>NZ_CP045994.1 GCF_016899425.1 Burkholderia sp. MS389
CTGCGCGGCCTCGGCGTGAAGGAACTCACCGCGCCCGAGCTCACCGGCGAATGGGAATACAAGCTGTCGCAGATGGAGCGCGGCAATCTCGGCCGCGACGCGTTCATGCAGGAAATCGCCCGCATGACGCAGCAGATCGTCAAGCGCGCGAAGGAATACGATTCCGACACGATTCCCGGCGACTACGCGACCCTTCAGACGCCGTGCCCGAACTGCGGCGGCCAGGTGAAGGAGAACTACCGCCGCTTCGCGTGCACGAAGTGCGACTTCTCGATTTCGAAGATCCCGGGCAGCCGGCAATTCGAGATCCCGGAAGTCGAAGAACTGCTGCAGAAGAAGGAAATCGGGCCGCTGTCCGGGTTCCGCAGCAAGATGGGCCGCCCGTTCTCGGCGATCCTCAAGCTGTCCTTCGACGACGAGACGAAGAACTACAAGCTCGAGTTCGATTTCGGCCAGGACCAGGGCGGCGAGGAAGGCGAAGCGCCCGACTTCTCCGCGCAGGAACCGGTCGGCGCGTGCCCGAAGTGCAAGGGCCGCGTGTTCGAGCACGGGATGAGCTACGTGTGCGAGCACTCGGTCGCGAACCCGAAGACCTGCGACTTCCGCTCCGGCAAGGTGATCCTGCAGCAGGAAATCACGCGCGAGCAGATGGGCAAGCTGCTGGCCGACGGCCGTACGGATCTGCTGCCGGGCTTCAAGTCGTCGCGTACCGGCCGCAACTTCAAGGCGTTCCTCGTGAAGCAGCCGGACGGCAAGATCGGCTTCGAGTTCGAGAAGAAGGAACCGAAGGCGGCCGCCGCGAAGAAGACGGCCAAATCGGCGACGAAGGATGCCGAAACCGTGACCGAAGGCGCCGAAGAGAAACCGGCGCCGGCACGCAAGACCGCCGCCCGCAAGACGACGGCGCGCAAGACGGGTTCGTGACGGCCCGGCCGCCGGGCGCCGCATCGAGCGTGCCCGGCGCCGGCACGCAGCCATGAAAAAACGCGGATCGATCGATCCGCGTTTTTTATTTGCGCCGGCCGTAACGCTACCGGGCGCCGCCCCGTTACAGCGGCGACGGCATCGCCACGCGCGTGCGCGGCGAGCGCGCCACACGCGGCTGCAGGTTCGGACCGGTCGATTCGGGGGGCGGCTCGGCACGCATCTCGACACCGATCGGCGGCGCGCTCTGCGCGGCCCATTGTTCGCCCATCGTCGCGTCGGTCGAGTGGCTGAAATGCTCGACGAGGTGATCGATGAACGTCCGCACCTTCGCCGGCAGATGGCGCCGGCTCGGGTACGCGATGTTGATCTCGACCTGCGGCAGGCGGAAATCCGGCAGCAGCCGCACGAGCGCGCCGCGCGCGATGTCGCTGCCGATCAGGTAGCTCGGCAGGATCGCGACGCCCATCCCGAGCAACGCGAACTGGCGCAGCATCGCGGTGTTGTTCGCGACGATCACGTTGGTCGGGCGCACGCGCACTTCGCCGTCCGGCCCCGTGAACACGCGCTCGTCGCCCCAGTATTCGGTCGGCAGGCTCAGGGCCGGGTGCTCGGCGAGCTGCTCCGGATGAATCGGCACGCCGTGCTTCTCCAGATAGCTGGGCGTCGCGCACACGGTCATGCAGCCGGTGGTCAGACGCCGGGTGACGATGCTCGCGCTACGCATCTGGCGCGTGACGACGATGCCGACGTCGAAGCCTTCCTCGACCAGATCGACCTGTCGGTCGACCAGCGTGAGATCCGGCACCACTTTCGGGAAATTCTCCGTGTACGACTGCAGCACGGGCGCGAGGTTGTGCAGGCCGAACACGACCGGCGCGACGATGCGCAGCGTGCCGACCGGCTCGTGATTGCGTGCGACGACCATCTGCTCGACGTCCTCGAGCTCGTCGAGGATCTGGCGGGCACGCTCCAGATAAACCTGACCCGACTCCGTCAGGGAGAGGCTGCGCGTGGTGCGGTTAAGCAAACGCGTGCCGAGCCGGCCTTCCAGATCGGCGACGTGGCGCGTCGCGACCGCGTTGGAGATATCCATTGCGCTCGCGGCCCGCGCGAAACTGCCGAGATCTGCAACCTTGACGAACACGCGCATCGACTGCAAATGATCCATAAACGACTCCTGCCGCTGTTACAACTTCAAAAAGATGAAGCAAATGCGTAATTCTCCTACGACAGCGGAAATGATGCAGAGTTGCTCAACAAGGCGCCGGTTGACGATAAAAATAGTCAAAAATCCTCGCCTTCTGCGGATACTTGATCCAATTATTCTGCTTGAAGCAACAATTGGGTGAACCTCGGCGAGTAAACGGCCGAATCAGAAAGGACGTGTTTGATGCGACACAACAGCGCACCCGTTTGCACGGGCCGGGAGCGGCGCCGGGGGGCGGCAGGGCCGATTGCGGCGGAGCGTAACAACCTGTTAAAAAGACACCACCAAGGCGGCCGACGTTGCATCATGTCGGCCCCGGCCGGGCGAGACGGCCGCGCAAGCTGCGCCGCCGCCCTTGCCGCTTTCAACGCGCGACACCCCGTTCACCATGAAAATTGCCATCCTCGACGACTACCAGGACGCCGTCCGCAAGCTGAACTGCTTCGAGATGCTCGCCGGCCACGACGTAAAGGTCTTCAACAATACGGTGCGCGGCCTCGGACAGCTCGCCAGCCGTCTGGCCGAAGTCGAGGCGCTCGTGCTGATTCGTGAACGGACCCCGATTACGTCCCAGCTACTGGCCAAGCTGCCGAACCTGCGCATGATCAGCCAGACCGGCCGCGTGTCGAGCCACATCGATCTCGACGCGTGTACCGATCGCGGCGTCGCGGTGCTCGAAGGCACCGGTTCGCCGGTCGCGCCGGCCGAGTTGACGTGGGCGCTCGTGATGGCCGCCCAGCGCCGCATCCCGCAATACGTCGCGAACCTGAAGCAGGGCGCCTGGCAGCAGTCGGGCCTGAAGACGTCGGCGATGCCGCCGAACTTCGGCCTCGGCCAGGTGCTGCGCGGCCAGACGCTCGGCATCTGGGGCTACGGCAAAATCGGCCGGCTCGTCGCCGGCTACGGCAAGGCGTTCGGGATGAACGTGCTGATCTGGGGCCGCGAGCATTCGCTCGAAGCCGCGCGCGCCGACGGCTACACGGCCGCCGACAGCCGCGAGGCGCTGTTCGAACAGAGCGACGTGCTGTCGCTGCACCTGCGCCTGCACGACGACACGCGCGGGATCGTGAAGCAGGAAGACCTGATGCGGATGAAGCCGACGTCGCTGCTCGTCAACACGAGCCGCGCCGAGCTGCTCGAGGAAAACGCGCTCGTCAACGCGCTGTCGCACAACCGTCCGGGGATGGTCGCGATCGACGTGTTCGAAAGCGAGCCGATCCTGCAGGGCTACAGCCTGCTGCGGATGGAAAACGTGATCTGCACGCCGCACATCGGCTACGTCGAACGCGAAAGCTACGAGCTGTATTTCAGTGCCGCATTCCGCAACATTCTCGCGTTCGACGACGGCGACATGTCGAGCGTCGCCAACCCGGAAGCGCTGACGCCGATCCGCAAGCGCTGATCGCACGGGCTGCGCGCGTCGCGCGGCCCCTTTTGCCCTTTACTCCCTTCCCGATCGTTCGTCAGGCGGCCACGCGGCCGCCCGTCATCGCGCCGACGCGCGTGAGAAAGTGCTCGCCGTCGCGCCGCCCGAGATCGTACGCATGCCGCATCTGCGACGGGCTCGTGTAATCCCAGCTCGAAATCGGCACCTTGCTCGACGGCTGCACATACAGCCGCCGCTGGTCGCCATGCGCGATCGTGAACATCTGCGGACGTGGATACAGCCGCGTGACGAGCACCAGCACGTCGCCCGGCGACGGGTCGAGCGCATCGACCGGCACGTTGTCGACCATCCCGCCGTCGAGCACCGGCCGGCCGCCGCGCCGCAGTACCGGCGTGAACGGCGGCGTGCAGGACGACTGCAGGATCAGGTCGGCGAGTTCGTCGACGTGCATGCAGGCCTGCGCGCGCACGAATTCGGGCCGAAAGCCGAGCGTGCGCCCGAGCGTCGGGTGCAGCGTCTTGCGCACGTACTTTTCGATGTTGTATGCGACGAGGCCGGCGGCCACCGCGCTGCGCGCGCCGAGCCAGCGCGGCACGTGCGACACGCCGATGCGGATCTCCGGCGCAGCGGCGAGCTTCGCGAACGGCTCGCCGTAGATGTCGAGCAGCGCCTGACGGTAGATCCGGTAATGCGGAAACACGGGCTCGCGCCCGAACAGGTTGCCCCAGTACGCATTCTTCCGGTTGTGGCGCAGCGCCTCTTCGTAATAGCGCATCACCCACGCGGCGTCGCGCGTATACAGCATGCATGCGGTCGCCGCGCCGGCCGAGATGCCGGTGATCACGCGCGGGCGCAGGCCGAGGGCCGGCTGCGCGACGTCCCAGAAGCCGGCTTGCCACCAGCAACGATTGCCGCCGCCCGCGAAGACGATCTGGTCGAACATCGCGCCGCTCAGCTGATGAGCGCGTAGGTCGACGTCGCGTGAACGGCCATCGTGCCGTCCTCGTCGAACAGTTCGACTTCGCCGAACACGAGGTTGCGGCCCATCCGCAGCACGCGCGCGGTGACGAGCACGTCGCCCTTGCGCACCGGACGCATGAAATTCGTGTTCAGTGACACCGTCGTCATCGGCCGGAATTCGCCCAGCGCGGCCGAGATCGCGACCACCATCGCGGTGTCGGCGGCCGCCGTGAACACCTGGCCGCAGATCACGCCGCCCGAATGACGGAACTCGCCGGAAAACGGCAGGCGCAGCGTGACGCTATCGTCGCCGATCGACACGGGGACCAGACCCAGCGAGCGGACCCACGGGGCCAGCAGGCGATCCAGCAATTCGCGGACTGCGTTTTCGTCCATCTTCGAATGTCCAGAAAACGTTGCGCGACCGCCGCGCAACGCGTGTGGCGTCATCATACCGGGAGCGCGCAAACTGCGACCGCTCGTTACCGCGCCGACAGCCGCCGTTGTCTTGACGAAATATTTTCAGGAAATCTGCAGAAAGGGCTTGCCATGCCCTGAAAACCCCGGCATAATCTTTCTTCTGTTGGGGGCGTTAGCTCAGTTGGTAGAGCAGCGGACTCTTAATCCGTAGGTCGAGTGTTCGAGTCACTCACGCCCCACCAGGAATTCCAAAGGCCGGTCAGCGAAAGCTGACCGGCCTTTTTCCGTTTTGGCGCGCCGCACTCGCGGCGTGCGCCCTTCGCGGCGGTACGCGACCGCACGCCCGTCGCGCATCGTTTCCGCTAGAATCGTCCGACAAATATCACACGACCGGCGCCAGGCATCGTCGTTGGCCCGCCGGCACTGAGAGAGCATGGGACGTCAGACATGGAAGCATGTGAACGACGCGCGACCATTCAGAGGGCATGGTTGCGCCAATATCGGCCTGTCCGTCGCGATGGGCCGCTCACCCGGGCACACCCGAATCCGCGCGACGCACGAACCGGATCGCGTCATGCCGGGTAAGAACGCGCTGGTCGCGCTGATGATCGGGGTCGTCCTGTCCGTGCTGGCCGGCGCACTGGCCATCACCGCCAGCCGGGAACCCGGGCACCTGGTCCGCGCGCCGGGCACGGTCGTGCGCATCGTCCAGGACAGCGATGCGATGCGCGCGTACCGCCCGATCGTCGCGTACCTCGCGAACGACGGCCAGCGCCGCGAAGTCGCCGGCAATACCGCGTCGACGGTCCCCGCCTACGACATCGGCGAAAACGTCGACGTCCTGCTCGACCCCGACCACCCCGAGCGCCTCGCGCTGATCGACGATTTCACGCAACGCTGGTTTCCGGTGGCCGTGCCGGCGCTGCTCGCCGTCGCGGCGTTCGCGATCGGCGGCCTGCTGATTGCCGGCGAGCGTCGCCGCCGCCAATCGGACCCGGCGCCGCCCCGCGCCGCACGCAAGCCGACGCAGCGCCGCTGGGATGTCGCGATCGTGCTGATTCCGATCGCGATCGGCACAGGCTTCCTCGCCGGCGCCGGCGCGGCCGGCCTGCATCAGTGGCAGATCGTCCACCACTATGCGCGTTCGACCGGCCATGTGGTCGAGATCGCGAAAAACGGGCGGTCGTCGCGGTCGCGCATGGCGCCGTACGCGGCCGTCGTCGCGTTCACCACCGACAGCGGTCGGCTGATCACGTTCGCCCAGGGCTCGGCGTCGTCGCACCCGGGCCTGCACGAAGGCGACGCGGTCAACGTACTGTACGACCCCGTCACCCCCGAGCGCGCGCTCGTCGATCGCTTCTGGGATCGCTGGGGCCTCACCGCCATCCTGTTCGCGATCGGTGCGCCGTTCCTTGCAGCGGGGCTGTTCATCGCCGCGACGTTATGGCCCGACCACCACCGTTCACACGAAGCCGCTCCATGACGCACGCGCGGCGCGGCAACCGTCGCGACGCGCGCGTCACCGCTCCCTGAACGCCTCCACCTTCGCGCGATTCCCGCACGTGCGCATGTCGCACCAGCGCCGGCCGACGCCGCGGCCGCGATCGACGAAGAACCACGTACACCGGCCGCACTGCCGCACGCGCGCGAAATCGTCGCTGCGCATCAGATGCTCGAAACCGAGCGCGACCGCATCGATCCAGCGCGACGCGGTACGCGCGTCGAGCCGCCACGCGAAACGGCCGCCGACCGCGTCGAACGCACTGCGCCCGATCGCCTCGCGGATCGTCACCGCGAGCCGGTCCGCCGCACGCGCGCCCGTGCTGCCGCCGCCTTCGGTCGTCAGATGCGCGATCGCGACGTACGCGTCGTCGCGAAAGCGGTGCAGCGCCGCCAGCTCGTCGGGGCCGTCCTGCCGAGGATGACGCAGCAGCCGCGCCAGATCGTCCGGCGCCAGCAACCCCGCCTTCGCTGCCCACGCGCGCACGGCCGGCCAGTCGACGAGCTTCTCCTCGTCGCGCGTCTTGCCCGTGTCGGCCACCGTGTTCAGGAAGTCGAGCGCCGGATGGCCGCCGACGAAATCGGCCGCGCGCCATTCGTGCTCATGTCGCGCCGGGTCGGATCGAGTAACCATTTATTTTCACCTATCGGTTTCATATCCGGAGAATCCGGCGTAACCTTTTAACAACCGAAACAGGTTATCACGGAGAAGCCGATGCTCGAACTCCCGAACCGCTTCAATTTCGAAGGCCACCGGATTGCATGGGGCACGCTCGGCGAAGGCCCGCCGCTCGTCCTCGTGCACGGCACGCCGTTTTCGTCGCAGGTATGGCGCCGGATCGCGCCGTGGCTCGCGCGGCGCCATCGCGTGTATTTCTACGACCTGCTCGGTTACGGCCGGTCCGACATGCCGGACGCGGACGTATCGCTGGGCCGCCAGAACGCGCTGTTCGGCGCGCTGCTGAATGAGTGGAAACTGTCGCGGCCGCGCGTGCTCGCGCACGACTACGGCGGCGCTACCGTGCTGCGCGCGCACTTTCTCGACGGCATCGCCTATGCGGACCTCACGCTCGTGAATCCGGTCGCGATCGCGCCGCAAGGGTCGCCGTTCGTGCGCCACGTCGCGCAGCACGGAGCCGCGTTCACCGGCTTGCCCGCGTACGCGCATCACGCGCTCCTGTCGGCCTATATCGGCCAGGCGATCGCGCGGCCGTTGCGCGACGACGTGCTGTCGATCTACCGCGAGCCATGGTTCACGCCGGCCGGCCAGGCCGCGTTCTATCGCCAGATCGCGCAGATGCGCCAGCGCTACATCGAGGAAGCGGAGGCCCGCTACGCGCCGCCGGACTTTCCGGTGCGGATCGTGTGGGGCGAGGACGACATGTGGATCCCGCTCGAGCAAGGGCAGGCGCTGGCCGATCGCATCGCGAACGGCAAGCTGATCCGGGTTCCACACGCGGGCCATCTGGTGCAGGAGGATGCGCCGGAGGCGATCGTCGCCGCCGTGCTCGACGGGTACGCGCCGGGCTGAGCATCACGGCATCGCGTACCGCGTGTCGCGTCAGAACACCGGCGCGCGTTGCGCGAGCGTCGCGACGAATTTCGCGGTGCGCGGATCGCGCGGCCGGCCGAACACGTCGCGCGATGGCCCGGCTTCGACGATGCGGCCGTCGGCGAGGAACACCGCATCGTGCGCGATCGACGCGGCCAGACGCAGGTCGTGCGTGGCCATCAGCATCGTCGTGCCTTCGCGCGCGAGCTGGCGCAGCACCTCGACCACTTCGACCGACAGCTCCGGATCGAGCGCCGACGTCGGCTCGTCGCACAACAGCACCTGCGGAGACGGCGCGAGCGCCCGCGCGATCGCCACGCGCTGCTGTTGTCCGCCCGACAGCGTGGCCGGCCATGCGTCGGCCTTGTCCGCGATGCCGACCTTGTCGAGCAGCGTGAGCGCCCGCTGGCGCGCCTGTTCGCGTGGCCAGCGCTGCACGGTCACGAGCCCCTCCATCACGTTCTGCACGACGCTCAGGTGCGGAAACAACTGGAAGTTCTGGAACACCATGCCGGTCTGCTTGCGCACCGCGAACACCGCGTCGCGCGACGGCCGGTGCGCCGGCACGAAGTCGATGCGCGCATCGCCGACGACCAGCGCGCCGGCCTCCGGCACTTCGAGCAGATTTACGCAGCGCAGCAGCGTGCTCTTGCCGCTGCCGGACGGGCCGATCAATGCGGTCACGCTGCCCGGCTGCAACGCGAGGTCGATGCCGCTCAGCACGCGATGCGCGCCGAACGACTTGTCGATGCGTTCAAGGCGGATCATCGCAACTCCGCGTGGAACAGCGCGTGGCGGCCGAAGCGAAGCTCCAGCCGGCGTTGCAGCGACGACAGCACCGAGCTGAACAGCAGATAGATCAACGCGGCTTCGGTATAGAGGATCAGCGGCTCGTAGGTCACGGCCGCGATGCGTTGCGCAGCCTGGAAGATCTCGGGGACTGTCAGCACGGCCGCGAGCGACGTGTCCTTCACGAGCGAAATGAATGAATTCGACAGCGCGGGCAGCGCGACGCGCGCGGCCTGCGGCAGGATCGCGCGGCGCAGCGCCTGCGCGCGCGTCATCGCCATCGAGTACGCGGCTTCCCACTGCCCTTTCGGGATCGACTCGATCACGCCGCGGATCACCTCCGCGTTGTACGCGCCGACGTTCAGCGAGAAGCCGATCACGGCGGCCGTCAGCGGATCGAGCACGATGCCGACGTTCGGCAATCCGTAGAAGATCACGAACAACTGCACGAGCAGCGGCGAGCCGCGGAACAGCCAGATATAGAACCGCACGACCGCCTGCGCCCAACGCGGCCCGAACAGCCGCACGAGCGCCGCGCCGAACGCGAGCAACAGGCCGATCGCGAACGACGCGAGCGTGAGCGGACCCGTAAACACGAGCCCTGCAACCAGCAGGGGACGCAGCGATTCCACCATCAGGTGCAGCCAGGCCGGCATCGTTCAGCCTCGCGTCACGGCTGCGACACGTCGCGGCCGAAGTACTTCTGCGAGATTTTCGCGTAGGTGCCGTCCGCCTTGATGTCCGCGAGCGCCTTGTCGATCGCGGCCACCAGCGCGGGGCTGCCCTTGCGCAGCAGCACGCCGGATGCGTCTCCCGCGCCGGTCTTGTCGGTCGCCGCGATCTTCAGTTTCGCGTCGGGCTTGTGCTTGCGGAAATCGAGGTACGACAGCGAATCGTTGATCGTCGCATCGACGCGGCCCGACGTCAGCAGGTCGATCGATTCGTTGAAGCCCTGCACCGGCACCACGTCGGCGCCGTGCGCGGCCGCGAGCTTGCCGAAATTGCTGGTCAGCGTGTTCGCGGACTTCTTGCCCTTCAGGTCGTCGAACGAGCGGATCGTCGTGTTGTCCGCGCGCACGATCAGCACCGCGTGCGACGTGATGTACGGCGTCGAGAAATCGTATTTCGCCTTGCGCGCGTCGGTGATCGACACTTCGTTGACGACCGCGTCGTAGCGGTTCACGTCGAGGCCCGCGATCAGCCCGTCCCATTTTCCTTCGACGAACTGCGGTTTCACGCCGAGGCGCTGCGCGATCGCGGTCGCGATGTCGACGTCGAACCCCGTCAGCTTGCCGGTCTCGTCGTGGTACGTGAACGGCGCGTAGGTGCCTTCGGTGCCGACGCGGAACACGCCGGTCGACTTGATCTGCGACAGGTCGTCGGCAGCCAGCGCGCTGGTGGCCGCGACGGCCTGCAGCAACGCGACGACCAGGACGGAGCGGAGGAATTTCATGGTGCGGACCCCGAATGATTGGAGAGGATCGTCCCGCCGGCGCGCGGGCGCCGTTCGAGAGGTCCGCGAATTCTACCGATGCGTCGAGGCCCGGCAAAAACGCAAATCGGCTAACGATATGAGCCGATCGAATAACGCCCGCACCGGCCGCCACGCCGGCGCGCGCGCCTTACATGCCGCTTACCACGGCAGCGAATACGTCTTCGTATTCGTGAAGCTCTTCATCGCTTCCTGCACGCCTTCCTTGTACCCAAGCCCCGAATCCTTCACGCCGCCGAACGGCGTCAGTTCGAGCCGGTAGCCCGGCACCTCGCGCACGTTCACGCTGCCGACTTCCAGCTCGGTGATGAAGCGCGTGATGTGGTCGAAGCGGTTCGTGCATACCGACGACGACAGCGCGTAGTCGGTGCTGTTCGACATCCGGATCGCTTCGTCGATGTCGCGAAAGCGCATGATCGGCGACACCGGCCCGAAGGTTTCGTGCTTCACCAGCGGCATGTCGGGCGTCACGCGATCGACGACGGTCGGCGCATACAGCGCGCCGTCGCGCACGTTGCCGACCAGCAGCCGCGCCCCACGCACGAGCGCGTCGTTCACCTGCTGCTCGCAGAACTTCGCGGCCGCTTCGTCGATCACCGTGCCCATATCGACCGACGGATCGGACGGATCGCCGTACGACCACGCGCGCGTCTTCTCGACGACCAGCTCCGTGAAGCGATCGGCGACCGCCTCGTGCACGAGCATCCGCTTGATCGCCGTGCAGCGCTGCCCCGAATTCCTGTACGAGCCCGACACCGCGAGCGTGCTCGCCTCGTCGAGATCGGCATCTTCCATCACGATGATCGGATCGTTGCCGCCGAGTTCGAGCACCGCGCGCCGGTAGCCCATCCGCGCGGCGATCGACTTGCCGATCGACACGCCGCCGGTGAACGTGATCATGTCGATCGCCGGGTTCGTAATCAGCTCGTCGGCGATCTCCTTCGGGTCGCCGGTGATCACCTGCAGCATCTGCGGCGGCAGGCCGGCCTCGTACAGGAGGTCCGCGAACAGGTAGCACGACAGCGGCACCTTCTCCGACGGCTTCACGACGATCCGGTTGTTCGTCGCGACCGACGGCACGATCTTGTGCGCGACCTGGTTCATCGGATGATTGAACGGCGTGATCGCCGAGATCACACCGAGCAGCGGGTCGCGCTGCGTGTACACACGGCGCTTCTTGCCGTGCGGCGTCAGATCGCACGAGAAGATCTGCCCGTCGTCCTTCAGCACTTCGCCGGCGCCGAACGTCAGCACGTCGGCCACGCGGCCCGCTTCGTACGTCGAATCCTTGATGCACAAGCCGGCCTCGGCCGTAATCAGCGCCGCGATCTCCGCGGTGCGCGCACGCACGATGTCGGCCGCGCGGCGCAGGATCGCCGCGCGCTCGTGGCGCGTGAGCGTCGGCCGGTACGCACGCGCGACCGCGAATGCGCGGCGTACGTCGTCGAGCGTCGCCTTCGGCACGGTGCCCACCCGCGCGCCGTCGTACGGGTTGCGTACGTCGATCACCGCGTCGCGATAGATCTTTTCACCATCGATTCGCAGTGCTTCACGATGTGGCGTGCGGACATCGGCCGATGCTGCAATGGCGTTCATGACAGTCTCCTGGCGGATCGCCTGCGTCACTGCAGATGGTTGAGCGCGATGTCGATGACGTCGAAGTTACGCAGCCGCGCTCGGCCCGTGACGTGGGCCGCAACCGGCTTGCTGAAGATCAGCGGCACGATCTGCTCGGAGATTCCGCCGTGCGAGCGCAGCGGCACGTCGAGGCCCGACAGGTCGTGCTTGATGCGGCGCGTGCCGAGCACGACGTCCTGCTTCGAGATCACGATCAGGTCGCCCATCCGCGCGGGCGGCAGCTCGAAGCGCGCGCAGCCTTCGGCGCCCGCCAGCACGACCTCGATGCCGTCGACCGCGGCGAGCCGCGCGCGCAGCGCACCGGTGTCGGCCGTCGCCGGCACGTAGACGGTCGCGAACGAACCGAGCGCGCCGTGGTGCACGACGTATGGATCGGTGATCGGCAGGATCACGCGCGCCGCATCGGGGCCGAGCCATTCGTCGAACAGCTCCTGCAGATAGATCACGTTCGGCTCGCCGGTCGTGTTGTCGTGCTTCGCGTTCATCCCGTGATCGGCGGTGATCGCGACGATCGCGCCAAGTGCGTCGAGGCGTTGCAGGTAGGTGTCCATCATCGCGTAGAACGCGTTCGCGCCGGGCGTGCCGGGCGCGCACTTGTGCTGCACGTAGTCGGTGGTCGACAGGTACATCAGGTCGATCGGGCGCGTCTCGAGCAGGCGCACGCCGGCCGCGAACACGAATTCGGACAGATCCGCGCTGTACACGCTGGGCACCGGCTTGCCGACCAGCTCCAGCACGTTGTCGATGCCGTTTTCGGCGACGCTCGCTTCGTCGGCCTTTTCCGACGAGAAGCAGACGCCCTTCAGCCCCTTGCCGAGCAGGCGGCGCAGCTTGTCCTTCGCGGTGACGACCGCGACGCGCGCGCCCTGTTCGGCGAAGGCCGCGAGCACGGTGGGCGCGACGAGGTATTTCGGATCGTTCATCAGCACCTCGGTGCCGGTGTCGCGATCGTAGAAGTAGTTGCCGCTGATCCCGTGGATCGCCGGCGGCACGCCGGTGACGATCGACAGGTTGTTCGGGTTCGTGAAGCTCGGCACCACGCACTCGCCCTTGAGCGCCGTGCCCGGCTTCAGCAGCGTGCGCAGGAACGGCGCGACGCCGGCCTCGGTCGCTTCCTCCAGATATTCGTATGCGCAGCCATCGACGCAGACGACCACCACGGGCCGGCTCATCCAGTTGTAGCGGCGCCCATTCACTTCCACGGATACAGGCGTTTCAGTCATGACATTCAGTCCTTTCCGATCGAAGGGGTGAGCCGTCGGCGCCCGCGCCGCGCCGATGGGAAGTGTTTCCAGGCTTGACATTAAAATGGATGATTTGTAGATTGTCAACAATATGCAGAGAACAGAAAGCCAGAAAGCAAACGGCGGACGGGTGAGGAGCATGAAGGGTGGCCACCACTCCGGCCGCCTCGGGCCGCGGCGTGGTTTTTATCAGGCGGTCAAAAAGCGCGGCTACATTCGGTCTCGGGGCACGCTCGCCGAGGTCGACGCGTTCCGCGTTCGCTGCATCGGCCACTTCGATGAAGCCGGTATTCCGGGAGCGATCGCCGACACGCTGAAGGCGATGGGCGTGCGCCGAATGTCCACGGAAGCGATGGCCTGACTCGACGAATCGGGCCGCAGGACGGCGCGCGGCGTGCAGCCCTCCGGCGTGCATCGCGGTGCGGCGGTGTCGGTTTCGCGTTTGCACTGGTTTTCGTTTTTGCGCCGTGTGCGGCACGGCAACCTCACCTTCACTGGTACGACCCCGATGCGACCCTTCTGGATCGAACAAGCGCTGTTCAACGACGGCGACCTCGCCCCCGCGCTGCAAGGTGCGACGCAGGCCGACGTGTGCATCGTCGGCGGCGGCTTCACGGGCCTCTGGACCGCGATCCAGGCGAAGCAGCAGCACCCCGCGCTCGACATCGCGATCCTCGAGGCCGACCTGTGCGGCGCCGGCGCGAGCGGACGCAACGGCGGCTGCCTGCTCACGTGGTCCGCGAAATTCCTGACGCTGCGGCGCCTGTTCGGCGAAGCCGAGGCGATCCGGCTCGTGAAGGCGTCGGAAGCGGCCGTGCAGCACATCGCCGATTTCTGCCGCGCGCACGACATCGATGCGGAGCTGCGGCGTGACGGCACGCTGTACACCGCGACGTCGCGCGCGCAGGTCGGCACGCTCGCACCGGTGCTCGATGCGCTCGCCGCGTGCGGCATCCACAGCTACGAGCCGCTGCCGCCCGCCGAAGTCGCGCGCCGCTCGGGCTCCGCGCGCAATCTCGACGGGGTCTACTCGCCGCTCGCCGCGACCGTCCATCCCGGCAAGCTCGTGCGCGGGCTGCGCCGCGTCGCGCTTGCGATGGGCATCCGGATCCACGAGCGCACGCCGATGCTCGACTTCACACCCGGCCAGCCGGCCGTCGTGCGCACGCCGTCCGGCAGCGTGAGCGCGGCCAAGCTCGTGTTCGCGATCAACGCGTGGATGGCGAGCCGCTTTCCGCAGTTCGAACGGACGATCGCGGTCGTGTCGAGCGATATGGTCATCACCGAGAAATGTCCGGATCTGCTGGAGAAGACCGGACTGGTGGACGGTGTGTCGGTGCTCGATTCGCGGATCTTCGTGTACTACTACCGCACGACCGTCGATGGCCGGCTGATGCTCGGCAAAGGCGGCAACACGTTCTCGTGGCGCAGCCGCATCGCGCCCGTGTTCGACCGCCGCTCGCCGTACGAGGCGCAGCTCACGCGCAGCCTGCGCGAATTCTTCCCGTCGCTTGCGGGCGTGCCGATTACCGCAAGCTGGAACGGACCGTCGGATCGCTCGGTGACGGGCTTCCCGTTCTTCGGCCACCTCGACGATGCGCCGAACGTGTTCTACGGCTTCGGCTATTCGGGCAACGGCGTCGGGCCAACCTACATGGGTGGGCAGATTCTGTCATCGCTCGTGCTCGGCCTCGACAACGCGTGGACGCGCAGCCCGATCGTGCGCGGCCCGCTCGGCCATTTTCCGCCGGAGCCGATCCGTTATGTCGGCGCGCACGTCGTGCGCAATGCGATTCGTCGCAAGGAGCGCGCGGAGGACGACGGCCGGGAGCCGTCGGCGGTTGATACGTGGCTCGCGAAGTTTGCGAGCGCGGCGGGGAAGGCGGATAAGGCGTGATTACATCATTCGGATAACGCATCGAAGTACCCGCCCCGTAGGCGGATCGCGTTGCAAAGATCTATGCATACACCCGAGTGCGCTGTGAATCCGGAACCGGCTGGGTACTGGACGATTTCTTCGATAAACGGCGCGGCAAATGATCGGTTGCCGGCGATCACCGCATTCGGCCGGACATCATCAACGTCGAGCGAAGCGACGGTCGTGATCCAGCCGCTGCGCGGCCTTTCGTCGTGAACGTGCGTGACCGGTAACGCGACAGCCTACGCGCCCGCCCTCTCCCGCGCCGCCTTGCCCGTCACCGGCAGCCCCTGCTCATGCATGCGGCGCATCCGCGCGAGCCCGTGCGCGACGTGCTCGCGCACGAGCGCGACGGCCTTGTCCTCGTCGCCGGCCGCGAGCGCCTGCACGATCTTGTCGTGCTCGGCCGCCGACACGGCGATCGCACCCTTCTCGGCCTCGATCGCCGCCTGGCGCAGCAGGCCCAACTGGCGCACGAGCCGCCGGTAGGTATCGGTGAGATGCGTATTGCCGACGCCGACCACCATCGCGTCGTGGAACTGCACGTTCAGCTCGGTATAGCGCGTGACGTCGCGCGCCTTCGCGGCGCCCTTCATCGACTGGACGATGCCCTTCAGCACTTTCAGCGTATCGGGCGAGATGCGCTTCGAAAGCGCGCGCGCGACCGACTCGTCGAGCATCGCGCGCACTTCGTAGATCTCCTCGGCCTCGCGCAGCGGCACGACGCGCACGGTCACGCCGCGGTTCTTCTCGTTGCGCAGCAGGCCGGCCTGTTCGAGCGCGCGGAATGCCTCGCGCACCGGGCCGCGCGACACGTTCAGCCGGGTCGCGATATCGACTTCGTTGAGCTTTTCGCCCGGTGCATATTCGCCGGAGACGATCGCGCGCTCGAGCATGTCCTGGACGATCATCGCGAGCGACTGGCTTTGCAGGAGTTCGATGGCGCTGAGCGCGTTCGGGGCAGTCATGGTCGGGCAGGCAGCGGGGCTGCAGGCGAAAACGAGGGCGCCATGTCGGCGAGTGGTCGTTGTATACCTCTCACCCCGCCAAATTGTCAACAGTTTTCAGTTTCCAAAAGCCAGTCCGGCGTACGACTCACATTCGCAATCGCCATGCAACCGGCACGCGGCGGTCGCGCGATGCGGGCGAACCCTCCCGCGTCGCGCGCCACCGCCTGCACAGCCGTCAGGCCGTACGCTTCACCGGACCCGGATCGCTGTGGCTCGGCCGACCCGTTTCGACGTGGCCCGCGAAGCGGCGCACGACCTTGTCGTCGCCGCCGCGCAGCGTCGTCGCGGTGATCGTCAGATCGTACCAGCCGTGGCTCGACGACAGCTCGAAGTGCGCGTCGACGCGCTCGCCCGGCTCCAGCATGTACGTGCGTGCATGTGCATGGCTGTACGCGTTGTCGACCGACACGCGGCACGTCGCGCGTCCGCTGTTGCGCAGTTGCAGATACACGTGGCGATTGCGCACGTCGTAGCCGATCTTCGCTTCGGGGTTCGCGTGGCGGCCGTCGGCGGCGAGCCGCGTGTTGCCCTGGAATTCGCACAGATAGCCGTTCGGGCCGTAGGCGGCCAGATGATAGTCGCCGCGCGCGGCCGACGTGCTCCACGTATCGACGAAGCGGTCGCGCGCGGACACCGCGTAGCGGCGCGGCGGCGTCGCCGGGTTGCGGCGGTCGTACACGTAGAACGCGGCGCCCGCGTCGGCGGTGTTCGCGAAGTCGAGCGACACGGTGTCGTCATGCGCGCCGACGCGGCTGTGCACGAACAGCTCGTACGGCAGCGCGCGCGCCGGACGCGTGCCGGGCTCCTGCGTCGGCATCGACTGCTGCGCGGGCACCTGGTACGCCTGGCCGGCGGTGGCGATGTGCTGCGGCACGGTGAAGCTGACCGTGCGCGTGTCGGGGCGCGCGGAGAAGTCGAACGCCGACGTGAGGTCGCCGCAGATCGACCGGCGCCACGCGCTGATGTTCGGCTCCTTCACGCCGAAACGCGCCTCGAGGAAACGCAGCACCGACGTATGGTCGAACGTCTCCGAGCAGACCCAGCCACCCTTCGTCCACGGCGAGATGATGATCAGCGGCACGCGCGGCCCGAGGCCGATCGGCTGGATGCCGCCCGGGTCGGCGCCCGGCACGAGCGGGCTCATTTCGCCCGGGTACTTGTTCAGGTCGAGCAGTTCGTCGCCGAGGTTCGACAGCAGGTTCGACGACACGATGCCCTGCCCGCCCACGCCGCTCGTGGCCGGCGGCACCGGCGGCACGACGTGGTCGAACAGCCCGTCGTTCTCGTCGTAGTTCAGGATGAACACCGTCTTCGCCCACACTTCGGGGTTCGACGTCAGCGCCTCGAGCACCATGTTGATGTAGAACGCGCCGTCCGTCGGCGACGCCTGCGGATGCTCGCTGTACTTGTACGGCGACACGATCCACGACACCTGCGGCAGCCGGTTGGCCTGCACGTCGGCCTTCAGCTCGGCAAGCGTGTGGTCCGACGCGCCCTTGTCGACCAGCGGGCCGCTCGCGCCTTCCTTCACCTGGAAGCGCTTGAAGAACATCAGCGAGTTGTCGGTGTAGTTGTCGGTCGGGTCGCCCGGGATGCCGGTGCCGCCCTGGTACACCTTCCAGCTGATCTTCGCGTTCTCGAGGCGTTCCGCGTAGGTCGTCCACGTGTAGCCGTTCACGTCGTTGCGCTCGCCGATGCCCGGGCCGTTCGTCGCGCTGCCGTAGACGTTGCGCGAGTCGACCGTGCCGGTCCACAGGTAGATGCGGTTCGGCGCCGTGTCGGCGTGCGCGGAGCAGAAGTACGAATCGCAGATCGTGAACGCGTCGGCGAGCGCGTAGTGGTACGTGAGATCCTGGCGCTTCAGGTAGCCCATCGTCAGCACGTCCTGCTTCTGGTTCACCCACTGGTCCCACTGGCCGTTGTTCCAGGACAGGTGGCC
The DNA here is from genome assembly GCF_016899425.1 of Burkholderia sp. MS389. Classification (GTDB taxonomy): domain Bacteria; phylum Pseudomonadota; class Gammaproteobacteria; order Burkholderiales; family Burkholderiaceae; genus Burkholderia; species Burkholderia sola. The sequence continues at coordinate 17,984 of NZ_CP045994.1, forward strand.
ACTGCTCCAGCCGTGATTGGTACCCGGCTGGAATTCGGTCGTCTGCTTCGGATCGAGGTAGAACGGCAGCACGTACGGCGCCTGCGGATCGAGGCCGCGCGAATGGTAGTTCTTCGTGAACACCGACGCCGGCGGCTGCTGCCACACCGGCGCGCCGTTCGGCAGCAGGTGCGGACGCGGGTCGTCGAAGCCGCGTACACCGCGCAGTCCGCCGAAGTAATGGTCGAACGAACGGTTTTCCTGCATGAAGATCACGACGTGCTCGACGTCGCGGATCGTGCCGGTACGATAGGCGGCCGGCATCGCCAGCGCATTGCGGATCGCGGGCGGGAAGCCCGCGTAGGCGGCCATCGCGCCGGCCGACTGCGCGGCGAGGCGCAAGAAATCGCGTCGATTGTTCGAGGACATGAAGAGCACCCTGTGGTCGGTGGGAGTGGAGGCGCCGGGCGAGCGGGGCCGGCGATCTGCGTCGTCGTTATTACCCCGCACCGGCATGTCCCGGCCGTGACCGGTTCCCGCAGGTTTCTTGCCGTCATCCCCAGCTTTTTTTCGAAGTCTCGCACGGCGCGCCTTTCATCCGGCCGACACATGCGTACGCTACGCTGACGCGCGATGAAGAGGGGGGAGAAGCCGAGTCGTGTTCGATCAGCTGAAGGCGTTCCACGCGACCGTCCGGCAGGGCAGCATCACGCGCGCCGCGCGCCACCTGGGCGTGAGCCAGCCGACGATCGCCGCGCAGATCCGGCAGGTCGAGCAACTGTACGGCGTCGAGCTGTTCTACCGCAGCGGCCGCAAGCTCGAGGTGACCGAGACGGGCATCGAGCTGCTGCCGCTCGTCGAGAAGATGATCGCGCTCGAGGCGCAGGCCGACATCATGCTACGCAACATCGGCGGCCTGTTCGAAGGCCATCTGAGGATCGGCGCGACGGGCCCGTACTACATCATGGACGCGGTCGGCCGCTTCTCGAGCGCGCACCCGTCGATCGCGCTCACGTGCCGGATCGGCAACTCCGAGGAAATCCTGCAGGCGCTGCAGGAATTCCGCATCGATCTCGCGGTCTCGTCGCAGCGCAACGACGCCGACGGCCTCGAACGCAAGGTGATCTCGACCGATCCGCTCGTGCTCGTCGTGCACCGCCATCATTCGCTCGCGCGGTTCGATTCGATCGACGCGGCGCAGCTCGCCGACGTGCGGCTGCTGATCCGCGAGGAAGGGTCGGTCACGCGCCGCTGCACGGAGACGATCCTCGCAGCGGCCGGCGTCGCGGCCACGTCGGTTGCCGAGATCGGCAGCCGCGAAGCGATTCGCGAGGCGATCCTGCATGGCGTGGGCGGGAGCCTCTTTCCGCTCGGCGAAGCCGAACGCCATCCGGACTTGCGCGTGATCGCGCTGCGCGGCGTCGACACGACGATCGACGAATACGTGTACTACCTGAAGGCGCGCCGCCAGAGCCCCGCGATCGACGCGTTCCTCGCGTGCATCCTGCCGGGCCGTGCTGAAGCAGCCGGCGCATCCGACCACGGACAACCGGCGCGGCGGGCGAACGCACGCTGAGCCGCCGCGCGTTCACCGCTTCCGCACATGACCTAGCGCTCTTCCCGCGCCTTCCCTCGTTGTTTTCCTCGTGCCTTTCTTCTGTCGTGGCGCCGTGCGTCACTTCGGCAGCGCCGGAATCATCCAGGTCAGCACGTGCTGCTGCAGGAACACCAGCACGCCGAGCAGCAGCGTGAGGATCACGCTGTGCCAGAAGGTGCGCGCGAACACGACGCCTTCCTGCCCTTTCAGGTCCGTCGTCGACACGCCCGTCGCGATATTCTGCGGCGAGATCATCTTGCCCATCACGCCGCCCGACGAGTTCGTCGCGGCCATCAGCACCGGGTCGAGGCCGAGCTGCCGCGCGGCGACGACCTGCAGGTTGCCGAACAGCGCGTTGCCCGACGTGTCGCTGCCGGACAGGAACACCGCGATCCAGCCGAGCGATGCCGACACCAGCGGGAACAACGCACCCGTCGACGCGACGCCGGTGCCGAGCGTATAGCTGATGCCAGAGTAGTTCAGCAGGTACGCGAGGCCGACGATCATCATCACGGTGACGATCGCGATCCACGTCTGCCGCCACGTCTTCCCCACGCATTCGATGAACGCCCCGGGCCCGGTGCGCGTCAGCGCGGCCGTGATGATCGCCGACAGCAGGATCGCGGTGCCCGTGCCGAGCGGCTGGAAATCCCAGATCGCCGCATACGGCTTGTGGTACAGCGACACGTACACCGCGTTGTGCAGGCCCGGCCACTTGATCTTCACGTCGCCGATCGCCGCGATGTTCGCGTGCACCCACACGATCACGACCACCGACACGACGAGCCACGGCAGCCAGCCGCCGAAGCCCGCGCGCGCGGCGCCGGCGGCGGCCGGCACGCTGCGCGCGAGCGCGTATTGCGGATCGGGCTGCGGCTTCCACAGCTGCAGGAAGCCGATCGTCACGATCAGCGACGAGAGCGACGACAGCACGTCGGTGAGCTGGTAGCCGAGGAAGTTCGACGTGACGAACTGCGCGATCGCGAAGCTGCCGCCCGACACGAGCAGCGCGGGCCACAGCTTCGCGATCGAGCGCAGCCCGCCATACGCGCCGACCACATAGAACGGCAGCAGCAGCGCGAAGAACGGCAACTGGCGGCCGACCATCTGCGCGAGCGTCGCGGGCGGCAGCAACGTGACCGCGCCGAGCACGGTGATCGGCACGCCGAGCGCGCCGAACGCGACCGGCGCCGTGTTGAACAGCAGCGTATAGGTGAGCGCTTCGAGCGCGGGGAAGCCGAGCGCGATCAGCAGCGCGCTCGTGATCGCGACCGGCGTGCCGAATCCGGAGATCCCTTCGAGCAGGCAGCCGAACGAGAACGCGACGACGAGCAGCACGAGGCGGCGGTCGTCGGGCAGGTTGTCGAGCATCCACTGCCGGAACTGGTCGAAGCGGCCCGACTTCACCGCGATGTTGTACAGCAGCAGCGCGTTGAAGACGATCCACATCACCGGCACGACCGCGAGCGCCATGCCGGCGCCGACCGCGTTGAACGCGAGCCCGGCCGGCATCCCCCACGCGCCGATCGCGACCGCGAGGCCCGCGACGAGCCCGGCGAGCGACGCCTGCCACGCGGGGCGGCGCAGCACGCCGAGCGCGATCAGCGCGACCGCGATCGGGATCGCGGCGACGAGGAACGACAGGAGCAGCGAGTGCGCGACGGGCGTCAGCGGTTGCGCGAAGACGATGCCGGGCGGGAGGGCGTCGGTGGGGTTCATCGTGTCTCCAGATGTCGACCCGAGTCGGCGCTTCAGCGTCTACTCGGGTCCCATGCCTTGTGCGGCCGACCCGGGTTCGCATGTCGATGCGCCGGGTTCGGTACAAGGCGATGTCCTGCGGTCACGACCACGCTCGGGCGCTTGCGTACGCAACGACGTTGCGCGGCCAACCGATCGGTCGCTTAAAAGAGGTTAGGAGGCGCAACGCGCTTGTACAAGGGGGAGAAGCCCGATGCGGGCGAGCCGATGTAAACCGGCCGCCGCACGATGGCCGGCAGATGGCGCGCCGCTGTCGCGTTCGACAGGCAGCCCGCCGCGGCCGCCTCACCGGTGCGCGCAATGTTGCGCGACCGGAAAAGGTGACTGCCCGCCACGAGGATGTTTCGTTTGGCGTCCGAAGCCTAGACTGGCTGCATCGTTTCCGCCCGCGCCGCCGATGGCGCGGCGGCGGAACCTCACGGAGCCAACACGATGAAGACGATGAAACACGCGGCATGCGCGTGCGTGCTGATCGGCGCGGCGTTCGCCGCTCACGCGCAAGCCGCGTCGACGCTCACCCGCGCGCAGGTCCGTCAGGAACTGGTGGAACTGCAGGCCGCCGGCTACCGGGCGAGCCTCGCAAGCAGTCCCGACTTTCCGCGGAACATGCAGGCGCTCATGCAGCGCGCCGCGCAGGCGCGCGGTGAGGGCGACGCCGCCGGTTACGGCAGCGACGGCCGGGCGCACGGGGAATCAGGCAAGCCGGCGCTGCCGCACGCAGTCGATCGCGGCACGTATGCGCATCACTGACCGGATCACTGATGGAACCGGATGGATCGCGCGGCAGCGGCGCGGCGCACCCTGCGCCGGCCGCATGCGCGACCGTCACACGCTGAAGCGGTTCAGCGTATAGGCGCGATAGGCGGCGACGAACGCGTCGAACGATCCGGCCTCCTTCGCTTCGAGCTCGGCCTGCTCGGCGAGCGACTTCGCGGCAAGCGCCTGCTCGGCGTGCAGCGTCTCGGCCGACGGCGGGCGCGCGCGAAAATGCGCGGCATGCGCTTCGCTCTGCGCGAGCGCGAACGCGAGGAACGACTGACCGTTCTCGCGCATCGTGCGCAGCACGCGCGCGGATGGCGTGCGTTCCGGATCGGCGAGCTTCTCGCGCTGCGCGGCGATCGCGCGCGCATGCTCGTCGCCGCCGCGGATTTCGTCGAGGCGGCGGCCGACGATCTCGATATCGGCCATCAGTTCATCGGCCCACTGCTGCAGCGTGACCGATTGACCTTCGCGCGTCAGCGTGAGCCCCGGCTTGCGGCCGTCCAGCGTCACGCTGCCGAAGTTCGCGTTCGCTTCCTTGTACGCGTCGCAGTCGAGCGGCGCGCTTTCGTCGAGCGCGCACGCGAGCAGGAACGCGTCGATGAAGCGCGCGGTCTCCAGCGCGATGCCGGTCGGCTCGAACGGGTCGATGTCGAGGCAGCGCACTTCGATGTACTGCACGCCGCGCGACGCGAGCGCATGCAGCGGCCGCTCGCCCGAATACGTGACGCGCTTCGGCCGGATCGTCGAGTAGAACTCGTTCTCGATCTGCAGCACGTTCGTGTTGATCTGGATCCACTCGCCGTCGCGATGCGTGCCGATCGCCTCGTACGCCGGATACGGCTCGCTCACGGCCTTCGACAGCGCGTCGAGATAACCGGGCAGCGTGTTGTAGTCGACGTGCAGCGCGGCCTGGGCCGTCGTGTTCGAGTAGCCGAGATCGCTCATCCGCAGGCTGGTCGCATACGGCCGGTACAGCGTATCGGCGTCGAACGTGTCGAGCTTGTGCGGCTTGCCGCGCAGGAACTTCGTGTCGAGCACCGGCGACGCGCCGAACAGGTACATCAGCAGCCAGCTGCGGCGGCGGAAGTTGCGGATCTGCGCGAGATAGCGTTCCGACTGGTAATCGACGAGCGTCGCCGTCGACTCTTCGTCCGCATGCAGGCGCCGCCACACTTCCTCGTGCAGCGAGTAGTTGTAGTGGATGCCGGCGATGCACTGCATCGTGCGGCCGTAGCGGTACGCGAGGCCGCGCCGGTACACCGTCTTCAGGCGGCCGATGTTCGACGTGCCGTAGTTGGCGATCGGGATCTCGTCGTCGGCCGGCAGCAAGCCGGGCATCGACTCGTTCCACAGCATCTCGTCGCCGAGCGATGCATACACGTAGCGATGCAGATCGTCGAGGCGCTCGAGCGTGAGCGCGGCGTCGCGCTCCGCGGGTGTGATCAGTTCGATCAGCGCTTCGGAATAGTCGGTTGTCAGCGCCGGATGCGTGAGCGCCGAACCGAGCGCGCGCGGATGCGGCGTGAACGCGATCATCCCGTCGCGCGTCACGCGCAGGCTTTCCTTTTCGATGCCGCGCAGGCCGTCGGGCAGATGCTGCCGCGTCGGGCCCGAGCTCAGCGCGTCGAGGCGTTTCAGCAACAGTTCGGACTGGCGGTGAGTCATGGTGTTCGACATGGAGACGCAAGTGCGTGACGGCCGCGCGCAGAACGCCGCGCGCGGCCGACTGGATTGTTGGTCGCTTCGTTGGTAGCGGGCACTTTAACATCTCGCCGGAACCCGCGCTTGAGGTGGCCGCGAGCACGGCGCGCGGGCCTGAGCGGGCGATCGGGCGGGCCGGGCGCGGTAGCGCTGGCGCATATCGCCGGGTCGGGACGAGGGCGATCGGCACGCCGGTCAGCGGAATTCGTCGGACGGAATGGGAACGGCGAACGGTTGGCGGCAGGTGCAACCGTGTCGCGGAATGGATCGGAAAACGACGCATGCGGAGGCGTCGCACGCGCGGCCTCCGGCCGGTGCCGAAGGCATGGAATCGCCATGACGGGCCGCGTCACGCCGGCACTCGGCGCATGCTGGCACCGCCCGCGCAATGGGTTGCGGTCCCGCCTTCCTGCGGTCGCACCCGGCCGCGGGCCGCCGCGCTTATCCGCCGCGCGCGCCGCCCGCCCGGTCGGCCACTTCGTTCCACAGATGCAGCGCCGCATACGCGCGCCACGGCCGCCAGCCTTCGCTGCGGCGTTTCTGGCTGGCGAGCCGGTCGAGCGCCGGGTCGCGCGCGGCGATCGACTGCATCAGCACGAGATCGGATGCCGGCCACGCATCCGGATCGCGCCATGCGCGCATCGCGATGTATTCGACGGTCCACGGGCCGATGCCGGGCAGATCGAGCCACGCGCTGCGCAGCGTCGCGAGATCGGCATGCGCGCGATCGACCGGCACGTCGCCGGCCGCCACCGCGCGCGCCACGCCGGCCAGCGCGGCCACGCGCTTGCCGGGCATCCCGATCTTGTCAAGATCGCACGCGGCCAGCGCGTCGGGCGTCGGGAAACGCCACGCGGGCGCGCCGTCGTCTTCCGGCATCACGCGTTCGCCGGCCCGTTCGACGAGCCGGCCGACGATCGTCGTCGCGGCCTTCACGCTCACCTGCTGCCCGACGATCGCGCGCACGGCCAGCTCGAACCCCGACCACGCGCCCGGCACGCGCAGCCCCGGCGCGGCCTCGACGAGCGGCGCGAACCACGGATCGCGCGCGAGGCCGCCGCCGATCGCGGCCGGATCGGCGCCGAGGTCGAACATTGTCGCGACGCGCGCGGCGAACGCATCGTCGACGCGACGCGCGACCGCCCCTTCGACGATCGCGATCAGGCAATGCTTGCGCGGATGCTTCTTGACGGTGAGGCGGCCCGCCTCGCCGTGCAGATCGACGATGCGGCGATACACGCCGTCGGCAACCTGCTCGACGCCCGGAATCGCGCGCCCGCTGAAGAAGCGCAGCACGCGCGCCCAGTCGTACGGCGCCTTGTAGCGCAGTTCCATCTGCGCGGACGGCGGCACCAGGCCGCCGTTCCCGAGGGACGTGATCGTTATCGTGTCGATGCTCAAACCGCACTGCCCTCCGTCTCGGCTTCGGCTTCATCGTTGTGAACATGACGCGCCTCGGCCGCGAGCAGCGTCGCCTTGCGGCGTACACCCCAGCGATAGCCGGCGAGCGCGCCGCCCTTTTGCACGACCCGGTGGCACGGAATCGCGAGCGCGACCGGATTCGACGCACACGCGGACGCGACCGCCCGCACCGCGCGCGGCGAGCCGAGCGCCTCCGCGATCTCGGAATAGCTGCGCGTTTCGCCGTACGGGATATGCGTCAGCGCTTCCCACACGCGCTGCTGGAACGCGGTCGGCGCGATGTCGAGCGGCAGGTCGAACGCGTGCCGCGTGCCGTCGAGGTACGCGCGGATCTGCGTGACGAACGGCGCGAGCCGCGCGGACGATTCGACCAGTTCGGCCCGCGCGAATGCGTCCTTGAGTTCGCCGACGAGCGACGCCGCATCGTCGCCGAACGCGATCCGGCAGATGCCCTGTTCAGTGGCGGCGACGAGCACCGTGCCGAGCGACGTCGACGCGGTCGCAAAGTCGATTCGCAGGCCGGCACCCTGGCGACGGAACGCGGACGGCGCCATCCCCAGCTCGCGCGGCACCGACGCATAGAGCCGCGACGGCGAGTTGAACCCCGCATCGACGGCCGCCTGCGTGACCGGCTGCCCGCTTTGCAGCGCCTGCCGGAGCGCGGCGCCGCGCTGCGCGGCCTGGTACTGCCGCGGCGACACGCCGACCACACGCTTGAAGAGCCGCTGCAGATGAAACGGGCTCACGTGCACGGCGTCGCTCAACTGCTGCAACGTGAGCCGCTCGGCCTGCGCGTCGAGCACCGCGCACGCACGATTGACGATTTCCAGCTCGCGCGGCAGCCCTTCCGGCTGGCAACGCTTGCAGGGCCGGAAGCCGGCCGCGCGGGCGGCCGCCGGATCGGCGAAAAAGGACACGTTCTCGCGGCGCGGCTGCCGCGACGCGCAGATCGGGCGGCAGAACACACCGGTCGTGCGGACGCCATAGAAGAACGCGCCGTCCGCATGCGGATCGCGCGTGGTCACGGCGGCCCAGCGGGCATCGTCGGTCGGATAGGCGGTTTTCATCTGAACCTCGCACTCTCTAGTGTAGATGGTGCCTACTCTAGCCATCGGCACATGCCGTCGCGCCCTGAATCTTGCTCTCTGATTCGTGTCGGCGAATCGGGGCCGTATCGATCGAAATAAATCCGACGAAACCCGCGCGGCGGCCGCTCCGGCGCGGTTTTCGTCATCGTCCCGTCACCGCTTTGCTGCAGTGCGGATGCGACAAATCGCCGTCCTGACGTTTTTTTGCAATCGGAATATTGCGTCGCACCATCGCCGTGTGTATAGTTGGAACTGTCTCCTCCATGTCTCCTCCTGATATGGATTAAGCCCGTTCCGCACTGCGTGAACGGGCTTTTTTTCGTCCGTCGATTATGCCGCGTGCCGGCCGGCAGCGCAGGCGCGATGCGTCTACACTCGATGCTCGTCGACTGCGAAGGAGTCCCGCCCATGAAGCCCACCATCCGCGGAATCGATCACATCGTGCTGCGCGTGACCGACATGGCGGCAATGACACGCTTTTACTGCGATGCCGTCGGTTGCCATGTGGAGAAGGAGCAGCCCGATCTGGGCCTCGTGCAACTGCGCGCCGGCGACGCGCTGATTGACCTGCTGACGGTCGGCGGCCCGATCGACCGTCCCGACAGCGGGCCGCCCGGCACCGGGCGCAACCTCGACCACCTGTGCCTGCGCGTCGAGCCGTTCGATCCCGACGCACTGATCGCCCATTTCGCCGCGCATGGCGCGCGACCGGGCGCGCCGGCCGAACGCTACGGCGCCGGCGGTTACGGGCCGTCGATCTACCTGTTCGATCCCGAAGGGAACATGGTCGAATTCAAGGGGCCGCCGGCCGCGCTCGGCTGAACGCGGCCGACGCGCGGGCCCTGACGGCCCCTTACGCGCCCTCGCGCGCCTTCAGCACCGTCCATTCGACCGCGACCGGATCGTGGTCGGCGCTCGAGACCCACGCGGTGCCGTCCTGCACCGTGCACTGCAGGCGCATCGTGCGCGCCGCGAGCCGCCCGAGCGCGGCCGCGACGCCGTCGGCGAGCGACAGCACCTGCACGTTGCGCAGCCGTTCGACCTTGCTGCGCACGCCCTGCCACCAGATATCCGACGTCTTGCCGCCGTACGCGATCACCGTGACCTGCCCGGCACGGCCGGCCGCCTTCGAGATGCGCCGTTCGTCCGGCTGGCCGGCCTCGATCCACACGTCGATCGCGCCCGTCAGGTCCTTCTGCCACAAGTCGGGCTCGTCGACGTCCGACAGCCCCTTGCAGAACTCGAGCCGCTCATGCGCGAACAGCGCGAACGCGACGATGCGCACCATCATCCGGTCGTCGGTTTCCGACGGATGGCGCGCCACCGTCAGCGCGTGATCGGCGTAGTAATGCCGATCCATGTCGGCGATTTGCAGTTCGGCTTTGTAGATCGTGGATTTCAGCGCCATGCGGATGCGGCCCGGGCGGGCATTCGGTTCGGTCGGGCCGTGATGATACCGAATGCGCGCCGTCCGGCGTGCGTCATGCGCCGTTCACAGCGCAACGGCCCGGCATGCGCCGGGCCGTGTTCGGTTCGCGCCGCCCGCTCGTCGGGCCGGCGCGCTCGCGCGTCGTGCGACGGCGCGGCGAATCGACGGTTACTGCTTGACGAAGCGCGAATCGGTCCAGAGACCTTGCTGGTCGCTATTGTCCGCGCTGACGAATTGCACGTCGCCCTGGTCGACCGCCACCACGCGGAAACGCTGGCCTTCCGGCACCGACAGGCAGCGGAAGTCGTCGAAGTACTGCTGCTTCGCCTGCGATTTGCCGTCACGTTCGTGATTCAGTACGGAATCCAGATTGTCTTTCGACAGGCAGCCCCATGCATTCTTCGTCAGCTGGATTTCCTGCTTCGGCTTGACGGCCGAATCGCCGCCGGCCTGCGCAATCGACACAGCGCAAAATGCGCCGACAAGGGCAAAAAGGACACCGGTACGCTTCGTCATGTTCTGTCTCCAGGCTTGCGGGCACCAGGCCGGGTTAGCTATGTGTTTAAAGGTGATCGTGAACCCACGTTTTTCACTTTAGAAGACCGGTAAACGATAGCAAGCACATTTGTTGTGCGACCGCAATAGCGGCGGATTGTCGCACCCCGTGCGCAGGCGGCTTTTGGCGCGACGGGCGCGCGCGGCAAGCGTCGCCGAATGGCGGATAGGCCTTGGCCGCCGGGCGGAAACCGTTATCCGGCAAGGCTTTCAGCAAAGTTACAATGCATCGATTGAACGGTTTGGATAATCCATTTCGCTATCCGGATCATTTTGATGCGTTGCACATAAAGTCATCCGAAACGATTCGCCTTTACCGCAGTGCGGAATCGCATTTACCTTATACAAGAAAAATGCCAGGTATAAGCGCATCCGTATTTATCCGTAGTTCCCCGCATCCATTCGGCGCCTTGAAGCCCCGTCGCAAGCGCCTTTCGTCCGCGTGGTGTTTACCCTGCCTTATTCGACCCGATTTGCTGGCGCTCGAAATAATCGCGCTGGAAAATGCACATGCGATAAGCGTTGTGATACGCGCCATTCCCGAAAAATTCTTCCTTCAATTCGGCCTCGTGCTGGAATCCGCATTTTTCGTACACGTGGATCGCCGCCGCATTCGACGTATCGACGATCAGGTAAAGCTTGCGCATGTTCAGCACCTTGAACGCGTACTCGATCGCGAGGCGCGTCGCCTGGCCGGCGTAGCCGCGCCCTTGGCACTGCGGCGCGATGATGATCTGGAACTCGCCGCGGCGGTGGATGTAGTCGAGCTCGATCAGCTCGACGAGGCCGACCAGTTCGTCTTGCGCGTCGACCGCGACGAAACGGCGTTCGCGCTGGTCGTGCACGTGGCGGTCGTACAGTTGCGACAGTTCCGAGAAGGTTTCGTACGGCTCCTCGAACCAGTAGCGCATGATCTTCGCGTCGTTGTTCAGCTCGTGGACGAAGCGCAGGTCCTGGCGCTCCAGCGGCCGCAGCGCGAGCGTGTTGGTATCGTTCTGGAGTTGCATGGTCATGTCCTTTTTGAGGCCGGCGCACGTGCGGAACGCCCGCGCGGCGCGGCCGCGTTCGGGCCCGTTTCGCACTGTAAGAATTTGAACGCGGGCGCAGTTCAGAGCCTAGAATGGGAGCAAGGGTTCCTGCCACCGCAAGGAGGCTATCGTGATCGAGCAAGTCATCCTCGGAATTTTCCTCGTGCTGCCGCTCGTCATCGTGGCGGCGCTGTTTTCCGACGAACTCTGGCAGGAGCACCGTCGCCAGCATCCGCGCGACGAGAACGCGCCGCACATCGACTGGAAGCATCCGTGGCGCCGCGTGCGACGCGGGCACTGACTTCGATCACCGCCGATTCGCCGCCCGCGCCGGCCGGGCCATCTGGACCGGGTAACATGCGATGCGGGTACAGCTCTTGCGCTCGATCCCATTCCCGCCCCACCCGCGAGACACCGACGTGAACGACAAGCCCGCCATTCCCCCGCACGATATCCCGAACGAAACGATCGATCTGCAGATCGCCGATGTGCTGGCGGCCGTCCGCTATCCAGCGAACAAGGATGCGATCGTCGATGCCGCGCGCGACGCCGGCGCCAGCAACGAGGTGCTGTCGATGCTCGACGGCCTGCCCGAACAGGACTACGCGGACGTCGACGCCGTCACGCGCTGCGTCGCCGGCAACTTCGGCCCGGGGCTCGGCATTTGAGCGGATGCCAATAACGCGATAGGATCGGGCCGCACCGGTCGCGCCGCGATCGGGATGCGTGCCGCCCGGCGCAAGATCGGGCGCTTCGCACGCGTGTCCGGGGGACTCCATGGAAGGCATCCTGATCCAGCACACGACGCAACGTCAGCTGTGGTTCGGCGCGCTGACGGCGCTCGTCATCCTGCTCACGCTCGGGATCGCCGCGCCGCACGCGAACGTCGCGCTGCCGCCCGTCGAGCCGTTCATGCCGATGTGCGCGCTCACCGTGTTCACGACCGCGAGCATCGCGGCGTTCTTCCTCGGCGCGCAATTCACCGTCACGCGCCAGCCCGTGCTCGGTGCGCTCGGCGGCGCCTACGCGTTCACCGCGCTCGCCGTCGCGCTGCAACTGCTCACCTTTCCCGGCGTGTTCGCGCCGCACGGCCTGCTCGGCGCGCGCCCGCAAAGCGCCGCATGGATGTGGATCTTCTGGCATGCCGGCTTTCCGTGCTTCGTGATGGCCGCGCTGTTCGCCCGCGAGCGGCTGACGCGCGCCCCGGTCGGCGCGAAGGAGACGCGCCGCTGGACGATCGCGCTGGTCGGCGGCCCGGCCGTCGCCGCGGCGCTCCTGTGCGCGATCGCGCTGAACGTGTCGCTGCCGCCCGCGTTCCATCCGCCCCGCGACGCTGCCGTGCTGCCCGTCAACGGCATCGCGCTCGTCGTGTGGATCCTCAATGTGCTCGCGCTCGTGGCCGTACTGGTCACCGGCCGGCTGCGCACGACGCTCGACCTGTGGCTCGCGATCGCGGTGCTCGCGTGCCTCACCGATACGACGCTGAACTTGCTGAGCACGAACCGCTTCACGGTCGGCTGGTATGTCGCGCGCGTGTTCAGCATGTTCACGCCCGGCGTGCTCGTGTGCGTGCTCGCGTGGGAAGTGACGATGCTGTATCAGCAGTTGTTCGAAGCGCACGCGACGCTGATCCGCTCGTCCGCGCGCGACGGGCTCACGGGCGCGTTCAACCGCAGCCATTTCAACGATCATTTCCACACGCTGTTCCTGCAGGCGCGGCGGCAGGGCGAACCGCTGTCGCTGCTGATGGTCGACGTCGACCACTTCAAGGCATACAACGACGCGTTCGGTCACGTGAAGGGCGATGCGTGCCTGATCGCCGTCGCGAATGCACTGACCGGCGCGGTGCGGCGGCCGGCCGATATCGTCGCGCGTTACGGCGGCGAGGAGTTCGCGGTCGTGCTGCCGAACACCGGCGCGCGCGGTGCGCGGGTGGTGGCCGACGAAGTGCGCGACGCGGTGCTGCGGCTCGACCTCGCGATGCCCGACTCGCCGGCCGGACGCGTGAGCGTCAGCGTGGGTTGCGCGACCGTGTCGGCCGACGATCTGTCGACCCCCGACGCGTTGATCGAAGCCGCCGACGCCGCGCTGTATCGGGCGAAGGATACGGGGCGAAACCGGGTCGTCGTCGCCTGAAAACGTCTGTTGTTTGGCCAATTGTTACGGCCATTGTGACCGGAATAATCCGCCGTTACGGATTGCGGCGCGGGGATACGATCGCTTACAGCCCGGGCCGGGGCCGCTCGCTATGCTGGGTTTCATATTGAACCCGAGCAGGTGAACGCGATGAAGAAGGCCCTTTTGCTGATTGCCGGCGTCGCCGTGTTGTTGAGCGGCTGTATCGTCGTGCCGGATGGTGGCGGGTATTACGGTGGGGGTGGGTATTACCATCATCATCGTCATTGGGATTGATAGAGGTGACGGTCCGGACGCTCGAGGCGCGCATCTTTGTGGGCTGATCTTCGATCAGTCATGCCTCGACCGTCGTCCAGCATATCGCCCTCGCTGCGGCGAAATTGACAGCGAGAAGTTCGAAAGGACCCGACGTGTCGGCACCGCCCCGGTGGACATCAGCGGCACGAGCGTCGTGGCGACCCACAGACGCCCATTCCACGAAACGTTAGGCCTCTCCTCGAGTTCGTGGTTTAGATGCGGGCTAACGCTCGCTCCAACTGCCTTGCCAAGAAGAATTTTAAAGAGCGCAGTTCCTGCGGGTATCGACTTACCCATCGGCGATCTCATGCGCCCAGCGCGCTTAGATGGCCGGGAAAGTTCAAAGAATATTTCGTCTGAAACTCAACCATCTGGATAACCATTTCAAACTAGTTCGATTGATTTCCGGGGCATGAGCACGTTAGCGTAACAGGCATTACGCATACCGCCCAACATCAACGGAGCTAAAGCAGAAATGCCATCAGATCTGGATAAAATTCCCTACTTCACAATAAATAAGTTCATTTGGAAATGGAAATTTCATGACGGCGCAGATGGGTGCAAAATCGCTCCAAACATCGCGCTTTCCATGGATAAGCCTGCACCACCGCTTCCGATACTACAAAAACCGAAAGTAGCCGAACCCAAGCATGCATCCACCGAGCCAAAGCGCGACTCGCTTGACAAAATGGTTGATGGTTTGGAGAGGGTCGGCAAGTCGCTGGCACGCTTTCAAGCATGGCTCAATGCCCCCGATTCTCCCAAACCCACCATCGTGAAACTAAAAAGGGACGATTCCGTACCAGCGTTCGATATCCAGGAAATTCCCGCAACAATGCGCAAGATATACCTCCCGACATCTGCCGCACTGATGGAGCGATGGTTTTCCGGAAAATTAAGTTACTCGCGCACCTCTTCGGACGAAGAGGTGGAAATCAATCAAGACGGACTATCATACCCCTCCGACATGTACGACATGTCTACCGTTAAATTGGATTGGGTTCTTCGTTTCCCCCGGGCAAAGCAGCAATTCGACCACCTGATCAATGAAGAAATTCGCTCACAAAAATCCATAAACCAACTCTACAAGCTGCTGCTCCCGTACAAAGACTGTGCAACGCGACTCTATACCGACGACATTTGCGGGAATGATCTTCGCAGCATCCACCGACGATTTCAATTTCAATACTCAAGAGTAGACAGCACGCTCGGGCAAAAAATTGGAACTCAACTGGATGCACAGCTTCGCAACAATGGTGTACCCGATGACTTATCCGGGGCGCTCGGTTCCTTTAATATATATGCAGCGCTCGGAAGTGCGCGCTTCTCATGGGATGTGGATTCGCGCCGAACGACAGCCGAAGTGACGGGACTGTGGGTGTATGTGAAAGACACCTATACATTTACCGACAAGTCAGGCGAGCGATCTCAATATTTAGGGCACTGGAGTAGCGACGGCATCATCGTCGTCCCATACAGTGCAACCGCTGCATTCTTGAACTCCGAGCATGTCCCATATGTCAAATACGCCGTCGCCAGGGGCAATCCATCCATCAAAGGGAATGTTTACTATCCAGTGGAGAACAGCGATTTTAGAAGATGGTCTGAAATGCATGGCAGAGGTGGTGACTTTATCATCTACTCCGACAAAAGATACATTCCAATCTCCCCATTCATAAAAATTCGGCTATGATCAAAATCAACAACAAATCATGACGAATTGTTCAAAAATTATCTGCGCACTGCTCTTTGCGGCACTGATCGGCATCTTTGCCTTTGACAGAACCCCTCAAGGGGAAGAATGTAGAAAATCGACATCTCCAGATGGAATATATATTGCCGACCTGTGCCTTTTAGCCTGGGTTCCGGGTGGAGATTCTCGGTACGTTGGCCGCGTATACCGCGCGCAAACCGGAAGGTTGCTAGCTCAGCACACATTTAACACACCTACTCCCGAAATTTCCTGGAATAGCTATAGCGATGCCTACGTGGCCTTTTCAAAAGGCGACGGCGGAGATGATTCTGTATATATACCGCTTCCGCCAGCGTTCATCGATCGGCTGCTAGCGGCACGTCCGCGCCTGTAAAAACCACTGTGGCAACCTGGTTGGCAGTCGTCACGCGGATGCAGACATGCGCTATAACCGGGCAATGGCCGTGCCATTCCCGGCCTGCAATCTTTTTCGTTTCTATTTCCCGATACAAAACCTGCTGAAAATCACCCCCAGCAGATCATCCGACGTAAACTCCCCGGTAATCGCATTGAGCTGCTCCTGCGCGAGCCGCAGCTCCTCGGCAAACAGATCGAGCGACTGAGCGCGTTGCTCCGCATGATCCGCCGCCTGTGCAAGATGTTCCTGCGCGGCCCGCAGCGCAATCAGATGCCGCTCGCGTGCGAGATACACACCCTCGGCACCCGCCTGCCAACCCGCAATCCGCAGCAGCTCGGCACGCAACATATCGATCCCGTCGCCGCGCTTCGCCGACAGGTGCACCTCGGTCAGATCGCCTTCCGCCGCCGGATGCTCGACGCACGCCGGCACGCCGGTCAGATCCGTCTTGTTCAGCACGCGCACCACCGGCACGCCGGCCGGAAACCGCGCGGCGATCGTCCCGTCGTCCGGCGTCATCCCCGTGCGCGAATCGAGCAGATGCAGCACGACATCCGCACGCTCGATCTCGCTCCACGTGCGTGCAATGCCGATCCGCTCGACTTCGTCTTCCGTCTCGCGCAACCCGGCCGTATCGATGATGTGCAGCGGAATCCCTTCGACCTGGATCGTCTGCGCGACCTTGTCGCGCGTCGTGCCGGCGATCGGCGTGACGATCGCCAGCTCGGCGCCCGCCAGCGCATTCAGCAGCGACGACTTGCCGACGTTCGGCTGCCCCGCCAGCACGACCGACAGCCCTTCACGCAACAGCGCCCCCTGCCGCGCGTCGCCGAGCACGTGTGCGAGTTGTTCGCGAATCCTCGCGAGCTTGCCGCGCGCGTCGGCCGCTTCGAGGAAGTCGATTTCCTCCTCCGGAAAATCGAGCGTCGCCTCAACCAGCATCCGCAGCGTGATCACGTCCTCGACGAGCGCATGGATCTGCCGCGAGAACGCGCCGTCGAGCGAACGCCCGGCCGAGCGCGCGGCCGCCTCGGTGCTCGCCTCGATCAGGTCGGCGACGGCCTCGGCCTGCGCAAGGTCGAGTTTGTCGTTCAGGAACGCGCGCCGCGTGAATTCGCCCGGCTCCGCGAGCCGCAGCCCGAAGTCGCGCCCTGCATCCAGGCAACGCTGCAGCAGCAACTGCATCACGATCGGCCCGCCATGCCCCTGCAGTTCGAGCACGTGCTCGCCGGTATACGAATGCGGCGCCGGGAAATACAGCGCGATCCCGCGGTCGAGCGGCGCGCCGTGCGCGTCGAGGAACGGCACGTAGCTCGCATGGCGCGGCGCGAGTGTCTGCCCGCACAACGCGTCGACCAGCGGCAGCGCGGCCGCCTCGCCGCCGCGCCCGAACGACACGCGGACGACGCCGATGCCGCCCCGGCCGGCAGCAGTGGCAATGGCGACGATCGGATCGGAATCGGTAGCGAGCATGGCAATCAGAGCAATCGGGTAATCAGCGAGTCAATGGTGCGCCCGCGCAACAGTTCGGGCAGAGGAACGCCGGCATTGTAGCGTGCGGGCTCATCAGCCACCGGCCGCGGCGCCCGATTCGGACTCGCCCGAATTTATCCCGCCGGGGATAAGCTAAGTATCAGTCCAGCGTGATGAGCCACCCGCCATTTCGGACAAGTATGTTTGCTGGAGCGGCTCGACACTGCGTCCCTCAATTTCATCCACCATCCTGATCCCGGTCGGGATTCGTCCGAATGAGATATGTTTATCTTATATGGTTGTCTGAAATGCGGCGATGAAATTGCACAATCTCCCCCATGCCGACATCCGAAGAAAAAGCCGCGTTCTCGGAACGCCTGAAATTCGCCCTGCGGCGCAGCCCGGAGAAGGTCACGGGCGCGACGGAGCTGGCGAACCGATTCAATCTGCGTCACCGCGGAACGCACCCCGTTTCGCCGCAAACCGCGCACAAATGGCTGACGGGCCGCACGATCCCGACGTCGGACAAACTCGAAACGCTGGCCGAATGGTTGCGCGTTGAAGTGCACTGGCTGCATTACGGGCCGTCGCCGAGCGTGGTCGAACATCCGACGCCGCAACCGCTGCCGCGCGACGAACGCTATCCGCCGACGCCCGAGACGATTGAACTCGCATCGAAGATCGAGGCGCTGTCTCCACACCAGCGCTACCTCGTTCAGGAACTCGTCGAGCAGTTCTACGGCGATCCGAAACTCGAAGCGAAGAAGGCCTGAGCGACAGCCACCGCACGCGCCGTCACCGTCACCGGGAAACAAAAAGCCGCATGGTCGCGAACCATGCGGCTTTTTTTGCGAGCATCGCAGGCGGCTGGCCGCCCGCGAATGCATCAAGCGTCAGGCCGGCTTCTTCTTGACGCCGCCGAGCTTGCGCGTGATGTAGTACTGCTGCGCGATCGACAGCACGTTGTTCACGACGTAGTACAGCACGAGGCCAGCCGGGAAGAAGAAGAACATCACCGAGAACGCGATCGGCATGAACTTCATCATCTTCGCCTGGACCGGGTCCGGCGGCGTCGGGTTCAGGCTCGTCTGCACGAACATCGACACGGCCATCAGCACCGGCAGGATGAAGAACGGATCGCGCTGCGACAGGTCGTGAATCCACAGAATCCACGGCGCGCCGCGCATTTCGACCGACGCGAGCAGCACCCAGTACAGCGAGATGAACACCGGGATCTGGATCACGACCGGCAGGCAGCCGCCGAACGGATTGACCTTCTCGGTCTTGTACAGCTCCATCAGCGCGGCGTTCATCTTCTGCGGATCGCTCTTGAAGCGTTCGCGCAGCGCCTGCATGCGCGGCGTGATTTCCTTCATGCGCGCCATCGACTTGTAGCTCGCAGCCGACAGCGGGAAGAACACGGCCTTGATCAGCACCGTCAGCAGCACGATCGCCCAGCCCCAGTTGCCGACGTAGCTGTGGATCTTCTCGAGCAGCCAGAACAGCGGCTTCGCGATGATCGTCACCCAACCGTAGTCCTTCACGAGCTCCAGGCCCGGCGCGATACCTTCGAGCATGCGCTCTTCTTCCGGACCGGCGAACAGGCGCGCCTGCACGTCGGCCGACTGGCCCGGCGCGATCGCGGCGACCGGCTGCTTCACGCCGACGCGATACAGCGTCGGATCGATCTTTTCAGCGTAGATGTCGCGCTTCGCGCCCTGCTGCGGAATCCAGGCCGACGCGAAGTAGTGCTGCACCATCGCAACCCAGCCGTTGTCGGCGGCCTTCTCGAAGTTCGCCTTGTTCTTGTCGAGGTCGCTGAAATCGATCTTCTGGAAGTGCTTCGCGTCCGTATAGACCGCCGGCCCGAGGAACGTATGCGAGAACATCGGCGTTTCGACGGCCGTGTTGTCGCGCACCAGTTCCATGTAGACCGTCGGCGTGACGGGCGCCGTGCCGACGTTGTCGATCTTGGTGTCGACGCCGATCACATAGCTGCCGCGCGTGAACGTGTAGGTCTTCACGACCTTCACGCCGCCCTTCACCGGCGATTCGAACGACAGCTTCAGCGTGTTCTGGTCGCCCGTCAGCGACGTCGAGCCGGGGTTCAGCTGCGTGTAGACGTCGTTGTGGTTCGGGAAATCGCCGCCGAGCAGGCCCGTGCGTGCGAGATACGTGTGGCCGGCCGTGTGGTCGAACAGCGTGATGTACAGGTCGGGCTGCTTGCCGTCGCCCTGCTTCTTCAGCGTCAGCTTCGCGAGCGTGCCGCCGCGCGTGTCGATTTCGCCGTCGTACACGTCGGTCGAGAACTTCACGAGCTGCGCCTGCGCGGCCGGGGCCGTCGTCGACGGCGCGGCGCCGGCTGCGGCGGCCGGCACGTCACCTGCGGTCTTCGTCGCGCCCGTGCCCGATGCGCCGCCGGCAGCAGCCGGGGCCGTCTGCGTGGCGCTCGGGAAGAACATCGACGGGCGTCCATGGTCCCGCTGCCAGTTGTCGTACAGCATGACAGCTGACATGAAGAAGATCACCCATAGGACGGTGCGTTTGATATCCATGCGTTGTCTCAGAGTCGATGGGACCGCGCGTCGGCTTCGCCGCGAGCGCGAGTGTCGGAGTTGGGCGGCGGGACGAGGTCGACGCCGCCCGCGGAAAACGGGTGGCATCGGCACACGCGCCTGACGGCGAGATACGTGCCGCGCGCGGCGCCATGATACTGGATTGCCTCGCGCGCGTAATCCGAACAGGAAGGATAAAAACGGCAACGGTTGCCGAGCATCGGGCTCACGGCAACCTTGTAGAAGCGCAGCAAGGCGATCAATACCGTTTCCATACCTTGGGCGGCGCCGTACGACGCCGCGTCAAAACCGGCCGGGCGGGCGCGAACGCCGCGCCGGGCGCGGATGCGTCACTCGGACGCGGGCTTCGACGCACGGCGCGCGATTTCCCGGACTGCCCTGTCGAGCAGTTCGCGGATCTCGGCCGCGCACATCGCCGCGAGCGGGGCGGAGGCCGCGCTCGGCAGCGCTTTCTTGTCGAAGCGCGTGTGCTGCCGCAGCAGCAGGTCGTAACCGGCGAATTCGGCCCGGCGCAGGCGAAACTGATCGCGCGCCAGCCGCTTCACGAGGTTACGGGTAACCGCTCGCGGCGCATACTTCTTGCCGATGACGAGCCCCAGACGTGCAGGCTGACCGGTCGGCTTGCCGTAGATCACGAAGTGCGCGGAGCGCCGCCAGGGGCGCAAACGAAAAACGGATGAAAATTCATCCGTTTTCAGAAGTCGCGCAGCTTTCGGGAAGGCGGCTTTCGTCTGCGACGGATTCGCACCCGGCTCGACGGCACCTTCCGCAGGACTGCGGACGGCGGACACAGCGCGCAACCTGCCTTAGATGGCGAGGCGCTTGCGGCCCTTCGCGCGGCGAGCGTTGATGACCTTGCGGCCACCTGCCGTCTTCATGCGGACACGGAAGCCATGGGTGCGCTTGCGGCGCGTCACGGACGGTTGGTAAGTACGTTTCATGATGTTCTCACTTGTTCGAGAATGTCGAAATTCAGGGGACCGCGTGCCCTTAACCGGAGGCATTCGGGCGAACGCAATCGCCGGGAATACAGGATTGGTTTTCGCGGAACCCGTTATTTAAACCGTTTTTCCGTTGACGGTCAATACTTTACGAGTC
This sequence comes from Burkholderia sp. MS389, assembly GCF_016899425.1. Taxonomy (GTDB): domain Bacteria; phylum Pseudomonadota; class Gammaproteobacteria; order Burkholderiales; family Burkholderiaceae; genus Burkholderia; species Burkholderia sola. The sequence goes on from NZ_CP045994.1 coordinate 38,994, forward strand.
GCTCGCCTGTGCCGGGCCGCTCCGATCCGGCCCCGCGACCCACAAACCCAGCCTGTGGATAAGTCCCGCTGTGGCCGCGTTTGGCGTTAGAATCTCGCCTTATCTCCAAGAATCCCGCACGCCGCTTCGGCTCGCGCCTGCCCCTCCACGACTGTGACGCAGGCGTCCGAGGCACGCTCGCACGACCGCTTCGGGCCTTGTTGCGCGACCGCGACAAGGGCGCCGGCGAGCCGCGCTGTGCACGCAAAAAACGACAGTTACTTGATGAACGATTTCTGGCAACACTGTTCCGCACTGCTGGAGCGCGAGCTGACGCCCCAGCAGTACGTGACGTGGATCAAACCCTTGGCCCCGGTGGCCTTCGATGCGTCGGCGAACACGCTGTCCATCGCCGCGCCGAACCGCTTCAAGCTGGACTGGGTCAAGAGCCAGTTTTCGGGCCGGATCTCCGATCTGGCCCGGGATTTCTGGAATGCGCCGATCGAAGTCCAGTTCGTCCTCGATCCGAAGGCCGGCATGCGCAGCGCCCCCGCGGGCGTCGCGCCGGCCGCCCCGCGTGCGCCGCTGGCCCCGAGCGGCCCGGCGGCGACGGTCGCCGCGATCGCCGCCAACCTGACCGCGAATGCTTCCGCTGCGCCCGCCGCGCCGGCCGACGTGCCGATGACGCCGTCGGCGGCCGCCGCGCACCACCTGAACGCCGACGACGCCGACATCGACCTGCCGAGCCTGCCCGCACACGAAGCGGCAGCCGGCCGCCGCACGTGGCGCCCGGGCCCAGGCGCCGCACCCGCGAACGGCGGCGAAGCCGATTCGATGTACGAACGTTCGAAGCTGAACCCGGTGCTCACGTTCGACAATTTCGTGACCGGCAAGGCGAACCAGCTCGCGCGCGCCGCCGCGATCCAGGTCGCGGACAACCCGGGCATCTCGTACAACCCGCTGTTCCTGTACGGCGGCGTCGGCCTCGGCAAGACCCACCTGATCCACGCGATCGGCAACCAACTGCTGCTCGACAAGGCCGGCGCGCGAATCCGCTACATCCACGCCGAGCAATACGTATCGGACGTGGTGAAGGCGTACCAGCGCAAGGCGTTCGACGACTTCAAGCGCTACTACCATTCGCTCGACCTGCTGCTGATCGACGATATCCAGTTCTTCTCCGGCAAGTCGCGCACGCAAGAGGAATTCTTCTACGCGTTCGAAGCGCTGGTCGCGAACAAGGCGCAGGTGATCATCACCAGCGACACGTATCCGAAGGAAATCTCGGGCATCGACGATCGCCTGATCTCGCGCTTCGACTCGGGCCTCACCGTCGCGATCGAGCCGCCCGAGCTCGAAATGCGCGTCGCGATCCTGATGCGCAAGGCGCAGTCGGAGGGCGTGAACCTGTCGGAAGACGTCGCGTTCTTCGTCGCGAAGCATCTGCGCTCGAACGTGCGCGAGCTCGAAGGCGCGCTGCGCAAGATCCTCGCGTATTCGAAGTTCCACGGCCGCGAGATCTCGATCGAGCTGACCAAGGAAGCGCTGAAGGACCTGCTGACCGTGCAGAACCGGCAGATTTCGGTCGAGAACATCCAGAAGACCGTCGCCGACTTCTACAACATCAAGGTCGCCGACATGTACTCGAAGAAGCGCCCTGCGAACATCGCGCGGCCGCGGCAGATTGCGATGTACCTGGCGAAGGAACTCACGCAGAAGAGCCTGCCGGAAATCGGCGAGCTGTTCGGCGGGCGCGATCACACCACCGTGCTGCACGCGGTGCGCAAGATCGCCGACGAGCGCAGCAAGGACGCGCAGCTCAACCACGAGCTGCACGTGCTGGAACAGACGCTGAAGGGCTGAGCGCGCGCACCGCGCTTGATAATTCGGCCTCCGCCCCAATTTAAGGGGGGCGGTTCGGTTTTGAGGCACAATACTGGTTTGACCGCCCCGGTGGTGGCGGGCCAAGAGCCCGGCCGGCGGGGCGCTGCGAGGCTGCTGCGCTGCAGGCCGTTACTCAACGAAGGAACTCTATGCAACTGGTCAAGACCGAACGAGACACCCTCCTCAGGCCGCTGCAAACGGTCAGCGGCATCGTCGAACGCCGCCATACGTTGCCGATCCTCGCCAACCTGCTGATCACCAAGAACGGCCCGGACGTTTCATTCCTGTCGACCGACCTGGAGCTGCAGATCACCACGCGCGCCGATTTCGGCGTCGGCGGCGACCAGGTCGCGACCACCGTCGCGGCGCGCAAGCTGCTCGACATCCTGCGCGCGATGCCTGACGGCCAGGTCACGCTGTCGCTCGCCGACAAGCGCCTCACCGTTCAATCGGGCAAGAGCCGCTTCGCACTGCAGACGCTGGCCGCCGACGAGTTCCCGACCGTCGCGCAGGCCAAGGATTTCGGCGCCACGCTCACCGTCCCGCAGAAGTCGTTCCGCCAGTTGCTCGGCATGGTGCACTTCGCGATGGCGCAGCAGGACATCCGCTACTACCTGAACGGCATGCTGCTCGTCGTCGACGGCGATCAGCTGATGGCCGTGGCCACCGACGGCCACCGCCTCGCGTTCTCGTCGATGAAGCTCGAAGGCGGCACGTTCGGCCGCCAGGAAGTCATCGTGCCGCGCAAGACGATTCTCGAGCTGCAGCGCCTGCTCGAAGACATCGACGACACCGTCACCATCGACATCGCGCAGACCCAGGCCAAGTTCACGTTCGGCCAGGTCGAGCTCGTGTCGAAACTCGTCGAGGGCAAGTTCCCCGACTTCCAGCGCGTGATCCCGAAGGCGCACAAGAACACGTTCGAGATCGGCCGTGAAGAACTGCAGCGTTCGCTGCAGCGCGCGGCGATCCTGACCTCGGACAAGTTCAAGGGCGTGCGCTGCATCATCGCGCCGGGCCAGCTGAAGATCATGTCGACCAACGCCGATCAGGAAGAGGCGCAGGAAGAACTCGAAATCGCCTACCAGGGCGATACCGTCGACATCGGCTTCAACGTCACGTATCTGCTCGACGTGCTCGCGAACCTGAAGGTCGACACCGTGCAGGTGAGCCTCGGCGACGCCAGCTCGAGCGCGCTGATCACCGTGCCCGAGAACGACGAGTTCAAGTATGTCGTGATGCCGATGCGCATCTGACGCGCTCGACATCGCGACACACACCAGGGGGCGGCAAGCCCCTTTGGCGTTTTTATGGCGAACCGACAACCCGCCCTTTTAGTGCCTTTTCGGCACTTGGGGCGGGCCAGGAAACTGGAGCGGCCCGGCGATTTCTCGCTGAAACGCACCGCGCCGCCACGAGAGTGGCCCCGCAGAACCGGAAGATATCCATGAGTGAACAGCACAATTCGCAACCCGATAACAGCAGCTACGGCGCCTCGTCGATCCAGATCCTCGAGGGCCTGGAAGCGGTGCGCAAGCGCCCCGGGATGTACATCGGCGACACGTCGGACGGCACCGGTCTGCACCACCTCGTGTTCGAGGTGCTCGACAACTCGATCGACGAAGCGCTGGCCGGGTACTGCAACGACATCCACGTAACGATTCACGCCGACAACTCGATTTCCGTGACCGACAACGGCCGCGGGATTCCGACCGACGTGAAGATGAACGACAAGCACGAGCCGAAGCGTAGCGCCGCGGAAATCGTGATGACCGAGCTGCATGCCGGCGGCAAGTTCGACCAGAACAGCTACAAGGTGTCCGGTGGCCTGCACGGCGTGGGTGTGTCGTGCGTGAACGCGCTGTCGAGCTGGCTGCGCCTCACCGTGCGCCGCGACGGCAAGAAGCGGTTCATGGAGTTCCACCGCGGTGTTGCGCAGGATCGCGTGCTCGAGGTGGTGGACGGCGTGGAAGTGTCGCCGATGCTCGTGACCGGCGACACCGAGAACCGCGGCACCGAAGTGCACTTCATGGCCGATCCGACGATTTTCGGCACGGTTGAATATCACTACGACATCCTCGCGAAGCGGATGCGTGAGCTCTCGTTCCTGAACAACGGTGTGCGAATTCGCCTCACGGACCTGCGCTCGGGCAAGGAAGACGATTTCGCGTTCGCCGGCGGTGTGAAGGGCTTCGTCGAGTACATCAACAAGACGAAGACCAACCTGCACCCGACCGTGTTCTTCGCCAACGGCGAGAAGGACGGCGTGGGCGTCGAAGTCGCGATGCAGTGGAACGACAGCTACAACGAAAACGTGCTGTGCTTCACGAACAACATTCCGCAGCGCGACGGCGGCACGCACCTGACCGGCCTGCGGGCCGCGATGACGCGCGTCATCAACAAGTACATCACCGACAACGAAATCGCGAAGAAGGCGAAGGTCGAGACGACCGGCGACGACATGCGCGAAGGGCTGTCGTGCGTGCTTTCCGTGAAGGTGCCGGAGCCGAAGTTCAGCTCGCAGACGAAAGACAAGCTGGTTTCGTCCGAGGTTCGTGCGCCGGTTGAGGAAGTTGTGGCGAAGGCGCTGGAAGAGTTCCTGCTGGAAACGCCGATCGACGCGAAGATCATCTGCGGGAAGATCGTTGAGGCTGCTCGGGCGCGTGATGCGGCGCGGAAAGCGCGTGAAATGACGCGTCGGAAGGGTGTGCTCGACGGCGTCGGCCTGCCGGGCAAGCTCGCGGACTGCCAGGAGAAAGACCCGGCGAAGTGCGAAATCTACATCGTCGAGGGCGACTCGGCAGGTGGCTCGGCGAAGCAAGGGCGTGACCGGAAGTTCCAGGCGATCCTGCCGCTGCGCGGCAAGGTGCTAAACGTCGAAAAGGCGCGCTACGACAAGTTGCTGTCGTCGGAGCAGATCGTCACGCTCGTGACCGCGCTTGGGTGCGGCATCGGCAAGGAAGACTACAACCTCGACAAGCTTCGCTATCACCGCATCATCATCATGACCGACGCGGACGTCGACGGTGCGCACATCCGGACGCTGCTGCTCACGTTCCTGTATCGCCAGATGCCGGACATGATCGAGCGCGGGTACGTGTATATCGCGCAGCCGCCGCTTTACAAGATCAAGGCGGGCAAGGACGAGCGGTATCTGAAGGACGACGTGGAGCTCAACGCGCATATGCTGCGGTTGGCGCTGCAAGGGTCGGAGCTGGTGCCTGGGGAGAATGCGGCGGCGATTTCGGGTGATGCGCTTGGCGAGCTGGCAAGGTCGTATCTGCTGTCGCAGAGCGTGATCGAGCGGTTGAGCCGGTTGTATGACCCGGCTGCGCTGGAAGCCGTTATGGATGGCGTGGTGATCGATCTTTCCAATGAGGAGTCGACCGAGGCTTCGGCTAAGGCGCTGCATGCCGCGTTGCATGATGAAGCGCTGAAGAATGAAGTGCGGGTTGTGCCTTCGTATGACGCGGTTCGCGAACAGCGAGCGCTGCATGTCGAGCGGACGCATCACGGCAACGTGCGGGTTTCGGTCATTGACCAGGAATTCCAGCACACGGCGGATTATCAGCAGCTCGTGACGACGGCGAATACGTTCAAGGGGCTCATCGGGGAAGGTGCGGTCATCAAGCGCGGTGAGCGCAGCATGGCCGTGGCGGACTTCAAGAGCGCGATGAAGTGGCTGCTGGCGGATGCTGAACGCAACGTCTCCAAACAACGCTATAAGGGGCTCGGCGAGATGAACCCCGAGCAGCTGTGGGAAACGACGATGGATCCGGCAGTGCGGCGTCTGCTGCGCGTGCAGATCGAAGACGCGATTGCGGCGGATGGGATCTTTACTACCCTCATGGGGGATGATGTCGAGCCGCGGCGGGCGTTTATTGAGTCGAACGCGTTGCGGGCGGGGAATATTGACGTTTAATCATACAATATTGCAGGGAAACGGAATTCGTTGTACTAGCGCCAAGTTGGCTGGACTTGAATGCACGGAAATGATTAGATTTTCGTGCTTGTCATCAGACAGCACCCAGCGATAGGTCCGCTTCGCATGTTTTGAGGGTGCGATTCGGTTGTGGTTGGCTCGAATTGTCCGATTGCGGAACTCGAAGGGTTACAGACGAAAAGCCTGTAACCCTCTTTCGCATTTGGGGCGAGGCGCAATATCGCGATGGAGGTGGGTTCTGTCAACCTTGCGGAGGAGCATCAGGTGCGCGCGTGCCCTGGATCATAGGAAGCAGTAAGCTCACGCCGGTGCCGCTGCACCGCGCGAGAAAATCCCCTGCCGCGCGCATAGGCACGCCGCGCGTGCGGATTGCGGATCGCCGAGGCGAAGAACTTCAGAAAGCTGATGCTAGCCCGTTCGCCGGCCGACGCCACCAGCGCCGGTACTGTCGCGCCGGTCGGAAGGGCAAGGGCTGTATTAGCCACCAATCAGCCCTTGATCTTGCCTTCGAGACAGCCTTTCGCAGCAGACACGAGCAGATCCACCGTAAGACCACCGGCCACCGATGCGGCCTTCTGGGTCCGGTCCCATACATTCGGGCTGCGCATGGCATCGAGAAATCATGACCCGCCCAGGTCGGGCTGCAAAAGCCCAGCCTAGGGCCGAATCCGGGAGCCGACATGCCGAAGTCCAGTCCTCACGCATGGATGAAACGGGCCTGCTCCAGCAGCGACAGGTGATAGTCGATCTGTTCGGCCGTGTAGTCTTCGACGCTTACCTTGGTGCGTCAACCACCACCATTCCGGCGGTCGGCACTGGCAGCGCCTCCCGCTTCAGCATCAGCTCACGGATCAGGTCCATGTCACGCGTCATCGCAGCATCTCCGGCGCCGGAAAGTCTTGGCGCCCTGTGTACATCACATACCCTGTGTAATTCGTATAGCGAACATAGCCTGTTCGGCGACCCTGTGGCGTGAAGGCGTCCCTCCGCCATCCGCTTTTAGCTCGGTTGGTGATGAGTCGGTTGCCGTTCCTGACTTCGCCGAGATAGGCGCCGTTCCGGTCAGACACCTCGTCCCCGACAAAACGCCAGACATGGCGACGATCATGCGTTCACAGGTTGTCGCCGTCCCGATAGCCAAAGCAGGTCCCGCCCCACGTCCACAGCCAGCTCATATTGCCTCCCTCATATATTTGATAAAGCACAGTATCAAATACAGAGCACGATAAAGGGTCTGATCACTAAACGTCAACGTCTCGTCATGCTTCGGGCTAGGCGACGTCGACCGTACTCACCCATTGTCGTATAAGATCGCGTTATGCTGAACGATTCGATTGTCTTCAACCGCAACCCATATTCGAGGGCCATACGCGTACCGGCACTACCGGGCACTGCAACATAGGACAACGGCATTGCGCCTAGATTGAACCTTGCCGAGTGCATTGCTCTTATCGAAATCGAACGACCGCGGTTGGTAACGTATCCAGCCACGCTACCGAGCAATTCCTGAGCGATAACCTACCAAAAAGATATGAAACACTCCTTTCAGGCGAGAGCGCATGTCCTGAAGCTGCTGGGCGACGAACTAATCGGCGATGATCGTCTAGCGGTCTTCGAACTGGTCAAGAACGCGTACGATGCAGATGCGACCAACGTCCAAGTTACCGTAGATCTCAACGCGCAGGAACCTTATATATCTGTTGAGGACGACGGTACGGGTATGGATAGAGACACGATCGTTACCAAATGGCTCGAAATCGGAACCCCGTCCAAGCGCGGCGCAAACAAAGTAGTCAGCAAGCGCTTCTTGCGCTATCCACTTGGAGAAAAGGGAGTCGGCCGCCTCGCGGCGCATAAACTCGGAACTCAGCAGCGTTTGTTATCCCGCGCCGAAAATAAAAGAGAATGCTTCGTTAAGGTCGATTGGAGTGAAAATCTGTCCGGGGACAAGAGAATCGACGAAACCTCAGTGGATATCCGTGAGCTTTCGCAGCCTCTCAAATATAAGAAAAATCGTACCGGAACGTGCCTTAAAATAACCCAACTCGAGAGAGCCGAGTGGACAAGAAGAGATATTCGGTCATTAAAAAAACTAATATCCACTCTCGTTAGCCCCTTTTCGTCTGTGGATAGTTTTTCGGTGAAACTCAACGTGCCGGGAAGAGAATCCTGGCTCAATGACATTTTTGATGTTGGCGACATTCTAGATAATGCAATCTGGAAATTTAGCTTTTCTATTGTAAACGCCAAAATAAGCTGGAAATATGAATTTAGTCCTCCCAGCATGTCCGGCGTGGAAAAACGGGTTACATCAAAAGATGACGACTCACTTCGCCTGATCGAGTTAACCGCAGAAGACAGGAAGCGGCTCGATCGAGACGACGAGAGTATTTCACTCATTAGCTCCGATCTAAATGGCATAGGCGATATTACTGGACATTTTTTTGTGTACTATCGCCGAGCCGATCTGATGAAAAAAATTGGGAATACTCAGCAACTGAAAGAATATTTGGACGAACAAACCGGGGTACGTGTATACCGCGATGGCATTCGCGTATATAACTACGGTGAGGCAGGCGACGACTGGCTTGGATTGAACGTTCGACGGATCAATCGCCCCGCGGAGCGCATGGCAACCAACTCAGTGATTGCAGCAATCAATCTCAAGCTAACGGACAGCGGTCAACTCAAAGAGAAAACAAATCGGGAAGGATTTGATGAAAATTCTGCATTCCTGAGGTTTAGGCACATCATCCAAAGCGTCGTCGAGTTACTTGATATTACACGACAGGATGATCGCCGCCAACTTGACGCTGCACTTAAAGGGAAAGGCGAGGCCACGCCACATCCCGAGTCATTCGAACATGCGGTCGATATTGTCAAAAAAGCGATTAAAGATAAAGGGCTTGAAGGCGAACTTAAGCCACACATTGACACGATCGAAAGAGAATATAAACAGGTTCGCAGTGTAATGGTGAGCTCAGGTCTTGCCGGACTTAACTTGGCCACGATTTTCCATGAAGTCGAGCGAGAAATTGGTGCAATAAATAAGGGGATTGAAAACAACGAGTCGTTGGACTCGCTCAAGAAGCGCACCGGGCATTTGGTGAGCCTCTTGGATGGCTTTGCGCCGCTTTTGAAGCGCAATAGCCAGAAGCGGGCGACCGCATATTCACTCGTAGATCGAGCGTTTACTCTCACTAAATCACGGCTCGCACACCATAAAATACATTTCTCGTCGCCGTTACTTTCCGGAGAGGTCGATGACTTCGCAACAGAGTGCCCGCCTAATCTAGTGATCGGCGCACTTAGAAATTTGATCGACAACGCTATCTATTGGGCTCGGGCTCGTGCCGAAGAAGATCCTTCGGATTCTCGTCCACCTTTTATATACATAACAGCATTCGCGGATTCGGCGGAAAGCCATGCAATAGCGGTCGTCGACAACGGCCCGGGATTCGAGCTCCCAGTTGATATGGCCACCCAGCCCTTTGAAACCACGAAGCCCGGCGGCATGGGACTCGGCCTGTACTTTACAAACCTTGTGATGGAATCAATTGGCGGCTCTTTTTCTGTCATGTCTGCTGAGGAATTGCGTGATTTCATTCAAATTCCCACACCACTCGATGGGGCAGCTGCAATTCTAAAATTCAAAAACAAATGACCACTTCTTTGGGCCTCATTCGAACAGTAATCGTTGACAACGATGAAACTGAACTTCAGGAGTTAGTGACAGGTATGCATGAGGCGCATATCCCAGTCCTGCCGTTACGGTATTCTGTCGACGCGGGCGTGATCGGGGTGCCTGACCACAAGTCGTTATGCATTCGGTTACTCTTCGTGGACATGAATCTTGCCGATTCATCTGCACCGTCGCCGAAAGACATAGCACCTACCATCGCAGAAGTTATCTCAGCAGTTGTTCCACTAGATAACGGACCATACGCTCTTATATTCTGGTCCAAACACCGGTATCTTGTAGACGAAGTTCTTCAGATCCTAGGAGAGCGTCACGCCGAAATTCCGACGCCGATCGTGGTCAGCGCTCTGGACAAGAACGATTTCAAGATGCCGGAGTCTGCCGATGCCCGCAAAGCCTGGCTAGAAGGTTTGCGAAATGGCATCGACAGTGTCGTTCAGACATCGCCTCAGTTGACGGCGCTGATGGCGTGGGAACGCGAAATCGGAAGGGCAGCGTCAGCTACGCTTCATGCGTTAACGAAAGTTCTGTCTCCTTCGATACCTTGGGATATTGCTAAGCATGCGGATAACCTGAGTGCGGTCCTCGGACGGATCGCCCAGGAGGCGACTGGAAGAAAGAATGCGGCAGACCGACCCGATGAAGCTATCCATCTCGGGCTTCAGCCAATGCTCGTGGATAATCTCGAGCGCAGCTCAGCTACGGCCGACGGAATACGCGAAATGTGGATGGCGACAATGCCACAAGTCAAATCAAATAGTCCAATCGCCTTTGGCGAAAACGGTGCTGATAGACGACTAAATGCGTTTTATTGCGTGTCGGAGATTACGGCGCAAATCGAAAAGACAGATCGCGGTGCATTTGTCGCGATTTCCAATGACCATCTCAGCGACGATTGTTTCAAGTCACATTTCGGAAAAACAGTAGCGGAACTATCTGAAGAATTCGTCGACGTCTCGGACCTCACTAGAATCCAAAAGAGTGAAATCAGAAAATCCGTTAAATGGGGTTTTATTGAGATAAGTGCGGATTGCGATCACGCACAGAGAAAGTCGAGGCTATACCGATACGTCTTGGCGGCACTTGTGCCGAACGACAGAGAAGACAACACCAAATTTAAGGGAATGGACGGCGCCATAACGGACAGGCGTCATAACGCTATTTACCGAATGCCAGAAATCGAACTGGCAGATGGAAAACCGTTGGTATTATTCGCAAACTTCCGGTACTTGCTCGGACTTCCGGCGAAGGCGAGCATACTAGGTGATGTAGTGCTCCGGATACGCAGCGGGATCCTCGCGGAGCTGATTCATAACTACTCTCGGTACGTCGCCCGCCCGGGTGTCGTTAGTTTTTCTAATGAATCGTGAGAACCTCCATCGAATCATGTCGCCCTGACCGGGGAGGGGCGACAATCCACGAAAATAGCAAATTGCCGGCCTGCATCATTTCAAATCATGCCTAGCATCCCCGGAGGCATCATTTGACATACGTTTTTGGAAAAGCTCCCATCGAAGGCCAAGCGCAGTGCGGTCGGGCCCATTGACTCCGTTCGTGAAGAGTGGTTCTCCATGAAAATGGCCGTAGCCCATCTCGTGTAAGGCGGGATGAATCGCCACGGTCAGGGTGATTGGGTGGACCGCTAACAGCCAAAGGTCGAACAGGGTGTGAAGATCGCTACGTAGCAGCAGCCCGTTGTGCGCACCATTATCGTTCGATTTCGCATAAGGCATGATGTGTGCCGCCTCGAGGAGGCCGGGAAATGCACATCGGCTGATTTGACATGTGTTTCCATACTGTCGAATTAGCCGATTTCGGAATTGAGCTTGTCCGCGTCGCAAGCTCACTTCGCGCACAATTCGTCGGCGCGTCTCGATTATCGATTCTGCTATTTCGTCATCGGCGTCAGCGACGTCTTCCGGCGTGATCGCACCCGCATAATCAACAATAAGCTGTCGACCACGCGCGTCATCCAAAAATAGGTGTTCGATCTTTGCAAGGTCGAGCTCCTTTATGGACATCTGGTCGCTGGGGCGTAAGACGGCGTCGTTGACGTCCCGCAACGTCAGCAATCGCGGCGCAGGACCAACGGTTTTAGCGTAGCGCGCCTCGAATGTCTTGACGCGAATCGCTTCCCGCGTCGGAGTGTCGAAGGCATGCCGTTCGCGGCACGCCCATCGCGGGAGCATTGTTATTCGCTCCTTGATTTGGCTCGTACCGCAAGTTGGACATCGCAACCGTTCTTTCTCGCCATCGCCGGACACAATGCGCTCAATTCTCGCAATGCCTAGAATAATCGTCCTCGAGCGTAAGATTATTATGTCCCCCTCCGACACCTGACGGTGATTTGGAACGTTGCTGTCGTAACGGTAAACCGATAACGGATCGTCAATGTATCCGGAATTTCCACCGTATTGACGCGCCCCATCAATGGTTAGAAACGACCATGCTCGCGGAGTACTCACGTTTCCCCCCTGATAGTTGAAAGATTATTTTATATATGCTGGTTTCGCCGGATATTTCTTTCAGTTCGCCACCAACGCTCTTCATCATAACGCAACGCCGAAGAGCCTTGACCTCGATTACCTCTGAACGAACGGCTGCATCCTTGTGGCATTTTCCTTGTTGTTCTCCGACCTCGTTTAAAGTGATTCAGCGACTATATTTTCTCCGGAAGCGCAAAGCAACATGCGGATAGATCGATTCCGGCCAACGTGTGGACGACGGAGCGATCGAATACCTAGGCCGCCTTCCGGTGCACAATTTCCAGAGAGGTCGTAACTGATTGATGCGCTTACACGCACTCCTGTCGCTCCTTAACAAGCGCAATAAAATCCTTAATATCGAGTAGCCAGCCGCGTTGCTCATCGCTGTACGATTCGTGCAGTCTTCGCGGAAGAACTAATTGAAGGCGATTGGCTTTCATTTCGTTTGTTTGATTCGTACTAATAGCCGCCTCAAGAGTCAGCAGGTGTTTTTCCTCAATCCTATTTGCTTCCGCCAACACCTGACGCCAACGATCCTTGCAAGTACTCTTGACACCTAGAACCGTCAAGTGACCGCGATCAAATTCCGGATCGTGGTATGCCTCCGAACTAGGGAATAAAAAATCAGGTTTTGATTTGTTTTCTGTAACAGCAGTTCGTTGACATTTAATCCCGCATTCCCTGAAAACCATTTCCAAATGATTTTCCAGAGCTAATCCAACACGACTCTTTCGACGATTCTGAACAGACAGAGAGAAGGAGATAAACGCATCGACGTCACCCTTGAAACCCTCTGCAAGTCGATCTGAAATAAGATGACGCTCAAGAGTACGAAAGAGATTCTCCTCTCTTTCCATCCACGCCATAATTGCAACATCAGCGTCATCACAAGCGACTATGTCAGGAAGAGTGGAGCGCGCCCATGCAGAAAACTCGCGCGTCGTTGGGAAGCCACCATCAAATTTCTTGAGCATTATTTCGAGGTAGCTCTCTTCCGTAACCTCAACAACGATACCGATCTGCTCCAGAATAAATCGAGAGGCAAACTGAATACGATCCTGCTCCGTTTCCAATTCGGATCGCACCGAGAAACCTGGATGCTCCAGATCGTCTGCACCGAAAAGCCAACAGATCTGGTTTGCGATAGTTGAGCCGTCTTCTGCTACGACTACAAGCGCGGAGCCGTCAGGCTTGCGCGCAATCACCAGCAAATCACCAGCGGCAGCGCATTGAGAGACTGTGGTAGTCGGAAAGTAGAGCCGATGCTCCGAACGGGTCGGATGACGTTCGCGAGCGTCGTACCAAGTGAGGAAGCCGTCCGCCACGACGGGATTGTCATCGTCGTCTGAAAGATAGACGAATCGTGCTGGAAATGTCTGCTTGCCGGCAGCTTGACCGAAAATTCGTTTGAGAGACTCAACACCATTGAATTCGTGCTGGTTGCTTGTCAGTACATCAGCTTCAACCGCGCTGAGTCGCTTGATCGCAACCCCAACAAAGTATTCCGAAAGATGGCCCCGTTTCATGTTTCGCACCAGTTGGCAATGTTATGTGCTCGGCTGCTATGATAGCTCACCGCTCAACTTATAAGACCGAAGGAATGGCCCGATACAACCCCGATCAACCCGTTTCACGGGCTACGCAGCGCGTCCACGATGAAATCAGAAACAAACTTGATGCCACGGAGGGCCAAGTTCACTTCGAAGTGATACGGGATCTGTTTAGCACAGCTGCACCTACCGTCAAGAAAAACCTGCGCACATTTCTCGCGCGAAATCCTGACTACATTGATCGAATCGAAGGTTTTTTGCCCGAAGCCGACGTGCTGATAGATCGGGCGGAGCAAGACATCGGAAAGGTTACCGCGACCAGCTTGTGGGCGGCTAATCAGGCCTGCAAGAACCTTGTCGATCGTGTAATACGGCCCATGCACTCCAAATATCTGAGGCAGAGCATTAGAGCTGACGCCGATGGGCGACCGTTACAGGAAATTGAGGAGTTGATTGATTTTCTGTATGAGGACTACACCCAATTTGTTCGCGATACAAACAATGGCGTGACGTCAACTGCGGGCCGCATAAATGAGCGTCTTGTCGCAAGGGCACTGGAAAATTCAGGTTTAGTGGAGGGCACTCACTTCATCACGACTGGCACCAACAGTGATGCGGATCTTGTCGTACTTCAAACTGATGGTGCGAGACGGCGCCTGAGCGTTGAAATCAAAAGCTACAACGCCAGAGAGCGTTTGCTGCGCGGGCTCAGGGATGCCCCCGAGCCGAAAGTCGCCGTTGGATTTTTCCGCAATGCCACAGAGTTCGGACCGCAGCGCACACTGACACTACTTGGCGCATCGCCGTTGGCAGTCTATATGCCCATGGATACTTTTATGGATCTCGACCCTGCCAGCCGAGCTCACCGTACCCAGAGGCAAGACTCGCTGTATCGCCCTCTGGATCAATTCGCAGCCGATATGCAATATTTTTGCAATCACGGAGCTCTTCACCGTTATCCGTGACTCGAGTTTTCCAGCTCCCGCGCGGTTGGTCGAGTCGATTCGACCGGTCGCGCGGCCCCAAAACTCGACATCAATTCTATTCCCTTAACTCATGGAGCTAGCGACAAAAGAACGCTTTTGGTTGTTGATTTCAACATACAGGTCTCTGCTATGTGACGAGCAAGACATTACAAAGCAGCAGCTTCGAATCGAGTTAGCGTACAAAGCTGCCCGTCGATCCCGATTTCTGCACTTGGCGCCTTACCTGTTATCCATTGCGCGACAGTCTCGATGAACGCGTCTCCGGATTCCCCCGCTCGGAACTCCCGTGTCGCGCACTCCCATATGACGAGTACTCGCCAACCAAGTGCCTGCACCGTTGCGAGCACAACCTCATCTCTTTTCCGATTGTTTGTAAGCTTCTCCCGCCAAAACTCCGTCCGGCTTCCAGGAAGCTTGAAGTACTTGCAGCCATGTGCGTGCCAGAAACAACCATGCACAAATACTACTGCACGGTATTTCGGAAATACCATATCTGGCTTTCCGGGCAAATTTGAAGAATGTACTAGGTATCGGAATCCTCGTGAGTGAAGGGCACGCCGTATCATCAATTCCGGCTTGGTGTTTTTGCCACGAATCCCCGACATCATGCGACTACGAGTTTCCTTGTCGACTATGTCCGTCACTCACTTCTCCGTATTACCAAGTCGGCATCGCAAAATCGTAGGTAATCCGCGACCAACGACTCTACCTCATGTCGTTGCGACTTGTTGGTCGACAGGCTCATCGGTGAAGAAATCTCCAATCACTGGAACAAATCCACCTTCGACAATCCATGGTTTAACAATCCGCGCAATTTCCCTGAATACCGGCATAACAACAGAATTTCCAAATTGCTTGTACGCACGTGTATCTGAGACCGGAATCTCGAAACTATCTGGATATCCCATCAGCCTCGCGCATTCGCGCGGCGTCAGGCGTCTTGGATTCGTGCCCTTTTGTGCAACGAGAATCTCCGAGCCATCCTTGTAGTAACGAGCAGACAACGTACGCGCAATGTCTTCCGGTCCGACAAGACCGTAGCCGAAGCCGTTACCCTTCGCCTTGTGCTTCGCTGCATAGTCCTGAAGGTACTTCCAGAGATTGGGCGTTAGTGTGTACTTGTCGTTTACTTTCCGTGCTTCGTGGTCAAAATACCGATCTCCGTCATGTTCGAGCCAAGGCTCACTGCCATCGACCTTATGCAGAATGTCTTTCATCTTCACTCCGCCCTTCTCGGGCAACTGAAGTGATTCCCAGCTAAACGGTGTTGGTTCCCGGAATCCGACAATCACAATGCGCTCGCGATGCTGTGGCGTCCAGTGCTGGCCATCGATGACGCGGTAGTGGACGTGATAACCAAGCTCGTTCCGAAGCGTTCGAATAATTACGTCGAAAGTACGCCCCTTGTCATGGGACTGCAGGTTCTTGACGTTCTCCAACACAAACGCCTTCGGGCGCTTCTCTTGGATGATTCGCGCAACGTCAAAGAACAACGTGCCCTGCGTTTCATCCTGGAAGCCGTGTGCTCGCCCAAGTGCATTCTTCTTTGACACGCCCGCGATGCTGAACGGCTGACACGGGAAACCCGCGAGCAGCACGTCATGGGTGGGAACGTTCGCTTCGTCGACATCCGTGATGTCGCCATGAATCGGCATCCCGTCCGGGAAATTCACGTGATAGGTCTTCTGCGCATAGGTGTCCCACTCGCTGGTGAACACACATTGCCCCCCATGAAGTTCGAATGCCTTGCGAATCCCGCCTATGCCTGCAAAAAGGTCAATGAAGGTGAAGTCTGCTTTCGCAGCCGATGCTCCGAACGGCTGAAGCATCGACTTGAGAGTGTCAACAACATACGGCTTCGGCGCAGTCTCCGCCGAGAGCCAACGGCTTACCGTTGAGGGTCCGACACCTAGTCTCTGCGCAATCTCCGTCCGGGAAAAGTAGCGCGCCGCCTCGTGTAGGTATTGAAGTGCCACATTGGTGTCTGGTAATTTCATCGCTTCGCTGGGAAATTTTTTTGCATAATGATGGGTCTGATTCCCAGCGTCAAGCGGGAATCAACTAACCGGTCCAAGGACTTGCGGCATCTGCGTCAAGGAGTTGTGGTAGCTCGTATCGCGACGGCTCCGAGCAAGAGGGGGACCGCGTCTATCCCTCACCATGTACATCGTGGCGACTCATAGCGGTTGGTGTCGATATGGCGTACGGCTGTCTAGCTTCGCTGCCAATATCGGAGGAGATTGTTCCGTTTGATCGATTTCAGGCCCTCACCGTCGTGCGGCGGAACCTCTCAAGCCGGCGGCAAGGCCCCACATGCAGCGGCTTATCCTTCTCAAACGGAGTCATCAGCGTGCACGTTGTACTGATCACGGTCGACAAGCGTGAGCTCATCGATCAACTGTCAAGCGCAAATTTTAACTATATGATGGCTTTCTCTAACGCCCGATCGCTATATTTAGCGGGACACGAGGAAATCGCGGCCGAATCACTGTTCAAATCGGCGCGTCGGTCGCAATGAGTTTCTCGATGAGCGTCTTCGCGCAGAAAATCGAGTAAATCGTAGCAACGGAATGAATACCAATAGCACTCTCTGTCATGAAATCCGTAGTTGTTCCAACCATTCCCGACGTACTGGGCTGGCAATTGCTCCGTTCATTGTGGCCGCTAATCTGCCAGCCAATTGCTCAGCTTCGTCAGAAAGCCGTCCCAATTCGTGAAATTCGGAAGCCTCGATTTCTTTGTATGCAAGAGTAGATTTTCCATTTATTGACGTATGAGCTGCCGACTGCCCGGATTGCTGCCTCATCATCTGTGAAATCCGCTCCTTGTCTAACACGGTTGCAATTAGTGCAGCCCGAGCACGCATGTCAAGGTCGTTCATCAAGTACATCGAACCTACGTCCTTGGACCAGTGCGGTTTTACCAGAATGGTATGCAAGCAGCGTATGCCGGCACCGGTCAAGTGGCCGAGAACTCCGAGCTCTCCCACGTTTATGCCGAAACGCAAGCTTCGGCCGCCCATCGGATACTTGTGCTTGATTTCAAACAACCAAATGTCATCTCCGACGAGAAATATCCTGTCAAGATTCCAGACCGATCGAAAGTACGGTTGAATTGCGCAGTTGATCAAAATACGCGGAAGTATGACTCGTGCGCCGACGTTGCCCCGGTAGTATGCGGATATAAATCCCCAGAAAGCCTGCCTCTGCCTATTCTGGTTCTTGACCTGCCCATCTACTTGGAATGGGACAGCGTCCCTTCCTGACATCCAATGCATCAGCTCCGAAAGCGGAACCGATTGCTCCGATTTCTCCCCGTTGCTCACACGCGCAGCACGAAACTCGCCATTCTTATAAGCCACCAAATAAGGAACAAAGCGTCTTTCAAGCAAACGCAAATAACGTCCGAGGCCAGCCCCCCGGGACCTTGCCCAGACAAGACAAACCCAACGTTCGGTGTCGCGTCTAGTATCGACCACCACAGACTCAACATCAACGGGGATAACTGCTTGCCCCCCATCAGCCGGAATCTCCGTCACGATTTGGTCGAAAAGACATTCAACGACCAATCCCTCAATCAGCTGGTGCTTGTCTGCCGCAAGAATTTCTTCTGCCAGATCGTGATCTGTCAAGTCAAGGTCTTCGAGACGCCCCCACGGTGTCTGCATCTAGATTCCGGGTATTTGTATTGTGTTTCGAAGGGCTAATACTAAACCTCTGCAACAATATTTTGCAATTTGAACGCAAACCAACCGCTGACAGTTGTTCACGTCCTGATTTCGGCTAACAAGGGTATTGACAGGATTTCAGAGTTGGTGCAGCTGGCGGCTACCGGAGTTCGGGAGTCTATGCTCTTTGGCTATTCCGGGGAGATCAACCGATTTGAGACATAACAAGTACCGAGCCCCCAACATCGCACCTGTAATGTGACAATCTGAGACAGTCTTCCAATCTCGAAACATCAAGCGCGACCCCTCGCACAGACAGCGTGTCCTCTACGCTGGCGCAAAGTATCCGCCTCAACGAAGTCCCCTCTCCCATTCATCCGGCAGTTCGAACGGCTTGCCGCCTAGTTTCGTCCTGGTGCAAATTTCCCTCTCCGGTTCCGATGACGACCACGTTTCTATCCAGAGCACCCGAGCCAGCATCTAATTTCGTATTCCTTAGTGCATGTCCAAAATCACGCCACATCGATTAGGACATTTCAGAAGACAAACACGCGACGACAACATGATCGTCCTCGCCTCCGCCACCGTGCGAGGAACCTGAGAGAAAGGGAGAAAAACCTTGTTGGCAAGACCACCGACACCTGGAAAATTCACATCCCGCAGCCTTGTCGACGCCTTCCGCCGAGGCCTCCTGCAGCATGAACGACTGCTGAAGCTGGATACGCCTCTCGGTACAAACAAGCTGATTCCACTCCGCGCAACGGGATGGGCAAAGATCGGCCGCGACTACCGATGGACTGTCGACGTCGCATCAACCCGCAACGACATCGCACTGCTCTCGCTGATGCACCAACCGGTCACACTCTGGATTCAGCAAGCAAGCGCACCTTTCACAAGCTCGACGTATCGTCCGATCCACGGCTTCGTGCATCGCGCCGGAACCTTGGGCGGCGACGGCGATCTCGCCGTCTACCAGATCGAGTTCGCATCGGCCCTTTTCTTCCTCGGCCACGCACGCGACGATCACTACTGGCTGGAAAAGGACGCACGCGAGATCCTGCTTGACGTGCTCAACCGGTATCCGCAGCTTCGCGGCTGCGTCCGCCTGGACATCACAAACTCTCCGCGAGTACGGTCGTATTGCCGGCAAGCAGACTCCGACTTGAACTTCGTTCACCGGATACTCGAAGACGAAGGCTGGTACTGCTATTGGGAACACATGGAAGTCCAACAGGGCGAGCGGCCGACGACGATACTGGTCATTATCGATCGCCTGTCGTCCCTGCCCGAAGCGAGCTCGGTGAAATATTGCCGCGATGACACCGGCAACGAAGCGGACGGCCTGACGCAATGGTCCACCCACCAAACTCTCCAAAGCGTTCGTTACACGTCGCGGTCGTTCGATTACAAAGGTTCGCATCACGACTTCGATTCATCGAGCGACCTTGCATCGACAACGTACGAGGTTGACGAAGGTCGCTACCGCACGACGCGTCGCATTCCGTCCGCACCGATGGAGATTTTCGAGTCGACGTCATACGGCTACGCCGATCTTGACGCCGGCAACCAGCGAGCTCGACTTCGAACAGAAGCATGGGATTCGCTGGCCCATCGCTACACAGGAACGGGCGGCCTGCGCTGGATCGATGCGGGTACGCGCTTCGTCCTGAACAATCACCCGAGGCACATCGCGATCGCACCGCACAATCGTGAATTCGTCACGATCGAAGTGCGCTGGTACATCGAGAACAACATTCCGATTGGACAACAGACCGATGCCTTTCCCAGCAGCCTGCAGCAGACGATCACCAATACGAAAGTGAAGCACGGCCCTCGCTTCGACTCTCGGCCACACTTCAGCGACGGAGAAGTCGGATTCTTCGTCGTCGAAATTGAAGCGCAACCCACGACGGTCCAGTATCGCAGCCCGTTTGAACACCCGAAACCGGCGATACACATCGAACATGCACACGTCGTTGCGCCCGAGGGCGAAGAAGCATGGTCCGACCCGCTGAACCGGATCCGCGTTCGCCATGTTTGGGATCGTCAAAGTCCGTCCGGCGCCTTCAGCACGTCACCGCTGTTGCTGTCGCTGCAAGCCGACACGGGTAATGCATATGGCGCGGTGCATGTCCCGCGCGCTGGCGAATGGGTGGCGATCGGGCATTGGGGTGGCGACTGCGATCGTCCGTTCGTGCTGGGCCGCCTCAACGGTGCGACAACGCCACCACCCTGGCATACGAACGTGCTGCTCTCGGGGTTCCAATCGAAGGGGTTCGGCAAGACAGGCGCCTACAACGCGTTGGTCCATGACGACGCAACGAATCAAGGCAGCACGCGGCTAACCACCTTCACGGGCAAGCACTACAGCCTGTTTCATCAGGGCTACCTGATTCGCCAGGACGGCAACACGCGGGGCCGCTACCTCGGCATGGGATTCGTACTGCACACCGACGACTACGGTGCAGTACGAGCGAATCGAGGCCTCCATCTCACCACGCATGCGAAATCGATCGATAGTGACCAACTCGACGTTACCGAAGCACGAGATCAGCTGACCCGCTCCGGCATGCTGCTTGAGTCGTTGTCGCACGCGAGCGCGACGGCACAGGCTGAATCTCTACAGTCGGGTCGCGACGACTTCGAAGCAATCGCACAAGCCACTCAACAACCGGAGTCCGGCCAGACCTCCGGCGGTCGAACGAATGGCGGCGGCCTGGGCAAAGCGAACGGCTTCGCATCACCGCTGATCGTCATGTCCAGCCCAGCAGGAATCGCGGCCACGACGCAGCAATCGACACAAATCGCAGCGGACAAGCACATCAATGTTGTCAGTGGCGAACATACCCACATCGCGACGGGCAAGTCGCTGATCGCAGCCGCTGTCGAGAAAATCAGCTTGTATGTCCAGAAAGCAGGCATGAAGTTGTTCGCGGCGAAGGGCCGGGTCGAGATCGAAGCGCAAAGCGACGCGATGCGGCTCTACGCGGACTTGGATCTTGCGATCACCAGCAATCGCGGCTGCATTTCCATCGAAGGCAAAAAAGAGCTGCTGCTGAAGTGCGGCGGTTCATACATTCGCATCACGGCCGACGGCATCGAAGAAGGCACGCTCGGTGCCCGAACGAGCAAGGCTGCGTCGTTCAGCCGACTCGGGCCAAGTTCGCTCGCTGAGCACATGAACGAACGACCGCATACCGCGTTCAACGATCCCTACGTTCTGCGCCACAAGATCACCGGGGAAGTCCTCAAGAACCATCCATACGAAATCGTGCGCGGCGATGGAACGGTCATTAAGGGCACGACGGACGAATCCGGGCAGACCACCGTACAGAAAAACGTCGATATCGAATCGCTACTGATTCGAGTGTTGCCGTTCCCTCGCGACGGCGCCGGATAGCGGCGCGTCCAAATTAGAACGCGAACTCGCCCTTCATCGATCGACCATCGTTTACTCCTGATAATCGCATGAGCAATCCCGCAAGCAATACCACCGACAAGAAGGCAAAAGTCGTCGTCATCCAGGCACAGCACGAACGTGGAGGCGGTTCGTCTGCACGAGTGACGCTGACACCCCACTCGAATACCTGCACGAAGCAGATCGACTGCGATCCACGGCAGCCGATCCCGGTGATCTTCATTCCCGGCGTCATGGGATCCTTGCTACTCGACCGGAACACCGGCAACGAAATATGGAGCCCACCGAATAGCATCGCCGAGTCCCTGGCTTTCGCTGCTTCCGGGTACTTCGCAAATGCTGCGGAGCGCCAGATACGTTACGACCCATATGCGGCCATGGTCTCGGCCTTCGGAGACGTCAGCACGGACGGGTGCGACGTTTCAGTAGAGGAGGCGCGGCGCCGAGGCTGGGGATCCGTGCACCGCGGAAGCTACCACTCAACCTTCGCGTGGCTCGAACGCGAACTGAATAACCCGGCCGACTCAGGCAAGCTGCTCGGGGCTTGGGCATCGGGCGACCCGAAGGGCGAGACATTCACGCTGAATCCGGTCATCGGCACCTCACCGAAGTTATACGGCGCACACGGCGCGACTGCTGACGTGATTCACGCCACGTCCGACGAGTTCAGGAAATTCTGCCAGTTTCGCTATCCCGTCTACGCAATCGGCTACAACTGGCTTCAGTCGAATCTCGATTCGGCTCGGGATGTGGTCGAAGGCATCGACTGCGTCGACAAGAAGCGCAACAAGAAGGCTCGGCTTATGGGCATCCGGGAAATCTGCGAAGAGAACAAGGTGAAGAAGGCGATCGTCATTACACATTCGATGGGCGGGCTTGTCACGCGAATGGCGTCGGTAATCGCTGGGCATGCCGACCTAATGTACGGGGTGATTCACGGCGCGCAGCCGGCTACGGGTGCACCGCTTGCAGCACGGCGATTCCGGGCCGGGGCACAAACAGAAAACACGGTCATCAATCAGGTGCTGGCGGGACGAAATGGTCTCGAGTTCACGGCCGTGACGGCGAATGCGCCCGGGCCTTTGGAGCTCTTGCCGATGCCGGATTATCGCAATGGGGAACCGTGGTGGATCGTGTGCAACCTGAAACGCGAGCCGATTCTCAGTCTCCCGAAATCGGGCGATACGCTCGCGCTATACACATCGCAGGCGTGGTACGGAGTGGTGCCTGATCAGTCGGACTCGGCTCTGGATCCGGCAGGAATTGTCCGGAAGCGGTTGGCGGATAGCAATTCAAAAAAATCTCTTCAGGAAAACCTCCTCGACACGATGAAAGAGGTCGTTTTCCGCCAAGGCCTGTTGATCAATAAATATCATCCCAACACCTACGCTTTCTACGGAAACGGCTCTCTTCAGGAGCCCTCCGAGGGTTCGCCATTAGGCACTAGCGCCCCGACAGGACCCAAGCGTCGAGAAGTTTCCGAATCTAGTGGAGGGTTGCTCACATTCGGACGGATCCTATGGCGAGGCCCCTTCCCCAAAGGCACAACCGAAGACGACCTGCTTCGTGCTCAGTTTCTGAGCGATAACCGCAGAGGCCAAATTCGCATCCGCATCAAAGATCAGACATACACGATAGAAGCTGAGTTAGCGACCCCTAACTCAGCAGCTGATCGTGGGTTGATTTTCGGCGATGGCACCGTCCCGGTCTGGTCCGGTGAATCGGTAGCTCGTGGACTGAAAGAAGGGATACCTGGCGGCAAAGCCGAAGGTGTACATATCGCATTCGATCAAAAGGGCTTTGGTCATCAAGAATGCTTCAAACATCCGTGGGCCAGATGGGCGACGCTGTACAGCATAGTCAAAATCGCAAGGCATATCGAGGCATGAACATGAGCCCGTTGGATCGAATCAGAAAAGTGCTCCTGATCCCAATAGCAACCATTTTGTTGGGATCGGCCGCTTGCATGAAGAAAAACCATTCGGAGTACGATGTGAGATCTCCCGTGATACACGATACGCGCCCGTGGTGCATCGGTCGCTTCGCGCTCGATCTTCCAAGTGATATCTCCGTGTACAACCAGCAATTCAAGTACATGGATTACACCATCGAGACTACTCAAAACGTTCAGAGAGACTCATTTCTGCAAAGGGTTGAGGCCAGAGAAAAGGAGCTGAGGACTTCGCTTCGTATGGACATGACACGCGTTCCAAATACAACAAGCAATGTCTGGCTTAAGGAGGCAATCCAACCAAGCGATGACGCCCGGCTCTTCATTTTTAGAAATGCCGACACAACGTCCATCGACCTCCCATACAAAGCTGAGGGCTACGCTTGGTCCAGCGATACTCTGTTCACGCTGAAAACCCTCATCGGCGCTCGATACGACGACTCGAATCTTCAAGTCGCGGATCAGATTCTTCGTCACATCGGCCCACGGCAGGACTGGGAGGTTCCCGCGGATGGAGCATTTTGCTTCAACGGCGGTGCAATAAGCGGTAAGCCATTTCGCGGCTTCGATGCCACGCTATCTGTCGGGCTCTTACCTGGCACCCCGTCGACCTTCGTTGTTGAGCTGCGCGAGTCGGTCGATGTCGATCAAAAGGCATCCCTGCTCGATGGTCTCCCTGCGTTCGAGATCCAGCTGAAATCTCTACTGGGACGCTACAATATCCTGAGGAAAGGCAAACGCCAGTTCGCTGGCATGGAGGCGGAAGAACTGCTGATCGCCATCAGTGAGGACGGCGTGCAGAAGTACCACTTCTATCTGCTGGCCCCAGGTGTCGAACGCGACCTCTCGAAACCTCACACGGCGATTCAGCTGCTTTTCGGTGCGGCGCCCGACTCGATCACATCAGCCGCCGAGGCAACCTCTCCTGTCAACGAAGCACAAGCGATTCAAGCATGGGACGCGGTGCTGAACAGCTTCCACTATCGCGGCCCTCGGCCGGGTGAATCGGAGGCAACCAGGTGAGGCGCTATGACATCGTGAAGGCCGATACCACGACCGCGGGCGGCTTAATTCAGGGAGGCAACGGCAACGACTTGATCGGCGCGAGCGAACAGGCTTACGAGGGCGATCCGGTCTCGTGCCCCGCGTGCAAGACGGTGGGCAAGATCGTATGTGATGGGCCTCGCATCCCCACCACCGGACCAGACGGACGGCAGGCGGCACTTAGTGACGACTTATGCGTATGCCGGTGTTCACCGTCACCGCGCCTGATTGCTTCGCAGGTCTCGTCGTTCATCGACATCTAAACCTATGCCGTAATTTCTTGCGGAGAAAACTCAAGAAGCTATGCCGTTTGGCCATCCCTCGAATTTTTCATATTTCGAGATGCCCAGTTAGGTAGACTCAAACGGCATCACCGCAAAAAGCGCGGGCCGCATGGGCTGCCACCCATACGACCCGCTGACCACAACCAACTCACCTCAGGAGTCGGAAATGGCTAAGGCCAATCATAAGTCACGCCCCGTCGTAACGGAACGCTTCGTCACCGTCCAAGAGTCAGCACGCCATCATTCCTTGTCTAGAGTTCTCCGTGCCATCCGAGCGCATCGGAAGCTGAACACGACGTACTTCCCGTGGATCAAATTGGCTGGAGTATGGCTTGAGGACGCGGGATTCGAGGCTGGAGAACGCGTCCGGATTACCGTCGAGGACAAGCGACTCATCATCACGCCGATGTGATCGGCGCATTGCCCATGGCGGGCATCGCAAGTCACTATCTGCCTGAAAGCTCGGTGGCCGATACTCAGCACCGTTAGTAACTGTGACAAGCGGGGATCGTTCTGCAATTGCAGCGGACCGGATACTCGGGTCCGCCGCCGTGGAGCGCTTTCAGCGCGAGCTGCAAGCCAAGCCCGGCGCACTGAACATTTCCATCGCCGAAATGCAAAAACCCCCGCCTTGTCGGGCGGGGGTTCTTGGCTAAGGGAGCCTGACGATTACCTACTTTCACACGGGAATCCGCACTATCATCGGCGTAGAGTCGTTTCACGGTCCTGTTCGGGATGGGAAGGGGTGGGACCGACTCGCTATGGTCATCAGGCAAAGGGGGTTGTTGCGTTGCTTCGCAGCGCAACCAATCTTGGAAGAAGCAGTAATCTTGAGTTGTGTGTATCACACACGAGAATCCAACCGTCCGACGCGCTCTGTAGCGCGAAACAGACTTGTTATAGGATCAAGCCTTACGGGCAATTAGTATCAGTTAGCTGAACGCATTACTGCGCTTACACACCTGACCTATCAACGTCCTGGTCTCGAACGACCCTTCAAGGGGATCTAGTCCCCAGGGATATCTCATCTTAAGGCGAGTTTCCCGCTTAGATGCTTTCAGCGGTTATCTCTTCCGAACATAGCTACCCGGCGATGCCACTGGCGTGACAACCGGTACACCAGAGGTTCGTCCACTCCGGTCCTCTCGTACTAGGAGCAGCCCCCTTCAAATATCCAACGCCCACGGCAGATAGGGACCAAACTGTCTCACGACGTTTTAAACCCAGCTCACGTACCTCTTTAAATGGCGAACAGCCATACCCTTGGGACCGGCTACAGCCCCAGGATGAGATGAGCCGACATCGAGGTGCCAAACACCGCCGTCGATATGAACTCTTGGGCGGTATCAGCCTGTTATCCCCAGAGTACCTTTTATCCGTTGAGCGATGGCCCTTCCATACAGAACCACCGGATCACTATGACCTGCTTTCGCACCTGCTCGACTTGTCGGTCTCGCAGTTAAGCACGCTTATGCCATTGCACTATCAGCACGATTTCCGACCGTACCTAGCGTACCTTCGTACTCCTCCGTTACGCTTTGGGAGGAGACCGCCCCAGTCAAACTGCCTACCATGCACTGTCCCCGACCCGGATCACGGGCCAAGGTTAGAACCTCAAACAAACCAGGGTGGTATTTCAAGGACGGCTCCACCGAAACTAGCGTTCCGGTTTCATAGCCTCCCACCTATCCTACACAGATCGGTTCAAAGTCCAATGCAAAGCTACAGTAAAGGTTCATGGGGTCTTTCCGTCTAGCCGCGGGTAGATTGCATCATCACAAACACTTCAACTTCGCTGAGTCTCGGGAGGAGACAGTGTGGCCATCGTTACGCCATTCGTGCAGGTCGGAACTTACCCGACAAGGAATTTCGCTACCTTAGGACCGTTATAGTTACGGCCGCCGTTTACCGGGACTTCAATCAAGAGCTTGCACCCCATCATTTAATCTTCCGGCACCGGGCAGGCGTCACACCCTATACGTCCACTTTCGTGTTTGCAGAGTGCTGTGTTTTTATTAAACAGTCGCAGCCACCAGTTTATTGCAACCCCTTCACCCTCCTGGCGCAGGCCAGTCAAGCTACAAGGGCGTACCTTATCCCGAAGTTACGGTACCAATTTGCCGAGTTCCTTCTCCCGAGTTCTCTCAAGCGCCTTAGAATACTCATCTCGCCCACCTGTGTCGGTTTGCGGTACGGTCATCGTTAGACTGAAGCTTAGAGGCTTTTCTTGGAACCACTTCCAATTGCTTCGCTCCCTAAGGAGCTCGCGCCACACCCTTGAATTGCGCGCCCGGATTTGCCTAAGCGCCTTCTCCAATGCAGCGACCGGGACTTCCAACACCCGGACAACCTTCCGCGATCCGTCCCCCCATCGCATCTAACAATGGTGCAGGAATATTGACCTGCTTCCCATCAGCTACGCATTTCTGCCTCGCCTTAGGGGCCGACTCACCCTACGCCGATGAACGTTGCGTAGGAAACCTTGGGCTTACGGCGAGGGGGCCTTTCACCCCCTTTATCGCTACTCATGTCAGCATTCGCACTTCCGATACCTCCAGCACCCTTTACAAGGCACCTTCGCAGGCTTACGGAACGCTCTCCTACCATGCGAGCAAAGCTCGCATCCGCAGCTTCGGTATATAGCTTAGCCCCGTTACATCTTCCGCGCAGGACGACTCGATCAGTGAGCTATTACGCTTTCTTTAAAGGGTGGCTGCTTCTAAGCCAACCTCCTGACTGTTTTAGCCTTCCCACTTCGTTTCCCACTTAGCTATATTTGGGGACCTTAGCTGGCGGTCTGGGTTGTTTCCCTCTTGACACCGGACGTTAGCACCCGATGTCTGTCTCCCGTGATTGCACTCTTCGGTATTCGGAGTTTGCTATGGCGGGGTAATCTGCAATAGACCCCCCAACCATGACAGTGCTCTACCCCCGAAGGTGAGACACGAGGCACTACCTAAATAGTTTTCGGAGAGAACCAGCTATTTCCAGGTTTGTTTAGCCTTTCACCCCTATCCACAGCTCATCCCCTAACTTTTCAACGTTAGTGGGTTCGGACCTCCAGTACGTGTTACCGCACCTTCATCCTGGCCATGGATAGATCACCTGGTTTCGGGTCTACGCCCAGCAACTGAACGCCCTATTCGGACTCGCTTTCGCTACGCCTGCCCTATACGGTTAAGCTTGCTACTGAACGTAAGTCGCTGACCCATTATACAAAAGGTACGCCGTCACCCCTTACGAGGCTCCGACTGTTTGTATGCATGCGGTTTCAGGATCTATTTCACTCCCCTCCCGGGGTTCTTTTCGCCTTTCCCTCACGGTACTGGTTCACTATCGGTCGATCACGAGTATTTAGCCTTGGAGGATGGTCCCCCCATCTTCAGACAGGATTTCACGTGTCCCGCCCTACTTGTCGCACACCTAGTTCTTTCATACTGTTTTCGCCTACAGGGCTATCACCTGCTATGGCCGCACTTTCCAGAGCGTTCGGCTAACAATACAAATAAAGAGTGCAAGGCTCATCCCATTTCGCTCGCCACTACTTTGGGAATCTCGGTTGATTTCTTTTCCTGCGGTTACTTAGATGTTTCAGTTCACCGCGTTCGCTTCACTGGACCTATGTATTCAGTCCAGGATGACCCAAAAGGGCCGGGTTTCCCCATTCGGACATCTACGGATCAAAGCTCGTTTGCCAGCTCCCCGTAGCTTTTCGCAGGCTACCGCGTCCTTCATCGCCTGTGATCGCCAAGGCATCCACCACATGCACTTGTTCGCTTGACCCTATAACGAGTCTGTCTCATCTTTCGACGCGACAGTCGCTACAGGTTGAGTTCTCGCGTTGTGCCGTATTCCAAAATCGAGCCGAACAATGAAGTTCGAATCATCTTGAGATACATCGATACAATCACAACCCGGATAACTTCCACGTCCATCTCAAGACGCTTCCGCTATCCAAATTACTTACTTCTTCCAGATTGTTAAAGAACGACAGCCGATATCTGTTGATATCCTCTGACTGGCTCAATCGCCAATGAGAAAAACTCGAACCAAACTTCATTCGAATGTTTGTCATTGAGGATTATCGAAAGCGGCCGGCATTATAACCGGTTAAACCGCTAACAGACAGTCTTTCTGTCTCAATCAACAGCCGATAAGCGTGAGCGCTCAACTTGTGCGAGAAGCTCTGGAAAGGAGGTGATCCAGCCGCACCTTCCGATACGGCTACCTTGTTACGACTTCACCCCAGTCATGAATCCTACCGTGGTGACCGTCCTCCTTGCGGTTAGACTAGCCACTTCTGGTAAAACCCACTCCCATGGTGTGACGGGCGGTGTGTACAAGACCCGGGAACGTATTCACCGCGGCATGCTGATCCGCGATTACTAGCGATTCCAGCTTCATGCACTCGAGTTGCAGAGTGCAATCCGGACTACGATCGGTTTTCTGGGATTAGCTCCCCCTCGCGGGTTGGCAACCCTCTGTTCCGACCATTGTATGACGTGTGAAGCCCTACCCATAAGGGCCATGAGGACTTGACGTCATCCCCACCTTCCTCCGGTTTGTCACCGGCAGTCTCCTTAGAGTGCTCTTGCGTAGCAACTAAGGACAAGGGTTGCGCTCGTTGCGGGACTTAACCCAACATCTCACGACACGAGCTGACGACAGCCATGCAGCACCTGTGCGCCGGTTCTCTTTCGAGCACTCCCGCCTCTCGGCAGGATTCCGACCATGTCAAGGGTAGGTAAGGTTTTTCGCGTTGCATCGAATTAATCCACATCATCCACCGCTTGTGCGGGTCCCCGTCAATTCCTTTGAGTTTTAATCTTGCGACCGTACTCCCCAGGCGGTCAACTTCACGCGTTAGCTACGTTACTAAGGAAATGAATCCCCAACAACTAGTTGACATCGTTTAGGGCGTGGACTACCAGGGTATCTAATCCTGTTTGCTCCCCACGCTTTCGTGCATGAGCGTCAGTATTGGCCCAGGGGGCTGCCTTCGCCATCGGTATTCCTCCACATCTCTACGCATTTCACTGCTACACGTGGAATTCTACCCCCCTCTGCCATACTCTAGCCTGCCAGTCACCAATGCAGTTCCCAGGTTGAGCCCGGGGATTTCACATCGGTCTTAGCAAACCGCCTGCGCACGCTTTACGCCCAGTAATTCCGATTAACGCTCGCACCCTACGTATTACCGCGGCTGCTGGCACGTAGTTAGCCGGTGCTTATTCTTCCGGTACCGTCATCCCCCGACTGTATTAGAGCCAAGGATTTCTTTCCGGACAAAAGTGCTTTACAACCCGAAGGCCTTCTTCACACACGCGGCATTGCTGGATCAGGCTTTCGCCCATTGTCCAAAATTCCCCACTGCTGCCTCCCGTAGGAGTCTGGGCCGTGTCTCAGTCCCAGTGTGGCTGGTCGTCCTCTCAGACCAGCTACTGATCGTCGCCTTGGTAGGCCTTTACCCCACCAACTAGCTAATCAGCCATCGGCCAACCCTATAGCGCGAGGCCCGAAGGTCCCCCGCTTTCATCCGTGGATCGTATGCGGTATTAATCCGGCTTTCGCCGGGCTATCCCCCACTACAGGACATGTTCCGATGTATTACTCACCCGTTCGCCACTCGCCACCAGGTGCAAGCACCCGTGCTGCCGTTCGACTTGCATGTGTAAGGCATGCCGCCAGCGTTCAATCTGAGCCAGGATCAAACTCTTCAGTTCAAACCTGTTACTGTTTTCGGTTCGGTTAAGAACCGGTCGCTCACTCAAAGCTGACAGGAATATGAATCACTTCATAAACCTGACTTACTTTAGTGTGAGACTCTTGATACTTTCGCTATCTGATCCGAGGATCAGCTCGCTTCCATCAAGCGCCCACACTTATCGGCTGTTAATTTTTAAAGAGCATTCTGCGAGGAACTTCGTGTTTCCCGGCAGCGCTGCGTTTTCAGCAGCAGAGAAGCGAGATTATCAACCGTTTTTTGAAACTCGTCAACAACTTTTTTAACTACTTCGTTGCGACGACTGCGGTTTAATTTCGCGTGCACTGGAATCGATAAAACCGACTTCAACAGCACCGCTCCCCTCTTCTTCCCCCGCGCTGCGTTTCCGTTAGCGCGAAAGAGGCGTGATTCTAAGCACCTGCCCCCGTCTCCGCAACCCCTTTTGTGAAATATTTTTGACGTGCTATGGCGAGGACCGCCGAGCACTTCCCAGTGCTCATATATAAGACGACACGGCAGGCGCAGGTCGCCCTTGGACAGCCCCGCCGTATCGAACGCACCCTTCCGTCGATTACCGCCCCACCATCGCCCTCACCACGCCGTCCCGCCGAATCAGCCCGTGATACAGCGCCGCCGCAAAGTGCGCGAGGAACGTCAGGAAGAAGAGATAGGCCAGCACGCGATGCGCGACCCGAAGCCACGCGAACGTCACCGGATCGGCCGACACCAGCGCCGGCAGCTGCACACCGCCGCCCAACGTCACCGGATACCCGCCCGCCGACAGCATCGCCCAGCCGATCAGCGGCATCGCGACCATCAGCGCATACAGCACGAGATGCGACCCGTGCGCGGCCACCTTCTGCCACCACGGCAGATCGTCGGGCAACGCCGGCGGCTTCGACAGCATCCGCACCACGATCCGCACGCACACCAGCACCAGCACGGCCACGCCCAGCGGCTTGTGAATCGCCACCAGGATCTCGTGCCGCCCGGAAACCGACGCCACCATCCCCACTCCGATGAACAGCATCGCGAGAATCATCGCGGCCATCACCCAGTGCAGCACCCGCGCCGGCAAACTAAACGTCGTCGAAGCCTTCATCACCGTCCCTCCCCACTCACTCGCGCCACGCCTGCCACGCCGGCCTCTTCACTCGTGCGCCGCAGATACGAATCCGCATACGCGGCCGAACGCGCCGCCAGCAACGGATCGCCCGACACCTGAATCCCCTGCGGCAGCACGGTCGGGTCGTAGTTCACGTCGCGGCACGGGCCGCTGTCCTGCGCCTCCACGCGATCGAGCACGAGCGTGCCCGCATCGATCGTCGTGCGCTGCGCGGGCCAGACCTTCGTCGCGTCGTCCACCGGGTCGCCGGGCTCCGCCAGCGTGACCAGCAACTTCCACTTTTGCGGGCCGGCCGCGATGCGCTGCGTCACGTCCTGTTGCAGCACGTTCGGATCCGCGGCCGTCGCGACGTCGCCGGCGCCCGCCGTCTGCTCCGGCACGACGCGCCACCGCACCGCCTGGCGCTTGCCGGCCGCATCGACGAAGTAGAACGCGTTCAGCCCGTAATAGCTTTCGGTGACGTAGCTCGCGCTCGGCTTCGCACCCTTCACCCATTGCAGGAACGCGCCGGCTTCCGGATGCGCGCCGAAGAACGCCTTCACCTTCGCCGGATCGGGCTTGCCCGTCTTCGGATCGGGCCGGGTCGCGAGCGTCTGCTCGTAGAACGCCTGCGGCGTCGCCACCGGAAACACCGGCATCGCGTTCATCCCGGTCCGCCATTGCTCGCCGTCCGGCGCGGTGAGCTTCAGCGCGAGGCTGCGGATCGGCACGCTGCTGTCCGGCGCATAAGGGTTCCCGCCCGGCAACGCGAAGCGCCCGACCACCGGCGTGCGCACCGCCTTGAAGAACGGCGCGACCGAATACGCGCTCGCGGCGCCGTTGCCTTCGAAATAGCCGGTCACGCACACGCCCTTCGCGTGATTGCGCCGGTAGCCGGCATGGATGCCGCTGTTGGTCTGCAGCGCGTCGACGAGCCGGTGCGGGGTCAGACGCGCCGGCGCGAGCCATCCGCCGGCATACCCGAACGCCGCGGCCACGCCGGCCACCGCGCCACCGATCACGGCCCAGCGCCACCACCCGCGCCCAGGCTCGCGCTGCGGCGAAGAAGAAGATTGCTTCATGAATGCACTCCCGATCGTCAGATCATTGTCGAACGCGTGTAGGACGCCGCCCACGCCGCTTTATTCCACGAAGAATTTTTTC
This sequence comes from Burkholderia sp. MS389, assembly GCF_016899425.1. GTDB lineage: Bacteria > Pseudomonadota > Gammaproteobacteria > Burkholderiales > Burkholderiaceae > Burkholderia > Burkholderia sola. Next base: position 71,880 of record NZ_CP045994.1, read on the forward strand.
GTATGCTGGAGGGAATAACCGATGCCGGCCGGCGTCCTACACGGCATCCACGACCCTTTCGGCAACCGGCCCAGCCATGCCCTCCACCGCCCTCGACGACGAAGCATTGCGCGAACTCATCCCTAGGCTGCGACGCTTCGCGCTCTGGCTGGCGCGCGACGTCCATGCAGCCGACGATCTCGTCCAGTCGACGCTCGAGCGCGCGTTGTCGCGCTGGACGAGCCGTCGCGACGACGCATCGCTGCGCAGCTGGCTCTTCACGATCCTGTACCGGCAGTTTCTCGATGGCAAACGCAGCGCGAAGCGCTACGCGTGGCTGCTCGGCCGCATCGGCAACGACGACGAAGCGCACTGGCCGTCCGCCGAACGCGAATTCGCGGCGCGCGCGACGCTCGAAGCGTTCGGCCGGCTCTCGGACGAGCAGCGCAGCCTGCTGCTGCTCGTCGCGGTCGAGGGCTTCACCTATCAGGAGGTCGCCGACCTGCTCGACGTGCCGATCGGCACCGTGATGTCGCGGCTCTCCCGCGCGCGCCAGGCGCTGCGCCAACTCAGCGACGGTGAACTTCCCGCTCCTTCCTTGCGGTTGATGAAAAAATGAACACGCCTCCGAACGAACATGACCTTCAGGCCTATGTCGACGGCCAGCTCGACGACGATGCGCGCGCCGCGGTCGAGCGCTATCTCGCGCTGCATCCGGCGCGCGCGGAACAGGTGAAGCAATGGCAACAGGACGCGCAGCGGTTGCGGGCCGCGCTGGAGAGCGTGCGAATGCCGGCCGAGAACCCTGCGCTGGATCCGGCGGCAATTCGCGGCCGACGGGCCGAGCGCGCGCGGATGCGGTTCGCGATGGCGGCTTCGTTCGTGTTCTGCGTCGGGCTCGGGACATTCGGTGGATGGCAGGCTCGCGGGTGGAACGCGGCGCCGCCCATCGCGCCGATGAGCGATGCGGTCAAGGCTTACCAGATGATGGTGGTCGATCGGACGGCCAAGGTCGATTACCGGCCGACCGGTGCGGGCGATTTGCAGGGATGGCTCACCAAAGGCGTGGGCGCATCGGCGAAGCTGCCGGATTTGAGCGCGGCGGGGTTCAGGCCGGTCGGTGGGCGGTTGTTCACGACCGATAGCGGTGCCACGGCCGCGATGGTGCTCTATGAGGACGATGCGGGGCGGACGCTGAGCTTCTATCTCCGGCCAGCCGAATCGAAACATCGGCTGCTGCCGAACGGGCAACGCGTGGATGGCGCATTGCTCGCGCGGTATGGATCGGTGAACGGACTCAACTATGCGGTGGTCGGACCGGCGGGGAGTCTTGGCGAGAAGGCAGTCGTACAGGCGCTCGATCAGCAGACTTGAAGCGGTAGGATGCGCGCCCGGCTGGCGGTTGGTCGTGGCCGTCAGCGCCTTTTGTGGGGCGGCTTGGCGGGCTTGAACGGGCGCATGCTCACCGCTCGAATGCACAGCGTTTCGACTGACTTTCCTCGGCAGTTATTCACATCGACACCGCGCCGGCGCTCTCACCTTTAAAATCACAGGGTTTCGAGTCGCCGCGGAACCGGATATCCACATATCTCCTGCTGGTCCCGCAGGTCGCCTTCGGTCGGTTCGCTCACCTTTGACGTGCACAGCGTTTCGGGTTGTTTTGGGCGTCGATATCCACAAGGCATTCGACTTCCGGACGTCGCGCGATTTGTTCGCTGCCCTCTTTCATTGTCGGCAAAGCCTTGTCAGGTCGGGCATTCAGACCGACAGGACCATCGAAACCGGAATGCTCACCGGTCCGGTGCACAGGGTTTCAACTGGATCGTGCGCCGGTTATCCACACACCGCCGCTCGCGCTTCCGGTCACTTCGTCCCGACTATCCCGAGAATCTCGCCGGTTTCCGGCGCGATGACGTAGTGGATCGACTTTCCGAGCCGGTTTGCGTTGCCCAGCCCGCGCATGCCCGGAATCAGCTTCGCCACGAACGTGATGGTGATGACATCATCGTCTGGTCCGGGATCCACCGTGGATGCCCTTTTATCCGTGATACAGATCTCGAAGCTGCGCAGGTCCTGCCCGGTCGCGGCAAAGTCTTCGTAGGCAGTTTTCAGGCCGAGCAGCGTCGCGGTGTTGAGCGTGACCGAACACCGGTCGATCGTGCCGAAATTCGATGTGCTCATCGTCTTCTCCGAATTTCACCGCCTGTCTTCCGATAACAATCGCCCGCGCAGGCGGATGTTCCATCCCGTGTCATGGTTCCTGAAGCACGGGTGTCGCCCGGGTCCTACTTCGGTTTCGTCATGTCGTTCGACGTCATCCGATGACGAATTGCGTCGGCCCGCGCCATGCAACCGAACGGTACCCGCTTCGAACGACGCCGATCTCCCGGTAATACTCGACGAGTGCCTGCGGGCTCCAGTCGCGGCCTGCGGGAAACAACGCATCGAGATCGATAAGCGCGGCGACGAGCGCCTGGCGATCGGTATCGTCTGCGATCGCGCGTTCCCACCGATCGGATTGGCGAGCGAAGCCCAACCGGATCAGCCCCTCGACCGCAGCCGCCATGTCGGTCACGACGACCGCAATGTGGCCGGCAATGTCCGTCGCCAGCATCTCGTCGACGGGCGCCTTCATCGCGCGCATCGTCCAGTGTCACCCGCTGTGATCACCTTGCCTCCTTCGTGAGCCATCCAACGATCTTCGCGACGTCCTCGCCGGACAGCATGCCGACACGATCAACAGACACCTCGTAGTCGAGATCGAACTTCACGTTGAATCGCTCGCCGTTGTAGCGGCAACACAGGACCTCGGCTTCCGGTATCGATACGCGTCGCTCCAACACGATGTCGCCCGGATGGTGCTGCATCCGGCGTACGACGGTGTCGATATCGAGCGCCTGGAGATGGGTCGACGAAGCATGGGTCATTGGCCGCGAACCCGTTCGTCGGGCGTTTGCATTCTGGATGCCGGCGATTCTACAGACATGAAGACTCGCGCACCGATCGACGCGCTTCACAGCGTTCCGTTTCGTTTGTCAGCTCGCTGCACGCAGTGCATATCCTGAGCGGATCACAGTCGACGGACTGTGCTTATCCAAAGGTGTTAACAGGGTTCGTATATATACGTAGTGATAGTTAACAAGCTCTGTGCCCCACAGTGGATAACCTCCGTAACGCACTGAATTTTCAACGCGAACCGAAATGCATAACCCTGGGTGCGCGACGTGAACAGCGTCCGGCAGCACAGAACAACTTTTCGTCGATTCACAGCCGCGCCGACATATCCTCAATCGTTCCACTGTGAATCCAGAGACTTCCCGGACAGTTATCCAGAGGGCAATGTGGATAACACCACAGCACATCGACGCGTTTTGCTGTGATGCGTGGAGACGAAGCCCGCGTCCGCAGCATCGCTGCACGACATCGATCGTCGGCACGCATGCGCGGCCCCTTTCAAAAAATTTTCACGAAGGGGCTTGTGCTGCCCCAAAACCCTCTCTATAATTCGCGGCTTCTTAGGCTCGTAGCTCAGTTGGTTAGAGCACCACCTTGACATGGTGGGGGTCGTTGGTTCGAATCCAATCGAGCCTACCAACGAACAAAATGAAGGGGTCCGGCAGCACAACTTGCCTACAGGCAACGCGGCTCGCCAACATACAAACGCCACGCGGCAACCTCGCGTGGCGTTTTTCTTTTCCGGTCCGAAACAACGCAAAACAACGCATGAAGCCCCGATGCGTTGCGCGATACACGGCCCGGCATCGCATCGTCACGAACCATCCGATCCGCCACACAACTGCCGCTGCACGGCGCGTAGAATCGTGTGCGCATCGACGCGGCGGCTTCGCCCGTCATCCGACTTCCACCACATCAAAACAACGACGCGCGATCCGCGCGACTGAGAGCACACGATCATGTCCGAGGCCACGACCGCCGCATCATCGGCAAGCAACGACGAAATCGCCGCTTACGTCGGCAAGAAGGCCGCCTGGTACGAACGAAAATGGGCGATCGCCGACTCGCGCAAGAGCCGGCAATCGTGGAACTGGGCCGCGTGCTTCCTGGGCCCGGCCTGGATGGCGTACCGATGCATGTACTGGCAGGCGGCCGCCGTGCTTGCCGCCACGCTCGGCATCACGCTGCTCGAGTTGCTGTACTTCCCGACATACTTCGAATCGAGCACGCTCGACCCGATCACCATCGGGATCGCGGTCTCGCTCGGCTGGTGCGGGAACAGCCTCTACAAGCGATACGTCGAACGCCAGATCGAAAAACTGCGCCCGCACGCGACGTCTCGCGAATCGTTTCTCGCGCTGCTCGAGGCGCAAGGCGGCACGAACTGGCTGGCGGCGGCGGGTTTCGCCGTCGCGACGCCGCTGCTCGGCGTGCTGTTGTACATGATCGGCAACGTCGGAGGCGCGACGTACTGATCGCGATATCCGGCGATTGGAAAACGCAGGGCAAAAAGAAGAGGGCGGCGCCGGCGGGCACATCGCATACGGCGCATGCTCGCGCCGCGCTCAATGCAGATGCTTCAATTTGTCAGGATTCCGCACGACATAAATCGCGACGATCTTTCCGTCGTCGATCTCGAGTGCCGTCGTCTGCAGCTCGCCGTCGGCTTCCAGCGTGACGAAACCCGGCAGCCCGTTGATGAACCCGGCCCGCACGAGCTTCGACGCATGCGTCGCGAACAGCTCGGCCAGGTATGCGTGCACCCGCATCACCCGCTCGAAGCCGAACACCGGCTTGCCGGCCGCGGGCCGCTTGCCGCCGCCGTCCGAATGCAGGCTCACGTCCTCGGCGAGCAGCGCGCCGAGCGCACGCATGTCGCCGCTGCGTGACGCCGCGAAGAACGCTTCGGCCAGTTCGATCCCGCGCTGCTTTTCGACATGAAAACGCGGTCGCGCCTCGCGCACGTGTGTGCGTGCCCGCGCGGCGAGTTGCCGGCAGGCGGCCGGGTCGCGCTGGATCGTCGTGGCCACTTCGTCGAATTCGAGGCCGAACACGTCGTGCAGCAGGAACGCCGCGCGTTCGAGCGGCGACAGCCGTTCGAGCGCGAGCAGCAGCGGCAGCGTGACGTCGTCCGGTTCGTTTTCCTCGACGACCGGCTCGGGCAGCCACGGGCCGATATAGGTCTCGCGCTGGTGCCGCGCGGACTTCAGCTGGTCGAGGCACATGCGCATCACCATGCGGCGCAGGAACGCCTCGGGCACGCGCACCTCGGTACGGTCGACGTCCATCCAGCGGATGAACGCGTCCTGCACCATGTCCTCGGCATCCGCGACGGAACCGAGCATCCGGTACGCGACGCGGATCAGCGTGCGACGCAGCGGATCGAAGCTCGCCGCCGCGTCGGCCCGTTCGTCGGCGTGGCTGCCGACCGGGTCGAGGCTCGGCATCAGGCCACCATCTTCCCGGCGGCGGCCTTCGCGTCGGCCGGGTCGACCCATAGCCCGAAACCGACGGCGAGCCGGTTCCAACCGTTGATCACGTTGATCATCACCGTGAGTTTCACCTGTTCCTCCTCGCTGAAATGGTCGTTCAGCGCCGCATAGGCGGCTTCGTGCGCCGCGTGGCCCTCCGACAGCCGCGTGAGCGCCTCGGTCCAGCCGAGCGCCGCGCGCTCGCGGTCGGTGTAGCAGGGCGCTTCGCGCCACGCGGACAGCAGGTAGATGCGCTGCTCGGTCTCGCCTTGCTCGCGCGCCTCGACGGTGTGCATGTTAAGGCAGTTCGCGCACGCGTTGATCTGCGACGCGCGGATCTTGACCAGCTCGATCAGCGTCGGCTCGAGGCTCCCGGCAGCGGCGACCGACACGGTCATCCAGCTCTTCATCAACGCGGGGGCGGCGGCAAACGGATTGAGTTTCGCAGTCATGGTTCCTTCTCCTTTCGTGTGGGTTCCGCCGATATGACGAGCGAGCACCCCGCGCGTGTGACATCGATGCAAAAATTTTTGCGGCCGAAGAAGAAAGCGACGGCAAGCAAAGGGTGGAGCCGTAGAGCCGGGCACCCGGAAGGTCGCGATATCGACTGACGAATCGGCTGCCTGACGCCGCGCCTCGGGCGCACGCGCGCCATCGACCTTTCACGCATGGCGAGCGGTTGTCACCGGACGTCAGTAGGGCGCAGCCGCGGGCACGCGCGTTGCCTCCGTCGGCCGAACCCCGTCACGACAGGCGTCGGCGGTTCGTGAAACGCGCGACGCCCACCTCACGTATGCTTTCATTTTTCTTTCGCCTTCGTTTCATCCGAAATCCGATTCGCGACGTTCACATTTCTGGACCATACTGTTCTGCACGGGCAGATGAAGTGAAGCCGCATTCGCGGCCCGGCGCGCGCGCCGGCTGCCCGACGACGCAGCAGCAAATCGCCCGTCAGCCGCGCGCATCCCAGCGCAAGGCTTTCCCTTTTCCGGCAACGCAACGCAGCGAATCGCGACGTGAACGGTAAACCGATGAGCCTTCTTGCATCACAGCTTCAGCGCCGTTACCAGGACGTGCGCGCCCACAGCGTCGCGTTGACCGCGACGCTGTCCCCTGAAGACCAGGCCGTGCAGTCGATGCCCGACGCGAGTCCGACGAAATGGCATCTCGCGCATACGACCTGGTTCTTCGAAACCGTCGTGCTGATGCGCCGCGTGCCTGGCTACGCGCCGTTCGACGACGCGTTCCAGTTCCTCTTCAATTCCTATTACGAAGCGCTCGGCCCGCGCCATCCGCGGCCGCAGCGCGGGCTGCTCACGCGTCCGTCGCTGGGCGACGTGCATGCATACCGGCAATACGTCGACGACGCGATGCTGCGCGCGCTGGCCGGCGCCGATGCGGCGCTGCTCGACGCGATCGCGCCGGAGCTCGTGCTCGGCCTGCATCACGAGCAGCAGCATCAGGAACTGATCGTCACCGACATGCTGCATGCGTTCTCGTGCAACCCGTTGAAGCCGGCGTTCCGGCCGCGTACCGGCGCCGAGGCGGAACACGCGCTCGCCGCGGGCGATGCCGGCCCGCTGCGCTGGCTGCCTCAGCCGGGCGGGCTCGTCGAGATCGGGCACGACGGCGATACGTTCTCGTTCGACAACGAACGGCCGCGCCACACCGCACTCGTGCGGCCGTACGAGATCGCGAACCGCCTGGTGACGAATGCGGAATTCGCGGCGTTCGTCGCCGACGGCGGCTATACGCGCCCCGAGTTCTGGCTGTCCGACGGCTGGGCCACGGTGCAGCGGGAAGGGTGGCAAGGGCCCGCGTACTGGATCCCGGACGACGACGATGCAGCCGCCACGCGCGTGCGGCGCACCTTCGGCCTGCACGGCGTCGAACCGCTCGCGCCCGACGCGCCAGTGTGTCACGTGAGCTTCTACGAGGCCGCCGCGTATGCAGAATGGGCCGGCGCGCGGCTGCCGACCGAATTCGAATGGGAAACCGCGTTCGCGGCCGACGGGATCCGGCAAATGCTCGGGCACGTCTGGCAGTGGACGCGTTCGTCCTACGAGCCCTATCCGGGCTTTCGGCCGCTCGCCGGGGTCGCGGCCGAATACAACGGCAAGTTCATGGTCGGCCAGCAGGTCCTGCGCGGCAGCAGCATCGCGACGCCGCCCGGGCACGAACGGCCGACGTACCGCAATTTCTTTCCGCCGGCGGCACGCTGGCAATTCACGGGGGTGCGACTTGCGCGAGACGTCTGACCTGACGGCCACGAGCGGTGGCCTGCAACCCGCCCGCGATTCGCGGCCGAGCGCGTTCGAGCGCGACCTGATCGACGGACTGTCGCGCACGCCGCGCAGCATCCCGCCGAAATACTTCTACGATGCGGCCGGCTCCGCGCTGTTCGACCGCATCTGCGAACTGCCGGAGTACTACCCGACGCGCACCGAGCTCGGCATCCTGCGCGATCGCGCGGCCGAGATCGTGCGGCGCGTCGGCCCGCATGCGGACATCGTCGAATTCGGCGCGGGTTCGCTCGAGAAGATCCGCGTGCTGCTCGACGCGTTCGCGGACAACTACGCGAACGCGCCGGCGCGCTACGTGCCGGTCGACATCTCCGCCGATTACCTGCACGGTGCGGCCGCGCGGCTGCGTGCGGCCTATCCGTGGCTCGACGTCGCGCCGCTCGCTGCCGACTACACGAAGGCCGAGCAACTGGCCAGGCTGACCGAAACGCCGCGGCGACGCATCGGCTTCTTTCCCGGCTCGACGATCGGCAACTTCTCGCCGGAAGAGGCCGACACGTTCCTGCGTGACGCCGCACGGCTGCTGCGCGGCGGCGGCCTGCTGGTGGGGGCCGACCTCGTGAAGGACGAGCGCACGCTGCATCACGCGTACAACGACGCGCAGGGCGTGACCGCGCAGTTCAACCTGAACCTGCTGGTGCGCGCAAACGCGGAGCTCGGCGCGGATTTCGACGTCGACGCGTTCTCGCATTGCGCGTTCTACGACCGCGAGCGCCAGCGCATCGAGATGCATCTGGTCAGCGACGTCGCGCAGACCGTGCACGTGCGCGGCCACGTGTTCCGCTTCGAAGCCGGCGAGCGCATCCACACGGAGAACTCGCACAAGTTCACGATCGACGGCTTCCACGCGATCGCGCGCCGCGCCGGGTTCGCACCCGATACCGTGTGGACCGATGCGGACAACCTGTTCAGCGTGCACTGGCTGCGCAGCGTCGACGATATCCGCGCGTAACGCGCGCCGTTGCGAGCCGCCCGCGCCGCGGGGTGAGGGCGGTTCGCTCCCCGTGCACACCGGCGGGTTCGATCCGATCGCCGGTTTCGTGCTGAAAATTCCCTTTTTACCGACCCAGCGCATCGCTGCAACGGTGTCCGGAACGTCGCCTTTCCCTTGCTCCATAAGGCTTTGCGGGCACCCGTAAACGTCCGTTACCTGTCTCGCATACCCGTTTCACCTGTGTCAGCGTCCGGTGCCTAGACTCCGAACCGTAGTCACATGACGCACGACACGTGCAGGGAGTCGCGAAATGAGCAAGAAACTTATTCTCGGTGCAGTTCTCGGTGTAGCGGCGCTGGCAGCTTCGGGCGTCGCGTCGGCCCACGTCGACCTGTCGGTCGGCATCGGCGTGCCGGGCGTCTACACGGCGCCGGCGCCCGTCTATGTGGCGCCGCCGCCGCCGGTGATGTACGCGCCGGTCGGCTATCGCGACTACGGTTGGCGCGGCGACGGCTGGCGTCAGCGCGAATGGCGCGAACGCGAATGGCGCCGCCATGAATGGCGCGAGCACGAGTGGCGCGAGCGCGGCGGCTGGCGTGGCGGCCGCTGGGATTAAGCGGCCCATCTGATCGTCGCAAGAGGAGGATGAAAACATGATGCCCGTGCGATACATCAGGCTGTGTGCCGCCGCCGCTGTCGTTGCGCTCGCAACGATCGGCAGCGCGCACGCGGCGGGCTGCATGAAGGGCGCGGTGGTCGGCGGGGTGGCCGGCCACTATGCGGGGCACCACGCGGTGGTCGGCGCAGTCGGCGGCTGTATCGTCGGCCATCACGTCGCGAAGCAGCACGAGCAGGAGCAGGCCGCGCAGCGCAAGGCGGCGGCGCAACGGATGCTGCCGGCGCAGTAAGCGCCGAGGCAGCATCTTCATCGACCGGCGGAACGGCACGCGCCGCTTCCGCCTTGCAACTTCCTTGTTCGGCGACGGCCGGCCGCGCATTCCGCGCACGCAGCCGGCATACGGCAAATTGATCGGACGAATGCGCGCGATGCGTGTCGTTACGATCATTTACAACGTCGAGTCGCGCGGAAACCGCGCGTTCCTAGAATGCAATCATTCAAACACGCTCCAGGGAGCAAACAATGAAAACCCAACGATATCTGTCCGTGCTGGCAGCCGCGCTGCTCGCACTGGGTGCCGTCTCCGCGAACGCGGCAGCCGGCGGCAATGGTGGCGGCGGTGGCAATGGCGGCGGTCACGGCGCAGGCGGCATGGGCGGGATGGGTGGCAACGCGGGCGGCATGTCGGCCGGTCACATGAGCGGCCAGGCGCTGAGCAACTCGAACGGCTTCAGTGCGGGCGACCGCGACAAGGGCCTCGCGCGCGCGGCCGACCGTTCCGACACGATCGCCGATCGCGCGGGCACGCAGCCGGGCCGCGGGCATACGCACAGCCATACCACGCACGGCAAGACGTCCACGCCTCACACGCACCGCAACGCGTTCGGCCGGACGCTGTAAACCGGCGCACTCTGGGCGGAGAAGGGCGCTTCGGCGCCCTTTTTCATGGCGGCGGCACAAGTGGCTGAAGCGGCTGTCGCGCCGAAACGTCGAACCGACCCGATTTGCAACCAGCCGTAACCGGGCCGCCCGGCCCGCCATCATACGAACCGCTTTCACGCGCTTGACGGACGGATTCGACGGGGGAAGAAGGACACCGCCGGCCCATGAAAAAAGGGCGGCTCGTCGCCGCCCTTCGTGTTACCGCCCGCCGCCCGCCGGTGGCGCAATCGCGGCCGGTTCGAACAGCGCATCCGCCTGCCCGACGCGCACGAAGCGCGCCGCGCCGTCACCCTCGACCAGCGCGCGGAAATGCGCTTCGCCGCACGCGAGCTTCGCGCGCTCGTGCTCGCTCGGCACGTGGCCGTCCGCATTCGGCGTATCGACGACGAAGTACAGCCGCTCGCCGCCGTCCTGTTCCGCGAGCACGGCCCAGTCCGGGTGATAGCTGCCGAGCGGCGTCTGCACGCGGAACCACGCCGGCAGCTTCGCGTACAGCTTCACGCCGTCGTGCGCTTCGAGCGCATCGGCGAACGCGCGCTCGGCGTCCGTCTCGCACACGACCGCTTCGTGGATCGACTTGCGCGCGTCCGGCCGCAGGTTGCGCAGGTAGCCGGTCAGCGCCTCGCTCTCGAACGATTCGAGCGCATGCACGTGGCGCTCGCCGAGCTTGCGGTACGCGATGCCGGCAACCAGCGCGAGCCGCTTGCAGCGGTTGATCGCGTCGGCCGCGACCGCGATGAACTGCTGCGGATTCACGCGAAAATCGTCGAGCCGGCCGCTGTCGGCAAGAATCGTCGCGAGCGACCGACGCGTGAGCTGCGTGCGGTCCTGCAACTCGGTGAGCAGGTCGGGCAGCGGCAACTCGCCTTCGTCGAGCAGCACCGTGCCGGCGCCTGCTACTTCGATCGCCTCGATGCCGGCCTTGCCGATGTCGATCTCGGCCTTGCGCCACTGCAGCCGCGCGCGCGCGATGTCCGGCGCGTCGCGCAGCGCGGCCGTGCAGTCGCGCACCAGCTTCGCGTTGTCGAACTCGACGCGGTACACGGTGCGATGGCGGATGCGGTCCCACAGCGCGCGGAAATCCTCGCCGAACACGACGGCCTTGCCCGACGCATCGCGCCGCAACGCGATCGCGCGGCGCTCGTCGGCATTGCGCACCGCGAAGCGGCCCGACAGCTTGCGCAGCGTCGCGACGATCGGCGCGCGCAGTCGCTCGAACGCGTCCGGCAGCACGAGCGCGCTCTGGCGCAGCGCATCCTTCAGCCGGTCGAGCACCTTGCCCTGCGCGTCGACGTAGCCCTGCTCGTGCAGATGGTTCCACAGCGCGCGCGACAGCTCGATGCCGAGCGCATGCGCGGGGCCGTCGTCTTCCTGCACCGGCAGCGCCGCGAACTGGTGTTCCTCGACGATCCCGAACCGGATGCCCGTATCGGCCTCGATTTCCTTCTGCAGGTTCTCCGCGAACGACTCGTAGCGCTCGGTCGCGATCACGGTGAGCGTGTTCACGCCCGCGTCGCGCACGCGTTCGCCGTCCTGGTCGACCGCGAGGCGCAGCCCGCGGCCGAGCGTCTGGCGGCGCTCACGTTCGGTCTGGATGTCGCGCAGCGTGCAGATCTGGAACACGTTCGGGTTGTCCCAGCCTTCCTTCAGCGCCGAGTGCGAGAAGATGAACTTGAGCGGCGTGTCGAACGACAGCAGCGCTTCCTTCTCGCGCATGATCAGGCCGTACGCGCGTTCCGCGTTCTCGCGGGCCGCCGCGCTGCTTTCGCTCGTGTCGGTCCAGCCGCCCTTGCGGTCGATCGAGAAGTAGCCGTTGTGCGCACGCTCGACTTCCAGCGCGACGTCGACGCCGTCGAACAGCGCACGGTAGGCCGGCACGCGCGCCGCGCGCGCATATTCCTCCTCGAAGATCAGCGCGTAGTCGCCCTTCACGGGCACGCCGTTCTCGTCGTAGCGGCGATAGCGTTCGACCGAATCGACGAAGAACAGCGACAGCACCTTCACGCCTCGTTCGGCGAGGCGCAGCTCCTTGTCGAGATGCTCGCGGATCGTGCGGCGGATCATCTCGCGCTGCACGGCGAGCGTGTCGATGTCGCCGAACGCCTCGCCGAGCGACAGGAACGCCTCGCCTTCCGGATGGCGCAGCTCGACGTATTCGGCGCCCTTGACCGCATGCACTTCGCCGATCCGCAACCCCGCGTACAGCGCGCGCTTGGTCAGGCGCTCGAGATCGTCGCCGTCGGTGGCCGACACGATCTGGCGCTTCACGCCGGCCGCGGTCGCGACGTCGAGCTCGACGCGCGCGCTGATCGCGCCGCGCCGGTTCGACACGCCGACGAGCCGCACGTACGGCTTGTTGTGCGCATCCTCGACGATCGCCGACGCGATCTCGATCTGCTTGACGAGCTTGCGCTCGTACGCGTCGACCGCATCGAGCCGGTACACCATGTGGTGGCGGTCGACGTGCGTGGCCGAATAGCGCAGCGTGCAGAGCGGCGCCATCGCGGCGAGCGCTTCGCGCCCGCGCCCTTCGAGGCCGCCGTCGACGCTTTGCGGTTCGTCGACGATCACGATCGGCCGCGTCGCGCGGATCAGGTCGATCGGCTTCTCGCCGCCGGTCTTCTCGCTGTCCTTGTAGAGGTTGTTGATCTCTTTCTTGTTGATCGCGGCGACCGTCATCACCATGATCTGGATCGCCGCGCTCGCCGCGAAGTGGCGCACCTGGCCGAGCTTCGCGGAGTCGTAAAGGAAGTAGTCGTACGGCACGCCCGCGTACAACGCACGGAAGTGATCCTCGGTGATCGACAGCGTCTTGTGCACGCCTTCCTTGATCGCGATCGACGGCACGACGATCACGAATTTCGTGAAGCCGTAGCGGCGGTTCAGCTCGAAGATCGTGCGCAGGTACACGTAGGTCTTGCCGGTGCCGGTCTCCATCTCGACGGTGAAGTCGCGCGAGCCGGGCAGGCCGGACGGCGGCAGCCCGCCGCGCAACTGCACGTCGGCGAGATTGCGTGCGAGCGCGTCGTCGGTCAGCGACAGCCGGTTACCGACGCCTTGCTCGGACACCGCGAAGCCGAGCGAGCCTTGCGCGGCGGCCGTCGTGCCGGGCGCGGCGTTCGCGAGCACGCTGAAGTCGCCGCGATACGATTCCTGCCCGCGAAACAGGTCGCAGACGGCGTCGATCGCCTCGCGCTGGTAGTCGAGATCCGCTTCGAAATGCAGCCGCATCACAGGCTCCGCACGCGCTTCACGCCGTGCTGTTCGAGCAGCGCGGCGAGATTGAGCTTCGCGACGTCGTCGACGAAGCCGCTGTCGCGGAACAGGCACGTGACGTCGCGCGACGCGCCGGTCGCATCCAGCAGGTCGACGATGCCGTCGGCGAGCGGGCCCGCGTCGTCGCGCGAAATGCGCGCATCGAAGCACGCGACGATCGCGCGGCCGATCAGGTGCACCGTCTTGCCGGCCACCTGGTGATGCTCGACCGGCGTGCACAGGTCGAGGCCGAGCTTCAGCGTCAGCTCGGCGAGCAGGTCGTCCTCGGTGCGGCCTGTCTTCACGTGTTCGACGGACGCGAACAGCGCATGGTCGAAGTCGTCGCGGCGCGGGTCCCACTCGATCACGTTGGTCGTGTCGAGCCGGTACACGCGAAAACCCAGGTCGCCATAGCTTTCCGGATAGTCGCGCGCGACCTGCTGCGCGGCGCGGCGCAGGCGTTCCTTCGTGATTTCGGCGAGCGTCAGCGGCTTCTTCAGCTTCGCGCAGAAATCGGCGGCTGCCGTCTGCGTCTTGTCGCGTCGGTCGAGCGCCTCGGGCAGCTGCACGAGGATGTAGCGGCGCGCGCCGCCGTCGGTCGCGTTCACCTGCATCACCGCGTGGCCGGTCGAGCCGGAGCCGGCGAAGCAGTCGAGCACGATGTCGTCGCCGCGCGTGCACCAGCCGATCACGGCGGCCGCGAAGTCGACCGGCTTCGGCAGGTCGAACGGGATGCCGAGCGTTTTCAACAGCGCGTCGTCGGAGCCCGCGAACGGCAGCACCGACGGCACGTTCTCGTACATGTTCTCGTCGAGGTAGTAGATCCGCTGCGGCTGCGTGGTTTCGTCCGGGCCGAATTCGATCTGGCCGCGCTCGAGCAGCGCCTGCATCGTCGCGGGCGGGTTGCGCCAGCCGCGCGCCGGCATCGCGCACGGCTTGCCGGTGACCGGGTGGATCAGCGGCGTGAAATATTCGTCCGGGGCCTTCTTCTTGTTCGGCCAGGCCATCGACACGAGGCGGTACACGCGGCCTTCCGCCGACAGCCGGTCGTACATCACCTCGCCGCCGGACAGGTTGGTCTGCGCCTTCATCCACGCGCGGTACGCCTTCTGCGCGTCCTTCGGGTTGCCGCTGCGGTACACCGCGTCGTGCGCGGCGTCGAGCATGCGCTGCGCATTGCGCTTCGGGCGCTTGAGCGGCGCCTGTTCGAGCAGCGTCTCGGCGTTGCGCGCGAACAGCACCAGCGATTCGTGCTGGTACGCGACGCCGCGCGCGTCGCCCTTCGGGTTGCGCTTGTCCCACACGGCCACGCCGAGCTCGTTTTCCTCGCCGAAGATCTCGCGCAGCATCAGCACGAGCGCATGCACTTCGTGCTCGTCGATGTGCACCGCGATCAGCCCTTCGTCGGACAGCAGCGCGTGCGCGAGCTTCAGGCGCGGATACATCATGTTCAGCCAGTCGGTGTGGAACCGGCCGTTCGCCTCGGTGTTGGTGCTGCGCTTCACGCCGGCTTCGGTCTGGCCCGTCATCGCCAGGTAGTGGCGGATGCTGTCGCTGAAGTCGTCCGGATAGACGAAATCGCTGCCGGTGTTGTACGGCGGATCGATGTAGACGAGCTTCACCTTGCCTGCGTAACTCTTGTGCAGCAGCTTCATCACGTCGAGGTTGTCGCCCTCGATCACCAGATGGCGCGTGTCGTCCCACGCGACGCTGTCGTCGGGGCAGGGCCGCAGCGTGCCCGTCGACGGCGTGAGCGCGGCCTGGCGAGCGGCGCGCTTGCCGTGCCAGTGAAAGCCGTAGCGCTCGTCGGCGTCGCCGACCGTGCGCTCGCCGACCAGCGCCTTCAGCACGTCGACGTCGACCGACGCGCCGTCCGGGCCTTCGGTCACGAGTTCGGGGAACAGCGCCTTCAGGCGCGCGACGTTGTCGGCGGTGAAATCCGTCGACATCGCCTGCGGGCTGGCCGCATCGAGTTTCTGCATCGTCTTTTCCATCGGAGCCCGGCCGCGCGCGCCAGGACGTCGGGCGCGCTCACGGCACCGGCGGCAATGGCCGCCCGGGCAAACCCGAAACGCTAGCGAGTCGGTCGGCGCAGGTCAAGCACCGATGTGCGACGAACGTGCTTGTATCGGCCGCGATCGCCCGCCGGACGGGCTGGAAGCGGGTTCGGGCCGGTTGTCGCACGGGGCGGCCGGCGGGCGCGCGGCGGACCCCGGCGACGCCGCGAAAAAGACGAACAAGGGACGAAAAAAAGGGCACGGTCGGCGCAAAGCGCCGGCGTGCCCGCATGGAGAATCCCGGATGGAGGGTGAGGCAGGGCCCGACGGGCCCCGCCCGGATGATTGCCTCAGGTCAGAAGCGCGTCCGGATGCCCGACGTCAGTTCGAGCTGGTTCTTCGCGCCGAACGTCGACGACACCGTGTAGCCGCCGTGCAGCTTCATGTAGTCGCCGGCCAGGTACACCTCGGTGCGCTTGCTCAGGTGGTAGAACACCGACCCGTAGATCGTCTCCTTGAAGCCGTTGGCGACGCCGTTGGTCAGGCTGAACGCGCCGAGGTTGGCATTCGGCGTGAAGCCGTCCGCGTTGTTCGCGGCGTTCTTGATGCGCATCTGCTGGTAGCCGAGCTCGTAGTCGAGCGCGCCCTTCGGCGCGATCTTCATCGACACCGTCCACGAATTGTCGTGACGCTGACCGAGCGCGCCCTGGTCGCCGTTGTAGCGGAAGTAGCCGGCATTCAGGCGCACGATGTCGAACGTGTAGTTGCCGCCGACCGAGAACGTCTGGTTCCGGAAGCCGCCGTGGTTCACGTGGTTGTAGAAGCCCGACACGTTGAACGGCCCGCCGTTGTAGCCGAGCGCGGCCTGGTACGCGGAGCCGGTCGCGAATTGCGTCGAGTTGCTGAACTGGTAACCGGCGCTCGCGAAGATGCCGTTGCTGAACAGCTTCTTCCACGCGACGCCGTTGTTGTAGCGCGTGCCGGTCGGGCCGGCCGCGTAGAAGATCATCTGCTTGAAGTTGTTCGAGTTGGTCCAGCCGCCTTCCTCGGTCGTCAGCTTCGAGGAACCGTACGCATCGCCGTAGATCGTGGCCGCGTCGCGCGCGATCGTGTTCTGGAAGCCGGCCGTCAGCTTGCCGAAGCGCTCGTCCTCGACGCCCACCCACGCGTCGCGGTCGAAGATCTGGCCTTCGTCTTCCATCTGGCCGTTCGCGACCACGAATTCGCTTTCGAGGCGGAAGATGATCTTCGTGCCGCCGCCGATGTCTTCAGCGCCGCGCAGGCCCCAGCGGCTGCCGCTGAACCACGGTTCGCCTTCGTTGCCCATGCCGATCACGTGTTTGCCGTTCGCGTCGGCGTGGGTCCGGTAGGTCGGAAAGCTCAGGTCCATCAGGCCGTAGAGCTGCACGCTCGACTGCGCATGCGCCTGGGTGCCGGCGCACAGGCCAGCCGCCGCGATGGAAAGGGCAAGGGTTTTTCGTTTCAAGATCGTCTCCTCCGAGCTGCCGCATTGAAATCCGGTCGTTGGCAGTACGTAATGTATGCCGACTCTTGCCGGCCACAGCGAGAGGGCCGACGCATGGCATCGTAGAGGGGGCAATCCTTCACGACGCTTTCCCGGAGGAAAGAATCGGATCGGTGAAAACACCGAACGCGCAATAATCGCGGATCGGGCAGGCCTGCGGAAGCGGTCCTGCGGGGCGTCCGGCAGGCCGCAATGATGATTCGTGCTACGAATTGATGTGTGGAAGGCGGGAAGCGCGCCGCGTCAATCGTGCGCGCTCTTCATGCGCAGGATGTAACCGAGCCCGCGCAGCGTGATGATCTCGGCCGTGCTGCTGGCGAGATGCTTGCGCAGCCGGTGGATGTAGATGTCGATCGCGTCGGCGCTGGGCTCGTCGTCGAGCGCGAACACGCTGTCCATCAGCCGCGCCTTCGAGACCGTCTTGTTCTGCTGCAGCATCAGCGTTTCGAGGATCGCGTGCTCGCGGCGCCGCAGCGCGAGCACCGCGTCGCCGCAGCGGAATTCGCGCGTGCCGAACGCGTAGACGAGATCGCCGCACACGAGCTGCGTCGTGCCGACGCCGGCCTGCCGGCGGATCAGCGCGCGGATGCGCGCCACCAGCTCGCGCGATTCGAACGGCTTCACGACGTAATCGTCGGCGCCCGCGCCGAAGCAGTCGACCTTGTCGTCGACCGAGCCGTGCGCGGTCAGCATCAGCACCGGCACGTTGTCGTTGCGGCGCCGTAGCCGCGCGAGCACTTCCTTGCCGCTGATGCCGGGCAGGCGCATGTCGAGCAGCACCGCATCGTAGCGTTCGGTCTTGAGCACCGTGTCGGCCCGTTCGCCGTCGCCGACGCAGTCGACCGCGAAATCCTCGCCGCGCAGCAGGTTCACGATCCAGTGCGCGAGCTCGGCGTTGTCTTCGACCAGCAAAAGTTTCATGACGGCGTTCTCTTCAGTCGAAAGCGGGCAACCGCACGGTCACGACGATACCGCGATTGCCGGGCCCCGGCGCGAGCGACGCGCTGCCGCCGTGCGCCTGCGCGATCTCGCGGACGATCGCGAGTCCGAGGCCCGAGCCCTCGGTATCGGCCGACACGCGGTAGAACCGCTTGAATACGTGCGGCCGCGCTTCGGCCGGGATGCCGGGGCCGTCGTCGACCACGTCGAGCACGATCGCGTCGCCGTCGCGCCGCGCGCAGACCGTCACGCAGCCGCCCGGCTGCGTGTAGCGCACCGCGTTGTCGACGAGGTTCATCACCAGCGCGGTGAGCAGGCTATCGCTGCCCGCGACGTCGAGCTGCTCGCCGAGATCGGCGCCGAGGTCGATGTCGCGCCGCTGCGCGAGCACGATCGTCTCCTCCAGCACGCTCGACACCACCGCGGCCAGGTCGACGCGGTGGGTCAGGAGCGTGGACGGCGTCGCTTCCGCATGTGCGAGCAGCAGCAGCTTGTCGGTCACGTCGGCCATCTTGCGGCTGCTGCGCTGCATGCTGTCGAGCACCGCCGCGAGTTCACGATCGTCGTTGCCGCGCTGCTGCGCGTACTGGATCTGTGTGTCGAGCACCGCGATCGGCGTGCGCAACTGGTGCGCGGCATCCGCGATGAAGCGGCGCTGCGTGGCCGTATGCGTGTTCAGGCGCGCGATGCACTGGTTGATCGCGTCGACGATCGGCCGCAGTTCGTGCTGCAGTCGCTCCGGGCGGATCGGCTCCAGTTCCATCGGCCCGCGGTCGGCCACGTCGTCCTTCAGCTTCATCAGCGGGCGCAGCTCGAAGGTGAGCCCGAGATAGACGAGCACCACCGCGAGCACCAGCATCAGCGACAGGCGCACCAACTGCGGCCGCCAGATCGTCGCGACCATCGCGCCGTACGAGCGCGTCGTCTTCGCGACGACCACGGTGACCGTCTCGACCTGCCCCTCGTCGTACAGCTGGCGGTCGTAGGCCACCGCGCGCAGCGGCACGCCGTCGAGCGACGTGTCGTACAACGTCGGTTCGATGCCGTGCCGCGCGGGCAGGTCGAGCACCGGATTGCCGGCGAGCAGGCGGTCGTGGCCGTCGATCACCTTGTAGAACACCGAGTCGCCCGACGGCGATTCGAAGATCTCCAGCGCGGCGGGCGGCACGTCGGCCGCCGGCCGGCCGTTGCGCCATTCGACGTCCTCGCCGATCGTGCGAGCGGACGCGACGAGCGCGCTGTCCTGCACGAGCCCGGCCGTGGTCCGCGCGGTGTCGTACGACATCGCGCCCGCGATCAGCACGAACACCGCGAGCGGCAGCAGCAGCCACCACAGCAGCCGCCCGCGCAGGCTGTGCGCCATCCTGTTGCGCTCCTTCTCGGAAAAGCCGAACCGCGCCGGGGTCGCCGGCGCGGTCGGATGAGTCATGTCAGGCGTCGATCGGCAGCGTTCAGAACGCCGCGGGGCGCCACTTCAGCAGCCGCTTCTCGATCCGCGTCAGCAGGTAGTCGGCGGCCAGCGCGACCACGGCCAGCACGATCATCGCCGCGAACACGCCGCTCGCGTTGAACGCGCCCTGGGCGGTGGAGATTAACAGCCCGATCCCTTGCTTGGAACCCAGGAATTCGCCGACCACCGCACCGACCAGCGCGAAGCCGAAGCTCACGTGCAGGCTCGCGAGGATCCAGCTCAACGCGGACGGGATCACGACCGACGTGGTGATCTGCCGGCGCGACGCGCCGAGGATCTGCGCGTTCGCGATCAGGTAGCGATCCGCTTCGCGCACGCCCTGGAACGCGTTGCCGAACACGACGAAGAACACCATCACGACGGCCAGCGCGATCTTCGACGCCATCCCGAGGCCGAGCGCGATCACGAACACCGAGCCGAGCACGACGCGCGGAATCGAGTTCGCGATCTGGATGTACAGGCCGAACACGTCGGCCATCAGTTTGTTGCGGCCGAGCACGATCCCGCAGATCACGCCGGCCACCGAGCCGATCAGGAAGCCGATCGCGGTTTCCTCGAGCGTGACCCACACCTGCGTGAGCAGCGGGCCCTGCGACGTGCCGTTCACGAACCAGTCCTGGATCTGCTCGAAGATCAGCGACGGCATCGAGAAGAAGAACGGATCGATCCATTTCAGCCGGGCGGCGAGTTCCCACCCGCCCAGCACGATCACGAGTACGGCGATCCGCAGCGTGACGATCAGGTTGCGCCGGCGGCGCAGCCGGCGTTGCGCGGCGCGCTCGTCGTCCTCGAGCGTGGTCGCCGGAAGGGCGGTGGTGGGAAGCGTCATGTCGGTCATGCTCCTGTCCTTGCTGTTTCTTGCCGGTGCTTGTCGTGCGGCGTATGCGTCAGCCGATCTGCACTTCTTCGCGCAGGTCGTGCCAGATGTCCTTGGAAATTTCGATGAAGCGCGGGTCGTAGCGCACTTCCGACATGACGCGCGGGCGCGGCAGGTCGATTTCGTATACGCGCTTGAGCGTCGCGGGGCGTGCGGTCAGCACGAATACGCGGTCGGCGAGCGCGATCGCTTCCTCGAGATCGTGCGTGACGAACACGACCGAGCCCTTGTTCGCGGACCACAGCTGCAGCAGCTCGTCCTGCATCAGCGTGCGGGTCTGCATGTCGAGCGCGGAAAACGGCTCGTCCATCAGCAGGATTTCCGGCTGGTTGATGAAGGTCTGCGCGAGCGCGACGCGCTTTCTCATCCCGCCGGAGAGCTGGTGCGGATAGTGCTTCGCGAACTTGTCGAGGCCGACCTTGCGGATCCATTCCTCGGCCTGCGCGTACGCGACGTCCTTCGAGCGGCCGCGAAACAGCGGGCCCGCCGCGACGTTGTCGATCACGTTGCGCCACGGGAACACGGCGTCGGCCTGGAACACGAAGCCGATGCGCGGGTCGATCCCGTCGACCGGGCGGCCCATCACGCGGACTTCGCCCGACACGGGCTTGAGCAGCCCGGTGATCAGGTTCAGCGTCGTCGACTTGCCGCAGCCGGTCGGGCCGACGATCGCGATGAATTCGCCGCGCGCGACGCTCATGCTGAAGTCGCGCAACGCGACGGTGGCCTTGCCTTCCGGCGAAATGAAGCGGCACGACACATTGCGAAACTCGATCGCCGGTGTGCTCGGGGAGACTGCCTGATTCATCGCATTGATCCTGCGGGTGAGGAGGGCGTCGCAGTGGCGGCGCCGGGCCGGTCAACCGGGCCGGAACGGGGAACGCACGGCGGCGGGATCGCCGCCGCAGGCGCCTTTGCCGGGATTGGTTACTTCGCGTTCACGAAATCGTTCGTATAGGTGCGCGCCAGGTCGATGTGCTTGCCCTTCACCGACGGGTTGAATGCCGACAGCACCTTCAGCACGGTCGCCGGGCCGTCGGCCGGCATCTTGCCGTCCGCGGTGTACATCGGCAGCGACGCCTTCAGCGCGGCCACGTACAGCGCCTTGTCCTTCTGGTAGTCGGCCGGCATCTTCGCGGCGATTTCCTCGGCGCTGTGCGTGTGGATGAACTGCATCGTCTTCGCGAACGCGTGAGCGAGCTTGGTCGCCTCCGCCTTGTGCGCATCGACCCACGCCGACTGCACGTACAGGCTCGCGGCCGGGTAGGTGCCGCCGAGCGCGGCGCGCGTGCCTTCCAGCGTGCGCAGGTCGACCAGCACCTTCGCGTCGCCCATCTTCTCGAGCGCGGACACCGTCGGCTCGGTCGTCATCCCGGCGTCGATGCGGCCCTGCTTGATCGCGGCGATGAAGCTCGCGTCCGCGCCGACCGGCAGCATCGTGTACTGCGTCGACGGCACGCCGTGCTGCAGCGCGAGATACTGGGTGAGGAAGCTCGTCGACGAGCCGAGGCCCGTGACGCCGAGCGTCTTGCCCTTCGCGTCGGCCATCGACTTGAAGGTCGGCGCGGCCTTGGTCGACACCATCTCGACCTCGCCCGGCACCTGGCCGAACACGGCGATCGCCTTCACGTCCTTGCCCTTGCTCTGCAGGTCGATGGTGTGATCGTAGAAGCCGACGACGCCCTGCACGGCGCCCGCGAGCAGCTCGTTCTCGGCGTCGACGCCGGCCGGCTGCGACAGCAGCTCGACGTCGAGCCCTTCGGCCTTGAAATTGCCAAGCTCCTGCGTGAGCCGCGCGGGCAGGTAGATCAGCTTCGCGATCCCGCCGACCATGATCGTGATCTTGCCGCCGTCGTCGGCGAAAGCGGGGTGAGCGGCGAGCGCGCAGCTCAGGCTGGCTGCCACGGCGAGGGTGCGCAGGATGGGTCGCATCGGGTCGTCTCCTTCGTTGTATTCGTATGGCGCGATGCTTGCTGCATCGTCTTAACGAGTATAGGGAGGCGAAACCTTCTGCAACCTTTCGCGGGGGGGCGGATCCTTTAGGGGTTTTCCAGAAAACAGCGGGGCGGCATGCGGGCGGCGGTCGCCGACGCAAGCCGAAAGCGACGCGGCAGCGCGCCTACCGCCACCCGATCAACACCCGCCCCATCGCATCGACCCCCATGTCGAACAGGTGCGACACGAACGGCACGAGGTTCGGGATCATCAGTTGCACGAGCAACAGCCCGACGATCAGCGTGACGGGAAAGCCGATCTGGTACATGCCGATCTGCGGCGCCGCGCGGTTCAGGATGCCAAGCGCGAGGTTCGCGATCAGCAGCGCCACGACCACCGGCAGCGACAGCAGCAGCCCCATCTCGAACACGGTCGCGCCGAACGCGGCAAGCGTGCGCCAGCCCGGCGCGTGCAGCAGCTCGCCCGACACCGGCAGCGACTGGAACGACGCGGCGAGCGCGGCGAATACCTGCAGGTGGCCGTCCACGGCGAGGAACGCGAGCATCGCGACCGCGTTCAGGAACCGCCCCATCGCGGGCGTCGCGCCGTTCGAATGCGGATCGAAGAAGGTCGCGAAGCCCAGCCCCATCGACAGCCCGATGAAGTCGCCGGCCGCTTCGACGGCCGCGAACACGAGCTGCATCGTGAAACCCATCGCGACGCCGATCAGGAATTGGTTGACGAGGATCCAGATGCCCAGCGCGGAGAACACGGTGACGTCCGGCATCGCGCCGAGCGTCGGCGCGACGACGAGCGCCATGAACGCGGCGACGCCGATCTTCACGCGCACCGGCACGGCCGCGTGGCCGACCATGGGCGCCGTCGCGACGAGCGCGAGCATCCGCACGAACGGCCACAGGAAAGCCGTCAGCCAGCCGTTGAGCTGCGCATAGGTGACCGAGAACATCGTCGCCGGGTGCTGCGCGCGGCTCAGCCGGCGCCGAGCGTCGCGACGTGCAGCAGCGTCTGCCGCAGGTAGTCGAGCATCGTCGTCAGCATCCACGGGCCGGCTATCACGAGCGTTGCGGCGACCGCGAGCAGCTTCGGGATGAACGACAGCGTCGCTTCGTTGATCTGCGTCGCGGCCTGGAACAGGCTCACGACGAGGCCGACCGCGAGCGCGACCAGCAGCAGCGGGGCCGCGAGCAGCAGGCCGACCATCATCGCCTGGTGCGCGAGCGTCATCACTTGTTCAGGCGTCATCGCGTGGATCCTCCGCTTACGTGAAGCTCTGCGCGAGCGAGCCGATCAGCAGTTGCCAGCCGTCGACGAGCACGAACAGCATCAGCTTGAACGGCAGCGACACGGTGGACGGCGACACCATCATCATCCCCATCGACATCAGCACGCTTGCGACGACCATGTCGATGATCAGGAACGGGATGAACACCGTGAAGCCGATCTGGAAGCCGGTTTTCAGTTCGCTCGTGACGAACGCGGGCACCAGCAGCGACAGCGGCACGTCCTCGGGACCCTGCATCGGCGCGGCCTTCGAGATCTTCGCGAACAGCGCGAGATCGGTCTCGCGGGTCTGCTTCAGCATGAAGGTCTTGAACGGCGCAACGCCGCGCTGCACGGCCTGCTCCATCGGCATCGAGCCGTCGGAGAACGGCTTGTAGCCGTCGTTGTACGCGCGGTCGAGCACCGGCGACATCACGAAGAAGGTCAGGAACATCGCGAGGCCGACGAGCACCTGGTTCGGCGGCGTCGTCGCGGTGCCGAGCGCCTGGCGCAGCAGCGACAGCACGATGATGATGCGCGTGAAGCTCGTCATCATCAGCAGCATCGCCGGCAGGAACGACAGCATCGTGAGCAGCAGCATCGTCTGCACGCTCAGCGAATAGGTGGTGCCGCCGTGCGGGCCCGGGCTCGCATTGAACGCGGGCAGGCCGTTCGCCTGCGCGCACGCAAGCGCGGGCGCGAGACAGAGGATCAGCACGGGCGCGACACGCGCCGCGTGATGCAGGAATGCGTGTTTCATCGGAGTGCGGAGACGGAAAGAGGGCGCGGCGCCATGTCAGCGGTCCTTGCCGCGACCGAGGCGTTTCGCGGCTTCGCCCGCGAGCGCGTCGCGAAACCGCGCGCCGAACGTGCCGGGCAGGGTGCCGTCGGACGGATTGCCGCCGGCGGCTGCGTCGGTCGAGGGCGACCCCGCCGTGGCGGCGGCCGCCACCGAACCGGCCGGCAGCGTATGCAGCAGGCGCACGTTGCCCGGCGCGACGCCGAGCACGAGCCAGGTGTCGCCGATCTCGACGATCGTCGCGCTTTCCTTCGCGCCGAGCCCGACGCTCGACACGACCTTCAGCGGGCCGCCGCGTCGCGCGGGCTGGAAGCCGAAGCGGCGCGCGAGCCATGCGCACGCGAATACGAGGCCGATCACGACCGCGAGCCCGACGAGCGTCTGCAGCACCGCGCCGATGCCGAGCGACGGCACGGCCGAGCCGACCGTCACGCTCGACGCGATCGAACCGGCGTGGTTGACCGCGTTCATGTCGGCGGCGCCGGCCGGCGCGCACGCGAGCGACGCGGCGGCGGCCAGCGCCGCCGCTGCGATCGCGCGGCACACGCGCCAGCCGGGCTTCACGACGTTCATCGATTCAGCTTCCGGATGCGTTCGGCGGGCGTGATGATGTCGGTGAGGCGAATACCGAACTTGTCGTTGACGACCACGACTTCGCCCTGTGCGATCAGGCAGCCGTTCACGAGCACGTCCATCGGCTCGCCGGCCATGCCGTCGAGCTCGACGACCGAGCCCTGCGCGAGCTGCAGCAGGTTGCGGATCGCGATCTTCGTGCGGCCGAGCTCCACCGTCATCTTGACCGGGATGTCGAGGATCATCTCGATGTCGTTGTGCGTCGAGCTCGCCGCGGCCTTCGACAGCGGCTGGAACACGCCGGCGCCCGTGGCGCCCACCTGCACCGGCTGCTCGTTCTGCTCGGCGAGCGCGGCCGCCCAGTCGTCGAGGCCCTGCTCTTCGTCGGCCGCGGCCGGCGCCTTCGCGTCGGCGGCCGATGCCGCGGCGGCCGACGCCGCGAGGGCCGCATCGGCCATCGCCTGCATGTCGTCGTCGGGCGTCTGGTTCAGCTCACTCATATCCACCTTCCTTCATCGAATCGCTCGCGCCGATCATCTTCTGCACGCGCAACGCATATTGACCATTGAAAATTCCGTAGCCGCATTCCATCACCGGCACGCCGTCGACCTTCGCGGTGATCGTGTCCTCGATCTCCAGCGGCAGCACGTCGCCCGCGCGCAGGTTCAGGATCTTCTCGAACGTCGCCGAGATCTCGGCGAGATTCGCGGTCAGCTCGACCTCGGCGGCCTGCACCTGCTGCGACAGCACGCGCACCCAGCGGCGGTCGACTTCGAGCGCCTCGCCCTGGATCGGCGAGCTGAGCACGTCGCGGATCGGCTCGACCATCGAGTACGGCATGCAGATGTGCAGCGTGCCGCCCGTCGGCCCGAACTCGATCGAGAACTGCGTGACGATCACGATCTCGTTCGGCGTCGCGACGTTCGCGAACTGCGTGTGCATCTCCGAGCGCACGAATTCGAACTGCAGCGGCCGCACGCTCTTCCACGCGGTCGTGTAGTGCTCGAACACGAGGTTCAGCAGCTTGCCGATGATCCGCTGCTCGGTGGCCGTGAAATCGCGGCCCTCGACGCGCGTGTGGAAGCGCCCGTCGCCGCCGAACAGGTTGTCGACGACGAAGAACACGAGGTTCGGGTCGAACACGAACAGCGACGTGCCGCGCAGCGGCTTCACGTGCACCAGGTTCAGGTTCGTCGGGATCGGCAGGTTGCGGGTGAATTCGCTGTACTTCTGCACCTTCACCTGGCTGACGGAGATTTCCGCCGTGCGCCGCATGAAGTTGAAGATGCCGATCCGCAGCAGGCGCGCGAAGCGGTCGTTGATGATCTCGAGGCCGGGCATCCGGCCGCGGACGATCCGCTCCTGCGTCGCGATGTTGTAGGGGCGGACGCCCGATGTGTCGCGCTGCTCGTCGACCGAATCGGTTTCGCCCGTGACGCCCTTGAGGAGGGCATCGACCTCCTCCTGGGACATGAACTCCTGGTGACCCATACGCGCTCCTTTTGCGGCCGCGTTACTGGACGACGAACTCGGTGAACAGCACGTCGTCGACCTTCGCGCGCTGGTTGCCCGGCTGGGTCGGCTGCTCGATCAGCTCCCGCAGCTCCTTCGCGAGCGAACGTTTGCCGTCCGGCGTCGCGAGCTCCTCGGGATGCTTGTTCGACAGCGCGAGCAGGATCCGGCTGCGGATTTCCGGCATCCGCGCGGTCAGTTGCTCCTGCGCCTTCGGGTCGGTGAGCTTCAGCGACAGGCCGACGCGCAGGTAGTGCTGCGCGCCGTCGTCGGACTGCAGGTTCACGGTCAGCGGGTCGAGCGCGAAGAACACCGGCGCGGCAAGCGGCGCCGGCTCGGCGGGCGCGCTCGGATGGCCGACGCCTGCCTTGCCCAGGAACACGTACATGCCGCCGGCGGCGGCGGCAGCCGCGCCCAGCGCGATGACGGCGATGAGCGCGATGCGCTTGAACTTGCCGGAGGAAGCCGGCTTGTCGGCGGTCGGGGTTGCAGTCGTGGCCATGTGAATGCGTGCGTGATGTCTCGTAGCATGCATTGTTCGGCATCCGGGCCGAGGCCGATGGGCGGAAAAGAGGGGGGAATTGCGGCTATCTCAGCCGATTGTCGGCCGGGCGTCGGCCGGATGTCGGCGCGATGCGGGGCAGGAACGGCGGGGGGAAACGATCGGGCGGGAGCGGGACGGCGTGCGCCCGGCGGGAACCGGGCCGGCGGGCAAGGAGTGCGGCCGGCGGGCAGCGGTGCCCGCCCGCGCGTCCATCGTCAGATCGGCAGCAGCGACAGCAGCGGCGCGATCAGCACCATCGCGACACCCGCGATCATCATCGTCAGGCTCGACACGACGCCTTCCTCGCTGCCGATCTCGCGCGCCTTCGCGGTGCCCACGCCGTGAGCGGCCGCGCCGAACAGCGCGCCGCGCGCGAGCCGCGTGCGCATCGGCACGAGCGCGAGCACCAGTTCGCCGAGCAGCATCCCGCAGATGCCGGTCGCGATCACGAACAGGGCCGTGAGGTCCTTCGGCGCGTGGATCTTGTCCGACACGGCGAGCGCGAACGGCGTCGACACCGAGCGCGTCATCA
Organism: Burkholderia sp. MS389; assembly: GCF_016899425.1. Lineage (GTDB taxonomy): Bacteria > Pseudomonadota > Gammaproteobacteria > Burkholderiales > Burkholderiaceae > Burkholderia > Burkholderia sola. The sequence goes on from NZ_CP045994.1 coordinate 99,323, forward strand.
GCGAGCGTTGCAGCTCGGGCGACAGGTGCAGCAGCTTCGCGAGCAGCAGCGATCCGCACACGCCCGCGCCGATCCCGACCGCGACGCCGACCGACAGCGACAGCCAGTGGCGGCGGATCAGGTCGCGATAGTCGTAGATCGGCACCGCGAACGCGATCGTCGCCGGGCCGAGCAGCCACATCAGCCAGCGCGTGTCGCGGAAATAGACCGAATACGGGATGCCGGTCAGCAGCACGAGCAGCACCAGCACGCCCGGCACGAACACGAGCGGCGAGAACAGCAGCGTCTTCTTGTACGCATAGAGGCGCTTCGACGCGAAATACAGCACGATCGTCAGCACGAAGCAGCCGACGGAGATGGCGGTATTCACCCGGTCGGCGGGCAGGTTCGATAGCGCGGCGAGCATGGAAGGCTCCGGCTCAGTGCGCGATGGCGCTCAGGCGCGCGCGGCGGCGTTCGGCGAACACGCGCTGCACGGCGAGCCGGCGTTCGAGCTTCGCGGCGAGATCGACGGCGACGGCCACCGCGACCATCACGAACGCGGTGCCGGCGAGCATCACCAGCGCGATGCGCCAGCCGTCCTCGCGGAACAGCCCGCCGTACTGCACGGCCGCGACGGCGGCCGGCACGAAGAACAGCAGCATGTCGGACAGCAGCCAGTTCGCGCCGTCCTTCACCCACGCCGGTGCGACGCGGCCCGAGAACAGCAGCACGAGCAGCACCGCGAGGCCGATCACGCCGGACGGAATCGGCAGCCCGACCTTGCGCACGGCCCAGTCGACCGCCATCCACAACACGCCGAGCGCGGTGGCCTGCAGCACGATCCGGCCCGTGTGCGCGAGGCTGCCCGAAGCGGCGGGGCGGGCGGCGGCAGTGGCGGTCGGCTTGTTCATGGCGGGCTCCCTACAGATGTTTCTGTCAATGGAGCAAGTATAGGGTTTCCCCTAACCATAAATAAAATGACTTGTCTCTATCCTTGTCATTCCAATTCGGAATTCGCTTTGAATTCAGCTGCACCAATCTGGGGAGTGATCGATGGAATTGCGCGCGCTGCGGTACTTCGTCGAGGTGGTTCGCCAGCAGAGCTTCACCGCGGCGGCCGACAAGCTGTTCGTCACGCAGCCGACCATCAGCAAGATGGTGAAGGCGCTGGAAGACGAGATCGGTTCGCCGCTGCTGCTGCGCGACGGCCGGCAGATGGTGCTGACCGACGCCGGGCGGATCGTGTTCCAGCGCGGCCAGGATGTGCTCGCCGCGCAGGCGCAGCTGCAGTCGGAACTGAACGATCTCGGCACGCTCGGACGCGGCGAGCTGACGATCGGCATCCCGCCGCTCGGCGGTTCGCTGTTCACGCCGATCATCGCCGCGTACAAGCAGCGCTACCCGAACATCGAGCTGAAGCTGTTCGAGCAGGGCGCGCGGATGATCGAGGCGGCGCTGATGTCGGGCGAGCTGGAACTCGGCGGGCTGCTGGAGCCGGTCGATCCCGGCACGTTCGAGCGACTGCCGATGGTGCGCGCGCCGCTGTGGCTCGTCGCGCCCCGCGAGTCGCGCTGGGAGGACCACGCGGCCGTGCCGCTCGCCGATCTCGCGCGGGAATCGTTCGTGTTCTATGCGGAAAGCCTCGCGCTGCACGACGCGGTGCTGGATGCGTGCCGGCAAGCCGGTTTCACGCCGTCGATCGTGAGCCGCAGCGGCCACTGGGATTTCATGGCCGCGCTCGTGCATGCGGGCGTCGGCATCGCGCTGCTGCCCGAGCCGTATTGCCGGCGGCTCGACGCGAGCCAGTTCACGTGCCGGCCGATCGTCGAGCCGGAAATCACGTGGGCGATCGCGCTCGGCTGGCTGAAGAAGGGCTACCTGTCGCACGCGGCGCGCGCGTGGCTCGACGTCGCGCGGGCGACGCTGCCGCTCGCGCCGGCCGACGATCTGGCGTTTGGAGGATTGCGGGCGCGGGAGTGAGGCCGATGCCCGACGCAATCAGACGTGTGTGATCGGGCCCGGATAGCGCGCGACGGTTTGGTCGTGCGTGAGCAGCGTGACGCCCTCCGAGATCGCCTGGGCGACCAGAAGACGGTCAAACGGATCGCGATGGATCGACGGCAGTTGTCCGACCGCGAGTGCATGCGCGCTCGTGATCGGCAATTCCACGTAGCCGGCATCAAGAAGATTGCGGCGGAGCACGTTTGGGTCCACCTGGAAATCGTCGCGATCCAATCCACGCTTGATGACGATCTCCCAGAGGCTCGCAACGCTGAAAAGCGGTGTATAGGCGGGATCGTTGATCAGTGTGCTGGCGCGGGCGGGCAGCTCGGCTGCACCGGCTGCCGCCCACAGAAGCAAGTGTGTGTCGAGCAGCAACTTCATGCGTCACCCTCGAACAGCTTGCCGATTTCGTCGCCGCCCATTGTGTCGAAATCGTCCGGGACGCGGATCTGCCCCTTCATGAAACCGATCCGGCTCGGCCGGACCGGGTCCGGCGCATTGATCGGAACCACCTTGACGAGCGGCTTGCCGGCTTTTGCGATTACGAACGGTTCGCCGGCATGCACGGCTTCGTCGATCAGACGCGACAGATTCGTTTTTGCGTCATGCATGTTATAGGTATGCATCACGTCCCCCAATTGAACTAAGTTCACTGAAATTATTAGCTTAGTTCAATCCGACAATCCACGCAAGGCGAGCACGTAGCCCGAAAGTACCGTCTCCAGTCCTGCGCCCTCAATGCCCCATCGCCGGCCCCGCGCCCTTCTTCGGCTTCGTGATCCACACGAGCGCCGCGAGCGCGATGAACATCACCGCCGACAGGTGGAAGAAGTCGTTGGTCGCCATCATGAAGCCCTGCTGCGTGACGAGCTGGTTCAGCTGCGCATTGGCCGTCTGCCCGACGATGCCGAGCTGTGCGAGCGCGCCCTGGTAGTCGGTCGTGTTCTGCGCGTAGACGCTCACCGATTCCGACAGCCGCGCATGATGGTAGATCGCGTCGTTCTCCCAGAACGTCGAGCTGGCCGCGGTGCCGATCGCGCCGGACAGCGTGCGCAGGAAGTTCGACAGCCCCGACGCGCTCGCGAGCCGCTCGTCGGAGATGCTCGACAGCGTGATCGTCGTCATCGGCACGAAGAAGCACGCGACGCCGATGCCCTGCACGAGCCGCGGCAGGATCACGTGGTTGAACGGCACGTCGAGCGTAAACGTCGCGTTCCACAGCGACACGCCCGCGAACACGATGAACGCGAAGCTCGCGACCATCCGCAGGTCAAGCCGGTGCATGTTGCGCCCGATCAACGGCGACAGCACGAGCGCGAGCAGCCCGACCGGCGCGGTCGCGAGGCCGGCCTTGCCGGCCGTGTAGCCCATCACCGTCTGCAGCCACAGCGGGAAGATCACGACCGAGCCGAAAAACGCCATGAAGCCGAACGAGATGATCAGCGCGCCGAGCGCGAAGTTGCGGTCCTTGAAGAGCGTGAGGTCGACCACCGGCTCCTTCTCGGTCGCCTCCCACACGAGCATGAACGCGAGCGACACGACCGCGATCAGCGCGAGCGCGACGATGAACGACGAGTTGAACCAGTCGCGGTCCTTGCCGAGGTCGAGCATCATCTGCAGGCACGACACGCCGATCACGAGCAGCGCGAGGCCGATCGCGTCGATCCGCTGCTTCGACGTCTTCGTCTCGCGGCCGCGCAGCAGGAAGTACGCGCAGGTCGCCGAGAACACGCCGATCGGCAGGTTGATGTAGAAGATCCACGGCCACGTGTAGTTGTCGCTGATCCAGCCGCCCAGCAACGGGCCGAAGATCGGCGCGACGATCACCGTCATCGCCCATAGCCCGAGCGCGAGCCCGCGTTTCGCGGGCGGGTAGCTGCGCATCAGGATCGTTTGCGACAGCGGCACCATCGGCCCCGACACGAGGCCCTGCAGCAGCCGGAACGCGATCAGCGTCTCGAAGTTGGTCGCGAGGCCGCACAGCGCGGACGCAATCGTGAACGCGAGCACCGACAGCGTGAACAGCCGCACCTCGCCGACCCGCCGCGCGAGCCAGCCGGTCAGCGGCACCGCGATCGCGGATGCGACCGAGTACGACGAAATCACCCACGTGCCTTCGCTCGTCGCGACGCCGAGGCTGCCCGAGATGGTCGGCACCGCGACGTTCGCGATCGACGTGTCGAGCACTTCCATGAAGGTGCCGAGCGCGAGCCCGACGGTCAGCAGCGCGAGCGCGCCGCCGGTCAGCGGCGCCGGTTCGGCGGCGGGGGCGGATGCCGTGGTGGCGGACATCGGGATCTCCTAGACGCGGCGCGCGCAACGCGCCGGCGCAACGCACGGGCGCGCGACGCAGCGCGGCCCGGCCGGGTGGAATGAAAAAGGGGAAAAGCGGAGCGCGTGCCTCGTCATCTTCTGCCCAGACAGAGAAATAAGCGACTGTTTAAACCTGGACATGGGGTCTCCGCACGCATCAGCAGTCAGGTTCGTCGGGCGTCGGGCAGCCGGTCGAACCGGGCCCGTTGGCGATGAAGCGTTGCAGCAGGCCGATGAGCGTCGCGAGTTCGTCGGCCGAGAAGCCTTCGAGCTGCGCGTTCAGCACGGTCGCGACCAGCGACGGCAGCGCGCGGGCGGCTTCGATGCCGCGCTCGGTCAGCGTCAGCTCGATCATCCGGCGGTCCTGCTCGCTGCGCGCACGCGCGATCAGCCCCTTGCGTTCGAGCCGATCGAGCATGCGCGTCATCGACCCGCTGTCGTACGACATCTTGCGCGACAGCTCGAACGGCGTACGCGCGTAGCCGCGCGACAGCAGCAGGATCACGCCGATCTGCTGCGCGGTGAGGTCGAGCGGCTCGAGCGCGCGATCCATCCGCTCGACGAGCGCCTGCTTCGCCTTCGACAGGTAATAGCCGAGGCTCGTTTCCAGCGCGATGTTCTCGGGATCGTAGAGGCCGCCGGTCATACGATTGCGCGCGCAGCAATAGTGCGTTTCGGGTTTGAACGCGCCCAGTATCTTGAAAAATGATTGCTTAGTCAATATTATTTGAGTCAACCAGTTACGACGTGCATGTTGCACTGCCGGAGACGATGTTCTGACCGATTGGCCCGCGCTGCCGGGCACCCCGAGGATGTTCGCGATGCTGTTCCTGAAAAATGCCGCCGGCGCGCTGCGCCGCAACCTGACCGATACCGCTCATCATGTGTTCTCCGGGCCGCACCGCGGCTGGAAGATCGCGCTGTACGTGACGATGCTGGTCGTGCCTGGCGGCTCGCTCGCGGCGCTCGGGTTCGCATGGTTCGATCATCGCCGGCAGCGCAACGCGAAGGGCGGCGCCCGCCGCACGAGCCAGCCGGCCGCAACCGAGCCGTCGACATGGCGGGCCGCCGCCGAGCCCGTCCCGGTGCCCGCGCGCTGCCACTGACGTCGCAGCGCTCTCACGCTCCACACCATCCCGCCTGATCGCCGGCCGCGTCACGCGTGACCGGCGTCGTATGCCCGGTCGCACGTCCGTTTTCCCGCAAGCGAGCCGTAATGGCCGGTAAACCGGCCGGCCGCGCCGGTAACACATCCGGGCCGCCGTGCACCGTACCCTTAGGGCTGCGCAGCTTTCCCGCCGTCAGTTACCATTTGTCCGCCAGCGGCACGACGACCGCATCGCGCGACGCCGCTCGCCGGCCGTCACGCCCAGACAGGAAAACCACCATGCCGTACGCCCCCCTCCCGCGCGCCGTTCGCCCGCTGAGCGCCGCCGTCGCCATTGCGACGGCCGTGCTGCTCGCCGGCTGCGCCGTCGGGCCCGACTATCACCGGCCCGACACGTCGATCCCCGCCGCCTTCAAGGAAGCGCCGGCCGGCTGGAAAGTCGCGCAGCCCGCCGATCGTGCCGACCGCGGCGCCTGGTGGACGGTCTACAACGATCGGCAGCTCGATGCGCTGATCGGCAAGCTCAACGCGTCGAACCAGACCATCGCGCAATCGGCGGCCGCCTACCGGCAGGCGCGCGCGCTCGTCACCGAGGCGCGCGCCGCGTATTTCCCGACCGTCGGGCTGACTGCATCGGGCTCGCGCGCGCGGTCGCCGCGCACGTCGCTGTCGTCGGGTTCGTCGTCGAATTTCGGCAGCGGGTCGACCGGGTCGATCAACAACAGCTACAGCGTCGGCCTCGACGCCAGTTGGGAACCCGACCTGTGGGGCAAGGTGAGCCGCACCGTCAGCGCGCAGCGCGCCGGCGAAGCGGCCGCCGCGGCCGATCTCGCGAACGCGCGGCTGTCGCAGCAGGCGCTGCTCGCGCAGACCTATTTCCAGTTGCGCACGTCCGATGCGCTGCAACAGCTGCTCGACGACACCGTGAAGTCGTACGAACGCTCGCTGCAGCTCACGCAGAACCAGTACGCGCAGGGCGTCGCCGCGCGCGCGGACGTGATCCAGGCGCAGACGCAACTGCAGAGCGCGCAGGCCGCGCAGATCGACAACGGCGTCGCCCGCGCGCAGTACGAGCATGCGATCGCGACGCTGATCGGCGAGCCCGCGTCGACCTTCTCGCTGCCGCCGACCCCGCTCGCGGCCGAGCCGCCGATCACGCCGGTCGACGTGCCGTCCACGATCCTCGAGCGCCGGCCCGACGTCGCGGCGGCCGAGCGCCGCGCGGCGGCCGCGAACGAGCAGATCGGCGTCGCGATCGCCGCGTTCTTCCCCACGCTGACGCTGTCGGCCACCGGCGGCTTCCAGAGCTCGGTGTGGTCGCAGCTGTTCACGCTGCCGGCGCGCTTCTGGACGGTCGGCCCGCAGCTCGCGGCCACGCTGTTCGACGCGGGGCTGCGCGCCGCGCAGACCGACGCCGCGCGCGCGACCTACGACCAGGACGTCGCCGCCTATCGCCTCGCGGTGCTGACCGCGTTTCAGGACGTCGAGGACAACCTTGCGTCGCAACGGATCCTCGCGCAGGAAATCGACGTGCAGCGGCAGGCCGTCGACAGCGCCGAGCACGCGCTCGCGATCGTCACGAACCAGTACAAGGCGGGCACGGTCGCGTATCTGAACGTACTGAACGCGCAAACCACCGCGTTCACCGCGCAGCAGAAGCTCGCGACGATCGCCGGGCAGCGGATGGTGTCGTCGGTCGGGCTCGTGAAGGCGCTCGGCGGCGGCTGGGACGTGTCGGAACTGGCGCGCGAGAACGGCGACATGGCGGCGCCGGTGCCGGCGTCCGGTGCGGCCGCGCCCGCGGCTACCGCACCGTCGGTCGCCGCGCCGCTCGCGCAGAAGTAGGCAGGGAAGCGGGCGACGCGCGCAATCAGCGCTGCGCGTCGCCGAAGATCAGCGAAACCTGGTTGTTGCCGATCGGGTGGCCGAGCAGATTCAGCAGCCCGGCGAGGTTCGCCTGCTGCTCGGGCGCCGCATGCGCGGTCCCGCGAAACGATCCCTGGCCGGGGCCGAAGCTGCCGTGCCCGTCGAGAAACAGCGGGCCCTGCGTCGTCGACAGGTCGAGATCGGCGCCCGCGCCCTTCGCCTGCAATACCGCGCGGTACGAACCGAGCGGCTTCACGCGCGACACGCGCGAACTCATCGAATCGATCGTCACCGTCAACTGGCCGAACGCGTTGTTGCCGATGAGCCGCCAGTCGCTCCAGCCGAGCCGCACGTCGCCCTGCAGGTCGAGCGTGTTGAACGGCGTGCCGAGCCCCGCGAGCAGCGACGCGGGCACCGCCATCGTGCCCGACGACAGCACCGCGCCGCGCCACGTCGCATCGAGCGTGACCGCATCGGGCATCGCTTCCGTCTGCCGCAGGCGCATCTGCACGCGCCCGGTCAGCAGCGGCCAGAAGCGCGTGGTCCATTCGACCCGTCCCGGCAGCAGCGTCGCCGCGCTCTGGTCGGCGCCCGGCGCGAGCATCAGCGTGCCCGAGCCGTGCCACAGCGACCCGTCCGGATCGACGAGATTCACGTGACCGCCGGTCGCCCGCGCGAACTGCGGCGCGATCCACGCGGCCGGCGCGAGCGCGACGAGCGTCACCGCCGTCGCCACGCCGCCCGCCAGCACCCATGGCAACACGGCGACGAGCCGTCTCACCCACGGCCGCATCGGCCGGCCTTCGTTTGCGTCATCCACTGCGGTCATCTATTTCTGGACGGAAGGCTGCATCACGGCCGTCAGGTCCACCTGGCCGTCTTCCTTCAGCGCCGTGGCATGCGCTTCGCCGACCTGCACCTTGAACTGCCGGCGCGCATCGTCGAGCCACTGGGTCCATGCCGGGAACGACACGTTCTTCATCTGGATCTGCACGCCATTGCCGACGATCTGCACCTGCGCGCCCTGCAGCCCGTGATCGGACAGCGACGCGGTCAGCGCATCCTTGAGCGCGAGGCCGGTCGGCGCGACGCCCTGCGCGGCAGCCGACAGCGATTTCGCCTCGTTCGCCTGCGCGGTCATCTGCGCGAGTTCGTGACGCATCGTCGGCAGCGCGCGCTGGATTCGCGCACGGCCTTCCTGCGCGGGCGACCACAGCACCGAATACGCGATCGCGACGGCCAGCACGGCGCCGCCCCAGCCGAGCAGCATCTTCTCGCGCGGCGAGCGCTCGCCCCAGAACTGGGCCAGCGTCTGGTTCAGTTGTTCGGTTTTCATGAGCGGCTCCGGATCGTCCATTTGCCCGTGTTGCTGTCGACTTCGCCGGACAGTCCGTTACGCGCGAGGCGCTGCGTGAAATCGGGATCGACCTTGACCTCCGGCTTGAAGCCGACGTCGAGCCGCCGGTCGTGATAGTCGAGCGACGCGATGCCATTCAGCGGCAGCGCACCCATCGAGCGCGCCAGGCCGCTCGACAGCGCGAGGAAATCATTCGGCGACAGCTCGCCGGCAGCCAGCCGAAGCTGGTCGAGCTGGCGTTGCATCTGCGCGGGCGGGTCGAGCACGGTGGTCGTCTTCGGAAAGGCAGACAGCAGCGTCTCGGTGATCTGCGCGGACAGCGCATCGCGCTCGCGCGACAGCTTCCACCAGTGCACGTTCATCCCGATCACCGCGACGCCGAGCGTCGCCGCGGCGAGCGCGATCGGCACGCGCAGGCGCTTGAGCGTCGCGCGGTCGAAGCGCCACGGCTGCGATTCGAACTCGAATTGGCACAGATCGAATTTCTCGGTCAGCGCCCGGCGCGCGAACGTATCGAACGACAGCGGCGCGGCGCCCGGCAGCAGCGGCGCGTCCGTGCGGCCGACCGACGCGAGCCGCGGCTCCGCGCCCGGCTCACCGAGTTCGTACAGCTCGATGTCGCCGCCGCCCGCGAGCGCGGCCAGCGTGCCGGCGGCGCGCGACGCGGGCGCCGCGAAGCCTTCGCCGAGCGCACCGCGCGCGACCGCCAGCTCGAGGCGCGGCGCACCGGCCTCGGCCGGCAGCGCGCCGGCTTCGACGAGCACCGGCTCGACCGCCGTCGCGAGCCCGAGCACCGCGGCGACCGTCGCCGGGCGGGCAGCCGGCTCGGCGACGTCCGCGACGAGGGCGGCGGCGTCGGCGGGCTCGCCGTCGGCCGGCACGGCGGATGCGGCGTCGGCCGACGCGCGCGGCGCCGGCAGGCAGCGGGTCGCGGGCACCGCGCTCAGGTGCCGGTGGCCGGCCGCGGTAAACGCGTCGCAGATCGTGCGGAACCACGCGCGATCGACGACGGCCAGCACGCGGCGCCCGTCGGGCAGCGGGGCCGGATCGAGCGCGATATGGCAGCCGAGCGGATCCTGGATCAGCTGATCCTCGACGATGTTGGGCAGCGCCTGGCGCAGCTTCGGCCCCTTCAGCGGCGGCACGGTCGCGGCCAGCAGCAGCACGTCGCGCGCGGCGACGATCAGCACCGTCGCGTTCGCGCGCGGCAGCAGCGCGAGCGCGGCGCGGCCCGCGCGCTGCACGTGGCCGGCCTTGTCGACGAGCGTGAACGGCAGCTCGGGCCACTGCCATTCCTGCAACGGCACGGCAGGCTCGCGCGGCGGCAAAGAAACAATCAACGTGCTCACAAGAGCTCCTCTCCCGATTGGCGTCGTTATAGCTGGTCGCGGATGCGCACGACCCGCGTCGAGTGCGTGGTCGGATCACGATACACGAGCGAGGTGCGATCGACCTCCGCGCGTTCGTGCTGGATCCGGCCATGCACGATGAAATAGCTCGAATTGACGTCGACGAGGCTCGAGTCGATCGTCACGTTCGGCGGCGCGCCGGCGCCGCGCAGCGCGAGCTGCACGTCGCCGACGTTGCGGAAAAACACCGTCTCGCGGCGCGCCACGAGCGCCTGCGCGGACGACACGCTCATCCCAGGTATCAGCGCGGCGATCACTTCGGCCGGCGCGGTGTTCATGTTCACGGGCGTCGTGGTCGGCAGCACGGTGACGAACGGGCGCAGCCGCGCGACCATCTCCGGCGTCACGCCGTCGACGTCGAGCAGGCTCTCGACGCGCGTCATCATCAGCGGCGCGGGCCCGCGGTCGCCGCCGGCCATCCCCGGATCGTCGGTGAAGCCGCTGCCCTGCATGTCGCCGCTCGTCACCGGTGCGGTCGCGGCGGTCGCGGCGGTCCCGCCGCCGCCGGGCAGGTTCGGCATCTGGAACCGCGTGGCCGAATGCAGCAGCCCCGCACGCACCTGCAGCGCGATGCGCTTCGCGAATGCGCTGTCGTAGCCGAGCGTCGTCAGCAGGCGCTGGAACGCCTGCATCTGCGTGACGTTCAGCTGCAGCACGCCGGGCGCCGGCGACGACACGAGGTTGCGCAGATTGAACTTCGCCTGCGCATCCTCGATCGAGCCGGACAGATAGGTGTCTTCGGCGTCCGTGTCGTTGGGCGCGCCGATGCGGCCGAGGAAATCCGACAGCTTCGTCTTCGCGATCGGCACGCCCCAGATCCCGCCGAGATACGTGATGCCGGGCGCCGTATCGCCTTCGGAGCGCAGGATCATCCGCGTCCAGTCGAGCGCGCCGCGCGCGACCCACTGTGCCTGCGCGATTACCCGCTGGTTCTCGATGCGGCGAATCTGCACCTGCTGGCGCCACAGCATCCCCGACACGAGGATCGCCGACAGCGCGACCACGAGCAGCGCGGTGATGATCGCGGCGCCGCGCTGGCGGCGGGCCCGGATTCGACGGGAAGGGCGCGCACGCATCGTCATTCCCCGACGAGGAAGATGCGCGTGACCGGCACGCGCAGCGACGTCGCGCCGATGCTGACCTGCAGCCCGGTCACCGCGCGCGCCGGCGGCGCGTTGCCGATCTGCGGCACCTTCAGCGCGTCGTTGTTCTGTGCGAGCGCTTCGTCGGCCGTCTGCAGGTTGGTGGTCCAGCCCACGCGCGGCACGTACAGCTTCGCGTCGATCGCGCCGACGCCGCCCATCAGCGCGACCCAGCTCCAACCGTCGACGCTGCTGTCCTTCAGCAGGGTGCGCAGCCGGTTCGTGTCGTCGATCGGCGGCGATGCATAGCGCACGACGCGCCCGCCGGCGATCCGGTAGCGGACCACCTGCAGCCGCGGCGCGACGCCCGGCACGTCGAGTTCGCGCACGATCTGCAGCGTATTGCCGGCGACGCCGATCGCCGGCTGGCCGGCCTCGTCGTCGGTCGCGGCGAGCCGCGCGTCGATGCGCATCTGGTCGAACATCTGCGCGAACACGCGCTCGTCTTCCATCGCGGCCGCGACCTTGTCGCGACCGCGCATGATCTGGTCGAGCCCGCGCCATGCGAGGATCGCGACCACCGCGAGAATCGCGATCGCGATCATCAGCTCGATCAGCGTGAAGCCGCGGGCGAGGCGGGCGGCACGGGTGGACGGGCGTCGCATCGGCGCGTCAGAGCGGACGGCTGGTTTCATTCGCGACCACCGTCACCATCTGCGCGAGCACGCCGGCACGGCCGGGCGTACTCACCGAAATCCGCACGCGCCGGAACACCGGGTTCGGCGTGGTGCTCACGCGCTGCGTGCAGACGAGCTGCACGTTGCCTTGCGAGCAGTCAAAGCTCTGCTCCCCGACTTCCGGCCACGCATGCGTGAGCCGCAGCTGCGCAAGCGCGTTGTCGGCGCTCCAGCCGGCGAGCAGCCGGCGATGCAGGTCGGACGCGTTGCTCGCCATCGTGCCGACCGCGCGGATCGACGCGGCGAGCGCGACCGCGATGATCGCGAGCGCGACCAGCACCTCGATCATCGTGAAGCCGCGGGCGGAGGAAACGGGGAAGGGCAGGCGACGACGCATCGTCATTGCACCTCGTAGCGACCGTTGCCGGTGCCGACGATCGTCGCGCTGCCGGCGGCCGAATGCAGCGTCACGCGCACCGGCGTGTCGATGCTCTCGGTGCCGAACACGACGCGGTTCGCGCGCGTGTCCGACCCCGGGTAATCGATGTCCGCGCCGGTGACGCCGCCGTCCCAGTCGCGCGGGCGCAGCAGGTCGTCGCGCAGCGTGCGCCAGCCGTCGGGCGAGCTCACGTCGAACTGGAAACCGTGCGCGGTTGGTTGCCACGCGATCGGCCGCGCGCGCACCTGCGCTTCGTCGCCGGCCGTCTCGAACAGCAGCGCGATCCGCTGCGCTTCCTCGCGCAGGTCGGTGCGCGGATTGCGCGTCAACGACAGCGACGCGAGCGACACGAGCAACCCGGCGATCACGAGCACGACCAGCATTTCGAGCAGCGTGAAGCCGCGCCCGCGACGGCGCGCCGCGCGGGGCTTCATCAAGCCGCCATCGGCACCTGCCGGTACGGACGGCACCGCACCGCGACGCACGCGGCAATCGCGGCCGCAGCGGGAGGTCGTGCGAATGGCGAGCATGAAGAACGGAATGAAACGTCGGGCCGATCAGCGCCGGCTTACTGCCACGAGCCGATGTCGGAGTCGTTGCTTTCGCCGCCTTCCTTGCCGTCGGCGCCGTAGCTGAACACGTCGATCTCGCCGTGCACGCCCGGGTTCAGGTACTTGTACCCGTTGCCCCACGGATCGTTCGGCAGGCGCTCGAGATAGCCGCCGTCCTTCCAGTTGTTCGGGATCGGATCGTTGGTCGGCTTCTGGATCAGCGCGTTCAGGCCCTGCTCCTGGGTCGGATAGCGGCCGTTGTCCAGGCGGTACAGCTTGAGCGCCTGCATGATCGTGCCGATGTCCTGCTTCGCGGCGATGCGGCGCGCCTCGTCGGGGCGGCTCATGATCTTCGGCACGATCAGCGCCGCCAGGATCCCGAGGATCGCGACCACCACCATGATCTCGATCAGCGTGAAACCGCGCTGACGACGCACGGCCGCGTTGCGGCGAGTGATCCACGTTTGCATGACTGACTACCTCTTTCCAAAAAATGTCGTCGATTGAGTGACGCACCCGGCGCACCGGACGATTGCCTGACAGCAACCTTCCGGACCGGCGGGCGCGGAGCACGCATTGTAAGGCGCGCATCGCCGAGGGCTTTCACCCAACGCAAATTTCATATACATCCGTACAATAGCGCGCATGAACGCGCTCTCGATCCGGATCCTTTCCCTCGCCCTCTTCGCGGGTTTGTGCGCGACGGCCACCTACTGGGTCGTCACGCTGTCGGCCCGCGAAGCGCCGCTGCCCGCCGCCGCCGCGCGGCTGCCGATCCGCACCGAGGACGCCGCGGCGCTCTTCGGCGGCCAGCTCGACAAGAATCCCGTCCAGGACATCCACCTGTTCGGCATTCTCGCGCTCGATCATGGCGGCGCCGCGATCGTCGGCGTCGGCGGCGAACCGCCGCGCGCCGTGTCGCTCGGCGCGGAGGTCACGTCCGGCGCGAAGCTCGCCGAAGTCCGGCCGCGCTCGATCATCGTCGACCGCAACGGCGCCCGCGCCGAAATCCAGCTCCCGGCGAACACGCCGTCCCCCGCGATCTACATGCGCTGAACGGTAGCGGCCCATCCGTCGGAATCGGGCCGCACCGTCACTGCACCATGTTGTTCAGCTCGATGATCGGCAGCATCACGGCCAGCACGATCACGAGCACGATGCCGCCCATCGCGAGGATCAGCAGCGGCTCCAGCAGGCTCGTCAGGAACATCGTGCGGCGCTCGAGTTCGCGCGCTTCGCCTTCGGCCGCGCGATCCAGCATCGTCGTCACGTCGCCCGTCGCCTCGCCCGAACGAATCAGGTGCACGAGCACCGGCGGAAACGTCTTCACGTTGTTCAGCGCGCGCGACAGCGCGGAGCCTTCGCGCACGCGCACGATCGCATCGTCGATGTTCGCGCGCATCGCGCGGTTCGACAGCGTCTCGCCGGCCGCCTGCAGCGCGCGCAGGATCGGCACGCCGGCCGCGGTGAGAATCCCGAGCGTGCTCGCGAAGCGCACCGTGTTGTAGCCGCGCACGAGCTTGCCGGCGAGCGGCGCGGTCAGCACCCAGCGATCGAACGCGAGCCTGGGCCCGGCGCGCGACAGCGTCGCCTTCACGAACCACACGACGAGCGCGACCGCGATCAGGATCGCCCACCACCAGTGCCGCACGAATTCCGACAGCGCCATCATCACGACCGTGAGGATCGGCAACTGCTGCTTCGTGCTCGCGAACACGTTGACGACCTGCGGCACGACGTAGCTCAGCAGGAACGTGACGATGCCGAACGCGATCAGCGTGACGATGCCCGGATACGTGAACGCCAGCAGGATCTTCTGCTTCAGCGCATTGCTTTGCTCGATGTAGTCGGCGAGGCGCGACAGCACGATGCCGAGCTTGCCGGTGTGCTCGCCCGCGGCAACGAGTGCGCGGTAGATTTCCGGAAAATCGCGCGGATGCTGGCCCAGCGCATTCGCGAGCGAATGGCCGCCGAGCACTTCCGCGCGGATCGCGGCCATCAGTTCGCGGATGTAGTCGCGTTCGGCCTGCTCGGTCAGCACGCCGAGCGCCTCGTCGAGCGGCAGCCCCGCGATCAGCAGGCTCGCAAGCTGGCGCGTGAGGATCGCCTGCTCGCGCTGCGACAGCTTGCGGCCGAACGCGAGCCGCTGCGAACGCGCGCCGCGCGTCGCGCTGGCGGCCGGCTCGACGACGAGCGGCGTCAGCCCCTGCGTGCGCAGCTGGCCGCGCGCGGCTCGCGCGCTGTCGGCATCGATCACGCCTTTCTGCGCGCGCCCCGCCGAATCGATTGCTTCGAAACGGAATGCCGGCATCGCGCTATGCGCCTCCCGTCACGCGCAGCACTTCCTCGAGCGACGTTGCGCCGGACGCGAGCCAGCGCTCCGCGTCGTCGCGCAATGTGCGCATCCCTTCCGCGCGGCCGGCGGCCAGGATCTCGGCATCGGCCGCGTTGCGGTGGATCAGCGTGCGGATCGACTCGTCGACGAGCAGCAGTTCGTACACGCCGCGCCGGCCCGCATAGCCCGAATGCCCGCACTTGTCGCAGCCGCTGGGATGCCACACGGTGCGGCCGTCCTCGTGCCGCTCTTCCTTGCAGACGGGGCAGAGCTGGCGCACGAGGCGCTGCGCGAGCACGCCGAGCAGCGACGACGCGAGCAGGTACGGCTCGACACCCATGTCGGTCAGACGGGTGACGGCGGACGCCGCATCGTTCGTGTGCAGCGTCGCGAGCACGAGGTGGCCCGTCAGCGACGCCTGCACCGCGATCTGCGCGGTTTCGAGGTCGCGGATTTCGCCGATCATGATCACGTCCGGGTCCTGGCGCAGGATCGAGCGCAGCGCGCGGGCGAAGGTCATCCCGATCCGCTCGTTCACCTGCGTCTGGCCGATGCCGGACAGGTCGTATTCGATCGGATCCTCGACGGTCATGATATTGGTCGTCGCAGTTTCGAGCCGCGACATCGACGCGTACAGCGTGGTCGTCTTGCCGGAACCGGTCGGGCCGGTGACGAGCACGATGCCGTGCGGACGGGCGATCAGCTTGTCGAACTGGACGAGCGTGTCGCGACCCATCCCGAGCGCTTCGAGGTTCAGCCGCTGCGCGTCCTTTTCCAGGAGACGCAGCACCGCGCGCTCGCCATGCCCGGTCGGCAGCGTCGACACCCGCACGTCGACCGGCCGGCCGCCGACGCGCAGCGTGATGCGGCCGTCCTGCGGCAGCCGTTTCTCGGCGATGTCGAGCTGCGCCATGATCTTGATCCGCGAGATCAGCGCGCCGTGCAGCGCCTTCTTCGGGCGCACGACGTCGCGCAGCGTGCCGTCGACGCGAAAGCGCACGACCGACGCATTCTCGAACGGCTCGATGTGGATGTCCGACGCCTGTTCGCGCGCCGCTTGCGTGAGCAGCGCGTTGATCATCCGGATGATCGGCGCGTCGTCTTCCGATTCGAGCAGATCCTCGACTTCGGGGATGTCCTGCATCAGCCGCGACAGGTCGACTTCGCCTTCGACCTCGCCGACCACCTGCGCGGCGCTGCCGTCCTGGCGTGCGTAGGCCTGGTTGATCGCCTGCGCGAGCTCGTCGGCCGGCACGCGATGCACGGAAATCGAACCGAAGTTGCGCGCGATTTCCGCGAGCGCGGCGTCGCTCGTGCGTTCGCTGATCCACACCTCGAGCGTGTCGTCGAGCTGATGCGCGATCAGCACCTGGCCGCTCTTCGCGAAACCGTACGGCAGCAGGCGAGCGGCGAGCGGCGACGGCGGCTGGCGCTCGCCCGGCGCGCCGTCGTGGGCGGATGACGCGAGCACGTCGCTCACTGCGACGCTCCCGGCGCGGTGGTCAGCGGCTGTTGCGGCACCGCCTGCTGCGGCACGCTCTGCGGCTGCGCGGGCGTTGCTTCCGGCAGCGGCTGGGCCGGTACCGGCGCGACCTGGCGCTGCAACTGCTGGCGGCGCATCTTGTCGAGATCGAACAGGTTGCCGGCCGGCGTGCCGCCCTGGCTCGGACCCAGCGGCATCGGCGGGACGACCGGGTCGTCCTTGTCGCGGATCACGTTGTTGTCCGACTTGTAGGCGCCCGTCACGCCCTGGATGTAGTCGTAGCGGTTCGCGGTGACTTCCTGCGCGGTGCTGCGATCGGAAATGATCACCGGACGCAGGAACACCATCAGGTTGGTTTTCGCGCGCTGCTTCGATTCCGAACGGAACAGCTGGCCGATCCACGGGATGTCGCCGAGCAGCGGCACCTTGCTGTTCGACACCTGGTAGTTGTCCTGCATCAGGCCGCCGAGCACGATGATCTCGCCGTTGTCGGCCAGGATCGTCGACTGGATCGAGCGTTTCGTGAAGGTCGGGCCGGTCTGCGCGTTCGTGGTCCCGCTGACGACCGCCGAATCCTCCGTGTAGAGCTGCAGCTTCAGGATCCCGCCGTCGGTGATCTGCGGCTTCACGTGCAGCGTCAGGCCGACGTCGCGGCGATCGTAGGTATTGAACGCATTGCTCGTCGTGCCGCTCGTCAGGTTCGAGTATGAACCGGTCGCGATCGGCACGTTCTGGCCGACGACGATCTTCGCTTCCTCGTTGTCGAGCGTGATCAGGTTCGGCGTCGACAGCACGTTCGCGTCGCTCACGCCCGAGAAATACTGCAGCAACGCGCCGAGCCCCTGCACGCCGAACATGTTATGCAGCCAGCCGATGTTGAGGCCCTGGGACAACTGCCCGAGATTGGACGCCAGCCCGCCGCCGGTGACCCCGCCGGCCGCGTTGGTCAAGCCGCCCGCCGTCAGGTTGATGATGCTGTTGCCGAGCCCCAGCCCGGGGTTCAGGTTCGTGCCGCCGAGAAACTGGCCGCTCGCGACCTGCCACTGGATGCCCAGGTTGCCCTGCGTCGTCGAGTTCAGCTCGACGATCAGCGCTTCGATATAGACCTGCGCGCGCCGCGCGTCGAGCTGGTCGATCACCGAGCGCAGGTTCCGGTAAACCGGATCGGACGCGGTGATGATCAGCGAGTTGGTCGCCGAGTCGGCCTGGATCATCCCGCCCGGCTGGTTGTCGTCACCGCTCTTGTCCTTGTCGCCGCCGAGCAGGCCGCCCGTACCGAGGCCACCGCCGGACGAGCCGCCGCCATACCCGGACGAGGACGACGAACCGCCGAGGCCGCCCGACGGCAGCGGCGGGGTGCCCGACGTGCCGGTCGAGAAGTTGCCGCTCGCCGACGAACCGCCGTTCTGGTTGAAGCTGTTCGCATCGTTGGACGACGCCGACGCGCCGCTGTCATTGCCGCCGCCCTTGCCGAGCATCCCGCGCAGCGTCTTCGCGAGCTTCACCGCATCGGCGTTGCGCAGCGGCACGACGTGCATGTTGCCGGGCACCGCGCTCGGCGCGTCGAGCTGCAGCGCGAGGCGTTTCGCGGCCGCGAGGCGCGAGCCGTTCGATGCGCGCAGCAGCAGCGAGTTGGTGCGCGGGTCGGCCGTGACCGACACCTTCAACGTCGCGTCGCTGTTGCCGATCGCACCCGGGTCGAGCATCTTCTGCATCTGCGCGGCGAGGTCGATCGCGTTCGCGTTGCGCAGCGTCACGACCTGCACCTGCGCGCCCGCGGCGCTGTCGATACCGGAGATGATCTGCGCGATGCGGCGCACGTTGTCCGCATAGTCGGTCACGACGATCGTGTTGTTCGCCGGGTAGGCCGTCACCGTGTTGTTCGGCGAGATCAGCGGCCGCAGCACGGGCAGCAGGTTGTTCGCCGATTCGTTGTGCAGCTCGAACACCTGCGTGATCACCTGGTCGCCGCGCGCCTGCGGCGCATTGCCGACGTAGGTCGGCACGCCCTGCAGCTTCGCGTCGGCTTCCGGCACGACCTTCAGCACGCCGTGATCCTGCACGAGCGCGAAGCCCTGCATGCGCAGCGCGGACTGCAGCGTCTTCAACGCCTGGTCTTCCGGCACCGGCCGTTCGGCGACGAGATTGAGCTGCCCCTTCACGCGGGGGTCGACGATGATGGTCTTGCCGGTCGCGGCGCCGATCGCTTTCGCGACCTGGTCGATGTCCGCATTCACGAAGTTGAGCGTGACCTGAGCGTAGGCAGCCTGCGAGACGATGATGCCGGCCACGAGCAGGGTCGTGGCGATACGCCGCATAACGAAGCGATTTCTTGTCATGGATGAATGGGTCGATGCCGGCTCAGGCCACTTCCGGCGGTAGTGCTGGGATCCAAGTCCGAAAGAGGCGACATTAGCAGTTTTTCATGTCCGAAATATCACATTGATCCGAAGACTGTCTCACATACGACATGTGTCCGGCGAATCGTATGCGATATGTAAGGATCGGCGTCACCCTCCGCATGCCGGCCGTCGCCCCGATCTCGAGATGAATCGACACGGAAATGCGGTATAACCGGGCTGCCGTATTCCTGCCTGTCGCAATTGGACGGTCTGCCGGTATGATACGGGCGGCGCGTTTCTCGTCGCATTAATAACAGGCACGGGTTTTCCCGAGCTTCGCGCAATTCCTTTCCGTTTCCGCACGATGAACAGACGGTTCGCTTCGATCGCGTTGATCGCCGCCGGCGCGTGGTTCGCCAGCGGCAACGCACGCGCGGATTGTTTCGACGAAGCGGCCAAATATCAGCAGGTCAATCCGCTGATCCTGCGCGCGATCGCATGGCAGGAATCGCGCAACCGGCCCGGTGCGCTGAACAAGAATACGAACGGCTCGGTCGACTACGGCCTGATGCAGATCAATTCGATCCACCTGCCCACGCTGTCGCGTTACGGGATCGGCCGCGACACGCTGATGGAGCCGTGCAAGAACGTGTACATCGCCGCGTGGCATCTCAAACAGAAGATGAACCGCTACGGCAACACGTGGCAGGCGGTCGGCGCCTATCATTCGGAAACGCCGTCGCTGCGCGACAAGTACGCGCGGCAGATCGCCGGCATCCTGACGCAATGGAAGCTGCTGCCGTCCGCGCAGACTGCCCAGGCCGCGCAGCCAGCGCAGCCCGCTCAGTGATTCGGCGCCGCGTCGCCGGTTGACGCAGGGCCGGCCGCGCGCGTTTGATGCACAATGCGGGCTGACGCCGCCGTTTCGCCCGCGTGCGGGCCGATCGCGCCCCGGCAGGGCGCCGCGGCCGCTTTTTCATCTTTTCCGTTGGTGCATATCATCATGAATCCGGCAATGAAACAGCCGTTGCCCGTCACCGTGCTGTCCGGTTTCCTCGGCGCCGGCAAGACCACGCTGCTCAACCACGTGCTCGCGAACCGCGCGGGCCTGAAAGTCGCGGTGATCGTCAACGATCTCGCGGCGGTCAACATCGACGCGTCGCTCGTGCGCGACGCGCAGGCGCTGTCGCACGTCGAGGAACGCCTCGTCGAGATGTCGAACGGCTGCATCTGCTGCACGCTGCGCGACGATCTGCTCGTCGAAATCCGCAACCTCGCGTCCGAAGGCCGCTTCGACGCGATCATGATCGAATCGACCGGTATCGCGGAGCCGATGCCGATCGCCGAAACGTTCACGTTCGTCGACGACGACGGCGCGTCGCTGTCGTCGATCGCGCGGCTCGACACGCTCGTCACCGTGGTCGACGCGTACAACTTCCTGCGCGACTACGGCTCCGACGATGCGCTCGCGACGCGCGGCATCGCCGCGTCGGAAGACGACGACCGCACGCTCGTCGAGCTGCTGATCGAGCAGATCGAATTCTGCGACGTGCTGGTGATCAACAAGGCCGATCTGGTCGGCGCGGACGATCTCGCACGCCTGCAGCACATCCTCGCGCGTCTCAATCCGCGCGCGCATCAGGTCGTATCGACGTTCGGCAACGTGCCGCTCGACGAAGTGCTGAACACCGGCCGCTTCGATTTCGACGAAGCCGCGAACGCACCGGGCTGGCTCGCATCGCTCGACCACGATCACACGCATTGCGACGACCCCGACTGCCATGACGACCATCATGCGCACGTGCACGGCGAAGCCGACGAATTCGGGATCGGCAATTTCGTTTACCGCGCGCGCCGGCCGTTTCACCCGGCACGGCTGTGGGCGCTGCTGCATCAGGAGTGGCCGGGCGTGCTGCGCAGCAAGGGTTTCTTCTGGCTCGCGACGCGCAACGACATCGCGGGCTCGCTGTCGCAGGCGGGCGGCGTATGCCGGCACGGGCCGGCGGGTTTGTGGTGGGCGGCGCAGGATCGCGCTGAATGGCCCGACGACGACGAGCTGCTCGCTGAAATCCGCACCGAATGGCTCGGCGATCTCGACGATCGCACGGTCGGAGATCGCCGGCAGGAACTCGTGCTGATCGGCATCGCGCTCGACGCCGATGCGTGGCGCACGAAACTCGACGCGTGTCTGCTGACGGATGCGGAGTTCGCACTCGGCGCGGCGGGATGGGCCGCGTTCGACGATCCGTTCCCGGCGTGGGACGTCGATTCGCACGACGACGACGATCACGGCGACACGCAGATCGTGCACGCGTGATCGCGTGGTAACGGCTTGTAAAAACAACCGTTAACTTTTGCAAGGGCGGCGCGAACTGTGGCGAAAATGCCGCGCGCGCCCAACAAAAAACCCGCCGAGAGGCGGGTTTTTTCTGGAACAGGCGCGGGTTTAACGCTTGTTGACGGCATCCTTGAACGCCTTGCCAGCCGTGAACTTGACCGTCTTGGCTGCCGGGATCTTGATGGTTTCGCCCGTCTTCGGGTTGCGGCCCGTACGTGCTGCGCGCTTGCCCGAACCGAAGCTGCCGAAGCCGATCAGCTGAACCGCATCACCCTTCGACACGGCCTTCTTGATGACTTCGAGCAGCGTGTCCAGCGTTTCGCCGGTTTGAGCCTTGCTGGCGCCCGTTTGGGCGGCGACGGCGTCGATCAGTTCCTGTTTGTTCATTAAGGTTCCTTTATCAGGTTAGGTTGACACGAACAGCGCGAACGCGCCGATTATACGTGCGCGAACCGTGCCGTCGAGAGTCAGACTCCGACGACACAGCGCCGAATCCTGGCCCGCGCGACGCGCCCTCCGGCTTGCCGGCGGCCACCCCGCGGTACGGCGTTGCTATGATAGCGCAGCGCAAACCCAATAACGACAAGGGTTTCAAAGATTTTCATCGGTATTTCGCCGAATGAATCGTCGATTGCCCGTTTTTTGACCTGCGCCAACCGGACAGGATACGCAGCGTGGTCCGCCCGCCCGTCGCCCCGTTGCCCTTTTCCAACGGCCGATCGGACGGCCTGCCGCAATCCCTTGCCAGGCTTGGCTGCCACGTTTTTTGTTTCGCATGCCCGACCGACTTGTTTACGCCTCGCTCGCGCTTCGCGACGACGGCACGCTCGTCTCGCCCGAGTTCGGCGAGCTTCATCGCGGCGCATCCGGCACGCTCGCGCACGCACATCGCGCGTTCGTCTCCGGCAACGGGCTGCCCACGCGCTGGCAGCGCCGCCGGACGTTTACGATCGTCGCGACCGAATTCGGCGCGGGCGCCGGCTTCCTCGCGGCGTGGGCCGCGTGGCGCGACGATCCCGCGCGCTGCGAACGGTTGCATGTCGTTGCAGTCGAGTCGCATCCGTTCTCGCGCGACGACCTGCGCCGCGCGGTTTCGCATATGGTTGCGGACACAACCATATCGGCAGACACCGATGCATTGATCGACGCATGGCAGATGCTCGTGCCGGGCGTGCACCGGCTCGAATTCGACGAAGGACGCGTCGTGCTCACGCTCGCGTTCGGCGATCCGATCGACCTGCTGAAGAAGCTCGTCGCGCGCGCCGATGCGTTTTTTCTCGACGGCGCCGCGGCGTCGAGCGACGGGATCCGCGCACTCGCGAAACTCGCCGGCGAACACGCGACGTTTGCGACCCATGCAAAGTCCGACGACGTGAAGTACGCGCTCGGCGAAACAGGTTTCACGTTCCGCGAAGTCGACGATCGTCTCGTCGGCGACTATGCGCCGCGCTGGCGCGCGCGCCGGCACGAGCCGCCGCGTGCGCTGCCCGTTGCAGCACGCCGTGCGATCGTGATCGGCGCGGGCCTCGCCGGCTGCGCGGTCGTCGAACGTCTGGCCGTGCGCGGCTGGGACGTCACGCTGATCGAGCGGCACGAACGGATCGCGAGCGAAGCGTCGGGCAATCCGGCCGGGGTGTTCCACCCGTTGATGACGCGCGACGACAACGTCGCGAGCCGCCTCACGCGCGGCGGCTTCCTGCACGCGCTCGCACGCTGGCGTGCGCTCGAACACGCAGGGCATGCATTCGCACGCAGCACGCACGGGATGATCCATCTTGCCGAATCGGCCGACGATTTCGCGCGGATGCGCGACGCCTTCGATGCGTTCGGCGCGCCGTCCGACTACGTGACGCTGCTCGATGCCGATGCCGCACGCGCACATCTGAATCTGCCGGTCGCGCACGGCGGCCTGCTGTTCCCGCACGGCGGCGCCGTCTGGCCGGCCGGGCTGTGCGCCGCGCAATATGCGGCGGCCGGCGAGCGCGTGCGCCTGCTCGCGTCCACCGGCGTCGCACGGCTCGAACGGCGGGGCGACGCGTGGCATGCGCTCGACGATACGGGCGCCACGCTCGCCGATGCACCTGTCGTCGTGCTCGCGAACGCGGGCGACGCCGCGCGTCTTGCCGGGCTCAAGCATGTCGCGCTGCAACCGGTACGCGGCCAGCTCACGCTGCTGCCGCCGGGCACGACGGCGCCGCTGCCGTGCCCGGCGATCGGCGACGGTTACGCGGTGCCGCTCGACGACGGCACGCTGCTGATCGGCGCCACGTTCGAACCCGACGACACCGATCCCGCGATGCGCGCGGCCGGCCACGCCGAAAACCTCGACCGCGTGCGGCGCCTGCTGCCGGGCCTGATCGGCGAACTGCCAGATCCGGCCACGCTGCACGGCCGCGTGGCGTTCCGCTGGGTCGTCGGCGACCGTCTGCCGCTCGTCGGCCCGCTCGCCGACGAGGCGCAGGCCACCGCGAACGCACGCGCGCTGGGCGGTGCGCAGGCGCGCGACCTGCCGCGCACGCCGGGCCTCTACGGCGCATTCGGCTTCGGTTCGCGCGGCCTCGTATGGGCTGCGCTCGGCGCCGAACTGATCGCGTCGCAAGTCGAAGGCGAGCCGTGGCCGCTCGAGCGCGAACTCGCCGACGCGATCGATCCCGCCCGCTTCCTGATCCGCGCACTGCGCGCCCGCCGCGTCGGTTCGGCCGGCTGACTGGCCGCCCGCAGCCGTCACAGTTTCCCGATTTTTCCGCGCAAGGTTATCCACGCGACGCTGTGGATAACCGCGCGGAATCCGCGTGCACTCCGTGTGCAATCACAGTGGACGTAAACTGGGCAACTCGGCACAGCTGTGATGCGACCCGAAAGTTGCTCAACTCAAACTGCTGTGCGCGAACAGCCTGTGCAACCGGTTATGGTTTCGCCAACACCTTGATCTGTCAGCGTAAACCGGAGTTATCCACAGAACTGTGCGTCCTTTGTTAACTTCTACTACGTATATATACAAGTAAACCTTTGAAACCAAAGACCTGCGGCGGCGCACAGCCCCGCGCGTCGATTCAATCGGTTCCGGAGCGAAAAACCTGTGGCACAATCGGTTTCCTTCGCGTTCGTTCGGCCAAGCGCCGGACATGCTTCAATGGAACGGTCGGCACGATTTCGAATCTGAATCTTCGAGACTGCGCAGTCCGTTCACACACCAGGCCGACAATCCAGATCGGCAACCTGAACGACGTTCCGCCTTGTGGCGGAACAGGCGGACCCCATGTACCGCCATCGTCGAGCACAACAATCACATTCGGGGCAATACCCAGCCGGCGCGCATCCATTCCTGTCGCTTGACCCCGCGTCGCTGGCGGTTGCTTCCAAAGGAGAAGTCACCACGATGAAGTCGGCGTTCTCATTCCTGCCCAACTGGCCGCTCGCGCCGGATGCCGTGTTCTGGGCCGGGCTCGCGCTGTTCGCAGCCGGCCTGTGCGGCGAGCTGTGCTATCGCGCGTGGCGCCTGCCGCGCATCACCGGCTATGCCGTGATCGGCCTGATCGCCGGTTCGTTCGGATTCGGCGTGATCGACACCAGCACCGACGAAACCTCGCGGCTCCTGATGGACGTCGCGCTCGGCCTGCTGCTGTTCGAACTCGGCAGCCGCCTCGACCTGCGCTGGATCCGGCGCAATCCGTGGCTCGTCGCGTCGAGTCTCGCGGAGGCCACGCTCACGTTCGTGCTCGTGCTGTTCGTGATGCTCGCGCTCGGCGTATCGGGGATGGTCGCGCTGGTGCTGTCGGCGATCGCGATCGCGACGTCGCCGTCGATGGTGATCCAGCTCAAGACCGAACTGCGTGCGGAAGGGCAGGTGTCGCAACGCCTGATCACGCTCACCGCGCTCAACAGCGTGTACGCGATCGTGCTGACCAAGCTCGTGACGAGCTGGCTGCACCAGGAAGCGTACGGCAACGTTTTCGCGACGATCCTGCAACCGCTCTACCTGCTAGCCGGTTCGTTCATCGTCGCGTATCTCGTCGCGCGTTCGTGCAACTACCTGTTCCGTCACATGACCGCGACGATGCGCGACGAGCATTCGTTCGTCGCGCTGTTCGGGCTCGTGATGCTCGCGATCGCCGTCGCGCAGGCGTTGAAGCTGTCGACGCTGCTCACGCTGCTGCTCGCCGGCATCATCGTGAAGAACCTCGAAGCGCGGCCGCAGCTGTGGCCCGAGCACTTCGGCACGGCCGGCTGGCTGCTGACGGTGGTGCTGTTCGTGCTGACGCTCACGTCGTTCACGTGGGGCGACATCGCGCTCGGCGGGCTGCTCGCGATCGTGCTGATCGTCACGCGGCTCGCCGCGAAGCTGGCCG
Source organism: Burkholderia sp. MS389 (assembly GCF_016899425.1). GTDB lineage: Bacteria > Pseudomonadota > Gammaproteobacteria > Burkholderiales > Burkholderiaceae > Burkholderia > Burkholderia sola. Next base: position 124,958 of record NZ_CP045994.1, read on the forward strand.
GCGTCGTCGCGTTCGCGAAGCCGAGCGGCCTCGGGATGAAGCAGGGCATCGCGCTCGGCATCGCGCTCACGCCGATGTCCGCGCTGTCGTACCTGCTCGTCGACGATACCTACCAGCTTTATCCCAATTTCGACCCGCACCTGCGCGCGATCGTGATGTGCTCGATCGTGATCCTGCAGCTCGTCAGTCCGTTCGTCGTCTATCGCTGCCTGTCGGCGGTCGGCGAACGCAGCGACGGCAACTGATTCCGGAACCTGCCATGGCACTCGAAACCTTCGTCAATTCCGAACCGTTCACGTTCGGCGTCGAACTGGAGATCCAGGTCGTCAACACGCACAACTACGACCTGACCAAAGCGGCGTCCGACCTGATGCGCCTGATCCAGGGCGAGACCTTTCCCGGCAACATCACGCCGGAAATCACCGAAAGCATGATCGAGCTGTCGACCGGCATCTGCCATTCGCACGAGCAGGCCGTCAGCGAGCTGCATGCGATCCGCGACGTGCTCGTGAAGGCGGCCGACCAGCTCAACGTCGGGCTGGCCGGCGGCGGCACGCATGCGTTCCAGCAATGGAGCGACCGGCAGATCTACGATGCGCCGCGCTTCCAGTACATCTCCGAGCTGTACGGCTATCTCGCGAAGCAGTTCACCGTGTTCGGCCAGCACGTGCACATCGGCTGCCCCGATCCCGACAGCGCGCTGTTCCTGCTGCACTCGATGTCGCGCTTCATTCCGCACTTCATCGCGCTGTCCGCGTCGTCGCCGTTCGTGCAGAACGTCGACACGGGCTTCCATTCGGCACGCCTGAATTCGGTATTCGCGTTCCCGCTGTCGGGCCGCGCGCCGTTCGTGCTGACCTGGGACTCGTTCGAGGAGTACTTCACGAAGATGGTGAACACGGGCGTCGTCAACTCGATGAAGGACTTCTACTGGGACATCCGGCCGAAGCCCGGCTACGGCACGATCGAAGTGCGCGTGATGGACACGCCGCTGTCGGTCGACCGCGCGGCGGCGATCGCCTGCTACATCCAGACGCTCGCACGCTACCTGCTGACCGACCGGCCGCTGAAGCTGTCGGAGGACGATTACCTGGTCTACACGTTCAATCGTTTCGAAGCGTGCCGCTTCGGGCTCGAGGGCACCTGCGTGAATCCTCAGACGGGCGAGCGCCGCACGATCGCGGAAGACATCCTCGACACGCTCGACCGGATCGCGCCGCATGCGGCCGCGCTCGGTTCGCGCGCGGCGCTCGACGAGATCGGTGCGCTCGCAAAGGCGCGCGTGAACGATGCATCGTGGTTGAGAACCGTTTTCAAACAGGAAAAATCGCTGAACGAGACGGTCCGGCAGCAGTGCTTACGTTGGCGCGAGTGAAAATATGTTTTGCAGATTGCAGAATCGACCGCGCCGCGATTCGCTGAACGGTTATCGGCGCCCTGTCGCGCCGAAATCGTCGACGGGCACCGTCGCAATCTGTGGATAACCCGATATTCCGCTGCAAAGTCAATGCTCTGTGGGTGGGATAACCCGGTGGATCATGACCGCGCGGCCGATGGCCGATCCGAACAGGAAAATGCCGGCGCGCCCCGTTTCGCGGGCGCGCGACATCGCGCGCACAACGAAAAAATCCGGTTATCCAGCGATTTTCCACAGCATGCAGGGGATAACTTAGCTGTGCGATTTTCCGCTCTCGCTTAGAATGTCGGCTTTGCGGACACCGGAACGATGCGTGTCTCTCCGGTCGCCGCGAACGCGACCGCCGCGTGTGCCTCGCGACGGCCGTGCTGACGCACTCGAGAGAGGGCGTCTGTTTTGAGATGGATTCGATCTCCACACTACGGCCGCTCGGCCATCCGGGCGGCGGCAAAGCGAAAAGACTATGAGCGAAGGCGTTTACGGGAACCAGGCTGCGGGACGTGTGACCCACAGCCTGCTGCGGTTGAGCACGGCCATGCGGAGCGAGGCATGGGATTGGGCGGAAGGCGCTGGCCTGACGCCGACGCAAGGCGAGATTCTCGTGCTGCTGCTGCAGCGCAAGGGCCCGATGCGGCTCGGCGAGATCGCGCGCGAGACGCAGCTGACCGCGGCCACCACGAGCGATGCGGTCAGCACGCTCGAGACGAAGGGGCTCGTCGAGAAGCGTCGTGCGCTGGACGACGGCCGGGCATTGGCCGTACGCCTGTCGGCGCGTGGCCGCACGGCCGCGAAGAAGGCGCTGCAATGGCCTGAATTCCTGACGAAAGCAGTCGGCAAGCTCGGCGCGGACGAGCAGGGCACGTTGTACCGCGCGCTGCTGAAGACGCTGCGCGAGCTGCAGGTGGCCGGTGCGACGCCGCCGCAGCGCATGTGCCTCACGTGCACGTATTTTCAGCCGGGCAAACCGTCGAAGAAGACGGTGCATCACTGCGCGACGCTCGACCTCGACATGTCCGACAGCGATCTGCGTCTCGACTGCTCGGTGCAGGAAGAAGCCGACGCGGCGACGCAGAAGAAGACCTGGAAGATTTTCGCAGGCTGACGTCCGTCGATCGACCGGGAGGCCGATGATGAACGCTGAAGTCGTGGCGATCCGCCACGTGCATTTCGAGGATCTCGGGAGCTTCGAGCAGGTGCTCGGCGAACGCGGTCGACGGGTGCGCTATGTCGATGTCGGATCGTCGCGGGTCGAGGTGCTCGACGTGCTCGAGCCGTCGCTGCTCGTCGTGCTCGGCGGGCCGCTCAGCGTGTACGACGACGCGCAGTATCCGACGATCGCGCCGCTGCTGGCGCTCGTGCGCCAGCGCATCGACGCGGGGCTGCCGATCCTCGGCATCTGCCTCGGCGCGCAGTTCATCGCGCGGGCGCTCGGGGCGCGCGTCTATCCGGCCGCGCAGCACGAGCTCGGCTGGGCGCCGCTGACGCTCACCGATGCCGGCCGCGCGTCGCCGCTGCGCCATCTCGACGGCGCGACGACATCGATGCTGCACTGGCATGGCGATACGTTCGACCTGCCGGGCGGTGCGATCCATCTCGCGTCGACGCCGGCCTGCCACCACCAGGCATTCGCATGGGGGCAGCACGTGCTGGCGCTGCAATGTCATCCCGAGATCCGTACCGATCGCTTCGAACCGTGGCTGATCGCGAACGCCGGCGAAATCGCCGCGACGCCCGGCATCGACGCGCGTCAGTTGCGCGCCGATACCGCGCAGCACGGCCCCGCGCTCGAGACGGCCGCACGGCATATGTTCGCGGAGTGGCTCGGTAGCGTCGGGCTCTGACGTCGCGGGCGGTCCCGTCCGCCGGAAAGGATTGGCCCGGCCTGCATCCGTTGAGGGCCGGCGCATCGCCTTACATCGCCTATTCCGTTTGTTCCACGCCCCGCCGGCGTCCGGCCGGCCATACCTGACCATCCGCTTACTGCGGAGCGCGCTGTCTGCACGCTTCAGGCGTGCGTGCTACGCTCGTCCGCTCTTTCCCTTTCCTGGCGAGCGGCTTCCATGACTGCGCTGTTTTCTCCGTTCACGCTGCGCGGCGTGACCCTTCCGAACCGGATCGTGATCTCCCCGATGTGCCAGTACTCGGCCGAACGCGGCGAAGCGACCGACTGGCACATGATTCACCTCGGCCATCTCGCGCTGTCGGGCGCCGGGCTGCTGTGCATCGAAGCGACCGCGGTGGAACCCGACGGACGCATCACCCATGGCGACCTCGGCCTGTGGGACGACGTGACCGAAGCCGCGCTGAAGCCGGTGCTGGCCGCGATCCGCAAGCATTCGCCGATCCGCATCGCGATGCAGTTGTCGCATGCGGGGCGCAAGGCGTCGAGTGCGGCGCCGTGGGAGGGGGGCCAGCTCGTGCCGGTCGCCGACGGCGGCTGGCTGCCGCATGGCCCGTCGGCCGTTCCGCACAAGGACGGCGAGACGCCGCCGCTCGCGCTCGATGCGGCGGGCCTGAACCGCATCCGCGAAGCGTTCGCGGCGTCGGCCCGGCGGGCCGCGCGGCTCGGCATCGATGCGATCGAAGTGCACGCGGCGCACGGCTACCTGCTGCATCAGTTCCTGTCGCCGCTCGCGAACCGGCGCACCGACGAATACGGCGGCTCGCGCGAAAACCGGATGCGGTTTCCGCTCGAGATCTTCGAGATCGTGCGCGCCGCGTTTCCGGACGATCGGCCGGTCGGCGTGCGCGTGTCCGCGACCGACTGGGTCGAAGGCGGCTGGGAACTCGACGATACGATCGCGTTCGCGCACGAACTGCAGCGCCGCGGCTGCGACTGGATCGACGTGTCGTCCGGCGGCGTGTCGCCGCTGCAGAAGATTCCGCTGTCGCCCGGCTATCAGGTGCCGTTCGCGCAGGCCGTGAAGCGGGCGGTCGGCATGCCGACGATCGCGGTCGGCCTGATCAACGAACCCGAGCATGCGAACCGGCTGATCGAGGCCGGCGATGCCGATTTCGTCGCGATGGCGCGCGCGATGCTGTACGACCCGCGCTGGCCGTGGCATGCGGCGGCCGAGCTCGGCGCGCAGGTGACGGCGCCGCCGCAGTACTGGCGCTCGCAGCCGCGCGAGCACAAGGCGCTGTTCGGCGACGTCGCGTTCGGCCAGCGCTGAGCGCATCGCGCAATATTGCGCGCGATGTTGAACGAAGCAATATCGAACGTGTAGGATGCGGATGATTCGCCGCATGCCCCGACGCGGCACCGACCGGTGCCGCGTTTTCGTTTGGCGCGGCGCCCGGCCGCGATCGCGGTCGCTTCCGTTCAAGTCGTCTTCACAAGGATTGGTTCGATGAGTTCACGCAGGATCGCGGTGCGCCGCTCGGGAGTACACGGCAAGGGCGTGTTCGCCGTGGCGCCGATCAAGGCCGGCGAACGCGTAGTGGAATACAAGGGCGAGCGAATCTCGTGGAAGGAAGCGCTGCGCCGTCATCCGCACGACCCGAGCGAGCCGAATCATACGTTCTACTTCGCACTCGACGAAGGCGGCGTGATCGACGGCAAGGTCGACGGCAACAGCGCGCGCTGGATCAATCATTCGTGCGCGCCGAACTGCGAAGCCGAGGAAGTCAAAGGCCGCGTGTATATCCACGCGCTGCGCGATATCGGCCCGGAAGAGGAGCTGTTCTACGACTACGGCCTCGTGATCGACGCGAAGCTGACGAAGAAGCTCAAGCGCGAATACGCGTGCCACTGCGGTGCGGAATCGTGCCGCGGCACGTTGCTCGCGACGTCCGACGAAGGCGGGAAGAAGAAAAAGAAGAAGGACAAGAAGGACGGCAAGCCTGCGTCCGGTTCGAAGGACAAGAAGAACAGGAAGTGATGCAGGCGGCAGCGCATCGCGCGCTGCCGCGGTCGTTTCAGCCCGCGGCTGCCGCGTCGTGGCGGCCCGGCGTTCGCTTTCCTTTTCCGGCGGGCCGCCCGGTCGACGGGCCAGCGGTTGCCCGCCGCGACTCGCTGGTGATCGCTCAGTGCGTCGGCGCCGCGGCCGGCGTTTCGCTGGCCGGTTTTTCCGTCCGCGTCGCGAGCGGCACCCGCACCACGAAGCGCGAGCCGCCTTCCGATGCATCCTCGTACGACACGGTGCCGCCGTGCATCGCGATGATGTCGTGCACGATCGCGAGCCCGAGCCCGGCGCCGGTTTCGACACCGTTGCCGCTTTGCGCGTCGCCGCGGAAGAAGCGCTTGAACAGGTCGGCCTGCTGGTTCGCGGGCACGCCGGGGCCGTTGTCCTCGACGACGATCTCGGCGGCCGGCTGGCTGTCCTCGAGCGCGGCGCGCGCGACGTTCACCGTGATCCGCGCGCCGTCCGGCCGCGCGAGCGGCACGTACTTCAGTGCATTGTCGAGCAGGTTCGCGATCACCTCGCGCAGCAGCACCGGGTTGCCGCGCACGATCAGCTTCTCGTCGTCGCCCGGCTCGTCGCTGCGCTGGAAGCCGAGGTCGACGTGCGACGCGAGCGCGCGCGGCACCCATTCGGCGCCGGTCTCGAACGCCATCGCCGCGAGATCGACGTCGACGAAGCGCGCGGCCTGTTCGCCCGGCTCGGCCCGCGCGAGCGACAGCAACTGATTGGACAGCCGTACCGCGCGGTCGGCGGCCGCGCGCAGCTCGCGCACCGCGGCGAAGGTCTGGTGCGGGTCGCGCGCGACGGCCGCCTGCTCGGCATGCAGCTTCACCGCGGTGAGCGGCGTGCGCAACTGGTGGGCAGCATCGGCGATGAACTTGCGCTGCGCGTCGAGCGCGGTCTTCAGGCGGCCGAGCAGCGCGTTCATCGCGCTGGTCAGCGGCCGGATCTCCAGCGGCACGTCGGTTTCGTCGACCGGTTCCAGCGACGTATGGGTTTGCCGGTTCAGCGAATCGGCGAGATGCGTGAGCGGGCCCAACTGCTGGTTCACGACGCGCCATACGATGCCCCAGCCCGCGAGCAGCAGCAACAGCAGCGGCATCATGATCGCGACGAGGAATTCGGCCGCGATCCGGTAGCGGTGCCGCACCGGCTGCGCGACTTCGACGACCATCGGCCGGCCGCCCTCGACGTTGTCGACGCGCACCTGCGCGACCCGGACCGCGCGATTGTCGTATTCGGCCTCGAACACGTACGCGTGATGCATGCGGCGCACGTTGATGCCCTGCAGCGGCAGCTTCGGATCGCCGGCGAGTTCCTCCTCGCCGTCGCTGATCCGGTAGATCAGCGCTTCGGCTGGATCGGAGAACATCGCCTGCGCGAGCGGCGGCACCGTGAACGGCGCGTCGGGGCCGGCGATCTGGATCTGCTTGGAGATCGCGGTCGCGAGATCGGCGAGCGAGCGGTCGATCACGTGCTGCGTGTATTGCCACGCGAGCCAGTAGGCGATCAGGCCGCTCATCAGCGCGAGCATCGACAGCGGGGCGGCGAGGCGCCGGAGCAGCGAGCGGCGCAGGCTGGTGGTCACAGCCGGATCAGAAGACATTTCGACGGGCAAAAGGATAAGCGCCGCTCACGGGGAGCGGCGCGGTCGTGCGCCGGGAACGGCGACGCAGAGCAGCACGCGTGCGCCGGCGGCACGCGGCCGGCCGGCGCGCGGCGTCGCTCAGACACTCGCCGTCTGGCGGATTTCCTGCAGCAGGTAGCCGAAGCCGCGCACCGTGACGATTTCGACCCGGCACTGCTCGAGTTTCTTGCGGACGCGGTGCACGTAGACTTCGATCGCGGTGTCGCCGAGATCGCCGCCGAAGTGCGTGAGGTGATCCTGCAACTGCGCCTTGCTGACGACGCGGCCGTGCCGCAGCAGCAGCATTTCCAGTACCGCGAATTCGCGCGGCGACAGTTCGAGCGGCTTGTCGTCGTTGAAGATGCGGCGGTCGACGCCCGACAGGCGGACGCCGCCGAGCGACACTTCGGGACGCGGCATGTCGCTGTGCGGGCCGCTGCGGCGCATCACCGCGCGGATACGCGCTTCGAGCTCGGCCGGCTCGAACGGCTTGAGCATGTAATCGTCGGCGCCGGAGTTCAGGCCCTGGATCCGGTCGTTCAGCTCGTCGCGGGCGGTCAGCACGATCACCGGCGTGTGGCGGTTGGTCTGGCGAAAGCGCGTGAGCAGCGTCATGCCGTCGATGCCCGGCAGGCCGAGGTCGAGGATCACGAGTTCGTGGCGGTTCTGTGCCAGCGCCTGTTCGGCAAAGATGCCGTCATGCACCATGTCGACGGTGAAGCCAGCCTGCTCGAGGCTGCTCTGGATACCGCGTGCGATGGGGCGGTCGTCTTCGATCAGAAGGAGTCGCATGAAGTTCGCTCAAGTACAATGGGTTGGCGGTTCAGGCACGCGGACAGCACGAAGCCGTTTCCACAGGAACGCCGCATCGCCTGACATCAAGCATGGCGGCCAGCGAACGATTAAATCCAATCATGTCCGATATTTCGATCCACGACCTCGAAGCCGCGATCAATTTCTGGCGCGCCCGCTCGCCGTCGAGCGGCGACGAACTCAAACTCTGCGAAGAGGCCAGCGCGCTCTCCAAGCCGTATGCGCTGCTGATTGTACAGCGCGAAAGCGCGCTGCAACTGGAAGGTTTGGACCCCAAGGCGCGGAAAGCGTACGAGACTTACGTGCGCCTTAAGGATGGCTTGGAAAGCTGAAGGCTTTCGCTGAGTACATCCTAGAAAACGTTCAGCGAAATGAAAAGTTGACGCGCCGCGCACGGAAAGCGCGCGGCGGCGGAGACGGGATTCAGGCGCCCGGTTGCGCGTGCGCGGCGGCGCCGTCGATGAACCGCGCGAGTTCGATGTCGCGTTCGGTCAGGCCGTCGGCGTCGTGGGTCGACAGCGTGACGTCGACGCGGTTGTACACGTTGAACCATTCCGGATGGTGGTTCATTTCCTGCGCCTTGATCGCGACGCGCGTCATGAAGCCGAATGCCTCGTTGAAATCGGCGAAGCGCAGGCGGCGCTGGATCGCGTCGCGGCCCGGCACGGCCGTCCACTGCGGCAGGCCTTCGAGCCGGGTCTTGCGTTCTTCGGATGTGAGCTTGTGGATCATCTTGCACCTCTCGTTCGGTAACGGCGCCCGCGCGCGGCTGCGCCGCGCGGCGAAGCCGGCATCGTTCATTGTTCCATAGTTGCGGAAAGGACGACGGGCGGCCGGCAACCGGCAGCCGACGGCCGGCGCGTCACGCGTCGGCGTCGGCGTCGTCGGGCCAGCCTTCGCCCGTGCCGCGATGCAGTACGCGATCGGTGTCGAGCACCGCGCCGGCCGCGAATTCGGGCAGCCCCGCGAGCCGGTCGGCCAGCGCGCGGCCATCGACGTCGGCGAGCGCGAACAGCTGCGCGAAATCGTCGATTACGAAGTAGGTCTTCTGGAACGTGTCGATCCGGTACTTCGTGCGCATCACGCGCTCGAGGTCGAACCCGAGCCGGTTCGGCGCCGCGCTTTCGAGGCTGTACAGGCTTTCGCCCTTGCTCGACACGATCCCGGCGCCGTAGATCGACAGCCCGTTCGTGCCGCGCGGATCGCGGATCAGCCCGAATTCCACCGTATACCAATAGAGGCGCGCGAGCCGCGCCAGCGCCGCTTCGTCGTCGGCGACCGCGAGCGCGGTGCGGCCGTACGCCTGCATGTAGTCGGCGAACACCGGGTCGATCAGCAGCGGCACGTGGCCGAACAGGTCGTGGAAGCAGTCGGGTTCCTGCAGGTAGTCGAGCTGGTCGGGACGGCGCATCCACCAGGTGACCGGGAAACGCCGGTTCGCGAGATGCGCGAAGAACACGCGGTCGGGCACGAGGCCGGGCACCGCGACGATTTCCCAGCCGGTCGCGGGCTTCAGCTGACGGTTCACGTCGGCGAACGACGGCACGCGATCGGCCGGCAGCGCGATCTTGCCGAGCCCGGCGACGAACGGGTCGCACGCGCGGCCGCGCAGCAGCGCCGACTGGCGCGCATAGAGCTGCTTCCACACCGCGTGGTCTACCTGGCCGTAGCGCTGCAGCGGCTGGTCGATGGTGAAATCGGCGCGGGTTTCGAGACCCGCATCGAACTGCTCCTGCAGTTTCGCGGTGACGACGGTGGACATGATCAGGCTCTGCACGCTGGGTTGGGACCATGCAAGTGTAGAGCGGGCGACGCGCGGATTGGGCGCATAGTTGGCGTCAATTCGCTTAGTGATGCGATAATTGCGCATCAAATAACGAATCAATGCGGAGAATGCTCATGCTGGAACTCGATCACTTCGATCTCGCGTTGCTGGACGTGCTGCAGCGCTTCGGTCGCGCGACGCATCAGCAGCTGGGCGAGCAGGTGCCGCTGTCGCCGTCGCAGATCGGCCGGCGGCTGCAGCGGCTGGAGGCGGCCGGCGTGATCGAAGGCTACCGCGTGATGCTGCGACCCGAAAAGCTCGGGCTCGGCGTGACCGCGTTCACGAGCCTGAAGCTCAAGCATCACGGCGATTCGATCATCGAGCAGTTCCAGCAGCAGATCGACGTGCTGCCCGAAGTGCTCGAATGTCATGCGGTGGTGGGCGATGCCGACTACCTGCTGCGGATCGTCGCGCCGGATCTCAACGCGCTGTCGCAGTTCGTGATGAAGAAGCTGATGCGGGTGCCGGGCGTCGACAGCGTGCGCTCGAACATCGTGCTGACGACCTTCAAGCGCAACGGTGCATTGCCGCTCGCGCATCTCGCGCCGGGCGCCGCGTGACGGGGACGCGGCCGCGGCATCGGCGCTGAAGGCGGCACGCGCCGTACCGCCTTCGCTGGGGCCGGATCAGGCCGTTTCGGGCTGGGTGTCGGCGTTCAGCAGATCGACGTACGCGACCGCGACGAGATCGTCCTGCGCGACGCCGAGTTTCGCGAACACCTCGTGCGCTTCGGCTTCGCCGCCCGCTTCGTCGTCGTCGGGGCCCAGCACGACTTCGAGCTCGATGAAATCGCCGAGGCCGTCGACGCGGTCGAGGTGGATGCGCGTGCGGCCGGCGAGGTACACGTGCCGCTCCTTCGTCACGATCCCGCGCGTGGTCAGCGCGGTCGCGAGCAGCGAATGCATCGCGTCGGGATTCGTCACCGGGCTGCGCGTATAGTACGACGCCTTCGGGCCGTCGCGATCGTCGCGCTGGTAGAAGATCAGCTCGGCCGGCGTGCCATCCTCGAAGCGGCGCAGCTTGAGCCGGCCGCGCGGCACGTCATAGAAGAAATCCTGCTGGCGGTAGAAGAGCGGCGCTTCGGTCGCGAGCTGGGCCGCCCGTTCGCGCAGCCGGTCGAATTCGCGGGCGCGGGCTTTGATCTCGATGTTGCGGGCCATGCGGGTCTCCTTCAATCGGGGTCTCGCGGTGTGCGAACGCACAATCTAGCAAAAAGCCTGCGATGGTGGCGTGACGCGCGGACCGGCCGCGGCGACACGACGCGGGGCACGCGATTCGATCCACGGCATGCGTCAGGCGCCGAAACTCGATGCGTAACGGGCCGCGTCGATATCAGCCGCGCTCATGTCGCCCACTGCGCGTCGATCAACCGCAGCGCAGCCGCGATCGCCGGCTCGTCGCGCCGCTCGGCGAGCGTCACGAACGTCAGCTCGGTCGGCACCGTCATGCGTTCGACGATCGTCAGCGCATGCGCGTGCGCCTCGGCCAGCGCGATCGAATCGCGCGCGAGCGTCAACCCGATCCCCGATTTGACGAGATCGAGCATCGATTGCTCCTGGTCGACCTCGGCGACCTTCACCGGCTGCGCGCCGGCCGCCGCGAAGAGGCGCGACAGCAGCCGGTGATGCGCGGACGCGGGCGGCGTCCAGATCCACGGCAGCGCGGCCAGCGCACGCCAGTCGTGCGCGCGCTGCACGCGCTCCTTCCAGCCGGCCGGCGCGAGCACGCGGTATTCGAAGCGCGTGAGCGTGACGGTGTGGAACAGCGCGCCGTCGCGCGGCGCGTCCTCTTCGGGCCGGCCGATGGTGTAGCCGACGTCGAGCGCCTGCGCGCGCACCTGTTCGATCACCCAGCCCGACATCCCGTGCCGCAGCGCCGTTTCGATCTGCGGATGGGTCTCGACCAGCGCGCGCAGGAAGCCACCGAGCCGCAGGAACCCCGGATCGAGGATCGTGCCGATTCGCAGCCGGCCGCGCACCTCGTGCCGCAGCGCGGCAGCGGCGCGCTGCACGTCGGCGGCGGCGGCGAGCGCGCGCTCCGCGTGCGGCAGCAGCGTCTGCCCGTCGCGCGTGAGCGCGAGCCCGCGCGACGTGCGCGTGAACAGCACGACCCCGAGCGTTTCCTGCAGATGCTTGATCTGCAGGCTGACGGCGGGCTGCGTCAAATGTAGCTGCACGGCGGCGCGCGTCAGGTTGCCTTCGCGGGCGACCGTCGCGAACGCGCGAAGCAGGGTGAGATCCATCGTTGTGATATGAGCGTGGCTTATAACGCAGTTCAGCATAACTCATTGGATCGGCGGCCGGGCGCGGGAGTACGCTTCATCGGATCGTGGCGCGGGGCCGCAGGCGCGGCGCGACGCACTATGCTGAACATGCGCGCGGCATCGCGCCGCGCGGTACACAACAAGCAGGAAGGAGACACGCCGTGAGTACTCAACGCACGCTCGAGGGCGAATTCGACTACGTGATCGTCGGCGCGGGCACCGCGGGTTGCGTGCTCGCGAACCGCCTGACCGAGGATCCCGACATCAGCGTGCTGCTGCTCGAGGCGGGCGGCAAGGACGACTATCACTGGATCCATATCCCGGTCGGCTATCTGTACTGCATCGGCAACCCGCGCACCGACTGGCTGTACAAGACGCAGCCCGAAGCGGCGCTGAACGGCCGCGCGCTGTCGTATCCGCGCGGCCGCGTGCTCGGCGGCTGCTCGTCGATCAACGGGATGATCTACATGCGCGGCCAGCGCGAGGATTACGACAACTGGGCGCAGGAAACCGGCGACGCCGGCTGGTCGTGGGACAGCGTGCTGCCGATCTTCAAGCGCAGCGAGGATCACCATGCGGGCACGAGCGATGCGCACGGCGCGGGTGGCTACTGGCGCGTCGAGAAACAGCGGCTGCGCTGGGAGATCCTCGAATCGTTCGCGCAGGCCGCGCAGCAGACGGGCATTCCCGCCACCGACGATTTCAACCGCGGCGACAATGCCGGGGTCGGCTATTTCGAAGTGAACCAGAAGCGCGGCGTGCGCTGGAATACGTCGAAGGCGTTCCTGCGGCCCGCGATGGCGCGCCCGAACCTGACCGTGATCACCGGCGCGCATGCGCAGCGCGTGATCTTCGACGGTCGGCGCGCGGTCGGCGTCGAATATCACGGCGGCGGCACCGACTACGTCGCGCGGGCGCGCGCGGAAGTGCTGCTGACGTCGGGTGCGGTGAATTCGCCGCAACTGCTCGAACTGTCGGGTGTCGGCGATGGCCGGCGGCTGCAGGCGCTCGGCATTGACGTCGTGCAGGATCTGCCGGGCGTCGGCGAAAACCTGCAGGATCATCTGCAATTGCGGATGGCGTTTCGCGTCGACGGCGTGCGCACGCTCAACACGCTGTCCGCGCATTGGTGGGGCAAGCTGATGATCGGCGCCGAATATGCGCTGCTGCAGCGCGGGCCGATGTCGATGGCGCCGTCGCAGCTCGGCGCGTTCGCGAAATCGGATCCGGACGATCCCGCGCTCACGCGTCCCGATCTCCAATACCACGTGCAGCCGCTGTCGCTCGAACGCTTCGGCGAGCCGCTGCACGGCTTCAACGCGTTTACGGCGTCGGTCTGCCATTTGCGGCCGACCTCGCGCGGCAGCGTGCACGTCACGAGCGCCGATCCGGGCAGCGCACCGACGATCGCGCCGAACTATCTGTCGACCGATCACGATCGTCACGTCGCCGCGAACGCGCTGCGCCTCACGCGCCGGATCGCGTCCGCGCCGGCGCTCGCGCGCTATCGCCCCGAGGAAATCCTGCCGGGCCCGCGGTACCAGACCGAGGCCGAACTGATCGACGCGGCCGGCGTCGTCGGCACGACGATCTTCCATCCGGTCGGCACGTGCCGGATGGGGCGTGCGGACGACGCGCGCGCGGTGGTCGACAGCCGGCTGCGCGTGCGCGGCATCGCGGGGTTGCGGATCGTCGACGCGTCGGTGATGCCGTTCATCACGTCGGGCAACACCAATTCGCCGACGCTGATGATCGCCGAGCGCGCGAGCGACATGATTCGTGCCGACCGCCGTGCGGCGCGCGAAACGACGTCGGTGCGCACCGAGGCCGCGGTGACGGCGGCATGAACGCCCGCTGATTCGCTATGCGAAACAAGCTGCCGGCGCGTCCGCTCTAACGGCAAGATCCGTGCAAGCCGCGCCGTCGCGCGGTTTTTTATCGGGCGCGCGTGTGCCAGATCCTGCGGCAGGTCAACGCGTGATGATGCACGTGTCAAAAAAGCGTGGTGAATAACCGTGCGCCGTCGCATCCGATATGGCGGCCACCCCTATAAGTGCAAATCCCGATGATTGCACTGCACCAACGGCGCGACAATGTTCTGTAATGTGCATACGCGTCGGCGCGGGAGACCAACCCTCGAGGCGTACCACGGCGCCCGGGGGCAGCCCGCTGATCCGCTGACCTGTTCGCGGCCGCTTGCGCCAGGCTTCCCGGTGCTTCGCCTGACTTCGTACGGAAGGGAACATGATTCTCGGCGACACGATTCTGGAAACACGCGGACTGACGAAGGAATTCAGGGGCTTCACCGCCGTGAACGGCGTCAACCTGCGTGTGCGCCGCGGCGCGATCCACGCATTGATCGGGCCGAACGGCGCGGGCAAGACCACCTGTTTCAACCTCCTCACCAAATTTCTGACGCCGACGGCCGGCCAGATCGTCTTCAACGGCATCGACATCACCGACGAGCGGCCCGCGCAGGTCGCGCGGCGCGGCATCATCCGCTCGTTCCAGATATCGGCCGTGTTCCCGCACCTGACCGCGCTGCAGAACGTGCGCATCGGCCTGCAACGCGCGCTCGGCACCGAATTCCATTTCTGGCGCAGCGAACGCACGCTGAAGCGGCTCGACGATCGCGCGATGGACCTGCTCACGCAGGTCGGCCTCACCGATTTCGCGCACGTGCCGACCGTCGAGCTGGCCTACGGCCGCAAGCGCGCGCTCGAGATCGCGACGACGCTCGCGATGGAGCCCGAACTGATGCTGCTCGACGAGCCCACGCAGGGGATGGGCCACGAGGACGTCGACCGCGTGACCGCGCTGATCAAGAAGGTCGCGAGCGGCCGCACGATCCTGATGGTCGAGCACAACATGAACGTGATCGCGGGGATCTCCGACACGATCACCGTCCTGCAACGCGGCGAGGTGCTGGCCGAAGGCTCGTACGCGGAAGTGTCGAAGAATCCGCTCGTCATCGAAGCCTACATGGGCAGCGCCGACGCGGCGCTCGCGGGGGCGCACGCATGAAGCACAGCGAACGGGAGGAACGCGAATTGAGCGGCGTCGAGAGCGGTACGCCTGCGCTGGAAATCACGGGCCTGGAGGCCTGGTACGGGGAATCCCACATATTGCACGGCGTCGACCTGACCGTGCATCGCGGCGAGGTCGTCACGCTGCTCGGCCGCAACGGCGCGGGCCGCACGACGACGCTGCGCGCGATCATGGGCCTCACGGGCCGCCGCAGCGGGTCGATCAAGGTCGCCGGCCACGAGACGATCGGCCTCGCGACGCATCGCATCGCGCATTACGGCATCGGCTATTGCCCGGAGGAGCGCGGGATCTTCTCGAGCCTGTCGTGCGAGGAGAACCTGATGCTGCCGCCGCTGATCGGGCCGCGCGAGCATTCGATGTCGCTCGACGAGATCTACGCGATGTTCCCGAACCTCGCGTCGCGCCGGCAGAGCCAGGGCACGCGGCTGTCCGGCGGCGAGCAGCAGATGCTCGCGGTCGCGCGAATTTTGCGCACCGGCGCGAACCTGCTGCTGCTCGACGAGATCTCCGAAGGCCTCGCGCCGGTGATCGTCCAGGCGCTCGCGCGGATGATCGTCGCGCTGAAGGCGCGCGGCTACACGATCGTGATGGTCGAACAGAATTTCCGCTTCGCCGCGCCGCTCGCCGACCGCTTCTACGTGATGGAGCACGGCAGCATCGTCGAGCATTTCCGCGCGTCCGAACTGGAAGGCAAGATGCCGACCCTGCACGACCTGCTCGGAGTATGACGCCGCCTCGTTTCCGTTGCCGCTAGCCGTGGCGGCCCTCGAATAACCACAACGCATCAGAACAACAGGAGACGTCAATGAAAATGAAGACCCTCGCACAGGCCTGTCTCGCGCTCGCGACCGCCGCACTCACCGCCGGCGCCGCGCATGCCGCGGATAGCGTGAAGATCGGTTTCGTCACCGACATGTCGGGGCTGTATGCGGACATCGACGGCCAGGGCGGTCTCGAGGCGATCCGCATGGCGGTCGCCGACTTCGGCGGCAAGGTGCTCGGCAAGCCGATCGAGGTCGTGTACGCGGATCACCAGAACAAGGCGGACATCGCCGCGTCGAAGGCGCGCGAATGGATCGACCGCGGCGGGCTCGACCTGCTCGTCGGCGGCACGAATTCGGGGACGGCGCTGGCGATGGCCAAGCTGGCCGCGGAGAAGAAGAAGGTCTACATCAACATCGGCGCGGGCGCGGACACGCTGACGAACGAGGAGTGCACGCCGTACACGGTGCACTATGCGTACGACACGATGGCGCTCGCGAAAGGCACCGGCTCGGCGGTGGTGAAGCAGGGCGGCAAGACGTGGTTCTTCCTGACCGCCGACTACGCGTTCGGCAAGGCGCTCGAGAAGAACACGTCGGACGTCGTGAAGGCGAGCGGCGGACAGGTGCTGGGGGCGGTGCGGCATCCGCTGTCCGCGTCGGATTTCTCGTCGTTCCTGCTGCAGGCGCAATCGTCGAAGGCGCAGATCCTCGGTCTCGCGAACGCGGGCGGCGACACGATCAACTCGATCAAGGCCGCGAAGGAATTCGGCATCACGAAGACGATGAAGCTCGCCGGGCTGCTGATGTTCATCAACGACGTGCACAGCCTCGGCCTCGAGACGACGCAGGGCCTTGTGCTGACCGACAGCTGGTACTGGAACCGCGACGCGGCGTCGCGCCAGTGGGCGCAGCGCTACTTCGGCAAGATGAAGAAGATGCCGTCGAGCCTGCAGGCGGCCGACTACTCGTCGGTGACGACCTACCTGAAGGCCGTGCAGGCCGCCGGGACGACCGATTCCGACAAGGTGATGGCCGAGCTGAAGAAGATCAAGATCAGCGACTTCTACGCGAAGGGCTACATCCGTCAGGACGGCAGCATGATCCACGACATGTACCTGATGGAAGTGAAGAAGCCGTCGGAATCGAAGGAGCCGTGGGACTACTACAAGGTGCTCGCGACGATTCCGGGCGAACAGGCGTTCGGCACCAAGCAGGAAACGCGCTGCGCGCTGTGGAAGTAAGCATCGGATAGCGGCGCGCACGGGCGCGCCGCACGGTGGCGGTGGCAGCGACGTGCCCGCTGCGCCGCCCGCGTGCGCGCGGCTGCAAAGTTGCGTACGCAACGAAACTCATTCTGACGGCTAAGTCGATGGAAATCTTTGGCATTCCGTTGCCGGCGATGCTGAGCCAGTTGCTGCTCGGGCTCGTCAACGGCTCGTTCTATGCGATCCTGAGCCTCGGGCTCGCAGTGATCTTCGGGCTGCTCAACGTGATCAACTTCGCGCACGGCGCGCTGTTCATGCTGGGCGCGATGCTCGCGTGGATGGGGCTGTCGTATTTCGCGCTGCCGTACTGGGCGATGCTCGTGCTGGCGCCATTGATCGTCGGCGCGTTCGGGATCGCGATCGAACGCTCGATGCTGCGCTGGCTGTACAAGCTCGATCACCTGTACGGGCTGCTGCTCACGTTCGGCCTCACGCTCGTCGTCGAAGGCGTGTTCCGCTCGATCTACGGCGCATCCGGCCAACCGTACGACGTGCCGTCGCAGCTGTCCGGCGCGACCAACCTCGGCTTCATGTTCCTGCCGAACTATCGCGCGTGGGTCGTCGTCGCGTCGCTCGCGGTGTGCCTGGCGACGTGGTTCGTGATCGAGAAGACGCGCCTCGGCGCGTACCTGCGCGCGGGCACCGAGAACCCGAAGCTCGTCGAGGCGTTCGGCGTGAACGTGCCGATGATGATCACGCTCACCTACGGCTTCGGCGTCGCGCTCGCCGCGTTCGCGGGCGTGCTGGCCGCGCCGGTGATCCAGGTGTCGCCGCTGATGGGCCAGCCGATGATCATCACCGTGTTCGCGGTGGTCGTGATCGGCGGGATGGGCTCGATCCTCGGCTCGATCGTCACGGGCCTGCTGCTCGGCGTGATCGAGGGCTTCACGCGCGTGTTCTATCCCGAAGCGTCGGCCACCGTCGTGTTCGTGATCATGGCGATCGTGCTGCTGTTCCGCCCGGCGGGCCTCTTCGGCAAGGAAAAATGATGCAGAGAAAAGTGCTCTACGGCGTGCTGCTCGCCGCACTGCTCGCCGCGCCGTTCATCGGCGCGTATCCGGTGTTCGTGATGAAGGTGCTCGCGTTCGCGCTGTTCGCGGCCGCGTTCAACCTGCTGATCGGCTATACGGGGCTGCTGTCGTTCGGCCATGCGATGTTCCTCGCGACGGCCGGCTATGCGACCGGCTATTCGATGCAGACGCTCGGTTTCACGCCGGAGCTCGGCGTGCTGACCGGCACCGTCGCCGCGACGCTGCTCGGGCTCGTCGTCGGGCTGTTCGCGATCCGCCGGCAAGGCATCTACTTCGCGATGATCACGCTCGCGTTCGCGCAGATGGTCTACTTCATCTATCTGCAGGCGCCGTTCACGCACGGCGAGGACGGCCTGCAGGGCGTGCCGCGCGGCCATCTGTTCGGGCTGCTCGACCTGTCGAACGACGTCACGCTGTACTACGTCGTGCTGGCGGCGGTCGTGGCCGCGTGCGCGTTCATCGTGCGGGTCGTCCATTCGCCGTTCGGCCAGGTGCTCGTCGCGATCAAGGAGAACGAAGCGCGCGCGATCTCGCTCGGCTACGACACCGATCGCTTCAAGCTGCTCGCGTTCATCCTGTCGGCCGCGCTCGCGGGGCTGGCCGGCTCGCTGAAGGTGCTCGTGCTCGGCTTCGAGACGCTGTCGGATGCGTACTGGACGATGTCGGGCCTCGTCGTGCTGATGACGCTCGTCGGCGGGATGGGCACGCTGTTCGGGCCGCTGCTCGGCGCCGCGCTGATCGTCGCGCTGGAAGACCGGCTCGGCGACATCGGCGAATGGCTCGCGTCGACGACGGGCGTCGCGTGGTTCCATTCGCTCGGCGAATCGACGACGATCGTCACTGGGCTGATCTTCATCGCATGCGTGCTGGCGTTCCGGCGCGGCATCGTCGGTGAGATGGTCGCGCGTATCAAGCCGCTCAGGGCGTCGTCGTGAGCATGCGGCGCGCGTCGCCCGCGTTGATGCGAAGCACCATCCGGCTCGGCCGGGAAGGGCGTCACCGCGGGCTCGGGCCGTCGCCGCGCGGCCGGCTGGTGCCCCATTTTCGTGCGGCAATGCACCATAGGGGTAAATGCTAAGTTGTCGTGGTGCTTAAGCCTCTTTAAGATTCACTTCAGTTCTGATGCACCGCGAAACGAATTTGCAGGTGGAGAACGAGGAGACAATCGAGGCACAAAGTGCCCGGACCCCAAAGCGCTGTTGGACGGAATCCAACAGCGCTTTTTCATTTGCGTGCACGAATTCCCTCGATGGTGCATCGGCCCGCATGCCAGCCGATGGCGCCGCTTTCCGCGTTTGCGTTCGCACCGCGTCTTTTCCGCGCTTTGCCGCGTTGCCCGTTTTTCCGTTTCCCGCGATCCGTTCGCCGACGATGCGCAATCCTGCACAGGCGCTTCGGGCTTACCCGGTTGGCGGGCGCGAAAGGCGTCCGTTACACTCGGCTTTCGCCGACCGTGCGGTCGGGAAAATCGGTCGGCAGTTCTCCTACAAGCACAATGCAGAACAGGGAGTACGGTTGGATGAGCAGCGCAGCACGGTGGTTCGGGGCAGGAGACGCGGCGGACGCCGTTCGTTCGTCATGGGGTGCCCGATGGGTCATCGGGGCATTTCCGAGCCGTTCCGCGGCCTGTATGCGCGTCCCGGCGCCGGCGCGGGTCGTTGCGCTCGCATCCGTCTCTGCATCCGTATGCGCAATCGCATGAGCGGCGGGCTTTCCGAGGTTTCATCGCTTGCCGTGCGTGCCGACCATCGATGCGCGCGCAACGAGCTTGCGCACGCTCCCGCATTTCTTCGCTTTCTTCATCCTGACGACACCGCTGCTGCGCATCGTGACGGTCGGACGGCCGTTTCAATCGGCGCGCGGCGCGTGGCGGCGTGTCGCGGGAAAACGAGCATGGGCGCGGACGGGTGGGATAATTAAGATATTAACTTGTTTGGGGACCGGGAGCCGCCCGAGCAACCGTGGTTTTTTCGAGCAGCGTTTGGAGACAACGTAAATGAAGATGAATCGATGGATGGAGGCCCTGCTTGCCGCGGGCCTCGTGTGTGCGGCGGCCACGGCGTCGGCGCAGGTGAAGATCGGCGTGACGCTGTCGGCCACCGGGCCCGCCGCGTCGCTCGGGATTCCGGAAAAGAACACGATCGCGCTGCTGCCGAAGGAGATCGCGGGCAAGAGCGTGCAGTACATCGTGCTGGACGACGCGTCCGACACGAGCCGTGCGGTGCAGAACGTGCGCAAGCTGATCGACGAGGACCACGTCGACGCGATCATCGGCTCGTCCGTCACGCCGAACTCGCTCGCGATGCTCGATCCGGTGTCGCAGGGCAAGACGCCGACGATCTCGCTCGCGGCGAGCGCGCAGATCATCGCGCCGATGGACGCGAAGCGCGCGTGGATGTTCAAGGTGCCGCAGAACGACCAGTTGATGGCCGACGCGATCGCCGGCTACATGGCGAAGCATGGCGTGAAGACGGTCGGCTTCATCGGCTTCGCCGACGCGTACGGCGACAGCTGGTACAAGACGTTCGACGCGGCGGCCGCGAAGAACGGGCTGAAGCTCGTGTCGAGCGAACGCTATAACCGGACCGACGCGTCGGTGATGGGGCAGGTGCTGAAGCTGCTGGGCTCGAACCCGGATGCGGTGCTGATCGCCGGCTCCGGCACGCCGGCGGCGCTGCCGGCCAAGACGCTGAAGGAGCGCGGCTACAAGGGCAAGGTCTACCAGACGCACGGCGTCGCGAATAACGATTTCCTGCGCGTGTGCGGCAAGGATTGCGAAGGCGAGATCCTGCCGGCCGGCCCGGTGCTCGTGACCGACCAGCTGCCCGATTCGAATCCGGTGAAGAAGCCGGCGCTCGGCTACAAGGCCGCGTACGAGAAGGCTTACGGCGCGGGTTCGCTGTCGACTTTCGGCGGCCATGCGTGGGATGCGGGCCTGCTGCTGCAGCGCGCGATCCCGGACGCGCTGAAGAAGGGCCAGCCGGGCACCGAGGCGTTCCGCGAAGCGCTGCGCGCGTCGCTCGAAAGCGTGAAGGACCTGCCCGTCTCGCACGGCGTGATCAACATGACGGCGACGGATCACAACGGCTTCGACACACGTGCGCGCGTGATGGTGCAGATCGTCGACGGCAAGTGGAAGTTGCAGGCCGAGTAAGCGTCACGTGAAACCGGCGTGCGCGGCGCGAACGGCGCCGCGCACGCCGTCGGCAGGGCGGCGCGCGTCACGGCCGCATCCGTGCCGCCTGGAACGGCCGGGGCCCGCCGTGCGCCCCGGCCGTTTCCGCCTTTCGTTTCTCCGCAGCATTCTCTCGATACACGAAACGTATGGATCTCTCGATTGCGGCGATCCTCGCGCAAGACGGCATCACGACCGGCGCCATTTATGCATTGTTGTCGCTGGCGCTCGTGCTGGTGTTTTCCGTCACGCGGGTGATCTTCATTCCCCAGGGCGAATTCGTCGCCTACGGTGCGCTGACGCTGGCCGCGTTGCAGGCGCAGAAATTTCCCGCCACCTGCTGGCTGCTGTTCGTGATGGGCGTCGCATGCTTCCTGCTCGAAGCCGGCGGCCTGATCCGGCATCGCGAACGCCGCCATCAGCTCGGCCGCACGCTCGCGACGCTCGGCAGCCGCTACATCCTGCTGCCGCTCGCGGTGTTCGCAATCACGCGCAGCTTCGCCGCGCAGCCGATGCCGAT
Source organism: Burkholderia sp. MS389 (assembly GCF_016899425.1). GTDB lineage: Bacteria > Pseudomonadota > Gammaproteobacteria > Burkholderiales > Burkholderiaceae > Burkholderia > Burkholderia sola. The sequence goes on from NZ_CP045994.1 coordinate 146,611, forward strand.
GCTCGCGCAGATCGCGCTGACGCTCGCGATCGTCGTGCCGATGGGGCCGTTCGTCTACCGGCTCGTGTACCAGCCGATCGCCGAAGGCACGACGCTGCTGCTGCTGATCGTGTCGGTCGCCGTCCATTTCGCGATGGTCGGCCTCGGCCTCGTGATGTTCGGCGCGGAAGGCTCGCGTACCAACGGGTTCTCGGACGCGTCGCTCGCGATCGGCAGCATGACGGTGTCGGTGCAGAGCATCCTGGTCGTCGTCACGGCGCTCGTGCTGATCGGCGCGCTGTATGTGTACTTCGGGCGCACGATCGCCGGCAAGGCGCTGCGCGCGACGTCGGTGAACCGGCTCGGTGCGCGGCTCGTCGGCATCGGCACGACCGAAGCCGGGCGGCTCGCGTTCACGTTCGCGGCGGGGCTCGGCGTGTTGTCCGGGATCCTCGTCGGCCCGCTGACGACGATCTACTACGACTCGGGCTTCCTGATCGGGCTGAAGGGCTTCGTCGGCGCGATCATCGGCGGGCTCGTCAGCTATCCGCTCGCGGCCGCCGGCTCGCTGCTCGTCGGCGTGCTCGAATCGTATTCGTCGTTCTGGGCGAGCGCCTACAAGGAGGTGATCGTGTTCACGCTGATCATTCCGGTGCTGCTGTGGCGGAGCTTCGCGACGCCGCATGCGGAAGAGGAAGAGGAGTGACGCGATGAAGACGATGGTACGCAACAAGACCTTCTGGCTGTTTCTCGTGGTGCTGTTCGCGCTGCCGGTGCTGCCCGGCGCGCTGCAGGTGCCCGAATACTGGATCACGCTGCTGAACTACATCGGCCTGTATGCGATCGTCGCGATCGGGCTCGTGCTGCTGACGGGCGTCGGCGGGATGACGAGCTTCGGACAGGCCGCGTTCGTCGGCATCGGCGCGTATGCGACCGCGTTCCTGACGACGCGCTACGGCGTATCGCCGTGGCTCGCGCTGATCGTCGGCGTTGTGCTGACGGCGCTCGTCGCGCTCGTGCTCGGCGCGGTGACGATGCGGCTGTCCGGGCACTTCCTGCCGCTCGGCACGATCGCGTGGGGCCTCGCGCTGTTCTACCTGTTCGGCAACCTCGAACTGCTCGGCAAGTACGACGGGATCAACGGGATTCCGGCGCTGAACCTGTTCGGCATCGTGCTCGACAGCGGCCGCAGCCTGTACTTCCTGATCTGGGCCGTGGTGCTGGCCGCGATCGTGTCGGTGCAGAACCTGCTCAACAGCCGGCCCGGCCGCGCGATCCGCGCGCTGCGCGGCGGCGGCGTGATGGCCGAGGCGATGGGCGTGAACACCGCGTGGATGCGCGTCGTGATCTTCGTCTACGCGGCCGTGCTCGCGGCGGTATCGGGCTTCCTGTACGCACACCTGCAGCGCGCGGTGAACCCGACGCCGTTCGGTCTGAACCACGGGATCGAATTCCTGTTCATGGCTGTGGTGGGCGGCGTGTCGCACGTATGGGGCGCGGTGCTCGGCGCGGCGATCCTGACCGTGCTGCAGGACTATCTGCAGACGCTGCTGCCGAAACTGCTCGGCTCGGAAGGCAACTTCGAGATCATCGTGTTCGGCGTGCTGATGGTGCTGCTGCTGCAGTACGCGCGCCAGGGCGTATGGCCGTTCGTCGCGAGACTGTTCCCGCGCGGGCCCCGTGCGCACGTGCCCGAGCAGGCCGATCCGCTGCCGCAGCGCGCGAAGCCCGTGGCCGGCGAGCCGCTGCTCGTCGTCGACACCGCACGCAAGCAGTTCGGCGGGCTCGTGGCCGTGAACGACGTCAGCTTCGACGTGAAAGCGGGGCAGATCATCGGGTTGATCGGCCCGAACGGCGCGGGCAAGTCGACCACGTTCAACCTCGTGACCGGCGTGCTGAAGCCGACCGGCGGCGCGATCACGTTCCGCGGCGAGCGCATCGACGGGCTGACGTCGCGCCAGATCGTCCGCCGCGGCATCGGTCGCACGTTCCAGCACGTGAAGCTGCTGCCGACGATGACGGTGCTCGAGAACGTCGCGATCGGCGCGCATCTGCGCGGTCATACCGGCGTGTGGCGCAGCATTGCGCGGCTCAATGCGCACGAGGAAGCGCAGTTGCTGGCCGAAGCCGCGCGCCAGATCCGGCGTGTCGGGCTCGAAGCGCACATGTACGACGACGCGGGGAGCCTCGCGCTTGGTCAGCAGCGGATTCTCGAAATCGCGCGGGCGCTGTGCTGCGATCCGACGCTGCTGTTGCTCGACGAGCCGGCGGCGGGGCTGCGTTACCAGGAGAAGCAGCAACTCGCCGACCTGCTGCGGCGGCTGAAGGCGGAAGGAATGAGCGTGTTGCTCGTGGAACATGACATGGATTTCGTGATGAACCTCACCGACCGGTTGGTGGTGATGGAATTCGGCACGCGGATCGCGGAAGGGCTGCCGCAGGACGTGCAGCAGGACCCGGCCGTGCTCGAAGCGTATCTGGGCGGGGTGGAGTGATGACGGACACGACGATGCCGATTCTCGACGTACGCGGGCTGGCGGTGCGGTACGGGAAGGTGGAGGCGCTGCACGGTGCGGCAATCAAGGTGGGGGCGGGGCAGATCGTCAGCGTGATTGGCCCGAACGGCGCCGGTAAATCGACGCTGCTGAACGCGATCATGGGGGCGCTCCCGGTAACGGGGCACGCGTCGGGCGCGGTCGTGTATCGCGGCACCGACGTCAGCGTGTTGCCGGTCGAGCAGCGCGTCGCGCGCGGAATGTGCCTCGTACCGGAAAAGCGCGAGCTGTTCAGCACAATGACGGTCGAGGACAACCTCGTGCTCGGCGCGTATCGGCGCAAGCAGGCGGGGGAATCGAACTTCCTCGATCAGCTCGATCACGTGTTCGCGCTATTTCCGCGGCTGAAGGAGCGGCGCCGGCAGGCGGCCGGCACGCTGTCCGGCGGCGAGCGGCAGATGCTGGCAGTCGGCCGCGCGCTGATGGGCAAGCCCGACCTGCTGATGCTCGACGAACCGAGCCTCGGGCTGGCACCGCTGATCGTGAAGGAGATCTTTCATATCATCAGCGCGTTGCGCGGCACCGGCGTGGCGACGCTGCTGATCGAGCAGAATGCACGGGCGGCGCTGCAGATCTCCGACTATGGCTATGTGCTGGAGACGGGCGAGTTTGCGCTGGAAGGGCCGGCGGCCGAGCTTGCGCAGAATCCGCGTGTGATCGAGACGTATCTTGGGTTGGCGAAGAAGACGGCTTGATTGCCGGTGCGGTGGACGGGAAACGGGCGGCGTGTTTCACGTGAAACACGCCGTTTTTGTTTGTGAGCAGGGTGCAGTTTTCGCGTCCACGGTTCAAGGCCGGGGATAAGTCGTGCGGGAACAGTGGGAAGCGCTGTGCGGTGCCGCGCAGGCTGGTTCCACAGGTCGACCATGCTGCACTTCAGTGGACAAGTGCCGGGACAACCGGCGGAAATGCTGTGTGGCGGAGGGCGCACGGCCACGGGTTCGAAGTGTTGCGCTGGCCACAGACATCGGGGAGTTCGGGGTTCCGTACATGCTTTGCACAGGCCCGAAGATGTGCGTTGAATCGCTCACCGACAACGCCGAGACAGCCCCGGCGCGGCAAATTTGCGTGTTCCCGACTAAAAAATCGCCGAAATGCACAGACCCTACCATTCGGACGGCCTTCGGGCGAAAAGCGAACCCGCTATAATTCGGCCCATACATTTCTCAGATAGGTTCGTACGCAGTTCCGCGTACGGAATCCACCATGCTTTTTCCCACAGAATTTGACGTCGTCGTCGTCGGTGGCGGCCATGCCGGCACGGAAGCCGCGCTGGCGTCCGCCCGTATGGGCGCAAAGACACTGCTGCTGACCCACAACATCGAAACGCTTGGGCAGATGAGCTGCAATCCGTCGATCGGCGGCATTGGCAAGGGCCATCTGGTCAAGGAAGTCGACGCGTTGGGCGGCGCAATGGCCGCCGCGACGGACGAAAGCGGTATTCAGTTCCGGATCCTCAATTCGTCGAAGGGGCCGGCTGTGCGCGCGACGCGTGCGCAGGCCGATCGCATCCTGTACAAGGCCGCGATCCGCCACCGGCTCGAAAATCAGCCGAACCTGTGGCTGTTCCAGCAGGCCGTCGACGATCTGATGGTCGAAGGCGACCGCGTGGTCGGCGCCGTCACGCAGATCGGCATCCGCTTCCGCGCTCGCGCGGTCGTGCTGACGGCCGGTACGTTCCTCGACGGCAAGATCCACGTCGGCCTGAACAACTACACGGGCGGTCGCGCGGGCGATCCGGCGGCCGTGTCGCTGTCGTCGCGCCTGAAGGAGCTGAAGCTGCCGCAGGGCCGGCTGAAGACCGGTACGCCACCGCGTATCGACGGCCGCACGATCGACTTCTCGAAGCTCGACGAGCAACCGGGCGACCTCGATCCGATTCCCGTGTTCTCGTTCCTGGGCCGCGCGGAGCAGCATCCGCAGCAGCTGCCGTGCTGGGTCACGCACACGAACGAACGCACGCACGACATCATTCGCGGCGGTCTCGACCGTTCGCCTATGTATACAGGCGTGATCGAAGGCGTCGGGCCGCGCTATTGCCCGTCGATCGAGGACAAGATCCACCGGTTCGCATCGAAGGAATCGCACCAGATCTTCCTCGAGCCGGAAGGGCTGACGACTAACGAGTTCTACCCGAACGGGATCTCGACGAGCCTGCCGTTCGACGTGCAGCTCGAGCTGGTGCATTCGATGCGCGGCCTCGAGAATGCGCACATCCTGCGCCCCGGTTACGCGATCGAGTACGACTATTTCGACCCGCGTGCGTTGAAAGCGTCGCTCGAGACGAAGGCGATCAACGGACTGTTCTTTGCGGGTCAGATCAACGGGACGACCGGCTACGAAGAAGCGGCTGCACAGGGTCTGCTGGCTGGTCTCAATGCGGGCCGCTACGTGCAGGAAAAGGATGCGTGGTGCCCGCGTCGCGACCAGGCATATCTGGGCGTGCTGGTCGACGATCTCGTCACGCGCGGCGTGGCGGAGCCGTACCGGATGTTCACGAGCCGGGCCGAGTATCGCCTGAGCCTGCGCGAAGACAACGCCGACATGCGCCTGACCGAGATCGGCCGCGAGCTTGGACTGGTGGACGATGCACGTTGGGATGCCTTCAGCCGGAAGCGCGACGCTGTTTCACGTGAAACCGAACGCCTGAAGTCGACGTGGGTTACGCCGAAGACGCTGCCTGCCGAAGAGGCGACCGCGCTGCTCGGCAAGGCGATCGACCACGAATACAGCCTCGCCGAGCTGCTGCGCCGCCCCGGCGTGAGCTACGACGGCGTGTGCGGGCTGAAGGGCGGCGAGTGCGGCCCCGCGGAGCCGTTGACCGACGATCCGGTGCTGCTCGAGCAGATCAAGGAGCAGGTCGAGATCGGTATCAAGTATCAGGGCTATATCGAGCGCCAGGCGTCGGAGATCGAGCGCAACGACGCGAACGAAAACACGCGCCTGCCGGACGGTATCGATTACCGCGAGGTTCGCGGCCTGTCGTTCGAGGTGAGCCAGAAGCTCAACGAGTTCCGGCCGGAAACGATCGGGCAGGCGTCCCGCATCTCGGGCGTCACGCCGGCGGCAATCTCGCTGCTGATGGTGCATCTGAAGCGTCGCGGCCTGGGCCGCCGTAATGGTACGGCCGCAGAGGCCGCCGCGGCCGCGGAGCAGGGGGACGGCACTGTCCCGACGCAACAATGACGGCGCGTCGCGCGCCGGCGGTTAATCGGGACGTACTGGAGGGGATGCTCGTCGAAGGCACGGCGGCGCTCGACCTCACGCTGACGGATACGCAGCGCAACCAGCTGCTGGACTACGTCGCGCTACTCGGCAAGTGGAATGCGGTCTACAACCTGACCGCGATCCGCGACCCGAAGCAGATGCTGATCCAGCACATCCTCGATTCGCTTTCGATCGTCCCGCATCTGCGCGGCCGTACGTCGGCGCGCGTGCTCGACGTCGGCTCGGGCGGCGGGCTGCCCGGTATCGTGCTGGCGATCGTCGAGCCGGGCTGGCAGGTCACGCTGAACGACATCGTGCAGAAGAAATCGGCGTTCCAGACGCAGATGCGCGCGGAACTGAAGCTCGCGAACCTGTCGGTCGTGACCGGCCGGGTCGAATCGCTGCAGCCGGGTGTCGAAGTCCCGGAAAAATTCGACATGATCGTATCCCGCGCTTTCGCGGACCTGTCCGACTTCGTTAAACTTGCTCGACATCTGGTTGCGCCGGGCGGATCGATCTGGGCGATGAAGGGCGTTCATCCGGACGACGAGATTGCGCGGTTGCCGGAAGGCAGCCGCGTGAAGCAGACGATCCGGCTGGCGGTGCCGATGCTCGATGCGGAGCGGCATCTGTTCGAAGTGGCCGTCGACGACGCGAATTGAAGGCGCGCGGTAGCGCGCCGTTTGTTTGAAGGTAAAGGGAACACACCAACGATGGCAAAGATCTTCTGCGTTGCGAACCAGAAGGGGGGCGTCGGCAAGACGACGACATCGGTCAATCTCGCCGCAAGCCTTGCAGCGCAGGAGCAACGAGTCCTGTTGATCGATCTCGACCCGCAGGGCAACGCGACGATGGGCAGCGGGATCGACAAGGCCGCCTGCGAAGCGACCGTGTACGAAGTGCTGGTCGACGGCGTGTCGGTCACCGACGCGCGCGTGCGTCCGGAAGGCGTCACCTACGACGTGCTTCCCGCGAACCGCGAGCTGTCCGGCGCCGAGATCGAACTGATCAGCATCGACAACCGCGAGCGTCGCCTGAAGGCCGCGCTCGAGCACGTGGCCGACGACTACGATTTCGTGCTGATCGATTGCCCGCCGACGCTGTCGCTGCTGACGCTGAACGGCCTGTGCGCGGCGCATGGCGTCGTGATTCCGATGCAGTGCGAGTACTTTGCGCTGGAAGGGTTGTCGGACCTCGTCAACACGATCAAGCAGGTTCACGCGAACATGAACCGCGACCTGAAGATCATCGGCTTGCTGCGCGTGATGTTCGATCCGCGCATCACGCTGCAGCAGCAAGTCTCCGATCAACTGAAAGCGCACTTCGGCGACAAGGTGTTCGACGCGGTGATTCCGCGCAACGTGCGCCTCGCCGAAGCGCCGAGTTACGGGTTGCCGGGCGTCGTGTTCGATCGCAGCTCGCGTGGTGCGCAGGCGTATATCCAGTTCGGTGCCGAGATGATCGAGCGCGTGCGCGCGTTCGAGGTGTCGTGATCCGGACATGAGCGAAGCGAGGAAGAAAGACATGAACGCGGTACCAAAGAAGAAGGGCTTGGGACGTGGCCTCGAAGCGCTGCTCGGCGGCAGCGCCGATATCACCGAAGCGGTGAAGATCGAAGGCGCACCGAACACGCTCGCGCTCGGCAAGCTGCAAGCCGGCAAGTACCAGCCGCGCACGCGGATGGACGAGGGCAGCCTGCAGGAACTCGCGGCAAGCATTCGCGCGCAGGGCGTGATGCAGCCGATCCTGGTACGGCCCATTTCGTCAGACAAATACGAGATCATCGCGGGCGAGCGGCGGTTCCGCGCGGCGCGCCTGGCCGGCCTCGATGAAGTGCCGGTGCTCGTGAAGGACGTATCCGATCAGGCCGCCGCCGCGATGGCGCTGATCGAGAACATCCAGCGCGAGGACCTGAATCCGCTCGAAGAGGCGCACGGCATCCAGCGTCTGCTCGACGAGTTCGGTTTCACGCACGAACAGGCGGCCGAATCGGTCGGCCGTTCGCGCAGCGCGGTGTCGAACCTGTTGCGCCTGCTGAACCTCGCGTCGCCGGTGCAGACGATGCTGCTGGCCGGCGATCTCGACATGGGGCACGCACGGGCGCTGCTCGCGGTCGATGCGGCCACGCAGATCACGCTCGCGCATCAGGTGGTCAACAAGCGCATGTCGGTGCGCGAGACCGAGAAGCTCGTCTCGCACACGACGAAGGAAGCCCCCGCCGTGAAGGCGCGTGCGAAGGACGATGGCGGTCGCGATACGCGTCGCCTCGAAGAGGAGTTGTCGGACCTGCTCGCGTCGACGGTGAAGATCAAGCTCGGCCGCCGCGGGCGAGGGCAGGTGCTGATCGACTTCGGCAACCTCGATGCACTCGAGGGCATTCTCGCGCGACTGCGCGGCAACGTCGCAACAGAAGAATAACGGGGCAGGTATGCAGGAAACGGGCGCACCGCCGCCGCGCCGGTGGCTCGGCTGGCTTGCGCAGGAACCGGTACTATCGGTGCTCGCGCTGGGGCTGATCGTGCTGCAATGGGTGCGTCCGCAACCATTTTCGGTACTCGCCGATCGCGTCGACTGGCAGACGGTCGCGACGCTCGCGGGCCTGCTGATGTTGACGAAGGCGCTCGAGCTGTCCGGCTGCCTGATGTGGCTCGCGCATCGCATCGTGCATCACGTGCATTCCGAGCGCGGGCTCGCGATGCTGCTCGTCGGCTTCGCCGCGGTATTGTCGATGTGGCTCACCAACGACGTCGCGCTGTTCGTCGTCGTGCCGTTGATGGTGTCGCTGCGCGCGCTGACGCCGCTGCCGTTCCGGCGGCTCGTGATCGTCGTCGCGCTGGCGGTCAATGCGGGGTCCGTCGCGACGCCGCTCGGCAATCCGCAGAATCTTTTCCTGTGGCAATTGAGCGGCGTGTCGTTCGGCCGCTTCGTGGTCACGCTCGGGCCGCTCGCCGTCGCGCTAATGGCGCTGCTGCTCGTGCTGACCGCGTTGATGTTCCGCGCGAAGCCGCTCGACCTGTCCGGCGACGCCGCGGCCTTTCCCGTACAACGCATGCACGCGCTGATCGCGGCGGTGCTGTTCGCCGCATTCGTGCTGCTCGCCGATGCGCACCATCCGCTGCCGGGCCTCGTCGGGGTCGCGATCGTGCTGCTCGCCGTCAAACGCGACGCAGTCCTGAAGATCGACTGGCTGCTGCTGCTGATCTTCGTGCTGATGTTCGTCGTGCTGCGCAGCGCGGCCGCGCTGCCCGTCGTGCACGACGCGATCGCGCACGCGCAACTCGATTCGCCGCTGCGCGTCTATGCCGCTGGCGCCGTGCTGTCGCAGGTGATCAGCAACGTGCCGGCCGCGATCCTGCTCTCGGAGTTCACGCGCGACTGGCGCGCGCTTGCCTTCGGCGTATCGGTCGGTGGCTTCGGTTTCGCGATCGGTTCGCTCGCGAACCTGATCGCGGTGCGTCTCGCGAAGGAGCCGCGCATGTGGCTGCCGTTCCACGTCGTGTCGATTCCGTTCGCGCTGGTGAGCGCGGCGCTCGGCGCGTGGCTGCTCATGCACGGTTGAGCGAGGCCGGTGCGTGCGGCGCAGGTGTGCCGTTCGGGTCGGGGGGGGCAGGGCGCACAGCGTCCATCGTGATCGAGCATTGTGGATAAGTGTTGCAATCCACAGTCGAACATCTGTGGCGGCGCGACAACTGACTGGATGAATCGATGCGCGAACATCCGGTCGAATTTCTCGCGTCGCGCGCGCTGTTCGGTTCTCGCGCGTGGCTGATTCGGGCGCGTCGCGCCGAGTCGTTTCCAATGGCTGCATTGCAGCGAATTCCGTGCGGCGATCGCACCGCTTCCGCCTGACCCGCCCCGCGCATCGTTTCCCCGCCATTTACCCCCGTCACCGGAGTTTTTTGCGCACGAAATACCGGTGCAGGAAACCGACCTTACAACTGTCATCGTACGTCGTCGAATCGGGCGTTTTTTCACATCATGAGGCGTCGTTTTATGCAGGTTTTTGTCGCGTCTAAAGCCTTGAATCACTTGCAACTATCGCTTACAATCGCCCGGATTTGTTAGCTAGGCACCCCTGAAAGCTTTCAGAAAGCTTGGGGTCGGGTTCAAGGATTTCAGCGGAAGATTGCGATGGCGGGTCAGGCGCCGGACGACAGGCACGATGATCAGCGCACGCAACGCACCGCTTCGGCGGCCGGCGAGCGGCGTGAATCCGACGACGACTGGGATGTCGAGCAGCAAGATAACAACATCGTTCCGCTGACGCGGGCCGAGGCCGAAAGGCTGTTTGGCCCGAACGTGAGCAAGCCCTCGCGCGTGACCCCCTACAAGGTGGTGTTCGCGCAAGTGGTCCTGTCCCTGGTTGCAACGCTGGCGTGGTGGCTGTTTTCGAAGTCGCCGGGCGCCGCTGCGCAATCCGCGTTTCTGGGCGGAGCGATCGGCTGGGTGCCCAGTGCGGTATTCGTGGCACGACTGAAGGCAGGTGGCTCGGCCACCGTGATGAGCTGGGTGATGGGCGAAGCCCTGAAACTCGCTCTGACGATCGGGATGTTCACCGCGGTGGCGTTCGGCTGGGCCGGCGTGCACTGGGTGCCGTTCCTCGTCACGTACCTCGTCGTGCTGAAGACGTACTGGATCGCGCTGGCCTGGCGGTAAGGAACAAGCAGCGTGCGGTTTCGACAACGAACCGCACCGGCCCGTTCCCGCAATAGCGTGTTGCGGAACGGGGCAAAACGATTTTCGACAATTTGGGTGGCATTAACGATATGGCAGCTAGCGAAGGCACGCGCGGTCCGGATCCGTCCGAGTACATTGCGCACCACTTGCAGAATTTCTCCACCTCGCATCAGACGTCGATTTTCGATATTCACGTCTGGAATATCGACACGCTGTTCTGGTCGATCGTATGCGGCATCGTGACGATCCTCCTGCTGCGTCTGGCCGCCCGCAAGGCGACGTCGGGCGTGCCGGGCCGTTTCCAGTGCGCGATCGAGATGCTCGTCGAAATGGTCGAAGACCAGTCGAAGGCCATCGTCCACGGCAATCGCACCTTCATCGCGCCGCTCGCCCTCACGGTGTTCGTGTGGGTCGCGCTGATGAACTCCCTCGACTTCCTCCCGGTCGACCTGCCGGGCCGCGTGATCGGCCTGCTCGGTCTGTCGGACGTGATTTCCCACCATCGCATCGTCCCGACGGCCGACCTGAACGGCACGCTCGGCATCGCGCTCGGCGTGTTCGTCCTGATGATCTACTACAGCATCAAGATCAAGGGCGCGGGCGGCTTTGTGCATGAGCTGCTGTCGGCGCCGTTCGGCGCCCACCCGCTGCTGTGGATTCCGAACCTCGCGTTGAACATCGTCGAATACCTCGCAAAGACCGTCTCCCTCGGCATGCGGCTGTTCGGCAACATGTACGCGGGTGAGCTGTTGTTCCTGTTGATCGCCCTGCTCGGCAGTATGTGGAGCTTCGGTGGCGACGCAACGTTCCTCGGCTTCGTTGGTCATGTGATCGCGGGTAGCGTCTGGGCAATCTTCCACATCCTGATTGTTCTGTTGCAGGCATTCATTTTCATGATGCTGACGCTGGTGTATCTCGGCCAGGCGCACGACACGCACTAAGCGCGGCGTGCAACAAAGAGTCTTCGTTTTAGTTTTTTAAATCTCAGTTCCAAGTCTTTTCACAAAGGAGTGATCATGCAAGCTTACATCGCCAACATCCAGGGTCTGACCGCCATCGGTATCGGCATCATCATCGGCCTGGGTGCAATCGGCGCCTGTATCGGTATCGCGCTGATGGGTGGCAAGTACATCGAAGCCTGCGCACGTCAGCCGGAACTCATCAACCCGCTGCAAACGAAGATGTTCCTGCTGGCTGGTCTGATCGACGCTGCATTCCTGATCGGCGTTGGTGTCGCAATGCTGTTCGCGTTCGCGAACCCGCTCCTGTCGAAGCTCGCAGGCTAAGGTTCCTCGGAAATATGCGTCCGGCGCGAGCCGGCGCAGGGCGGAACGGAGACTTGGGGCGCTGATCGAATGCAACTCGATGAGCGCCTTACCGTTTCATTTTTCCGGAATAGCAGATAAGGAAACACCGTGAATCTCAACGCAACTCTGTTTGCGCAAATGGTCGTGTTCCTGGTCCTCGCGTGGTTCACGATGAAATTCGTGTGGCCGCCGTTGATCAACGCCCTCGACGAACGTTCGAAGAAGATCGCCGACGGCCTCGCCGCCGCGGAGAAGGGCAAGGCGGAACTCGACGCAGCGCACAAGCGCGTGGACCAGGAACTCGCGCAGGCCCGCAACGACGGCCAGCAGCGCATCGCCGACGCTGAAAAGCGTGCGCAGGCGGTCGCCGAGGAAATCAAGGCCAACGCCCAGGCTGAAGCCGCCCGCATCGTCGCCCAGGCGAAGGCGGAAGCAGAACAGCAAATCGTGAAGGCGCGCGAAGCGCTGCGTGGCGAAGTCGCCGCGCTGGCCGTGAAGGGCGCCGAGCAGATCCTGAAGCGCGAAGTCGATCAAACGGCCCACGCCCAACTGCTGAATCAACTGAAAGCCGAGCTCTGATCATGGCCGAACTTGCAACCATCGCCCGCCCTTACGCAGAAGCGCTGTTCCGCGTGGCCGAGGGCGGTGACATCGCCGCCTGGTCCACGCTCGTGCAAGAGCTGGCCCAGGTTGCGCGTCTGCCGGAAGTGCTGTCGGTCGCGTCGAGCCCGAAGGTGACGCGCACGCAAGTAGCCGAGCTGCTGCTTGCTGCGGTGAAGTCGCCCGTCGCGGCCGGCGCCGAAGCGAAGAACTTCGTGCAGATGCTGGTCGACAATCATCGCATCGCGCTGCTGCCGGAAATTGCCGAGCAGTTCGAGGCGCTCAAGAACGAACGTGAAGGTGCAGCCGACGCCGAGATCGTGAGCGCGTTCCCGCTGAACGGCGCGGATCTCGACAGTCTCGTCTCGGGCCTCGAACGCAAGTTCAAGCGCAAGCTGAAACCGACGGTCGAAGTCGATTCGTCGCTGATCGGCGGCGTGCGCGTGACGGTCGGCGACGAAGTGCTCGACACCTCGGTTCGCGCGCGTCTCGCATCGATGCAGGCTGCCTTGACCGCCTGAGCGCCACGCCGGCACGCAACAGAATTGACTATCAGGAGCGAATAATGCAACTCAATCCCTCTGAGATCAGCGAGCTGATCAAGAGCCGGATCCAGGGCCTTGAAGCGAGCGCAGACGTTCGCAACCAGGGCACCGTGATCTCCGTGACCGACGGTATCGTGCGTATCCACGGCCTGTCGGACGTGATGCAGGGCGAAATGCTCGAGTTTCCGGGCAACACGTTCGGTCTCGCGCTGAACCTCGAGCGCGACTCGGTCGGCGCGGTGATTCTCGGCGAATACGAACACATCTCGGAAGGCGACATCGTCAAGACGACGGGCCGCATTCTCGAAGTCCCGGTTGGTCCGGAACTCGTCGGCCGCGTGGTCGACGCGCTCGGCAACCCGATCGACGGCAAGGGCCCGGTCAACGCGAAGCTGACCGACGCGATCGAAAAGATCGCCCCGGGCGTGATCTGGCGTAAGTCGGTGTCGCAGCCGGTGCAGACGGGCATCAAGTCGATCGACGCGATGGTGCCGATCGGCCGTGGCCAGCGCGAGCTGATCATCGGCGACCGTCAGTGCGGCAAGACCGCGGTGGCGCTCGACGCGATCATCAACCAGAAGGGCAAGGACCTGATCTGTATCTACGTCGCGATCGGCCAGAAGGCTTCGTCGATCATGAACGTGGTTCGCAAGCTCGAAGAAACGGGCGCGATGGAATACACGATCGTCGTCGCCGCTTCGGCATCGGATTCGGCTGCGATGCAGTACCTGGCGCCGTACGCCGGCTGCACGATGGGCGAATACTTCCGCGACCGCGGCCAAGACGCGCTGATCATCTATGACGACTTGACCAAGCAGGCTTGGGCATACCGTCAGATCTCGCTGCTGCTGCGCCGCCCGCCGGGCCGTGAAGCGTACCCGGGCGACGTGTTCTATCTGCACTCGCGTCTGCTCGAGCGTGCGGCTCGCGTGTCGGAAGAGTACGTCGAGAAGTTCACGAACGGCGAAGTGAAGGGCAAGAGCGGCTCGCTGACGGCACTGCCGGTCATCGAAACGCAGGCTGGCGACGTGACCGCGTTCGTTCCGACGAACGTGATCTCGATTACCGACGGCCAGATCTTCCTGGAAACCGACCTGTTCAACGCAGGTATCCGCCCGGCAATCAACGCCGGCGTGTCGGTGTCGCGCGTCGGTGGCGCCGCTCAGACGAAGGTCGTGAAGAAGCTGTCGGGCGGTATCCGTACCGACCTCGCGCAGTACCGTGAACTGGCCGCATTCGCGCAGTTCGCATCGGACCTCGACGAAGCGACCCGCAAGCAGCTCGAGCGCGGCCGCCGCGTGACGGAACTGCTGAAGCAACCGCAGTACCAGCCGCTGCAGGTCTGGGAACTGGCCGTGTCGCTGTACGCCGCGAACAACGGCTACCTCGACGATCTCGACGTCAAGCAAGTGCTGTCGTTCGAGAAGGGCCTGCGCGACAACCTGAAGACCAGCCACGCTGACCTCATCAAGCGCATCGAAGACACCAAGGATCTCTCGAAGGACGACGAAGGCGCGCTGCGCGCGGCGATCGAATCCTTCAAGAAGTCCGGTGCCTATTGATCCGCGAGTGACACACCGAGGCCGCGCGGGCGCGCATGATGCGCCCGCGCCGCTTCGGTGAGCGAGGCATGAGCCCCGAGTAAAGCGCTCAAGCGCTAACTCGGGGCGCAAAGGAGCAAGCTATGGCTGGAATGAAGGAAATTCGCGGCAAGATCAAGAGCGTGCAGAACACGCGCAAGATCACGAAGGCGATGGAGATGGTGGCTGCATCGAAGATGCGTCGCGCGCAGGAACGCATGCGCGCTGCTCGTCCGTATGCAGACAAGGTCCGTGCCATCGCCGCGCACATGAGCCGTGCGAACCCCGAGTACCGCCACCCGTTCATGGTGGCGAACGACGGCGCGCAGACGGCCGGCATCATCCTCGTCACGACGGACAAGGGTCTGTGCGGTGGTCTGAACACCAACGTGCTGCGTGCGACGGTGCAGAAGTTCAAGGAGCTGGAAGAGAAGGGCCAGAAGGTCGAAGCCACCGCGATCGGCGGCAAGGGCCTCGGGTTCCTGAACCGCTTCGGCGCGAAGGTGATGTCGCAGGTCGTGCACCTCGGCGACACCCCGCACCTGGACAAGCTGATCGGCGCCGTGAAGACGCAGCTCGATCTGTACTCGGAAGGCAAGCTGTCGGCGGTTTATATCGCTTACACGCGCTTCGTCAACACGATGAAGCAGGAAGCCGTGATCGAGCAGCTGCTGCCGCTGTCGTCGGAACACTTCGAAGCCGATGACGGTACGCCGGCGACGTCGTGGGACTACATCTACGAGCCGGACGCGCAGGCAGTCGTCGACGAACTGCTCGTGCGTTACGTCGAGGCGCTGGTGTACCAGGCCGTCGCGGAAAACATGGCGTCCGAGCAATCGGCGCGCATGGTCGCGATGAAGGCCGCGTCCGACAACGCGAAGACGGTGATCAGCGAACTGCAGCTCGTATACAACAAGAGCCGTCAGGCCGCGATCACGAAAGAACTGTCGGAGATCGTCGGCGGCGCAGCCGCTGTTTAAGCGCGCGCCCGGGACGACAACTGCGCCTTTGCGCGAGTAAAGAATCAGGTATTTAAAGGAAAAGCGATGAGTACTGCTGCTTTGGTAGAAGGCAAGATCGTACAGTGCATCGGCGCCGTTATCGACGTGGAATTCCCGCGCGACAGCATGCCGAAGATCTACGACGCGCTCATTCTCGATGGCTCGGAACTGACGCTCGAAGTCCAGCAGCAGCTGGGCGACGGCGTGGTCCGTACCATTTGTCTGGGTGCATCCGACGGCCTGCGCCGCGGCCTGACCGTGAAGAACACGGCGAAGCCGATCTCGGTGCCGGTCGGCAAGCCGACCCTCGGCCGTATCATGGACGTGCTCGGCCGTCCGATCGACGAAGCCGGCCCGATCGAAAGCGAAACGACGCGTTCGATCCACCAGAAGGCACCGGCGTTCGACGAACTGTCGCCGTCGACCGAACTGCTCGAAACGGGTATCAAGGTCATCGACCTGATCTGCCCGTTCGCGAAGGGCGGCAAGGTTGGCCTGTTCGGCGGTGCTGGCGTGGGCAAGACCGTCAACATGATGGAGCTCATCAACAACATCGCGAAGGAACACGGCGGTTACTCCGTGTTCGCGGGCGTGGGCGAGCGTACCCGTGAAGGGAACGACTTCTACCACGAAATGAAGGACTCGAACGTTCTCGACAAGGTCGCGCTGGTGTACGGCCAGATGAACGAGCCGCCGGGCAACCGTCTGCGCGTCGCGCTGACCGGCCTGACGATGGCCGAGCACTTCCGTGACGAAGGCCTCGACGTGCTGTTCTTCGTCGACAACATCTACCGTTTCACGCTGGCCGGTACCGAAGTGTCGGCACTGCTCGGCCGTATGCCGTCGGCAGTGGGCTATCAGCCGACGCTGGCTGAAGAAATGGGCAAGCTGCAAGAGCGCATCACGTCGACCAAGAAGGGCTCGATTACGTCGGTTCAGGCCGTGTACGTCCCTGCGGACGACTTGACCGACCCGTCGCCGGCGACCACCTTCGGCCACCTGGACGCAACCGTGGTTCTGTCGCGTGACATCGCTTCGCTGGGCATCTACCCGGCGGTCGACCCGCTCGACTCGACGTCGCGCCAGATCGACCCGAACGTGATCGGTGAAGAGCACTACTCGATCACCCGTCGCGTTCAGCAGACGCTGCAGCGCTACAAGGAACTGCGCGACATCATCGCGATTCTGGGCATGGACGAACTGTCGCCGGAAGACAAGCTGTCGGTCGCACGTGCACGTAAGATCCAGCGTTTCCTGTCGCAGCCGTTCCACGTCGCTGAAGTGTTCACGGGCTCGCCGGGCAAGTACGTACCGCTGAAGGAAACGATCCGTGGCTTCAAGATGATCGTCGACGGCGAGTGCGACCACCTGCCGGAACAGGCGTTCTACATGGTCGGCACGATCGACGAAGCCTTCGAAAAGGCCAAGAAGATCCAGTAAGGGCTTGAGTGGGGCGCAAGCCGGCGTGTGCCGGCCGGAGCAATGAGTCAGCGATGACTTGTATGCCGGCCGCCCGCGTCGGCCGCAATACGCTCAACCTGTGGATGAGATTGGAGTCGATATGGCAACCATCAAAGTAGACGTCGTCAGCGCGGAAGAGCAGATCTTCTCGGGCGAGGCGAAATTCGTCGCGCTGCCGGGCGAAACGGGTGAGCTGGGTATTCTGCCGGGTCACACGCCGCTGATCACGCGGATTCGTCCGGGTGCGGTGCGCATCGAGGTCGAGGGCGGCAACGACGAATTCGTGTTCGTCGCGGGCGGCATTCTCGAAGTGCAGCCGGGCGCCGTGACGGTGCTCGCCGATACCGCGATCCGCGGCAAGGACCTCGACGCGGCGAAAGCCGAGGAAGCGCGCAAGCGCGCCGAGGAAACGCTGCAGAACGCGAAGTCGGATCTCGACCTCGCGAAAGCGCAATCCGAGCTCGCGACCGCGATGGCGCAGCTCGAGGCGATCCAGCGTCTGGCGAAGATCCGCAGCCGGCACTGAGCCGCGCCGCGTATCCCGCGAAAGAAAGCAGCCTTCGGGCTGCTTTTTTTCGCCCGGCTTTTTCGTCTGTCTTTTTGCGGGCCGGATCGTATCGTCCGGTCGTGCTATTTCACCCGCCCGCCGCGATTCGATGTCAGAGTGTCGTCAGCGGAGCGCGGCATCATCCGCGCTGAGGCCGTCCGTCGCGATCGTCGCGGCGGAGGCGCGCGCGCAGCAGGCAGGCGCAGCACGCGCGCGGGCCGATCAGACAAAAACGGACGGAGACATCGATGGCAGCAGACCTTGGCAAGGGGGCGCTGATCGCGCCCGAAAACGGACTGTCCTACGTGCGCGGCGCGACCGACGTGCCGCTATCCGACGCGACGATCAGCCGGTTCCTGCTCGACACGGCCGGCCGCTTTCCCGACCGTCCGGCCGTCGTGTTCCGCGAGCAGCAGGTGCGCTGGACCTGGCGCGAATTCGCACACGAGGTCGACGTGCTGGCCGCGGGGCTCGCCGCGCTCGGGATCGTGAAGGGCGACTGCGTCGGCATCTGGTCGCCGAACCGCAGCGAATGGCTGCTCACGCAGTTCGCGACCGCGCGGATTGGCGCGGTGCTCGTCAACATCAATCCGGCCTACCGGCTGTCGGAGCTCGAATACGCGCTGAACAAGGTCGGCTGCAAGGCCGTGATCGCGGCCGAGCGCTTCAAGAGTTCCGCGTACGTCGAGATGCTGCAGACCATCGCGCCGGAGCTCGCGACCGCGACGCCGGGCGACCTGCATGCGGCGCGCGTGCCGAGCCTGCGCACGATCGTGTCGATGGGCGAGGTGGCGCCCGCCGGCATGTTCCGCTTCGCGGACGTGATGGCGCGCGGCCGCCGGGCCGTCGATCCGGCGCTGCTCGATGCGATCGGCGCGACGCTCGCGGCCAACGATCCGATCAACATCCAGTTCACGAGCGGCACGACCGGCAGCCCGAAGGGCGCGACGCTCACGCACCGCAACGTCGTCAACAACGCGCGCTCGATCGCGATGGCGATGCGTTTCACCGAACAGGATTCGCTCTGCATCCCGGTGCCGCTCTATCACTGCTTCGGGATGGTGCTGGCCGTGCTCGCCTGCGTGTCGACGGGCGCCGCGATGGTGTTTCCCGGCGAAGCGTTCGATCCGGTCGCGACGCTCGCGGCAGTGGCCGAAGAACGCTGCACCGCGCTGCATGGCGTGCCGACGATGTTCATCGCGGAGCTCGATCATCCGGAATTCGCGAGATTCGACTTGTCGACGCTGCGCACCGGGATCATGGCCGGCTCGCCGTGCCCGATCGAGACGATGAAGCGCGTGGTGGCGCAGATGCATCTGTCGGAGATCACGATCGCGTACGGGATGACGGAGACGAGCCCCGTGTCGTTCCAGAGCTCGACCGACGATCCGCTGGAAAAGCGCACGACGACGGTCGGCCGCATCCAGCCGCATCTCGAAGTGAAGATCGTCGATCCGAGCGGCAACATCGTGCCGGTCGGCGCGACGGGCGAGCTGTGCACGAAGGGCTATTCGGTGATGCTCGGCTACTGGGATGACGACGCGAAGACGCGCGAGGTGCTGGTCGACGGCTGGATGCATACGGGCGACCTCGCGACGCTCGACGAGGACGGCTATTGCAACATCGTCGGCCGCCTGAAGGACATGGTGATTCGCGGCGGCGAGAACGTCTATCCGCGTGAGATCGAGGAATTCCTGTTCCGCCATCCGAAGATCCAGAGCGCGCAGGTATTCGGCGTGCCCGATGCGAAGTACGGCGAGGAGCTGTGCGCGTGGATCGTGCTGCGCGCGGACGAGCAGATGACCGAGGACGACGTGCGCGCGTTCTGCAACGGGCAGATCGCGCACTACAAGATTCCGCGCTATATCCGCTTCGTCGACGAACTGCCGATGACGGTGACGGGCAAGGTGCAGAAGTTCGTGATGCGCGAGCGGATGATCGACGAACTGAAGCTCGACGTGCAGAAGACTGCTTGAAGGGAGACGGTGCGAAAAAACGTGGCGGCCTGTAGGTCGCTACGTTTTCGATGGACGAAAAAAAGCGGGCTTATTAGCCCGCTAAAAACCACACGCTACGGGGTTAGCGCGAGGAGACCAAAGATGAAACCGGATCCGGCGGGGGCCGGAAACGACTCCAACAGGGATGCCCCTCGGAAGGGCTTCGGTACGTGACCGACTGGCTCGCAGCGCTTCGCGTCCGCTCACACTTGGCACACGAGACCGCATCCGTGTTGAAACCGTTGAGGCCCATTGTGGGCGAATTAATGACCCGTGGCGGTAACAAAGTGTTTCAGGTTGTAACGCCCGCCAGATAAGGCTTTCCGGGATTTTTTGCTGTTTTCGGGGTCCTGAAAAAGGTCATATTTACCCGTCTTTTCCGCAGAGTTTTCATCGTATGCGCATCACGCGTTTTTCCTGCGTTTTCGCGTCAGTGAATTGCCCATTTGCACGCGTGAATGTGCATCGCGCGATAGATACCGCGCATGAGGATTCATTCGTCAGAAAGATTTTGAAACGTGATCGGCGCACGTGGTAGTCGGCCATTCGGCCAATTTTCGCGGTTTTACGCCGGTCGGCGTCACCGCAATCTGTAACGGCGGGGCGCCGGCCCGGCTGCAGAACACACCGCTTTCAGTCTTCGTCGGCGGCAACAACGGGGACGATTTCCATTATTGGCCGCCGAGGCCGCACGCGCTCGCGACTACTTCAGCCACTTGTCCGCAATTGCCTGGTATTCACCGGTGGACAGCGCGAGATGCAGCCACTGGTCGACGTATTGCTGGAACACGACGTCGCCGCGCGGCACCATATACGCCTTCTCGCCGAACTGGAACGGTTTGTCCGGATGCACCGAGCAGAGGCCCGGATTCAGCTTTTGCTGCAGCAGCGTCTCGGACGCATCCGTCACCATCACGTCAGCCTTGCCCGCGAGGATCTGCTTGAAGATCGTCACGTTGTCCGGATAGACGCTCAGGTTCGCATGCGCGAAGAACTGCTTCGCGAAGCGCTCGTTGGTCCCGCCCGGATTCACGATCACGCGCGTATCGGGCCGGTCGATCTGCGCGACGGTCTGGTACTTGTCGGCATCCGCGCAGCGCACGATCGGCGTCTTGCCGTCGACCACGTACGGCTGCGTGAAGAACACGCGCTTCTGGCGCTCGAGCGTCGTCGACACGCCGCCCACCGCGATGTCGCACTTCGCGACGAAGTCGTGGGTGAGGTTCGGCCAGCTCGTCTTCACGTAGTCCGCCTTCACGCCGAGCGATTTCGCGAGCGACTCCGCCATATCGATGTCGATGCCCTCGAAGCGGCCGTCCGCGCGGTAGTACGAATACGGCTTGTAATCGCCCGTCGTGCACACGCGCAGCGTGCCGCGCGCGAGCACGTCGTCGAGCCGCGAGCCGGCGGTCGCAGCGCCCGCGGGCGCGGCCGTGGCCGTGGCCGCTCCCTGCGCGTGCGCGGCAGCGCAGCAAAACGCGGTGGCAGTGGCGAGCGCGGCAAGCGTGGCGAGTGTCTTCATCGTCTCCTCCTTCGTTTCGTTCGATATGAGCGTCCGATCATAACGGAGCCATCGCGCGCGTCATATGGCCGCCATCGCATCGGCATGCGCAGCCCGATCGCGGCTGTCCGGTAAAATGCCGCTTTGCCTTCGCTTCGTCGCTCCTACCGTGGCCCATAACCTGCTCAACGACACCTTCCTGCGTGCGCTTCTGCGCGAGCCGACCGACTACACGCCGATCTGGCTGATGCGCCAGGCCGGCCGCTACCTGCCCGAATACAACGCGACGCGCGCGCGCGCCGGCAGCTTCCTCGGTCTCGCGAAGCATCCCGACTACGCGACAGAAGTGACGTTGCAGCCGCTCGAGCGCTTTCCGCTCGACGCCGCGATCCTGTTCTCGGACATCCTGACGATTCCCGACGCGATGGGGCTCGGCCTCGACTTCCAGGTCGGCGAAGGGCCGAAGTTCGCGCATCCGGTGCGCACCGAGGCCGACGTCGCGAGGCTCGCGGTGCCGGACATCGAGGAGACGCTCGGCTACGTGACGGGCGCCGTGCGCGAGATCCGCCGCGCGCTCACCGACGGCCAGGGCCGGCAGCGCGTGCCGCTGATCGGCTTCTCGGGCAGCCCGTGGACGCTCGCGTGCTACATGGTCGAAGGCGGCGGCTCGGACGATTTCCGTACGGTGAAGTCGATGGCGTATTCGCGCCCGGACCTGATGCACCGGATCCTCGACGTGAACGCGCAGGCGGTGGCCGCGTACCTGAACGCACAGATCGAAGCGGGCGCGCAGGCCGTGATGATCTTCGATACGTGGGGCGGCGCGCTGGCCGACGGCGCGTACCAGCGCTTCTCGCTCGACTATATCCGTCGCGTGGTGTCGCAGCTCAAGCGCGAGCATGACGGCGAGCGCGTGCCGGTGATCACGTTCACGAAGGGCGGCGGGCTGTGGCTCGAGGAGATCGCGGCGACCGGCGTCGACGCGGTCGGGCTCGACTGGACGGTCAACCTCGGCGCCGCGCGCGAGCGCGTCGCGGGGCGCGTCGCCCTGCAGGGCAACCTCGACCCGACGATCCTGTTTGCGCCGCCGGCCGCGGTGCGCGAACAGGCGCGCGCGGTGCTCGACAGCTACGGCAACCATCCGGGCCACGTGTTCAACCTCGGGCACGGCATTTCGCAATTCACGTCGCCCGATCACGTCGCCGAACTCGTCGACGAAGTCCATACCCACAGCCGCGCGATCCGTAGCGGAGCGGCGGGCTGAACGCAAGCGCCGTCATGCTGCGCTGCGGGATGACGATGTTTCGTTTTTGAAACTAAACAGGACGCAACCCCGCTCCCGTTGCCGATTCGGTGCTTGTCAAGACTTGACTTATACACATTTTCCACGTTGCAGCGCGGTAGAGCCCCGTATCGGTCAATTTGTCTCGCTATGGTTGGGTAATTTGAATAGCAGCCTTATGGAATAAGGCTTCGCGGGGCACCGCCGGAAGCGGCGAAAAACAGCGGAAAGCACGGCCCGGCGCGCGTTGCGGCCATTGAGCGGCGAGTTCTCAACAAAGTTATCCACAGGCTGGGCAGGGTATACGGCGATTCCTAATGCGAATCCAAAACTTAGCGCCGAATCTGACGTTTTACTTTAAGTTCGCCGCCGCGATGCGGACGCGGATGCCGGCCGTCCGTATGCTGCGTACCGCCGCTGCCGGAGCGCGCGGATGAGCGGCACCTACCTGCGCGTGGCGCTCGACCATCCGCTCGCGACCCTGTTCGACTACCGCTGCGACGCGCAGCCGGTGCCCGTGCCCGGCACGCTCGTGCAGGTGCCGTTCGGCAAGCGGCAGGCCGTCGGGCTCGTCTGCGAAGTCACCACTCACACCGAGGTACCGCCGACGCGGCTGCGCGCGGTCGATGCGATCTGCACGGAGCTGCCGCCGCTGTCGGCGGACTGGCTCGCGCTCGTATCGTTCGCCGCCGACTACTATCAGCGCGGGCGCGGCGAAGTCGCGTTACCGGCGCTGCCGCAGGCGCTGCGCGACGCCGGGCGCTGGGGGCGGTTGCTCGCGCCCGAAGTGCGCTACCGGCCGACCGAAGCCGGCCGCGCGGCGCTGCCCGACGCATTGCCCGCGCGCGGCGCCGCGCTGCGCCGGCTCGCGCAGGCGCTGGCCGATACCGGTTCGTTGACGCTGCCCGACGCGCGTGCGCTGCATCCGAAGGCTGTCGCGACGCTCGACGACTGGGCGGCACGCGGCTGGGTCGACGTCGAAGAGATCGGCTGGGCCGATGCGCCTGTGGCCAACCCTGTGGATAACCTGTCGACAAGCAGTGGACGCGCTGTGCCGCCGGCGTTGACCGACCAGCAGGCCGAGGCGCTCGACGCGATCCGCGCGGCGCAGGGCTTCGCGCCGTTCCTGCTGCACGGCGTGACGGGCAGCGGCAAGACCGAGGTCTATCTGCATGCGCTCGCGTCGCTGCTCGACGCGCGGCCGGACGCGCAGGCGCTCGTGCTCGTGCCGGAAATCAACCTGACGCCGCAGTTCGAGGCCGCGTTTCGCGCGCGCTTCGCGGGCGCGCTCGCCGACGATGCGATCGTCACGCTGCACAGCGGGCTTGCCGAAGGCGAGCGAGCGCGCAACTGGCTCGCCGCGCACACGGGCCGCGCGCGGATCGTGCTCGGCACGCGGCTCGCGGTGCTCGCGTCGATGCCGACGCTTGCGCTGATCGTCGTCGACGAGGAGCACGAGCCCGCGTACAAGCAGCAGGAAGGATTGCGCTATTCGGCGCGTGACCTGGCGGTGTGGCGCGCGAAGCAGCTCGGCATCACTATCGTGCTCGGCTCGGCCACGCCGTCGCTCGAAAGCTGGTGGCAGGCCGAGCAGGGGCGCTACACGCGGCTCACGCTGTCGCGCCGCGCGGTGGCCGACGCGACGCTGCCGACCGTGCGGCTGATCGATCTCGAAGAGGAACGGCGGCGCGGGCGCGCATCGATGGGCGGGCTGTCGGGGCCGCTCGTCGCGGCGCTGAAGGCGCGGCTCGAACGCGGCGAACAGAGCCTCGTGTTCCTGAACCGGCGCGGTTATGCGCCGCAGCTCGCGTGCGACGCATGCGGCTGGGTGGCCGGTTGCCCGCGCTGCAGCGCGTACGTCGTGCTGCACAAGCCCGAGCATGCGCTGCGCTGCCATCACTGCGGCTGGGAAGCGCGGATTCCGCGGTCGTGTCCCGAGTGCGGGAACGTCGACATCGCGCCGCTCGGGCGCGGCACGCAGCGCATCGAGGAGGCGCTCGCCGAGACCGTGCCGGGCGCGCGGATCCTGCGGATCGACGCGGACAGCACGCGCCGCAAGGGCAGCGCGCAGGCGCTTTTTTCCGACGTGCACGCGGGCGAGGTCGACATCCTGGTCGGCACGCAGATGATCGCGAAGGGGCACGACTTCCAGCGCGTGTCGCTCGTCGGCGTGCTCAATGCCGATACCGCGCTGTTTTCGCACGACTTCCGCGCGAGCGAGCGGCTGTTCGCGCAGCTGATGCAGGTGAGCGGCCGCGCGGGGCGGGCCGGGCTGCCGGGCGAGGTGATGGTGCAGACGCGCTACCCGCGTCACGCGCTGTACCACGCGCTCGGCCGGCAGGATTACGTCGGCTTCGCGAATTCGCAGCTCGGCGAGCGTCGCGACGCGCACCTGCCGCCGTTCGTCTACCAGGCGCTGCTGCGCGCCGAAGGGCGTACGCTCGACGCGGCGCTCGCGTTCCTGCTGCAGGCCGCGGCCGCGTTGCCGGGGCTGCCGGGCGCCGAACGCGTGACCGTGTACGACGCGGTGCCGATGACGATCGTGAAGGTCGCCAACGTTCACCGCGCGCAGTTGCTCCTCGAAAGCGCATCGCGGGCGGCGCTGCAGCATGCGCTGCGCGCATGGTTGCCGGAGTTGCGCGCGCTGAAGGGCGTGCTGCGGTGGAGCGTCGAGGTCGATCCGCTGGATATCTGAGCGACGCCCGCGCGGCTGTCGCGCGAGGCGTTGCCTGATACGGGAAGCCGGGGCCGCCGCGCGCCCGAATCGTCTCCCGTCTCGCGCCCGGCGCCCGCACCCCACCGCGTCATACCGCCCAGTGCAACCCGTTTTCGACTGCTTCCGCGCATGCCGAAGGTTGCACACGCGTACCGAATCGCCCCGATCAGGGAAAACACCGAGCCCCCGACCACGGGCAACCCCTAGGTTGCAACCTCATAAGTGGCTGATTATATTGACTAACTTATGGGTGCAACCCCTCTCTCAATTTGGTTGCACCTTTTTATTGCGTGCCGTAGGATTTCGCGCATCCTCTCACACCATACTGCCGGGCTCGCACCGGCGCACGAACCCACCATGGCAAGCACGACTCTCGGCGTCAAAGTCGACGACCTTCTCCGCTCGCGCCTGAAAGACGCGGCAGCGCGTCTCGAGCGCACTCCCCACTGGCTGATCAAGCAGGCGATCTTCGCGTATCTCGAGCGGATCGAGCACGGCCAGTTGCCGCCCGAGCTGTCGGGCCACAGCGGCGTGACGGAGCTCGCCGACGGTCAGGCCGCGGACGGCGACGACGACAACTCGCCGCATCCGTTCCTCGAGTTCGCGCAGAACGTGCAGCCGCAATCGGTGCTGCGCGCGGCGATCACGGCCGCGTACCGCCGGCCGGAACCGGAGTGCGTGCCGTTCCTGCTCGGCCAGGCGCGCCTGCCCGCGAACCTGCAGGCGGACGTGCAGGCGCTCGCGACGAAGCTGGTCGAGGCGCTGCGCGAGAAGAGCTCGGGCGGCGGCGTCGAAGGGCTGATCCACGAGTTCTCGCTGTCGAGCCAGGAAGGCGTCGCGCTGATGTGCCTCGCCGAAGCGCTGCTGCGCATTCCCGATCGCGCGACGCGCGACGCGCTGATCCGCGACAAGATCAGCAAGGGCGACTGGCGCTCGCACGTCGGCCACGCGCCGTCGCTGTTCGTGAACGCGGCGACCTGGGGGCTGATGATCACCGGCAAGCTCGTGACGACCAACAGCGAAGCGGGCCTGTCGTCGGCGCTCACGCGCCTGATCGGCCGCGGCGGCGAGCCGCTGATCCGCAAGGGCGTCGACATGGCGATGCGCCTGATGGGCGAGCAGTTCGTCACCGGCGAAACGATTTCCGAAGCGCTCGCGAACAGCCGCAAGTACGAAGCGCGCGGCTTCCGCTACTCGTACGACATGCTCGGCGAAGCGGCGACGACCGAAGAGGACGCGCAGCGCTACTACGCGTCGTACGAACAGGCGATCCACGCGATCGGCAAGGCGGCCGGCGGCCGCGGCATCTACGAAGGCCCGGGCATCTCGATCAAGCTGTCGGCGCTGCATGCGCGCTACTCGCGCTCGCAGCAGGACCGCACGATGAGCGAGCTGCTGCCGCGCGTGCGCGCGCTGGCGCTGCTCGCGCGTCGCTACGACATCGGCCTGAACATCGACGCGGAAGAAGCCGACCGTCTCGAACTGTCGCTCGACCTGCTCGAGGCGCTGTGCTTCGATCCGGAGCTTGCCGGCTGGAACGGCATCGGCTTCGTCGTGCAGGGCTACCAGAAGCGCTGCCCGTTCGTGATCGACTACCTGATCGATCTCGCGCGCCGCAGCCGTCACCGCCTGATGATCCGCCTCGTGAAGGGCGCGTACTGGGACAGCGAAATTAAGCGTGCGCAGGTCGACGGCCTCGAAGGCTATCCGGTCTACACGCGCAAGATCTACACCGACGTGTCGTATCTCGCATGCGCGAAGAAGCTGCTCGCGGCGCCGGACGCCGTGTATCCGCAGTTCGCGACGCACAACGCGTACACGCTGGCTGCGATCTACCAGCTCGCGGGCCAGAACTACTACCCGGGCCAGTACGAATTCCAGTGTCTGCACGGGATGGGCGAGCCGCTGTACGAGGAAGTCACGGGCCGCGACAAGCTGAATCGTCCGTGCCGCGTGTATGCACCGGTCGGCACGCACGAGACGCTGCTCGCCTACCTCGTGCGCCGTCTGCTGGAAAACGGCGCGAACACGTCGTTCGTGAACCGCATCGCCGATAAAACCGTGTCGGTGAAGGAGCTGGTCGCCGATCCGGTCGACGAAGCGTCGAAGATCGTGCCGCTCGGCGCGCCGCACGCGAAGATCCCGCTGCCGCGCCACCTGTACGGCGACGAGCGTCCCAACTCGATGGGCCTCGACCTGTCGAACGAACACCGTCTCGCGTCGCTGTCGTCCGCGCTGCTCGCGAGCGCGCACCACCCGTGGCGCGCGGCGCCGATGCTCGCCGACGACGCGCTCGCCGACGCGCCGGCGCGCGAGGTGCGCAACCCGGCCGACCAGCGCGACCTGGTCGGCACGGTCAGCGAAGCGACGTCCGAACACGTGAGCGCGGCGCTCGCGCACGCGGTGGCCGCCGCGCCGATCTGGCAGGCCACGCCGGTCGATGCGCGCGCCGATTGCCTGGTGCGCGCGGCCGACCTGCTCGAAGCGCAGATGCATACGCTGATGGGCCTGATCGTGCGCGAAGCCGGCAAGTCGCTGCCGAACGCGATCGCCGAGATCCGCGAAGCGGTCGACTTCCTGCGCTACTACGCGGCGCAGATCCGCGACGAATTCTCGAACGACACGCACCGTCCGCTCGGCCCCGTCGTCTGTATCAGCCCGTGGAACTTCCCGCTCGCGATCTTCATGGGCCAGGTCGCCGCGGCGCTCGCCGCCGGCAACACGGTGCTCGCGAAGCCGGCCGAGCAGACGCCGCTGATCGCCGCGCAAGCCGTGCGCCTGTTGCGCGAGGCCGGCGTGCCGGCCGGCGCGGTGCAACTGCTGCCGGGCACCGGCGAGACCGTCGGCGCGGCGCTGGTCGCCGATCCGCGCACGCGTGCGGTGATGTTCACGGGCTCGACCGAAGTCGCGCGCCTGATCAACAAGACGCTCGCCGCGCGCCTCGATCCGGACGGCAAGCCGATTCCGCTGATCGCCGAAACGGGCGGCCAGAACGCGATGATCGTCGATTCGTCGGCGCTCGCGGAGCAGGTCGTCGCCGACGTGATGCAGTCGTCGTTCGACTCGGCCGGTCAACGGTGTTCGGCGCTGCGCGTTCTGTGTCTGCAGGACGACGTCGCGGACCGCACGCTGACGATGCTCAAGGGCGCGATGCACGAGCTCGCGCTCGGCAACCCGGACCGGCTGTCGACCGACGTCGGCCCGGTGATCGACGGCGAAGCGAAGCAGACGATCGACACGCACGTCGCGGCGATGAAGGACAAGGGCCATGCGGTCACGCAGCTGCCGATGCCGGACGCGTGCGCGCACGGCACGTTCGTGCCGCCGACGCTGATCGAGATCGGCAGTATCGACGAGCTGAAGCGTGAAGTGTTCGGCCCCGTGCTGCACGTGGTGCGCTACCGCCGCAGCCAGCTCGACAAGCTGCTCGAGCAGATCCGCGCGACCGGCTACGGGCTGACGCTCGGCATCCACACGCGGATCGACGAGACGATCGCGCACGTGATCTCGAATGCGCACGTGGGCAACATCTACGTGAACCGCAACGTGATCGGCGCGGTGGTCGGCGTGCAGCCGTTCGGCGGCGAAGGGCTGTCGGGTACGGGGCCGAAGGCCGGCGGCGCGCTGTACCTGCAGCGCCTGCTCGCGACGCGTCCGTCGGGGCTGCCGCGTGCGCTCGCGGAGTCGCTGATCGCGGACGGCGCGGCCGATGGCGACGCGCGCGGTAATCCGGCGGCAGCGCTCACCGCACTGCGCGACTGGCTGATCGAGCAGCGCGAGCCGGCGCTCGCCGCACGCTGCGACGGTTACCTCGCACAGGTGCCAGCCGGCGCAACCGCGGTGCTGACCGGCCCGACGGGCGAGCGAAACACGTATACACTCGGCCCGCGCGGCACGGTGCTGTGTGTCGCGGCCACGCCGGGCGGCGCGCGTGCGCAGTTCGCGGCGGTGCTGGCGACGGGCAACCGCGCGCTGTTCGCCGGCGCGGCGGGCGAGGCGCTGGTCGCCGCGCTGCCGGCGTCGCTGAAGGCGCACGCGGCCGTGCGCAAGCAGGCCGACGCGCCGTTCGACGCGGTGCTGTTCGAAGGCGACAGCGACGAGCTGCAGACGCTCGTGAAGGACGTCGCGCAGCGCCCCGGCCCGATCGTGTCGGTGCAGGGCGTGTCGGCGGGCGCGTTCGAGAACGGCGACGCGGAAGACTACGCGCTCGAGCGGTTGCTGACGGAACGCTCGGTGAGCGTGAACACGGCCGCGGCGGGCGGCAATGCGAATTTGATGACGATCGGCTGATCATCCTTGCCGTTCGGATCAAACAAAGGAAGCGGCCAGGCGATCCCGAAGCCGCTCCATTTACCCTGGTACCAAGGAGATGCTATGCAACACACGATGAAAAAAGTGGCAGGCGCGACGTTCGTCGCGGTCATGTCGCTGGCGGGGACGGCCCATGCGGACGACGTGAAGATTGGTTACGCAGGGCCGATGACGGGCGCGCAGGCGCACTACGGCAAGGATATGCAGAACGGGATCGTGCTCGCGCTGGAAGACTTCAACGCGACGAACCCGAAGATCGGCGGCAAGGCCGTGAAGTTCGTGCTCGACACGCAGGACGACCAGGCCGACCCGCGCACGGGTACGACGGTCGCCCAGAAGCTGGTCGACGACGGCATCAAGGGCATGCTCGGTCACTTCAACTCGGGCACGACGATTCCGGCTTCGCGCATCTACGCGAACGCGGGCATTCCGGAAATCGCGATGGCGACGGCGCCGGAATACACGCAGCAGGGTTACAAGACGACCTTCCGCATGATGACGTCCGACACGCAGCAGGGCTCGGTGGCCGGCACGTTCGCGTCGAAGGATCTCGGCATGAAGAAGATCGCGATCGTCGACGACCGCACGGCCTACGGCCAGGGTCTCGCCGACCAGTTCGAGAAGGCCGCGAAGGCCGGCGGCGCGACGATCGTCGACCGTGAATTCACGAACGACAAGGCTGTCGACTTCAAGGCGATTCTGACGAAGCTGAAGGCGGCGAAGCCGGACCTCGTCTACTACGGCGGCGCGGATTCGCAGGCTGCGCCGATGGTCAAGCAGATGAAGGCGCTCGGCATCACCGCCCCGCTGATGAGCGGCGAAATGGTGAAGACGCCGACGTTCCTGAAGATCGCGGGCAACGCGGCCGAAGGCACGATCGCGTCGCTGGCCGGCCTTCCGCTGGAAGAAATGCCGGGCGGCAAGGCTTACGCCGACAAGTACAAGAAGCGCTTCGGCGAAGACGTGCAGACGTACTCGCCGTACGCGTACGACGGCGCGATGGCGATGCTGAACGCGATGAAGAAGGCCGATTCGACCGATCCGGCGAAGTACCTGCCGGTGCTCGCGAAGACCGACATGGCCGGCGTCACGTCGACGCACGTCGCGTACGACGCGAAGGGGGACCTCAAGAACGGCGGCATCACGATGTACAAGGTCGAGAAGGGCGACTGGAAGCCGCTGAAGAGCATCGGCGGGAAGTAAGCAGCCTTTGATGTGACGCGCGGCCGGCGGCGCATGTCGCTGTCCGGCCGGTCGTGTGAAAAAGCCACCGGGCCGTCGGGCCGGGTGGCTTTTTCTTTGGCGGTGCACGGCCAGGTAGTACATACGGCTCTTGCCGGCGATGATTCAACGGGTTGGGTATGTTCCGACGGGGGCGCCGCGTGTGTACGTCAATGTCTCATCGATGCGACTGGCGGCAGTGCGAGGTTACTTATCTTCACAGCACTTGTTGGGGCAATCGGGCAGGAAGGAAATTTCCACACGCCGCCCATTATCTACGTCCCCATGCGAGTAGACGCGGGCGCTCGTCTTAATGGTTCCACGTAGAAAACCGAATTGCTTCAGCAGCGCATACGCGGTTTGCATTCGCGATTGTGCAAGGGGCAGTGCGCTCTGTTCACTTTCCTCGGCATGGCCGCTAATCAGCGTTGTTTCCTTGGTTACGTGACGTGCGTAGGCGATTTTCTGGTCTGCTGTCCAGTTTGCAGTGCGGACGATTTCAGAATTCGATATATATGAACTGTTTTTCGGAAAATGGATATCGAAATTTTCGCTTGCGACACATGCAGATGCATGACTGGACGCGACGACGCATAGGCCGGCAATTAATTTCATAGTTTATTATTTGGTGAGTTTTGTTGTCGACGAGACGCCGGAGCGTCGCATAAATTTCCACATCCATTTTTGCAGAAAGGCAGAAGACTCACGCCGAGCTGCAAGTATCCTCCATGGCCCGTGCTATCGATTGGGTATGTAATTCGATTGACGTGCGTGTCAACATGGATATATTGAGGCTTGATGCCAAGCTGTATCAGGAAGTCTTTCAGCTGGTCACCTCTCGACTTTGCCAGACTCAAGGAGTTGCGTTCGCCGACATATGCGCTGGCGATGATTTGCGCCTGCACTTCAACATCGGGCCATTGCCGCGCAGCCAAAACCATATCCACTATCTTTATTCGATATGCATTTGGAATGCCGGGATAATTCAGAGGCACGCTTTCGAGCATGTGTTCCGATATCGTACAAGCGCTTGCATGTTGAATAAAAGCGGCACCAGCAAGCGCAGCAACGGGGATCAGAAGTTTTATCATTCAATCACCAAATATTCTTTTTTAAGAATTCACTTATTTCATCAAAGTGCGCGATGTAGCATGCAATGCTGTCTGCATTTCTATCTGCACCTTCTGGATTGGCTTGTGCCCAATATCCGATTCCTCGAGCAAACCCATAGTTGACGTCGTCCGCATCGAATGTGTCAATGTAATGGGAACATTCGTGAATGAGAATTTTCAATTTGCAGTTTCCAGCAACGTAAACATCCTCGACAGTGCAGAAATGCGGGTAGATCGCGATTATGCGACGTGCCGAATCGGGCTTGCATACAGCCGCGTCATTTGCGCCAGTATCAGGGGCCACTGAGCATGTAAGTTGCCGCTGGCTTTGTTCGTCCCATCTGATGATCTTCTCGGGCTGTAGTTCGCACATAGCCGCAGCGAGCTTGGGGAGGCCGAAACTTAGTTTTTGACGTATCGCTTCGTCGCTTCGGCCAAACCAGAATTGCACTCTATCTCGGGCAGTTTTATCCCATCGCGCCAGATCCGATATGCGCTCCTCAATTAAGATCACCGCGGTGTCCCGTAGTCGCATTATTAGGGATCTGAATGCCTTGTTGCTCATGTTGGGGCAAATTGGCATCGTGTTGATGGACACATAGATCATCGACCCCGGATTGGTATTGGTGACGGCCCCCGAATGGACGAGGACCCATTCTTCGTTTTCCTGATCTTCGAAGTCGTATTTATTTCCCGAAAAACCGCTCATCGCGTCAATGCCCCTTCGTATAGATTTTCAGAGATGCTGCGGCGTCGGTGGCAATTCGATGTGTTTGCCCGGCCGCGTCCGTGATGCCTGCGAAGATCTGCCCGGTGTCGGTGACGATTCGATAGCGAACGTTGACGAGCGGGCGGTGCGCATCATCGAGCAAGGTAAATTGCTCGTCATGTACGGCATCCGATGAGGCAAACGGCAGATGGGCTGCACCAGGTTTGCGCCCATTCAGCGCCGCAATTTCGCCCGCAGTGAAAGTCATCCGCATGCCGCGCTCAGCGTAGAAGATCGGCGGTGGGTTGCATCCGCAGACATTGATATCCCCGCTCAATGCCCACTGTTTGCCGTTCGGGCCGGTACCGGGCCAGCGCGGCCCTTGCGGTGCGATGTATCCTTCGCGCTTGCAGGCCGAACAGTAGGTCTTCATATCGAGCGTGGCGATATGAACCGTCGGCGGCGGATTGGAACAGGTCACGGTATCGAGGCCCTCGACAATCACCGCTTCCCCGGCGCGGTCGCCTTTGGCAAGAAAGTAGCGGATCATGAGCGCTACCTCAGCGGGGCATGGACGAGCGGGTGACGATGCCAAATACAACGGACGACGCCACGCCTCGTCGCTCGGGGCTATCAGTGATCGTGTCGCCGTTATCGAGTTCGCTTCCAACGAATGCGAGCGGCGCGAAGTCGGGCCTGTCTGCCAAACCCAGACCGCTCGTCACGTGCGCGGTTGAACCGTCCGGATAGTGGATCAGGTCGCCCACCGTGGCAGGCTTTCCCAGGTGCGACGCTACTTCCCACGTGCCGGACGGCTCGCGCAATGCATCGCCGCGCGCTGTTGTCGCGCCACGTACCGCCAGTCTATAGGCAGGCGGTGCGGGTGGCGGCACATAGGTGGGATCGAACAGGCCCGCAATGCTTTGCCCCTCCCGCACGTGAATGCCCCATGAGGTGCGCGGCGTTTCGGTAATTCGGTCACCGTTGCTCAACCGGCTGCCGACCAGCGCGAACGGCTTGCCTCCGCTATGGTTGTTTCCCGCGCCGTCGATAATCGCGGCCTCGCTGCCGTCGTCATAGGTCACTACGTCGCCGACGCAGGCGACTTCTAATCCTGCCAGGTTCAGGCCGCTGGTTGCGGTGGTGACGCGTCCACCGCGTTCCGTGAGTGCGCCAACGGTGGCGAAAAGATGGGTCGGTGCTTTGTGTTCGTTTTTCATCCGGCTTCCCTGTCTCAGTAAATGGAATGGCTGCCTAGAGACGCTATTCCAGATAAGAAACGTCGATCAATCGGACGAATATGATTCAGCGCTGGTAACTTCTATTACTTGTTCCGTTCCGCCTGTTGCATTGACCGCGCGTGCGCGAATGCGCTAGCTCAATCGCGGATACTCAGTCCCTGCGCACGCGCAGCAGAAACTTCTGCAACTTGCCGGTCGGCGTGCGCGGCAGCGCCTGCACGAACGCGAACTCGCGCGGGATCTTGTACGCGGCGAGCCGCTCGCCGCAGAACGCGCGCAGCGCGTCCGCATCGGCCGCCGCGTTCGCCCGCGTCACGACGTGCGCGACGACCGTCTCGCCCCAGTCCGGATGCGCGACGCCGACGACGGCCGCCTCGGCGATGTCCGGGTGCGCACCGAGCACGTCCTCCACCTCCTTCGAATAGACGTTCTCGCCGCCGGTGACGATCATGTCCTTCAGCCGGTCGACGATGAACAGATAGTCCTCCTGATCGATCCGTGCGAGGTCGCCGGTGCGATACCAGCCGCCCGGCGCGAACGCGGCACGCGTCGCGGCCGCGTCGTCGAGATAGCCGAGCATCATGCTGTCGGCCTTCAACCAGATCTCGCCGGTCTCGCCCGGCCGCGCATCGACACCGTCCATCCGCACGACCCTCAGGTCGACGCCCGGGCCACCGTGGCGGCCGATCGAGCCGGCCTTCGCGATCTGCTCGTCCGGATACAGCGTCGTGCCGGCCGGCCCCGCTTCCGTCATTCCGTACACCTGAAAGAACGCGTGACTGCGATACGCACGGGCGAGCCGTTCGGCCTGCGCGGCGCCGATCGGGCCGCCGCCGTACAGCCACGCGCGCACGCTCGACAGATCGAACGCCGCGAAGCCGTCGACCGTGTCGAGCGGCAGCGTGTACGACACCGGCGCGCCGAAATACAGCGTCACGCGCTCGCGCTCGACGGTCTGCAGGAAGCGCAGCGGATGGTATTCGCGCAGCAGCACGACGGTGCCGCCCGCGACCAGCGTGCCGCCGAACCAGTTGTTCAGCGGCGACGAATGCCAGATCGGCATCGCCATCAGCGTGCGTTCGTTGCAGCCGATGCCGATGGCGAGCGCCGCTTGCATCGCGGCGAGCGTCACCGTGCGATGACTGTGCACGCAACCCTTCGGGCGGCCGGTCGTGCCGGACGTGTAGAGGATCTGCGCGACGTCGTCGTCGGCCGGCTCGATGCCCGCGAGGCCGTCTATCGTCGCGCACATCGTGTCGAAGTTCGGCACGCCGTCGAGTTCGCCTTCGGTCACGAGCCGCCGCGCCGGATGCACGATGCGCTCGACCACCGGCGCGAGCGCGACGTCGAACAGCAGCACGGTGCTGCCGCTGTGTTCGAGCACGTAGTCGACTTCCGGCGCCTGCAGTTTGTGGTTGATCGGCACGAACGCCGCGCCGAGGCGCCATGCGCCGAACATCAGGTCGACGAAGGCCGGCGTGTTGAAGCACATCGCGGCGACGCGGTCGCCGGCCGCGACGCCGAGCGCGCTCAGCACGGCCGCCGCGCGGTGCGAACGCTCGCGTGCGGCCGCATACGTGATCGTCGCGGATTCGCTGACGAGGAACGGCTTGTCGGGCGTCGCACGGGCGGCGCGGTCGAGGGCGGCGACGAGGTTCATCGGGGCTCCGGGCGGGCGAACGAACGCGAATTCGGTTGAGCGGGCCGGCGTCAGGCCGGGTACGCGCGCTGCAGCAGCGCGGCGACGTCGATCGCGCGCGGATCGAAGCCGCCCGCGATACGGCCCCAGTCGGGCGCGGCGAGCCGCGTCGCGACGAACGCGTCGGCGACGGCCGCCGGTGCATCGCGGCGCAGCAGGCACGCCTGCGCGACGAGCGCGAGCCGCTGCGCGAACACGCGGCCCGACGCTTCGAGCGTGTCGGCCGGGGCGGCGAGCATCGCGCGCAACGCGTCGAGCGCCGCGCGGATGCGCGGTTCGCCCGCGCCGAGGTCGGCGAGTTCGTCGAACAGCGCGGCGGCGGCATCGGGCTCGCGCGACACCGCGCGCAGCACGTCGAGGCACATCACGTTGCCCGAGCCTTCCCAGATCGAGTTGACGGGCGCCTCGCGGAACAGGCGCGCGATCGGGCCGTCGTCGACGTAGCCGTTGCCGCCGAACACTTCCATCACCTCGCCGGTCAGCTCGACCGCGCGCTTGCAGACCCAGAATTTCGCGGCGGGCGTGACGATCCGCTTCCACGCGCGTTCGCGGGGCGAGTCGTCGCGTTCGAACGCATCGGCGAGCCGCATCGCGAGCGACAGCGCCGCCTCGCTTTCGAGCGCGAGATCGGCGAGCACGGTGCGCATCAGCGGCTGCTCGGCGAGCGCGCGGCCGAACGCGTGACGCTGGCGCGTGTACGCGATCGCCTGCACGACGCCCTGGCGCAGCATCGCCGCGCTGCCGAGCACGCAGTTCAGCCGCGTGTAGGTGGCCATCTCGATGATGGTCGGAATGCCGCGGCCTTCATCGCCGAGCATGATCCCCCACGCATCGTTCAGCTCGATTTCGCTGCTCGCGTTGCTGCGGTTGCCGACCTTGTTCTTCAGCCGCTGGATCTCGACCGCGTTTTTCGTGCCGTCCGGCCGCCAGCGCGGCACGTAGAAGCACGACGGGCCGCCGGCTTCGGTGCGCGCGACGACGAGGTGCGCGTCGCACATCGGCGCGGAAAAGAACCACTTGTGGCCGCGCAGCCGGTATTCGCCGCCGCGGCCGCCCGCGCCGACCGGCGTGGCGAGCGTCGTGTTTGCGCGCACGTCGGAGCCGCCCTGTTTCTCGGTCATGCCCATGCCGAACCAGATCGCGCGCTTGTCGGCGACCGGCACGTCGCGCGCATCGTAGTCGTCGCTGTAGAGCTTGTCGCGCAGCAGGTCCCACAGCGCCGGCTCTTTCTGCAGCACGGGAATCGCGGCTTGCGTCATCGTCGCCGGGCACAGCGTGCCGGCCTCGATCTGGCCGTGCAGGTAGAAGCCGGCGGCCGTCGCGGCCCAGCGGCCGCGGCGCGACTCGCGGAACGCGAGCGACACGAAGCCTTCGTGACGATACTGGCCGAGCAGCGCGTGCCAGGCGGGATGGAAGTCGACGCGGTCGATGCGCCGGCCGCGCCGGTCGAACGCGTTCAGTTCGGGCGTGTGGCGGTTCGCTTCGTCGGCGAGTTGCGCGGTGTCGGCGCTGCCGAGCCGCGCGCCGTATGCGTCGAGCTGCGGTACGGCCCAGTCGGCGCCGGCCCGGACGAGCGCGTCGCGCAGCGCGAGATCCGTCGCGAAGAGGTTATAGTCGACGAGTTCGTCGAACTGGTTCGTGACGGCGTGGGTCGAGTCGGTCATCGCGGTCGTCTCCGGTCTTATGCTTCACGGTCAGCCGGCGTCGTGCCGCGCGCAACGCGCTTCGGCGCGGGTTCCGGCTGCCGGTAAAACGTATTCCCTGCTGAATTCAGAGTAGCAAATATGCCGCCGCGACATGTTCAGGTTCCGGCGCCGCCCGGCTCGCCGACGGCGCAACCCGCGCCCGCGTTGCGTCGCCGGCCGCGCCAGTCGCGCGCGCAGGCGAGCTCCGACGCGCTGCAACAGGCGTTCGTTCAGCTTTTGCTCGAACGCGGCTACGCGAAGGCGACGATCCGCGAGATCGCGGCCGTCGCGGGTGTCAGCATCGGCACCTTCTACGAATATTTCGGCGACAAGCAGAGCCTCGCGGCGCTCTGTATTCATCGCCGCGTGCTGGCGCTGGCCGACCGGCTGCGCGACGCGGTGCAGCGGCTGCGCGGTGCGCCGCGGGCCGAGCTCGCCGTCGCGCTGGTCGATCTCCAGGTCGATACGATCGCCGCCGACGCGGCGCTGTGGGGCGCGCTGTTCGCGCTGGAGCGGCAGGTGTCGCCGCTGACCGCCTATCGCCGGCATTACGACGCCTATGTCGCGCTGTGGCGCGACGCGCTGGCCCACGCGGCCGATCCGCCGCCCGCCGCGCGGCTCGACGGGCTCGCGCGGATGGCCCATACGATCTGCTACGGCGGCCTGTCGCAGGCGCTGCTGACGCTCGGGCCCGCGCTCGATTTCGCCGCGCAGCGCCGCGAACTGCGAGCCGTGCTGCTCGCGTATCTCGCGGCCGCGGACGCGTAGCCTTCCCGGGGGAAATGCCTGATTCGCATATCAGGCGCGCAGACCCGCCTTGCCGCCAAGCTCTTCTCCCGGCGAACCATGAGAAAAATGCATGGCCTCCATGACGAACTTTCGATTGTCCGCCGATATTGGTTCGGGCTAAATCATGCGGCAGATGCAGGTCGCGCACGGCGCGGCCCGCCCGAAGGACATCAGGAGGAGGAGTCATGCGAAGCGCCACCGCGCCCCGTTCGAAACTGCCCGACGTCGGGACGACGATCTTCACGGTGATCGGCCAACTGGCTGCTCAACACGACGCATTGAACCTGTCGCAGGGCGCGCCGAATTTCGCGCCCGATCCGGCGCTCGTCGAAGGCGTCGCGCGCGCGATGCGCGACGGTCACAACCAGTATGCGCCGATGGCCGGCGTGATCGCGCTGCGCGAGCGGCTCGCCGAGAAGACCGAGGCGCTGTACGGCGCGCGCTACGATCCGGCGACCGAGATCACGGTGATCGCGAGCGCGAGCGAGGGGCTGTACGCGGCGATCAGCGCGCTCGTGCATCCGGGCGACGAGGTGATCTATTTCGAGCCGTCGTTCGACAGCTATGCGCCGATCGTGCGGCTGCAAGGCGCGACGCCGGTCGCGATCAAGCTGTCGCCCGAGCATTTCCGCGTGAACTGGGACGAGGTGGCCGCGGCCATCACGCCGCGCACGCGGATGATCATCGTCAACACGCCGCACAACCCGACCGCGACGGTGTTCTCCGCCGACGATCTCGAGCGGCTCGCGCAGCTCACGCGCGACACGGGGATCGTGGTGCTGTCCGACGAAGTCTACGAGCACGTCGTGTTCGACGGCGCGCAGCACCAGAGCGTCGCGCGCCACCGCGAGCTGGCCGAGCGCAGCGTGATCGTGTCGTCGTTCGGCAAGTCGTTCCACGTGACCGGCTGGCGGGTCGGCCATTGCCTCGCGCCGGCCGAACTGATGGACGAGATCCGCAAGGTGCACCAGTTCATGGTGTTCTCGGCCGATACGCCGATGCAGGTCGCGTTCGCGGAGATCCTCGCGCGGCCGGACAGCTATCTCGGCCTCTCGGCGTTCTACCAGGCCAAGCGCGACCTGCTCGCGCGCGAGCTGGCCGATTCGCGTTTCGAGCTGCTGCCGAGCGAAGGCTCGTTCTTCATGCTCGCGCGCTTTCGCCACTTCTCGGATGAAAGCGACAGCGATTTCGTGCTGCGCCTGATCCGCGACGCGCGCGTCGCGACGATTCCGCTGTCGGCGTTCTATACCGACGGCACCGACGCCGGCGTGATCCGGCTCAGTTTTTCGAAGGACGACGCGACGCTCGTCGAAGGCGCGCGGCGGCTGCGTTCGCTGTAGGACAACCGGCGGCGGAGACGTCGCATCGACCGGACACTTGGAGATCACGATGAAGCACACGGCAACCCTGAAACTCGCATTCGCACTCGCGTGCGCCATCGGCTCCGGCACGGCGCTCGCCGATGCGCCGACGCTGCGCTTCGGCCTCGAAGCGCAATACCCGCCGTTCGAATCGAAGGCGCCGAACGGCGACCTGCAGGGCTTCGACATCGACGTCGGCAATGCCGTCTGCCAGACGGCGAAGCTGTCGTGCAAATGGGTCGAGACCTCGTTCGACGGGCTGATTCCGGCGCTGAAGGGCCGCAAGTTCGACGCGATCAACTCGGCGATGAACGCGACCGAGCAGCGGCGCCAGGCGATCGACTTCACGACGATCATCTATCGCGTGCCGACCCAGCTGATCGCGCGCACCGGCAGCGGGCTGCTGCCGACGCCCGAATCGCTGAAGGGCAAGCGCGTGGGCGTGCTGCAGGCGTCGATCCAGGAAACCTTCGCGAAGGCGCACTGGGAGCCGGCCGGCGTCGCGGTCGTCGCGTACCAGGACCAGAACCAGGCGTATGCGGATCTGGTCGCCGGCCGCCTCGACGCGACGCTCGTGCTCGCGCCGTCCGGCCAGCGCGGTTTCCTGTCGCGCCCGGACGGCAAGGGCTTCTCGTTCGTCGGGCAGCCGGTGCACGACGACAAGATTCTCGGCAGCGGCATCGCGTTCGGCCTGCGCAAGGGCGACGACGCGCTGAAGGCGAAGCTCGACGCGGCGATCGACAAGCTGAAGGCGGACGGCACGGTGAAGTCGCTCGGCCTGAAGTATTTCGGCGATATCGACATCTCGACGAAGTAAGCGGGGGCGCGCGCGATGCCGACTCCGAACCCGAGCGCCGCGGGCAGCGAACCGGGCGGCACGCCGCTGCCGCTGCCGGACGATGCCGTCGCTGCCGTGCTCGCCGACGAACTGGGCGATGCGCTCGTCACGCGTGCGGCCGACATCGAGCCGCGTTACTTCACCGCGTACAACGAGCCGGCCGGCGTGCGGCCGCGCGCGCTGGTGCGCCCGCGTAGCGTCGACGACGTGTCGAGGACGCTCGCGTTATGCACGCGGCTCGGCCAGCCGGTCGTGCCGCAAGGCGGGCTGACGGGGCTCGCGCGCGGCGCGGTCGCGCTGGGCGGCGAGGTCGTGCTGTCGATGGAGCGCTTCGCGGGCATCGACGCGCTCGACGCGGCGGCCAGCACGATCACCGTGCGCGCGGGCACGCCGCTGCAGACGGTGCAGGACGCCGCGCACGCGGCGGGCTTCACGTTCGGCGTCGATCTCGGCGCGCGCGGCTCGTGCCAGATCGGCGGCATGCTCGCGACCAATGCGGGCGGCACGCGCGCGATCCGCTACGGGATGATGCGCGAGCAGGTGCTCGGGCTCGAGGCGGTGCTCGCGGATGGCACGGTCGTGTCGTCGATGAACCGGATGCTGAAGAACAACGCGGGCTACGACCTGAAGCAGCTCTTCATCGGCAGCGAAGGGACGCTCGGCGTCGTCACG
This sequence comes from Burkholderia sp. MS389, assembly GCF_016899425.1. Taxonomy (GTDB): domain Bacteria; phylum Pseudomonadota; class Gammaproteobacteria; order Burkholderiales; family Burkholderiaceae; genus Burkholderia; species Burkholderia sola. The sequence goes on from NZ_CP045994.1 coordinate 187,204, forward strand.
CGCGCGGTGCTGCGGCTGCATCCGTTGCTGGCGGCGCCGGCCACGGCGCTCTGCCGCGTGCGCGACTACGAGGCGGTGGTCGCGCTGTGGAACCGCGTGCGCACGCTGCCGGAAGTCGTCAGTTTCGAGGCGATGTGGCCGGCGTTCTACGACTACGTCGCGCGCCATACGCCCGGTGTGTCGGCGCCATTCGTCGGCGACGGCGGTTTCGTGGTGTTGATCGAATGCGCGACGAGCGCGCCGGGCGGCGATGCGCACCATGCGCTCGAAACGGGGCTGGCTGCGGGGCTCGATGCAGGGCTCATCGACGATGCGGTGCTCGCGACTTCCGAGCGGCAGGCGCGCGACCTGTGGACGCTGCGCGAAGGGCTTGCGATCGATGCGCTGCCCCATCTCGTCAACTTCGACGTGAGTCTGCCGACGGGCGAACTCGGCGCGTTCGCCGAACGCTGCGGGGCGGCGTTGCGGGCGCGCTGGCCGGCGCTCACGTGCCTGTTCTTCGGCCATGTCGGCGACGGCAACGTGCATATCGGCGTGTCGCTGGCCGAGATGACCGACACGGATGCCGATGCGCTCGATTGCTGCGTGTATGCGGTGGTGCGCGACATGGGCGGCTCGGTGTCGGCCGAGCACGGGATTGGCGTGCTCAAACGTCCTTATCTGGCGCACACACGCAGCGACGCGGAAATCGGATTGATGCGACGCCTGAAGGCCGCGCTGGACCCGCTTGGGATCCTGAATCCCGGCAAGGTGCTTTGACGCTGCCGACGCCCGTTCCTCACGGAAAACGGCCGGCGCGACGCATCAGCCGTCCACCCAGCGCAGCGCGCCGATCTTCAGGTGTTCGACGACGCTGCGCGCCCACTCGAGCTCCGCATTGAGCAGCACGAGCGCATATTCGTTCTGCAACAGGAACAGGCGCGGCACCTGGTCGGCCTGCGCGGTGGCGCGCAGCGCCTCCAGCCGCTCGCGTTCGGCGTCGAGACGCGCGATGCGCAGCTCGAGCTGGTGGCGCGCATCTTCCGCATCGAGCAGCGGCAGGAACGCGAGGCCGGCGCCGAACGCCGGAAATTCACGCGCGGGCTCCGCGAGCAGCGCATGCAGCCACGCCTGCCCGGCCGTGTGCCCGGCTTCGGTCAGCGCATACAGCGTGCGCTCCGGAAACGCGCCGTCACGCTCGGTGTCGTGCACGACGATCAGCCCGTCGCGCAGCAGCCGGTCGATCGTCTGGTACAGGCTCGTGCGCTGCCGCACGTTGACGACTTCGTCGTAGCCGCGGGCCTTCAGTTGCTGCAGCATCCCGTACGGATGCATCGGCGTTTCGGTGAGCGTCGCGAGGACGGCCAGCGCGAGCGGGGACGGACGAATCATAGATATGAATAGTAAATATATATCTAGTTATAATATAACTATTCTCTACCAGACTATCTTGTTTGACAAGGGTTTCAGCCGAGATGCGAGCGCTTCGCGGCCGGCGCGACGGTTTCCATCGTCGCGAGACCGTGCACGATGCCGCAATCCTCGACTGAGTGCTCGCCGACGCACTGGCGGCGCAGTTCGGTGAGCTGGTCGCGCAGATGCGTGAGTTCCGCGAGGCGCGCGTCGACGTGTCCGATGTGATCGTCGAGCAGCGAATTGATCGAATCGCAGCGGTCGGCCGGCGTGTCGGTGAGCCGCAGCAGCGCGCGGATTTCGTCGTGCGCCATGTCGAGCGCGCGGCAGTTGCGGATGAAGCGCAGCCGTTCGACGTGCACGTCGGTGTAGTTGCGGTAGTTCGAATCGGTGCGCTCCGCATCTGGCATCAGCCCCTCTTTCTCGTAGAAACGGATCGTCTCGGGCGTGCAGCGGGCCGCTTTGGCCAGTTCGCCAATCTTCATGCCTTTCTCCCGTGTAAGGGTTGACCTTGTAGTGGCTTCAGGGTGTTAACTCTACACCGTCAAGCCACGAAAGGAGGTTGTCATGACCGACGCCCAGCGTCCCCACGACCCACGACACCGTCATGCCGGCGGCGCCGATACGTGTTGCGCCGATGCGCGCGACACGCAGACGGCGACCGTTGCCGATGCGGCGCCGGCGGCCGGCGAGCGCGCGCACGGCCATGACCACGATCACGGCCACGGCCACGCCGCGCATGGCGATGCGGGCCATGACCACGATCACGACGAGGCTCACACGGATACGCATCGGCATGGCGCGTCGTGCTCGCACGACCACGCCGCGCATGACCATGCCGGTCGCGACCACGACCACGACCACGACCACGACCACGACCACGACCACGACCACGACCACGCGGCCGGCGACTGCTGCGCGCCTGCCGCGCTGACGCTCGCGCCGCTGCCGGTCGCGCAGGCGACCGCGTCGGGTCACGTGCGCTCCGCGTTCCGGATCATGCAGATGGACTGCCCGACCGAGGAAACGCTGATCCGCAAAAAGCTCGGCGGCATGCAGCAGGTATCGGCGCTCGAATTCAACCTGATGCAGCGGATGCTGACCGTCGAGCACGTGCCCGGCGCGCAACCGGCGCTCGAAAGCGCGATCCGCTCGCTCGGGATGACGCCGGAAGCCGCGTCGGCCGATGCACCGGCAGCGCCCACCGCGCCGCCGCCCGCCAAACCGTGGTGGCCGCTCGCGCTCGCCGGCGTCGCCGCGATCGCATCCGAAGGCGCGACCTGGGCCGGGCTGCCGGTGTGGCTGTCGGCGGCGCTCGCGCTCGCCGCGGTGCTCGCGTGCGGGCTCACCACGTACAAGAAAGGCTGGATCGCGATCCGCAACGGCAACCTGAACATCAACGCGCTGATGAGCATCGCGGTGACGGGCGCGATGGCGATCGGCCAGTGGCCGGAAGCCGCGATGGTGATGGTGCTGTTCACGATCGCCGAGCTGATCGAGGCGAAGTCGCTCGACCGCGCGCGCAATGCGATCCAGGGGCTGATGCAGCTCGCGCCGGACACCGCGACCGTGCAGCAGGCCGACGGCGCGTGGCGCACGATCGAAGCCGCACAGGTCGCGCTGGGCGCGGTCGTGCGCGTGAAGCCGGGCGAGCGGATCGGGCTGGACGGCGAGGTCGTCGCCGGCCGCTCGACGGTCAACCAGGCGCCGATCACCGGCGAGAGCCTGCCTGTCGAAAAGGCGAGCGGCGACGCCGTGTACGCGGGCACGATCAACGAATCGGGTTCGTTCGACTACCGCGTGACGGCCGTCGCGGCCAACTCGACGCTCGCGCGGATCATCCACGCGGTCGAGGAAGCGCAGGGCGCGAAGGCGCCGACCCAGCGCTTCGTCGACCAGTTCGCGCGCGTCTACACGCCGATCGTGTTCGCGGTCGCGCTGCTGGTCGCGGTGGCGCCGCCGCTCGTGATGGGCGGCGCGTGGCACGACTGGATCTACCGCGCGCTCGTGCTGCTCGTGATCGCGTGCCCGTGCGCGCTGGTGATCTCGACGCCGGTGACGATCGTGTCGGGGCTCGCGGCCGCGGCGCGGCGCGGGATTCTCGTGAAGGGCGGCGTCTATCTGGAAGAAGGGCGCAAGCTCGCGTGGCTCGCACTCGACAAGACCGGCACGATCACGCACGGCAAGCCGGTGCAGACCGACTTCGACGTGCATGCGGACGGTGCCGATGCGGCGCGCGTGCGGCATCTCGGCGCGAGCCTCGCGGCGCGCTCCGATCACCCGGTGTCGCAGGCGATTGCGGCCGCGGCCCGCGACGCCGGCACGACCGCATTCGCCGACGTGCAGGACTTCGAAGCGATCGTCGGGCGCGGCGTGTGCGGCACGATCGACGGCACGCGCTACTGGCTCGGCAATCACCGGCTCGTCGAGGAACGGGAGCGCTGCTCGGCGGCGCTCGAGGCGAAGCTCGACGCGCTGGAGCGGCAGGGCAAGAGCGTCGTCGTGCTGGTCGACGCCACGCGCGTGCTCGGCATCTTCGCGGTGGCCGACACGATCAAGGACACGAGCCGCGATGCGATCGCCGATCTGCATGCGCTCGGCATCCGCACCGCGATGCTGACGGGCGACAACCCGCATACCGCGCAGGCGATCGCGGGGCAGGCCGGCATCGACGATGCGCGCGGCAACCAGTTGCCGGAAGACAAGCTCGCGGCGGTCGAGGAACTGTCGGCGGGCGGCGCGGGCGCGGTCGGGATGGTCGGCGACGGGATCAACGATGCGCCGGCGCTCGCGCGCGCCGACATCGGCTTCGCGATGGGCGCGATGGGTACCGACACGGCGATCGAGACGGCCGACGTCGCGCTGATGGACGACGACCTGCGCAAGATTCCCGCGTTCGTGCGGCTGTCGCGCGCGACGCACCGCGTGCTGGTGCAGAACATCGGCTTCGCGCTCGGCGTGAAGGTCGTGTTCCTCGGCCTCACGGTCGCGGGGCTCGGCACGATGTGGATGGCGGTCTTCGCCGACGCGGGCGCGAGCCTGATCGTCGTGGCCAACGGTTTGCGGCTGCTGTCGTCGTCCGGGGCGTTCGGCGACGTCCCGGCCAAGCGTTGAGGAGCGGGCGATGAGCTTCCTGAAACGGATTCTCGGCGGCCACGGCGGTGGTCATGGCAGCGGGCACAGCAATAGCGGAAACGGGGGCCACGGCGGCGGGCGTCACGGTGGCCTGCGCCAGGGCGGGCACGGCGGCCACGATGCGCGCGGCCGCGATCGCCACGGCTGGGGCTGGCAGGCGCCGGCCGACGCGGGCGGCGGTGGCCAGGGCGGCAATCTGCCGCTGAGCCAGCTCGCGTGCGCGGGCTGCGGCGCACTCAACGCAGCCGATGCACGCTTCTGCACGCAGTGCGGCGCGGCGCAACGCGGCAAGGCCTGCAGCCGCTGCCACGCGGCGCTGGCGGCCGACGCGCGGTTCTGTCCCGGCTGCGGAACGCAGGCGGCTTGACGCTATCCGCACCTTCGCGCCGGCCACGCATAAGCACAGGCCGGCACGCTTCGTTCGACGGCCGGCGCACCGACATGCCCGATGTCATCCCCGGCGTGCTCGCACCGGCAATATCGTCGCGGTCCGTCCGGATACACGGCTCCGGGACGCGCCCTTTACTCAGCGCAGCGGCAGGTGAATTTCGGTGCGCAGGTCGGCCGGAGCCGTATCCATCGGCGTATTGAGGTATAGCTCGAACGGCGGCGCGTCGGCGGCTTCGCGGCCCGAGTGACGCAGCCAGTCGCCGTAGAGCCACTGGTAGGCCGTCTTCAGGTCCGCATACGGCCCGGTATGCAGCAGCACCGCGTATTCGCCGCCCGCGATCGTCGCGCGCTCGACCGGCGGCACGGGCGCGACGTCCGGCGCGCCGTCGGCCGGCATCCAGCACGCTTTCGCGCGCAGTTGCGCTTCGGGTGTCGTGTCCGGATCGTCGTAGAAAATCCCGATCATCTTCGCGCCCGGGCCGATCAGCCCGCGCTGCCCAGCCCACGCGCCGATGCGCCCGAACGCGTCGCCCACTTTCATATACGCACCGGTGTGCGCCACCGCGTAGCCGCGCAGTTCCGGCAGCCGCCGGATCTCGACCTCGTGCTTGAACATGTCTTCCTCTCCTCGCTGTAGTGGATAAATCGGCCGGTGGATGCCGGTGCGCCGGTGCTGCGCGGGCAACACGCCGTACGCGTCGCGAAATGCCCGCGCGAACGCGTGCGTCGAACCGTAGCCCGCGCGCCGCGCGATCTCGTCGAGCGGCCGCGCGGTGCAGACCAGATCCTCGGACGCCCGCACGATCCGCATCCGCCGCACCGTCAGCACGATCGACTCGCCGTACAGCGCGCGGTAGACGCGCTGCCAGTGATACGGCGACAGGCACGCGACTTCGGCGAGCCGGTTCAGGTCGAGCGGGCCGTCGAGATGCGCGCTGATGTACGCGTGAACGCGCGCCACGCTCGCCGCGTAGCGCACCCACGCGGGCGGGTCGGGTTTCGTTTCGGCTGGGGTCATCGGCGTGTCCGGGCTGGAACCGACGCCACGGTAGCACGGGCCGAATGGACAAATCTTGCGGAAATGCCGGACACCCAACGATCAGCCCCTTTTTGATTTCAGCGAAATGGGGTCTTGCCCCTCCGAAATCTATGTCTAAAGTTAAAGACGGTGAAATCGGGTGAACGCGTCATTTTTCTCGGGTAAGTTGCTTGGACGGGGCAGCACGCATTTCGAATTACGCAGGTCGTTCGTCGATGTTCAATCGCCACACCACGTTTTCGGGAGAAGAAGAAATGGATGCTTCCAGCTTCATCACGTCGCTGCAGGCCACACTAGGCGGATACCTGCCCAAGATCGCCGGCGCGATCGGCATCCTGGTGATCGGCTGGCTGATCGCCGTCGCGGTGCGGGCCGGCGCGCTCCGGCTGCTCAGCGCGCTGAAGGTCGATCAGCGGATCACCGACAGCACGGGCCAGGGCGCGTGCGTCGAACGCATCATCGCCGGCGGCCTGTTCTGGCTCGTGCTGCTCGTCACCGCGGTGGGCATCTTCAACGTGCTCAACCTGTACGCGGTCTCCAATCCGTTCTCGCTGCTCGTCACGCACATCGTCAACTACCTGCCGAACCTGATCGGCGGCGCGGCGCTGACGCTGATCGCGTGGCTGATCGCGTCGCTGCTGCGCAGCCTCGCGAACCGGGCGCTGAAGGCGAGCAAGGTCGACGCCACGCTGTCCGAAAGCGCCGGCATGCAGCCGATGAGCGGCTATCTCGGCGACGTGCTGTTCTGGCTCGTGATCCTGATGTTCCTGCCGGCGATCCTCGCGTCGTTCGCGCTGTCGGGCCTGCTGTCGCCGGTGCAGGGGATGGTCGACAAGCTGCTCGCGATCGTGCCGAACATTTTCGCGGCCGCCGTGATCGGCTTCGTCGGCTGGATCGTCGCGCGCGTGCTGCGCGGCCTCGTGACGAACCTGCTGGTCGCCGCCGGCGCCGACCGCCTCACGCAAGGCATCGACAGCCCGACGCCGGTGCGCGTGTCGAGTCTGGTCGGCACGATCGTCTACGTGTTCGTGTTCGTGCCGACGCTGATCTCCGCGCTCGACGCACTGAAGATCGACGCGATCTCGATCCCCGCGACCAACATGCTGAACCAGTTCCTCGGCGCGGTGCCGGACATCGTCGCGGCGATCGTGATCGTGCTCGTCACGTTCTACTTCGCGCGCTTCGTCGCGTCGCTCGCGCAGAAGCTGCTGGAAGCGGCCGGCGTCGACGGGCTGCCGGCCGTGCTCGGCGTCGAGCGCGTGTTCTCGGGCATCCTGCAGCCGTCGGTGCTGGTCGCGCGGCTGATCGTGTTCTTCGCGATGCTGTTCGCGTCGGTCGAGGCCGCGAACCGGCTCGGCTTCACGCAGGTGCGCGACGTCGTCACGCTGTTCATCGAATTCGGCGGCCACGTGCTGACGGGCGGCGTGATCCTCGTGATCGGCGTGTGGCTCGCGGGCCTCGCGCGCCGCGTGATCGAGCAGGCCGACCGCGAGCACAGCGTGCTGTTCGCGCGGATCGCGCAATTCGCGATCCTCGGCCTCGTGTTCGCGATGGGGCTGCGCGCGATGGGCATCGCGAACGAAATCGTCCAGCTCGCGTTCGGCCTCGTGCTCGGCGCGATCGCGGTGGCCGTCGCGCTGTCGTTCGGCCTCGGCGGCCGGGAAGCGGCCGGCAAGCTGCTCGACCGCTGGTTCAATCAGCGCGGCGGCGGCCAGTAACGCCGGCCGGCACGGCCGCTCCGGCCCGCATCGCGCGGGCCGGAGCGGCGTGGCAACGCGGGCGGCCGGCGTTGCCGCGAGCGTTTTCGAAAGCGTTTCCGCAAGCGAAATGTCAGCCGCGATCTTTGCCGAATTTCGATAACACGTCGTTTAATGACTCTCTAGCATCGATTCTCAGTCGCGCGGGCCCGCAGGCCGGCGCCTTTGAGGAGAGTCCGATGAAAGCAGAGTCGAATGGCCGGCCCGCCGCCGGCGCCAAGTCCTCCGGCCAGCCCGCGCTGCAGCAGACGCTCGGGACCTGGCAACTGTGGGGCATCGCGGTCGGCCTCGTGATTTCCGGCGAATACTTCGGCTGGAGCTACGGCTGGGCGAGCGCGGGCACGCTGGGTTTCGTGATCACCGCGCTGTTCGTCGCGGCGATGTACACCACCTTCATCTTCAGTTTCACCGAGCTGACGACGTCGATCCCGCATGCGGGCGGCCCGTTCGCGTATGCGCGGCGCGCGTTCGGCCCGACCGGCGGCTATCTGGCCGGCGCGGCGACGCTGGTCGAATTCGTGTTCGCGCCGCCCGCGATCGCGCTCGCGATCGGCGCGTACCTGCACGTGCAGTTTCCGGGGCTCGAACCGAAACACGCGGCGATGGGCGCGTATCTCGTGTTCATGGCGCTGAACATCGTCGGCGTGCAGATCGCGGCGACCTTCGAGCTCGTCGTCACGCTGCTCGCGATCTTCGAGCTGCTGGTGTTCATGGGCGTCGTGTCGCCGGGCTTCACGTGGAGCAATTTCACGAAGGGCGGCTGGTCGGGCGCCGATCACTTCAGCGTGGGCGCGTTCCACGGGATGTTCGCGGCGATTCCGTTCGCGATCTGGTTCTTCCTCGCGATCGAAGGCGTCGCGATGGCCGCCGAGGAAGCGAAGAACCCGAAGCGCTCGATTCCGATCGCGTACGTGGCCGGGATCCTGACCCTCGTGGCGCTCGCGATCGGCGTGATGGTGTTCGCCGGCGGCGCGGGCGACTGGACCAAGCTCGCGAACATCAACGATCCGCTGCCGCAGGCGATGAAGTACATCGTCGGCGCGAACAGCGGCTGGATGCACATGCTCGTGTGGCTCGGGCTGTTCGGGCTCGTCGCGTCGTTCCACGGGATCATCCTCGGCTATTCGCGCCAGATCTTCGCGCTGGCCCGCGAAGGCTACCTGCCCGAATGGCTCGGCAAGGTGCATCCGCGCTTCAAGACCCCGCATCGCGCGATTCTCGCGGGCGGCGTGGTCGGGATTGCCGCGATCTACAGCGACGAGCTGATCCAGTTCGGCGGGCAGACGCTCACCGCGAATATCGTGACGATGTCGGTGTTCGGTGCGATCGTGATGTATATCGTCAGCATGGCGTCGCTGTTCAAGCTGCGCCGCTCGCAGCCGAACCTGGCGCGGCCGTTCCGCGCGCCGCTGTACCCGATCTTCCCGGCCTTTGCGATCCTGGCGGCGCTCGTCTGCCTCGCGACGATGGTGGTTTTCAACGGGCTGGTCGCGCTGGTGTTCGTCGGCTTCCTCGCGGTCGGTTACGCGTACTTCCTCGCGACCCGTTCGCAGCGCGCGAGCGCACCCGGCGACGCGCTGCTGGAGGAGTGAGCACGGTGACGACGGTGAACGTGAAAGGCCGTTCCTGACGGCATCCGGCGCGCCCCGTCGAACGGGCGCGCCGTCGGCTTTTGGCAAGGAGATTCGAACGATGTCCTATACGGAGACGATCGGTCCGCGCACGTACCGCTTCGCGGACCTGAAGACGCTGCTCGCGAAGGCGAGCCCGCTGCGTTCCGGCGACCAGCTCGCCGGCGTCGCGGCGGCGAGCGAGGAGGAGCGCGTCGCCGCGAAGATCGCGCTCGCGGGCGTACCGCTGAAGGCGTTCCTGAACGAAGCGGTGATCCCGTATGAAGACGACGAGGTCACGCGCCTGATCATCGACGATCACGACGCGCACGCGTTCGCCGAGATCTCGCACCTCACCGTCGGCGATTTCCGCAACTGGCTGCTGTCGCCCGCGGCCGACGGCGCGGCGCTCGAACGGATCGCGCCCGGCCTCACGCCCGAGATGGTCGCGGCCGTGTCGAAGCTGATGCGCAACCAGGACCTGATCGCGGCCGCGAGAAAGCGCCGCGTCGTCACGCGCTTTCGCAACACGGTCGGGCTGGCCGGCCGGATGTCGGTGCGGCTGCAGCCGAACCACCCGACCGACGACGTGAAGGGCATCGCCGCGTCGATGCTCGACGGGCTGATGTACGGCTGCGGCGACGCGATGATCGGCATCAACCCGGCCACCGACAGCCTCGCGGCGATCGTGAAGCTGCTCGCGATGATCGACGGCTTCCGCGAGCGCTACGGCGTGCCGACGCAGTCGTGCGTGCTTACCCACGTGACCAACACGATCGCGGCGATCGAGAAGGGCGCGCCGGTCGATCTCGTGTTCCAGTCGATCGCGGGCACCGAGAAGGCGAACGCGAGCTTCGGGATCTCGCTCGCGCTGCTCGGCGAGGCGCGCGAGGCCGCGTTGGCGCTCAAGCGCGGCACGGTCGGCAACAACCTGATGTATTTCGAGACGGGCCAGGGCAGCGCGCTGTCGGCGAACGCGCACTTCGGCGTCGATCAGCAGACCTGCGAAGTACGCGCGTATGCGGTCGCGCGCAAGTTCGAGCCGTTCCTCGTGAACACGGTGGTCGGCTTCATCGGGCCCGAATACCTGTACGACGGCAAGCAGATCATCCGCGCGGGGCTCGAGGATCACTTCTGCGGCAAGCTGCTCGGCGTACCGATGGGCTGCGACATCTGCTACACGAACCACGCGGAAGCCGACCAGGACGACATGGACACGCTGCTGACGCTGCTGGGGGCGGCCGGCATCAACTTCATCATGGGGATTCCGGGCGCGGACGACGTGATGCTCAACTATCAGAGCACGTCGTTCCATGACCAGCTCTACGTACGCGAGGTGCTCGGCCTGCGCCGCGCGCCGGAATTCGAGGAATGGCTGGAGACGATGGAGATCGCCGACGCGCACGGCGCGCTGCGCGCGGCAAACGCCCGCGTGCCGCTGCTCGCGGGTGCGACCGACTGGATGGGGATTTCCGCATGAGCGACGCCGTCGAGAAGAATCCGTGGGCGCAGCTGAAGTCGTTCACGAACGCGCGGATCGCGCTCGGCCGCGCGGGCAACAGCCTGCCGACCGCGCCGCTGTTGGCCTTCAACCTGTCGCATGCGCAAGCGCGCGACGCGGTGCACCAGCCGCTTGACGCGGATGCGCTGCGGCGCGAGATCGAGGCGGCCGGCATGCTGCCGACGCTGCGCGTCCAGAGCGCCGCGCCCGACCGCGACCACTACCTGCGCCGGCCCGATCTCGGCCGCAAGCTGTCGGACGACAGCCGCGGGCTGCTGGCCGGCTACGGGGCGGCGCTCGACGACGCGCCGGATGTCGTGTTCGTGGTCGGCGACGGGCTGTCGGCATTCGCGGCCGCGAAGCAGGCGCTGCCGCTGTTGCAGGCCGTGCGGCCGCGGCTCGACGCGGACGGCTGGCGGATCGGCCCGGTGGTGGTCGCGACGCAGGCGCGCGTCGCGCTCGGCGACGAGATCGGCGAGCTGCTGCGCGCGAAGGTGGTCGCGATGCTGATCGGCGAACGGCCGGGGCTCAGCTCGCCGGACAGCCTCGGCGTGTACCTGACGTGGGCGCCGAAGGTCGGCTGTCACGACGCGCTGCGCAACTGCATCTCGAACGTGCGGCCCGAAGGGCTGCCGCACGCGGCCGCCGCGCACAAGCTGCATTACCTGATGACGCACGCGCGCCGCCTCGGGCTGACGGGCGTCGGGCTGAAGGACGACAGCGACGCGTTGGCGCCGCCGGCTCATGCGGAGCGGATCGGGGCTGCTTGAATAGCCACTCGCATCGAAAGTCCATCAACACCCGCAGCTTCGGCGACAACTGCCGGCTCGGCGCAACACGTTGATTGCTTGCCGCACGCGGGGACGGCGCGAGCGTTGCAAGTGCCGCGCATCTTGGCATTGCCGCGCTCCGTCTCGATCGGTCCGTCGATTGGGTTTCGCGCACCTGGCAAACCACTACCTCGATCCTTTGCACGGCTTCCGGGCTCATCGGCCCTGAACGCGCGCGACTACTGGCGCATTTGACGCCGGTCAGCGCTCTTGAAAATTCGCATTGCGAATTTCGAATTCGTCTGATTGATTCATCTTTCTCATTCGCGCAAATTTCGTGTGGCGCAACCATCACCGATTTGTCGAGAAAGGAGACCCGATGAGTGACGAGTCGAACGTACCGCCCCATCTTTCCTTCACCAGCAGCTCACTTGCTGCACGCGTGACCAAGGCCAGCAGCACCATCCGGCTGATGCCAAGGCGAAAGCGACTGTTGGATTGACGCACGATTGAATCGGATTGGTTGATTCGGTTGGCCTCATTTCATTTGTTGCAGATTTTCCGCAATGGTTTGTCCATGGATAGCGGCCGCGTTTCGATGTGATATGGCTGGCGCCCGATATAACGAGGATAAGAATGGCGGAATTCGATCGCGTGACAAGTTATTTGACGGGGCGGCAATCCGCGCATCTGACGCTGATGCGGCGCAAGTCGAAGCGCGATCCGGAGACGGGCGAACTGCCTCCCATGCCCACGGTGTCGGTCGTATCGTGGGTCGTGCGCGAGGCGATCTGCGAGCCGTACAGCGTCAAGGCGGTCGTTGCCGCACCGGTTGCGATTCCGAGAAAGACGGTGCTCGGGCAACTCGCGAAATTTTCGGTTCGACCCGAGGACGGACGCGCCAAGCGCGAATTTGCCGGCTTCGTGACGCAGTTCGACTCCGTATCGGAATCTCGTGATGGTTACACCTACCGTATTGTGATGCGCCAGCATCTGGCCGTCATGGACGGCCCGAGCAATTGCGCCACGTACCAGGGAATGGCCTCGTGGGAAATCATCAAGGAGATTTTGGCGCGTTACGACCTCCGCTTCTGGATACAGGTCGAATTCAATCTACGCCGCGAGCATCCCAGGCACCCATTGCGCTTCCAGTACAACATCGGCGACTGGGACTACATCAAGCTCGAGATGGAGCAAGCGGGCCTGTATTGCTACACAAGGACCGGCGAGCACGGCGACGTGCTGGTGATCGCGGACGACGTTGACGGCTATATGCGCCCCGCGATACCTGTACTGGATCGTCCTACTGCCGGGCTGGCGACCTTCGAGGAATCGATTTTTTCCTTCAAGGTCCGCTCGCGCGTCGTGCCGGAATCCTATGTGGTTGCCGACTACAACCCCGAGCAGGCGTGGGAGCGCTTCCGTGCCGAGGACCGCGCCGTATCGGACGACGAGAGCATGATCGGCAAGCCCTATGTCTGGGGCACGCATCACGACGACGCCAAAGGGGCCAAACGCGACGCACAGTTGCGCCATGAAGCGGCACGCGCCAGCCAGATTCGTTACTCGGTGGAGTCGACCGTGCTGGCGATCCGGCCTGGCAGCATCGTGCAGTCTGATCGGGCGCTCGAGGATGCCGGCGCGGCAATGTTCGTGACAGCGGTCGTGCATCGCGGCGCGCGGAACGCGAGCTATGTGAACAGCTTCACGGCGATTCCGGCCGATCGCCCGTACCGGCGGGAAATTGACGAGCGTCGGTGGCCGAAAATTCCCGGCACGCTAGGCGCGACTATTACGTCGCCTGACAAGTACAAATTCGCCTACCTGACCGACAAAGGCGAGTACGTTGCGCGGTTTCACTGCGACTTCGGCAACTGGCCCAAGGGTGGGGAAAGCGTTCCGTTACGGCTCGCCAAGCCGTTCGCAGGCAGGAACCATACGGGCATGCACATGCCCGCGTTGGACGGCGACGAAGCACTGATCGGCTTTCGCGAAGGCAATCCGAACAAGCCCTTTATTGCGGCCTTTATCCACAATAGCGAGTGCCCCGACCTGATTAATTCGTCACGACGGCGCATGTCGCGTAACGAGATCCGAACGCAATCCGGCAATACGTTCTGGATGGACGATTGGGACAATCAGGAAGGCATCGAACTCGGTACGCAGCACTCTGGCCGCTCGCAACTCCATCTCGGCCATATGGTGGACCGCGCACTGAACCAGCGAGGCGCGGGTGCCGAACTGCGGACTTCAGGGCATGCGGTTGCGCGAGGCGGCGCAGGTGTGATGGTGACGGCCTACGACCGGCCGGGCGGCGCGGGCAAGCAGCTTGATATGGCCGAGACGATCGCGCAACTCAAGGAAATGTTGGCGCTAGCTGAATCGCTGGCGAAGTCGGCCGAGGCGTCGAAGGCATCGCCTGCGGATACCCAGGCCCAAAAGGCGATCAGCGACGGGCTGGACGAATTGAAAAGGCCGGGTGCGGTCGTGACTGCGCCGGGACCGGTTGGCGTGGTCTCGGGCGACGGCGTGCAACTCGCCGCCGATGGTTCGATCATCGGGACCGCGAAGAAAGGAGTCCACTTCAGCGCGCTCAAGAGGATCACCGCCGCTGCGGGCGGTCGGTTGTCACTGTTCGCGCGGAAGGGCATGAGCCTGATCGCGTCGGCCGGCGAGGTCATTGTGCAGGCCCAGCGAGGCCGCATGCAGCTTGCGGCGCAGGAAGACATGACGGTCGAAACGGTCAATGGCGTTTTGCACGTGAAGTCGCCGAAGGAAGTCCTGCTCAGCGTCGGCGGCTCGTATATCCGCGTGAATCCGGAAGGGATCGAGATGGGCTCGCGCGGCCGTGTGCACTTCAGGACAAGTGGCTTGAAGAAGACCGGGCCGGCTCAACTGGACCTGAGCGGCGCGGCGTTCGCGCCGGCTTTCGTGCCGTTCAAGACGGAGTGTGAGGTCTGGCGTACCAATCCGAATTTTGTACAAGCGCCGGCCTTGGCACTTGAGCCGAACCCGGCGCAATGGGAGTCACAGGGTAATAGAGGGGGCGTGCCGCCGGTCCGTGCGTCAGATACCGGCGCAACAGTGCCGCCATCATCCCTGGGGGACATCTTCGGTGGGAAATCAAGTGCGAACGCAGGAGTGTCAAGCGATCGCGGCCTGACAGTTAACGATCCGGACAATGAGCAACAAAAGTGCATCAGGCCTGATCCGATTCAGCTATTAAGTCCCGCTCCGTGTAATTGGCAACTGGCTGATTTTAGTGAGTCAGTCAGCATGATGCGGGAGACGCCGACGTATCAGAAATACGGTTGGACGAGAAATGAGAGACTTAAAAATGGTGACGATCCGGTTATGTGTGCCGGAACAGCGCTCACCACATGCCAGTTCAACTACGATTCGAGTAATAAAACGCTGACGGCGAAGGTCGTTACCGCATTGGTGCCGCGACTGCTGGTGAAAATGAATCGGGTAACAGGAGAGCCGTTGCGCGACGAAAATAACCGGTACATTGTAGTGCAATATGAAACGTTCAGGAATGGAGCCAATTCCGGAAAATCGTTTGACGAGCATGGCTTGATGCAGGTCGAACGTGACCCGAAGGAAGTTGACGCTTCAACCTACAAGAACCAGATTGAAAGGACATTGAATCAGGGTAATTACAAGCTGATTCTTGATGGCTGTCAGAAGGGCGGCGCCTGCGGTTGCCGGATCGCCGTCAAATTCTGTGCTGATGTGCATGTGGTAAGGGCGGCTGACGCGCCAGTGCTCAACCCGAACATCACCATTAACCTGTATCCGACGACTGAGCGGGCAGATGCTATGAATTGGCCGGAAAAAGAGTATCAGAAGCAGGTGACAACAGGGCGATATGCGGAAAGATTTACGCAAACAAAAGCGCATGAAATCGGGCATCTCTTTAATTTTCCTGACGAATACTGGCAGCAAGGGGGATTTGTGCACTCGATTTATGTCAGGGATGGCGTGAATATCGATTTTGCGCTTGCCGATGCAAATAAAGATAAGAATACGTTCTGGATTATTGAAACTGAAACCAATCTGATGGGCGGTGGATGTCTTCAGCCGACGGCGACGATCTCCCCGTATTACCTCGAATACATCCGTAGGTGGTTCTCCGCGCATACCAACAAGTTGTGGAGGGTCGGCTATGACGCGCCAGTCAAGAAAGCATGAACAGATAACGAAAGGTGAGCCCAAAATATGGGGGGCACTCTTGTTGGACAGGAGTGATTTGCAGTTTTCTAACGTAGTTCGAAAGCTGGCGCTGTTGATAATTCTTGTATGGATGGGAGATGGATTCGTTATGGCGAATGATTTCAGCAACAGTGTCATGAAGCCGGGTGCGTTTTCCCTTTCGTGGTCTGGTGGCCTTGAATATGGCTCGAGAGAAATGACTTTTGATGGTGAAGGAAGGTTTTATTTTGCCAAAGGGGATACTATCAACGACGAAGCACAAACTGGTGTGGGTGTTTTTGTTCTCAGTCTGCAGAATAAAGATGCGCAGCAACTGAAAGACGTAGCTCACACTTTGTGTGACAAGGATATTCAGTCTGGCGGACCAGAAACCCATGATCCTGCCGCAACGTTCAGCGTTATCTGCCAAGACGAAGGCAAAGCCGTACGGAGATCAGGTTCATTGCGTCTGATTCCAGAGCGCTTCAGGCGTCAGGTTTTTGACGCACCTCTCAGGCTATCCGAGCAAGCACGCTCGGGTGGTCGGAAGATCATCAAGTTGGATTTCGAGACCGTGAGTATCGAGCATAAAGGCGATCATTACATCGTGTCGGTCAGATTTATCAATTCCGGCGATCGATGGATTAAATTTAAAACTCCGGATCTATTGCCTGGTAATACTCGGGGTGGAGGGCTTTCCATTGCGCCGTTTAGTGAGCTTGGGAGGATGCAGCCTCGCGATGATTGGGGTTTTAATTTGGCGGGTAAAACACTGATAAATAAAAATGAATTTCGGGATGGATTTGTCATGCTCAATCCTGGTGAAGGCAGGGTTTTGAGGGTCGAGGCTGTTCCGGATAATAAAATTTCAAAAGGTGTGTACGAGCTTTCCGGTGTGACTTTTATGAAAATAGAATACGAGGGTTATGGCTGGGGACTGTCAACGCATGTCGATTTTAGTCCGATTAAAAGCCAAATAACTTTCGATCGGGACTATCCTTCAACACCACAGGAGCGCGAGCAGTGGGAGACCACGCATCGCGCAAACATGTCATATCACGCGGTGAAGCCCGGTGATACGTTCGCTGAGGACGGCCTGTATCGCGCAGTGCGTCTGAATGCCGGCGGCAGCTACCGCAGCTTGCAAGTGATGCCGTTCAAGGCCGGCGACATCGCCACGACCGACAGCGTGAGGATGCCGATGGAGTCCGGAGACGGCGTCCATCTCAACGGACTGGTGCAATGGGTATGGGAAGGCAGTGCCCCGACCCCCACGAAGCCATTCTCGTCCGCCTACGTCGAAGGCACGGAGCAGTTCAGCTTGCCCGGCGCGGCGTGTCCGCGTGGCGGCCGTTGGGTGGCGCGCGTGCGCACGAATGCGGACTACTCGACGCCGGAATACCGCTATGACCTGTCCCGCATCGTCACGATGCGGCGCGGTCAGCCGATGCCGTCGATTTCGAACGACGCCGGCAACGCTGAATGGGAATGGGTGGGGGGCTGAAATGCGAGAACGTGCGCTGATCTATCAGCATGACCGGACGACGGCGAACGGCGTCGTGCTTGACGGCCTTGATGACGTTGAACTCGACGATCGCAAGTTGAGCCATGTGGGCGCGCGGGTCCAATGTCCTGCGTGCAACACCATTGGCCGGATCGAGCCGGTCGGTGAGCGCTCGGACCATGAACTGAGCGACAAACAGCCCGCGCTCGAAGACGACCTTTGCCGGTGCGCGTGTCATCCGTCGCCGCGGCTGATTGCATCGCAGCGCCACTCGATGATCGAAGCGTGACGCGATATTCACGGAGACGCGATGAAATTTCGCTGGGATCAACGCGTGCCGCCCGAGTGGCAGCACCCCAAACCGCCACCCGTATGGGTCTACCTCGTCTTGTTCCTCGTGATCGCGGGCGTGTGCCTGGCCTATACGGTGATAACGTGGCCGGCGGGCAAACCAGTTGGCTCGCCGGAATTCACGCGCTCCGCGCTGGCGGTCCCGTTTACTTTTTGGCTCACGATCTGCGCCGCGCTTTATTCGTCGTTTTACGACGGCTTGGCGTTTGAGGCAGCGGTCAGGAATGCGGCGCGCTGGCATTTGCTGGTCCGATGGCAGCGACTCAGCCGCGCAGGCATGGCCGTGCTCGACAGTGTCATTCTCACGCCCGAAGCCGACCTGGCCGAACGCATGCTGAAACTGGAAGGCAGTCCACCGGAGAATCCGGGGAAGGTCATGTTGCTTGGAGGCCTCGACGCAACCCACGTCGCGTCACGCGTCAGCAGCCTGCTGGAAACCCTTCTGACGCCACTGGCGGCGCGGCTGGCTGAGGCGTCGCGCAGCAACTCATTCGAAATCGTGATGCAGTGCGACCGGCAGGAATGGTCGACGGACGTCAAGGCTGTGTGGGAGCGCCTGAAGTTGCCAGGGCGGCCCTGTGTTCGATGGATCGACAACGACCGCAACGTGAACTTTGCGGAGAACTGGTTCACGGACAAAAGCGACTCGCCGTTTGCCTCTAGCCACTATGCAGTGGACGGAACTCCGAAGTATCGCCTCGTTGTCGCATGGCATTTGAATGATGACGCCCCCGGCATTGCGCCGGCGACATCGGAAGCCGCGGTTGCGCTTCTGCTCGGTTCGCGCGCGCTCGTACAGGAAAAACCTGAGCTAAAGCGGCAGGCTTGGCTACTTCGTCAGGTCGTCGGGGAAGCCGATCAGGTCGATAGGTCGCTGGCGTTGCTGCTCAACGCGGCGCAGGCGCCACGCGAGCGTATCCGTCACTTCTGGCATAGCCGGCTCAAGGGGCTCGCGCAACATGCGACGCTGGGCGCGGTCAGGGATGCCGATCTGAAGATTGACGCGCATGCGCTAGATCCGGCGATTGGTCCGCAGGCTCCGGTCGCGCGCTGGGTCCTTCAGGCGCTGGCCGGCAAGATGGCGTTATATGGTCAGGGGGCGCAGCTTGTCGCACTGCCTCACGAGGACGGCGTCGCGCTCAATCTTGTCGTCAAGGAGCTGCCGAGCGTGGACGCGCCGTGGAAGACGGACTACGAGTACAACCTGTTCCCAGCCGTCGAACTCGTCGCGTGTGTGGCGATGTGGGTATTCGGGATGCTGCTGTCCCCCGACAAGGCGTGGGGCACGTTCGAAACGGTGTTCACCAGTGTCATGGTTGTCGTCGTGATCTTGTGTGGTGGCTGGCGCATCCTCGCACAGCGGCTCTATGCCGACGACGTGTGGCGCCAATACGGGTAAGCAGCGATGAAGGCATTTCGGCAATTCGGCATTTCCCGGTTCGTGGCGTTGTGGTGGCTCTCGCTGCTGGCGTGTGCCGTCTGGATGACTGCGAGTTAGGGGTATGCGTCGGCAGTACTGGGTACGGCAACCCCTTTGCAATACGCGTTGATCTTTCTGGGCTTCACGGTGGGGCTGATCGCAGACGAACTGTGCGATCGATGGCGATGGCATCTCGCATGCATCTTTCATATAGAGGATGTCGTCGACGGCGTGTGTCCTGACCGGGAACACGAGATTGCGCAGGCGGCGGTGTGGCGCTGGTATGAGCATCGAGGCAAGCCGTGGTGGATCAGTTCACATCGGGAACGGCCCCATGTGCGCACAGCGGATGCGTGGCAGCGTTTTGAGGCGTATGACCGTGCGATGAAGCGGCAGATACGCGCGGCCCGAAACGGCGACGTATGACGTCGCATCGGCGTTCCTGATTCACTGGCGCCGGACTGAACGCTACCTGAACAGCCGCTCGCACAGGAAATCGACGAACACGCGCAGCTTCGGCGACAACTGCCGGCTCGACGGCCACACGATCGAGAACTGCCCGGGCGCGATCCGGTAGTCGTCGAGCACGGTGACGAGCGCGCCGTGTTCGAGCGCGTCGCGCGCGAGGAAGTCGGGCATGTAGCCGATGCCGAGCCCCGCGAGCACGGCGCCGCGCAGCGCTTCCATGTTGTTGCAGGTCATCGCGGTGCGCAGCGTGAGCGGCGTGCCGTCGTCGGCCGCGAGCGCCCAGTCCTGCAGCTTGCCGGTGGTCGGGAAGCAGTAGCGTACGCAGTCGTGCGCGTCGAGCTCGCGCGGCGTGCGCGGCGTGCCGGCCTGCGCGAGATACGCGGGCGTCGCGCACAGCACGAACGCGAACGGGCCGAGCCGCCGCGACATCAGGCTCGAATCCGACAGCGGGCCGCTGCGGATCACCGCGTCGAAGCCGCCTTCGACGACGTCGACCATCCGGTCGTTGAAATCGAGATCGAGCTCGACGTCCGGATAGCGCTGCCGGAATTCGGGCAGCACCGGCAGCAGGAAGCGGTAGCCGATCACCGGCAGGCTCACGCGCAGCTTGCCGCGCGGGCGCTGCGCGGACGCCGTCACGGTCGCCTCCGCGTCGCGGAAATCCTCGAGGATCCGCTGGCAGCGCTCGTAGAAATGCCGCCCCTCGTCGGTGAGCGTCACGCGCCGCGTCGTGCGGTTGAACAGGCGCACGCCGAGCGACTGCTCGAGTTTCGCGATCGTCTTGCCGACCGCCGACGCCGAAATGCCGAGCGCGCGGCCGGCCGCGACGAAGCTCAGCGCTTCGGCGGCGCGGACGAACGCGACGATGCCGGTGAGGTTTTCCATCGAATCGAACGGTGTGCGGACGACGCACGCTAGCGGGGCAATTGCGGAATTGTAGTCCGTTATATGCGGAGCTTCGCGTGGTTTTTCGCGGATTGAATCCGATTTATCTTTTGTCGCTCTGATGGCGCATCCGCGCCGGCTTTTGAGGAGCGATGATGGATCACCCTGTTTCAACTGCTGCAGTCCTGGCCGCGCGCCGGCGCACATGGGTGCTGGCCGCCGTCTGCATGGCCGCCGTCGCGCTGCCGCTGTCGTTTTCGGGCGGCGCGGTCGCGACGCCGGCGATCGGCCGCGACCTGCACGGCAGCCCCGTCGCGATGAACTGGATCACCAACGCGTTCATGCTCGCGTTCGGCAGCTTCCTGATGGCGTCGGGCGCGCTGGCCGACCAGTTCGGCCGCAAGCGCCTGTTCGCGATCGGCGTCGGCGGCTTCACGCTGATGTCGGTCGCGCTCGCGTTCGCGCCGTCGATCCTCGCGGTCGATTTGCTGCGCGCCGCGCAAGGGCTCGCGGCGGCCGCGGCGCTGGCCGGCGGCACGGCCGCGCTCGCGCAGGAATTCGACGGCGCGGCGCGCACGCGTGCGTTCAGCCTGCTCGGCACGACGTTCGGGATCGGGCTCGCGTTCGGGCCGGTGCTCGCCGGCGGGCTGATCGGGCATTACGGCTGGCGCGCGATCTTCGTGACGGGCGCGGTGGCCGGCGTGCTGTCGCTCGCGTTCGGACTGCCGCGCATGCACGAGTCGCGCGATCCGCACGCGACGGGGCTCGACTGGCCCGGCACGATCGCGTTCACGGCCGCGCTGACGCTGTTCACGTTCGGCGTGATCGAGGCGCCCGCGCGCGGCGGGTCGAGCCCGCTCGTGATCGCGCTGCTGGCCGGCGCGGCGCTCGGCGCGTGCGCGTTCGTGACGATCGAGACGCGCGTCGCGCGGCCGATGCTCGACCTGTCGCTGTTTCGCATCGCGCGCTTCGTCGGCGTGCAGGTGCTGCCGGTGTCGACCTGCTGCTGCTACATCGTGCTGCTCGTCGTGCTGCCGCTGCGCTTCATCGGCATCGACGGCTTCAGCGAGATCGACGCCGGCTGGCTGATGCTCGCGATCTCCGCGCCGATGCTGGTCGTGCCGCTCGTCGCGGCGACGCTCACGCGCTGGCTGTCGGCCGGCGTGATTTCCGGGCTCGGGCTGCTGGTCGCTGCGGCGGGGCTCGTGTGGCTCGGCATCGCGCTGCGCGGCGGCGCGGGGCCGGCGGCGATCGCGCCGATGCTCGCGATCGGCATCGGCGCCGGCATGCCGTGGGGGCTGATGGACGGGCTGTCGGTGAGCGTCGTGCCGAAGGAGCGCGCGGGGATGGCGACGGGCATTTTCAGCACGACGCGCGTGGCCGGCGAGGGGATCGCGCTGGCGATCGTCGGCGCGGTGCTGGCCGCGCTCGCGCAAGCGGGGCTTGCGCAGGCGGCAGGGGCCGCCGGCACGCCGGACGCGACGCTGCGGGCCGCCGCGCGGCTCGCGACCGGCGATCTCGCGGGCGCGGCTGCCGCGTTGCCGGGCGTCGGTCGTGCGGCGTTGGTCGCGAGCTACGCGCACGCATTCGACCGGCTGTTGATCGCGCTGGCCGTCGTCACGGTGCTGTGCGCGGTGGTGGTGTTCGGGTTTCTCGGCGGGCGGCCGGCTGTCGACGAAGCGGGCGATGAAGTAGACGGCCCCGCGCAGGCCGACGCCGCCGTGCCCGCATCGTCCGCTCGTTAAAGCCTCACCCGCCGCGCGTCACGCCAGCACGAGCGGCGGCAGCCCTGCCTCCGCGCGAGCTTGCGCGCATTCCACATCGATCACGAGATAGCGCAACGCATCCGGCCACAGATGCGCGCGCGCTTGCGCATCCTCGTCGAGCGTCGCGCGGCCCTGCACGAGCCAGGTCGTCTGACGCACGAAATCGACGAACAGCAGCGCGATGGCCGGATTCACGAGCAGGTTGCCGATCGTGTTGAGCAGGTTGTTGCCCGCGAAGTCGGGCAGCACCAGCGTGCGGCGGTCCGGGATATCGACGAGCGGCGCGAACGAGCCGTCGGCGCGCGGCTGGCGGCCGCGGTACGAACAGTCGGCGTTGCCGGCCGCATCGGCGGTCGCGACGATCAGGAAAGCCTGCTCGCGGATGAATGCGATGGCGTCGTCGGTCAGCGGACCGCGATCGTTCATGGTGTCGGTCGGCGTGTGCGCCGTGGCGTGTGAATCCGCGACAAGCACGCAAGCGACATGCCACGCGGCGCGGCGCGCGCTGGCGGGCAGCGCGCCGCCGCGCACTGTGGAAATTCCGAACACCGGCCCCATCGTTGCGCAATCGCGGTGTTCAGAATCGGTACACCGGCCGTGTTGCGGACGTGAACACCGCACGGTGCGAACCCGCGCCGGCCGCGATCGACGTGCGCCCGCTCCCGCCCGTTCCGTTTGGCACGCATGTTGCATGAACGGGATCAGCGCATTCCAACCGGCGCTCTACTCACACAAGCACGATGAACAGGAGACATGTATGAACCCGTTTGACCTGAAACAACTGGGCCTCGACGTCGAATACCCGTACCGTCAGCAATACGACAACTACATCGGCGGCAAGTGGGTTCCGCCGGTGAAGGGCGAGTATTTCGAGAACGTGTCGCCGATCAACGGCCAGCCGTTCTGCCGCATCCCGCGCTCCGGCGCCGACGATATCGAACTGGCGCTCGACGCCGCGCATGCCGCGCGCCGCAAGTGGGGCAAGACGTCCGTGGCCGAGCGCTCGAACCTGCTGCTCGCCGCCGCCGACCGGATGGAAAAGAACCTGAAGCTGCTGGCCGTGGCCGAGACGATCGACAACGGCAAGCCGCTGCGCGAGACGATGGCGGCCGACCTGCCGCTCGCGGTCGACCACTTCCGCTACTTCGCGGGCTGCATCCGCGCACAGGAAGGCGGCATCTCCGAGATCGACGACAACACCGTCGCGTACCACTTCCACGAGCCGCTCGGCGTGGTCGGCCAGATCATCCCGTGGAACTTCCCGCTGCTGATGGCCGCGTGGAAGCTCGCGCCGGCGCTCGCAGCCGGCTGCTGCGTGGTGATGAAGCCGGCCGAGCAGACGCCCGCGTCGGTGCTCGTGCTGATGGAGCTGATCGGCGACCTGTTCCCGGCCGGCACGATCAACATCGTGAACGGCTTCGGCAAGGAAGCGGGCGAAGCGCTCGCGACCAGCAAGCGGATCGCGAAGATCGCGTTCACGGGCTCGACGCCGGTCGGCAAGCACGTGCTGCGCGCCGCGGCCGAAAGCCTGATCCCGTCGACGGTCGAACTGGGCGGCAAGAGCCCGAACATCTTCTTCGCCGACGTGCTCGACCAGGACGACGCGTACCTCGACAAGGCGCTCGAAGGGCTCGCGATGTTCGCGCTGAACCAGGGCGAAGTGTGCACGTGCCCGTCGCGGATCCTGATCCAGGAATCGATCTACGACCGCTTCATCGAGAAGGCCGTCGCGCGCGTCGAGCGCATCAAGTCCGGCCACCCGCTCGACCTGCAGACGATGATCGGCGCGCAGGCGTCGCAGCAGCAGCTCGACAAGATCCTGTCGTACATCGACATCGGCCGCGGCGAAGGCGCGCAATGCCTGACGGGCGGCGAGCGTACGGCGCCGGCCGCCGACCTCGGCACGGGCTACTACGTGAAGCCGACGATGCTGCTCGGCAACAACAAGATGCGCGTGTTCCAGGAAGAGATCTTCGGGCCGGTCGCGTCGGTGATGACGTTCAAGGACGAGCAGGAAGCGATCGAACTCGCGAACGACACGTTCTACGGGCTCGGCGCGGGCGTGTGGACGCGCAGCGGCACGCGCGCGTACCGGATGGGCCGCGAGATCGAGGCCGGCCGCGTGTGGACCAACTGCTACCACCTGTACCCCGCGCACGCGGCGTTCGGCGGCTACAAGCAGTCGGGCATCGGCCGCGAGACGCACAAGATGGCGCTGTCGAACTATCAGCAGACGAAGTGCCTGCTGGTCAGCTACCAGGCCGAGGCGCTCGGGTTCTTCTGATCGCCGTAGTCCGTGGCGAAGTGTCGGGGCCGGTTGGGCCCGGCACTTCGCGCGGTTCGATTCCTTGTTCGGCAGTCGGCGTCGGTCGCGCTTTGCCGCGCAGCCGGCGCCGCTAACGATTCCGGTCGTCGCGGGCTCGCGGCGGCCCGGTGCGCCCACGCGTGCGACGACAACCAGCATGGCAGACCTGCCCCGATCCTTTCCACGTCACCCGGTATTCCATCCGGGCGAACTCGACGCGCAACACCGCTTCGGCGTCGCCGACGAAGCCGAGCGGATGAGCGACGTCGTGACCACGCGGCTGAGCGTCGGCGTACGGCAGTTCGTCGAATCGCAGCCGTTCATGTTCGTCGGCATGGCCTCCGGCGTCGGCGAATCGATGACCTGCGACATCGTGCAGAGCCGGCGCGACGCGAACGGCGACCTGCTGCCGGTGGTGCGCGTGATCGATACCAAGACGCTGCGGTTCGCGTTGCCGGCCGCGCCTGACGGCGATGGCGGCCGGATCGACGCGGCCGCCTGCGACGGCCGGGGCGTCGGATTGCTGTTCGTCGATGTCGTGCGCGGCCTGCGCTACCGGATCAACGGTCGCGCCACGCTGCGCGCCGATTTGCCGGAAGCGGACGCGGCGCCGTGGGCGGCGGACAGCGCGATCGTCGAACTGGCGATCGCGCAGGCATACGGCAATTGCGGCACACGGGTCGTGCGGCTGAAGCCGGCCCGGTAGCCGGTAGCCGGTGGCCGGGCGCGGGCGCGGGCGCGGGCGGCGGCGCGCATGCGCGGTCGCCGCGCGGATCGCACCGGCGGCGTGCGCGGCATGCCGCCTTCGGGTGCGCCCGCATGGCGAGCATCGGCCGGACAGCGTGGAATGGCGGCTTGCTCGCCGGGCCGTGCGGTTCGGCACGGGACTTGCGTGATACGCAGGGTTCCGCGCAGGTGAGGGAGGACACGATGGACCAACACGTGGCGTATACGGAAGAACCGACCGCCGAGGACACGCGGCGCAGCGCGCAAGGCGACGACGCGTTCGCCGGGCAGGCCGTCGTCAGCGTCGCGCACGATGCGGACGAGCAGGCGCGCAACCTGATCGGCTGGCGGCAAACCTACGACCAGCTCGCGGCCGGCCGCTTCGTCGGCACGCTGACCGAGCTGCCGCTCGACACGATGAAGCTGTTTCGCGAATCGACCAGCCACCTGCTGCGCCAGGCGTGCGAAGTGCGCGGCGACGCGTACTGGTTCGGCATCCCGCTCGTGTGCGACGGCTCGGCGCGCGTCGATGCATGCCGCATCGGCCCGGGCGCGCTCGCGTTCCGGCCCGGCAACGTCGAATTCGAACTCGTGACGCCCGCGCAGTTCTCGATCTACGGCGTCGTCGTGCGCGGCGACGTGCTGCGCCGCTACGCGGAGGAAGTCGAGCACCGCGCGCTCGACGAGCGGTTGTTCACGCAGCGCGTGATGCAGGTCGGCGACGCGCGGCTCGCGCGGCTGTGCGCGCTGCTCGGGCGCCGGCTCGACGGCGCGGTGGCGATGGCCGGCCCGCTGCCCGATGCGCAGCGCGACGACCTGCAGGCCGAAGTGCTGGCCGCGCTGTTCGATGCGTGCGCGCAACCGGCCGACGACGGCAGCGGCGCCGCGCCGTCGACGCGCCGCTGGATCGTCGACCAGGCGCGCGACTACGTGCTCGCGCATCGCACGCGGCCGGTCGGCGTGCCCGAGCTGTGCGAGCAGTTGCACGTGAGTCGGCGCACGCTGCAGTACTGCTTCCAGGACGTGCTGGGAATGGCGCCCGCGACCTACCTGCGCACGCTGCGGCTGAACGGCGCGCGGCGCGACCTGTGCGGGCGCGCGGCCGGCTCGGTGCAGGACGTCGCGGAGGCGTGGGGCTTCTGGCATCTGAGCCAGTTCGCGACCGATTACCGACGCCTGTTCGGCAAGCGGCCGTCGGAGACGCTGCGCGATCGCGCGTGAACGTGCCGGTATGGTGAGCCGGGCGGCCGGCGGCGCGCTCACGGCGGTGCTGGCGCCGGGCGCGCGCTGCGGCCGGTTCGCCCCTTCCGCTCGCCGCCGCGCCGGCTTCGCTCAGATGGCCGACGCTGTCCCGTCGCGCGGGGCGGGCCACGCCAGCGCGTCCCAGTCGATCGCGCGGTACGCGGCTTCGACCGACGCCAGATCGTCCGGCCGCTCGCTGCGATGCAGCCCGTGCAATTCGGCCGGTACGTCGAGCATGACCGGTACGCAATACGGATAGTCGCGCACGCGCAGCACCGGCCCGATCGTCGTGAAGCACGCGATCGTCGGCACGTCGAAACCGTCGGCGAGATGCACGGCCGCCGTGTCCGGCGCGAACAGCAGGCTTGCGCCCTTGACCCACGCGATGAAGCGCGCGGTGTCGGTCGCGTCGCGGCTCACATCCACGTAAGCGGGATGCGCGATCGGGCCGAATCCCACCACCGGCAGCCCGTAACGCTGCGCGAGCCGTTCCACGAACGCGACGCGCAGCGCGGGCGGCACGCTGCGCACCGCGGTGCTCGCATTCGGGCAGAACAGCACGTACGGCCGCAGCCATTCGGCCGGCAGCGCGGGCAGCGATAGCCGCGCGAGCCAGCGGTTGCGCTTTGCGGCAGCCGGCACGGCAGCCGGATCGACGCCGAGCGCGTCGAGGAAGAAATCGATCATCGGCAGCCGCGCGAACGCGGGCCAATACAGGTGATTGCCGACATCGATGCAGTGCGCGTCGGCGGGCAGCGCTTCGGCCGGGCACGGCAATGCGCGCGACGGCGCGACGACGTCGGCCGCGAGCGCATACAGCGCATCGACGTAGCGCGGCGCGCGCGCCGGCCGGTACAGCGTGAAGCGCAGGCCCGCATGGGCCGCACGCAGCGCGGCGACGGCCGTCAGCCCGATCACCGAATCGCCGAGCGCGACACCCATCCCGTTGATCACGTGCACGTGCCGCGTAGCGCCGTAATCGAGCCGGAACGGCCGGTGCGCGGCGTGCAGCAGGCCGAGCGCCGGCGCGGCCGCCACGTAGCCTTCGGCGCGCACGTCGCCGTATTCGAGGTCGTACGGCGCGACGAGCGTGCGGTCGGGCGCGAGCAGCGTGCCGGGGCAGGCCAGCGCGTCGTCGTGCGACAGCGCGGCGACGGGCGGCGCGGCGTGCATGTTCACCGTCGTCATGCGCCGCGCGCGCGGCGGCCCTGCTCCCGGATCTGCTCGAGCGTCGCGGCCGGCGTGCTGGCGTCCTGCGGGATGCGGATCTCGATCACCGCGGGCAGCCCGCAGGTCAGCGCGCGTTCGAGCGCGGGCGCGAAATCGGCGGTGCGCTCGACCGTCTCGCCGTGCGCGCCGAACGCACGCGCATAGGCGGCGAAATCCGGATTCGTGAGCCCCGTGCCGTGCACGCGACCCGGGTAGTTGCGCTCCTGATGCATGCGGATCGTGCCGAAATGGCCGTTGTTGACGACGATCGCGACGATGTTCAGCCCGTACTGCATCGCGGTCGCGAGCTCGTTGCCGGCCATCATGAAGCAGCCGTCGCCGGCGAGCGCGACGACGGCGCGCTGCGGATACAGCGACTTCGCGGCGAGCGCGGCCGGCAGCCCGTAGCCCATCGCGCCGCTCGTCGGCGCGAGCTGCGAACGGAAGTGCCGGTACGCGAAGTGGCGATGCAGCCAGATCGCATAGTTGCCTGCGCCGTTGGTCAGGATCGCGTCGTGCGGCAGGCGTTCGCGCAACTGCACCATCACGTCGCCGAGCTGCACGTCGCCGGGCATCGGCAGCGGCGCATGCCATTCGCGGTACGCGCGGTGCGCATCGGCGGCCGCGCCGGCCCAGGCAGGCCGCTCGGGCGGTTCGAGCGCGGCCAGCGGCGCGGCGATCTCGGGCATGCCCGACACGATCGGCAGGTCGGCGGCGTATACGCGGCCGAGCTCGTCCGCGCCCTGATGCACGTGGATCAGCGTCTGGCGCGTTTTCGGGATGTCGAGCAGCGTGTAGCCACCGGTCGTCGCTTCGCCGAGGCGCGGCCCGATCACGAGCAGCAGGTCGGCGTCGCGGATGCGTTTCGCGAGCGCGGGGTTGATCCCGAGCCCGACGTCGCCCGCGTAGTTCGGGTGCGCGTTGTCGATCGTGTCCTGGAAGCGGAACGCGCACGCGACCGGCAATTGCCAGCGTTCGACGAAGGTGCGCAGGTTCGCGCACGCGTCGGGCGTCCAGCCGCTGCCGCCGACGATCGCGAATGGCCGTTCCGCGCGCGCGAGCCGCTCGCGCAACTCGTCGATCTGCGCGACCGACGGCGCGGCCGCGACGCGTTTCGCGGCCGGCACGACGGGCTGCGGCGCGCACGCGTCGGACAGCACGTCCTCCGGCAGCGCGAGCACGACCGGGCCGGGCCGGCCGGACGTCGCGACGTGGAACGCATGGCTCAGGTATTCGGGGATGCGGCGCGGATCGTCGATCTGCGCGACCCATTTGGCCATCTGGCCGAACATCCGGCGGTAGTCGATTTCCTGGAACGCTTCGCGGTCGAGGTGTTCGCGTGCGCACTGGCCGACGAACAGGATCATCGGCGTCGAATCCTGGAACGCGGTGTGCACGCCGATCGACGCATGGGTCGCGCCGGGCCCGCGCGTGACGAACGCGATGCCGGGGCGGCCGGTCAGCTTGCCGACCGCTTCGGCCATGTTCGCGGCGGCCGCCTCGTGGCGGCAGACGACCGTCTGGATGCGGGCGGTGTCGTCCGCGAGCGCATCGAGCACGGCGAGGAAGCTCTCGCCCGGCACGCAGAACACGCGTTCGACGTGATTGGCGAGCAACGCATCGACGAGCAGTCGTGCACCGGTGGTGGCGCGCGACTCGAGGTCCTTGGAATGCGACATGGGCTGCCGTCTCCCTGGGTAGCGGGACGTACAGCTTACGCCGGTTGGCTGCGGGCCGGTACGACGGCCGCTGAAAAGTGTCGGAACGCGGGGCTGGTCGGGGGTTGCGTGCGGGCTTCGGTTGGCCATCCGGCCAGCTTGTGCGCGCTCGGGTGACGGCGGAAAGTGAGCGCTATGGATGGCGGGCTGACGCTTGTCTCGATCTGCGCGACATTGGCATCAGCCGGTTCGATGTGGACGCGTCGGCATTCGATCCGGATGCGGTCGGGCGGGCGACCCGACCCGATCGTGCGGCGGCGTTGAAGGCGGCACACCAGGCGGTGGCTCACGATCGCTGGTTTCGCGAGCAGGTGCAGCAGGCGCTGGATGACCCGCGTGCGTCGATTCCGGACGCCGAAGTCAGCGCCGACTTCGCATCGCGCCGTGCGGCGCTGCGTGAGCGGCTTGCAGGCAAGCGCGGGGATGCTGCTTGACCCTCGCGTTGCAGTGGCATCCGAAGGCGTACGAGGATCGCGCCGCGATCATGGAATACATCGGTGAAGACGATCCGCTGGCCGCGCTCGAACTCGACGAACTGCTGGAAGAAAGGGCGGCGGCGTTACCGGCCTATGCGGAGTTGTATCGGCAAGGGCGGGTGGCCGGCACGCGCGACCTGGTGATCGCGCCGAACTATGTGCTCGTCTATCGCATCCGGCCGGCCGAGGGCATCGTGGAGATTCTTCGCGTGCTGCATGCGCGGCGGCAGTGGTCGTGACGCGATATTTGCACCGGCTGATTCACCGGGTGCGGCGGGCCAAGTCCGGAACGGAAAAGACGGCCGGGGCGGCGGGTGTTTTCGAATCGATGTCGGATGGATGACCATGCGCACGACTGGGCGTACATCAACGCGCAGGCCGTGCAAATTCCTGCCGACCTCGCCTATGAACGCAGCGATATCGCGCTGGAAATCAAGCGCGTCGGCGATGAGATCCGTATTCGGCCGGCGCGACGGCCCTTGACCCACGTGCTCGAGAAGTTCGCGAAATTCGGGCCGAATTTCATGGCCGAAGGGCATGGCAACCAGGAGCAGGCCGAACGCAAGGATGGGTGATTGTGCACCCGACGGTCATGCGAGACGCGGAGCGTCCTCCATGACCGCCGGGTCGGACATCAGCACTCGACGATATTCACCGCCAGCCCGCCGCGCGACGTTTCCTTGTACTTGGTCTTCATGTCGGCGCCCGTCTCGCGCATCGTCTTGATCACGGAGTCGAGCGACACGTAGTGCGAGCCGTCGCCGCGCAGCGCCATGCGCGCCGCGTTGACGGCCTTTACCGACGCCATCGCGTTGCGCTCGATGCACGGGATCTGCACCATCCCGCCGACCGGGTCGCAGGTCAGGCCGAGGTTGTGTTCCATCCCGATCTCGGCCGCGTTCTCGACCTGCTGCGGCGTGCCGCCGAGCACGGCCGCGAGCGCGCCGGCCGCCATCGAGCAGGCCACCCCGACTTCACCCTGGCAGCCCACTTCCGCGCCCGAAATCGATGCGTTGAGCTTGTAGAGGATGCCGATCGCGGCGGCCGTCAGCAGGAAGTCGATTACGCCCTGTTCGTTCGCGCCGGGCGTGAAGCGCGTGTAGTAGTGCAGCACGGCGGGGATGATGCCGGCCGCGCCGTTGGTCGGCGCGGTGACGACGCGGCCGCCGGCCGCGTTTTCCTCGTTGACCGCGATCGCGTACAGGTTGATCCAGTCGATCATCGACAGCGGGTCCTGGAGCGCGCGCTCCGGGCTGCCCGTCAGCGTGCGGTACAGCTGCGGCGCGCGGCGCTTGACCTGGAACGGGCCGGGCAGGTTGCCGTCGGCGTCGGGATTGCCGATCCCGCAGCCTCGCGACACGCACGACTGCATCACGGCCCAGATCTTCAGCAGCCCGTCGCGCGTTTCTTCGTCGGTGTGCCACGCGCGCTCGTTTTCCCACATCAGCTGCGCGATCGACTTGCCGGTCGACGCGGTCAGCGCGAGCAGCTCCGCGCCGGTGCGGAACGGGTGCGTCATCTGCTCGGCCGCGCTCAGCACCTTGGTGTTCGGTGCGCCGGCCGTCACGACGAAGCCGCCGCCGACCGACAGATAGGTACGCTCGACCAGCACCGCGCCGTTCGCGTCGCTCGCGCGCAGCTTCATCCCGTTCGGATGTTCGGGCAGCGCCTGGCGGTAGAACGCGATGTTCTCCTTCAGCACGAACGGCACCGGGTGCGTGCCGAGCAGCGCGAGTTGCTTCGTCTTGCGGACGTCTTCGAGCCGCGCGTCGATCGTGTCGGGATCGACGGTGTCGGGCGCGTCGCCGAGCAGGCCGAGCATCACGCCGCGGTCGGTGCCGTGGCCCTTGCCGGTGGCGCCCAGCGAGCCGTACAGCTCGACCTTCACATGGGCCGTCGCGGCGAGCAGCCCGTCACGCTCGAGGCCCTGGACGAACATCAGCGCCGCGCGCATCGGTCCGACCGTGTGCGAACTGGACGGGCCGATGCCGATCTTGAAGAGGTCAAACACGCTGACTGCCATTTCGATACCTGCCTTGCTGTAAGAATGGTGCTAGCGCGCCTGCAATGGCAGGCACGCGGCGAGCCATGCGGGCGGCGTTGGGGAAAGCTGCTGCGCGACGCGGGCATAGCGCCCGTCGAGCCGCGCGGCCAGATGAAAGAGTTCGGTGGCGTTTTTCGGGTCCCACTGCCCCGTGTAACCCGGCAAGCCGGCCTCGCGGCGCTTCGCGTCGAACGGCACCGGCGAATTCACGAATTCCTCGTGGGTTTTCTCGCCGAGCGCGTACGGCACGAGCCAGTCGAGCGCGGCCGCGAGCGTCGCGCCGTTCGCGCCGCGCTCGCGCAGCCAGTTGCGGTTGAAGCGTCGCGCGGCGAGCGCGGCCGTCACCAGCGGCTGTAGATCGTAGACCGCGTAATGCAGCGCATCGCGTTCCTCGAAATCCCAGGTCTTGCCGTCCGGGCCGATGTTGTCGGCGAGATGCTCGACGAACAGCCGCTGCGCGGCGTTCATCATCTTGCGGTCGCCGAGCGTGAACGCGGACAGCGCGATCAGCTTGATCCGGTGGCTCTGCCAGTTGTTGCGCCAGGTGCCGGTGAGCGGGCGCTTCTGTGCGTCGACCTGCGCGACGTAGCCGGCGCCGAGCTTCGCGATGAACGCGGCGGTCGCGTTGCGCGTCTTCACCGGCAGCGCGCTCGCGGTCATGTCGTACGCGACGATCAGGCTGTCGAAGCGCGTCTCGTCGATCGGGTTGAAGCTCGGCTGGTAAGTCGACACCCACGCGGACAGGAAGCGGTCGACGAGTTGCAGGTAGCGCGGCGCGTTCGTCACGCGCCACG
Organism: Burkholderia sp. MS389; assembly: GCF_016899425.1. Taxonomy (GTDB): domain Bacteria; phylum Pseudomonadota; class Gammaproteobacteria; order Burkholderiales; family Burkholderiaceae; genus Burkholderia; species Burkholderia sola. The sequence continues at coordinate 219,900 of NZ_CP045994.1, forward strand.
CGAGCGCCGCATCGCGCATCAGGTCCATGTCCTTGAGCGCGGCTTCGCTCTGGTCGTAGATGCCTTCATGCGGCAGCGTGCCCTCGGTGTGCACGCGCGCCATGGCCTTCGGCTGCTCGCCGATGCGCGCGTCGACGCTGCGAATCAGCGCCTGCACGCCCGGCTCGGCGTGCGTCGTCTCGCTCGACTGCAGCGCCGGCGCCGCGCAGAAATTCATCGCGGCGAGCGCATTGCCGGACACGCCGAGGCCGGCGGCGGCAAGCGACAGCGATGCGACGAGCATCGGCACGTTGCGGCCTGCGCGCGGCCGCCGCGCCGTTGCACCCTGGCCCGGAAACATCGGACGCACCATGCGGAACTCCTTCATTGGCTGGATCGCGTGTGATGTTAGCCGGATTGGCGGGTAAGCGTGAAACGGTTGGTCGGGCGGCGAACGTAAAACCGCACGCAACCGGTGGCTGCGTGCGGTGGGGTCACGGTCGGACGCTCCGGCGCGAGGCGGGCGTTATGCGTAATCCGACATCGGCACGCACGAGCAGAACAGGTTGCGGTCGCCGTACGCGTTGTCCGCGCGGCCGACCGGCGGCCAGTACTTGTTCGTGCCGAGCGACGCGACCGGGTACGCGGCCTGCTCGCGCGAGTACGCGTGCGGCCATTCGTTCGCGGTGACGACGGCCGCCGTGTGCGGCGCGTGGCGCAGCGGGTTGTCCTCGCGATCGGCGCGGCCTTCCTCGACCGCGCGGATTTCTTCGCGGATCGCGATCATCGCGGCGATGAAGCGGTCGAGTTCTTCCTGCGATTCCGATTCGGTCGGCTCGACCATCAGCGTGCCCGGCACCGGGAAGCTCATCGTCGGCGCGTGGAAGCCGTAGTCCATCAGGCGTTTCGCGACGTCGTCGACGCTGATGCCGCTCGTTTCCTTGATCGGACGCAGGTCGAGAATGCACTCGTGCGCGACCAGCCCGCCCGGGCCCGAATACAGCACCGGATAGTGCGGCGCGAGGCGCTTCGCGATGTAGTTCGCGTTGAGGATCGCGGTTTCGGTCGCGGCGGTCAGGTTCTTCGCGCCCATCATCGCGATGTACATCCACGAGATCGGCAGGATCGACGCCGAGCCGTACGGCGCGGCCGACACCGCGCCGATGCCGTCTTCCGCGCGGGCGTAGCCGGTCGAGCGCTGGTTCGGCAGGAACTGCGCGAGGTGCGCGCCGACCGCGACCGGGCCGACGCCCGGGCCGCCGCCGCCGTGCGGGATGCAGAAGGTCTTGTGCAGGTTCAGGTGCGACACGTCGCCGCCGAACTGGCCGGGCGCGGTCAGGCCGACCATCGCGTTCATGTTCGCGCCGTCGACGTACACCTGGCCGCCGTGCGCGTGGACGATCTCGCAGATCTCGCGGACGTTCTGCTCGAACACGCCGTGCGTCGACGGATACGTGATCATGATCGCCGCGAGGTTCGCCGAATGCTGCTCGGCCTTCGCCTTCAGGTCGGCGATGTCGACGTTGCCCTGCGCGTCGCACGCGACGACCACGACCTTCATGCCGGCCATGTGCGCGGACGCCGGGTTCGTGCCGTGCGCGGATGCCGGGATCAGGCACACGTCGCGATGGCCTTCGCCGCGCGATGCGTGGTACGCGTGGATGATCAACAGGCCCGCGTACTCGCCCTGCGAGCCTGCGTTCGGTTGCAGCGACACGGCCGCGTAGCCGGTGGCCGCGACGAGCATCTGTTCGAGCTGGTCGATCATCTCGCGGTAGCCGACGGTCTGCTCGGCCGGCGCGAACGGATGGATGCCGCCGAACTCGGGCCACGTGACGGGCAGCATTTCCGACGTCGCGTTCAGCTTCATCGTGCACGAGCCGAGCGGGATCATCGAGCGGTCGAGCGCGAGATCCTTGTCCGACAGGCTGCGCAGGTAGCGCAGCATTTCGGTTTCGGAATGGTGGCGGTTGAACACGGGGTGCGTCAGGTACGCGCTCGTGCGCTCGAGGCCGGCCGGCAGCGCGGCGACGCCGCCGAGGCCCGCGTCCAGCGCATCGACGGCCGGCGCGGTGCCGCCCGCGGCCTGCGCGAACACGTCGAGGAGATCGGCGAGGTCGTCGCGCGTCGTCGTTTCGTCGACCGATACGCCGACTTGCGTGTCGCTCACGCGGCGCAGGTTGATGCGCTTCGCGTTCGCGAATGCGTGAATCTGCGCGGTGCGCGCGCCGGTGTCGATCGTCACTGTGTCGAAGAACGTGTCGTTGACGGTCGCGAAGCCGAGCTGCTTCACGCCGGCGGCGAACAGCGCCGCGATGCGGTTCACGCGCAGCGCGATCGTCTTCAGGCCGTGCGGGCCGTGGTAGACCGCGTACATGCTGGCCATGATCGCGAGCAGCGCCTGCGCGGTACACACGTTCGACGTCGCCTTCTCGCGGCGGATGTGCTGTTCGCGCGTCTGCAGCGCGAGGCGCAGCGCGGGCTTGCCCTGCGCGTCGACCGTCACGCCGACGAGGCGGCCCGGCATCTGGCGCTTGAATTCGTCGCGCACGGCCATGTAGGCGGCGTGCGGACCGCCGAAGCCCATCGGCACGCCGAAGCGCTGCGTGTTGCCGATCGCGACGTCCGCGCCCCATTCGCCGGGCGGCGTCAGCACGGTCAGCGCGAGCAGGTCGGCCGCGACGACCACGTGGCCGCCGGCCGCGTGGATCGCTTCGGTGAGCGCGCGGTAGTCGCGCACGTCGCCGTTCATGCCCGGGTACTGCAGCAGCACGCCGAATGCGTTCGCTTGAGCTGCTTCGGCGGCCGGGCCCGTCTTCACGTCGATGCCGATCGGCAGCGCGCGCGTGCGGATCACTTCGACGGTTTGCGGCAGCACGTCGTCGGCGACGTAGAACACGTTCGACTTCGGCTTGCCGGTGCGCTGCAGCAGCGTCATCGCTTCGGCCGCGGCGGTGGCTTCGTCGAGCAGCGATGCGTTCGAGATCGCGAGACCCGTCAGGTCGGCGACCATCTGCTGGAAGTTCAGGAGCGCCTCGAGGCGGCCCTGGGAAATTTCGGGCTGGTACGGCGTGTAGGCCGTGTACCACGCCGGGTTTTCGAGCACGTTGCGCAGGATCACGGCCGGCGTATGCGTGTCGTGGTAGCCCTGGCCGATATACGAGCGGAACACCTGGTTCTTGTCCGCGAGCGCACGCAGCGCGGCGAGCGCTTCGGCCTCGCTCTTCGGCTGCGCGAACGGGCCGAGCGGCAGCGTTTCGGCGCGACGGATCGAGGCCGGGATCACGGCGTCGATCAGCGCGGCGCGCGACGCGAAGCCGAGCGTGTCGAGCATGGCCTGCTGGCTGGCGGCGTCGGGGCCGATGTGGCGTTCGGCGAACGCGTCGTGCGTTTCGAGCGCGGCGAGCGAGAGGGGCGTGCGGTTCATCAGGCGGTCCGGGTGTTCGAGCTTCATGGCGTGACTCTGGTCCCGCGCGGGCCGGCTGCCCGGCCGCACGCGGTTCGGGTAAGGAAAATTAGTCGATCAGCTTGCTGTACGCGTCGGCGTCGATCAGCTTGTCGGTCGATGCGCCGTCCGCGAGCTTGATCTTGAACAGCCACACGCCGTATGCGTCGCCGTTCACTTCTTCCGGCGCATCGGTGGCGGCTTCGTTGACGGCGACGATCTCGCCGGACACCGGCGAGTAGATGTCGGATGCCGCCTTCACCGATTCGACGACGCCGACGGCGTCGCCCGCGCTCACCGACTTGCCGACTTCGGGCAGCTCGAGGAAGACGATGTCGCCGAGCGTGCTCTGCGCGTGATCGGTGATGCCGACCGTCAGCGTGCCGTCCGCCTCGGTGCGGATCCACTCGTGTTCGTCGGTGTACTTCAGATCGGCCGGGACGTTGCTCATCGGATGCTCCTGGATAAAAGGTGTGTTCGTTTTGCTGGCGCGCCGCCATGGTGCGCCGGATGGGGTTGCGCCGGGCGCCATCTCCCGGCTGGCCGGGAGGCGGCCCGGCCGCCTCCCGGTCGTTACGCAGCGAGGACCTTGCCGTTGCGCACGAACGGCAGTTTTACCACGCGCGCGGGAAGATTCTTGTCTCGAATTTGCACCTGGACGATGTCGCCGATCTGGACGGCCGTCGGCACGCGCGCGAACGCGATCGATTCCTGCATCGACGGCGAGAACGTGCCGCTCGTGATCTCGCCTTCGCCGTGCGGCGTGACGACCTTCTGGTGCGCGCGCAGCACGCCGCCCGCCTTGCCGTTTTCCTTTTGCAGGATCAGGCCGACGAACGCGGCGCGCGTGCCGTTGGCTTCCAGGGCGGCGCGGCCGACGAAGTCGCGCGGCGCGGTGAGGTCGACCGTCCACGCGAGGCCCGCGTCGAGCGGGGAGACGGTGTCGTCCATGTCCTGGCCGTACAGGTTCATGCCGGCCTCGAGGCGCAGCGTGTCGCGCGCGCCGAGCCCGCACGGCCGCACGCCGTTTTGCTGCAGCGCATCCCACAGCGCGACGACGTGCACGGCCGGGACGATCACTTCGAAGCCGTCTTCGCCGGTGTAGCCGGTGCGCGCGACGGTGAGATCGCCGAACGGCGTGCCGGCGACCTGCGCGGCGTTGAACGGCTTGAGCTCGCTGGTGGCGGCGCGCGCGGCGGGCACTGTCGCCCAGACCTTTTCGCGGGCGTTCGGACCCTGCACGGCGACGATCGCGAAATCGCGGCGCGGCGCGATCGTCAGGCCGTAGCCGCCTTGCTCGTTCAGCTGGTTGAACCACGCGATGTCTTTCTCGGCGGTGCCGGCGTTGACGACCACGCGGAAGAATTCTTCGGTGAAGTAGTAGACGATCAGGTCGTCGATGACGCCGCCCTGCGGGTTGAGCAGGCACGAGTAGAGCGCCTTGCCGGGCGTCTTGAGCTTGCCGACGTGGTTCGCGATCGCGTGCTCGAAGAATGCGCGCACGCGGCTGCCGGTGAAATCGACGACGCACATGTGCGACACGTCGAACATGCCGGCGTCGGTGCGCACGGCCGCGTGTTCTTCGATCTGCGAGCCGTAGTTGACGGGCATGTCCCAGCCGCCGAAGTCGACCATGCGGGCATTGAGCGCGCGGTGCGCGGCGTTGAGCGGGGTGTGATTCAGTGCAGTCATCGAGGCCTCAGGCAAGGCGCTTGCGCGCGGATCAGAACGGCCATGTGCCGATCGCCGCGGCCGATGGCCTCGAGCGATCCGGTACATGCCCCTCTGTCCTCGATACCTGAGAGATTGCGCTGCGGGCCAAGCCCGGCGAACGCGCGCCCCTTCGGTGGGCAGCTTGCCCGCGCAGCCAATGCGCTGCGGGCTACTGCCGCTCTCCAGAGTGCGGGGAGTGTCGTGCGCGCAGTGCGCGGACGCGGTTCCCCGACGCGGTCGGTCCTTTTGCCTGAGAGTTTGCGGGTGTGCCCCTTCGGCGGCGCAACCGGTGTCGGAACGACCCGGTCACACGCTCTCCCGACGCGTGCGGGCGACTGTACGCGAGCGGGTCGGCATTGTCAATTTGAGCAAAAGAATGTCGCTTCGCGACAAGCGGCGGCGGCCGGCGCCGCCGCTTTTCTCCGCTCCGGCGGGCGCCGGCGCGTCACTCGCCGATCGCGCGTGCGGCCGTGTCGAGTTCCTGGTTCAGCACCCGCTGCTCGTCGCCGGACAGGCCGCCGTTGTGCTGGGCCGACATGTCGTTCGCTTCCTGGCGGATCACGTCGAGGCGGTGGTGCAACTGCGCGCCGTACGGCGGCGGGTAGTAGCCGCCGTTCACGCGCGCGTCGATCCGGCGATGCAGATTGTCGATCCGGCCCTGGACCTCCTGCATGCGGTCGTTCGCGACGACCTGCGGATTCGGTCGCGGCGGCGGAGGCGCCTGCCGGACCGGCCGCTGCGGTTGCACGACACACGCCGCGAGCGAGGAAACCAGGACGCAGCATGCCGCTGCGCGAATCAACCGTTGCATCACATTCTCCTGACGGATAAGTGTCGAATCGACATTTTGAGAAACGCGTCAGACCGGACGACCGCTGACTTTCGTTCCCGCACCATTTGTAACGGAATGTTGGGGGCCGGGCCGACGGGGCGGTGTGGCGGCAGACGCAGCGCCGACGCCGACGCGTGGCGGCGTGGCGCGGTGGGCGGCCGGGCCGGCACCGACCCGGCCGGCGGCCATCAGACGGTACGGCGCACGAACGGCACCCGGCGGCCGTCGTGTTCGCTCTGCGCGGCGAGCTCGATGATCGTCATCACGTCGACCGCGTCCTGCGCTGTGACCGGGAACGGCGCGCCGTCGCGGATCGACGCGGCGAGCGCGCGGTAGAACTCCGCGTACTGGCCGTCGAGCGTCGGCACCGGACGTTCGACTTCGAGGTCGCCGTCGAGCACGCGCAGCAGGCCGGGCGGGTTGCCGCCGCCGAATTCGACGTCGTCGGCGGTGAGGCCGGCCTTGAGCTGGTCTTCCTGCGTGTCGAGCCCGAATTTCTGATAGCTGCCGCGCGTGCCGTGCAGCGTGAAGCGCGCGGGTTCGATCGCCGACAGCGCGCTTGCATGCAGCGCGACGTCCTTGTCCGGATAGCCGAGCAGCAGGTGCACGAAATCGGGCGCCGTGCCGTTGTCGCGGCGCGTCTTGACGGTGGCGCTCACCGTTTCCGGCGTGCCGAACAGCGCGAGCGCCTGATCGATCAGGTGCGGGCCGAGGTCGAGCAGCAGGCCGCCGCCGCGGGTCGGCTCCTCGCGCCAGCGCGGGCGCGGCGTCGGCCGGAAGCGGTCGAAGTGCGACGCGAAGTAGGTGAGGCGGCCCAACTCGCCCGATTCGACGACGCGACGCACGGTGAGGAAATCGCCGTCCCAGCGGCGGTTGTGGAACGGCGCGAACAGCCGGCTGCGCGCGTTCGCGAGCCGTGCGAGCGCGAGCGCCTCGTCGGCGGTGAGCGTGACCGGCTTGTCGACGACGACGTGGCGGCCCGCTTCGAGCACCTGGCGTGCGAGCGTGAAGTGCGTGTCGTTCGGCGTGGCGATCACCACGCATTCGATATCGTCGAGGCCGAGCAGCGTGTCGAGGTCGGGGACGATGCGCGCGCCCGGATACGCGGCGTGCGCGCGATCGGACTGACCCGTCGCGATCGCGGCGACTTCAGTGCGGCCGCTCGTGGCGATCACGGGCGCGTGGAACGTCGCGCCGGCGAAACCGAAACCCATCAAACCAATCCTGAGCAATGACGACATGGCAATTCCTGGCTGCGAAGGAAACTAAAGGATGGCGCGCCGGAGCGGTGGCGCGGAGACGACCGGCTATTTTGGCATGGCGCCGCCGCCTGCATAGGCGCGTCGGGCGAAACGCGCGATGTGATGCGGCAACTGCGCAAGGAATGCCGGCATTTTGCGCGAGATCGGGTGCCGGGCAGCGCGACTGCCCGGCTTTCGGCTCGGCTCTGCTCGGTTCGCGGCTCTCGGCGTGGCGTGACATGGCGCGCGCCGCGCGGCGAGCCGTGGCGGCCAACCTGCCCGTAGCGTGCCGCGTCATGCGCCCACCCGCTGCCGCACGGCGGCCGCGACCTGCGCGGCCCATACCGCGCACGCCGATGCGCCGGGATGGAAGCCGTCGGCGGCCATCAGGTGACGTTCGAGCGGCAAATCGACCCGGAGGAACGTGCAGTCCGGCTGCGTGCCGGCCCAGCCTGCGAGCACCGCGTTGAGCCGCCTCGCGCGCAGGCCGAGATACCACGCGAGCGGTTGCGGCAGCGCCGGGAAGCGCTCCATCGGCGGCACCGCCGACAGGATCGCGTGCCCGACCTGGAAGCGCGTGGCGAGCAGCCGGACCAGCTCGGCCTGCTGCGCGAGCCAGCGTGCGGGCGGCACGCCGCCCGTCACGTCGTTGACGCCCAGCGACGTGACGGCCACGTCGAACGGCTCGGCCGGCTCGGCGGCGAGCCAGTCGACCAGCTCCCGCGTGGTCAGGCCGGTGCGCGCGAGCAGTTTCCAGCGCACGCGGTGCGTGGCCGCCAGCGCGTTCGCCAGTTGCCCTGCGAGCGCATCGTGCTGCGTCGCGACGCCGACGCCCGCGGCTGCCGAATCGCCGACCACCAGCACGCGCAGCGGCGGGCCGTCGCCGGCCACGCCGTCGCGCGGGCCGGCCGCCTCGGGCAGCCGCGGCGTGACGCGGCGCACGTAGCGCCCCTGCACGAACAGCAGCGGGCCGAGGGCGGCGGTGGCGAACGGGTATCCCATGAGTCGATCCGGTGACGGTTCAGGCAAATTGAAGCGGGCCGGCGCGGACGGCGCCGGGGAGTACATATTGTGTCCGATCCCGGCGCGGACGGGGCCAGATTGGCCGAGCGGACAGGCACGACCCCGCCGGACGGACAGGGGGCGCCCGCCCGGCAAGCCTGCCCGCGCCCGTCCGGCCGCGCGCCCGAAATACGTGCCGCCGACGTGTTAACATGCGCGTCCTGCCTGCGTGTCCGCCTGCTTCCCCAGCCTGTCGCGCACGGCATCCTCCCGGCCCTCCGCCGTCAACCAGCAACACCATCCGCCATCATGTCCGCAGGCCTGAATCCCGCTCAGAATGAAGCGGTGCGCTATCTCGACGGTCCCTGTCTCGTGCTCGCCGGCGCGGGCAGCGGCAAGACTCGCGTGATCACGCAGAAGATCGCGCACCTGATCGAAGCGAAAGGCTTCGAGCCGCGCCATATCGCCGCCGTCACGTTCACGAACAAGGCGGCCGCCGAAATGCGCGAGCGCGTGTCGAAGCTGCTGGAAGGCAAGACGCTCACCACGCCCGGCAAGGAAGGCCGCAAGGTGCCCGTCAACCAGCTCACCGTCTGCACGTTCCACTCGCTGGGCGTGCAGATCCTGCGCCAGGAGGCCGAGCACGTCGGGCTGAAGCCGCAGTTCTCGATCATGGATTCGGACGACTGCTTCGGGATGATCCAGGAGCAGCTCGGCACGACCGACAAGGGGCTGATCCGCAAGATCCAGAGCATCATCTCGCTGTGGAAGAACGGCCTGATCATGCCCGACGAGGCGATGGCGACCGCGGCCAACGAGGACGAGCACCAGGCCGCGCTGGTCTACCGCAACTACGTGGCGACGCTGCACGCGTACCAGGCGGTCGACTTCGACGACCTGATCCGCCTGCCGGCCGAGCTGTTCGCGAAGAACGAGCCGGTGCGCGACCGCTGGCAGAACAAGCTGCGCTATCTGCTGATCGACGAGTACCAGGACACCAATGCGTGCCAGTACGAGCTGCTGAAGCAGCTCGCGGGCCCGCGCGCCGCGTTCACGGCGGTCGGCGACGACGACCAGGCGATCTACGGCTGGCGCGGCGCGACGCTCGAGAACCTCGCGCAGCTCGGCAAGGATTTCCCGAAGCTGCACGTGATCAAGCTCGAGCAGAACTACCGGTCGACGGTGCGGATCCTGACCGCCGCGAACAACGTGATCGCGAACAACCCGAAGCTGTTCGAGAAGAAGCTGTGGTCCGAGCACGGGATGGGCGACTCGATCACCGTCACGGCGTGCAACGACGAGGAGCACGAGGCCGAATCGGTCGTGTTCCGGCTGTCCGCGCACAAGTTCGAGCGGCGCGCGCAGTTCCGCGACTACGCGATCCTGTATCGCGGCAACTTCCAGGCACGCATCTTCGAACAGGTGCTGCGGCGCGAGCGGATCCCGTACGTGCTGTCGGGCGGCCAGTCGTTCTTCGACAAGGCCGAGATCAAGGATCTGTGCGCGTACCTGCGGCTGATCGCGAACGCCGACGACGATCCCGCGTTCATCCGCGCCGTCACCACGCCGCGCCGCGGCATCGGCAACACGACGCTCGAGGCGCTCGGCTCGTTCGCGGGGCAGGCGAAGGTGTCGCTGTTCGAGGCCGTGTACATGGGCGGGATCGAGGCGCGGCTGTCGGCGCGCCAGGTCGAGCCGCTGCGGATGTTCTGCGACTTCATCCAGCGCCTGACCGAGCGCGCGGACAAGGAGCCCGCGACCGTCGTGCTCGACGACATGATGGAGGCGATCCACTACGAGGCGTACCTGTACGACGCGTTCGACGAGCGGCAGGCGCAGTCGAAGTGGCAGAACGTGCTCGAATTCCTCGAATGGCTGAAGCGCAAGGGCACCAAGCCCGAGACGGAGGCCGTCGACGGCGAGGCCGAAGGTTTCCACAACGCGGACGGCCTCGCCGATACGGGCAAGAACCTGCTCGGCCTGATCCAGACCGTCGCGCTGATGTCGATGCTCGAAGGCAAGGATGAAGACCCGGACGCCGTGCGGCTGTCGACCGTCCATGCGTCGAAGGGGCTCGAGTATCCGCACGTGTTCCTGGTCGGCGTCGAGGAAGGCATCATGCCGCACCGAGGCGGCAGCGACGACGACGGCCCGATCGACAACGAACGGATCGAGGAGGAGCGCCGGCTGATGTACGTCGCGATCACCCGCGCGCAGCGCAGCCTGCACCTGAACTGGTGCAAGAAGCGCAAGCGGGCGCGCGAGACGGTCGTGTGCGAACCGTCGCGCTTCATCCCGGAGATGGGGCTCGACGAAGCGCCGCCGCCGACGCCGGAAGAAGCGCCGATGTCGCCGAAGGACCGGCTTGCGAGCCTGAAGGCGTTGCTGCAGAAGTGATGGGTGCGGCGCTGCCTTAGTCACGGCGCGATGAACCGGCGACACCAAAACGAAACCCCCGCGATGCAAAGGCGTCGCGGGGGTTTTTTACGGATGGCCGTACGGGCGCGTTACTTCGCCGCGTTGACCATGTAGTCGACGGCCGCCTTCACGTCGGCATCCGACGCGTTCGACCCGCCCTTCGGCGGCATCGCGCCCTTGCCGTGCAGCGCGTAGTTGTAGACCGTATCCATCGATTCCTTCAGGCGCGGCGCCCAGTCTGCCTTGTTGCCGAACTTCGGTGCGCCGAGCACGCCGGCTGCATGGCAGGCCTGGCAGGTCGACGCGTACAGCGCCTTGCCGGCCATTGCTGCATCGGCGCCCGCCGGGGCGGCCGCGGGCTTTTCGCCGGCCTTCGGGATCGCGGCGATCGCGGCCATGGCCGCGGCGGCCTGCGCGTTCGATGCGTCGGCGCCCGACGCGGGGGCGCCGCTGGCGGGCTGCGCGGCGTTGGCGGCCGGCGCGGCCGGTTCGGGGAAGTTCGCGCCGTCGTTGTTGGCCATGTAGACGATCGCGCGGGCGATTTCATAGTCGCTGACGTCGTCGGGGCTCGTGCCGCCGCGCGCCGGCATCGCGCCCTTGCCCGCGAGGGCCGTCTTCAGCAGCGTGTCGAAGCCTTGCGAGATGCGCGGCGCCCAGTCGTCCTTGTTGCCGAACTTCGGCGCGCCGGCGGCGCCGGTGCCGTGGCAGGTCACGCAGACGGCCTTGTAGACTTCCTCGCCGGTCTTGTACGTGCGGGGCGCGTTGGCGTCCTTCACGTCGACCTTCGCGATCGGCGCGATACGGGCGGCGACCTGCTGGTCGGATAGCGCGTCGGTGCCGGCGCCGGAGCGGAATGCATGGTTCGCGTAATTGGCGAACAGGACGATCAGGACGATCGGAATCGCGAACGACGCGATGATGACGGCAATCAGCTGCCCGGGGGTTTTGACGGGAGATTCGTGGGGTGCTTCGCTCATGCTTGCCTCGTCTCCATGAATAGGAATTGTGAGCGCGGTGCAACGGCAAAATGGCAGTCCAATGAAGCACGGACGATTATAGACGGAACGTTTACATCACGGCGAGCGGCGCGATGGCGCGTGTTTACCCGCACGCAGGGCCGTCCGGCGGCGATTCGGCGGGCGAGGTGGACGCGTCTTGGGAAACCGGGTATCCTTGCCGTCTTGCCAATCGTGGGCGGCCTGTATATGGGGTCGCTTCACTGTCTCACGCGCCCGTAGCTCAATGGATAGAGTACTGCCCTCCGAAGGCAGGGGTTGCTGGTTCGATCCCAGCCGGGCGCGCCAAGCCTAGTCAGGCTCTCAGCGGTTTCCTTCCTTCGTCGTGCAGTACCGTTGCAGCTAGATTGCAGCCGGAATCGGCGCGGGCTCGGCCGTGAGCGGCGCGACGCTGTGCGCCAGATGATCGGCTGACAGGTGGGCGTACCGCTGCACCATTTCCATCGTCTCCCATCCGCCCGGTCCCTTCAGCACTTGCAGCGGCGTGCCGCGTCGCACGTGCCAGCTTGCCCAGGTGCCGCGCAGGTTGTGCCGGCGGAAGTCACTGATACGTGCACGCTTCGACGTCTTTCGCCAGGTTTCGGTCGCGTCTGCGCCGCGATCGCGTCGAGCGAACGCGCGAGCGTGCCCTTCGTGCCGGCGCGGCCGATTGCGGCCTGCACGTCAGTGATGAGGAACGGACGGTTCTCGCCGGCCGACCGACTGCGGCGAGCGTGCGTCCTGCGGCGGGCAGCAGACGGGCATTTGCTGAAGAACAACAGGCAAGTCACCGGTCGCAACATGTAGTCCAAACTCGTCGGCATCGAATATTCAATCGATCTCGATTTTCGTCCATGTGTAATCAAGTGTAATTGAGCTCGAGAGGCCATTTGTCTATTTTATATCCAGGTGAGAACCGATAAGGGTAGCTTGCCGATACCTTTGGATCGCGGGGCGCTCTGGCCTTGCAATTCAAGGGGATTTTAAGAAGGACGAGGCCGATTATTTTCTCAATTATCTTAAGGAAAATATCATGAGTGACGTGATCATTGAATTCGCCGCGGATCGGAGCCGCTGCATCGGCGTTGTGCCCGATTCTGGCCAGGGCGGCTTTGTAGGTCCCAACTCGCCGTTGGCACTACGCTATCTGACCGAACAGGATGTACTAAACGTGTGGCATTTTCGTGCCAGCCCAGGGTTCTTCATTCTCGATTTCACCAGTCCTGACTCTCCAGCGGAGCAATTGGCGATCGATTTTAAGGACGGAAAGGTTGCTGCCGAGACACCGCTCGTCGTGCGTAAATTTACCGGTGCGGTATCTCAGCGGTGGAGCCTGACTATGCGCCCGGGATATATCACGTCGGTGGCAAATCCGAATCTCGTGATCGACGACCACTTCGACAGTTTGCAAGGCAACAACGTCATTTGGGCGTTTGCCTATAACGGGACTCAGGCGCAGCACTGGAGAGTCACCAAGGTGCTGGATGCGTTAGCCGCCAAAGCGCCCCAATACGCGTAATTGATTTTTCGGGCCGCGGTCGTCGCCGTTCCGGCCGACATTGCCATCGCATCACATCGAAGGGGCTCTTGGGCCCCTTCGATGTGAGTGAATCCAGGCGTCGAATTCCCCGATCCGTTTTCCTGAAGTCGTCCAGGCATAGCGTCACCGCACGGTATCGCGCCGTCATTTCCCCCGCTATTCCTCCGCCTTTCCATTGTGCGAGAATCGCCCGCAACGACAACTCCAAGCGTCGATCGCGGCGGCCGTCCGCGCATCGCGCCGACTCCGATGGCTGCCATTCCGTCCACCTCGACCGCAGTCGCTGCCTGCGCGCTGACCGATGCGCAGCAGGCGCTGCTCGCGCGTCTGAACACCTATTCTCCCGACGATCCGCACGCGCCGCTGCCATACAGCCGCCGCCTTGCCGAAGCCGAAGGCTGGTCGCATGCGCACGCGCTGGCCGTGATCGAGGAGTACAAGCGTTTCGCGTTTCTCGCGCAGGCGGCCGGGCACCCGGTCACGCCGTCGGTCGCGGTCGATGCCGCGTGGCATTTCCACCTGCAGTACACGCTCGAATACTGGGACGTCTTCTGCGCCGGCGTGCTGCGTGCGCGACTGCATCACATGCCCGCCACGGGCGCGCCGGACGAGGGCGCGGTGTACGCGCAGCGCTATCGCGACACGCTCGACAGCTACCGCCGGCTGTTCGGCTATGAGCCGCCGGAATCGATCTGGCCGCGCCCCGTTGACCGGCCGGCCGAAGCGGTGCCGCCGCAGGCAGACGAGCCGGCCCTCGCGCCGACGCGGAGCACGTGGCGCAACCGGCTGCCGAAACTCGCGTGGCCGGCGGCCGCCGCGAGCGTCGCCGCGACCTGCGCATCGGCGCAAGACTTCGACGTGCTGAACTACACGGGGCCGCAGTTTCTCGCGTTCTACATCCCGGCCTGCGTGGCCGCGCTGCTGTTGATCGGGCTTGCGCAACAGATCGAATACCGGTGCCGGCGCAGGCGCGCATTCTCGTCGGACCTGACGGTCGAGCAGGCCGCGTACCTCGCCGGCGACGAGTCGCGGGTCGTGCAGGTCGCGACGCTGTCGCTCGTTCACGCCGGCGCGATCGAGCTGGCGATGGCCGGGCGACTGGGCGGGCGCGTGCGGCTCGTCGATGCGACACGGGCGGGCGAATACGGGGACGAATGTGAATGGCTGGCCGGGCAGCCTGAGGGGGAGGCCAGCTTCGGCGCGTTCCGTCAGTTGCTGGCGCGTCGCGCTGCCGAGCAGGCGAAATCGTTGCGCGCGCGTGGCTGTTTCTGGGCGCCGGGCGACATGCGGACGGCGCGCATGGCCCGCGCGATCGCGCTGGGGGTGCTCGGCACGGGCGCGGCGAAACTGGTGGTCGGGCTGAGTCGCGGACGGCCGGTCTTGTTACTCGTGATCTGCATGGCGGCGTTCGCGATTGCATACCGCATCGTCGTGGGGCGGCTGACCGGGTTCGGGCGGCCCGGCCTGACGGTCGGCGGGCAGGCGTCGCTCGTCGCCCGACGGATTGTGCGCAGCGACGAACACGACCGGCCGGACGCGTTGCTGTGGACCGCCGCGCTGTTCGGCGCGGGCGCGCTGACCGGCACCGCATGGGCCGCGTATTCGATGGTGCTGATGGAGCCGCCGCCGTTGACGCCGACCGCCGCGCGGGCGGGCGGATCGACCGGTTCGTCCTACAGTTCGAGTGACTCGTCGTCGAGCTGCAGTTCGTCGAGCTCATGCAGCTCAAGCAGTTGCGGCGGCTGTTCAAGCAGCTGAGCACAGGGCGCGCTGCCGGAACAGCGCGCCGGGTCGCCAGCGTCAGGCAAGCGGCACGGCGCGCGTCGAACTACGCGATCGCGGCATCCGCAGGCGTTCGTGCCTGCGCAGCGCGCCCGTCCCCCGCCTCGACGATCAGCGTCCAGTCGAACGCCGGCAGTGCGCAGACTTGCTCGACGGTGGCCGTGTACTCGTGCGCGGGCGCGTGCAGATAGCGCACCTTGTCGGTCCATTCGGGCAGCGGCGCCTGCGACGAGGTCACCACGACCGCCAGCAGATCCTGTTCCGGCCGCCTTGCGATTTCCTGCAGGCTCAGCCGGACCTTGTCGAGGTCGCCTTCGGCGTCCAGGATCAGCGCGCCGGCGATCGGCGCATCCGGCCGGCCGGGCGGGTTGCCGACCGCGCCTTTGTCGATGCACTGCTGATACACATGGCGATAGCGCGGCAGCGCCTGCTGCAGCGCGTGATGCTTGCGGACCTTCGCCTGCGCCGTGCGCGCGAGCCCGCGGCGCAGCGCCGGGTTCGCGATCAGCCGATCGAGCGCGTCGACCCAGGCCTGCGGTTCGTCCGGGACCAGCAGGCCGTCGCAGCCGTCGTGCAGCGCGAGGCGATAGGCTGGCCGGTCGCTGACGATCGACGCGATGCCGGCCGCCGCGTATTCCTGCCACTGGATCGTGCTCGTGCCGGCGTTGTAGTCGTGGTCGGCGAGCGGCAGCAGCGCGACGTCCCAGCGCCGTTCCGGCAGGCGTCGTGCGTGCGCGTCGTAGTCGTGAAGCTCGGGCTCGCACCCGGCGGCCGGGTGGCCGGCCCAGCCTGGCGGGACGTCCGCGCCGACGAAACTCACCTTGACCTTGCCGGGATGGCGTGCGCAGATCGCGTGCAGCGCCGCGTCGACCAGCGCGAAGTTGTCGGCGCGCAGCGACGCGCCGGCGATGCCGATCGTCACGCAGTCGTCGCCGCGCGCCGTCACGGGGCGGTAGAACCGGTCGAAGTCCACGCTGTCGGGCAGCACGTGAACGCGCGGGTGCGACAGCCGGTAGCGGCTGGCGATGAACGGCGTGGATACGATCACGGCGTCCGCGTTGCGCAGCACGAGCTCGATCCCCGCGCGGGCCATCCCGCCTTGCGTGGCGAGCGGATGCGCGGCCGGCAGGTCGGTCAGCAGGTCGTCGGTCTCGTAGATCACCGGCTTTTCATGCTTGAAGATCGTGTACAGGTCGTTGCCCGTCAGCATGCCGGGCGTCAGCCGGTGCAGCAGGATGGCGTCGGCCGTGGCCAGCACGCTGCTGTCGATCTGGCCGTCCCGGATGCCCGGGACGAGTTCCCATTCGTCGTTCAGCAGACCGAACGGCAGCGTGAGGCGAATTCGCGATGACGCGCACGCGTCCGGATCGATCGAGTACACGATCAGGCGCTTGCGGCGCGGTGCGGCGTCCGCCGTCGCGGCGACGGGCGCCAGCGTCCGGTTCTCCGCGAGCAGCCGCGCGTACAGCACGCCGTGGCGCGCGGCGTTGCGGCCGATGTCGTGCTGCGCACGGATCGCATCCTGCGCGGCCGCGGCGAGTTGCGCGCGGGTTTGCGGATGCTCGATCAGGTGCGCGATCGCGTCGACCCACGCGTCGGCGGTGTCGGCGACGAGCCAGCCCGTGCGGCCGTGGACAACCGGGCAGCCTTCCGCCGGCGTGGCGACGAGCACCGTGGCCGCGCCGGCCGCCGAGCATTCGAGCCATGCGCGCGGCGGCGCGTCGTCGTGCAATTTGACCGGCGCCGCGACCAGCGCGATGTCGAGGTCCGCGCGCTTCAGCGCGTCGGCGTAGCTGTCGTAAGGGGCAGGCTCCGCGATCAGCGTGACGTCCGGTTCGCGGTCCCAGCCGGCCGGCAGCGCCGCACCGACGAACGATACCCGGAGCTTCCCCGGAAACCGGCGGCGGAGCTCGACCAGCGCCTGGCGGACCTGCTCGAGACGCACGTCGTCGAGACCGGTGCCGGAAACCGCGAGGTTCACGTGGTCGCGCACGCCGGGCGCCGCGCGGTGCAGACGCTCGAGATCGACGCCGGTCGGCAGCACGTGGACCGATGCGTTGACATGACGGTACTGCCGCGCCAGCGCTTCCGACGGCACGACGAGCGCATGCGCGCGCTGCACGGCGCTGCGGATGCCCGCCTTGCGGCGCGCGTTGTCGGCCGCGCCGGGGATGTCGGCGAGCAGCGTGTCGAGCGGCGTGTCGATCTCGAGGACGACCGGCTTGCCGAGCGAAAACAGGTGTTCCAGCGTGGCGGGAGACAGCAGGCCCGGCGTGTCGCCCTGCAGCACGATCAGGTCAGCGCGCTGCAGCGCGTCGGGATCGATGCCGGCTGGCGTGACAGGGAACGTCAGCGCCCATTCGCGGTCCAGCCGCGCGAACGGCTGCGCGAAGCGCATGCTGGTGCGCGCGTGGTCGGCCGGCTCGGCGGTGACGACCGCGATGCACGAGCGCGGCGCGGACGCGGGCCGTCCCTGGGCGGCGGCGCCCGTCGCGAAGGCCTGCGCATCCAGCGTGTCCGCGTGGGCCTGGGTCCGCTCGACGAAGTTCTGCAACTGCTGCCAGAACGCCTCCTCTTCCTTCAGGTAGACGCTGCGCGCTTCGTGAACGGTGGCCTTCGCGTGGGCGATCTCGTGTTCGTCGAGCCCCCACGCGATGCCCTTGCCGTCCATCACCCACCGGGTCGGCTCCGACAGCGACGCGTCATTCATGATGCACACGACCGGGCAGCCGCACAGCAGCGCTTCGAACACGGCGGTGGACCATTCGTACATGTACACGCACTCGACCTGTCGGAACAGCGCCGCGAGTTCGTGCGCCGAACGTTCCGGCACGCGGGTCGAGATTTCGATCGACTCGGCGGTGACCGGATGCAGCGTGCCGCCGCGCCGCAGGTGGCGATTGATGAAGACGGCCGTGCCGTTGCGGCGGGCGTCGTCGACACCGTCGCTGTTGAAGATGCGCGTGTCGACCAGCGGCATGCGCAGCAGGTCCGCCTGCCATTCTTCGGGCACCAGCGACGGCCCGAACGTGAAGATGAGGTCGTTCGGCTGCAGGGTGATCGGTTCGCCGTTGATGCGGCCGGGCTCGGCCAGCAGGTAGCGTACGACGCAGCGCGCGTTGAACGGATTGCCGGTGACGACGTCCGGGTAGACGACGATCGGGCTGCGATTCGCGCGGGCGTGCGCTTGCACGATGTCGTCGGTCAGCGGCGGCGTGCGCAGGTCAGGATGCACGACCGGCGTGCAGACGTACGCTTCGTGGCCGAGCAGGTTCAGCACGTGGCACAGGTAGTGCATCGCGCGGATCCCGCCGGAGGTTTGCCGGAAATTCGGCGCGAGGATGTAGTACGGGTGGCCGAGTCGCGTAAAAATGCGCGAACCGCCGTGCGCCAGGCCAAGTTTGGGAGTCGTCATCGTTATCGGGTGCGGTAGAAATCGAAGACCACGTCGAGGATGCGATCCTGTTCGGCTTCGGTCATGTCGTGGTAAAGCGGCAGCCGGACGAGCCGGTCGGCGACGAGGTCCGTCACCGCCATGCCGGACCCGCAGCGCCCGTAGCGCTGGCCGGCCGGCGAACTGTGCAGCGGCACGTAGTGGAACACCGCGTTCACGCCCACCGCGCGGATCTGCTGCAGCAACTCGGTGCGTTCGGCGAGGGTGCGTGCGAGGAAATAGAACATGTGGCCGTTGCCGCGCTCGGCGAGCGAAATCGCGGGCAGCTCGATCAGCCCGTCCGCGTGCAGCGGCCGCAGCGCGTCCTGGTAGCGCTGCACGGTCGCGCGCCGCTGCGCGGTGATCACGTCGGCGTGCTCGAACTGCGCGTACAGGAACGCCGCGATCAGCTCGCCCGGCAGGAACGACGAGCCGACGTCGACCCATGTGTACTTGTCCACCTGCCCGCGGAAGAACTGACTGCGGTTGGTGCCCTTCTCGCGGATGATTTCCGCGCGCTCGACGAGGCGTGGGTCGTTGACCAGCAGCGCGCCGCCTTCGCCCGAGATCACGTTCTTGGTCTCGTGGAAGCTGAGGCACGCGAGGTGGCCGAGGCTGCCGAGCGGCTTGCCGTTCCACGACGACTGCAGCGCCTGAGCGGCGTCCTCGATCACCCACAGGTCGTGGTCCGCCGCGAGCTGCCCGATCACGTCCATGTCGCATGCGACGCCCGCGTAGTGCACCGGCACGATCGCGCGCGTGCGCTGGGTGATCGCGGCGGCGATCTGCGTCTCGTCAAGGTTCAGCGTGTCGCGGCGGATGTCGACGAACACCGGCGTCGCGCCGCGCAGCACGAACGCGTTGGCGGTCGACACGAACGTGTAGGACGGCATGATCACTTCGTCGCCGGGCTGCACGTCGGCGAGGATCGCGGCCATCTCGAGCGCGGCCGTGCACGAGTGCGTGAGCAGCGCGCGCTGGCAGCCGATGCGCGCTTCCAGCCAGCGGTGGCAGAGCTTCGTGAACGCCTGGTCGCCGGCGAGGCCGCCCTGCTCGACCGCTTTCGCGATGTAGTAGAGCTCCTTGCCGACCACGAACGGGCGGCCGAACGGAATGACGTCGAGATTGGGTGGGCCGAACATGGTCAGGCTCCGCAGTAAGGGGGGACGTTCGGCCGCGCGACTCGCGCGCGGCGCCGCTCAGATGTCCTTGCGGACGAGAATCGTGAATTCGTACAGGCCGTAGTCGTGCAGCAGCGCGACGTGGCGCGAATAGCGGCGCTTGCAGCGATCGAACAGCGCGCACGGGTCCGCGTAGTACAGCAGGTCCGGGCGCATGAACGGCGGATCGGAATACGACGTCAGGCAGTTGAACGCGAAGCCCAGGCGGCTCGTCGCGTGCAGCGTGTCGAGCGTCGCGTGGATGTAGTCGAGCCACGCGTCGTCGTCGTGACCGCGCCTGACGTTGAAGATGCCGGATGCGATCCCGTAGTCCGACGCGGCCTGCGGCACCGCGCCGACATGAAACGCGACGTTCGCGTCGTCGCGATAGCGCTGCCGCGCGGCGTCGACCATGTCGGACGAGATGTCGTAGCCCGCATACGCGAAGCCGTCCGGCAGCGCACGCGCCTTCAGGAAATCGACCAGCGCGCCGTAGCCGCAGCCGATATCGTTCACCGAGTGGCCGCCGGACTCGGGCAGGATCTTCGTCAGTTGTTCGAAGCGCAGGAACTGGCCGGTTTCGCCGTTCCAGTCGACGCCGCGCGCGGTCGCGCCGTGCTCGGCCAGCCGCGCGCTGTAGTACGCGGCCACTTCTTCCAGCAGGCTCGCATGCCGGGATTCGCTCATGGACATCGCCTCAGTCTTTCGAGGTCAGCGCGTACCGACGCGCGTCGGGACCGCAGTTGAACAGCACGTCGAGCACGGTCACGCCGTGGACGAAGTCGCCCCACTGCTGCGGATACTCGGGATAGCTCGGATAGTCGAACCAGCGCACCGCGACGCCGGCATCGGCGAACAGGTTCTCGTCGAGGTAGCTGCGCGCGGCCGGGCCGGACAGGTACTCGGACGCGCCCGCCTGCACGCACAGGTTCAGCAGCTTCTCGGTGCGGTCGCCGTGGAGCGCATAGTCCGACGTCGACGACACGCGCGTGCCGATTTCCAGTTGCCGCAGGACCCACGTCAGCATCGCGGCATTCAGCTCGCTCAGCATCCCGTAGGTGCGACCGGTGTAGAGCGCTTCGAGCTCGTCCGCATAGCGCGCGAAGTGCGGCGCGCGCGCGTAGTTCTGCTGCAGGGCCTTCCAGTGCAGCGGCGCCCAGTCGGCGCCGTCGATCTCGGTTTCGCGGATCGACTGGTGATACTTGCCCTTCACCTTCACCGGCACGCTCAGCCATTGCACGCCCTGCGGCGTCTTGATCTGGTTGCGGTTGCGCCAGTCGCGGCGCGTGTACTGCGCGTCATCGTAGAGGATGAACTCGTCGCTGGCGGCGATCAGGTCGAAGTAGCCCTTCCACGGAATGTAGTTGGACTGGACGATCGCCACCCGCTTCGCGTCGCGGTTCATGGTCGCACCGCTCATGCCGGAATGTGGCCGTACCGGTACATGTCGACGAGCTCGGGCGGAATGCCCCAGTCCGTTGCGCCCAGCTTGTCGTGCAGCGCCTCCAGGTCCGCGCGCATCGCGTTCCGGAGCTGTTCGACCATGCGGTTGCGCGCCGGCACGAAGTCGTGCTGGTACGCGGCATTGATCTGATGGCGTACCGTCTTCGCGATCGCCGCCTCGCGCGTCATGTTGCGGATCAGCGGGCGTTCGGGCGCGAGTTCCGCGTAGCGCGGATCGATCGGTTCGCCGCGCATCGCCGCGACGAGATCGCGGCACAGCACCGGCGACAGGTGGAAGCCGTCGCGCTTGGTGCCGCCGAGAATCCACAGGTCGCGCACGCTGGTTTCGCCGAACAGCGGATACAGGTCGGACGTCGTCGGTCGCCAGCCGACGTTGACGTTGACCAGGTTCGCGCGCGAGAAGCGGGTGTTGATCTGGTCCATCGCGGACTTGAGCAGCGTGTACGCGCTGCCGGCGTGGCCGTGCTCGTGCGGCACCGGGCTGATGTAGTTGCTGGCGCCGACGAGGGTCCGGTCGGGCCCGTACGGCGCCGAATACACACCGCACGCGAGGCCGCGGTTGGTCGTGCGCACGCAGTGCGTGTGCACGTTCTCCGTGCTCTGCAGTTCGATCGACATGCCGATGCCGTAGAACATCCGCTGCACCGGCAGCTCGGGCAGGCTCGCCTGCAGCACGCGCGTCACGTTGGCGCCGTTGCAGAGGATGAAGCGGTCCGCGCCGAGCACGCTGCCATCGGACAGGCGCGCCCCGGTGACGCGTCCGGCCGCGGTGTCGAGCCGCTCGACCTCGGCGTCGATGAAGCGCACGTTGCCGGCTTGCGCGACCGACGCGGTCAGCGCGTCGAGAAACTGTTTGGGATTGACCCAGCCTTCGCGCTTCAGGAAGACCGCCTTCAGCGCGCGATAGCGCGGGTCCGGATGATAGTTCGGGATGCCTGACGGATCGACCGCCTCGCAGGGCTCCTCGAATTCGCGGCAGAACCGCTGCATGGCCGCGAAGTTCTCGTCGTCGAGCGCGTCGGTCGCCGCGTTGTTCAGCACGAAGGTGCCGAAGCCGTGCGCGACCGCGCGCGCCGGCGTGCAGATTTCAGCGAATACGGCGGGCCAGGCCGCCGTCGCGCCGCGGCTCAGCTCGAACTTGAAGCGGTCGATCGGCGTGCCGAGCGAATCGCCTTCCAGCTCGGTGAACGAATTGAGCATCGCCGCCGCAGCGCGCGTGGCCGAGCCGGGCCGATGCGCGTGGCCGACGATCACGAGTTCGACGCCCGCGTCGGCCTGCTGCCATGCTCGGGCCGTCATCAGGCCGAGAATGCCGTTGCCGAGGATTGCGATTTTCATTTGCGTGTGCCCCCACCTTCGGGGAATGACAGGTAGCAGAGCGACGGATAGGCCGCAGCCTTGTGGATCTGGTGCGGACGGTTGCCGAGCAGGTCGCGCAGGTAATGGACGCCTTCCGCGGGCAGCTGGCCGCCGCGGGTGAGCTGCCAGAACGCGACGACGCCGCCGGGCACCAGCCGCTCCATCACCGCGTCGAACGCGTGCCGGGTCGGCTCGATCACGTTCAGGTCGAACCACGCGAGCGCGACCATCTCGCCGGGATGCGCTTCGTCGAACGCCGCCAGCGTATCGCGGCAGTCGCCTTCCCACACGTGGTGCTTGTCATGCACGTGTCCCATCGCGTTGCTGCGCTCGTGCAGGTTCAGCAGCTTGCGCAGCAGGTCGGCGTACTCGCCGGACAGCGAGTACGTGCCGTCGGAGAACAGCTTGCGGTCGCGGGTGTCGTGCTCGGCGAAGCCCGTGTAGCCCGTGAACGTATCGAATGCGTGGATCCGGCGCTGGAAGTTCAGCGGCTCGAGAATCGCGCGGAAGTTCTCGCACAGCACGGCGGTCTGCCCGCGCCACGTGCCGAGATCGAGGATCGCGCCCGGCAGCGGCACGATTTTTTGATAAATCTCGAAGGTCGCGAGAATGCGTGCGAGGAGCGAGCCGCGCACGAACAGGCCGAGCGACCGTTCCAGTTCCTCGCGCGTCGCGGGGTAGGTCTGCATCAGGTCGAACAGTTCGCGGCGCGCCGCGAGCTGATCGCCATCTGCGTTGGTGATGATCGCTGATTCGTGCATACACAGGGCTCCAGGCGCAAAGGGTGTGACCGGACGAGCGCGTGTCGGCACGGTGGCATCGGAATGCGCAACCGTCCGAGCGTCGCAGGTCGGACATCTTTCTACGATCAAGTCTAGCGAGCGCCGCCAGGATCGAATGTCGGATTAGCGGGTGGTTTCACCCCGCATTTCGATGGATGCGCGCGTGTCCGGCGCGAATTCGGGGCGCCCGAGGGGGCGGCGTGCAGTCGCGGGAATAGCGACCAATTCCAGCACCTGCTCGCCAAATTGGAACGCGGCGAGCGCGTGGAGAATTCGGACACGTCGGAGACCGTCGGTGCGTGCGTCCGCGGGCGAAGGCGTGTGCCGACGCAGCGGCGCCGGCCGCGATTCGAATCCCGTATTGGCTACCAGGACGACAAAGCTCATGATGCCCACCTCCCCCGCCGCCGCCACGATCGAACAGGCGCTGGCGCACCATCAGGCCGACCGGCTGGAAGAGGCCGAGACGCTGTACCGGCAGATCCTCGACACCGATCCCCGGCACGCGGACGCGCTTCACCTCCTCGGCCTGATCGGCCATCAGTACGGGCGCTATCAGGAGGCATCCGACCTGATCATGGCGGCGATCGAGATCCGGCCGGACGCGATGTACTACTACAACCTCGGCAACGTGATGCAGGCGGACAACCGTCACGCCGCCGCCGCCGAGTGCTTCCGTCTCGCAATCGAGCTGCGACCCGACTACGTCGATGCGTACAACAACCTCGGCAACGCGCTGCGGCTCGCCGGCGACGCGCGCGCGGCCGTCGATGCGTTCTGCCAGGCCATTGCGCTGAAGCCGGACAACGGCCAGGCCTACAACAACGTTGGGAATGCGCTGTTCGACCTGAACGAGATTCCGGCCGCGCTCGAGGCTTACCGGCACGCGGTCGCGCTGCGCCCCGAACTGCCGGAGCCGCGCAGCAACCTGCTGTTCGCGAGCCACTTCAGCGAAGCGTTCGACCACGACGCCTATCTCGCCGAGGCCGCGCGCTACGACGAACTCGTCACGCGGTGCGCGACGCCGTGGACGGACTGGCTCGTCGACCTGGCTCCCCGGGTCGGGCGGCCGCTGAAGGTCGGCATCGTGTCGGGCGACCTGAAGTCGCATCCGGTCGGCTATTTCATCGAGAGCATGCTGAAGCATCTCGACGCGAACCGGATCGAGATGCATGCGTACCCGACGCGCGACGTCGAGGACGACGTGACCGCCCGCATCAAGCTGGCCTTCTCGACATGGACCAGCATCGCCGGCCTGAGCGACGAAGCGGCGGCTGCGCGTGTTCGCGCGGACCGCATCGACGTGCTGCTCGACGCGGCGGGCCACACGGTCTACAACCGCCTGCCGCTGTTCGCGTGGAAGCCGGCGCCGCTGCAGGCGAGCTGGCCCGGTTATTTCGCGAGCACCGGCGTGGGCGCGATCGACTACGTGATCGGCGACCGTCACGTGCTGCCGCCCGCCGAGGCCGCGCATTTCACCGAGCGGCCGTGGCACCTGCCGGACAGCTATCTGTGCTTCACGCCGCCGGCCGAGCCTGTCGACGTCGGCGCGCTGCCGATGCTCGCGAACGGCCATCCGACCTTCGGCTATTTCGGCAAGCTCGCGAAGATTACCGATCATGTCGTCGCGGTCTGGTCGCGCGTGCTGCAATCGGTCGCGGGCGCGAAGCTGTTCGTGAAGGCCGAGCATCTCGACGATCCGCGCGAGCAGCAGGCGCTTGCCGCGCGCTTCGCGGCGCACGGCATCGGCGCGCAGCGCCTGATCCTCGAAGGCCGCTCGCCGCGCGCCGAATACCTGGCCGCGTACCGGCGTGTCGACCTGATGCTGAGCCCGTTCCCGTATCCGGGCGGCACGACGACCGCCGAAGCGCTGTGGATGGGCGTGCCCGTGCTGTGCCGGCGCGGCGAGCGCTTCCTGTCGCACATCGCCGAGAGCCTGCTGCATTCGGCGCGGCTGCCCGAGTGGATCGCGGACGACGACGCCGCGTATGTCGCGAAGGCCGTCGCGCAGGTTGGCCAGCCGGCCGAGCTGGCGGCGCTGCGCACGACGCTGCGCGCGCAGGTGCTCGCGTCGCCGCTGTGCGATGCGCCCCGCTTCGCGCGCCACTTCGAGGACGCACTGCACGGCATGTGGGCGCAGCACGTCGAAGCCGCGCCGGTCGCATCCGTGTGAGGCCGCCTACGACTTGACGTGCGTGGGCATTTCCATGGTGGCGGCAAGCGGAACATGGCGGCCCTCGCGCCGAACACCGCGCCGGCCGACGTGATCGTCATTCCGACCGGTGGCGCGTGCGCGACACCGTCGTCGGGATGGCACGCGATGGGATGGCGGCGTCGGCCGTGATGATCGGACACGGCGGCAGGCGGATCGGCTTCGGACGCGATCCGCATTCCTAATGAGCAAAGCAGACGAGATGGACGGAACAGGACAGGCATTGCAGGCGGCGCTCGCGCATCATCAGGCGGGGCGTCTCGCGGAAGCGAAGACGCTGTACGACGCGATCCTCACCGCGCAGCCGGGCCAGCCGGATGCGCTGCATTTCCTCGGGCTGCTCGCGTGCCAGCTGAAGCAGTACGACGCGGGGCTCGCGCTGATGGAGCAATCGCTCGTCGAGCGGCCGGACGCGTCTTACTTCAACAACCTGGGCAACATGCTGCGCGAAAGCGGCCGGCTCGACGACGCGATTGCGCACTATCGGCGCGCGGTGGCGCTGCGGCCGGACTATCCGGAGGCGCACAACAACCTCGGCAACGCATTGCGCGACGCACGCGAGCCGGCGGCCGCGATGCAGAGCTGCGCGCGCGCGATCGAGCTGCGCCCCGGTTATGCGCAGGCGTACAACAACCTCGGCAATGCGCTGCAGGATCTGGGCGACCTCGATGGCGCCGCCACGCATTACGGCCGCGCGATCGAGCTGGATGCGTCGATGGCGATGGCCCACGCGAACCTGAGCGCCGTGCGTCACAAGCAACTGCGCTGCGCGGAAGCGCTCGCGCATGCGCAGGACGCGATCCGGCTCGCGCCGAACCTCGCTGAAGCACATAACCACGCGGGCAACGCGTATCACGGACTGAACCGGCTCGAGGATGCGCAAGCGTGCCATCGCACGGCCGTCACGCTCAATCCGGCGGACGCCGGCGCGTGCCACAACCTGTCCGTCGTGCTGTTGAAGCTGCAGCGGCTCGACGAGGCGCTCGTGTATTGCCGGCAGGCGTTGCAGGCCGGTCCGCCGGCCGTGTTGATGCACGTCAATCTCGGCGACATCCTGCGCGCGCAGGGCAACGTCGATGCCGCGGTCCAGGCCTATCGCGACGCGCTCGCGCTGGTGCGCGACGACGCCGACGACGTGGCGGCGACCGTGCTGAACCGGCTGCTGTTCAGCGCGGCGGCGTCCGCTTGCGTGAACCCCGCCGACTACCTGGCCGACGCGCGGCGCTACGGCCGGCACCTGGCCGCGCGTTCGACGCGCCATGCGCACGATCCGCGCGAGCGGGCCGCGCGCGCGCAGGGGCGGCCACTGCGCGTCGGCTTCGTGTCCGGCGACCTGCGCCTGCACCCGGTCGGGATCTTCCTGGAAAGCGTGCTCGCGCACCTCGAGCGCACGCGCATCGACCTGCGCGTGTACGTGACCACGGACGAGGAGGACGCGATCACCGCGAAACTGAAGCCGCACGCGAACGGCTGGCGCTCGATCGCCGCGCTGGGTCCTGACCTGGCCGCGCGGATGATTCACGACGACGAAATCGACGTCCTCGTCGACCTCGCGGGCCATACGCAATCGAGCGGACTCCCCGTGTTCGGCTGGAAACCCGCGCCGGTGCAGGCGAGCTGGCTCGGTTTCTTCGCGTCGACCGGCTGCGACGCGATCGACTACTTCATCGGCGACCGCTACACGCTGCCGGACGCCGAAGCGCATCACTTCGTCGAGAAGCCGTGGCGGCTGCCGGACAGCTTCCTGTGCTTCACGCCGCCGGCCTGCGACGTCGACGTCGGCCCGCTGCCGATGGCGGCGAGCGGCCATCCGACGTTAGGTTGCTTCGGCCAGCTCGTGAAGATCGGCGACGACGTCGTGCGCGCGTGGTCGCGCATCCTGCATGCGCTGCCGAACGCGCGGCTGCTGCTCAAGGCGCACGAACTCGGTCGCGAGGGCGTGCGCGACGCGACCGCCGCGCGCTTCGCGCGGCATGGCATCGACGCGGACCGGCTGATCCTCGAGGGCGGTTCGCCGCGCGCGGAATACTTCGGCGCATATAACCGCATCGACGTCGCGCTGAGCCCGTTCCCGTACCCGGGCGGCACGACCACGGCCGAAGCGCTGTGGATGGGTGTGCCGGTGCTCGGCATGAAGGGCGGGCGCTTTGTCACGCACATCTGCGAAAGCGTGCTGCACGCGGCGGGCATGGGCGAATGGGTCGCTGACGGCGAGGACAGCTATGTCGCGAAGGCGATCGCGGCGGTGCACGATCGCGAGCGCCTCGCGGCGCTGCGCGCGAGCCTGCGTGCGCAGCTGCTCGCGTCGCCGTTGTGCGACGCGCGCCGGTTCGCGGCGCATCTCGAAGCGGCGTTCCTCGCCATGTGGCAACGCTATACGAACTCGGAGCAGGAAGCATGAACGATATCCACGACACGCTGCAGTCCGCGCTGGCGCATCATCAGGCGGGGCGTCTCGCGGAAGCGAAGACACTGTACGACGCGATCCTCACTGCGCAGCCGGGCCAGCCGGATGCACTGCATTTCCTCGGGCTGCTCGCGTGCCAGCTGAAGCAGTACGACGCGGGGCTCGCGCTGATGGAGCAATCGCTCGTCGAGCGGCCGGATGCGTCGTACTTCAACAACCTGGGCAACATGCTGCGCGAAAGCGGCCGGCTCGACGACGCGATCGTGCACTACCGGCGCGCGGTGGGGCTGCGACCGGACTATCCGGAGGCGCACAACAACCTCGGCAACGCGTTGCGCGACGCACGCGAGCCGGCGGCCGCGATGCAGAGCTGCGCGCGCGCGATCGAGCTGCGCCCCGGTTATGCGCAGGCGTACAACAATCTCGGCAACGCGCTGCAGGACCTGGGCGAGCACGAAGCGGCGGCCGCGAGCTACGCCAAGGCCGTCGCGCACCAGCCGCAGTACGCGGATGCGTACTGCAATCTCGGCAACGCGCTGCATGCGCAGGAGAAATTCGACGCTGCCGCGGATGCCTATCGTCGCGCCATCGCGCTGCAACCGGGCTTCCGTGTCGCGCACCGGGGGCTGAGCGCGACGCTGCGCGCGGCCGGCGATCTGCACGGCGCGATCGACCATGCGCGCGAGGGGCTCGATCCGGGCGACGCAGACGCGCACTGCGTGCTGGCAAGGTTGCTGCAGCGCATCGGCGATTTCGACAAGGCGCTCGAACTGCTCGAGCAGGCGGTCGCGATCGACCCCGCGCATGCACAGGCATGGGCGTGGCTCGGCGATTTGCGCAACCAGCAGGGCGAATACGGGCAGGCGGTGCAGGTGTGCCGGCGTGCGATCGAGCTCGATCCCGAACTGGCCGACGCATACAACTTCCTGGGCTTCGCGTATCACAACCTCAACTTGCTGGCCGCCGCGGAGTTGAGCCACCGGCATGCGATCGACCTGAACCCGGACGATGCCGACGCGCATCACAACCTCGCCGCCGCGCTGTTTCGGCTCGAGAAGCTCGACGAGGCGATGAAGCACACCGAGATCGCGAGGGCGCTCGGCATCGATCCGCTGAAGGTCCAGATGACGCTCGGCGACATCCTGTGGGCGAAAGGGGATCTCGCCGGCGCGCTGGATGCGTTCCGCTCGGCGATCCGGCACGACCTGCATCGCGCGTACTCGCGGATGCTGTTCAACATGTCGAGCTCACCCGCGTTCGAGCCGCAGGAGTGGGTCGCTGAAGCGCGTCGCTACGGCGAGCATCTCGAGCGCGACGCGCACCCGTTCGAGCACGACCGCGCGCAGCGCGTCGCGCAGGCGCAGGGGCGGCCGCTGCGCGTCGGCTTCGTGTCGGGCGACCTGCGGCAGCACCCGGTCGGCATCTTCCTTGAAAGCGTGCTCGCGCGGATCGACCGGTCGCGCATCGAGCCGCATGCCTATGTGACCTTCGTCGGCGAGGACGACGTGACCGCGCGGCTCAGGCCGAACTTCGCGAGCTGGAAGAAGGTGGTCAGCCTGGGCCGCGAGGAGGCCGCGCAACTGATTCGCGACGACGGCATCGACATCCTGATCGATATGGCAGGCCACACCAACTGGAGCGGCCTGCCGATCTTCGGGCACAAGCCCGCGCCGGTGCAGGCGAGCTGGCTCGGTTTCTTCGCGACGACCGGTTGCCGCGCGATCGACTATTTCATCGGCGATGCGCATACGCTGCCGGCCGACGAGGCGCATCACTTCACCGAGCGGCCGTGGCGGCTGCCGGACAGCTACCTGTGCTTCACGCCGCCGCCGTACGATGTCGCGGTCGGCCCGCTGCCGATGGCGGCTCATGGCGGCGTCACGTTCGGCTGCTTCGGCAAGCTGATCAAGATCAGCGACGAGGTCGTCGCGCTGTGGTCGCGCATCCTGCACGCCCTGCCGGACGCACGCCTGCTGCTGAAGGCCCATGAGCTCGGCGCCGGCGACGTGAACCGGGCGACGCTCGACCGCTTCGCGCGGCACGGCATCGGCGCGGATCGGCTGATTCTCGAAGGCGGTTCGCCGCGTGCGGAGTACTTCGCCGCGTATAACCGCATCGACATCGCGCTGAGCCCGTTCCCGTACCCGGGCGGCACGACCACGGCCGAAGCGCTGTGGATGGGCGTGCCGGTGCTCGGGATGAAGGGCAGCCGGTTCGTCACGCATATTTGCGAGAGCCTGCTGCACGCGGCGGGCATGGGCGAATGGATCGCGGAAGACGAGGATGCGTATCTCGCGAAGGCCGTCGCGTTCGCGCGCGACCGCGACGGGCTGGCGACGCTGCGTGCAACGCTGCGCGAGCGGGCGCTGGCGTCGCCGCTGTGCGATGCGTCGCGCTTTGCACGCAACCTCGAGGACGCACTGCATGGCATGTGGACCCGCTACGCGGCCGGCGAGACGGCGCCCCGGGACGCGTGACGAACGGGATCGCGCCACGGCAGGAAGCCGCGCTCGCGCATCGTCGGGCCGGCCGCCCGAGATGATCGACGCGGCCGTCGAGCGGGCGACGCGGGCGTAGCCGGTGCGATCAGGCTCGCGTTCCCGCCTGCAGGCGAAAAAAAAGCCGCATTGAAGCGGCTCGACGGTACGGCGACAACGGACCGCTCGACTGGCGGCGTCTTTTAATTCGACGTGCGCGGCGGGCGAGACGCCCGGCCGGTCACAGCATGCCGGCCTTCTGGTACTGGCTCGCGGCCTTGATCCGCTCCCGGGACTGTGCAAATTCCGCAGCCAGGCGGTCTCGGTCCGTCTGCGCATGCTCGGTGATCGACGCGTCGATCGCCATGATCTGCCGCACCTGGTCCAGCACGTCCGGGGTCTGCTCGCCGGACAGGTTCATCAGCAGCGGCGAGCGTTCGTCGGCGAGGGCCGCGACGCGCACCCAGTCGCGCGCATCGGCCGCCGACTGCATGGCACGGGTCAGGTCGAAGGCGCGGGACAGGGTGTCGTTCGTCATGGTTCTGCTCCGAAGGGGGCGGCCGAGGCTTACTTGTTGTTGGCCATCGCGCCGGCGCTGTTCTGGCCGCCGAACAGCTGGGTCAGGTAGCGGGTGTTGTTCGCCATCGTCGCCATCAGCGTGTTCAGCGCGGTGAACTGCGCATTGTATTGCTTGGTCAACTGGTCCGAGTAGCTCTGCAGCTGCGTCGCCTGACCCTGCACACTCTTCAGATCGGCGTTGATCGCGTTGGTGCGCTGGTCGATCAGGCCGGACGTCTGCGTGTACGAGTTGATGTTCGCATTGAGCGCCTGGGCGATGCCGTTCGTCTGGTTGAAGATCGCCGTCACCGCGGAGCCGTTCGACTTGAGCGCGGTGGTCAGCGCGGCGGTGTCGACCGACATCGCGCCGGTCGAGTCCACGTTGATGCCGATGCTGCCGAGCGCATAGGTCGTGCCGCCCGTCGTGACGCCGCTGCTGAGCGTCGTCGCGAGCGTGTTCCTGATCGTGTTCAGCATCGCGTCGCCGAGCAGCGGGCCGGCGGTCTTCGCGGTCGCGTCGTAGCTCGACAGCGATTTCGCGGTATTCACGAAGTTGGTATACGCGGTCGCGAAATTGTTGATCGCGGTCGTCGCCGCGGCCGTGTCCTGCGACAGCGTGACGGTTTGCGTCGTGCCGACCGCGGCTTGCGACAGCGCCAGCGTGACGCCCGTCAGCGCGCCCGACACGTTGTTCGACGCGCTCGACACCGGCGTGCCGTCGATCGTCAGCTTCGCGTCGGCGGCCGGCGTGACCGTCGTGTACCCCGACGTCAGTTTCGAATTGACGCCGGTGCCCGTGATCGAGATCGTGTTGGCCGCGCCGGTGGCGTTCGACTGCATCACGAGATGCTGGCCGTCCGAACCTGTGATGACCGACGCGGTGACGCCGGCATTGCCGGACGCGGAGTTGATCGACGACGCGATGTCGGACAGCGACGCGCCGGCCGCCACGTTGACGTTGAACGCGGGATTGCTGCCGAACGTGATGCTCAGCGAGCCG
Organism: Burkholderia sp. MS389; assembly: GCF_016899425.1. Taxonomy (GTDB): domain Bacteria; phylum Pseudomonadota; class Gammaproteobacteria; order Burkholderiales; family Burkholderiaceae; genus Burkholderia; species Burkholderia sola. The sequence continues at coordinate 251,699 of NZ_CP045994.1, forward strand.
GCCGAGATCGTGTCCGCCGACGTCACGCCGGCCGACGACAGTTTGTTGGCGGTCGCGAGCTGCGTGACATTGACCGAATACGAACCGGCCACCGCGCCGCTGCCGCTCTTGATCGTCGTCGCGATGCCCGTGCCGCTCGCCGTCGCGGCCAGGCTGCCGAGCGCGGTGCCGTCCGAGAGGCCGGTGAGCGCGGTCTGCAGAGCGGACAGCGCGCCCTTCAGCTGGCCGATCGCGGACAGCTGCGTATTGTCGTTCGTCTGTCGGGTCTGCAGGGCCTGCAATTGCCCGGCCGTCTTCGCGTTCACCAGCGTCGTGACGAGCGTATTGACGTCGAGCGTCGAATTGGTCGCGCCGCTGATGATCGATTGACCTGCATTCGCCAGGATGGTGCTGATGTCCGTGCTGCTGACGGGGGTGGTGGCCATGCCGTTGCTCCGGTCGTCCGCGCAATCAACGTGCGCGATGCGGCGGGGCGCCGCGGTTCAATGCAAAGAGGGAGGCGTGCCTCCCTGGAGAATTCCGGTCCGGGCGGTGCCCGGAGGCGGGCGGGCACGTGGCCCGCCGCGGGTGCTGCTCGATTAGCCGAGGAGCTTCAGGACTTGCTGCGGCAGCGAGTTCGCTTGCGCCAGAACCGAGATACCAGCTTGCTGCAGCACTTGCGCCTTGCTCAGGTTCGCCGTTTCCGTCGCGAAGTCCGCGTCGGTGATCTGCGAGCGAGCGGCGGTCATGTTGGTTGCCTGGGTTTGCGTCGTCGAGATCGCAGCCTGGAACGTGTTCTGTGCTGCGCCCAGCGTTGCCTGGAACGTGTTGACTTGCTTCAGTGCCGCGTCGATCGCCGTGATCGCCGATTGCGCGCCCGACTGGGTGGCGACGCTCAGGCTGTTCACGCTCATGCCCGTGCTGTTCCAGTTCGCCGTGCCGAAGTCGACGGTAACGACCTGGTTCGCTGCTGCGCCGATCTGGAACGTGACGCTGCCGGCGCCGCCCAGGATGGTCTGGCTGTTGAACGTCGTTTGCGATGCGACACGGTCGATTTCGCTGAGACGCGTCGTCACTTCAGCTTGCAGGTTCGCGCGGGCGCTCGAATCCAGCGAGCCGTCGCCCGCTTGTTGCGCCAGCGTACGGATACGCTGCAGGTTGTCGACCGTCGATTGCAGCGCGCCGTTGGCGGTCTGGATCATCGAGATGCCGTTGTTCGCGTTTGCAACACCTTGCGTCAGCGCATTGATTGCCGCCGTTTGCGACGTCGAGATCGCCAGGCCTGCTGCATCGTCAGCAGCGGTGTTGATGCGCTTGCCCGACGACAGGCGGTTGATTGCTTGCGACAGTGCGCTTTGCGAGCCCGACAGATTCGTCTGCGTCGTCAGCGAAAGGATGTTGGTGTTGATGTTCAGCATTTGCTTCCTCGTTTTGGAAAATGCCTGAGATACAGACAGGTTCTGATTTCGGCGTGGCGCTTTTTTGCGTCTGGCGCTGCCCGCCTTTCCTGGTTGACGGCGGCACCCGGCGAAAACTTTAGCGGGATGTTTGAGGAAATTCGGGACCGAAGGATCGGTTTCGCCGGGAAGGCGCACGGGGCATGGCGGGCGGCGTGGCGGCCGTGGCGCGAGAATCGCGCGGTTGGGCGGAACGTTTGCCCGCGACCGACAAAAGGGTGGTTTTGTCTGTGATTCCCTGCTATCATGGCGGGCAGAATTGAGATTTTCTGTCACGCCTTTGCCGGTTTCGGCATGTCTGCTGGCAGTCAAACGCGGCGCTGCACGCGGTTGTGAAGCGTACTCGCGGTGCTTTCCGCCTCTCTTTTCCGGCCTCCGAGGCCGTATTTCCGCTCGTTTCGCCTGTTGTGGGGACGCTCGGATGGCCGGTGCGTGGCGCTTGGCCGCTACGTTTTTGACCGTTTAAGCAATTTAGGAACGACATGACGACGATTCTTCTGAAAGAAAACGAGCCGTTCGAAGTGGCGATTCGCCGCTTTCGTCGCGCTATCGAAAAAAATGGCCTGATCGCTGAACTGCGTGAGCGCCAGTCTTACGAAAAGCCGACCGCAGTCCGCAAGCGCAAGAAGGCAGCAGCCGTCAAGCGCCTGCACAAGCGCCTGCGCAGCCAGATGCTGCCGAAGAAGCTCCACTAAGAGCATCTGACGGTTCGCCGCGAAACGGCGGAGTGTGCCTCGAAAGAGGCCGCTCCGCCGTTTTGCTTTTGCGGGCCGGGAAACCTCGGGATCGTTGCCGTGGGTCGGTTTCCGCCGACTGTCCGGCAGCCGGCTGTCGCGCTCCCGCACACGTGCCCGTGCTTGCGTAAAAACGCAAGTAAGAATCATTCTCATTGGTATAGAATGTCGCGGATCGTATCAACACCCGCCGACCGCGCAACAATTCCATGCCGCGTACAACGGCATCCGGCCTCGCCTGATCGGGCCGGACGATCGCCGCGCGGCGCCCGACATCCAATGGACTGCATCCCGTCGAATCGGGGCCGCCGCGCGTGCCGGCCCGCTTTACTTTCGCTGCGCACGCGATGAATGCGTTCCTGCGACCGTTTCTCGTGCGCCTGCACCGCTGGTTCGGGCTCGCCATCGCGCTGTTCCTGTTCGTCGCGGGGCTCACCGGCGCGCTGATTGCGTGGGACCATGAGCTCGACGCGGCGCTGAACCCGGATTTCTATACCGCGCGCAGCGGCGCGGCGCCGCTTGCGCCGCTCGAACTCGCGGCGCGCATCGAGGCCGCCGATCCGCGCGTGCAGGTGACCTATCTGCCGCTCGCGGTCGAACCGGGACACACGCTGCAGGCGGGCGTGATGCCGCGTACCGATCCGGCGACCGGCCGGCCGTACCCACTCGGTTTCAGCCAGATCGCCGTCGATCCTGCGACCGGCGCGGTGCAGGGCCGCCGCGAATGGGGCGCACTGTCGCTCGCACGGCTCGACCTGATGCCGTTCATCTACCGGCTGCACTACTCGCTGTTCCTGCCCGTGTACGGCGGGATCAATTTCGGGTTCTGGGTGATGGGCGTCGTCGGCATCGTGTGGGCGATCGACAGCCTGATCGCGCTCGTGCTCGCGTTTCCGAACCTGAAAAGCTGGCGCAAGTCGTTCGCGTTCCGCGTGCGGCGCGGCGGCTACCCGCTCGTGTTCGACCTGCACCGCTCGGGCGGCGTGTGGGTGTGGGGGCTGCTGCTCGTCGTCGCGGTCACGTCGATCTCGATGAACCTCGCCGTTCCGGTCGTACGCCCGCTGGTGTCGCTGGTTTCGCCGCTCGCCGAAACGCCGTATACGAATCCCGAACATTTCCCGCCGGCCCGGCCGGGCAGCCAGGCGCTGCCGCGCGAACGGATCGTCGAGATCGCACGCTCGGCCGGCCGCGACGCGGGTTTCGCCGCGCCGCCGGGCGCGCTGCTGTTCGCGCCGGCGATGAATGCCTATGCGGTCGGGTTCTTCACGCCGGGCAACGACCATGGCGACGTCGGGCTCGGCAATGCGTGGCTGTACTGGAATGCGGTGACCGGCAAGCCCGTCGCGGCGCAGGTGCCGGGCCGCGGTTCGGCCGGCGACCTGTTCATGCAGGCGCAGTTTCCGCTGCACTCGGGGCGGATCGCCGGGGTCGCCGGACGGGCGGTCGTGAGCGTGCTCGGCATCGTGATCGCGATGCTGAGCGTGACGGGCGTCTGCATCTGGGTGAAGAAGCGCAGCGCACGCGCGCGGGCCGCGCGGAGCGCGCGGCCGGTCGTGCCGGCGACGTCGTCGTCGCGCGCCGCGCGGTAAGGGTTAGGCGGCAAGCGGCAACCAGCAAGCAGCACGCGGACGGCGCAACCGCCGCGGGGCAGCGTCGGCGCCACGTTTGCGCCTGCGCCGTCAGCTCGCCTTGCGCCGACGTGCCGGCTGCTTGCCGCCGAGCGCCGCGCACTGCGCGTGGCACGGGCAGCCGGCTTCGTGATCGTTGACCATGCCGGTTGCCTGCATCAGCGCATAGCAGATCGTCGAGCCGACGAACTTGCAGCCGTACGCCTTCAACGCCTTGCTGAGCGCGTCGGACTGCCCGGTCGATGCGGGCGCGTCGCGGTACGACTGCCACGCATTCTGGATCGGCGTGTCGCCGACGAACGACCACAGGAACGCGGCGAGCGACCCATGCTCTTCGCGAATGCGCTGCACCGCGCGCGCGTTGGTCACCGCCGATTCGACCTTCGCGCGGTTGCGCACGATGCCCGGGTTCTCCAGCAATTTCTCGATGCGCTTGGGCGTGAAGCGCGCGACGGCATCGACGTCGAAATCGGCGAACGCTTCGCGATAGCCCGCGCGCTTGTTCAGGATCGTCGACCACGACAGCCCGGCCTGCGCGCCTTCCAGGATCAGCATTTCGAACAGGTGGCGATCGTCGTGCGACGGCACGCCCCACTCGGTATCGTGGTAGTGAGCGTCCGCTTCCGTCTTCACCCAGTTGCACCGCTGCGACATCGTCTGCCTCGTTTTCAGTATCGATTCGATCGCGCCAGCATAGCGGAAGCCCTTTTGGCGGGATAGCCGGCCGAACGGCAGATGGGCGCGCGGCGCCGATCCGGTTAAGCTTGGCGCCTGTTCGAATCAGCGGGATGAAGGCATGGCGGCATTACTTTTTGCGATCGGCATCGACGGCGGCGGCACGGGCACGCGCGCGGTGCTGGCCGACCGGCACGGGCGCGAGCTCGCGCAGGGGCGCGGCGGCCCGTCGGGGCTCGGTCTCGGCATCGAGCGCGCATGGGCGTCGATCGGCGCGGCGTGCGCGGACGCGTTCACGCACGCCGGTCTCGCGTTCGACTGGTCGCAGTGCGCGCTTGGCTGCGGGCTCGCGGGCGTCAACAACGCGGCGTGGCTCGCCGCATTCCGCGCGCAGGCGCCGCTCGGCGCGCTCGCGGTCGAGAGCGACGCGTATACGACTGTCGTCGGCGCGCATGGCGGCGCGCCGGGGCTCATCGTCGCGCTCGGCACCGGCAGCATCGCGGCGGCGCTCGATGCGGGCGGCGCGTGCCGGATCGCGGGCGGTTTCGGCTTTCCGTCCGGCGACGAGGCGAGCGGCGCGTGGCTCGGCGTGCGCGCGCTCGCCTATGCGCAACAGGCGCTCGACGGCCGCGTGCCGCGCGACGCGTTCGCCACGGCCCTGCTCGCGGAAACGGGCGCGCAGGATCGCGACGCGCTCGTCCAGTGGTCGTGCGACGCGAACCAGACGATCTACGCGCGTCTCGCGCCGATCGTGTTCGCGCACCGCACGCATCCGGTCGCGAGCGCGCTGATCGCGCAGGCCGGCGACGAGATCGGCAAGATGATCGACGCGCTCGATCCTCGGCAGGCGCTGCCGGTCGCGCTGTGCGGCGGGCTGGCGGACGCGCTCGCGCCGGCCGTGCCGGCGCGGCACGCCGCCCGGCTGCGCGCGCCGCTCGACGATTCGGCGCATGGCGCGCTGCGGCTCGCGCTGCAGGCGTTACGGGCGACGGAGGGCGGCTGAGCGGAGCGCGAGCGGGATGGATGCCGCGCCGCAGCGGCACCCCGGGCGGCGCGTGGCCGGCAACCGCCCGGCGCGCCGCCGGGCACGACGTTAGAATGACGCTTCCTCCGTGCCGCGCGCGCCGCTCTCCCGTCCCATGTACAAAGTCATCGCCACCGATCTCGACGGTACGCTGCTGAACAGCGACCACCAGCTGGACCCGTACACGATCGACACCGTTCGCCGGCTCGACCGCGACGGCGTGCAGTTCGTGATCGCCACGGGGCGCCACTATGCGGACGTCGCCGGCATTCGCGACGTGCTCGGCATCCGGCCGTACCTGATCACGTCGAACGGCGCGCGCGTGCATGCGCCGGACGACACGAGGATCCACGCGCAGGACGTCGACGCAGCGATCGTGCGCCGCCTCGTGCAGCCGGAAGTTGTCGGCGCGCACGGCCGCGTGATCGTCAACCTGTTCACCAACGACGGCTGGCTGATCGACCGCGACGCGCCGCACCTGCTCGAATTCCACCAGGATTCGGGCTTCCGGTACGACGTGACCGACATGGCCGCGCACGACGGCGCGGATATCGCGAAGGTGCTGTATATCGGCGAACCGGCCGATCTGGCGGTCGTCGCCGAGCAGATGCGCGTGCAGTTCGGCGATAAGCTGTACGTCACGTACTCGCTGCCCGACTGCCTCGAAGTGATGACCGCGAACGTGTCGAAGGGGCGCGCGCTGCGCACGGTGCTCGCGCGGCTCGGCATCGATACCGGCCACTGCATCGCGTTCGGCGACAACATGAACGACATCGACCTGCTCGAAACCGCCGGTCACGCGTTCATGATGAACAACGCGAACCCCGACCTGGTGGCGCGGCTGCCGCACATCCCGCGGATCGGCAACAACTTCGACGCGGGCGTCGCCCGCCACCTGCGCACGCTGTTCTCGCTCGAAGACGACGTCGTCGCGTCCTGAGCATCCGCCCCGGCGCCGTTTCCGTGCGCGGAAATGAAAAACGGGCGCCAGGGGCGCCCGTCGAAATTGCCTGCCTCGTGTTCTTCGACAGCGTGAGGCTCGCTGCTCTGCTCGCTTGACCCCGTAGTGTTTTATTCGCTTGTGCGAGCGGATGCGGGCAGCAGGCCGACGGCGTCGTCACGCCCGGCGACCAGCGGATAGATGATCCCGGCGAGTGCCGCGCCGATCAGCGGCGCGATCCAGAACAGCCAGAGCTGGCCGATCGCGTCGCCGCCGACGAACAGCGCCGGGCCGGTCGAGCGCGCCGGGTTCACCGACGTGTTGGTGACCGGAATCGAGATCAGGTGAATCAGCGTCAGGCACAGCCCGATTGCGATCGGCGCGAAGCCGGCCGGCGCGCGCTTGTCGGTCGCGCCGAGGATCACGAACAGGAAGAAGCCCGTCATCACGACCTCGCAGATGAACGCCGCGGCGAGCGAGTAGTGGCCGGGCGAGCGATCGCCGAAGCCGTTCGTCGCAAAGCCGCTGCCGACCACGTCGAAACCCGGCTTGCCGGTTGCGATCAGGTACAGGACGAACGCGCCGAGCGTCGCGCCGACGACCTGCGCGACGATGTACGGCGCGAGATCGCGTGCCGGGAAGCGGCCGGCGACCGTCAGGCCGACGCTGACCGCCGGATTCAGGTGGCAACCCGAGATGTGGCCGATTGCGAATGCCATCGTCAGCACGGTCAGGCCGAAGGCGAGTGCGACGCCGGCAAAGCCGATGCCGAGGCCCGGAAAGGCGGCGGCCAGCACGGCGCTTCCGCACCCGCCGAGCACCAGCCAGAACGTGCCGAATACCTCTGCAGCGAGACGCTGAGAAAGATTCATGTAAGGACCTCGTCCAGGTGGGTTGAAGACCCGGGGCGACGCAACGGATTTATTGCGCTACCGGGAATTGGTCTGGATTATAGGAAATGAATCGGGCCCGGGAGGGTAAACGATTGTTAAATTTGAATGGCTGGCGAATGCCTTTTATTAGAATAAGTCCGCATTCTCGATATAGGCGATTCGGTTAAAGATGGCAGCATTAATTTCGAAGGGCAGGGCGGCAGTGCGGATGACGTAACGGATGTTGGTGTCCCGGCTGGATTCGCCGGGGCCGCATCATCGAAAAGGGGAGTCGAAAAATGTCTCAATACGCGAAACTCAAGGCGCAGATCGCCGATCTGCAAGCCCAGGCGGACGACGTGCGGCGCCAGGAAGTGGCGGCGGTGATCGCCGATGTCCAGCGCATGATTGCCGAATATGGCCTGACGGCCCAGGATCTGGGCTTCGCGGAGCGAGCGCGGCGCGGGCGTCCGCCGAAGAAGGCGCCGCTGCCGCCGAAATACCGCGATCCGAAGTCGGGTGCAACCTGGAGCGGGCGCGGCAAGCCGCCGAATTGGATCGTTGGCAAAAACCGCGATCGTTTCCTGATCGAGTGACGGAAAGCCAAATGGAAAGAGCCGCATCGACGATGCGGCTCTTTGTTTTTGCGCGCCGATTTCCGCGCGGATTTACCGCCGATTTCCGCGCGGATTTCCGTGTCAGGCGCCCGCGACCCGGCGCAATGCCGGTTGCTTGGTGGCCGCGCAAAGCGATTCGTAGGTCTCGACGTAGCGCTGCGCCATCGCCTTCGAGCTGAAGCGCGTGTCGAAACGCGCGCGGATCGCGGTGCGCGACAGGCTGTCGATCCGGTGCAGCGCGCCGACCGCGCCCTGCACGTCCTCGACGATGAAGCCGGTCACGCCGTCCTCGATCACTTCCGGCACCGAGCCGCGGTTGAACGCGACGACCGGCGTGCCGCAGGCCATCGCCTCGATCATCACCAGGCCGAACGGCTCCGGCCAGTCGATCGGGAACAGCAGCGCCTTCGCGCCGGACAGGAACGCGGGCTTTTGCGCTTCGTTGATCTCGCCGATGAATTCGACATGCGCCTGGCCGAGCAGCGGCTCGATCACTTCCTTGAAGTAGTCGGCGTCGGCCTTGTCGACCTTCGCGGCGATCTTCAGCGGCAGCCCGCTTTGCGCGGCGATCCGGATCGCGGTGTCGACACGCTTTTCGGGACAGATCCGGCCGAGGAACGCGAGGTATTCGGGCTTCACGTCCGGCTGCGGCGTGAGCAGCGTGTCGGGCAGCCCGTGGTACACGGTGCCGGCCCACGCGGCCTGCGGCAGCGGCTTGCGCTGGTTGTTCGAGATCGACACGACCGGCGAATCCGGGAACGCGTCGAACACCGGCTGCAGCTCCGGCAGGTCGAGACGGCCGTGCAGCGTCGTCACGTAGGGCGTGTCGAGGCGCGACATCAGCGGGAACGGCAGGTAGTCGAGGTGAAAGTGCAGCACGTCGAATTCGTGCGCGACCCGCGCGACCTGCTCGAGGAGCCGCATGTGGGGCGCCATCGAATCGCGGACCGACGGGTCGAGCCGCAGCGCGCGCGGCCACGCCGCCTCGAGACGGGCCGACGTGACGGAGTCGCCGCTGGCGAACAGCGTCACGTCGTGGCCGAGTTCGACGAGCGCCTCGGTGAGGTAGGACACGACTCGCTCGGTGCCGCCGTAGAGTTTCGGCGGAACGGCTTCGTAAAGCGGCGCGATCTGGGCAATTCGCATGGGGGTTTCTCCTGTGTCGATCCGAGCGCGCGACGGCGCTGATGCGGATCCCTTACAAGGTTGCGGAACTTGCCGACGCACGCGGTTCGCGATACGTGGCCGGGCCCTGGGCGGGGTGCGCGGAGCGCCGGACGGCAAGCTGCGGGGCGGGCCGGCACGGCTCGCGCCGCCGCCCATTGAAGTCCATTATCGATATCGCCCTGAGGGGTTCGAGTGTTTTTTCAAACACTTAAGGCTTGTTACACGATGAAATACGCGAAAACCCCGACAAAAAGGGCACGGAATCGCGAATCGCGACAGCCATAACTATTGTTGCGCTATCGTGAAAAACCACTATAATTTTTACCGATCCGATTGCCGGCGCCCTGCCGGCAAGCCTTACGCCACCGGCGCGACGGCGATCGGACCCTTTCGCAACCGAATCCGCGTTGCAACCCGTTTTCCCGATGGCTCCTTTCAATTCGCCTTGTCGGAAAAATTCCTACACGGTTTACAGACAAATCCTGCATGGCATACGCCACTTCGCTGATACCGACATAAATCCCGTTTGGCCAAAATTCGCCCTGTAAGACTATAAACGAGCCGACTGAGCGCCCAGTGCGCGCTGATCGAGCAAACGTTTTCATAACATGAATGGCCAAAGCACAGCTTTTTAACGGGGGAATCATGAGCGCTACCAGTGAAATGCTCAGTGAGATCAAAGAGGTCAACCTGTCGTACCTCCTCCTCGCGCAGCGACTGCTGCGGGAAGACAAGGCGATGGGCATGTTTCGCATGGGCATTTCCCAGGAACTCGCCGACGTGCTCGCCAACCTCACGCTCGCCCAGACCGTGAAGCTGGCCGCGTCGAACCAGATGCTGTGCCGCTTCCGCTTCGATGATCACGCGCTGCTGTCGTCGCTCGCCGACAAGGGCCGCAGCGATGTCGTCGCGCACGCCCACTCGGCCATCCTGATGGCCGGGCAGCAGGTCGAAGGCGTCCGCTGATCCATCCCGCCTTGCGTGTGTCCCGGCGTGCCGCGCCGGCCGGCAGCGTATTGGCCATTCATTCGCATAACGTCAAGCGGACGGTTATCACCATGGCAAGCAAAAGCGTCGTGATCGAGGTGAAGGAAATCACCCTCGCCATCGAACTCATCGAACTGGGCGCCCGGCTGCAGCTGCTGGAGGCGGAGACGAGCCTGTCGCGGGACCGTCTGATCAAGCTGTACAAGGAACTGAAGGGCGTATCGCCGCCGAAGGGGATGCTGCCGTTCTCGACCGACTGGTTCATGACGTGGCAGCCGAACATCCACTCGTCGCTGTTCTACAACATGTATCGGTTCATGCAGGACCACGGCCGCTGCGACCCGATCCAGTCGATCGTGAAGGCGTACCGGCTGTATCTGGAGCACGTGAACCTGTCCGGCGACGAGGCCGCGCTGAGCCTCACGCGGGCGTGGACGCTGGTGCGCTTCTTCGATTCGGGGATGCTGCAGATGACGCCGTGCACGCGCTGCGGCGGCCACTTCGTCGCCCATGCGCATGATCCGCATCAAGGTTTCGTGTGCGGCCTGTGCCAGCCGCCGTCGCGCGCCGGCAAGACCCGCAAGGCCGCCGCCGCGCGCGCCGAACTGGCCGCCGCCGTGGCCTGAGCTCGGCCGGGCGGGCCGCGAGCGACGTCCGCGCGCCGCGCGAATCGTCCACGCATTGCTGGTAAACACCGTCGGGCTGCCGCCGGGCGGCCGCGAAAGTTTTCCTGCCGACTGCCGTAAACCTGTTTAACGGCGGTCTTCCCGCCGGTCTTTCGTGAGGGACAGGCAGTGCTGATTATCGTGGGAACACTCGTGACGCTGTTGTCCGTCTTCGGCGGTTATGCGCTGGCAGGCGGGCATCTGGGCGCGCTGATCCAGCCCATCGAGATCCTGATGATCGTGGGCGCCGGCGTCGGCGCGTTCATCCTCGGCAACGGCGGCAAGACCATCAAGGCCACGCTGCGCGTGCTGCCGACGCTCTTCAAGGGCTCGAAATACACGAAGGACGTGTATATGGAGCTGATGGCGCTTCTTTACGTGCTGCTCGCGAAGGCACGCAAGGAGGGCACGCTGACGCTCGAGGCCGACATCGACGATCCGGAAAAGAGCCCGATCTTCACGCAATACCCGAAGATCCTCGCCGATCACCACATCGTCGAATTCCTGACCGACTACCTGCGCCTGATGGTGGGCGGCAACATGAACGCGTTCGAGATCGAAAGCCTGATGGACGAGGAGATCGAGACGCACCACACGGAAGGCGAAGGCCCCGCGCACGCGCTGATGCGCGTCGGCGACGCGATGCCGGCGTTCGGGATCGTCGCGGCCGTGATGGGCGTCGTGCACACGATGGCGTCGGCCGACAAGCCGCCCGCGGTGCTCGGCGCGATGATCGCGCAGGCGCTGGTCGGCACGTTCCTCGGGATCCTGCTGTCGTACGGGCTGATCGGGCCGCTCGCGAGCCTCGCGGAGCAGCGGGTGGCCGAGTCGACCAAGATGTTCCAGTGCATCAAGGTGACGATCCTCGCGACGCTGAACGGCTATGCGCCGGCGATCGCGGTCGAGTTCGGCCGCAAGGTGCTGTTCTCGACCGAGCGTCCGTCGTTCTCCGAGCTCGAAGAGCACGTGCGCCGCGTGAAGGCCAAGTGAGGCGGAGCGAACGATGAGCAAGAGCAAGGATCGCGCGATCGTCGTCAAGCGGGTGGCCCCGGCGAAGAAGGGCCACCACGGCGGCGCATGGAAGCTCGCGTACGCGGACTTCATGACCGCGATGATGGCGTTCTTCCTGCTGATGTGGCTGCTGAGCTCGGTCACGCCGGTGCAACTGAAGGGGATCGCCGAATATTTCAACATGCCGCTGAAGGCCGCGATTCTCGGCAGCGGCGACCGCAGCTCGCAGGATTCCAGCATCATCAACGGCGGCGGCCGCGACCTGTCGAGCACGGATGCCGGCACGCTGCGCCGCACCGACGGCACGACGTCGCTCGCCGAGCGCCTCGCGAAGGCGGGCGACGAGCATTCGCGGTCGCAGGCGGAGGGCGCGCAGGACCGGCTCGAGCAGACGCGCCTGCACGACCTGCAGATCAAGCTGATGGCCGCGATCGAGGCCAATCCGACGCTGCGCCAGTTCAAGCAGCAGATCCGCATCGATTCGACGCTGATGGGACTGCGCATCGAGATCGTCGATTCGCAGAAGCGGCCGATGTTCGCGATGTCGAGCGACCACGTCGAGCCGTACATGCGCGACATCCTGCGCGAGATCGGCAAGACGCTGAACGACGTGCCGAACCGGATCATCGTCCAGGGCCACACCGACGCCGTGCCGTACGCGGGCGGCGAGGGCGGCTACAGCAACTGGGAGCTGTCGGCCGATCGCGCGAACGCATCGCGCCGCGAGCTGATCTCCGGCGGCATGGACGAGGCGAAAGTGCTGCGCGTGCTGGGCCTCGCGTCGACGCAGAACCTGAACAAGGCCGATCCGCTCGATCCGGAAAACCGCCGGATCAGCGTGATCGTGCTGAATCGCAAATCCGAAGAAGCGCTGATGCGCGACGACGCGACGACGACGACGCTGTCCGCCGACGCGGCCGGCTCGAAGCTGCTCGCGCAGCAGCTCGGCGGCCCGACGCCGGCGGCGCGCCCGGTCGTGGCGAGCGCCGTCGCCGTGGCGCCGAAACCCTGACGTTTCCGAGACAGACATGATCCGAACCATTCTCGCCATCGACGACTCCGCGACCATGCGTGCGCTGCTGCAGGCCACGCTGGCGCAGGCCGGCTACGACGTGACGGTGGCGCCGGACGGCGAAGCCGGCTTCGACATGGCGGCGACGACGCCGTACGACCTGGTCCTGACCGACCAGAACATGCCGCGCAAGAGCGGGCTCGAGGTGATCGCCGCGCTGCGCAAGCTGACCGCGTACGCGGACACGCCGATCCTCATCCTGACGACCGAAGGCAGCGACGCGTTCAAGGACGCCGCACGCGACGCGGGTGCGACCGGCTGGATCGAAAAGCCGATCGACCCGGGCGTGCTGGTCGACCTGGTCGCCACGCTGTCCGAGCCGGCTGCCTCCTGACATGAACGCGACGATTTCAACCGGTGACCGGGCATGACTCTCGACATCACTCAGTTCTACCAGACCTTTTTCGACGAAGCGGACGAGCTGCTCGCGCAGATGGAGCAGCTGCTGCTGAACCTCGACGTCGATGCGCCCGATCCCGAGGATCTGGCGGCGATCTTCCGCGCCGCGCATTCGATCAAGGGCGGCGCGGCGACGTTCGGCTTTTCCGCGCTGACCGATACGACGCACATCCTCGAATCGCTGCTCGACCGTGCGCGCAACCATGAGCTGACGCTGACCAAGGAGATGGTCGACGCGTTCCTGGAAACCAAGGACGTGCTGTCCGACCAGCTCGTCGACTACCGCGCGAGCGCCGAGCCGGACGCGGCCGCCGCCGCGGCGATCTGCGCGAAGCTCGAACGGCTGAAGGCCGAAAGCGGTGCGGGCGCGCCTGCGCCGGCCGCGCCTACGCCGGCCGCGCCGGTTGCCGCCGCCGTCGCGCCGGCTGCCGCGCCCGCCGTCGGCGACGACCGGGCGCCCGACCATGTGGTCGAGCAGGCCGTCGCGGCCGCGCATCCGGCGGCCGACGCCGATGCCGGCGCCGACGGCCCGCACCTGAAGATCACGCTGGTCGGCGTCGACGCGAAGGACCAGGCGCTGCTCACCGAAGAACTCGGCAACCTCGGCCGGATCGTCGGCCGCGAGGAAGTGGGCGCGGACCTGACGCTGTGGGTCGAATCGGACGTGCCGTCCGACGACATCGTCGCGGTGTGCTGCTTCGTGATCGACGAAAGCCAGATCCGCGTCGGGCGCGGCACGGCGCCGGCTGCCCAGGCGGCGCCGGCCGTCGCGCCGGCCGCCGCGGCCGTGGCTGCTGAAGCTGCCGAACCGGCCGCCGCCGCGCAGCCCGCGCGCGTCGAGGTGTTCGCGCCGCAGGCCGCCGCGCCGCAACCGGCTGCCGCGGCGCCCGCTACGGCTCCGGCCGCCGCAGTGCAGCCGCAGTCGCAACCCCCCGCTCAACCGCAGCCGGCCGATCACGCGGCGCCGGCCGCCGCCGCGCATCACGACGACAAGCGCGCGCGCCCGGCCGCCGCGGCGGCAGGCGGCGCCGAAGGCAGCTCGATCCGCGTCGGCGTCGAGAAGGTCGACCAGTTGATCAACCTCGTCGGCGAACTGGTGATCACGCAGGCGATGCTGGCCGAGACGGCCAGCGCGTTCGATCCGGCGCTGCACGACCGCCTGTTCAACGGGATGGCGCAGCTCGAGCGCAACGCGCGCGACCTGCAGGAAGCGGTGATGTCGATCCGCATGATGCCGATGGACTACGTGTTCAGCCGCTTCCCGCGGCTCGTGCGCGACCTCGCCGGCAAGCTCGGCAAGCAGGTCGAACTGGTCACGTTCGGCCAGGCGACCGAGCTCGACAAGAGCCTGATCGAACGGATCATCGATCCGCTCACGCACCTGGTGCGCAACAGCCTCGACCACGGGATCGAAACCGTCGACAAGCGCGTCGCCGCCGGCAAGGATGCGGTCGGCCAGCTCGTGCTGTCGGCCGCGCATCACGGCGGCAACATCGTGATCGAGGTGAGCGACGACGGCGCGGGCCTGAACCGCGAGCGGATTCTCGCGAAGGCCGCGAAGCAGGGCATGCAGATCTCCGAGAACATCAGCGACGACGAAGTGTGGCAGCTGATCTTCGCGCCGGGCTTTTCGACCGCCGAGACGGTGACCGACGTGTCGGGCCGCGGCGTCGGGATGGACGTCGTGAAGCGCAACATCCAGTCGATGGGCGGCCACGTCGAGATCTCGTCGCAGGCGGGCCGCGGCACGACCACGCGGATCGTGCTGCCGCTCACGCTCGCGATCCTCGACGGGATGTCGGTCAAGGTGGGCAGCGAGATCTTCATCCTGCCGCTGAACTTCGTGATGGAGTCGCTGCAGCCGTCGAACGACGACATCTACACGGTCGGCAACGGCGAACGCGTGGTGCGCGTGCGCGGCGAATACCTGCCGCTCGTCGCGCTGCACGAGGTGTTCTCGGTCGACGACGCGCGCACCGACCCGACGCAGGGGATCGTCACGATCATGGAAACCGAGGGGCGTCGTTTCGCGATGCTGATCGACGAACTGGTCGGCCAGCAGCAGGTGGTCGTGAAGAACCTCGAAACCAACTACCGCAAGGTGCACGGCATCTCGGCGGCGACCATCCTCGGCGACGGCAGCGTCGCGCTGATCGTCGACGTCGCGGCGCTGAACCGCGAAACCCGTGCGATGCACGGCGCCCGAGCCGGCGCCGAGCTCGCCGTCTTCTGACTCTCGCCATTCAACCGATTGGGGGCAAACGTGTCTGCTGAAGTCCAAATGATCAATACGGCCGCGGCGAATGCGGCGGCGACCAGCCGCCGCGACGCCGAACACGGCGATGCGACGGGCCAGGAATTTCTCGTCTTCACGCTCGGCGACGAGGAATACGGGATCGACATCCTGAAAGTGCAGGAAATCCGCGGCTACGACAGCGTCACGCGGATCGCGAACGCGCCCGAGTTCATCAAGGGCGTGATCAACCTGCGCGGGATCATCGTGCCGATCGTCGACATGCGGATCAAGTTCCACCTCGGCCGCGTCGAGTACGACCACCAGACCGTCGTGATCATCCTGAACGTGTCGAACCGCGTGGTCGGGATGGTGGTCGACGGCGTGTCGGACGTGCTGACGCTGCAGACCGACCAGATCATGCCGGCGCCGGAATTCGGCGCGACGCTGACGACCGAGTACCTGACGGGCCTCGGCACGGTCGACGGCCGGATGCTGATCCTGATGGACATCGAGAAGCTGATGTCGAGCCGGGAAATGGCGCTGATCGAGACGCTCGGCGGGTAAGCGCGCCGCGCGCGCAGCAATTTCGGGAGAATCTGCAATGTTGCATAACTGGTCGATCCGCACGACGCTCACGGCGGTCGGACTCATCCTCGTGTGCCTGACCGCCGCGGTCGGCGGGCTCGGCCTCTACGCGCTCGATCACGCGAGCCGCTCGCTCGACGAGATCGCGCACGTCGACCTGCCGGCGATCCACACGCTCGACGACACGGCCGCGCAGCTGCTGCGCTCGCGCGTCGCGCTCGATCGCTTTCGTACGCTGACCGAAGGCGGCAATGCGGCCGACGCGGCGAAGGTGCTCGACCGCGCGCAGGAGCTGTATGCGAAGTCGAACCAGAACTGGCAGGCGTTCCAGTCGACGCCGAAGCTCGGGGTCGATCAGGCGCTGCTCGACGAGCTCGCCGCACGCTACACGACGATCGTGAAGGAAGGCGTCGAGCCCGAGTTCGCCGCGGCGCGCGCGGGCGACATGGCCGCGTACCACGCGGTCGCGGACACGAAGATCAGCCCGATGTTCGTCGCGTTCGACCAGACGGCGGCGGCCGTGATCGCCGCGCTGCAGAAGCGCGCGCAAGACCGTCAGACCGAGACGCAGTCGCAGATCTCGATGATGATCGCGCTGATCGCGGCCGGCATCGCGATCGCGTTCGTCGTCGTGATCGCGATCCGCTTCGTGCTGCGCGGGCTGATCGTCCAGCCGATCGAGGACGCGATCGCGCATTTCGAGCGCATTGCCGGCGGCGACCTCACGCAGCCGGTGAACGCCTCCAGCACGAACGAGATCGGCCGCCTGTTCGGCGGCATCAAGCGGATGCAGGACGCCGTCACGACGATGGTGCAGGCCGTGCATCGCGGCACCGAATCGATCGACGTCGGCGCGCGCGAGATCGCGACCGGCAACATCGACCTGTCGCAGCGCACCGAGGAGCAGGCCGCGTCGCTGCAGGAAACCGCGTCGAGCATGGAGCAACTGACGGGCACCGTGCGGCAGAACGCGGAGAACGCGCGGCAGGCGAGCCAGCTCGCGGTGAACGCGTCGGACATCGCGACCCAGGGCGGCGACGTGGTCGGCCAGGTCGTATCGACGATGCAGGACATCGCGGCGAGCTCGGGCAAGGTCGTCGACATCATCGGCACGATCGAAGGGATCGCGTTCCAGACCAACATCCTCGCGTTGAACGCGGCCGTCGAAGCGGCGCGGGCCGGCGAGCAGGGCCGCGGCTTCGCGGTGGTCGCGGGCGAGGTGCGCTCGCTCGCGCAGCGCAGCGCGAGCGCCGCGAAGGAAATCAAGCAGCTGATCGGCGATTCGGCCGAGAAGGTCGACAGCGGGTCGGCGCTCGTCGCGCGCGCCGGCTCGACGATGGAAGAGATCGTGCAGGCCGTGCGCCGCGTGACCGACATCATGGGCGAGATCAGCGCCGCGTCCGACGAGCAGTCGACCGGCATCGAGCAGGTCAATCGCGCGGTCGGCCAGATGGATGCGGTCACGCAGCAGAACGCGGCGCTCGTCGAGCAGGCGGCGGCCGCGGCCGCGTCGCTCGAGGAGCAGACGCGCCAGATGAAGGCGATCGTGTCGGGCTGGCGCGTCGCGGGCGGCATCGCGCTCGCGCCGGCGCGCAGCGTCGCGCGGCCGGTCGCGCACGAACCGGCGGCGCTGCCGTCGGCGCCGCGCCACGATGCGCCGGTCGCCGCGCTGCCGGCGCCGCAGGCTGCGGCCCAACCGGCGGCACGGCGCGCCGCGCCGGCGTCGCGTGCGGCTGCGTCGGGCGCCGCGGCCGCCGCGTCCGAACCGACGCGTGCGGCCGAGGCCGCCGCGCGGACGCAAAAGGATGCACCGGCCGCCCGTGGCGCCGCCGCCGCGGGCGGCTACGGCCCGCGTCTCGCGAAGACGGCCGCGCCGGCGGACAAGCCGGCCGCGAAGCCCGCGCTCGTGCGCCCGGCGCTGAACGGCGAGAAGCCGGCGCTGGCGTCAGCCGGCGCGTCCGACGACGACTGGGAGACCTTCTAAGCCATGCAGCACGCGCGCGCGCCGTTTCGACCCGATGCACCGGATGCCTCGCCTCGCGCGGGCGAGCCGGGGCGCGACTTCGCGTTCACCGGTGCGGATTTCGCACGCATCCGCGCGCTGATCCATCAACGCGCGGGCATCTCGCTGTCCGAGCACAAGCGCGACATGGCCTATAGCCGGCTCGCGCGACGGCTGCGGGCGCGCGGCCTCGACACGTTCCGCGACTACCTCGACCTGCTCGAGCAGGAAGACGATCCGCTCGAATGGGAAGCGTTCACCAACGCGCTGACCACCAACCTGACCGCGTTTTTCCGCGAGTCGCACCATTTCCCGATCCTGGCGGAATTCGTGAAATCGCGGCCGGCGCCGGTCTCGGTCTGGTGCTCGGCGGCGTCGACCGGCGAGGAGCCGTACTCGATCGCGATCACGCTGATCGAGGCGCTCGGCGACGCGGCCGCGCGCAGCGCGACGATCCTCGCGACCGATCTCGACACGCAGGTGCTCGCGAAGGCCGAAGCCGGCATCTACACGTACGACCAGGTCAAGCACCTGTCGCCGGAGCGGCTCAAGCGCTTCTTCCTGAAGGGCACGGGCGCGCAGGCCGGCCGCGTGAAGGTGCGCCCCGAGCTGCGCGCGATGATCCGCTTCGAGCAGCTGAACCTGACCGATGCGGACTACGGGATCGCGAAGCCGTTCGACGCGATCTTCTGCCGCAACGTGATGATCTATTTCGACAAGCCGACGCAGGGGCAGGTGCTGTCGCGCTTCGAGCCGCTCGTGAAGCCGGGCGGGCTGCTGTTCGCCGGCCATTCGGAGAACTTCACGTACGTGACGCAGGCGTTCCGGCTGCGCGGGCAGACGGTGTACGAACTGACGCGCGACGCCGAGCAGGGTGCGCGCTCGCGCGGCGCGCAGGCGAGCGCGGCGGCCGCGATGCCGTCGCCCGCGCGCGCGCGGGCCGCAGGCGGCGCGCCGGCTCTTGGAGAGCGCGGATGAGCGCACTGCCGATCGCGACCAATCGCTACTTCGACAACCACTTCGAGCGCCCCGGCGTGAAGCTGTTGCCGAACGAGTTCTACACGACCGCCGAGGACATGGTGCTGATGACCGTGCTCGGCTCGTGCGTCGCCGCGTGCCTGCACGACCCGTACGCGGGCATCGGCGGGATGAACCATTTCATGCTGCCGGACGACGGCGCCGATCCGGGCGCGGCCGCGTCGGAATCGATGCGCTACGGCGCGTATGCGATGGAAGTGCTGATCAACGAGCTGATCAAGGCCGGCGGGCGCCGCGAGCGCTTCGAGGCGAAGGTGTTCGGCGGCGCGGCCGTGCTGGCCGGGATGACGACGATCAACATCGGCGATCGCAACGCGGATTTCGTGCGCCGCTATCTGGCGCTCGAGCGCATCCGCATCACCGCGGAAGACCTGCAGGGCGTGCATCCGCGCAAGGTCGCGTTCATGCCGCACAGCGGGCGCGCGATGGTGAAGAAACTGCGGCTGCAGGTGCCGGGCGTGACCGAGCGCGAAGCCGCGCTCGCGCGCGAGGCCGAGCGCGCCCGTCGCGCGCACGTCGAGCTGTTTGCCGCGAAGCGGCCTGCCGCGCCGCAGCCGGCGCGTCCGCGCATCGAGCTGTTCGGCGGGCGCGGCGCCGCGCCGGCCGGCGGCGGTAGCGCGGCCGCAGCCGCCGCCGCGCGGACGGCGACCCTATCAAGAAAGCAGGAGGCATGACCGCAGTGCAGAAGATCAAAGTGTTGTGCGTCGACGATTCGGCGCTGATCCGCAGCCTGATGACCGAGATCATCAACAGCCAGCCCGACATGACGGTGGTCGCGACCGCGCCCGATCCGCTCGTCGCGCGCGAGCTCATCAAGCAGCACAACCCCGACGTGCTCACGCTCGACGTCGAAATGCCGCGCATGGACGGGCTCGACTTCCTCGAGAAGCTGATGCGCCTGCGGCCGATGCCGGTCGTGATGGTGTCGTCGCTGACCGAGCGCGGCTCGGAAATCACGCTGCGCGCGCTCGAACTCGGCGCGGTGGATTTCGTCACGAAGCCGCGCGTCGGGATTCGCGACGGGATGCTCGACTACGCGGAAAAGCTCGCGGACAAGATCCGCGCGGCGTCGCGCGCGCGCGTGCGCCAGGCGCCGCAGCCGCAGGCCGTTGCCCGCACGGCGGACAGCGCCGCGGCCGCGCCGATGATCAACAACCCGCTCGTCAGTACCGAGAAGCTGATCATCATCGGCGCGTCGACGGGCGGCACCGAGGCGATCCGCGAAGTGCTGACGCCGCTGCCGCCGGACGCGCCGGCCGTGCTGATCGCGCAGCACATGCCGCCGGGCTTCACGAAATCGTTCGCGCAGCGGCTGAACGGCCTGTGCCGGATCGCGGTGAAGGAAGCCGAGCACGGCGAACGCGTGCTGCCGGGCCATGCGTACATCGCGCCGGGCCATGCGCACCTGTTGCTCGCGAGAAGCGGCGCGAACTATATTGCGCAACTGTCGGACGAGCCGCCGGTGAACCGGCACCGCCCGTCGGTCGACGTGCTGTTCCGCTCGGCGGCGACGCATGCGGGCAAGAACGCGATCGGCGTGATCCTCACCGGGATGGGCCGCGACGGCGCGGCCGGCCTGCTGGAAATGAAACGCGCGGGCGCTTACACGTTCGCGCAGGACGAGGCGAGCTGCATCGTGTTCGGGATGCCGCGCGAGGCAATCGCGCTCGGCGGGGCGGACGAGGTCGCGCCGCTCGCCGACATGAGCCGCCGCGTGATGGCCCGCCTGGCGACGATGGGCGACCGCGTGCAGCGCGTGTGAATGGACTGTCACGGGGCGCGTGCCACGATACGCGTCCCGACGGAAACGAATCTGGAAAGGAACGACGATGGACAAGAGCATGAAAATCCTGGTGGTGGACGATTTCCCGACGATGCGCCGGATCGTCCGCAACCTGCTCAAGGAACTGGGCTACACGAACGTGGATGAGGCCGAGGACGGCGCGGCCGGCCTCGCGCGGCTGCGCGGCGGCGGCTTCGACTTCGTGATCTCGGACTGGAACATGCCGAACCTCGACGGTCTCGCGATGCTCAAGGAGATCCGCGCGGACGCGACGCTCACGCATCTGCCGGTGCTGATGGTCACGGCCGAGTCGAAGAAGGAGAACATCATCGCGGCCGCGCAGGCCGGCGCGAGCGGCTACGTCGTGAAACCGTTCACGGCCGCGACGCTCGACGAGAAGCTGAACAAGATCATCGACAAGATGGCCAAGGCCGGGAGCTGAACGTGAACGAGCCGATCCATGCGGCGCTTGCCGGCGCGGCGGTCAATGCCGACGGCCATGCCGAAGGCGCCGATTACGCGAGCGACCGGATCCTCGCGCGCATCGGCCACGTCACGCGCACGCTGCGCGATTCGATGCGCGAGCTCGGGCTCGACAAGCATGTCGAGCGCGCGGCGGAAGCCGTGCCCGATGCGCGCGACCGGCTGCGCTACGTCGCGACGATGACCGAACAGGCCGCGGTGCGCGTGCTGAATGCGATCGAGATCGCGAAGCCGATGCAGGAGCGCGTGCAGAACGAGGCCGAGGCGCTTGACGCACGCTGGGCGCAGTGGTACGCCGCGCCGATCGAGCACGCGGAAGTGCGCGAGCTGATGGACGACACGCGCGCGTTCCTGCGCACGCTGCCCGAATCGACGGCGGCGACCCGCGCGCAACTGCTCGAGATCATGCTTGCGCAGGATTTCCAGGATCTGACGGGGCAGGTGATCAAGAAGATCATGGACATGGTCTACCTGATCGAGCAGCAGCTCCTCACCGTGCTCGTCGAGAACATCGCGCCGGAGCGGCGCGAGCAGTTCGCGGCCACCGCGGCGGCATTCGCGGCCGAAGCGATGAGCGCGACCGGCAGCCCCGAATCGCTGCTGAACGGCCCGCAGATCGCGCCGGAAGGCAAATCCGACGTCGTTCAGGACCAGGGGCAGGTCGACGACCTGCTCGCGAGCCTCGGCTTCTGATCCTGCCGGTGCGCATCGCGCGTCCCATTGCCGGGCGCCCCGTTCCGCGGCGCCGGCCGACGCGCGCATGCTCCGTTCCCGCCTCGTTTTCCCCTCGCCCGGCGCCGCTGCGCGGCGCCGCGTGATCCTGCGTCGAATTGACACTTCGACACACTCCGCAGGCATACTACGCGTCAGCAGCAACGTAGCGTCATTCGTACGATTCATCAGTGGGCAGACGGCGCGGGCCGATGGCGGCGCCGTCGGCACCGAAGCCAGTCCCTTGGGGGGGAACGTGAAGCTGAAACGCTTGGGCTGGACCGTCGCGCACGCGACGGCTGCAATGGGTGTGCTGTGGGCCGTCCACGCACACGCGGAACTGGGCGGCGCGCCGATGTCGCCGCCGGCGGACGATCAGGCCGCCACCGTGCGCGCGCTGCAGCGCGCGATGCGCTCGGCGGACGGCGTGCAGACGAGCACGGCCGCCTATACCGTCCGCGAGATCACGCTCGGATCGGGCACCGTCATCCATGAATACACGTCGGCCGCCGGCAGCGTGTTCGGCCTCGCGTGGCGCGGGCCGACGATGCCGGATCTCGCGTCGCTGCTCGGCAGCTATTTCCCGCAGTACACCGCCGGCGTCCAGGCGGCGCACCGGGCGCGCGGCTGGCGTGCGCCGGTGGCCGTCGAGACGAGCGGCCTCGTGATCCGGACGGGCGGCCACATGGGCGCCTTCTCCGGCCAGGCATGGCTGCCGTCGGCGCTGCCGACCGGCGTGGCCGGCACCGATATCCAGTGACAGCGGGAGAGCGATCTTGAGCATGACTCGTACATTCAAGCGCTGGTTCGGCGTGCTGGGCCTCCTGGCCGCGACGGCCGTGCTCGTGACGGCCTGCGGCGGCGGCGATGACGGCGGCGGCAGTTCGGGCAACAACAGCAATACCGGCAACAGCGGCTCCGACGGCAACAGCGGCAACACGGCCGTCGTCACGGTCGCCGCCGGCGCCGCGAACGTGATCAACATCCCGACCATCAGCGTGAAGGTTTGCGTGCCGGGCACGTCGAACTGCCAGATCGTCAACAACGTGCTCGTCGATACCGCGTCCTACGGGCTGCGGCTCGTCGGCAGCGCGGTGGCCGGCGTGCACGACAGCCTGCCGCAGGTGAAGAGCGGCGGCGCGCCGGTCGCCGAATGCGGCAAGTTCGTGTCGAGCTACACGTGGGGCTCGGTGCGCACCGTCGACCTGTCGATCGGCACCGAGCAGGCCGCGTCGCTGCCCGTGCAGATCATCGGCGACCTCGGCACGACGAACGTGCCGAGCTCGTGCACGAACGGCGGCGCGTCGGCCAACTCGACGAGCGCGCTCGGCGCGAACGGGATCCTCGGCATCGGGCCGGCGCCGTACGACTGCGGCACGACCTGCGCGACGTCGACGTCGACGAGCAACAACTACTACGCGTGCCCGAACGGCGACAACGCGAGCTGCGCCGTCACGCTCGTGCCGCTCGCGCAGCAGGTAGCCAACCCGGTGCATCGGTTCGCGAACAACGACGGCGTGAGCGTGCAGATGCCGGCCATCTCGAACAACGGGCAGGCGAGCGCGACCGGCACGCTGACGTTCGGCCTGCCGAACCTGAGCGGCAAGACGGTGCTGACGTCGACCACGACCGGCGACGTCAGCGCGACGTTCCAGGGGCGCAACGTGACCGCGTTCTTCGATACGGGCTCGAACGCGTATTTCTTCAACGATTCGGCGCAGACGGTCTGTTCGAGGAATACGGAGTTCTACTGCCCGTCGGCGACGACGACCTATTCGGCCACGCTGAGCGGCCAGAACGGCGCGTCGGGCACCGTGTCGATGCCGGTCGCGAACGCGGATTCGCTGTTCTCGAACGCGTCGACGTTCGCGTTCAACGACATCGCGGGGCCGTTCGGCTCGTCCAACTGGCTCGACATCGGCATGCCGCACTTCTACGGCAAGACGATCTACTTCGGGATGGACAAGACCGCGAGCGGCGGCGCGCAGCCGTTCGTCGCATTCTGACGCGGCGTCGCCGGACGCAGGAACAAGGGGGCGAGCGATCGCCCCCTTTTTTTATTCCGGCGCGCCGTGCGTGCACTACGGACCGGATCGCTGCCACGCGCCGGCATAGCGCCTACGATGTAAGACCGGCACCGGTGCCGGCACGACATCGAAGGAGACAGCGCATGAACCCGCGTATCCAGCGCATCACGCCGTTCCTGTGGTTCGACCGCGACGCCGAGGCGGCGGCCGGTTTCTACGTATCGGTGTTCGACAACGCGCGCATCGTGCACGTCGCGCGCTACGGCAAGACCGGCGCGCATGCGTCCGGCAACGCCGAGGGCGCGGTGATGACCGTGGCGTTCGAGCTCGACGGGCAGGCGTTCGTCGCGCTGAACGGCGGCCCCGTGTTCCAGATGACGCCGGCCGTGTCGTTCGTCGTCAACTGTCGCGACCAGGACGAGATCGACCATTACTGGGCGCGCCTGTCCGAAGGTGGCGACGCGCGCGCGCAGCAATGCGGCTGGCTGCGCGACCGCTTCGGCGTGTCGTGGCAGGTCGTGCCCGTGCAGATGGCCGAACTGATGACGGGCGACCCGGCCCGCGCCGAGCGCGTGATGGCGCAGGTGATGACGATGAAGAAGCTCGATCTCGGCGCGTTGCAGCGGGCGGCGGCCGGCTAGGGCGTGTTCCCCTGTTTGGAAAAATTCATTCGCGGGGCCAGCGCAAAGCCGTTATTAGCGTGAACACGCCCTAGGTCGCTTCGGTCGATCACGCCGTTCGGGCCGGCGATGGTCGGCCGTCCCGTCCCGACGCCGCAGGCTGCGATTCGGGCGGAACCGGCGATGCCGAAAGGCGCCGCGACCGGCGCGACTGCGTATCGCCGGCCGGTCGGTTAATCGAATGCCGGACACTCGAGTCGATTATCGATTCGTGCGATTTCATTCGGGTGTAATCAAAGCCGGATTATTCGCGGCTGCCATTTCTGTCAGATCTTCACGATTATTAAAATGACGCGGCATGCAAGCCGGACACGCCGAAATCCGCTCATGCAGCCTTTCCTGCGCCATATGGGCGCGTATTGCCCCATATGCGAAAAGAGATGGAATCCGCCGAACTTCGATCTTATAATTCCGGCGTTGTTTCCGGGGTGCCAATATAAAACAGGAGGGTAATAAAATGAATTTTTCCGAAGCCGTTCGTACCGTACTGAATAAATACGCAACATTCGAAGGCCGTGCGCGTCGTGCCGAATACTGGTATTTCGCGCTGCTGACCTCCGTGCTGTCGGTCGCCGGTCAGATCATCGGCGCGGCCGGCCGCGATGCGGGCCTGATCACGCTGCTGCTGCTCGGCGTGATCTTCCTGGTGTCGCTCGCGCTGATCATTCCGGGCATCGCGGTCAGCGTGCGCCGCCTGCACGATACGGGCCGCTCGGGCTGGTTCTTGCTGCTCGCGCTGATTCCGATCGTCGGCGGCATCCTGCTGCTCGTGTGGATGTGCTCGCGCGGCACCGAAGGCCCGAACCGTTTCGGCGCGGACCCGATCCCGGCCGTCTGACCGACGCCTGCCCCGACCGACGCGCGACGCCGTTGCGTCGGGGCCTGCTTGCCCCGCTTCTCGCGCTTCTCCCGCTTCTCTCCCGTCTTTCCCGTCCGTCGTTTCACCGTTCCCCGCGCGTGAAGCCGCTGCCGTTCCGCTTGCGGCCGCCGCCTCGCCAATGCGCCGGCCGGTCCCGTTTTTCCGCCGCGCCGCGCGTCGCTCCGCCCCCGTTCCGGCCGCGTTCGCGGCCGCTCGCCCGATTCCCCGAAATACCCCCCTTTCCCGGCTTTGCTCGACCGATCGGCGTTTGACGCGTCCATGAATAATCGGTGTCACTGGAAAGCGGCATTCCGCCGTACCCGACTGGAGGCCCCGTGGCAGACGAGAGCGATCTCGACAAGACCGAAGCCGCCACTCCCAGGCGCCGCGAGAAGGCGCGCGAGGAGGGGCAGGTCGCGCGTTCGCGCGAGCTGGCTTCGTTCGCACTGCTCGCGGCGGGGTTCTACGGCGCGTGGCTGCTCGCGGGCCCGTCGGGCGGGCATCTGCAGGCGATGCTGCGCGGCGCGTTCACGTTCGATCGCGCGACCGCGTTCGACACCCACCGGATGTTGTCGGCGGCCGGCAGCGCGAGCCGCGAAGGCTTCGCCGCGCTGCTGCCGCTGCTCGCGCTCACCGGCGTCGCCGCGCTGCTCGCGCCGATGGCGCTCGGCGGCTGGCTGATTTCGCAGAAGACGTTCGAGCTGAAGTTCGACCGCCTGAACCCGATCTCGGGCCTCGGCCGGATCTTCTCGATCCAGGGGCCGATCCAGCTCGGGATGTCGATCGCGAAGACGCTGGTCGTCGGCGGGATCGGCGGCATCGCGATCTGGCGCAGCAAGGACGAGCTGCTCAGCCTCGCGACGCAGCCGCTCGGCGCCGCGCTGCCCGATGCGCTGCATCTGGTCGCCGTGTGCTGCGGCACGACGGTCGCCGGGATGCTGGTGGTCGCCGGGCTCGACGTGCCTTACCAACTCTGGCAGTACAACAAGAAGTTGCGCATGACGAAGGAAGAAGTGAAGCGCGAGCATCGCGAGAACGAAGGCGATCCGCACGTGAAGGGGCGGATCCGCCAGCAGCAGCGCGCGATTGCGCGGCGCCGGATGATGGCGGCCGTGCCGAAGGCCGACGTGGTCGTCACGAACCCGACGCACTTCGCGGTCGCGCTGCAATACACGGACGGCGAGATGCGCGCGCCGAAGGTGGTCGCGAAGGGCGTGAACCTCGTCGCCGCGCGCATCCGCGAACTCGCGGCCGAACACAACGTGCCGCTGCTCGAAGCGCCGCCGCTCGCGCGTGCGCTGTATCACAACGTCGAACTCGAGCGCGAGATCCCCGGTTCGCTGTACTCGGCCGTGGCCGAAGTGCTCGCATGGGTTTACCAGCTCAAGCGCTTCCGCTCGGAAGGCGGCGCGTTCCCGGCGATGCCGGTCGATCTCGACGTGCCGGCCGAACTCGACAAGGGCACGTCGGTCGCCGCCGACGACGAACGTGAAGAAGCCGAGGACGCCCTCGGCCAGCAAGGGAACGCGGCATGAGCACCCCGACCACCGGCCTGTTCGGCAAGCGCGCGAACCCGTTCGCGGGCACCAACCTGCGCGCGCTCGCGGGCCCGATCCTCATCTGCATGATCCTGGGGATGATGATCCTGCCGCTGCCGCCGATGCTGCTGGATCTGCTGTTCACGTTCAACATCGCGCTGTCCGTGATGGTGCTGCTCGTCAGCATGTACACGATGAAGCCGCTCGACTTCGCGGCGTTCCCGAGCGTGCTGCTGTTCTCGACGCTGCTGCGCCTGTCGCTGAACGTCGCGTCGACCCGCGTCGTGCTGCTCGAAGGCCATACCGGGCCCGACGCGGCCGGCCAGGTGATCGAAGCATTCGGCCACTTCCTCGTCGGCGGCAACTTCGCGGTCGGCATCGTCGTGTTCGTGATCCTGATGATCATCAACTTCATGGTGATCACGAAGGGTGCGGGGCGGATCGCCGAAGTGTCCGCGCGCTTCACGCTCGATGCGATGCCCGGCAAGCAGATGGCGATCGACGCCGATCTGAACGCGGGCCTCATCAACGAGGAACAGGCGCGCAAGCGGCGCCTGGCCGTCTCGCAGGAAGCCGAGTTCTACGGGTCGATGGACGGCGCGTCGAAGTTCGTGCGCGGCGATGCGATCGCCGGCCTGATCATCATGGCGATCAACGTGATCGGCGGGCTGATCGTCGGGATGGTCCAGCACGACATGAGCTTCGCCGCGGCCGGCACCAACTACACGCTGCTGACGATCGGCGATGGCCTCGTCGCGCAGATCCCGTCGCTCGTGATCTCGACCGCGGCCGGCGTGATCGTGTCGCGCGTCGCCACCGACGAGGACATCGGCACGCAGATCACCGGCCAGCTGTTCACGAACCCGCGCGTGCTGAACATCACCGGCGCGATCATCGTGCTGATGGGGCTGATCCCGGGCATGCCGCACTTCGCGTTCCTCGCGCTCGGCGGCGGCGCGATCTGGCTGGCGCGCACGCAGACCAAGCGCGCGGCGGCCCGCAAGGCGGCCGGCGACGTGACCGACATCGCGCCACCCGCCGTGCTGCCGGCCGACAGCCACGAAGCGACCTGGGACGACGTGCAGCTGATCGACCCGCTCGGCCTCGAAGTCGGCTACCGGCTGATTCCGCTCGTCGACAAGAACAGCGACGGCGAGCTGCTCAAGCGCATCAAGAGCATCCGCAAGAAATTCGCGCAGGAAATCGGCTTCCTGCCGCCGGTGATCCATATCCGCGACAACCTCGAACTGCGGCCGAACGCGTACCGGATCGCGCTGAAGGGCGTCGAGATCGGCTTCGGCGAAGTGTTCCCGGGCCAGTGGCTCGCGATCAACCCGGGCCAGGTGACGGCCGCGCTGCCGGGCGCCGTCACGCAGGATCCGGCGTTCGGGCTGCCGGCCGTGTGGATCGACGTCGCGCTGCGCGAGCAGGCGCAGGTGTACGGCTACACGGTGGTCGACGCAAGCACGGTCGTCGCGACGCACCTGAACCATCTCGTCGTCCAGCACGCGGCCGAGCTGCTCGGCCGCCAGGAAGTGCAGGCGCTCGTCGAGCGCACCGGCAAGGACGCGCCGTCGCTCGTCGAGGACCTGGTGCCGAAGACGATCTCGCTCACCACGCTGCAGAAGGTGCTGCAGAACCTGCTCGAGGAAGGCGTGCCGATTCGCGACATGCGCACGATCCTCGAGGCGGTGTCCGAGCATGCGGGCCGCGGCGACGCGTTCGAGATCACGGCCGCGGTGCGGCTCTCGCTCGGCCGCGCGATCACGCAGCAGTGGTATCCGGGCAACGGCGAAATGCAGGTGATGGGCCTCGACGCGAACCTGGAGCGCGTGCTGTCGCAGGCGCTCGCCACCGGCGCGAACCCGGGCCTCGAACCCGGCCTCGCGCACAACCTTCTGACCGGCACGCAGCAAGCGATGCTGCGTCAACAGAATCTCGGGCTGCCGCCCGTGCTGCTCGTGCAGCACGCGCTGCGCGCGATGCTCGCGCGTTTCCTGCGCCGCAGCCTGCCGCAACTGAAAGTGCTGTCGTACGCCGAAGTGCCGGACACACGCACGATCAAAGTCGTTAACGTCATCGGGGGTTCCGCTTGAACATTCGCAAATTCACCGGCGCAACGAGCCGCGACGCACTTCGTCTCGTGCGCGAGGCGCTCGGCGCCGACGCGGTCGTGCTGTCGAACCGCACGCTCGATGACGGCAGCGTCGAAATCGTTGCACTCGCCGATTCGGATCTCGCCGCGGTGGCGCCGCCGGCCGCGCGTGGGCGCCTCGCCACGTCGCGCGTGCCGGACTCCGTGCCGGCCGCCGCCGTGCCGGGCATCGTGTCGCGCCCGGGGATCGCCCCGCGCCCGGCCGCCAATCCGTATGCGGCCGGCGAAGGCGGGCTGCCGGACGTGTTCTCGTCCGTGTTCGGCGCGAGCGCCGACGCGCAAGACGCGGATGCGCACCCCGCGTCGATCGATGCAGGCGTGCCCGCGGCGGCAGCGCCGTCGAGCGCTGCATCGGCCGCGGTCGGATCGCCGGCCGCCGGATCGCCGGCCGCCACTTCCGAACCCGCACCGTGGCTGGTCGAGCACGCGAAGCGCCTGACGCAGCAGCGCGACGCGCTGATCGCCCGTGCGCAGGCGCCCGCCGAGCCGCAGGCGAGCGCGCCCGCGCCGCAAGCCGCCGCCCGCGCGACGCCGCCCGACTGGGCGCGCGACATCGTGCGCGACGCCGAGCGCCGGATGCCGGCCGCCGGAGCGCCGGCCGCCGCCAAGCGCGCAGCCGACACCGGCGCCGCGTACGGCGCCAAGCAGACCGACCGCACGCGCCTGTCCGCCGACGCGGCCGCCGTGGTGGCCGATGCGGTGAAGTCGCGCATCGAGCGGATCGTCAACGACACGGTGATGCAGGAGCTGGGCGAGCTGCGCGGGATGATGGAAGAGCAGTTCGACAGCCTGATGTGGCACGACCGCCAGCGTCGCAGCTCCGTGCACGGCGCGCTGACGAAGCACCTGTTCGCGGCCGGCTTTTCCGCGCAGCTCGTGCGGATGCTGGTCGACAACCTGCCGTCCGGCGACGGCGCGCAGACCTTCGAGCAGGCCGCCGAATGGGCGCAGTCGGTGCTCGCATCGAACCTGCCGGTGCTCGACAGCGAGGACGCGCTGATGGAGCGCGGTGGCGTGTTCGCGCTGATGGGGCCGACCGGCGTCGGCAAGACGACCACCACCGCGAAGCTGGCCGCGCGCTGCGTGATGCGCTTCGGCGCGAGCAAGGTCGCGCTGCTGACCACCGACAGCTACCGGATCGGCGGCCACGAGCAACTGCGGATCTTCGGCAAGATCCTCGGCGTGCCGGTTCACGCGGTGAAGGATGCGGGCGACCTCGCGCTCGCGCTGTCCGAGCTGCGCAACAAGCACATCGTGCTGATCGACACGATCGGTATGAGCCAGCGCGACCGCGCGGTGTCCGACCAGATCGCGATGCTGCACGGCGCGAACGCGCCGGTGCAGCGCCTGCTGCTGCTGAACGCGACGAGCCATGGCGATACGCTGAACGAAGTCGTGCAGGCGTACCGCAGCGCGGGCGAGCACCCTGACCTGGCCGGCTGCATCCTCACGAAGCTCGACGAGGCGACCCACCTCGGCAGCGTGCTCGACACGGTAATCCGCTACAAGCTGCCGGTCCACTACGTGTCGACCGGCCAGAAGGTGCCGGAGAACCTGTACGTCGCGTCGACCAAATTCCTGCTGAAGAGCGCGTTCTGTGTGCCGCGCGACGGCTCGCCCTTCGTGCCGCAAGACGAGGACATGCCGACGCTGCTTTCCGCACTGACCGCACGTTCCACCGCCGAGCTGCACGAGGTGCGATTTGGATAAACGGATCATCGACCAGGCCGAAGGGCTGCGGCGCCTGCTGGCCGGGCGCGCGTCGCGCATCGTCGCGGTGACGGGCGGGCCGGCGGGCGTCGGCTGCACGTCCACCGTGGTGAACCTCGCGGCGGCGCTCGCGTCGCTCGGCAAGGACGTGCTGGTCGTCGACGAGCGCGCCGACGTGCATTCGGCCAGCGCGACGCTCGCCGGCGCGTGGCTGCGCGACGGCGAACGCACGCGGGTGGCGGCCGGCTTCGGCCTGTGCGGCGCCGCCCAGCTCGCGCGCGCCGGCTACAGCGACGCGCAGCTGAGCGACTTCATCGACGGCCCGGCCGACATCGTCCTCGTCGACGCGCAGCTCGGCGCCGACGGATCGCTGTCGGCGCTCGCGCGCGAAGCGCACGACGTGCTGATCGTCACGCGGGTTGCCGTGCAGGCGATCACCGAGGCGTATGCGTGCATGAAGCGGCTGCATTTCGCGCACGCGTTCGCGCAGTTCCGCGTGCTGACCAATCAGGTCGCCAGCCACGCGGACGCGAAGACGGCCTTCGACAACCTCGCGGGCGTTGCGAGCCGCTACCTGACCGTGTCGATCGCCGATGCGGGCTGCGTGAGCGCCGATCCGCTCGTCGAGCACGCCCGCGAACTGATGCATGCGGTAGTCGACGCGTTCCCGTCGTCGGCTGCCGCGCGCGATTACCGGCAGATTGCCGCCGACCTGTTGTACTGGCCGATGCGCCCCGGTTCGGGCGCGGGCCGCGCGGTCCACGCCGGCGGCAAGCCGTCGTATGAGGCGGGCGCGGCACACGCCGCGTGAGCGCCACCCGAAGGAGGGAGCCATGATGTACAACGCTCAAGGAAAGATGTCCCAGGCCGACGTGCTCGCGCAATATGCGCCGCTCGTGCGCCGCCTCGGACTGCAACTCGTCGCGAAGATGCCGGCGAGCGTCGATCTCGACGATCTGATCCAGGCCGGCATGATCGGCCTGATGGACGCGGCCGGCCGCTACAAGGAAGACCAGGGCGCGCAGTTCGAGACGTACGCGACGCAGCGCATCCGCGGCGCGATGCTCGACGAGCTGCGCAGCAACGACTGGCTGCCGCGCAGCCTGCGCAAGACGTCGCGCGAGGTCGAGCATGCGGTGCACCAGGTCGAGCAGCACCTCGGCCGCTCGGCGAGCGAGACCGAGATCGCGCAGCACCTCAACATGCCGCTCGACGAATACCAGGGGATGCTGCAGGACCTGCACGGCAGCCAGCTCATCTACTACGAGGATTTCGATCGCGCGGCCGACGACGAGCCGTTCCTCGACCGCTATCGCGTCGATCATGCCGATCCGTTGTCGGCGCTGCTCGACGAGCATCTGCGCGAGGCGCTCGTCGAGGCGATCGAGCGGCTGCCGGAGCGCGAGAAGCTGCTGATGTCGCTGTACTACGAACGGGGTCTGAATCTGCGCGAAATCGGCGCGGTGCTCGAGGTGAGCGAATCGCGCGTATGCCAGCTCCACAGCCAGGCCGTCGCGCGCCTGCGCGCACGGCTGCGCGAACAGGCGTGGGTCGGCGCGGAGTCCTGACCCCGAAGTCCTGCCCTTTCGGCCACGGCCGCGCGTGCCCGCGCCGCGCGCGTCTCGTGCCGACGCGTCGTCGTTGCGCATTTCGCGCGCCGATTTGCTACAATCCCCTCCGTTTTCCGAGGAGCGTTGCGACGGACCATCAGCGTCCGCCAGGCTCGGAAGGCTTCACCAAGCAGCCGTGCGGCGATCGTTTCGAGCGACCGTCGCGCCGGCCCCGCTTCCTGAACGGCGCTCACGTCACCAATCTAGAAACTTTTTAGAAAGGAGGGCGTGATGAACGCCATTATCGATTCCAAGGCTTCCCACGATTACGTCGTCGCCGACATGGCGCTGGCCGGCTGGGGCCGCAAGGAACTGAACATCGCCGAGACCGAAATGCCGGGCCTCGTGCAGATCCGCGACGAATACAAGGCGCAGCAGCCGCTGAAGGGCGCGCGCATCGCCGGTTCCCTGCACATGACGATCCAGACGGGCGTGCTGATCGAGACGCTGAAGGCGCTCGGCGCGGACGTCCGCTGGGCGTCGTGCAACATCTTCTCGACGCAGGATCACGCGGCGGCCGCGATCGTCGAAGCCGGCACGCCGGTGTTCGCGTTCAAGGGCGAGTCGCTCGACGAATACTGGGAGTTCTCGCACCGCATCTTCGAATGGCCGAACGGCGAATTCGCGAACATGATCCTGGACGACGGCGGCGACGCCACGCTGCTGCTGATCCTCGGCGCGAAGGCCGAGAAGGACCGTTCGGTGATCGCGAAGCCGACCAACGAGGAAGAAGTCGCGCTGTACAAGTCGATCGCGGCGCACCTCGACGTCGACGCGAACTGGTACTCGAAGCGCCTCGCGCACATCAAGGGCGTGACCGAAGAAACCACGACCGGCGTGCACCGTCTCTACCAGATGGAAAAGGACGGCCGCCTGCCGTTCCCGGCGTTCAACGTGAACGATTCGGTCACGAAGTCGAAGTTCGACAACCTGTACGGCTGCCGTGAATCGCTCGTCGACGGCATCAAGCGCGCGACCGACGTGATGATCGCGGGCAAGGTCGCGGTCGTCGCGGGCTACGGCGACGTGGGCAAGGGCTGCGCGCAGTCGCTGCGCGGCCTGGGCGCGACCGTGTGGGTCACCGAAATCGATCCGATCTGCGCGCTGCAGGCGGCGATGGAAGGCTACCGCGTCGTGACGATGGAATACGCGGCGGACAAGGCCGACATCTTCGTGACGGCGACCGGCAACTACCACGTGATCAACCACGATCACATGAAGGCGATGCGTCACAACGCGATCGTCTGCAACATCGGTCACTTCGACTCGGAAATCGACGTCGCGTCGACGCGCCAGTACCAGTGGGAAAACATCAAGCCGCAGGTCGACCACATCATCTTCCCGGACGGCAAGCGCGTGATCCTGCTGGCCGAAGGCCGCCTCGTGAACCTCGGCTGCGCGACCGGCCACCCGTCGTTCGTGATGTCGAACTCGTTCGCGAACCAGACGCTCGCGCAGATCGAGCTGTTCGTGCGCGGCAACGAGTACGAGAACAAGGTATACGTGCTGCCGAAGCATCTCGATGAAAAGGTCGCGCGCCTGCACCTCGCGCGCATCGGCGCGAACCTGTCGGTGCTGTCGGACGAGCAGGCTGCGTACATCGGCGTGCAGAAGGACGGCCCGTTCAAGCCGAACCACTATCGCTATTGATGCGCGGCGGCCGCCGCACCGTGCGCGCCCGTGGCGGACGCACGGCGCGGCGGCGCTCACCGATCGTACCGATCGACAACCGAACCGGAGCCCTCCATGAGCGTCATCCTCACCTGGGTCATCAACGCGCTCGCGCTGCTGATCATCACGTACCTCGTGCCGTCGATCCACATCAAGAGCTTCGGCACCGCGCTGATCGTCGCGGTCGTGCTCGGGCTGATCAACACGGTGATCCGGCCGGTGTTGATCCTGCTGACGCTGCCCGTCACGATCGTCACGCTCGGGGTGTTCATCCTCGTCGTGAACGCGCTGTGCTTCTGGTTCGCGTCGTCGCTGCTGAAGGGCTTCGAGGTGTCGGGGTTCTGGTCCGCGTTCTTCGGTTCGATCCTGTACAGCATCGTGTCGTGGCTGCTGTCCGCCCTGATCTTCGGCCAGCGCGACATCGGCTGACGGCGAGCGGGCGCAGGCTCAACCCCATCGAATCATGAAACCGATCGAACTCTCGTTTGAATTCTTCCCGCCGAAGACGGCGGACGGCGTCGAGAAGCTGCGCGCCACGCGCGCGCAGCTGCTGCCGCTGAAGCCGAAATTCGTCTCCGTGACGTTCGGCGCCGGCGGCTCGACGCAGCAGGGCACGCTCGATACCGTGCTCGACATGCAGAAGGACGGCCTCGAGGCCGCGCCGCACCTGTCGTGCATCGGCTCGTCGCGCGACAGCCTGCGCGCGATCCTCGACCAGTACCGCTCGCACGGCATCCGGCACATCGTCGCGCTGCGCGGCGACCTGCCGTCGGGGATGGGCGAGGTCGGCGAGCTGCGCTATGCGTCCGAGCTCGTCAGCTTCATCCGCGCCGAGCATGGCGACTGGTTCCACATCGAGGTCGCCGGCTATCCGGAGTACCACCCGCAATCGCGTTCGCCGAAGGCCGATCTCGAGAATTTCGCGCGCAAGGTGAAAGCCGGCGCGAATTCCGCGATCACGCAGTACTTCTTCAACGCGGATGCGTATTTCCGCTTCGTCGACGACACGCGCAAGCTCGGCGTGGACGTGCCGATCGTGCCGGGCATCATGCCGATCACGAACTTCTCGCAGCTGATGCGCTTCTCCGAGATGTGCGGCGCCGAAGTGCCGCGCTGGGTCGCGCGCCGGCTCGAGAGCTTCGGCGACGATCGCGAGTCGATCCGCGCGTTCGGCGCGGACGTCGTCACGAGCCTGTGCCAGCGCCTGATCGATGCGGGCGTGCCGGGGCTGCACTTCTATACGCTGAACGCAGCGGTCGCGACGAGGACGATCTGCGAACGGCTCGCGGTGTAACGAGCGCCGTCACGCGGTTGCCTGCGTGAAAGCCCCGCCGGTTTGCGCCGGCGGGGCTTTTTTATCGTGACGCGCCGCGCATGCCGCGTGGCGCAAGCCGCCGAATCAGCGCTGCGCCTGCATCAGCGGCGGACGGCGGTCGAACCACGGCCGCGCGTGTTCGAGCTGCCGCGCGAGCCGGAGCAGCAGCGCGTCGTCGGCGTGGCGCGCGGCGAACTGCACGCCGATCGGCAGCCCACGCGCATTCCAGTACAGCGGCACCGACATCGCCGGCTGCCCGGTCAGGTTGAACAGCTCGGTGCAGCCGGCCCACGCGAACGCCTTCTCCGACGATTTCGCGAGCATTTCCTTCAGCAGCGGCTTCACCGGCAGCGCGGCGAGCAGCTTCATCTGCGCGGATTCGAACGGCGTCGGCTGCAATTCACCGATCTTCACCGGCGGCCCCGCGAGCGATGCGCACAGGATCGCGTCGTAACGCGACACGAGACCGGCGACCTGCACGGTGAGCTGGCGCTGCCATTCGAGCACGTCCGGCAGGCGCGTGCGCGCGAGCCGTCGGCCGACCACCGCCATCGCCCACGTCGCGGCCTCGAATTCGCCGCGCCGGGGCGTGCGGCCGGTCAGCGCGCGCGCGCCGAGCACCATGTCCTCGGCGATCGTCGCCCACAGCGTCAGGAAGGTTTCGGCCGCGCGCGCGTAGTCGATCGGCAGCGTCGCCGGCTCGACGCGGTGGCCGAGCGATTCGAGCAGCGCGGCCGCGTCGTCGAGCGCCGCGCGCGTGTCGTCGGCGAGTGCCGGCGCGAGCATCGGATCGACGACGAGGCCGATCCGCAGCGGGCCGGGCGGCGTATCGAGCGCGCCGAGGAAGGTGCCGGGCGCGCCGGGCGGCAGCGTCTGGCCGGTCGTCACGTCGAGCAGCAGCGCACTGTCGCGCACGCTGCGCGACACCGCGTGCTGGACGACGAGTTCGCCGTTCGACGGCAGGTCGACGAGCACCGGGTTGCGGCTCGGCTTCAGCCCGAACAGCCCGCAGCACGACGCCGGAATGCGGATCGAGCCGCCGCCGTCGGACGCATGCGCGAGCGGTACGATGCCGGCCGCGACGGCCGCCGCCGCGCCGCCGCTCGACCCGCCGGGTGTGTGGTCGAGATTCCACGGGTTGCGGCACGCGCCGAACAGTTCCGGTTCCGTGTACGGCATCTGGCCGATCTCGGGCGTGTTGGTCTTGCCGAATACGTTCAGGCCCGCCGCGCGGCTGCGCGCGATCACCGGCGAATCGTCGGCCGGCACGAAGTACCGGTAGTGCCGGCTGCCCATCGACAGCGGCAGCCCGGCGACCGCCGCGCCGAGATCCTTGACGAGATACGGCACGCCCGCGAACGGCGCGTCGGCGCCGGGTTGGGGCGCGGCCGCCGCACGCGCGCGCGCGGCTTCGTAGTCCTGCAGCACGATCGCGTTGATCGCGCCGTTCACCGCTTCGGCCTGGCCGATCGCGGCGTCGAGCAGTTCGCGCGGGCTGGCGTGGCGGTCGCGCACGAGCGCGGCGAGGCCGATTGCGTCATGCGCGAGATAGTCCGAGTGCATCGCGGTCACCCCCGTTGTGACTCGTGGCGATGGTGCGAGCATAACGCGGGCCCGGCGCGCCGGGACCGCGGCCGGGCCTTTTCAGAGATGCTCGGCGAGGAAGGTCAGCGTGCGGCCGTGCGCGAGCGCCGCGGCGCGCTGGTTGTACGACGCGCGGTCCGTGCAGTTGAAGCCGTGCTCGGCGCCCGGGTACACGTGGAACGAAGCGTTGCCGCGGCCGGCGAATGCGGCCTTCACCTGATCGACGGCCGTGAGCGGAATGCCGTGGTCGTTTTCCGCGTAGTGGAACAGGATCGGCTGCGTGACCTGGCCGGCGAGGTCGAGCGCATTCTGGATGCCGCCGCCGTAATAGGCCACCGCCGCGTCCAGCTTGCCGGTCGCGGCCGCGCGATACGCGAGCTGGCCGCCGAAGCAGTAGCCGATCGCGGCGAGCTTGCCGGCCACTTCGGGGCGCGCGCGCAACGCGTCGGCCGCCGCGACGATGTCCGCGACCGCGAGACCCACGTCGGTCTTCTTCAGCAGCTCGATGCCCTTGTCGCGATCCGCACCCTCGTAGGTCAGCTCGACGCGCGGCTGCGTGCGCCAGAATACGTCCGGCGCGAGCGCGACGAAGCCGTCGGCCGCGTACTGATCGGCGACCGCGCGGATGTGCGCGTTCACGCCGAAGATCTCCTGGATGATGATGACGGCAGGGCCCTTGCCGCGCTTGGGCAGGGCGAGATAGCCGCCGAAGCTGTCGTTACCGGTCGGGATGTCGATCCATTGGGCAGTCACGTTCTGAACTCCTGGCGTGCGGGGTGCGGGAGGCGCCCCCGGGGATGAAAAGAGGCGGCCTAGTGTGCCACCAATCGCCCGCTGCTGCAGCGCACGCGGCCGCTTCTCGCGCAGCGATCGTTTCGATCTCGATTATTCATTTTTCGGCGCCGAGCCGCTTCGATAGAGTCGATGTACCGGCCTTTACAAAGCGCTTTCGCGCACCGTCATCGAAGGATTCGCCATGTCTGCCCGCTCGTTTTCCACGCCCTTTTCCGCACGCTTCGGCCTGCGTCTGCCGCTCGTGCAGGCGCCGATGGTCGGCGCGACCACGACCGCGATGGTCGCCGCCGCATCGAATGCCGGTGCGCTCGGCAGCCTCGGCGCCGGCGCGCTCGCGCCCGAACGGATCGACGCCGAAGTCGCCGCGATCCGCGCGGCGACCGATCGCCCGTTCGCGATCAACCTGTTCGTGTTGCCCGATGAAGCCGCGCCCGACGCGGCGACCGTCGCGCGCGCGCTGGCGGCGATCGACCCGCTGAATGCCACGCTCGGCTTGCCGCCGGGCACGGCGCCCGCGCGCTACGCGCCCGATTTCCGCGCGCAGCTCGATGCGCTCGTCGCGCTGCGCGTGCCGGTCGCGAGCTTCACGTTCGGCGTGCTCGACGCAGCCGACGTCGCACGCCTGAAAGCCGCCGGCACCTATGTGATCGGCACCGCGACGCACGTGGCCGAAGGGCTCGCGTGGCAGGCGGCCGGCGCCGACGCGATCTCCGCGCAGGGCGCCGAGGCGGGCGGCCACCGCGGCACCTTCATCGGTGCCGCCGACGACGCGCTGATCGGCACGCTCGCGCTCGTCCCGCAGCTCGTCGACGCGACGGGCCTGCCGGTGCTGGCCGCGGGCGGCATCATGGACGGCCGCGGCATCGCGGCCGCGCTCGCGCTTGGCGCGCAGGCCGCGCAACTCGGCACCGCGTTCCTCACGTGCGCGGAAAGCGCGATCGCCGCGGACTGGAAGGCGCGTCTGCTCGCGAGCGCCGATACGTCGACGCAGGTCACCCGTGCGATCACCGGCCGTCACGCACGCGGGCTGCGCAACGCGCTGATGGCGCGGCTCGGCGAGCACGTGGTCGACGTCCCACCGTATCCGGTGCAGAACGCGCTGACCCAGCCGCTGCGGCAGGCGGCCGCGCGCGCGAACGACGGCGACTACCTGTCGCTGTGGGCCGGCCAGGGCGCGCCGCTCGCGCGGCGGCGCGGCGATGCGCTGACGACGTCGCAGCTGGTCGCCGCGCTCGATGCGGAATGGCGCGCATCGGCTGCCTGAACACCGTTTCGGCCGCTTGAGCCGTTCATGTGGGGCGACGAAACGCGCGTGGTGTCACGCGCGTTTCATTCAATGATCCAGGTCACAAAATACCGAATCGAAATGCCCGCGCGACTCGCTTGAAACGACCTTTCGACAGTGCGTCGAAATTAGCGGAAACCCTTATCCGCCGGGGCTTGCAGCGCGATTCGAATCATCCTTCCAAAGCGCGCATATCGGTAGTGTTACCACTATCCTAAAAAAGTCCCACAAATTAATTTGATCACCTACACTTGCGCGCAAGTACGAGCGGGCGGCTGCTAAAAGCGGCGGTTTTCACGTGCTTGAGGCCAAGTGCATGAAGGATGCAACCGGCGAATCGTCCAGTGATTGCAAACACGGGGATGGCAGCGGGGCACCGGGCGATGGCGTTTTTTGGGACCGAACTGGAGACTTACATGAATATCAAGATGCAAAAGCTGTTGCCGATCACCGCAGCGGCAATGCTGTGCGCTGCAGCTGCAAGCAACGCGTCCGCCGATCAAGTCGTCAAGATCGGCCACGTCGCGCCGTTGACGGGCGGCATTGCACACCTGGGCAAGGACAACGAAAACGGCGCGCGTCTCGCAGTCGAGGAGATCAACGCGAAGGGTCTCACGATCGGCGGCCAGAAGATCACGCTGCAACTCGACCCGCAGGATGACGCCGCCGACCCGCGGCAGGCGACGCAGGTTGCGCAGAAGCTCGTCGACGACAAGGTCGTCGCGGTGGTCGGCCACCTGAACTCGGGCACGTCGATCCCGGCCTCGAAGATCTACAGCGATGCGGGCATCGTGCAGATCTCGCCGTCGGCGACCAACCCGGCCTACACGCAGCAAGGCTTCAAGACCACGTACCGCGTGGTGGCGACCGATGCGCAGCAGGGCCCGGCACTGGCGAACTACGCGCACTCGAAGGGCATCAAGAGCGTGGCGGTGGTCGACGATTCGACCGCGTACGGCCAGGGTCTCGCGAACGAGTTCGAGAAGAAGGCGAAGGCGCTCGGCCTGAAGGTGATGTCGCATGACGCGACGAACGACAAGGCGGTCGACTTCCGCGCGATTCTGACGAAGATCAAGGGCGAAAACCCGGACGCGATCATGTACGGCGGCATGGACGCCACCGGCGGCCCGTTCGCGAAACAGGCGAAGCAACTCGGCCTGCGCGCGAAGATCTTCGCGGGCGACGGCGTGTGCACGGAAAAGCTGGCCGACCTGGCCGGCGACGCGACCGACAACATCGTGTGCTCGGAAGCCGGTGCCTCGCTCGAGAAGATGCCGGGCGGCGCGGCGTTCAAGGCGAAGTACGAGAAGCGCTTCGGCCAGCCGATCCAGATCTACGCACCGTTCACGTATGACGCCGTGTACATCATCGCCGACGCGATGAAGCGCGCGAACTCGACCGACACGGCGAAGATCCTCGCGGCGATGCCGGCGACGAAGTACACGGGCGTGATCGGCACGACGACCTTCGACGCGAAGGGCGACCTGCAGCACGGCGTGATTTCGCTGTACAACTACAAGAGCGGCAAGAAGTCGCTGCTCGACGAAGTGAAGATGTAACGCTTCAGCGGCCGACAGAAGGGGGGAAAGCGCGCATGCGGCAACGCATGCGCGCTTTCTTTTTGGGCCGGCTTACGCCGCCGCGCCGTCAGATCTTCAGGTGCGCGAGCACCCTGGGTGCGACGAGCGCGACGAGCGCCGCGCACAGTGCGACGACCGACAGGCCGATCGTCAGGTTCGCGGCCTGCGCGACCGCGCCGATCACGACCGGACCGAACAGCAGTCCGAAATACGCGAGCCCGGCCACGTGCGCGAGCCCTTCGGCCGCGTGGATGCCCTTCACGCGCGCGGCGGCCGCGAACAGCACCGGCATCATGTTGGCCAGCCCGAGGCCCATCAGCGTGAAACCGGTCAGCACCGCGACCGGATTCGGCAGCAGCAGCGCGCCGATCATCCCCGCACAGGCGAGCGACGCGCTCGCGAACACGAGCTGCGGCGCGCCGAAGCGGGCGCGCACCGCGTCGCCCGCGAAGCGCGCGATGGCCATCCCGCCGGAGAACGCCGCGTACGCGGCGCTCGCGAGCGCGGGGCTTGCCGCGACGACGTCGCGCATGTAGACGGTCGCCCAGTCGTACATCGCGCCTTCGGCGATCAGCGCAACCAGCGCGATGCCGCCGAGCATCCACAACGCGGGCGAGCGCCAGCGGTTGCCGCCGCCGTGCACCTGTTCGTGGTGCGGTACGTGCGGCAGCACGGCCGGGCTCGCGGCCACGAGCACCGCGGCGCTCGCCGCCGCCGCGAGCGCGAGATGCGCGACCGGCGCCATGCCGGCCGACAGCAGCGCGCCGCCGGCCGCCGCGCCGGCCATCCCGCCGATGCTGAACATCCCGTGCAGCGACGACATGATCGGCTTGCCGAGCGCGATTTCGACCGCGCTGGCCTCGGCGTTCATCGCGACGTCGAGTGTCGCCATCGAGAAGCCGAACAGCGCGAGCACCACGAGCAGCATCCAGTAGTCGGGCACGACGAGGATCAGCGCCGCGCACGCGGACATCACGAGCCCGCCGGCGACGCACGCGGTGCGCGAGCCGACGCGCGCGATCCAGCGCGCGATGGTCAGCATCGCGGCGATCGACCCGCCGGCGACCGCGAACAGCGCGATCGACAGCAGCCCGGGGCTCAGCGCGAACTTGTCGCGCACGGTCGGCACGTGCACGCCCCACGACGCGTACATCATGCCGGCGACGAAGAACAGCGCCATCGACGCCGTGCGCGCGCGCTGGCGCGCCGGCAGCGGCAGCACGCGATGCGCGTCGGGCGGCGCGGCGAACGGGGACGGCGATTCGGAGGAAGGGGATTCGGACACGGGAAGGCTCGTCAGGAAAATGCGCGGGCGCACGCGGCGCCGATCGGATTTGTCCGATTCTATCGAACCGCTTACGATCCTGCCGGGCGATGGCCGTTCGGCCGATGCGCGGCGTGCGGCGCCCGCGGGTAACATCGAAACCCTGGCCGACGCGCCGCCTTTCGACCGCAGGAGTCACCTTGAACATCGATCCCGCCTTCGCGCTGCATCTGCTGCACCGCTGCACGTTCGGCACGCTCGCCACCCATGCGCGCGAACCGGAGGGCTTCCCGTATCCGACGGTCGTGCCGTTTGCACCCGATGCAAGCCATCGGCCGGTGATCCTGGTGAGCGGTCTGGCCGAGCACACGCGCAATCTCGCCGCCGATCCGCGCGCGGGTTTCCTCGTCGTCGACGCCAGCCCCGGCGATGTGTTGAGTGCCGAGCGTGCGACGCTGCTGGGCCGGTTCGTGCTGCTCGGCGACGATCCGCACGTCGCCGCGCGTTACCTGCGCTACGAACCGGGCGCCGCGCGCTATCTCGCGCTCGGCGATTTCGGGTTCTGGGCGCTCGAGATCGAGCGGTTGCGCCATATCGTCGGGTTCGGGCGGATGGGCTGGATCGACGGCGTGCAGCTCGATGCGCTGCCGCCGCTCGCGTTCGACGACGAACGGGCACTGTGGGCGGCATACGACGCGGGCGACGCCCGCCGAGACGGGCTCGACCTGCTCGGCGTCGATCGCCATGGCGCGGACTGGCGATGCGACGGCCGCCGCGTGCGCACGCCGTTCGACGCGCCGTCGGCCGACATCGGTGCGCTGCGCGAACAGCTGATCGCCCGCGCAAAGGATGTGACGTGACGTCACGGGTCAGTGATTTGTTCGTTTAGCAAACGGCGTCATCTGGTTTTCGCGAAACTCTCGTCCGATGAAAGCTTTGATTTTCTTCAATGCAGGGTAATTGCGTATGTTGAAAGACCTAATAGCCAATCGCTAATGTCCTAATCTCTATGGAGGAGCGTAAAAATTTGAGAAAAGGCCGCGGCCGGTCAAAATGACATGTGCGAATTTCAATTGATCTCGGGATTTTCATGAATCTCGCTTCTATCAAATCTTTTTTGTGCTAATCTCTGCCTTCAAAAATCCGAGGCACATATATTTCATGAATGGTGAGCTGGCTCAGACCGGCGCCATTGGTCAGATAGATAGAAAGGGAAACTATGTCTTCTTACAAGGACCTGCTG
Source organism: Burkholderia sp. MS389 (assembly GCF_016899425.1). Lineage (GTDB taxonomy): Bacteria > Pseudomonadota > Gammaproteobacteria > Burkholderiales > Burkholderiaceae > Burkholderia > Burkholderia sola. Next base: position 295,080 of record NZ_CP045994.1, read on the forward strand.
GCCCAGCGGGAGAAGCTGGAGAAGCAAATCGAAGAAGCGAAGTCGCGTGAATACGCTGAAGTGCTGAATGACGTGAAGCAGAAAATTGCCGACTACGGCTTTTCGCTCGCCGAACTCGGCCTCAGCCGCGCGAAGGCCGGCAAGGTCGGTCGTCCGCGCGCAGGCGTGGCGGCCAAGTATCGCGATCCGGAAACGGGCGCGACGTGGTCGGGTCGTGGCAAGCCGCCGCGCTGGATCGCCGGCAAGAACCGCGAACAGTTTGCGATTTAAGCGTTCGTTTAGGTTGCCCGCTCTTCGAAAGAGCCGCGTGTCCGTCGAGGAGCGCGGCTTTTTTGTTTTCCGGACACCGGCGGCCCAGCCGGGTCGTCATGAAGCTGTAAGCATGTCCGGTGAATGAAAATGCGACACGTTCGCATAAGCGATTGATTTAAATGAGAAATTTGTGGATATTGGCCGGTCTTGCGGGGCGCCTTTGATAGAATTGCGTACCGCACACCGATATCTCATATTTCATGTCCACGTTTTCCGGCGACGCGCAGAGCGCAGATAAGCACGCCGTTGCGCGCAAGAGCACGCTCGTCAGTATTGTCCTCAATGTCGTACTTGCGACATTTCAGATCGCGGTCGGCGTGATTGCGCATTCGCAAGCATTGATTGCGGACGGTGTGCATTCGATTTCCGATTTGATCTCGGATTTTGTCGTGCTGGTTGCGAATCGGCATAGCGGCGCATCGCCGGATGCCGACCACAATTACGGCCATAGCCGCTACGAGACGGTCGCGTCGCTGTTTCTCGGCGCGATCCTGATCGCGGTCGGTATCGGCATGCTCTGGCGCGCCGGCGACCGCCTCGTTAATCTCGAAAACATTCCGGCCGTGCATTTTTCCGCGCTGATCGTGGCGCTGACGGTACTCGTGTCGAAGGAAGCGCTGTTTCGCTACATGCTGCGCGAAGCGCGGCGCGTGCGCTCGGCGATGCTCGTCGCCAACGCATGGCATGCGCGTTCGGATGCGGCGTCGTCGCTCGTCGTCGCGATCGGCATCGTCGGCAGCCTGGCCGGTGTGCGGCTGCTCGACCCGATCGCGGCGGCGATCGTCGGCTTCATGGTCGCGCGCATGGGCTGGACGTTCGGCTATGACGCGTTGCAGGACCTCTCCGACCGCGCGCTCGATACGGCCGACACGGCCGAGATCCGCGCGCTGCTCGTCGCGACGCCCGGCGTGCGCGACGTGCACGACCTGCGCACGCGCAAGATGGGCGATGCCGCGCTCGTGGACGCGCACATCCTCGTCGATCCGAAGATCTCCGTCTCGGAAGGGCATTACATCGCCGAGACCGCGCGGGCGCGCGTGCTGTCCGACCCGCGCGTGCTCGATGCGCTGATCCATGTCGACCCGGAGAACGATGCGGCGCGCCGTCCGGCGCTCGCGCTGCCGCCGCGCGGCGAACTGGCGGCGCGGCTCGAGGCCGCGCTCGCGCAGCGCGGGCTGCATGCGGCGGCGATCAACCTGCATTACCTGAGTACGGGGCTCGAGGTCGACGTGACGCTCGACGGCGATCCGCGCGACACCGATGCGGCGCTGGCCGCCCGGCTCGACATCGACACGCTGAAGCGCGAGTTCGGCGCACGCCGGATCGGCTTCACGCGCACGTTGACCGGGCAGACGTGACCGGCAACCGGCGGCCGGCACCGGCGAACGCGGCCCGCCGCAGGGCAGGCCCGCGCGTTACAGCGGCAGTTGCGTGTCGAACTTGATTTCGCGCAGCACGACGCTCGTGCGCACCTGCGACACGGCCGGGATCTTGAAGATGCGTTCGTGCAGGAACACGTCGTAGGCCTTGATGTCCGGCGCGACGATCTTGAGGATGTAATCGGCTTCGCCGGTCGTGCTGTAGCACTCGGTGACTTCCGGGCAGGTCGCGATCTCGCGCTCGAACTGCTCGACGCCGCCTTCGTTGTGGCGCGTCAGGTGCACGTGCGCGAGCGCGCAGACGTGCAGGCCGAGCTTCTCGCGATCGAGCAGCGCCGTGTAGCGCTGGATCACGCCCGACTGTTCCATGTCCTTGATGCGGCGCCAGCACGGCGTGCTCGACAGCCCGACCTGGTCGGAGATTTCCTGAACGGAACGGCGCGCGTCGAGCTGCAACAGGCGAAGGATTTTTTGCGAAAAGGAATCGAGCGTCACCTGCGCCTCCATGCGGCAGCTACAACACGCTGAATGTTAGAGCGCCGGGGAACGAAAGGCAATCTGGCGACGCGCCGTTGAGCGAGATTCGCTAATTTGCTCGCGGATCCGTGGGATTTTGTCCCGCCCCCGCGCTTTCCGACCGATCGGTATCCGACACGGCCAGGCCCGCGAGCGCGGCCTGCTGCCGGCGCAGGTCGGCGAGCATGTTGCAGAACAGCGCGCCTTGCTCGATCGCGTCGTCGAGCGCGACGTGCGTGTGCGGATGGTCGTCGAACCAGTGCTTCGGAAAGCGCGGCTTGATCGCCTTGCGGTACGGCAGGCCCGTCATCGCGAACGCGAGCGTCTTGATGTCGAGCGCCGACCACGAGAACGGGCAGCGCCCCGCGAACCGCATCATGTACCAGAACATGAACGTGAAATCGAAGCCGGCCGGCATCGCGACGAACACCGGCTTGCCGGGCAGCGCCTCGACCCATTCGACGTACGCGACCAGCGCCGCGTCGGGCGTCTGCAGATCGCGCCGGCACGCGGCCCAGGCTTCGGGCTCGGTCTTCCACCACGCTTCCTGCACCGGGTGAGCGCTGGCGCCGGGCAGCGTCTCGAGGTTCGCCGAGAACGTCGCGATCAGTTGCTTGTCCTCGGTATAGGCGGCCGACGCGAAGCTCAGCATCGAATGCGGGCCGGGAATCGGGCCGTCGGCTTCGACGTCGGTGCTGACGTAAATTTCCGGGATGGCGGTCTGGTTCATCCGAATACCTTGTCGGATACGAACGGGTTCGTGCGGCGCTCGTCGCCGAACGTCGACACCGGGCCGTGGCCGGGCACGAACGTGACGTCGTCGCCGAGCGGCCACAGCTTTTCCTTGATCGAACGCACGAGATCCTCGTGATTGCCGCGCGGGAAATCGGTGCGGCCGATCGAGCCCGCGAACAGCACGTCGCCGACGATCGCGACGCGATGCGCGCGGCTGAAGAACACGACGTGGCCGGGCGTGTGGCCCGGGCAGTGATAGACCTCGAGCGTCTCGTCGCCGAACCGCACGGTGTCGCCGTCGTTCAGCCAGTGGTCGGGCTCGAACACGTCGGCGGCCGGAAAGCCGAAGCGCTCGCTCTGCGTCGGCAGCTTCTCGATCCAGAAGCGTTCTTCTTCCTGCGGCCCCTCGATCGGCACGCCGTAGCGCGTCGCGAGCGTCTTCGCGCCCGCGCAGTGATCGATGTGCCCGTGCGTGAGCAGCACTTTCTCGACCTGCACGTTCTGCCGCGCGACTTCCTGTTCGATCCGGTCGAGATCGCCGCCCGGATCGACGACGGCGGCGCGGCCCGTCTTCTCGCAGACGAGCAGCGAGCAGTTCTGCTGGAACGGCGTGACCGGAATGAGCGTGACTTTCATGAGGGCACCGGCGGCTAAAAGGAGCGATTGTACCGGTCGCGCGTGTGGCCTGCCGTGCGTACGATGCATGCCGCAGCACGCGGATCAGGGCATTCCCGGAGCATGCCGATTGTTACAGCCATAGCGAGAATCAATGGTCCGCCGGGGGCCCTTTTCGAGACAAGGTTTTGATTTATGTATAATGCGCCCCATTGCGCGTGAATTTCACGCCATTCGCTGGTGTATCGGCCCCGTTAAACGAGGCGTCCGATCCACCGTCAAGCATCAGCCGCCGGGGAGTCCGGCGGTGTATCCAGCACCGAGCAGTCGGTGCTCACGTCTTGTCCGGCCGGGTGCTGCGCGCCCGCCTGCGGCCCTGCTGCCGCGCCGCCGGATGAGGCCTGTGCCGCCGTTCCTGTGCGTTGGTCGTAGCGACGCGCGCGAACGTGGAGCCATGTTCGATGGCGGCATGTGGGGTCTGGTCAGGCTGTTGGGGACAGGTTGCGCCAGACGTGAAAGCTAATCAGGACGGTTGCGGCCAGGACGAACGCCGCGCCCATGCTAGCCGCCTGCTCGCATTCGAGCGGGGCGTGCACGCATTTGCCGTCCGGGCCGCATATGTCTGCGTTGTGAAGCAGCGTTGTATCGATGCGGCCCGAACCAGAAGGCGACACGTCGATGAATTTACGTTTTCCGAGCCGATTCGGAACCATTGCATTGTTTTTTGCGCTGACGGGCTGTGCGGTGCCATCCAGCCAGACCACCGGCAGCGTGAGCCAGAAGAAGGCGGTCGACAAGACCGCCGCCGCCGCGAAGGCGGACGACGACAAGCAGCCGCTCAATTTCGATTCCGCGCTGGCATCGATGCCGGCTGCCGACAGCAAGGACGCGAAGAAGTCGTCGCTGGCGGATGCCGAGCCGATCGACGGCAAGGATGTGTCCGATTTCCGCCAGAGCGGCCGCGCATCGTGGTACGGGCGGGATTTCCACGGCCGCCGCACCGCGAACGGCGAACGTTTCAACATGAACGCGTTCACCGCCGCGCACCGCACGCTGCCGCTGTCGTCGTACATCAAGGTGACGAACGCATCGACCGGCAAGTGGGTCGTCGTGAAGGTCAACGATCGCGGGCCGTTCAAGCGCGGCCGTGTGCTCGACCTGTCGTATGCGGCGGCCAAGGTGATCGGCCTCGTGCACGCCGGCACGGGCCGCGTGAAGATCGAAGGGCTGTCGCCGCAGGAAGCGCGCGATGCACGCAACGAAATGTTCGCATCGATCTCGGCGAAGTAACGCGGCGCAACAACCCGACGCAACAACCCGGCGGATCGTCCGCTCCTGCGCAAAGGGCTGCCTTCCGGCAGCCCTTTGTGTTTCCGCGCGGCGGCGTCGCGCGTCAGCCTTCGTCGCCTTCCTTCAGCACGAGCGCACGCGCATACAGCGTGTTGCGCGATGCGCCCGTCAGCGCGGCCGCGAGCTTGGCCGCGCTCTTCACCGGCACCTCTTCCAGCAGCAGCCTGAGCAGCGCGTCGTGCGCGGTGTCGTCGGCTTCGCCGCTTGCCGCCGGCGCGCCTTCGACGACCAGCACGAACTCGCCGCGCTGCCGGTTCGCATCGCCGGCGAGCCAGCTCTGTCCTTCGGCCAGGGTGCCCTGAAACAGTTGCTCGTGTAGCTTGGTGAGCTCGCGCGCGATCAGCAGCCGGCGCGCGGGGCCGAACGCGTCGGCGAGCGCGTCGACGGTTTCGGCGATCCGGTGCGGCGCTTCGTAGAACACCAGCGCGTACGGGTGCGACGCCAGCGCCTGCAGCGCGGTCGCGCGCTGTTTCGCCTTCGGCGGCAGGAAGCCAGCGAACGTGAACGCGCCGGCCCAGTCGCCGGCCACGCTCAGCGCGGTCACGGCCGCGCTTGGGCCCGGCAGCGGAACCACCGGGAAGCCGGCCGCGCGCACGGCGTCGACGAGCCGCGCGCCGGGGTCCGAGATGCCCGGCGTGCCGGCGTCCGACACGTAGGCCACGCGTTCGCCGCCACGCAGCAGTTCGATCACGCGCTGCGCGGCTTCGCGTTCGTTGTGCTCGTGCACGGCGACGAGCGGTTTCGAGATCCCGTAGCGGGCGAGCAGCTGGCCCGTATTGCGGGTGTCTTCGGCCGCGATGCGGTCGGCGAGGCCGAGCACGTGCAGCGCGCGCAGCGTGATGTCGGCCGTATTGCCGATCGGCGTGGCGACCACGTAGAGCGCGGCGTCCGGGTAGTGCTGCGTATGCGCGAGTTCGAGGAGGGCAGTCATGGCAGGCAATGCACGCAATCGCGGCACGAGCGGAACAAGGACGGCATTGTGCCACGCGGCGCCGGCGCGGCCGGAGGGCGCCAGCGATCGGCCGCGTTCGGGCGACAACTTTTCCGGCGCGGCGCGATCCAAACCGGTCGGCGCGGCGTTCGAGCAGCGCGCGCGGCAGTTTCTCGAGCGTCGTGGCCTCGGGTTCGTTGCCGCGAACGTGACGATGCGCGGCGGCGAGCTCGATCTCGTGATGCGCGAGCCAGACGGCATGCTCGTATTCGTCGAAGTGCGCGCGCGGCGCAGCACCCGGCACGGCGGCGCGGCCGCGAGCGTCGGCTGGCGCAAGCGGCGGCGTCTGGTCGCGGCGGCGTTGCAGTTCTGGTCGCGGCACGGCGCCGGCGCCGCGTGCCGTTTCGACGTCGTCGCGTTCGAGGCCGGACGGCTTGCGTGGCTGCGCGACGCATTTCGTACCGACGATGCATAGCCGCGAGCTGTGACGAGATGTAAAGAGTTCTTGCCGGACCGCCGGAGAGGGCGCCGGAGTACGGTAAACTCGCCGCACCCACGATGTCGCGCGAGTTGTGCCGCGCGCCCAGTTCACCAGGAATCGATGTCAGTCGAACGTATTCAGCAACAATTCCGCGACAGCGCCGCGCTTCACGCCGAAGCGGCCGACGCGCTGTCGCTGCCGATCGCAGCCGCGGTCGATGCGATGTTCGCCGCACTGGCGAACGGCAACAAGATCGTCGCGTGCGGTGACGGCCCGTCGGCCGCCGCCGCGCAGTACCTCGCCGCGTCGCTCGTCGGCGGTTTCGAGCGCGAGCGTCCGGGCCTGCCCGCGATCGCGCTGGCCACCGACGCATCGCAGGCCGGCCTCGCGGGCGCGGCGGCGGCCGAGCAGTTGTTCGCGCAGCAGGTGCGCGTGCTGGGCCAGACGGGCGACATCCTGCTGGTGCTCGACGCGCTCGGCGCTTCGCCGCGCGTGCTCGCGGCGATCGACGAGGCGCACGAGCGCGAGATGACCGTCGTCGCGTTGACGGGCGGCAACGACCACACGGTCGCGGCCGCGCTGTCCGATACCGATATTCCGATCAGCGTGCCCGCCGTTCGCGCGGCGCGCATCCACGAAGTCCATCTGCTGACCATCCACTGCCTGTGCGACGGCATCGACGCGATGCTGCTGGGTGAGGATTGAACGAAGGAGAGCCGTCGATGAATCAAAGCCGCGTCAAACAGACGCTCGTCAGAACCACGCTGCTCGCCGCGCTGACGGCGGGCCTCGCCGTGTCGCTGCAGGGTTGTGTGCTCGGGGTCGTGGGCGCAGCGGCCGGCGGCGGCGCGCTGATCGCGACCGATCGCCGCACGCTCGGCGCGCAGACGGAGGATCGCGAGATCCAGGTCAAGTCGCTCACGCAGATCAACAACGGGCTGCCCGACCAGTCGCACGTGAACGTGACGGTGTTCAACCGCCGCGTGCTGCTGACGGGCGAAGTGCCGAACGATGCGTCGAAGCAGCGCGCCGAGGAAATCGTGCGCGGCATCAACAACGTGAACGGCATCGTCAACGAGCTGTCGGTCGGGCCGGCGTCGTCGCTGTCGTCGCGCGCGAACGACTCGTACCTCGAAGGGCGCGTGAAATCGGAGCTGATCGCGACGAAGGGCATCTCGGCGAACTACTACAAGGTCGTCAGCGAGCGCGGCAATCTTTATCTGATGGGGCTCGTCACGGTCGATGAAGGCAATCGCGGCGCCGAAGCCGCGAGCCAGGTGCCGGGCGTCGAGAAGGTCGTGAAGGTATTCCAGTACGTGAAGCCGCAGGACGCGCAGGCGCTGCAGGACGCGTCGCCCGCGAGCGGCGCATCCGGCGCGCAGGCGGCTGCCGCCCCGGCGGACAGCGCGACGGTGGGCGCGGTGCCCGACGCGTCGGTGCAGTCCGCGCCGCTGCAGCCGCCCGCGCCGATCTCGAATTCGTCGAGCGTGCATCCGGGCAATCCGAAGGCGAAGGCGCAATGACGGGCAGGCAGATGACGCAGATCAAACGATGGATGGTGCAGGGCGCCGCGGCCGCGGCGCTCGTGGCCGGCACGCTGGGCGCCGCGCACGCGGACGTCGGCGACGGCCTGAAGGTTGCGCGCAGCAACGCGTGCATGGGCTGCCACGCGGTCGACCGCAAGCTCGTCGGCCCGTCGTTCAAGGATATCGCCGCGCGCTACAAGTCCGATCCGCAGGCCGTCGCGAAGCTGTCGAAGAAGGTGAAGGACGGCGGCTCGGGCGTCTGGGGCGCGATTCCGATGCCCGCGCATCCGCGCATGAGCGACGCCGACGTCCGGTCGGTGGTCGAATGGGTGCTGGCCGGCGCGCCGTCAAAGTAATGCGCTGCGGGTGACGTAACCCCTATTGCCAAGCGCGGAAATGCGTGTGTATGATGGTCGACTGTTGGGGCGGTAGCTCAGCTGGGAGAGCGTCGCGTTCGCAATGCGAAGGTCGGGAGTTCGATCCTCCTCCGCTCCACCAACGGAATTTGAAAGGCCCGATCGCGAGATCGGGCCTTTTTGTTTTCCCGCAGGACCGTGGTCGGCGCGCTAAGTCGCCAGTTCGTGGATCAACCTGAACGTCGGCACCGACAACACCGCGAACCCCACCGTCATGACCGCGAGCACGGCGGTCCTCTTCCGCAGCAGCGCGCAGACGACGATCGACAGCCCGCAGAACACGCAGGTCAGAATGACGATCCACCACAGCGCCGCATAGCCCGCCCCGCCTTCGAAATTCGATACGTTCTGCGTGATCCGGGTCGCGGCATACCCGGCGACGGTGATGCTCGCGGGCAGGCACAGCACCGAATACAGCACGAAAACGATGATCTGTCGCGGTGTCGGATCGGATGACGTCATGGAGCGCGTTCTGTTGCGGATGGACGGGGGCCCTCGACCGTCCGCCGCACGGGCCGATCAAGGCAGTCGGCAGGATGCGACCGTTTTCCATGTTTGGCAACCGCCACCGCCTGCCACCCCGTCATCCCGCCCTAAACTACCCCTAAACCCGCCCCAAACTCGGCCGCTTCGGATCGTACGTCCACCCCGGCACCAGATAACGCATCGCCACCGCATCGTCGCGCGCCGTACCGCCCACCGCGTTGTACAACGCATGCGCGGCCTCGACCTGCGCCATATCCAGCTCGATCCCCAGCCCCGGCCGCTCTGGCACGGCCACCTGGCCGCCGACGATCGCGAGCGGTTCGCGCGTGAGCCGCGCGTCGCCTTCCTGCCAGATCCAGTGCGTGTCGATCGCGGTGATCGTGCCGGGCGCGGCCGCCGCCGCATGCGTGAACATCGCGAGCGACACGTCGAAATGGTTGTTCGAGTGCGAGCCCCACGTGAGCCCCCAGTCGCGGCACAGCTGCGCGAGCCGCACCGAGCCCTGCATCGTCCAGAAATGCGGATCGGCGAGCGGGATGTCGACCGCCTGCAGCCGCACCGCGTGATCCATCTGCCGCCAGTCGGTCGCGATCATGTTGGTCGCGGTCGGGATCCCCGTCGCGCGGCGGAATTCGGCCATCACCTCGCGGCCCGAATAGCCGCCTTCCGGCCCGCACGGATCTTCCGCGTACGCGAGCAGGTGGCCTTGCCCGCGGCACAGCGCGACGGCCTCGTCGAGCGACCACGCGCCGTTCGGGTCGAGCGTCGTGCGCGCGTCGGGAAAGCGCGCCTTAATTGCCGCGATCGCTTCCATCTCGTCGGCGCCGGCCATCACGCCGCCCTTCAGCTTGAAATCGGCGAAACCGTAGCGCTCGACCGCGGCTTCGGCCTGCCGCGCGATCGCGGCCGGCGTCAGCGCTGCCTCGTTGCGTAGCCGGAACCAGGCGTTCGATGCATGGGCCTCGTCGCGATACGGCAGATCGGTGCGGCGCCGGTCGCCGATGTAGAACAAATACGCGAGCATCGGCACCGCGTCGCGCTGCTGGCCTTCGCCGAGCAGCGCCGCGACCGGCACGTCGAGGTGCTGGCCGAGCAGGTCGAGCAGCGCGGCTTCGATCGCGGTGATCACGTTGTCGAGCCGCAGGTTGATCTCGTGCGGCTGCCGCAGCACCGCCGCCTCGCCGGCCGACGTCACTTCGTGGCGGATCGTGCGGCCGGCACCGGCACCCGCGCCCCCACCGGACAGCGCCGCGCGCACCGCATTGAGCGTCGCCTGGTAGCGTCCGATCGACTGGCCGACCACGCGATCCGTCATGCGCTCGAGCGCGTGGCGGATCCCTTCGCCGCCCGGTACTTCGCCGACGCCCGTGTGTCCGCTGCTGTCGTCGAGGATCACGAGGTTGCGCGTGAAGTACGGCGCGTGCGCGCCGCACAGGTTGAGCAGCATGCTGTCGCGCCCGGCGACGGGAATCACCTGCATGCGCGTGACGCGCGGGGTGCCGGCACGGCTGGGTTCGGACATCGGTTCGCTCCTGGTTCCGTTGGCGCGCGGGCCGCCGGACGCGCCGGCGCAGCCCGCGCCGTTCATTGAAGCTCGACGCGGCGGATCTCGCCGACGACGAACAGGTAGCAGATCACGGCGACGAGCGCATGCGCGACGACATAGACGAGCGCGCCGTTGAACGAGCCGCTGCGGTCGACGATATAGCCGATCGCGATCGGCGTCGTGATGCTGGAAAGGTTGCCGCACGTGTTGAGCAGCGCGCCGCTCAGGCCGGCGATCTGGCGCGGCGCGGTGTCGGCGTTGACGGCCCAGCCGAGCGCGCCGAGCCCCTTGCCGAAGAACGACAGCGCCATGAACAGCACGACGAGCACATGCGAATCGGTGTAGTTGCAGACGATCATCGACATCGACAGCAGCATGCCGAACACGATCGGCACCTTGCGCGCGACCGACAGCGACCGGCCCTGCTTGAGCAGCGCATCGGACACGACGCCGCCGAGAATCCCGCCGAGGAACCCGCACACGGCCGGGATCGACGCGACGAGCCCCGCGTTGAGGATCGACATCCCGCGCGCCTGCACCAGATAGACGGGAAACCACGTGATGAAGAAGTAGGTGAGCGCGTTGATGCAGTACTGCGCGACGTACACGCCGACCAGCATCCGGTTTCTCAGCAGCGCCTTCACGTGACGCATCGACGGGCCGCCTTCGCGTGCGCCCGTCGCCTGGTCGATGTTGACGAGCGCGCCGCCTTCGGCGAGGTAGTCGAGTTCCGCGCGGTTGATGGTCGGGTGCGCCTTCGGGTCGTACATCGTGCGGTTCCACACCAGCACGAACGCGAAGCCGAGCACGCCCATCACCGCGAACACCGACTGCCAGCCGAACGCGTGCACGAGCCAGCCCATCAGCGGCGCGAACACGACGGTCGCCGCGTACTGCGCGGCGTTGAAGATCGCCGATGCGGTGCCGCGCTCGGCGGCCGGGAACCACGCGGACACGATCCGGCTGTTGGCCGGGAACGACGGCGCCTCGGCCGCACCGACCAGGAAGCGCAGCCCGAACAGCAGCGCGAACGCGGCCGCGCCGCCGAAGAAGCCGATCCCGCCCTGCAGCAGCGTGAACAGCGACCAGAAGAAGATGCTGAACGCGTAGACGATGCGGGATCCGTAACGGTCGAGCAGCCAGCCGCCCGGCAATTGCGCGATCACGTACGACCAGCCGAACGCGGAAAAGATGAAGCCCATCTGCACGTGGCTCAGGTGCAGCGAGCGGGCCAGCGCGGGGCCCGCGATCGCGATTGCCGCGCGATCCGCGTAGTTGATCGTCGTGACCGCGAACAGCACGGCCAGCACCAGCCAGCGCACGCGGGTGCGCCGGGCCGTTGCCGACGCGGACGCCGGCAATGCGTGAAGCGGATTCATGACTTGTCTCCTCCGAAGGGCGGAAGGCGCCGTCGAGCGGCACGCGCGTCGGGTGCGCGCGTAATGTAGTGATGCCGCCGGCGGAGGCCGGGCACCGGACGCCGAGGCAGGCAGAGCGTCCGGGCCATTCTGTCATGTCGATATTTGCGCTTTCATGCCAATTGCTGACTTGATCGATTCAGCATTTGAATCGATCGAATGAAGTGGGCGGTCATGCGCGTGCGTGGTCCGCGCCGGCGCCGTGATGGCGCGCCACGTGCTGCGCCAGAAACTCGACGGCGGCGCGCACGCCGGGCAACTGGCCGCGCCGATGCGGCATCAGCAGCGTCGTCGTGACGGTGCCCGCGCGCCAGCCGGGCAGCACGCGCACGAGCGCGCCGGATGCGAGCGCGGCGCCGGCGATCCAGTCGGGCAGGCACGCGAGGCCGAGACCGGCCGTTGCCGCCTGCAAGAGCAATGTCGATTCGTCGGCCTGCAGCCGCAGGCGCGGCGTCACGTCGACGGCATCGCCGCCGCGCTGCAGCCGCCATGGCTGCGGGCCCGGGTGAAGCCCGTCGTGCTGCGCGAGGTCGGCCGGCATGTCGGGCGTACCGGCCCGCGCGAGATAGGCTGGCGCCGCGACGACGACGATCGGCGACGCCGCGAGCGGCCGTTGCACGAGCGCGGAATCGGGCAACGGTGCGAAATGGCTGCGCACCGCGATGTCGAAGCCTTCCTGCGCGATGTCGACGAGGCGGTCGCTCGCATGGATCTGCAGCAGCAGCTTCGGATGCGCGATCGCCAGCGCCGGCAGGCACGGCGCGAGGATGTGCTGCGCGACCGGCACCGAGCTCGTGATCCGCACGACGCCGGCCGGCTCGGCGGCCTGCCGCAGCACCGCGTCGCGCGCGCTGTCGGCCTCGATCACGGCGGCGCGCGCATGCTCGAAGAATTCGGCGCCGACCGGCGTGAGCCGGAAGCTGCGCGACGTGCGATGCACGAGCCGCGCGCCGAGCGTGCGCTCGAGCTCGGCCACGCGCTTGCTGACCGTCGATTTCGGCAGGTCGAGCCGGCGCGCGGCCGCCGACATGCTGCCTGCGTCGACCGCCTGCACGAACAGGTAGAGATCGTTCAGATTCACTTCCGGCGTCCATATGGAGAAACGACGGGTTTCGATTTTAGCGACTACTGCGCCATCGTTCGCCATGGGAGCATGACTGCTCGTTCAACTTCCGCGGAATTCCCCGATGTCTCCGATCCTTCTCTACGGTATTCCCGCCGGCTGCTCGTTCGGCTCGATCGTCGCGCTCGAATGGACCGGCCGCCCGTACCGGCTGTCGCGCATCACGATGCCGGGCACTGTGACGAGCGACGCGTTCGTCGCGCTGAACCCCGTCGCCGAGACGCCGGCGTTCGTCACCGCGGCCGGCGACGTGCTGACCGAAAGCATCGCGATCCTCGGCCATATCGGCGCGCAGGCGCTCGACAGCGGCCTCGCGTTTCGCCAGGGCAGCGCGGATTTCGACCGGCTGAACCGGATGCTGGCATGGCTGAACACGACGTTCTTCAGTGCATTCGGTGCGCTCTGGTACGTGTACGAACACGACACCGAAGGCGCGGAGAAGGCGGCGCTGCAGGCGTACGGCCGCGGCAAGGTGCTGAAGGCGCACCGGCAGCTCGAAGCGCTGCTCGAACGCGGCGAAGGCCCGTGGCTGCTGGGCGCGCGGCGCACGCTGGCCGACGCGTACTTCACGGGAATCGCGCGCTGGGCCGACTATCACGCGGTGTTCGAGCGCGATGCGTTCCCGCGCGTCGCCGCGCTGCGCGCGCGGCTCGCCGACGATGCCGGCGTGCGGTTCGCGCACGCGATCGAGGAGAACCTGCCGCCGCCGGCGTCGTCGGCGTTCGAAGGGCATGTGTCGCTCGACGACGCGCTGGCCAGCGCGCGCGGGATCGTGGCGCGGGCACGGGCGACCTGATCGGCCGCGCCGGTCGCCAGGCAGGATTCGGTGGCGACGATTTTTTTACCCGGATAATATTGACATCCAATTAATACCCGGATGAAAATAGCGTCATTACGATTCCAGCCCCCGGGCGACCACGATGACCTCTTCCACGCTTCTTCCTTCGTACACGGCCTTCGACGGCCATCGGCGGCTCGCGTCGGGCCCGCTTGCGACGGTCGCGCTCGCGGTCCGGCAGGCGGCCGGCGACGCGACGCCCGGCACGATCCTGATCTTCGACGACGCGACCGGCCGCTCGATCGACCTCGACCTGCGCGGCACGGCGGACGACATCCGGGCGCGCTATGCGGCGCCGTCGGGCGACGCAGCGGGCAGCGCCGGCGAGCCGGCAGGCGCGGTCGCAGGCGAACAGCGCGGCCGCGGCCGGCCGAAGCTTGGCGTGGTGTCGCGCGAGGTCACGCTGCTGCCGCGCCACTGGGAATGGCTCGGCGCGCAGCCGGGCGGTGCGTCGGTCGCGCTGCGCAAGCTCGTCGAGGACGCGCGACGCACGCATGCGGCGGCCGACCGGCAGCGCGACGCGCAGGCGCGCGCATACCACTTCATGTCGGCGATGGCGGGCGACCTGCCCGGTTTCGAGGAAGCCGCGCGGGCGCTGTATGCGAACGATCCGGCGCGGCTGGCCGAACTGATCGCCGGCTGGCCCCACGACGTGCGCGACCATGCGCTCGCACTGGCGCGCGGCGATCTGCCGCCGGCCGCCGACGACTGCTGACGGAGCGCCGACGCGATGACCGTATTCGACCTGAACCGCGGCGCGATCGCGCCGGTCGCCGACGAAGTCGACGTCGTCGACCTGCGTGTGACGGGCGCCATTCCGCGCGAACTCGACGGCACGTTGCTGCGCAACGGCCCGAACCCGCCGGGCGGCCGCTTCGACGGCAACGACATGCTGTCGTGGTGGCCGGAGGCCGCGATGCTGCATGCGATCGCGTTCGACGACGGCCGCGCGGCCGGCTACCGGAACCGCTGGGCGCGCACGCGGCGCTGGGCCGCCGTCCATGCACCGGGGCAGGCGCCGCATCTGCCCGACACCAATCCGAACGTGAGCGTGCTGCAGCATGCGGGCGAATTGCTCGCGCTGGCCGAGGGCGGCGTGCCGCTCGCGATCACCGCCGCGCTCGATTCGTTCGGCGTGCCGACGCGGCACGCGGGCTTCGACGGCGCGATGACCGCGCATCCGAAGGTCGATCCGGTAACCGGCGAGCTGATCCTGTTTCGCGCGGACTGGCGCGCACCGTGGCTGCGCTACGGCGTCGCGGATGCGCTCGGCGTGCCGCGCGTCGATTTCGAGATCGAGCTGGGCGCGCCGTCGATGATGCACGACCTCGCGATCACCGAAACCCGCAGCCTGCTGCTCGACCTGAACGTCGGCTACGACTTCTCGCTGCTGAAGCAGGGCCACCGGATGCCGCTGCGCTGGCACGACGACCGGCCCGCGCGCATCGGCGTGCTGCCGCGCCACGGCGGCGACGTGCGCTGGTTCGGCGTCGAGCCGTGCTTCATCCAGCACGTCGTGAACGCGTACGACTGCGACGCGTCGTGCATCGTGCTCGACGCGGTGCGCTATCCGTCGTTCCTGCGGCTCGACGCGGGCACGGGCCGCTTCGCCGACAACCCGGTCGGCGAGCTGTGGCGCTACGTGATCGATACGGCGAACGGGCTGATCGACGAAGGGCCGCTCGCCGACGGCGGCATCGAGCTGCCGCGCATCAACGAAAGCCGGACCGGGCGCGGCTACCGCTATCTATATGCGGTCGAGCAGCCGAATAACGCGGAAATGCGCGGCGTGATGCGCTTCGACCACGCGCGCGGCACGACCACGCACTACGCGGTGCCGGCCGGCGACCAGAACGGCGAGCCGGTGTTCGTGCCGCGCCCGGGCGGCGCGGACGAGGACGACGGCTGGCTGCTGGTGATGGTCTACCGCGCGGCGACGGACACGAGCGACGTCGTGATCCTCGATGCGCGCGCGATCGACGCGGGGCCGGTCGCGACCGTGCACCTGCCGCGCCGCGTGCCGGCCGGGTTCCACGGCGCGTGGGTGCCGCGCGAACGTTGAACGTGCGCGTCGGCGGCGCGCGTCACTGCGCGCGCAGCGCGTCGACGATCTTCAGTCGTGCGGCGCGCATCGCCGGCAGGAACCCGCCGACGAGCCCCATCACGAGCGAGAACACGAGCGTCTTCACGACGATCGCGGGCGTCAGCACGAAGCGGAACGACAGGTCCGAGAAGGTCTGGAAATTGGTCGTCGAGAACGACGCGAACTGCATCAGCGACGCGCACGCGAGCCCCGCGACGCCGCCGACGAAGCCGAGCAGCAACGCCTCCAGCAGGAACGCGGCGAGCACGTTGGTGCGCTTGAAGCCGAGCGCGCGCAGCGTGCCGATCTCGGCCACGCGGTTCGCGACCGACGCATACATCGTGATCATCGCGCCGATCATCGCGGCGATCGAGAAGATCGTCGACAGCGTGATGCCGAGGATGTTGATGAACGTCGACAGCGCCTTCGACTGGTCGCCGTAGAAGGTCTGCTCGCGCTTCGCCTCGTCGGTCAGGCGCGGATCGACGTCGATGTCGGCCTTGAAGCGCGCGAAGCCGTCGGCGCTCGGGATGCGCAGCACCATCGACGAATAGCTGGTGCGCCGGAACGACTGCATCAGCTGGTCGACGTCGCCCCAGATCTCCGAATCGAAGCCGCTGCCGCCCGCGTCCAAGATGCCGACGATGGTCCAGTCGCGCTGCGCGAAGTGCAGGCGATCGCCGAGCTGCGTGCCGCTGAAGCCTTTCGCGATCGCGCTGCCGACGACGATCTCCGACGAGCCCGGCGCGAACGGGCGGCCGGCCACGAGCGTCACGTGCGGCCGCAGCGCGAGGCCCGCCGGCGACACGCCGCGGATCACGACGTTCGACGGCTTGCCGGTCGACGTCTTCACGAGCGAGATCAGCACCACGGCCTCCTTCGACACGAGCGGCCGGCCGTCGGGGCCGAGCGCGACGGCCGGATGCATCTCGAGCGCATTGGCCTGCTGATGGTCGATCGAACTCTGGATCTCGGTCTCGGCGCCCTTGCGGATCACCACCGCGTTGTCGGGTTCGCCGGTCGATACGAGTGTCTTCGTGAGCCCCGCATCGAGCATCTGCACCGTCGCGAACACGAAGATCACGAGCGCCATGCCACCGGCGGTCAACGCGGTGGTGAGCCGCCGGGTCCACAGGTTGCGTGCGATGTAGGTGAGCGGGATCGCCATGCGCGTCTCTATCCGATCGCCCGCAGGCCTTCGACCACGCGCACGCGCGCCGCCTGCCAAGCCGGCACGATTGCCGCAGCGAAGCCGACCGCGACCGAGCACGCGGCCTGCAGCACGACCGTCTCGGTCGACACCTTGAATACCGGGAAAATGCCGCCCGCCGCCTGCTTGAACAGGTTCGCGGCGGGCGGCGTCGCGAGCATCCCGAGCCCGCCGCCGACCACCGCGATCACGACCGATTCGCCGAACACGATCAGCGCGAGGAACCCGGGGCCGAAGCCGAGCGCCTTCAGCGTCGCGTATTCGGCCGTGCGCTCGCGCGCGCTCATCGCCATCGCGTTGGCCATCACGGCCATGATGATCAGGATCACCACGTACGACACGAGGCGGATCGCCGCGATGATCTGGTTCGACATCGCGACGAAGCCGAGCTGGAACGCCTGCTCGGTCTCGGTCAGCGTTTCGGCGAGCGAGTTCTTGAACACCGCGTCGACGTTGCGCGCGATCGACGCGCCGTCGTCGGGGTTCGCGACGCCGAGCACGAACACGCCGACCTGGTCGGCCTGCTTCGGCGTGCGCTTGCGCACCGTCTCGTTCAGGTAATCCCAGTGGAACACCAGTTGACGCGTGATCGTCGAGTCGTCGCGGCCGTCGAGAATCCCGCGCACGACGAAGTCCCACGTGCCCGGATAGATCGTGCCTTTCAGCGGAATCACGTCGCCGACCTTGAAGCCGAACTGCGTCGCGAGCTGGCGGCCGACGAGGCAGCCGCGGCGGTCGCGATCGTAGTCGGCGCGCTGCTGCGCCGGCAGGATGAATTCCGGATACAGGTCGAGATAGTTCTCCGACACCGCGAAGCTCGCGAAGAAGTTCTTCGGGTCGCGGTAGATGCCGCCGAACCAGTTCGAGCGGACCACGGCCGTCACGCCGTCGACGCCGCGGATCCGGTTCTCGTAGCTCACCGGCAGCGGAAACACCAGCGAGATCGCGTTGCGCGTGACGAGCCGGCCGCTGGACGCGGCGGCCGCGCCCGCATACCACGCGTCGACGACGGTGTGCAGCAGCCCGAACGCGAGCACGGCGATCGTGAGCCCGAGCACGGTCAGCAGCGTGCGCAGCCGGTGCCGCAGCGCGTTGCGCGCGATCAGCTTCAGCACGTACATCGCGCGCGCTCGCGTCGATCAGGCCGCGTGCCCATCGATCAGCTCCCCTTTTTCCAGATGGACGAGCGAGCGCGCGGCGCCGGCCGCGTGCGCGTCGTGCGTGACCATGATGATCGTCTTGCCGAGCTCGGCGTTCATCCGCTGCAGCATCGCGAGCACGTCGGTGGCCGATGCGCGGTCGAGGTCGCCGGTCGGCTCGTCGGCGACGATCAGCACCGGATCGGTGATCAGCGCGCGCGCGATCGCGACGCGCTGCTGCTGGCCGCCCGACAGCTCCGACGGATAATGGCTCGTGCGATCGCCGAGATTCACCATGTCGAGCACGAGCTCGACGCGTTCGCGCCGCTCGCGGCGCGACAGGTGCGTGAGCATCAGCGGCAGCTCGACGTTCTCGAACGCGGTGAGCACGGGCATCAGGTTGTAGAACTGGAAGATGAAGCCGACGTTCGCCGCGCGCCATTCGGCCAGTTGCGCCTCGGCGAGTTGCGAGATGTCGAGGCCGCCGACGCGCAGCTCGCCGCTGTCGGGCCGGTCGATGCCGGCCACGAGGTTCAGCAGCGTGCTCTTGCCGGAGCCCGACGGCCCCATCAGCGCGACGAAGTCGCCTTCGCCGATGTCGAGCGTGATGTCGGTCAGCACGGGCACGATCTGGTTGCCGCGCCGGTACGACTTCGCGACGTGGCTGAGCTCGACGAGGGGTGGCCGGGCGTCGTTCACGCGCTACTTCTTCGCGACGGTCACTTTCGCGCCGTCCTTCAGTTTCGCGCCCGGCGCGAGCACGACCGTGTCGCCGGGTTTCACGCCGCGCACGGCGACCAGCTCGCCGATCCGCGCGCCCTTCGTCACGGCCACCGCATGCACGGCGTCGTCCTTCACGACGAACACGACCGGCCGGCCGTCGCGCTCGACCACGGCACTCGCCTGCACGGCCGTCACCGGCTGCCGGTCCTGCGCGGTCGCCGGCTTCGACAGGAACGCGATCTTCGCGCTCATGTCGGGCAGCACGCGCTCGTCGCGGTCGACGAAGCGCACCTTCACGAGTACGGTGGCCTTCGAGCGGTCGACGGTCGGCACGATGCGCGACACGCGGCCCGCGAAGCGCATGTCGGGCAGCGCGTCGAGCTGGATCTCGCACGGCTGCTCGGCGCGGATCTTCGCGATGTTCGATTCGGCGACGTCGGCCTCGACCTCGAGCGTCTCCATGTCGGCGATCGTCACGACCGCGCCCTTGCTGTCCGACGCGGACGAGAACGGCGTGATGTTGTCGCCGACGTTCGCATGCTTCGCGAGCACGATGCCGTCGAACGGCGCGCGGATCACCGTCTGGTCGACCGCCACCTGCGCGGCCTGCGCGTTCGCTTCGGCCGACACGATCGCGGCCTGGTCGCTGTTGAGCGTCGCGCGCGCCTTGTTCACGCGCGCCGTGTCGGTGTCGAGCTGCGCGGCCGGCACGGCGCCCTTCGGCGCGAGCGCGGCGGTGCGGCGCAGCGCGATCTCCGCATCCTTGAGTTCCGCCTGCGCGACGCCGAGGTTCGCACGGGACACCTGCACCTGCGCACGCGCCTGGGCGAGCGACGCTTGCACGTCGTTGCTTTCGAGACGCGCGATGATCTGGTCCTGCTTCACGCGCGTGCCTTCGAGCACGCCGAGCCACTCGACGCGCCCCTGGCCCTTCGACGCGACCGCGGCCTTGCGCTGCGGCACGACGTAGCCGGTCGCATTGAGCTGCGTATCGTTCTGGTACGGGTATGCGGACGTGACGGACGTGGTGTCGACGGTCGGCCGGCCGGTGAGCGCGAGGCCGGCGACGATCGCGACGACGACGAGCGCGGCGGCGACCGCATAGCGCCCCCAGCGGCGCCGGCGCGGCACCGGGGCGATCGGACGCCGGTCGATTTTCAGTTTGTCCAGATTGTGATCGGGCAATTTGAGCGCCTCGAGACGGCGGCGGTCGTGCGACCGGCCGCGATCCGGTTTCCGGGGAAAGGGACGGATGGACGCCAGTATAAGCGTCGCTCCGGCGCCGCGCGAGCCGGTTTGCGGCGCCGTGCGGCGGCGGCCCGTCCGGCCCGCTGGCGCCGGCCGACGCGCCCGCCCCCGGGGAAACCCGAGGATGCAAGCAACGTGTCAACTTGCCGCGAATGCGGTGCGTTATGGAACCAGTGCGTCAGGTTTTGTCGCGACGGAACGGCGAAAGCCGGCCTCGCGGCCTGGGGCTCCGGTGCGAATGCCTCGCATCTTTACTTACCGGTACGTTTGATTTTTTCTCCGCTAAAGGAAGAACAATGAAGAAGACGCTCGCTTCGATCATCGCCGCAGCATTCGCACTCGCATCGGTTTCGGCATTCGCACAGGCGTCCGCGCCGGCAGCCGACACGTCGGCTGCCGCATCGGCACCGGCCAAGAAGGATCACAGCAAGCCGAAGCACCAGCTGAAGCACCACGGCTCGAAGAAGGGCCAGGCGAAGGCTGCAGCCGCATCGGCCGCCGGCACGAACGACGCAGGCACGCAGAACTAAGCGGTTCCGCCGCCACGGCCGGCGTTGCCGGTCATCGGTCGGCCAACCCCGCATGCTCCGGCATGCGGGGTTTTGTTTTTTCAGGCGCAGAATGCGCACCGCGCCCGGCCGGCGGCAGGCGCTGCAGCGCGCCGGCATCTGTGTTTAACTCGCGGCTTCACGGAGCGAAGGAGCGAGACATGGATCTCGGGTTTATCGGGCTGGGCGAAATGGGGCAGGCGATCGCGACGAACCTGCTGAAGGCGGGCCACACGGTGCGGGTCTGGAACCGGTCGCGCGAGCGGGCCGAGCCGCTCGCGGCATTCGGCGCGCAGATCGTCGACACGCCGGCCGACGCGTTTCGCGGCGACGCGGTGTTCTCGATGCTCGGCGACGATGCGGCCGCGCGCGCGGTGTTCGACGATGCGCTGCTGGCCCAGGCGCCGCGCGGGCTGATCCACGTGAACATGGCGACCGTGTCGGTCGCGCTCGCCGAATCGCTCGCGCACGCGCATGCGTCGCGCGGCATCGACTATGTCGCCGCGCCGGTGATGGGCCGGCCCGACGTCGCGGCCGCCGCGCGCCTGACGATCATGGCCGGCGGCCCGGCCGAGGCGATCGACCGCATGCAGCCGCTGTTCGATGCGATCGGCCAGAAGACCTGGCGCTTCGGCTCGCTGCCGCAGCACGCGAACGTCGCGAAGATCGCCGCGAACTTCACGCTCGCGTCGGCGATCGAGACGCTCGGCGAGGCGTCCGCGCTGCTCGGCGCGCACGGCGTCGCGATGCGCGATTTCCTCGACGTGATCACCAGCAGCGTGTTTCCGGGGCCCGTCTACGAAGGCTACGGCGCGATGATCGCCGAGCGGCGCTACGAGCCCGCGCGCTTCAAGGCGCGGCTCGGGCTGAAGGACGTCCGGCTCGCGCTGGAGGCCGGCGACGCGACGTCGGTGCCGCTGCCGGTGGCGAGCGTCGTGCGCGACAGCCTGCTCGATGCGCTCGCGCACGGCGGCGGCGACCAGGATTTCGCGGTGCTCGGCGAGGCCGCGCTGCGCCGCGCGGGCCGCTGACACGCGACAGAAGCGCGGTGCGCACGGCATAATCGACAGTCCGTTTTCCCTACATTCATTTCAGGCAGAGGCAGTCATGAACTTGCATACGTGGTGGCTTTTCGTGGCGACGGTGTTCGTCGTGTCGGCGATTCCGGGCCCGAACATGCTGCTCGTGATGACGCACGGCGCGCGCCACGGGCTGCGGCGCTCGTCCGCGACGATGGCCGGCTGCCTGAGCGCGCTGGTGCTGATGCTCGCGGTCTCCGCGGCCGGGCTCGGCGCGGTGCTCGAAGCATGGCCGGCGACGTTCGATGCGTTGCGCTTCGCGGGCGCAGCCTATCTGATCTATCTCGGCGTGAAGGCGTGGCGCGCGCGCGTGGACGACGCGCCGGCGGCCGACGTCGATGCGGTGTCGTCGCAAGCGGCCTCGACATCGCGCGTCGCGCTGTTCCGCAACGGCTTCCTGGTCGCGGGCAGCAACCCGAAGGCGATCCTGTTCGCGGCCGCGCTGCTGCCGCAGTTCATCAACGCGGCCGAGCCGACGCTGCCGCAGTTCGGCATCCTCGTCGTCACGTTCGCGGTGATCGAGGTGAGCTGGTATCTCGTCTACGCGGCGTTCGGCACGCGCATCGGCGCCACGCTGAAGAGCCAGAGCGTCGCGAAGGTGTTCAACCGGCTGACGGGCGGGCTGTTCGTCGGCTTCGGCGCGATGATGGCGCTGGTCCGTCACTGATTCCCGGCCGACCCCGGCGTACCGAATGCCCCATCTCTCGCAAGAGGGTGGGGCGTTCGGCTTTTGGGCGCCGCTTCACCGGTGAGTGCTCACGCACGCGGCCGATCCGGCGCCGCCGCGCCGGGCCCGCGTCCGGTCGCCAGCCCGAACACGGTCGCCGCGCCGGCGAACGCGAATCCGACGCCACACACCGCGCTCCAGCCGCCCCATGCCCACGCGCTGCCCGCGAGCGCCGCGCCGAGCGCGCCGCCGACGAAGAACAGCCCGACGAACAGCCCGTTCAGGCGTCCGCGCGCGGCCGGGTTCAGCAGGTTGATCGCGCGGCGACCGATCGTCTGATCGACGATCACGCCCGCATCGAGCAGCGCCGCGCCGCCGGCCAGCAGCGCGAGCGCGACGCCGCGATGCGCGTGCGCATCGAAGCCGAACCAGCCTGCGCCGGCGATGCCGAGCACGACGAGCGCCGCGAGCATCGTGCCGTGCGCGAGCCGTTGCGCGGTCGGGCCGTGGCCGCGGTCGCCCGCGCGGCCGGCGAGCGGCGTGACGATCGCGCCGCTGGCGCCGGCGAACGCGAACAGCGCAATGCCGCGCAGATCGAGCGCGAACGGCGGCTGCGCGAGCCGCAGCCCGACGGCGGTCCAGAACGCGCTGAACGCGGCCATCGCGAGCGCGGCCAACAGCGCATGCCGGCGCAGCACCGGTTCGTCGGCAAGCAGCCGTCCCATCGACGCGAGCAACGCGCGGTAACTGGCCGTGATCGACGGCGTGCGCGCCGGCAGGCGCAGCGCGAGCACGACCGCGATCGCCGCGTTCGCGAGCGCGGCGAGCAGATAGAACGCGCGCCAGCCTGCCGACCCCGCGATCAGGCTCGCGAGCGGCCGCGACAGCAGGATCCCGAGCATCAGCCCGCTCATCACGTTGCCGACCGCGCGGCCGCGCTGCGCGTCGGGCGCCATCGACGCGGCCATCGGCACGAGCATCTGGATCACGCTCGACGCGGCGCCGGCCGCGAGCGTCGCGAGCAGGAACACGGTGCCCGACTGCGTGAAGGCGGGCAGCGCGAGCGCGGCCGCGCAGACGGCGAGCGTCGCGACGATCAAACGGCGGTTCTCGAGCAGGTCGACCAGCGGCACGAGCAACGCGAGCCCGGCCGCATAGCCGAGCTGCGGCAGCATCGCGACGAGGCCCGCGAGGCCGGGCGGCAGGTGCAGGTCCGCGCTGATCGGGCCGGTCAACGGCTGCGCGGCGAACAGGTCCATCACGATCACGCCGACCGTCGCGGCGAAGAACAGCGTCATGCCGGTGCTCAGTGCAGGCGGCGCGGGCGCGGCGACGGTCGGAGAAACGGGGGCGGAGCAACGATTGGCAGGGCAGTTCATTGCAAACCAGGAGGAGTCGAAGGAACGCTCATCGTAGGCGTCCGATCTTTATGCGACAATTGAAATATGTCTAATATGATTATGCGAGTTTGTTTTGAATACGCGTGATCTCCAGGCGTTCGTCGCGGTCGTCGACAGCGGGTCGATGGTCGCCGCGGCCGCGAAGCTCCACCTGACGCAGCCGGGCCTGACGCGGCGCGTGCAGAACCTCGAAACGCTGCTTGGCGTGCCGTTGCTCGAACGGCAGAGCAAGCCGCTGAAGCCGACCGCCGCCGGGCGCGACGTCTACGCGCTCGCGCGCAACGTGCTCGGCGCGGTCGACGAACTGATGGCGGCGGGCACACCGGACAGCGAGCCGTCGGGCGAGCTGCGCATCGGCGTGCCGCCGTTTCTGTCCGAACTCGCGCTGGAGCGGCCGATCGACCGGCTGCGCGACGCGTTTCCGCGCCTCACGCTGCGCGTGACGGCCGGCTGGTCGCCCGCGCTGGTGCAGGGCATCGAGCGCGGTGCGCTCGACGTCGCGACCGTGATGGTGCCCGCGAGCGCGGCGCTGCCAGACGCATTGACGGCGACGCTGCTCGCCACGCAGCCGACGGTGCTCGTGGCCGCACGCGATTTCCCGCTGCCGGACGGCCCGCTGTCGCTCGACACGCTGTCGGGCTTTCCGTGGGTACTGAGCCAGGACGGCTGTGGGATGCGTTCGGCGCTGAGCCGCGCGCTCGGCGCGGCCGGGCTGCCGTTCGACGTCGCGGTCGAGGCATTCGGCTCGGAACTGCAGTTGTCGCTCGTCGCGCGCGGCGCCGGCATCGGCATCGCGCCGCCGAACGCGCTGGCGCGCAGCGCGCATCGCGATGCGCTGAGGGTGGTGGAAACGGCGGGGCTGGAAACGCGGATCAACGTATGGATCGTGCACGGCACGCTGCCGGGCCGCCTCATGCGGCCGGTCGCGCTGCTGCGCGACGCACTGGGCGAGGTGCTGGAGCGGGAGAGCGGAAAGGGGTCAGGCGCCGTGACGGAGAAGTAGAGGCCGCGTTCGAGGGAAAATCCTTATTTTCTCTACGGAAATGTTGCATTGCGGAAACCGATTCGATATGATTGCACCTGTCTCCTCCATGTCTCCTCTGATATGGATTCAGCCCGCCGATCAGGCGGGCTTTTTTTTGCCTGCGATTGAGTCGCAGCGCTCCATTTCCATTCGCCGACGGCCGCCGCGCTCAGAACTTGTATGTCATCCCGACGTAGCTGATGATCGGGTCCGCCTTCAGGTCCGATTTCGACTCGGCGAGCACCGAGCCGTCCGCCGCCTTGATCGTCACCGTCGACGTTGTCTTCAGCGGGATGTAGGTCACCGACGCGACCAGCCCGAAGTGTTCCGTCAGGTTGTACTGCAGGCCCGCGTTGAACACCGGCTGCCACGACGACGATGCCTTCGCCTCCACCGACGTCGTACCCGGCTTGCCCGCGCCCGCCGCGAGGATTGCGCCGAGGTTGTCCTGCGTCTGCTTGATGAAGTTCGTATTGAGCTGCAGGTCGCTGAACCAGTTGTACGACACGCCGAGGCCGAGGAACGGGCGGAACTTCGCGGTCGCCTGCCCGAAGTAGTACTGCAGGATCACCGCCGGGCTCCACTGCCGTACGCTCTTCACGATCGGATTGACCGAGGCCAGCCCGATGTTCTGCGTGCCGAGCGCGCCGGCCGGCCCCGGCGGCTTGATCGTGCCCTGGCCCGACACCTTGAACACCGGCGGCACGCCGGCCACCGACGTGACCGCGATATGGTCGGTCAGGAAGTGGCTGACCGTCAGGCCGACGGTGTCGGCGCCGCTCGTGTGCAGCCCGGTGCCGGCCGATGTGAACGACGGCGGCAGCCGCAGCGGCGTGTTGATCGGCGTCGGCGCGACGTTGGTCGTCATCGGCGTGCTGCTCTGCTGCGGCATGATGTGGAACCAGCCCAGCGTGACGACGTTGCTGCCGGCGCTCTGCGCGTGCGCGGCGAGCGGCGCCACGGCGGCGGCGCCGGCCGCCGCGCAGAGAAGGGTTTTCTTCATCACGGCTTTCCCCTCCGCTTACTGGACGAATGCGCCGATCGTGAAATACGGCGTCGATCCCGCGTTGTCGAGGAAACCGAACACGCCGCCCGAGAAGATGAACTTGCCGGTCGGCGACGTGCTGCCCGAACCCGTATGGATCGTCGTGACCGTGCCCGGCACCTTCTGCGTGTAGTCCAGGTCGAGCACTCTCGTGAGCGACGCCTGCGACGGCTGGAACGGATCGAGCAGCGTGGCCTGCTTGTCGATCAGCGCGGTGGTCCGGTAATCGAACTGGCTGTCGACGCCGATGTATTCGCCGTTCTGCGAACCGGCCGCGACGGCCGTCTGCGGCGCGAGGATCGAGATGCTCGATTCGTCGTCGGCGGTCAGGCCCGGCACGCCGTTGCTGTCCGGCGTCGGGTTCGGGTTCGCGACCCCCGTGCGCACGAGGATCGGCACGAGCTGGTTGCGCAGCTTGCCGACGACCATGAAGCCCTTGCCCTGCGGCGTGGCCGACAGCGTCGGCTTCAGCTGGCTCGCGTAGTTGTTCGACTGGAACGCGCCGCTGCCGTCGGCCGACTGCACGAAGTTCGTGCCCTGCTGCGTGCACGCGCCGCCGGCGAACTGGCCGGTCGTGTCGCACTTGGTCCACGTGCCGTCCGCGTTGAGCGTCACTTTCGCGTCGATCGACGCCGGCCCGAATTTCTGCGACGGCACTTCGCCGAAGCCGATGTGGCTGTACGTACCCGCGACCTTCGTGATGTCGGTTTCGATCGACGAGAACCCGATGAACGGGTAGTACGGGAATTTCGTGTCGGGCACCGCGGCCTGGCCGAGCACGCCGTCGAACTGGATCTCCTTGCCGGGAATCGTGCCGCCCGCGACGCCGAAGCCGACGAAGATGCGCGCCGGACGCGACGCATCGAGGCTCGCGCCGTTCAGGCGGAACGCGCACTGGTTCAGCTTGTTGGTCGGCAGCAGCGTTTCCTGCGTGAGCGTGCCGCTGTCGACGGTGCCCGCGCGGGTCGGCGTGACGGTGCCGGTCTTTTGCGGCACCGCCGATTCGACATAGGTGACCTGCCAGGTCATCTTGGTCGTGTCGAGCTGGACCTTCGCGAGTTCGCCGCTGCCCGCGCCGCCCGTAAACACGGTGTTGTAGTCGAGCGTGGCAGGGCAAAGCCGCTCTTCGACGAGCGGCGGCGGGTTGTCGCTGCCGCCGCCGCAGGCGGAAAGAAGGGGGCCGGCAAAGGCCGCCGCCAGAATGAGGTTGCGCTTCATGTTGCTCCTCCAGATTTGTCTTGTGCGGCGGCCAGCTCCCTGTCGGCCGCTTCTGTTGGTCGTGCTCGTCTTGTTGGCGCCGTGCCGGGCGCCTTCGTGCCTTCCCTGCGTCACGCGGCGGCAGGCCGGCCGCCGCGTCCCCGATCGCTACTTGCTGATCTGCGCGCCCACGCCGAAGTACGGGGTCGATGACGTCGTCGAATTCGCCGACGTCGACGTGACGCCGCCGTTCACCGTGCCCTGGATCAGCGCCGCGTACAGCCCGCCCGTCGCGATCACCACGCCCGATACGGACGGGTAGTTCGCGCCGCTCGGCGGGGCGGTTTTCGCGTTCAGCAGGCCCGGTGTCGTCTGGCCGTAGTCGAGCGTGAAGCCGTCTTCCTCGGCCTGCGTGGACGGGTTGATGAACGACGCGTTGCCGCCGCGGATCAGTGCGGCCGTGTACTTGAAGTTCGAGTCCGCGCCCGCGTAGCCGCCATCGATCGCGCCCGACGTGATCGCCGTCGCCGCGCCGAGCACCGCGATGCCCGATTCGTCGTCGACCTGCGCATCGAGGTGCAGTGGCGGCGTGCCGAGGTTCACGTTGCCCGTGCGCACGATCACCGGCACCGTCGCGCCGTTGAGCTGGCCGATCACCAGGTGCGCGGTGGCCGACTTGCCGGTCGCGCCGACGATCGGCAGTTGCGTCTGCGGCAGCGTCTGCGGTGCCTTGGCGCTGTCGAAGTAGCCGCCGTTCGCGCTCGTTTTCCACGGATCGCCGGTCGTCTGGCAGCCACCCGACCCGCTCGACGTGCACGCGCCGTTCGCGTCGAACGTCTCGCTCGAGGTCGAGCCCTTCGTCGCGTAGTTGCCCGACGGCACGAGGTGGTAGAGCAGCGCGTTGTACGTGCCCGGCAGTTTTGACAGATCGGTCGTCGTGTTTGCG
Source organism: Burkholderia sp. MS389 (assembly GCF_016899425.1). Lineage (GTDB taxonomy): Bacteria > Pseudomonadota > Gammaproteobacteria > Burkholderiales > Burkholderiaceae > Burkholderia > Burkholderia sola. The sequence goes on from NZ_CP045994.1 coordinate 323,061, forward strand.
AAGCCGAGGAACGGATAGAAGTCGAAGTGACGGTTCGGCACCTGGCCGACGTTCTGCACGACGCCCGGGATGATCGTCAGCCCGTCGTACTGGATCGTCGCGCCCGGAATGCCGCCGCCCGCGACGCCCATGCCGACCAGCAGCATCGGCGGGTTCGCCTGGTTGAAGTCGGCGGCCGTCGAATAGGTCGAGCCATCCGGCGCGGGGCCGGTGCCCGGCGTGAGGACGAACGCGCAGCGCGTCTGCTCGGCGGTCGGCAGCGTGCCGGTCGGCGGATGGATGACCTTGCCGGTGATCGTCGTGCCGACGCGGCTCGGCGTGACGGTGCCCGTCTTCAGCGGAATCGGCGATTCGAGCCACTTGAGCGTGTACGTCATCGCGACCGCGTCGATGTTGACGCTGACGATCTCGCCGCTACCCGCGCCGCCGAGATACGTGCTCTTCACGATATCCGCGTTGGCCGGGCACAGTGCGCCGTTGATCGGTTGCGAAGGCGGCTGCCCTTGCGTGCCGCAGCTCGAGCCGGAACATTGGGGCGCGTTGATCGGCGCGAGCGCGCCGCCTGAGTCCCCCCCACCACATGCAACCAGGAAAGGGGCAATGGCAAAGGCCGTTGCCACCCCCTTCGATAAGGTGTGCGACATGCCGCTGTCTCCAATCGTTTAATTGTGCGAGCTAATGTCGCTGCCTGTGTTTTTGCTGTCAATTGATGAACCCGTCTAAAAAAGGCGATTGAAACGGGATCTGCGAATTGAATGCTTGCCCAATAAGGCAAACGGTAAGAATTTAAACGCGGAACGGGCTACCGAAAGCTGCCGGAGTGGGGGATACGCGACGTCCGGCACGCTCTCGCAGCACCTTCTGGCGTATAACGGCAGCGTTTAAATCAACGGGTATCCGGTTTATCCCTATTCGGGATTGACTGGATAAGGAAGGGGCGAATTAATCTACTTGTAATCGCGCAATGGAAAGCTTGTAAATATTTGTAAATGCGCGGCGCGGTGTTTTTATATATTGCCTGATACGGGTAAATAAAAAGCCGGCCAACGGCCGGCTTTGCATGGCATGCGATGTTGAATCAGCGTTTGAGGCCCGCGTCCTCGGCCGCGCCGATGTTGAGGTTCATGCACTGGATCGCGGCGCCCGACGCGCCCTTGCCGAGGTTGTCGAGGCGCGCGACCGTGACGAAGCGCTCCGCGTTGCCGAACACGAACAGGTCGACGCGGTTCGTGTCGTTGTTCGCCTGCACGTCGAAGAAGCCGCCGTCGAGGTTCGCGTCCGCATCGAACGGCGCGACGCGCACGAACGCTTCGTCCGCGTAGTACTCGGCGAACACGCGCTGCACGTCCTGCGGCGTCGCGCGCTTCGCGAGCTGCTCGGGCGTGAAGTAGGTCGTCACCGCGAGGCCCTTCAGGAACGGGCCGACGATCGGCGTGAAGATCGGTGCGTGCGCGAGGCCCGTGTGCGCGGCCATTTCCGGCAGGTGCTTGTGCGCGAGGCCGAGCGCGTACGGGCGCGGGCTCGCGAGCTTGCCGCCCGGCGCGGCGCTTTCGTACTCGGCGATCATCGACTTGCCGCCGCCGCTGTAGCCGGTGATCGAGTAGCTGTGCGCGGCGAACGTCGGCGCGACGATGCCCGCATCGACGAGCGGCCGCATCGCGAGCACGAACGCCGACGCGTGGCAGCCGGGCACCGCGATGCGCTTCGACGTGCGAATCTTCTCGCGCTGCGCGCGGGTCAGCTCGGGCAGGCCGTACGCCCAGTCGGCGCTGGTGCGGAACGCGGTGCTCGCGTCGATCAGCGTGGTGTTCGGGTTCTCGACGAGCGACGCGGATTCGCGCGACGCGACGTCCGGCAGGCACAGGAACGTGACGTCCGACGCGTTGATCAGGCGGCGGCGCTCGTCGACGTCCTTGCGCTTCGCTTCCTCGATGCGCAGGATCTCGATGTCGCTGCGTGCCGACAGGTATTCGAAGATCTTGAGGCCGGTCGTGCCTTCCTGGCCGTCGACAAAAACTTTGGTGCTCATTTCGCTCTCACTGAATGAAACGGGAGCCGCGGCGCCCTGAAACCGCCATTTTAAGACGTCATCCGGCGGCACTGCAGCGCGCGGGGCGAAAAAAGACGGCCGGCGGGCCGTCTTCGTGCCCATCTTCGTGTCCCTTTGACGCCCGCCGGTACGTGCGCGGGCCGGGGAACGCGCGCGCTCAGCGGGCGCCGGCGTCCCAGCGGGCGGTCGCTTCGGCGACGCGCCGGCCGAATGCCTTGCCGGTCTCGAGGTCGCCCGGCAGCGGCCCTTCGTCGGGCGTCGCATCGGCCGGCGACTGCGCGAGCAGGCCCGTCGAGCCGCCGAGATAGTTGATGTCGTTGCGCGTGGCCGCCTTCGAGTTCGCCGGCATCAGGCTCGTGCCGACCCACACCATCCCATGCTGCATCGCCAGCGTGACGAAATATTGAATCGTCGAGAACTTGTCGCCGTTCATCGTCGCGGAGTTCGTGAAGCCCGCGGCGATTTTGTCCTTCCATTTCTGCGTGAACCACGCTTTCGACGTGGCATCGGCGAATTGCTTGAACTGCGCGGACGGGCCGCCCATGTAGGTCGGCGCGCCGAAGACGATCGCGTCCGCCGCGTCGAGCGCGGCCCAGCCTGCGTCGTCGAGGTCGCCGACGGCGATCAGGCGCACGGTCGCGCCGGCGTCCTGCGCGCCGGCGTGCACGGCTTCGGCCAGTTTCTGCGTGTGACCGTAGCCGCTGTGATAGACGATGACGATGTTCGACATGAAGCGTTCTCCGGAAAGGGACGGGAACGGCGGGCCGCCGGCTCGCCGCGTCACGCGTCGCCGGCAGGCGGCGCGACGGTCGCGCGGCAGGGGATGCCGCGACCGGTGACGACGAGTCTAGCAAGCCGAAATGACGAGACAACGTGCGCGTGCGGCGCACCGAAATTCGCGGCGGTCTGCAATCGCGGCGCCACTGCCAGGCGAGACGCCGTGCGGCTACTGGCCGTAAGTGACCGTGAGTTGCGCGGTGCCGATCGCGAGCGTGCCGATCTCGTGCTCGAACATCGGCGCGGGGCGACCCTGCGAAATGCGCAGGTCGGTGCCTTTGAGCGCGTAGACGGTGATCACGTAGCGATGCGGCTTGCCGGGCGGCGGGCACGGGCCGCCGTAGCCGTCGATCCCGTAGTCGTTGCGTGCCTCGCTCGCGCCGATGCGGCGCAGGAAGCCGGATGCGCTCGCGTCGGCCGGCAGGCTCGTGACGGTCGCCGGAATGCCCGCGACGGCCCAGTGCCACCAGCCATGCCCGGGCGCATCGGGATCGAAGACCGTGACAGCGTAGCCGCGCGTGCCGGGCGGCGGGTTGCGCCACGCGAGTTGCGGCGAGCGGTTCGCGCCCTTGCAGTCGCCGCGGTCGAACACGTTCGCGGCCCGCACGCGGGCGCCGGGCGTCAGGTCGTCGCTCGTCACGGTGAACGGGCCTTCCGCATGCGCGGGCAGCGCCGCGAAAACGGCAGCGCACAGGAGGGCGGGGAGGCGGAACGCAGACGGGCGGCCCGATGGCGCAGGCGGAGTGATCCGGCGATCCACACGCATATGGCGTTTCTCCCGTCACGTGGGCCGGGCCGCGGCGCCCGGCATTGTTGGCGTTGTGTGTTGCCCGCGCCGCTGAGGGCGGCGATGGGTCAAGTCTAGCATTAGGGTTCGATGAGCGACGCACACCGGCGCCCGCGATCGCGATCGGTCAGCGCGCTAGTCGGCAGACGAAAAAAAACCGCCTGCGATGAAGCAGGCGGCTCTTCAGCCAGTGTGCCGGCGCGTGCGCCGGCGTGGCGTCATTCCTTCGGGGCCGTCGCGCCGCCGTGCGCGGCCGACCATTCGGCCGGTGCGTGCAGGAATTTCTCGACTTCGTCGAGCGTCTTCGTCTCGAAGTAGCCCGACGCCTTCGCGACGCGCAGCACGTCCCACCACGTGGCGAGCGCGTGCAGGTCGACGTCGATGTCCTTCAGGACCGACACGCTTTCCTTGAAGATGTCGTAGTGGAACAGCACGAAGCAGTGGTTCACCGTCGCGCCCGCGGTGCGCAGCGCGTTGACGAAGTTGATCTTGCTGCGGCTGTCGGTCGTCAGGTCTTCCACCAGCAGCACGCGCGAGCCTTCCTCGAGATGGCCTTCGATCTGCGCGTTGCGGCCGAAACCCTTCGGCTTCTTGCGCACGTACTGCATCGGCACCATCATCCGGTCCGCGATCCATGCCGCGAACGGGATGCCGGCCGTCTCGCCGCCCGCCACCGCATCGATCTGCTCGAAGCCGATGTCGCGCGTGATCGTCGTTTCCGCCATTTCCATCAGCGCACGGCGCACGCGCGGATACGAGATCAGCTTGCGGCAGTCGATATAGACGGGGCTTGCCCAGCCGGACGTGAAGATGAACGGTTTTTCGGCATTGAAGTGCACCGCCTGCACTTCGAGCAGGATTTTGGCGGTCGTATCCGAGATCGACTGACGATCGTAGCCTGTCATGGGCATTCCTTGGGTGATGAGCGAGGAGCGGGCGCGGGCCCGATGGCGCAGCAAGGGGAACCTGCCCGAAGGGCCGGGGCGCGATTGGCGGACCAATCGCATCGCTGCGCGCGTAGCCCGCTATTTTACCCGATTCAGGCCGGTTTTCGGCGGAATTCGCGCGCGCCGCCGCGCCGCTCGCCACCGGCGAAACAAACGGGGCACGACCAGTCCGACACGGACGCCGGGGATGCGGCGGTGCACCAACGGAGGTCATTTAGGGGGTGTACACTAGGCGACCCTAAGAAATCGTTCAGTACTTTGTACTTTCCTCTTGCCACCCGCCAAGGTTCGTTGGCGTGCCCATCCGGCGCGTCGCGGGCCGTCTCGCAGTCGACCATCCCCTCGATTCAGGCAGACGCGGCCGAAGGTGCTGTGTACTGAGTCGTCAATATTTCGCATGTCTCTCGCAGGTCAATCATGGACGAACAACTGAAGCAGGCCGCTCTCGCTTATCACCTGAACCCGAAACCCGGCAAGATTTCGGTCACCCCGACCAAGCCGCTGTCGAACCAGCTCGATCTGTCGCTCGCGTATTCGCCGGGCGTCGCCGCCGCGTGCGAGGCGATCCACGCCGATCCGCTCGACGCGCAGAAGTACACGTCGCGCGGCAACCTCGTCGGCGTCATCACGAACGGCACGGCCGTGCTCGGCCTCGGCAACATCGGCCCGCTCGCCGCGAAGCCGGTGATGGAAGGCAAGGGCTGCCTCTTCAAGAAATTCGCGGGCATCGACGTGTTCGACATCGAACTCTCGGAGTCCGACCCCGACAAGCTCGTCGAGGCGATCGCGATGCTCGAGCCGACGCTCGGCGGCATCAACCTCGAGGACATCAAGGCGCCGGAGTGCTTCTACATCGAGCAGAAACTGCGCGAGCGCATGAAGATCCCCGTCTTCCACGACGACCAGCACGGCACCGCGATCATCGCATCGGCCGCGATCCTGAACGGCCTGAAGGTCGTCGGCAAGAAGCTGTCGGAAGTGAAGCTCGTGTGTTCGGGCGCCGGCGCGGCCGCGATCGCGTGTCTGGACCTGCTGGTGAACCTCGGCCTCACGAAGACGAACATCCTCGTCGCCGATTCGAAGGGCGTGATCTACGAAGGGCGCGGCAACCTCGATCCGTCGAAGCAGCGCTATGCGGCGAACACTGACGCGCGCTCGCTCGCCGATGCGATCGTCGGCGCCGACGTGTTTCTCGGCTGCTCGAGCGCGGGCGTGCTGAAGCAGGACATGGTCAAGACGATGGGCGAGCGCCCGCTGATCCTGGCGCTCGCGAACCCGGAACCGGAAATCCGCCCGGAAGACGCGAAGGCCGTGCGCCCGGACGCGATCGTCGCGACCGGCCGTTCGGACTACCCGAACCAGGTCAACAACGTGCTGTGCTTCCCGTTCATCTTCCGCGGCGCGCTCGACGTCGGCGCGACGACGATCACGGAAGAAATGAAGCTCGCGTGCGTGCGCGCGATCGCCGAGCTGGCGCAGGAAACCGACCAGAGCGAGGAGGTCGCGAAGGCGTATGAAGGCCATTCGCTGGAATTCGGGCCGGAATACCTGATTCCGAAGCCGTTCGACCCGCGCCTGATCATCAAGATCGCGCCGGCCGTGGCGCAAGCCGCGATGGATTCGGGCGTCGCCACGCGCCCGATCCAGGACATGGACGCGTACCGCGAACAGCTCGGCGCGACCGTCTACCGTACCGGCATGGTGATGCGCCCGGTGTTCGCGACCGCGAAGCAGAAGGAGGCCCGCATCGTTTTCGCCGAAGGCGAGGATGAGCGCGTGCTGCGCGCCGCGCAGTTCGTGCTGCTGGAAAAGATCGCGAAGCCGATCATCATCGGCCGTCCGTCGGTCGTCGACATGCGCCTCGCGAAGATCGGCTCGAAGCTGAAGGCCGGCACCGATTTCGAAATCGTCGATCCGGAAGACGATGCGCGCTACCACCGCTACTGGCAGGCGTATCAGGAGATCGGCGCGCGCGACGGCGTGACGCCGGAAGTCGCGAAGGCCGCGATGCGCAAGTTCAACACGCTGATCGGCGCGATGCTCGTGCACCTGGGCGATGCGGACGGGATGGTCTGCGGGATGATCGATACGTTCCACAGCCACCTGAAGTTCATCGAGCAGGTGCTGGGCCGCGCGAAGGGCGCCGAGCACTTCGCCGCGATGAACCTGCTGATGCTGCCGGGCCGCAACCTGTTCGTGTGCGACACGTACGTGAACGAGTTGCCGAGCGCCGACCAGCTCGCCGACATGACGATCCAGGCCGCGGCCGAGATCGAGCGCTTCGGCATCACGCCGAAGGCCGCGCTGCTGTCGAACTCGAACTTCGGCAGTGCGCCGTCGGCGTCGTCGCGCCGGATGGCCGAGGCCCGCAAGCTGATCGTCGAACGTGCGCCGAACCTCGAAGTCGACGGTGAAATGCACGGCGACGCGGCGCTGTCGGAACTGATCCGCAAGCAAGCGTTCCCGGGCACGACGCTGTCGGGCGAGGCGAACCTGCTGATCATGCCGAACGTCGAAGCGGCGAACATCGCGTACAACCTGCTGAAGATGGTCGGCGGCGAAGGCGTGACGGTCGGCCCGTTCCTGCTCGGCGCGGCCAAGCCGGTCCACATCCTGACGCCGGCCGCGACCGTGCGCCGGATCATCAACATGACGGCCGTTGCCGCCGCGAACGTGAACACGAAGTAAGTCCACGCTCGCGTGTGCCGCGCGTCACGCGCGGCACAATGAAAAACGCCACGGAACCTGCGTTCCGTGGCGTTTTTTTTCGCGTGAACGCTAAGGGCGACGGCGGCGCGGGGTGGGCATCCGGACCGCGAACGCCCGCCGCGCGCACCGTTACGCGACCTGCTGATGCGACTGGCCGCCTGCCGGCGAGCGCCACTTCGCGAGCAGCGTGTCCCACTTCTGCCGCACTGCGCGCAGGTTGTTCTCCTTCACGTGGCCGTAGCCGCGAATGCCGTCCGGCAGCGCCGCAAGCTCGAGCGCGAGCGGCCGGTTGGCCGCGTTCAGCCTGCCCAGCACCTCGCCGATCAGCGCTTCATATTCGCCGATCAGCGCGCGCTCGGTGCGGCGCTCCGCGGTGCGGCCGAACGGGTCGAGCCCCGTGCCGCGCAGGAACTTCGCCTTCGCGAGCAGCCGAAACGCGGACATCATCCACGGGCCGTACGCCTTCTTCACGAGATGGCCGTGGGCGTCCGTCTTCGCGAACAGCGGCGGCGCGAGGTGGAATTTCAGCTTCCAGTCGCCTTCGAACTGCGCGGTCAGCCGCGCGAGGAACGCGGGATCGGACTGCAGCCGCGCGACCTCGTATTCGTCCTTGTACGCCATCAGCTTGAACAGGTTGCGCGCGACCGCTTCGGTCAGCGGCTCCTGCACCGTGTCGCCGTCGGCGAGCGCGCGCTCGGCGGCGCGCACCTTGTCGACGAATGCCGCATAACGCGACGCGTACGCGGCGTTCTGGTACGCGGTGAGGAATTCGACGCGCTTCGCGATCAGCGCGTCGACCGCCTTCTTCGTGTGCAGCGAAATCACCGTCGCGCCTTGCGCGGGCCGGGCGTCGCCGGCCGCGGCCTGCTTCACGCTGGCCAGGTCGTGCGCGGCGCGGCGGCCCCAGTCGAACGCCGCGCGGTTCTTGTCGACCGATACCGCGTTCAGCTCGATCGCGCGTTCGAGCGACGCGAGCGTCAGCGGCAGCCAGCCCTTCTGCCACGCGTAGCCGAGCACGAACGGGTTCGTGTAGATCGCGTCGCCGAGCAGCGCGACCGCGAAGCGGTTCGCATCGATGAAGTCGACCGCTTCACCGGCTGCCGCGCGGATGTCGTTCTCTGCGGACACGCCGGGGAACGCCCAGTTCGGGTTCTTGATGAACTCGGCGGTCGGCGTCTGCGCGCTGTTGACGACCACGCGCGTCGTGTCGTGCCGCATCCGCGACGTGCATTCGTCGCCGGCCGTGACGATCGCATCGCAGCCGATCACGAGATCGGCTTCGCCCATCGCGATCCGCGTCGCATGAATGTCGGTCGGCGCGTGCGAGATCTGCACGTGGCTCATCACCGCGCCGCCCTTCTGCGCGAGGCCGGTGACGTCGAGCACGGTCACGCCCTTGTTTTCCAGGTGCGCGGCCATCCCGAGCAGCGCGCCGATCGTGACGACGCCCGTGCCGCCCACGCCGGTGACGAGCACGCCGTACGCGCGATCGATCGCCGGCAGCGTCGGTTCGGGAATCGGCGGCAGCGCACCGCCGTCGACCGCCACCGCCTTCGGCTTCTTCAACTGGCCGCCCTCGACCGTGACGAAGCTCGGGCAGAAGCCCTTCACGCACGAAAAGTCCTTGTTGCAGCTCGACTGGTTGATCTGGCGCTTCGTGCCGAATTCGGTTTCCAGCGGCTCGACCGACAGGCAGTTCGACTGCACCGAGCAGTCGCCGCAGCCTTCGCACACCGCGTCGTTGATCACGACGCGCTTCGCCGGGTCCGGGTATGTACCGCGTTTGCGGCGGCGGCGCTTCTCGGTCGCGCAGGTCTGGTCGTAGATCAGGATCGTCGTGCCTTCGATCTCGCGCAGCGCGCGCTGCACGTCGTCGAGCTGGTCGCGATGGTGGATCGTCACGCCCGGCGCGAGCAGCGCCTTCTGGCTGTCGTACTTCTCCGGCTCGTCGGTGACGATCACGATCTTCTTCGCGCCTTCGGACGCGAGCTGGTGCGTGATCTGCGGCACCGTCAGCACGCCGTCGACCGGCTGGCCGCCCGTCATCGCGACCGCGTCGTTGTAGAGGATCTTGTAGGTGATGTTCGCCTTCGACGAGATCGCCGCGCGCACCGCGAGCAGGCCCGAATGGAAATAGGTGCCGTCGCCGAGGTTCGCGAACACGTGCTTCTCGTCGGTGAACGGCGCCTGGCCGATCCACGGCACGCCTTCGCCGCCCATCTGGCTGAAGGTGCTCGTGCTGCGGTCCATCCACACGGTCATGTAGTGGCAGCCGATCCCGGCGATCGCGCGCGAGCCTTCCGGCACGTTGGTCGACGTGTTGTGCGGGCAGCCCGAGCAGAACCACGGCTTGCGCTCGGTCTGCACGTGCGGCTTCGCGAGCGCCATTTCCTTCGCGTTGATCACCGCGAGCCGCGCGGCGATGCGCGCGCGCACGTCGGACGGCAACTCGAACTTCTCGAGCCGCGTCGCGATCGCCTTCGCGATGATCGCGGGCGACAGCTCGTAGTGCGCGGGCAGCAGCCAGTTGCCCATCGGCACCGACCATTCGCCGCCGGCACCGTCCTTCTCGTCGAACTTGCCGAACACCCGCGGGCGCTGCGCGTCGGGCCAGTTGTACAGCTCTTCCTTGATCGCGTATTCGAGGATCTGGCGCTTTTCCTCGACGACCAGGATTTCGTCGAGGCCGCGCGCGAACGCCTGCGCGCCCTGCGCTTCGAGCGGCCACACGCAGCCGACCTTGTAGAGCCGGATGCCGATCCGCGCGCAGGTTTCGTCGTCGAGGCCGAGGTCGGTCAGCGCCTGGCGCACGTCGAGGTACGCCTTGCCGCCGGTCATGATCCCGAAGCGCGCATGCGGCGAGTCGATCTCGATCCGGTCGAGCTTGTTTGCGCGCACGTAGGCGAGCGCCGCGTACCACTTGTAGTCGAGCAGCCGCGCTTCCTGCACGAGCGGCGGGTCGGGCCAGCGGATGTTCAGCCCGCCTTCCGGCAGGATGAAGTCGGTCGGCAGCACGATCTCGGTGCGATGCGGGTCGATGTCGACCGACGCCGACGATTCGACGACGTCCGTCACGCACTTGAGCGCGACCCACAGGCCCGAGTAACGGCTCATCGCCCAGCCATGCAGGCCGAAGTCGAGATATTCCTGCACGTTGGACGGGAACAGCACCGGCAGCCCGCAGGCCTTGAAGATGTGCTCGGACTGATGCGCGAGCGTGGACGATTTCGCCGCGTGATCGTCGCCGGCCAGCACCAGCACGCCGCCGTGCTGCGACGAGCCGGCCGAGTTCGCGTGCTTGAACACGTCGCCCGTGCGATCGACGCCCGGACCCTTGCCGTACCACATGCCGAACACGCCGTCGTACTTCGCGCCGGGGTACAGGTTCACTTGCTGGGAGCCCCACACGGCGGTGGCGGCGAGATCTTCGTTGAGGCCGGGCTGGAACACGATCCGGTGGGCGGCCAGGTGCTGCTTGGCTTTCCACAGCGACAGATCGAGGCCGCCCAGCGGCGAGCCGCGGTAGCCGGAGATGAAACCGGCCGTATTGAGACCGGCGGCGCGATCGCGTTCCTGCTGGAGCATCGGCAGGCGCACGAGGGCCTGGATGCCGCTCATGTACGCGCGGCCGCGTTCCAGCGTGTATTTGTCGTCAAGCGTGACGGACTTCAGCGCGGCTTCTAGCGACGCGCGTTGGTCTGCGTCTAGCGGGGCATTCATTAACTGTCTCCTCCACCCGGTCTGGGATCACCAAAACTTCGGTTGCGTCGGCATCTTTTGGACGCGTCCGCAGTGGCCGGCATGTTCGCCGGTTTTAAGGGATGGTAGCACTGGGGCAAACCCGCCGCCCATCGGTCGCAACGCGAGGGAAAGGGCCGCCACGCACCATGAAACAGGGCGAGATCATGCGTTACATCATGTAAAAGCATGTAAAGCGGCGTTGATCTGCGGGCAAATGCCGTTAATCTTGTCGGCCTGCCGGAGGTGCCCGGCCGCGTGGGTTCGTTCCGACGCAGTCGGGGAGGCGCCGGCAGTTTTACAGGAGGTGCAATGAACACACGTCATATCCAGAGTTTCCTGATCGTGTCCGCCGCGTTTTTCTCGATGACGGGCCCGGTGCACGCGCGAGGCGCGAGCGCGCTGGCGGCAGCCGGCGCACAGATGCAGCAGATCGTGCCCGCTCAGGACGCCGCAGCTCAGCCGTCGGTCGAGCGCGCCGCCGCGTCGAAGGCGAACGTGCGTTGATGCGATCGCGCGGCCCGCGGGCCTCGCCGGCATGCAAAAAGGGCGGGAATCCTCGGATTCCCGCCCTTTTTCTTTGTGCGGCCGGATCGCGCGGCCGCCCCCGGTTGCTCGGAGGCGCCGCGCGGCGGGGGCGTCAGGCCTTGTCCTGCACGACGCCGCGGCGGATCTGGTCGAGCTCGATCGATTCGAACAGCGCCTTGAAGTTGCCTTCGCCGAAGCCCTGGTTGCCCTTGCGCTGGATGATCTCGAAAAAGATCGGCCCGATCTGGTTTTCGGTGAAGATCTGCAGCAGCAGGTCGTCGCGTGCGCCGTCGATCAGGATCTTGCGCTTCTTCAGTTCGTCCAGCGATTCGCCGTGGTTCGGCACGCGGCGGTCGACCAGTTCGTAATACGTGTCGATCGTGTCGAGCAGCTTCACTTCCTTGCTGCGCAGCCCGTCGACTGCCTGATAGATGTCGCTCGCGCCGAGCGCGATGTGCTGGATGCCTTCGCCGTGATATGCGTCGAGGTATTCCTGGATCTGGCCGGCCGTGTCCGAGCCTTCCTCGTTGATCGGGATGCGGATCTTGCCGCACGGCGACGTCATCGCCTTCGACTTCACGCCCGTCACCTTGCCTTCGATGTCGAAATAGCGCACTTCGCGGAAGTTGAACAGGCGCTCGTAGAACTCGGCCCATTCCTGCATGCGGCCGCGATGCACGTTGTGCGTCAGGTGGTCGATGTAGGTGAGGCCGTGGCCGACCGGGTTCGGGTTCGCGCCGGGAATCGGCTCGAAGTCGACGTCGTAGATGCTGATGTCGCCGATCGCGCCCGGCTGCGCGCCGTTCTTGCCGCGCCAGCGGTCGACGAAGTAGATCAGCGAATCGCCGATCCCCTTGATCGCCGGGATGTTCAGCTCCATCGGGCCCGTCTTGTTGTCGAAGCCCCATGCGCCGAGTTCCAGCGCGTGCCGGTACGCCTTCGCGGCGTCCTGCACGCGGAACGCGATCGCGCAGATCGACGGGCCGTGCAGCCGCGCGAAGCGTTGCGCGAACGAATCGGGTTCGGCGTTGATGATGAAGTTGATGTCGCCCTGGCGGTACACCGTCACGTCCTTGTGGCGGTGGCGCGCGATCGCGGTGAAACCCATCCGTTCGAACAGTTGTCCGAGTGCTTTCGGGTCCGGTGCCGTGTATTCGATAAATTCGAAGCCGTCGGTGCCGACGGGGTTGTCCCAGGTGGGGATCTGCATGTCGTGTCTCCTGTGCGGGGCGATCGGCCGGGGGCGGCGTGCGCGTGCCCGGCGTGGTTCGATGTCGACGGCCGCGCCCATCACGAGCGTGCGCGGCAAGCCGAGACATGCGACAGAGTGTAGCGGGCGGCCGCGAGCGGAAACTTGCGAACTTAATCGCCCGCGCCTACGATGGCGCAATTTCCAGTCTCAAAACACTCAGTGGAGGGCAGAAGATGGCGCAAGCCGAATTGGATGCCATCGACCGGCGCATTCTCGCGATTCTTCAGGAGAACGGGCGCCTGTCGAACCAGGAGATCGCCGAGCGCGTGAACCTGTCGCCGAGCCCGTGCTTGCGGCGAATCCGGCGGCTCGAGGAAATCGGCGTGATCACCGGCTACGTCGCGCTGCTGAATCCGCAGAAGCTCGGGCTCGACCTGCTCGCCTACGTGAGCGTGCGGCTCGAAAAGCGCGGCGGCCTCGCGCCGGTCCGGGCCGACGAGACGTCGGCGCGCGCGGGCGCGACCCACGCGGAGCTGTTCCGCGCGGCCGTGCAGACCTGGCCGGAAGTGGTCGCGTGCCATGCGATGACGGGCGACATGGATTACCTGCTGCGCGTACAGGTCGAGGACATGGCGCATTTCTCCCGCTTCGTGCAGGAGCATCTGCTGCATCACCCGTCGGTGATCGACGTGAAGACGAGCTTCTCGCTCGATTGCTTCAAGGAAACGACGGCGTTGCCGATTCGTTCGGTGCGCTAGCGTGGCGGGGAAGGGGGGCGCCGGGCGCGCCGCAGGCGCGGCCCGGCTGGCCGACGTCAGGCCGTCAGTGTGGCCGGCATCAGCGATTCGATGAACTTCGTCGTGCGGCGCGCCTGGCGCTTCATCGCGTAGTCGAACACCGCGGCCTGTTCCTGCAGCATCTCGGCGATGATCGTCGAGTGGTCGGCCGGCGGCAGCGACAGATACGCATCGGCTTCACCGTACGCGTACTCGATCCGCATCCCGGACTTCTTCGCGATGTGCATCATCGTCGCGTTACGCGACAGGCAGTGCATGTACAGCATCGTCACGTGCGTGTTGCGGCTGCGGATCGCCGCGCGCTCGAACAGTTTCGAGCCGACGCCGCGGCCGCGCGCGCTTTCGAGCACCGACACGCCGAATTCGGCCGTGCGCGTGTCGCCCTCGGCCGGCAGGTAGGCCAGGTGGCCGACGCCGATCAGTTCGAGGTCGTGGTCGAACACGCCGAACACCGTATCGCGACCGAAGTCGAGCGTGCGGACATAGTTCTCGATCACGTGATCGGGCACCATCTGGCCGAAGCGCAGCAGGCGGTCCTCTTCGTCGAGCGAGAGAAAGTGGGTGAGCATCTGCTCACGGTCTTTGGAAGCCAGTTCCCTGACGAGAACCGGCGCAGTAGCGACCTTGCCGACAGCAGCGGCACGGCCGTTGAATTGCGTGTTCATCGTGGGTTCCTCAGTGTGGGTGCACAAGCGGGTTGTGCAATGCAACAGCATTTTACCCGAGCGAGGTTGGGGAAAACCCGTATTTGACGTTATTTGTGCTGAGGGGGAATTCTAAAACCGCTTAGTTCATTCTTTAAGTTATTGATTTTAAGCGAATTTAAAATTCATCATATGAAATGCGCGGCGGGCGGTCGGCTGTGCCCGTCGCGCAACGCATGCTGCTGCGCGGCAATCAGGCCGCCGTCGACAGCCCGCGCTCGATGAGGTCGATCACCTGTTCCGCGAAGTCGCGGTAGCCGAGGCGGCCGCCCGGCTTCAGCCACGTGAAGGTCCAGTTGATCATCCCGAACACCATCATCGTCACCGAGGTCTGGTTTTCCTTCGAGATGCGGTCCGGGTACGCACGCGCGAGCTGCCGCGTAAACGCCGCGACGATGTCGCGCTGGCGGTCGAGCACGATTTCACGCTGTGCGTCCTCGAGATACTTCACGTCGTTGAGCAGCGCGACGTGGCGGCTGTGCGACGTCTCGTATTCGGCGAGGAACGCGCGCACGAGTTCGGCGAACGCGTCGCGCTCGCTGAGGCCGCGCCGCTGGCTCGCGCCCTCGACCTCGGCGATGATCAGCATCAGCCGTTTCGTGTAGCGGTCGAGCAGGTCGAACAGGATCGCTTCCTTGCTCTCGTAATAGTGATAGAGCCGCGCCTTCGACGTGCCGCTCGCGGTCGCGAGATCGGACATCGACGTACTCGGGTAGCTCGTCTGCGCGAATTTCTCGGCGGCCAGGTCGAGGATCTGCTCGCGCTGGGATTCGTGGTCGGGCGCTCGGGTTCGGGCCATGGTCGAATGCGGAAGATTAGCGGTGCGCGGCGGCGCGCACCTGCGTGGAAGAGAGGGCGTCGGGCGCGTCGTCCTGCAGCTCGAGCCGGCCGGCGGCCGCGAGTTCGCGACAGCGCCACCACGCGAGCGAGTCGCTGACGAACAGCCCGCCGCGGTCGGCGGCGGCCATGATGCTGCCAACGAGATGTCGCGCGGGCTGCCAGTCGGTTTCCGCGCGCTCGACGATCAACGCGTCGAGATCGGCGTAGTGGCCGCTCTTGATCGTGTTGCTGACCCAATAACGCAGTTCGGCGTTCAGATGTTTCGCTTCCTGCCATTCGAGCGCGAGGCGGCCGATGCGCAGGACCGAGACCGGCGCGGCCGCCGGCCGCTTGCGCGCCAGTTCCGCGGGCGAGAACATCCCGGTCGCGCAGGCTTGGTCGGTACGCGACAGCGCTGCGCGCTGCGCGGCGTCGAGATCGGCGGCCGACAGCCGCACCTCGTTCAGGCGCTGCGGCACGTTGCGCAGGTGATAGGCGACGCGGCGCAGCAGCAGCTTGTCGCCGACGCTCGGCGCGTGCCACACGACGACCTGGCCGGTCTCCGTCGCGAGCTGGTCGAGGCGCGCGAATTCGGCCTCGATTTCCGCGTTCCAGTCGGGGATCTGGTCGCCGAGCACGTGCTGCCAGAAGGTGGCGCGCGTGTCGGGCGTCTCGTCGGCGCCCTTCAGCGGCCCGACGCCGAGATCGTCGAGCAAACCGACGACGCGCTCGTCGCGTCCGGTTTGCGCGAGGGCTTCGCGCAGCGACGCGGCGGCGGTGCCGCCCTGAATCACATGAATGGTACTCATCGGCCTGTCGTCAACAAAAGAAAACCGCCGGCCGGGCGGACGTTGCGATGTCCAGCCGGCCGGCGGCCCCTAGGGTCTGTTTACATATGGAACGCGCATGCGAATGCCCGAAATCGCTCGTCCCCCAAGGGGACTTCCTCCGGGGCGTATGGCAAGGAGTGAGGAGCGCCGTTTGGCCGAGCCAAACAAGCGACGAGCGACGCCGCCATACGGGCGATTTCGGGCATTCCCGTGGAATGATTTTTTAATTTGGGGTTGCCACGAGAACGGCCGCTCGCCGCGTTGCGCTCCTTGCGAATACGTCAGTATTCGCGGCGTCGCGCGCCTCGCGAGCGGCCGTTCTCGTGGCAACGCATGCGCGTTCCATATGTAAACAGACCCTAGTGTAAGCGAGATGTGTGACGGCGAGAAACCGTCAGGCGCCGCGACGCGACGCCGCTCAACGCTCGTCGAAGCTCACGACGACCTTGTCGCTGATCGGGTGGCACTGGCACGTGAGCACGAAACCGTCCTTCACTTCGTGCGCCTCGAGCGTGTAGTTCTTCTCCATCCGCACTTCGCCTTCGACCACCTTCGCGCGGCACGTGCAGCACACGCCGCCCTTGCATGCGTACGGCAACGCGAGGCCCGCGCGCAGGCCCACGTCGAGCAGGCTCACGCCTTCGTACGGCAGACGCAGCTTGCGCTTCTTGCCGTCGAGCACGATTTCGAGGTCGGCGGCCGGCGTCTGGTCGGTGATCTCGACGACCGGTGCGCCGGCCTGCGGCAGCGGCGTGCCGAAGCGCTCGACGTGCACCTTCGCCTGCGGCACGCCGGCCGCGTTCAGCGCGGCTTCGGCCGCGTCCATCATCGGCGCCGGGCCGCAGATGAACGCCTCGTCGATCGCGTCGGCCGGCGTCAGCGTCGCGAGGAATTCCGCGCATTTCGCCTGGTCGAGCACGCCGTTGAACAGCTCGACGTCCTGCAGGTCGTCCGACAGCACGTGATAGAGGACGAAGCGGTTCATGTAGCGGTTCTTCAGGTCCTCGAGCTCCTCCGCGAACATGATCGCGTCGACGCTGCGGTTGCCGTAGATCAGCGTGAACGTGCTGCGCGGCTCGAGTTCGAGCGTCGTCTTCACGATCGCGAGCACCGGCGTGATTCCCGAGCCGCCGGAAAACGCGACGTACTGCTTGCCATGGTCGGCGTTCAGGTGCGTGAAGAAGCGGCCGTCCGGCGTCATCACGTCGATCGTGTGGCCGGGCTTCAGCGTGTCGAACGCGAAGTTCGAGAAGCGGCCGCCGCGCACGCGCTTGATGCCGATGCGCAGTTCGCCGTCGCGATCGTAGTCCGTCGTGCCGACGCAGATCGAATACGAGCGGCGCGTCTCCTCGCCGTCGATGTGGGCCTTCAACGTGACGAACTGGCCCTGCGTGAAGCGGTACGCGTCGCGCAGCTCGGGCGGCACGTCGAACGAGACGGTCACGGCGTCGGCGGTCTCGGGCCGCACGTCGCGGATACGCAGCGGGTGAAATTGCGGGGTCGCCATATTCAGTAGGGTTTGAAGTAGTCGAAGGGTTCGCGGCAGTCGACGCAGCGATACAGCGCCTTGCAGGCCGTGGACGCGAATTGCGCGAGACGTTCGGTGCGCGCGGAGCCGCAGCGCGGGCAGGTGGGCGCCGCGACCGGCCGCGGCACGAAGCGCACGACGTTCTCCCGCGGCACGGCGCTGCCGCACTGGCCGACCGGCGGCGCGATGCCGTACGCGCGCAGCTTGTCGCGCGCTTCCTGCGTGATCCAGTCGGTCGTCCACGCGGGGGCGAGCACCGTCTCGATCCGGTGCGGCGGCAGATCGGCGGCCTGCAGCGCGGCGGCGATGTCCTCGGCGATCTGCGACATCGCCGGGCAGCCCGAGTAGGTCGGCGTGATCACGACTTCGAGCTGGCCGTCGTCCGCGCGGCGGACGTCGCGCAGGATGCCGAGCTCGCGGATCGACACGACCGGAATCTCCGGATCGGGCACGGCTTCGAGTACGTCCCACGCGTGGGCGAGCAGCGGATCGTCGCGGTGCGCGGCGGCGGTAGGGGCGGCGGTCTGGGCGGACATCGGCGGGCTCCGTGGCGTGGGCCGGTTACCAGCTCGCGCCGGGGTGCTGGCGCGCGAGGCTCTGCATTTCGGCGAGCAGGTAGCCCATGTGTTCCGAATGCTCGCCCTGCTTGCCGGTCGTCACGTGCTTCACCGGTGCCGGCAGCGCGAGCGTGGCCTCCGCGAGCGCGTCGTCCACGTCCGCGCGCCACGCGGCCTCGAGCGCGGCCGGCGCCGGGCCGATGCCCGCGGCGACGATCGCGTCGTCGATCGCATCGGCGGCGAAGCATTCGCGCGTGTACGGCATCAGGTAATCGAGCGCGGCCTGCGCGCGGCGGTGCGATTCGTCGGTGCCGTCGCCGAGGCGCACGAGCCATTCGCGCGCATGCTGGACGTGATAGCGGGTTTCCTTCACCGATTTCGCGGCGATCGCGGCGAGCTGCGTGTCGGTCGACGTTTCCAGCGCGCTCCACACGTGCAGCATCAGCGCCGCGTACAGGAAGTTGCGCACGATCGTCACCGCGTAGTCCTTGTCGGCGTGTGCGGTGCCGGAGACGGGCCCGTAGTGCGGCAGTTCGGCGAGCGTGAAGTTCGCGAACTCGCGCTCGGTGCGGAAGTACGCGTAATCGTCTTCCGTCTTCGCCGCGCCGGTGAGCTGACGCTCGAGCTCGGCCGCGTGCGTATACAGCATGCGCGCCTGGCCGATGAGGTCGAGGCTCATGTTGGTGAGCGCGATGTCTTCCTCGAGGATCGGGCCATGGCCACACCATTCGGCGTTGCGCTGACCGAGGATCAGCGCGTTGTCCGCGAGGCGCAGCACGTAGGAGAGGTGTTCGGGCGTGATCGTCATGGTGCGGGCGTTACATGTGGTTGACTTCGTCGGGCAACGTGTAGAACGTCGGGTGACGGTAGATCTTGTCGCCCGCCGGTTCGAACAGTTCGGCCTTCTCGCTCGGGTCCGATGCGGTGATCGCCGACGACGGCACCACCCAGATGCTCACGCCTTCCTGGCGCCGCGTGTAGACGTCGCGCGCCATGCGCAGCGCCATCGTCGCGTCGGCGGCGTGCAGGCTGCCGCAGTGCTTGTGGTCGAGGCCCTGCTTGCTGCGCACGAACACTTCCCAGATCGGCCATTCCTTGTTCATCGCTTTCTCCTGATTCCTGAATTCGGGGGGTGCCGCTCAGGCGGCGTGCTGTTCGGCGCGGGCGCGACGCTTCGCTTCGTGCGCGAGCGCGGCTTCGCGCACCCAGGCGCCGTCCTCGTGTGCTTTCACGCGAGTCGCGAGGCGTTCCTTGTTGCACGGGCCGTCGCCATTGACGACGCGCCAGAATTCGTCCCAGTCGATCGCGCCGTAGTCATAGTGGCCGCGCGCCTCGTTCCATTTCAGGTCGGGGTCGGGCAGCGTCACGCCGAGCACCTTTGCCTGATCGACCGTCGCGTCGACGAATTTCTGGCGCAGGTCGTCGTTCGAGATCCGCTTGATGCCCCATTTCGCGGACTGGCTGCTGTGGACCGAATCGGCGTCGCTCGGGCCGAACATCATCAGTACCGGCCACCACCAGCGGTCGACGGCCTGCTGGACCATCGCGCGTTGCGCGTCGCTGCCCTTCATCATCGACAGCAGCGCGTCGAAACCCTGGCGCTGGTGGAACGACTCTTCCTTGCACACGCGGATCATCGCGCGCGCATACGGGCCGTACGTGCAGCGGCACAGCGGGATCTGGTTCATGATCGCGGCGCCGTCGACGAGCCAGCCGATCACGCCGACGTCGGCCCAGGTCGGCGTCGGGTAGTTGAAGATGCTCGAGTATTTCGCCTTGCCGGCGTGCAGCGCGTCGATCAGCGAATCGCGCGATACGCCGAGCGTTTCGGCCGCGCTGTACAGGTAGAGGCCGTGGCCGGCTTCGTCCTGCACCTTCGCGAGCAGGATCGCCTTGCGCTTCAGGCTCGGCGCGCGCGAGATCCAGTTGCCTTCCGGCAGCATGCCGACGACTTCCGAATGCGCGTGCTGCGAGATCTGGCGTACCAGCGTCTTGCGATATGCGTCGGGCATCCAGTCCTGCGGTTCGATCTTGCCGTCCGCGGCCATCACCGCATCGAACCGCGCCTGTTCGGGCGACTCGGCTGCGGCATCGAGCGGCGCGACGTTGCCGGGGATGTCGAGGGATTGCGTGTACATGGCGAAAGCTCTCGTCCGGTTGAATGTGTGCGAAGTATAAACCAACCGACCGGTCGGTTAATAAATTTGTTGCGAATTTTCGGCGAGACACGGGTAAACGAGGGACGTCGGGGCGCGATCCGGTCGCGCACGTGTGGCCTCGCACGTGGGTCTCGCGTCTTCTGCGGCACAATGCCCGCTTTCCGATGAGGATTTTGCCGATGTCATTTCGAAGCAGTGTCGCCGCGGCCGTGCTGGGCGCGGCCGTTTTCGTGTCGCCGCTTGCGGCGTCGGCGGCGTCGGGCTCGCCGGTGGGTTGGGTCGCCGCGTGGGCGACCGCGCTGCAGCCGATTCCTGACCTCGCCGCACCGCCGCCGCTCTACCGCGCACCCGACGTGGCCGGGAGAACCGTGCGGCAGATCGTCTACCCGACCGTGTCGGGGCGGGCCGCGCGGATTCGCGTGAGCAACGCCTACGGTCGCGCGCCGCTGGTCGTCGAGGCCGCGAGCCTCGCGCGTGCCGGCGAAGGGGCCGCGCTCGCCGGCGGCGCGGTGGTACCGGTCCGGTTCGGCGGCAGCGCGTCGGTGACGCTCGCACCGGGCCAGGCGCGCGAAAGCGATCCGGTGTCGATCGACGTGACGGCCGCGCAGCCATATGCGATTAGTCTCCAGATGGGGCCGAACCAGCGGATGACGGTCTGGCATCGCGTGTCGAACCAGTTCAACTATGTGTCCGCGCCGGGCGATCAAGTGGGCAATCCGGGCGCCGACGTGTTCCGCACCCGCTTTACTCAATATGCATGGGTGACGGAACTTGCCGTCGAAGCCGGCTCCGCACGCGGCAGCGTCGCCGCGATCGGCGATTCGATCACCGACGGGTTGCGCTCCAGCGTGAACCGCAACCGTCGCTGGCCCGACGCGCTCGCACGCCGGCTGATGGCGTCGAGTGCCGATTCGATCGGCGTCGTGAATCTCGGCATCAGCGGGAACCGGCTGCTCAGCGATTCCGCGTGTTACGGCACGTCGCTGGCGTCGCGGTTCGAGCGTGACGCGCTGTCGCGCTCGGGCGTGAAGGCGGTGATCGTGCTGATCGGGATCAACGACATCAACTTTGCGGCGATGCCGCCGCGCGCGGGGCTCGATTGCGATCACCCGCATACGCAGGTGACCGCCGCGTCGCTGATCGACGGCTATCGCCGGCTGATCGACGCGGCGCACCGCCAGGGCGTGAAGGTCTTCGGCGCGACGCTGACGCCGGCGGCGTTGCCGCCCGGACGCGAAGCGATCCGGCTCGAGGTGAACCGGTGGATCCGGAGCGGAGGCGGGTTCGACGGCGTGGTGGACTTCGACGCTGTGCTGCGCGATCCGGCGCGCCCGAGCGTGCTGCAGCGCCGATACGATAGCGGCGACGGCATCCATCCGAGCGATGCGGGCTACACGGCGATGGCCGATGCGGTGCCGATCGAGCAACTGCAGGCTGCGGTGGGCGGCAAATGACGCGGCTCTATATATAGAGGGAAAGGTTGCCGACGGCCTGCGGGCCGGCAGCGCGACATCGTCCGTCGAGCCAGAAGCCTCCGTACGCGCCACCGCACGGAGGCTTTTTCAAACTTTCTTCACAAAGGGCTTGCGCGGATGGGGGCGGATGCATAGAATCACGCCTCTTTCGCGCTAACGGAAACGCGGCGCGGGAGGAAGGGAAGCGGTGCTGTTGGGGTTCGGTCGTAGCGAGCCTTGGCGGTACAGGAAGTTGAGCCCCGCAGTCGCAACGATGTAGTGTAAAAAGTTGTTGACGAGCTGCGAAACGCGGTTCATAATCTCGCTTCTCTGCTGCTGAAAACGCAGCGCTGCCGGGAAACACGGAGTTCCTCGCAGAATGCTCTTTAAAAATTAACAGCCGATAAGTGTGGGCGCTTGATGAAAGCGAGCTGATCCTCGGATCAGATAGCGAAAGTATCAAGAGTCTCACACTAAAGTAAGTCAGGTTTATGAAGTGATTCATATTCCTGTCAGCTTTGAGTGAGCGACCGGTTCTACGGAACCGAAAACAGTAACAGGTTTGAACTGAAGAGTTTGATCCTGGCTCAGATTGAACGCTGGCGGCATGCCTTACACATGCAAGTCGAACGGCAGCACGGGTGCTTGCACCTGGTGGCGAGTGGCGAACGGGTGAGTAATACATCGGAACATGTCCTGTAGTGGGGGATAGCCCGGCGAAAGCCGGATTAATACCGCATACGATCTACGGATGAAAGCGGGGGACCTTCGGGCCTCGCGCTATAGGGTTGGCCGATGGCTGATTAGCTAGTTGGTGGGGTAAAGGCCTACCAAGGCGACGATCAGTAGCTGGTCTGAGAGGACGACCAGCCACACTGGGACTGAGACACGGCCCAGACTCCTACGGGAGGCAGCAGTGGGGAATTTTGGACAATGGGCGAAAGCCTGATCCAGCAATGCCGCGTGTGTGAAGAAGGCCTTCGGGTTGTAAAGCACTTTTGTCCGGAAAGAAATCCTTGGCTCTAATACAGTCGGGGGATGACGGTACCGGAAGAATAAGCACCGGCTAACTACGTGCCAGCAGCCGCGGTAATACGTAGGGTGCGAGCGTTAATCGGAATTACTGGGCGTAAAGCGTGCGCAGGCGGTTTGCTAAGACCGATGTGAAATCCCCGGGCTCAACCTGGGAACTGCATTGGTGACTGGCAGGCTAGAGTATGGCAGAGGGGGGTAGAATTCCACGTGTAGCAGTGAAATGCGTAGAGATGTGGAGGAATACCGATGGCGAAGGCAGCCCCCTGGGCCAATACTGACGCTCATGCACGAAAGCGTGGGGAGCAAACAGGATTAGATACCCTGGTAGTCCACGCCCTAAACGATGTCAACTAGTTGTTGGGGATTCATTTCCTTAGTAACGTAGCTAACGCGTGAAGTTGACCGCCTGGGGAGTACGGTCGCAAGATTAAAACTCAAAGGAATTGACGGGGACCCGCACAAGCGGTGGATGATGTGGATTAATTCGATGCAACGCGAAAAACCTTACCTACCCTTGACATGGTCGGAATCCTGCTGAGAGGCGGGAGTGCTCGAAAGAGAACCGGCGCACAGGTGCTGCATGGCTGTCGTCAGCTCGTGTCGTGAGATGTTGGGTTAAGTCCCGCAACGAGCGCAACCCTTGTCCTTAGTTGCTACGCAAGAGCACTCTAAGGAGACTGCCGGTGACAAACCGGAGGAAGGTGGGGATGACGTCAAGTCCTCATGGCCCTTATGGGTAGGGCTTCACACGTCATACAATGGTCGGAACAGAGGGTTGCCAACCCGCGAGGGGGAGCTAATCCCAGAAAACCGATCGTAGTCCGGATTGCACTCTGCAACTCGAGTGCATGAAGCTGGAATCGCTAGTAATCGCGGATCAGCATGCCGCGGTGAATACGTTCCCGGGTCTTGTACACACCGCCCGTCACACCATGGGAGTGGGTTTTACCAGAAGTGGCTAGTCTAACCGCAAGGAGGACGGTCACCACGGTAGGATTCATGACTGGGGTGAAGTCGTAACAAGGTAGCCGTATCGGAAGGTGCGGCTGGATCACCTCCTTTCCAGAGCTTCTCGCAAAGTTGAGCGCTCACGCTTATCGGCTGTAAATCAAAGACAGACTCAGGGGTCTGTAGCTCAGTCGGTTAGAGCACCGTCTTGATAAGGCGGGGGTCGTTGGTTCGAATCCAACCAGACCCACCATTGTCTGACGTGTCGGTGATCGTTAGCGCTTTAGCGCTTACGAGCAGCCCATGCCGATAGGCTGTAGTACCTGAGGTCATCTGTACTCAATGGGGGCATAGCTCAGCTGGGAGAGCACCTGCTTTGCAAGCAGGGGGTCGTCGGTTCGATCCCGTCTGCCTCCACCAATCTTCAATGACAAGCGTTCGAACAAAGCGTCGTTCGAGTCTTTGTCATTGGCGATTGAGCCAGTCAGAGGATATCAACAGATATCGGCTGTCGTTCTTTAACAATCTGGAAGAAGTAAGTAATTTGGATAGCGGAAGCGTCTCGAGATGGACGTGGAAGTTATCCGGGTTGTGATTGTATCGATGTATCTCAAGATGATTCGAACTTCATTGTTCGGCTCGATTTTGGAATACGGCACAACGCGAGAACTCAACCTGTAGCGACTGTCGCGTCGAAAGATGAGACAGACTCGTTATAGGGTCAAGCGAACAAGTGCATGTGGTGGATGCCTTGGCGATCACAGGCGATGAAGGACGCGGTAGCCTGCGAAAAGCTACGGGGAGCTGGCAAACGAGCTTTGATCCGTAGATGTCCGAATGGGGAAACCCGGCCCTTTTGGGTCATCCTGGACTGAATACATAGGTCCAGTGAAGCGAACGCGGTGAACTGAAACATCTAAGTAACCGCAGGAAAAGAAATCAACCGAGATTCCCAAAGTAGTGGCGAGCGAAATGGGATGAGCCTTGCACTCTTTATTTGTATTGTTAGCCGAACGCTCTGGAAAGTGCGGCCATAGCAGGTGATAGCCCTGTAGGCGAAAACAGTATGAAAGAACTAGGTGTGCGACAAGTAGGGCGGGACACGTGAAATCCTGTCTGAAGATGGGGGGACCATCCTCCAAGGCTAAATACTCGTGATCGACCGATAGTGAACCAGTACCGTGAGGGAAAGGCGAAAAGAACCCCGGGAGGGGAGTGAAATAGATCCTGAAACCGCATGCATACAAACAGTCGGAGCCTCGCAAGGGGTGACGGCGTACCTTTTGTATAATGGGTCAGCGACTTACGTTCAGTAGCAAGCTTAACCGTATAGGGCAGGCGTAGCGAAAGCGAGTCCGAATAGGGCGTTCAGTTGCTGGGCGTAGACCCGAAACCAGGTGATCTATCCATGGCCAGGATGAAGGTGCGGTAACACGTACTGGAGGTCCGAACCCACTAACGTTGAAAAGTTAGGGGATGAGCTGTGGATAGGGGTGAAAGGCTAAACAAACCTGGAAATAGCTGGTTCTCTCCGAAAACTATTTAGGTAGTGCCTCGTGTCTCACCTTCGGGGGTAGAGCACTGTCATGGTTGGGGGGTCTATTGCAGATTACCCCGCCATAGCAAACTCCGAATACCGAAGAGTGCAATCACGGGAGACAGACATCGGGTGCTAACGTCCGGTGTCAAGAGGGAAACAACCCAGACCGCCAGCTAAGGTCCCCAAATATAGCTAAGTGGGAAACGAAGTGGGAAGGCTAAAACAGTCAGGAGGTTGGCTTAGAAGCAGCCACCCTTTAAAGAAAGCGTAATAGCTCACTGATCGAGTCGTCCTGCGCGGAAGATGTAACGGGGCTAAGCTATATACCGAAGCTGCGGATGCGAGCTTGCTCGCATGGTAGGAGAGCGTTCCGTAAGCCTGCGAAGGTGCCTTGTAAAGGGTGCTGGAGGTATCGGAAGTGCGAATGCTGACATGAGTAGCGATAAAGGGGGTGAAAGGCCCCCTCGCCGTAAGCCCAAGGTTTCCTACGCAACGTTCATCGGCGTAGGGTGAGTCGGCCCCTAAGGCGAGGCAGAAATGCGTAGCTGATGGGAAGCAGGTCAATATTCCTGCACCATTGTTAGATGCGATGGGGGGACGGATCGCGGAAGGTTGTCCGGGTGTTGGAAGTCCCGGTCGCTGCATTGGAGAAGGCGCTTAGGCAAATCCGGGCGCGCAATTCAAGGGTGTGGCGCGAGCTCCTTAGGGAGCGAAGCAATTGGAAGTGGTTCCAAGAAAAGCCTCTAAGCTTCAGTCTAACGATGACCGTACCGCAAACCGACACAGGTGGGCGAGATGAGTATTCTAAGGCGCTTGAGAGAACTCGGGAGAAGGAACTCGGCAAATTGGTACCGTAACTTCGGGATAAGGTACGCCCTTGTAGCTTGACTGGCCTGCGCCAGGAGGGTGAAGGGGTTGCAATAAACTGGTGGCTGCGACTGTTTAATAAAAACACAGCACTCTGCAAACACGAAAGTGGACGTATAGGGTGTGACGCCTGCCCGGTGCCGGAAGATTAAATGATGGGGTGCAAGCTCTTGATTGAAGTCCCGGTAAACGGCGGCCGTAACTATAACGGTCCTAAGGTAGCGAAATTCCTTGTCGGGTAAGTTCCGACCTGCACGAATGGCGTAACGATGGCCACACTGTCTCCTCCCGAGACTCAGCGAAGTTGAAGTGTTTGTGATGATGCAATCTACCCGCGGCTAGACGGAAAGACCCCATGAACCTTTACTGTAGCTTTGCATTGGACTTTGAACCGATCTGTGTAGGATAGGTGGGAGGCTATGAAACCGGAACGCTAGTTTCGGTGGAGCCGTCCTTGAAATACCACCCTGGTTTGTTTGAGGTTCTAACCTTGGCCCGTGATCCGGGTCGGGGACAGTGCATGGTAGGCAGTTTGACTGGGGCGGTCTCCTCCCAAAGCGTAACGGAGGAGTACGAAGGTACGCTAGGTACGGTCGGAAATCGTGCTGATAGTGCAATGGCATAAGCGTGCTTAACTGCGAGACCGACAAGTCGAGCAGGTGCGAAAGCAGGTCATAGTGATCCGGTGGTTCTGTATGGAAGGGCCATCGCTCAACGGATAAAAGGTACTCTGGGGATAACAGGCTGATACCGCCCAAGAGTTCATATCGACGGCGGTGTTTGGCACCTCGATGTCGGCTCATCTCATCCTGGGGCTGTAGCCGGTCCCAAGGGTATGGCTGTTCGCCATTTAAAGAGGTACGTGAGCTGGGTTTAAAACGTCGTGAGACAGTTTGGTCCCTATCTGCCGTGGGCGTTGGATATTTGAAGGGGGCTGCTCCTAGTACGAGAGGACCGGAGTGGACGAACCTCTGGTGTACCGGTTGTCACGCCAGTGGCATCGCCGGGTAGCTATGTTCGGAAGAGATAACCGCTGAAAGCATCTAAGCGGGAAACTCGCCTTAAGATGAGATATCCCTGGGGACTAGATCCCCTTGAAGGGTCGTTCGAGACCAGGACGTTGATAGGTCAGGTGTGTAAGCGCAGTAATGCGTTCAGCTAACTGATACTAATTGCCCGTAAGGCTTGATCCTATAACAAGTCTGTCTCGATGCCCGTTAGCGCTTTAGCGCTTACGGACATCGAGCGTCGAGTGTGAGGCACTCGACGTACGACGGTTGAACTACCGCGTACGTGTGAGATACAGCTCACAACCCAACTCAATTACTGCTTCTTCCAGGATTGGTTGTGCTGCGAAGCCAGCACAACAACCCCCTTTGCCTGATGACCATAGCGAGTCGGTCCCACCCCTTCCCATCCCGAACAGGACCGTGAAACGACTCTACGCCGATGATAGTGCGGATTCCCGTGTGAAAGTAGGTAATCGTCAGGCTCCCTCAAGCCAAAAACCCCCGTCCGAAAGGCGGGGGTTTTTGCATTTCGGCATTCCAAAAAGCATGTGGCGAGGCGTGACCGAGGCTACGTACGCCGGGCTCCTCTGCCGTAAACCATTGCAGCATCAAACTCCCCCAACCGCTTCCATCTCCGGCGATTCCGCCGATTATCGACCGTATCTTCGATCAAAACCGCAATTTGCTCCCCGCAAACGTATATCGACGAGCGCGATTGCGCGACCCGCTTCCTGCAGCCCGCCACCTCGTCTACTCCATCTTTGATCAAAGAGACCCGACCGAGGGGCCGCCAGCGCCGTGCGCGTAGCGGGCCGGACGAGATCAAAAACCGGCGCAGTCTCTTCTGACGCCCACTCGTTGACCGTCCAGTAGCGCGTAGATTTCCTCGATGAGCGAATAGGCTGCGCCGCCTACGCGGACTCGCTGTTTCCCCGCCGGCGCGGGCTATGTGCTGACTGCGCCGACGCTTGGCGCGCGTTCGGCGCGTATCGTATTCGGACCGCCGAACTGAGAGCCTCCGGCAGGTCAGCTCGTGTACCGCGTTCTAGCTATGATCGCGCGTCAGCTTGAGCATTGCCGGACAGCGCACGTTGGATGTCGACGCTCTGGCGCCATATATCGGTTTTATAACGACTTCGGATGCGTGAGGTACGGCGAAGGCGCCTGCGTCGAATCCGGCGCGGATATTCGTGTCCAGGGGCGAGGCGGGCGCGGCACGAGCAGTAGCGATATCGACTGTACGCAAAGATTCGCTGCGATAAGCCGGCCGGTGGCGTTAGGCGCCTTCCACGAAGGGGCGTAGGGCCGCCGAGCATGAGGACCAATCGATGCGGTGGCGGGAAGGTTATGGGGACGGTTGGACCTCCACGCACGTCGTCGCCGAGTAGCGGCTGTAAGCATCGCAGGGCCCGCAGAATCGCCAGGATTTATCCTCGGGGACATCGTCGGACCAGTGCGTGCCGATTCATCCGTTGTGCGCGCGCTACCCGATGGGCGCCCAACCCGCGCACTCGGCTTCGAGTGCGGTCTTCAACTGCTGATGCGCCCCAGGCGCCGAGCATCCCTCCCGGGCTCCGCGGAGAAGCCATCAGCCAGGCCTGCAGTCGGATCTTCCCGATCGGCCGCGTGTGGCGCCGGGCCCCTGCCGCAGCGTGGCAGGGGCAGCTGCAACCACGAAGAATGTCGTTAC
This sequence comes from Burkholderia sp. MS389, assembly GCF_016899425.1. Taxonomy (GTDB): domain Bacteria; phylum Pseudomonadota; class Gammaproteobacteria; order Burkholderiales; family Burkholderiaceae; genus Burkholderia; species Burkholderia sola. The sequence goes on from NZ_CP045994.1 coordinate 351,727, forward strand.
AGAGCAAGCGGGCGCATGGAGCCTTGTGCCGGTGTGGGAGAGCGACTCCAGACGAGTATCGTGCGTTCCCATGAGGCCGTCGAACACGACTGTGGCCGAATTCGGTGATGGGGCTGACCCGCTGCAACCGCGAGAAGGACGCCCGCCCGTACACGGCGCCCGCGGCAAATGACCACCAGGCGGTCCGCGGCACCGGCTGCCGGACCGCGATTGCGCGCCGGAAGCACCACCAACCCTCCCGCGAGCAACCACAGCCGGCTCACCAAACCCGCCCGGCACGAAATTTGCCGAAATTTTGTGTCTACCCGCTTGGCATTATGCGAAAGAGATCGTATGATGGCGGTCTTTCGTTTTTAGCGCAGATGCAGATCGGCGTTGAAGGCGGAGTCTGACGAAGATGTGGCGCCGGTCGGCAACATCTCGCGCTTGCCTTAGCCGGGCGAGAGCGGGGATCGGTGGGAAGCGGAAGTCGGGAAGAGAGTGAAAATAATCTTCCAGATATGCTTGACAGGAGTGCGATGCACCCCCATAATCGTCAGTTCTCTACGGAGGGGTGCCCGAGTGGCTAAAGGGGGCAGACTGTAAATCTGTTGGCTTACGCCTACGTTGGTTCGAATCCAACCTCCTCCACCAAGATATCAGCGCAGTGAGCGGCAAGGAATCGTTAGTGGCCCGTGCGGGTGTAGCTCAATGGTAGAGCAGAAGCCTTCCAAGCTTACGACGAGGGTTCGATTCCCTTCACCCGCTCCAGACCGCTAAGTTGAAGCGTAGCGCCCATGTGGCTCAGTGGTAGAGCACTCCCTTGGTAAGGGAGAGGTCGGCAGTTCGATCCTGCCCATGGGCACCAGCAGTAAAAAGTCAGTGTCTTGTTTGCGCGCGGCGCAACCTGTGAAATTCCTTCTGGGAGTCGAAAATGGCCAAGGGTAAATTTGAGCGGACCAAGCCGCACGTGAACGTTGGTACGATTGGTCACGTTGACCACGGCAAGACGACGCTGACGGCAGCGATCACGACGGTTCTGACGAAGAAGTTCGGCGGCGAAGCGAAGGCGTACGACCAGATCGACGCGGCACCGGAAGAAAAGGCGCGCGGCATCACGATCAACACGGCACACGTCGAGTACGAAACGGCTAACCGCCACTACGCACACGTCGACTGCCCGGGCCACGCTGACTATGTGAAGAACATGATCACGGGCGCAGCGCAGATGGACGGCGCGATCCTGGTTTGCTCGGCAGCAGACGGCCCGATGCCGCAAACGCGTGAGCACATCCTGCTGGCGCGTCAGGTTGGCGTTCCGTACATCATCGTGTTCCTGAACAAGTGCGACATGGTGGACGACGCAGAACTGCTCGAGCTGGTCGAGATGGAAGTTCGCGAGCTCCTGTCGAAGTACGACTTCCCGGGCGACGACACGCCGATCGTGAAGGGTTCGGCAAAGCTGGCGCTGGAAGGCGACACGGGCGAGCTGGGCGAAGTGGCGATCATGAGCCTGGCCGACGCGCTGGACACGTACATCCCGACGCCGGAGCGTGCAGTTGACGGCGCGTTCCTGATGCCGGTGGAAGACGTGTTCTCGATCTCGGGCCGCGGTACGGTGGTGACGGGTCGCGTCGAGCGCGGCATCGTGAAGGTCGGCGAGGAAATCGAAATCGTCGGTATCAAGCCGACGGTGAAGACGACCTGCACGGGCGTTGAAATGTTCCGCAAGCTGCTGGACCAAGGCCAGGCAGGCGACAACGTCGGTATCCTGCTGCGCGGCACGAAGCGTGAAGACGTGGAGCGCGGCCAGGTTCTGGCGAAGCCGGGTTCGATCACGCCGCACACGCACTTCACGGCTGAAGTGTACGTGCTGAGCAAGGACGAAGGCGGCCGTCACACGCCGTTCTTCAACAACTACCGTCCGCAGTTCTACTTCCGTACGACGGACGTGACGGGCTCGATCGAGCTGCCGAAGGACAAGGAAATGGTGATGCCGGGCGACAACGTGTCGATCACGGTGAAGCTGATTGCTCCGATCGCGATGGAAGAAGGTCTGCGCTTCGCGATCCGCGAAGGCGGCCGTACCGTCGGCGCCGGCGTCGTCGCCAAGATCATCGAGTAAGCCAGTTATTCGTTGATCGACAGTTTTGGGGCTGGCGTCAGCCGGCCCCAGCATGGTTTAGGGGTATAGCTCAACTGGCAGAGCGTCGGTCTCCAAAACCGAAGGTTGGGGGTTCGATTCCCTCTGCCCCTGCCAAAAATCGCCACGTGTCCCACGTGGCATTTGTTTTAAGGTGTTATGGCGAATCCATCCGTCGAAACTGTAAATACCTCCGGCGATAAGCTGATGCTGGCCCTGGGCGTATTGCTGGTGTTGGCCGGATTCGTGGGCTTCTTCTGGCTGGCCAATCAGCAGTGGTATGTCCGCGGTGCCGCGTTGGCGGTAGGTATCATCGCCGGCGTGGCCGTCGGGCTGATGTCCGCCCCTGGCAAGAGCCTCATCGCGTTTGCCAAGGATTCGTACAAGGAAGTCCGGAAGGTCGTATGGCCCACCCGCAAGGAAGCAACGCAAACCACACTCGTCGTGTTCGGTTTCGTGCTCGTGATGGCGATTTTCCTCTGGTTGAGCGACAAATCGATCGAATGGGTGATTTTCTCGGCGATTCTGGGTTGGAAATGATATGAGCGATACTCCGGCATCCCCGAGCGGAAAGCGTTGGTACGTCGTGCACGCCTACTCCGGTATGGAGAAGAGCGTGCAACGTGCGCTTCAGGAGCGCATTGAACGTGCTGGCATGCAGGACAAATTCGGTCAGATCCTGGTCCCGACCGAAGAAGTGGTCGAAGTCAAAGGCGGCCACAAGGCTGTGACCGAGCGTCGTTTCTTCCCCGGCTACGTGCTGGTGGAAATGGAAATGACGGACGAAACGTGGCACCTCGTGAAGAACACCGCGAAGGTCACCGGTTTCGTCGGCGGTGCGCGTAACCGCCCGACCCCGATTTCCCCGAAGGAAGTCGAGAAGATCATGTCGCAGATGCAGGAAGGCGTCGAAAAGCCGCGCCCGAAAACCCTGTTCGAAGTCGGCGAGATGGTGCGTGTCAAGGAAGGCCCGTTCACGGACTTCAATGGCACCGTCGAAGAAGTCAACTACGAAAAATCGCGTGTACGCGTGTCGGTCACCATCTTTGGTCGATCCACCCCGGTCGAACTCGAATTCGGCCAGGTCGAAAAAGTTTGACCCCGATTCGGTGGGCAGCCTCGGCTGCCCACCTTCGCGCTTACGGCCCGCGTCATGGCCGTTGAGGAGCGTCAGTAGCCAGCGGCGAACGCGCGTTATCACTCACCGAACGCCTTCTCCGGCGTTCCAATGAGGTTTCAAATGGCAAAGAAGATTATCGGCTTTATCAAGCTGCAGATCCCTGCAGGTAAAGCCAACCCGTCGCCGCCGGTCGGTCCGGCACTGGGCCAGCGCGGCCTGAACATCATGGAGTTCTGCAAGGCGTTCAACGCGCAGACTCAAGGCATGGAGCCGGGTCTGCCGGTGCCGGTGGTCATCACGGCATTCGCTGACAAGAGCTTCACGTTCGTGATGAAGACGCCGCCGGCAACCGTCCTGATCAAGAAGGCGGCGAAGGTGGACAAGGGCTCGAGCAAGCCGCACACCGACAAGGTCGGTTCGATCACGCGCGCTCAAGCCGAAGAAATCGCGAAGACCAAGATGCCGGACCTTACGGCAGCTGATCTGGACGCAGCCGTTCGCACCATCGCTGGTAGCGCACGCTCGATGGGTATCACTGTGGAGGGCGTGTAAATGGCTAAGATCTCCAAGCGCCGTCAGGCATTTGCCGCCAAGGTCGACCGTCAGAAGCTGTACGCGATCGAAGACGCACTGAGCCTCGTGAAGGAATGCGCGAGCGCGAAGTTCGACGAGTCGATCGACGTCGCAGTCCAGCTCGGCATCGATGCGAAGAAGTCGGACCAGGTCGTTCGTGGCTCGGTCGTTCTGCCGGCAGGTACGGGCAAGTCGGTTCGCGTTGCCGTGTTCGCGCAAGGCGAAAAGGCCGAGCAGGCACGTGCAGCAGGCGCGGAAATCGTCGGTATGGAAGACCTGGCTGAGCAGATCAAGGCTGGCCAGATGGACTTCGACATCGTGATCGCTTCGCCGGACACGATGCGTATCGTCGGTACGCTCGGCCAGATCCTCGGCCCGCGCGGCTTGATGCCGAACCCGAAGGTCGGTACGGTCACGCCGGACGTCGCAACCGCCGTCAAGAACGCGAAGGCTGGTCAGGTGCAATTCCGTGTCGACAAGGCCGGTATCATCCACGCGACCATCGGCCGTGCATCGTTCGAGCCGACCGCGCTGCGTTCGAACCTGTCGGCGCTGATCGAAGCGCTGCAGAAGGCGAAGCCGGCAACGAGCAAGGGCGTGTACCTGCGCAAGATCGCACTGTCGAGCACGATGGGCGTCGGCGTGCGCGTCGACCAGGCTACGCTGGCAGCGCAGTAAGCAAGTATTCGGGCCGCTTCGTTCGCGAGGCGGCCTACATGGGCTTTGGGCGGTTGTTCGTGCAGCAGGGCGAACAACCGGTTATCAAAGACCGTTGGTGGGGCGCAGCAGGCAGGCGATCCCTTAATTCAAGCCAACGCAGATGGCGAACCCGAAAAAGTTTTGCAGTGGTGAAGCCGCAGGCCGCGAAGCGATTCGCGGCGTGAGGTGGAAATACTCCTAACGAGGTCGGACGCCGTTGTTGAACGAGGTACGTGAGGTTTCGGCCATACCGGCCACGCCGAACGTATCGTTTCTGGAGGCTAACCGTGCCGCTTAATAGAGAAGACAAGCAAGCCGTCGTCGCTGAGGTTTCCGCGCAAGTCGCGAAGGCCCAGACCGTTGTGCTGGCTGAGTATCGTGGAATTGCGGTTGGCGATCTGACCAAGCTGCGCGCGAAAGCGCGTGAGCAACAGGTTTACCTGCGCGTGTTGAAGAACACGCTGGCGCGTCGCGCCGTCGAAGGTACGCCTTTTGCTCCGCTGGCAGAGCAGATGACTGGTCCCCTGATCTACGGCATCTCGGAAGATGCCATTGCTGCTGCCAAGGTCGTCAACGACTTCAGCAAGAGCAATGAAAAGTTGGTCATCAAGGCTGGTTCGTTCGATGGCAAGGTGATGGACAAGGCTGGCGTGCAAGCGCTGGCAAGCATCCCGAGCCGCGAAGAACTGCTCTCGAAGCTGCTGTTCGTTATGCAATCGCCTGTTTCGGGCTTCGCGCGTGCTCTCGCCGCGCTGGCCGAGAAGAAGCAAGCGGAAGCTGCGTAAGCGAACGTGCATCAGCGTTACTGATCGCTGGCTGTATCCGAATTCAATTTAGGAGTATTTCAAATGGCAATCGCAAAAGAAGACATCCTGGCAGCAGTCGAAGGGATGACCGTTCTGGAACTGAACGAACTGGTCAAGGCGTTCGAAGAGAAGTTTGGCGTGTCGGCAGCTGCAGTGGCAGTCGCTGGCCCGGCAGGCGGCGGCGCAGCTGCTGCAGCAGAAGAGAAGACCGAATTCACGGTCGTCCTGGCTGAAGCCGGCGCCAACAAGGTTTCGGTCATCAAGGCCGTTCGCGAACTGACGGGCCTGGGCCTGAAGGAAGCGAAGGATCTGGTTGACGGTGCACCGAAGCCCGTCAAGGAAGGCGTCGACAAGGCTGCTGCTGAAGAAGCCAAGAAGAAGCTGGAAGAAGCTGGCGCGAAGGTCGAAGTCAAGTAAGTTTCGGCGCGCTGTGCGAAGGCTGGCGGTATTTTCACCGCCGGCCTTTTTGTGCTTTGTGGGGTCGTTATTCTGGCACTCATTCGGGAGCCCGAATAATCGGCCCCAGAAGCCAAAGAAAACCGCCTGATCGTTGTGATGGATCACTCACGATTGGCGGTTCTCTTTGTCTTCTGAAGCGACTGCAGAAGGCAAGTTTGGTCGGGTAGCGGGCAACACAGGCATCCGCTGCCGTCAGCCAGCGGTTGGTAGCGGCCAACCACCAAGCTTCTCGGCTCGTTCAAGCCGTCGAACGGCCATCGGGTCTCAGTCGGTGAACACTCGGGTTTGAAACGTCCAGGTATTCCGCCTCGATAGCACCCGCCGTGATTCGGAGATCGTATGCAATATTCCTTCACCGAGAAGAAGCGCATTCGCAAGAGTTTCGCGAAGCGCCCCATCGTTCACCAAGTTCCGTTCTTGCTGGCTACCCAGCTTGAATCATTCAGCACGTTTCTGCAAGCCGATGTGCCCGCGACGCAACGTAAGCCTGAGGGTTTGCAGGCCGCGTTCACATCGGTATTTCCCATTGTTTCGCACAACGGTTTCGCGCGCCTCGAGTTCGTGAGCTATGCGCTGTCCTCGCCGGCATTCAACATCAAGGAATGCCAGCAGCGTGGCCTGACGTACTGCTCCGCGCTGCGCGCGAAGGTCCGCCTCGTCATCCTCGACAAGGAATCGCCGAACAAGCCGGTCGTCAAGGAAGTGAAGGAGCAGGAAGTGTACATGGGCGAAATTCCGCTCATGACGCCGACGGGCTCGTTCGTCATCAACGGCACCGAGCGTGTCATCGTCTCGCAGCTGCACCGTTCGCCGGGCGTGTTCTTCGAACACGACAAGGGCAAGACGCACAGCTCGGGCAAGCTGCTGTTCTCGGCACGGATCATTCCGTACCGCGGCTCGTGGCTCGACTTCGAATTCGATCCGAAGGACATCCTGTACTTCCGCGTCGACCGTCGCCGCAAGATGCCGGTCACGATCCTGCTGAAGGCCATCGGCCTGACGCCGGAACAGATCCTCGCGAACTTCTTCGTGTTCGACAACTTCACGCTGATGGACGAAGGCGCGCAACTCGAGTTCGTGCCCGAGCGCCTGCGTGGTGAAGTCGCGCGTTTCGACATCACGGATCGCGACGGCAAGGTCATCGTCCAGAAGGACAAGCGGATCAACGCGAAGCACATTCGCGACCTCGAAGCCGCGAAGACCAAGTTCATCTCGGTGCCGGAAGACTATCTGCTCGGCCGCGTGCTGGCGAAGAACGTCGTCGACGGCGACACCGGCGAAGTGATCGCGAGCGCGAACGACGAAGTCACGGAAAGCGTGCTCGAGAAGCTGCGCGAAGCGGGCATCAAGGACATCCAGACGCTCTACACGAACGATCTGGACCAGGGTCCGTACATCTCGTCGACGCTGCGTGTCGACGAAACGACCGACAAGACGGCCGCGCGCATCGCGATCTACCGCATGATGCGTCCGGGCGAGCCGCCGACCGAAGAAGCGGTCGAGGCGCTGTTCAACCGTCTGTTCTACAGCGAAGAAGCGTACGACCTGTCGAAGGTCGGCCGTATGAAGTTCAACCGCCGCGTCGGCCGTGACGAGATCGTCGGCCCGATGACGCTGCAGGACGACGACATCCTCGCGACGATCAAGATCCTCGTCGAGCTGCGCAACGGCAAGGGCGAAGTGGACGACATCGACCACCTCGGCAACCGTCGCGTGCGTTGCGTCGGCGAACTGGCGGAAAACCAGTTCCGCGCGGGTCTCGTGCGTGTGGAGCGCGCGGTCAAGGAACGCCTCGGCCAGGCCGAAAGCGAAAACCTGATGCCGCACGACCTGATCAACTCGAAGCCGATTTCGTCGGCGATCCGCGAGTTCTTCGGTTCGTCGCAGCTGTCGCAGTTCATGGACCAGACCAACCCGCTGTCGGAAATCACGCACAAGCGCCGTGTTTCCGCACTGGGCCCGGGCGGTCTGACGCGCGAGCGCGCAGGCTTCGAAGTCCGCGACGTGCACCCGACCCACTACGGCCGCGTGTGCCCGATCGAAACGCCGGAAGGTCCGAACATCGGCCTGATCAACTCGCTCGCACTGTACGCGCACCTGAACGAGTACGGCTTCCTCGAGACGCCGTACCGCAAGGTCGTGGACAGCAAGGTGACCGACCAGATCGACTACCTGTCGGCGATCGAGGAAGGCCGCTACATGATCGCCCAGGCGAACGCCGCGATCGACGAGAACGGCCAGCTGATCGACGAACTCGTGTCGTCGCGCGAAGCCGGCGAGACGATGATGGTCACGCCGGACCGTATCCAGTACATGGACGTCGCGCCGTCGCAGATCGTGTCGGTGGCAGCGTCGCTGATCCCGTTCCTCGAGCACGATGACGCGAACCGTGCGCTGATGGGTTCGAACATGCAGCGTCAGGCCGTGCCGTGTCTGCGTCCGGAAAAGCCGGTCGTCGGTACGGGCATCGAGCGCACCTGCGCGGTCGACTCGGGTACGACGGTCCAGGCGTTCCGCGGCGGTGTGGTCGACTACGTCGACGCAGGCCGTATCGTGATTCGCGTGAATGACGACGAAGCGGTCGCAGGTGAAGTCGGTGTCGACATCTACAACCTGATCAAGTACACGCGTTCGAACCAGAACACGAACATCAACCAGCGTCCGATCGTGAAGATGGGCGACAAGGTCTCGCGCGGCGACGTGCTGGCCGACGGCGCGTCGACGGACCTGGGCGAGCTCGCGCTCGGCCAGAACATGCTGATCGCGTTCATGCCGTGGAACGGCTACAACTTCGAGGATTCGATCCTGATCTCGGAGAAGGTGGTCGCGGACGATCGCTACACGTCGATCCACATCGAAGAGCTGAACGTCGTTGCACGCGACACGAAGCTCGGGCCGGAAGAAATCACGCGCGACATCTCGAACCTGGCGGAAGTCCAGCTCGGCCGTCTCGACGAATCGGGCATCGTGTACATCGGTGCGGAAGTCGAAGCGGGCGACGTGCTGGTCGGCAAGGTCACGCCGAAGGGCGAGACCCAGCTGACGCCGGAAGAGAAGCTGCTGCGCGCGATCTTCGGCGAGAAGGCTTCGGACGTGAAGGACACGTCGCTGCGCGTGCCGTCGGGCATGAGCGGCACCGTGATCGACGTCCAGGTGTTCACGCGTGAAGGCATCCAGCGCGACAAGCGTGCGCAACAGATCATCGACGACGAACTGAAGCGCTACCGTCTCGACCTGAACGACCAGCTGCGCATCGTGGAAGGCGACGCGTTCCAGCGTCTCGCGCGCATGCTCGTGGGCAAGGTCGCGAACGGCGGTCCGAAGAAGCTCGCGAAGGGCACGAAGATCGACCAGGCTTACCTGGAAGATCTCGACCACTACCACTGGTTCGACATCCGCCTCGCGGACGACGAAGCAGCGGCATCGCTCGAAGCGATCAAGAACTCGATCGAAGAGAAGCGTCACCAGTTCGACCTCGCGTTCGAAGAGAAGCGCAAGAAGCTCACGCAAGGCGACGAACTGCCGCCGGGCGTGCTGAAGATGGTCAAGGTGTACCTCGCGGTGAAGCGCCGTCTGCAGCCTGGCGACAAGATGGCAGGCCGTCACGGTAACAAGGGTGTCGTGTCGAAGATCGTCCCGATCGAAGACATGCCGTACATGGCCGACGGCCGTCCGGCAGACGTCGTGCTGAACCCGCTCGGCGTGCCGTCGCGGATGAACGTGGGTCAGGTTCTGGAAGTGCACCTCGGCTGGGCTGCGAAGGGCCTCGGCTGGCGTATCGGCGAAATGCTGCAGCGTCAGGCGAAGATCGAGGAACTGCGCGTGTTCCTGACGAAGATCTACAACGAGTCGGGCCGCCAGGAAGATCTGGAAAGCTTCACCGACGACGAGATCCTCGAACTCGCGAAGAACCTGCGCGAAGGCGTGCCGTTCGCGACGCCGGTGTTCGACGGTGCGACCGAGGAAGAAATGGGCAAGATGCTCGACCTCGCGTTCCCGGACGACATCGCCGAACAGCTCGGCATGAACCCGTCGAAGAACCAGGTCCGCCTGTACGACGGCCGCACGGGTGAAATGTTCGAACGTCGCGTGACGCTCGGCTACATGCACTACCTGAAGCTGCACCACTTGGTCGACGACAAGATGCACGCGCGTTCGACCGGCCCGTACTCGCTCGTCACGCAGCAGCCGCTGGGTGGTAAGGCGCAGTTCGGTGGCCAGCGCTTCGGTGAAATGGAAGTGTGGGCGCTCGAAGCGTACGGCGCGTCCTACGTGCTGCAGGAAATGCTGACGGTGAAGTCGGACGACGTGACCGGCCGGACGAAGGTGTACGAAAACCTCGTCAAGGGCGATCACGTGATCGATGCAGGCATGCCGGAATCCTTCAACGTGCTCGTGAAGGAAATCCGCTCGCTCGGTATCGATATCGATCTCGACCGCAATTAATCGGACTACGGAGAGAAAGCAATGAAAGCTCTGCTCGATCTATTCAAGCAAGTCCAACAGGAAGAAGTTTTCGACGCGATCAAGATCGGTCTGGCCTCGCCCGACAAGATCCGTTCGTGGTCGTTCGGCGAAGTGAAGAAGCCGGAGACCATCAACTACCGTACGTTCAAGCCGGAACGCGATGGTCTGTTCTGCGCGAAGATCTTCGGGCCGATCAAGGACTACGAGTGCCTGTGCGGCAAGTACAAGCGCCTGAAGCACCGCGGCGTGATCTGCGAGAAGTGCGGCGTCGAAGTGACGCTGGCGAAGGTGCGTCGCGAACGGATGGGCCACATCGAACTGGCCTCGCCGGTCGCGCACATCTGGTTCCTGAAGTCGCTGCCGTCGCGTCTGGGCATGGTGCTCGACATGACGCTGCGCGACATCGAACGCGTGCTGTACTTCGAAGCGTACGTGGTGATCGAACCGGGCATGACGCCGCTGAAGGCGCGGCAGATCATGACCGAAGAGGATTACTACAACAAGGTCGAGGAATACGGCGACGAATTCCGTGCCGAAATGGGCGCGGAAGGCGTGCGTGAACTGCTGCGCGCGATCAATATCGACGAGCAGGTCGAGACGCTGCGCACCGAGCTGAAGAACACCGGCTCGGAAGCGAAGATCAAGAAGTACGCGAAGCGCCTGAAGGTCCTCGAGGCATTCCAGCGTTCGGGCATCAAGCCCGAGTGGATGATCCTCGAAGTGCTGCCGGTGCTGCCGCCGGAACTGCGTCCGCTGGTGCCGCTGGACGGCGGCCGTTTCGCGACGTCGGACCTGAACGACCTGTATCGCCGCGTGATCAACCGTAACAACCGGTTGAAGCGTCTGCTCGAGCTGAAGGCGCCTGAAATCATCGTCCGCAACGAAAAGCGGATGCTGCAGGAAGCCGTCGACTCGCTGCTCGACAACGGTCGTCGCGGCAAGGCGATGACGGGCGCGAACAAGCGTCCGCTGAAGTCGCTCGCCGACATGATCAAGGGCAAGGGCGGTCGTTTCCGTCAGAACCTGCTGGGCAAGCGCGTCGACTACTCGGGCCGTTCGGTCATCGTGGTCGGCCCGACGCTGAAGCTGCACCAGTGCGGTCTGCCGAAGCTGATGGCGCTCGAACTGTTCAAGCCGTTCATCTTCAACAAGCTGGAAGTGATGGGCGTTGCCACGACCATCAAGGCTGCGAAGAAGGAAGTCGAGAACCAGACGCCGGTGGTGTGGGACATCCTCGAAGAGGTGATCCGCGAGCACCCGGTGATGCTGAACCGTGCGCCGACGCTGCACCGTCTCGGTATCCAGGCGTTCGAGCCGGTCCTGATCGAAGGCAAGGCGATCCAGCTGCACCCGCTCGTCTGCGCGGCGTTCAACGCCGACTTCGACGGTGACCAGATGGCCGTTCACGTGCCGCTGTCGCTCGAAGCGCAGATGGAAGCGCGCACGCTGATGCTGGCGTCGAACAACGTGCTGTTCCCGGCCAACGGCGATCCGTCGATCGTGCCGTCGCAGGATATCGTGCTGGGTCTGTACTACGCGACCCGCGAAGCGGTCAACGGCAAGGGCGAAGGCCTGTCGTTCACGGGCGTGTCGGAAGTCATTCGCGCGTACGAGAACAAGGAAGTCGAGCTGGCCTCGCGCGTCAACGTGCGGATCACCGAAATGGTCCACAACGAAGACACGTCCGAAGGCGCGCCGCCGTTCGTGCCGAAGATCACGCTGTACGCGACGACCGTCGGTCGCGCGATCCTGTCGGAGATCCTGCCGCACGGCCTGCCGTTCTCGGTGCTGAACAAGCCGCTGAAGAAGAAGGAAATCTCGCGCCTGATCAACACGGCGTTCCGCAAGTGCGGTCTGCGTGCGACGGTCGTGTTCGCCGACCAGCTGATGCAGTCGGGTTTCCGTCTCGCGACGCGTGCCGGCATCTCGATCTGCGTGGACGACATGCTCGTGCCGCCGCAGAAGGAAACGATCGTCGGCGACGCCGCGAAGAAGGTGAAGGAGTACGACCGCCAGTACATGTCGGGTCTCGTCACCGCGCAGGAACGCTACAACAACGTGGTCGACATCTGGTCGGCAACGTCGGAAGCGGTCGGCAAGGCGATGATGGAGCAGCTGTCGACGGAGCCGGTGACGGACCGCGACGGCAACGAGACGCGCCAGGAGTCGTTCAACTCGATCTACATGATGGCCGACTCGGGCGCCCGGGGTTCGGCGGTTCAGATTCGTCAGCTGGCCGGTATGCGTGGCCTGATGGCGAAGCCGGACGGCTCGATTATCGAGACGCCGATTACCGCGAACTTCCGCGAAGGTCTGAACGTGTTGCAGTACTTCATCTCGACCCACGGTGCACGTAAGGGTCTGGCTGATACGGCACTGAAGACCGCGAACTCGGGTTACCTGACACGTCGTCTGGTCGACGTCACGCAGGATCTGGTCGTGGTGGAAGACGATTGCGGCACGTCGAACGGCGTGGCGATGAAGGCGCTGGTCGAAGGTGGTGAAGTCGTCGAAGCGCTGCGCGACCGTATCCTCGGCCGCGTCGCGGTCGCGGACGTCGTGAACCCGGAAACGCAGGAAACGCTGTATGAATCGGGCACGCTGCTCGACGAAACGGCGGTCGAGGAAATCGAACGCCTCGGCATCGACGAAGTGCGCGTGCGCACGCCGCTGACCTGCGAGACGCGTTACGGCTTGTGCGCAGCCTGCTACGGTCGCGACCTCGGCCGCGGCTCGCTCGTGAACGTCGGCGAAGCGGTCGGCGTGATCGCGGCGCAGTCGATCGGCGAACCGGGCACGCAGCTGACGATGCGTACGTTCCACATCGGTGGCGCGGCATCGCGTGCGGCAGTGGCTTCGTCGGTCGAAGCGAAGAGCAACGGTATCGTTCGCTTCACGGCGACGATGCGCTACGTCACGAACGCGAAGGGCGAGCAGATCGTCATTTCCCGTTCGGGCGAAGCGATGATCACCGACGACTTCGGTCGCGAGCGCGAGCGTCACAAAGTGCCGTACGGCGCGACGCTGCTGCAGCTCGACGGCGCGACGATCAAGGCCGGCACGCAGCTCGCCACGTGGGATCCGCTGACGCGTCCGATCATCACCGAGTACGGTGGTACGGTGAAGTTCGAGAACGTCGAGGAAGGCGTGACCGTCGCGAAGCAGATCGACGACGTGACCGGCCTGTCGACGCTGGTCGTGATCGACGTGAAGCGCCGCGGTTCGCAGGCTTCGAAGAGCGTGCGTCCGCAGGTGAAGCTGCTCGACGCGAACGGCGAGGAAGTGAAGATTCCGGGCACGGAGCACGCAGTGCAGATCGGCTTCCAGGTCGGCGCGCTGATCACCGTGAAGGATGGCCAGCAGGTGCAGGTCGGTGAAGTGCTCGCACGTATCCCGACGGAAGCGCAGAAGACGCGTGACATTACCGGCGGTCTGCCGCGGGTGGCGGAACTGTTCGAAGCGCGTTCGCCGAAGGATGCCGGCATTCTCGCGGAAGTCACCGGTACGACGTCGTTCGGCAAGGACACGAAGGGCAAGCAGCGTCTCGTCATCACGGACCTCGAGGGCAACCAGCACGAGTTCCTGATCGCGAAGGAAAAGCAGGTTCTGGTTCACGATGCCCAGGTCGTCAACAAGGGCGAAATGATCGTGGACGGTCCGGCCGATCCGCACGACATCCTGCGTCTGCAGGGTATCGAGGCGCTGTCGCGCTACATCGTCGACGAAGTGCAGGACGTGTACCGTCTGCAGGGCGTGAAGATCAACGACAAGCACATCGAGGTGATCGTTCGCCAGATGCTGCGTCGTGTGCAGATCACCGACAACGGCGATACGCGCTTCATCCCGGGCGAACAGGTCGAGCGTTCCGACATGCTGGACGAGAACGATCGCATGATCGCCGAGGGCAAGCGTCCGGCTTCGTACGACAACGTGCTGCTCGGTATCACGAAGGCATCGCTGTCGACCGACTCGTTCATCTCCGCGGCATCGTTCCAGGAAACGACCCGCGTGCTGACCGAAGCGGCGATCATGGGCAAGCGCGACGATCTGCGCGGCCTGAAGGAAAACGTGATCGTCGGCCGTCTGATTCCGGCCGGTACGGGTCTCGCGTTCCACAAGGCACGCAAGGCGAAGGAATCGTCGGATCGCGAGCGTTTCGACCAGATCGCAGCGGAAGAGGCATTCGACTTCGGCACGCCGAGCGCGCCGGCGGAAGAGCCGCAACACCCAGCAGCCGAGTAAGCGCGGCGCGGCGCAAGCCGCGTTGCCTTGCTATCATCGCTGTCACCGAAACCGCCCGGTTCTGCCGGGCGGTTTTTTTTCATCCTTCGTTCACGCGCATGACGTGCCTGTGCCGCGCCGGCGCTTGCCCCGCGATCGCCTTCGGTATGACCGCGACAGGCCCGTGATGCACGCGAACGAACCCTGACCGAATGGCCAACATCGTGCGATTCGCCACGCGTCGCGCGAGCGGGTTGTTAAAATTGCGGTCATCGTTTAGCCGTCCCTGGTCTCATTCATGTCCCGCGCCCTCGAAATACTCGACGAAGTCTTTGGTTACTCCGCCTTTCGCGGCCAGCAGGGCGAGATCGTCGAGCACGTCGCCGGCGGCGGCGATTGTCTCGTGCTGATGCCGACCGGCGGCGGCAAGTCGCTGTGCTACCAGATCCCCGCGCTGCTGCGCCGCGAGGCTGGGCAGGGCGCCGGCATCGTCGTGTCGCCGCTGATCGCACTGATGCAGGACCAGGTCGCCGCGTTGAGCGAAGTCGGCGTGCGTGCGGCCTACCTGAATTCGACGCTGTCGGGCGCCGAGGCGGCGGCCACCGAGCGCGCGCTGCGCGAGGGCGACATCGATCTGCTGTACGTCGCGCCGGAGCGGTTGATGACCGGGCGCTTCCTCGAGCTGCTCGAGCGCGCGAAGATCGGCCTGTTCGCGATCGACGAAGCGCACTGCGTGTCGCAATGGGGGCACGATTTCCGCCCGGAATACATTCAGCTGTCGGTGCTGCACGAGCGCTTCCCGTCGGTGCCGCGCATCGCGCTGACCGCCACTGCCGATGCGATCACGCGCGACGAAATCATCCATCGTCTCGCGCTCGACGACGCGCGCGTGTTCGTGTCGAGCTTCGACCGCCCGAACATCCGCTACCGGATCGTCGAGAAGGACAACGCGCGTTCGCAGCTGCTCGACTTCATCCGCGCCGAGCACACGAATGCCGACGGCACGACGGACGCCGGCGTCGTCTATTGCCTGTCGCGCCGCAAGGTCGAGGAAACAGCCGAATGGCTGAAGGCGCAGGGCGTGCGCGCGCTGCCGTATCACGCGGGCATGGAGTTCGAGGTGCGGCAGAAACACCAGGAAATGTTCCAGCGCGAGGAAGGCATCGTGATGTGCGCGACGATCGCGTTCGGCATGGGCATCGACAAGCCCGACGTACGCTTCGTCGCGCACCTCGATTTGCCGAAGAGCGTCGAAGGCTACTACCAGGAGACCGGCCGCGCGGGCCGCGACGGGATGCCCGCGAACGCGTGGATGGCGTATGGCCTCGGCGACGTCGTCCAGCAGCGCAAGATGATCGACGAGTCGGACGCGGACGACGCGCACAAGCGCGTGCAGACGTCGAAGCTCGACGCGCTGCTTGGGCTGTGCGAGACGATCTCGTGCCGCCGCGTCCGGCTGCTGAACTACTTCGGCGAGGCGAGCCAGCCGTGCGGCAACTGCGACACGTGCCTCGAGCCGCCCGATTCCTGGGACGCGACGCGCGAGGCGCAGATGGCGCTGTCGTGCGTGTTCCGCGCGCAGCGTGCAAGCGGCTTCAACTTCGGCGCGAGCCATCTGATCGAGATCCTGCGCGGCGGCCGCACGGAGAAGGTGCTGCAGCGCGGCCATGACCAGTTGAGCACGTTCGGGATCGGCGCGGCGCTCTCCGAGCCCGAGTGGCGCGCGATTTTCCGGCAACTGGTCGCGTACGGCTACCTGGCCGTCGATCATGGCGGCTTCGGCGCGCTGGTGCTCACCGAGGCCGCGAAGCCGGTGCTGAAGAACGAGGAAAAGGTCACGCTGCGCCGCTACGTGAAGCCGCAGCGCACGCGCCAGTCGTCGAGCCGCAGCGGCACGCGCGTCGACCCGACGGCCGGCATGGGCGCCCGCGAGCGCGCACGGTGGGACGCGCTGCGCGCCTGGCGCGCGGAAACCGCAAAGACGGACGGCGTGCCGGCCTACGTGATCTTCCACGACGCGACGCTCGCCGAAATCGCGCGCAACGCGCCGGAGACGATCGAGGACCTGCGCCACATCCCCGGCATGGGCGTGCGCAAGCTCGAGCGCTTCGGCGACGAGATCATCGACGTCGTCGAATCGGCCTGACACAGCGTTCCGACCCCTGCTGTAAACCGCGCGCTCGGCCGGCAAATCA
This sequence comes from Burkholderia sp. MS389, assembly GCF_016899425.1. Taxonomy (GTDB): domain Bacteria; phylum Pseudomonadota; class Gammaproteobacteria; order Burkholderiales; family Burkholderiaceae; genus Burkholderia; species Burkholderia sola. Next base: position 368,389 of record NZ_CP045994.1, read on the forward strand.
CGCAAGCCGTTGACTTAGTTGGCATTTCCGGAATATCATGCTGGGTTCCGGTATTCGGTGGGCCGAGTCGCGTTCGACAGTTCGCACCCGATTCGCCGGTTCGGAAGTCAACTGTGCGTCGATTCTCGCTTTGCCCGAAATCGGCGTGCAGATTTTGTTCAATTTCAGGAATAAACAATGCCAACCATCAACCAACTGGTTCGCAAAGGCCGTCAGTCGGAAACGACGAAGAGCAAGAGCCCGGCCCTGCAGGACTGCCCCCAGCGTCGCGGCGTGTGCACCCGTGTGTACACGACGACGCCGAAGAAGCCTAACTCGGCACTCCGTAAGGTCGCCAAGGTTCGTCTGACGAACGGCTTCGAAGTGATTTCGTACATCGGCGGTGAAGGCCACAACCTGCAGGAACACTCGGTTGTGCTGATCCGCGGCGGCCGTGTGAAGGACTTGCCGGGTGTGCGTTACCACATGGTTCGCGGCTCGCTGGATACCCAGGGCGTCAAGGACCGTAAGCAAGCGCGTTCGAAGTACGGCGCGAAGCGTGCAAAGGCTGCCAAGTAAGCAGTTTTTGATCAGGGATCGCCGCAGGGCGGTCAAGGCGGGAGTGCCGGATTGCCGGTGCTGTCGAGTAAGTGGTCACCCGGCCAAGCTGGTTAGTCGTGAAGATGTGATCGGGTTTGTTGGTGGCCGCGGAGCTGAATCCAGCTCCAACTGAACAAGTAAAGGAAGAATCATGCCGCGTCGTCGCGAAGTCCCCAAGCGGGAAGTGTTGCCGGATCCGAAGTTCGGTAACGTTGATGTTGCCAAGTTCATGAACATGCTGATGCTGTCCGGCAAGAAGTCGGTCGCAGAGCGCATCGTTTATGGCGCATTCGAACAAATCCAGACCAAGGGTGGCAAGGACCCGCTGGAAGTGTTCACGGTTGCGCTCAACAACGTGAAGCCGGTGGTCGAAGTGAAGAGCCGTCGCGTTGGTGGTGCCAACTATCAAGTTCCGGTCGAAGTGCGCCCGTCGCGTCGTATGGCATTGGCGATGCGCTGGCTGCGTGAGGCTGCGAAGAAGCGCAGCGAGAAGTCGATGGCCCTGCGCCTGGCAGGTGAACTCTCCGAGGCGGCCGAAGGCCGTGGCGGCGCGATGAAGAAGCGCGACGAAGTTCACCGCATGGCAGAAGCCAACCGCGCGTTCTCGCATTTCCGTTTCTAAGCGCCTGGCTGGGCTGTTTGCGGAAATAAATTCCGGGCGGGTGCGCTTTTCAGGCGCCTCGCCCGTTTGTGTTGAGGCGTGATGCGGCAGGGCTGCATCACGTCATCCCAGTAGAGGATCAAAGTGGCTCGCAAGACTCCTATCGAGCGCTACCGCAATATCGGTATTAGCGCTCACATCGACGCCGGCAAAACGACGACGACCGAGCGCATTCTGTTTTACACCGGTGTGAACCACAAGATCGGTGAAGTCCACGACGGCGCAGCCACGATGGACTGGATGGAGCAGGAACAGGAACGTGGCATCACGATCACGTCCGCTGCTACCACGGCCTTCTGGAAGGGCATGGGCGGCAACTATCCGGAACACCGCATCAACATCATCGACACCCCGGGCCACGTCGACTTCACGATCGAAGTGGAGCGCTCGATGCGCGTGCTCGACGGCGCGTGCATGGTGTACTGCGCAGTGGGCGGCGTGCAGCCGCAGTCGGAAACGGTGTGGCGCCAGGCGAACAAGTACAAGGTGCCGCGTCTCGCGTTCGTCAACAAGATGGACCGTACCGGCGCGAACTTCTTCAAGGTCTACGACCAGCTCCGTCTGCGCCTGAAGGCGAACCCGGTTCCGGTCGTGGTGCCGATCGGCTCGGAAGAAAACTTCAAGGGCGTGGTCGACCTGATCAAGATGAAGGCGATCATTTGGGACGAAGCGTCGCAAGGCACGAAGTTCGACTACGTCGACATCCCGGCCGAGCTCGCGGAAACCTGCAAGGAATGGCGCGAAAAGATGGTCGAAGTGGCTGCCGAAGCCAGCGAAGACCTGATGAACAAGTACCTGGAAGAAGGCGATCTGCCGGAAGCCGACATCGTCAAGGCGCTGCGTGATCGTACGATCGCATGCGAAATCCAGCCGATGCTGTGCGGTACCGCGTTCAAGAACAAGGGCGTGCAGCGTATGCTCGACGCCGTGATCGACTTCCTGCCGTCGCCGGTCGACATCCCGCCGGTCAAGGGCGAACTCGAAAACGGCGAAGAAGCCGAGCGCAAGGCGTCGGACGAAGAGAAGTTCTCGTCGCTCGCGTTCAAGATCATGACCGACCCGTTCGTCGGCCAGCTGATCTTCTTCCGTGTGTACTCGGGCGTCGTCAATTCGGGCGACACGCTGCTGAACTCGACCAAGGGCAAGAAGGAACGCCTCGGCCGTATTCTGCAGATGCACGCGAACCAGCGTGAAGAAATCAAGGAAGTCCGCGCAGGCGACATCGCCGCAGCGGTCGGCCTGAAGGAAGCGACCACGGGCGACACGCTGTGCGACCCGGCGAACCCGATCGTTCTCGAACGCATGGTGTTCCCGGAGCCGGTGATTTCGCAGGCAGTCGAGCCGAAGACCAAGGCCGACCAGGAAAAGATGGGCCTCGCGCTGAACCGTCTGGCTCAGGAAGACCCGTCGTTCCGCGTGCAGACCGACGAAGAGTCGGGCCAGACCATCATTTCGGGGATGGGCGAGCTCCACCTCGAAATTCTGGTCGACCGGATGAAGCGTGAATTCGGCGTGGAAGCGACCGTCGGCAAGCCGCAGGTTGCGTACCGCGAAACGATCCGTTCGACGGCGAAGGATGTCGACGGCAAGTTCGTCAAGCAGTCGGGTGGTCGCGGCCAGTACGGTCACGCGGTCATCACGCTCGAGCCGAACGAACAAGGCAAGGGCTACGAGTTCTTCGACGAGATCAAGGGTGGTGTGATTCCGCGCGAATACATCCCGGCGGTCGACAAGGGTATCCAGGACACGCTGAAGTCGGGCGTGCTGGCTGGCTTCCCGGTCGTCGACGTGAAGGTTCACCTGACGTTCGGTTCGTACCACGACGTTGACTCGAACGAAAACGCGTTCCGCATGGCCGGTTCGATGGCGTTCAAGGAAGCGATGCGCAAGGCGAACCCGGTCGTCCTCGAGCCGATGATGGCTGTCGAAGTCGAGACGCCGGAAGACTACATGGGCAACGTGATGGGCGACCTGTCGGGCCGTCGCGGTATCGTCCAGGGCATGGAAGACATGGTCGGCGGCGGCAAGATCGTGCGCGCCGAAGTGCCGCTGTCGGAAATGTTCGGTTACTCGACGTCGCTGCGTTCGCTGACGCAAGGTCGTGCAACGTACACGATGGAGTTCAAGCACTACGCTGAAGCTCCGCGCAACGTTGCCGAAGCGATCATCAGCGCGAAGTCGAAGTAAATCTGCAGCTACCAACCGATAATTTTTGAAAGAAGAGAATCATGGCAAAAGGTAAATTTGAGCGGACCAAGCCGCACGTGAACGTTGGTACGATTGGTCACGTTGACCACGGCAAGACGACGCTGACGGCAGCGATCACGACGGTTCTGACGAAGAAGTTCGGCGGCGAAGCGAAGGCGTACGACCAGATCGACGCGGCACCGGAAGAAAAGGCGCGCGGCATCACGATCAACACGGCACACGTCGAGTACGAAACGGCTAACCGCCACTACGCACACGTCGACTGCCCGGGCCACGCTGACTATGTGAAGAACATGATCACGGGCGCAGCGCAGATGGACGGCGCGATCCTGGTTTGCTCGGCAGCAGACGGCCCGATGCCGCAAACGCGTGAGCACATCCTGCTGGCGCGTCAGGTTGGCGTTCCGTACATCATCGTGTTCCTGAACAAGTGCGACATGGTGGACGACGCAGAACTGCTCGAGCTGGTCGAGATGGAAGTTCGCGAGCTCCTGTCGAAGTACGACTTCCCGGGCGACGACACGCCGATCGTGAAGGGTTCGGCAAAGCTGGCGCTGGAAGGCGACACGGGCGAGCTGGGCGAAGTGGCGATCATGAGCCTGGCCGACGCGCTGGACACGTACATCCCGACGCCGGAGCGTGCAGTTGACGGCGCGTTCCTGATGCCGGTGGAAGACGTGTTCTCGATCTCGGGCCGCGGTACGGTGGTGACGGGTCGCGTCGAGCGCGGCATCGTGAAGGTCGGCGAGGAAATCGAAATCGTCGGTATCAAGCCGACGGTGAAGACGACCTGCACGGGCGTTGAAATGTTCCGCAAGCTGCTGGACCAAGGCCAGGCAGGCGACAACGTCGGTATCCTGCTGCGCGGCACGAAGCGTGAAGACGTGGAGCGCGGCCAGGTTCTGGCGAAGCCGGGTTCGATCACGCCGCACACGCACTTCACGGCTGAAGTGTACGTGCTGAGCAAGGACGAAGGCGGCCGTCACACGCCGTTCTTCAACAACTACCGTCCGCAGTTCTACTTCCGTACGACGGACGTGACGGGCTCGATCGAGCTGCCGAAGGACAAGGAAATGGTGATGCCGGGCGACAACGTGTCGATCACGGTGAAGCTGATTGCTCCGATCGCGATGGAAGAAGGTCTGCGCTTCGCGATCCGCGAAGGCGGCCGTACCGTCGGCGCCGGCGTCGTCGCCAAGATCATCGAGTAAGATCGACGATCCGCGGATCCCGACGGGGTCCGCGATTGCACGGTAAGCAGCTGTGTACCGTCGAAACCGGGTGTCCAGTTCGATCTGGCACCCGGTTTTTCTTTGTGGCGTGCGAATCGCCCTATTGACAAACGCCCACCACCGCGAATTTTCGTGTAGAATCGCGGGCTTAGCAGTGGAAGTCCTGTCCGGAACCTGATGCTTCGCTCCCCGCAGGCGTCATGTTTCACGTTCTTTTAGTGTCCGGCGATGCAACATCGCCTCGCTCTTTTCAAGGAATTGTCATGCAGCAACAGAAAATCCGCATTCGCCTGAAGGCATTCGACTATCGTCTGATCGATCAATCGGCTGCCGAAATCGTCGATACCGCGAAGCGGACTGGCGCAATCGTCCGTGGCCCGGTGCCGCTGCCGACGCGCATTCAGCGTTTTGACATCCTGCGTTCGCCGCACGTCAACAAGACGTCGCGCGATCAGCTCGAAATCCGCACCCACCAGCGCCTGATGGACATCGTCGACCCGACGGACAAGACCGTTGACGCGCTGATGAAGCTCGACCTGCCGGCTGGTGTCGACGTGGAAATCAAGCTGCAGTAAGGCTTCTAGCGCCGGTCGACATGCCGGGCGGCGCTAAGTCTTTGTATTGCTTGCGGAAATCGAGAAGTCGGGCTATACTGCTTGGCTTTTCGCGTATTCGCGTAAAAAAGTTGGGCCTTGCGTGCCCGGCATTTTGTAAATCAGCCCCGACCAATCGCAGTCGGGAATGGAGAAAATGATGAGCCTTGGACTCGTAGGTCGCAAGGTTGGCATGACCCGTATCTTCACGGCTGAAGGGGATTCGATTCCCGTCACCGTGCTGGACGTGTCGGACAACCGCGTGACGCAGATCAAGACTGTTGAAACCGACGGCTACACGGCCGTGCAGGTTGCATTCGGCTCCCGCCGCGCATCGCGCGTGACGAAGCCGCTGGCAGGTCATCTCGCCAAAGCCGGTGTCGAAGCCGGTGAAATCCTCAAGGAATTCCGCATTGACGCGGCCAAGGCAGCCGAGCTGTCGAATGGCGCCGTGGTCGGTGCAGATCTTTTCGAAGTGGGCCAGAAGGTCGACGTGCAAGGCGTGTCGATCGGTAAGGGCTACGCCGGTACGATCAAGCGTTACAACTTCTCCTCCGGCCGTGCCACGCACGGTAACTCGCGCTCGCACAACGTGCCGGGCTCGATCGGTATGGCGCAGGATCCGGGTCGTGTTTTCCCGGGTAAACGCATGACGGGTCACATGGGTGACGTGACGGTGACGGTGCAGAACCTCGAAATCGCCCGTATCGACGCAGAGCGCAAGCTGCTGCTCGTGAAGGGTGCGATTCCGGGCGCGAAGGGCGGCAAGGTCTTCGTGACGCCGGCCGTCAAGACCAAGGGGGCGAAATAATGGAACTCAAGCTCCTGAACGAAAATGGTCAGGAAGGTGCAGTGGTCAACGCATCGGACGTCGTGTTCGGTCGTGACTACAACGAAGCGCTGATCCACCAGGTCGTCGTCGCTTACCAGGCGAATGCTCGCCAGGGTAACCGCGCACAGAAGGACCGTGAGCAAGTCAAGCACACGACCAAGAAGCCGTGGCGCCAGAAGGGTACGGGCCGCGCTCGTGCCGGTATGTCGTCGAGCCCGCTGTGGCGTGGCGGTGGTCGTATCTTCCCGAATTCGCCGGAAGAAAACTTCTCGCACAAGGTCAACAAGAAGATGCATCGCGCAGGTCTCTGCTCGATCTTCTCGCAGCTGGCCCGTGAAGGCCGTCTGTCGGTCGTCGAGGACATCATCCTCGAAGCGCCGAAGACCAAGCTGCTGGCCGACAAATTCAAGACCATGGGTCTCGACTCCGTTCTGATCATCACGGACACGGTCGACGAGAACCTGTACCTGGCTTCGCGCAACCTGCCGCACGTGGCGATTGTCGAGCCGCGCTACGCTGACCCGCTGTCGCTGATCTACTTCAAGAAAGTGCTGGTCACGAAGGCTGCGGTCGCCCAGATCGAGGAGTTGCTGTCATGAGCGAGATTCGCAAGAACGATCATCGTTTGATGCAGGTCCTGCTCGCACCGGTGATCTCGGAAAAGGCGACGCTGGTTGCCGACAAGAACGAGCAAGTCGTGTTCGAAGTCGCACCGGATGCCACGAAGCAGGAAGTGAAGGCGGCTGTCGAGCTGCTGTTCAAGGTTGAAGTTGATTCGGTCAACGTGCTGGTTCAGAAGGGCAAGCAAAAGCGCTTCGGCCGTTCGATGGGCCGCCGCAAGGACGTGAAGAAGGCGTACGTTTGCCTGAAGCCCGGCCAGGAAATCAACTTTGAAGCGGAGGCCAAGTAATCATGGCAATCGTTAAAGTTAAGCCGACATCGCCGGGTCGCCGCGCGATGGTCAAGGTGGTCAACAAGAACCTGCACCAGGGCAAGCCGTTCGCGGCACTGCTCGACTCGCAGAGCTCGACCGCCGGCCGTAACAACAACGGTCGTATCACCACGCGTCACAAGGGTGGTGGTCACAAGCAGCACTATCGTATCGTCGATTTCCGTCGCACGAAGGATGGCATCCCGGCAAAGGTCGAACGTCTCGAGTACGACCCGAACCGCAGCGCGAACATCGCGCTGGTGCTCTACGCAGACGGCGAACGTCGCTACATCATCGCCCCGAAGGGCCTGACCGTCGGCCAACAGCTGATGTCGGGTTCGGAAGCGCCGATCCGTGCAGGCAACACGCTGCCGATCCGCAACATTCCGGTCGGTACGACGATCCACTGCATCGAGATGCTGCCGGGCAAGGGCGCGCAAATGGCGCGTTCGGCTGGCACGTCGGCCATGCTGCTCGCACGTGAAGGCGTCTACGCGCAGGTTCGTCTGCGTTCGGGCGAAATCCGCCGCGTGCACATCGAGTGCCGTGCAACGATCGGTGAAGTCGGCAACGAAGAGCATAGCCTTCGCCAGATCGGCAAGGCTGGCGCGAACCGCTGGCGCGGTATCCGCCCGACGGTGCGTGGCGTTGCGATGAACCCGGTCGATCACCCGCACGGTGGTGGTGAGGGCAAGACGGCTGCAGGTCGCGACCCGGTGAGCCCGTGGGGTACGCCGGCTAAGGGTTACCGCACCCGCAGCAACAAGCGCACGACGACGATGATCGTCCAGCGCCGTCACAAGCGTTAAGGAGTAGGCAATGGCACGTTCTGTTAAAAAAGGTCCGTTCTGCGACGCCCATTTGCTGAAGAAAGTTGAGGCGGCTGCAGCTTCGCGCGACAAAAAGCCGATCAAGACCTGGTCGCGTCGCTCGACGATTCTGCCGGATTTCATCGGCCTGACGATCGCTGTTCACAACGGCCGTCAACACGTTCCGGTGTACATCTCGGAAAACATGGTCGGCCACAAGCTTGGCGAGTTCGCACTGACCCGTACGTTCAAGGGTCACGCAGCCGACAAGAAGGCCAAGAAATAAGGGGCAATCAAGATGGAAGTGAAAGCAATTCATCGCGGTGCCCGCATCTCGGCGCAGAAAACGCGCCTTGTGGCTGACCAGATCCGCGGTTTGCCGGTCGACAAGGCGCTGAACGTTCTGACGTTCTCGCCGAAGAAGGCGGCTGGCATCGTGAAGAAGGTTGTGCTGTCGGCAATCGCGAATGCGGAGCACAACGAAGGCGCTGATATCGACGAGCTCAAGATCAAGAGCATCTACGTCGACAAGGCTGCATCGCTCAAGCGTTTCACCGCGCGCGCCAAGGGCCGCGGTAACCGCATCGAGAAGCAATCCTGTCACATCACTGTGACGGTCGGGAATTAAGGAGCCATACGATGGGACAGAAAATTCATCCGACTGGCTTCCGCCTGGCTGTCAGCCGCAATTGGGCTTCGCGTTGGTACGCGAACAACAACAATTTCGCGGCGATGCTGCAGGAAGACATCGGTGTTCGTGAGTACCTGAAGAAGAAGCTGAAGAACGCTTCGGTCGGTCGGGTCGTCATCGAGCGTCCGGCGAAGAACGCGCGCATCACGATTTACAGCTCGCGTCCGGGCGTGGTCATCGGCAAGAAGGGCGAGGATATCGAACAGCTGAAGACGGAACTGCAACGCCGCATGGGCGTGCCGGTTCACGTCAACATCGAAGAAATCCGCAAGCCGGAAACCGATGCTCAGCTGATCGCTGACTCGATCACGCAACAGCTCGAGCGCCGGATCATGTTCCGTCGCGCGATGAAGCGTGCGATGCAGAACGCGATGCGTCTGGGTGCCCAAGGCATCAAGATCATGAGCGCAGGCCGTCTGAACGGTATCGAAATCGCTCGTACGGAGTGGTATCGCGAAGGTCGCGTGCCGCTTCACACGCTGCGTGCTGATATCGACTACGCGACTTCGGAAGCGAAGACGACTTACGGGATCATCGGCGTCAAGGTGTGGGTCTACAAGGGCGATACGCTCGGCCGCAACGACGCACCGGTGGTGGAAGAAGTAGCCGAAGACAAGCGTCCGCGTCGCAATGCGCGTCCGGGCGACCGTCGTCCGCGCCGTGACGGCGAAGGCGGCGCTCCGGGTGCTCGTCGTGGCGCACCGCGCCGTGGCGCCGGCAAGCCCGAAGACGGCAAGACTGGAGAATAACGATGCTGCAACCGAAACGCAGAAAGTATCGTAAAGAGCAGAAGGGGCGTAACACCGGCAAGGCGACGCGCGGCAACGCAGTGTCGTTCGGTGAATTCGGCCTGAAGGCGATCGGTCGCGGTCGTTTGACCGCACGTCAGATTGAAGCGGCGCGTCGTGCAATGACGCGTCACATCAAGCGTGGCGGCCGCATCTGGATCCGGATCTTCCCGGACAAGCCGATTTCGCAGAAGCCGGCCGAAGTGCGTATGGGTAACGGTAAGGGTAACCCGGAGTACTACGTCGCCGAGATTCAGCCGGGCAAGATGCTCTATGAAATGGACGGCGTAACCGAAGAACTGGCACGCGAAGCGTTCCGTCTGGCCGCAGCCAAGCTGCCGCTGAAGACGGCATTCATCGTGCGCCAGCTCGGCGCCTAAGGAGAAAACATGAAGGCTTCCGAACTTCTCCAGAAAGACCAGGCCGCGCTCAACAAGGAGCTGGCGGACCTGCTGAAGGCGCAATTCGGCCTGCGCATGCAACTCGCGACCCAGCAGCTCACGAACACGAGCCAGCTGAAGAAGGTTCGTCGCGACATCGCACGTGTGCGGACCGTCATGACTCAGAAGGCGAACCAGAAATGAACGATAGCGTGAAAACCTCGCTGAAGCGGACGCTGGTCGGTCGGGTCGTCAGCAACAAGATGGACAAGACCGTCACCGTGCTGATCGAGCACCGCGTCAAGCATCCGATCTACGGCAAGTATGTCGTGCGCTCGAAGAAGTACCACGCGCACGATGAAGCGAACACCTACAACGAAGGCGATCTCGTCGAAATCCAGGAAACGCGTCCTGTTTCGAAGACGAAGGCCTGGACGGTGTCGCGCCTCGTCGAAGCCGCTCGCGTCATCTAAGCGGGCAGCGCAGTAGGCAGTAACGGGCACTTCGTCACGAAGTGCTTGAAATCGCAAAGTTTTTGCTTGCGGGACCAGGATTATTTGTTATAATCCTGGTCTTCCCTCTTTATGGGAGCCCCGTCGCGGGCGAAGTTGGTGGGGGAAGCGGACTGGCGCCTGCCTGTCCGAAAGATTCACCGAATTGCGATGGCGGGTTTCGTTTGCCGTCGCTGCTGTTCCAACCCAAGCAGCCGATTGGCTGACGGGACCAAGACTGACCGAATGCATCATGGTGGTGCATCCGGATTAAGTTGGGAAAGACAAACCATGATCCAGACCGAATCTCGGCTCGAAGTAGCCGACAACACGGGTGCACGTGAAGTCCTGTGCATCAAGGTGCTCGGCGGCTCGAAGCGTCGTTATGCCGGCATTGGCGACATCATCAAGGTGAGCGTCAAAGAGGCAACGCCGCGCGGGCGCGTGAAGAAAGGCGAAATCTACAACGCCGTGGTGGTTCGCACCGCCAAGGGCGTGCGCCGTCAAGACGGCTCGCTGATCAAGTTCGACGGCAACGCCGCTGTGCTTTTGAATAACAAGCTCGAGCCGATCGGCACCCGTATCTTCGGGCCGGTGACGCGTGAGCTGCGTAGCGAACGATTCATGAAGATCGTTTCGCTGGCGCCGGAAGTGCTGTAAGGAGTCGCGATGAACAAGATTCGCAAAGGTGACGAAGTCATCGTCGTCACTGGCAAGGACAAGGGCAAGCGCGGCGTCGTGCTGGCTGTCGGTGCTGAACATGTGACGGTTGAAGGTATCAACCTCGTCAAGAAGCATGTGAAGCCGAACCCGATGAAGGGTACGACGGGCGGCGTGGAAGCGAAGACGATGCCCCTGCATATTTCGAACGTCGCACTGGTCGACGCGAATGGCAAGGCGTCGCGTGTTGGCATCAAGGTCGAGGAAGGCAAGAAGGTTCGCTTCCTGAAGACGACCGGTGCCGTACTGAGCGCCTGACGCAGCGGAGTAAAAAATGGCTCGTTTTCAAGAGTTTTACAAAGAAAAGGTTGTGCCCGGCCTGATCGAGAAGTTCGGTTACAAGTCGGTCATGGAAGTGCCGCGCATCACCAAGATCACGCTGAACATGGGTCTTGGCGAAGCGATCGCTGACAAGAAGATCATCGAGAACGCCGTTGGCGACCTCACGAAGATCGCCGGCCAGAAGCCGGTCGTCACGAAGGCTCGCAAGGCAATCGCAGGCTTCAAGATCCGCCAGGGTTATCCCATCGGCGCGATGGTGACGCTGCGTGGCCAGGCGATGTACGAATTCCTCGACCGTTTCGTGACGGTTGCCCTGCCCCGCGTGCGTGACTTCCGCGGTGTGTCGGGTCGTGCTTTCGATGGCCGTGGCAACTACAACATCGGTGTGAAAGAGCAGATCATTTTCCCCGAAATCGATTACGACAAGATCGACGCACTGCGTGGGCTGAACATCAGCATCACGACGACTGCGAAGACCGACGACGAAGCAAAGGCTCTGCTCGCCAGCTTCAAGTTCCCGTTCAGAAACTGAGGTTACCGTGGCTAAACTGGCACTGATCGAACGTGAAAAGAAGCGCGCCCGCCTGGTCGCGAAGTTCGCAGCAAAGCGCGAAGCGCTGAAGGCGATCGTCGAAGACCAAAGCAAGTCGGAAGAAGAGCGCTACGAAGCACGCCTGGAGCTGCAGCAACTGCCCCGCAACGCAAACCCGACCCGCCAGCGTAACCGCTGCGCGATCACGGGCCGTCCGCGTGGCACGTTCCGTAAATTCGGCCTCGCGCGTAACAAGATTCGTGAAATCGCATTCCGTGGCGAGATTCCTGGCCTGACCAAGGCGAGCTGGTAATAGGAGAAACGTAAATGAGCATGAGTGATCCTATCGCCGATATGCTGACTCGCATCCGCAACGCGCAGATGGTCGAGAAGGTATCGGTCGCGATGCCCTCGTCGAAGGTCAAGGTTGCAATCGCGCAAGTCCTGAAGGACGAAGGCTATATCGACGATTTCGCCGTGAAGGCGGAAGGTGCGAAGTCCGAACTGAATATCGCGCTGAAGTACTACGCAGGTCGCCCGGTCATCGAACGCCTCGAGCGCGTGTCGAAGCCTGGTCTGCGCGTGTACCGCGGCCGCAACGACATTCCGCAGGTCATGAATGGCCTCGGTGTGGCAATCGTGTCGACGCCGAAGGGCGTGATGACCGACCGCAAGGCGCGCGCTACCGGCGTCGGCGGCGAAGTCATCTGCTACGTCGCTTAAAGCCGAGGAGAGAGAAACATGTCTCGAGTAGGTAAAAGCCCGATCGCGCTGCAAGGCGCGGAAGTCAAGCTGGCCGACGGTGCAATCACCGTCAAGGGTCCGCTGGGCACCATCACGCAAGCGATCAATCCGCTCGTGAACGTGGCGAACAACGACGGCACGCTGAATCTGTCGCCGGTCGACGAAAGCCGCGAAGCAAATGCACTGTCGGGCACGATGCGCGCGATCATCGCGAATGCCGTGCACGGCGTGACCAAGGGTTTCGAGCGCAAGCTGACGCTGGTTGGCGTCGGTTACCGTGCGCAAGCGCAAGGCGACAAGCTGAACCTGTCGCTGGGTTTCTCGCACCCGGTGGTGCACCAGATGCCGGAAGGCGTCAAGGCTGAAACCCCGACGCAAACCGAAATCGTGATCAAGGGGATCAATAAGCAACAAGTCGGTCAAGTGGCTGCGGAAGTCCGCGGTTACCGTCCGCCGGAGCCCTACAAGGGCAAGGGCGTGCGTTATGCCGACGAGGTTGTGATCCTCAAAGAAACGAAGAAGAAGTAAGGGTGCGCAATCATGGATAAGACTCAATCTCGCCTGCGCCGCGCTCGCCAGACGCGTATCAAGATCGCTGAGCTGCAGGTCGCGCGTCTCGCCGTGCATCGCACGAACACGCACATCTACGCTCAAGTGTTCTCGCCCTGCGGCACCAAGGTGCTCGCCAGCGCGTCGACGCTCGAGGCAGAAGTGCGCGCAGAATTGGCCGACAAGTCGGGCAAGGGCGGCAACGTCAATGCCGCGACGCTGATCGGCAAGCGTATTGCCGAAAAGGCAAAGGCTGCCGGCATCGAATCCGTCGCCTTCGACCGCTCGGGCTTCCGCTACCACGGCCGCGTCAAGGCGCTGGCTGAGGCAGCTCGCGAAGCTGGGCTCAAGTTCTAAGGAAGGAATTCGTCATGGCAAAGATGCAAGCGAAAGTTCAGGCTGACGAGCGCGACGACGGCCTTCGCGAAAAGATGATTTCGGTCAATCGCGTGACCAAGGTCGTGAAGGGTGGCCGTATTCTCGGCTTCGCCGCACTGACCGTGGTTGGCGACGGTGATGGCCGCATCGGTATGGGCAAGGGCAAGGCGAAGGAAGTGCCGGTCGCTGTCCAGAAGGCAATGGAACAAGCTCGCCGCAACATGTTCAAGGTGCCGCTCAAGAACGGCACGCTGCAGCACGAAGTGCACGGCAAGCACGGCGCATCCGCTGTCCTCCTCGCTCCGGCGAAGGCAGGTACGGGCGTGATCGCCGGCGGCCCGATGCGCGCAGTGTTCGACGTGATGGGCGTTCAGAACGTCGTGGCGAAGAGCCACGGTTCGACGAACCCATACAACCTCGTTCGCGCCACGCTGGACGGCCTGCGCAAGCAGTCGACCCCGGCAGACATCGCGGCGAAGCGCGGCAAGTCCGTCGAAGATATTTTGGGCTAAGCCCGGGTGGTCACCATGTCTGAAAAAACTGTCAAGGTTCAGCTCGTGAAGAGCCTGATCGGGACCCGCGAATCGCACCGCGCGACCGTGCGTGGCCTGGGCCTGCGCCGACTCAACTCGGTTAGCGAGCTGCAGGACACGCCGGCGGTCCGCGGCATGATCAACAAGGTCTCGTACCTCGTTAAGGTCATCGCGTAAGCGGCCCTACGGATCAAGGAGTTGATATGGAATTGAATAACCTGAAGCCGGCAGCTGGCGCCAAGCACGCCAAGCGTCGCGTCGGTCGTGGCATCGGTTCGGGCCTCGGCAAGACGGCTGGCCGTGGTCACAAGGGTCAGAAATCGCGTTCGGGCGGCTTCCACAAAGTCGGTTTCGAAGGCGGTCAGATGCCGCTGCAACGTCGTCTGCCGAAGCGCGGCTTCACGTCGCTGACGAAGGAATTCGTCGGTGAAGTGCGCCTGGGCGACCTCGAGAAGCTGCCGGTCGACGAGATCGATCTGCTCGCACTGAAGCAAGCCGGCCTGGTCGGCGAGCTGACGAAGAGCGCAAAGATCATCGCGACGGGCGAACTGAAGCGCAAGATCGTCGTGAAGGGTCTCGGTGCCACCAAGGGTGCGCGCGCTGCGATCGAAGCGGCTGGCGGTTCGTTCGCCGAGTGACACGCGTAGCGCGTCGTCACTTGCATTCATCGGAGAAGGTACTTGGCTAACAGCCCGAGTCTTGCAAAACCCGGTCGAAGCACGGCGAAATTCGGCGATCTGCGCCGGCGAGCGATGTTCCTGCTCCTGGCGCTGATCGTCTATCGCATCGGCGCGCACATTCCCGTGCCGGGCATCGATCCGGATCAACTGGCCAAGCTGTTCCAGAGCCAGGCGGGCGGCATCCTGGGCATGTTCAACATGTTCTCGGGTGGCGCACTTTCCCGCTTCACGATCTTTGCGCTGGGGATCATGCCGTACATCTCGGCGTCGATCATCATGCAGTTGCTGGCGATCGTTTCGCCGCAGCTCGAGGCGCTGAAGAAGGAAGGGCAGGCAGGGCAACGGAAGATCACGCAGTACACGCGGTATTTCACCGTGGTGCTCGCGACCTTCCAGGCATTCGGTATCGCGGCCGCGCTGGAAAACCAGCCGGGCCTCGTCACCGATCCCGGCACGCTGTTCCGTCTGACGACGGTCGTGACGCTGGTGACGGGCACGATGTTCCTGATGTGGCTCGGCGAGCAGATTACCGAGCGTGGTCTGGGCAACGGTATCTCGATCATCATCTTCGGCGGGATCGCAGCAGGGTTCCCGAATGCCGTGGGCGGGTTGTTCGAGCTGGTGCGTACGGGTTCGATGAGCATCATTTCGGCGATCATCATCGTCGTTCTGATCGCCGCGGTGACTTACCTGGTCGTGTTCATCGAACGCGGTCAGCGCAAGATCCTCGTGAACTACGCGAAGCGCCAGGTCGGCAACAAGATCTACGGTGGGCAGTCGTCGCATCTGCCGCTGAAGCTGAACATGTCGGGCGTGATTCCGCCGATCTTTGCATCGTCGATCATTCTGTTCCCGGCAACGATTCTCGGCTGGTTCAGTACCGGTCAGCCGACGGGAAGCTGGATTTCCAATACGTTGCATAACGTTGCGGAAGCGCTGAAGCCGGGCCAGCCGGTCTATGTGCTGCTGTACACGCTGGCAATCGTGTTTTTCTGCTTCTTCTACACCGCACTGGTGTTCAACAGCAGGGAGACCGCGGACAACCTGAAGAAGAGCGGCGCGTTTGTTCCGGGCATCCGTCCGGGCGATCAGACCGCACGATATATCGACCGCATCCTCACGCGTCTGACGCTGGCCGGTGCGATCTACATCGTCTTCGTGTGTCTGCTGCCGGAATTCCTGGTGCTGCGCTGGAACGTGCCGTTTTATTTTGGTGGAACGTCGCTGCTGATCATTGTCGTCGTCACGATGGACTTTATGGCGCAGGTGCAGTCGTACGTTATGTCGCAACAGTATGAGTCTCTGCTCAAGAAGGCAAACTTCAAGGGCGGCAACATCCCGATGCGTTGAAAGGACTATGGCCAAAGACGATGTAATCCAGATGCAGGGCGAGGTGATTGAAAACCTCCCGAATGCGACCTTCCGTGTGAAGCTGGAAAACGGCCATGTCGTGTTGGGGCATATTTCCGGAAAGATGCGGATGCACTACATCCGCATTCTGCCCGGCGACAAGGTGACGGTTGAGTTGACGCCTTACGATCTGTCTCGTGCGCGGATCGTGTTCCGGGCGAAGTGATTTGAAAAAAGGGTATTATCATGAAAGTGATGGCATCGGTTAAGCGCATTTGCCGCAATTGCAAGATCATCAAGCGCAAAGGCGTCGTTCGCGTGATCTGCAGCTCGGATCCGCGCCACAAGCAGCGCCAAGGCTGACCGCGCGTTTGTTTGCGCTTTTTGTTTGAGGAAAAACAATGGCTCGTATCGCAGGGGTTAACATCCCGAATCACCAGCACACCGAGATCGGCCTGACGGCTATCTTTGGTGTCGGCCGCACCCGTTCGCGCAGCATCTGCGTGGCAGCTGGCGTCGATTTTTCGAAGAAGGTCAAGGATCTGACCGACGCAGACCTGGAAAAGCTGCGTGAAGAAGTGGGCAAGTTTGTCGTCGAAGGCGATCTGCGCCGTGAAGTGACGATGAACATCAAGCGCCTGATGGACCTCGGTTGCTACCGTGGCGTCCGTCATCGCAAGGGCCTGCCGATGCGCGGTCAGCGTACGCGTACGAACGCACGTACCCGCAAGGGTCCGCGTCGTGCAGCGCAAGCGCTGAAGAAGTAAGCGGAACTGACAGTTACAGGAAAACGTAATGGCTAAGGCTTCGAACACCGCGGCGCAACGCGTTCGCAAGAAGGTTAAGAAGAACGTCGCTGAAGGCGTGGTTCACGTTCACGCGTCGTTCAACAACACGATCATCACGATCACCGATCGCCAAGGCAACGCTCTGGCATGGGCGACGTCGGGCGGCCAGGGCTTCAAGGGCTCGCGCAAATCGACGCCGTTCGCCGCTCAGGTCGCAGCTGAATCGGCTGGCCGCGTCGCGATGGAATATGGCGTGAAGAATCTGGAAGTGCGGATCAAGGGCCCGGGCCCGGGTCGCGAGTCGGCAGTGCGTGCACTGCACGGCCTCGGCATCAAGATCACCGCGATTTCGGACGTCACCCCGATTCCGCACAACGGCTGCCGTCCGCCGAAGCGTCGTCGTATCTAAGGATGTGCTGGCACGTTCGTGCTAGCGCATTGCCTGTCGCCGCTCAGCGTCGACGGGCGTTGCTTTTTTGATTGACTAAGCCCACCGTTCGCCCCAAAGGGAGCGGACTAGCGCGGATTTCGATCCGCGTGACTGATTGATAAAGGAATGCAAAGTGGCACGTTATATCGGCCCCAAAGCCAAGCTGTCCCGCCGTGAAGGCACCGACCTGTTCCTGAAGAGCGCGCGCCGCTCGCTCGCCGACAAGTGCAAGCTCGACAGCAAGCCGGGCCAGCACGGCCGTACCTCGGGCGCACGTACGTCCGACTACGGTACGCAGCTGCGCGAAAAGCAGAAGGTCAAGCGTATCTACGGCGTGCTGGAACGTCAGTTCCGTCGCTACTTCGCTGAAGCCGATCGCCGGAAGGGCAACACGGGTGAAAACCTGCTGCAACTGCTCGAGTCGCGCCTCGACAACGTCGTGTATCGCATGGGCTTCGGCTCGACCCGCGCTGAAGCGCGTCAGCTGGTGAGCCACAAGTCGATCACCGTGAACGGCGTCGTCGCAAACGTCCCGTCGCAGCAAGTGAAGGCGGGTGACGTCGTCGCGATCCGCGAAAAGGCGAAGAAGCAGGCGCGTATCGTCGAAGCGCTGTCGCTGGCCGAGCAAGGCGGCATGCCGAGCTGGGTTGCAGTCGATGCGAAGAAGTTCGAAGGCACGTTCAAGCAAATGCCGGAACGCGCTGAAATCGCAGGCGACATCAACGAAAGCCTGATCGTCGAATTGTATTCGCGTTAATCCGATTGACGGCCGAGGTACCCCGATTGCGTTGCGCAAGGAGGGGCCTCGGCTGTTTATTTTCTGGTTGTTACCGGTCAGCCTTATCGGTGTAACGAGCCGAGGGTATTGAAAAGGAAAGCCCATGCAAACCAGTTTGCTGAAACCCAAGATCATCGCCGTGGAATCGCTGGGCGAGAACCACGCGAGGGTGGTCATGGAACCGTTCGAACGCGGTTACGGCCACACCTTGGGCAATGCGCTTCGCCGCGTGCTGCTGTCGTCGATGGTAGGCTACGCGCCGACCGAAGTCACGATCGCAGGCGTGGTGCACGAGTACTCGACGCTGGATGGCGTGCAGGAAGACGTCGTCAACCTGCTGCTGAACCTGAAGGGCGTGGTGTTCAAGCTGCATAATCGTGACGAAGTGACGGTTACGCTGCGCAAGGAAGGTGAAGGCGTCGTGACGGCCGGCGATATCGAGCTGGCGCACGATTGCGAAGTCATCAACCCGAATCACGTGATTGCGCACCTGTCGAAGGGCGGCAAGCTCGACGTTCAGATCAAGATCGAAAAGGGTCGCGGCTATGTGCCCGGCAACGTCCGTCGCTACGGCGAAGACACGGCCAAGATCATCGGCCGCATCGTCCTCGACGCATCGTTCTCGCCGGTTCGCCGCGTGAGCTATGCGGTCGAAAGCGCACGGGTCGAGCAGCGTACCGACCTCGACAAGCTCGTGATGAACATCGAGACGAGCGGCGTGATCACGCCGGAAGAAGCGATCCGCCAGTCGGCCCGCATCCTGGTCGACCAGTTGTCCGTGTTCGCGGCGCTGGAAGGCACGGAAACGGCAGCCGAAGCGCCGTCGCGTGCACCGCAGATCGATCCGATCCTGCTGCGTCCGGTGGACGATCTCGAGCTGACGGTTCGTTCGGCGAACTGCCTGAAGGCCGAGAACATCTACTACATCGGCGATCTGATCCAGCGCACGGAAAACGAGCTGCTGAAGACGCCGAACCTCGGTCGCAAGTCGCTCAACGAGATCAAGGAAGTGCTCGCTTCGCGCGGTCTCACGCTGGGCATGAAGCTCGAGAACTGGCCGCCGGCTGGTCTCGACAAGTAATCCCGGTTGTAGCCTGGCTATCGCTGTAGTTGGCAAAGATGCGGATTTTCCTTTAAAATCCGCATCTTGCTTTTTTCGTTACCGGCCCGTGCGCCCTCCGAGGCGCGATAGAAGAGCTGGACCAAAACTTTGAATCAAGGAAACTGAAATGCGCCATCGTCATGGTCTGCGGAAACTGAACCGCACGAGCAGCCACCGTCTGGCTATGCTCCGTAACATGTCCAACTCGCTGATCGAGCACGAAGTCATCAAGACGACGCTGCCGAAGGCGAAGGAACTCCGTAAAGTCGTCGAGCCGCTGATCACGCTTGGCAAGAAGCCGTCGCTGGCAAACCGTCGCCTGGCGTTCAACCGCCTGCGCGATCGTGACTCGGTCGCGAAGCTGTTCGACGTGCTCGGTCCGCGTTTCGCGAACCGTCCGGGCGGCTACCTGCGCGTGCTGAAGTTCGGCTTCCGCGTGGGCGACAACGCACCGATGGCACTGGTCGAACTGCTCGACCGTCCGGAAGTCGACGAAACGGAAAACGTGCAAGAAGCTGAATAAGCTTCCGGTACGCAGCAGGATCTGAAAGGGGCCGAGCGATTGCTTGGCCCTTTTTGTTTTTGGGATGCCGGTTGCGGTCGATTGTCGCAGGCTGGTGCCGGCAGCGTTGCGCGGGCTGCGCTACGATACGGGCAACCGGTGCGGTCCCTGGGCGGGTAACCGGCGCCGGCAGGCGCCTGCAGACCAGCGAGGAGAGCGGATGATAGTGGTGCTGATGCTGACGACGGTCCCCGATGCGCCGACGGCCGCGGCGCTCGCCGACGGCGCGCTCGACGCGCGGCTTGCCGCGTGCGTGTCGGAGCTCGGTACGATCAAGTCGCGCTATCACTGGCAGGGCAAGGTCGAAACGGCCGACGAGATCCAGTTGCTGTTCAAGACGAGCCCGGTTCGGGCGCTCGAACTGGAGCGATTTATTCTCGCGCATCATCCGTACGAGACGCCTGAAATCGTCTCGTGGCAGACGACGGCATCGGCCGCGTATGGCCAATGGGTGACCAACGAAACTCAACGTTTATTTCATGTTTAACGGTATGGCGCTTTCGGTGCGCGTGCGCGCGCTGCGGTTTCTTGCGGTCCTGTTGTCGTTCGTGCTCGTGCTCGTGCTGGGCGGGTTGTCCGCCGCGCGTGCGGCCGACGATTTCCTCGATCCGTCGGTTGCGTTCAAGTTCAGCGCGAGCGAATCGCCGGGACAGGTGGACGTCCGCTTCAAGATCGCCAACGGCTACTACATGTACCGCGAGCGCTTCGCGTTCGCGGTGAAAAGCGGCCAAGCCACGCTCGGCGAGCCGCAATTCCCGGCCGGCCACGTGAAGTTCGACCAGACGTTCCAGAAGGACGTCGAGACCTACCGCGATGAAGTCGTCGTTCACGTGCCGGTGAAGCAGGCGGCCGGGCCGTTCGAGCTCGCGGTGACGTCGCAAGGGTGTGCGGACGAAGGGATCTGTTATCCGCCGGCCGAGCACGTGATGAAGGTCGATGGCGCCGCGCTCGGCGCCGCGTCGCCGTCCGGCGACACGGCTGCCGCGGGCAGCTGGTTCGACAAGGTCACGAGCGCCGATTTCGCGCAGTCGCTGCTCGAAGGCCACGGCTTCTTCACGATCGTCGCGCTCTATTTCGTCGCGGGTGTCGTGCTGAGCCTGCTGCCGTGTTCGTACCCGATGATTCCGATCGTGTCCGCGATCATCATCGGCCAGGGCACGCGCGCGACGCATGCACGCGGCTTCGCGCTGTCGCTGACCTACGTGGTCGGCATGGCGCTGGTCTACACGGTGCTCGGCATCGCCGCCGCGCTGGTCGGCCAGAGCCTCGGCGCATGGTTGCAGAACCCGTGGGTGCTCGGCGCGTTCGGCGTGCTGCTGAGCGCGTTCGCGGTGTCGCTGATCTCGGGCAAGGACATCGCGCTGCCGGAGCGCTGGCAGAACGGCGCGGCCGAGGCATCGAGCGCGCGCCAGGGCGGCCACTTCGTCGCGGTCGCGGCGATGGGCGCGTTGTCGGCGCTGGTCGTCGGCGCGTGCATGACGGCGCCGCTGTTCGCGGTGCTCGCGTTCATCGCGCACACCGGCAATGCGTGGCTCGGCGGCGCGGCGCTGTTCGCGATGGGGCTGGGCCTCGGCGTGCCGCTGCTGGTCGTCGGCGTCGGAGCGGGGACGGTGCTGCCGCGCACAGGCGCGTGGATGGACGGCGTGAAGGTGTTCTTCGGCATCGTGCTGCTCGCGGCCGCGCTGTGGATCGTGTGGCCGGTGCTGGCGGGCGGGCTGAAGATGGTGCTCGCGGCGTTGTGGCTGCTGATCGCCGCCGCAGCGCTCGGGTTGTTCACGCCGAATGCCGGCGCCGCGTCGATCTGGCGCCGCCTGGGCCGCGGCGTAGGCGCCGCGCTCGCGATCTGGGCCGCGACGCTGCTCGTCGGCCTGGCTGCGGGCTCGACCGATCCCGTCAAGCCGCTGGCCGTGCTGGCGGCGCGTACGGTGGCGTCCGGCGGCGCGGCGACGGCCGGCGCGGCTGCCGCGCAGGACGGCCCCGCGTTTGCCCCGGTGCGCTCCAGCGGCGAACTCGACGCGCTGCTGAAGACGTCGGGCCAGCCGGTGATGCTGGACTTCTACGCCGACTGGTGCGTGAGCTGCAAGGAGATGGAGCATCTGACCTTCACCGACGCGCGCGTGCAGGCGCGGCTCGCGCAGCTTCACCTCGTGCGCGCGGACGTCACCGCGAACAACCCGGACGATCAGGCGCTGCTCAAGCGCTTTAATCTGTTCGGGCCGCCGGGCATCATCTTCTTCGATCGCAATGGCCGCGAGATCGGCCGCGTGGTCGGCTATCAGGCGGCCGACACGTTCCTGCGCAGCCTCGATCGGGCGGCCGTTCCGACGGTATGACGACGGGCGGCTGCGGCGACCGGCGAACGGAAGATCCGCGGCCGGCTGACGGTCGCGATCGACGGTAAACAAAAAACGGCGGAACACCGAGGTGTCCCGCCGTTTTTGCTGGCGCGTGCCGGCGCGCGATCAGCGCTGCGCTTTCAGCAGACGCGCGGCATCGAGCGCGAAGTACGTGAGCACGCCGTCGGCGCCCGCACGCTTGAACGCGAGCAGCGATTCGAGCACGACCTTGTCGTGGTCGAGCCAGCCGTTCA
Source organism: Burkholderia sp. MS389 (assembly GCF_016899425.1). Classification (GTDB taxonomy): domain Bacteria; phylum Pseudomonadota; class Gammaproteobacteria; order Burkholderiales; family Burkholderiaceae; genus Burkholderia; species Burkholderia sola. Next base: position 390,602 of record NZ_CP045994.1, read on the forward strand.
TCGCGGCCGCCTTCAACATCGCGTATTCGCCGCTCACCTGGTACACGTAGGTCGGGAAGCGGAACTCGTCTTTCACGCGGCGCACGATGTCGAGATACGGCATGCCGGGCTTGACCATCACCATGTCGGCGCCTTCGTCGATGTCGAGGCGCACTTCGCGCAGCGCTTCGTCGCTGTTCGCCGGATCCATCTGGTAGGTCATCTTGTTGCCCTTGCCCAGGTTGGACGCCGAACCGACCGCATCGCGGAACGGGCCGTAGAACGCCGATGCGAACTTCGCCGAATAGGCCATGATCCGCGTATGGATATGGCCGTCGCTTTCCAGCATCTCGCGGATCGCGCCGATGCGGCCGTCCATCATGTCCGACGGCGCGACGATGTCGACGCCGGCTTCCGCCTGCGCACGCGCCTGGTCGACCAGGATCTCGATCGTGTCGTCGTTGATCACATAGGCGTTTTCGTCGAGCACGCCATCCTGGCCGTGACTCGTGTACGGATCGAGCGCGACGTCGGTCAGCACGCCCAGTTCGGGGAAGTGCTTCTTCAGCTCGCGCACCGCGCGCGGGATCAGGCCTTCCGGATTGGCCGCCTCGCGGCCGTCGGGTGTCTTCAGCGACGGCTCGATGGCCGGGAACAGCGACAGCACGGGCACGCCGAGTTCGACGCACTGCTCGGCGACGTGCATCAGCAGATCGACCGACACGCGCTCGACGCCGGGCATCGACGGGATGGGCTGGCGCTCGTTGGTGCCTTCGACGACGAATACCGGGTAGATCAGGTCGTCGGTGGTCAGGCGGTTTTCGCGCATCAGGCGGCGGGAGAAGTCGTCGCGGCGCATCCGGCGCGGACGATGAAGCGGATGGAAGCTCATGGCGGTTTGGCAGAAATCAGGGCAAGAAGGACCTTACGGAACCCTTAGGTCATTTTCGAGATCGTTGGTATATGATAGCGATCGAGCGGCACGCGTTGCGTGCAGCTCCCCGCTTCTCCTCCCTGAGCGGGTGCCTGTCGTTTTTCGATTAGGCTGTTTGACCCGCCGTTCAACGGCGGGTTTTTTTATGAGCCGGCCGAATCCGCAGGCGCCGTCAGGTGCGCAGGGCCGATCCCAGCCGCGCGTTGCCCGCTCATTGTGCTACAGGCTCGCTGTTTTCGTCGGCGACGGACGGCCGCAGCCAGCTCTCGATCAGTTCATGGGCCTCGTCGAGCCCCGTGCGCTTCAGCGCCGAGAACAGCTGGACCGTCAGCTTGCCCTTCACGCCCTGGTCGCGATACGCGTCGAGCCCCTTCTGCGTGTTGCGCAACGCGTTGATGCTTTCCTGGCGCGTCAATTTGTCGCACTTGGTCAGCAGCGTGTGGATCGGCTTGCCGGTCGGCGCGAACCATTCGATCATGCGCCGATCGAGATCGGTCAGCGGACGGCGCGAATCCATCATCAGGATCAGGCCGCAGAGCTGCGAGCGCGTCGCGAGATAGGACGACAGCAGCATTTCCCAGTGCGCCTTCGCGGCGCCGGGCACTTCCGCATAGCCGTAGCCGGGCAGATCGACGAGGTTCGCGACGGGCTCGGCGGCCGGGCCGACGGAGAAGTAGTTGATATGCTGCGTGCGGCCGGGCGTCTTCGACGCGAAGGCCAGCCGCTTCTGGTTGCACAGCACGTTGATCGCCGTCGACTTGCCGGCATTCGAGCGGCCCGCGAACGCGATTTCCGGCTGGACCGTCGGCGGCAGGTCGCGCAGATGGTTGACGGTCGTGTAGAAGCGGGCTTGATGGAGCAGAAAGGCCATGGGAACCGGAAGGACGGGCGGCGCGAGCCGCGTGGTGGAGGCGGGGTAGCCCCGATAGGCGCGGGAGCTTTCAGCACGATATTGTACAATACGGCGGTTTTGCCGAAGGCCACCGGGCGCCTGCCTCGCGCTTTTATGTGGCTTCTGCGGTAGACTGAACGCCGTCGTTTTTTGCAGAACCTCAAATTCCCACAAGACGAAACAGGGTGTGCGAATGAATCGACTGTGCAAGTCTCTGATGGTGCTTCAGGTTGCAGCAGGGTTCGTAGGTTTCGTAGCGGAGGCAAACGCGGCAGATGCGGCCAAGCCGGATCTGGACCGCGGCAAGGCGATTGCCGGGCAGGTCTGCGCGTCGTGTCACGGCGCCGACGGCAACAGCGCGTCGGGCAGTTTCCCGAAGCTCGCCGGCCAGCATCCCGAATATCTGGTCAAGCAGTTGAACGACTTCAAGACGCAGCCGGGCGCGAAGGGGCCGGTGCGTAACAACGCGGTGATGGTCGGATTCGCGAGCGCGTTGAGCGCGGACGACATGCGCAACGTCGCCGCGTACTACGGGTCGCAGACGACGAAGCTCGGTACCGCACGCAATGCGGCGACGGTGCCGATCGGCCAGAAGATCTATCGCGGCGGCATCGCGGAAAAGGGCGTTCCCGCCTGCGCGAGCTGCCACGGGCCGACGGGGCAGGGGATCCCGGTCCAGTACCCGCGTCTGTCGGGGCAATGGGCCGATTACACGGTCGCGCAGTTGACCGCGTTCCAGCAGGGTGCCGGCGCGCGCAACAACAACGAGGCGATGCATCAGATCGCGTCGCGGCTGTCGGATACCGAGATCAAGGCCGTCGCGGATTACATCGCGGGCCTGCGTTGAGCGGTCAGCCGCGAATGGAATGACCGGGCGCCCGAAGGGCGGCCGGAGTCAGAACAAGAAAAGGGTGGGGCGCCGCGCCGTCGCGGTTGCCTCGCCCTTCTTTTTTGCCGGCACTCGCCGGGCCGGGATGGCGCGGCTGGCAGGCGATGGGGAGCTGCGCTCCCCGAGCGAACATAGTGAGCGTGGGGGTGGTTTCCCCTTAGTCGGAGTTTGAATGAGCGTTACCACGTCGGGGTTGCAGTCGAAGTCGGGTCAGGGTGCGTCGAAACGTGCGGTCGAGTTGCTGAGCTCGATGCGTTTCGCGATCGCGCTGCTGGTGGTGCTGTCGATCGCGAGCATCATCGGCACGGTCCTGACCCAGGACGATCCGTATCCGAACTACGTGAACCAGTTCGGGCCGTTCTGGGCGGACATCTTCCGTTCGCTCGGCCTGTACAACGTGTACAGCGCGTGGTGGTTCATGCTGATCCTGATCTTCCTCGTCACGTCGATCTCGCTGTGCGTGATCCGCAACGCGCCGAAGATGCTCGCCGATGCGAAGAGCTGGAAGGACAAGGTCCGCGAAGGCAGCCTGCGCGCCTTCCACCACAAGGCCGAATACACGGCGTCCGGCACGCGCGCGAGCGTCGCGGCGACGCTCGCCGCCTTCGTCACGAAGGCTGGCTACAAGCACGTCGTGCGTGAAACCGACGGCGCGACGCTGATCTCCGCGAAGCGCGGCGCGATGACCAAGTGGGGCTATATCTCCGCGCACCTCGCGATCGTCGTGATCTGTATCGGCGGCCTGCTCGACAGCAACCTGCCGATCAAATTCCAGATGCTGATGTTCGGCAAGAGCCCGGTCAACACGAGCGCGACGATCAGCGATATCTCGCCCGACCATCGGCTGTCCGCGTCGAACCCGACCTTCCGCGGCTACGCGTGGGTGCCGGAGGGCCAGTTCGTGTCGACCGCGATCCTGAACCAGCCGAGCGGCTCGCTGATTCAGGATCTGCCGTTCTCGATCCAGCTCGACAAATTCATCGTCGATTACTACACGACCGGCATGCCGAAGCTGTTCGCGAGCGACATCGTCGTGATCGATCGCGAGACCGGCCGGAAGATCCCGGCGCGGGTGGAGGTCAACAAGCCGTTCACGTACAAGGGCGTGTCGATCTATCAGTCGAGCTTCCAGGACGGCGGCTCGCAGATGCAGATGACGGCCTATCCGATGACGGGCAGCCACGCGGCGACCGTCCCCGTGAAGGGCACGATCGGCAGCTCGGCGCCGCTGCAGGTCCCGGGCGCCGACGGCGACACGATCGAATTCTCCGATTTCCGCGCGATCAACGTCGAGAACATGGCCGACGCGAAAGGCAAGCCGGACGTGCGCGGCGTCGCGACCACCAGCTCGCTGAAGGAAGTGTTCGACGAGCGGCTCGGCTCGGGCGCGAAGACGTCGAAGCCGACGCAGCTCCACAACATCGGGCCGTCGGTGCAGTACAAGATTCGCGGCAAGGACGGCCAGGCGCGCGAATTCAACAACTACATGCTACCCGTCGACATGAACGGCGAGCGCGTGTTCCTCGCCGGCGTGCGCGCGAGTCCGAACGATCCGTTCCGCTACATGCGGATTCCGGCCGACAGCCAGGATTCGATCGGCGAATGGATGCGCCTGCGCGCCGCGCTCGAGGATCCGGCCGTGCGCACCGAGGCCGCCGCGCGCTTCGCGCAGCGCTCGCTGCCGGGCGACGCGTCGCTGCGCGGCCGCCTGCAGGACAGTGCGTCGAAGGTGCTGACCCTTTTCGCGGCGAGCGACGACAGCGTCGGCCGCGGCGCGGACGGCCAGCCGATCGGCGGCTTCCAGGCGGTGGCGACGTTCATCGACCGCTCGGTGCCGAAGGGCGAGCAGGAGAAGGCCGCGAGCCTGCTGTTGCGGATGCTCGAGGGCTCGATGTGGGAGGTGTGGCAGATCGCGCGCGAGCATGCGGGCGAGCCGGCCGCGCAACAAGGCGCCGACACGATCCGCTTCGTGCAGAACGCGATCAATGCGCTATCCGACAGCTTCCTGTATGGATCGCCGGTCTATTTGCAGCTTGACTCCTTCAAGCAGGTGCAAGCTTCGGTATTTCAGCTGACGCGCGCGCCCGGCAAGAATCTGGTGTATCTTGGCAGCCTGCTGCTGGTCGCCGGCATCTTCTCGATGTTCTACGTGCGCGAGCGGCGGCTCTGGTTCTGGCTGAAGGACGCCGGTTCGGGCGTCGAGGTGGTGATGGCCATGTCCACGGCCCGCAAGACCTTCGATTTCGAGAAAGAATTCGTGCAGACGCGCGACGCGGCCGGCGCCGCCTTGCACGCCGCACCTCGCGACGCCGCACCCGCCGGTGCGGCTTCGACGGCCCGCGCGCCTGCCGGCGGCGGTTCCGATTCCGAGAATTCCACCCGGTAACATCATGGATCTCACGCAAGTTTCCTCTTCCCGTACGGCGCCGGCAGCGTCGCCGCTGTTCGACGACCGTCCGTTCCTCGCGCGCCTGTCGCTGTTCGACTGGCTGTTCGCGCTGGCGCTGGTGGCGGGCGCGGGCTATGCGCTCGTGCACTACAACGCGCACATGGATTACTACGACAAGGCGGTGATGATCGGCACCGTGCCGGCGCTTGTCGCGCTCGGCTGGCGCTGGAAGCCCGCGCGGCTGATGATGGCGTCGATCGCCGTGCTGTCGCTGCTGTCGATCCAGATCTACCAGGGCGATCTCGCGCGCGCCGATTCGGCGTTCTTCCTCAAGTACTTCCTGTCGAGCCAGTCGGCGATCCTGTGGATGAGCGCGCTGTTCGTGCTCGCGACGATCTTCTACTGGATCGGCCTGCTCGCGCGCTCCGAAACGGGCGCCGCGATCGGCCAGAAGCTCACGTGGGTCGCCGTGCTGATGGGCTTCACCGGGCTGATGGTGCGCTGGTACGAGTCCTACCTGATCGGTGCGGACGTCGGGCATATCCCCGTGTCGAACCTGTATGAAGTGTTCGTCCTGTTCAGCCTGATCACCGCGCTGCTTTATCTGTATTACGAAGGCCACTACGGCACGCGTTCGCTCGGCGCGTTCGTGCTGCTGGTCATCAGCGCGGCGGTCGGCTTCCTGATGTGGTACTCGGTCGCGCGCGATGCGCAGCAGATTCAGCCGCTCGTGCCGGCGCTGCAAAGCTGGTGGATGAAGATCCACGTGCCGGCGAACTTCATCGGCTACGGCAGCTTCGCGCTGTCGGCGATGGTGTCGGTCGCGTATCTGATGAAGGAGCGCGGGATCCTCGCGGATCGCCTGCCGACGCTGGAAGTGCTCGACGACGTGATGTACAAGTCGATCGCGGTTGGTTTCGCGTTCTTCACGATCGCGACGATCCTCGGCGCGCTGTGGGCGGCCGAAGCGTGGGGCGGCTACTGGAGCTGGGATCCGAAGGAAACCTGGGCGCTGATCGTGTGGCTGAACTACGCGGCGTGGCTGCACATGCGGCTGATGAAGGGCCTGCGCGGCGCGGTGGCCGCGTGGTGGGCGCTCACCGGCCTGCTGGTCACGACGTTCGCGTTCCTCGGCGTCAACATGTTCCTGTCCGGGCTGCACAGCTACGGCAAACTGTAAGATTTCCGACGCTCGTCCGACTATCGAACCGCCGGTGCACTGCGTGCCCGGCGGTTTTCTTTTGTAACGCGGCGGGCGAACCGGGCGTCGAACGGCGCGTGACGGGCCGGGTCGAACGCTGATGAAGCATGCGCGCCGCGCATGCGGGAGGAACTGCACGATGTGGATCAAACGCCCTTTGCGTAACGTACTGACCGGCGCGGACATCGCGCCGAGCGAGATCACCCCGCGCGCGGTGTTCGAGAACCGGCGGCGCGTATTGCAGGCGGCCGGCCTCGCGGCCGCGGGCGGCCTGTTTGGCGCCAGCGGCGCGGCGCTCGCCGCGTATGCGTCGCCCGATCCGCGCGCGGCGAAGCTCGCGGCAAAAACGAACCCGAAGTTCGTCGCCATCGACAAGGTGACGCCGTTCAAGGACATCACGTCCTACAACAACTTCTACGAATTCGGCACCGACAAGAGCGACCCGGCGCAGAACGCCGGCACGCTGCGGCCGCGCCCGTGGCGCGTGAGCGTCGAAGGCGAGGTGCAGCACCCGAAAGTGTTCGATCTCGACGAGTTGCTGAAGCTCGCGCCGCTCGAGGAGCGCGTGTACCGGCTGCGCTGCGTCGAGGGCTGGTCGATGGTGATCCCGTGGATCGGCGTGCCGCTGTCCGAGCTGATCAAGCGCGTGCAGCCGACCGGCAACGCGAAATACGTGCAGTTCGTCACGCTGGCCGATCCGTCGCAAATGCCCGGCCTGTCGACGCCCGTGCTCGACTGGCCGTATTCGGAAGGGCTGCGCATGGACGAGGCGATGAATCCGCTGACGCTGCTGACGATGGGCGTCTACGGCCAGGTACTGCCGAACCAGAATGGCGCGCCGGTGCGGATCGTCGTGCCGTGGAAGTACGGCTTCAAGAGCGCGAAGTCGCTCGTGAAGATCCGCTTCGTCGACAAGCAGCCGAAGACGAGCTGGAACACGTACGCCGCGAACGAGTACGGCTTTTATTCGAACGTGAACCCCAACGTCGATCATCCGCGCTGGAGCCAGGCGACCGAGCGGCGCATCGGCGAGGACGGCTTTTTCACGCCGAAGCGCAAGACACTGATGTTCAACGGCTACGGCGATCTGGTCGCCTCGATGTATCAGGGCATGGACCTGAAGAAGAATTTCTGAGCACGACGGTGAGAAACGACATGCGTCCTTCGACGCTCACTTCCGAGCGCGCCGCGGGTGTCCGGTCGGCCGCACGCACCGCGCGGACCGGTGCGATCCGTCCCGCCGCGCCGCGCTGGCTCGCACCGGCCAAGGTGCTGGCGTTCGCGGCCGGCCTGTATCCGCTCGCGCGCGTCGTGCTGTTCGGGCTGACGGACCGGCTGGGCGCGAACCCGATCGAATTCATCACGCGCTCGACCGGCTTGTGGACGCTCGTCCTGTTGTGCATCACGCTTGCCGTCACGCCGCTCAGGCGCATCACGGGCTTCGCGTCGCTGCTGCGCTTTCGCCGGATGATCGGGCTGTTCGCGTTCTTTTACGCGACGCTGCATTTCACGACCTACCTGTGGTTCGACAAGTGGTTCGACGTCGTCGCGATCCTGAAGGACGTCGGCAAGCGCCCGTTCATCACCGTCGGCTTCGCGGCGTTCGTGCTGCTGATTCCGCTCGCCGCGACGTCGCCGCGCGCGATGGTGCGCCGGCTGGGGCGCCACTGGGCGACGCTGCACAGCGCGATCTATGCGATCGCGCTGTTCGGCGTGCTGCACTTCTGGTGGATGCGGGCCGGCAAGCACGATCTCGCGCAGCCGAAGCTCTACGCGGCGATCGTCGCCGCGCTGCTCGGCTGGCGGGTGGTTGCGTGGGGCTGGCGGCGCGTGCGTGCGTGACGCGGCGGCCCGAAAAAACAAAAGGCGATGACCGGGGAGTCATCGCCTCGTTGCGCGCGCCGCGCGGGCGGCATCGCGTCGTTACTTCGTGGCTGCCGGGCCCGATGCCGGGGCGGGCATGGTCGATGCGGTGCTCGACAGTTCGGGCGACAGCGTGAGCGGCGAGCCGGACGTGTCGGGCGTCTCGTCGGACGACGCGTTTTCGTCGGTCGGTTTCACGTCCGACGGCGGCGTGTTCTGCTGCTGGATCGGCTTGGGCATCGGGGGTACGGTGGGCAGATAGAGCGCGCCGCTTTGACCGCAGCCGGCAAGAATCGCCAAAGCCGCTACAATCGCGCTCATCCGGAAAACGACTCGCATGATCGTCCCTGAACAATTTAACCGATAGAGTTTAGCATGTCCGATACTGAATACCTGGCCCGTGCCGAGGCCGTGCTGGCGGCCGTCGAGCGTACCGTGGACGTCGCGAACGACGGCGATCACGACATCGATCTGGAGCGCAACGGCAGCGTGCTGACGCTGACGTTCGAAAACGGCTCGAAGATCATCGTCAACCTGCAACCGCCGATGAAGGAAGTGTGGATCGCCGCGAAGGCCGGTGGATTCCACTACCGTTTCGTCGACGGTGCGTGGCGCGATACGCGCACGGGCACCGAGTTCTTCTCGGCGCTCACCGAATACGCGACGCAGCAGGCCGGCCTGCCGATCACGTTCGGCGCGTGACGGCCGGGGCAGCGGGTCCCGAATGTCGTGCCCAAAGAAAAAGCGCCCCGCGGGGCGCTTTTTTCATGGTCGGGCCGCGGGTCAGTGGCCCTGGAACAGGTTCATGATGTCCTGCTTTTCCTGTTCGTCGACGTGCGGCACGGCCTCGTCGACGTTCTGCGCGGCCGGCGCCTGCGGCACGCCGACCGTCGACACGAAGCCGTGCCCCGGCGTGAACTCGGTGAAATACAGCTCGCCGCCGAGCGACTCGACGCCGTCCGGCACCGTCGGCTTGAATTCCGGCACGCCCTTCAGCGCCGCACCCATGTAGTCGATCCAGACCGGCAGCGACAGGCCGCCGCCGGTTTCGCGATCGCCGAGGCTGCGCGGATTGTCGTAGCCGATCCACGCGATCGCGGCGAGCGTGTGCTGGTAGCCGGCGAACCAGGCGTCGTGCGAGTCGTTCGTCGTGCCGGTCTTGCCCGCGAGGTCGGCGCGCTTCAGCACGTTGGTCCGCGCGCCCGTGCCGCGCTGCGCGACGCTCTGCAGCAGGCTGTTCATCACGTACGCGTTGCGCGCGTCGATCGCGCGCGGCGCGTTCTGCTCGGCGACGAGCGGCTGCGCGCGCGCGACGATCGCGCCGTTCGGATCGGTGACCTCGGCGATCAGGTACGGATTGACGCGGTAGCCGCCGTTCGCGAAGACCGAGTACGCGCCTGCCATTTGCAGCGGCGTGACCTGGCCGGCGCCGAGCGCCATCGGCAGGTAGGCCGGATGGCGCTCGGCGTCGAAGCCGAAGCGCGTGATGTATTGCTGCGCGTATTTCGTGCCGATGTGGTTCAGGATCCGGATCGACACGAGGTTGCGCGAGCGCTGCAGCGCGGTGCGCATCGACATCGGGCCCTCGAAGCCGCCGCCGTAGTTCTTCGGCTCCCACGGCTGGCCGCCCGTTTCCGCGGCGCTAAAATACAGCGGGCCGTCGTTGATCACGGTCGCCGGCCCGAGGCCCTTGTCGAGCGACGCCGAGTAGATGAACGGCTTGAACGACGAACCCGGTTGCCGCCATGCCTGCGTGACGTGGTTGAACTTGTTCTTGTTGTAGTCGAAGCCGCCGACGAGCGAGCGGATCGCGCCGTCCTGCGGGACGATCGACAGGAACGCACCCTCGACCTGCGGCAACTGCGTGATCGACCACTTGCCGGCGTCGTTCTTCACCACGCGGACGATCGCGCCCGGGCGGATCCGGCGGTTCGGCTGCGCGTTGGCCGACAGCGCGCCTGACGCGAAGCGCAGGTTGTCGCCGTCGATCGTCGCGGTACTGCCGTCGATGAACGCCACCGTGATCTGGCGCGGGCTCGCGGCCGTCACGACCGCGGCGATCAGCTCGCCGTTGTCGGGATGCTCGAGCAGCGCGTCGTCGATCGCCTGTTCGCGGTCGTCGGCACCGGCCGGCAGCTCGATGAAGCCTTCCGGCCCGCGATAGCCGTGACGGCGCTCGTAATCCATGATGCCCTTGCGCAGCGCGGTGTACGCGACCTGCTGATCCGCGGAATCGATCGTCGTGACGACGTTGAAGCCGCGCGTGTAGGTTTCCTCACGGTACTGCGCGTACATCATCTGTCTGACCATTTCGGCGACGTACTCCGCGTGCACGCTGAAATCGCGGCCCGGACCCTTGACGACGAGCGGCTGCGCGGACGCTTCGTCGTACTGTTCGCGCGTGATGAAGTTCAGCTCGAGCATCCGTTGCAGGATATATTCCTGGCGTACCTTCGCGCGCTTCGGGTTGACGACCGGGTTGTACGCGGACGGCGCCTTCGGCAGCCCCGCGAGCATCGCGGCTTCCGCGAGCGTGATGTCCTTCAGGTCCTTGCCGAAATAGACCCGTGCGGCGCTCGCGAAGCCGTACGCGCGCTGGCCGAGATAGATCTGATTCATGTAGACCTCGAGAATCTGATCCTTCGTCAGCGCGCGCTCGATCCGGTACGCGAGCAGCATCTCGTAGATCTTGCGCGTGTAGGTCTTCTCGCTCGACAGGAAGAAGTTGCGTGCGACCTGCATCGTGATCGTGCTCGCGCCCTGCGACGCGTGGCCGTTCGTCAGCGCGACGAAGCCGGCGCGGATGATGCCGGTGAGGTCGACGCCGCCGTGATCGTAGAAGCGCGCATCCTCGATCGCGAGGATCGCCTTCTTCAGCGAGTCGGGCACGTCCTTGAAATGGACGACGTCGCGGCGCTCCTCGCCGAATTCGCCGATCAGCACGTGATCGGACGTGTAGATGCGCAGCGGCACCTTCGGGCGATAGTCGGTCAGCGCATCGAGCGACGGCATGTTCGGCCAGGCCACGACGAGCGCGTAGCCGAGCACGAGGCCGCCGGCCACGACGAGGGCCACGCACATCGCGGCGAAGCCGAGCAGGACTTTTTGCCACCAGGGCCGCTTCTTCGGCTCCGGGGCGGGAGGCGGGGACGTAGGAGTCGTGGATTGCATAGGCATACCGGAAAACAGTCCCGCGATTATAGCTGCCCGGTAAGAGCGCTCCTGACGCGGGGGCCGCCCGTCGCCAAGCCGCGGGTCGGCGTGCCGTCAGCATAGTCCGTGCACGGCCGCCGTGGACCAATGCTGGCCGTTTGGCCGACTGTCGGCGGCGCGCGTCGCTTTGCAGAATCAGGTCTCGGATGCGCGGCATGGGCCGCGACGATCTCGGGAGGCTGGGATGGCAGGACGATGGGTGGCGCGGTTTGCACAGGGCAGGCACCGGTCGACGGGAATCGACGTCGGTGCGCACGAAGTGAGGGTGGCCGTGCTGAGCCGGCGCGGCAGGGAAGCGGAGGTGCGCGTCGAGGGGCTCGAGCGCGAACCGGTTGGCTTGGCGGGCGGGCCGGAGGACGCGCGTTGGGCGGCGGTCGCGCGGTCGCTGGCGGCGGCCGTGGCGCGGCTGTCGGCGTCCGACGTGCAGTGCGACGCGCGCGGCGTGATGGCGCTGCACGATGACGAGATGCGCACCGCGACGCTCGATCTGGCCGGGCGCGGCGACATCCCGGACGCCGCGCGGCAGGCCGCCGAACGCATCTCGGGGCTCGCGCCGGACAGTCTCGCGTTCGACTGGCGGCACTACGGCGGCGCGCGGTCCGGCGAGATCGCGGTGGCGGTCGCGCCGCTGGCGCTGCTCGAGCGGCGGATCGACGTGGCCGCGCAGGCCGGTATCGACCTGACGGTGATCGACGGCGAGTCGGCCGCCGTGCTGCGCGCGCTGCGCTATGCCGCACGGTTCGAACTCGATGCGCAGGGCGCGTACGCCGTGCTCTGGTTCTGCGACGCGGGCGTGCGCGGCTGGCGAATCGAGGGACGGTCGGCGATGCAGGTGCTCTCCCTGTCCGGCACGTTGCCGGAGGCGCTTCCCGATGCGTTGCGTCGGCGCGTGCTGGGGGTCGTGGGCTGCGTACTCGTCGCCGGGGACGAGCGATGTATCGCCCGCTTCGATACGTCGATTGCCGAGATCGGCGACGTGCTCGGCACGGCAGTGGTCCCGTTCGACTGCACGGGCTGGGACGGCCTGCCGTGCGCGCGCGCCGCCGTGCCAGGCGGCCCGGCGTTTGCCGTCGCGTTCGGGCTCGCGTTGCGTGGGGTGTGGGAATGACGGCCGGTCACGTGGCGGCAAACGGAGACGGCGCGGCGGCGCAGCAGCTCGTACAGGCGGTACTCGGCGACTTCAACCTGCTGCCGTACCGCGAGCGGTTGGCGCGGGCATTGCGGCGTCGGCGGGCCACGCAGTGCGGTGTGGCGATCCTGCTCGGCGTGCTTGGCGCCGGTCTGTGGACGGGCGCTGCGGTGTTGTCGCGGTGGCGGGTGGATGCCGAGCGCGCCGGCGTGGAGGCGCGGCTGCGACAGGTGCAGCCGCGGGTGGCCGTTGCGACGCGCGCGGCCGATGCAGCCGCCGCCGTCGCGCGACGCGACGCGCAGGCGGCTGCGCTGGCCGCACCTTACCGGCGCGTGGCCGGGTTGCTGGCGACCCTGAAGCAGGTGCGCGCCGATCATGTCCGGCTCGATGCGCTGCGCATGACGACGACCGGCGCCGTGCTCGATGCGCGCGCCGCGAGTTACCGGGCGGCTGCGCTGTGGCTCGCCGCGATGGCGCGCGAGCAGCGCGACTGGCGGATCGATATAGATACGTTGAAGCCTGCGTCGGATGCGCCGGCTTCGACGGCCGGGATGCCGTTCCGGTTCTCGGTGCAGTTGCGCTGGCACGATGCGACGTCGTCGCGGACGGTGTCGGGAGGGGGCGCATGACGGCGCTCGCGCATTGGCCGGCGCTGCGCGCGGGCGCCAGGGCGGGCCACATGCCGCGCGTGTCGGCGGCCGCCGCGCATGCCGCGGGTTGCGTGCTGGCGTTCGCGGCCGTGCTGGCAGGCAGCATTCATCTGGCGAATGCGGCCGACTGGAGCGGGCTGGCACGTAGTCGCGCGTTGCTCGCCGCGGCGCAGGCGCGCGCGGCCGACGCGCAGCGCGTCCTGGCTTCCGCCGGACAACGACGCGACGGGCATCCTGCGTCGACGCGTGACGATCGCTTGCCGCCTACGCCGGAATGGGCCGCGCTGATGCTGGCGCTGGCCGATCTCGCCGCGTCGAGCGGGTTGCACGGCGTATCGATCGAACCGCAGCGCGCCGATGGCGCGGCACCGGACGGCCGACGCACCGTACACATCGCCGCGGACGGCGGCTTTCACGCGTTGCTGCATATGGTTGGCGGGCTGGCGCGCTTCCCGGTGTTGGCGGTACCGTCGGCGCTGCGTATCGAGCGTGGCATGTCGGCGGCGCGGGTGGATATGTCCGTCGACGTATTTCCGGCGCTGCAGGCGACAACGGCCGCGGCGGGCAACACGCCGGTTCGCGCCGCTGCGCCCGACGCCGATCCATTCGACGAGGGGGGCCTCGCCGAAGCGGCGGGGTGCGCAGCCCGCCTTGCCGGCACGATTCGCGACGCGCGTACCGGTCTCGCGTTGTTCGACGACGGCGACGGCGCGTTCACGGCCGTCGCACCTGGCGAGGTGCTGGGGGCCGCGCGCGTGGTGCGTATCGACCGCGCGGCCGTGACGCTTGCGACGGCGGACGGATCGCAGCGGCTTGTGCTTGACGACGGAGGCCGGCCATGACGAAGCACGGCTGTTGGATGCTCGTCATCTGGGCCGGCGTGACGGCGGACGGCGCAAGCGCGTCGGTGCCGCCGCTGCCGGCGGTCTGGCCGGCCGGGCCGACGAATGTGTCGGTGCCGCGCCTGCCGCAGCCGCTGCGCGTGGCCGACAGCGTGGACAGCGCGGTAGCGGAGGACGCCGGCCCGCCGCCGTTCGATCAGGCGGCGCGCACGGCGCTGCAGACGGAAGCCGCCGCGCCGGTCCCCGCGCTCGAGGGGCCGCCGATCCCGCTGGCGCCGCCGGCCCGGATGAGCGACGCCGCGGCACGGCAACCGGGCGATGCGGACGACGAGCGGCGGATCTCGCTGAATCTGCAGGGCGTCGGGCTCGCGGCGGCGTTCGACGCGATCGCGCGATTCACGGGGCTCAATATCGTCGTCGGCGAGCAGGTGCGCGGCACGGTCACGTTACGTCTGAACAATGTCCGCTGGCGCGACGCGTTCGACACGCTGCTCGACACGCACGGGCTGGCGATGTCCCGGCGCGGCAACGTGATCTGGGTCACGCCGGCCGCCGAGCTGGCGGCGCGCGAACGCGAGCGCTTCGACATGCATGCGCGGGCCGCCGATCTGGAGCCGCTCGCAAGCCGTACGTTCGTGCTGCACTATCCGCGCGCCCAGGACGTGCAGCGGCTGCTGGCCGGCGCGACCGGCCAGCGCCTGCTGTCGAAGCGCGGCGCGGCGGCGGCCGATCCCCGTACGAACCTGCTGTTCGTGACCGATCTCGCGCCGCGCATCGTGCAGATCGCGGGCCTGATCGACGCGATCGACCGGCCGTCGCGGCAGGTCCGGATCGAGGCCCGCATCGTCGAAGGCGAGCAGGGTTTCTCGCGCAACCTCGGCGCACGTGTCGCACTGCGTGCGCAGGGGCGGCCGTCGTCGGCCGAGGGCACGTCCTTCACGGCGGACGCGCGCAACGCGCTGGATCTCGCCGCGCGGCCGCTCGGCGGCTTCGATGCGGCGACCGCCGGCTTCACGCTGTTCGCCGCGCCGCTCAGCCGCGTACTCGACATCGAGTTGAGCGCGCTGGAAGCGCAAGGCCGGGGCCAGATCGTTTCGCGTCCGCGGGTGGTGACGGCCGACCGCGTGAAGGCCATCGTCGAGCAGGGCGCCGAGCTGCCGTACCAGGCGAAGGTCGGCAACGGCATGAGCGGCGTGCAGTTCCGCCGCGCGACGCTGAAGCTGGAGGTCGAGCCGCAGATTACGCCGGACGGGCGCGTGGTGCTCGATCTCGACGTGACGAAGGACAGCGTCGGCGAGCCGACCGCGGCCGGCCCCGCGATCCATACGAAGCACGTGCAGACGCGCGTCGAGGTCGAGAATGGCGGGACGGTCGCGATCGGCGGCATCTATGAACAACTGAGCCGGAACGATGTGACGCGGGTGCCGCTCTTGGGCAAAATACCGTTTCTGGGCGCGCTTTTCCGGCACCGCGCGCAGCGCGACCAACGCAACGAACTGGTCGTCTTCATCACGCCGACCGTCGTCGATGCGCGTTGCGGCGCACCCGGCGCGGGCGACGCGGATGCCGAGGAAACGGGGCCGGAAGCCGCCGGCGCAGGCTCGACAAGGCAGCCGCTTTGCCAGTAAGCTGCGCCACACACCAGCAAGATTGAAGCAGAGGAAGCCGTTGCAAGCGCGGGACCCACATGCAAACGTATTTTTCGTCGGCCTTATGGGAGCGGGTAAGACCACCGTGGGCCGTGCGGTCGCGCGTCGTCTCGACAGGACGTTCTTCGACTCCGACCACGAAATCGAGGCCCGTACGGGCGCGCGCATTCCGGTGATCTTCGAGCTGGAGGGCGAGGCCGGCTTTCGCGATCGCGAAACGCAGGTGATCGCCGAGCTCGCGCAGCGCGAGAACATCGTGCTCGCGACCGGCGGGGGCGCGGTGCTGCGCCCGGAAAACCGCAACAGCCTGAAAACCAACGGCATCGTCGTCTACCTGCGCGCCAACCCGCACGATCTATGGCTGCGCACGCGCAAGGACAAGAATCGCCCGCTGTTGCAGACCGAAGATCCGAAGGGGCGTCTGGAAGCGCTGTACGAAGTGCGTGACCCGCTGTACCGCGAATGCGCGGATTTCGTCATCGAGACCGGCCGTCCGTCGGTCAACGGTCTCGTCAACATGGTGTTGATGCAACTCGAACTGGCCGGCGTCATCGCCAAGCCGCTACAAGCATGATTACTGTCAACGTCGATCTGGGCGACCGCGCCTACCCGATTCATATTGGCGCCGGCCTGATCGGCCGCACCGAGCTGTTCTCGCCCCACATCAAGGGTTCGTCGGTCACGATCGTCACGAACACGACGGTCGATCCGCTCTACGGCGACGCGCTGCGCGCGGCGCTCGCGCCGCTCGGCAAGCGCGTGTCGACGGTCGTGCTGCCGGACGGCGAGGCATACAAGAACTGGGAAACGCTGAACCTGATCTTCGACGGCCTGCTGACGGATCACGCCGATCGCAAGACGACGCTCGTCGCGCTCGGCGGCGGCGTGGTCGGCGACATGACCGGCTTTGCCGCCGCGTGCTACATGCGCGGCGTGCCGTTCATCCAGGTGCCGACGACGCTGCTGTCGCAGGTCGATTCGTCGGTCGGCGGCAAGACGGGCATCAACCACCCGTTCGGCAAGAACATGATCGGCGCGTTCTACCAACCGCAGGCCGTGATCGCGGACATCGGCGCGCTCACGACGCTGCCCGATCGCGAGCTGGCGGCCGGCGTGGCCGAGATCATCAAGACCGGCGCGATCGCCGATGCGGCATTCTTCGACTGGATCGAGGCGAACGTCGATGCGCTGAATCGTCGCGAGCCCGCCGCGCTCGCGCATGCGGTGAAGCGTTCGTGCGAGATCAAGGCGAGCGTCGTCGCGGCCGACGAGCGCGAAGGCGGCCTGCGCGCGATCCTGAACTTCGGCCACACGTTCGGCCATGCGATCGAGGCCGGGCTAGGCTACGGCGAATGGCTGCACGGCGAGGCGGTCGGCTGCGGAATGGTGATGGCGGGCGACCTGTCGGTGCGGCTCGGCCTGCTCGACGAAGCGTCGCGGCAGCGCCTCGATGCGGTGATCGCGGCCGCGCATCTGCCGACCCGCGGGCCGGCGCTCGGCGATGCGCGCTACATCGACCTGATGCGCGTCGACAAGAAGGCTGAGGCCGGCGCGATCAAGTTCATCCTGCTGAAGCGATTCGGCGATACGCTGATCACGCAGGCGCCGGACGAAGCGGTATTCGCTACACTGGCGCAAACGACCGGCTAACGGCGCCCGGATCCGCCGGCGCGCCTGACATGGAGGAGACGTGAGCGAGACATCCAGCAGCACATTGCCCGAAGCCAGCCGCGCATCTGCTGCGCCGGTGGCCGAGCCGCCGACGCTGGCGGCGCTGGAAGCCCATCTCGCTCCGTATGCCGCGCACGCGTCGCAGTCACGCGGCCGCCGCCATCCGGAAACCCCGCCGGCGGCGCGCACCGAATTCCAGCGCGATCGCGACCGCATCGTCCATTCGACCGCGTTTCGCCGGCTCGAATACAAGACGCAGGTCTTCGTCAATCACGAAGGCGACCTGTTCCGCACGCGCCTCACGCACAGCCTCGAAGTCGCGCAGATCGCGCGCTCGGTCGCGCGCAACCTGCGACTGAACGAGGATCTCGTCGAAGCGATCTCGCTCGCGCACGATCTCGGCCATACGCCGTTCGGCCATGCCGGGCAGGACGCGCTGAATGCGTGCATGCGCGAGCACGGCGGCTTCGAGCACAACCTGCAGAGCCTTGCGGTGGTCGACGAGCTCGAGGAGCACTACGGCGCGTTCAACGGGTTG
This sequence comes from Burkholderia sp. MS389, assembly GCF_016899425.1. Lineage (GTDB taxonomy): Bacteria > Pseudomonadota > Gammaproteobacteria > Burkholderiales > Burkholderiaceae > Burkholderia > Burkholderia sola. The sequence goes on from NZ_CP045994.1 coordinate 408,441, forward strand.
AACCTGTGCTTCGAGACGCGCGAAGGCATCCTGAAACACTGCTCGCGCGAGAATGCACGCAAGCTCGGCGCGCTCGGCGAGCGCTTCCTGCAGGGCCGCCAGCCGTCGCTCGAGGCGCAGCTCGCGAACATCGCCGACGAGATCGCCTACAACAACCACGACGTCGACGACGGCCTGCGTTCCGGCCTGATCACGATCGAGCAGCTCGCGGAAGTCGAGCTGTGGCAGCGTCACTACGACGCGGCGCTCGCCGAATTCCCGCACCTCGAAGGCCGCCGTCTCGTGCACGAGACGGTGCGCCGCATCATCAACACGCTGATCGTCGACCTGATCGACGAAACCACGCGCAATCTCGTGCGCGTCGCGCCCGCGTCGCTCGACGACGTGCGCGACGCGCCGCCGCTCGTGTCGCACAGCCCCGAGGTCGCCGCGCAGGCAGCGGCCCTCAAGCGCTTCCTCTTCAAGAACCTGTATCGCCACTACAAGGTGATGCGCATGGCGAGCAAGGCGCAACGCGTCGTCACGGGGCTGTTCGACGCGTTCATCGACGATCCGCGCCTGCTGCCGCCGCCGTACCAGTCCGACGACGCGGCGCAGCAGCCGCGTCTCGTCGCGCACTACATCGCCGGCATGACCGACCGCTTCGCGCTGAAGGAATATCAGCGCCTGTTCGTCATCAGCGACAACTGACTGTCACAAACGATCACTAGACTTCGCCGGTTCAATGGCGACGGGAAGGTTGCACACGCTGTTGGTAACGTTTTCATAGGAGAGGTCGATGAAGAAGAAGCCTGCGGGGACACTGGTTCGTTCGATCGCGCTCGGCGGCGCGCTGATGTTCGGGGTGCAGCACGTGGCGCTCGCCGCGACGGAAATTCAGTTCTGGCATGCGATGGAGGCCGCGCTCGGCGAGCGGGTCAACGCGATCGCCGACCAGTTCAACGCGTCGCAAAGCGACTACAAGATCGTGCCGGTCTTCAAGGGCACCTACGACCAGGCGCTCGCGGCCGGCATCGCGGCCTATCGCAGCGGCAACGCGCCGGCGATCCTGCAGGTCTATGAAGTCGGCACGGCGACGATGATGCAGGCGAAGAAGGCGGTCGTGCCCGTCTACGACGTGTTCAAGCAGGCCGGCGTGACGCTCGACGAGAAGGCGTTCGTGCCGACCATCGCGAGCTACTACAGCGACGCGAAGACGGGCCACCTCGTGTCGATGCCGTTCAACAGCTCGACGCCGGTGCTGTACTACAACAAGGACGCGTTCAAGAAGGCCGGCCTCGATCCGAACCAGCCGCCGAAGACGTGGGCCGACGTGAAGGCCGATGCCGAGAAGCTGCGCAAGTCGGGGATGGCGTGCGGCTTCACGACCGGCTGGCAGGGCTGGATCCAGCTCGAAAACTACAGCGCATGGCACGGGCTGCCGTTCGCGAGCCGCAACAACGGCTTCGACGGCACCGACGCCGTGCTCGAGTTCAACAAGCCGCAGCAGATCGAACATGTCGCCTTCCTGCAGCAGATGGCGAAGGACGGCACGTTCACGTACGCGGGCCGCAAGGATGAAGCGTCGGCGAAGTTCTACAGCGGCGACTGCGGGATCCTGACGACGTCGTCGGGCGCGCTCGCGAACGTGCAGAAGTTCGCGAAGTTCAGCTACGGCACGGGCATGATGCCGTACGACGCGAACGTGAAGGGCGCGCCGCAGAACGCGATCATCGGCGGCGCGAGCCTGTGGGTGCTGGCCGGCAAGGATCCGGCGACCTACAAGGGCGTCGCGAAATTCCTCTCTTACCTGGCGTCGCCCGCGGTCGCCGCGAAGTGGCACCAGGACACGGGCTACCTGCCGGTCACGACCGCCGCGTACGACCTGACGCGTCAGCAGGGCTTCTACGCGAAGAACCCGAGCGCCGAAACCGCGATCAAGCAGATGCTGAACAAGCCGCCGCTGCCGTACACGAAGGGGCTGCGGCTGGGCAACATGCCGCAGATCCGCACGGTCGTCGACGAGGAGTTCGAACAGGTCTGGGCGCAGAAGAAGTCGCCGAAGGACGCGCTCGATTCGGCCGCGTCGCGCGGCGACGAACTGCTGCGCCGCTTCGAGAAGTCGGGCGGCTGAGCACGCATCGCGTCGTGCCGCCGGCGGCGCCGCGCGCGAGCGCGTGCCGTCCGGCGGCGCGGTTTCCCTTCCGTTTCGCCTGACCGGATATCCGCGATGCAATCCCGTTCCCGTTTCGGTACGAGCCCGGTGCCGTACCTGCTGATCGCGCCGCAGCTCGCGATCACCGCCGTGTTCTTCCTGTGGCCGGCCGGCGTCGCGCTGTGGCAGTCCACGCAGATGCAGGACGCGTTCGGCACGTCGAGCGAATTCGTCGGCTTCGCGAATTTCACGCACCTGTTCGCCGATCCGCTGTATCTCGATTCGTTCCGCACGACGCTTGTGTTCAGTTCGCTCGTCACCGTGAGCGGGCTCGTCGTGTCGCTGTTGCTGGCCGCATGCGCCGACCGCGTGATCCGCGGCGCGCGCGTGTACCGCACGCTGCTGATCTGGCCGTACGCGGTCGCGCCGACGATCGCGGCCGTGCTGTGGGCGTTCCTGTTCAACCCGAGCATCGGGCTGATCACGTATGCGCTCGCGAAGGGCGGCATCGTGTGGAACCACGCGCTGAACGGCGGCCAGGCGATGTTCCTCGTCGTGCTGGCGTCGGTGTGGAAGCAGGTGAGCTACAACTTCCTGTTCTTCTACGCGGGGCTGCAGGCGATTCCGCGCTCGCTGATCGAGGCGGCCGCGATCGACGGCGCGGGGCCGGTGCGGCGCTTCTTCAACATCGTGCTGCCGCTGCTGTCGCCGACGAGTTTCTTCCTGCTGGTCGTGAACCTCGTCTACGCGTTCTTCGACACGTTCCCGGTGATCGACGCGGCCACCGGCGGCGGCCCGGCGCAGAGCACCAAGACGCTGATCTACAAGATCTTCGCGGAGGGCTTCCAGGGGCTCGACATCGGCAGTTCGGGCGCGCAGTCGGTCGTGCTGATGATCATCGTCGTGGGGCTCACGGTGATCCAGTTCCGCTTCGTCGAGCGCAGGGTCCAATACGCATGATCGAAAATCGCAAGGGCTTCGACCTGTTCTGCCACGCGGTGCTGATCGCGGGTGTCGTGCTGATCGTGTTTCCCGTCTACGTCGCGTTCTGCGCGGCGACGATGAACGCGCAGGAAGTGTTCGCGGTGCCGCTGTCGCTCGTGCCGAGCACGCACCTGTTCGAGAACGTCGCGTACATCTGGGGGCACGGCAGCGGCGGCGCGACGGCGCCGTTCGGCCGGCTGCTCGTGAACAGCTTCGCGATGGCGCTCGGGATCGCGGTCGGCAAGATCGCGGTGTCGATCCTGTCCGCGTACGCGATCGTCTATTTCCGCTTCCCGTTCCGCAATACGGCGTTCTGGCTGATCTTCGTCACGCTGATGCTGCCGGTGGAAGTGCGGATCTTTCCGACCGTGCAGGTCGTGTCGACGCTGCACCTGACGAACACCTACGCGGGGCTCTCGCTGCCGCTGATCGCATCGGCGACCGCGACGTTCCTGTTCCGCCAGTTCTTCATGACGCTGCCCGACGAGCTGATGGACGCGGCGCGCATCGACGGCGCGGGGCCGCTGCGCTTCTTCTGGGACGTCGTGCTGCCGCTGTCGAAGACGAGCATCGCCGCGCTGTTCGTGATCACGTTCATCTACGGCTGGAACCAGTATCTGTGGCCGATCCTGATCACGACGGAAGCGTCGCTGTCGACTGCGGTGGTGGGCATCAAGACGATGATCGCGAGCGGCGACGCCGCGACCGAATGGCAATACGTGATGGCGGCGACGCTGCTGGCGATGATCCCGCCGCTCGTCGTCGTGCTGGCGATGCAGCGCTGGTTCGTGCGCGGCCTCGTCGATTCCGAGAAATGAATGACCGACGGTAACCGGGAGAAGGACCAGGTATGGCTGCGCTGAGCTTGAAGGGCGTCAGGAAATCCTACGACGGCAAGCAGCACGTGCTGCATGGCATCGACGTGGAGATCTCCGACGGTGAATTCATCGTGTTGGTCGGCCCGTCGGGCTGCGGCAAGTCGACGTTGCTGCGGATGATCGCGGGGCTCGAGAGCGTGACGGACGGCGAGATCGCGATCGGCGACCGGGTCGTCAACACGCTGGAGCCGAAGGACCGCGACATCGCGATGGTGTTCCAGAACTATGCGCTGTACCCGCACATGACGGTCGCGCAGAACATGGGCTACGGGCTGAAGATTCGCGGGATCGAGCGCGCGACGATCGATGCGCGGGTGGCCGCGGCCGCGAAGATCCTCGAGCTCGAGCCGCTGCTCGCGCGGCGGCCGCGCGAACTGTCGGGCGGGCAGCGGCAGCGTGTCGCGATGGGGCGCGCGATCGTGCGCGAGCCGTCGGTATTCCTGTTCGACGAGCCGTTGTCGAACCTCGACGCGAAGCTGCGCGTGCAGATGCGGCTCGAGATCCAGCGGCTGCATGCGCGGCTCGCGACGACGAGCGTGTACGTGACGCACGACCAGATCGAGGCGATGACGCTCGCGCAGCGGGTGATCGTGATGAACCGCGGCTACGCGGAGCAGATCGGCGCGCCGGTCGACGTGTACGAGAAGCCGGCGACGGTGTTCGTCGCGGGCTTCATCGGCTCGCCGGCGATGAACCTGATGCACGGCCGGCTGTCGGACGACGGCGCGACGTTTACGGTTGCGGGCGGCGGCCCCGCGCTGCCGGTCGCCGGCGCGCCCGGCATCGGCACGGAGATCGCCACCGGGCGCGACTGGGTGCTCGGCGTGCGTCCCGAACACATGACGCCGCAGCCGGGCGTCGCGCAGGCGACGCTGCCGGTCGACTCGTGCGAACTGCTCGGCGCGGACAATCTCGCGCACGGCCGCTGGGGCAATCACGATGTCGCGGTGCGCCTGCCGCACGCGGATCGTCCCGCGCGCGGCACGGCGCTCGCGGCTGCGCTGCCTGCGCACCGGCTGCATTTCTTCGATCCCGAGACCGGCAAGCGTGCCGGCTGAACCTGCTGCACCTGCCGAGAGACCGACGATGACATCCCGTACCGACTGGCCCTATCCGCGCGTCGTCGCCCATCGCGGCGGCGGCACGCTCGCGCCGGAGAACACGCTCGCCGCACTCGACGAGGGTGCGCGCCGCGGCCACCGGATGGTCGAGTTCGATGCGAAGCTGTCGGCCGACGACGTGACGTTCCTGCTGCACGACGACACGGTCGATCGCACGTCGAATGGGCAGGGTGCGGCGGCGGGCATGCGTTATGCGGCGCTGGCCGCGCTCGACGCGGGCGCGTGGCTCGACGCGCGCTTCGCGGGCGAACGGATGCCGACGCTGGAGGCGGCCGCGGCGCGCTGCATCGCGCACGGGCTGGCCGCGAACGTCGAGATCAAGCCGTGCCCGGGGCGCGAACGCGAAACCGGGCAGCGTGTGGCGGCCGACGCGGCCGCGTACTGGCGCGATGCCGCGGTGGCGCCGCTGCTGTCGTCATTCTCGTTCGACGCATTGCAGCAGGCGCGCGCGACCGTGCCGGGCCTGCCGCGCGGGATGCTCTACGAAGTCGTGCCGGACGACTGGCAGGCGCAGGTGATCGATGCGCTCGGCTGCGTATCGTTGCATGCAGACCACAGTCGGCTCGACGAACCGCTCGTGCGCGCGATCAAGGCCGCCGGGCTGCGCATCCTGGTTTACACGGTGAACGACCTCGAACGGGCGCGCGAACTCGCGCGTTGGGGCGTCGATGCCATCTGCACGGACCGCATCGACCTGATTGCGCCCGACGCGCTGGACGACATCGACGCCGTCTGATGGCCGCAGCCACGGCTTGCGCCGCGGCGGCGCTGGCGAAACCGTTGCGCGGAACGTGCCTGACGCGAAAAAACGACGCCCCGACGGGATTCCCGCCGGGGCGTTTTGCATCGTGGCGACGTTACGTCAGGAAAAATCCGCTACAAATTGCAGCAGGATTAACCATTCCCCAAATATTCGACTACGCTTAGAAGCGGTAGCCGACGTTCAGGTACGTGACGATCGGGTTCAGCGAGATCTTCGCCTTCGACGTTTCGGTCAGGGTACCGACCGGCGTCCGGCGGGCCGTCGTGAAGGTCGCGGTCACCTTGACCGGGATGTACGAGAGCGACAGCCCCGCGAACCAGTGTTTGGTGAAGTTGTACGTGAAGCCGGCGTTGAAGACGGGCGCCCACTGGTTGCTGGTCGTCGCGCTGGTCGGGCCGCCGAGCACGCCGTTCTCGAAGCTGCTGTTCGTGATCTTCGCGCCGGTGAACCAGACGTACGTCGCGCCGACGCCGACATACGGACGGAACTTCGCATTGGCGTCGTTGAAGTGGTAGCGCAGCAACACGGCGGGGCTCCACTGGTACGCACGGCCGAGTACGCCGAATCTTTCGAACTGACCCTTGCCGGTAATGTCGAACTTCGGCGGTATCCCCATCACGAGCTCGGTGGAGATATGGTCGGTGACGAAGTAGCCCGCCGCGAGGCCCAGCGTGTCGGCGTCGTTGATGCCGGCGCCGGTGTTGGGAATGGATTGGTTGATGGGCGTGCCGCCCACGCGGTAGACGAACAGCGGGTCGCTGCTGTCCTGCGGCGAAAGGTGCAGCCAGCCGGTGCTGAGGTAGAAATCACCTGCGGATTGTGCGTGTGCCGTACCGCCCGCGAATGCGAATGCGAGCGCTGCGGCCCCCGTAATGGCCAGTTTTCGTTTCATTGTGTCTCCTCCGATCAAAGGCGTGCTCATTATGACGACTGCGTTTAAAACCAAACAAGCTCGTAAGTTAGAGTTTTCTCCCTAGGATTCGCACGACCGTACGCTTACGCGCGCCGCTGGGGCAGGCATTCCACGCAGGTGCGCAATTTCGGACCTCCGGGTATTTCCTAACGCGTTCAAACGGACATTCAGCATGGCACGGTTAGCACGACTCTACGTTCCCGACCAGCCGCAGCACGTGATACTGCGCGGCCTGGATCAGCAACCCGCGTTCGTCGACGACCAGGACTACGAACTCTTCATCGATTGCCTGAAGGCCGCCGCACGCGATCACCACCTGTCGGTGCATGCCTACGTGCTGCTGCCGCGCCAGGTGCAACTGCTCGTGACGCCGAGCGACGAGGCCAGCCTGCCGAAGGCGATGCAGGCCGTCGGCCGTCGCTACGTCGCGCATTTCAACCGGCGCTATTCGCGGCGCGGCACCCTGTGGGAAGGCCGCTATCGGGCGACGGTGATCGAAGGCGAGCGCTATTTCCTGCTCGCGAGCCGCGTGGTCGAGATGAGCCCGGTGCGCTCGCAGCTCGTCGCGACGCCCGAGGCCTATCGCTGGTCGAGCTACCGGCATCACGTCGGGCTCACCGTCGACAGCCTGATCACCGACCATCCGCTCTACTGGGCGCTCGGCAACACGCCGTTCGACCGCCAGCGCGCGTACAAGGAGCTGTGCGAGCAGCCGCTCGACGAGCGGCAGGCCGACCAGCTGCAGCAGGCGACGCTGAAGGGCTGGGTGCTCGGCGGCGAGAATTACCGCGAGTGGGCGGCGCGCACCGCGAACCGGCGTGTGTCGCCGTTGCCGCGCGGACGCCCCAGAAAGGTGCGCGAGAACACGCCGCCGATCCAGCAGTAACCCCGGAAAGGCAGGCTGGAAGCGGCGCAGCGGGCGCCGCTTCTTTTTGCACCAAATCGATACGCCCCTAATAAAAAGGCACCACATCAAAGCACTCATTTAATTGGGGTTCGATCAAGCGGTTTTTGTTGCTATTCCCTTGATTCGTCGCGTATATTCCGAATTCCGGTGGCCCGGGCGAAGCCTGCCCAACCACCGTCGGCCGCGCCGTCTCCCGCCGGGAGCGGGATCGATGGCAACAAGAAAACGGTTCAACGGCCTCCAGGCCCCCTTTACGACGGTGTCCCCATGAACGACCACCAGCAGCCGCTCGCCGCGGTGCCCGCCGCACAAGGTCTGTACGACCCGCAAAACGAACACGACGCCTGCGGCGTCGGCTTCGTCGCTCACATCAAGGGCAAGAAGAGTCACGAGATCATTCAGCAGGGTCTGAAGATCCTCGAGAACCTCGATCACCGCGGCGCGGTCGGCGCCGATCCGCTGATGGGCGACGGCGCGGGCATCCTGATCCAGATTCCGGACGCGTTCTATCGCGAGGAAATGGCGAAGCAGGGCGTGGACCTGCCGCCGGCCGGCGAATACGGGGTGGGGATGATCTTCCTGCCGAAGGAAAACGCATCGCGTCTCGCGTGCGAGCAGGAGCTCGAGCGTACGGTGAAGGCCGAAGGCCAGGTCGTGCTCGGCTGGCGCGACGTGCCGGTCGACCATGCGATGCCGATCTCGCCGACGGTGAAGGCGAGCGAGCCGCTGATCCGCCAGATCTTCATCGGCCGCGGCAAGGACATCATGGTGACGGACGCGCTCGAGCGGAAGCTGTACGTGATCCGCAAGACGGCGAGCCACCGCATCCAGGCGCTGAAGCTCAAGCACGGCAAGGAATACTTCGTGCCGTCGATGTCGGCGCGCACGGTCGTCTACAAGGGGCTGCTGCTGGCCGGCCAGGTCGGCGTGTACTACCGCGACCTGCAGGACCCGCGCGTCGTGTCGGCGCTCGCGCTCGTGCACCAGCGCTTCTCGACCAACACGTTCCCGGCGTGGGAGCTGGCTCACCCGTACCGGATGATCGCGCACAACGGCGAGATCAACACCGTGAAGGGCAACGTGAACTGGCTGAACGCGCGTACCGGCGCGATCGCGTCGCACGTGCTCGCCGACGATCTGCCGAAGCTGTGGCCGCTGATCTACCCGGGCCAGTCGGATACCGCATCGTTCGACAACTGTCTCGAACTGCTGGTGATGGCCGGCTACCCGCTCGTGCACGCGGTGATGATGATGATCCCGGAAGCGTGGGAACAGCACACGCTGATGGACGAGAACCGCCGCGCGTTCTACGAATACCACGCCGCGATGATGGAGCCGTGGGACGGCCCGGCCGCGATCGCGTTCACCGACGGCCGCCAGATCGGCGCGACGCTCGATCGTAACGGCCTGCGCCCGGCGCGCTACATCGTGACCGACGACGACCTCGTCATCATGGCGTCGGAGGCCGGCACGCTGCCGATCCCCGAATCGAAGATCGTCAAGAAGTGGCGCCTGCAGCCGGGCAAGATGTTCCTGATCGACATGGAACACGGCCGCATCATCGACGACAAGGAATTGAAGGACAACCTCGCGAACGCGAAGCCGTACAAGAGCTGGATCGACGCGGTGCGCATCAAGCTCGACGAGATCGAGCCGAAGGCCGAGGAAGTCGCGGCCGGCCGCACGCAGGGCGCCGCGCTGCTCGACCGCCAGCAGGCGTTCGGCTATACGCAGGAAGACCTGAAGTTCCTGATGGCGCCGATGGCGCAGCAGGGCGAGGAAGCCGTCGGTTCGATGGGCAACGACTCGCCGCTCGCGGTGATGTCGAACAAGAACAAGACGCTCTATCACTACTTCAAGCAGCTGTTCGCGCAGGTCACGAACCCGCCGATCGACCCGATCCGCGAGAACATGGTGATGTCGCTCGTGTCGTTCATCGGCCCGAAGCCGAACCTGCTCGACACGAACAACATCAACCCGCCGATGCGTCTCGAAGTGTCGCAGCCGGTGCTCGACTTCAAGGACATCGCGAAGATCCGCGCGATCGACCAGTACACGGGCGGCAAGTTCAGCGCGTACGAGCTCAACATCTGCTATCCGGTCGCCTGGGGCAAGGAAGGCATCGAGGCGCGCCTCGCGTCGCTGTGCGCGGAAGCCGTCGACGCGGTGAAGTCGGGCTACAACATGCTGATCGTGTCGGACCGCAAGACGGACGCCGAGCACGTCGCGATTCCCGCGCTGCTCGCCACGTCGGCGATCCACACGCACCTCGTCCAGCAAGGGCTGCGCACGAGCACGGGCCTCGTCGTCGAGACGGGCTCCGCGCGTGAAACGCACCACTTCGCGCTGCTCGCGGGCTACGGCGCGGAAGCCGTGCACCCGTACCTCGCGATGGAAACGCTCGCGAAGATGGCCGAAGGCCTGCCGGGCGACCTGTCGCCGGAGAAGGCCGTCTACAACTTCACGAAGGCGGTCGGCAAGGGCCTGCAGAAGGTGATGTCGAAGATGGGCATCTCGACGTACATGTCGTACACGGGCGCGCAGATCTTCGAAGCGCTCGGCCTGTCGAGCGACCTCGTCGAGAAGTACTTCAAGGGCACGGCGTCGAAGGTCGGCGGCATCGGCCTGTTCGAAGTCGCGGAAGAGGCGATCCGCCTGCACCGCGATGCGTTCGGCGACAGCCCGGTCCTGCGCGACATGCTCGACGCGGGCGGCGAGTACGCGTACCGCGTGCGCGGCGAAGACCACATGTGGACGCCGGATTCGATCGCGAAGCTGCAGCACGCGACGCGCAGCAACTCGTACCAGACTTACAAGGAATACGCGCACCTGATCAACGACCAGACCAAGCGTCACATGACGTTCCGCGGCCTGTTCGAATTCAAGGTCGAGCCGACCAGGGCGATCCCGATCGACGACGTCGAGCCGGCGAAGGAGATCGTCAAGCGCTTCGCGACCGGCGCGATGTCGCTCGGCTCGATCAGCACCGAAGCGCACGCGACGCTCGCGGTCGCGATGAACCGGATCGGCGGCAAGTCGAACACCGGCGAAGGCGGCGAGGACCAGAAGCGCTATCGCAACGAACTGCGCGGCATTCCGATCAAGTCGGGCGAGACGATGAAGTCGGTGATCGGCGACGAGATCGTCAGCGACATTCCGCTGAAGGACGGCGATTCGCTGCGCTCGAAGATCAAGCAGGTCGCGTCGGGCCGTTTCGGCGTCACCGCCGAGTACCTCGCATCGGCCGACCAGATCCAGATCAAGATGGCGCAGGGCGCGAAGCCGGGCGAAGGCGGCCAGCTGCCGGGCCACAAGGTGTCGGAATACATCGGCAAGCTGCGTTACTCGGTGCCGGGCGTCGGCCTGATCTCGCCGCCGCCGCACCACGACATCTACTCGATCGAGGATCTGGCGCAGCTGATCCACGACCTGAAGAACGTGAACCCGAGCGCGAGCATCTCCGTGAAGCTCGTGTCGGAAGTGGGTGTGGGCACGGTCGCGGCCGGTGTCGCGAAGGCGAAGGCCGACCACGTCGTGATCGCCGGCCATGACGGCGGCACGGGCGCGTCGCCGCTGTCGTCGGTCAAGCATGCGGGCACGCCGTGGGAGCTCGGCCTCGCCGAAACGCAGCAGACGCTGGTGCTGAACCGCCTGCGCGGCCGCATCCGCGTGCAGGCCGACGGCCAGATGAAGACCGGCCGCGACGTCGTGATCGGCGCGCTGCTCGGCGCGGACGAATTCGGCTTCGCGACGGCGCCGCTCGTCGTCGAAGGCTGCATCATGATGCGCAAGTGCCACCTGAACACATGCCCGGTCGGCGTCGCGACGCAGGATCCGGTGCTGCGCGCGAAGTTCAAGGGCCAGCCCGAGCACGTCGTGAACTACTTCTTCTTCGTCGCCGAGGAAGTGCGCGAGATCATGGCGCAGCTCGGCATCGCGAAGTTCGACGACCTGATCGGCCGCGCCGACCTGCTCGACACCCGCAAGGGCATCGAGCACTGGAAGGCGAAGGGCCTTGACTTCTCGCGCGTGTTCTACCAGCCGGAAGAATGCGAGGACGTCGCGCCGCGTCACGTCGACGTGCAGGATCACGGCCTCGAGCGCGCGCTTGACCACGTGCTGATCGAGAAGGCGAAGGCCGCGATCGAGAACGGCGAGCACGTGTCGTTCATCCAGCCGGTGCGCAACGTGAACCGGACGGTCGGCGCGATGCTGTCGGGCGTGATTGCGAAGAAGCACGGCCACGACGGCCTGGCCGACGACGCGGTGCACATCCAGCTGAAGGGCACGGCCGGCCAGAGCTTCGGCGCGTTCCTCGCGAAGGGCGTGACGCTCGACCTCGTCGGCGACGGCAACGACTACGTCGGCAAGGGCCTGTCGGGCGGCCGGATCATCATCCGCCCGACCAATGACTTCCGCGGCAAGTCCGAGGAAAACATCATCTGCGGCAACACGGTGATGTACGGCGCGATCGAAGGCGAAGCCTTCTTCCGCGGCGTGGCCGGCGAGCGCTTCTGCGTGCGCAACTCGGGCGCGACGGCGGTCGTCGAAGGCACGGGCGACCACGGCTGCGAATACATGACGGGCGGCACGGTCGTCGTGCTTGGCGAGACCGGGCGCAACTTCGCGGCCGGCATGTCGGGCGGTCTCGCGTACATCTACGATCCGGAAGGCACGTTCGCGGCCAAGTGCAACAAGTCGATGGTCGCGCTCGAGCCGGTGCTGCAGCAGGCCGAACAGGAGCGCACGGTCGACCGCGCGCTCTGGCACGAAGGCACGACGGACGAAGCGCTGCTCAAGGGGCTCGTCGAGCGTCATTTCCAGTTCACGGGTTCGCCGCGCGCGAAGTCGCTGCTGGAAAACTGGGACGCGGCGCGCCGCCAGTTCGTGAAGGTGTTCCCGCACGAATACAAGCGCGCGCTGGGCGAGATCGGTGCGAAGAAGGCGGCGAAGGAAGTGCTGGCCGCCTGAGCGACGAACGACATAGCGAATGCCGCGCGCGCCTGACGGCCGCGCGCGGCTCCCCCACCCGATACATCGAACAGAAGAGCACCTTATGGGCAAGGCAACCGGTTTTCTGGAGTTCGAACGCCGCCACGAGGCGTACGAAGCACCGCTCACGCGCGTGAAGCACTACAAGGAATTCGTCGCGGCGCTGACTGACGCGGACGCGAAGGTCCAGGGCGCGCGCTGCATGGATTGCGGCATCCCGTTCTGCAACAACGGCTGCCCGGTCAACAACATCATCCCGGACTTCAACGATCTCGTTTACCGCCAGGACTGGCAGCAGGCGATCGAAGTCCTGCACTCGACCAACAACTTCCCCGAGTTCACGGGCCGCATCTGCCCGGCGCCGTGCGAGGCGGCGTGCACGCTTGGGATCAACGACGACCCGGTCGGCATCAAGTCGATCGAGCACGCGATCATCGACAAGGCTTGGGGCGAAGGCTGGGTGAAGCCGCTGCCGGCCGAGCACAAGACCGGCAAGAAGGTCGCGGTCGTCGGTTCGGGCCCCGCGGGCCTCGCCGCCGCGCAGCAGCTCGCGCGCGCGGGCCACGACGTGACGGTGTTCGAGAAGAACGACCGTATCGGCGGCCTGCTGCGTTACGGGATTCCCGATTTCAAGCTCGAGAAGTGGCTGATCGATCGCCGCATGCGCCAGATGGAAGCGGAAGGCGTGACGTTCCGCACCAGCGTGTTCATCGGCAAGGAGCCGCTGCCCGAGTCGATCGGCAGCCTCGCGAAGGAAACCATCTCGCCGGACACGCTGAAGGAAGAGTTCGACGCGGTCGTGATCGCCGGCGGTTCGGAAACGCCGCGTGACCTGCCGGTGCCGGGCCGCGAGCTCGCGGGCGTTCATTTCGCGATGGACTTCCTGCCGCAGCAGAACCGCGTGAACGCGGGCGACAAGCTCGTCGACCAGCTGCTCGCGAAGGGCAAGCACGTGATCGTGATCGGTGGCGGCGATACGGGTTCGGACTGCGTCGGCACGTCGAATCGCCACGGCGCGAAGCAGGTCACGCAGTTCGAGCTGCTGCCGCAGCCGCCGGAAGAGGAAAACAAGCCGCTCGTGTGGCCATACTGGCCGATCAAGCTGCGCACGTCGTCGTCGCATGAGGAAGGCTGCGAGCGTGACTGGGCGGTCGCGACGAAGCGTCTCGAAGGCAAGAACGGCAAGGTCGAGAAGCTGATCGCGGTGCGCGTCGAGTGGAAGGACGGCAAGATGCAGGAAGTGCCGGGTTCCGAGTTCGAGATGAAGGCCGATCTCGTGCTGCTCGCGATGGGCTTCACGCAACCGGCCGCGCCGGTGCTCGACGCGTTCGGCGTCGCGAAGGACGCGCGCGGCAATGCGCGCGCGGCGACCGAAGGCGATCGTTCGTACTACACGTCGGTCGACAAGGTGTTCGCGGCAGGCGACATGCGTCGCGGCCAGTCGCTCGTGGTGTGGGCGATCCGCGAAGGCCGCCAGTGCGCGCGCTCGGTCGATGCATACCTGATGGGGCATTCGGAACTGCCGCGCTGAGCTGAATCGCGCGAGCGGGTTTCGATGAACGCCGGGCGTCCGAGAGGACGCCCGGTTTTTTTATGCCCGGCGCGGCTGCATGCTGGCGCAGCCCCGTCATTTCCGTCGAGTGTCGCCTAATGTCGCCTAATCTGATCACATCGGGGATTTCATTTACGGGGGGCTCTGGATGGAAACATTCGCGCATCGGCTGATCGACGCCGTCAACGGCGTGTTGTGGAGCAACGCGCCGATCGCGCTGCCGCAGCGTCCGGCGTCGGCCGACGCGGTGGCCGAAGTGCGCGCGACGGTGCGCGAGTCATGAACGGCGACCGGCTCCGTGCGTTCGTCGCGCTGATGCCCGATGCGGCATCGCGCGACGCGCTGCACGCGTTGCCGGTCACCCGTGGCGCGCGGCGCACACTGCCCGCGCAACTGCACATGACGCTCGCGTTCATCGGCGCAATCGAGCGGGAGCGGTGCGACGCGCTGGCCGCGTACCTGCCCGCGCTCGCCGCCGCGCATGCGCTGCCGTCGTTGCCGGTCGAGCGGATCGCGTGGTGGCCGAGCCTGCCGCGCGCGCGGCTGATCGTTGCGGAGCTCGCTTCCGATGCCGCTTGCGTCGCGCTGAATGCGGGGCTGGCGGCGCTGATGCAGGAACTCGGCGTGCCGGCCGATCGGCGGCCGTTCCGGCCGCACGTGACGCTCGCGCGCCTGCCGCACGATGCGGTCGGCCAGCCCGCGCACGGCGGCGCGCCGGGGCGGCCTGTCGAGGTGCGCGTCGAAGCGCTGACGTTGTTCGAAAGCCGGCTGTCGCAGGAGGGCGTGTCGCATCGGCCGATCGTGTCGGCGCCGATCGCCCCGGCCGAATGCCGGACGCCGCCGCGGTAGCGACACGCGCTGACGACCGCGCGCCATGCCGCCGGTCGCGACCGCGCATCGCTTCGACGGCATGACCCGCTGGCTGCACTACCGGTCGTAACGCGCGAGCGTCAGCCCGGCCAGATCGATCTCCGGTACGCGCCCGGTGACGAGATCCGCGACCACCTTTCCCGACCCCATCGACATTGCCCAGCCTGTCGAGCCGTGGCCGACGTTGAGCCAGAGACCCTCGATCCCGCTCGCGCCGAGCAGCGGCGGCCCGTCGGGCGTCATCGGCCGGCGGCCGACCCAGAAGCGCGCCGACGCGCGGTCGGCCGCATGCGGGAACCAGTCGTCGAGCACCTTCATCAGCGTGTCGAGCGCCTGCTGCCGCAGCGCCGCGCGGCGGTTGCCGAGCTCCGCGGTGCCCGCGACGCGCAGCGTCGGGCCGAAGCGCGTGATCGCGGTCTTCAGCGATTCGTCCATCAGCGCGGCGCTTGGCGCCTTTTCGTCGTCGACGACCGCGAGCGTGGCCGAGTAGCCCTTCACCGGATACAGCGGCACGTCGATGCCGTGCGGTCGCAGCAGGCCAGCGCTGTCGACGCCGAGCGCGACGACGATCGCGTCCGCAGCGAGCAGCGCATCGCGCTGACCGGCCGCGCCTGCTTCGAGCGAGTCGACCCGCACGCCGCGCACCTTGCCGCCCGCGACATCAAGCGCTCGAATGCCGGTGCGGAACCGGAACGTCACGCCGTTCGCCTCGCACAGCGTCCGCAGTTCGCGGGTGAAGCGCGCGCAGTCGCCGGCTTCGTCGTCGGGCAGGTAAATGCCGCCGACGGGGGCCTGCCTGGCCCAGCGCAGGCCCGGCTCGATCGCGGTGCAGCCGGCCGCGTCCAGTTCGCGAAACGCGATGCCGGCATCGCGCAGCACCTTCAGCGCGGGCTGCGCCATCTGGACGTCGAACGCGCCGCGCAGCAGTTGCAGGTAACCGCGGCTCGCGCCGTAGTCGAATGGATAGCGCTCGCGAAACGCATGCAGGCACGCGCGGCTGTAATACGCGATGCGCTGCATCCGCTGCTTGTTCACGCGGAACCGCTCGAACTCGCATTCGCGCAGCCAGCGCGCGATCCAGCGCCACTGGGCGGCATCGAGCGTCGGCCGGAAGATCAGCGGCGACGCGGGCTTGAACAGGTACTTGAGGATCTTGCCGGGCATCCCGGGCGCGGCCCACGGCGTCACGTAGCCGGGTGCGATCACGCCCGCGTTGCCGAGGCTGGTCGCTTGCGCGACGTCGGCCTCGCGTTCGATCACGGTGACGTCGCAGCCTGCTTCGCGCAGGTGCCAGGCGGTGGTGACGCCGATCACGCCGGCGCCGAGAACGATCACGTGCATGCGGTGTCCGGGATGAAACGGTGGCTCACGACGCGACGGCCGGATCGTCGGCGAGCGACTTGCCGCGCGTTTCCGGCAGCACGAGCGCCGCGACGATCACGAGCAGGTAGCCGCCGCCCGCGACGAGGCCGATCGCCTTCACGAGCGACATCGATTGCGACAGCGCGCCGACGAGGATCGGGAAGAACGAGCCGAGCCCGCGGCCGAGGTTGTAGCAGAAGCCCTGGCCCGAGCCGCGGATCGCGCCCGGATACAGCTCCGACAGATACGCGCCGACGCCCGCGAAGATGCCTTGCACGACGATGCCGAGCGGAAAGCCGAGCAGCAGCATCGCGGTATCGGTGATCGGCAGCATCGTGTACGCCATGCCGAGCGAGAAAGACCCGATCGCGAACAGGATGAACGACGCGCGGCGGCCGAGCCGGTCGGACAGGATCGCGCCGACCACGTAGCCGACGAACGAGCCGACGATCAGCACGACCAGATAGCCGCTCGTGTTGAACACCGACAGGTGACGCACGGTTTTGAGATAGGTGGGCAGCCACGTCGTGATCGCGTAGTAGCCGCCGAGCATGCCGGTGCACAGCGCGCTGCCGAACAGCGTCGCGCGCAGGTGCGGCGGCGAGAAGATTTCGAGGAAGTGGCCCGACACACGGCCTTCGTCGCGCGCGCGGCGCGTGGCCGTGTAGATGTCGGGATCGCTGACGTTGCGGCGGATGTACAGGATCCACAGCGCGGGCACGATGCCGATCCAGAAGCACGCGCGCCACGCGACCTGCTCGGGCAGCAGTGCGAAGAACGCCCAGTAAAGGATCGCGGCCGCGCCCCAGCCGAACGACCAGCTGCTCTGCACGGTGCCGACGGCCTTCGCGCGATGCTCGGGCGAGCGGATCGTCTCGGCCATCATGATCGTCACGACCGACCATTCGCCGCCGAAGCCGAAACCCTGCAGCGTGCGCGTGGCGAGGAGCTGCCAGAACGAATGCGTGAAGCCGGACAGGCACGTGAACAGCGCGAACGTCGCGATCGTCCACTGCAGCACGCGCACGCGGCCGTAGCGGTCGGCGAGGATGCCGGCGACCCAGCCGCCGATCGCCGACGAGATCAGCGAACTGGTCGCGATCATCCCGGCCTCGCTCTTCGTCATGCCCCAGCTGGCGATCAGCGTCGGAATCAGGAACGAATAGATCATGAAGTCGAACGCATCGACCGCATAGCCGCCGAATCCGGCGTACAGCGTCCGGCGCTCGCGCGTCGACAATGCGTTGAACCACTGGAATGCCTGCATGCTTGCCGCCCTCTCTCTTGTCTCGTCCCGCGTTGCCGCGTCGCGTCGCGGTTATTTTACGGGCGCGTTCCGGCGCGCCAAAAAGGCGGATGCAGGGTCGTGCGGGAAAGCGGGGAGGAGGAAAGACGCGTCAGAGCGTCAGGCCGCCGTCGACGTGGATGACCTGGCCGGTGATCTGCCGCGCCGCATCCGACAGCAGGAACGCGATCAGCGCGGCGACGTCGTCGGGTTCGGCGATGCGGCCGAGCGGCGTCGCCTGTTCGGCCTGCGCCCACGCGGCGGCGTTGCCGGCGCTCGGCCCGTGGTCCTTGCGCGTGAAGCCCGGTGCGACCGCGTTGACGGTGATGCCGGGCGCGGCGAATTCGGCGGCTGCGCTACGCACCAGCGATTCCAGCGCGGCCTTCGCGGCGGCGGTCGCCGCGAACGGCGCATCGGCGCGGTAGCGGTGTGCGACGAACGAACTGACCGCGACGATCCGCGGGGCGGCCGACGCTTCGAGCAGCGGCCGCGCGCGGCCCGCGAGCGCGGAGAACGCACCAGGCATCACCGCGAACGCGGACGCGAGCGCATCCGCGGACAGATCGGAAAAGGATTGCCGCGCGGCGAAGCCGGCGTTTGCGACGAGCTGGTCGAGCCGGCCGAAGCGGGTGGCGACGGCATCGACGAGCGTCGCGGCAATACCCGGCTCGCCGAGATCGCCGGTCAGCGTCAGGCATTCCGCGCCGGCCGCCGTGCACGCTTGTGCGACGTCGGCGAGCCGTGCGCGTGCCGCATCGTCCGCGCCGCGCGCATGCAGCGCCAGCGCGACGCCGGGTGCCGCGAGCCGCCGCGCGAGCGCCGCGCCGATCCCCGCACCTGCGCCGGTGATCAGCGCAATCCGCACGAGGTGCGCGGCGCGTGGGCTCACGCAGCGACCTTGTCGTCGTCGTTCACGCGCTCGACGTTGATCGTGCCGATATGGAACGCGGCCAGCGATTCGCGGTGCGCGATGCTGACGATCGCGGCCTTCGGCAGCCGTTCGGCGAACAGGTGATAGAGGCGCGCTTCGTTGTCGGCATCGAGCGCGCTGGTCGCTTCGTCGAGGAACAGGAAGTCGGGCTTGTGCAGCAGCACGCGCGCGCCGGCCAGGCGCTGCTGTTCGCCCGGCGACAGCACGCGGGTCCAGTGCGCGGTTTCGTCGAGGCGCTCGACGTAATCCCCGAGGCGGCACGCGCGCAGCGCATCGCGGCACGCTTCGTCGCTGAACGCGTCGGGCGTCGCCGGATAGGTGAGCGCGGCCTTCAGCGTGCCGATCGGCAAGTAGCTGGTTTGCGGCACGAACATCATCCGCGCGCCGACCGGCGCGTCGATCGCGCCGTCGCCGAACGGCCACAGGCCCGCGAGCGCGCGCATGAACGTGCTCTTGCCGGAACCCGACTTGCCGATCACGAGCCAGCGCGAACCGGGCTCGATCGTGACGTCGCCGATGTTCGCCAGCGCGTTGCCGTTCGGCAGCGCGAGCTTCAGCGACGACGTGGACAGTTTCGCTGCGTCGACGTAATGCAGGTTGATGCCGCCGTGCTCGGTCGCGGGCGACAGACTTTCCTTCAGGTGCGACGTGCCCATCACGCGCTTGAATTCGCGCAGACGGTTGACGGTGGCGCGCCATTCGACGAGGGTCGAGTAGCTGTTGATGAACCACGAGAACGAATCGCTGACGGTGCCGAACGCGGACGAGATCTGCATCAGCACGCCGAACGAGAACGCACCGGCAAAGTAGCGCGGCGCGGCCACGACGAGCGGGAAGATGATCGCGATCTGTCCGTAGAAGCTCAGCACGAACGTGAGCCGCTTCGTGTACTTCATCACGCGCCACCAGTTGTCGCGGATGCGCATGAAGAGGGTCTGCGCGTTGCCGGTCTCGGTCTTCTCGCCGTCGTAGAACGCGATCTGCTCGGCGTTCTCGCGCACGCGGATCAGCCCGAAGCGGAAATCGGCCTCGACGCGCTGCTGCTGGTAGTTGATCGACACGAGCGGATGGCCGACCTTCTGGATGATCAGCGAGCCGACCACCGCGTACAGCGCGGCCGCCCACACCATGTAGCCGGGAATCGCGATCGGCGTCGCGCCGAGCGTGAACGTCAGCGCGCCGGCGAGCGACCACAGGATCGTGATGAACGACACGAGCGTGACGACCGTCGACAGCAGGTCGAGCGACAGCGCGAGCGTCGTGGTCGCGAACGACTGGAGGTCGTCGGTGATCCGCTGGTCGGGGTTGTCCGCGAGGCGGTCACGCTCGATCCGGTAGAACGCGCGGTCGCCGAGCCACTGGCCGAGGAAGCGGTCGGTGAGCCACTGGCGCCAGCGGAAGCCGAGCATCTGCCGCAGGTAGCGGCCGTACACGGCGAGGATGATGAATGCGAACGCGAGCGCGGAGAACTGCATCAGCAGGTTCGGGAAGTCGTGGACGTCCTTCGACTGCAGCGCGTTGTAGAACTGCGCGTTCCATTTGTTCAGCCGGACGTTGATCCAGACCACGCAGAGGTTGATCGCGATGATCGTGACCAGCAGGCCCCACGCGATTTTCCATTCGGACGATACCCAGTAGGGCTTGATGAGGCTCCATGCGGATACCGGGCGCTCGTCCTGCGGCGCGTCGGAGGCGGAGCGGACGGGATCGATCGATTGGGTCATGTGCTTCCTGATGATGAGCCGGCGCGCGGGCCGGGCGAAACCGGGCGCGCGCCGCGATACGGCATGCCGGGGCGCGGCGCCGACTGACGGCGGGCGTCCGGATGGTCGCCCGTGCGTCTTAAACGGCACTTAAAAACCGGCGGTGACGCGGCAACCGGCCGCTCGCGCGGCCGGCCTGCGGGCATTGTGCCAGAGCGGCGCGACACGCCGGCGAAATTGCCGCAAGGGGGACAGTTTGCGGCGCTTTCCGCTTTTATGGTCTAATGGCCGACGACGAAACAGGGGTGCTTCGTGGCGCGGCCGGCGGATGTTCCGGGCAGCGCGGCGAGGCTGAGAAAGACCCTTCGCACCCGATCCGGGTAATACCGGCGAGGGAAGTTTCTGATCCCGCCGGGCCGCGCTGGCCGCCATCCCACATGATCAGCGCCCGAGTCCCGCCCGGCCGGCCTTTGCTGCCGGTTTCGTCCTTTTGGGTACGCGCATTGCGCGTTACGGAAGGAATGATGGCCGCACAATCTTCAGTCTTTTGCAGGGTCCCCGGCCCGATATCGCATGCGTTCGCATGCAACGGCGCGCGCGCGTCGGCGTTCGTCGCGCGTGACCGCGCGGAGGGCGCGCGATGAACGTCCGCGATGCACGGCCCGATTTCGCGGTGCTCGGCGGTGGTCTCGTCGGCCGCCTGATCGCGTGGCGCCTCGCCGGCGACGGGCACCGCGTCGCGCTTTACGAGCGCGGCGGCCCCGACGGCGAGCAGTCGGCCGCGTGGATCGCGGCCGCGATGCTCGCGCCGCTCGCGGAAGCCGCCAGCGCGGAGCTGCTGATCACCGAGCTCGGCGCCGCGTCGCTCGCGCGCTGGCCGCAGTGGCTCGCGGAACTGCCCGAACCCGTCTTCTTCCAGCAGCACGGCACGCTCGTCGTCTGGCATCACGCGGACCGCGCGGAGGCGCCGTTGTTCGAGCGGCGCGTGCGCGCGAATGCGCCGGCCGACTTGTTCGACGGCGGCTTCGTGACGCTGGCCGGTGCGCAGGTCGACGCGGCCGAACCCGCGCTCGCGGGCCGCTTCGCGCGCGGGCTGCTGCTGCCGCGCGAAGGCCAGCTCGACAATCGCCAGGCGCTGCGCGCGCTCGCGGCGGGCCTCGCCGAACGCGGCGTCGCGCTGCACTGGCACACGCCGGTCGACGACGCGAACCTGCCCGCCGCGCATTTCACGATCGATTGCCGCGGGCTCGGCGCGAAACCCGCGCTGCCTGCGCTGCGCGGCATCCGCGGCGAAGTCGCGCGCGTGCACGCGCCCGGCATCGGGCTCACCCGGCCCGTGCGGCTGCTGCATCCGCGCTACCCGCTGTACGTCGCGCCGAAGCAGGACGATCTCTATGTGATCGGCGCGACCGAGGTGGAGGGCGAGGACATGTCGCCCGTCAGCGTGCGCTCCGCGCTCGAACTGCTGAGCGCGGCGTTTTCCGTGCATCCGGCGTTCGGCGAGGCGCGCATCCTCGAACTCAACGCGCAGTGCCGGCCGACGCTGCCCGATCATCGCCCGGCGGTGATCTGGGACGGCGCGTCGACGCTCGCCGTCAACGGCCTGTACCGGCACGGCTTCATGATCGCGCCGGAAGTCGCGCACGCGGCCGTCGCGTTCGCGCAGGCCGCGCTCGGCGGCGCGCTCGGCAATCCCGACGCGTTCGCCGCGTGGCGCGACGCCGCGCGCTGGCCGACGCTGCTTCATCACCGCAACGACGCGCGCCAGCCGGCCTGACGCGCGCCGCCGACCGAATCCGACCGAGCCTCATGGATATCCAGATCAATCAACAGACCCTGACGTTGCCCGACGGCGCGACCGTGGCCGACGCGCTGGCCGCGTACGGCGCGCGTCCGCCGTACGCGGTGGCGTTGAACGGCAACTTCGTCGCGCGCACGCAGCATGCGGCGCGCGCGCTCGCGGCGGGCGACAAGCTCGACGTCGTGCACCCCGTTGCGGGCGGCTGAGCGCCGCCGGTCCGTCCCCGCTCTTCCAGGAAAACGACATGACGTCCCACCCCTCCGCCGATGCGCTGACGCTGTACGGCGAAACTTTCGCAAGCCGCGTGCTGCTCGGCACGTCGCGCTATCCGTCGCTGCAGTCGCTGTCCGATTCGATCGCCGCGTCGCGTCCCGGGATGGTGACGGTCGCGCTGCGCCGCCAGATGACGGGCGGCACCGCCGAAGCCGGCTTCTTCGACCTGCTCAAGCGCCACGCGGTGCCGCTGCTGCCGAATACGGCCGGCTGTCAGACCGTCGCCGAAGCGGTGACGACCGCGCACATGGCGCGCGAGGTATTCGATACCGACTGGATCAAGCTCGAACTGATCGGCGACGACTACACGCTGCAGCCCGACCCGGTCGGGTTGATCGAGGCCGCCGCGCAACTGGTCAAGGACGGCTTCAAGGTGCTGCCGTACTGCACCGAGGATCTCGTGATCGGCCGGCGCCTGCTCGACGTCGGCTGCGAGGCGCTGATGCCGTGGGGCGCGCCGATCGGCACCGGCAAGGGCGTCGTGAATCCGTACGGGCTGCGCGTGCTGCGCGAACGGCTGCCGGACGTGCCGCTGATCGTCGACGCCGGGCTCGGCGTGCCGTCGCACGCGTGCCAGGTGATGGAATGGGGCTTCGACGGCGTGCTGCTGAACACGGCCGTGTCGCAGGCCACGCATCCGGAGATCATGGCGCGCGCGTTCGCGCAGGGCGTCGAGGCCGGCCGCGCCGCGTATCTCGCCGGCCCGATGGATGCGCGCGACACCGCGCACGCGAGCACGCCGGTCGTCGGGATGCCGTTCTGGCACCAGGATGGGGGCGGCGCATGAGCGCGCGTTTCGCCGATGCGTTCTGGCCGCCGGCCGACGAGCTGGCCGAAGCGGCCGAGCGGATTCGCGCGCGGCTCGGCGACTGGCCGGACGGCGCGGCGCCGTGGCGGCTCTGCGTGGCGGCGCCTGACGTGCCCGCCGACGGCGACGTGCTGATCGTGTCGGCCGGCGATCGTGCCGCGCAGGCGCGCGCGTCGGCCGTGTCGCGGCCTGCGTCGCCGGACGCGGTGGCGATCGAATTCGACGAGCAGGGCGCCGTGCTGCATGCGGCCGGCGTGCGCTACGCGCTCGACGCCGCGCATCCGCTCGCGGACGACTGGATCGCGGCGCTCGCCGCTTTCCTCGATTGCGGCTTCGCGCCGGTCGACGCGCTGGTGCTCGCGCTGGCGTGGCGCGACGGCGACGAGACGGGCGCCGCCGATGCATGGCCGGTCGATGCCGCGCAATTCCCGCGCGTCGCCGGGCTGCCGCCTGCGCCGGAACCGGCATTTGCGCCGTGTCCCGCGCGGCTCGGCCTCTATCCGGTCGTGCCGAGCGCCGAATGGGTCGAGCGCGTGCTCGACGGCGGCGCGCGAACCGTGCAACTGCGCGTGAAGGACGCGACGCCGGACGCGCTACGCCGGGAAATCGCGCGCGCGGTCGCGGCCGGGCGCCGCTATCCCGATGCGCGCGTGTTCATCAACGATCACTGGCAAATCGCTGCAGAAGAAGGCGCATACGGCGTGCATCTCGGCCAGGAGGACCTCGAAACGGCCGATCTGGCAGCGATCGCGCGCGCGGGCCTGCGGCTCGGACTGTCGAGCCACGGTTATTACGAGGTGTTGCGGGCGCTGCACGAGCGGCCGAGCTATCTCGCGCTCGGCCCCGTGTACGCGACCGCCACCAAGGCCGTCGCCGCGCCGCCGCAGGGCCTCGCCCGGATTGCCCGCTACGCGCGCTTCGCCGGCGCGAGCGCGCCGCTCGTTGCGATCGGCGGGGTCGGGCTCGACACGCTGCCGGCCGTGCTGGCGACGGGCGTCGGCAGCGTCGCGGTGGTCAGCGCGGTCACGGGCGCGGACGACTATCGGACGGCGCTTGTTGCGCTGCAGCAGTGCTTTGCCCGACAATTTGACAATCATTGACCGCAGGGCCCGGAACGGCGTCACGACATCATTCCAATGCAGGCCCTATAATTCGGCGTTCTGCGTAAAAGGACTGTCAGCTCCGTGAGCCCCACTCCTACCGAGACCCTGCTGGAACTTCGCGACGTCGACTTCGGCTACGGCGACCGCCTCGTCCTGTCCAACCTGAACCTGCGCTTCGGGCGCGGGCAGGTCGTCGCGGTCATGGGCGGCTCGGGTTGCGGCAAGACCACCGTGCTGCGCCTGATCGGCGGCCTCGTGCGCGCGAACCGCGGCCAGGTGCTGTTCGACGGCGCCGACGTCGGCGCGCAAACGCGCGACGGCCTGTATGCGCTGCGCCGCAAGATGGGCATGCTGTTCCAGTTCGGCGCGTTGTTCACCGACATGTCGGTGTTCGAGAACGTCGCGTTCGCGCTGCGCGAGCATACCGACCTGCCCGAAGACCTGATCCGCGATCTGGTGCTGATGAAGCTGAACGCGGTCGGGCTGCGTGGTGCGCGCGACCTGATGCCGTCCGAGGTGTCGGGCGGGATGGCGCGCCGCATCGCGCTGGCGCGCGCGATCGCGCTCGATCCGCAGCTCATCATGTACGACGAGCCGTTCGCGGGCCTCGATCCGATTTCGCTCGGCATCACCGCGAACCTGATCCGCACGCTGAACGAGGCGCTCGGCGCGACGTCGATCCTCGTCACGCACGACGTGCCGGAATCGTTCGCGATCGCCGACTACGTGTATTTTCTGGCCAACGGCGGCGTGCTTGCGCAGGGCACGCCAGACGAGCTGCGCGCGTCGACCGATCCGAGCGTGCGGCAATTCATCGACGGCGCGCCGGACGGCCCGTTCAAATTTCATTACACGAGCCCGCCGCTAGCAGCGGATTTCGGCCTCGGCGGAGGGCGCGCATGATCAGCGCGATCGGACGTTACGTCATCGGCGGCCTCGAGCGGGCGGGCTACGGCACGCGCCTGTTCGTGCGCCTCGTGCTGGAATTCTTCCCGCTGCTGCGCCGGCCGCGGCTGGTCACGAAGCAGATCCATTTCCTCGGCAACTATTCGTTCGTGATCATTGCCGTGTCGGGGCTGTTCGTCGGCTTCGTGCTCGGCCTGCAGGGGTATTACACGCTGAACCGCTATGGTTCCGAGCAGGCGCTCGGCCTGCTGGTCGCGCTGTCGCTCGTGCGCGAGCTCGGCCCCGTCGTCACCGCGCTGTTGTTCGCGGGCCGCGCGGGCACGTCGCTGACGGCCGAGATCGGCCTGATGAAGGCCGGCGAGCAACTCACCGCGCTCGAGATGATGGCGGTCGACCCGATCAAGAACGTGATTGCGCCGCGCATGTGGGCGGGCATCATCGCGATGCCGCTGCTGGCCGCGATCTTCAACGCGGTCGGCGTGCTCGGCGGTTACTTCGTCGGCGTCGTGCTGATCGGCGTCGATCCGGGCGCGTTCTGGTCGCAGATGCAGGGCGGGGTCCAGGTCTGGGCCGACGTCGGCAACGGCGTGATCAAGAGCATCGTGTTCGGGTTCGCCGTGACCTTCATTGCACTGTTTCAAGGGTATGAAGCGAAGCCCACGCCCGAAGGCGTGTCGCGCGCGACCACCAAGACGGTCGTGTTCGCGTCGCTCGCCGTACTCGGCCTCGATTTCCTGCTGACCGCGCTGATGTTCAGCTAAGCCTCAGCCAAGCCAAATTTTGGGATGACGATGAAAAAGACTGCTCTCGACTTCTGGGTCGGCCTGTTCGTGGTGGTGGGCTTCCTTGCGGTGCTGTTCCTGGCGCTGAAGGTCGGCAACATGAGCTCGCTGTCGTTTCAGCCGACCTACTCGGTGAGGATGAAATTCGACAACATCGGCGGGCTGAAGCCGCGCGCGGCCGTGAAGAGCGCGGGCGTCGTGGTCGGCCGCGTGAAGTCGATCGGCTTCGACACGAACACGTACCAGGCGCTCGTCACGATCGACGTCGACGGCCAGTACCCGTTCCCGAAGGATTCGTCGGCGAAGATCCTGACGTCGGGCCTGCTCGGCGAGCAATATATCGGCCTCGAGCCGGGCGGCGACACCGAAATGCTGAAGGCGGGCGATACGATCACGATGACGCAATCGGCGATCGTGCTCGAGAACCTGATCGGCCAGTTCCTGTACAGCAAGGCCGCCGATGCGGGCGGTGCGAAGCCGGCATCGGGCGCGCCCGCCGCACCCGCCGCGCCCGCACCAGTGGCGGTGCCGGCATCGGCGGTGTCCGGTTCGGCCGGCCAATAACCACACGAGAGAAAACAAGAGGGAATGACCATGCACACGATCCGCATCAGGCACGCCGCGCTGGCGATGGCGGCAGTCGCCGCGTTGAGCGGCTGCGCGACCGTGCAGACGCCGACCAAGGGCGATCCGCTCGAAGGCTTCAACCGGACGATGTACAAGTTCAACGACACCGTCGATACGTACGCGCTGAAGCCGGTCGCGAAGGGCTATCAGTACGTGGTGCCGCAGCCGGTGCGCGACAGCGTGACGAACTTCTTCTCGAACATCGGCGACGTCTACATCGCGGCGAACAACATCGTGCAGTTGCGGATCGCGGACGGCGTCGGCGACATCATGCGCGTCGTGATCAACACGGTGTTCGGCGTCGGCGGCCTGTTCGACGTCGCGACGATCGCGAAGCTGCCGAAGCACACGGCCGACTTCGGGATCACGATGGGCCGCTACGGGATGCCGTCGGGCCCGTATCTCGTCCTGCCGCTGCTTGGGCCGAGCACGCTGCGCGACACGGCTGGCCTCGGCGTCGACTACGTCGGCAACCCGCTCACCTACGTGAAGCCGGACGGCCTGAGCTGGGGCCTGTTCGGCGTGAACCTGGTCAACACGCGCTCGAACCTGCTCGGCGCGGGCGACGTGCTGGATGCCGCGGCGCTCGACAAGTATTCGTTCGTGCGCAACGCGTACCTGCAGCGTCGCCAGATGCTGATCAGCAACGCGCGCGGCGAGGCCGCCGCGACGTCGAGCAACGACGCGCTGCCGAAGTACGACCTGCCGGAAGACGGCGCGGCACCGGCGGCAGCCGGCGCGGCCGGTACGGCGGGCGCGGCAGCGGTGGGCGGCGCGGCGCCGGCGCCCGCGTCGGGCGCGGCGGTTGCTGCGCCGGCCTCGGGCACGGCCGAATCGCCGAACCCGGCCAGCGAGACGAACGTGCCGGCGATGCAGGTGGCGCCTCCGTCGCCGGGCGGGTTCCGGTTCCCGAGCATCCGGCTGCACTGACGGATTTACATTCGTTACAGCCGGAAACGATTCAGTCGGTAGCGTATGCGAACTTGCGCGTAAGCTACCTGCTCCAACCTTCGCATCGACTCATTCATGCAGGCCACTATGATGAAAAAACTGTTCCTGATCCCCGTTTTCGCGGCGCTGTTCTCGTTCGGCAGCGCGGCTCACGCGCAAGTCGACCAGTCGAACCCGCAGGCGCTGATCAAGACGGCGACGCAGCAGGTGCTCGACGAAGTCAAGCAGCAGACGATCAAGCAGGGCGACACCAATCGCATCATCACGATCGTCAACAAGGACATCCTGCCGTACACCGATTTCCGCCGCACCACGCAGCTCGCGATGGGCCGCAACTGGCGCACCGCGACGGCCGAGCAGCAACAGCAGGTTCAGGAGCAGTTCAAGCTGCTGCTGATCCGCACGTATTCGGGTGCGCTCGCGCAGCTGAAGCCGGACCAGCAGATCCAGTACCCGCCGTTCCGCGCCGATCCGGCCGACACCGACGTCGTCGTGAAGACGGTCGCGATGAACAACGGCCAGCCGGTCCAGATCGACTACCGCCTGTACAAGACGGCGAACGGCTGGAAGGTGTATGACCTGAACGTACTCGGCGCGTGGCTGATCCAGACGTACCAGCAGCAGTTCAACGAGAAGATCCAGCAAAGCGGCGTCGAAGGGCTGATCCAGTTCCTGACGCAGCGCAACCAGCAACTTGCCGCCGGCAAGCAAGCGTCGTGAGCGGCTTCGAAGCCGGCTCCTCGCTGACCGTCGCGAGCGCGAAGTCCGCGCTCGCGGACGGTCTTGCGCGCATCGGCGCGGGCGCGACCGCCGTCGATTGCGCGGCGCTCACGCAGTTCGATTCGTCCGCGCTCGCCGTGCTGCTCGCATGGCAACGTGCCGCCAAAACGCGCGGCGCAGCTCTCGACATCCTCAATCTCCCTCCGAAGCTCGCCAGCCTCGCGCGCGCGTACGGCGTCGACGCGCTCATCGAAGGCACCGGCCGACATTGACGCTGTCCGATCGACGCCTGCCGCGCCAGCCGGCGCGCGCACGCTTCAGGCCGCGCGTCGCCGGCGCCGGCTCCCCCAGCCGGTTTGCCCTATAATCAAGCGTTTTGCGGGGCAGCCAATCGGCGTCCGGCCCCCATTTTCTTTCGCAGCAAGCACAAAATAGGCGTCGCGGCCCTGGCGTCGCGCACAGTCATGTCAGCCATAGAAATCCGTCACGTCAAGAAGCGCTACAAGTCGCTTCAGGCGCTCAAGGGCGTCAGCCTGTCGGTCGAGGAAGGCGAGTTTTTCGGTCTGCTCGGCCCCAACGGCGCAGGTAAGACCACGCTCATCAGTATCCTCGCCGGACTCGCCCGGGCCGACGAAGGCAGTATCTCGGTGCGCGGTCACGACGTCGTCCAGGATTTCCGCAACGCGCGCCGCTCGCTCGGCGTCGTGCCGCAGGAACTCGTTTTCGACCCGTTCTTCACCGTCCGCGAGACGCTGCGGATCCAGTCCGGCTATTTCGGGCTGCGCCGCAACGACGACTGGATCGACGAAGTGATGGCCAATCTCGATCTCACCGAGAAAGCCGACGCGAACATGCGCGCGCTGTCGGGCGGGATGAAGCGCCGCGTGCTCGTCGCGCAGGCGCTCGTGCACCGGCCGCCGGTGATCGTGCTCGACGAGCCGACCGCCGGCGTCGACGTCGAATTGCGCCAGACGCTGTGGAAATTCATCTCGCGCCTGAACCGCGAGGGCCACACGATCGTGCTGACCACCCATTACCTCGAGGAAGCCGAGTCGCTGTGCGACCGCATCGCGATGCTGCGCCGCGGCGAAGTCGTCGCGCTCGATCGCACCGACGCGCTGCTGCGCCGCTTCGCGGGCCTGCAACTGTACCTGCGGTTCGCGACCGGCGCGCTGCCGGCCGAGCTGCGCGGGCTGGAAACCGACCCGGCCGCGCGCGCGCCGGGCGAGCACCTGCTGCGCCTCGCGAGCTACGACGAGGTCGAACGCATCCTCGCGCAATGCCGTGCGGCCGGCTGCACGTTCGACGAGATCGAGGTCCGCAAGGCCGACCTCGAGGATGTGTTCGTCCAGGTGATGAACGGGGCCGAGGTCATCGAGGGACTGGCATGAATCAACACTCCCCACGCGAACTGCGTTCGCTGCCGCTCGAAGGGGCGGCCCGGCGCGTGCCGGGAAACGGGTTTCGAACGCTGTTCTACAAGGAACTGCTGCGTTTCTGGAAGGTGTCGTTCCAGACGGTGTGCGCGCCGATCGTCACGGCGTTGCTGTACCTGACGATCTTCGGCCATGCGCTGTCGGGCCGCGTCGAGGTGTATCCGGGCGTCGAGTACGTGAGCTTTCTCGTGCCGGGCCTCGTGATGATGAGCGTGCTGC
This sequence comes from Burkholderia sp. MS389, assembly GCF_016899425.1. Classification (GTDB taxonomy): domain Bacteria; phylum Pseudomonadota; class Gammaproteobacteria; order Burkholderiales; family Burkholderiaceae; genus Burkholderia; species Burkholderia sola. The sequence continues at coordinate 438,462 of NZ_CP045994.1, forward strand.
AGAACGCGTTCGCGAACAGCTCGTCGTCGCTGATCCAGTCGAAGATCACCGGCAACCTGGTGTTCATGCTGCTGCCGCCGCTGTCGTATCGCGACATCTTCGGCGCGTACGTGCTCGCGTCCGTCGTGCGCGGGCTCGCGGTCGGCGCCGGCGTGTTCGTCGTGACGATCTGGTTTATCCCGATGCACTTCGCGGCGCCGCTGTTCATCATGGCGTTCGCGCTGCTCGGTTCGGCGATCCTCGGCACGCTCGGCCTGATCGCCGGGATCTGGGCCGAGAAATTCGACCAGCTCGCCGCGTTCCAGAACTTCCTGATCATGCCGCTGACGTTCCTGTCCGGCGTGTTCTATTCGACGCACTCGCTGCCGCCCGTGTGGCGCGAAGTGTCGCGTCTCAACCCGTTTTTCTACATGATCGACGGCTTCCGTTTCGGGTTCTTCGGCGCGTCCGACATCAACCCGTTCGCGAGCCTCGCGATCGTCACCGGTTTCTTCGTGCTGCTCGCGCTGATCGCGATGCGGCTGCTCGCGACCGGCTACAAACTGCGTCATTGATATCGACAGGCCGCGGCCGCCCCGGGGCGGCGTGCGCCGACAGGAGCCTTACACCATGTTGCCGACTCCCGAACAGGTCAAGCAATACATCGCCGGCGGTCTCGCCTGCACGCATCTGGAAGTCGAAGGCGACGGCCAGCATTTCTTCGCGACGATCGTGTCGGCGGCCTTCGAAGGCAAGCGGCCGATCCAGCGGCACCAGCTCGTCTATGCGGCGCTCGGCGATCGCATGAAGCAGGAAATTCACGCGCTCAGCATGAAGACGCTGACGCCCGCCGAATGGCAGAACGCATAAACGGAAATCACTGAGTGCAAGTCACCGTCAACGAGCGCGACGCCGTCCAGAGCGTCGCCACGGCACACCCGGCCGCCAACGGGGAATCGCAGGGACAGGGGATGGACAAGCTCGTGATCGAAGGCGGTCGCCGCCTGGCCGGCGAGATCGTCGTGTCGGGCGCGAAGAACGCCGCGCTGCCGATCCTGTGCGCGGGGCTGCTCAGCGCAGAGCCGGTCGAACTCGACAACGTGCCGAACCTGAAGGACGTGCGCACCACGCTGAAGGTGCTGAACCAGATGGGCGTGAAGAGCGAGACCGACGGCGCCCGCGTGCAGCTCGACGCGTCGCGCGTCGACAACCTCGTCGCGCCGTACGAGCTCGTGAAGACGATGCGCGCGTCGATCCTCGTGCTCGGCCCGCTGCTCGCGCGCTTCGGCGAGGCGAAGGTGTCGCTGCCGGGCGGCTGCGCGATCGGCGCGCGGCCGGTCGACCAGCACATCAAGGGCCTGCAGGCGATGGGCGCCGAGATCAGCATCGAGCACGGCTTCATCGAAGCGCGCGCGAAGCGCCTGAAGGGCGCGCGCATCGTGACCGACATGATCACGGTGACGGGGACGGAAAACCTGCTGATGGCCGCGACGCTCGCCGACGGCGAGACGGTGATCGAAAACGCCGCGCGCGAGCCGGAAGTGAGCGATCTCGCACACTTGCTGGTCGCGATGGGCGCGAAAATCGACGGCATCGGCACCGATCGCCTCGTGATCCAGGGCGTCGAGCGGCTGCACGGCGCGCGCCATTCGGTGATCCCCGACCGTATCGAGGCCGGCACGTTCCTGTGCGCGGTCGCGGCGGCCGGCGGCGACGTGATGCTGACGGGCGTGCGCCCGCACATCCTCGACGCGGTGATCGACAAGCTGCGCGAAGCCGGCGTGTCGATCGAGGAAGGCGACAGCTGGCTGCGCGTGAAGATGGACCGCCGCCCGTCGGCGGTGACGATCCGCACGTCGGAATACCCGGCGTTTCCGACCGACATGCAGGCGCAGTTCATGGCCCTCAATACGGTCGCGACGGGCACCGCGCAGGTCGTCGAAACCATTTTCGAGAACCGCTTCATGCATGTGCAGGAGCTGAACCGGCTCGGCGCGAACATCACGATCGACGGCAACACGGCGCTCGTGACCGGCGTCGACAAGCTGTCCGGCGCGAACGTGATGGCGACCGACCTGCGTGCGTCGGCGAGCCTCGTGATCGCCGGGCTGCGTGCGGACGGCGAAACGCTCGTCGACCGCATCTATCACCTGGACCGCGGTTACGACCGCATGGAAACCAAACTGACCGCCGTTGGCGCGAACGTGCGCCGCCTCTCCGGGAGCCAAGCATGACCGCGCCGCTGACCCTCGCCCTGTCGAAGGGCCGGATTTTCGAGGAAACCCTGCCGCTGCTGGCGGCGGCCGGCGTGCAGGTGGCCGAGGATCCGGAAACGTCGCGCAAGCTGATCCTGCCGACGACCGACCCGAACCTGCGCGTGATCATCGTGCGCGCGAGCGACGTGCCGACCTACGTCGAATACGGCGCGGCCGATTTCGGCGTGGCCGGCAAGGACGTGCTGGTCGAGCACGGCGGCTCCGGCCTGTACCAGCCGATCGATCTGAACATTGCGCGCTGCCGGATGTCGGTGGCCGTGTCCGCCGGTTTCGACTACGCGAACGCGGTGCGCCAGGGCGCGCGCCTGCGGGTCGCGACGAAATACGTCGAAACGGCGCGCGAACATTTTGCCGCGAAGGGCGTGCACGTCGACCTGATCAAGCTGTACGGGTCGATGGAGCTGGCGCCGCTGGTCGGGCTGGCCGACGCGATCGTCGACCTCGTCAGCTCGGGCGGCACGCTGAAGGCGAACAATCTGGTCGAGGTCGAGGAGATCATGGCGATCTCGTCGCGCCTCGTCGTGAACCAGGCCGCGCTCAAGCTGAAGCGCGCGGCGCTCAAGCCGATCCTCGACGCGTTCGAACGCGCGTCGCAGAATGGCGGTTGAGCGCATCACCGTAACGGAACTCCCATGTCCATCACCATCCGCAAGCTCGATTCGACGAACGAAGGCTTCGGCGCCGCGCTGCGCGCCGTGCTCGCGTTCGAGGCGAGCGAAGACGAAGCGATCGAGCAGTCGGTCGCGCAGATCCTCGCCGACGTGAAGTCGCGCGGCGACGCCGCGGTGCTCGAGTACACGAACCGCTTCGACCGGCTGAGCGCGAACAGCGTCGCCGCGCTCGAACTGCCGCAGGACGCGCTGCAGACGGCGCTCGACGGCCTCGCGCCGAAGGCGCGCGCGGCGCTGGAAGCGGCGGCGGCGCGGGTGCGCGCGTACCACGAGAAGCAGAAGATCGAGTGCGGCACGCATAGCTGGCAGTACACGGAAAGCGACGGCACGGTGCTCGGCCAGAAGGTCACGCCGCTCGACCGCGTCGGCCTGTACGTGCCGGGTGGCAAGGCCGCGTATCCGTCGTCGGTGCTGATGAACGCGATTCCCGCGCGCGTCGCGGGGGTCGGCGAGATCGTGATGGTCGTGCCGACGCCGGACGGCGTGAAGAACGACCTCGTGCTTGCCGCGGCGCTGCTCGGCGGCGTCGATCGCGTGTTCACGATCGGCGGCGCGCAGGCGGTCGGCGCGCTCGCGTACGGCACGGCGACGGTGCCGGCCGTCGACAAGATCTGCGGCCCCGGCAACGCGTACGTTGCGTCGGCGAAGCGCCGCGTGTTCGGCACGGTCGGTATCGACATGATCGCCGGGCCGTCGGAAATCCTCGTGCTGTGCGACGGCACGACCGATCCGAACTGGGTCGCGATGGACCTGTTCTCGCAGGCCGAGCACGACGAACTCGCGCAGTCGATCCTGCTGTGCCCGGACGGTGCGTTCCTCGATCGCGTCGAGAAGGCGATCGACGAGCTGCTGCCGACGATGCCGCGCCAGGACGTGATCCGTGCGTCGCTCGAAGGCCGCGGCGCGCTGATCAAGGTGCGCGACATGGCCGAGGCGTGCCGGATCGCGAACGACATCGCGCCGGAACATCTCGAAATTTCGGCGCTGGAGCCGCAGCAATGGGGCCAGCAGATCCGCCACGCGGGCGCGATCTTCCTCGGCCGCTACACGAGCGAGAGCCTCGGCGACTACTGCGCGGGCCCGAACCACGTGCTGCCGACGTCGCGCACCGCGCGCTTCTCGTCGCCGCTCGGCGTGTATGACTTCATCAAGCGCTCGAGCCTGATCGAGGTCAGCGCGGAAGGCGCGCAGACGCTCGGCGAGATCGCGTCCGAGCTCGCCTACGGCGAAGGGCTGCAGGCGCACGCAAGGAGCGCCGAGTTCCGGATGAAGGGCTGACCGCGCAGGGTGCGCGGGCCGGGCGGGCACCGAGGCGCCGGCGCCGGCCGCCCCGGATCGGGGCAGGGGACGAGCGCAGGGCGGCAGCCGCCGCCTTGCCGACCATTTGATGCCGGCGCGATGCACGCCGGCTTGAGACCATGACGACGCCACAAGACATCATCCGCCGCGACGTGCTCGCGATGACGAGCTATCCGGTTCCCGACGCGAGCGGGTTCGTGAAGCTCGACGCGATGGAGAACCCGTATTCGCTGCCGGCGCCGCTCGCCGCGGCGCTCGGCGAGCGGCTCGCGCAGGTCGCGCTGAACCGCTACCCGGCGCCGCGTCCGGCCGCGCTGCTCGACAAGCTGCGCCATGCGATGCGCGTGCCGGCCGGCTGCGACGTGCTGCTCGGCAACGGCTCCGACGAAATCATCAGCATGATCTCGGTCGCGTGCGCGAAGCCGGGCGCCAAGGTGCTCGCACCGGTGCCGGGCTTCGTGATGTACGAGCTGTCGGCGAAGTTCGCGCAGCTCGAATTCGTCGGCGTACCGCTGAAGGCGGACCTGACGCTCGACGCCGACGCGCTGCTTGTGGCGATCGCCGAGCACCGGCCGGCGATCGTCTATCTCGCGTATCCGAACAACCCGACCGGCACGCTGTACGACGACGCCGACGTCGAGCGGATCGTCGCGGCCGCGCGGCACAGCCTGATCGTGATCGACGAGGCGTACCAGCCGTTCGCCGAGCGTTCGTGGCTACCGCGCGCCGGCGAGTTCGACAACGTCGTCGTGATGCGCACGGTGTCGAAGCTCGGCCTCGCGGGCATCCGGCTCGGCTATCTCGTCGGCTCGCCCGCGTGGCTGAACGAATTCGACAAGGTGCGCCCGCCGTACAACATCAACGTGCTGACCCAGGCGACCGCCGATTTCCTGCTCGACCACCTCGACGTGCTCGACGCGCAGGCGGCCGAATTGCGCGCGGAACGCGCGCGCCTCGCGCAGGCGGTGGCCGCGCTGCCGGGCGCGACGGTGTTCCCGAGCGCCGGCAATTTCCTGCTGGTGCGCGTGCCGGACGCCGCGGCCGTGTTCGATGCGCTGCTCACCGAGCGGGTGCTGGTCAAAAACGTGAGTAAAATGCATCCGTTGCTGGCCGAATGCGTGCGGCTGACCGTCGGTTCTCCCGACGAAAACGCCCGCCTGCTGGCCGCCTTGAAACTCGCGCTGCCCGGTTGAGCCCAGGGCGCGGCGGCGCGCGACGATCAATCCCCATTTACATAGACTCAATCAAGGAATTGCCATGCGTGTGGCGGAAGTCGTTCGCAATACCAGCGAAACGCAGATCCGTGTGAAGCTCGATCTCGACGGCACCGGCCGGCAGAAGCTGGCCACCGGCGTGCCGTTTCTCGACCATATGCTCGACCAGATCGCGCGACACGGTCTGGTCGATCTCGAGGTCGAAGCGCACGGCGACACGCATATCGACGATCACCACACGGTCGAGGATGTCGGCATCACGCTCGGTCAGGCCGTCGCGAAGGCGATCGGCGACCGCAAGGGCATCCGCCGCTACGGCCATTCGTACGTGCCGCTCGACGAGGCGCTGTCGCGCGTCGTGATCGACTTCTCCGGCCGGCCGGGCCTCGAATTCCACGTGCCGTTCACGCGCGCGCGGATCGGCACGTTCGACGTCGACCTGTCGATCGAATTCTTCCGCGGGTTCGTGAACCACGCGGGCGTCACGCTGCATATCGACAACCTGCGCGGGATCAACGCGCACCATCAGCTCGAGACCGTGTTCAAGGCCTTCGGCCGCGCGCTGCGCGCGGCGGTGGAGCTCGACGAGCGCGCGGCGGGGCAGATTCCGTCGACGAAAGGCAGCCTCTAACTTCCGAACGGACGACGCCAAGGACAACCTCACGGCTTCGGCGCGGCGCGCCGGCTTGCGATGGATCTGCTCAAATCGTTCATTTCGCTGCTCGCGCTGATCAATCCGGTCGGCGCGGTGCCGTTCTTCCTGAGCCTGACGGCGCAGCAGACGGACGACGAGCGGCGGCGCACGATCCGGATCGCATCGGTGTCGGTGTTCTGCGTGATGACGGTGACCGCGCTGCTCGGGCAGCAGATCATCAACTTCTTCGGCATTTCGGTCGGGTCGCTCGAAGTGGGCGGCGGGATCATCATGCTGCTGATGGCGATCAACATGCTGAACGCGCAGATCGGCAACACGCGGTCGACGCCGGAGGAGCGCCACGAAGCCGAGCTGAAGGACAACATCGCGGTCGTGCCGCTCGCGATTCCGCTGCTCACGGGCCCCGGCTCGATCAGCACGGTGATCATCTATGCGGCGAACGCGCATCACTGGTATGAGCGGGCCGGGCTGGTCGCGATCGGCGCGGTCCTGGCTTTTCTGTGTTTCGTCGCGATGCGGCTCGCCGAGCCGATCGCGACCTGGATCGGCCGCACCGGCATCAACATCGCCACGCGGCTGATGGGTCTGATGCTGTCGGCGCTGGCGGTGGAATTCATCGTCAATGGACTGAGGGCGCTACTGCCTGCACTGAGATGAAAACTTCGATTGCGATTGTGGATTATGGGATGGGTAACCTGCGCTCGGTCGCGCAGGCGCTCAAGAAGGCCGAACCGGCCGCCGACGTGGCGATCGTCGACACGCCGGCCGCGATTCGCGCGGCCGACCGCGTCGTGCTGCCCGGCCAGGGCGCGATGCCCGACTGCATGCGCTGCCTCGGCGAGTCGGGCCTCCAGGAGGCCGTGATCGACGCGTCGCGCACGAAGCCGCTGCTCGGTGTGTGCGTCGGCGAGCAGATGCTGTTCGACTGGAGCGCGGAAGGCGACACGAAGGGCCTGGGCCTGCTGCCCGGCAAGGTCGTGCGCTTCGATCTCGACGGCCAATTGCAGGACGACGGCTCGCGCTTCAAGGTGCCGCAGATGGGCTGGAACCGCGTGCGCCAGGCGCAGCCGCACCCGCTGTGGGACGGCGTGCCCGACGACGCGTATTTCTACTTCGTGCACAGCTATTACGTGAGCCCGGACAACCCGGCGCACACGGTTGGCGAAACGGCCTACGGCGCGCCGTTTACGTCCGCGGTCGCGCGGGACAACATCTTCGCGACCCAATTCCACCCGGAGAAAAGCGCGGAGGTCGGATTGCGTCTGTATCGCAACTTCGTCCACTGGAAGCCGTAAAACGTGGCGCGCGAGCCACAGTCGACCTGGCCGAACGGCCTGTCGCGCGGGGCGCTCGCGCGTAAGCGCCGAAAGAGTTGTACTAAACTAGCGAGACGGCGCGGCACCGGTTTGGCCGGTACGCGCCTGATTCTTTTCATTTTCCACGACGACACCCGATTGCTATGTTGCTGATTCCGGCCATCGACCTCAAAGACGGTCAGTGTGTGCGCCTCAAACAGGGCGATATGGACCAGGCCACGATTTTCTCCGAGGACCCGGCGGCGATGGCCCGCAAATGGGTCGATCTCGGCGCCCGGCGGCTCCATCTCGTCGACCTGAACGGCGCATTCGCCGGCAAGCCGAAGAACCTCGAGGCGATCGAAGCGATCCTCGACGAAGTCGGCGACGAAATCCCGGTCCAGCTCGGCGGCGGCATCCGCAGCCTCGAGACGATCGAGAAGTATCTCGACGCCGGCCTGTCCTACGTGATCATCGGCACCGCGGCCGTGAAGAACCCGGGCTTCCTGCAGGACGCGTGCACCGCGTTCTCCGGCAGCATCATCGTCGGGCTGGACGCGAAGGACGGCAAGGTCGCGACCGACGGCTGGAGCAAGCTGACCGGCCACGAGGTGATCGACCTCGCGAAGAAGTTCGAGGACTACGGCGTCGAATCGATCGTCTACACGGACATCGGCCGCGACGGGATGCTGCAGGGCATCAACATCGACGCGACCGTGAAGCTCGCGCAGGCGGTCGGCATCCCGGTGATCGCATCGGGCGGCCTGTCGAACCTCACGGACATCGAGAGCCTGTGCGAGGTGGAAGAGCACGGCGTCGAAGGCGTGATCTGCGGCCGGGCGATCTACTCCGGCGATCTCGATTTCGCGGCCGCGCAAAAGCGCGCGGACGAACTGAACGGCGAACTCGACAACGCGTAACCGCGTCCGTCCCGTTCGCCGGGGCCGCCCGCGGGCGGCCCCGACCGGAAGCCTCGCGCGAGGCTTCCGCAACCGGCCGTCCCAGCGCGGCATTTGGCGCAACATCATGGCTCTAGCTAAACGCATCATCCCCTGCCTGGACGTGACCGCCGGGCGTGTCGTCAAGGGCGTCAATTTCGTCGAGCTGCGCGACGCCGGCGACCCCGTCGAAATCGCCCGCCGCTACGACGACCAGGGTGCCGACGAACTGACCTTTCTCGACATCACCGCGACGTCCGACCAGCGCGACCTGATCCTGCCGATCATCGAAGCCGTCGCATCGCAGGTCTTCATTCCGCTGACCGTCGGCGGCGGCGTGCGCGCCGTCGAGGACGTGCGGCGCCTGCTGAACGCGGGCGCGGACAAGGTCAGCATGAATTCATCGGCGGTCGCGAATCCGCAACTCGTGCGCGACGCGGCCGACAAGTACGGCTCGCAGTGCATCGTCGTCGCGATCGACGCGAAGCGCGTGTCGGCCGACGGCGAGACGCCGCGCTGGGAAGTGTTTACGCACGGCGGCCGCAAGAACACGGGCCTCGACGCGATCGAATGGGCGCGCAAGATGGCCGAGCTCGGCGCGGGCGAGATCCTGCTCACGAGCATGGACCGCGACGGCACGAAATCGGGCTTCGACCTCGCGCTCACGCGCGGCGTGTCGGACGCGGTGCCGGTGCCGGTGATCGCATCGGGCGGCGTCGGCTGCCTGCAGGATCTCGCGGACGGCATCAAGGACGGCCGCGCCGACGCGGTGCTGGCCGCGAGCATCTTCCACTACGGCGAGCACACGGTCGGCGAGGCGAAGCGCTTCATGTCCGACCAGGGCATCGCGGTGAGGCTGTGATGAATACCGAAACGAAATCCTTGCCCGCGTGGCTCGACAAGGTCCGTTGGGACGACAACGGCCTCGTGCCGGTGATCGCGCAGGAAGCGTCGACGAACGACGTGCTGATGTTCGCGTGGATGAACCGCGAGGCGCTCGCGAAGACGATCGAGACGCAGCGCGCGGTCTACTATTCGCGTTCGCGCAAGCGCCTGTGGTTCAAGGGCGAGGAGTCGGGCCACGTGCAGCACGTGCACGAGGTGCGGCTCGACTGCGACGAGGACGTCGTGCTGCTGAAGGTCGAGCAGGTGTCGGGCATCGCGTGCCACACCGGCCGGCATTCGTGCTTCTTCCAGAAATTCGAAGGTACGGTGGACGGCGGCGACTGGGTCGCGGTCGAGCCGGTGCTGAAAGACCCCGAACACATCTACAAATGACGCAATCGACCGAAGACACGCTGCTGCGCCTCGCGGCCGTGATCGACAGCCGCAAGGGCGGCGATCCCGATCAATCGTACGTATCGCGCCTGTTCCACAAGGGCGACGACGCCGTGCTGAAGAAGATCGGCGAAGAAGCGACGGAAGTCGTGCTGGCCGCGAAGGACGTGCGCCAGGGCGGCGCGCCGAGCGCGCTCGTCGGCGAGGTGGCCGACCTGTGGTTCCACTGCCTCGTGATGCTGTCGCATTTCGACCTGAGCCCGGCCGACGTGATCGCCGAGCTCGAGCGCCGCGAAGGCTTGTCGGGCATCGAGGAAAAAGCGCTGCGCAAGCGCCGCGAGCGCGAGGAAAACGGCGGCTGACGAACAGGGCCCGCCGCGGTGGCAACAGTGCGGTAAGCTGTAAGAATTGTCATCTAACGGGGGTAGCATCATGAACGATACGTCGAACCAGTTTCCGACGCCGGCGGTGCCGGGCGCCGCGGATGCCGAGCGCCTGAACGGGCTGCGCACGCTGACCCACGTGCTGTACGGTCTTTATGCGTTTCACTGGCTGACGGGCGGCGTCACGGGCATCATCGCGATCATCATCAACTACGTGAAGCGCGGCGACGTGGCCGGCACGCCGTACGCCGATCACTTCGAGTGGCAGATCCGCACGTTCTGGCGCGCGCTGATCGCCTACGTGATCGGGTTCGCGCTGATGTTCGTCGTGGTCGGATTCGTCGTGATGTTTGTCACGTGGATTTGGACGCTGTACCGTATCATCAAGGGTTGGCTGTACCTGAACGACAACAAGACGCTCGATCCGCAGGCGTGGTTCTGACCGGCCGCACGCGGGCGTTTGCAGGAGCAACATGAGTCACGATCCGAATTGCCTGTTCTGCAAGATCGCGGCAGGCGAGATCCCGAGCACGAAGGTGCACGAGGACGACGAATTCGTCGCGTTCCGCGACATCCGCCCGGCGGCCGACACGCACGTGCTCGTGATTCCGCGCCGGCACCTGCCGACACTGTCGGCGGCGGTCGACGCCGATGCGCCGATGCTCGGCCGGCTGATGCTGCTCGTCGCGCGTCTGGCCGACCAGCTCGGCGTCGCGTATACGGGCGGCGAAACCGGTTTTCGCACGATGATCAACACGGGCCCGGGCGGCGGGCAGGAGGTCTACCACCTGCACGCGCATATCCTGGCCGGCCCGCGCCCGTGGCAACGGATGGGTTGACGACGCGGGGCGTTTCCCCGCATCCGATAGTCGAAGCCGGCGCGTCGCCGGCGATTTACGCCGCACCGCGGCGTGGTTGAGGAGAGGTTTCATCATGGGTGGATTGAGCATTTGGCACTGGCTGATCGTGCTGCTGATCGTCGCGCTGGTTTTCGGTACGAAGAAGCTGCGCAACATCGGCAACGATCTCGGCAGCGCCGTGAAGGGTTTCAAGGACGGCATGAAGGAAGGCGAAACGCCGGCCGACGCGCAGCAACTGCCGCGTTCGGGCGCGGTCGACGTCAACGCGAAGGAAACGACGCGTTCCGATTCGAACAAGGCGTAACGCCGGCACGCTGAGGCATTCGCGATGCTGGATCTCGGTCTTTCAAAGATGGCGCTGATCGGCGTCGTCGCGCTCGTCGTGCTCGGCCCCGAGCGCCTGCCGCGCGTCGCGCGTACGGCAGGCGCGCTGTTCGGCCGCGCGCAGCGGTACATCAACGACGTGAAGGCCGAGGTCTCGCGCGAAATCGAACTCGACGCGCTGCGGACGATGAAGACCGATTTCGAATCGGCCGCGCGCAATGTCGAGACGACGATTCACGATAACCTGCGCGAGCACGAGAAGGAACTGAACGATACGTGGCATTCCGCGGTCGGCGGTCTCAACGAAGGCTCGGTCGATGCCGGTCTGCACGGTAGCGACACGCCCGCGGCGCCGTCGTGGCGTGGCGGCAGCACGGCCGCGCTTGCGCCGAAGCGTCGCAACTGGCGCATCAAGCAGGCGGCGACGCCTGTCTGGTACAAGCGCGCGACGACCCGCCGCACGCACGTGCAGTCGGGCGCCGCGCGTGTCGCGCGCCACCAGCCGGCCAGCCTGCGCCGGCCGACGCGCTTCTTCTGAGTCGAGCGCATGCTCGCTCGTCAATCCTACCGAGGGCCGGTGTGAGCGACCCCCAGCAGAACCCGGGCGACGCCCCGGAAGAAACCTTCATTTCCCATCTCGTCGAGCTTCGCGATCGCATCATTCGCGCGGGGCTGGCCGTGATCGTCGTGTTCGTCGGGCTCGTGTACTGGGCGCCGGACATCTTCAAGCTGCTCGCGCGGCCGTTGATGGAGAACCTGCCGAAAGACGGCAAGATGATCGTCACCGACGTCACCGGCTCGTTCTTCGTGCCGATGAAGGTCACGATGCTCGTCGCGCTCGTGATCGCGCTGCCGATCGTGCTGTACCAGATCTGGGCGTTCGTCGCGCCGGGGCTGTACCAGCACGAGAAGAAGCTCGTCACGCCACTCGTCGGCAGCAGCTACGTGCTGTTCCTGTGCGGGATGGCGTTCGCGTACTTCCTCGTGTTCCCGACGATCTTCCGCGTGATGGCGCATTACAACGCGCCGCTCGGCGCCGAGATGACGACCGACATCGACAACTACCTGAGCTTCGTGCTCGGGATGTTCATCGCGTTCGGGGTCACGTTCGAGGTGCCGATCGTCGTCGTGCTGCTCGTCAGGATGGGCGTGCTGTCCCTGAAGAAGCTGAAGGAGATGCGGCCGTACGTGATCGTCGGCGCATTCGTGGTCGCGGCGGTCGTCACCCCGCCGGACGTGTTCTCGCAACTGATGCTCGCGCTGCCGCTGATCGTGCTGTTCGAGATCGGCCTGTTGGCCGCGCGGTTCTTCGTGCCGAAGAAGCCGGTAGAAGAGGGCGAGGCGGGGAACGGCGAAGCCGCGAGTTGACGGCGCGGCGCCGGGGCGGCTTTCCGGCCCGGCCGGAGGCGCCCGGTACCGCGGTGGGCCGCCAGCCAGCGCATCGCAAAGCTCCTTCCGGCACCGGACGTCGTTTGAAGCAAAGCAAAAGGGCAGCCAACCGGCTGCCCTTTTCCGTTTCCGCGTCGCATCATGACCGACAGGCGGCGTGCCGCCCGCCGACCGTCATTCGCTATCGCCGTCCTGCTCGTCGAGCGTCTGCTTCGGCGGCGGCGGGCGCTTGCCGATCACGACGTTCACGTCGAACTGCTTGCCCTTGCGTACGACGTGCACCTTGGTCGGCGTGCCCGGCTTGATCTGCGCGACGACGTTCAGCAGCTTCGTCGTGTCGGTGATGTCCTCGCTATTGACGCTCACCAGGATGTCGCCCGGCTTGATGCCGGCCTTGTCGGCCGGGCCGCCTTGCAGCACGCCCGCGACGATCGCGCCCGATTTCTGCTGGAGCCCGAACGACTCGGCGATTTCCGGCGTGACGTCCTGCGGCTCGACGCCGATCCAGCCGCGCGTGACCGAACCCGTCGTGATGATGCTTTCGAGCACCGTGCGGGCGGTCGAAACCGGAATCGCGAAACCGATGCCGAGCGAGCCGCCCGAGCGCGAGTAGATCGCCGTGTTGATGCCGAGCAGATTGCCGTTCACGTCGACCAGCGCGCCGCCGGAGTTGCCGGGGTTGATCGGTGCGTCGGTCTGGATGAAGTTCTCGAACGTGTTGATGCCGAGGTGGTTGCGGCCGAGCGCGCTGATGATCCCCATCGTGACCGTCTGGCCGACGCCGAACGGGTTGCCGATCGCGAGCACGACGTCGCCGACGCGCGACTGGTCGGAGCGGCCGAGCGTGATCGTCGGCAGGTTCGTCATGTTGATCTTCAGCACCGCGAGATCGGTTTCGGGATCGCTGCCGATCACCTTCGCGGTGCCCGTTCGGCCGTCGGCGAGCGCGACTTCGATCTGGTCGGCGCCGTCGACGACGTGCTGGTTCGTTAGAATGTAACCTTCAGGGCTCACGATAACGCCCGAGCCGAGGTTGGCGGCCGGCTCGTCCTGCTGCTTGCGGGCGTTGCGGTCGCCGAAGAAGTAGCGGAACAGCGGATCCTTCGCGCGCGGGTCGGGCGGCAGCGAGCCGTCCTTGCTGGAGAACACGTTGACGACGGCCGGCATCGCCTTCTGCGCGGCTTCGGCATACGACGTGGTCGCCGGAGCGCCGCCGATGCCCGGCGCGACCTCGCGCAGCGCGACGATCGGCGTGGCGAGCTGCTTGCCGAGCTGTCCTTGCCGTTGCAGCCATTGCGGCTTGAGCGTCACGACGATGAACATCAGCGCGAGCAGTATGGTTACCGCCTGCGCGAAGAACAGCCAGAAGCGTCTAAGCATCTGAATGGATTAGAGGTTTATATGGATCGGATCGAACTCGAATTGTACTTGAACAATACCCTTGAAACCGCGCGCTTCAAGGACTATTGCCCGAACGGCCTCCAGGTCGAAGGGCGCCGCAAGATCGAGAAGATCGCCACCGGCGTGACGGCGTCGGTCGCGTTCCTCGAAGCCGCGCTCGAATGGGGGGCGGATGCCGTGCTCGTCCATCACGGCTATTTCTGGCGCAACGAGGCGCCGCAGATCACCGGCCGCAAGTATCAGCGGCTGAAGCTGCTGCTCGCGAACGACCTGAACCTGTTCGCGTTCCACCTGCCGCTCGACGCGCATCCCCAACTGGGCAACAACGCGCAGCTCGGCGAAAAGCTCGGCCTGATCGGCGAGCAGCGTTTCGGCGAAGGCGATCTCGGCTGGATGGCGACGCTGCCGATGCCGGTCACGCTCGAGCATTTCGTCGCGAAGGTCGAGCGCACGCTCGGCCGCACGCCGCTCGTGCTCGGCGATCAGGACACGCAGCTGCGCCGCATCGCGTGGTGCACGGGCGCCGCGCAGAGCTACTTCGACGCCGCGATCGACGCCGGCGCGGACGTGTTCCTGACCGGCGAGGTGTCCGAGTCGACCACGCACGCGGCCGCGGAAAGCGGCGTCGCGTTCGTTGCGGCGGGGCACCATGCGACCGAGCGCTACGGAATCCAGGCGCTGGGGCGCCACTTGTCCGAGGAATTCGATCTCGAACACCTTTTTATCGATATTCATAATCCGGTCTGAGCGACGGATTTGCGGCGGCGCATCGAAATTTCTCTATGTAGCATCCGCTTAAAAGCGAAATGATTTAATCGCTCCGATAGTGGGGGATAACCCTTAACTATCAAACACTTCGAAGGGATTTTCATCTCCGGGCCTTGTAAATGGCGACTCCATTCGCGCAAACTAGCGGCGGAATGGAAAGTCGTGACGGAAAATCCAACTCAGAAGTGGGGCGTGTGATGCGAGACAAGGAAGAGAAACGCGTCGACAGCGGCCGCCGTACCTGGCTGATTGCGACATCCGTAGCAGGTGGCGTAGGAGGCGTAGCCACCGTCATACCTTTCGCGGCGTCGCTTGCGCCGTCCGCGAAAGCGAAAGCGGCCGGTGCACCGGTCGAGATCGATATCAGTGGCCTGAAGCCCGGCGAAATGGTCACCGTGCCGTGGCGCGGCAAACCCGTCTGGATCCTGAATCGCACCGATTCGATGCTGGCCGACGTGGTCAAGGCCGACAAGGAAGTGGCCGATCCGACCACGAAATCCCCGTATTCGATGCCGTTGCCCGCGTATTGCGCGAACGAATATCGGGCACGGGCCGATCGCAAGAACATTCTCGTCGTGATGGCCGTGTGTACGCATCTCGGCTGCACGCCCAGCCAACGCTTCACGCCGGGTCCGCAGCCGAACCTGCCGGACGACTGGCCGGGTGGTTTCCTGTGCCCGTGTCACGGTTCGACCTACGACCTCGCCGGTCGCGTGTTCAAGAACAAGCCGGCGCCTCAGAATCTCGACATCCCGCCCTACATGTTCACGTCGGCGACGACCCTCGTGATCGGCAAGGACGAGAAAGGAGAAGCGTGATGGCCGCCGACAACAAGGAAGTCTCCACGACAGGTTTCACCGGCTGGATCGACCAGCGCTTCCCGCTCACGTCCACCTGGAAGAAGCACGTATCCGAGTACTACGCGCCGAAGAACTTCAACTTCTGGTACTTCTTCGGCTCCCTCGCGCTGCTGGTGCTCGTGAACCAGATCGTCACGGGCATCTTCCTGACGATGAACTACAAGCCCGACTCGACGCTCGCGTTCGCGTCGGTCGAGTACATCATGCGCGAGGTGCCGTGGGGCTGGCTGATCCGCTACATGCACTCGACCGGTGCGTCGATGTTCTTCGTGGTCGTCTACCTGCACATGTTCCGCGGGCTGCTGTACGGGTCGTACCGCAAGCCGCGCGAGCTCGTGTGGATCTTCGGCTGCGCGATCTTCCTGTGCCTGATGGCCGAGGCGTTCTTCGGCTACCTGCTGCCGTGGGGCCAGATGTCGTTCTGGGGCGCGCAGGTGATCGTGAACCTGTTCTCGGCGATCCCGTTCGTCGGCCCGGACCTGTCGCTGTGGATTCGCGGCGACTACGTCGTGTCCGACGTCACGCTGAACCGCTTCTTCGCGTTCCACGTGATCGCGATCCCGCTCGTGCTGGTCGGCCTCGTCGTCGCGCACCTGGTCGCGCTGCACGAAGTCGGGTCGAACAACCCGGACGGCATCGAGATCAAGGCGAAAAAGGACGAAAACGGCATTCCGCTCGACGGCATTCCGTTCCACCCGTACTACTCGGTGCACGATTTCCTCGGCGTGTGCGTGTTCCTGATGGTGTTCGCGCTGATCGTGTTCTTCTCGCCGGAGATGGGCGGCTACTTCCTCGAGGCGAACAACTTCGTCCCGGCGAACCCGCTGCAGACGCCGCCCGAGATCGCGCCGGTCTGGTACTTCACCGCGTTCTACGCGATGCTGCGCGCGACCACCGACCCGTTCAAGATCGTGCTGATGATCGTGATCGCGCTGCTCGGCCTGCTGGCGCTGATCCGCGCGCGCGGCAAGTGGAAGATCGGGCTGCCGGTGCTGGCCGCCGCGATCGTCGTGTTCATGTATCTGACCGAGTCGAAGTTCTGGGGCGTCGTCGTGATGGGCTCGGCGGTGATCTCGCTGTTCTTCCTGCCGTGGCTCGACCGCAGCCCGGTGAAGTCGATCCGCTACCGGCCGCTGTTCCACAAGGTGTTCCTCGGGATCTTCGTCGCGGCGTTCCTGACCCTCGCGTTCCTCGGCACGCGGCCGCCGTCGCCGGCGGCGACGCTGATCGCGCAGTTCTGCGCGTTGGTCTACTTCGCGTTCTTCCTCGGCATGCCCGTCTGGACGCCGCTTGGCACGTTCAAGCAGCCGCCGGAACGGGTGCGCTTCAAGCCCCATTAACGTGAGCGAGGAGAGAACGACATGAAGAAACTGCTTTCGACACTCGCGCTGATCGGGGCCACCGCCTGTGCGCTGCTGGCGGCACCGGCCGTGCGGGCGGAAGGTAATTTTCCGCTCGACCGGGCGCCCGATAACACGGAAAATCTCGTTTCGCTTCAGCACGGCGCGCAATTGTTTGTAAACTATTGCCTGAACTGCCACAGCGCGAACCTGATGCGCTACAACCGTCTGACGGATCTGGGCATATCCCAGAAGGAGATCGAAACGAATCTCCTGTTCACGACCGACAAGGTCGGGAACACGATGTCCGTGGCGATGCGGTCCGACGACGCGAAGAACTGGCTCGGCACCACGCCGCCCGACCTGTCGGTCGAGGAGCGTGCGCGCGGCCGCGACTGGCTGTACACGTATCTGCGGAGCTTCTACCGCGACGATACGCGGCCGACCGGCTGGAACAACGCGGTGTTCGAGAACGTCGGCATGCCCCATGTGTTGTGGCAGCTGCAGGGGCAGCGCGTTGCCAAATTCGAAGACAAGACGGACGAGGAGACGGGCGAGAAGGCCCACGTGCTCGTCGGCTTCCAGCAGGTCACGCCGGGCACGCTGTCGTCGCCCGACTACGATGCTGCGGTGGCCGACCTGGTGGCCTATATGACATGGATGTCCGAGCCGGCCCAGCAGACCCGCAAGCGCCTCGGCGTGTGGGTGCTGATCTTTCTCGGTGTCCTGACTTTCCTGGCCTGGCGGCTCAATGCCGCGTACTGGAAAGATATCAAGTAAACACGCCTGACCGGCGTGGGGCCGGCGCAAGGCGGAACCCGTGAAAGGGGTTTCGCCGCGTGCCGGCCCTCGGCTTTTTTGAGGAAACGCAAATATGATGGTTCTGTATTCCGGCACAACTTGCCCGTTCTCCCAGCGTTGCCGGCTGGTGCTGTTCGAGAAGGGCATGGACTTCGAAATCCGCGACGTCGACCTGTTCAACAAGCCGGAAGACATTTCGGTGATGAACCCGTACGGTCAGGTGCCGATCCTGGTCGAGCGCGACCTGATCCTGTACGAATCGAACATCATCAACGAGTACATCGACGAGCGCTTCCCGCATCCGCAACTGATGCCGGCCGACCCGGTGCAGCGCGCCCGCGCGCGCCTGTTCCTGCTCAACTTCGAGAAGGAACTGTTCGTCCACGTCAGCACGCTCGAGAACGAGAAGGGCAAGGCGGCGGAGAAGAATCACGAGAAGGCACGCCTCGCGATCCGTGATCGCCTGACGCAGCTCGCGCCGATCTTCGTGAAGAACAAGTACATGCTCGGCGAAGAGTTCTCGATGCTCGACGTCGCGATCGCACCGCTGCTGTGGCGCCTGGATCACTACGGCATCGAGCTGTCGAAGAACGCCGCGCCGCTGATGAAGTACGCCGAACGGATCTTCAGCCGTCCGGCCTACATCGAAGCACTGACGCCGTCCGAAAAGGTCATGCGTCGTTAATGTTGCAATGAAGGCATGACGGAGCGGGCGGCGGCGTGCCGCGCGCCCGCTCCGGGTTCGAGGATTGTGATGCAAGAGATTTCAACGAAGCCTTATCTGCTGCGCGCGTTGTACGAGTGGTGCACCGATAACGGTTACACGCCGCATATTGCGGTGAGGGTCGACAACTCGACGCGCGTGCCGCGTCAGTTCGTGCGTGACGGCGAGATCGTGCTCAACATCAGCTTCGAGGCGACGAGCCAGCTGCAGATGGGCAACGAGTGGATCGAGTTTACGGCCCGGTTCTCCGGGAAGGCGCACAAGATCGAGATTCCGGTGGCCAACGTGCTCGCGATCTACGCGCGAGAGAACGGGCAGGGCATGGCGTTTCAGGTCGAGGCGGTCGCAGGCGAGGGTGCGGATTCGGGTGCGTTCGACGATGATGCCGCGCCGGCCGATGACGCGCAGCGCGACGAGTCCGTATCGCCGTTGGCGCCCGTCGCCGACAGCGGGGCGAACGAGGAGCCGTCCGAAGGCGTCGACGAACCGCCGAAAACCGACGGCGACGGCTCGAAAGGCGGTAGCAGACCTCGCCTCAAGATCGTGAAATGAGGTAGAATCTCGCGCTACGCCGGCTTAGCTCATCTGGTAGAGCAGTTGATTTGTAATCATCAGGTGGCGGGTTCGAGTCCTGCAGCCGGCACCAATAAAATCAAGGGGTTACGCGATTTTTTCGTGTAACCCCTTGTTCATTTGCGGCGTCATGTAACCGCTGTGTAACCGGATTCGATCCGCTCATATCAACGTCGTCCCATCGCTCTGACGTTCGGTCGTGGCTCTATCGACGGCGTGTGCTGCCGCGAACAATCGTTCTCCGGCAGCCCATTCGATCGCGGCGCCTCATCTTCGTCGTCTTGTTGTACGCTCCCCTTTCTTGCCAGATCGCGGACGATAGCTATGTGGCCGTCGAGTCGCAGCGAGCTAGCATAGAAGGTGCGGACATGGATGAGAAAGAAAAAAATCCCCGGTTGATATGGTCAAAGGACCTGCCGCCAGAGGCGCAGGTGGCGCGGCGCGGGCATATGGATGTACTGAAGGCCGATGACGGCTCTCCATCTGGGGCGCAAGGTCTGATTCCTCTCGTGGAGGCGGCAGCCCGACTCGGATGCACGCGGAACGATTTGCTGGCCGAGGGGTTCAGAGGTGAACGGGTTATATATGCGCCTGTGCTCGACGACGCCCTGTATGCCTGGCCGGTGACCGACAGAGGGATGCAGCATTCAAAAGTCCTGGGCATGGCTATCCCCATATTCCGCAGAAGGCTCGGCGGTCGCGATACAGGCATCCTGCTCAAATCGGACATTGAGCGAATACAGAAAGGGGTTCCGGTGATTCCCGAGGGCTATGTCCTTCCGAAGATCACTCTACGGTGTATCGACGCGTGGGAGGCTGAGCATGCCGACGGCATCGTTCTCGAACGGATGCGCGAGCTGGTCAAGACCGTTGCTTGGGTCCACCCCTCCAAGTTGAGCTCGGAACGCGACCGATGGCCGCTGCCTACCCGTCTGTTGGGTATCGACATGCTGCTCGTAGATAGCGACGGTATTCCGGCACCGGTCCCTCTGACCATCAGAGAGTTAGCCGCCGCGCTTGAACAATATCTGAGCAGCGTCCCTAGCAAACGCAAAATCTCGGACTGGGAGCTTATCTTCCAGAAGCCGATCAAAGCCATGGAGCCGGCAAAAATTGCAACGACGCAAGGCAAAGCGGGCAAGTGGAAACCCGTCGAGGTCGGCATCGTGTTGCGCGAGGAGTATGACTACCCTTGGGTCAGCCTGAACCGGGCATTCCGGCGACACGAACAGCTGCGACTCTGGTGGCCGGCTTGGGCCAGCGAGACCAGGCATCGCGGCAACGAAAAGGTTGATGAACCCGAGAGCGAATCTTCGTCAGCCTCCCCGTTCGTCGGAAAATAATTCTTATAAATCAGTAGCATAACTTCCCCCGATTTACGGGGAAGTTCGAGTTCAGGAAATACTCCGCCCCGCATCAACGCGAATCAGCGTGAATGCGCGGACCGGCCCCCGCAGCGAGGCCGAGCAATACGGAGTTTTTCATGACGTTCGCAAAAGCGACACCGCCGGTACTGGCCAAAGGCGTTCCCACCGAAGTCTTCGCCAATAACAACCACATCCGGCCCCAGACCCCTCGCAAGCAATACTGCCTGACCGGCAGCTATTTCGGCGTCGTGCCGCAAAAGCTCGCGAACGGCCGCCTGCTCTGGCCCGACGTGATCGTCACCAAGCATGGTCCGGTTGCTGCCAATGACGCATTTGCCAACAGCAGCAATTGCGAGGTGTCGAAATGAACGACCCCAGAAAAGTCCGAATGATAGACAGCTCACCCGCATCATTCGACTGGATGAAATCGTGCTGCTGCCTGACGCGGCCGCATGGCTTCGCTGCACAGTCGGAGGTCGCATGATGCTGGCGCCTGCATTCCCCTTGCGCGATTCCTCGTCGCAACAGCCTATGCTTGCCCATCCCGTCGTGGGCGAGCAACTTGCGAGCACGAACAAAATTTACGCATACGCAAAGCACGCGGGCATCACTCTCAACGTTGCGCATTGCTTGGACGGTCGCGCGCACTGGTTCATCGACCGGTTCCCCCAAACCACATATGCGTTGATCAAGCTTGGTGGACAAGTGTTCGGTAGTGACCGAGAACTTTTCCCGATCGACTACCGTAGCGGCAAGGTGGGAAACGAAGCCCAGTTAATGGGCGTGAGCAGGATGGCCACGCAGCTTGAGCCGCTCCTTCCACGAGACATTGTGCCTGCTCCCATCATCGAGATGACTCTGAGCAGTTTACGTAGCGGCCGTCTCGCCGAGGTCAATGCGCTCACGGGATCGCTGATCGAATCGGCCGAGCGCGCCAATGAAGACGTTAAAAACTTGCGCTACGAGGGTACGCGCAATTCCGCCAAGGAGCGTACCAGTGCGTGGCAGCGCGGCGCTGAGGAATCGAATGCTCGACTTGATGCCTGCATTGGTGACGCATTTGTGCATCAGCCGAATCTGCTTGCGATGAAGCTCGATCTGTCGATCAAGGAATACCTGCCCGCGAATCAGCAGCAAGCCTATTCGATGTATGAGCGCGAATTCGAACAAAGCCACCACGATCAGCAAGAGTCCCTGGGTACGGCACCGTGGCTTCCGCACGACCGCCTCGACCGGATGCTGGCGAGCTGCGACGCCTTTCGCGCAAAGCTCGTCCATACAAGGTTGAGCCACGCTAGGTTGATCAACTATGTCCTGGTTCTGAAATTCAGCCGCATTACCGGCCCATACCTGACGGCAGTGCTGCTGTACAACGGATCACATGGCGACGTGTCCGTCCCGTTGTTTGGGGAACTAAGCCGGTTGTGGGACGACGCAACTGCCGGTAGTGGATTTTGCTATCGCTGGAACGAGGCCCAATGTCCTTGGGCTGGCCTCATCAAGCCTTCCGATGAGAAAAAGCGTGTCGCGCTGCTGTTCGAACTGGAGTGTTCCGCATTGAGTGGGAAATACGTTCGCGCGAGACCTACCTTGGCAGCGCCGATCTTCGCCATTGGCGAGTGTGACAAGCTGATCGAGGCTCAATCATGACCGACTTCCATCCACCCAAACGCAACGGCCCCATCATTGATTTTGCCTGCGACATAACGCTCCTGGCGATTGAATGGCTTTGGCAATTCTGGCTTGCTGTTGGAAAACTACACCTGCTGGTCGGCGAGCCTGGTTCAGGAAAAACCACGTTGCTGGCCGAATTGCTCGCGGCGTTTTCCACCGGCGGGTTGCTTCCGGATGGCACTCGCGCGCCCAAGGTGTTTTGCCTGTACTGGACTGGTGAAGACAGCATTCAGGAAACGGTTATGGCACGCCTCATTGCCGCAGGCGCTGACCTGAAAAACATCCTGGTTTTGCGCGGTATGGCAGAGCATGGCAAGAAGCGTTACTTCCGCCCGTCGGATCTGCCCGAACTGGTCAATGAAATCAAGCGATTGCGGGCATCGGGGATGGATGTTCGCGTCATCGCCATCGACCCGCTACCATCCGGTTCTGGCAATACGAACAATAACGATGCTGTACGCAAATACCTCGAACCCCTGATCTTGCTGGCCGAACAGGAGGGTTTAGCCATCATCGGGGTACGCCATCTGGCGAAGGCTTCGTCAAAGAAGAAGTTGGCAGATCGCATCAATGGCAGCGTCGCCTACCTGGCAGTGTCTCGCATTGTGCTGTTCGTGAGCAAGATCGCGGGTACTGGAACGTCACGCGAGAACCCCGTTCGGGGTGTGCTGGTTCGAGCCAAGTCCAACCTTGGCCCCACCGATGGTGGACACGCCTTCATGATCGAATCTGTGCGCCTTGACGCTGAAAACGGCACTGCTGATTCGACAGCTTTGAAGTGGGACACGCAGGATTTGATCGGTGACCCTGAGACCATTGTCCGTGCTGCCGAGTCCAATACCGCTGCCGTCGAGGATGAGTTGGCGGGTGAATTGGAGTTCGTCGGCGACCTGCTTCGCGGTGGCCCGGTACAGGCTAACGAGGCAATCAGCAGCGGGCAGGCCCAGGGCTATACCCCTGAGAACCTGCGCAAGGCACTGGCGGAGCTGGGTGGGAAGTCGATGAAAGAGCCTGGGTACTCGCGTGGTGCATGGTACTGGGTACTTTCTGCTGCTGATTTCGACAATCCTCATGACCGCTCCCGTGATGGCCAGAATGAGGATCGCCCTGACCGTTCTGACCGCTATAGGCGCGAGTCTCGCTATGACCGTCGTCGCGACGAATCTGATCGCCCGAGAAATAGCTACCTGCGGCGTGGCTCGCGTGATGACGGCCGCTACGACGACGATATTCCCGAAGTCGAGAAAGGCGGAAAAGTCGAAAAACACGACCAAGACGAAAAGGCGGGGTTTTGGGCGGAAGAACGCAATCTGCCAGACATTGGTGACAGCAATTCCGCTGAAGCTGCACCCTTCTGGCAGAACGGGATGAACCTCGCAGACCAGAATTCGACGCGGGAGTTGTTCACGCGCTACATGCACAAGAAGGACTCCGCTCAGGACTGAACTGTTCGCTCGGCGTGGCATCAGGAAGACGTGAGTAGGAAATGGCGCGAAGAAATTCGCGCCATTTTATTTCGTCTCCAGTTGCATATTTGGAGGAAGAAAAAGCAGCGTAGGCAACGTGATTTGTCAATGCTGCGTAGGTGCATGTGGGTGAAATATCGTTTCTTTATCCATGTCATGGGGCATCAGAAATTGCAGTCCCTATGTAATAGGTTTGTGTGAGAGATATTGAAAATAGAAATATTCAAAAAATGTATCTGCGGTTAACAAGACGTAGCCTACAAGGCCTACGTCTGTTGGTATCGCATCTCCAGTCTTGAGTGATCTATCCCCGGAGATATTCGATCAATAATTTTCTACTGCATGAATTAATTCGTTGGCGCAACAACCAACGAGATCAACCATGTCAGATAGAATGAATAAATATTGGCTCGATAGAGGCGACGACTTCCATGCCCAGAGACGCAAGAAGCAGCGCTTCAATAGATGCAGAATCAGGAATCTGAGCTTTGAGCATGAAATGTTTGAGCGACGTAAGAGCTACCAGCTTCTCTTCATCACGCTGGTTATCAAAAAATACGTACGTGACGATGTCAACTTTGAAACAATGCAGACGCTTCGTCGTAAATTATTTCAGCGCATCAAGGATGCTACACGTGGAATCCTGTATGACATTCACGGTCTGATATGGCGACAGGAGAGCGGTGGTAGCGGCGATGAGAATCATCACCTACATTTGGTCGTTTTCGTCTCAGCTAGTCGTCGTGACCACGTCACGGCTTGCGATGAGCTGGGGGAGTACTGGGTAGCACTCACGCGTGGCTGGGGAGACTACGACAACAGCAATCGCTATGCGCATTCCTACAAGAACAGATGGGGCGTAGCCGTAGGCTATCTACATCGTGACGACGATGAAAAGCGTGAATCGCTGCGTAAGGTCATCGGTCTGTACATGAGCAAGGTGACGCAGGCTCCTGTGGATCGGGACGAGGACGACAAACTGAGCGGCAGACGGAAATTTTGCGCCGAGTAGCGCGCTACCCAGCCCAGGGGGGGCACTCTTTCCTCGTAGAATCGTGGGGTTTGCTTATCCAGCCCATCTCCTCATGACCATCGACGAAACGAAGATGACCACCTTTCAGAGCATCTGCACGATCATCCTGCGGGAGCTGCGCGTCGCGCGAGGGATTCATCAGGCGTTACTGGCGGATCATTGCGGGAAGCCGCCGTCGTTTTGGGAAAAGATCGAATCAGGCAAGACCAAGCTCGACTTTGAGACCCTTCTTCGCGTTTGCAGAGGGCTCGACATCGTGCCGTCCGTCGTTATGCAAACGGCCGAGCGCTACACTTGGGCGTTGAGGGACCGCGGCTGGTCGGTCGTGTTCACCGACATTGGGAACGCTGACGTTTTGATGGAGCAGGCACCCAAATATTGGACGTCACCGGGCTACCGGTTTTGGTCATCCAGCTCGTCGGTCGGGCCGTCCATTCTCGACACACCTCGGTGGATGGACAACGTCCCGGTCCCGGGCTGGTATGGACTCACCGCAGCCTTCGTATTCGCCGACAGCGAGAGTTTCCGCAAATCGCAACTTGATGAAGAGCGCCACCGTCCTTTCGTCGGTCCGATGCGTCCGTTCGGCAACCTCTGATATGGTCGCCATACCCGAGAACGCCACTTGTTCATCATGTCGTTGCTGATGCGCGCTTCGTCCCGCATGCCGCTATGAAAGTCCTTCTGCTCGGCATTGAGCCGGCCTGGATCGGAGTGGAGGGCTCAGATGACTGTATCGATAGCGGATGTTCACTCCGCAGGCGGCTGGTTCAGTTATGACGGTTCTTGATCATGCAGCCGATGCGGCAGGTAAGCTGAGCCCACGATCATAGCGGTCTTCACCTGTAGGTCGAAGTCGTAGTCGTTCGGACTATCTACCCATTTTTCGGGTTTTTCAGATTTCGCGACGACGTGGCCTGCGGGATCTAGCCACGAAAGCCCATCGACCGACGGCAGTGGGGAAACCGAGACGTTCTCCACTAAGAAGTGATCTGCAGGACGTACGAGTTCGGCTGGTACAGTGATGTCAGCTCGCGTGCCCGCCGGTTCCGATGTGGCGCGACGGCCCCGGACCCAATCCCGAATTTCCCTCGGATCGAGAAGGTCGTTCGCGTCTACCACGGTCGATCTCTCCTCGTAGTAAAGCTTTGCTTCGGCTTCGGCCTTCTGTCGGTCCACGGAGTTGCCCCTCGCCAACAGAAATGCGACGACAGGATCCAGAGTGCCCCAATTCACCAACTCTTTCAGCCAGAACGCGATCCATGGAAGCCCGCTTCTGGGCCAGTCGTCGATCTCCAACGCACGTACCGGGCCACCGCCGTCGACACTGTCCATCAGCAGACTGATCAGGCCGCCGAGTCCCCAGCTACCGCGGTAGATGAAGTTGTCGTTGGCAAACTTGAACCACTTCGGACTGTCGTCTGCATGCGGTCGTTGCTTCGGAGATAGTGTTCCAGCTGCGAGCCACCACTGGAGGACAAGCCGCCAATCTACATTCTTCTTAAGCCGTGGCTCGATCTCGAACGCCGGTACAGCGGAGAGGGATTCGAGAATCTCCCCAACAAACTGCAACTGTGCTTCCCTACTGCGTCGTGCGTAGTCTCCGGCGGACTGAAGCAATCCGCGAAGCTCGTCGGCGATGCGGAGTAGCACCGTTGCCGAACGGGGCGTGAGACTCGTTTTGTATATTCTTCGACGTTGCGCCGCATCGGGATACAGTCTGTTAATGGCGAGCCCTCGCGTAAGCCAGCGCTGTTTGAGTGCCTCCTCGCTCGTGGCGGCGGCTGCCGCGTACGTGTACCTCCAGATGCGAGAAAGTTCGATTTCAATTTCGGCCGGCTCAAGCTCTGTCGTCTTTAACTGTGCGACCTCTTGAAGCGCGGCGATAAGGATTGCATCCAAGGGATCGAGCAAGTCGAGTAAACCGTCGGCCGTGTGCTTGGCTTCTTCGCCAATTACTGCTGCACGGGCGAGCCACTCATCGAAGGCTCCGTTTCCGTCCAGCCTCTCCCACGCTTCCCGCAACGCATCTAATAGGATCTGCAGCGGGCTGTTAGCGCCTACCGTTGGAGGTTCTCCGTCCGCGGGTGCGTCGCTTGCACCGGCTATTAGCATCTCTTTTACAAGTGAGTCGTATGCTTGGCGCTGTCTGTTCCATAGCTCTCTACCGGACCGCATTCGTTCGGCCTCAGGTAACACTACCAGTGCGGCACCCTCTGTAGAGACGCCCGGGCGGCCAGCGCGCCCGATGAGGTTCGTGAACTCTTGGACCGTCATGCGAGCGGTGCCACGAAAGAGGCTTGGAATTAGGACAGCGTTAACGGGGATGTTGACGCCTTCGGACAAGGTGGATGTGGCGATGATGACCCGCACCAAGCCGCGATCAATGATCACTTTGAGCCTGCGCGCAAACAGCGGTGGAAGCTGACCGTGATGGACGGCGATTCCGTGTTCCAGCAATCGGTACTCAACCGAGCGGTCGGTGAAGTAGTCGGCCGCGCTCGCAAGGCATTTCTTCCAAGCCTCGTCGTTCTCGTCGATCGCACTGTAGGCGGGGAGCACCTCGCTCTCCCACTGATCCATGAGGTCGGCACAGGTCTTGGCGAACGCACCGACATTCTGGGTGATGGAGATGAGCACGGCAGGACGTAGTCCATCGCTACGCTGCCCTGCAAGGTTGAGCGCCGCCCACAGCGTCGGCGCACGCATGCGAACCTCGGGACCGTCATCGGGCATCCCCCCTGGGATTGGCCCGAAGGGGGCAGGGACGTACGGCGTGTCCTCGCTCGCGCCATCACCGAAGCGAAGGCTTTGCCCGTCCATCAGGTCATAGTGAATGGAGAGGGCACCTCGAGGCGAAATCTCGAGCTTGCCGACCATTTGACGAGTACTACGATGGGTGGATGTGATCGGGCGAGCGCCCGGGTTGCCTCCGAGCCAACGCGCAATTGCTGGCGCGGCATGAGCAGCGACCGCCGAGAGAGCAATAATCCTGAAACCGTGCGTGTCCTGTGCGCGGAGTAGGCGCATTCCCAACTGTTCGAGACGGAGCGCGCGTGACGTGCCGCCGGCCAGCTCGGCTGCCTTTGTCGGATCAAGTTCGACCATATGCGCCTCATCGATCACAACAAGCCGCACGCGGTCGAGAAAAAGGATTCCGAGATAGCGGATCAGAGCATCTGCCTTCTCGAATGTGCAGATAACAATCGCCGGGGCATCGGATTGAATCCAGGCGTCCGTCGGCCCCCAATCCACGCCTCCATACAAGCCAGTTACCACCACCGGGCTTGCATCGATACCCTTTAGGTCTTCCGATAACCTATGCTCCACCTCGGCTGCCAACGCACGGGAAGGGACGAGGTACAGGATCAGATTCCCAGGACCAATGCCCGCGAGCGATAGAGGATTGTCTCGTTCCTCAAAAAGGCCTTGTACGATACCCAAGGTTGCGATCGTGGTCTTGCCGGAGCCAGTTGGCGTGCAGAGAACGAATGACCCTGCTTCCTGCAGCCGTCTGATTCCGTTCTCCTGCGCGGGCCACACAAGTGCGCGCCGATTTAGGAAAGCGGCCCGAGCAAACTGCACGAGCGC
This sequence comes from Burkholderia sp. MS389, assembly GCF_016899425.1. Lineage (GTDB taxonomy): Bacteria > Pseudomonadota > Gammaproteobacteria > Burkholderiales > Burkholderiaceae > Burkholderia > Burkholderia sola. The sequence continues at coordinate 466,621 of NZ_CP045994.1, forward strand.
TTGGCCAGTCCGCTCCGACGTACCCGCGCGCAGTCGCTCCACGTGAGGCCACAGGCAAGTCTCCGAGAATCGGCGCGCACAAGCTGCGACGAGGCGCGCCAGTAGGAAAGAGTAGGAATCGCGGCTATGAAGAAAGACGTGAGCGAGACGGTCGAGCTTCGCCAAGGCGCGCTCAATAGGCACGTGACCTCCAGTTCGCAGGTACGCGCAGACGGTGCCGATGCATTTCACGACATGTTGCTCGGAGAGCCGGCTCAGTTCCAAATCGGTCCCCAACTGCGAACCATCGGGATGCGGCGGATCGACATCATATTCGTCTTGCCAGTAGCGTCCAACGGCCACCAAGGCACCGGGGAAGTCACCAGAGAGGAAATTCCTCAGGATCTCAGAGCCATGCTCGGTGACGGGTATTCGGCGCAAGTGTCCGAGTGCCATCGCCGGAAGATCTGCCACCTGATAGATTGCAGCGGCGATCAGGTGTAGCGGCGATCCCGCGGGTCTGATGTCCTCCTGGGACAGCCACTCGGCGATTTGAGCGGCTCGCTGCAGCGATGCCCGCCAGTTCGAACTCGGCGCTTCCTCTCGCTCGACCAGACCACACTCGACTAGTAGCATCGCCTCGTCAAGCAGTAGTTCCGCGTCGGCCTGCGAGAAACTCACGAGGCCAGGCCTGGACATGTCGCGCCGGAGCTGCTGGCTATATAGCTTGGCATGCGCAGCCAGAAGAGCCGGACCGGCTCTCTCTTCGCGGACCGCTCGAGCAACTCCAAGTATTACCGCGTCCGCCATCATTTGCCTCTGTAAATGATGTCGACTACGCCCTGAAGGTCAGGAATCTGAAACTCCAGCCCAACTAGCGGGTGAGTCAACTTGTACTCGGCGTGACGTTTGCTAGCATCCATCCAGCTCATCTTCGTCTTCGGCTTCTTTGGCTCCGCACCGACGGCGTACGAAACGCAATCGTATCGCCCCGCTGTCGTATGGCCGCTGCGCCAAAGGTTAAGGAGCGCCGCCCGCCATTTGCGAGCCTCATCCGTATCGTACTTGTTCAAGATGTTGATGAGCTCTTGAAATCCGCTGTTCCGGAGCAACACGGTCGAGAGCTTCGCATGCGCTTCGGCAATTGTCTGATTGCTGTTTGTCGTGACGCACTTCGCCTCGATGACAAGAACATCCGTTATCACACCAGCGTCGTTCATGCGAAAGGCAAGGGCGTCATCCCCAGTACGGCCCGGTCGCATTCCCGCGTCGTCATCTTGATTGAAGGGGAGCCCTCTAACAATACGCTCGTTGATCGACGCGAGGTGTTGGAGTTCGACCGTGTGAAACCGAAAAAGCATGGCTGGCACTTGCCAATCTGTATAGCCGGCCGCTCCCCAGTGCTCGACGGCGAGGGCGCCCAACGCCTCACCGAGGTAACCCTGCTGCGTGACCCGATGAAGGAGTCGCGGAAAGTTCGCCGCCGGATCCGTAGCGGGATCGTTGAAAGAGCAAAGGTCGTCCTCGAATCCCTCTCTGAGGCTCTTCCTCGCGTCTTCGAAAGCTTCGTCGAAGTAAGCGACAACTTCGTCCTTGAACGGTGACACTAGCGACTTACGCTCCTCCTTCCACACCCGGAGTGTGTATTGAGTACTGCCGCCAGGCAGGGGAACGTTTACGAGCCAGGTGTTTAGCTGGGGCGGTTGGAGACGCTTCGAACGGATCAATTTATCGAATCCAAATGGCTATACAGCGCTAAAGATCGCTGGGAAGTTTATCGCACAACTTTTATACAGCGCCACAATGCTGACTTTGGTCACGGGATCGTATTGAGGGCGATAAGCAGTTCCCTATTTGAGCAACCCTGACTCGGACATGAGGCACATATCTGATGCATTCAATCGGCTTTCTAGAGGGAACGGAAGGAACCATTATGGTTCAGCTTTTTCCAGGCACCAACATCCACGTCGAGATAGCGCAAGACGCAGCGCGGCATCTAGCTTGGTTGCTTGAACGCTACAACTGGACGAAGTCTGACTCCAGACTTTATGACGATAGATGGCGCCGCTTTTGGCGAGGCATAAAACCCGTCGAGCGCGCGATCGTTTCCATGTATGTGCAAAGCAACAACGGTGGGCAGTTTCGTCGGACGACGGTCAAGCTTGACAATCTCCCTCAAGCGCTTCACTCAGCAGATACGCGGCGCGGGTGTCCTCGTGCGACCGACGCCGTGCTCCGCGAGTTTGTCAAGCTTGAGCAGACCTTCATCCGCGCATGTGTCGACGTGGACCAGATCGCGTACCGGTGGCACGCCACACACCACGACGAGATGGCGCTGTGTGGGCCTGCGCTCACCGACGCCGCAGCCACCTGGTTGGCCTCCGATGGCGGTGTCAACCTCGATGCCGCGCTGTACGATCGGTTGCGGTCTGTAGGCCTTACTGAAGATGCAGCCCAGCAGACAGCGACCCACCTGACGCTCGAAGTGCAATATCTAATCCAGGAGCGGGAGCAGGCGCTCCTCGAACGCGTGCGCGACGAAAGTGATTTTGACTCGACCAGCATTGCCGCGAGTCTCCCTGACAATCCCACCAGCCGGGAGCGATTGGGACAAGCCCGTTTGGGGCAAGGCAGGTATCGCGACGACGTGCTGGCCTTATGGAACAACGCATGTGCCGTCACCGGATGTTCCCTCGCGCCCGTGGTGGTCGCCTCGCATGCGAAACCGTGGGCTGATTCGACGGATGGCGAGCGGTTGGACCCAAACAACGGCCTCCCGCTGGTGGGAACATTGGATAAGCTGTTTGACGCGGGGTTGATTGGTTTCGATCCAGCCACCGGGTCCATGCACGTCGCATCGGTGGTCGGCGCGCATGACCGAGCGTTGCTTGGGCTTCCTTCGCCTCTGCGCCGGAAGCCCAACAGGAGGCAAGCTACATTTTTGCGCTATCACTTGGACTACGTGTTTCAGCGGGCGTAGACCGTGTGGCAGCTTTGGAGTGCGGTCCGGCAAGACAATCCGAAAGTGGCACAATCACCTCATCTACTAAGACTAACGTAGCGACTGGACTGTTTCCGGCACCTGAGGGACGTGTCCGTAGTCAGTGAGGACTTCATGAGAGAAGATGAGCCGTTTGACGACATTTCAGAACACATCAAGGGCTACGCGCTCACCGCTTCGACGCATTGTGAACCCATCTATTTGATGCGAAATCGTAGAGGAGAAAGACACGATGAAGAGACCGAAAGCGCGACGATCACCTATATCAAGTTCAACGGGAAATATTACGGTCTAACCTGTGCGCACGTCGCTGATGCCCGTGAAGGGGGGCTTGAAGGTAAACCTTTCCTGGTCCCAACTGTTTGGGGGCTTTCGGGAAAAGGCTTTGCCTTTCGAGCTGGCTCTGAGAATGCGTTGGCAGGTGAGTTTCGGTTTTTGGAGCGGCCACGCCACGGGAACCGACGCCTCGACGTCGCTATTGCACCGCTAAGTGATGACTTTATTCGTCTGCATATGCAGACGAAGGGGAAGGTGCCTCTTGACCTGGATAAATGGGAAGAGCTGGACTGGAGTTTGGTTAGAACATGTGCGACTTGGGGCTTTCCTAACCGGGAGAAGTCCTCTTCTGGGGCTATCGTCAGCGCGAGCCTGTTAACGACGATACTTGAGCTTCAATCTCAGCCCATGTCCTTTGATCGCGATGAGTTCTTGCTTGCATCCAGCCTTCCAGAATCCGAGGGCACGTCTTTTAGTGGTCTCAGTGGCTCCGCAATCTACTGCCTTCACAGTGATGGATGCATAACTCCAGTCGGAATCATTTACGAAGGGATGCCCGGTGATCCATCTAGCAAGAAGGTGGATGGTAGTTTTTACGGCCCATCAGACTTCCAAATCCAAGCGTTTGTGCTCAGTCAGGCCAAGTTTCGAGGTTGGCTCGAAATGCTTGATTTCACCCCGCCCCGCTAGCCAGAGATGCAGCAACTACATACGGCCCAGCGTCACATCGGCGGACCAGCCGGATACTCCGTCGCGTTTCGCCGACGACTGCAGTTGGGCCGAATTGCACGCTCAACTTACCGGTGTCGATACCAGAAACCGTAGCGTTGCACAAAGAAAAATCAACCGTAAAATCCAGACGTCAAAAGAATGCCGCCCGTATGGGCGCGGCATTCATACTCCAGTCTGAGCGAATTAACGGGTCAGGTTGGCGGCGGTGCCTGATGGACATGACCCATCTGGGATATGACTTACTGCGATAGCCCGATCGTCACGTACTTGGTGTCAGCATCGTACGTGAGCGGGTCGTCGGCGCCTGTCGTGCTATTGACAGTGATGTAGGCGTACTTCGTAATGCCGTTTGCCGTGTACTTGTAGACCTTGGCGTGCATGACGGAATGATTGGCCGGGTCAGGGCGGCCCGCATCGGTGAGCGCCTGTGCGATGTTTGTATCCGGTGCGTCCTGATGGCCTGCGTTGTCCGTGAACGTAGCGGTGCCGTTGGCGAAGACCAGCTTGCCCGCCTTCACACAGTCCTCGTACTCGTCAAAGGTCTTGCCGTTCAGTTCATTCAGGTCCGTGACCTCAATCAGATCGCTGGACACGTACACATACTGACCCGGGTGACTGGCGACAACGCTGCCGACGCCGTTGGACGTGCATAGCTGGCCGACGCGGTTGCCCAGAACGCTCAAGACGGCGGTGAACGGGCCGGGGTTCGTGAACGACGTGACGTTGCCGTTCGAATCGATGTTTGCCTTCGCAACGTATTGACCGCGATTCGGATCGGCAATGGCGATTGCAAACGTGCCATCGAGATTGACAGACGAACCGAGTCGGATGGCCGTGATTCCCGGAGTGGTGAACGCCGTCGCCGCGTAAGCCTGTTGTGTCATCGCTGTGCCGGACGCGGTATCCGATGCGGCGTCCGCCTGCGTCAGGCCCGACGCAGACAATGCAACCGCATAGCTTTCGAGCAGGTTGTCGCCCGCATCGCCCTTGGCGGCTTTGAACTGCGAGGTCAGCGGATCAAAGGCGCTCGGTAGAGTAGGCTTGCCGGGGAGCGTGGCGAGTGCTGCGATGAGCTTGCTCTTCGCGTTGGCGAGCGCATCCGCCGTGATGGACGCACCCAGGGCACTGGGTTTCACGCTGTCGAGTGCCGAAGCGTTACCGTTGCCGAGTACGCCGACAACCAGATCCGTGAGAGGGGTGATGTTGGTCGTGCCGGGCGCGGCGGCAACCGAGTGTAGTGCCGAGGCGAGGGATGTACCGTTCGCCTGGCCGCTTTGCGCCCGCGCGACACACGGGTAGTCCGCCGGCTTCAGGGTGACCGAATACGTGCCGTCCGTACCAGTACTTGCCGACGCCGTGGTGCCCGATGCGCAGGTCAGCGTCACATTTCCGCCGACGATGGGCGAGCCGACCGCTACGGTGCCCGTCGTGTTGACCGAAGTGGAGTCGCTGCCGTCGCTGCTGCTGCTGTCGACACCGCCGCAGGCAGTAAGTGCTGCACACATGGCCACGCCGAGCGCGAGCTTGGTAATCCCCGTATTGAGTTTGTCCTTCATTTTGGCCTGTACCTTTTGAAGTAATGCTTGCCTTGATGAATCCAGCAGTGATTGCTGCTGGGCCTTGCGAATAAAAAAACGACCGGCGAACCGGTCGGTAAAAAGGGTTCTGGCGATCCGAGGGCCGGCGTGTCTTGCCAGAACCAGGGCACAACATCGTCGCGCGAGCGTTTTTGGCGATCACCATTGAATTGTCGTGTTTACTCGACAATTCACGGCGCAACAGAGCACACCGTGATCGGTATGGCCGATCCGGTGTCCCTGTCAGGTCGCATTGCAATGTAGAGTATATACGACTAATATTGACGAGTTTACAGCGTCGTTAATCAGTCGACAGGCGGGCATCCTGCACGCCATGACTACCAGGCGCCCCAACCCTCCCGCATCGCGTCCGGCTCCTATCTCGATTGCCCTCGGCAAGCGGATCAAGGAGTGCCGCCATGCAGCCGAGAAATCGCAGGAAACGCTCGCCTTCGAGGCACACGTCGACCGGACGTACATCTCGTCGATCGAGCGTGGCGTCGCGAATCCGTCTGTCGAAACGCTCGCGAACATTTGCTATTCGCTGAACGTGACGCTGGCCGAGTTGTTCGCGCCGTTGGATGGCGTGTCGCTGAAGCCGACCGGGGAGCGCCGGGCGAATGCGGCGACACCGCCAGAAATCAAGCGCCAGCGGTTGCGTTGACGAGCGGGCGAATCGACACGGCCCCTTCGACGGAGACGGCTCGCGCGGCGGCGGGCGATCGGTAGCGGATCTGGTCGTTGCCGTGCCGGTCGAGGCGGGCATTGAAGCCTGCCAGTCCCGGTGCGTCGCCGGCCGGATCGAGCAGTAGCAGTGCGTGCGGCTCGAAGGCTTGTCCAGTCTGACGCCCCTCCATGCCGACGGCGAGTGCTGCATGCCACTTGACCGGATGTCGCTGACGCCAGCCGACGATGACCGGTCGGCCGGCGCGCAGCTCGCGCGAGCCGAAACGTAGGATGTCGTTCGCCAGCCCCAAGTGGATCGTCGGCTGCACGCTCAGATTCAGTTCGGCAGTGAAGCTCGCCAGTTCCGACAGCGTGAGCCCATGCAGGTAGTGCGGCCAAGCGTGATCCCACAAGACCTGTTCGGTGCCGCCCGCGTGATACGGTAGGTAGATCGGGTCGGCCAGCTTGCCGAGCAGCGCGAGCGCCATCGCAACACAATGCAGGGTGCTACCACCGTCCCAATGGCCCTGACGGCTGAAGAGCGTGTCGCCCGTCGCGACAAGCGTCGGCTGTTGGCCGAGCCGGATGCCTGGATGGAATTTCTGAATCAGCATGTCAGTAATCCCCCGGCAAGAGGAACGTCGTGGCGCGGCGGTCGGCTTCGGTGATGATCCAGATGGTTTGCCCACCGGGCAGAACGTAGCTCGACAGGAGACGCAGCCCGGCGTCGACCGACAGCTCGTTCTGTTGGCGGTCGGATTCGGACAGATCGCCCCAGTCGCCGCGGACGTGCCGGATCAGCAGGTCGATGATCGAGACGCGCGTGTCGGCGATGACTTCCAGGGCGGCAGATGTTGCGAAGACCCGGCCGAGCTTGAAGCGCGGGCTCGCATGGTTGGTGGACGGCAGATTCATGATGAAGGTCTCGTCTATTCAGGGCGTGGGGTGTTAGGCCCCGTCGCGAGGTGTTGTCGGGCAGTGGTCGTAGAGCGGCCAGCAGTAGCGGCGGGCGATGGCGCGCGCATAGCGAAGTGCCTTCCGATGCGTTGGTAAATCGGCGCAGCACATCACGCCGCCCTCAACGCAATGCAGATAGACACTGAAGAATTGCGGGTTGTCGCTGTCGATCTCGCAGTAGGACCGTGCTGGATCGTTCGCATCGGGAAACTGCCGGACACCGTGAACCTCGATCGCATCAAACCGACCGGGTGCGCCCCGGATCAGTTTGTTGGCATAGTGGGCCGCTGGTGAGGGTTTCGTAATAGAGCGCGAGCGTGCAGCCCATCGCCGCTTGAGCGTCGCAATAACGGATGGCATGACGGGTTCTCCAAACGGGCGAGCCAAGGCCTCCGGCAGAACCGGATGCAAGGTCGCGAAACAAGGGAAATGCCAGACGCAGTGCGCGTCTGAAGACGACAACTACCGTGCTTCGGACGCGAGCGCGTTCGGGTAGTGTTTGGCGAGAATCAGGTTCATTTTGTCGACCAGATCGAGGCGTTTGAAGCACAAATGCCCGTTGCCGTTCTTGAACCAGCGCAGGTGGAAGTAGTTGTTCTCGGCTTCCGAGCGTCGAGCCTGGCGCGTATCGGAGACCAGCATATACGCGCCGTTCCGGTGGTCTGGCTCGGGCTTGCCGTCCAGTATGCAGAACACGCGGATCAGGTCGTCCAGCTCATTCGTGACTCGATGATTGGGAGAACCATAACTGAGCAGGTATCGGACGACGACGCGTTTACCAAATTTGAATGGCTCGTTGGTCCTGTAGTTCCACGACAGCCGCCGAAAGCACTGGAGCACACCGCGTTCGAACATATCTCCACGCGCGCCATAGAGCTGCGCGAACGTGGCTTCGATGTTGGCGGCGGTCAGTTCGGGCACGTTGCCTTCGGCAATCTGGCTATTCCATTGCTCGCGTGCCTTCGCGTCCATAAAGGTTCGCAACCCCGACTCCGACAGCAGGTAGTCCCAGCCGCGTATGTCGATGATGCGCACGATGGCGGCTTCAGCTTCGTCGCGTTTGGCATATTCTCCAGTAACCGTCGGTCTGCCACGGCAGCCGTAGCTTTCATCGAGGACGAGCCTTGGGAAACCAAGGTGCGCAGCCTTGGCGAGCTGTTGGGCTTGGCCGAGCAGATCGAGGGCGCCGCGCACGCGCTCGACGACGGCGACGCGTTGGTTGGCGAGATTGGTGATGCTGATGCTTTTGACGAGATCGGTGGCGTCCATGCGTCATGACAATGCGAGGGTGAATGGGGGCAAACAGCAAAAAGTCGGGCACGTGGCCCGGCTTCTATGCTGCTGAGTGGGATTCGGCGAGTTGGCGACGAAGGGTTACCGCCTTCGCCTGAGAGCAACCCAGATGACGGCGAATGTCGGAGACGGTCGGCCGCACCAAACCGGCCGTGATGTCGCGCGTGAGCTGCGTCAGGTGGTCGTCGATGGGATCGGAGACCGATTGCGGCATGATCGGATCGTCTCGAGGGGCGCGACTGCGGATCATGTCGTCGTGACTGGTTGTCACGGTTTCGCGACCAACAGTCTCGGCGGCATAACCCATCGTGACCGGCGTGACGACTGGCTGAGTCTCTGTCGTCGTGTTCGCGACTGCCGTAACCGTGGACGGAGTCGCGACGACGGAGTCCGTTACTGTCGCGACTGCTGGCGTCGTGACTCCCGTCACGAAGGGTAACGACGACGACCGAAGCGCCACCGTCCACAGCAGGCAGGCGACCCCTTCCAGTACCGCAGCGAAGATCGAACCGAGCAGCAGGTCGATGCGGGAGACGGGCACGCCGAGTAACGTGGCGAGTCGTGACGTGACTGGATCGGCGCGTAAAGCATCACGTCGGGCCGTGACACGGTCATCCGCGGCTTGCCGACGCCGAATGTCGTCCGCTTCAGCATTCAGCGCATCGACCTTCGCTGCGAGCGTCACGCGACGCGCTTCCAACGTGACGCAGTTACCGGCGCAGTAGCGCGCGTTGGCCGCAGCAAGTTGCGCGGTCACGGTCGCGCGATCCGCCATGATGGCCGTTAGGCTTCGACCGGAGGTTGAGACCGGAGCAGCAGGGACAGCCGACATGCGCAGTTCGCCCGCATGCTGCTGAGCCGTCACGAAGAAGACCGCATGCCCGATGCACGCGGTTGCCAGACATGCGGCCCATAGCACGCTACCTATGGCGCGGACGAGGATCGGTGCATCTCGGAGCAGCGCCGGCAACAGGTGCGCGCTTGTGACGAGCACCAATCCTATCGCCACCCAGACAAGTCGCTCAGGAAGCGACCCTCCGCGCTGCCAACCGGCGAGTACCGACAGGCAAAGCGCGGTGGACGTTGCGCCAATCGCCAGGACGAGCGCCCAGTGTCGTGTGCTCATGCTGCCTTGCCACCGAGTAGCGCGGCCTTGCGTTCCAGCTTCTCGCGCAGTGTTGTAGGCGCGTCGGACGTGCCACTGTCTTCAGCGCCGGCTCGGTCCGCTGCGTCAGGGTAGAACTCCTCGGCAACGGCCGCCTGTTCATCAGGACTGTCTTCGAAGGCGCCATTGGCGAACCCCAGTCGTGCTGCCTCGTCGAGCGCGGCCTGATCGAATCCGGCTGCGCGTCGTCGCGTGTCCAGTTCCTTCGCCTGCACGAGCGCGTCTTCGAGCGAACAGCCCGAACGCACGCCGAGATCGACGTAGTAGATCGCGGACCGGTAGCTCTGAGTGGTCGATTTACCGCGCAGCTTCAGTTCCAGTGGCAAACAGGCGAGCAGATTGCCGGATAAAGCGCGGAAATAGTGCAGCCGAGCGGCGAGCGTCCTGATACTGTTAAAACTCGTCGTCCTGAAGCAGAAACTACCCATTTCGTCGTCGTCGCCGACAATCACGTTTAGTCGCGCATAAGGCTTGCAGCCACCCTGACGGCCCCATGTGCAGGCGTCTGGAGACGGACAGGGCTGGTTCTCGATTCCGGCATCCGTCACACGGCGGCACGTCTCGCCGTTACCGACACACACCGGCCGACCGGTATCGCGATCGAACAGCGAGTAATCGGCGCGTAGGTTGAGATCGGGATCGTTGAACAGCATCCGGACTGGAATCGCGCGCAGTTTACCGGGCGTCGCTTTGCGCAGCGTTTCGTTGAGTGGATGCAACAGCCATTCGCCACCGCGCTGCTGTACTTGAGTTGTGATCGTAAACGCGTCGTCCTTCTCCGGGAGACGCTTGCCGTTCTTCTCGACAATTCTGCCGATCGAGATCCTTCCTACAACTGGTGGGGTTAGAGCAAGGCCCTTGAGCATGATGGTTCTCCGAATAGGAAAATGAAAGCGGATCGTTGTGCTGGTGGGGACATCGCGAGGCGTAGACGCGGCGCTAACGCGCAAAATGCGCCTCGAGCTTTTCGTGGATCTCTTGGGCGACGCCGTGCCACGCCTTGACGCTGACCATTGGCTGATCGCCGAATTGCTCGTTCAGTTCTTCAAGTGGCGTCCTCGCGATGTGTGCAGCGTGCTTGCTCAGTGCGTCCATGACGAACGCTTGCGCGAGCGTGCCGTACCGGGAGAACGTCATGAGGTCCGTGAGGCATTCAATATTTGTCATGGGCATCGGAATCAGGTGGAAACGAGAAAGCGCCGGGAACCGGGCTTCGAGGTGGCGTACTGCGTTTCGAACGCAGGGTGATCGGCCAGCAGTCGTGCCAGATCTACCTTCGACGAATCCTTGCTGCGTTTGAACGACACCGAACCGGTCTCGAACACGGCGTGGGTGGATTCGCCCATTGCCTGTTGCAAGGTCTGCTTGAGCGTCGCTTCGATCGCCTGTCTTGTTTCGATTTCGGCTCGTACGGCAACCAGATCGGAAAACGTTGAAGACAACTGCCGATCGTCGCTGAAGTCGACAGTTCCACCGTTGCCCGGATACAGATGCCGCAAGGCTCGGTCGGCTGATTCGGAGCCATCGGCCGGCGGCGGCGTATCGGTTTCGACGTACCGCCAGAATCGGGCTTCAAGTTCCACGAGCCGAGCGATCAGCGCATCGTCCCTTTCGATCCGATGCACTTCGAGCGCCTGTCCGCACAACAGCACGGCGACGTGAGCTGCCTGCTTACCCGTGACCGAGAGTTGGTGCTGAACTTGGATCTGGACGTATTCAGGGACATCGTTTCGCCAGAGCCGCGCGCCAAATTCGCCCGCCGTCTTGCATTCCAGAATCTGCACGTCGGGTACGCCGACGATCTCCCGGTCGAGGTTGGCTAGCATCCATGGGATGGTCGGGTGACGCAGCACGGCATTGACGCGACGGACCCGATTACCGGTCTGTTTCGTATACGACGCCGCGACTATCGGCTCCAACAGATTGCCCCAGTACACAGGCTCGGTCGTGTCGCCGGGATCGGGGCGGGGTAGACCGTCTGCCCGTCCGGTCTTATCGAGCCACAATTCCAGCGCACTCGTGTATGGGTTGAGGCCGACCGCGGCGGCAGCGTCGGAGCTGCCGATCCCGGTACGACGGACGGCGAGCCAGTCGTCGCGGCTAAGGTCCAGCGTCTTGACGAGCTTCAACGCAGGCTTCCGGGCGAACTGTGGGTCAGGTTGAATGGCATTCATCACGCCTCCAGAAACAGAATGACCCGGCAGGCGAACCTGACCGGGTCAAAGGTGAGGGAATTTGGGATGGGCGACTACACGATGAGCCGGAGCGCTTCATCCCAGGCCTTTTGCTTGAGGGTTGCGCCGGCTCCGAACCAGGCCGCTTCCCGACGGTTATCGTCGCTGCGTGCCCGGCGGTGATGATCCGTGTACTCGGTGATGGCATTCAGCATGCCCCACGCCGTGCTTGCCGCAGATGCCATATCCGCGCCCTTGCCACGACCGGCGAACAGTTCCTGAACGGCTTTGATCGCACTGTCATTTGTGGCGGGGACGGGCGTACTGGCGCTGGTGGCCGGATAGGTCAGTACACGGCGGAAGAACGCTTCGGCGGCCGTATCGCTCACCTTGCATTCGGACAGCGCTTTCATGCGGACCATGAAGCCGTCCCAGCTCGAAATCGCAATACCCAATTGGCGTTTGACGGCCTGCGCATCGAACTGGCTGCGGTGGGGCACCTTGACCGCGCCGGTACTGTCACCGAGAGCAATGGCAAGAGTGTTATTGCAAACGACGCGGACCGATGTGAACTGCGCTGTCGTCGCTAGGCTGCCATCACACGCGGTCGCAAGGAGCAAATAGCCATTCACCCGATCACGGCCCTTGAGCGTCGCGCTCTGGCCGGTCTTCGCGAGTGCCCACAGCTTTTTGCCGTCCTTCAATACCCCAGCTGTCTCTAGTTCATAGCCCCCCACTTCAACGAGGTCCCGATAGAATTCCAAAATGGATTCAGGCTGTACCACCTGATAGCGCGACGAGACAACCGAAAGCGGAGCCTTCGTGTCCGAGCGGTACAGCACCTTCTGTTCGGGAAAGGCGTGGATGGAGCCGAGCGTGGAGCCGGCCATACCGGAGACGAAGCGGACTTCGGCTTCTTCGATACGCCAATTCATACCGGCCTGTTGTGCCCAGACTTCGATCGGCTGGTGGGCCGCAAGCTGATTGCCGAGACCGTGCCACGGGGTTTCGTCGACGTAGGCCATCGTTTGCACCAAATGCATGGAAATCTCCTGATTGGGAATAAGAAACAGAAAGCAAAAAATGCCAACGGTCCCGAAGGACCGTAGGCATCAAGCGAAAAAAGGGGGATGCAAAAGAGTCGTCGGGCGTCAGGACGAGCGCGACTTGCTAAAGGCGTGGCCGCACTCAAGGCACTCGTAGTTGTCGAGTACGTAGGTGTCGATCTGCTCGCCGACGGCGGAACCGGCAGCGCAACCCGCAGCTCCTCCGAACAGCGCCCGCATCAGGGCACCGGCTAGTCCGCCGACGATCGAGCCGACAGGGCCAGCGACTAGACCGAGGGTTGCACCGGCTTCGGCCCCGCCGAGTGCGGCCGCAGCACTTCCGGCAGCACCGGCGGCGGCCCCGACGGCTCCGCCGGCTTTGCGGGCGTAATCGCGCGTGGTGATGCGGGTGGAGTTGCAGCGGGAACAGGAAAGAGAATGGTTCATATATCAGCCTCGTGAAAATTCAGGACAATGGCGTCGCCAATGCACACCGGGTTGTATGCTCGTAGAGGTGATATATGCGTGAGATTTTCTGCGATTAGGGTATCGTCGTTGATTAGTGCAAGCTGTGCCTTGCCGGAAGACGTGATTCGGCATCCAAGGTGTGTAGTTGACATGGTGACGGGAATCGGCACGCTCTTGCCGCGTGATGACAACGCGCCGGCGTCGCTCAGTTCAACAGTTTCCGAAAGTTACGCTCGCGAGCATGACGTTCTTTCGCTGCGGTTCCGCCACCAGTTGTTTCAGACGCACCTATTCGCGATGAAGCTCCTTGTAGCCGGAAGGTGGCATCGACATTGATTCGATCGTCGCGCGCGGTAGCAGGCGTAAGCCGTGTCCGATCGCGCTTGTTAGAATGGAACACGCCCCGTCACATTTGGAAAGACGATCTCATGAGCATGAATACCTATCTCAGAGGTAGGTTGCGCAACACCCCTCTGCCTCGCAGCCACGGTCTGTTGCCTTTGTTCGAAGCTGTGGTCAACTCGATTCAAGGAATCGCGGCCCTTGGCAAAGAGTCACCCTATGGTGAAATCACGGTCGAGATCGTACGTTTGCCCCAGGCTTCTCTAAACCTGGATAACGGGAAGGTGAAGCGCGGTGCGCCACCTCTCGAACACATCACCGGCTTTCGGGTCATTGACAACGGCGTTGGGTTTAACGATAGAAACCTCGAGTCGTTCGAAACGCTGGATTCCGACTACAAGGCCAGCGATGGCTGTCGAGGTGTTGGGCGGCTCTTGTGGTTGAAGGCGTTCGAGACGGTTCATGTGTCGAGCGACTTCATCGATGCCGAGGGTGTTTCGAAGCGCCGGGCTTTCACATTCACTGCGACGCAAGGCGTCGATAAGCTGGTGCTCTCGGGTACTCCGAAGGGGGGAGTTGGCAGAACGTCGGTACATTTAGATGGATTCAAGCAGGTGTACCGTGAGCGATCCGCCAAAACCGGACGAGCAATCGCCAATGCCTTGTTTGAACACTGTCTATGGTATTTCGTTCGAGACGGCGGGGCCCCGAAGATCAAGGTCAAGGACGACGAGGAAACGATCGACCTTGATGAGGTGTACGAAGAGTGTATGCATTCCTCAGCGAAGCGGCAAACCGTCACGGTGAAGGAGCAGCCATTCGAGCTTACACACTTGAAACTCAAGGCGACGTCGCAGAAGCAGCCGTTTATCGCTTGGTGTGCAGCAGGTCGGGTCGTTGAAGAGGAAAGCATCGCGGGGAAGATCCCCGGACTCCATGGTCGAATCAAAGATAATGCGGGTGATTTCGTCTACGCTTGCTATGTGACCTCACCATTTCTTGATCAAAACGTTCGTCCGGAGCGCATTGGCTTTGATATCGAGGAAATTAGCGACGATCTCTTCTCGGACACCGAGGTTAGCCTCGCGGACATTCGTGGCGCGGTACTCGCCTCGTCGCAGGATTTTCTGGCCGAATACTTGAAAGAAAGCCGGAAGGCTGGGCAAGAGCGCGTCGAGAAATTCGTCTCGCTCCGCGCGCCTCGTTATCGACCAATTCTCGGTCGGATCGCAGCAGACAAGCTCACCGTTGATCCCGAGATCTCGGATAAAGACCTCGATCTTCTCCTTCACAAGCAACTGTCGGAGATCGAAGGTAGCCTGCTCGCTGAAGGTCATGCAATGATGAACTTCAGCAAAGATGAATCGGTTTCCGACTACTTCGCAAGGCTTACGGCATATCTCGAAAAGGCGGATGACATCAAGAAGTCGGATCTAGCCAACTACGTGTTCCATAGGAAGGTGATCCTGGACATTCTCGAGAAGGCCATCGAACGCGGAGCGGATGGGAAGTATTCGAAGGAAGAACTAATTCACGAACTCATCATGCCGATGAGGAAGACGTCAAACGAAGTGCGACTAGACAGTTGCAACCTATGGTTGATTGACGAGCGCTTGGCATTTCACGATTTCCTCGCATCGGACAAGCCTTTGTCGTCCATGCCGATCACGGGGTCCACTTCGACGAAGGAGCCGGACCTCTGTTTGCTCAATGTATTTGACGAGCCAATACTTGTGTCCGATGGCAACAGGTTGCCGCTGGCGTCGATTGTCATCGTTGAGATCAAGCGCCCAATGCGTGATGATGCGGCCGCTGGTGAAGAAAAAGATCCAGTTGAACAGGCGCTTAGCTACCTTGAACGTATTCGTACTGGCAAAGCCAGTACAGCGAGCGGGAGGCCCATCCCTGCCTCAGACGAGATTCCCGGATTCTGCTACGCAATATGCGATCTCACGCCGTCCGTCGAGCGACGCTGCAAAATGTTGGGGCTCCGGGTCACAAGTGACCGCCAAGGCTATTTTGGCTACAACGATAACTTCAAAGCCTACATTGAAGTTATTTCGTTTGACCGTCTGCTCAATGCGGCGAGAGAGCGCAACCGCGCGTTTTTCGACAAATTGGGGTTGCCGACGAACTAACGGTTGAGCAGTCTCACGCATCAAGTAAAATCGGGGCTCCGCAGACGGAGACTGGATTGCGCTAACGGTCCCGTCCTGGTTGTAGCTGCCTAGAGGGGGTACCTTGAACCACCCGGGCAGCTCGGCGTACAGCGCCACGTCGTCTTTCTCCACCGCATCAGTTCGAATCCTTGGCCGTGGGGATAGAGCTGAAGCAGGCCGTTACAGGCGATGTAATCAGGCTGTTCAGCGTGCATTCTTGCTTTCTCCCGTGGGATCGAGCGCTGTCACGCATCGCCTTGCGTCGGTTGCTTCGCGTACTGCTTCAGCCCTTCCTGCACGAGCGAGCCGATCGCGTTCCTGACGGCATCGTCGTCCGCCGTGTCGTACGTCGGGAGCGCGTTGACTGACAAGGATTCACCCGGCAGCCTGAATCTTTGGTCCACGTGCAGGCGCGAAATGCCGGCCGCCACGAGCACTCGCCGGGCGTACTCCGGAAAATTGTTCGTGTGGCCCATCAGTGCGTTGCAGGAGGTGAGCTTCCGTTTGATCGCCGCCATTTTCCTGGCTGCGGTGCGCAGTTCATTGAGACGAGCACCGATGTGCGAGTGATACTCGATCTCAAATGCGTAGGCGTCCTCGAACTGATCGCTGAACGAACACCGGATGCGAATGTCGCCCATGTAGGCGTCGCCGAAAGCATTGATCAGGTAGTTCCTCAACTCGATGACGATTTTGCCGAAGCCGTATTCCGAATATCCGTAGCAGTAGGCAAATGGTTCTTGCTGGGTAGCGGGAAATGACATGAAACCTCCTGAGAGAAGTGCGCCGACGCGGGATTGGCTCGGCGGAGAGGCCTTTGATGGCTGAGCTCGGGAAGGTGATATGTGACTGAGATTTTCTGGAATGCACCGGAGGTGCACCCTGATGGGCGGCGGGGCGAGGGTATCTAGATGACTAAATTCCGCAAAACTCAAATCCTTCCGGCGCGAGGGGCATTGAGCAACGGATTTGCTGAGCAGTGCGGCGCGCTAATGCATTCTCGTCAGTATGTAATCTGGCTTCGTGATCGCACAGTCGGTCAAACGGCTAACCACATCGCTGGTCGTTTGTCCTGCCGGTTGACATGAGGGAGCACTGCTAGCTTTCATTCTCATAACAAAAAGATGTGATGCGGATCATTTTGATCCGATGTTCGCGTCAATTTACGACTTGTTGACGTATCGTTAGGCGATGGTTATCCTTGCGGCCTACTGGCATTAGCTACCTACCATGTCAAACGATCGTCTTTCCGAGATGAGCCAAGCCCAGCGCGACCGGCTCGCATTCATCGAGCTGCGTCTGCGCTTTCTCGGCGAAATCCGCAGGCAGGATCTCGTAACCCGCTTCGGCATCCAGTCCGCAGCCGCAACGCGAGACCTTGGGCAATACAAGGAACTGGCGCCGCGCAACATGGAATACGACGCTAGCGGCAAGGTCTACGCATGCGCGTCTTGGTTTCGCCCGGTTTTCGATTTTCCTGCCGAGCGTGTTCTTCGATGGCTCGCCCAAGGCTACGGCGACGCTGAACCCGTCCGTTGGAAAGGGCTAGTCGCCCATGATGGAACCAGTCTGCCCGTCAGGGCCGACCTCGAAATACTTTCGGTTGTGACGCGCGCTATCCACCGTGGTGATGCTGTGGAAGTCTCCTATCGTGCGTTATCGAGTGGCCTGACAACTCGAGAGATCGTACCGATCGCGCTCGCCGACAGCGGATTACGCTGGCATGTCCGAGCATTCGACCGGCGCAGCGGTGAATTCCGCGACTTCGTGCTGGGTCGTCTTGATGACGCGCGACTGGTCACGGGTCCAATCGCCGAGCATGAGATGCCAGATCAGGATATCCAGTGGAACCGCATCACCGAACTGGAGCTTGTGCCTCATCCAGCCAACGTGCAGCACCCCGATACCATCGAGGCGGAATACGGCATGGAGGGCGGCGTACTCAAGGTTCGCACTCGCGCGGCAATGGCCGGCTATCTACTACGCCGCTGGGATGTGGACTGCACCGAGGACCACAGCCTCAAGGGCGGTGAGCATCATCTTTGGCTGCGCAATCGCCAAGCGCTATATGGCATCACTAATCTTGCCCTCGCTCCCGGCTACGGGGCATCGGGCTCCGAATGGTGATGGCGATAAAGACATCGGCAATAACTGGAAGGGGGGTGTGCCGTGCTGAAGCTTGAGCAGATCCAGAAGAATGCAACGGTCTCGGGCCTTGAGCCAGGGCAAGTCGTGCGCATCGTCACGACGGAATCCGCCGGAGACAATTCACTCACCGTCTATTACAAGACGGCAGACGGTGCGCTGCGCGAGCGGATGCTGTTTCGCACCGACGAGGTCAACTTGTCGCTCGCCGAAGCCGGGCGCCCTTGGGCATTCGATGCGCCGGGTGAGGATTTCAAGCTCGCCGCCGAGGCATACCGTATCAATCTCGCGCACCTGTTTGATCCAATGATGGCTGTCCATACCTCCAACGTGGAGCCTCTGCCTCACCAGATCACAGCAGTCTACGAGTCCATGCTGCCTCGCCAGCCGCTGCGCTATGTCTTGGCCGATGATCCGGGTGCGGGCAAGACCATCATGGCAGGCTTGCTGATCCGTGAACTGCTGATGCGCGCCGATGCGAGGCGCGTGCTGATCGTCGCTCCCGGAAGTCTGGTCGAGCAGTGGCAGGACGAAATGTTCGAGAAGTTCGGTCTGTCGTTCGAGCTGTTTTCGCGCGAGCGTGTCGAGCAGTCGCGCAGTGGCAATCCGTTTGACGATTTCGACCTGCTGGTGGCGCGTGTCGACCAGCTCGCCCGGTCCGAGGAACTTCAGGACAAACTGCGCCTGTCGCAATGGGATCTGGTCGTGGTCGACGAAGCACACAAGCTGTCGGCCAATTATTTCGGTAACAAGGTCAACAAGACCAAGCGTTTCCAGCTCGGCGAACTGCTCGGTTCTATTTCACGCCATTTCCTGCTGATGACGGCAACGCCGCACAACGGCAAGGAAGAGGATTTCCAGCTCTTCATGTCCCTGCTCGACTCGGACCGCTTCTACGGAAAATTTCGCGACGGTGCGCACAAGGTCGATGTTACGGACCTGATGCGCCGCATGGTCAAGGAAGATTTGGTCAAGTTCGACAATACGCCGTTGTTTCCTGAGCGACGCGCATATACGGTCAACTACAAACTCTCGGATGCCGAAGCGGCGCTGTACGAAGCGGTTACGGACTATGTGAAGACCCAATTCGCGAAGGCCGATCAACTCGACGGCGGTCGAAAGGGCACGGTCGGCTTCGCGCTGACTGCTCTGCAACGCAGACTTGCATCCAGTCCCGAGGCAATCTACCAGTCACTCAAGCGTCGGCGCAATAAGCTCAAGCGACGAGTGGAGGATGAGAAACTGCGCCAGCGTGGTCAATTGGCTGCGGAAACGCTGAACGGCATCAATGGTTTTCCCGAAAATATCTGGGAATCGGCCGATGATCTGCCGCCAGAGGACTACGAGAATTTCGAGGAGGAGGTCGTTGATCAAGCAACAGCTGCTCAGACCATCCAGGAGCTTGAAACCGAAATCCTCATCCTCGAAGGTCTGGAGGAGCAGGCACGCCAGGTCGTTCACTCGGGGCGGGATCGCAAGTGGGACGAACTCTCACGCCTGTTGCAGGATACGCCGGAGATGCATGATACCGACGGACGCCAGCGCAAGCTGATCATCTTCACCGAGCACCGCGACACGCTGAACTACTTGAGCGTGAAAATCCGTGGCCTGATCGGCAGTGAAGACGCCGTGGTGATGATCCATGGTGGTGTGAAACGCGAAGACCGCCGCAAGATCCAAGAGCTTTTCCGCAATGACCCGAATGTTCGTGTACTGCTGGCAACGGATGCTGCAGGCGAAGGCGTGAACCTGCAGAACGCTAATCTCATGGTCAACTATGACTTGCCGTGGAATCCGAATCGCCTCGAACAGCGCTTTGGCCGGATCCACCGTATCGGTCAGACGGAGGTCTGTCACCTTTGGAACATAGTGGCCGCCGAAACCCGCGAAGGCGACGTCTTTCAGCGGCTCTTCGAAAAGATTGAGGTTGAGCGTGCCGCACTGGGTGGCCGGGTGTTCGACATCCTCGGCGAAGTGTTCGAAGAACGAAGCCTCAAAGATCTGCTGATTGATGCAATCCGCTACGGCAACGATCCCGAGGTTCGTGCGCGACTGCTGAAGAAGGTCGAGGGTGCATTGGATACCCGACACCTGGAAGACATCATTAAGCGCAATGCGTTGTGCGAAGAGGTCATGGACGAAAAACGCCTCTTTGCAGTAAAGGAGGAAATGGAGAAGGCGGAAGCGCGCAAATTGCAGCCCTTTTTCATTCGTGCCTTCTTCAACCAAGCGTTCCGGCAGCTCGGAGGCGAGCTACGTCAGCGTGAACCCGGCCGATATGAAATCACGAATGTGCCAGCCGTCATTCGGGAACGTGACCGTCAGATTGCGGGGCGAGACCGGCGCAATGCTGATCCGGTTCTCCGGCGCTACGAGCGCGTTTGTTTCGAGAAACAATTTGTCCGGTTGACCGATCGTGCTGGTGCGCCGATGGCGAGCCTGCTGCATCCTGCGCATCCGTTAATGCAGTCGGTTACGGATCTCGTGCTCGAGCAGCATCGGAACAAACTGAAGCAGGGGGCGGTGTTGGTTGATCCGGCCGATATGGGCTTGACACCCAAGGTCATGTTCATCATTGACCATTCGGTCAGGGAGGGCGGCGATCCGTCGCGCGCGGTATCCAGACGCCTGCAGTTCGTCGAGGTCACCCCTGGTGGTCACACGATCAATGCCGGCTGGGCACCACACCTCGATCTTGAGCCACTCGCTGCGGCGGACATGCCGCTAATCCAGGATGTTCTGTCTGCACCGTGGATCGTGAAGGATCTCGAGCACACAGCGCTTGCACATGCCTCGTCTCATCTTGTGCCAGAACACTTTGATGAGGTGCGCAGTCGCCGAGAAAAATCCGTCGAGAAAACGCTCAATGCCGTTCACGAGCGGCTGGTCAAGGAAATCAATTTCTGGTCCGATCGGTATATCAAACTGCAGGATGACCTACAGGCAGGCAAGGATGTTCGTCTGACGCTGGAAAACGTGCGCCGGACAATCGACGACCTCAATGCCCGCCTCGAGTCACGGCAGAAAGAGTTGCAGGCTATGCGTCACATTGTTTCTGCGACCCCGGTGGTACTAGGCGGCGCGCTCGTGGTCCCCGCCGGACTGCTGCTGCAACGCAAAGGCGAAACGGGGTGGAGTGCTGATGCGGATGCGCGGGCGCGTGTCGAGCGGATCGCGATGGAAGCCGTGATGAGCACCGAGCGCACACTTGGTCACGACGTCATCGACGTGTCTGCTGAGAAATGCGGATGGGACATTACCAGCCTGCCGCCGGCTATCGACGGCCGTGTATCTAACTCCAGGCATATCGAAGTTAAGGGGCGAGCCAAGGGGCAAACTACGATTACGGTCACCCGCAACGAGATCCTCTATGGCTTGAACCAATCGGACAAATTTATCCTAGCGATCGTCCTTGTTGATGGTGAAACACACGAAGGGCCGTTCTACGTCACGAAGCCGTTCACGCAAGAGCCGGAATGGGCCGTGACAAGTATCACTCTCGACCTCGATCAGTTGATAACCAGAGCGGAGCGTGTCGCATGACGGACCATGTCACTGCGCACATCGGCATTAAGGATTGCGATGGCCGCTGGGAGCCCGCCAACTATGGCAACTGCTAGGGCTGCCAAACCGTAGTCAGGTGGGCGATCACTACTTTCACGCGAATCGCTTCGATGCCTCCGATGGCGTCGAACAGTGCCAGTGGTGGACGAATACAACACTGGGCGATAGAGAACACAGTTGCTCAGTCGGCGGTAGCCATTGTGATGGCAAGGCCGGCCGGGAGAAAGACGATTAAATGAATATCAAAACCCCCAAAAAACTCATCGAAGTTGCCCTGCCATTGGATGCTATCAATGACGCATGTGCGTATGAAAAGATGCCGGGCATTGGTGCTCACCCACGAGGTATCCATTTGTGGTGGGCGCGGCGTCCGCTGGCGGCTGCACGGGCTGTCATTTTTGCGCAGATGGTCAACGATCCCGGCTACCAGCAGGGCGGTGGGTTCCGTTACGGCGTCAATAAAGAAAAGGCGCAGGTCGAGCGCGAGCGGCTGTTCAAAATCATCGAAGACTTGGTTCGGTGGGAGAACACCAACAACGAGGAAGTGCTGGAGCGCGCACGTGTCGAAATCCGTCGCTCGTGGCGCGAAATCTGCGAACTGAACAAGGGTCACCCACAGGCCGCCGAACTGTTCAATCCCGACGAACTCCCCGCATTCCACGACCCCTTCGCGGGCGGCGGCGCGTTGCCGCTGGAAGCGCAGCGTTTGGGCATGGAGAGCTACGCCAGTGACCTCAATCCAGTGGCCGTCACAATCAACAAGGCCATGATTGAAATCCCGCCGCGTTTCGTGGGAGGGGTGCCAGTGGGGCCGGTGCCAGCGGATGAAAAGCAGGCAAAGCTGCACAACGACTGGAGCGGAGCGAGGGGCTTGGCCGAGGATGTGCGCCGCTATGGCGCTTGGTTGCTGTCCAGTGCTAAGAAGCAACTGGGGCAAATTTATCCTCTTGTCGAGATCACTAAAGGCGCTGTTGCGGAACGCCCAGACCTAGCGCACCTACAAGGGAAAGAACTGAAGCCAATCGCATGGCTATGGGCGCGTACAGTCAAGAGCCCAAACCCCGCATTCGCTCATGTAGATGTGCCGCTGGTTTCCAGTTTCGTTCTTTCGAACAAAGAAGGGAAAGAGGTTTACGTCCAACCCGTGATCCAGGGTGAGAGCTATCAATTCAAGGTGGTTCTTGGAAAGCCGGGGAGTGACGCAGAGAAAGGAACAAAGGTTGGGAGCAAAGGCGCGAACTTCCTATGCCTTATATCGAAGGCTCCTATCAGCGGCGCGTACATCAAATCCGAAGCCAAAGCAGGTCGCATTGGCCAGCGACTCATGGCAATTGTCGCCGAAGGCCCAAAGAGCCGTTTGTATCTCTCACCAACTGAGGAGCACGAGACCGCAGCAAAAGGCGCGATATCTCATTGGCGACCAGAGGTCGAGTTCTTTCAACAAGCACTAGGATTCCGGGTCGGAAACTATGGGATGAGCAAGTGGAGTGATCTATTCACTCCTCGTCAACTTGCCACGTTGGACTCGCTTTCCAGCCTGATCACGTCTGTAGTTGATAAGGTCAAACAGGACGCCTTGGCACAAGGCTTCCTTTGCGATGGTCGCGGCCTTGACGCCGGCGGATCGGGCGCCCTTGCCTACGCACAAGCTGTCGCAATGTATCTTGCATTTGCCGTAGATCGGTGTGCTGATTTCTCGAATACGGTCACTCGATGGGTTCCGGGGAATCAGAAAGTAATGAACCTGTTTGGCAAGCAAGCAATCGCCATGACATGGGATTTTCCGGAAGCTGCCTTGCTGGAAAACACAGTCGGCGGATTCCTCCCTGCCGCGAGCTACATCGCAGATTGTATTGAGACCCTGCCCCGATCTGGGCGGGCTGGGTTCGCGTTGCAGGAGAACGCATCAACCAATACCACCAGCGCAAGCAAAGTGGTCTCAACAGACCCACCGTACTACGACAACATTGGCTATGCTGACCTTTCAGACTTTTTCTATGTTTGGCTCAGGCGAGGCGTCAGGGAGATATTTCCCAATATCTTCGCAACGGTTGCGGTGCCGAAAGCGGAAGAACTCGTGGCTACACCAGCCAGGCACGGCGGGTCTGATGCTGCCGAAAGCTTCTTCTTGGGTGGGATGACGCGTGCTATCCAGCGTCTGGCTGATCAAGCTCATCCGGCGTTTCCGGTCACCATCTACTATGCTTTCAAGCAATCGGACACCAGCGAAGAGGCCGGCACATCAAGCTCCGGGTGGGAGACATTCCTTGCGGCTGTACTGGACGCTGGTTTCGCCATCACCGGGACGTGGCCGCTTAGAAGTGAGCAATCAAGTCGTATCAGAGGGCTAAGTTCCAACGCTCTCGCATCAAGTGTGGTCTTGGTCTGTAGAAAGCGAAACACCGCCGCAGCGACGACGAGCCGCCGTGAGTTCATTCGTGAACTCAATACCGTGCTGCCCGAGGCGCTGGATGAGATGACGCGCGGCGGCGTTAACAGCCCGGTCGCGCCCGTCGATCTGTCTCAAGCTATCATCGGCCCCGGCATGGCGATCTTCAGCCAATACGCCGCCGTGTTGGAAGCTGACGGCACGCCGATGAGTGTGCGCACCGCACTGCAGCTCATCAACCGCTTCCTCGCCGAAGACGACTTCGACCACGACACGCAATTCTGCCTGCACTGGTTCGAGCAGCACGGTTGGGCCACGGGTAAATATGGCGATGCTGATGTACTGGCTCGCGCTAAGGGCACCAGCGTTACTGGCCTACAAGCTGCTGGCGTTGTTGAGTCCGGCAAGGGTGAGCTGCGCCTTCTCAAGTGGGCTGAGATGCCACGCGACTGGTCACCCGAGACGGACACGCGCTTACCCATATGGGAAGCACTACACCAGATGATCCGTGCGTTGAACCAAGATGGTGAAAGTATCACCGGTGCGCTGCTCGCTCGCATGCCCGCGCGCGCCGAACCTATCCGCGCACTGGCATATCGCCTCTACACCCTATGCGAACGGAAAGGCTGGGCCGACGAAGCACGCGCCTACAACGAGCTAGTCACAGCCTGGAGTGCGATCGAACAAGCCGCCGGCGAAGCGGGCGTGATCAATACCCAGCGTGAACTCGATATTTGAGTGAGACCAACCATGACACTAAAACCGTGGCGCGAAATTGCTGAACCGCATTCCGATGTGCGGCAGGGGAATTTTCTGCAATCTGAATTTGCTGCTGACCTCACGCGTGTACATGCGCGCAATGCTAGCGAGGAATATCAGGACCCGGCAAAATTCTTTCAACGCACTTTCATTACGGAAGGCATGCGCCTGCTGCTCGATTCTGTGGTCCGTCGACTTGCCGGCAAAGGCGGCGATCCCGTGATTCAGCTACAGACGGCGTTCGGTGGTGGCAAGACCCACACAATGCTCGCGGTCTACCATCTGGCGAAAGGTGAGGCGCCGGCAAGTGACCTGCAGGGCGTTCCGCCGATCCTTGATGCCGTTGGCATCAATGAGTTACCCAAGGCGCACGTCGCTGTGCTTGACGGCAACCAGTCGTCGCCCAGCCAGCCCGTTATTCGAGATGGGCTGAAGATCCACACCCTATGGGGCGATTTAGCCTGGCAGCTTGGTCGCGCCGAAGGCTACGCGCTCGTCGCGGATGCAGACACGTCTGGAAAATCGCCTGGTAAGGCTGTTCTCGAACAGCTGCTCAGTCGCTATGCCCCTTGCGTGATCCTCATTGATGAGCTGGTTGCCTATATGCGTCAGTTCGATGTCGGCGAGAAGCTCACCGGCGGCACCTTCGACACGAATCTCAGTTTCATTCAAGCGTTGACCGAAGCGTTGAAGGCTGTTCCGACCGCTGTCCTGCTGGCATCGCTGCCCGAGGCGACCAGGGAGGCGGGCGGCCAGCAGGGCGAGCAAGCACTGCAAGCGCTGTCCCACTATTTCGCTCGGATTCACACTCTGTGGAAGCCGATCGCGACCGAAGAGGCCTTCGAGATCGTCCGGCGGCGCCTCTTCTCGAACATCAATAACAAGCTGGCCCAAGATCAGGTATGCAGAGCATTTGCAGACTACTACACAGCTAACCGGAATGATTTCCCACAGGAAACGCAGGACAGCAAATACTTCGAGCGCCTGGTTCGCGCGTACCCCATCCACCCCGAGGTATTTGATCGTCTCTACGAAGACTGGTCGACGCTCGATAATTTTCAGCGTACCCGAGGCGTCCTGAAACTGATGGCTACGGTCATCCATCGCCTATGGGAGAGCGGTAATAATGATCCGCTGATCATGCCTGGTAGTTTCCCCCTGATGGAAGCCAAGACGCGCAACGAGGTGCTCTACTATCTCCCGCAAGGGTGGGATCCGGTAATCGAGCGGGACGTTGACGGTGAGCGTTCGGAGCCGTGGGATCTTGAAAACCGGGATACTCGGTTTGGTAGCGTGCAGGCCTGTCGCCGTACTGCGCGCGCGATATTCCTCGGCAGTGCACCCAATACCAGCAGCCAGGGTTTGCGTGGCATCGACCTGGAACGCGTCATTCTCGGCGTTGCCACGCCGGGGGAGCCGGTCAGTCTTTTCAAGGATGCCCTGCGTCGGCTCGGTGATCGCTTGCATTACCTCAACGAGGCGAATAACCGCTTCTGGCTGGATACTCGGCCTAACCTGCGTCGAGAGATGGAGGAGCGTAAACGCCGGTTTCAGGATCGGGAAGATGTATTCCCGACCATCCGTGAACGCGTGCAGCGCAGCGTCGCCAATGGGATCTTCGGTGGCACGCACATTTTCACCAGCAGCGGTGACGTGCCCGACGACTGGGCATTGCGCCTCGTCGTCCTGCCTCCCGATGCGGCATTCAGCAAGAGCGGTCAGAGCATCGCAATCGATCGCGCGACCGAGACTCTCCGGAATCGCGGCGATCAGCCACGCTTCCGGCAGAACCGGCTGATTTTCTTGGTGGCCGATTACGACAGTGTGAGTCGACTAAAAGATCACGTGCGTTCGTATCTTGCATGGCGCAGCATCGTCAATGACTACAAGGATAACCGCATCGTTCTCGACAACCTCATGGCAAGACATGCTCAGGCGAGCCTGGACCAGGCTGAGGAAACTGTCAAACGCATGGTCCGTGAGACATATAGATGGCTGTTGGCACCTATGCAGGAGGCGCGACCGGGCAAGGGCTTGTCGGAAATCGTGTGGGAGCACTTCGCCCTGAATCCCGGTGCACAGAACTGGTCGCAGGAGATCGAACGCGTACTGAAGGACAATGAGCTGTTGATCGGCGAGTGGGCTCCGATCCATCTCGCCAGGTTGTTGCGGGACTGGTTTTGGAAGGATAACGTCAAGGACGTGAGTGCGTTGAATGTGTGGCAACAAAGCTGCCAGCAGCTCTATTTGCCCCGGCTAAAGGACGACGACGTGTTTTTCAACACGATGGCCGCTGGCGCAGAAAGCCGGGAATTTTTTGGGATTGCGCAGGGCAAGGAAGATGACCGGTATGTCGGCTTCAGCTACGGCAAGCGGACATCGCTCATCAGAGACTCGTCGTTGCTGCTGATTGAGCCGATCGCTGCTGCCGCGTACATGGAGCAATTGCGCGCAGCGGAGGAAGCTTCTCGGGCCCAGGCTGCCAGCGCTACCACTGGCGCAGCAACGACGACATCACCGGGCGAGGGCACTCCGTCGGCAACCGGGACTTCCTCGCCTGGCGCTGGAGCGGGTACCGCAAGTCAGGCCATCAACAAACGATTTTACGGCGTATTTGACCTCGATCCGATTCAGGCCAAGCGGCAGTTTGCTGATCTGGCGGACGAAGTCGTTCAGCAATTCACCGTGCGTCCCGGCGTGAATGTAACGATCACCGTCGAGGTCCAGGCTGAATCCCCCACAGGATTCGATGCCGGAATCCAGCGTGCCGTAACGGAGAACTGCACCACGCTCAAATTCAAACCCGGGAGTTTTGAACCAGAATAATCGCTGCGAATATCGTAAAGAAGCCAAGTGGCCCACGGGTATGAAACCGATAGCTGCTGGATAGACTTGGCTTTTTTCCGAAACAGCGCGTTCACGACGTCATCAGCAATCGATGCGATGACGTCGTGAATTTCGCGAATACTAATGTGCTTGGGCAACCGAGACCTGTTGCCTCAGATGGCGTGCAGGTTGCGGGCGACGTTTTTTGAGCAGGACGACCTTGTCTGGCAGGCCACAGTCGCAGGTCAGGCTTTTGTTGGGATTTCTGTTGGCACCGGAACAGTTTGGGGGCATTTCTGGGGGCATGAGGGAACAGGTATGCCGCCTGACACTGGCGGCACAGTTGCTCCGAGCTTAAAGAACTGCTTCGAGTCCTTTCCTGTCAATCAGGTTCAGCAGCTTTTGCGAAGGTCCGCTTGGCCGCTTATCGCCGATCTCCCACTTACGCACCGTCGATGAGCTGGTGTTGAGCGCGGCAGCAAGCACCGCCTGGCTCAAATGAAACCGGGCGCGCAACGCGCGAATCTTCGCGGCATCGTATTCCGGCACGGGTTCGAGGCAGAGTGCCTCGTACTTCTGCATCTTCCGCTTGTCGATAAAACCGAGGCGATGCAGATCGGCCGCCGTTTCATGAACGGCACCAAGGATCGCGCTCTTGGCTTTAGCTTTGGTCGCCATGACAAATCTCCTGTAGCGTTCCGTCGGCCACCGCAAGGTCGAGTTGGCCGGACGTTCTGGCAAGCAAATCCACAGCAAGACTCTGCAAGGCATCGAGTTCGCTGTCACTGATATTCGAGCGTTCGTTTTTCTCGAAGCCGAACACAAAGAACCAACGGGTTCCCTTGTTCGTTGCAATGAGCGTTCTGGCCCCGCCACGCTTGCCGCGCCCGGAAAGGCCGACCCGCTTCTTCACGACACCGCCCCCAAGGTCGGCATCGATCAGCCCGGCAACCATTTCCCCGACCGCCTCGCACAAGGCCGCATCCGTCAGCCCGGACTTGCGCATCCAGCGCTGGAAGTGCCGGGTTTTGAACACTCTCTTCATTTTCGTATTATGCCACTTGGTGGCATAGTTTCAAGGTTGGGTTGAATCGAATTCGATGCCAGCCTGCTCCAGCATCCACGCCTCGATGCGGGTGTGCCACTGGCGCAGCAAGTCGAGCGGTCGCCGACGGTAGTGCTTCTCAGCCAGGGCGCTAGGCTTGTGTCCCTGAATTTGAGCCACGACACCGGCCGGAACCTCCAGCCACTCGGCCAGCGTGCCGAAAGAGCGGCGCAAACCCTGTAACGTCACATGGGGTAGGCCTGCTTGTTCGATAGCAGTCCCGTGGGCATAGCGCGGTTCTTCGATGTGGCCGCTTTCCGATGCACTGCTCGGGAATACCCATGGCGACGGTTGCCAGGGCGTGCCTGCCGCTGTCATGGCCTTCCGTTGTGCGACGCTTGGTGGTGTCTCGTTGATACGCTTCAGTTCCAGCAGGAGCGATCGGAAATAGGGCGTCAGCGGGATAGTACGGGCGCCTTCGATCTTGTCGCGCAGCTTTATCTTGTTCCAGCGCAAATCGACGTTTTCCCATTGCAGCTCCGCGAGTTCTTCGCGCCGTGGACCGGTGATGAGAACCCCTTGCAGATAGGCGGAGGCCACGGGATTGGGTAAGGCGCGTACCGCCTTGAACCACGCCGGTAATTGTTCGCGTTCCAGGCAATCGCCTTCGGGCGTCTTCGTACTGGGCAGCAGGGCCGTGACTTTAGGGGACGAATAGCAGTCGTCTGGCAACAGCCCTTTGAACTTGGCTTGACCCTCGCACCAACCGGCGAAGGCCTTGAACATGCGGTAGGCGTAGGCGATGCTCGTCGGGCGTTCGGCAACCTCGTCTTCCATCCAACCGGCGATCGTATCGCCAGTCATGTTGGACAGCTTCAGCGGCATGAGCGGATACAGCGGGCCTTGGCTGGTCAGCCCCTTTCCGCGCTTCTTTTTCTCGCCGCCGGGGGCGGCCAATTTGCGGTGGTCCTCGATGTACTGCGCGCTGCGCGGGCGCTTCGTTTTCGGGGAAGGTTTCGTTTCAAGCTCGACCAGGTAAGCCGCCCATGCGTCGGCAAATGTCACGTTTTGGCGCTCGGCTTCGGCCTTTCGCGTAGCTACGGCGGCACGCTGCTCGGCTGCGTGTTCGCGCGGATCGATGCCTTCGTCAACGAGGCGCTGCAGGCGGCGCGCCTCCTCCTGTGCCTGGTCGATGTTCCAGCTTCTGGGGTCGCCTATCGTGACGCGGACGGCGTCCCCGTTGAGCTTCGCCTGGAAGATGTACGCCTTCGCCCCTGCCTTGGTTGCACGCAAGCCGAGACCGGGAGCCTTGCTATCCCAGATGAATGCCTGTGATTTGCCGGCAGGGCACTTATGCGCTTCTACGCGTCCTGCCGTGAAATTGACCTTCGCCACCGTTACCGCCCTCGGAGAGGGTTACATGGACACTCCATGTAACCGCTGTGTAACCCGATTCTCGGACTTTGAGGGCATCCATGTCAACGTAAGAAGGTGACGAATTTCCTTGTGAGCCTTATATTTACTGGGTTTGTGGCGATTTCCAGCTCTTTGATCAACGTCGATAAATATCGCATCTTGATGATTTGTAATCATCAGGTGGCGGGTTCGAGTCCTGCAGCCGCACCAAATCCGAAAAGGGGTTACGGAGTTTTCCGTAACCCCTTTTTCGTTCATGGGGCTGCGCGCCGTGATGTCGCGAGCGCTGTCGTTCCCCCCTTTTTCTTGTCACGCCCGCGTCACGCCGCATCTCTAATGTTGCACGTTCCCGCCGCGGCAGCATTGTCGCGATCGGGGTGTGCGTGATCGCATCCGACGCCGTGCCCGCGTCGCGCAGGATCACCCGGGATCTCGCTCCCGGCAGCGCATCGGCTTCGGCCTCCCATCCATTCCATTCGAAAACGTGATCGACGCCGATCGAATGCATCGCGGACGATCAGGAGACATGGACCATGTTGAGTCCGCATGAATTCTCTATGCTGCTGCGCATTGCGCGCGCGCCCGACAGTGTCGACCTCGCGAACCCGGCGTTCGCCGTGCTCGTCGAAAAGCAGCTGGTCGACGACACGCAGGTACGCGTAGACGAGATAGCGGCGCGCCCGGCGCTGACGCCGATTGGCCAGATGCTGCTTGCCCGCTTCGACGAGGCGGCCTGACGGAAAACGGAAAAGAGGAAGAAGGAGGCAAGACGCTTGCATCTGCGCGTCACGCCTTCGCCGCAGCGAAAAGCGTGACACATTGATCGCGCGCCGAACCGCTTACTGCGCGACCGGCACCGTCACGTCGCTGCCGAACCAGTGCGTCGAGATCTTCTTTAGCGTGCCGTCCTTGCGCAGCGACTCGAGCGCATCGTTGATCGCCTTCTCGAACTTCGGGTTGCCCTTGCGGAACGGGATCGCCATCTCCTGCTTGCCGCCGTTCAGCACCGCCCCCGAGCGCAGCGGCAGGTTCGACGTCTTGATCATGTACGGCAGCATCAGCCGATCGTCGAGCGTCGCCTCGATCCGACCCGCGGCGAGGTCGCGCAGCTTCTCCGGCGCGCCCGGATACGTCTGCACCTCGATGCCCGGCACGCTGCGCGCCATCTGGTCGTAGTTGGTGCCGAGCGTCACGCCGAGCTTCTTGCCCTTGAAGTCCTCGAGCGACTTGAAGTTGCGCGTGTCGTCCTTGCGCTGGATCAGTTGCGCGGCCGAGTACGTGTACGGCTCGCTGAAGTCGAGCGCTTCCTTGCGTTGCGGCGTGATCGTGACCTGGTTGACGATCACGTCGAACTTGCCGGCCTGCAGCCCCGCGATGATGCCGCTCCATTCCGTCGGGACGAACTGCGTCTTCACGCCGAGCTTGCCGGCGACCGCGTTCGCGACGTCGACGTCGAAGCCTTCGAGCTGGCCGGACGTGCCGCGCGAGTTGAACGGCGGATACGTGCCTTCGAGGCCGACCCGCAGCACGCCGGCTTTCTTCACGGAATCGAGCAGGTCGTCCGCGTGCGCGGCGACGGCCGTGAAGCCGAGGGCCGACGCGAGCAGCAGGCCCGACAGCAGGAACTTCGAACGTTTCATCGCAGATCTCCAGTGGTCAGCAGGGTGTTGTGGTGAGCGCCGGGCACCGGGCGCTGACCGGCCTCGGTGGGCCGCAATACGGGCACGTAGACACTACTCGCAACCGCGCCGCACCGGAAGTCGAATTGGCCCTGATTGCACTCGATTTCAGCGGATTGAAGGCGGCAATGCAGTGTGACGGCAACCGCTGTGCACGGCGCCTGCCTGTTCGAGCGTTCGCCGCGGGCATTCGGAATCCGCTTAAAAATAGTCTTTTAAATCAGGTCATTTTCCGATTCGGGCCGTAATTTGTCTGTAAAATCGCGCGAGCGAAATCGCTCAGCGCGCCATCCGAGGGCGCGTCAAAAGAAGAAAAGGCCGTTGCCATGAACATGCAGAACACTGTTGCCGCATTGCGCGGCGGGTTGCTTCAGCAGGACCGGCTGCTGAAGCTCGACACCCCGTTGGGGGCGAACGTGCTGACCGTGCAGCGGGCGGTCGGCCGCTCACGCATCGGGCGCGCGTACGAATTCACGCTGGACGTGCTTTCGACCGACAGCGATGTGGAACTCAAAAAACTGATCGCGCAGCCGGTCACGTTGTGGATCCAGCAGGGCGATCGCAGCTACCGGCCGGTGAATGGCTATGTGCACACCGCGCGTCGTCTGGGCGCCGACGGCGGGCTCACGACCTATCAGCTCACGTTCGCCGATTTCACCCATTTCCTGAAGTTCCGTCGCGACCAGCGGATCTGGAACGATACGACCGTCGACCAGATCATCAGCGACGTGCTGGACCAGCATCCGCAGGCGAAGGGCCATTTTCGCTTTGCGCTGTCGAAGCCGTTGCCGAACCGTTCGTACACGCGCCAGCACGACACCGACTGGCATTTCGTACATCGGCTGATGGAGAGCGAAGGCCTTTACACCATCTGGCAGCAGGCCGACGACGGCAAGTCGCATACGCTCGTGATCACCGACAACCTGCAGGCGTTTGCGCCGCTGTCGCCGCAGGCCGTGCGCTTCTATCACGGCGGCGCGGCGAGCGAAGCCGACGCGCTCACGCAATGGTCGGGCACGCGCACGCTGCAGAGCGTGGCCCGATCGACACGCACGTTCGACTACAAGAATCCGTCGCAACCGTCGAACCCGAAGGGCACGACGCTGCCGACGATGGCCGGCCAGGGTGAATTGCCCGACCAGCTCGAAGTCTACGAATACACCGGTGCGTACACCTATCTGGACCAGACGCGCGGCGACCATCTGACGAAGATCCGGATGGAGCAGTGGGAGTCGGAGGCGAAGCGCTTCCACGGCGCGGGCGGCGTGCGTGCGATCGATGCCGGCCGGCGCTTCACGCTGGCGGACCATCCCGAACACGATCGCGATCCGGCCGATCAGCGCGAATTCGCGACGATCGGCGTCGAATGGTGGATCGAGAACAACCTGCCCGTTGCCAACCGCAGTGCGGACTTCCCGTACAGCCTGCGCGATGCGCTGACGCAGGCGCAGGACGGCTATGGCGCCGACCCCGCGTTTCGCGTGCCGCACGACGACGGCTCGGTCGGCTTCTATCTCGTCGAGGTCGAAGCGCAGCGCGTCAGCGTGCCGTATCGCAGCCCGTTCGAACACGAGAAGCCGAAGATGCATCTCGAGACGGCGATCGTCGTCGGGCCGCAGGGCGAGGAAGTCTATACCGACGAGTTGAACCGGATCCGCGTGCAGTTCGTGTGGGATCGCCTGAACCCGGGTAACGAAAACGCGTCGTGCTGGGTGCGCGTCGTGCAGTCGGACACGGGTGGCGGCTACGGCGGCGTGCACGTGCCGCGCATCGGCGAGGAAGTGCTGATCGACTATGTCGGCGGCGATTGCGACCGACCGCTGGCCGTCGGGCGCGTGTACAACGGCGCGAACCAGCCGCAGTGGCATAGCGACGGGATTCTGTCAGGGTATCGGTCGAAGGAGTATTCGGGCGGCGGCTACAACCAGCTCGTGATGGACGACGCGACGGGGCAGAACCGCGTGCAGCTGATGAGCAGCAGCGCGAACAGCCTGCTGCATCTCGGCTACATCATCGACCAGAGCGGCAATTCGCGCGGGTCGTATCTCGGCAGCGGGTTCGACTTGCGCTCGGATGCGTACGGCGCGGTGCGGGCGAGCCAGGGCCTGTACGTCACGACCCATCCGAAGGCGGCGAACAGCCAGCCGCTCGACGTGAAGGAAGCGCAGCAGCAGCTCGTGACGGGCGAGAGCCTGATCGAAGCGATGTCGGACGTGAGCGAGCAGCATCAGGCGGAAAGCCTGAAGGAAGCGCACGACACGATGCGTGCGTTCACCGACGCGACGCAGGACAGTGCGTCGGGTAACGCGTCCGGCGGACGTACGGCGGGCGGCGGCACCGGCAGCGCGAACGCATTCAAGGAACCGGTGATGCTGTTCGGCAGCCCGTCGGGGATCGGGATGTCGACGCAGCAGTCGATGCACGTGGTCGCGAACGATCACGTGAACGTCGCGAGCGGGCAAAGCGTGCATGTCGCGGCGGGCAAGTCGCTGATCGGCAGCATCGGGCAGAAGCTGAGCCTGTTCGTGCAGAACGCGGGGATGAAGCTGTTCGCGGGCAAGGGCAAGGTCGAGATCCAGGCGCAGTCGGACAACGTCGAGGTGACCGCGCAGAAGGCGGTAAAGGTTGTGTCCGCAACCGACCGGATCGAGATCGCGGCCGATCAGGGCATTTTGCTGACGAGCGGCGGCGGGTATATCCGCATCAAGGACGGCAACATCGAGATTCATGCGCCGGGCGCCATCGATGTGAAGGGGGCGTCGCATACGTTCGCGGGTCCGGCGAGCATGGGGTATCCGTTGCCGAGCCCGCGGCCGGATCAGCCGGGGCAGCTCGAACTGTTTCACAAGTACGTGAACGGCGAGGCGGTGAAAGGCGGACTGTTCACGGTGAAGGACGTGAACGGCGCCGTGCTGAAGAAAGGCGCACTCGACAACAGCGGTCATACGGTTGTGAGCGGGTTGCCACCCGGCGCGGTGCGCGTCGAATTCGGGAAGGACCCACGCGAGTCGGATCAGCCGGCGAACTATTTCAAGCAGGCGAAGTGGCCGGCGGAGCCCGTGCAACCGTCGGCGGAAGCCGCGCAGGCCGCGGCGAGCGGACAGCTCGCGAGCCAGTTGCAGGGGATGGCGCCGGCCGCGACGACGGCGGCGATGGGGCTGGTGAGCGGCGGCAGCGCGGGCGCGGCCCTCGGCGGGCTCGCGAGCTCGGCATTGCCGGCTGCGGCGACCGCGTTGGGCGGAGCCGGCGTTGCGTCGGCGTTGCAGACGGCCTCGACCCTGAGCGGTGCGGCGAAGCAGGTGGCCGGGATGGTTCAGGCCGCCCGTCAGGGCGGGCTTGCCGCGCTTGCCGCGCCGGCTGCGAATGCCGCGTCGGGCGCGTTGCAGAGCGCATTGCCGGGCGTCGCCGGCATCGCGGGCAAGGGCGCCACGACCGTGGCGTCGGCCGCGGGCGCGACAGGTATGAAGCTGCCGACGAGCGGGTTTGGCGGACCGCTGAAATCCTGAGAGGGCGGCTTGTCGGCCGTCTTTAAAAAATACGAATTGAACGAAGAACGACATGGCACAACAACTTCCACCGGGCGCGGAGAAGGAACAGGCTGTTACGTGGCTCAGCGATGTTTCCGCCAAGGACGTCGCGGCGGTCGGCAACCGCTTCGACGCATGGTTGCGCCGTATCAGCGGCAATCACATCACGTTCGAGGACGTGAAGACGTTTGCCGGCGCCGTACCGATCGTCGGCAACATCATGGCGATGGTCGACGCGCTGGGTGATATTGCCGAAATCGTCGAGAAGCGCGGTGGCCAGGTGCTCGACTACATGAGCCTTGCGATCAACCTGCTCGGCATCATTCCGATTCCGCCGACACTCGCGCCGTTCCGGATGTCCGCGCGCCCGCTGCTCGCGCTCGTCCGTCACGAATTGCTGGCGACCCGCAACAATCTCGGCGCGGCGATCATCTCCGTGCTGGTCACGCATATCAATGCGACCTGCGCGACCGAGATCGAGGATTTTCTGAACAAGCTGAAGGCTGGCCTCGTCGAACTGCTCGACGGATGCGCGTCGAAAGCCGAGGAGCTCATGATCGCGCTGGCGACCGGCATGGACAAAGCGCTGCACGGACAGCTCTTCGATGCCAACGCCAATCTGAAACGCCAGCAACAGCTTGCGCAGAAGATGGCGGACAACCGGCCGTGGTACAGCCCGAGCCGGGTCGGTGACGGCATCCAGTTCGCGTACGAGGGGACCAAGGCGCTGGGGAAGAAGGTTGTCAACAAGGCGGCGGGCACGGCGGCGAAACTTGCGCCGGATGCGTGGCTCGAGCCGTTTCGCAGCACGGTGACCTTCCTTCGGACCGAGGCGCCGAAGATCGCGAAGTCGATCCGTTCGCTCGCCGGCAGCGAAGAAGGCAAGATGATGTGGCTGGTCGTGCAGCTGATCGAGGCGGTCGGGCGGGTGAAGGCACGTGCGAAGCTTCATGAGCAGACTGCGGACGTCAAGGCGAGCGGGAAAAGCCAGGCGAAGAAGACGCGCGGGCAGGAGGGGCTCGAGAAAACGGAGGGGCAGGCGCCGGCCGAAGGGCCGGGGAAGAGCACGTGCAAGGCGTGTGGGGTCGGGGCATCGCCGGCATCGATCGACTTCGCTTTCGGTGACGAAACGTTCTCCCACGTGGATTTCGACCTGCCGGGCGCCATGCCGCTCGTTTGGGAGCGTACGTATCGCTCCCGGCTGTCGGCCTATGACAACGGAGAGCTGGGCGCGCGGTGGATTACGCCGTACACGACGCGAATCGACATCAAGAACGGTCAGTGGATCTATCGCGATGTGGAAGGGCGCAGCATCGAGTATCCGGCACTGGCGGCCGGCGCGGCGCACGATGATCTGTCCGAGAATCTGACGCTGTCGCGGCTCGACGATACGTGGGTGACGATCGCATACGGCCATGACGCGCTGCATGTATACGAGCGCCGTGGCGACGCGTTCCGGCTCGCGATGCAGAAGGACCGTGCCGGCAACACGATCACGCTCGACTACGATGCGCTTGATCGCGTTGCACGCGTGATCGATGCGAGCGGCAATGTGCTCGCGTTCGAGCACGACCGGCATGGCCGGATCGTACAGATCGAGCATGTGCTCAAGGACGGTGCGCGTCGCACGCTGGCTCGCTACGAATACGATGCGAACGGCGATCTCGTGCGCGCGGTCGATCGTCATGGCAACGCGCGGACGTATCAATATCACCGCCACCTGGTGACGCGCTATACCGATCGCACGGGCCGCGGGATGACGCTCGAATGGGATGGCGCGGATGCTGAAGACAACGCAGACGCGAAATGTATTCGCGAATACGCCGACGACGGGAGTCTCGATCTTCGGCTCGCATGGAATCCGAACATCCGCCTGACCTACGTGACCGATGCCCTCGGTCAGACGACGCGGTACTACTTCAACATCCACGGCTACGTGTACCGGATCGTGTATCCGGACGGTAACCAGGAGTGGTTCCGGCGCGATGCCCACCACAATCTGGTATTGCATATCCGGCAGGATGGCAGCATCGAGCGGCGCGAATACGACGCGCGCGGCAATCTGGTTCAGCACGAACGGGCGGACGGCAGCGTTGTCGAGATGGCGTATGACGACAAGGATCAGATGATCCGGCTCGTCGATCCGAACGGGCATGTGTGGCAGCGCAAGTATGACGATGCCGGAAACCTCGTCGAGGAAATCGATCCGCTCGAGCATTCGACGAAGTACGAATACAACGACAAGGGTTTGCCGACGCAGATCATCGACGCAAAGGGCGGCTCGAAGACGATCGAGTACAACAATGCCGGGCAGATGACGAGCTATACGGACTGCTCCGGAAAGAAGACGGAGTGGCGCTACGACGACATCGGGCGTGTGATCGAGACAAAGGACGCGGCCGGCGGTGTGGCTGCCTATCGGTACGGACCGAACGGGCAGCCGACTGAAGTTCGCTCGCCTGCCGGCGTCGAGCAGCTCCAATACGATGCTGAAGGCCGCTTGCTCCGGCATACGGACCAGCTCAATCGTTCGACGCGATATGGCTACGATGCGGTCGGTCGCATTGCGAGTCGCGCCGATGCGCTCGGGCAGACGGTCGCGTATCGCTATGACCGTCTCGGGCGCTTGACCGCGTTGACCGATGCGAACTTTTCGACGTATCAGTTTCACTACGATCCTGCGGGGCGGCTGATCGAGGAAGTCGGCTTCGACGGCAAGTCGACGCGCTATCAGTACGATCCGGACAGCGGCAGTCTCGTTTCGATCGATGAAGCGGGTTGCGTGACGTCGGTCGACATCGATGTAAGCGGCCGACTGCTGAAGCGCGTCGCGGGGGAAAGCGAGGAACGGTTTGCCTACGATCCGAGCGGCAGGTTGATCGACGCGGTGAATCGGTACAGCCGCGTGCAGTTCTTCTTCGATCCAGTTGGTAATCTCGTGCGTGAACATCACGCCTACGATCTGTTCGGCGACCGGCGCAGCTACGTGTGGCATCACGAATACGACGAACTCGGCAATCGGCGGCGGACCGTTCGGCCGGACGGGCATGTGGTCGACTGGTTGATGTATGGCTCGGGACATGTGCACGGAATGTTGCTCGATGGCGAGGAGCGCGTGCAGTTCGAGCGTGACGATCTTCATCGCGAGACGGTGCGTGTGCTGTCGAGCAAGGTCGGGCAGCGCACGCACTACGATCCGGCCGGACGCGTGCTGCAGCAGACGATCCAACGGTCGACGTCACCCGCGCCGCTTGCCGAGCGGCGGTATCGCTATGACGCGGTGGGGCAGTTGTCGCGGATCGAGGACAGCCGCAAGGGCGGGACCGACTATCGATACGATCCGGTCGGACGGTTGATCGAAGCGATCAGTCCCATCGCGAAGGAACGGTTTGCATTCGATCCGGCGAGCAACATCATCGATCCGGTGCGGACCGCGGAGACGCCGGCATCGCGTCCGAGCCCGGTGCGGCCGGAAAGTACGTTGCCGGTCGAGGTGCCGAAGGTGCTCGGTAACCTGCTGAAGGCGTATGCAGGGATGCACTTCGAGTACGACGCACGCGGGAATCTGGTGCGCAAGCGTACGCCGGCGGGTGAGCAGGAATACGAGTGGGATGAGTTCAATCGCATGCTGTCTGCGCGCGTTGCCGAGACGTCGCGGCAGAGTCAGGTGCGGTATTTCTATGACGCATTCGGTCGGCGTATTGCGAAGGAGGTGAACGGCGAGCGGACGGTGTTCGGGTGGGATGGTGACACGCTGGCGTACGAGAGTGATGGCGAGCGCGGCACGCACTATCTCTACGAGCCGGGGACGTTCGTGCCGCTGGCGCAGTATGTGGCGGAGCGGGTCGAGGGGATCGCGACGCCGGAGTGGAAGAGTACCGACCGCTATGTGCCGGAGGAGGATCCGCTGCAGAAGGTGCCGGAGCGGCGGGGCAATGCGGCGGTGTTCTATTACCACTGCGATCAGATCGGTACGCCGCAGATGCTGACGGACGACGACGGCGACGTTGTGTGGGAAGCATCGTACAAGGCTTGGGGCGAAGCGCGGGAGGTGATTGAGCGGGCGTCGAAGGCGGCGGGGATTGTGGCGAGGAATCCGCTGCGGTTTCAGGGGCAACAGTTCGATGATGAGACAGGGCTCGCGTACAACCGGCATCGGTACTACGATCCAAGTTCGGGGCGTTTCGTATCGAACGATCCAATCGGTCTAGCCGGTGGCATCAACGTCTTCCAGTACGCGCCGAATCCAATCACTTGGATTGATCCACTTGGGTTGACTGGCACGTTCCCCTCGAATCCAGATGATATGACCAAAGTCCTGGGTGTCGATCCTAAGATTGGCGCGACGCCGGATGGAACGCCTCGATATACGTGGTTCCCGAACAGCAACACACGTATTCGCTATGAAAGCCATCCAGAAGGGTTGTGTCCATGTTCGCGGGGCTTCAATCCACGTCATCATGGCGCGCATTACCATGTTGAAACGAAGCCAGATGGTCTAAGCTGGGGCCAAGCCGCGCGTCGCGGGGCTATAAGCAAATCAAAACCGGATGGTTATACGCCAGGAAGTGGCACTGGCTTTACTCCGGGAGAAAATTTTCCGGGAGGGTAAAAGTGAAAGGTAGCGAAATTCTTGTCGCGGATGGTCAGATCGAAGCATTCTCTTACCAGGGGAACAGCCTGGCCGTCTCAGTTAAAACTGACCACGGAGCCTTTGATGTGATCTTCCATAGGGTCCTTGGGATGAAGGCATTTTCGCCGGAGGAGCAGGATTTGTCTCATTTGGCGGAAAGTTCCGCGAGTTCATTTCTCTCGGAAGTATGCATCGCGGTGGAGGAGCCGGTTGGTGGGTTCAGGGAGTTCAGCTTTATTTCCGCCTGGACCGACGAACCATTATTAACGGTCATTGCCGACGACGTTCAGGTTCGCAAAATGATGCTGTAGTAAGGGATTGTCTATGCTGCAACCGTCCTCTGCCGCCGCCGTGCGGAGTGGATTATAGCGAGAATGCGGGCGGAGGCGAAATTCAGCATCCGGTAGCCCAAGATATTTACGGCGCTGTTCCTAAGGATCCGCGTTCTCCATTTGCTCATGGTTGTTGTGGGGAACTCGATTCGCTTAGTTAAATTGCTGCAGGCAATAATGTCAAGTCAATTGATGCGTTGAAAGATATTGCTCAAGACGCAACATCAACAACTATTTGAAAGGATGGGATCATTTGAAGTTCTGTCCCTTTTGTGCTCAAGTGATGCGGAAATTGGGAGTGTGTGACGAAGTGAAGGAATGAGTGATCATTGGGGGTGAATGAGATTGAGTCGCTTGAGGCGAATGGACTAGAAAATAATGTTTCATTCGATAAAATCAAGAATCATTACGCAAAGTTTATGCTTGATCTCATTCGCTGCTCTTGCGATCTGTGTGGTAAGCCTCGTCGGTAAAGTCGGAGAGATATTCGTCGAGGCACTGCATCCGTATGGCAATCAAAAGAATCCGGATTTTCCCATTGATCGTGATGCCTTTGATATTGATCGAAAACAATACTGGCAAGATCGAGTGGCAGAGGCGAACGTCTCAAAAAATGGGGGGATGCGATCTGTGATTCCATCAACAGTCGAGCGGTATCTGGCTGGATCTACTGGCGACATCGCTAGGAGTGATCCGAGAACAGCCATGAGGACACTTCAGGACCTCGGCGTTGCTTCAGATACTGATTTTGGACAGTTCTATCTCAAGTATCAGGGGAGCTTTATAAGCCCGCGACCTGTTGCGGAGTTGCTTGATGTCGAGGGGCCATCTATTCCCGCAATCCCGGATCAAACGGAATATGTTAGGAATCTGTACGGTATTCCAGAAGAGTATTTGGCTTTAACGTCGGATGAAGGCGAGGGAATGTACCTGTACGGCAAGGACGATGGTGCCGTCTACGACCTTGATATTTCCGTGCTAAATGATTTTATAAAAGGGAAGATCCCGGCCCGCTGGGCTACATTTAACGATTTCTTGATTTGGTATTTTGAATTGTCGGTGTAGGAAAAAGGGTCGCGCGAGCGGCCCTTGGCGTTATTTAGGGGCGAAATTGTTGCCACACGGCTGGTCTCACTTTGATTGATAAGGTCAGCTGAAGCGCATCGCCAGGAACGGTTTGCCTACGATCCGGTCGGCAATCTCGTGCGTGAACATCACGCCTACGATCTGTTCGGCGACCGGCGCAGCCACGTGTGGCATCACGAATACGACGAACTCGGCAATCGGCGGCGCACGGTTCGGCCGGATGGGCACGTGGTCGACTGGTTGATGTATGGGTCGGGGCATGTGCACGGAATGTTGCTCGATGGCGAGGAGCGCGTGCAGTTCGAGCGTGACGATCTTCATCGCGAGACGGTGCGCGTGCTGTCGAGCAAGGTCGGGCAGCGCACGCACTACGATCCGGCCGGACGCGTGCTGCAGCAGACGATCCAGCGGTCGACGTCACCCGCGCCGCTTGCCGAGCGGCGGTATCGCTATGACGCGATGGGGCAGTTGTCGCGAATCGAGGACAGCCGCAAGGGCGGGACCGACTATCGATACGATCCGGTCGGACGGTTGATCGAAGCGATCAGTCCCATCGCGAAGGAACGGTTTGCATTCGATCCGGCGAGCAACATCATCGATCCGGTGCGGACCGCGGAGACGCCGGCATCGCGTCCGAGCCCGGTGCGGCCGGAAAGTACGTTGCCGGTCGAGGTGCCGAAGGTGCTCGGTAACCTGCTGAAGGCGTATGCAGGGATGCACTTCGAGTACGACGCACGTGGGAATCTGGTGCGCAAGCGTACGCCGGCGGGTGAGCAGGAATACGAGTGGGATGAGTTCAATCGCATGCTGTCTGCGCGCGTTGCCGAGACGTCGCGGCAGAGTCAGGCACGGTATTTCTATGACGCGTTCGGTCGGCGTATTGCGAAGGAGGTGAACGGCGAGCGGACGGTGTTCGGGTGGGATGGTGACACGCTGGCGTACGAGAGTGATGGCGAGCGCGGCACGCATTATCTTTACGAGCCTGGGACGTTCGTGCCGCTGGCGCAGTATGTGGCGGGGCCGGTTGAGGGGATCGCGACGCCGGTATGGACGAGTACCGACCGCTATGTGCCGGAGGAGGATCCGCTGCAGAAGGTGCCGGAGCGG
Source organism: Burkholderia sp. MS389 (assembly GCF_016899425.1). Classification (GTDB taxonomy): domain Bacteria; phylum Pseudomonadota; class Gammaproteobacteria; order Burkholderiales; family Burkholderiaceae; genus Burkholderia; species Burkholderia sola. The sequence goes on from NZ_CP045994.1 coordinate 508,964, forward strand.
CGGGGCGATGCGGCGGTGTTCTATTACCACTGCGATCAGATTGGTACGCCGCAGCTTCTAACGGACGATGATGGCGATGTGGTTTGGGAAGCGTCGTACAAGGCTTGGGGCGAAGCGCGGGAAGTGATTGCGCGGGCGTCGAAGGCGGCGGGGATTGTGGCGAAGAACTCGCTACGGTTTCAGGGGCAGCAGGTTGATGCGGAAACGGGGCTGCATTACAACCGGCATCGGTACTATGATCCTGCGTTCGGACGGTTTACGTCGGCGGATCCAATTGGGCTAACGGGTGGCTCAAACGGATATGAATATTCAGCCAATCCGGTCGACAGCATAGACCCTCGCGGTCTAACAGCAGACCGACTTGGGCGAAACCTCGCTCGAGCAGGTAGACCTCTTCAACCAGGCCAAACGCCACACCACATCGTTCAGGAGAATTGCCGCAAGAGCTTGCCAAATAGCCACGTGCAAAAGTCACGCGAAATTTTGGAGCGGAGTGATATTGATATCGACTCAGCTTCGAATGGCGCTCGTTTGTGGGGTACTGGTAACGCTCAAGTACAGGTGCCGGGGCACCCAGGACGAGTTGCTGCGCGGGCTGACGGTACTTACCACGCTGGCGCTCACGTCCACGGCACCGATAATGATAAGTTGATATATCAAGTGCTTAAGGGTGTGGAGAAGAGGGGGGGCAATGTTGAAAATGCTCTCCGTGATATTGGACAACGAATGGAAAACGGCAGTTGGAAAGGCACGTTCAGTTGCTGTTGTGATTAGGAGGGTGACGAAATGCTATTGGAAGAGCCAATTGTCGAGAATATGCTGGCTACGCTTCGGCAGGAGTTTGAGTCGTTCGACACGACGAACCTCTACAATCGATATCGTGAGATCAGAGATTCGGTAGACGATTGGAGGTTTTCGTCGGGCGATTATTTTTCGTGTCTTCCATATGAAGAGCAGCGACAGGGCTTCTCCGCGCCGAAGTTGCTTAAGAAACGCTATGAAAGCGTTGACGAAGCACGCTGGCTTGGGAAATACAGTGCGGGCTTCCGGGCTGGAAAGCATGTTGTGACAGTCATGCCAGGTCAAAAGACCGTGCGAGCGCTTAGTGCAGATTTGTACCGCGAAGACGATGGTGTAATCGATGTATGTAGCATCACGTACAAGGGAATTGACCATCCCGAGAAGGTGACGTCTCGTGTGATCGGTATTGCGCGGATGAAACCGCTCGATGAGTCGAACAAGGTGTACGTTGCTGTCGGCGAGAGCGGGGCATTCGCGGTTTATCGTTACACATACTCTGCTGACGGAAAGCCGCTGACTGCGCTGGCGTTTTCGAAAGGATGGACGCGCGAATCTCAGTGGGACTTCCATTACGACTCGTCCGGCGAGTTGGATCAAATTACAGCAGGGCCGGCGACACTTTGGACACGCGCGTAGCGGCGCTTGTCGAGAGCGCAATTTGCATCTTTCTTTCCTCGTGTGCGTCTTTCGCGATCCACCTCCCTCCGCATGGCGGGAGGGCTGGCATCGCTCACGCTCGTCGTACCCATGACCGCCAGGCTGGATCGCCTCGGATAACGGTAACGGGGATCATTGCGCGGGAGGCAACCGTCGAGCCCTTAGCGATGCGCATCGAAGATGCTCGACCGACAGCGACCACCGACCCGGCTTCGCGTATCCGAAATGGGCATAATCGCGGCTCCCCTGACGCGAGCGCTACGACGACGCAGGCACCTTCGGAGCCTGTGACATCACAGCTCCTGTATTGACTTCAGTCCAGTTATAACCGCAATACCCATGTCGACAACCTCCGCGACGACCGCGTCGCTGAAACACATTCTCGAACACCCCGGTGACTTTTCCGGGTGGCTCTGTCTGCCGCCGATGCCATGGACGCTCGCTACAGAAGGCGTGTTCATCGAAGACGCGGAACATGCCGAAACCGCCACACCACCCACAACCGTAGCGCAGCCCGACTGGTGCGTCACACTACCGAGCGCGACGATCGAAGACATCGTGATCAACGCACATGACCAGGTCGACGAACCCAGCGTCGCGCAATTGCTCGACGCATTCGTGTTCTACGTCGACAACGAAGAATTCATTCTGCTCTGACGACGCACACCACGCGTCACAGTAAAAAAGGACTGCCAAGCGGTAATGCCGTTCAGTTCTTAACTGAACGGCATTACCGTACGCGATCCTTTTTCCATGAAGCGGCGTCGAAAAACACGCGCTTGTTACGGCAACGAAATCGTCAAATTAGCCGACTCCGGCCCCACCTTGATGACTTGCGAATAAGGCGCCAACGCCTGCAGCGTCTTGTCCTTGAGATAAGTATTGAGCCCGAGATACCCAAGCAGCGCCACAAGCGCGAACACCGCCCCAATCGCCCAAACCGGCACCTCCCGCTTCAACCGATGCGCGATCTGATCCGGCAGCGGCCAATGCGGAGCAAACGCAGCGCGCTTGCCCTTCATATGCGCGATCTCGTCGCCTAGCCGTGCGGTGAGATAAGCGAGCTTTTCCGGCCCCTCGAGCAGATACTTGCCTTGGAACCCGAGCAGCAGGCACATGTGAAACACCTCGAGCGACTGCAACCGCGCCGCGCCCTGCGCACGACATTCCTCGAGATACTGGAAGAACTTTTCCCCCGCGAGCTGCTCGCCGAACAGCACGAGCTGCAGCGGCCGGCGTTCCCAGTCCGCGCGGATCTTGAACTGCGACGACAGCACCATCTCGTCGATCGCCGCGCAGAACGCGAACTTCGCGCCGTACACGTCCTCGGCGGCGATATTCAGCTTCTTCGCGCCGCGCTCGAAATCCGACAGGAATTCCTGGATTCGCGTGCTGAACTCGCTGGCGCTGTCCGGCTCCCGCTTGTTCTTGAGCAGGAACAGCATGAAGAACCCGTCGTACAGCAGATCGAGCAGCGAACGGGCCTGGAACGCGGAGTCCGTCGACGCCGGGCTATGCAGGGGCGGCGGCACGTTGTCGCCGAACAGGGAAGGCGCGTAGCTCATGATGTGACCGCGATCAGTTCGAATTTCAGGTCATTGATGCCAGTCGGCGCATAGATCATCGCGGACTGGGCCTGCAGCATGCGCTCGTACAGCGGGCTGCGCGAATCGAGCGCGAAGTAGCACGCGCCGGGGCGCACCGGAATCGCGGGCGGCACCTGCGGCGTGTACGACAGCCGCACGCCCGGCATCGCCGACAGCACGAGCTTGTCGACGTCGTCGGGCGCGCCGACCTTGAAGCGGGCCGGCACCGCGTCGACGAGCTCGACGCTCGGCATGTCCGCGGACACCGCGAGGTAGAACTCTGTCTTGTCGTCGATCTTGCCGGAATCGAGGCGGCCGAGGTGGAACGACGGGCGCACCTCGTCGAGCGTGATCGCGAAATAGCGCGTCGAGATCACGGTGTCGAGCAGTTCGCGCAGCATCAGGTCGAGACGCGCGAAGCTCGGGCCCGGATCGTCATGGCGATACACGGGCAGGTCGGTGAGCGTATAGCCCTTCGAGAACGTCATCAGCTGGCCCGCGAGGCGCAGCAGTTCCTGGAACAGCCGTTCCGGATGCAGCGCCGCGTGCTGGTGCAGGTGCGCGAGCGTCGCGAATGCGGCGTTCGCCGTGTGCAGCAGCCAGAACGACGCGATGTCGCCCGAGCGGAATTCGATGATGTTCTTCGACGGCTCGCGGTGGAAGCCGTACAGCGCGTTCACCTTCGCCTGCAGCGCGTCGACCAGCTGGCGCAGCCGCTGATGCAGGATCGGCGACGCTTCGATCGCGAGGCACGGCGGCACGAAGCTGTCGTCGATCTCGAAGCCGGACGTCGCGGTGCGGCGCACGCGCACGAGCGGCACCGACAGCAACTGGTCGCGCGGCTCGCTGTGCGCGATCAGCTTGACCTGCGTCTTCAGGAACGTGATGTCGGCTTCCGCGGCGTCGGTGAAGTTGTCGGCGACGCTCGTCTGCTCGCTGACGAACCGCGTCATGAAGCCGGCGGCCGGATCGTCGCTGTAGTTGGTGCCGTTCTCGCGCAGCGGATGCAATGCGAGATAGAACACGAATTCGTTGATGCCGTCGGGCAACGTGTCCAGCGCGATCGGCGGCGGCAGGTCGTCGGCCTGCGGCGCGGCATACAGCGCGCCGTCCGGGAACACGAGCGCGAGTTCGGCTACCCGCAGCACGTTGCTGCCGAGCGCGTCGCGATCGATGCGCACCGAGCGCACGCCCCAGTTGTACGGCTGGATCGCCTGGATGGACTCGAACAGGCGCGCCTCGTGGTACGCGTCCTGCCGTTGAAAGTGTTGAGGCCGGAGGAACAGTCCTTCCCCCCACAGCACCTTGGCCGAATAACTCATGTCAAATCCGGTTAATGTGGCGTTGCGACGTAATCGATTTGTTCGTGCCCGAATTAAATCGCCAATTGTTAACTCTTGTTAATTGACATTCGTGCGTCATGTTTAACCGCAGGACACCGAGGACAGCATATTCAGCGGTTGCGAAGGCGCACCCTGTTGCGGTGCGATGACCGTGCCGTCGGTGACCGTCATCGCGCAATTATGCAGGCCGATGATTATGCCGGATTTCTCCGACTTCGCCGGATCGAACGTCAGTTTCCATCGTTGCAGTGCGGGATCGCGGAACAGCGCGACGATACCGAATGCCTGCGCCTCGCGCGATACCTTCTCGGTCGCCGTATAGCGCTGGCCCGGAATCAGCGTGATTTCGCGCACGTTCAGCAGATCGGCGCCGAGTGCGGCTTTTTCCTTGGTCGGATCGGTAAAGGCGTCGAACGGCGCCTGCTGGAACGAGGTCGGGTCCTTCAGCGCATAGAGCCGGACGACGAGCGCGAGCGGCTTGCGGTCGGTCGCGGCATTCAGGTTCGGCGCGGCGGCCAGCGTGAGCCCGATGTTGCGCGGCGGCTTCTGCGCGTCGGGCACCTCGGGCTTGCCGATGCCGGCCGCGGACATCACGGCGCTCGCGGCCGAGCCGAGCAGCGGGGCGGCCGCGCATCCGGCCAGGAGGGCGCACGCAAGCAGCGGCAGCGCGTAGCGAATCATGGACGATCTCATCGTTTTTCCGGCGTGCCGCCTTTATCCCTGTCAAAACTGCCGGGCATTGCCGCGTGCGCTGCGTATCCCCGACGTTGCATCGTTCAACTATTAAGCACGCCCGCGTCGTGGCAAGCGCCCGGAAATTTTTTCCGCCGCCCCGGCGGCGCGTCGTGCGATCAGTAAAACTTGCGCGCTCCAGCCCGAGGAAAAACCGCTGCGAGCCCGCAGCGAGAGGCCATTCGAGGGGGTAGCGCCCGGTTTTAAAAGGAATTACTCTTCACACGACGATTGAATTATGAAAAATTGATCGGTACTATACCCGCGCGCTTCTTGCAAAGCAAAAGAACCAGATTCTCAACGATTTAAAACTCACGCGCCGGTGGATATAACGATGAAAGACCGTCTGTTCGCAAAACTGTCTGGGGTGGTGGTGGCTTGCGGCGTGATCGCCGGCTGTGCGAGCCAGCCGTCCGCGCCGCCGACTGCGGAAGTGTTCAACAAGTCGCTGGCCGATGCAGACGCCGTCGCGAAGGCGGGGGATCAGGACAAGGCGCTGGGCCTGTACCAGCAGCTCGCGAAGTCGGATCCGACGCGCGAGGAGCCGTGGTCGCGCATCGCGCAAATCCAGTTCGCACAAAACCATTACGGGCAGGCGATCGTCGCCGCCCAGGAAGCGCTGCAGCGCGACGCGACCGATCGTCAGGCGAAGAGCGTGCTGGCCGTCGCCGGCCTGCGGATCGCGACGCAGTCGCTCGGCGAGCTGCGCCAGGATGCGTCGCTCGCGGGCGACGCGAAGTCCGACGCGCAGGCGCTCGCGAAGCAGCTGCGCGACACGCTCGGCGAGTCGGCGCTGTTCCCGCCGGAGCAGCGGGCGCAGTCGAAGAAGTACGGCGGCCGCCGTGCGGTTCATCGTGCGAAGGCGGGGGCCGCACCGGCCACGGACACGGCCGCGAGCGCCGCCCCGACGCCGACCCCGACGCCGCCCGCCGCGCAAAAGGGCAGCGCGGATCCGTTCGGCGCACTGCGCAACTGAAACCGCAACTGACGCGATAACCACAACTAACCTGGGAGCCGTCGAGATGGCCAAGAAAGAAAGCATTCAGAAAAGCTTGCAGAAAATACGGCCGCCGCGCGTCCAGCTGACCTACGAGGTCGAGAAGGGCGATGCGATCGAGGTGAAGGAACTGCCGTTCGTCGTCGGGGTCGTCGGCGATCTGGCGGGCCAGTCCGAAATCGAGCAGCCGAAGCTGCGCGACCGCAAGTTCGTCAACATCGACCGCGACAATTTCGACGACGTGATGAAGGCGATCGAACCGCGTGCCGCGTTCCAGGTGGAAAACCGCCTGAGCCCGGAAGGCGGCAAGTTCGCGGTCGACCTGAAGTTCCGCTCGCTGTCGGATTTCAGCCCGGACGAAGTCGTCGAACAGGTCGAGCCGTTGCGCCGCCTGCTCGAGGCGCGTTCGAAGCTCGCCGACCTGCGCAACAAGCTCGCCGGCAACGACAAGCTCGAGGATCTGCTGTCCGAGGTGCTGAAGAACACGCAGCAGCTGCAGGAGCTCGCGAAGGGCACGGGCGGCGACAAAGACGGCGAATGACGACGGAGTATTGAGATGAACCAGCAAACGGCTGCGGCCCAAGCGAGCGGCGCGGAATACGCCGCCGGGACCTCGCTGCTCGACGACATCGTCGAGAAGAGCAAGGTCGCGAAATCCGATTCCGAGCATGCGCGTGCGAAGGACCTGATCGGCGAACTCGTGCACCAGGTGCTCGACGGCACGGTGATCGTGTCGGACAACCTGTCGGCCACGATCGACGCGCGCGTCGCGGAACTCGACCGCCTGATTTCCACGCAGCTTTCCGCCGTGATGCACGCGCCGGAATTCCAGCGCCTCGAAAGCACGTGGCGCGGAATGGATTATCTGGTCAAGGAAAGCAACACGGGCCAGACGATCAAGATCAAGGCGCTGCACGCGCCGAAGCGCGACCTCGTGCGCGACTTCAAGGGCGCGAGCGAGTTCGACCAGAGCGCGCTGTTCAAGAAAGTCTACGAAGAGGAATTCGGCACGTTCGGCGGCTCGCCGTTCGGTGCGCTGATCGGCGATTACGAGATCTCGCGTCAGCCCGAAGACATGTACTTCATCGAGCAGATGTCGCACGTCGCCGCGGCCGCGCATGCGCCGTTCATCGCGTCGGCGTCGCCGGAGCTGCTCGGCCTCGAGTCGTTCTCCGACCTCGGCAAGCCGCGCGACCTCGGCAAGGTGTTCGACACCGTCGAATACGCGAAGTGGAAGTCGTTCCGCGACGCGGAGGATTCGCGCTACGTCGGCCTGACGCTGCCGCGCTTCCTCGGCCGCCTGCCGTTCAATCCGAAGGACGGCCAGACCGCGGAGAACTTCAACTTCGTCGAGGACGTCGACGGCACCGATCACGACAAGTACCTGTGGTGCAACGCGGCATGGGCCTTCGCGGCCCGCCTGACGGCCGCGTTCGACGACTTCGGCTGGTGCGCGGCGATCCGCGGCGTCGAAGGCGGCGGCCTCGTCGAGGATTTGCCGACCCACACGTTCAAGACCGACGACGGTGAAGTCGCGCTGAAGTGCCCGACCGAAATCGCGATCACCGATCGCCGCGAGAAGGAGCTGAGCGACCTCGGCTTCATCCCGCTCGTCCATTGCAAGAACTCAGATTACGCCGCGTTCTTCGCTGCGCAGTCGGTGCAGAAGCCGAAGAAATACAGCACCGACAGCGCGAATGCGAACGCCGTCCTGTCCGCCCAGCTTCAGTACATCTTCTCGGTATCGCGCGTCGCGCACTACCTGAAGGCGATGATGCGGGACAAGATCGGCAGCTTCGCATCGGCGCAGAACGTGGAGACTTTCCTCAACCGGTGGATTTCGCAATACGTCCTGCTCGACGACAACGCCTCGCAGGAACAGAAAGCGCAATTTCCGCTGCGCGAGGCATCCATACAAGTGTCGGAGATTCCGGGCAAGCCGGGCTCGTATCGTTCGGTCGCGTTCCTGCGCCCGCACTTTCAGCTCGACGAACTCTCGATTTCTCTGCGACTTGTCGCTGATCTGCCCAAACCGGCAAATTCATAAGCGAGTAAATCGCCCGGGCGGGCCGCCTGGGTAGGACGTTAAAACCACCTCTTTGGGGAGTCGAAGGGCCATGTTACATATGCACTTGCAGTTTGGTAGTCCCGCGGTGAAGGGCGAATCCGCGGACAAGGACCACCAGGGCTGGATCGAACTGAAATCGTGGGATCACTCGATCGTTCAGCCGCGTTCGGCAACCGCATCGACCGCTGGCGGTCACACGATGACGCGTTGCGAGCACGGCGACATGATCTTCACGAAGGAAATCGATTCGTCGAGCCCGCTGCTGTACCAGCACGCTTCGGGCGGTACCACGTTCGACGAAGTGACGGTCCATTTCTCGCGCGCGGACGGTGAAGGCAAGCGCGTGCAGTATCTGGAAGTCAAGCTCAAGTACGTGATCATCTCGAGCATCGCCCCGAGCGTTCGCGAGGAAGGTCTGCCCCTCGAGACGTTCTCGCTGAAGTACGCAGCCGTGCAGTGGAAGCAAACCCAGCAGAAGATCGGCGGCAACCAGGGCGGCAACACGCAAGGCGCCTGGAGCCTGACGAAGAACGACAAGACCTACGCGGTCTAAGGTCGGTTGCGGCAACGGGGCGCTTCGCGTCCCGTTGCCGTTTTCGCTGTCCACCCCGGCCGATGAAACGATTCGAACCCAGTTTTCTCGACAAGCTGTTCGACGACGAACCGCACCTGCCGGCCTCGGCAGCGATGCGGCAATTGTCGCTGGAAGAGCTGAAGAACACGGTCGCCCGCGACGTCGAGGCGATCCTCAACACCCGTATCGCCCACACCGAGAACGAGCTGGCCACGCTGCCGGAATGCCAGAAATCGGTGCTGACCTACGGGCTGAACGATTTCGCGGGGCTGAGCCTCGCGAGCCACTACGATCGCGCATTCATCTGCAAGTCGATCCAGCAGGCGATCGCGCGCCATGAGCCGCGCCTGCAGCAGGTGCAGGTGACGTTCGAGCTGAACGAGCAGGCCACCAACGCGCTCTACTTCGCGATCCAGGCGCTGCTCGTCGTACACCCGGCCGAGGAGCCGGTGAGTTTCGACGCGATGCTGCAACCGTCGACGCTGCAATACTCGGTCACGCGCGCACGCGCGGCGCGAATGCAGTAAATCAAGCCGCCGAGCGGGCCGGACCGCCCGGTGGTCAATCAGGTCCGGCAGAAATATTGAGGTTCGGGGTCGTCGATGGAAGAATTGCTGCCGTATTACGAACGCGAATTATCGTTTTTGCGGCGCTATTCGCGCGATTTCGCCGAACGCTATCCGAAGATCGCCGCGCGTCTCGCGGTGTCGGGCGAGCACTGCGAGGATCCGCACGTCGAGCGGATGATCGAGTCGTTCGCGCTGCTCGGCGCGCGCATCAACAAGAAGCTCGACGACGACTACCCGGAATTCACCGAAGCGCTGCTGGAAGTGCTGTATCCGCACTACCTGCGGCCCTTCCCGTCGTGCTCGATCGCGCAGTTCACGCCGGCTTCGCCCGGCCAGCAGACCGAGCCGGTCGTGATCGATCGCGGCACCGAGCTCAAGAGCCGCCCGATCCGCGGCGTGCAATGCCGGTTCCGCACCGCCTACGACGTGACGCTCGCGCCGATCCGCATCTCGGAGGCGCGCTATACGCCGGTCGCGCTCGCGCCGAGCGCGACGGTGCTGCCGTCGAACGCGACGGGCGTGATCTCGATCACGTTCGAATCGCTCGCCGCGCAGCTCGATCTCGGCGCGCTGAAGCTGTCGACGCTGCGCGCGCATCTGCACGGCGAGCAGTCGTTCGTCGCCGCGCTGACCGACTGCCTGTTCGTCAACGTGCTCGGCGCGTATGTCGAGCCGGAACGCAACGGCCGCTGGACCGCGCTGCGCAAGCTGCCGATCGCGCAGGCCGGCTTCGACGAGGACGACGCGCTGATCGACTATCCGGCGAAATCGCATCCCGCGTACCGGCTGCTCACCGAATACTTCGCGTTTCCCGACAAGTTCGATTTCGTCGACTTCGACCTCGCGGCGATCGCACGTGCATCGGGCCGCTGCCAGCGCGCGACGCTGCATCTCGTGCTGCAAGACGTGCGCAGCGATTCGCACGTCGCGCGCCTGCTGGAGTTGCTGACCGCAAGCCATTTCCGGCTGTTCTGCACGCCGATCGTCAACCTGTTCCGCCAGCACGGCGAGCCGATCCGCATCACGCACCGCGCGGTGTCGTATCCGGTGATCGCCGAGGCGCGGCGCGCATTCGCGTACGAGGTGTACTCGATCGATTCGGTGAAGCTCGTCCGGCAGCAGGCGCACGAGGAATCGGTGATCGAGTTCCGCCCGTTCTATTCGCTGCATCACGGCGAATCGGCGCGGATCGGCCATTACTGGTTCGCGCGTCGCAACGACTGGGTCGCGCAGAAGAGCCCCGGTTACGAAACCGAGATCTCGATCGTCGACATCGACTTCGAGCCGACGTCGCCGCAAACCGACACGCTGAGCCTCGACCTCACCTGCACGAACCGCGACCTGCCGGCGATGCTGGCGTTCGGCCTCGAAGGCGGCGACCTGTTCCAGGAAGGCGGCGCGCAGACGAGCGGCATCTCGATGCTGCGCCGCCCGACGCAGAGCGTGCGCTTCGAGCGCGGCCGCGCCGCGCACTGGCGGCTCGTGTCGCACCTCGCGCTCAATCACGTGTCGCTCGTCGCGCACGGCCTCGCGCCGCTGAAGGAAATGCTGACGCTGTACGACCTGCGACGCACGGCCGTGTCGATGCGCCAGATCGACGGCCTGGCCGGCGTCGAGCAGCGCGGCGCCGTGCAGTGGCTGCCCGGCAAGCCGTTCGCGACCTTCGTGCGCGGCATCGAGATCCGGCTGACGATCGACGAGGAACACTTCGTCGGCGCGAGCCTCGCGTCGTTCGTGCGCGTGCTCGACAGCTTCTTCGGGCTGTACGTCCACCTCAACAGTTTCGTTCAATTGGTCGTCGTGTCGAAGCGCACCGGCGAGGAGATCATCCGATGCAAGCCCCGAACCGGCGAATCGATCCTGGCGTAGTCGACGCGCTGCTCGACGAGCCGCATCGCTTCGAGTTCTTCCAGGCGGTGCGCGTGCTCGAAGGGCTGTTCGCGCGGCAGGCGTCGGATGCGCCCGGCGCGTGGCGGCAGGGCGACGTGGTCGCGCAGCGCATCGCATTCCGCAACACGCTGTCGCTCGGCTTCCCGCCGAGCGAGATCGAAGGCGCGCGCTCGTTCGACGGCGACGGCGCGCCGCTGAACTCGGACGAGCAGCGCGGCGCCGCGCTGGCCGCCGGCGAGCTCGGTCGCGTCGAGCTGACGCCCGCGTTCTTCGGGCTGCTCGGCGGGCAGGGCGCGCTGCCGCTGCACTACACCGAACAGATCGTCGCGCGCGAGCACCTGCGGCGCGACCACGCGGCGCGCGCGTTCTTCGACGTGTTCTCGAACCGCGCGACCGCGCTGTTCTATGCGGCGTGGAAGAAATACCGACTGCCGTTCCATTACGAACTCGACCGCGACGAGCGCTACCTGCCGCTGTTGCTCGCGATCGCGGGCGTGCCGAGCGACGAGGTGCGCGACAGTCTCGCGGCCGGCCCGGGCGGCGTGCTCGACGAAGCCGTGGCCGGCTACGCGCTCGCCGCGCGGCACCGGCCGATGTCGGCCGCCTACCTGCAACGCACGCTGTCCGATTACTTCCGCGTGCCGGTGAATATCGACCAGTTCGTCGGCAAGTGGTACGACGTGCCGCCCGACCAGCTGAGCGTGCTCGGCGAAGTCAACGCGGTGCTCGGTGCGACGGCGCTCGTCGGCGAGCGCGTGTGGCAGCGCGACATGCGCGCGCGGATCGTCGTCGGCCCGCTGTCCAAGCGCGACTACGAGGCGTTCCTGCCCGGCGGCGCGCACGCCGTCGCGCTCGAACGGATGCTGACGCTGCTCGCCGGCGTCACGCTCGAGTACGAGGTGAAGCTCGTGCTCAAGCGCACGGAAGTCGGCGCGAGCGTGCTCGGCGCGGGTTCGCGGCTCGGGTGGGACGCGTTCCTGTGCACGCGCGACGCGCTCGAGGACCGCTCGGACGCCCGCTACGAACTGCACGTGATTCACTGACCTAACAACAACACGCAATCGAACCTGAGATCGACGCCATGAGCACGCCTCTGAAGACCCTGATCACGAAACTGAACCCGCTGTGCCGCCACGCGACCGAGCGGGCGGCGAGCGCGTGCCTGGCGCGCGGCCATTACGAGGTCGATCTGGAACACCTGTTCCTCGCGTTGCTCGACGAAGCGACGGGCGACCTGCCGCTCGCCTTGCGCGCGAGCCGCGTCGATCCGCATGCGCTGCATGCCGATCTCGAACGCGAGCTCACGCGCCTGAAGACGGGCAACACGCGCACGCCGGTGTTCTCCGTGCACCTGATCGCGCTGTTCGAGCAGGCGTGGCTGATCGCGTCGCTCGATTCGCAGCTCGGCCGCATCCGGTCGGGGCATCTGCTGCTCGCGCTGCTGACCGCGCCGGATCTCGCGCAGTTCGCGCAGCGGATGTCGTCGCGGTTCGCGGAAATGAACGTGACGGACCTGAAGCACAAGTTCGACGAAATCATGGCCGGCTCGAGCGAAGCCGAGCCGCACCAGGCGGACGACGAGGGCAGCGACGCCGCGCCGGCCGCCGACGGCTTTGCACCCGCGGCCAGCCCGTCGAAGACGCCCGCGCTCGACACGTACACGACCAACCTCACGCAGCGCGCGCGCGACGGCAAGATCGACCCGGTGATCGGCCGCGAAGCCGAGATCCGCCAGGCGATCGACATTCTGATGCGCCGCCGCCAGAACAACCCGATCATGACCGGCGAGGCCGGCGTCGGCAAAACGGCAGTCGTCGAAGGGCTCGCGCTGCGGATCGCGGCCGACGACGTGCCGCCGCCGTTGCGCGGCGTCGCGTTGCACGTGCTCGACATGGGGCTGCTGCAGGCCGGCGCGAGCGTGAAGGGCGAGTTCGAGAACCGGCTGAAGAGCGTGATCGACGAGGTGAAGAAGAGTGCGCACCCGATCATCCTGTTCATCGACGAGGCGCACACGATCATCGGCGCGGGCGGCCAGGCCGGCCAGAACGACGCCGCGAACCTGCTGAAGCCGGCGCTCGCGCGCGGCGAGTTGCGCACGATCGCCGCGACGACGTGGAGCGAATACAAGAAGTACTTCGAGAAGGATGCGGCGCTCGCGCGGCGCTTTCAGGTCGTGAAGGTCGAGGAGCCGAGCGAGCCGCTGGCCGCCGCGATGCTGCGCGGGATGTCGGGCCTGATGGAGAAGCACTTCAACGTGCGGATTCTCGACGATGCGATCACCGAGGCCGTGCGCCTGTCGCACCGCTACATCAGCGGCCGCCAGCTGCCGGACAAGGCGATCAGCGTGCTCGACACCGCGTGCGCGAAGGTCGCGCTCGCGCACAGCGCGACGCCGGCCGCGATCGACGATACGAAGAAGCGCATCGAGCGCATCGATGCGGAAATCGCGTCGCTGGAGCGCGAGGCGGCGGGCGGCGCGGCGCACGACGAGCGGCTCGGCGAGCTGCGCGGCGCGCGCGAAACGGCGCTCGAACACCTGGCGAAGGACGAAGCACGCTATGAGGCCGAGCGCGTGATCGTCGCCGAGATCACCGAACTGCGCGACGCGCTCGACAAGGCGCGCGGACCGTCGGAAGACGGCGAACCCGTCGATGTGCCGGCCACGCGCGAGAAGTTGACCGAACGCGTCGCGGCGCTGCATGCGCTGCAAGGCGGCGAGCCGATGGTGCCGCTGCAGGTCGACGGCCACGTCGTCGCCGAGATCGTCGCCGCGTGGACGGGCATTCCGCTCGGCCGGATGGTGAAGGATGAAATCGACACCGTGCTGAACCTGCAGCCGCTGCTGACCGCGCGCGTGATCGGCCAGGACCATGCGCTGGAGGCGATCGCGCAGCGCGTGCGCACCGCGACCGCGAACCTCGAGGATCCGAACAAGCCGCGCGGCGTGTTCATGTTCGTCGGGCCGTCGGGCGTCGGCAAGACCGAGACGGCGCTGGCGCTGGCCGACATCCTGTACGGCGGCGAGCGCAAGATGGTCACGATCAACATGAGCGAGTACCAGGAAGCGCACAGCGTGTCGGGCCTGAAGGGCTCGCCGCCCGGCTACGTCGGTTACGGCGAGGGCGGCGTGCTGACCGAGGCCGTGCGCCGCAACCCGTATTCCGTCGTGTTGCTCGACGAGGTCGAGAAGGCGCACCCGGACGTGCTCGAGATGTTCTTCCAGGTGTTCGACAAGGGCACGATGGACGACGCGGAAGGGCGCGAGATCGACTTCCGCAACACGCTGATCATCCTGACGTCGAACGTCGGCTCGGCCGCGGTGATGCAGGCCTGCCTGAACAAGCCGGCCGAGGAATTGCCCGATCCGGACGCGCTCGCCGAGACGCTGCGTCCGCAGCTGTACAAGACCTTCAAGCCGGCGTTCCTTGGCCGGATGAAGGTCGTGCCGTACTACCCGATTTCCGACGACGTGCTGGCCGAGATCATCGAGCTGAAGCTCGAACGCATCCGCCGCCGGATCGAGGCGAACCACAAGGCCGCGTTCGAATGGGACGAATCGCTCGTCGACGCGGTGCTCGCGCGCTGCACCGAGGTCGATTCGGGCGCCCGCAACGTCGACCACATCCTGAACGGCACGCTGCTGCCGGAGATCGCGGGCCACGTGCTCGGCCGGATCGCCGACGGCGCGGCCATCGCGCGCATCGCGGTGCGTGCGGACGAGGCCGGCGAATTCGCGTACACCGTCGAATGAGCCCCGCGCGCGACATCTGATGCATCAACGGATTCACTGGACCATGCCGATCAATCTCCCCGAGCTGCTGACGCCGATCAGCGACGCGTCGCCCAGCGGCGACGACCTGCTGTTTTCGAACGAATTCGACGCGATCCAGGACGCGCGGCGCTACGACGACCCGACGCTCGACCAGGGCGAATGGGTGACCGAGATCAAGGAGGCCGACTGGGGCTTCGTCGTCGATCATGCGGGCGAGCTGCTGCGCACGCGCACGAAGGACCTGCGGCTCGCCGTATGGCTGACCGAGGCACTCGCGCTCGAGGACGGCATCACGGGCCTCACCGAAGGCTATGCGCTGCTCGAGGGTCTGTGCCGCGACTTCTGGGACACCTTCCACCCGCTGCCCGAGGACGACGACATCGAGCACCGGCTCGGCAACGTCGCATGGTTGTCCGGCCGCACGGCCGAGCTGCTGCGCGCGGTGCCGCTGACGGACGGCGCATCGAATGCGTTCAGCACGCTCGACTGGGAAGTCGCGCAGCACGTCGCGCAGTCGATCAAGCGCGATCCCGAGCACGCGGACGACATCGCGCGCGGCAAGCCGTCGATCGAGCAGATCGATGCGTCGCGGCGCGTGACGTCGATCGCGTTCTACACGGCGCTGCTGGCGAACCTGAAGGCGTTCGAATTCGCGCTCGATGCGTTCGAGGAGCGGCTCGTCGAGCGAGCGGGCGATTCGGCGCCGAGCTTCCGGCAGGCGCGCGACGCGTTCGAGACCGTGTACCGGCTCGCCGAGCGCTTTGCGCGCGAACAGGGCTATACGGGCAGCGCGCCGCAGACGCAGGCGGCGCCGCAGGCCCAGTCAGAACGCATCGAGCCGGTGTTCGGCCAGCCGATCCAGACCGAGGAGACTCACGTGCAGCAGCAGACCGCTTCGCGTCCTCCGGTGACGCAGATGATCGCCGGCATCCAGAACCGTGCGCAGGCCGTCGACCAGTTGCGTGCGGTGGCGCGCTATTTCCGTCAGACCGAGCCGCACAGCCCGGTCGCGTATCTCGCCGACAAGGCGGCCGAATGGGCCGACATGCCGCTGCACAAGTGGCTCGAGAGCGTCGTGAAGGACGACGGCTCGCTGTCGCACATTCGCGAGCTGCTGGGGGTGAGGCCCGACGAGCAGGCGTGAACGCACGACGGGCGGCGCATCGCTGCCACCGCCCGTCGTGTGCCGCGCCGCGCCGCTTCGCCGTTGAGCCAGCGGTCGGCCGAATCCCCGTTACTGCCCCACCCGGAACTCGATCCGCCGATTCCTCGCCCTGCCGTCGGCCGTATCGTTCGGCGCGATCGGCTGATCCGGCCCGACCCCCGTCGTCGTCATCTGCTGCGGCGGAATGCTCTTCGTGATCAGATAACCCTTCACCGCATCCGCGCGCGCCTGGCTCAGCGCGATGTTCGACGTCCGGTTCCCCGAATTGTCGGTGTGGCCGATGATGTCGACCGTGCGGTTCTGCATCTTCGCGAGCGCGGCCGCCATCTGGTCGAGGATCAGCTTGCCTTGCGGCGTCAGCGTCGCGCTGCCGGTCTCGAACTCGATCGTCCGGTTCGCGAGCGTCTGGTCGAGCACGCCCTGTTCGGACGCCGACACGCGCAGCCCGTTCTTGATCGTGTACGTCGGGTTCAGCGTGTTCGCCATGTCGCTCGCGAGCTGCTGGCGCTGCGCCTCGTTGTGCACCTCGCCCTTCATCTCGATCTGCGTGCCATTGATTTTCAACTGGCCCTTGCTGATCTGCTTGAGCTGCGCGCCGAGCAGCTTCTGCACGTTCGCGCTCCAGTTCGGCGGCGTCGCGACGTCGCCCACCTCGACCTGGTCGACGACGTTCGTCGCGCCGTAGGTGTCGCGCAGCTTCTGCAGCACGGCGGCCTTGGTCGCTTCGTCGGGCACCTTGCCGCCGACCACCACCTGGCCGGGCGTTGCATTCGCGGGCGGCGGCGTGATCGTGCCGGCGGTGGTGCCGTGCACCACCGTGCCCGACGCGCCGCCGGCGTTCGGGTTCGCCTGCGGCAGCGCGGTCGTCGCGACCGTGCCGTTGCCGACCGGCGTGACGGTCGCGCCCGTGTTCTGCGCGAAGGCCGCGCCGCTCGCGACGAGGCCGGCCGCGAACAGCGCGGCGAGGGCGGGCGAGACGGCGGACGACAGGCGCGCGCGCCGGACCTGAATCGTGCGATGCATGCCGTCAGCCTCCGATGAACGCTTCGCGGAACGCGTCGATGGCGACACGCAGCGAGAGTTGCGGTTGGTCGAGGTAGCTGACGAGCTTGCTGATCTGGTGATCGTTTTGCGCATGGGCGTCGATCCACTCGGGATCGTCGATGTCGATGTTGTGGGCGGCGTAGGTCTGCGGGTCGACGACGCTCAGCAGCGTCTTCGCCGACGCGCCGTTGAAGCCGATGATGAGCCGTTCGCGTTCGGCGATCGTGCCGATGAAGATCGCCAGCTCGAAGTCGGCCTGCGCGACGAACGGCGCGATCAGCTCGAGCCAGAACGCGGCGACGAGGCTGCGGTAGAACGGATCGACCGGCAGCGGCAGCGTGAGGCCGCGTTCGATGTGCGACGAGCCGCTCTGCATCACCGGCCGCAGCAGCGAGCCGAGCGCGAGCATCGCGCCGCGCAGCCGCACCGGATGACCGCTTTCGAGCAGCATCTCCTGCAGGCCGTGCAGCGACTGGTGTTCGACGAAATCGTTGAAGGTGCCGTCATGCGACGTGCCGGGGCCGCCGACGTCGATCGGCACCTGCGTGTCGCCGAGCGCCTGCAGCGCGCCGGGCGGCTCGTCCTTGCCGAGCAGCGGCGGGATCTGCGCGGCGACGCGCGACCACAGCCGCGCGAACGCGAGCGGGCTGCGCGCGAGGAACGCCAGCGGCCGGTCGACCTCCAGCGCGGTGGCGCCGAGGAACGGGAAGCGGCGCATCGACACGTCGTGGCTCGCGACCATGTGGCCCGCGATCGCGAGCTTGCTGCGCGAACCGAGGAACGCGAAATGCATCGGCTTCGCGTCCTCGTAGACGATCTTCCAGCGCGGATCTTCCGCGAGCAGCTCGAGCGCCTGCGCGATCCAGCGATCGAGCGTCTGCAGCAGCTGCGGATTGTGCGCGCTCTTCACGAAGTCGCCGCGCGACGGAATCTTGCCGAAGTAGGCGATTTGCGCCTGTACGGTTTGCGTCATTGCGCCCTCTGTGCATTCGTTGCGTTGGCGGCCGCGACGGCCGGCGCGGCACCCGGCGTGCCGGTGCCGGCTTGCGTCGCGTTCTGCGCGGCGCCTGCGCTCGCGTCGGCGACCGACGACGGCAGCTGCAGGCCGCGCAGGCTTTGCTGCTGCGGCTGGTCGCCGCCACCGGCCGACGGTTGCGACGTACTGATGATGCGCATCGTCACCGACACGTTCACGCTGCCCTGTGCCCACGTCAGGTCGAAGGTGCCGTCCGGACGGCGCTTGCGCTGCGCCGAGTTGATCAGCTTCTCGAGACCGTAGCGGCCCGGCTCGTTGACGAGCTGCACCGTGCGGCCGTCAAAGGTCGTCGCGGACAGCGTCGCGCCCGGCGCGCCCTGCGGGTTCGGCCACACGAAGTTGGTCCACTGCGGCGGCGTGTTGCGGTAGCGCAGTTGCTGGCCGTCGATCGCGATCGTGTATTCCGTCGTGCCCGTGCTCGGTTGCGGCAGGATCTGGAACACGGTCTGCGGCTCGGACGACGCGGCCGCGCTGCCGGCGGCGCCGCCCGCGAGCGGCGCGACCCAGCGTGCGAAGCCGTTCGTGAAGTCCGGCGTGAGCCCGATGCCCATGTCGCCCCACGTGCGGGCGGCGAGCGTGTCGCCGCGGCGCACCGCGAGCGGCCCGAGCGTCGTGCCGACGAACTTCGCGATCGAGCCGTCCGGGCCGAACACCTGCGCGATCTCGCCGGCGCCGGCCTCGACCTTCGCGTTCGCCGCGAACGGGTACTTGGTCGCGAGCGAGCTCTGGAACGGCTGGTAGACCTGCGCGTTCCACACCTTGTTGACTTCGGCGCTGGCCGGCTGGATCACGACCGCGAACGCCTGCATCAGCGGCCGCACCAGCAGCGGGCGCAGCGACTTGCGTTGCGAATCGGTCAGGCCCGTCAGCATCTGCTCGTCGACGAGCTTCAGCGAATCGGCGAGTTCTGAACCGCTGCCGTCGAGCGTCTGCTGCATCAGCTGGCGCGCGCCCGGCCCCGGGTCGCCCTGGTTCTTGATCACGTTGAAGCGGGTGCGGACCTTCGACAGCGACTCCATGTAGCCCTTCAGCATCGACGTGCCGTCATGCGTCGCGACGATCCGCGCGAGGCCGACGAACTCCTGGCCGATCGGACCCATCGGCACCTCGGCCGGATTGCCGTTGATGTCGATGTTGGCTGCCGCCATCTGGCCGGCCTGCGAGCGCGTGAACAGTTGCTTGACCCAGTTCACGACGCCCGTCTGCGCCTTCTTGATCGTCACGTTCGCGAGCGACGGGTTGTCCCACGACGTCTGGTCGTACGCGGTCTCGAGGATCTTGCGGATCGGCGAATCCTGCGGGTCGCCGAGGCGGTTCATCCCGTCGACAGCCTGGCCGAAGCTGGTGAAGCCCTGGACCGCGATGCCCTGCATGAATTTCTGCCAGTGCTGCGCGTACTCGGTCTTGTACATGCCGACGAGCGTCTTCTGGATCTGCTCGGGGCTGCCTTCGAGCGTCAGGTCGTCCTGCGTCGACGTGTTGAGCACCCAGTCCTTCGCCTGCAGTTCCTTGGTCGCCGCATCGCGGATCGCCGGCTGCACGTAGTCGAACCACGCTTCGCGCGTGAACGTGCCCGGAATCGCGTAGCTGCCTGCCACGAGCCCCTGGTTGCCGTCGCCGACGATGCGCGCGATGGTCATCGGCGCGAAGCGGGTCGACGCACGGGCCTTGATTTCCTCGTACACGCGCTGGCGGGCCGGCATGCCGCGCACGACGCGGCGCAGATTCTCGCGGGTCTGGTCGACGAGCGCGAGGTTCGCGTCGATCATCGGCCAGTCGTTGTCGTTCACGCGCGACAGGTAGAACGAGATCATGCGCTCGGCGCTCCGGATCATCTCGTCGCGCGGCATGTTGCCGCGATTCGTCTCGAGCCAGCCGCGCCAGAAGCGGGCGAGCTGGTCGGTCAGGTGCGCCTGCTCGACGTGACGCTTGTCGGACAGCATCAGGTAGGTCTTCAGCGCGTTGTACGCGTCCTGCACGTTGGTCGGCGACGCGTCGCTGTAGAGGCCGCCCTGCGGCGCGGCGGGCTGCTGCGGGGCGGCGGCCGGCGCGGCGCCCGACGCGGCCAGCACGGCGCCGGCCTGCGGCGCGGCGCCTGCCGCGTTCGTCGACACCGGCATCGTGCCGCCCTGCACGGCGCCCGATTCCGGCGGGCGCGTCATCGGCACGAGCTGCTCGGGGTGCGCGTTCACGTCCTTCATGAACGACGCGAGGTTCTGCGACACGGGAGCCAGCAGGATCTGGCGCACGCCGTTGTAGTACTCGGTCAGCAGGTGCTGCTCGAGACGGTCGCCCTGGTACAGGCCGAGCGACACCGACAGCGGCTTGTCACGGCGGAACTGTTCGAGCTGCTCGATCCGGTCTTCCAGGATGTCCATCGCCTGCAGGCGCGACTGCAGGTCGTTGCGGCCCTGCTGCAGGCGCGTGACGTTGTCGAGGTCGGCCTGCACGTTCGACACGAGCTGCTGGTTGCCGATCGTCGACCAGGTCCAGCCGCCGAGCGCGAGCGCGAGTGCCGCGACGAAGCCGAAGAAGGTCGCGTAGCGCAGCCGCGTCTTGGTCGGGCTCGCGAACTGGCGCACCGTCTGGCGGTCGGCGAAGATCACCTTCGAGAACAGGTCGCGCAGGAAGAAGCCGTTCTTCGAGAACGCGCTGTGCGGTTTCGGCAGCGCGCTGCCGTCGAGGCCGAAGCGGTGCGCGATGCGCTGCGCGGCCGCGCTGTTGGTTTCGCCTTCCTGCAGCGCGCTGGTGAAGTAGAAGCCGCGGAAGATCGGCTTGTACTGGAACGGGTTGTTCTCGAACAGCGTCGCGAGGAATGCGCGCAGCGACGGCTTGATCGTCGAGAATTCGAGCGGGAAGCTCAGCTGGCCCGGCGACAGCTGGTTGCCGCGCGACAGCGACAGCTGCGCGACGCTGATTTCCTTCAGCCCTTCGTAGAGTTCCTCGAAGTGCGTGTCGAACTGCGCGACGACGTCGCGCTTGTCGTCGGGCTCGTAGGGCAGCGTCGCGCCCCACACGCGGTCGTACTCGTGCTTGTCGCTGCTGCTGAAGAATTCGGTGAAGCCGGTGATCAGGTCGGCCTTCGTGAACATCACGTAGACCGGCGCGAACACTTCGAGCTTTTCCGTCAACTCCTGAACGCGCTGACGAAGGTTTTTCGCGAGGTTGATCGCGAATTCCGGGCGGTTGCCGGTGAGTTCGGCGATGCTGGCCGTGACGATGATGCCGTTGATCGGCGCCTTCGGACGGTAGCGCTTGAGCAGCCCGAGGAAGCCGAGCCACTCGCTGCGGTCTTCCTCGTGCACCGAATAGCGGCCGGCCGTGTCGAGCAGGATCCCCTCGGTCGTGAAGAACCAGTCGCAGTTGCGGGTGCCGCCGATGCCGTGGATCACGGCGCTGTTCTTGTCCGCGAACGGGAATTGCAGGCCGGAATTGAGCACGGCGCTGCTCTTGCCCGCGGCCGGGTTGCCGATCACGATGTACCACGGCAGTTCGTACAGCGCGGAGCCGCCCGACACCTGGCCGATCTTCGACGTCTTGATCGTCTTCACCGCGTCCGACAGGCGCGTGCGCAGCACGTCGAGGTCGGCCGTCTTCGCGTCCGGCGCGAGCGCGGCGGCGGCCGGTGCGGCGATCTTGCCGGTTTCCGCCTGCTCTTCCAGCACCTGGCCGAGCTGCTGGTTCGCGCGCTTCACGCGCCAGCGGCGCCACAGCGCGACGACGAGCCACAGCGCGAGGACCGCCGCGAACGCGATCGCCGCCCACAGGAGCGGCAGCTGCAACATGTCGGCGACGATGAACAGGATGGCCGCTAGCGCGACGATCCCGACGATCGAGAGCGTACGCGGATGAGTCAGCACGTTGAGGATGCGTTGCATAGGACGTTCAGGTTCCGGTGCGATTCGATGAGGCGACGCAGGCGCGCCGAGCGGCAAGGGTGGCGCCGCGATGTGTCGCCATGCTGTCAAACGGGATGAAGGAGGCTGGCATCAATGCGCTCGCGGCATCGGAGCAGGCGCGCGCATTAACGAAAGGACGCTGTGAGATTTAAAACGGAAGCGGCGGCCGGAAAAAATCGCGCACCGGAATGCCCGATTGTTTGCGCCGCCCAAATCGTTTCCTGCCGGGTGATTAAAAAGCCCCATGCCGCCCTCATTATTTCTTGTCCGGCAGCGCTGACTAGCTGCCGCGTCCCAGTTTAAAACCGGGTTTATGGTATTCCACGTGCCCGAGATCCATCATTTTCCATCGGCCGCCCCAGGTCAGGCCGACTTGCTCGGCGACCTGGCCGTACAACTGGTAGCCGCGCATCGCCCACGGATCTTTCTCGGAAATGACCAGCTTGCCGTCGCGCAGGAACGCGTTGTCGGCCGCCAGCCCGAACTGGTGATAACTCTGGAAGGCCGCCGCATTGGTCACGTTCGTGCCCATCTGCGCAAGCCGGTTCTGTCGTTCCGGGCTCCGGTAGCCTTCCAGCAGCGCCATTTCATAACCATGTTGTTCGTGCATGATCTTGTAGACCAGCAGCAAACGCGTCCGGAAATCCGGGTCCAGCAGGTTCCAGTCGCGGCTTGCGTCCTTCAGCGCCGGGCGGACCTGTTCGACTTCCTTCGTGGCAAAGACTTCCGGCGGCAACGGCGGCGGCGGCACGAGTTGTTCGCCCTGCAACAGCGCGGCGATCTTCTCGTCGGGCACGCGCGCGGTGTCGTCGTACTGAAATAATTGCCGACCGCGTAACGCAATGGCCACCAATGGCGGCGTCGCAAGAATACCTGCCGACACCATAATCATCAAGCGCCGCCGAACCAGTAAATTTTGCACGTCACTAAATGCACCGCGCGTCACGCTTGCCGATTTAACAATCTGACTCCGCGCGCGGGCGGCGCGAGCGTTCGCACGGCGCGTGAGACGGCCGTGAAACTGGGCCACGGATTCGAAAACGGTCGCGCGGATACCCGGTAAAAGCAACAGTGCCGCGATGGCGACGGCAAGGGCGAAATAGGCGACGAGTGCGACGGCAATCAACGAAATCCCCGGAAATTGGAATTGATTGTGTTTTGCAATGCTTGCTCTTAGAATCAGGCTGCTTCGAGAGGCCGGGCTATATTATCGCGGTGAATTAAACCAGGATTCAATGAGACGCTGAATGAGTGCGCCGGAAAATTCAAATTCGAAAACTCCGCCCAGCCTGCTGTCCGATACTAAACCGGCAGGCGAGGGAGGACCTCGGCAGTCGCGCATTCTCGCGGATCTGGAAGGGCGTGTCACGCCGCCCGCCGAGCCGCCGCGCCGTTCGCTGAAGGCGCCGATCGCCGCCGTCGTGGCGTTGGTCGTGGCCGTCGGCGGCTGGGGCGCGTGGCGCATGCAGCAGTCGCCGGGCGAGCAGCCTGCCGCGATCGCGGCCGCGCCGGCACCGGCGGCGGCTGCGCCGGCCAAGGCCGCACCGGCCAGCGGCGGCGCCGCGCAGGTCGCGCAGAATGGCGCATCCGCTGCACCGGCCGCGCAACCGGCCACGATCGTCAACGACGATTCGGCGTCCCAGACCGTTGCATCCGCATCCGCTTCCGCCGCGGACAACAGCCGCCTGTCGCGTGCGCTCGCCAACGGCACCGACGAGGGTTCGGGCGCGGCGGCCACGGCCGGCGTCGCCGCAACGGCGGCTGCCGCGGCAGCGGCGACGACCAAGACGGCGAAGGCCGACGCGTCGAAGAGCACGAAGGCCGCGGCCCACGGCAAGACCGATGCGAAGGCCGACACGAAGGCCGAAGCCCGCAAGCATCGCAAGGAACAGCAGGCCGAGCTCGCGCAGGCGAAGAAGCGCCGCGAAGCGGCGCCGACCCGAACCGCGAAGGCGGGCGCGAAGGACGATCCGGATGCCGATCTGCTCGCCGCGCTCGTCGCGCGCACGAAGCCGGCCGACAAGAAACTCGCCGCCCAGAAGGCGCAGGCCGTGCCGACCAAGACGGCCGCGACCGGCGGCTCGCTGGGGACGCGCGTGAAGGAGTGTTCGGAGCGCGGTTTCTTCGAGGATCAGCTGTGCCGCTGGCGCGTGTGCGACGGCCACTGGGGCAAGGATCCCGCGTGCCCGAGCGCCGCGCAGTCGGAGACGCGGCAGTAACGCACGTCGCGCACGCCACGATGCTTCCTTGTCAGCAGCGCCGCCCATCGGGCGGCGCGTTGATTTCGGAGGCGCGGAGAAGCTGCCGGTATGATGCCGCGTGACGCTGTCACGAACGCGTCACGCCCGTCGGGCATACGTTTCCTTTCTTTTCCCGGCGCGGGCCCGCGACCCGCGATGCGCCGCGCGCCGCACCCCCTTCGACACGATGGACCTGATCGTACAGACTTACGGCGCCGATACGTCCGGCATGGTGTGCGGATTCCGCTTCGTTCCGGGCGGCGCCGGCGCGCTGCTCGATGCCGACGCGGCCGCCGCGTGGCTGCGCACGTGCCGCGAGCACGGCGCGGCCGCATCGGGCGATTTCGTCTGGCTGCATTTCAATCTCGCGCACGGCGCGAGCGAGCGCTGGATGCGCACGCATCTCGGGCTGCCCGACAGCTTCTTCGAATTCCTGCACGAAGGCTCGCGCTCGACGCGCATCGAGCAGGAGGACGGCGCGTTGCGCGCGATCGTCAACGACGTGATGTTCAATCTCGAGCTCACGCCGTCGGAGATCGCGACGCTGTTCGTCCACGTCGAGCGGCGCATCATGGTGACCGCGCGGCTCAAGCCGCTGCGCTCGGTCGACACGCTGCGCGCGTCCGTGCGCGACGGCGAGCTGTTCCGCTCGCCCGCGGAGCTGCTCGTGCATCTGCTGCGCGATCAGGCCGACCTGCTGATCCAGATCATGCGGCGCACGAGCATCGACGTCGACCGCATCGAGGATCGCTTCCTGTCGCAGCGGCTCACGTCGAGCCGCAGCGAGCTCGGCGCGATGCGCCGCACGCTGACGCGCCTGCAGCGCATGCTCGCGCCGGAGCCCGGCTCGGTCTTCCGGCTGCTCGCGAAGCCGCCCGCGTGGCTGCACACGGAAGACGTGCAGGAGCTGCGCGAGTCGACCGAGGAATTCTCGCTGGTGCTCGCCGATCTGGCGGGGCTCAACGAGCGGATCAAGCTGCTGCAGGAAGAGATCGGTTCGCGCCTCGACGAGCAGAACAACCGGACGCTGTTCACGCTGACGCTCGTCACCGTGATCGCGCTGCCGATCAACATCGTCGCGGGCTTCTTCGGGATGAACGTCGGCGGCGTGCCGTTCTCGGAGAACAAGCACGGCTTCTGGCTGATGGTGCTGCTCGTTGCCGGCTTCACCGCGCTGGCCGCGTGGTGGGCGTTCCGACGCCGCGACGATCGCTAGCGCGGCATCGGGCGTCGCATCAACGCAGCAGCGCGATCGCGCGTTCGCCGATCACCATCCCGAGCAGGCCGACGAGCGCAACGAGCGGCGGGGCCGGCGAGCGCACGTGCAGCAGCGCGTACAACACGCCGACACCGATGCCCACCGCGAGCGAGGTCACGTAATCCATCATGGCGGTCTCCCGTAGGTCCGGCGTCAGGGCTTGAGGATGACGCGCTCGCGCGCGCCGGCCAGCACCGCGCGATACGCGTCGTGCGCACGCTCGAGCGGGTACACGTAGTCGTCGCCGATCGGGAACGGGCGCAGCGTGCCGTTGCCGAAGCCGGGCGCGAGCGTGTCGAGGATCTGCGCGACCGCGGCCGCGCCGAGCTGCAGCGAATCGATGCCCACGAACGTGTGCTGGCCGCGATAGAACGAGAAGATGTCGAACGGCACGCTGCGCTCGATCGTCGAGATGAAGATCTGCCGCGCGCCGATCGCCATCGACGCGTTCGCCGCGTCGAAATACGGGCTGCCAACCGTGTTGTAGACGACGTCCGCGCCGTGGCCGCCGGTCAACTCGCGCACCGCGTCGGCCACCGTGCGGCTCGACGCGTCGATCATGTGGACGTCGCCCGACGCGTGACCGCGATAGTCGCCGGGCCCGCGCTCGACGCCGATCACGGTCGCGCCGCGCGCGGTGGCGAGCTGGATCGCGGCCTGACCGACCTTGCCGTTCGCGCCGAACACGAGCACGACGTCGTCGGCCGTCGGCATCCCGGCGCGACGGAGGCCTTCGTACGCGGTGACGAACGGCACGCCGA
Source organism: Burkholderia sp. MS389 (assembly GCF_016899425.1). GTDB lineage: Bacteria > Pseudomonadota > Gammaproteobacteria > Burkholderiales > Burkholderiaceae > Burkholderia > Burkholderia sola. The sequence continues at coordinate 535,356 of NZ_CP045994.1, forward strand.
CGCCGGCCGCCTCGTCGAGCGTCAGCACGCCCGGCTTGCGACGCACGTGCGCGGCGTCCAGCACGAGCCATTCCGCATGCGAACCGTCGCGCCCGACGCCGAGATCGCCGCCCGAGCCCCACACCGGCGCGCCGATCCAGTCGTCGGGGCCGCTGCGCACGATCCCGGCCCAGTCGCGCCCGGGTGTGCGCGGCCACACCGCATGCGGCATGCGGCCGAGCGCGGCCTTCACGTCGCTCGGATTCACGCCGGCCGCGCGCACCTCGATCAGCACCTGGCCGTCGGCCGGTACGGGCGGGGCGATGTCCCGGACCCGCGCGTCGAGCGACTCGATGTCGGCGGCGGGGGTGTCGAAGCGGATGCTGCGCATGATGATCTCCGTGAAGATGGCGGCTGCCCGGCCCGGCGGGCCGGCGCGTGCGGCGGATGAAACCGGTGAATGCAGTCTAGTGGGCCCGGTTTGACACGGAAACGTGCAAAGGCGGATGATTGTTTTGCGTTATCCGCATAGCCAAATCAGCAGGCCCCCGCATGGACGACTTCCTTTCCCCGCACCTCGCGCTGTTCGTCGACGTGGTCGACCAGCAGAGCTTCTCGGCGGCCGCGCGCCGGCTCGGCGTCGCCGCGTCGTCGGTCACGCGGCGCATCGACCGGCTCGAGACGCAGCTCGGCATCCGGCTCCTGCATCGCACCACGCACGCGCTGCGGCCGACCGAGGCCGGGCAGCTTCTATATGGGCGCGCGGCCCGCATGCTGGCCGAACTGCGCGGACTACAGGAAGACCTGCACAGCCAGCACGACGAACCGGGCGGCCTGCTGCGCATCGACTGTCCGGCGCCGTTCGGCCGGCGGCACCTGATGGCTGCGCTGGCCGCGTTCATGCAGCGTCATCCGGCGCTGCAGGTCGATCTCGTGCTGACCGACAGCATGGTCGACCTGCAGGGCGCACGGCTGGGCTCCGACGTCGATCTCGCGGTGCGCATCGGCCCGCTCGAGGACACGCGTTTCGTCGCGACGGTGCTGGCGCCGCAGCGGCGCGTGCTGTGCGCGAGCGCGGCCTACCTCGCCCGGCGCGGCGAGCCCGCCTCGCCCGACGCGCTCGCCGGCCACGACTGTCTCGCGTGGCATGGCGCACCGCCGCCCGGCGCATGGCGCTTCGGCGAGCGCCGTCACGTGCCGGCGCAGCCGCGGTTTCGCAGCAATCATTCGGAAGCGTTGCTCGAGGCGGCGATCGACGGGCTCGGTCTCGCGCACCTGCCGACCTGGCTCGTGGCGGACGCGCTGCGCGACGGACGGTTGCGCGCGCTGCTGCCGCAGTACGCGGCGGCGCCCGAGCCGGCGACGATTCACGTGCTGCGTCAGCAGCCGCGCGGCAGTGCGCGCACGTCGCGGCTCGTCGCGTTCCTCGCCACGTGGTTCGCGCAGCCGGCGTGGGATGCCGCATGGGCGTGACGGTCGGCGAACGCCGTGCCGCATGAAAAAAGGGCCTCGCATGCGAGGCCCGTCAACAGGTCGGAGAAACCGGTACGCCGGCCGGCGCCGCGGGTCGCGCGGCGCCGGCCGGATCTGCACCGTTACTGCGTTACTACCTTGCGCGGCTTGAAGAGGCCCTGGTATTGCCGTGCCGGGCGTTCCTTCGTCACCGGCTCGATGCCGCCGAAGGTCGGCGTCTGGCGCAGCTTCATCGCGGCCGGCGAAGCGACCGAGCCGATCGACGTCGAGCGCGAAGCCGGCGCGAGGTTGTTCGCGACGAGCAGCGCCGCTTCGCTCTTCAGGTTTGCCAGCAGCACCGGATCGGTCGAGCCGTTCACCTGCGTGAGCAGCCCGCTCCACGCCGCGTCGCTGTAGTTCACGACGTAGTAGTCGAGACCGCTCGGGTCGGCGACCACGCCCGTGCAGCCGTCGATCCGCGTCTGCGCCTGCGTGTCCTTCAGCGCGAGCGTCGTGCGTTTCGCGAGACCCTGGCCGTACGCGAGCGTGATCGGCACCGTCCATTGCAGGCCCGGATACGCGTTCTTGTTCGGGAACGGCTGCTGTTTCAGCGTGACGATCGTCTGGTTCTTCGTCATGTCGCACTGCGTGTCGAGCGAGATCAGCGGCACGCCGGTCTGACGCACGTAGCTGTCGCCGATCGGGCCGACCGACTGGCCGCTTTCCTTCGACAGCGCGTCCCACAGACGCTTCGGCGTCCCGTTGCCGAACGAGTAGTCGACCAGGTACTGCTGGAGACCCTTGCGCAGCGTCTGCTCACCGAGATAGTTCTCGAGCGTCTTCAGCACGTGGCCGCCCTTGTCGTACGTGAACGCGCTCGCGCTCAGCACGAAGTCGTTCGACGCCCAGTCGTTGAAGTTCGGCGCGACCGGGAACGCGTTCGGGCCGATGTCACGATTGATCACGCGATACTTGTTCTTCACCTGGTCGAGCCAGCTGAACTCGTCGGGGAAGAACTGGATCGTCGTCTTCGTCTCGAAGAACGTCGCGAACGATTCGTTGAGCCACACGTTGTCCCACCAGTCGGTCGTCACGAGATCGCCGAACCACTGGTGCGCCACTTCGTGCGTCAGCACTTCGTTGCCGTAGCGCGACATCGGCTGGCCCGGCTGCGGCAGGATGTCGTCGGCGAATTCGAGGATCGAGCCCCAGTTCTCCATTCCGCCGAAATTCAGGTCCTTCTGCTCCTTGAACGCGTCGTTCGCGGCCACCGTGTCGAACTTCGTCAGCGGCAGCGGGATGCCCGTGTAGCGGTAGTAGTAGTCGAGCGCCTGCTTGGTGCGGTCCATCGCCGGCTTCGCCCAGTCGCTCATGCCCGGCGGCGTGAACACGCGCAGGTGCAGGCCGCCCTTGCCGCCCGGCAGCGGGCTCGTGAAGTCGTCCTCGTAGGTGTCGAACAGGCCGCCGCCGAAGAACAGCAGGTACGACGGCATCGGCGGGGTCTTCTCGAACTGCACGAGCTTGTAGCCGCCGCCGACGTTGGTCGACGGCTTCTCGGCCGCGTTCGACACGACGCGCCAGTTCTGCGGCACTTCGGCCGTCACTTCATAGGTCGGGCGGAACGCCGGCTCGTCCCAGCCCGGGAACCACTGGCGCGACAGGTTGGTTTCGCCCTGCGTCAGGATCGCGCCGCTCGTCTTGCCATCGGTGCCCTTCAGGTCGACGCGGAACACGCCTTCCGCGGCCGAGCAGCCCGGGTACGGATCGTCGCCGCAGCTGCCGCCCGTCTGGTTGACCGGATCGTCATACGACTTGAAGTTGATGATGCCCGACCACTCCATGTGCAGCGAATAGTTGCCCGGTGCGATCGTGCCGGCAGTGGGGCGCAGCTGATAGAAGTCGCCCTTGTCCTGCGGCGTCGCGATCAGCTGGATGTTGCCCGGCTGCAGCGTGATGCGGCCGTTGGTGAACTTGATCCGGTGGCCGGCGATCACGATGTTGTTGACGGGCTTCAGCACCTTGATCTCGACGTCGGCGCGGCCGTCGAACGCGTTCAACGCGTCGTTCGGGCGGAACCACAGCCGGTAGTTCACAGGCACCACGGTGTCCGGCAATTCGACAGGCGAGACGCTCTTGTCGACGTTGGATGCGCTCGGCGGCGCGGTGACGGCGGGCGACGAGCCCGTATGCGGCGCGCCGGCGGAGCTGAGCGCGGAAGCGGAGCCCGCACCGCCGTCGTCGCCGCCGCACCCGCCGAGCGCGAGTGCGGCGACGAGCGGCAGATAACGCATCTTGCGAATATGAATCGACATGACTGAAACCTCGATTGTTGAATGAATCGTTCAGTGCTGCGAAAACACCGGCAAAAGCGATCCCCTCGCCGTTTAATCAACAGCGAAAAAATGCCAATGACGGATTATTCGAAAAAGACGGCGGCCGACTACGTGAAGGTAATCATGGTTTACTGCCCCCTCTGAATTTCCGGATGTCGTTTAACTGGCCGGTTCAAAATGGCCGGGCGCGTGTTGTACTGAATTGATTTCGCGCGCACGACACGGGGCCGCGCGCCCGGCGCGGGCGCGCAATCCCTTTGAACCGACGACCTACGGGGCTGGCCGGGCCAGGCCGCAGGACGGATGGACAGCGTGTCGCCGTCCCGTAAATTCGCCGTCATGCGGCTTCAAGGTTTGTCGGCTTGCTCCAAGGATGCGTAAATATACTTGATGGTTTTGGGTAAAGGAAACGAAAAATTTAGAAAGAGCATCTATTGAATTCCGGGCGCTTCATTGAATGCTGGAAGTCATTAATGCGCTTTCCGTTTAGCCGGAAATTTCGTAGTTTTAATCTATTAACGATCTTGCGTTGCCGCGGAAACTACGAAATCCGGTGACGGGCGGCACGGCCGGTACAGGCTCGGTCGGTACAATGCAGCGACGCGCCCCGTTCACCGCTTGCCGCGAGGAGACCTTCCCATGCCACGCACCCAGTCCCGTCTCGCGCCGCTGCGCGCCGTGCTGCTGCTGTTCGTCGTCGGGTTCCTGCTGGGCGGTTGCGCGGGGCTCATGCGCGAGCCGGTGCGCGTGTCGGTCGCCGGGCTCGACCCGCTCGTCGGGCAGGGTCTCGAGATGCGCTTCAGCCTGAAGTTGCGCGTGCAGAATCCGACCGATGCGCCGATCGACTACGACGGCATCTCGGTCTCGCTCGACCTGAACGGCACGCCGTTCGCGAGCGGCGTCAGCGACCGGGCGGGCACCGTGCCGCGGTTCGGCGAGGCCGTGCTCGACGTGCCGGTTTCGGTGTCGGCGTTCGCGGCTGCGCGGCAGGCGTGGAACCTGCCCGGCGCGGCCGCGAACGGCGAACTGCCGTATGCGCTGCGCGGCCGCCTCGCGGGCAGCGGGCTGGGCACCGTACACTTCAGCGACGCGGGCACGCTGCGCCTGCCGACCCTGCCGGGGTGGGGCGGATAGATCGTTCGGCTGACTTCAACGGCGGCCAAATGTGTCGGAAAATTCACCATTTGACAGTCTTTGACGCTTATCTTCGCGAGATGTCGACTTTAGTCGATGGGCCCCCTTACACTTGTCGATGTCCGAGGGTCGGACATTCTTTTAGGGGAATTCCATGGCGGCAAAATTCGAGCTCAAGAAGGCCACGAACGGTCAGTACTACTTCCACCTGAAGTCGGCGAACGGCGAGATCATCCTCGCGAGCGAGCGGTACGAGGAGAAAAGCGGCGCGAGAAACGGGATCGCGTCCGTGCGGGAAAACGCGCCGCTCGACGAGCGCTACGAGCGCAAGCTCGCCCACAACGGTGAGCCCATGTTCAACCTGAAGGCAGCGAACCACCAGGTCATCGGCACGAGCGAAACGTACAGCAGCGCGCAGGCACGCGACAACGGCATCGCGGCCGTCAAGCGCGATGCGCCCACTGCGGAAGCCTACGATCTCGGCTGATTGACGGTGGCGCCGCGCGGATGCCTTCGGGCGGCCGTCGCGGCGCCCGTTTTGCCGGGTCGGGCAAAGCGCGGTATGGTGTGGTCCGCGCGGTGAATTCTCGCCGCCGTTGAAGCCAACCGTACCGAGTTCGCGTGACCGATTTCCCCCTTTTCCACTGGACCGACACCGACGGCGTCGATCATGCCGTGCGCTGGCGTTCCGAAGCCGGCGTGCAACCGCCGAAGCGCGCAGTGCCCGCCGACGACCGCCTCACGGCCGATGCGGCCTACCGTCTCGCTTGCGAGGGCGCCGCGCTCGTCTGGCAGGGCGACTTCCAGAATGCGCGCCAGCTCCTGCAGGCGATGGCGCGCCGTGTCGAACGCAAACCGAAGAAGGCGAAAGCCGCGGCCGGCGTCGATGCGTTCAACCTGCATCGTCTCGCGCAATCGCAGCGCGCCCGCACGCTCGGCATGCTGCTGATCCCGCTGGACGCCGATTACACGATCCCGCTGCGCCGCGCGCCCGACGTGCGGGCGGCCTGCGAGGAGGCGTACGGCCCCGGCGGTGTGCCGTCGGTCGTGTCGCTGCGCGAACTGCTCGGCCTCGTCGGCGCGCACGAGTGGCGCAAGAAGGGCGTGCCGATCCCGGCGCTCGGCGGCGCGCCGATCCATCCGCACTACGGCGTGTTCTCGCCGGTGCGCGGCGAATACGTCGAGCTCGTCGCGCGCGCGCCGCTGCCGGCGACGTCGCTCGCGTTCGATATCGGCACGGGCACCGGCGTGCTGGCGGCGGTGCTCGTGTCGCGCGGCGTCGAGCGCGTCGTCGCGACCGACCAGGATCCGCGCGCGCTCGCCTGCGCGCGCGAGAACGTCGCGCGGCTCGGCCATGCGGGCCAGGTCGAGATCGTCGAGGCCGACCTGTTTCCTACCGGCCGTGCGCCGCTCGTGGTCTGCAACCCGCCATGGGTGCCGGCCCGGCCGAGCGCGCCGATCGAATACGCGGTCTACGACCCGGACAGCCGCATGCTGCGCGGTTTCCTCGCGGGGCTGGCCGCGCATCTGGAGCCGGGCGGCGAGGGCTGGTTGATCCTGTCCGATTTCGCCGAGCATCTCGGGCTGCGGCCGCGCGACACCTTGCTGCAATGGATCGACGAAGCCGGTCTCGTCGTGCTCGGCCGCGACGACATCCGCCCCGCGCATCCGAAGTCGACAGACGCCGACGATCCGCTGCATGCGGCGCGTCGCGCCGAGGTCACGTCGCTGTGGCGGCTGGGCGCCCGGGCCTGACCGCGTATTTTCGGTAAACTACCGCCATTCCTCACGAATTTCCGCCGCCGGGCCGTGGTCGACCGACCGTGGCCCGGCGGCGCTTCACGATGTCGAACAAGACCCACGAAATCCGCCCGGAGCAGTCCGTCGAGCTGCTGAAGGAACTGCACATCCTCACCCGCGACGGGAAGCTGAACCAGGACAGCCGCCGCAAGCTGAAGCAGGTCTATCACCTGTTCCAGTTCATCGAGCCGCTGCTCGCCGGCGTGCAGGCCGACAAGGGCCACGTGACGCTCGTCGATCACGGTGCCGGCAAGTCGTATCTCGGTTTCATCCTGTACGACCTGTTCTTCAAGCAGCAGCCGGGGCACGGCACACCGGCGTTCGCGTCGCACGTGTACGGCATCGAGACGCGCGAAGAACTCGTCGCGCGCTCGACCGAGCTTGCCGCGCGGCTCGGGTTCGGCGGCATGTCGTTCCTGAACCTGTCGGTCGCCGATTCGATCACGTCGCCGCAACTGCCCGACACGGTCGACGTCGTCACCGCGCTGCATGCGTGCGACACGGCGACCGACGACGCGATCCGCTTCGCGCTCGCGAAGCGCGCGCAGCACATCGTGCTGGTGCCGTGCTGCCAGGCGGAAGTCGCGGGCGTGCTGCGCAGGAACAAGGGCAAGTCGCTCGCGAATGCGCTGACCGAGGTGTGGCGGCATCCGCTGCATACGCGCGAATTCGGCAGCCAGATCACCAACGTGCTGCGCTGCCTGCAGCTCGAGGCGCATGGCTACCAGGTCAGCGTGACCGAGCTCGTCGGCTGGGAGCATTCGATGAAGAACGAGCTGATCATCGCGCAGTACAAGAACCTGCCGCGCCGCAAGCCGGGCGAGCGATTGAACGAGATCCTCGCGATGTTCGGGCTGGCCGAGCTGAACGAGCGCTTCTTCGTCGCGCAAGCCGCCGCGGCGGGCGACGCCGCCATCGAGCCGGCCGAAGGCTGACGCGGTCGCGCGGGCATGGCGCCCGCGCCGCGCGTGGCACGCCGCATCACACGTCGTCGCCCGGCCGGCGCATCCATTCGCGCCAGCCTTCGTGGCCGAGGCGGCGCAGCGTTTCCTGATTCTTTTCGTAGATCGCGGACGCGTCCGGGAACGCGTCGACCGCGCGTGCGATGCTGTCCTCGCGCAGCAAGTGCAGGATCGGATACGGCGCGCGGTTCGTGTAGTTCTCGATGTCGTCGGGTTCGGTGCCGTCGAACCGGTATTGCGGATGGAAGCTCGCGATCTGCAGCACGCCGTCGAGCCGCAATTGCCGCACGAGCCGCTCGGCGAAGAACAGCGCATCGTTGTAGTCGACGAAATCGGCGAACGCGTGCGGGTAGATCACAAGCGTCGTATCGACCTGCTGCGGGTCCGCCGCTTCCAGCGCGCGCAGCTCGGTTTCGAGTTCGGCGAGCGCGTCCTCCAGCGTCGTCGCTTCGCTGATCGCGTAGCGCACCTGTTCCTTCACGTAGACGCTTTTCGCGAACGGGCACAGATTGAGCCCGATCACCGCGCGCGCGAGCCAGTGCCGCGTGGCGGCGAGGATGTCGTCGTGCGAATCGGGGCGGGTGTCGGTCATCGTGATACCAGTCGGGCGGAAGGGCGAAGAGGGCCGCATTGTAGCGGGCGCGCCGGGGACGAACGCGCGCGGCCCGTCACGCGCAGGCCGCCTCGATCAATTGCGTGACGAGTGCGGGCGCGGTGCCGATCGGCGTTTCGCCATGCCGGTAGGTCTGGCTGGCCGCATAGATGCCTTCGACCACCAGCGCGAGCGCATCGGCGAGCGCCTTCGGCTGCCGCGCGCCGGCGCCTTCGCACAGCGCGACGAGCCGTTTCATCAGCTGCTCCTTGTTCTGCGCGACGCGTTCGCGCGCCGGGTGCGACGCATCCGGGAATTCGGCGGCGACGTTGACGAACGGGCAGCCGCGATAGTCCTTTTGCGTCGCGCGCTCGGCGAGATCGGCGAAGTACTGGATCAACTGCGCCTTCGGCTGGCCCGGATGCTTCGCGGCACTCGTGTCGAGCCGCTCGAAGAAGCACGCGTCCATCCGTTCCAGATACGCGAGGATCAGCTCGTCCTTCGACGAGAACTGGCGGTACAGGCTCATCTTGTTGACGCCCGCGCGTTCCACCACCGCCTCGACGCCGACCGTGCGCACCCCTTCCTTGTAAAACAGCTCCTCGGCGGCACGCAGCAGATGCTCCTGCGCGGTGGCGCCGTCGATCGGCCGGCGCGTGCGCCGTGCCAGCGGTTTGGCGACCTCGATGCCCGACATGATGGCCCTCGACTACGTAATGGATTGCTTGACATGTTACCGACTGGTAACTACGATCGCAACACAGTTGTGACCGGTCGGTAACAATCGCGGCCGGATCGACAGACGAATGCCAAGCGTCGGCCCGGGTCAGCCGATGTTGAAATGCGCGGCGGAGGTGGCCTGGTCGGGGCGGCGTGGTGCGATGGCGCCGGAACCGCCAACTGGAGAACGTGAAGATGAACTGGGCAGTGACACGAATCGGCGGGCGCTTCCATTACGGATGGCTCGCGGCGGCGGTGGTATTCCTGATCCTGCTGGCGGCGGCCGGCACGCGCGCGACGCCGAGCGTGCTGATGGTGCCGCTCGAACGCGAACTCGGCTGGAGCCGCGCGGCGATTTCGCTGGCGATTTCGGTGAACATCGCGTTGTACGGCCTGACGGGCCCGTTCGCGGCCGCCGCGATGCAGCGCTTCGGGCTGCGTCCGACGATCCTCACCGCGCTCGTGACGATGAGCGCGGGCGTCGCGCTGTCGTCGATGATGACGCAGAGCTGGCAGATGGTACTGATCTGGGGGCTGATGGTCGGCTGCTCGACGGGCGTCGTCGCGCTGACGCTGTCCGCCACCTTCGTCACGCGCTGGTTCCATGCGCGGCGCGGCCTCGTGATGGGGATCCTGACCGCGAGCACGGCCACCGGCCAGCTCGTGTTCCTGCCGATGCTCGCGGCGATCGCGCAGCGCCACGGCTGGCGGCCGGTCGTGCTGGTCGTCGCGGTGGCGGCCGCGATCGTGATTCCGCTGGTCGCGTTCCTGCTGCCCGAGCGGCCGGCCGACGTGAAGCTGCGCCCGTACGGCGAGCCGGCCGATACGCCGGCGGCGCCCGATGCGACGAAGGAGAATCCGCTCGCGGTCGCGTTCCGCACGCTGCTGATGGCGAGCCGTTCGCGCGACTTCTGGCTGCTGTTCTTCAGCTTCTTCATCTGCGGCGCGAGCACCAACGGCTATGTCGGCACGCACCTGATCGCGATGTGCAGCGACTACGGGATGACCGAAGTGCAGGGCGCGTCGCTGCTCGCGGCGATGGGCGTGTTCGACCTGTTCGGCACGACGCTGTCGGGATGGTTGTCCGACCGTTACGACAACCGCGTGCTGCTGTTCTGGTACTACGGGCTGCGCGGGCTGTCGCTGATCTACCTGCCGCATGCGTTCGGGATCGATTTCTTCGGGCTGCCGCTGTTCGCGATGTTCTACGGGCTCGACTGGATCGCGACCGTGCCGCCCACCGTGCGGCTCGCTACCGACGTGTTCGGCAAGGCCGCCGCACCGGTCGTGTTCGGCTGGATCGTCGCCGGCCACCAGCTCGGCGCGGCGTTCGCGGCGCTCGGCGCCGGGCTGCTGCGCGCGAGCCTCGGCACCTACACGATCGCGTCGATGATCTCGGGCGGGCTGTGTATCGTCGGCGCGCTGATCGTGCTGCGGATCAATCGCGGCCCGTCGCGCGCGGCCGCGCAGGCGGCCTGAGCGCGGCGGACCGGCCGGCCGCACACGCTGCGGCCGGCCATTGCACGCGCGGCGATTTGCATAGCGCGGCAGGATCGGGCGCGCTGTCGCTCAAGCGGGTATGCTTGCGGTTCGCCGGGCGTTCGCGCCCCTTCATCGATGTCAGCGAGGAACCGCATGTCCGTCAAACCTGCTCCCACCACTGTTTCGATTCACGATCTGATCGCGGGCCGCTGGAGCCCCCGCGCGTATTCGGATGAAGCCGTCAGCGCCGGCGATCTCCACGCGGTGCTCGAAGCGGCACGCTGGGCCCCGTCCGCGTACAACGCGCAACCGTGGCGTTTCATCGTATTCGATCGCACCCAGGACGAAGACGCGTTCAAGCGCGCGTTCGCGACGCTGGTGCCGTTCAACCAGGGCTGGAATGCACCGGCGCCGGTGCTGATCGCGGTCACCGCGCACACGCTGACGCCGAAGGGCGAGCCGGCGCCGACCGCGCTGTACGACGCCGGCGCCGCCGCGATGTCGCTGGTGCTGCAGGCGCACGCGCTCGGCCTCGCCGCGCACCAGATGAGCGGGTTCGACGCGAAGGCATTCCGCGACGCGTTCGCGATTCCGGCGGATGTCGCGATCGTGTCGATCATTTCGCTCGGCCACTACGGCAATGTCGACAAGCTCGATCCCGTGCTGCGCGATCGCGAGAAGGCGCCGCGCACGCGCCACGCGCTCGGCGAAGTCGTCTACGCGGGTGCATGGAAGAAGAGCTTCGGCGCAGCGGCCTGACCCCGCGGGTGGGCAGGCTGCGTCGCGCATCCTGTCCGCGCCCGTTTCCGGCGCGCCACGCCGCGCGCCGTCGCCACCGGCGCCCGTTGCGCGGCCCCGGTGGCCGGCCCCGGTTGTGATCCCGCGGGCTTCATGTTAAAAAGCCGGTCCTTTCCGTTTTCGCGCCGGCCTGCTGCGGCAATTTCCCATGACTTACTGCGCGATCGATTTCGGCACGTCCAATTCCGCCGTGGCGCTGCCCGACGGCGATGGCATGCGCCTCGCGCCCGTCGAGGGCGACCACCTGACGCTGCCCACCGCGATCTTCTTCAACAACGACGAAGAGACGGTCGAATACGGCCGGGCGGCGCTGGCTTCCTATATCGACGGCTTCGACGGCCGGCTGATGCGCTCGATGAAGAGCATCCTCGGCTCGCCGCTCGCGGAAACGACGACCGATCTCGGCGACGGCAGCGCGATCGCGTACACCGAAATCATCGCGCGCTTTCTGACGCACCTGAAGCGCAAGGCCGAAGCGCGCGCGGGCGCGCCGATCGGCCGCGCGGTGCTTGGCCGGCCGGTGTTCTTCGTCGACGACGATCCGCGCGCCGACCGTCTCGCCCAGGATCAGCTCGAGGCGGCCGCGCAATCGGTCGGCTTCGCGGACGTTCACTTCCAGTACGAACCGATCGCCGCCGCATTCGACTACGAATCGCGCCAGCCGGCCGAGCGTCTCGTGCTGGTCGCAGACATCGGCGGCGGCACGTCCGACTTCTCGCTGGTGCGCGTCGGCCCGGCGCGGATGGCGCGGCTCGAGCGCAAGGACGACGTGCTGGCGCACCACGGCGTGCACGTCGCGGGCACCGACTACGACCGGCGTGTCGAGCTGGCGGCGATCCTGCCCGCATTCGGCTACCGTTCGCTCGACCCGGAAGGGCGCGAGCTGCCGAACAAGATCTACTTCGATCTCGCGACCTGGCATCTGATCAACACCGTCTACACGCCGAAGCGCGTCGGCGAGCTGAAGCTGATGAAGCACCTGTACCAGGACGTGCGGCAGTACGACCGGCTCACGAGCGTGGTCGAGCAGCGGCTCGGGCACGCGCTGATGGCGCGTGCGGAAGAAGCGAAGATCGGGGTCGCGGCGGGCGGGGAGACGATGATCGACCTGAACGACGTGGAAGAGGATCTGCTGATCGCATTCGACGCGAATCGCCTCGTCGACGCGAGCCGCGACGATACCGCGCGCATCGTCGACGCCGCGCGCGAGACGGTGCGGCTCGCGGGCGTGGCGCCGCGCGACGTCGGTGCGCTGTATTTCACCGGCGGTTCGACGGGGCTTGCATTCCTGTCCGGCGCGCTCGCCGGTGCGTTCCCGGATGCGCAGCCGGTGTTCGGCGATCGCCTCGCGAGTGTCGCGACGGGGCTCGGCATTCACGCGCAGCGACTGTTCGGCTGAACGGCGGGCGGCTACGGGCCGCCATGCGCCACCATGTAGGACGACCGGCGCGCAAAAACAAAAAGCCCCGCCGAAGCGGGGCTTTTTTACACGAATAATCGCGCCAAGCTTAGACCGGACGGATGTTCGCAGCTTGCAGACCCTTCGGGCCCGTCTTCACTTCGAATTCAACCTTCTGGTTTTCTTGCAGCGTCTTGAAGCCTTCGACGCGGATTTCCGAGAAGTGCGCGAACAGATCGTCGCCGCCGCCTTCCGGGGTGATGAAGCCGAAGCCCTTTGCGTCATTGAACCACTTGACGGTACCGGTTGCCATGTTACTTGTTCCTAAAAAAATAAAACGGGGCCGAGGCCCATGGGGTGCGGAAAATCAAGGAAGGGGTAATAGGACCAACCGGAGTACCGTTGATGGGCGAACTACGAAAGAACCAATTCACTCGCCGCTTGAAATCCTGCGAAGTCCTTTATACGGCTAATCCTTCTGACGGTCAACCGTATTCCCATGCTCTCAGGGTTATTGCGGATATCTGGTTTACAAAGCTTGCAAGCGATGCGAATTTTTTGTAGGGGTCGATCGATTTTGGCGCCACGTTCGAGGTGCAACCGTTAAACTACGCGCCGCGTGGACGGGTTGCCCCGATCGGGTAACCCTCCTCCCCAAGAATGCGTGCGCGGCGCGCTCCGAGCCGATCCCGGATCGCAGGCCGACCATGCTTTTTGAGACACAGGAGAGGATGTGAAGAGTTCTATTCAACGGAACATCGGCCCGTTTGCATTGATGCTGACGGGGCTGGGTTCGATTATCGGCTCGGGTTGGCTGTTCGGTGCCTGGAAGGCCGCGAAGATCGCCGGTCCGGCGGCGATTTGCGCATGGATCATCGGCGCCGTCGTGATTCTCGCGATTGCGCTGACGTATGCGGAACTGGGGGCGATGTTCCCCGAATCGGGTGGCATGGTGCGTTACGCGCGCTACTCGCACGGTTCGCTGGTGGGCTTCATCAGCGCATGGGCCAACTGGATCGCGATCGTATCCGTGATCCCGATCGAGGCCGAAGCATCGATCCAGTACATGAGCACGTGGCCGTATCCGTGGGCGCACGCCCTGTTCGTGAACGGTGAATTACAGACGCTCGGGCTGCTGCTGTCGGCCGTGCTGGTCGTCGTCTACTTCATGCTGAACTACTGGGGCGTCAAGGCCTTCGCGCGGGCGAACACCGCGATCACGATCTTCAAGTTCCTGATCCCCGGCCTCACGATCCTCGGCCTGATGCTGTCGAGCTTCCATTCGGAGAACCTCGGCACCGCATCCAATGCCAGCTTTGCGCCGTACGGCTGGTCGGCCGTGCTGACCGCGGTCGCGACGAGCGGCATCGTGTTCGCGTTCAACGGCTTCCAGAGCCCGGTGAACCTGGCCGGTGAAGCGCGCAATCCGTCGCGCAGCGTGCCGTTCGCGGTGATCACGTCGATCCTGCTCGCACTCGTGATCTACGTGCTGCTGCAAATGGCGTATATCGGTTCGGTGAACCCGGCCGACGTCGCGAAGGGCTGGGAGCACTTCAACTTCTCGTCGCCGTTCGCGGAGCTCGCGATCGCGCTGAACCTGAACTGGCTCGCGATCCTGCTGTACGTCGACGCGTTCATCAGCCCGAGCGGCACCGGCACGACCTACATGGCGACGACCACCCGCATGATCTACGCGATGGAGCGCAACAACACGATGCCGAAGATGTTCGGCAACGTGCACCCGATCTACGGCGTGCCGCGCCAGGCGATGTGGTTCAACCTGCTCGTGTCGTTCATCTTCCTGTTCTTCTTCCGCGGCTGGAGCTCGCTCGCGGCGGTGATCTCGGTCGCGACGGTGATCTCGTACCTGACCGGCCCGATCAGCCTGATGGCGCTGCGCCGTTCGGCGACCGACATCGAGCGCCCGCTGTCGATTCCGCTGATGAAGCTGATCGCGCCGTTCGCGTTCGTATGCGCGTCGCTGATCCTGTACTGGGCGAAGTGGCCGCTGACGGGCGAAATCATCCTGCTGATGATCGTCGCGCTGCCGGTGTATTTCTACTTCCAGGCGAAGTCGGGCTGGACCGGCTGGGGCGCCGACCTGAAGGCCGCGTGGTGGCTGGTCGCATACTTGCCGACGATGGCCGTGCTGTCGCTGATTGGCAGCAAGGAGTTCGGCGGTCATGGCTACCTGCCGTATGGCTGGGACATGCTGATCGTCGCGGCGATTTCGCTGGTGTTCTACTTCTGGGGCGTGAATACCGGCTACCGGACCCAGTATCTCGACGAGCGCGAGTCGCACGACGAGATCCTCGAAGGGGTCGGTGTCTGACGCGTGACCTGTCGCCGGATTCGGCGGCGACAGGATGCAGCGCAAAAAAGCCCGCCCGAGCGCGATGCTCGGGCGGGCTTTTTGCTGACTGGCTCGGCGGTTGCACCGCCGTCCGGGTTCAGGCGTCGGCGTTCGCGAACACGTAGTTCGTCATCGCAAGCACGCGCTGGTACGTGCCGAGCGACTGGATGCCGAGCTGGTAGTCGTCATCCGCCGCGCCGAGCGCCGTGAAGACCGGCAGCAGGTGCTCGTCGGTCGGATGCATCAGCGCCGCGTGCGGCGCCTGCCGGCGATAGTCGAGCAGCGCATCGACGTCGCGCGCGGCGAGTTTCGCCTCGAACCAGTCGGTGAATTCGGCGACGCGCGGGTCCGCATCCTCGGGCGCCGCGCCGAAATCGGCGGCGCGCAGGTTGTGCGTGATCTGGCCCGAGCCGATCACCATCACGCCTTCGTCGCGCAGCGGCCGCAGCGCGCGGCCGAGCGCGAAGTGATGCGCGGCGTTCGCGCGCGGCTGGATCGACAGTTGCGCGACCGGCACGTCGGCTTCCGGAAACATCAGCAGCATCGGCACCCACGCGCCGTGATCGAGCCCGTGTTCGGTCGTCGCGGTCGCGATGCCGGCCGCGTTCAGCAGCGCGGCCGCGCGTTCGGCGACGTCCGGTGCGCCCGGCGCCGGATAGCGGATGTCGTACAGCGCCTGCGGGAAACCGTAGAAATCGTGGATCGTGTCCGGATGCGCGGCGACGCTCGCGACCGGCTGTTGCGTGCCCCAGTGCGCGGACAGCATCAGCACCGCGCGCGGGCGCGGCAACTCGGCGCCGAGGTGCGTGAACGCGCCGGACGGCAGCGCCGGGTCGATCGGCAGTGTCGGGGCGCCGTGGGACAGGTAGAGCGAAGGCAAGCGGTTCATGGTGGTGACCTGCAAAAGGGGTTGCCTGTGACTATAAGCGCGTACCGTGCATTGATAAATCGGCGACCGAGAATTTGATTGACGCTTGTTTGTTGATAATCGTGGCGACGACCGGCGCTCGAATGCGGATTCGCATCCGAAGGTGAGAAATCGATGGAGTTGCAGTGCGAATAGAAGGAGATCCGCGCAGAAGGATGACTTACTGCGCGTGCCGGATGCCGGCCCACGGCGTCGTGAGCGGGGCGCTGAGCGCGAATAGGTCGAGCACGCGCGTGACGGTCTGGTCGACGAGTTCCTCGATCGTCTTCGGCATCGCGTAGAACGCGGGCAGCGGCGGGAAGACGATGCCGCCCATTTCGGTGACGGCGGTCATGTTGCGCAGATGCGCGAGGTTGAACGGCGTTTCGCGCACCATCAGCACGAGACGGCGGCGTTCCTTCAGCGTGACGTCGGCCGCGCGCGTGATCAGGTTGTCGGACAGCCCGTGCGCGACGCTCGCCAGCGTCTTCATCGAGCAGGGCGCGATCACCATGCCGTCGGTCGCGAACGAGCCCGACGCGATCGTCGCGCCGACGTCGCGCACCGAATGCACGACGTCCGCACGGCGTTCGACATCGGCCTTCGGCAGCTTCAGTTCATGCTGGATGTTGAGCCAGCCGGCGTTCGAGATCAGCAGATGCGTTTCGACGCCGCCGGCGGCGCGCAGCAGGTCGAGCAGCCGCACACCATAGATCGCGCCGGTGGCGCCGGTGATCGCGACGATCAGCCGGCGTGGCGGCGCGCTGGGAGATGCCATTGAAAAGGGGACGGGTGCCGCGTGTTAGGCGGCGGCGAACAGTTGCTGCAGTTCGCCCGACTGGTACATCTCCATCATGATGTCCGAGCCGCCGATGAATTCGCCCTTCACGTACAGCTGCGGGATGGTCGGCCAGTTCGAGAATGCCTTGATGCCCTGGCGGATTTCGTCGTCCTCGAGCACGTTGACCGTCTTGAACTGGTCGACGCCGCAGGCCTTCAGCACCTGCACGGCGCGGCCCGAGAAGCCGCACATCGGGAATTGCGCGTTGCCCTTCATGAAGAGCACGACCTGGTTTTCGTCGACGATTTGCTTGATACGTTGTTGGGTGTCCATGACTGACCTTGCGTTTGCGGGGCGTTAGATCGAAATGATAGCGGATTTCAACCGGGCGGGCCGGCCATCAACCCGGCAGGCGGCCGCCGGTCGTGCGTTCGATGGCGGCGAGATCGGCGAGCGATTCGACCGCGACGAAGCCGTGCGACGCCAGGATCGCGCGGACGGCTTCGGCCTGGTCGTAGCCGTGCTCGATCCAGAGCGTGCCGCCCGGTTTCAGATGTGCGCCGGCGCCCGCGACGATCGTGCGGATCGCGCTGAGGCCGTCGGCATCGTCGGTGAGCGCGCCGCGCGGCTCGAAACGCAGGTCGCCTTGCGCGAGGTGCGGGTCGTGCTGCGCGATGTACGGCGGGTTGCTGACGATCGTATCGAACGCGAGCGCGGGATCGAGCGCCGCGTACCAGTCGCTCTGCAGCCAGTGCAGCGGGCCGCCGGGGCGCCGCGCGTCGAGCAGTTTGTCGGCGTTGCGTTGCGCGACCGCGAGCGCGGCCGGCGAACGGTCGAGCGCCCAGACGCGCGCATCGGGACGCTCGGCCGCGATCGACACGGCGATCGCGCCGCTGCCGGTGCCGAGGTCGAGCACGGCGGCATGCGGCAGCCCGCCGATCGCGTCGAGCGTGGCTTCGACGAGCAGCTCGGTTTCGGGGCGCGGGATCAGCACGTCGGGCGTCACGTCGAACGGGCGGCCGAAGAACTCGCGCATCCCGACCAGTTGCGCGACGGGCTCGCCGGCGACGCGGCGTGCTTCCAGTGCGCGGAAGCGTTCGACCGCGGCGTCGTCGAGCGGCGCGTCGCCGCGCGTGATCAGCTGCGTGCGGGTCCAGCCGAGCGCATGCGCGAGCAGCACGCGCGCATCGACCGGATCGAGCGGCGATGCGCGTAGCAGCGCGTCGGCGGTGGTGTCGGACATCGCGGCCTCAGTCGGCTTCGCCGAGCGACGCGAGCAACTCGGCCTGATGCTCGGTGACGAGCGCGCCGATCAGTTCGTCGAGATCGCCGTCCATGATCGCCTCGAGCCGGTACAGCGTCAGGTTGATCCGGTGGTCGGTCATCCGTCCCTGCGGGAAGTTGTACGTGCGGATGCGCTCCGAGCGGTCGCCGGAGCCGATCAGGCTCTTGCGCGTCGCGGCTTCCTTCGCATGCTGCTCGTGATACTGCTTGTCCTTGATGCGCGCGGCGAGCACCTTCAGCGCGCGATCCTTGTTCTTGTGCTGCGAGCGGTCGTCCTGGCATTCGACGACGATCCCGGTCGGGATGTGCGTGACGCGCACCGCCGAATCGGTCTTGTTGATGTGCTGGCCGCCCGCGCCGGACGCGCGGAACGTGTCGATGCGCAGGTCGGCCGGATTGATCTCGACCTCGCCGATTTCGTCCGCTTCCGGCATCACGGCGACCGTGCACGCGGACGTATGGATGCGCCCTTGCGTCTCGGTGGCCGGCACGCGCTGCACGCGATGGCCGCCCGATTCGAACTTCAGGCGCGAATACGCGCCCTGGCCCGCGATCCGCACGATCACTTCCTTGTAGCCGCCGAGATCCGACGCGCTCTCCGACATCATTTCGACCTGCCAGCGCTGGCGTTCCGCGAAGCGCAGGTACATGCGCAGCAGGTCGCCCGCGAACAGCGCCGATTCGTCGCCACCCGTGCCCGCGCGGATTTCGAGGAAGATGTTGCGGTCGTCATTCGGATCCTTCGGCAGCAGCATCTTCTGCAGCTCGGTCTCGAGGCGCGCCATGCCTTCGCGCGCGCTGCGGATCTCGTCTTCCGCGAAATCGCGCATCGACGGATCGGCGAGCAGCTCCTGCGCGGCCGCCTCGTCGCTGCGCGATTGGCGCCATAACGCGTATTGCTCGACGACCGGGCCGAGTTCCGCATGTTCGCGTGTCAGCTTGCGGTACTGGTCGAGGTCGGCCGTGACGTTTTCGCGGCTCAGCAGGTCGTTCAGTTCGGCCAGCCGTGTGGACAGCTGGTCGAGCTTGCGTTGCATGCTCGTCTTCATGGTGTGGAGCGGCGCTCCCGGGCAAGGGGTATTCGGAAAGGATAGGCCGGCGGCAGGACAACGACCGGCCGGCGGCAGGGCGACCGGGCGGCGCTAGTGGCCGGATGGGTCGTTCGAGCGCGGCGCGTGCTGGTAGAAGCCGCGCATCAGGTCGATCAGCGAATCGCGATCGGCGCCGTTGACGCGGTTGAGCGCGCTCGTCGGGCCGTGGATCAGCTTGTTGGTCAGCGCCTGCGACAGCGCTTCGAGCACCGCAGCCGGATCGTCACCGCGCGCGAGCAGCTTCTGCGCCTTCTCGACTTCGGCCCGTCGCAGCGCGTCCGCCTGCGTATGCATGTGACGGATCACCGGCACGACGCTGCGCGTGTCGAGCCATTGCATGAAATTCTGCACGCGCGTCTCGATGATCGCTTCGGCCTGTGCGACCGCGGCCTGGCGCGATGCGTTGCCCTCGCGCACGATCGCGCCGAGATCGTCGACGGTGTAAAGGAACACGTCCTTCAGCTTGCCGACTTCGGGCTCGATGTCGCGCGGCACCGCGAGGTCGACCATGAAGATCGGCCGGTGGCGGCGCGCCTTCACCGCGCGCTCGACCGCGCCGAGGCCGATGATCGGCAGCGTCGACGCGGTGCACGACACGATGATGTCGAATTCGTGCATGCGCGTGGGCAGGTCGGCCAGCGGCATCGCGCGGCCGTTGAAGCGTTCGGCGAGCCGCTGGCCGCGTTCGGCCGTGCGGTTCGCGACGACGAGTTCGCGCGGGCCTTGCGCGGCGAAGTGCGTCGCGCACAGCTCGATCATTTCGCCGGCGCCGATGAACAGCACGCGCTGATCCGACACCTTTTCGAAGATCCGCTGCGCGAGGCGCACCGCGGCGGCGGCCATCGACACCGACTGCGTGCCGATTTCGGTCGTGCCGCGTACTTCCTTCGCCACCGCGAACGTGCGCTGGAATAGCTGGTTCAGGTAGGTGCCGAGCGCGCCCGCTTCGGTCGCGGTGCGAACGGCATCCTTCATCTGGCCCAGAATCTGGGTTTCGCCGAGCACCATCGAATCGAGGCCAGACGCGACGCGAAACGCGTGCCGGACCGCTTCCGACTGCGGCAGCGCATAAACGTGCGGCGCGAGCTCGTCGACCGGAATCCGGTGATATTCCGACAGCCAGCGAAGCGCGCCTTCGCGGGCCGCGCGATCGTCGGTCGCGCAATACAGTTCGGTGCGGTTGCAGGTGGAGAGGATCGCCGCCTCGGGCGTATTCGGCGCCTGCGGGCCGAGAAACACGTTCTTGAACGTGACGAGAGCCGGTTTGATTTGCTCGAGCGGAAACGCCACGCGTTCGCGCAGGGCGACAGGCGCAGTGTGATGGTTGATTCCGATCGTGAGGAGTTGCATATCGAGGGCTATCGTTTAGCCCCATATTATAGCGTTTCAGTGATTTCCTCACTGGCTGCATACCGGGCATCGGCGTGGCGGGGCCGCGAATTTGGGGGTTCGATCGGCACGCGGTCGAGCTGATAGCCGAAGCCATAGAGCGGCAACAGCCGGTAGCCGCGCTCCGGAAGCAGCTGCAATTTGCTGCGCAGCCGGGACGCGTGCGTGTCGAGCGTGCGCGACTTCATGTCGCGGCGGCGGCCCCATACCGTTTCGAGGATATGGGCGCGCGACACGGGCCGCGACACGTTCGTGAGCAGCAACTGCGCGAAACGGAACTCCTTCGGCGTGAGTGAAACGATTGCGTCGCCGAAACGCACGAGGCAATGCGTGGTGTCGAATGCGTATTCGCCATACGTTTCGCGCGAGCGGGCGGGTGCGCGCCGTACGCCCGCGCGCCGGCTTAGCGCGTTGACGCGCGCGAGAAACTCGGGCCCGCTCACGGGGCGCACGAGGCAATCGTCGGCGCCCGCGTGCAGGCACGAGACGATTTCGCTTTCGCGCGCCGACTGCATCATGGCAATGGCCGGCAGCCCGGGCAGGACCGCCTGCGCGCGCGGAATGACTTCCTGCGCCGGCTGGTCGCCGGCCCAGTGGCCGGTGACCAGCATGTCGCAGGTGTTGTCGGCGGCGAGCCATTCGAAGAATGCGGTGCTGGACGGAAACGCATGGCACACATGACCGCCCGCGAAGAGCAGGCGGTTCAGGAGTGCGCTATGACGCGACTCCGGATCGATCAGAGCGATTCGCATGACGATTTCTTCAATACGGCAGCCGGTGTGCGCTTGCCATAACGTCGAGTCGGCCCCTACACTCGAACGTTCGCGGCGCCCGGCTGGTCTCGGGTTCGATGGATGAATCGATGCTAGCCGCTGGCAACGTTCACGCCTATGGGACGAATCTGAATTTATAGAAGGCGTTGAATGAACTGGTTTGGAATCCTTGTCCTGGGAGCGGCCGTCGGGCTGTTCGGCCGCTGGCTGCATCCGATGCGGCGCACGCGTCGGCCGGCGTGGTGGATCGCGGTGCTCGTCGGCATCGTGGGCGCGGCCGCCGCCCGCATGGTCGGCAATCTCTCGGGACTGTTTTACGATGGCGAGACGCTCGAATGGCCGGTCTGCACCGGCGTCGCGTTCCTCGCCGTAGCCGTGACGGTCGCGCTGTCGGCCCGTCGCTGAATGCTCTCAGGTGAAATCATGAATGCCCGTCTCCCCGAAGTCTCGCCGGTGCCGGCCCGTCTCGCGCTGCTGCGTGACGCGATGGCCCGCGAGAACCTGGCCGCCTATCTCGTGCCGTCCGCCGATCCCCATCTGTCCGAATACCTGCCGGAACGCTGGCAGGCGCGCCGCTGGCTGTCGGGTTTCACGGGCTCGGTCGGCACGCTGGTCGTGACCGCGGAGTTCGCGGGGTTGTGGGTCGACAGCCGCTACTGGGTGCAGGCCGACGCCGAGCTGGCGGGCACGGGCGTGCAACTGATGAAGATGACGGGCGGGCAGCAGAGCGCACCGCACGTCGACTGGCTCGCGCAGAACGTGGCGACCGGCGCGACGGTCGGCGTCGACGGCGCCGTGCTCGGCGTCGCGGCCGCGCGCGGGCTGACGGCCGCGCTGAGCGCGCGCGGCATTGCGCTGCGCACCGACGTCGACCTGCTCGACGCGATCTGGCCGGAGCGGCCGGGGCTGCCCGCCGACGCGGTGTTCGAGCACGTGGCGCCGCAGGCCGACACGACGCGCGCGAGCAAGCTGGCCGACGTGCGCCGCGCGATGCACGCGCAGGGCGCGCAATGGCACTTCGTGTCGACGCTCGACGATCTCGCGTGGCTGTTCAACCTGCGCGGCGCCGACGTCAACTTCAATCCGGTGTTCGTTGCGCACGCATTGATCGGCGCCGATCGCGCGACGCTGTTCGTCGCCGACGGCAAGGTGCCGCCGGCGCTGGCCGCGTCGCTCGCGCGGGATGGCGTCGACGTCCGCGCGTACGACGCCGCGCGTGCGTCGCTCGCGGCGCTGCCCGACGGCGCGACGCTGCTGATCGACCCGCGCCGCGTGACGTTCGGCACGCTCGAGGCCGTGCCGGCCGGCGTGAAGCTCGTCGAGGCCGTGAATCCGTCGACGTTCGCGAAATCGCGCAAGACGTCCGCGGAGATCGAGCACGTGCGCGTGACGATGGAGCACGACGGCGCCGCGCTCGCGGAGTTCTTCGCGTGGTTCGAACAGGCCGTCAATCGCGAGACGATCACCGAGCTGACGATCGAGGAAAAGCTCACGGCCGCGCGCGCCCGGCGCCCCGGCTACGTGTCGGCGAGCTTCGCGACGATCGCCGGCTTCAACGCGAACGGCGCGATGCCGCACTACCACGCGACGCGCGAGTCGCACGCGACGATCGTCGGCGACGGCCTGCTGCTGATCGATTCGGGCGGCCAATACATGACGGGCACGACCGACATCACGCGCGTCGTGCCGGTCGGCACCGTCAGCGACCTGCAGCGGCGCGATTTCACGATCGTGCTGAAGTCGATGATGGCGCTGTCGCGCGCCCGCTTCCCGCGCGGCATCCGCTCGCCGATGCTCGACGCGATCGCCCGTGCGCCGATGTGGGCGGCCGGGCTCGACTACGGCCACGGCACCGGGCATGGCGTCGGTTACTTCCTGAACGTGCACGAAGGCCCGCAGGTCATCTCGCACTACGCGCCGGCCGAGCCGTACACGGCGATGGAAGAGGGGATGATCACGTCGATCGAGCCGGGCGTGTACCGTCCGGGCCAGTGGGGCATCCGGATCGAGAACCTGGTCGTGAACCGGGCGGCCGGGAAGACGGAGTTCGGCGATTTCCTCGCGTTCGAGACGCTGACGCTGTGCCCGATCGACACGCGCTGCGTGCTGATCGAGATGCTGCACGACGAAGAGCGCGCGTGGCTGAACACGTATCACGCGACGGTGCGCGAGCGTGTCGGCCGGCACCTGGGCGGCGACGCGAAGGCGTGGCTCGACGCGCGCACGCAGCCGATCTGATGCAACGCGCGGCAACGGCCGGATGGCGATTCGGTCAAGATCGAACGACGGCCGGACGATAACAGCGAGGGCAAGCAATGGCGGATACGGCGGTGATCGTGGTCGACATGCAGCGCGGGCTGGTGGAGCGGGCGCGGCCCGCGTGCCGGCTCGACGACGTGGTGTCGGGCATCAACCGGTTGACGGCGGCGGCGCGCGCGGCGAACGCGCCGGTGTGCTTCGTGCAGCACGACGGCGACGCGGACGACGACGTCGTGCCCGGCACGCCGGGCTGGGAACTGCATGAGGGGCTGGTCGTCGGCCGCGACGACTGGCGCGTGCGCAAGCAGGCGAGCGACGCGTTCCACGACACGCCGCTGGCGGCGCAGCTCGATCGCCACGGCATCCGTTCGGTACTGATCTGCGGCTATGCGACCGAGTTCTGCGTCGATTCGGCCGCGCGCCGTGCCGCGCTGCTCGGCTATCGGACGACCGTCGTGTCCGACCTGCACACGACGAACGAGCGCGCGCACCTGTCGGCGGCGCAGATCGTCGCGCACCATCAGTTCATCTGGAGCAACAATTCGCTGTCGGGCAACGCGGTGACGCCGCGTCCGCTCGCGGACGTGCTCGCCACGGAGTTCGCATGACGATCAAGGCAGTGGTGTTCGATTTCGGCGGCGTGCTGATCGACTGGAGCCCCGAGTACCTTTACCGTCAGCTGATTCCCGATGCCGCCGAGCGGCGCTGGTTCCTCACGCACGTGTGCGCGATGGACTGGGTGGTCCGCCAGGACGGCGGCCAGACGATCGAGGAAGGCACGGCCGAACTCGTCGCGAAGTTTCCGGAGCACGAAGCGCTGATCCACGCGTTCTACGCGCGCTGGCACGAGATGATCGGCGGCGTGCTCGACGAAGGCGCGGCGCTCGTCGACCGGCTGGACGCGCAGGGGATGCCGCTGTTCGGGCTGACGAACTGGTCCGCGCAGACGTTTCCGTATGCATGGGACAACTTCCCGGTGCTGCGCCGCTTCAAGGACATCGTCGTATCGGGCCGCGTGAAGCTCGTGAAACCCGATCCGGCGATCTACCGCGAGATGCATGCGCGGATCGATCCACACCTGCCGGGAATCGCGCCGCACGAGCTCGTGTTCATCGACGACAACGCGCACAACGCGGCGGCCGCGACGGCGCTCGGCTGGCATGGCATTCATCACACGAGCGCGGCGGCGACCGAAGCGCGGCTGCGCGAACTGGGCGCGCTGGTGTAAGCGGCGGGGAAGCCACGCGGGATCAAAAAAGCGAGCCAAGGGCTCGCTTTTTTGATCGTGCGGTTCCGGAAGCGGCCCCGTTCGGCGCCGGCCCCGCGTGATCGCGGCGCCGGGCGCCCGGGCCGCGCCGCTCAGCGGCTGATCGGCTTGTAGCGCAGACGCTTCGGCTTCGCGGCTTCCTCGCCGAGGCGCGCACGCTTGTCGGCTTCGTACTCCTGGTAGTTGCCGTCGAAGAACGTGACCTGCGAATCGCCTTCGAACGCAAGGATGTGCGTCGCGATCCGGTCGAGGAACCAGCGATCGTGCGAGATCACCATCACCGAGCCCGCGAATTCGAGCAGCGCGTCTTCCAGCGCACGCAGCGTTTCGACGTCGAGGTCGTTCGACGGTTCGTCCAGCAGCAGCACGTTGCCGCCCGAGATCAGCGTCTTCGCGAGGTGCAGGCGCCCGCGTTCGCCGCCGGACAGGTTGCCGACGACCTTCTGCTGGTCGCCGCCCTTGAAGTTGAAGCGGCCGATGTACGCGCGCGACGGCGTTTCGTACTTGCCGACCGTCAGCACGTCGGCGCCGCCCGAGATTTCCTCGAACACCGTCTTCGAACCGTCGAGCGCGTCGCGGCTCTGGTCGACGTACGCGAGCTTCACCGTCGGGCCCATCACGACTTCGCCCGAATCCGGCTGTTCCTTGCCGGTCAGCATCTTGAACAGCGTCGACTTGCCGGCGCCGTTCGGGCCGATGATGCCGACGATCGCGCCGGCCGGGATCTTGAAGCTCAGGTTGTCGATCAGCAGGCGGTCGCCGAACGACTTGCTGACGTTCTTGAACTCGATCACTTCGTTGCCGAGGCGTTCGCCGGCCGGAATGAAGATTTCCTGCGTTTCGTTGCGCTTCTGGTATTCCTGGCTGCTCAGCTCCTCGAAGCGCGCGATACGCGCCTTCGACTTCGCCTGGCGGCCCTTCGGGTTCTGGCGCACCCACTCCAGTTCCTTCTTGATCGCCTTCTGGCGTGCCGATTCCGACGCTTCTTCCTGCTTCAGGCGCTCTTCCTTCTGGTCGAGCCAGCTGCTGTAGTTGCCCTTCCACGGAATGCCGTGGCCGCGGTCGAGTTCGAGAATCCACTCGGCCGCGTTGTCGAGGAAGTAGCGATCGTGCGTGACGGCGACCACGGTGCCCGGGAAGCGCACCAGGAACTGCTCGAGCCAGTCGACCGATTCGGCGTCGAGGTGGTTGGTCGGTTCGTCGAGCAGCAGCATGTCGGGCTTTTCGAGCAGCAGCTTGCACAGCGCGACGCGGCGCTTTTCGCCGCCCGACAGGTGCTCGATCTTCGCGTCCCACGGCGGCAGGCGCAGCGCGTCGGCGGCCACTTCGAGCTGCTGCTCGGGGCTGCCGCCGTCGCTCGACGCGAGGATCGCCTCGTACTTCGCCTGCTCGGCCGCGAGCGCGTCGAAGTCGGCGTCCGGCTCCGCGTACGCCGCGTAGATCTCTTCCAGCTTCTTGTTGGCCTGGAACAGGTCGCCGAGGCCTTCCTCGACGGCTTCGCGCACGGTCTTCGTCGGGTCGAGCTGCGGTTCCTGCGGCAGGTAGCCGATGTTCAGGTTCGGCATCGGCGTGGCTTCGCCTTCGATGTCCTTGTCGACGCCCGCCATGATGCGGATCAGCGTCGACTTGCCCGAGCCGTTCAGGCCGAGCACGCCGATCTTCGCGCCGGGAAAGAACGACAGCGAGATGTCCTTCAGGATCTGGCGCTTGGGCGGCACGATCTTGCCGACCCGGTTCATCGTGAAAACGTATTGGGCCATTTCGGTGTGAAAGTCAGAAGTGGTTGAGACGGCCGCGCAGCGCGCGCGTGGCGGCGTCGGGTGATTCGGTACGGAGCGTGCCGCGCGGAGCGCGGCGGTGCGAGCGCGTATTGTACTTCGCCGCCGGCTGCCGCTGGCGCGGCGCAGGCCATTCGGCCGACCCGCGCTCACAGCCACGCGGCGACGCCGCCGTGCCCCGAGCACGTGCCGCGCCGGTGGCGGCTGAAGCTGTACGTGCCGTCGCGGCAGCGCGCGCTCGCGCCGTCCGGCACGCGGCCCGATTTCGAATGCGCGGGCGCATGCACGGTTTCGCCGTCGCGGTTGCGATACGTGTCGTGACGGTCGAGATCGGCTTCGTTGCCGTAGCCGGGCGGCGCGCGATAGGCGTGGGCGGAAAGGGGCAACGCGGCGCCCGCGACGAACAGCGCGGCGGACAGGGTCGCGACATGGGTCGCGCGGCGGAGCAGGGCATGCATGGTCTCTCTCGTTTCCTTCGTTGTTGTCGATGCCGGGCGATGTCGGACCAATCGCCCGCGCCGCATGTTAGCGGATCGGCGCCGGGTGCCCGCACGACGCTACGCCGCGCCGGACATCGACGCCGCGCCATCGGCCTGCGCGGCGTCGAGAATCCACCGGCGGAACACTGCAACCTTCGGCCGTTCCGCGTGATGCGGCGGATAGACGAGGTAGTACGCGAAATCGTCGAGCCACGCGACGTCGGCAAGCTGCACGAGCCGGCCGCTCGCCAGCTCGCCGCGCACCATCGCGGCCGGCAGCAGCCCGGCGCCCTGGCCCGCGACGATCGCCTGCAGCAGCAGGCCCGAGTCGTCGAACGCGGGGCCGCGCGGCGGGCCGAAATCGTCGATCCGCTGCGCGCCGAACCAGATGTGCCAGCCCTTGCGTTCGGCGTCGTGCAACTGCGGCCAGCCGACGAGTTCGGCCGGCGCTGCCGGCATGCCGAGCCGCGCGACGAGTTCCGGCGACGCGAGCGCGACGATTCCCACCGTCAGCAGGCGTTCGCTGCATAGCCCGATGTAACGCCCGAGGCCGTGACGGATCGCGACGTCGACGCCGTCGCGCGCGAAGTCCGCGAGCGCGTGGCTCGTGACGACCTGCAGATCGACGTCCGGGCACGCCTGCCGGAATTGCGCGAGGCGCTGCACGAGCCACGCGGACGCGAAGAACGGCGTGACGCTCACCGTCAGCACGCCGCTGTCGGCGGCGCCCGACACGCGCTGCGACGCATCGGCGATCTGCCGGAACGCATTGCGCACGGGCGGCAGGTAGTCGCGGCCGGCGGCCGTCAGCAGGATGCCGCGGTTCACGCGCTCGAACAGCTGCACGCCGAGATGCGTCTCGAGCGTACGGATCATCTGGCTCACCGCGCCGGGCGTGACCGACAGCTCCTCGGCGGCCGACTTCACCGACAGGTGGCGGGCGGCGGCTTCGAAGGCGCGCAACGCATTGAGCGGCGGCAGGCGGGAGCGGTTCATTCAGTTTTTCTAAAGCGAAAGCTCGACGAAATATCGTTTGAGACGACGCGTACGCGCGAGTACCGTTGACGCATCGGATCGCATGTTTCGCGGCTGCCTGTCGGCGGCCGATGCGATCAACATAGTTCAACTATATCCACGGGGCAATCCGGACGCCGCCCGGCAGCCGGTGGAACCCGAAAGGAGCATCGTCATGAACCGCCCGGGCGCGTCGCGCATTTTCTACGGCTGGTACGTGGTGGCGGCCGCGTTCGCCGTCACGTTCGTCGGGTTCGGCAGCGCGTATACGTTCAGCGCGTTCGTCGAGTCGCTGCAGCGGGATTTCGCCGCGTCGCGCGGCCAGATCTCGCTCGTGTTCTCGCTCGCCGGCTTCCTGTACTTCGGCTTCGGCATCGTCAGCGGGCCGCTGGCCGATCGTTTCGGCTCGCGGCGGCTCGCCGTCGCCGGAATGCTGCTGACCGGCGTGGGGCTCGCGGCCGCCGGCGCCGCGCATACGCTGCTGCAGGTCTATGTCGCGTACGGGCTCGGTGTCGGTTTCGGCGTTGGCTGCGCGTACGTGCCGGCCGTCGGCGCGGTGCAGCGCTGGTTCGTGCGCCGGCGCGGGTTCGCGTCGGGGCTCGCGGTCGCGGGGATCGGCGTCGGCACGCTCGTGATGCCGCCGCTCGCGTCCGCGCTGATTGTGCAGGTCGGCTGGCGCGGCGCGTATTTCGCGCTGGCCGCGCTCGCGATCGTACTGGGAGCCGGCATGTCGCTGCTGATCGAGAACGATCCGCGCAGGCGCGGTTTGCTGCCGGACGGCGATGCACCCGGCGGCGGCGGTTGGCATGCCGCTGGCGCTGCTGCGTCGACCGGCGCGAGCGTGCATGCCGGCGCGACGGTGCGCGAAGCCGTCACGTCGCGGCCGTTCGCGAGCCTGTACGCGGCTTGCCTCGTCTGCTCGTTCGGCGTGTTCGTCCCGTTCGTTCACCTCGTGCCGTACGCGCTCGATCACGGCGTCGCGCCGTCGACGGCCGTGCTGCTGCTCGGCGCGATCGGCGTGGGCAGCACGGCCGGCCGCTTCTTCCTCGGCGGCCTCGCCGACCGCTTCGGCCGCCGCGCGTCGCTGCTCGCGATGTTCGCCGGCATGGCCGTTGCGCTCGTCGCATGGGCGGGCGCCGGCAGCGTCGCGACGCTGGCCGCGTTCGCGCTCGTGTTCGGCGTGTTCTACGGCGGCTGGGTCGCCGTGCTGCCGGCGGTCGTGATGGACTATTTCGGCGGGCGCAACGTGAGCGCGATCATCGGCATCCTGTACACGAGCGTCGCGTTCGGCACGTTGATCGGGCCGGCCGCCGCAGGCTTCATCTACGACGCGGGCGGCGGCTATCTCGTGCCGATCCTCGCGAGCGCCGCCGCGAATGCGATCGCGTTCGCGATCGTCGCGACCACCGGGCGGGCGCCGGCCGCCGCGCGTGCGGCTGGCGGATAACGCCGCCCGGCTGGGCGCGTCGCGCGGTTTCCGGTAGGGTGACCGGACCGTCAACCATCGACGCACGGTCGGGGAGGCATCGTGACATTCGACGAAGTCCGGCAGATCGCACTGGCGTGGCGCGGCGTCGAGGAACGCACGTCGTACGGCACGCCCGCGCTCAAGGTGAAGGGCAAGCTGCTCGCGCGATTGCGCGAGGACGGCGACACGCTCGTCGTGAAGGGCGTCGGCCCCGACGAGCGCGCGTGGCTGATCGAGTCGGCGCCCGACGTGTACTACGTGACCGATCACTATATCGGCTGGCCGATCGTGCTGGTGCGCCTGTCGGCCGCGCATCCCGACGCCGTGAAAAACCTGCTCCTGCGGGAATGGCGTGCAATCGTGCCGGCGAAGTGGCGGGACGAAGTCGCCGGCGACACGAACTGAACGGCGCGCGCAGCACGCGAGCCGCCGCCGAACCGGATCAAGCGTTGCATCGGTTCGTATCGATGCAACGAGTGGTTCCATCGAAATTCTTCAATTGGTTCTTAGTGAAGAACCGTTTGATGCTTACACTCCTTCGCTTCGAAGGCGGCTGACGACAGCCGACGGAACGGGCGTACGCGATGCGCCGGCGCTTGGTGCGCCGCATCGCACCCGCAGCTTCGCAGATTGCGCGGACGACCCGACCGGAACGGCCCCATCCGGCCTCATGCCCGCGTGCGGCGCACGCGCGGCCGCGGCCGGATTCAACAACGACAACGCCCGCGCCGCCTTCACGCGACACCGGTCGTACCGGAACCGTTTTTTGGAGAGAGACAGATGAGTGGAAGCAACACAGGCCTCGGCACCGGCCTGAAGCAGCGTCACGTCACGATGATGTCGATTGCCGGCGTCATCGGCGCGGGCTTGTTCGTCGGCTCCGGCCACGCGATCGCGGAAGCCGGGCCGGCATCGATACTCGCGTATGCGATCGCGGGCGTGCTGGTCGTGCTGGTGATGCGCATGCTCGGCGAGATGGCCGTCGCGCATCCGGACAGCGGGTCGTTCTCGACCTATGCCGACCGCGCGATCGGCCACTGGGCCGGCTTCACGATCGGCTGGCTGTACTGGTGGTTCTGGGTGCTGGTGATCCCGATCGAGGCGACCGCCGCCGCGACCATCCTCAATGCGTGGTTCCCGGGCATCGCGACATGGATCTTCGCGCTCGGCATCACGCTGCTGCTTACCGTCACCAATCTCTTTTCCGTCAAGAACTACGGCGAATTCGAATTCTGGTTCGCGCTGATCAAGGTCGTCGCGATCGTCGTGTTCCTGTGCATCGGCGGCGCGGCGATCGTCGGCATCATCCCCGCGCCGGCCGTGTCGGGCGTGTCGAACCTGTTCGTGCACGACGGCTTCATGCCGCACGGCGCGAGCGCGGTGCTCGCGGCGATGCTGACGACGATGTTCTCGTTCCTCGGCACCGAGATCGTGACGATCGCGGCCGCCGAATCGGACAACCCGCAACGCCAGATCGTGCGGGCGACGAACTCGGTCATCTGGCGTATCACGCTGTTCTATCTCGGCTCGATCCTCGTCGTCGCGGCCATCGTGCCGTGGAACGACCCGCTGCTGCCGAAGCACGGCTCGTATCAGCGCGCGATGGAACTGATCGGCGTCCCGAACGCGAAGGCGATCATCGACGTGATCGTGCTCGTGTCGGTCGCGAGCTGCCTGAATTCGGCGCTGTACACGGCGTCGCGGATGCTGTTCTCGCTGTCCAGGCGCAAGGACGCGCCCGCCTTCCTGCATCGCACCGATTCGACCGGCACGCCGCGCGCGGCCGTGCTCGCGTCGACCGCGTTCGGTTTCCTGACCGTGATCGCGAACTACCTGATGCCGGAGCAGGTGTTCGGCTTCCTGCTCGCGACGTCGGGCGCGATCGCGCTGCTCGTGTATCTCGTGATCGCGATCTCGCAGTTGCGGATGCGCAAGACGCTCGAAGCGGGCGGCGCGGACCTGACGTTGCGGATGTGGCTGTTCCCGTGGCTCACGTGGGCGGTGATCCTGTTCATCTGCGGCACGCTGACCGTGATGTTCGTCAGCGAGGAACACCGGATGGAGGTTGGTGCGACGGCCGTGCTGGCGTTGATCGTGCTGCTCGCGTCGTGGCTGAACAAGCGTGGGCGCGATGCGCGGGCGGATGCGGGGCGGCGGGTGTCGGCGACGTGATCTGATCGAATGAGGTGACGACGGGGCGCGAAGTCCCGGGCGTGAATATGGCCTGATCGGCGGTTGCCGGTCGGGCCATTTGTCTTTTTGCGCGAGCACGCGGATATACGTCACGTCACGTTGCCCGGTCTTTCGTACCCCGCGATCGTTGATGTACGAACGCGTCAAAATCGAACTCGTCTGATTTCATCGCGAACGGCAACGCCATACATTGATCGCTTCGAGAACCGAGGTGAACGATGGCGTCGATGCCGACAACACAGTTCCGTTCAGCGAATCAGAGCGATGACGCGGGCGTCGTCTGGCGCCCGTTCGTTCAAAGGGCTTGTCAACCGGCGCCGACTTGAATCGGCGCCGTTCCAGTCCCAACAGAGGGCACCGTGAGAACAGCCATGATCGATCTGCTCGTGCTGGCGTCGGCGCATGCATTTGCCGGCCCGACGGCGGCGGACGAGATAGCGGCGCGCAGCGGCTTGCCAGCAAGCGAGGTCAATGCACTGCTCAGCGACTGTGACTCGAGCCAGACGAGCATGAATTTTTGCGCGTGGCGCGATCAGATCGTCGCCGAGCGGGAATTGCAGCGGATCGTCGACAAACAGGTGAGCGAGCAGCCACGGCGCAAGGCGGCGCTCGACGCGCAGATGGCGAAGTGGAAGAAAGCGCGCGACACATCCTGCGAAAAATCGGCGCGTCACGCATGGGGCGATGGGTCGATGCGACCTGCGGCACAGGCGATCTGTGCAACGGCGGCAACGAAGGAAATGGTGAAAAGGTTGTCCGCTCGCGCTTCCCGCAAACCTTCATGAATCGGTCCGATATGACAAAGGGCCGCTGCGTTCGCGATCTCGTCACTGCCGATGCGTGTTCGCCATGTCATGCAGGAGTGACGCCCTGGCGTACTCGCGTCCCGTTATCAGGAGATCAGGTCCGCCGGCGTTCGCTTAAACGGCCGTGTCCCGATGTGTGACGATCGATTCGTTCCTGTTGGGAAATGAAGTATCGACAAGTCGGACATTTGTTACTAACGTAGTTTCATTTAATCTACGGACACTCACCACCCATCAAGCGTCCAACCATGTCGATCCGTCATCTGTTTTCTTCCGCATTCGCGGCGACTGCGCTGCTCGGCGCCGCATCCGCGGGCATCGCCGCCCCGCTCACCGTCGATGTCTACAATCCGGGCGCGCATGCGATCTTCCCGGTTTCGTCCGAAATCGTTTCGGGCAAGACCGAGGCGATCCTGATCGACGCCCAGTTCCAGCGCAACGACGCGCAGGCGCTGGTGAGCCGGATCAAGGCGAGCGGCAAGACGCTCAAGGCCGTCTACGTGAGCCATAGCGACCCCGACTATTACTTCGGGCTGGAAACCATTCACGCGGCGTTCCCGGATGCGAAGATCGTCGCGACGCCGCAGACCGTCGCCGCGATCGAGGCCAGCAAGGACGGCAAGCTCGCCTACTGGGGCCCGATCCTGAAGGACAATGCGCCGACTTCGGTGATCGTGCCGCAGCCGCTCGACGGCAATACGCTGCGCGTCGACGGCGAGCCGCTGCGCATCGTCGGGCTCGACGGCCCGACGCCCGATCGCACGTTCGTGTGGATTCCTTCCACACGGACCGTGGTCGGTGGCATCCCGGTCGCCGCGAACATTCACGTGTGGATGGCCGACACGCAGACGCCGCTGTCGCACGCGAACTGGCTGGCAACGCTCGACCGGATCGATGCGCTGAAGCCGGCGCGCGTCGTGCCCGGCCACTTCCTGCCGAACCGTGACGGCAGCCAGCCGTTCGCCACCGGCGTCGCGTTCACGCGCAATTACGTGAAGGCGTTCGACGACGAAGCGGCGCGCGCGAAGGATTCGGCGGCACTGATCGCGGCGATGGAGGCGCGCTACCCGGATCTCGGCGAGAAGTCGTCGCTCGAGCTGAGCGCGAAGGTCGCCAAGGGCGAGATGCAGTGGCCTGCGCCGGCGCCGTTCCCCGCGGCGGGCAGGACGGTGCGCGTGCAGTTCGGCGCTACCGCGTTCGACCTGCACTTCCAGGACGACAAGACGATGTCGTTCGTCGGTACGGCCGGCCAATTCAACGGTGTGACGGATACGGTGCAGTACACGGCGCGCGAGATTCGTCCGCAGGTGTACATGGTGTACTGGCATGAGCCGTCCACCGGCTCGAACGTCGTGCACGTCGAGGATTTCGAACGCGGCGCGGTGGATACGAACATCGCGACGAAGGACGGACAGTTCCTGCATATGTCCGGGACGCTGAAGATCGTCGGCCGGGAATGAGCCGGTCTTCCGCCATCGAAAAGAAAAAGCCCGCATTCAGCGGGCTTTTTTACGGTCGATGCAGCAGCAACGCTCACACGTTGAACAGGAAGTTCATCACGTCGCCGTCGTGCACGACATATTCCTTCCCTTCCGCGCGCATCTTGCCGGCTTCCTTCGCGCCTTGCTCGCCCTTGTACGTGACGAAGTCGTCGAACGCGATCGTCTGTGCGCGGATGAAGCCGCGCTCGAAGTCGGTGTGGATCACGCCGGCCGCCTGCGGAGCGGTATCGCCGATATGGATCGTCCACGCGCGCACTTCCTTCACGCCCGCGGTGAAGTAGGTCTGCAGGCCGAGCAGCTTGAAGCCCGCGCGGATCACGCGGTCGAGGCCCGGCTCTTCCATGCCCATGTCGGCAAGGAACGCTTCCTTGTCCGCGTCGTCGAGATCGGCGATTTCCGCCTCGATCGCCGCGCACACGGCGACCACCGGCGCATTTTCGCTTTCCGCGTACTTGCGCACCGCCTCGAGGTGCGGGTTGTTCTCGAAGCCGTCGTCCTTCACGTTGGCGACGTACATCGCCGGCTTCGCGGTGATCAGGCAGAACGGCTTGATCAGCGTTTCTTCGTCGTCCGACAGCGCGAGGCCGCGCACCGCCTTGCCCTGGTCGAGCTGCGCGCGCACCTTTTCGAGCACCGCGACGAGCTTCGCCGCTTCCTTGTCGTTGCCCGACTTCGCCGCCTTCGAATAGCGCGTGAGCGCTTTCTCGATGGTGCCGAGGTCGGCGAGCGCGAGTTCGGTGTTGATCACTTCGATGTCGTCGATCGGGCTGACCTTGCCGGCGACGTGAATGACGTTGTCATCCTCGAAGCAGCGCACGACGTGCGTGATCGCGTCGGTTTCGCGGATGTTCGCGAGGAACTGGTTGCCGAGGCCTTCACCCTTGCTCGCGCCCGCGACGAGGCCCGCGATGTCGACGAACTCGACCACGGCCGGCACGACGCGCTCGGGGCTGATGATTTCGGCGAGCGCCTTCAGCCGCGTATCCGGCACTTCGACGATGCCGACGTTCGGCTCGATCGTGCAGAACGGGTAGTTCTCGGCGGCGATGCCGGCCTTGGTCAGCGCATTGAACAGGGTGGACTTGCCGACGTTGGGCAAGCCGACGATGCCGCATTTGAGACTCATGGAATCCTTCGGACGGGTGAGGCGGCGCGGCCGGACAGGG
This sequence comes from Burkholderia sp. MS389, assembly GCF_016899425.1. Taxonomy (GTDB): domain Bacteria; phylum Pseudomonadota; class Gammaproteobacteria; order Burkholderiales; family Burkholderiaceae; genus Burkholderia; species Burkholderia sola. The sequence goes on from NZ_CP045994.1 coordinate 570,517, forward strand.
CACGGCGGCGCGGGAAAAAGGGCGGCCGGCGCGTGGAGCGCGGCGGGCCGACGGTCAAAGACGCTATTGTACCGTGCCGGCGCTCCGGATTCCGGGCTTGCCGCCGAACGGCCGATGCGGCGGGCCGCCGCGCCGGCGCACCGGCCTGCGATTCTGCTGATTTCCCGCAAAGTCCGGCCGCGTAAGGGTTTGGCCCCGCGGCTATAATGCCCGCCATGACTGCCCACCACTCCTTCGACGTCGCCGTGGTCGGCGGCGGGCTCGTCGGCAAGACGGCCGCGCTCGCGCTGACCCAGTCCGGCTACAAGACCGCCTTGCTCGCCCAGCCGGCCACGCCCCGCCCCGCCGATCTCGCGTTCGACACGCGCATCTACGCGCTTTCGTCCAGTTCGCAGGCGTTGCTCGAGCGGCTGCGGGTCTGGCAGGCGCTCGACCACGGCCGGCTCGCGCCGGTCTACGACATGCGCGTGTATGGCGATGCGCATGCCGAATTGCATTTCTCCGCCTACCAGGCGTCCGTGCCGCAGCTCGCGTGGATCGCCGAATCGTCGCGGGTCGAGGCGTCGCTCGACGCCGCGCTGCGGTTCCAGCCGAACCTCACGTGGTTCGACGCGCGTGCGCAGGGTTTCGACGTGCGCGACGACGCGGCCGTGCTCACGCTGTCGTCGGGGCAGGTGCTCGAAGCCGATCTCGTCGTCGGTGCCGACGGCGCGCATTCGTGGGTGCGCTCCCAAATGGGGGCCAGGGTAGAGCGACGCGACTACCGGCAAACGGGCGTCGTCGCGAACTTCAAGGCGTCGCTGCCGCACCGCGAGACGGCCTACCAGTGGTTCCACGAAGGCGAGATCGTCGCGCTGCTGCCGCTGCCGGACGGCCACGTGTCGCTGGTATGGTCCGCGCACACCGCGCATGCGGACGAACTGCTCGCACTCGATCCGGCGCAGCTCGCGGCCGAAGTCGAGCGCGTGTCTCACGGCCAGGTCGGCACGCTCGACTGCGTGACGCCGGCCGCCGGCTTCCCGCTGGCGCTGCAGACGGTCGACAAGCTGATCGCGCCGCGCGTCGCGCTGGTCGGCGATGCCGCGCACCTGATCCACCCGCTCGCCGGGCAGGGGATGAACCTCGGGCTGCGCGACGTCGCCGCGCTCGCCGACGCGATCGCGCGCAAGGAAAGCTTCCGCAACCTCGGCGATCCGGTGCTGCTGCGCCGCTACGAGCGTTCGCGCCGCGAGGACATCCGCGCGCTGATGGTCGCGACCGACGGTCTGCAGCGGCTGTTCGCGGTGCCGGGCTCGCTCGCGAAGGCGGTGCGCAACGCGGGCATGGCGTTCGTCGGCGCGCAGCCGCTCGTGAAGCGCTGGCTCGTGTCGGCCGCGCTTGGGTGATCGAACCTTCTGCAACAGCGCGGGTCGGAGACGGTTCCATAACGGCGTACACTGTGCCGTGCACTCCGATTGAGCTGAAGGAAGATTTCGATGAAAAAAACGATCCGCATCGCATCGCTGGCGCTGGCCGTCACGATGGCGACGCTGGGCTGCACCGCGCAGGCCGACCAGACCACCGACAAGCTGAAGGCCACGCTGCAAGCCCGTCTCGGCAACGACGCGCCGATCAAGAGCGTGTCGAAATCGCCGGTTGCAGGCCTTTACGAAGTGAACCTCGGCTCGCAGATCATCTATAGCGACGCGGCAGGCGACTACGTGCTGCTCGGCGATCTCGTCGACACCAAGTCGCACAAGAACCTGACCGACGCCCGCCTGTCCGAAATCAACAAGATCGACTTCGCGAGCCTGCCGTTCGCGAATGCAATCAAGGTCGTCAAGGGCAACGGCGCCCGCAAGATCGCGGTGTTCTCCGATCCGAACTGCCCGTACTGCAAGAAGCTCGAGACGACGCTGCAGTCGGTCGACAACGTGACCGTCTACACGTTCCTGTACCCGGTGCTGTCGCCGGATTCGACCGCGAAGTCGAAGGCGATCTGGTGCGCGACCGACCGCGCGAAGACGTGGGAAAGCTGGATGCTCGACCACCGCGCGCCGTCCGGCGCCGGCACGTGCGACACCACCGCGCTCGACAAGAACCTCGCGCTCGGCCGCGGGATGAACGTCACGGGCACGCCGACGATCTTCCTGCCGGATGGCCGCCGCCTGCCGGGCGCGGTATCGGCCGACCAGCTCAACCAGGCGCTCGCCTCGAGCAAGTAACCGACTGCACGCCGGGCGCATGGCCCGGCCAGCGAGGGGCGCCCGCATGATCTGCCGGCGCCTCTCTTCGTTTTCGCCGCCGTATTCGACCGACCGATTGCCACGATGACCCAGCCGATCCGCTATTCGATTGTCCCGAAAGATCTTGCCGCGCACCTGTTCGAAGTGACTGTGACGGTTGCCGATCCCGATCCCGAAGGCCAGCGCTTCTCGCTGCCGGTATGGATTCCGGGCAGCTATCTCGTGCGCGAGTTCGCGCGCAACATCGTGACGCTGCATGCGTTCAGCGACGCGGGCCGCAAGGTGCGCATCGCGAAGACCGACAAGCACACGTGGCAGGCCGCGCCCGTCAGCGGCGCGCTGACGCTGCGCTACGACGTCTATGCGTGGGACCTGTCGGTGCGCTCCGCGTATCTCGACGATTCGGGCGGCTTCTTCAACGCGACGGCCGTATTCCTGAGCGTCGCCGGCCGCGAGGCGGCGCCGTGCGAAGTCGATATCGCGAAACCGGCCGACCCGGCGTTCCGCACGTGGCGCGTCGGCACGTCGCTGCCCGAGGCGCGCGGCACCAGGCGCTACGGTTTCGGCGCGTATCGCGCGGCGAACTACGACGAGCTGTCCGACCATCCGGTGACGATCGGCGAATTCGCGCTCGCGACGTTCGACGCGCACGGCGTGCCGCACGATATCGTGATCGCCGGGCGCGTGACGCAGCTCGACCTGGAGCGGCTGCGTACCGATCTGAAGCGCGTATGCGAAGCGCAGATCGCGCTGTTCGAGCCGAAGTCGAAGAAGGCGCCGATGGATCGCTACGTGTTCATGACGCTCGCGGTCAGCGACGGCTACGGCGGCCTCGAGCATCGTGCGTCGACCGCGCTGATCTGCAACCGGACCGACTTGCCGGTGAAGGGGCGCCCGGAAACGACGGAAGGCTATCGCACGTATCTCGGCCTCTGCAGCCACGAGTACTTCCATACGTGGAACGTGAAGCGCATCAAACCGGCGGCGTTCGTGCCGTATGACCTCACGCGCGAGAACTACACGTCGCTGCTGTGGCTGTTCGAAGGCTTCACGTCGTATTACGACGACCTGATGCTGGTTCGCAGCGGGCTGATGTCGCAGGACGACTATTTCGCGGCGCTCGGCCGCACGATCGGCGGCGTGCTGCGCGGCACGGGCCGGCTCAAGCAGAGCGTCGCGGACAGCTCGTTCGACGCATGGATCAAGTACTACCGCCAGGACGAGAACGCGACCAACGCGATCGTCAGCTATTACACGAAGGGCTCGCTCGTTGCGCTCGCGTTCGATCTCGCGATCCGCGCACAGACGCGCAACCGGAAGTCGCTCGACGACGTGATGCGCATGCTGTGGCAGCGCTACGGCCGCGATTTCTATCGCGGCGGCAAGCAGGCGGGCGTGGAGGAAAACGAAGTCGAGACGCTGATCGAGGAAGCGACAGGCGTCGCGCTCGGCCGCCTGTTCGCCGACGCCGTGCACGGCACGCGCGACCTGCCGCTCGCCGAACTGCTCGCGCCGTTCGGCGTGACGCTGGCCCCCGACGTCGCGCTCGGCGCGGCCGCGAAGCCGACGATCGGCGCGCGCCTGCGCGGCGGCGCGGACTGCACGTTGGCGGCGGTCTACGAAGGCGGCGCCGCGCATCGCGCGGGATTGTCGGCCGGCGACACGCTGATCGCGGTCGACGGGCTGCGCGTGACGGGCACGAACCTCGATGCGCTGCTCGCCCGCTACCGGCCGGGCGACAAGGTCGAGGTTCACGCGTTCCGCCGCGACGAGCTGCGCACCGCGAAACTGAAGCTCGACGGGCCGGACATCACGCGCTACCGGCTGACGGCGGCCGCGAAGCCGGCCGCGGCCACGAAGGCCCGCGAAGCGTGGCTGAAGGGGTAAGCGTACGAAAGCGGGTAGCGGGGCGCGATCAAGGATTGTTCTGCTGTTGCAACAATCCGTCGCCCTGAACCCGCTTTTTCGCCGTCATATGGCCACGCACAATGGCGTCACTCGCGCTACCGAAGCGCAACCCCACCCGGAGCCTGACATGACGACCATTCTGCAAATCAATTCCGCTGCGCGTTCGCAAGGCGCGCAATCCACGCTGCTGGCCAACGAACTGACGGCAAAGCTGCAACAATCGAACCCCGGCGCGAACGTCGTGGTTCGCGACCTGCTCGCCGATGCGCTGCCGCACCTCGACGAATCGGTGCTGGGTGCGTTCTTCACGCCGGCCGACCAGCGCACCGCGGAACAGAATGCGATCGTCGCGAAGAGCGATGCACTGATCGCCGAGCTGCAAGCCGCCGACATCATCGTGATCGGCGCGCCGATGTACAACTTCGGCATCTCGTCGCAACTGAAGACGTATTTCGACTGGATCGCCCGCGCAGGCGTCACGTTCCGCTACACCGAGAACGGTCCGGAAGGCCTGATCAAGGGCAAGAAGGTTCACGTCGTGACGGCCCGTGGCGGCAAGTACCTGGGTACGCCGAACGACAGCCAGACCCCGTACCTGCGCACGTTCCTCGGCTTCATCGGCCTGACCGACGTGAGCTTCATCCACGCGGAAGGCCTGAACCTCGGCCCGGACGCGCAGAGCGCCGCGCTGGCCGGCGCACGCGAAGCGATCGCCGCCGCGTAACGCGCCAGGTCGACGCGGGTGCCACGCACCCGCTGCGTCACCCGATAAAAAACGCCGCGCCCTTCACGAAAGGGACGCGGCGTTTTTGCATTCGGCCGGCGAACTCGCCGCCGAGGCCGTTACGCGAGCGTTTCGGCCACGTCCGGCAGGCGCCAGTCGATCGGTTCGCGGCCGGCATCGACCAGGTAGTCGTTCGCGAGCGCGAAATGGCGGCAACCGAGGAAGCCGCGGTGCGCGGACAACGGCGACGGATGCGGCGCCTCGAGCACGCAATGCGCGTTCGCGTCGAACAGCGCGCGCTTGGCCTGCGCATGCGCGCCCCACAGCATGAATACGAGCCCACGATGGCGGCCGGCGAGCTCGCGGATCAGCGTGTCCGTGCATTGTTCCCAGCCGCGCTTCGCATGGCTCGCGGCCGCGCCGCGCTCGACCGTCAACACGGTGTTGAGCAGCAGCACGCCCTGGCGCGCCCACGTGTCGAGGCAGCCGTGACGCGGCGTGTCGTGACCGAAGTTCGCGGCGATTTCCTTGAAGATGTTGCGCAGCGACGGCGGCGTGCGGACGGCCGGCGGCACCGAGAACGCGAGGCCGTGCGCCTGCGGCGTGCCGCGGTCGTCGCCGTGGTACGGATCCTGACCGAGGATCACGACCTTCACGTCGTCGGGATGCGTCAGGCGCAGCGCGCGGAACACGTCGGTCGGGTAGACCGTCTTGCCGGCGGCGCGCTCTTCGTCGACGAAGCGGCACAGCGGCGCGTACGCGTCGCTGTCGGTGAACGGTTTCAGCACGTCGCGCCAGACGGCCGGCAGCGCGTCGAATTGCGCGGCGAGATGCGGTACGTCGGTGGCAACGGGCCGCGGTGCCGAGGCGGCCGGGGCCGGTTCGGGCACGGCCGCCGGTGCGGCGGTTTTCTTTGCGGGTTTGCGCCGAGCGGCAGGCGGCTCGGAAGCCGCGGACGGAATATCGGCCGGTGCCGTTTCCGGCACGGGATCGTCGAACAGCGACGCCTGTTGCGGCGCGCGGGAAGTCTTGCGGGTTGCCATGCGTGATGCGTGTTTATTGCGCGCGCAGCCGGTAGCCGCGCTGCGCCTTGCTGATGTTTTCGGGAACGAGGCCCGGCAGCGCCTGCTGCAGTTCGGCGGCGAGCGTCGCGAGCGCCGTTTCCGGGCCGTCGATCAGTTCGAGTTCGATTTCGCTGATCGGTTCGCGGCGCGTTTCGTGTTCCGCCTGGACGACGATCTCGCCGAGGTCTACCGCGGCCTCGACGGTTGCGCCGCCGATGGCGATGCGCCACAGCGTACGCGAAAAATCCGTGCGGAACAGCGCATGCAGCGCGCCGGCTGCGTCATTCAGCGCGGCGGCGGCTTCCGGCACGTCGCAGGCCGCGACGAGCGCGTCGATTTCGAGCGCGTCGCCCGCGACCGGCAGTTCCCACTCGTGGCGGCTATGCAGGCCGCCTTCCGCGCTGCCGACCGTCTTGAACGTCTGCAGCCAGCCGTCCGGCGTGCGGCGCACGCGCACCGCGCTCTTCGAGCGCGCGAGCGCGAGATCGGGCGTGTCGTAATAGACGTTCGCTAGCGTGATCGCGCGACCGGGTTCACCGGTCAGCGTCTCGAAGAAGCGGCGCGCGGCATCGGCCTGGCCGGCCGGCAGCGCGAGCTTGATTTCCTGTTCGATCGCCATCAGAAGAACATCCGTGCGAGTTCCTCGCCCGGCTGCTCGGCGCGCATGAACGCTTCGCCGACGAGGAACGTGTTCACGTTCGCCGCGCGCATCGTGTCGACGTCGGTGCGCGACAGGATGCCCGATTCGGTCACGACGATGCGATCCGCCGGAATCATGTCGAGCATGTCGAGCGTGGTCTGGATCGACGTCTCGAACGTGCGCAGGTTGCGGTTGTTGATACCGAGCAGCGGCGTCTTCAGCGTCAGCGCCTGTTCCATCTCGTGGCGGTCGTGCACTTCGACCAGCACCGCGAGGCCGAGCGAGTGCGCATAGGCTTCCAGATCCTGCATCAGCGGCGTGTCGAGCGCGGCGGCGATCAGCAGGATCGCGTCGGCGCCCATCGCGCGGGCTTCGACGATCTGGTACGCGTCGACGATGAAGTCCTTGCGCAGCACCGGCAGCGTGCAGGCCGCGCGCGCTTCCTCGAGGTAGCGGACGCCGCCCTGGAAGAACTGCTCGTCGGTCAGCACCGACAGGCACGCGGCGCCGTGCGCCGCATACGAGCGTGCGATGTCGGCCGGCACGAAATGCTCGCGCAGCACGCCTTTCGACGGGCTGGCCTTCTTGATTTCGGCGATCACGGCGGCGTTGCCGGCCGCGTGCTTCGCGCGCAGCGCACCGACGAAGTCGCGCAGGTCGCGCGCGGACGCTTCGAGTTTCAGTGCCTCGAGCGGCGTGCTGCGCAGCGCCGCCGCGATTTCTTCGCGCTTGACGGCGATGATTCGGTCGAGAATGTCGCTCATAGGGGTTCCTGCTGGATTCGTAAGAGGGTCAGCGCTTGAACTGCTGCGTGAAGCGCACGAGTTCGTCGACCTTCGCGCGGGCTTTGCCGCTCGCGATCGCTTCGCGGGCGAGCTGGATGCCGTCCGCGATCGACTCGGCGATATTGGCCGCGTAGAGCGCGGTGCCCGCGTTCAGCGTGACGATCTCGCGTGCGACGCCCGGCTGGTTGTCCAGCGCGCCGAGCAGCATCGTGCGCGATTCGTCCGCATTTTCCACCTTCAGCGTGCGATTCGACACCATCTGCAGGCCGAAGTCCTCCGGATGGATCTCGTATTCGTGCACCTTGCCGTCGCGCAATTCGCCGACGAGCGTCGCGGCGCCGAGCGATACCTCATCCATGCCGTCCTTGCCGTACACGACGAGCACGTGCTGCGCGCCGAGACGCTGCATCACGCGCACCTGGATGCCGACGAGGTCGGCGTGGAACACGCCCATCAGCTGGTTCGGCGCGCCGGCCGGATTGGTCAGCGGGCCGAGGATGTTGAAGATTGTGCGCACGCCGAGCTCGCGGCGCACGGCCGCGATGTTCTTCATCGCCGGGTGATGGTTCGGCGCGAACATGAAGCCCATGCCGGTTTCGGCGATCGATGCGGCGACCTGGTCCGACTCCAGGTCGATGTTCACGCCGAGCGCCTCGAGCACGTCGGCGCTGCCGGACTTGCTCGATACGCCGCGGTTGCCGTGCTTCGCGACCTTCGCGCCCGCGGCCGCCGTGACGAACATCGACGCGGTCGAGATGTTGAACGTGTGCGAGCCGTCGCCGCCGGTGCCGACGATGTCGACGAAATTCGAGTTGTCCTGCACTTCGACGTGGTTCGCGAATTCGCGCATCACGGTCGCGGCGGCGGCGATCTCGCCGATCGTCTCCTTCTTCACGCGCAGCCCGGTGATGATCGCGGCCGCCATCACCGGCGACAGGTCGCCGCGCATGATCAGCCGCATCAGATGCAGCATTTCGTCGTGGAAGATCTCGCGGTGCTCGATCGTGCGTTGCAGCGCTTCCTGCGGGGTAATCGTCATCGTGCGTCTCCCGTCAGGCAGCCGGTGCGGCGGCATGGGCCGCTGCGCGGTTTTGCTTCAGGAAATTCTCGAGCAGCGCATGGCCATGCTCGGACAGGATCGATTCCGGGTGGAACTGCACGCCTTCGACCGGCAGCGTCTTGTGGCGCACGCCCATGATCTCGCCGTCGTCGGTCCACGCGGACACCTCGAGGCAGTCCGGCAGCGATTCGCGCTCGATCGCGAGCGAGTGATAGCGCGTCACGTCGAAATGCTTCGGCAGATCGGCGAACACGCCGCGGCAGTCGGTTTCGATCCGGCTCACCTTGCCGTGCATGATGGTCTTCGCGCGCACGACGCGGCCGCCGAACGCTTCGCCGATCGCCTGGTGGCCGAGGCAGACGCCGAGGATCGGCTTCCGGCCCGAGAATTCGCGCAGCACGTCGAGCGTGATGCCCGCGTGCTGCGGATTGCTCGGGCCGGGCGACAGGCAGATCGTGTCGGGGTTCAGGCGCGCGATGTCGTCGAGCGTGATTTCGTCGTTGCGGTAGGTGCGCACGTCCTCCCCGAGTTCGCCGAAGTACTGGACCAGGTTGTAGGTAAACGAGTCGTAGTTGTCGATCATGAGCAGCATGGTCAGTCTCCGGTCAGAAGTCGCTATCGAGGCCGTCCTGGACCTGTTCGGCCGCACGCAGCACCGCGCGCGCCTTGTTCTCGGTCTCTTGCCATTCGGATTCGGGCACCGAGTCCGCGACGACGCCGGCCGCCGCTTGCACGTACAGGTTGCCGTTGTGGATCAGGCCCGTGCGGATCGCGATCGCGAGATCCATCTCGCCGGAGAACGACAGGTAGCCGACCGCACCGCCGTACAGCCCGCGCTTGACCGGCTCGAGCTCGTCGATCAGTTCCATCGCGCGCACCTTCGGCGCGCCGGACAGCGTGCCGGCCGGGAACGTCGCGCGCAGCACGTCGTAGTTCGTCATGCCGGGCTTCAGCTTGCCTTCGACCGAGCTGACGATGTGCTGCACGTGCGAGTACTTCTCGATCACCATCTTGTCGGTCACCTGCACCGAACCGATCTCCGCGATGCGGCCGACGTCGTTGCGCGCGAGATCGATCAGCATCACGTGCTCGGCGATCTCCTTCGGATCGTTGAGCAGTTCGGTCGCGAGTTCCGCATCGCGCTCGGGCGTGTTGCCGCGCGGGCGCGTGCCGGCGAGCGGGCGAATCGTGACGATCTGGTCTTCGCCGCGCTTTTCCTGGCGCACGAGGATTTCCGGCGATGCGCCGACCACGTGGAAATCGCCGAAGTTGTAGTAGTACATGTACGGCGACGGGTTCAGCGAACGCAGCGCGCGATACAGCGACAGCGGATTGTCGCGGTATGGTTTCGTCAGGCGCTGGCCGACCTGGATCTGCATCAGCTCGCCGGCCGCGATGTATTCCTTCGCCTGGCGCACGGCGGCCAGATAATCGTCCTTCTTGAACTCGCGGAACGTCTCGGTGCGCACGCTCGCCGACGTGACGGGCGGCTGCACGGTCGTGCGCAGGCGCTGCTTCAGTTCGCGCAGGCGGTGTTTCGCCTTCGCATACGCTTCGGGTTGGCCCGGGTCCGCGTAGATGATCAGGTAGAGCTTGCCGGCGAGGTTGTCGATCACCGCGACTTCCTCGGTCAGCAGCAACTGGATGTCGGGCAGGCCGAGATCGTCGCGCGGCGCGGTGTTCGCGAGCTTCTTCTCGATGTAGCGCACCGCGTCGTAGCCGAAGTAGCCGGCGAGGCCGCCGCAGAACCGCGGCAGGCCCGGCCGCTGCGCGACCTTGAAGCGCGCCTGGAACGATTCGATGAACTGGAATGGGTCGCCGTCATGCGTCTCGACAACCTGGCCGTCGCGCACCACTTGCGACACGCCGTTGCGGGTGCGCACGAGCGTGCGGGCGGGCAGGCCGATGAACGAATAGCGGCCGAAACGTTCGCCGCCGACCACCGATTCGAGCAGGAACGAGTTGGCGCCCGCGCGTTCGGGCTGGGCCAGCTTCAGGTAGAGGGACAGCGGCGTTTCGAGATCGGCGAGGGCTTCCGCGATCAGCGGGATGCGGTTGTAGCCTTCGTTCGCGAGCGATTGGAATTCGAGTTCGGTCATGTTCCGGTCCTGTTCGGGACGAGCGGCGCGTGCGCCAGGGATCATTTGACGCTGCGCGGGTGGCCGTCGGCGAAAGGGCGGTCGATCGAGAAGTGCCTGTTGCCGGCCGGCACTCCGGGCGTGAACGTCGCGAGCCTGCGGCCGATCCTGAACGCAAGCGTTCGGACACGGTGGAACTCGAGGTGGTGCGACGATCGGCGCGCGGATGCGCAGCGAGATAAAAAACGGCGCTGAAGACGTGCTTCAGCGTACCTCATCGAAGAGGTCAGCGCGACCAGCGACGCCAGGGCCAGGCTCCCCGGTCGATGCTGCTCAGACTCCGTTTTTTATTCAGAAACATGCGGATGGAAGAAATAATCAGACGGTTGGCCGGCCGGCGTTGTGCGCGGAAATTGCGCGAGCCGCGACCAGCAACGAATCGACTATACCATCCGAATTTATCGTTTGTATAGCTTTGCCGTGGTTGTAGCCGTACGGCACCGTCAGTGTCGCCATCCCGGCCGCGCGGCCCGCCAGCGCGTCGTTTTCCGAGTCGCCGATCGCGACCGCGGCGTCCGGCGCGACGCCGAGCGCGTCGCAGGCCGTCAGCATCGGCAGCGGATCGGGCTTCTTGCGTGCGACGCTGTCGCCGCCCAGCACGATGCCGAAGCAGCCGGCCAGCCTGTATTGCTCGAGCAGCTCGACTGCGAAGCGGTGCGGCTTATTGGTCACGCACGCGAGCCGGATGCCGGCCGCGCGCAATGCGTCGAGGCCGGCCGCCACGTCCGGATAGAGACGCGTGTGGCGACCGTTGATCTTCGCGTATTCGGTCTGGTAGATCGCCAGTGCGTCGTCGAAGCGCGCGTGCGCTTCGTCGGCCGGGAAGCGCGGCTTCAGCACGCTGTGGATCAGGTGTTCGGAGCCTTTGCCGACATAGCCGATCACTTCGTCGCGCGACGTGGCCGGCGCGCCGAGCTGCGCGAGCATCCCGTTCAGGCCGGCCGTGAAATCGTCGGCCGTGTCGACCATCGTGCCGTCGAGGTCGATCAGCGCCGCATCGATGCGCGGCGCGGCGAAGCGGATCGGCGCAGCGTCCGCGGCGGCTCCGGCCGGCGCGTGGCCGGCGAACGACGAGTCGGCCACGGCGTCAGCTCCGCTCGACGGTCGCGAGCGCCGCGCGCATCTCGTCGATCACCTTGCGATAGTCGGGCTTGCCGAAGATCGCCGAACCCGCGACGAACGTGTCCGCGCCGGCCGCCGCGATTTCCGCGATATTGTCGGCCTTCACGCCGCCGTCGACTTCGAGCAGGATCTCGCGGCCCGTGCGTTCGGTGTACGCGTCGATGCGGGCGCGCGCCTCGCGCAGCTTGTTCAGCGTTTCCGGGATGAACGACTGGCCGCCGAAGCCGGGGTTGACCGACATCAGCAGCACGAAGTCGAGGCGATCCATCACGTGGTCGAGGTAGTTCAGCGGCGTGGCCGGATTGAACACGAGGCCGGCCTTGCAGCCATGGTCGCGGATCAGCGACAGCGTGCGGTCGATGTGGTCGGAGCCCTCCGGGTGGAAGCTGATCAGGTTCGCGCCGGCCTTCGCGAAATCGGGCACGATCCGGTCGACCGGGCGCACCATCAGGTGCACGTCGATCGGCACCTGCACGTGCGGGCGGATCGCCTCGCAGACGAGCGGGCCGATCGTCAGGTTCGGCACATAATGATTGTCCATCACGTCGAAGTGAATCCAGTCGGCGCCGGCGGCGACCACGTTGCGGACTTCTTCGCCGAGCCGTGCAAAGTCGGCCGACAGGATGCTGGGAGCGATGCGGAATTGAGTCATGACAGGGGAGCGGGGACGTTGCGGCGCAAAACCGTCATTCTACCGTCCGGCGACCCGCTGCGCGGCGGCAGGCCGTGCGGTGGCGGCCCGAATGCGCATAGAATGCCGAACCAATGCGGCGCGCCCGCGGCCCGGCCGCTCGAGTCGGCGCGCGCGGTTACCTACAGCGGACACACCATGAGTCAGTATCAGTTCACCGTTTCGGTGAAAACCAGCTACTTGCCGGAACAATCCGACCCCGATCACCGTCAATACGCATTCGCGTACACGCTGACGATCCGCAATACCGGGCAGGTCGCGGCGCAGCTGATCGCGCGTCACTGGATCATCACGGACAGCGAGAGCCACGTGCAGGAAGTGAAGGGGCTCGGCGTCGTCGGGCACCAGCCGCTGCTGCAGCCGGGCGAGCATTTCGAATACACGAGCTGGGCCGTGATCGCGACGCCGGTCGGCACGATGCGCGGCGCGTACTTCTGCGTGGCGGAGGACGGCGAGCGTTTCGAGGCGCCGGTCGACGAGTTCGCGCTGCACATGCCGCGCACGCTGCATTGAGCGTGCGGTGTGCAGTGTGCGTCAGCGCGGCTGGCGGTCGTCGCGGCGGGCCTGCTTCTTTCTGCCCGACGACGTCCACACGACGATGAAGATCAGCAGGGCAAGCGCGACGAAGGCTTCGAGCGCGAAGATGAGCATCGGATATTGGTCGAGAAAATCTGACATGGCGGTTTCCATCAAGAACGGACATTGTATGTGGTTTGGGCCCCGGCTGGCCGGGTGGATGGCTGCGGCTGCTGCTGCGGCGCTGCTCGCCGCGTGCGGCGGCGCGCCGACGCGGACCTCCGCGCTGAAGCCGCCGACCGGTGCGGCGGTCGTGCCGGGGCAGGTCGCCGCGAAGCGGCTCACGCCGGTCGCGTGGCAGCAGGTGCCGGGCTGGCAGGACGATTCGCTGATCGGCGCGACGGCCGCGCTGCGGCAGAACTGCGCGCGGCTCGCGCGCCAGCCGGCCTGGGCGCGCGCTTGCGCGGCCGCCGACCGGCTCGACGAGCTCGACGTCAGCAGCGCCCGCAGTTTCTTCGAAACGTATTTCACGCCGTTCCAGTTCGCGAACACCGACGGTACGCTCGACGGGCTCGTGACCGGCTATTACGAGCCGCTGCTGCACGGTTCGCGCGTACGCCGCGGTCCGTATCAGTACGCGCTCTATCGCTGGCCGGCCGGCTATCGCGCGGGCGCCGCGCTGCCGGCACGCGCGCAGCTCGAGCGCGCCGGCATCCTGAACGGCAACGAGCTCGTATGGGTCGACGATCCGATCGAGGCATTCTTCCTGCAGGTGCAGGGCTCGGGGCGCGTGCTGCTCGACGACGGTTCGGTGATGCGGGTCGGCTTCGGCGGCACCAACAACCAGCCGTACCGTTCGATCGGCAAGTGGCTGCTCGATCGCGGCGAGCTGACGCCCGCGCAGGCGACGATGCAGGGCATCAAGGCCTGGGCGAAGGCGAACCCGACGCGCGTCGACGCGCTGCTCGACACGAATCCGCGCTTCGTGTTCTTCCGCGACATGCCGACCAAGGAGGATGCGCCGCACGGCGGCGCCGACGGTCCGATCGGCGCGCTCGGCGTGCCGCTGACGCCGGAGCGCTCGATCGCGGTCGATCCGTCGTCGATCCCGCTCGGCACGCCGGTGTTCCTGCAGACCACGCGTCCGCTGACGAATACGCCGATGAACCGGCTCGTGTTCGCGCAGGATACGGGCTCGGCGATCAAGGGCGGCGTGCGGGCGGACTATTTCTGGGGGCTCGGCGACGACGCGGGCGACCAGGCTGGCCGGATGAAGCAGGTCGGCCGGATGTGGCTGTTGTTCCCGAATTCGTGATTGGGCGCGGCGCGGGTTGTCCGGAGGGTGGCCCGTGCACAAGATTCGGCATTCGTGGCGCGTCTCATGCGTGACGCGCATGCCGGTTTGATCGCCGGTGTGCCCATGTGATTTCGGTTCGCGTGATGCCGTGCGTGTCACGTCGAACGACGCTTTGGCGTAAAACAGCCCGATCGGCATTGGCCGACCGGGCTGTTTCGTTTGCAGGCACGGCTTCGCCGTTGCGCGGCGTGCGTGCGGCGAGTACGCGACGTTCGCGCCGGTCGCCTGCGCGGCGGGGTGACCTCAGCCCTTGCGTTTGTCGATGACGCGGCGCGCCTTGCCGACCGAGCGCTCGATGCCGTTCACGGGCAGCACGTTGATCATGGCCGTCACGCCGATCAGCGACTTGATGTCGTACGCGAGCGCCTGTTTTGCCGCCTGGATCGCCGCGGTATCGGGCGCGGTCTCCGGACAGGGCTCGACGTTGAGCGTCAACACGTCGAGCGGGCCTTCCTTCGTCAGCACGATCTGATAGTGCGGCGCGAGCGCGCGCTGCTTGAGCAACTGCTCCTCGATTTGCGTCGGGAACACGTTGACGCCGCGCACGATCATCATGTCGTCCGACCGGCCGGTGATCTTCTCCATCCGGCGCATCGTCCGGGCGGTGCCTGGCAACAGGCGCGTGAGGTCACGGGTGCGGTAGCGGACGATCGGCAGCGCTTCCTTCGTCAGCGACGTGAACACGAGCTCGCCGAGTTCGCCGTCCGGCAGCACTTCGCCGGTTTCGGGGTCGATGATTTCCGGATAGAAATGGTCTTCCCAGATGGTCGGGCCGTCCTTGGTCTCCACGCATTCGGACGCGACGCCCGGGCCCATCACTTCGGACAGCCCGTAGATGTCGACCGCGTCGATCCCCATCCGCTGTTCGATGGCGACGCGCATGTCGTTGGTCCACGGCTCCGCGCCGAAGATGCCGATGCGCAGCGAACTCTGCACGGGATCGAGGCCCTGGCGCTCGATCTCGTCGGCGATCGACAGCATGTAGCTTGGCGTGACCATGATGATGTCGGGCCGGAAGTCCTGGATCAGCTGCACCTGCTTTTCGGTCTGCCCGCCGCCGAACGGGATCACGGTGAGGCCCGCGCGTTCGGCACCGTAATGTGCGCCAAGCCCGCCCGTGAAGAGGCCATAGCCGTAGCTGACGTGCACCTTGTCGCCGCGGCGCGCACCGGCCGCGCGGATCGAGCGCGCGACGAGATTCGCCCACGTGTCGATGTCGGCGGCCGTATAGCCGACGACCGTCGGCTTGCCGGTCGTACCCGACGACGCATGGATGCGCGAGATCTGGTCCTGCGGCACCGCGAACATCCCGAACGGATAGCTGTCGCGCAGGTCGCCCTTGGTCGTGAACGGGAAGCGCGACAGGTCGGCGAGCGTCTTCAGGTCGTCCGGATGCACGCCCGCTTCGTCGAACTTGCGGCGATAGACGGGCGAGTGGTCATACGCATGCCGGAGCGACCATTTGAGGCGTTCGAGCTGCAGCGCGGTCAGCTCGTCGCGTGAGGCGGTCTCGATCGGCTCGAGCGGTAGCGGGGTAGTCATGCATGTCTCCAGTGTTTGTTATGGGCGCGCCGTCGACGTCAGCGGTCTTCCGGGATGACCGTGCCCTTGATCTGGGCGGATTTGCCGCGAAACATCGCGACGGTGTCGCCTGTCTGGTTCGTGACGCGGATGTCGTAGATGCCGTGGCGGCCGGCACGCGCCTGTTCGATCGCCTCGGCCGTCAGCATGTCGTCGCCGTGCACGGGGCGCAGGAATTCGATCGAGCAGCCGGCCGCGACCGCATTCACGTTGTACGAGTTGCACGCGAACGCGAACGTCGAATCGGCGAGCGTGAAGATGATCCCGCCGTGACAGGTCTGGTGCCCGTTCAGGAATTCGGGTCGCACGCGCATCTGCAGGCGGGCGTAGCCGGCGCGGACTTCGGCGATCTCCATGCCGAACGCGCGGCTGCAGGCATCGGCGTCGTACATGGCCTGAGCGGTGGCGCGGGCGAGCGAATCGGGATCGAGCGTGGCGGTGGCGTTCGTCATGTCAATGCCCTTCGAAGCGCGGTGCGCGCTTCTCGATGAAGGCCTGCACACCTTCCGCATAGTCGTGCGACTGACCGAGCTTGCGCTGCAGGTCACGTTCCACGTCGAGTTGCTGATCGAGCGTGTTCGTGACGCTGTCCCGCATCGACTGCTTGATCGATGCGATCGCGAGCGTCGGCTGCTGCGCGAGCTGGGCGGCGAGTTGGCGGGCCGTCGCGACGAGCGCGTCGTCGTCGACCGCGCGCCAGATCAGGCCCCACTGTTCGGCCTGTTCGGCGCCGAGCTTGTCGCCGGTCAGCGCGAGCCCCAGCGCGCGCGCCATACCGATGCGTTGCGGCAGGAACCACGTGCCGCCCGAATCGGGTACGAGCCCGATCTTTACGAAGGCCTGGATGAAACTGCTCGAGCGGGCGGCGAACACGAGATCGCACGCGAGTGCGAGATTCGCGCCGGCGCCGGCCGCCGCGCCGTTGACGGCGGCGATTACCGGAATCGGCAGACGCTGCAGGCGGCGGATCAGCGGATTGAAATGCTCGTCGATCAGCGTGCCGAGGTCGGTGGACGCGCCCGGTGTGAAGTCGAGGTCGGCCAGATCCTGGCCCGCGCAAAAGCCGCGCCCCGCACCCGTCAGAATCAGCGCGCGTGCACCGGCCGCCTCGACTTCATCGAGCGCCGACTGCAGTTCGCGATGCATCGCCCGCGTGAAGCTGTTCAGCTTGTCGGGGCGGTTGAGCGTGATCGTGGCCACGCGCGCGGCCTGATCGATATCCAGCTGGATCGCCTGATAGGACATGCAGTATCTCCGTCATGACTTCGTTATAGGCGCGCGGCGCGGCGGTTACACGCGTTCGATCGCGAGCGCGATGCCCTGACCGACGCCGATACACATCGTACAGAGCGCGAAGCGGCCGCCGGTACGCTCGAGTTGATGGAGCGCCGTGGTGACGAGCCGCGCGCCCGATGCGCCGAGCGGGTGGCCAAGCGCGATCGCACCGCCGTTCGGGTTCACGCGCGGATCGTCGTCGGCGACGCCGAGCATGCGCAGCACCGCGAGACCTTGCGACGCGAACGCCTCGTTCAGTTCGATCACGTCGAACTGGTCGATCGTCATGCCGAGCTGGCGCAACAGTTTCTGCGTGGCCGGCGCGGGGCCGATGCCCATCACGCGTGGCTCGACGCCGGCGGTCGCCATGCCGATGACGCACGCGCGGCGGCGCAGGCCATGCTGGTCGGCTGCTTGCGCATTGGCGAGCAGCAGCGCGCAGGCGCCGTCGTTGACGCCCGACGCGTTGCCGGCCGTCACGGAGCCGTCCGGGCGCACGACACCCTTCAGCTTCGCGAGCGCCTCGAGCGACGTCTCGCGCGGATGCTCGTCGCGCGACACGACGATGGCGTCGCCTTTCTTCTGCGCAATCGTGACCGCGACGATTTCTTCAGCGAGCGTGCCGTCTTGCTGCGCCCGAGCGGCCTTTTGCTGGCTGCGCAGCGCGAACAGGTCCTGATCCGCGCGACTGATGTGGTAGTCGACCGCGACATTCTCGGCGGTTTCCGGCATCGAATCGACGCCGTGCAGTTGTTTCATCAACGGATTGACGAAGCGCCAGCCGATCGTCGTATCGAAGATGTCGGCCTGGCGCGCGAACGCGCTCGCCGCCTTGCCCATCACGAACGGCGCGCGCGTCATGCTCTCGACGCCGCCTGCGATCATCAGGCGCGCTTCACCTGCCTTGATCGCGCGCGCGGCCGTGCCGACCGCGTCCATCCCGGAGCCGCACAGCCGGTTCAGCGTCGTGCCCGGCACGGCGGTGGGCAGGCCCGCCAGCAGCGCCGACATGCGCGCGACGTTGCGGTTGTCCTCGCCGGCCTGGTTCGCGCAGCCGTAGATCACGTCGTCGATCGCCGCCCAGTCGACGTCGCGATTGCGCTCGATCAGCGCCTTGAGCGGCACCGCGCCGAGGTCGTCGGCGCGGACATCTTTCAAGGCGCCGCCGTAGCGGCCGATGGGAGTGCGAATCGCGTCGCAGATGTAGGCGTCTGTCATGAGCGTATCGGTGAGTGACGAACCCGCCGGGTGGCGGATTCGTTCATGGTAGAGAACATGGCGGCGTTTGCACGTCGGCCAATCGGGTTATGCCGTCTGGCCAGCTTCCGCAGGTGCCGCCTTCGGGGCAACATGGACGCGACTTTGGACCACGCGGAAGCGGTTGGCGACGAATGCCGGATCGGCCAGCGCGGCGTTGGCCGCCGGGTTCGCGCCTGTGCCGTGGAAGTCGGAGAACGCGGCCGACTGATTGACGAATACGCCGCTCGTCAGGTTGATCGACAGCGCGACCCCGCCACGCACCGCCGCGTCATGCGCGGTGTCGATGATTGCGTCGTCGGTGCTGTAGACGGAGAGGGTGAGCGCGCCATGCTCGGCGGCGATTTCACCGGCCAGATCGAGCGACTGCGCGGTCGAGTCGGTTGCGATCACGAACGAAATCGGGCCGAACCACTCCTGCGTGAATTTCTCGCGATCGGCCACGTCGAGTTGCAGTACGAGCGGCGTGCGCACGCGCGCGTCGGGGAAGGTGGGATGCTGGAGCGTCATGCTGTCCGCGAGCACGCGGCCGAGCTTGCGCGCGTCGTCGATGCGCGCGGTCACGCCGTCGTTCTGGATCGCGCCGATCAATTCGACCGAGCGTGCCGGGTCGCCGGTGAGCTTTTGCACGGCAACCGCGATCGCTTGCGCGACTTCGTCGAAGCTCGCATGGCCGTCGGCCGTCCGGATACCGTCGCGCGGCACGTAGATGTTCTGCGGCGCCGTGCACATCTGGCCCGAGTACAGCGCCAGCGAGAACGCGATGTTCTTGGCGGCGGCCTTCAGGTCGTCGGTCGAGTCGATCACGATCTGGTTGACGCCGGCTTTCTCGGTGTACACCTGCGCCTGGTGGGCATGGTGTTCGAGCCACGTGCCGTTTTGCGTGCTGCCGGTGAAGTCGATCAGCTTGATCTCGGGGCGCAGCGCGAGATCCTGGACGAGGGCGCCGTCGTTGGGTTCGGTCGCGAGGAGGGTGACCACGTTCGGATCGAACCCGGCTTCGCGCAGCACGTCGCGGGCGATCCGCACCGTGATCGCGAGCGGCAGGATCGCGCCCGGGTGCGGCTTGACGATCACGGTATTCCCGGTTGCCAGATCGGCGAACAGGCCCGGGTAGCCGTTCCAGGTGGGGAACGTGCAGCAGCCGAGCACGACGCCCGTGCCGCGCGGCACGATCGTATAGCGCTTGTGCATCGCGAGCGGCGGATTCTTGCCTTGCGGTTTTTCCCAGTGCGCATCGGCCGGGATGCGGCGCAGTTCGTCCCACGCATAGGCGACCGCCTCGAGGGCGCGGTCCTGTGCGTGCGGGCCGCCGGCCTGGAACGCCATCATGAACGCTTGCCCGGTGGTGTGCATCACGCTGTAGGCGATTTCGAAGCTTGCACGGTTCAGGCGGGCAAGGATTTCGAGGCTGACGCCGATCCACGCGCTCGGGCCGGCTTCGCGCCACGTACGTTGCGCGGCGCCAGCGGCAGCGATCAGAGCGTCCGGCGTAGATTTCGGATACCGGATGCCCAGCGCGATGCCGTACGGTGAGCGCTCGGCGCCGACCGTGTCATCGGACGCCGGCTGGTCGAGCACGAAGGTCTTGTCGAGGTGCGACTTGAACGCGGCCTCGCCGTCCGCGCTTGCGCTTTCCCCGTACACTTTGGGGCTCGGCATTTCGGCGAACGGGCTCCAGTACCCGCGGCTCTCGATGGCGGCGAGTGCGTGTTTCAGCGTGTCTTCGTGCTTCGTGAACAGGGCATGGGTCATGGCGACAGCCTGATGAACGTTGAGAGGGATCGGATCGATTAATTAACCGACCGGTTGGTCGGAGAATGGTAGCATCAAACTATTCGCATGTGCGAGGCGTTTCTCATTTCATTGATCGAGGAGAAATAGATGGCTTACGAGAACATCCTGGTGGAGACCCGGGGGCGTGTCGGTCTGGTGACGCTGAACCGTCCGAAGGCGCTGAATGCGCTGAACGATGCGTTGATGGATGAACTGGGCGCTGCGCTGAAGGCGTTCGACGCGGACGACGATATCGGCGCCATCGTCGTGACTGGCAGCGAGAAGGCGTTCGCGGCCGGCGCGGACATCGGCATGATGGCGGCCTATTCCTATATGGATGCTTATCGGGGCGACTACATCACGCGCAACTGGGAGACGGTCCGCGAGATCCGCAAACCGATCATTGCTGCGGTGTCGGGCTTTGCGCTGGGCGGTGGTTGCGAACTCGCGATGATGTGCGACATCATCTTCGCGGCGGATACGGCCAAGTTCGGCCAGCCGGAAATCAAGCTGGGCGTCATGCCGGGTGCGGGCGGCACGCAGCGTCTGCCGCGCGCGGTATCGAAGGCGAAGGCCATGGACATGTGCCTGACCGCGCGCTTCATGGACGCCGCCGAGGCCGAGCGTGCCGGACTCGTATCGCGCGTGCTGCCAGCCGACAAGCTGCTCGACGAGGCGATTGCCGCGGCGACGACGATCGCCGAGTTTTCGCTGCCGGCGGTCATGATGGTCAAGGAGTCGGTGAACCGCGCGTACGAGACGACGCTGGCTGAAGGCGTCCACTTCGAGCGACGGTTGTTCCATTCGTTGTTCGCAACCGAAGACCAGAAGGAAGGGATGGCGGCGTTCGTCGAGAAGCGGAAGCCTGTGTTCAAACACCGCTGATCGGCCGGCGCCACGATAGGTATCCGGTGGCTGACCTATATCCGTCGTCGGCGCGATTGCCTCGCCCGGGTGCTTCAAAGCCTCCGTGCGCGCCAGCGCCCGGAGGCTTTTTCAAACTTTCTTCATAAAGGGCTTGCGCGGATGGGGGCGGATGCATAGAATCACGCCTCTTTCGCGCTAACGGAAACGCGGCGCGGGAGGAAGGAAAGCGGTGCTGTTGGGGTTCGGTCGTAGCGAGCCTTGGCGGTACAGGAAGTTGAGCCCCGCAGTCGCAACGAAGTCGTTCAGAAAGTTGTTGACGAGCTGCGAAACACGGTTCATAATCTCGCTTCTCTGCTGCTGAAAACGCAGCGCTGCCGGGAAACACGAAGTTCCTCGCAGAATGCTCTTTAAAAATTAACAGCCGATAAGTGTGGGCGCTTGATGGAAGCGAGCTGATCCTCGGATCAGATAGCGAAAGTATCAAGAGTCTCACACTAAAGTAAGTCAGGTTTATGAAGTGATTCATATTCCTGTCAGCTTTGAGTGAGCGACCGGTTCTACGGAACCGAAAACAGTAACAGGTTTGAACTGAAGAGTTTGATCCTGGCTCAGATTGAACGCTGGCGGCATGCCTTACACATGCAAGTCGAACGGCAGCACGGGTGCTTGCACCTGGTGGCGAGTGGCGAACGGGTGAGTAATACATCGGAACATGTCCTGTAGTGGGGGATAGCCCGGCGAAAGCCGGATTAATACCGCATACGATCTACGGATGAAAGCGGGGGACCTTCGGGCCTCGCGCTATAGGGTTGGCCGATGGCTGATTAGCTAGTTGGTGGGGTAAAGGCCTACCAAGGCGACGATCAGTAGCTGGTCTGAGAGGACGACCAGCCACACTGGGACTGAGACACGGCCCAGACTCCTACGGGAGGCAGCAGTGGGGAATTTTGGACAATGGGCGAAAGCCTGATCCAGCAATGCCGCGTGTGTGAAGAAGGCCTTCGGGTTGTAAAGCACTTTTGTCCGGAAAGAAATCCTTGGCTCTAATACAGTCGGGGGATGACGGTACCGGAAGAATAAGCACCGGCTAACTACGTGCCAGCAGCCGCGGTAATACGTAGGGTGCGAGCGTTAATCGGAA
The DNA here is from genome assembly GCF_016899425.1 of Burkholderia sp. MS389. Lineage (GTDB taxonomy): Bacteria > Pseudomonadota > Gammaproteobacteria > Burkholderiales > Burkholderiaceae > Burkholderia > Burkholderia sola. Next base: position 592,644 of record NZ_CP045994.1, read on the forward strand.
TTACTGGGCGTAAAGCGTGCGCAGGCGGTTTGCTAAGACCGATGTGAAATCCCCGGGCTCAACCTGGGAACTGCATTGGTGACTGGCAGGCTAGAGTATGGCAGAGGGGGGTAGAATTCCACGTGTAGCAGTGAAATGCGTAGAGATGTGGAGGAATACCGATGGCGAAGGCAGCCCCCTGGGCCAATACTGACGCTCATGCACGAAAGCGTGGGGAGCAAACAGGATTAGATACCCTGGTAGTCCACGCCCTAAACGATGTCAACTAGTTGTTGGGGATTCATTTCCTTAGTAACGTAGCTAACGCGTGAAGTTGACCGCCTGGGGAGTACGGTCGCAAGATTAAAACTCAAAGGAATTGACGGGGACCCGCACAAGCGGTGGATGATGTGGATTAATTCGATGCAACGCGAAAAACCTTACCTACCCTTGACATGGTCGGAATCCTGCTGAGAGGCGGGAGTGCTCGAAAGAGAACCGGCGCACAGGTGCTGCATGGCTGTCGTCAGCTCGTGTCGTGAGATGTTGGGTTAAGTCCCGCAACGAGCGCAACCCTTGTCCTTAGTTGCTACGCAAGAGCACTCTAAGGAGACTGCCGGTGACAAACCGGAGGAAGGTGGGGATGACGTCAAGTCCTCATGGCCCTTATGGGTAGGGCTTCACACGTCATACAATGGTCGGAACAGAGGGTTGCCAACCCGCGAGGGGGAGCTAATCCCAGAAAACCGATCGTAGTCCGGATTGCACTCTGCAACTCGAGTGCATGAAGCTGGAATCGCTAGTAATCGCGGATCAGCATGCCGCGGTGAATACGTTCCCGGGTCTTGTACACACCGCCCGTCACACCATGGGAGTGGGTTTTACCAGAAGTGGCTAGTCTAACCGCAAGGAGGACGGTCACCACGGTAGGATTCATGACTGGGGTGAAGTCGTAACAAGGTAGCCGTATCGGAAGGTGCGGCTGGATCACCTCCTTTCCAGAGCTTCTCGCAAAGTTGAGCGCTCACGCTTATCGGCTGTAAATCAAAGACAGACTCAGGGGTCTGTAGCTCAGTCGGTTAGAGCACCGTCTTGATAAGGCGGGGGTCGTTGGTTCGAATCCAACCAGACCCACCATTGTCTGACGTGTCGGTGATCGTTAGCGCTTTAGCGCTTACGAGCAGCCCATGCCGATAGGCTGTAGTACCTGAGGTCATCTGTACTCAATGGGGGCATAGCTCAGCTGGGAGAGCACCTGCTTTGCAAGCAGGGGGTCGTCGGTTCGATCCCGTCTGCCTCCACCAATCTTCAATGACAAGCGTTCGAACAAAGCGTCGTTCGAGTCTTTGTCATTGGCGATTGAGCCAGTCAGAGGATATCAACAGATATCGGCTGTCGTTCTTTAACAATCTGGAAGAAGTAAGTAATTTGGATAGCGGAAGCGTCTCGAGATGGACGTGGAAGTTATCCGGGTTGTGATTGTATCGATGTATCTCAAGATGATTCGAACTTCATTGTTCGGCTCGATTTTGGAATACGGCACAACGCGAGAACTCAACCTGTAGCGACTGTCGCGTCGAAAGATGAGACAGACTCGTTATAGGGTCAAGCGAACAAGTGCATGTGGTGGATGCCTTGGCGATCACAGGCGATGAAGGACGCGGTAGCCTGCGAAAAGCTACGGGGAGCTGGCAAACGAGCTTTGATCCGTAGATGTCCGAATGGGGAAACCCGGCCCTTTTGGGTCATCCTGGACTGAATACATAGGTCCAGTGAAGCGAACGCGGTGAACTGAAACATCTAAGTAACCGCAGGAAAAGAAATCAACCGAGATTCCCAAAGTAGTGGCGAGCGAAATGGGATGAGCCTTGCACTCTTTATTTGTATTGTTAGCCGAACGCTCTGGAAAGTGCGGCCATAGCAGGTGATAGCCCTGTAGGCGAAAACAGTATGAAAGAACTAGGTGTGCGACAAGTAGGGCGGGACACGTGAAATCCTGTCTGAAGATGGGGGGACCATCCTCCAAGGCTAAATACTCGTGATCGACCGATAGTGAACCAGTACCGTGAGGGAAAGGCGAAAAGAACCCCGGGAGGGGAGTGAAATAGATCCTGAAACCGCATGCATACAAACAGTCGGAGCCTCGCAAGGGGTGACGGCGTACCTTTTGTATAATGGGTCAGCGACTTACGTTCAGTAGCAAGCTTAACCGTATAGGGCAGGCGTAGCGAAAGCGAGTCCGAATAGGGCGTTCAGTTGCTGGGCGTAGACCCGAAACCAGGTGATCTATCCATGGCCAGGATGAAGGTGCGGTAACACGTACTGGAGGTCCGAACCCACTAACGTTGAAAAGTTAGGGGATGAGCTGTGGATAGGGGTGAAAGGCTAAACAAACCTGGAAATAGCTGGTTCTCTCCGAAAACTATTTAGGTAGTGCCTCGTGTCTCACCTTCGGGGGTAGAGCACTGTCATGGTTGGGGGGTCTATTGCAGATTACCCCGCCATAGCAAACTCCGAATACCGAAGAGTGCAATCACGGGAGACAGACATCGGGTGCTAACGTCCGGTGTCAAGAGGGAAACAACCCAGACCGCCAGCTAAGGTCCCCAAATATAGCTAAGTGGGAAACGAAGTGGGAAGGCTAAAACAGTCAGGAGGTTGGCTTAGAAGCAGCCACCCTTTAAAGAAAGCGTAATAGCTCACTGATCGAGTCGTCCTGCGCGGAAGATGTAACGGGGCTAAGCTATATACCGAAGCTGCGGATGCGAGCTTGCTCGCATGGTAGGAGAGCGTTCCGTAAGCCTGCGAAGGTGCCTTGTAAAGGGTGCTGGAGGTATCGGAAGTGCGAATGCTGACATGAGTAGCGATAAAGGGGGTGAAAGGCCCCCTCGCCGTAAGCCCAAGGTTTCCTACGCAACGTTCATCGGCGTAGGGTGAGTCGGCCCCTAAGGCGAGGCAGAAATGCGTAGCTGATGGGAAGCAGGTCAATATTCCTGCACCATTGTTAGATGCGATGGGGGGACGGATCGCGGAAGGTTGTCCGGGTGTTGGAAGTCCCGGTCGCTGCATTGGAGAAGGCGCTTAGGCAAATCCGGGCGCGCAATTCAAGGGTGTGGCGCGAGCTCCTTAGGGAGCGAAGCAATTGGAAGTGGTTCCAAGAAAAGCCTCTAAGCTTCAGTCTAACGATGACCGTACCGCAAACCGACACAGGTGGGCGAGATGAGTATTCTAAGGCGCTTGAGAGAACTCGGGAGAAGGAACTCGGCAAATTGGTACCGTAACTTCGGGATAAGGTACGCCCTTGTAGCTTGACTGGCCTGCGCCAGGAGGGTGAAGGGGTTGCAATAAACTGGTGGCTGCGACTGTTTAATAAAAACACAGCACTCTGCAAACACGAAAGTGGACGTATAGGGTGTGACGCCTGCCCGGTGCCGGAAGATTAAATGATGGGGTGCAAGCTCTTGATTGAAGTCCCGGTAAACGGCGGCCGTAACTATAACGGTCCTAAGGTAGCGAAATTCCTTGTCGGGTAAGTTCCGACCTGCACGAATGGCGTAACGATGGCCACACTGTCTCCTCCCGAGACTCAGCGAAGTTGAAGTGTTTGTGATGATGCAATCTACCCGCGGCTAGACGGAAAGACCCCATGAACCTTTACTGTAGCTTTGCATTGGACTTTGAACCGATCTGTGTAGGATAGGTGGGAGGCTATGAAACCGGAACGCTAGTTTCGGTGGAGCCGTCCTTGAAATACCACCCTGGTTTGTTTGAGGTTCTAACCTTGGCCCGTGATCCGGGTCGGGGACAGTGCATGGTAGGCAGTTTGACTGGGGCGGTCTCCTCCCAAAGCGTAACGGAGGAGTACGAAGGTACGCTAGGTACGGTCGGAAATCGTGCTGATAGTGCAATGGCATAAGCGTGCTTAACTGCGAGACCGACAAGTCGAGCAGGTGCGAAAGCAGGTCATAGTGATCCGGTGGTTCTGTATGGAAGGGCCATCGCTCAACGGATAAAAGGTACTCTGGGGATAACAGGCTGATACCGCCCAAGAGTTCATATCGACGGCGGTGTTTGGCACCTCGATGTCGGCTCATCTCATCCTGGGGCTGTAGCCGGTCCCAAGGGTATGGCTGTTCGCCATTTAAAGAGGTACGTGAGCTGGGTTTAAAACGTCGTGAGACAGTTTGGTCCCTATCTGCCGTGGGCGTTGGATATTTGAAGGGGGCTGCTCCTAGTACGAGAGGACCGGAGTGGACGAACCTCTGGTGTACCGGTTGTCACGCCAGTGGCATCGCCGGGTAGCTATGTTCGGAAGAGATAACCGCTGAAAGCATCTAAGCGGGAAACTCGCCTTAAGATGAGATATCCCTGGGGACTAGATCCCCTTGAAGGGTCGTTCGAGACCAGGACGTTGATAGGTCAGGTGTGTAAGCGCAGTAATGCGTTCAGCTAACTGATACTAATTGCCCGTAAGGCTTGATCCTATAACAAGTCTGTCTCGATGCCCGTTAGCGCTTTAGCGCTTACGGACATCGAGCGTCGAGTGTGAGGCACTCGACGTACGACGGTTGAACTACCGCGTACGTGTGAGATACAGCTCACAACCCAACTCAATTACTGCTTCTTCCAGGATTGGTTGTGCTGCGAAGCCAGCACAACAACCCCCTTTGCCTGATGACCATAGCGAGTCGGTCCCACCCCTTCCCATCCCGAACAGGACCGTGAAACGACTCTACGCCGATGATAGTGCGGATTCCCGTGTGAAAGTAGGTAATCGTCAGGCTCCCTCAAGCCAAAAACCCCCGTCCGAAAGGCGGGGGTTTTTGCATTTCGGCATTCCAAAAAGCATGTGGCGAGGCGTGACCGAGGCTACGTACGCCGGGCTCCTCTGCCGCAAATTGACCCTAGCCCGCAAAACTGTCCCATTTGGAAGTGGGGAATTCCGGCATGACGTTGTTATCGAGACCAGGAGGTCATGCCGTGAAGAAGAGCAAGTTCACCGAAGAGCAGATCGCATATGCGTTGAAGCAGGCCGAGCTGGGCACACCAGTCGCGGAGGTCTGCCGCAAGATGGGGATAAGCGACGCGACGTTTTACAACTGGCGGACGAAGTACGGCGGGCTGGCGCCTTCGGGGCTGCGCTGGCTGAAGCAGCTTGAGGAAGAAAACGCGAAGCTCAAACGCCTCGTGGCCGAACTGTCGCTGGACAAGGCCATGCTGCAGGATGTGCTGTCAAAAAAGCTCTGAAGCCTTCTCGGCGCCGTGATCTGGTCACGGACTTGATGCAGCGTTTCGGCGCAAGCCAGCGGCAGACCTGCGCGTTGTTGCAGCTGTCCCGCACGGTCTACCGTTACGAGTCGGTCGCGCGGGATCAAAGCGCGCTGGAGATGCGCATCAAGGAGATCACGGAAGTGCGGGTGCATTACGGCGCGCCCCGCGTGTACGTGATGCTTCGCCGGGAAGGCTGGCGAGATAATCATAAACGCGTCGAACGCGTGTATCGCGAATTGGGGCTTTCGTTGCGCCACAAACGACCTCGACGGAACAAGTCGGCCCGGCGCCGACAGCCAAAGCAGTTAGTAAGCGCAATCAACGAAATCTGGAGTATGGATTTCGTCGCTGACGCGCTGTTCGACGGCCGTCGCTTACGTACGCTCACGATCGTGGACAACTACACGCAGGAATGTCTGGCCATAGAGGTCGACGGCTCGTTGCGTGGCGAGCACGTTGTCGCCGCACTGGCCCGGCTTGCGCAGCATCGTCCGCTTCCCCGCTATATCAAGGCAGACAATGGCAGCGAATTTATTTCGAAGGCGCTCGACAAATGGGCGTACGAGAATGGCGTGGAGATTGACTTCTCGCGTCCTGGCAAGCCGACCGACAATGCGAAGAATGAATCCTTCAACGGACGCTTCCGGGAGGAATGCCTCAACGCACATTGGTTCTTGTCGCTCGAGGACGCCAGACGCAAAATCGAGGTCTGGCGCGAGTACTATAACGAGGCGCGTCCTCATTCTGCGCTGCAGTGGATGACACCGGCGGAATTTGCCCGCCAGTGCACCGATCGGGCCGATTCGGGCCGCCCCGAAGAGCCGGAATTTTCCAATTAAGACTGGGACGGAAATTGGGTCAGCCTCACTTCAGAGGGGGAAGGTCAAACGTCCCCACGTAAAATTTGCGAATCCCCATCTCTGCATTCAAAAACGATGAACGCCGCCACCCAGATAGCCCGGGCCGTTTGCCCGCATGATTGTCCGGACACGTGCGCAATGCGGGTGACCGTCGAGAACGGCAAGGCAATCAAGGTCACCGGCGATCCCGATCATCCGCCGACGCAGGGTGTGTTGTGTACGAAAGTCAGCCGATACGCGGATCGCGTTCATCATCCCGATCGCCTCACCGTCCCGCTCAAGCGCGTCGGCGCGAAGGGGGAAGGGCGCTTCGTGCCGATTAGCTGGAGCGAGGCATTCGACGAGATCGGGCGTCGCCTCGGTGAAATCGCCGAGCGCGCGCCGGAAGCAATCATGCCGTACAGCTATGCGGGGACGATGGGGTTCGTGCAAGGCGAGGGCATTGCCCAGCGCTTCTTCCACAAGCTCGGCGCGTCGCGGCTGGAGCGCACGATCTGCTCGGCGGCCGGCGCGGCGGGGCTGCGATACACATACGGCGGTAGTGTCGGCATGCACGTCGAGCACTTCGAGGAAAGCGAGCTGATCCTGATATGGGGCGCGAATCCGATTGCATCGAGCCTGCACTTCTGGACCCGCGCGCAGGAAGCGAAGCGTCGTGGCGCGCATCTTGTCGCGATCGACCCGTACCGTTCGCTCACCGCGGAGAAATGTCATCAGCACATTGCACTGAAGCCCGGTACCGATGGCGCGTTTGCGCTCGGCATGATGTACGTGCTGATTACCGAAAACCTGCTCGATCACGATTACATCGCCGACCACACACTCGGCTTTGACGCACTCAAGGCGCGCGCCTTGTCCTACCCGCCGGAACGCGTTGCGCAGATCTGCGGCATCGACGCATCGGAGCTGGTCGACCTTGCGCGTCGCTACGGCGCCACCCGCAAGGCATCGATTCGCCTCAACTACGGCATGCAGCGCGTTCGCGGCGGCGGCAATGCCGTGCGCGCAATCGCAAGCCTGCCGGCATTGACGGGGGCGTGGCGCGATCGGGCGGGTGGCCTGCTGCTCTCGTCGTCGGAATCGGCGCCCGTCAATCAGGCGACGCTGGTGCGTCCGGACCTGATGCCGGGTTGGCCGCACAAGCTGCCGCGCATCATCAACATGAACGCGCTCGGCGATGCGCTGCTACACCCGGGCGACGCGACGTTCGGGCCGAAAGTCGAAGCGGTGATCGTGTACAACTCGAATCCGGTGGCGGTTGCGCCGGACTCGTCGAAGGTTGCCGCGGGCTTCGCACGTGACGATTTGTTCACGGTCGTTCTCGAACACTTCAAGACGGATACGGTCGATTTCGCCGACATTGTCTTGCCGGCGACGACGCAGCTCGAACATCTGGATGTCCATAAGTCGTACGGCCATACCTACGTGATGGCCAACCTGCCGGCGATTCCGCCGGTGGGAGACGCGCGGCCGAACACGGAGATCTTTCGCGGAATCGCGCGCAGCATGGGACTCGACGAGCCCGCGCTCTATCACAGCGACGAAGAGGTCGCGCGTGCGGCGCTTCGCTGGGACGATCCGGCGCTCGACAGCGACTGGGACACGCTGAAGCGCGCCGGCTGGCTGAAACTCAAGCTGCCGGAAGCGCCATTCGCGAACGGCGGTTTCCGCACACCCTCCGGCAAGTGCGAGTTCTACAGCCCGCGGCTCGAGCAGATGGGCATGGACCCCGTCCCTGACTATCTGCCGCCGTTCGAATCGGCCGAAGCCGCGCCCGGGCTTGCCGCACGCTATCCACTGGCGATGATTTCGCCGCCGGCCCGCCACTTCCTGAACAGCACGTTCGTGAACGTCGACAGCCTGCGTTCGACGGAAGGCGAGCCGCACCTGGACATGCATCCGTCCGACGCCCGCGCGCGCGGCATCGCAGAGGGAGACGTCGTCCGTATCTTCAACGACCGCGGATCGATGCAGGCGCTCGCGCGAGTAACCGATCGCGCGCGTGCCGGGCTCGTCGTCGGTCTGTCGATCTGGTGGAAGAAGCTGTCGCCGGACGGCAGGAACGCGAACGAGGTGACGAGCCAGGCGCTGACAGACCTGGGCAATTCGGCGACGTTTTACGATTGTCTTGTGGAAGTTGAGCGGATTTGATCGAATATCGCCGTATGATCAGACGAAATTGATATGCAAGTTCGAAGTGGACATCTAACCCTGTTGTCTCGGGGCGGGGGAGCCGTTACGATGCGTTTTAGCACGACCATTCGAAAATCTGTGAGGAGACGCGCGGTATGGATCAAATTTGGCTGAAATCGTACCCACCCGGCGTTCCAGCCGAAATTGACGCCTCTCCTTATCCGTCCGTTCCAGACCTGCTCGACGAGAGCTTCCGGCAGTACCGAGACCGTACCGCGTTCGTCTGCATGGGCAAGGGCATCACGTACGGCGAACTCGACAAGCTGTCGCGCGAGTTCGGCGCGTGGCTGCAATCCCGCGGCCTGGCTCGCGGGGCGCGCGTCGCGATCATGATGCCGAACGTGCTGCAATACCCGGTCACGATTGCCGCGGTCCTGCGTGCCGGCTACACGGTCGTCAACGTCAACCCGCTCTATACGCCGCGTGAGCTCGAGCATCAGCTGAAGGACAGCGGTGCGGAGGCGATCGTCATCCTGGAGAATTTCGCGTCGACGCTGCAGGCCGTCATCGCCAATACGGCCGTCAAGCACGTGGTCGTCGCGTCGATGGGCGACCTGCTGGGCATCAAGGGCTGGCTCGTCAATTACGTCGTGCGCAACGTGAAGAAGATGGTGCCTGCGTGGCAACTGCCGTCGTTCACGCGCTTCAAGGCCGCGCTGTCGGAGGGCGGGCGACAGGGCTTCAAATCGCAGAAAATCGGCCCCGACGACGTCGCGTTCCTGCAGTACACGGGCGGGACGACCGGCGTGGCGAAGGGCGCGACGCTGCTGCACCGGAACATCGTGTCGAACGTGCTGCAGGCCGGCGCGTGGCATCAGCCGGCTCACGACAAGTACCCGGACGTGAAACAGTTCGTGACGGTTGTCGCGCTGCCGCTGTATCACGTGTTCGCGCTGACCGTGTGCGGTTTCCTGACGATGCGCACGGGCGGGATGGGTATCCTGATCCCGAACCCGCGCGATATCGGCGGCATGATCAAGGAGTTGAAGGGCTACCAGATCTCGACGATTCCGGCCGTCAACACGCTGTACAACGCGCTGCTGAACCATCCGGAATTCGGTCAGCTCGACCTGTCGAAGCTCGTGATCGCCAACGGCGGCGGCATGGCGATCCAGGAAGGCGTCGCGAAGCGCTGGTATGAAAAGACCGGTACGGCGATCATCGAAGGATACGGGCTGTCCGAAACGTCGCCGGTGGCGACCTGCAACCCTGTGACGGCGACCGAATACAGCGGCACGATCGGCTTGCCGCTGCCGTCGACCGAAGTCGCGATCCGAGACGATGCCGGCAACGACGTCGCGCTCGGCGAGCCGGGCGAGATCTGCATCCGTGGCCCGCAGGTGATGGCCGGCTACTGGAACCGGCCCGACGAGACCGCGAAGGTCATGTTCGCGGACGGCTTCTTCAAGACGGGCGACGTCGGCGTGATGGATGCGCGCGGCTACGTGAAGATCGTCGATCGCAAGAAGGACATGATTCTCGTGTCCGGCTTCAACGTCTATCCGAACGAAGTCGAGGACGTGGTGGCGTCGCATCCGGGCGTGTTCGAGGTGGCGGCAGTTGGCGTGCCGGACGAGCATTCCGGCGAAGCCGTGAAGCTGTTCGTCGTCAAAAAGGATCCGGCGCTGACCGACAAGGACATCCTTGCCTACTGCAAGGAGCGGCTCACCGGGTACAAGCGGCCGAAGCTGGTCGAGTTCCGCACGGAGCTGCCGAAGACGAACGTCGGCAAGATCCTGCGGCGCGAACTGCGCGACGGACGTGCGTAACGCACGCAACGATGCGGTTGAACGAAACGCCCGGCCTGTGCCGGGCTTTTTGTTTGCGGCTGCGGGTGATTGACCAGGAGGCGCCTGTTTCGTGCGAGCGGCGGCACAAGCCTCGCGTTTCGACCTGACGGCCGGGACGGCGTACCGCGACGCGCGTCTACCGCCACCCGCGGACCGATCGATTCACCGCCCGGCCACCAATCGACATCCCCGCCGCGCCAGCAAAGAAAAAGGCGCCCGAAGGCGCCTTCAATATGCTGCGGCTTGTCAGACAAGCTGATTAGAACTTGTGACGGATACCGACGCGTGCTGCGACCTGGTTGCTGGTGCTCGAACCTGCGAGACCGTTGATCGCCGCCGTTGCCTTCAGGACGTTGCCGTTCGAATCGAGCACGTTGCCCGATGCGTGCTGGTACACGCCGATCGCGTACACGTCCGTGCGCTTCGACAGGAAATAGTCGACGCCCAGCGAGCCCTGGTGGTACTTGGCTGCCGAGTTGCCGTCGATCTTGCTGCCTTGCGTGTAGTCGTACGCGGCGCCGAGAATCAACGCCGGGGTCAACTGGTACTTGAAGTTGATTTCGCCGTTGTTGAACGTCGCGGTCTGGTTCACGAACGGGCCTGCCGAGAAGCCCTTGAACTTCGTGTTCGAGTACGTCGCGCCGATCGTCGCTGCGCCGAACGTGTACGCGCCGCCTGCACCGATGACCTGGTACGTGTTCGCGTTGCTCGCGTACGCGCCGTAGACCGGCGACGAGACCGACGACGATGCCGAGCCGTTGTTGAACATGCCGCCGAACTGGTTCGGCGTACGTGCGTTCAAGTAACCGACGCCGAGGACCAGCGGGCCGTTGTTGTAGCCTGCGCCGAGCGACCAGACCTGGTTCTTCGAGAACTGGCCTGCCTGGCCGCCGAAGCTGTACAAGCCGCCGAACGTGAGGCCGCCGTAGTTCTGGCTCGTGAACTTGACCGCGTTGTTCACGCGATACGCGTTGTTGAAGTTGTCGAGGTCGCCCGGGTGAGCGGCGATGTAGCCGCCCCACTGGTCGCCTGCCTCGAGCGGGCCGACGAAGTCGACGACGGAGTCGTACTGACGACCCAGCGTGACCGTACCGTACGGGCTCGACAGGCCGACGTAAGCCTGACGACCGAACATCAGGCCGCCCTGACCGAGCCGGCCGCTGTTCACGTCGAAACCGTTTTCGAGGGTGAAGATCGCCTTCAGGCCGCCACCGAGGTCCTCGGTGCCGCGCAGGCCGAAGCGGCTGCCTTGCATCACGCCGCTCGCCAGGCCGTACAGGTGCTTGCCGCCTGCGTTGTTGTTGAAGAGGAAGCCTTCATCGATGATGCCGTAAAGCGTCACGCTGCTTTGCGCATGAGCAGCGCCAGCGAACGCGCCCAGCGCGACGAGCGCGAGAAGCGACTTTTTCATTAGCGGATCTCCAAGAATCACTGAATTTTTTTGGCGGGGCGGATAGTTATGTTCTGTCGACGGGCCCCATCAACTTCGCAAGAAGTCGCACGTAATGTAGCAAAGCCGGTTTTTGCCACAAAGCGAAATGCTGCAGCTCAACGCCGCCATGTTTCCTTTATGCAACAATGGTTAAAATCACGGGTTAACCGCAATTTCCGCTGAATAATCAAGTCGGTTACGCAGCGGACTCGTGCCCTTGCCGCGCGCAGCGGCATCTGCAGCCAGGAGAACAGGATGGTGTTGGATGAACTGATCAGCGAATTCGATCGCGGCCTGCGATCGCTGACCGGCATTAGCCGGATGAGCCGGCCGGTGCCCGTGCCGGTCGATACGACGGACGTCGAGCTGACGCCCGCCGAGCGCACGCACGCGGCCGGCCTGATGCGCGTGAATCACGTCGGCGAGGTCTGCGCGCAGGCGCTCTACCAGGCGCAGAAGCTCACCGCGCGTACCGCGTCGGCGAAGGCGATGTTCGAGGAGGCCGCGCGCGAGGAGGAGGATCACCTCGCGTGGACCGCGCACCGCCTGAAGGAACTCGATTCGCGCCCGAGCCTGCTGAACCCGCTGTGGTATGCCGGCGCGCTCGCGATCGGTGTGGCGGCCGGCACGCTCGGCGACAAGGTTAGCCTCGGCTTCATGGCGGAGACGGAGCGGCAGGTCGAGAGCCATCTCGAAGGTCACATGTCCGAGCTGCCGGCGACCGACACCGCATCGCGCGCGATCGTCGACCAGATGCGGATCGACGAGGTGAAGCACGGCAAGGCCGCGACCGACGCCGGCGGGATCGAGCTGCCGCTACCCGCGCGGATGCTGATGCGCGCCGCGTCGAAAGTCATGACGCGCACTGCTTACTATCTCTGAGATTTGGCCGGGGTGGCGCAGGACGCCGCCCCGGTTCACCGCCCCCGATACCGTCCGCTCACTCCTCGTTTTCCCGCCCCCGAAAGCCCCGTCCGCACGCCAGTCTGGCCCGTCTTTCTCACGTATCACCTTCACAAGTTGCACTAGCTCATTCATTTATAACGGTTTTTGGAATGAGGGGTCGCATGAGCATGTGCGCGTAAGTCCTTGTTCTAACTAACAAAATTCGTCAAAAAAGCGGGCCGCTCCCTTGACCGTGCCACACCCTTCCTCTAAAGTGGGAGACAGTGTGAGAAAGTGTATTTTTGTGTGATTTAGCCGGCTGTTCCGGCTAAATTCTCAGCATTGAGCGGGTGCTTCGGTGCCCTGAACGGGAGAGCGGAAAGTGTTCCAAGGGGCGTCGGCGCTGACGCTCGATGCGAAAGGGCGGATGTCGGTGCCGGCTCGCTATCGCGAAGCGCTGCAAGGACAGGCAGAAGGACGGGTGACTGTGACCAAGCACCCGGACGGCTGCCTGTTGCTGTTTCCGCGCCCCGAATGGGAAGTGTTCCGCGCCAAGATCGCCGCGCTGCCGATGGACGCGCACTGGTGGCGGCGAATTTTTCTCGGCAATGCGATGGATGTCGATCTCGACAGCGCGGGCCGGATTCTCGTATCGCCCGAGCTGCGCATGGCAGCCGGACTGGAAAAGGAAGTCATGTTGTTGGGAATGGGTAGTCACTTCGAGCTGTGGGATTCGCAGACCTACAACGCGAAGGAGCAGGCGGCGATGGCGCAGGGCATGCCCGACGCGCTGAAGAATTTCACGTTCTGATTGCGGTGACGGAGACGCCCGCGATGGGAAATGAATTGCGGCATCGGACGGTGCTGTTGGATGAGGCGGTCGAGTCGCTCGTGACGCGGCCGGACGGCGTGTATGTCGACGGCACGTTCGGGCGCGGCGGCCATAGCCGCGCGGTGCTCGCGCGGCTGGCGTCGGGCGGGCGGCTGATCGCGTTCGACAAGGATCCGAGGGCGATCGAGACGGCACAGGGCATCGAGGATGCGCGCTTCTCGATCGTGCATGACAGCTTTGCATCGATGCGCGACGCGCTTGCGGCGCGCGGCGTCGAGAAGGTGTCGGGGGTGTTGCTGGACCTGGGCGTGTCCTCGCCGCAGGTGGACGATCCGGCGCGCGGCTTCAGTTTCCGCGCGGATGGTCCGCTGGACATGCGAATGGATCCGACGCGCGGCGAGTCGGCGGCCGAATGGCTCGCGCGGGCATCGGTGCAGGAATTGACGGAGGTGATACGGGATTATGGGGAAGAACGGTTTGCTTTTCAGATTGCAAAGGCGCTTGTTGCTCGCCGGGCAGAGTCCGACCGTCTTGGGCCTCTCGACACCACGGGCGAGCTTGCCCAAATCGTGGGTCACGTCGTCAAAACCCGTGAGAAGGGCAAGGATCCGGCAACCCGCACCTTTCAGGCTATACGGATTCACGTCAATCAAGAGCTTGCGGACCTGCAAGTCGTACTAGACGCGGCACTGTCGTTGCTGGAGCAAGGGGGGCGGCTGGTGGTCATCAGCTTTCATTCACTCGAGGACCGGATCGTCAAGCGATTCATGCAGGCGCACGCGAGTGCGCCTGCGGTCGATCGTCGCCTGCCGATCCGCGCCGTCGACCTGCCGAGCCCGCCGCTCAAGATCATCAGCCGCCAGTTCCCGAGCGAAGCGGAAGTCGCCGCGAATCCGCGCGCCCGCTCGGCCGTGATGCGCATTGCGGAGCGCGTCACGCCATGAGCCGTCTCAATATCTTCCTGCTGATCATCGTGATGGGTTGCGCGCTGTCGGTCGTCAACTCGACGAACCAGCAACGCCAGATCTTCATCCAGCTGCAGCGCGCGCAGTCGCAGGAGCGTCAGCTCCAGCAGGACTACGCGCAGCTTCAATATCAGCAGAGCGCGCTGTCGAAGACGTCGCGCATCGAGCAGCTCGCGAACGATTCGCTGAAAATGCAGCCGATTTCGACCGGTCGCACGCAATACCTGACGCTGCCGGCGGGTGCGGCGAAGGCGATCGACGCGCCGATGGCGGCATCGGCCGACACGGCCGGCAAGGGCAACGGGGGCGCGCGATGAAGCCGTCCCCGAAGCGCCAGAACGTGAAGTTCTCGTCGAGCCCCGTGCTGGGCGTGCATTTGCCGATGTGGCGCTCGAAGCTCGTCGTGTTCCTGCTGTTCATGGCGTTCGTCGCGCTGACCGCCCGGGCGTTCTGGATCCAGGGGCCCGGCAACGCGTTCTATCAGAAGCAGGGCGAAAGCCGCTACCAGCGCACGCTCGAGCTGCCGGCCACGCGCGGCAAGATTCTCGACCGTAACGGGCTCGTGCTCGCGACGAGCTTGCCGGTGCGCGCGATCTGGGCGATTCCGGACGCGGTGCCAGACGATCTCGATACCGACAAGGTCAACCAGCTCGGCAAGCTCCTCGGCATGACGCCGAAGGAACTGCGCGTGAAGCTGTCGCAAGACAAGGGTTTCGTCTACGTGAAGCGCCAGGTGCCGATCGACGTCGCGGACAAGGTCGCCGCGCTCGACATTCCCGGCATCTATCAGCGCAACGAATACAAGCGCTTCTATCCGGAAGGCGAGATCACCGCTCACCTGATCGGTTTCACGAACGTCGAGGACGAAGGGCAGGAAGGCGTCGAACTGGGCGACCAGAAGATGTTGTCCGGCACGTCCGGCATGCGTCGCGTGATCAAGGACCGGATGGGGCACATCATCGAGGATGTCGCCGAGCAGATCCCGCCGCACAACGGCACCGACGTCGACCTGTCGATCGACAGCAAGATCCAGTACATCGCGTACGCGAACCTGAAGGCCGCCGTCGAGAAGTTCAAGGCGAAGGCCGGCGCGGCGATGGTCGTCGACGTGCGGACCGGCGAAGTGCTCGCGCTCGTCAACTACCCGACGTACAACCCGAACGACCGTTCGCGCATGACGGGCGAGCAGTTGCGCAACCGGATCATGACCGACGTGTTCGAGCCGGGCTCGATCATGAAGCCGTTCACCGTGTCGCTCGCGCTCGATCTGCATCGCGTGACGCCGAACACGCTCGTCGAGACGGGCAACGGGCACTTCGTGCTCGACGGCGCGCCGATCACCGACGACGCGGGTTTCGGCACGCTGACGGTCGGCGGCGTGATCCAGAAGTCGAGCAACATCGGCGCGACGAAGATCGCGATGACGATGCGGCCCGAGGAAATGTGGAATATGTATACGAGCATCGGCCTCGGCCAGGCGCCGAAGGTCGGGTTCCCGGGCGCGGTGGCCGGCCGACTGCGTCCGTGGAAGAGCTGGCGCCGCATCGAGCAGGCGACGATGTCGTACGGCTATGGCCTGTCGGTGTCGCTGTTCCAGCTCGCCCGCGCGTACACGGCGATCGCGCACGACGGCGAGCTGATGCCCGTGACCATTTTCAAGACCGACCCCAATCAGCCGATCGCGGGCACGCAGGTGTTCAATCCGACCACCGCGCGCGAAGTGCGCGCGATGCTCGAGACGGTGGTCGCGCCGGGCGGCACGTCGCCGGATGCGGCCGTGCCGGGCTACCGCGTCGGCGGCAAGAGCGGTACCGCATACAAACATGAAGGTCACGGCTACACGCGCAAATACCGCGCGTCGTTCGTCGGGATGGCGCCGATGCCGAATCCGCGCGTCGTGATCGCGGTGTCGGTCGACGAGCCGACTGCCGGCAGCCACTTCGGCGGCCAGGTGTCGGGCCCCGTATTCTCGGCGATCGCCGGCGACACGATGCGTGCGCTGAACGTCCCGCCGAACATGCCGATCAAGCAGCTCGTCGTGTCCGACGATTCGCCGGAATCTGCTACCGCAAAGGGCCCGCAAAAGCTGGCCGCGGGCAGCGGTGCGAAGCATATGATCGTATCCAGCACGACACGTAATTCACCAGGAGTGGTTCGATGAGCGCCGCCCGCAGTTCCCATCCGGCGCATCAGCAGATCGCAGCCGCGCTCGCGTGGTTGCGTCAGCATGTGACCCCCGCGGCGCAACTGCATGCGGACACGCGCAGCCTGAAGGCTGGCGACGTGTTCGTCGCGTATGCGGTCGACGGGGCAGATAACCGCGCGTTCATGGCCGACGCCGTCGCACGCGGTGCGGCCGCCGTGCTGTATCAGCCGGAAGGGCTGAGCGCGGCACCGGCCGCGCCGGCCGTACCCGTCGCGCTCGCGGTGCCGGCGCTCGACCAGCTCGCCGGCGAGATCGCCAGCGGCTGGTACGGCGATCCGAGCGACAGCCTGTTCGCGATCGGCGTCACCGGCACGAACGGCAAGACGTCGTGCACGCAATGGATCGCCACCGCGCTGACGGCGTTGCACCAGCCGTGCGCGGTGATCGGCACCCTCGGCAGCGGGATGCCCGGCCAGCTCGTGCCGACCGGCTTCACGACGCCCGACGCGCCGCAACTTCAGCGCAGCCTTGCGCAGTTGCGCGGCGCGGGCGCGCAGGCCGTCGCGATGGAGGTGTCGTCGCACGCGCTGCACCAGGGGCGCGTGAACGGGACGGCGTTCGACATCGCGGTGTTGACGAACCTCACGCAGGATCACCTCGACTATCACGGCACGTTGGATGCGTACGAGGCGGCGAAGGCGAAGCTGTTCGCGTGGCGCGGTTTGCGCGCGGCGGTGATCAACCGCGACGACGCAGCGGGCCGTCGCCTGCTCGAGAAGCTGGCCGGCCGTGTGCGCACGATCGCGTATGGGATCGGCGACGTGCCGGCGCCCGACGCCGATCGCGAGCTGATCGCGCTCGACGTGCGCGCGACCGCGACCGGCACCGCTTTCCGCTTGCGTTCGTCGTGGGGCGACGCGGACGTCGAGGTCGGCACGCTCGGCACGTTCAACGTCAGCAACCTGCTCGCGGTACTCGGCTCGCTGCTCGCGGCCGACGTGCCGTTCGACGCGGCCCTCGGCGAAATCGAGCGGCTCGAGTCGGTCAACGGCCGGATGCAGCGGCTCGGCGGCCGGCTGCAGAACGACGAGCCGCTCGTCGTGATCGACTACGCGCATACGCCGGACGCGCTCGAAAAGACGCTCGACGCGCTGCGCCCGATCGCCGCGGCGCGCGGCGGCCGGCTCGTCTGCATGTTCGGCTGCGGCGGCGATCGCGATGCGACGAAGCGTCCGCTGATGGGCGCGATCGCGGAGCGGCTCGCCGATGAAACCGTCGTCACGAGCGACAACCCGCGCAGCGAGGATCCGCAGCGCATCATCGACCAGGTCGTCGCGGGCATGACCGCGCCCGATCGCGCACGCCGGATCGAGGATCGCGCGAGCGCGATCCTGCAGGCCGTGCGCGGCGCCGCTCGCGAGGACGTCGTCGTGCTGGCCGGCAAGGGCCACGAGGCCACGCAGGAAATCATGGGCAAGAAGCGCACGTTCTCCGATCAGGATCATGCAAGGCTCGCGCTCGCCGCGCGCGCGACGCACGGCAAGGGAGGCGCCGAATGACGATGCTCAGTCTCGGCGAAGCCGGCCGCCTGATTCCCGGCGCCACCGTCCACGGCGACGCGGGCGTCACGTTCGACCGCGTGTCGACCGATAGCCGTACGGTCGGCCCGGGCGACCTGTTCGTCGCGCTGAAAGGCGAGCGCTTCGACGCGCACGATTTCCTCGGCGACGTCGCCGCGCGCGGGGCGACCGCCGCGCTCGTCGCGCACGCGCCCGCAGGCGTCGCGATGCCGATGATCGAAGGCGGCGAAACGCGTGCCGCGCTCGGTGCGCTCGCGCACGGCTGGCGGATGCGATTCCCGCTGCCGCTGGTCGCGGTGACGGGCAGCAACGGCAAGACGACCGTCAAGGAAATGATCGCGTCGATCTTCGCGGCGGCGGTCGGCGCCGACGCGCGGCTCGCGACGGCCGGCAACCTGAACAACGACGTCGGCCTGCCG
The DNA here is from genome assembly GCF_016899425.1 of Burkholderia sp. MS389. Classification (GTDB taxonomy): domain Bacteria; phylum Pseudomonadota; class Gammaproteobacteria; order Burkholderiales; family Burkholderiaceae; genus Burkholderia; species Burkholderia sola. The sequence goes on from NZ_CP045994.1 coordinate 610,996, forward strand.
CTGACGCTGCTGCGCTTGTCGGCCGTGCATCGTCTCGCGGTGATCGAGATCGGCATGAACCACCCGGGCGAAACCGACGTCCTCGCGCGTCTGACCGCGCCGACGGTCGCGCTCGTCAACAACGCGCAGCGCGAGCACCAGGAATTCATGGCGACGGTCGAAGCCGTCGCGCTCGAACACGCGGCCGTGATCCACGCGCTGCCGCCGGACGGCGTCGCGGTGTTCCCCGCCGACGACGCGTACGCGGGCATCTGGCGCGTTGCGGCGACCGGCAACCGGATCCTCGATTTCGCGCTGCACGACGTCGAACGGCAGAACGACGCGCAGGTGGTCGGCCGCGTGCACGGCGGCGAGCTCGCGATCGACACGCCGGCGGGCGCCGTCACGGTCCGGCTGCGTGCGCTTGGCGAGCACAACGCGCGCAACGCGCTGGCAGCGACGGCCGCGGCGCTCGGCGCCGGCGTCGCGCTGTCGGCGATCCGGCAGGGGCTCGAAGCGTTCGAACCGGTCAAGGGCCGGCTGCAGGTGAAGCAGGCGAGCGTCGGCAGCCTCGCGGGCGCGACGGTCGTCGACGATACGTACAACGCGAACCCCGATTCGATGCGTGCCGCGATCGACGTACTCGCCGCGCATCCGGCGCCGCGCGTGCTGGTGATCGGCGACATGGGCGAAGTCGGCGACGAAGGGCCGGCATTCCACCGCGAGGTCGGCGCGTACGCGCGCGAACGCGGGATCGACGCGCTGTTCGCGCTCGGCGACGCATCGCGCGACGCGTGCACCGCCTACGGCGACACGGCACGCCATTTCGGCGACGTCGACGCGCTCGTGTCGGCGCTGCTCGCGGCCGGTTACGGCGCGCAGGCGACGGTGCTCGTGAAGGGCTCGCGGTACATGAAGATGGAGCGCGTGGTCGACGCGCTGACGAACCAACCCGCGACGGGCACCGTGCCCGCCGCACACTGAGTAGAAGGAAGGAAGCATGCTGCTGGCGCTGGCGCAATGGCTGCAAGGAGACGCAAGCTTTTTGCGCTTGTTCACGTACCTCACGTTCCGGGCGGTGATGGCCACCATCACCGCGCTGGGGATCGGGCTCGTGTGCGGACCGTGGGTGATTCGCAAGCTGACGCAAATGAAGGTCGGGCAGGCCGTGCGCAAGGACGGCCCGCAGACCCACCTCGTCAAGTCCGGCACGCCGACGATGGGCGGCGTGCTGATCCTGATCGGCATCGCGGTCGCGACGCTGCTGTGGGGTGACCTGACGAACCGGTTCATCTGGATCGTGATGCTCGTCACGTTCGGCTTCGGCGTAATTGGCTGGGTCGACGATTACCGCAAGGTCGTCCACAAGGATCCGCGCGGGATGTCGTCGCGCGAGAAGTATTTCTGGCAGTCGGTGATCGGGCTGTTCGCGGCCGTCTATCTCGCGTTCAGCGTGTCCGAGGCGAACAACGTACGCGTGTTCGACCTGTTCATGGCATGGGTGAGGAGCGGCCTGTCGATGGGGCTGCCGGCGCGTGCCGACCTGATGCTGCCGTTCCTGAAGTCGATCAGCTACCCGCTCGGCGTATGGGGCTTCATCGTGCTGACCTACTTCGTGATCGTCGGCGCGAGCAACGCGGTGAACCTGACCGACGGCCTCGACGGCCTCGTGATCATGCCGGTCGTGCTGGTCGGCGCGTCGCTCGGCGTGTTCGCGTACGTGATGGGTAGCGCGGTCTATTCAAAATATTTGCTGTTCCCGCACATCCCGGGCGCGGGCGAACTGCTGATCTTCTGTTCCGCGATGGGCGGGGCCGGGCTCGCGTTCCTCTGGTACAACACGCACCCCGCGCAGGTGTTCATGGGCGACGTCGGCGCGCTGGCGCTGGGCGGCGCGCTCGGCACGGTCGCGGTGATCGTGCGCCAGGAAATCGTGCTGTTCATCATGGGCGGCATCTTCGTCGCGGAAACGCTGTCGGTGATGCTGCAGGTGTCGTGGTTCAAGTACACGAAGAAGCGTTACGGCGAAGGGCGGCGCCTGCTGAAGATGGCGCCGCTGCATCACCATTTCGAATTGTCCGGCTGGAAGGAAACGCAGGTGGTCGTGCGTTTCTGGATCATCACCCTGATGTTGTGCCTGTTCGGTCTGACCACCCTCAAGCTGCGGTAAAGGAAAGGTAACAAGGATGTCTGGCGAGATGTTTGGAGATCGGCAACGGCCGATGGTGCTCGTACTGGGGCTCGGGGAATCGGGTCTCGCGATCGCGCGATGGTGCGCGAGGCACGGGTGCCGGCTGCGCATTGCCGATACCCGCGAGGCGCCGCCGAACCTTGCCGCGCTGCAGGCCGAAGGCATCGATGCGGAGTTCGTTGGCGGGGCGTTCACGCCCGCGCTGCTCGACGGCGGCGTCGAGATCGTCGGGCTGAGCCCCGGGCTGTCGCCGCTCGAACCCGCACTCGCGGCGCTGGTCGCGGCCGCGAACGAGCGCGGTGTCGCGGTCTGGGGCGAGCTGGAATTCTTCGCGCAGGCGCTGCGCGCGCTCGGCACGAGCGGCTACCAGCCGAAGGTGCTCGCGATCACCGGCACCAACGGCAAGACCACGACCACGAGCCTCACGGGCTTGCTGTGCCACCGCTCGGGCAAGCAGGTCGCGGTCGCGGGCAACATCAGCCCGGCGATGCTCGATCGGCTCGCGAGCGCGATCGACGAAACCGCGCTGCCCGACGTCTGGGTACTCGAACTGTCGAGCTTCCAGCTCGAGACCGCGCGCACGTTCGCGCCCGATGCGGCCGCGATCCTCAACATCACGCAGGACCACCTCGACTGGCACGGCAGCTTCGACGCGTACGCGCAGGCAAAGGGCCGGATCTTCGGCGCGACGACGACGCGCGTACTGAACCGCGACGACGCGGCCGTGATGAAGTTCGCGCCGGCAGCCGGCGCGGCCGACGCACCGCGCACGGTCACGTTCGGCCTGAACGAACCGACGCAGGACGGCGACTACGGGCTGTCGCGCGACAAAGGCATCGCGTGGCTCGTGGAAGCCGTCGATCGCGACGCGCCGGATGAAGCGACGACGACCCGCCGGCGCAAGCGCGACGCGCATACGCCCGACATCGCGCAGAAGCGCCTGATGCCGGCCGACGCGCTGCGCATCCGCGGGCTGCACAACGCGGCGAACGCGCTGGCCGCGTTCGCGCTCGCGCGGGCGATCGACCTGCCCGCCGCGCCGCTGCTGCACGCACTGCGCGAATACCGCGGCGAAGCGCATCGCGTCGAGGTGATCGCGACGATCGACGACGTCGACTACGTCGACGACAGCAAGGGCACGAACGTCGGCGCGACGGTGGCCGCGCTCGACGGACTCGCGCAGAAGATCGTGCTGATCGCGGGCGGCGACGGCAAGGGGCAGGATTTCGCGCCGCTGGTCGCGCCGGTCGCGCGCTGGTGTCGCGCGGTGATGCTGATCGGCCGCGACGCGCCGGCGATCCGCGACACGCTCGCCGAAACGGGCGTGCCGCTTTCCGACCACGCGACGCTCGAAGGCGCGGTGCACGCGGCGGCCGAGCTGGCCGAGCCGGGCGATGCGGTGCTGCTGTCGCCCGCGTGCGCGAGCCTCGACATGTTCAGGAACTACGCCCATCGCGCGGAAGTGTTCCGCGCGGCGGTGGATGAAGTCGCCATCGACAAAGGAGCGACGTCATGAGCTGGTCCGATCGCCTCGTCTCCCGTTTCAACGACCGGCGCGACACCGGCGGCAATGCCGCGGGCGGCCGCGTCGCATCGGCCACGCGCGCCGCGACGGGCGGCCTCGCGAGCGTCGTCAACGGCGTGCGTCCGAGCCGTTCGCGGATGCTCGATTTCGACTATTCGCTGCTGTGGGTCGCGATCGCGCTGCTCGGGCTCGGCGTCGTGATGGTGTATTCGGCGTCGATCGCGATGCCCGATTCGCCGAAATACGCGTCGTATCACGATTACGCGTTCCTGATGCGCCACTGCGTGTCGCTTACCGTCGCGTTCATCGCGGCGGTGGTTGCGTTCCGCGTGCCGGTGTCGACCTGGGATAAATACGCGCCGCATCTGTTCCTGATCGCGCTGGTCGGCCTCGTGATCGTGCTGATCCCGCACGTCGGCAAGGGCGTGAACGGTGCGCGCCGCTGGATTCCGCTCGGCATCACGAACATGCAGCCGTCGGAAATCATGAAGCTCGCGGTGACGATCTACGCGGCGAACTACACGGTGCGCAAGCAGGAATACATGCAGAGCTTCGCGAAGGGCTTCCTGCCGATGGCGTTCGCGGTCGGCCTCGTCGGCGCGCTGCTGCTGCTCGAGCCGGACATGGGCGCGTTCATGGTGGTCGCCGCGATCGCGATGGGCGTGCTGTTTCTCGGCGGCGTGAACGGCAAGCTGTTCGGCGGCCTCGTCGCGACGGCGGTCGGCACGTTCACGATGCTTGTGTGGCTGTCGCCGTGGCGTCGCGAGCGGATCTTCGCGTATCTCGATCCGTGGGACGAGCGCTACGCGCAAGGCAAGGCCTATCAGCTCACGCACTCGCTGATCGCGTTCGGCCGCGGCGAGTGGTTCGGCGTCGGCCTCGGCGGCAGCGTCGAGAAGCTGAATTACCTGCCGGAAGCGCATACCGACTTCATCCTCGCGGTGATCGGCGAGGAACTCGGCTTCGTCGGCGTGCTGGTCGTGATCCTGCTGTTCTACTGGATCGTGCGCCGTGCGTTCGAAATCGGCCGCCAGGCGCTCGCGCTCGATCGCACGTTCGCGGGCCTGATGGCGAAGGGCATCGGCATCTGGTTCGGCGCGCAGACGTTCATCAACATGGGCGTGAACCTCGGGCTGCTGCCGACCAAGGGGCTGACGCTGCCGCTCGTGAGCTACGGCGGTTCGGGCATTTTGCTGAACTGCGTCGCGCTCGCGGTGCTGCTGCGCGTGGATTACGAGAACCGGGTGCTGATGCGCGGAGGGAAGGTATGACCGCGTCGCAACGCACGCTGATGGTGATGGCAGGCGGCACCGGGGGCCACGTGTTCCCGGGGCTCGCGGTCGCGCACCGGATGGAGGCGGCGGGCTGGCGCGTCGTATGGCTCGGCAATCCGGCCGGGATGGAAGCGACGCTCGTGCCGAAGCACGGCATTCCGATGGAGTACGTGCGGTTCGGCGGGCTGCGCGGCAAGGGCCTGAAGACCAAGCTGACGCTGCCGGTCAACCTGCTGCGCGCATGCTGGCAGAGCCTCGGCGCGCTGCGCCGCGTGCGGCCGGACGTCGTGCTCGGGATGGGCGGCTACATCACGTTCCCGGCGGGCGTGATGACCGCGCTGTCGGGGCGTCCGCTCGTGCTGCACGAACAGAACTCGATCGCCGGCCTGACGAACAAGGTGCTCGCGAAACTCGCGAAGCGCGTGCTCGTCGCGTTCCCCGGCGCGCTGCCGCACGCGGAATGGACGGGTAACCCGATTCGCGCGGAACTTGCGCACACGGAACCGCCCCAAGCACGCTATGCGTCGCGCAGCGGCCCGTTGAACGTGCTGGTCGTCGGCGGCAGCCTTGGGGCCGCCGCGCTGAACGAAGTCGTGCCGCGCGCGCTGGCGCTGCTGGCGCCGGGCGAGCGCCCGCGCGTCGTGCACCAGGCGGGCGTGAAGCACATCGAAGCATTGAAGGCGAATTACGAAGCGGCCGGTTTCGCGGCCGGCGAAGACGTGCGGCTCGTGCCGTTCATCGACGACATGGCGGCCGCGTATGCGGCGGCGGATCTGGTGATCTGCCGGTCGGGCGCGATGACGGTGTCGGAGATCGCGGCGGTGGGCGTGGCGGCGCTGTTCGTGCCGTTCCCGTACGCGGTCGACGATCACCAGACGACCAACGCCGCGTTCCTCGCCGATGCGGGCGCGGCCGTGCTGGTGCAACAACGCGACCTGTCGGCGGAACTGCTCGCCGACTGGCTGCGCAGCCAGTCGCGTGCATCGCTCGCGGAGATGGCGGAACGTTCGCGCTCGCTCGCGAAGCCCGAGGCCACCGACGAAGTCGCGCGCGTGTGCGCGAAGGCGGCCGGCGCGAACCTGGAACAACTGCAATGAAACACATCGTCAAACACATTCATTTCGTCGGGATCGGCGGCGCGGGCATGAGCGGCATCGCCGAAGTGCTCGTCAACCTCGGCTACGAGGTCAGCGGCTCCGACCTGTCGCGCAATGCGGTGACCGATCGCCTCGAGGCGCTGGGCGCGCGGGTCGCGATCGGCCACGACGCGGCGAACATCGAGGGCGCGAACGCGGTCGTCGTGTCGACGGCCGTGCGCTCGGACAACCCGGAAGTGCTGGCCGCGCGCCACCAGGGCGTGCCGATCGTGCAGCGCGCGGTGATGCTGGCCGAGCTGATGCGCCTGAAGCAGGGCATCGCGATCGCCGGCACGCATGGCAAGACCACGACGACGAGCCTCGTCGCGAGCGTGCTCGCGGCGGGCGGGCTGGACCCGACCTTCGTGATCGGCGGCCGGCTGATCAGCGCCGGCGCGAACGCACGGCTCGGCACGGGCGACTTCATCGTCGCCGAGGCCGACGAGTCGGATGCGTCGTTCCTGAACCTGTATCCGGTGATCGAAGTCATCACGAACATCGATGCCGACCACATGGACACCTACGGCCACGATTTCGCGCGGCTGAAGCAGGCGTTCATCGAATTCACGCAGCGCCTGCCGTTCTACGGCAGCGCGGTCGTGTGCGTCGACGATCCGAACGTGCGGCAGATCATCCCGTTCATCTCGAAGCCGGTCGTGCGCTACGGCCTGTCGCCGGACGCGCAGGTGCGCGCGGAAGACATCGACGCGCGCGACGGCCGGATGCACTTCACGGTGATCCGCGAAGGGCGTGCGCCGCTCGCGGTCGTGCTGAACATGCCGGGTCTGCACAACGTGCAGAACGCGCTCGCGGCGATCGCGATCGCGACCGATCTCGGCGTGTCGGACGACGCGATCCAGCTGGCGCTGGCGGAATTCAACGGCGTCGGCCGGCGCTTCCAGCGTTACGGCGACGTGCCGAGCGCGGACGGCGGCCAGTACACGCTGATCGACGATTACGGTCATCACCCGGTCGAGATGGCAGCGACGATCGCGGCCGCGCGCGGCGCGTTCCCGGGCCGCCGCCTCGTGCTGGCGTTCCAGCCGCACCGCTACACGCGCACGCGCGACTGCTTCGACGATTTCGTCAACGTGCTGTCGACGGTCGATGCGCTGGTGCTGACGGAAGTCTACGCGGCCGGCGAGGCCGCGATCCCGACGGCCAGCGGCGACGCGCTGTCGCGTGCGCTGCGCACGGCGGGGAAGGTCGACCCGGTGTTCGTCGCGACGGTCGACGACGTGCCGGACGCATTGGCGAAGGTCGCGCAGAACGGCGACGTGGTGATCACGATGGGCGCGGGTTCGATCGGCGGCGTGCCGGCGAAGGTCGTGCAGAACACGCAACAGAAGGGATGACATGAGCGGGATCGATCCGAAACGTTTCGGCAAGGTGGCGGTGTTGTTCGGCGGCGAATCCGCCGAGCGCGAGGTGTCGCTCACCTCGGGCCGCCTCGTGCTGCAGGGCCTGCGCGACGCAGGCGTCGACGCGCATCCGTTCGACCCGGCCGAGCGGCCGCTGTCGGCGCTGAAGGACGAAGGCTTCGTGCGCGCGTTCAACGCGCTGCACGGCGGCTACGGCGAGAACGGCCAGATCCAGGGCGCGCTCGATTTCTACGGGATCCGCTACACGGGCAGCGGCGTACTCGGGTCGGCGCTCGGCCTCGACAAGTTCCGCACGAAGCTCGTGTGGCAGCAGACGGGCGTGCCGACACCGCCGTTCGAGACGGTGATGCGCGGTGACGACTACGCGGCGCGCGCGACGGAGATCGTCGCGAAGCTCGGCCTGCCGCTGTTCGTGAAGCCGGCGAGTGAAGGTTCGAGCGTTGCGGTGTTGAAGGTGAAGACGGCCGACGCGTTGCCCGCCGCACTGTCGGAAGCCGCGACGCACGACAAGATCGTGATCGTCGAGAAGAGCATCGAAGGCGGCGGCGAATACACCGCGTGCATCGCCGGCGATCTCGACCTGCCGCTGATCAAGATCGTGCCGGCCGGCGAGTTCTACGACTATCACGCGAAGTACGTCGCCGACGATACGCAGTACCTGATCCCGTGCGGCCTGCCGGCGGAACAGGAAGCGGAACTGAAGCGCATCGCGCGCCGCGCGTTCGACGTGCTCGGCTGCACCGACTGGGGGCGCGCGGATTTCATGGTCGACGCGGCCGGCAATGCGTATTTCCTGGAAGTGAACACGGCCCCCGGGATGACCGACCACTCGCTGCCGCCGAAGGCCGCGCGCGCGGTCGGCATCGGCTATTCGGAGCTGGTCGTGAAGGTGCTGTCGCTCACGCTCAACGACTGACGCAGGAACGGAACGACGTATGTGGAACAACGTTCGCCAACTCAACCTTGCCGCCAGCGCGCTGTACGCGCTGCTGCTGCTCGTGTTGGCGGCGGCCGGCTGCTACTGGCTGATCCAGCGCCCGACGTTCGCGCTGCGGGAGATCCGGATCGACGGCGACACCGAGCACATCAATTCGCCCACGGTGCGCGCGGGCGTGGTCGGCCGGCTGAAGGGCAATTTCTTCACGGTCGATCTCGATACGGCGCGCGCGGCGTTCGAGCAGATGCCGTGGGTGCGTCACGCGAGCGTGCGCCGGGTGTGGCCGAATGCGCTGGCTGTCACGCTCGAGGAGTACAAACCGCTCGGGACCTGGGGCAGCGATCAGTTGGTGAGCGTCGACGGCGAGCTGTTCACCGCGAACCAGGGCGAGCTGGAGCAGGAACTGCCGGCGTTCGACGGCCCGGAAGGCAGTGCGAAGGAAGTCGTCACGCGGTATCGCGACTTCGGGAAATGGTTCGCGCCGCTGAAGGCGGCGCCGGAAGAAGTGACGCTGTCGGCGCGGTACGCGTGGACGGTGAAGCTGTCGAACGGCATGCAGGTCGAGCTGGGCAAGGAACGCAACAGCGACACGCTGCATGACCGGAGCCAGCGTCTGGTCGCCGCGTGGCCGGCCGTCACGGAGCGTTGGGGCAACGACATCGAGTACGCGGACCTGCGCTATCCGAACGGATTCGCGATTCGCGCGGCAGGCATGCGGTTCCTGACCGATACCGACAAGCGCAAGAAGTAACGAGAGATCACACGCAAGAGCACTTTATGAGCAAAGACTACAAGGATCTGCTGGTTTCCCTCGACATCGGCACGTCGAAGGTGGTGGCCATCGTCGCCGAGCTGAAGGGCGAGGGTCACTACGAGGTGATCGGTCTCGGCCAGAGCGAGTCGAAGGGTCTGAAGAAAGGTGTGGTGGTCAACATCGAGGCCACCGTGCAGTCGATCCAGCGCGCGCTCGAGGAAGCCGAGCTGATGGCCGACTGCAAGATCACCAACGTGTTCACCGGGATCGCGGGCAGTCACATCCGCAGCTTCAACTCGAGCGGGATGGTCGCGATCAAGGACAAGGAAGTCACGCAGACGGACGTCGCGCGCGTGATCGAGACCGCGAAGGCGATCAACATCCCGACCGACCAGCAGGTGCTGCACATCCTCACGCAGGAATTCATCATCGACGGCCAGGAAGACGTGCGCGAGCCGATCGGGATGAGCGGCATCCGGCTGGAAGTGAAGGTGCACATCGTGACGGGCGCGGTGAGCGCCGCGCAGAACATCGTCAAGTGCGTGCGCCGCTGCGGGCTGGAAGTGAACGACCTGATCCTGCAGCCGCTCGCGTCGTCGCTGGCGGTGCTGACCGAAGACGAGAAGGATCTCGGCGTGGTGCTGGTCGACATCGGCGGCGGCACGACCGACATCGCGATCTTCGCCGAAGGCGCGATCCGCCACACGGCGGTGATTCCGATCGCTGGCGACCAGATCACGAGCGACATCGCGATGGCGCTGCGCACGCCGACGCCGGATGCGGAAGACATCAAGGTCGGCTACGGGATCGCGAAGCAGGCGCTTGCCGATCCGGACGAAATGGTGGAAGTGCCGGGCCTCGGCGAACGCGGCCCGCGCACGCTGTCGCGCCAGGCGCTCGCGGCCGTGATCGAGCCGCGCGTCGAGGAACTGTTCTCGCTCGTGCAGCAGGTCGTGCGCGAATCGGGTTACGAAGAACTCCTGAGCTCCGGCGTGGTCATTACCGGCGGCGCGTCGATGATGCCGGGCATGGTCGAGCTCGGCGAAGACATTTTCCTGAAGCCGGTGCGCATCGGTGCGCCGGAATATGCAGGCGGCCTGTCCGACGTCGTGCGCAATCCGCGCTACTCGACGGCGATGGGGCTGCTCGTCGAAGGCAGTGCGCAGCGCATGCGCGGCCGCAAGGTCGCCGTGCAGTCCGGCAACGCGGGGCAGGTGTTCTCGCGGATGAAGGAATGGTTCCTGAGCAACTTCTGAAATACCGAATCGAAATTCGCGCTGGTGCCGGCGGCTGGCGCGCGACAGGGGGTTGCCCGATCTCCTGCCGAATAACGGCCGAGTAGCAGTCATTCTCTTGACGGAGGCAACAATGGAATTCGAAATGCTGGAAACCGAGACCAACGGCACCATCATCAAGGTGGTCGGCGTTGGCGGCGCTGGCGGCAATGCCGTCCAGCACATGATCAACCGCGGCGTGCAGGGCGTCGACTTCATCGTGATGAACACGGACGCGCAGGCGCTGTCGCGTTCGCGCGCATCGTCGGTGATCCAGCTCGGCAACACGGGTCTGGGCGCCGGTGCGAAGCCGGAAATGGGTCGTGCGGCAGCGGAAGAAGCGCGCGAGCGCATCGCCGACGCACTGCGCGGCGCGCACATGGTGTTCATCACGGCCGGCATGGGTGGTGGCACGGGCACGGGCGCGGCACCGGTGGTCGCGCAGATCGCGAAGGAGATGGGCATTCTGACGGTCGGTGTCGTCAGCAAGCCGTTCGAGTTCGAGGGCGGCAAGCGCATGCGCGTCGCCGAAGCAGGCTCGCAGCAACTGGAGGATCACGTCGACTCGCTGATCGTCGTCCTGAACGACAAGCTGTTCGACGTGATGGGCGATGACGCCGAGATGGACAAGTGCTTCCAGTGCGCGGACGACGTGTTGAACAACGCGGTGGCGGGTATCGCGGAAATCATCAACGTCGACGGCCTCGTGAACGTCGACTTCGAAGACGTGAAGACAGTGATGGGCGAGCAGGGCAAGGCGATGATGGGCACGGCGACGGTTGCCGGCGTCGATCGCGCACGCCTCGCGGCGGAACAGGCCGTGGCGAGCCCGCTGCTCGAAGGCGTCGATCTGTCGGGCGCGCGCGGCGTGCTGGTCAACATCACGTCGAGCCGTTCGCTGCGCCTGTCGGAAACGCGCGAAGTGATGAACACGATCAAGAGCTACGCGGCGGAAGATGCGACGGTGATCTTCGGTGCGGTGTACGACGACGCGATGGGCGATGCACTGCGCGTGACGGTCGTGGCGACGGGGCTGGGCCGTGCGGCGAAGAAGCAGCAGTCGGCACCGATGACGCTGCTGCGCACGGGTACGGACAACCAGCCGGTCAGCGCGGTGTCGCACGGCTATGCGCCGGCGCAACACGTCAGCACGGCCGACTACGGCGCGCTCGATACGCCGGCGGTGTGGCGCAACTCGCGCGAAACCGCGGCATCGCACGTGCAGGCGCTGCAGGAGAAGGGGGTGGACACGTACGACATCCCGGCTTTCCTGCGCAAGCAGGCTGACTGACGACGCACACAGGCGAAGCCGCGGCGAAGTTGCCGCGGTAACGCCGGCGTGACGGATGCCACGGATCACGACAGGCCGCGTCGGATGCGACGCCGGGCCGGGAAACGTGCCCTCTTCGCGTGAGCGGAGCGGGATGGGCCGTGCTGTCCGCGACACGCTGAAAAACCGTATCGCTATGAGGGACCAGCCATGATTCAAGTGGGCGACGCGCTGCCCGACGCGCAATTGTTCGAGTTCATCGACGATGCGCGCGAAGGGTGCACGCTGGGGCCGAACGCCTACAGCGTGCGCGACCAGGTTGTGGGAAAGCGGGTGGTGATCTTCGGATTGCCGGGCGCGTTCACGCCGACCTGCTCGGCGCAGCATGTGCCGGGCTACGTCGAACACGCCGAGCAACTGCGCGCGGCGGGGATCGACGAGATCTGGTGCGTGTCCGTCAACGACGCATTCGTGATGGGCGCATGGGGACGTGATCTGCACACCGCGGGCAAGGTGCGCATGATGGCGGACGGCAGCGCGGCTTTCACTCATGCGCTGGGGCTGACGCAGGATTTGTCCGCGCGTGGCATGGGAATTCGTTCCCTGCGCTACGCGATGGTGATTGACGGCGGTGTGGTCAAGACGCTGGCCGTCGAGGCGCCGGGCAAGTTCGAAGTGAGCGATGCGGCGAGTGTTCTCGCGACGTTGACGTCCTGATCGTGCGGTGCGCCGTTGCCTTCCGGCAACGCTGCTCACCGGCCTCAGGGCAGTTGTAACACGGGCCGATGACCGGAAACGCCTCCGTTCCGGGCATTGGCCCGTCCCGTATCGGCGCGGGTAAACAGACGAAACAGATTGATACGCAGTTTCAAACAGCGTTGAATTGGGAATTACGCTATAATCTCGCCTATCGAATATAACTCCTGATTGATATCTTCAATCAAGACGAAGAAGACCATGTTGAAGCAGCGCACCATCAAATCCATCGTGAAGACCGTGGGTATCGGTCTCCACTCGGGCCGCAAGGTCGAACTGACGCTCCGTCCGGCTGCGCCGGGCACGGGTATCGTGTTCACGCGCGTCGACCTGCCCACGCCCGTCGATATCCCGGCCTCCGCGATGTCGATCGGCGACACGCGGCTCGCGTCGGTGCTGCAGAAGGATGGCGCGCGCGTGTCGACGGTCGAGCACCTGATGTCGGCGTGCGCCGGCCTCGGCATCGACAACCTCTATGTCGACGTGACGGCCGAGGAAATCCCGATCATGGACGGCAGCGCCGCGTCCTTCGTGTTCCTGATTCAATCCGCCGGCATCGAAGAGCAGAACGCGCCGAAGCGCTTCATCCAGGTGAAGAAGCCGGTCGAAATCCGCGATGGCGACAAGTTCGCGCGTCTCGATCCGTATTTCGGCTTCAAGCTGAAGTTCACGATCGACTTCCGTCACCCGGCCGTCGACAAGACCGGCCAGGAATTGGAGGTCGATTTCGCGAATACGTCGTACGTGCGCGAGATCGCGCGCGCGCGCACGTTCGGTTTTGCCCATGAAGTCGAAATGATGCGCGAGCTGGGTCTCGCCCGCGGCGGCAGCATGGACAACGCGATCGTGCTCGACGAGTACCGGATCCTGAACAACGACGGGCTGCGCTACGACGACGAGTTCGTGAAGCACAAGATGCTCGATGCGATCGGCGACCTCTACGTGGTCGGCCATCCGCTGCTGGCATCGTACACCGCGTACAAGTCGGGCCACGGGCTGAACAATGCGCTGCTGCGCGAGCTGCTCGCACACGAAGACGCGTACGACATCGTGACGTTCGACGATCCGCAGGCTGCGCCGAAGGGGTTCGCGTTCGACGCGCAGACGGCCTTCGCGTGACCGGCATTCGTTACCGCAAGCGATAAAAAAGCGACCCTCGGGTCGCTTTTTTGTTGGCTGGCCGCCGTTGGCGGCCGGGGCAGTCAGCGCGGTTTCGCGCCGTGCCGCGCCGCCATCCGTGCGAGCGCAGCCTGCAGCGGCGACGGTTCGAGGTGGTCGGCGAGGTCGCGCAGCGCGGCGGCGCCGGTCGACGTCATCCGCGCCTGCTTCACGTGCGGCGGCTCCGGCGCGTCCTTCGGCCGCACGCGCACGCGCAGCGTCGTCACGGGCCAGCCGCGCTTCTGGAGATCGCCGAGCAGTCGCACTTCGACTTGTCGCAGCCGGGCGGCCAGCGCATTGTGCGCGGCAAAGAGGGTCAGGGTGCCATCCTTGATGAAGCCCGGTTCGACGTGATTCGCCAGATAGTCGGGCAGGCACGCGCCGAGGTCGCGCTGCAGCGACGCGATCTGCTCGACGCCGGCGCGTAGCGCCGCGAATGCGTCGGTACGACCGAGCACTTCGGACACGGGTTGCGGGCGATAGGCGGCGAGCGGGCCGAAACGCTTGGAAAATCGGTTCATCGAGGCTTTCTTCGAGCGCGCACGCGCGCGGACGTTGCAGCCGATTGTACCCGCGCCGGCCCGCGCACGGGCGGCTTTCGCCCACGCCCACCCGGCCCCGGCGCGCAATGGCCGTCCGGCCGGAACGCAGGCGCATGCGGCCCCGCGTGCTAAAATTCGTCGTTTGAGTCCACTAATTCGCTAAGCCGCCGAGGCTCGGGCACCGGGGCGCGTACCACGCGCCGGGCGCCGGTGCTGCGACGCAGGATCCGATCCGATGACAACCGGTTTTCTCCAGAAAATTTTTGGCAGCCGCAACCAGCGGCTCGTCAAGCAATACCAAAAGACCGTCGCGACGATCAATGCGCTCGAAACGCAGATCGAGCAGCTGACGGACGACCAGTTGCGCGGCAAGACGGATGAATTCCGCCAGCGGGTCGCGGCCGGCGAGTCGCTCGACAAGCTGCTGCCCGAGGCCTTCGCGGTCTGTCGCGAGGCGAGCCGCCGCGTGCTGAAGATGCGGCACTTCGACGTGCAGATGATCGGCGGCATGGTGCTCCACTACGGCAAGATCGCGGAAATGCGCACCGGCGAGGGCAAGACGCTCGTCGCGACGCTGCCCGTGTACCTGAACGCACTGGCCGGCCGCGGCGTGCACGTCGTGACCGTCAACGATTACCTCGCGCAGCGCGACGCCGAATGGATGGCGCGCCTCTACAACTTCCTCGGTCTGTCGGTCGGCATCAACCTGTCCGGCATGGAGCACGACCAGAAGCAGCAGGCGTACGCGGCGGACATCACGTACGGCACGAACAACGAATTCGGCTTCGACTACCTGCGCGACAACATGGTCTACGAGACCGACGCGCGCGTGCAGCGGGCACTGAATTTTGCAGTCGTCGACGAAGTGGACTCGATCCTGATCGACGAAGCGCGGACGCCGCTGATCATTTCGGGCCAGGCCGAGGATCACACCGAGCTGTACGTGCGGATGAACGCACTGCCGCCGCTGCTCGAGCGCCAGATCGGCGAAGAGAAGGCCGACGGCACGGGCGTCGAGAAGCCGGGCGACTACACGCTCGACGAGAAGGCGCGCCAGGTATTCCTGACGGAATCGGGCCACGAGAAGGCCGAGCGCCTGCTCGCCGAATGGGGCCTGATCGGCGAGGGCGAGAGCCTGTACGCGCCGCAGAACATCACGCTGATGCACCACGTGTACGCCGCGCTGCGCGCCCACACGCTGTTCCACAAGGATCAGCACTACGTCGTGCAGAACGGCGAAGTGGTCATCGTCGACGAATTCACGGGCCGCCTGATGGCCGGCCGCCGCTGGTCCGACGGCCTGCACCAGGCGGTCGAGGCGAAGGAGCACGTGAAGATCCAGAGCGAGAACCAGACGCTCGCGTCGATCACGTTCCAGAACTACTTCCGGATGTACGCGAAGCTGGCCGGCATGACCGGCACCGCGGACACCGAAGCGTACGAATTCAACGAGATCTACGGCCTCGAGACGGTCGTGATCCCGACCAACCGCCCGCCGAAGCGGATCGACAAGCAGGACCAGATCTACAAGACGGCCAAGGAGCGCTACGACGCGGTGATCCGCGACATCCGCGACTGCTACGAGCGCGGCCAGCCGGTGCTGGTGGGCACGACCTCGATCGAGAACTCCGAGCTGCTGTCGCACCTGCTGAAGCAGGCCGGGCTGCCGCACGAAGTGCTGAACGCGAAGCAGCACGAGCGTGAAGCGGCGATCGTCGCGGAAGCCGGCCGTCCGAAGCGCATCACGATCGCGACCAACATGGCCGGTCGCGGTACCGACATCGTGCTCGGCGGCAACGCCGAGAAGCAGGCCGCGTTCATCGACGCCGACGACGCGATCCCGGCCGACGAAAAGGCACGCCGCATCAAGCAGCTGCACGACGAGTGGGAAACGCTGCACGAGCAGGTGAAGGCCGCGGGCGGCCTGCACATCATCGGTACCGAGCGCCACGAATCGCGCCGGATCGACAACCAGCTGCGCGGCCGTGCGGGCCGCCAGGGCGATCCGGGCTCGTCGCGCTTCTATCTGTCGCTCGACGATCCGCTGCTGCGCATCTTCGCGGGCGACCGCGTGCGCTCGATCATGGATCGCCTGAAGATGCCGGAAGGCGAGGCGATCGAGGCGGGTATCGTCACGCGGTCGATCGAATCGGCGCAGCGCAAGGTCGAAGCGCGCAACTTCGACATCCGCAAGCAGCTGCTCGAATACGACGACGTGTCGAACGACCAGCGCAAGGTGATCTACCAGCAGCGCAACGAGCTGCTCGAAGCGCACGACATCACCGAGACGATCACCGCGATGCGTCACGGCGTGATCACCGAGGTCGTCCGCCAGTTCGTGCCGGAAGGCAGCATCGAAGAGCAGTGGGACGTGCCCGAGCTCGAGGAAGCGCTGCGCAACGACTGGCAGCTCGACCTCGCGATCCAGGAAATGGTGAACGAGTCGTCGTCGATCACGGCCGAGGAGATTCTCGACGCGGTGACGACGGCCGCCGACGAGCAGTACGACGCGAAGGTCGCGCTGGTCGGCCGCGAATCGTTCAGCGCGTTCGAGCGTTCGGTGATGCTGCAGACGGTCGACCGCCTGTGGCGCGAGCACCTCGCGGCGCTCGACCACCTGCGTCAGGGCATCCATCTGCGCGGCTATGCGCAGAAGAATCCGAAGCAGGAGTACAAGCGCGAGGCGTTCGAGCTGTTCGCCGCGATGCTCGACGCGATCAAGCAGGAAGTCACGCGCGTCGTGATGAACGTGCAGATCCAGTCGCCGGAGCAGCTCGAGGAGGCGGCCGAGCAGATCGAGGAGCGCGGCGGTCATCTCGAGAACGTCGAATACCAGCACGCCGACTACGCGGACGCCGGTGCGCCGGTCGCGAACGTCACGGCCGCCGCGGCGGCCACGGCGGCCACGGCGACGGCCGACATGGTCGGCAGCGCGATGACGCACAGCGGCCCCGGCGGCGAAATGCCGAAGGTCGGCCGCAACGACCCGTGCCCGTGCGGCAGCGGCAAGAAGTACAAGCAATGTCACGGGAAGCTGTCATGATCGGCGGCGGCGCGCGTCACGCGTGCCGCGTCGTTCGCAGCGTCGAGTCAGTGATGTGAGTTGTGGCGGCCCGCGTGGGGCCGCCGGTTCTTCCAATCGATGCCGGCGCATGCCGGCATTTTCCATCCGGCAGGTGTGCCCCATGGCTGTCAATTTTCCGTCGATCGATCCCGCCCAACTGCATCCCGTCGCCGGCGTCACGCTCGGCTGGGCGGAAGCGAACATCCGCAAGCCGAATCGCAAGGACGTGCTGGTCATTTCCGTCGACGAAGGCGCGACGGTCGCGGGCGTGTTCACCGAAAATCGTTTCTGCGCGGCGCCGGTCACCGTCTGCCGCGAGCACCTGGCGAAGGTCCGTGCGGGCGGCGCGGGCATCCGCGCGCTGGTCGTGAATACGGGCAATGCGAACGCGGGCACCGGCGAGCCGGGCCTCGTGAACGCACGCGAGACCTGCACGGAGCTCGCGCGTCTCGCGGGCATCGCGCCGGCGCAGGTGCTGCCGTTCTCGACCGGCGTGATCCTCGAGCCGCTACCGATCGACCGCCTGAAGGCCGGCCTGCCGGCCGCGCTCGCGAACCGCCAGGCCGCGAACTGGTTCGACGCCGCGCAGGCGATCATGACGACCGACACGCTGCCGAAGGCGACGTCGCGCCAGGTGACGATCGACGGTCACACGGTCACGCTGACGGGCATCAGCAAGGGCGCGGGCATGATCAAGCCGAACATGGCGACGATGCTCGGCTTCCTCGCGTTCGACGCGAACGTCGCGCAGCCGGTGCTCGACACGCTGGTGAAGGAAGTCGCCGACCGCTCGTTCAACTGCATCACGATCGATGGCGACACGTCGACGAACGACTCGTTCATCCTGATCGCGTCGGGCAAGAGCTCGCTGCCGGCCATCACGTCGACCGATTCGCCGGCCTATGCGGCGCTGCGCGACGCGGTGACGGAAGTCGCGCAGGTGTTGTCGCAACTGATCGTGCGCGATGGCGAAGGCGCGACGAAATTCATGACGGTGCAGGTCGAAGGCGGCAAGAGCGTCGCCGAATGCCGCCAGATCGCGTACGCGATCGGCCATTCGCCGCTCGTGAAGACGGCCTTCTACGCATCCGACCCCAACCTGGGCCGGATTCTCGCGGCGATCGGCTATGCGGGCGTCGCGGATCTCGACGTCGGCAAGATCGACCTCTATCTGGACGACGTGCTCGTCGCGAAGGCGGGCGGCCGCAACCCGGCCTACCAGGAAGAGGACGGCCAGCGCGTGATGAAGCAGAGCGAGATCACGATCCGCGTGCTGCTCGGCCGTGGCGACGCGCAGGCCACCGTCTGGACGTGCGACCTGTCGCACGATTACGTGAGCATCAACGCGGATTACCGCTCCTGATCGGGAGCGCTCGAACGACATGGACAAGCTTGAACAGTTTCTGACGCGCGCGGAAGCGCTGCTCGGCCGTCTCGAAGGAATGCTGCCGCCCGCACCGGCGGCCATCGACTGGAACGCGGCGCACGCGTTCCGCTGGCGCAAGCGCCAGGGGCGCGGCTACCTGCAGCCGGTACCGGCCGTGTCGTCGATCACGCTCGGCGACCTGCACAACATCGATCGCCAGAAAGTGCTGATCGACCAGAACACGCGGCAGTTCGTGCAGCGCAAGCCGGCCAACAACGTGCTGTTGACCGGCGCGCGCGGCACCGGCAAGTCGTCGCTGATCAAGGCGTGCTTGAATGCGTACGCGAACGACGGGCTGCGCCTGATCGAAGTCGACAAGGACGACCTGCACGATCTCGGCGACATCGTCGACCTGATCTCGCAGCGTCCGGAGCGGTTCATCGTGTTTTGCGACGACCTGTCGTTCGAGGACGGCGAATCGGGCTACAAGGCGCTGAAGGTCGCGCTGGACGGGTCGATCGCCGCGCAGTCGGACAACGTGCTGATCTACGCGACGTCGAACCGCCGCCATTTGCTGCCCGAGTACATGAGCGACAACGAGTCGTACAAGCATCTGCCGGACGGCGAGATTCATCCCGGCGAAGTCGTCGAGGAGAAGATCTCGCTGTCGGAGCGCTTCGGCCTGTGGGTCAGCTTCTATCCGTTCAAGCAGGACGACTACCTCGACATCGTCGCGCACTGGCTGCGTCACTTCGGCTGCCCGGATGCGGAGATCGAGACCGCGCGCGGCGACGCGCTCGTATGGGCGCTCGAGCGCGGCTCGCGTTCGGGCCGCGTCGCGTGGCAGTTCGCGCGGGACTGGTCGGGCCGCAAGGAGCAGGCATGAGCGCGGATCAGGCACAGGGCGCTGTGCGGGCGCCGGACGGTCGCAAGGTGACCGAAGTCGCGGTCGGCGTGATGGTGCAGCCGGACGGGCGTTATCTGCTCGCGCAGCGCCTGCCGGGCAAGCCGTATGAAGGTTACTGGGAGTTTCCGGGCGGCAAGCTGGAGGCCGGCGAAAGCGTCGAGGACGCGCTGGCGCGCGAGCTGCACGAGGAACTCGGCATTGACGTCACGGCCAGCCACCGCTGGCACACGCTCGAGCACGATTATCCGCACGCGTATGTGCGGCTCTATTTCTGCAAGGTGACGGGCTGGACGGGCGAGCCGCACAGCAAGGAAGGGCAGGCGTTCGTGTGGCAGCAACTGCCGGTCGAGGTTGCGCCGCTGTTGCCGGCGGCGCTGCCGGTGCTCGAACTGCTCGAGAAGGAAGCGGCGTCGCAATGACGCCGCGGCGGCCCGCCTGAAACGCGGGCCATATCAGCGGACGGCGGCGTCGCGCGCCGCTCAGCTGTCGCGGCGGTTGTCCGTGCCGTCTTCTTCCGACGACGGACCCTCGTCGGAGGCGCCGCCGATCCGATACTTTTCCGCGGCCCATGCGCCGAGGTCGAGCTGCTTGCAGCGGGCCGAACAGAAGGGACGGAACTTGTTTTCAGGCGTCCAGCGCACTTCGGCGCCGCACGAAGGACATTTCACAACGGTAGTCATACGAAAGCATCGATCCGGCACGTGGCCGTTACAGATTACACAGTGTCAGATGGAACGGCACGTCGATGTCCACCGCGCGCGGCCGTACATCGCCGTCCTGCATGGTGAACCGCACCCACAGCATGTATTTGTTGGCGCTCGCCTCGGGAATGACGCGCAGCTCCGGCGGCACCCGTACCTGCATCAGCTGGTAGGTGCGGCCGGACAGCATCTGCTGGTAGCTGCCCTGCATCGCCATGACCTTCGACGCCTGACCCGATTCGCGCGCGAGCCGCAGCACGATCGCCGCGGCGTCGCGCAACGGCAGCATCGGCAGGACCCACTTCGCGATGTCCTGGCGCCGCTGCTCCGCAGGCCATTGCTGCCACGCGTAGTACGACGGCAGGTCGAACTTGCAGGTACCGCCCGGAATCACCGCGCGGCTGCGGATGCTGGCGAGCCACTCGTTGTCGACGAGGTGCTGGCCGGTCTTGCCCTGCATCTGCGCGAGATTCGCGAGCGTTTGCTCGATTTCACCGAGCACGGCCTCGAGCGCGTTCTGCTCGATGCCCGGATTGCCGCGAAAGGGGGCGAGCGTCTGGCGCTGACGTTCGAGCTCCTTCATCAGATCCGATTTCAGGTCCGCGCGGCCCGTTACCTCGGCGATTTCGAACAGCGTCGTCAGCGCGACGTGGTGTTCACGCGGGTCCTCCTGAGCCAAAAAGAACGTGAAGCGCTCGAACAGATCTTCGAGACGCAACAGCGTGCGAATTCGCTCGTTGAACGGATACTCGTAAAGAATCAAGCGCGCTCGCCTCTTGGGTAGGGATTGAAACAATGAAGGACATTCTAATGCCCCCTCTCTACCCTAGCAACGCGCCAATTTCGTACACCATCACGATTGCGCGCGATGCTCAGTGCGCGGCGGCCGCGAATTCGACATAGCGTTGGTGCAGTGCATCGACCTGCGCGGCGAGCGCGTCGGGCGTGAGCGCGTCGTTGACGATCACGTCGTCGGCCGCCGCGAGGCGGGCTTCGCGCGACGCCTGTCGCGCGATGATCGCTTCGACCTGTTCGCGCGTGAAACCGTTGCGCCGCATCACGCGCGCGATCTGCGTTTCGACCGGGCAGTCGACGACGAGCACGCGATCGCTGCGCGCCTTCCAGGTGCCCGACTCGACGAGCAGCGGCACGACGAACATTACGTACGGGCCCCGCGCTTTGCGCGCGTCGCGATCGGTCTCCGCGCGGATCAGCGGATGCGTGATCGCTTCGAGGCGCCGGCGCGCGGCGTCGTCGCTGAAGATCAGCGTGCGCATCTTCGCGCGATCGAGCGAGCCGTCGGCGGCCACGAAGTCGCGACCGAAAGCCTGCTCGATCGCGGGCATCGCGAGGCCGCCCGGCGCGGTGATGCGGTGGGCAATCAGGTCGGTATCGACGAGCGATGCGCCACGGGCGCCGAACAGGTCGGCAACGGTCGTCTTGCCGCTGCCGATGCCGCCCGTGAGTCCTACGGAAAACATGTCAGCCTCCGAGCGCCGCATAGAAAGGGGTGCCGAAAAACAGCGTGGCGACGCCGCCGGCCGCGAGGAACGGGCCGAACGGAATCGGCTCCTCGAAGCGCATGCGGCCGCGCCAGGTTGCGACGAGCCCGACGATCGCGCCGGTCACCGCCGCGAACAGCACGACCTGCGGCAGCGCGGCCCAGCCCATCCATGCGCCGAGCGCGGCAAGCAGCTTCAGGTCGCCGAAACCGATGCCCTCGATGCCGCGCAGCCATTTGAACAGCCAGTAGATCGACCACAGGAACAGGTAGCCGGCCATCGCGCCGATCACGGCCGAGCGCAGCGACGTGAAGGTGCCGCCGAGGTTCAGCACGAGCCCTGCCCACAGCAGCGGCAGCGTCATCGAGTCGGGCAGGTAGCCGGTCCGGATATCGATCGCGCTCATCGAGAGCAGCGCCGCGCACAACGCGAACGCGGCAAGCGCGGCGACGGTCGGGCCGAACGCCGCGAGCGAGCCGGCGGCGAGCCCTGCGCACGCGATCTCGACGAGCACGTAGCGGATGCCGATCGCATGGCCGCAGCGCCGGCAGCGCCCGCGCAGCATCAGGTAGCTGACGAGCGGGATGTTTTCCCACGCGCGCAATACGTGGCCGCAATGCGGGCAGGCACTGCGCGGGCGCCACAGATCGTAGCGCGGCGGATAACCGTCGTCGGGCGGGGCGCTCGCGGTGCCCGTCGCCTCGGCGATCTCGGCCTGCCATGCGCGCTGCATCATCACGGGCAACCGGTGCACGACCACGTTCAGGAAGCTGCCGATGCAAAGGCCGACGACGACCGCGAACGCATACTGCAGCGCGGGCGGCAGCATCGCCAGCGCGAGCAGCGTGCTCTCGGGCGAATCGGAAACGGCGGACAGGGGCGCGGGCGTCATGAGGCTCAAGGTTCGGACTTAAAAGGCGACAGAATCGGTTGCGATGCTACACCACGTTGCCGAGTTGAAGGATCGGCAGATACATCGCGATCACGAGACCGCCGACGAGTGCGCCCAGCACGATCACGATCAACGGTTCGCCGAGCGCCGCGAGCGCATCGAGGCGCGCGTCCAGCTGGCGTTCGCACAGCGCGGCGATGTCGGCGAGCATCGTGTCGAGCGCACCGGTTTCCTCGGCGACGGCGATCGGCTGCACGACGTCGTCCGGAAAGCAGCCGGCCGAATGCATCGCATCGGCCAGACGTACGCCGCGCAACACGCGTGCGGCGATGTGCGCGGTGGCGTGCGCGAACACCGGGTGGCCGGCCGTGCGCTCCAGCGTGGCGAACGCATCGGCGAGCGGCACGCCGGCGCCGAGCAGGGTCGCCAGCGAGCGGCACCAGCGTGCGGCAGCGTATCGCTCGAGCGCGCTGCCTGCGAGCGGAGCGCGCAGCAGGCGCCGCGCGAGCGCGTGACGCAGCGCGGCCGAGCGCCGCAGCGCGTGCCGCGCGGCAAGGCCCGTGGCGGCCGCGCCGGCCAGGAGTACGCCGCCCCACGCCGACAGCGCGGAGGACAGCGCGAGCAGCGCGCGGGTCGGCGCGGGCAGCGCGGCCCCGAAACCGTCGAAGATCTGCCGGAAGGTCGGCACGACCCACATCATCAATGCAGCGGAGATCGCGAGCCCGAACAGGATGACGGCGGCCGGATACGCGAGTGCGGCGCGCAGCTTGCGCCATTGCGCATCGGCGCGCTCGCGGTGTTCCGCGACCCGTGTCAGCACGACGCCGAGCGAACCGGACGCTTCGCCGACCTCGATCAACTGACGATACAGCGTGCCGAATTGCGATGGATAGCGTGCGAGCGCATCGGCGAAGCGCCGGCCGCCGACGATCTCGCGGGCGAGACCCGCGGCAATGCGCGGCACGCCGTCGCGCGTGCGGGTGCGCGCGAGCATCTCGAGCGACGGCGCGAGCGGCAGGCCGGCCTGCAGCAGGCTCGCGAGCTGGCGCGTGAAGCGCGTGATGTCGCGCGCGGCCGCCGTAGGCGGACGGGCCGGCCCGCGGACGTCGAGCGACAGTACCGCGATGCCGTCGCGCGCGAGCGTGGCGCGCGCGGCCGAGGCGTCGAACGCGATGACGATCCCGCGGCGTGGAGAGCCGTCGCGATGGCGGCCGCGCCATGCGAAGCGGGTTTCGCGCGGCGGCGTGCGCACGTTCACGCGGCGGGGGTGGCGGCGACGGCTTCCGCGAGGCTCGTCGTGCCGTCCATGACGCGCGCGAATGCCGCGTCGCGTAGCGTGCGCACGCCCTCGGCCGCCACGCAGTGCGCGAGTTCGCCGACGCTCGCCCGCGCGACGATGCGCTCGGCCAGCGCGGGCGAGACCGGCATCGTCTGATGCAGGCCGATGCGGCCGCGATAGCCGATCCCGTGACAGGCGGAACAGCCGCGCGCGACGAACGGCCGCCAGCCGGCCGCCAGCGCCGCCGGGTCGCAGCCGGATTCCCGCAGCGCGCGCGCCGATGCGTCCGAAGGCGCGCGGCAGTGAACGCACAGGCGCCGGACGAGGCGTTGCGCGGTGACGAGGTGCAGCGCGGCGGCGAGGTTGTACGGCGCGACGCCGATGTCGAGCAGCCGCGCGACGGCTGCCGGCGCGTCGTTCGTGTGCAGCGTCGACAACACGAGATGGCCGGTCTGCGCGGCCTTGATCGCGACGTCGGCCGTCTCCGCATCGCGAATCTCGCCGACCATGATGACGTCCGGGTCCTGTCGCAACAGCGCGCGCAGCGCCGTCGCGAACGTGAGCCCCGCCTTGTCGGCGACGCCGACCTGATTGATTCCGTCGAGCTGGATCTCGGCGGGATCCTCGACCGTGCAGACGTTGTGCGCGTCGCGATCGAGCATTTGCAGCGCGCAGTAGAGCGACAGCGTCTTGCCGCTGCCGGTCGGGCCCGTGACGAGCACGAGGCCATGCGGCGCGCGGATCGCGGCCTCCATCGCGGCCGCCTGCCGCGCATCGAAGCCGAGGTTGGCCAGCGTGAGATCGGGCGGCAGCGTTTCGAGCCGCCGCAGCACGAGCTTTTCGCCGAACAGCGTGGGCAGCGAACTGACACGATAGTCGCCGCGCGTGCCGCCGTCGATCGCGATGCGCAGCCGGCCGTCCTGCGGAAGCCGCCGCTCGGCGATGTCCATGCGCGAGAGCACCTTGATCCGCGTGACGAGCGCATCGCGCAGGTGCAGCGGCGGTCGCGCGTGTTCATGCAGCACGCCGTCGATGCGCAGACGGATGCGCCAGCCGGCTTCGAACGGCTCGACGTGGATGTCCGACGCGTCGCGCACGCGCGCCGCGTGCAGCGTGTCCGTCAGCAGCCGTACGGCGGGGGCATCGTCGAGCTGGGCCGCATCGAGTGCATGGGGCGTGTCGGCGGGCGGCGCGTCGGCGTGCGCGGGCGCCGACCGCGCGTGTAGCGACGCCGCGGAGGAAGGAAAGTGCATGTGAGCCGGCACGCTGGCCGCCAGTTGACCGTGATGCGCAGATCATCGCGCGTCGCGGCCAGCGCCGGCAGTCGGCCGTTCGGCTAGCGCTAGCCCGTTATTAGCGTGAACCGGCCCTAGCGCGAGGCGGCGCGCACGGTGCGCGTGCCGCGCGGCTTGAAGAGCTTGACGGTGCGTACTGCCTGATCGTCGCTGCGCATCACCTCGAGCATCACGTCGCCGATTTTCAGGCACACGTCGTCTTCCGGAATTTCCTCGAGGATCTCGAGTACCAGTCCGTTCAGCGTCTTCGGCCCGTCGGTCGGCAGTTTCAGGTGCAGCCAGCGGTTCAGCTCGCGCAGCGGCATGCTGGCCGACACGATGCATTCGCCGTTCTCGTCCCAGCCGCCCGCGCGTTCGCTGCGCGGCATCGACGTCGTGAATTCGCCGATCAGTTCCTCGATGATGTCCTCGGGCGTGACGAGCCCTTCGAGTTCGCCGTACTCGTTGACGACGAGCGCGGTGCGCTGCCGGGTTTCCTGGAAGAACTGGAGCTGCTGGACCACCGGCGTGCCGGACGGCACGTAGTACGGTTCGGCGAGCAGCGCGCGGAGCGTCTCGCGGTCGAAATCCTGGTTGTGCAGCCCGGTGAGCGTCTTGCGCACGTGCAGCACGCCGAGCACCTTGTCGATGTCGCCTTCGTAGACGACCAGCCGGTTGTGATAGCAGGTTTCGAGCTGATGCAGGATGTCGTCGAGCGGCGCGTAGAAGTTGAGCGACTCGATCTGGCGGCGCGGGACCATCACGTCGTCGACCGTGATGTTCTCGAGGTCGAACAGGTTGAGCAGGATGCTGCGGTGCTTGGTCGGCATGAAACTGCTCGATTCGAGCACGATGGCGCGCAGCTCGTCGGCCGACATCCGCTGGTCGCGGCCTGTCTTCGTGTTGATGCGCAGTACCCACAGCACGCCGTTCGCGAGCGCGTTGACGAACCACACGACCGGCTTGAACACGCGCATCAGCGGGGCGATCACGAGGCTCGCGGGCAGCGCGATGCGTTCGGGGAACGTCGCGCCGACGATCTTCGGTGCGATTTCCGCGAACACGATGATCAGGAACGCGACGACGCCGGTGGCGATCGACAGCGCGAGGTTGTTGCGGCCGAACGTATGGAGCGCGAGCGACGTCGTGAGGACCGGGATGATCGTGTTGAACAGGTTGTTGCCGATCAGGATCACGCTGAGCAGCAAGTCAGTGCGCGTGAGAAGCCCCTGCGTGGTTTTCGCGCCGAGTGCGCCCTGGCCGGCGAGATGCTTCAGCCGATGGCGGTTGAGCGCCATCATCGCGGTCTCGGAAATGGAAAAGAAGCTGGAACAGAGAAGAAGCAGGAAGACGGCGCCGATTTGCGCCCATAAGGGAATTTGGTCCACGCGTTGGAAAGGGCAGTGAAGGACAGGGATGGGGGAAATATAGCAGAGGCCGGCGACCGCGATGTGTCGCGCGCGACACGAGGGCCCGCGGCGGCCGGACGAAAAAAAACCGTGCACGCGGTGCACGGTTTTTTTAAATCTGGTCGGGGTGAGAGGATTCGAACCTCCGGCCTCTACGTCCCGAACGTAGCGCTCTACCAGGCTAAGCTACACCCCGATTTTTGCTCTTCTGACTTCGCCGTCTTCGTTAAGAATCGCTGCGTCGTCACAAGCAAGAACGTAACTATAACGATGTTTTTTCTAAAAGGGAATACTTTGATGAAGAAAATTTTCGAGACAACGCATCGCTTCGCGTTCGCGGCGTGTTTACGATTGCCGCGACGTCGAGTATGAGCACAACCCGAGCAGGCTTTCCTTGTAGATCGAATCGGGGAACGCGGCAATCGCCGCGGCGGCCGCCTGCGCTTCCTGGCGTGCGCATTCAAGCGTGTGATCGAGCGCGCCCGAGCGCGTGATCGCTTCGAAAATCGTGTCGAAGCGATCGGTGCCGCCGTGTTCGATCGCCTCGCGTGCGAGCGCCGACTGTTCGGGCGTGCCGCGCTCGATCAGATAGATGAGCGGCAGCGTCGGCTTGCCTTCGCGCAGGTCGTCGCCGGCATTCTTGCCCATTGCCTCGGCGGTGCCCGCATAGTCGAGCCAGTCGTCCATGATCTGGAACGCGGTGCCGATCCGGCGGCCGTATTCGGCGGCGGCGGCCTCGGTCGGCGCATCGGCGCCCGCGAGCACCGCGCCCAGGCGCGCCGACGCCTCGAACAGCTTCGCCGTCTTGTAGCGGATCACCTGCATGTAGCGCGTTTCGTCGACGTCCGCGTCGTGCATGTTGAGGAGCTGCAGCACCTCGCCTTCCGAAATGATCGTCGTCGCTTCGGACAGGATCTCCATCACGCGCATCTTGCCGACGCCGACCATCATCTCGAACGAGCGCGAGTAGAGGTAGTCGCCTACCAGCACGCTCGCCGCGTTGCCGAACAGCGCATTGGCCGTCTGGCGGCCGCGGCGCAGCTCGGATTCGTCGACGACGTCGTCATGCAGCAGCGTGGCCGTGTGGATGAACTCGACGACGGCGGCCAGCACGTGCCGCTGGTGCGACGTTTCGCCGAGCGCGCCGGCGACGAGCAGCAGCAACGCCGGACGCAGCCGCTTGCCGCCCGCGCCGATGATGTATTCGGCGATCTGGTTGATCAGCAGCACGTCGGACGCGAGGCTTTGCCGGATAACGCGATTCACCTGCTCCATGTCGCTGGTGATCGGGGCGAGCAGGTGGGCGGCGCTGAGGGTGGGGGAGGCGGTGGACGACGACATGATGATGGAATTGGGTGATGCGGCGGATTATAAGTCGAATCCGCGATATGCCGGTCTGTCAGACGTACCAGCGGCGCGATTTTGGCCGTCCGGCCGAAGCCCGCGCGCGGCAATCGTCGATCGGCTTTGACTTGGATGCTAAGCCCATGTATAATCACGTGTTTTCCGCGCGTGGTGTGCGGAAAAATTGGATCCAGAGTGAGGTTCTCAATGTACGCGGTCATAAAAACCGGCGGCAAGCAGTACAAGGTTGCCGTTGGCGAAAAACTCAAAGTAGAACAGATACCGGCTGACATTGACGCTGAAATCACGCTCGACCAGGTTCTCGCAGTGGGCGAAGGCGAATCGATTCAGTTCGGTACGCCGCTGGTCAGTGGGGCTTCCGTCAAGGCCACCGTTGTGTCGCACGGTCGTCATGCCAAGGTCACCATCTTCAAGATGCGTCGCCGGAAGCACTACCAAAAGCACGGCGGCCACCGCCAGAACTACACTGAGCTGCGCATCGACGCGATCAACGCGTAAGCGCCTCGGTAAAGGAGCAATCAGATGGCACACAAAAAGGCAGGCGGCTCTTCCCGGAACGGCCGCGACTCCGAGTCGAAACGTCTCGGCGTGAAAGTGTACGGCGGCCAGGCAATCAACGCTGGCGGCATCATCGTGCGTCAGCGCGGCACGCGCATGCACGCTGGCGAGAACGTCGGCATGGGCAAGGATCACACCCTGTTCGCGCTGGTCGACGGTCACGTCAAGTTCGCGACGAAGGGCGCGGACAAGAAGCATCTGGTCATCGTCGTCCCGGCGGCTGCCTAAGTCAGGCACCCACGGGCTTCGTAGCCGAAAGGCCCCGCAGTCTTCGCGGGGCCTTTTTTATTGGGTCGCCGCCCGCCAGTGCGGACCGGCGACCCTCGCGCAACCGGCGGTCGATCGGCCGAACGGCAGATTGTTCAAGCGTGCCGGCGCGCGGCACAATAGCGGAAATACTGGGCGGAGTGACGAATGAAGTTCATTGACGAAGCACGAATCGAAGTCATCGCCGGCGACGGAGGCGATGGCAGCGCGTCGATGCGCCGCGAGAAATTCGTCCCGTTCGGCGGGCCGGACGGCGGCGACGGCGGCCGGGGCGGCAGCGTTTACGCGATCGCCGACCGCAACATCAACACGCTGATCGACTACCGTTACGCGAAGAAGCACCTCGCGCGCAACGGCGAAAACGGTCGCGGCTCGGATTGCTACGGCAAGGGCGGCGACGACGTCACGCTGCGCATGCCGGTCGGCACGATCATCAGCGACATGGAAACGGGCGAGCTGATCGCCGACCTGACCGAGCACGACCAGCAGGTGATGCTCGCGCAGGGCGGCGCCGGCGGTCTCGGCAACCTGCATTTCAAGTCGAGCACGAACCGCGCGCCGCGCCAGAAGACGGACGGCAAGCCGGGCGAGCGGCGCATGCTGAAGCTCGAGCTGAAGGTGCTCGCCGACGTCGGCCTGCTCGGCATGCCGAACGCGGGGAAGTCGACCTTCATCTCGTCGGTGTCGAATGCGAAGCCGAAGATCGCCGACTACCCGTTCACGACGCTTGCGCCGAATCTCGGCGTGGTGCGGGTCGGCCCGAGCAAGAGCTTCGTGATCGCCGATATCCCGGGGCTGATCGAAGGGGCGGCCGAAGGCGCGGGCCTCGGGCATCAATTCCTGCGTCACCTGCAGCGTACCGGCGTGCTGCTGCATCTGGTCGATCTCGCGCCGTTCGACGAAAGCGTCGATCCGGTCGCGGAAGCGACGGCGATCGTCGGCGAACTGCGCAAGTATGACGAGGCGCTCTACGAGAAGCCGCGCTGGCTCGTGCTCAACAAGCTGGACATGGTGCCGGAAGACGAGCGCGAGGCGCGCGTCGCGGATTTCCTCGACCGTTTCGGCTGGGACGGCCCGGTGTTCGAGATCTCGGCGCTGACGGGCCAGGGCTGCGAAGCACTGTGCTACGCGATCTACGACTACCTCTCCGAACATTCGGACGCGCATCGCGCGGCGGAGGCGGAGGATCTCGCGGCGGACGTGCGTTTCCGCGATGCGCCGCCGGCGAAGGGCGGCGCGGCCCCGGGCGACGACGCCTGAACGGTCAGGCGGTCAGATCACGCGCCGGGCGTGCCGCCCGGCGTCGGCGTTCCATCGCGCCCGGCGGGCCGGCATCAGATACAGGAGACAGTGCAGGATGCGTTCGATCATCGCGGATTCGAAGCGATTGGTGGTGAAAGTGGGTTCCAGCCTCGTGACCAACGACGGCAAGGGGCTCGATCATGCTGCAATCGGCCGCTGGGCAGCCCAGATCGCCGCGTTGCGTGCGCAGGGCAAGGAAGTCGTGCTCGTCAGTTCGGGCGCGATTGCCGAAGGCATGCAGCGGCTCGGCTGGAGCAAGCGGCCGCGGGAAATCGACGAGCTGCAGGCCGCTGCCGCGGTCGGCCAGATGGGGCTCGCGCAAGTCTACGAGAGCCGCTTCACCGAGCACGGCATTCGCACTGCGCAGATCCTGCTCACGCACGCCGATCTGGCGGACCGCGAGCGCTACCTGAATGCGCGCTCGACGCTGCTCACGCTGCTGCGGCTCGGCGTCGTGCCGATCATCAACGAAAACGACACGGTCGTGACCGACGAAATCAAGTTCGGCGACAACGACACGCTCGGCGCGCTCGTCGCGAACCTGATCGAAGGCGATGCGCTGATCATCCTCACCGACCAGTCGGGGCTGTTCACGGCCGATCCGCGCAAGGACCCGAATGCGACGCTCGTCGGCGAGGCCAATGCGGGCGCGCCGGAGCTCGAGGCGATGGCGGGCGGGGCCGGTTCGAGCCTCGGTCGCGGCGGGATGCTGACGAAGATCCTCGCGGCGAAGCGTGCGGCCCACAGCGGCGCGAATACCGTGATCGCGAGCGGC
Organism: Burkholderia sp. MS389; assembly: GCF_016899425.1. Lineage (GTDB taxonomy): Bacteria > Pseudomonadota > Gammaproteobacteria > Burkholderiales > Burkholderiaceae > Burkholderia > Burkholderia sola. Next base: position 641,835 of record NZ_CP045994.1, read on the forward strand.
CGGGAGTCCGACGTGCTCGTGCGCCTGGCGGCCGGCGAGGCGATCGGCACGCAACTGATCGCCCGTACCGCGCGGATGGCGGCACGCAAGCAATGGATGGCCGACCATCTGCAGGTGCGCGGCCATGTCGTGATCGACGCGGGCGCGGTCGAGAAGCTGACGGCCGGCGGCAAGAGCCTGCTGCCGATCGGCGTGATCGACGTGCAGGGCGCGTTCGCGCGCGGCGAGGTGATCGCGTGCGTCGGCCCGGACGGGCGCGAGGTGGCGCGCGGGCTCACGAACTACAGCAGCGCGGAAACGAAGCTGATTCACCGCAAGCCGAGCGGCGAGATCGAGACCGTGCTCGGCTACATGCTGGAGCCCGAACTGATTCATCGCGACAACCTCGTGCTGGTGTGAGCGCCGGCCAAATGCCGCCGTTCAAATGAAAAAGCCCGCGCGATGCGGGCTTTTTTGTCCGGCGGGAGGGCGATGCGGACGACCCGCATCGCGTGCCGTCAGCGCAACTGCGTCATCGCGGTGCGGTGGAACCGGATGTTTTCGAGGATCTGCCGGGTCGAGCCCTGCGGCATCTTGTTCGCGCAGAAGTAGTCCTGGTAGAGCGCGGAGTGGTAGGCGTTCAGCTCGCCGTTCTCGATGCGCCGCCAGTCGTTCTCGACGGTGCGATCCCAGCCGTTGTGGTCCGAGTTCAGGCCGGCGTACTGGCGCCATTCGTAGGTGTCGCAGCGGATGCCTTCGTAGTTCACGTTGCGCGCACCGGCCGGGCTCGTGACGACGACTGCGTAGCGCACGACGCCGTCGCTGCCGACCTCGAGGGACTTCGCATCGACGAAGAACTTCAGCGGTGTGTTCTGCGACACGTTGAACGGCAGCAGATCGCCCGTTTGCGGCAGCGGCGGCAGCGTGTCGACGGCGTTTTCCTTCCAGGTTCCCTGACGGTCGAGCAGGTACACGAACTCGCTGTCATCCTTGTTGGACGGCGCTTTCGAGTTCGCGCAGCCGGCCAGGGCGGCCATCGCGGCGATCGATGCGAGCGCGAGAGCAATCGCTTTCAATATGCATTCCTCGTAAAAAAAGGGCGCGACACCAAGGTCGCGCCCGGTCATGCAGTCCGACTCGTCACTTGCCGACGATCACGTGGGGCGGCATCTCGTCGAGCGTGCTCGCTTCCACTTCGATCTCCGAACAAACCACCGATGCGTCGACAATCGTCAGCGTTTGAGCCTGTGCGCCAATGACGCGCGGATAGCGCGACACACGCGGCCCGCGCGGCTTCTCGGCTCGCTGCGCCGGGCGGCGCAGGAAGCGCGACAGTTCCGTCAGCGCCAACTGATAGACATCCCGCTTGAACTCGATCACCGCATCGAGCGGTACCCAATACTCGTTCCAGCGCCACGCATCGAACTCCGGGTGGTCGGTCGCGCGCAAGCAAATGTCGCAATCGCGTCCAACCATCCGCAGCAGGAACCAGATCTGCTTCTGGCCGCGGTAATGACCGCGTACTTCGCGTTTGATGAACTTGTCAGGCACCTCGTAACGCAACCAGTCGCGGGTGCGGCCGATTATCTTGACGTGTTCCGGATGCAGGCCCGTTTCCTCGTGCAGTTCCCGGTACATCGCCTGCATGGGGGTCTCGCCGTACTTGATCCCACCTTGAGGAAACTGCCAGGAATGCTCGCGGAGCCGCTTGCCCCAAAACACCTCGTTGCGCGCGTTCAAGAGGATGATGCCGACGTTCGGGCGAAAGCCTTCACGATCCAGCATACAACCACCTTCGAATCCTTTAAAATTGCTTTGATTATAAACAGATAACGGGCGCTGCGCACCGTGACGGAGCGAATCCGCGCGGGGCACACCGGCTGAATTGTCCCTGATTAGTCTGCTACGTCATCTGCGCCATCGTCGTTCGCGGCGCGCCGCTTTTTCACCTTGAAACTTTTTCGGGCGCCCCGCCTGGGGGCGCCGTTTTTGGAACCGTCCGCATGAAAGCTTCCCGTTTCTTTATCGGCACCCTGAAAGAGGCACCCGCCGACGCAGAGATCGTCAGCCACAAGCTGATGGTCCGCGCCGGCATGATCCGTCGCGTCGCCGGCGGCATCTACAACTACCTGCCGGTCGGCCTGCGTTCGATTCGCAAGGTCGAGGCGATCGTGCGCGAGGAAATGAACCGGGCGGGCGCCATCGAGCTGCTGATGCCGGCCGTGCAGCCGGCCGAGCTGTGGCAGGAGTCGGGCCGCTGGGAGCAGTACGGCCCCGAGCTGCTGCGCTTCAAGGACCGCAAGGACAACGATTTCGTGATCGGGCCGACGCACGAGGAAGTCGTCACCGACATCGCGCGCAACCAGATCAAGAGCTACCGGCAGATGCCGGTGAACTTCTACCAGATCCAGACGAAGTTCCGCGACGAGATCCGCCCGCGCTTCGGCGTGATGCGCGGCCGCGAATTCATCATGAAGGACGCGTATTCGTTCGACAAGGATGCGGCCGGCCTGAACGAGTCGTACCGCAAGATGTACGACGCGTACGTGCGCATCTTCACGCGCCTGGGCCTCGAGTTCCGCGCGGTCGCGGCCGACAGCGGCTCGATCGGCGGCAACTTCTCGCACGAGTTCCACGTGATCGCCGATACCGGCGAGGACGCGATCGCGTACTGCCCGACGTCCGAATTCGCGGCGAACGTCGAGGCGGCCGAAGCGCTGCCGCTGACGCCTGAGCGCGCGGCGCCCGCCGAAGCGATGGAAAAGGTCGCGACGCCCGGCAAGGCGAAGTGCGAGGCCGTCGCCGAACTGCTGGCGATCCCGCTCGAGCGCACGATCAAGTCGATCGTGCTCGCGACCGACAACGAAGGCGCCGAGCCGACCATCTGGCTCGTGATGCTGCGCGGCGATCACGACCTGAACGAGATCAAGGTGTCGAAGCTGCCGGGCCTGAAGAATCACCGCTTCGCGACCGAGCAGGAAATCGTCGAGTGGTTCGGCACGCCGCCGGGCTATCTCGGCCCGGTCGGCACGAAGAAGCCGGTGAAGGTGATCGCCGACCGTACGGTCGCGAACATGAGCGATTTCGTCGTCGGTGCGAACGAGGTCGACTATCACATCGCGGGCGTGAACTGGGGCCGCGACCTGCCGGAGCCGGACGTCGCCGACGTGCGCAACGTGAAGAAGGGCGATCCGTCGCCGGACGGCAAGGGCGCGATCGACATCTGCCGCGGCATCGAAGTCGGCCACGTGTTCCAGCTCGGCACCAAGTACTCGGAAGCGATGGGCGCGACGTTCCTCGACGAGTCGGGCAAGCCGCAGCCGATGCTGATGGGCTGCTACGGCGTGGGCATCACGCGCATTCTCGGCGCGGCGATCGAACAGAACTTCGACGACCGCGGGATTATCTGGCCCGAGTCGATCGCGCCGTTCGAGGTCGTGCTGTGCCCGATGGGCTATGACCGCAGCGACATGGTGCGCGAGACGGCCGACAAGCTGTACGCGGAACTCGTCGCGGCCGGCATCGACGTGATCCTCGACGATCGCGGCGAGCGCCCGGGCGTGATGTTTGCCGACTGGGAGCTGATCGGCGTGCCGCATCGTCTCGTGATCGGCGAGCGCGGCCTGAAGGAAGGCAAGATCGAGTACCAGGGCCGCCGCGACGCCGAAGCGACGCTGCTGCCGGCCGACACGGCCGCGGCGACGGTCGCCGAAAAGATCCGCGCCGCGCTCGCGCACTAAGCGCGGCGACCGGGGGACACGATGGAATACACGTTCCTGTCGGCCACCGTGCTCCTCGTGCTGATCACGGATCCGCTCGGCAACATCCCGCTGTTCATCACGGCGATGCGGGATGTGCCGCGCGAGCGGCGCGTGAAGCTGATCCTGCGCGAAGTGGGGATCGCGTTCGTGATCCTGCTGTTCTTCATGCTGGTCGGCGACCGCTTCCTGCGGATGATGAGCCTCACCGACCTGTCGCTGCGGCTCGGCGGCGGGATCGTGCTGTTCCTGATCGCGCTGCGGATGATCTTCCCGCATCCGGACGGCGCGCTCGGCAGCGATCCGCGCGCGGGCGGCGAGCCGTTCATCGTGCCGCTCGCGATTCCGGCGCTGGCCGGGCCGTCCGCGCTCGCGACGGTGATGCTGCTGACGTCGCAGGCGCCCGGCAAAATGCTCGAGTGGGTCGGCGCGCTGACGGTCACGATGATCGTCTGCGCGATCACGCTGGTGCTGGCCGAACGGATTCAGGCGTGGCTCGGCGAGCGGACCGTCGCCGCGTTCGAGCGGCTGATGGGCCTCGTGCTCGTCGCGATCTCGGTCGAGATGCTGCTCGCGGGCATTCGCGCGTTCGTGCACCAGTTGCAGCCGTAGCGCGGGCGGCGCGGCGGGCCGACGAAAAAAAGCGGCGCTCCGGGCAACCGGAGCGCCGCTTTCTATTTATATAGCGGACAGCGCGGCGATCAGACGTTCGCGGTCAGCGCGCGGATCGTCGGCAGGTTGCGCCAGTAGCCCTTCGCGTCCATCCCGCAGCCGAACACGTAGCGGTCCGGCACCGAGAAGCCGCAGAAGTCGGGGTGCAGCGGTTTCGCCTTCGCGAGCGTCTTCTCGCACAGCACGGCCGACATGAAGCGCTTCGCGCCCATGTCGAGGATGCGGTCGCGGATCGCGGCCATCGTCTCGCCTTCGTCGAGGATGTCGTCGAGTACGAGCACGATGCGGTCCTTCACCGATTCGCGCGGCGCGACGCGCCAGTGCATCTCCGGGCTGCCCTGCGTCGTGTTGCGGTAGCGGGTCAGGTGGATGTAGTCGAATTCGAGCGGGAAATCGAGATGCGGCAGCAGCATCCCGGTAAACACCGCAGCGCCGCCCATCACCGAGAGAACGAGCGGGAACGCGTCGCCGATCTCGGCGCGGATCGCGTCGGCCATCTTCGAGATCGACGCATTGACGGCGTCGGCCGAGACGATCTCTTCGGAGTGGTCGAAAATGTGGAGGGCTTCTTCGCGGTTCATGTGTTCTGGCGGGCAGTCGGTATACAAATAAGGATGAAGCAGAACGGCAGGCGCGCGCTACGGCAAAAACCCGCGCGCCGGCCGACGGACGTAATCAGCGCATGCCGGGCATCATGCCTTTCAGGCCGCGCATCATCTTCTGCATGTTGCCGCCCTTCAGCTTCTTCATCATCGTACGCATCTGGTCGTACTGGTTCAGCATCCGGTTGACTTCCTGCACCGGCACGCCCGCGCCGGCCGCAATGCGGCGCTTGCGCGTCGCCTTGATGATTTCGGGTTTCGCGCGCTCGGCGGGCGTCATCGAGCTGATGATGCCTTCCATCCGGCGGATCGACTTCTCGGCCTGGCCCATGTCGGCGCCGGCAGCCGCCTGCTGGAATTGCGCGGGGAGTTTGTCCATCAGCGACGACAAACCGCCCATGTTCTTCATCTGCGAGATCTGCGCGCGGAAATCGTTCAAGTCGAAATCGCCGCCTTTCTTGACCTTGTCGGCGAGCTTCTGCGCGGCCTGGACATCGACGCCGCGCTGCGCTTCCTCGACGAGCGCGAGGATGTCGCCCATGCCGAGGATCCGGTTCGCCATCCGGTCGGGGTGGAACACCTCGAGGCCGTCGAGCTTCTCGGCGACGCCGACGAACTTGATCGGCTTGCCCGTGACGTGACGCACCGACAGCGCGGCGCCGCCGCGCGAATCGCCGTCGAGCTTGGTCAGCACGACGCCGGTGAGCGGCAGCGTGTCGTTGAACGCCTTCGCGGTGTTGACGGCATCCTGGCCGAGCATCGCGTCGACGACGAACAGCGTTTCGGCCGGCTTCAGCGCGCCGTGCAGCGCGGCGATTTCCTGCATCATCGCTTCGTCGATGCCGAGGCGGCCGGCCGTGTCGACGAGCAGCACGTCATGGTAGTGGCGCTTCGCCCAGTCGACGGCCGCGAGCGCGATGTCGACGGGCTTCTGGTCCGGCGTGGACGGGAAGAAGTCGGCGCCGACCTGCTCGGTCACCGTTTTCAGCTGCATGATCGCGGCCGGCCGATACACGTCGCACGACACCGTGAGCACCTTCTTCTTGTACTTCTCGCGCAGCAGCTTCGCGAGCTTGCCGACGGTCGTGGTCTTGCCCGCGCCCTGCAGGCCGGCCATCAGGACCACGGCGGGCGGTGTGACCGCGAGGTTCAGCTCGGCGGCCTTGCCTTCGTAGTCGCCGCCGATCACGGCGGTCAGTTCCTTCTGGACCACGCCGACGAGCGCCTGGCCCGGCGACAGGCTGCTGATCACTTCTTCGCCGAGCGCCTTTTCCTTGACCTTGGCGATGAATTCGCGGACGACCGGCAGCGACACGTCGGCTTCCAGCAGCGCGAGACGCACCTCGCGGAGCATCTCCTGCGTGTTCGCCTCGGTGAGCCGGGCCTCGCCGCGCAGCGTCTTGACGACGCGCGCCATCCGTTGAGTGAGATTGTCGAGCATGGGGAGCGATGGACAGTGGGGCCCGAAGGCGCGGCGGAACCGAACAAAGGGAGCCGTCGCGGGAAGGGGGCCTAGTGTAAACTTCGAACATGGATATTGTACTGTATGCCCTCACCGCATTCCTGTACGGCGGCCTCGCCGTCGCAGGCTGGCGCACGCATCGCCAGGGCGCGACGCCGCTCGTCGCGAGCGTGCCGGCCGTGCCGGTCCCTGCATCGGCCGCGTCCGGGATGAGCGGGGCCGGTCGCGCGCTGCTGTTCGCCGCGCTGCTCGCGCACGGCGTGCTGCTCCACATGACGATCTTTCCGAACGACGCGATGGTGTTCGGCTTCGCGTTCGCGCTGTCCGCGATGTTCTGGCTCGGCGCCGGCATCTACTGGATCGAGAGCTTCTTCTTCCCGCTCGACAGCCTGCGCCTGCTGGTGCTGCCGCTCGCGTGCGGCGCGTCGCTGCTGCCGCTCGTGTTCGGCGGCGTGCGGGTGCTGCCTTATGCCGCAGCGCCGCTGTTCAAGCTGCATTTCCTGATCGCGAACATCGCGTACGGCCTTTTCGCGATCGCCGCGCTGCACGCGATCCTGATGCTGATGGTCGAGCGGCGCCTGCAGTCGCTGCGGCACGGCGGGCGCGACGGCTCGACCGGCTGGATCGCGAGCTGGCTCGAAACGCTGCCGCCGCTGCTCACGCTCGAGAAGCTGCTGTTCCGCCTGATCGGCGCCGGCTTCGTGCTGCTGACGCTGACGCTCGCGTCGGGCATCCTGTTCAGCGAACAGGTCGACGCGCGCGCGTTGCGGCTCGACCACAAGACGGTGTTCGCGATCCTGTCGTGGCTGATGTTCGGCGGCCTGCTGGTCGCCCGCAAGACGTCGGGCTGGCGCGGCCGCGGCGCCGCGCGCTGGGTGCTCGTGTCGTTCGCCGCGCTGCTGCTCGCGTATGTCGGCAGCCGATTCGTGTTCGAGGTGCTGCTGCACCGCTCCGTGGTTTGACCGCAGGTTTCCGATGCGACAGATTCTTCTCCTGATCCTTCTCTTCTTCGCCGGTTCTTGGCTCGCGCGCAAGCTGCGCCACGCGCAGGAACAGGCGCAGGCGCGCACCGGCCGCGGCGCCGGTTACGACGGCGCGCCTGGTGCCGGTGCCGGTGCCGGTGGTGGCGCCGCGCGCCCGAACGGCGACGCGCGGTCGCTGCCCGAGCCGATGGTGCGTTGCGCCGAATGCGGCGTGCACGCGCCGAAGGGCGACGCCGTCGCCGCGAGCGGCGAATACTTCTGCAGCGCCGAGCATGCGCAGCGCCACGCCACGCGCGTGAACGGCCGCGACGCGCGATGAGCGACGCGCCGGTGTTGTCGGTCGACGCGAACGGCTGGGTGCGCGAAGCGCGCCATGCGCCGTCGCCGAACTTCGAGGCGCGGCCCGCGGGTGCGGCGCCGACGCTCGTGGTCGTCCACAACATCAGCCTGCCGCCCGGCGAATTCGGCGGCGACGCGATCGAGGCGCTGTTCCTGAATCGCCTCGACTGCGATGCCCACCCCTATTACCAGCGCCACCTGCGCGGCGTGCGCGTGTCCGCCCATTTCCTGATCCGCCGCGGCGGCGAACTCGTGCAGTTCGTGTCGTGCGACGAGCGCGCGTGGCACGCGGGCTCGTCCGAGTTCTTCGGCCGCACCCGCTGCAACGATTTCTCGATCGGCATCGAGCTCGAAGGCGCGGACGACGTCCCGTTCGACGATGCGCAATACGCGGTGCTCGCCGCGCTCTCCCGCGCGCTCGCCGCGCACTATCCGGTCGACGCGTTCGCGGGTCACTCGGACGTCGCGCCGGGCCGCAAGACCGACCCGGGCCCGCACTTCGATTGGCAACGCTTCGCGAGCGATGCCGGTTTTTCCGCCGAATACTTTCCTTTCCGTCAGCACTGATCGCGGGGTTTTTTGAGCGGAGAAAGTTTTTTCTCCGACCAATGCCTTGCCGTGTCTGCGCGCGAGCGATGTCAAGACCTTCGCCGCAAATTATCCGTTTGGACGTCCTCCGAATGTCCACTATACTTGGTGCCAGTTGAGCAGTTCTGTACTAGATATAGTGTGTGTCGCAGGGGAAAACCCGAGCGGCACCGGCCGGCGGGCAACGTCGGCGGACAGGGTTCTCACGGCGGCGCGTCAGGCCGGGCGGTCCGGGCGTCGCGACCAGCGCAGCGAACATCGACGGGGCAGGGTACACATGACGAAGCACACGACCGGCTGGGTTGTCGCGCATCGACCGAACCGGCTTCCCCGGCGCATCGCTCGCCTCTTACCGCTCGCGCACCGCATTGCGCAGCGTTCGTTTTAATCCGCGGTTCTCTCCGCACCATCCAACACCAGGAGCTTTGCACATGCAAACCACCGACAACGCGACGTCCCAGTACGAGAGCGCCTCGAGCCGTCCGCTCGGCGGGACCGAACAGGGCGCGAAGGCGCTCGCGCCGCAGGCCACGTTCGCCGACTACAAGGTGATCCGCCGCAACGGCAGCGTGGTGTCGTTCGAACCTTCGAAGATCGCGATCGCGGTGACCAAGGCTTTCCTGGCCGTCAATGGCGGGCAGGGCGCGGCATCGGCGCGCGTGCGCGAGCAGGTCGAACAACTGACGCACAACGTCGTTCGCGCGCTCGTGCGCAGCCGCCCGAACGGCGGTACGTTCCATATCGAAGACATCCAGGACCAGGTCGAACTCGCGCTGATGCGCGGCGGCGAGCACAACGTCGCGCGTGCGTACGTGCTGTATCGCGAGAAGCGTCACCTCGAGCGCCAGCATGCGGGCGAGGAAGCGGCGGCAGCGGGCGGCGAGTCGACCACCGGCATCAACGTCGTCGACAACGGCGTCACGCGCCCGCTCGACCTGAACGCGCTGCGCGCGCTGATCGTGTCGGCGTGCGACGGCCTCGGCGCTGCGGTTAACCCTGACCCGATCGTCGCGGAGACGGTGAAGAACCTGTACGACGGCGTGCCGATGAGCCAGGTCTACGACTCGGCGATCCTCGCGGCGCGCACGATGATCGAAAAGGACCCGGCGTACAGCCAGGTCACGGCCCGCATCCTGCTGCACACGATCCGTCGCGAGATTCTCGGCGAGGAAGTCGTGCAGGCCGAGATGTCGACCCGCTACGCCGAATACTTCCCGCAGTTCCTGAAGCGCGGCGTCGACGCCGGCCTGCTCGACGACAAGCTGCTGCAGTTCGACCTGAAGCGCCTCGGCGAAGCGCTCGACGCGAACCGCGACCTGCAGTTCGGCTACCTCGGCCTGCAGACGCTGTACGACCGCTACTTCCTGCACGTCGAAGGCACCCGCATCGAAATGCCGCAGGCATTCTTCATGCGCGTCGCGATGGGCCTGTCGCTGAACGAGATCGACCGCGAAACGCGCGCGATCGAGTTCTACAACGTGCTGTCGAGCTTCGACTTCATGAGCTCGACGCCGACGCTGTTCAACTCGGGCACGCACCGCTCGCAGCTGTCGTCGTGCTACCTGACGACGGTCGCGGACGATCTCGACGGCATCTACGAAGCGCTGAAGGAAAACGCGCTGCTGTCGAAGTTCGCCGGCGGCCTCGGCAACGACTGGACGCGCGTGCGCGCCCTCGGCTCGCATATCAAGGGCACGAACGGCAAGTCGCAAGGCGTGGTGCCGTTCCTGAAGGTCGTGAACGACACGGCCGTCGCGGTGAACCAGGGCGGCAAGCGCAAGGGCGCGGTCTGCGCGTACCTCGAATCGTGGCACCTCGACATCGAGGAGTTCCTGGAGTTGCGCAAGAACACCGGTGACGACCGTCGCCGTACGCACGACATGAACACGGCGAACTGGATTCCCGACCTGTTCATGAAGCGCGTGATGGAAGGCGCCGACTGGACGCTGTTCTCGCCGTCGACCTGCCCGGACCTGCACGACAAGTTCGGCGCCGAATTCGAGAAGGCTTACACGGCTTACGAAGACAAGGTCGCGCGCGGCGAGATCAAGCTGTTCAAGAAGATCCCGGCGCAGCAGCTGTGGCGCAAGATGCTCGGCATGCTGTTCGAGACGGGCCACCCGTGGATCACGTTCAAGGATCCGTGCAACGTGCGCTCGCCGCAGCAGCACGTCGGCGTCGTCCATTCGTCGAACCTGTGCACGGAAATCACGCTGAATACGAGCGACACCGAAATCGCGGTGTGCAACCTGGGCTCGGTGAACCTCGTCGCCCACCTGGTGAAGCAGGCCGACGGCAGCTACGCGCTCGACCACGACAAGCTCAAGCGCACGATCAGCGTCGCGATGCGCATGCTCGACAACGTGATCGACATCAACTACTACGCGGTGCCGAAGGCGCGTAACTCGAACCTGAAGCACCGCCCGGTCGGCATGGGCATCATGGGCTTCCAGGACTGCCTGCACCTGCTGCGCACGCCGTACGCGTCGCAAGAGGCGGTCGAGTTCGCCGACCGTTCGATGGAAGCCGTCTGCTACTACGCGTACTACGCGTCGACCGAGCTGGCCGAAGAGCGCGGCCGCTACTCGAGCTACCGCGGCTCGCTGTGGGATCGCGGCATCCTCCCGCAGGACACGCTGAAGCTGCTGACGGAGGCGCGCGGCGGCTACGTCGAGGTCGACACGTCGGAATCGCTCGACTGGACGACGCTGCGTTCGCGGATCGCCGCGCACGGCATGCGCAACTCGAACTGCGTCGCGATCGCGCCGACGGCGACGATCTCGAACATCATCGGCGTGTCGGCCTGTATCGAGCCGACCTTCCAGAACCTGTACGTGAAGTCGAACCTGTCGGGCGAATTCACGGTGGTGAACGAGTACCTCGTCCGCGATCTGAAGGAACGCGGCCTGTGGGACGAAGTGATGGTCGCCGACCTGAAGTATTTCGACGGCATGCTGTCGCGCATCGACCGCATCCCGGCCGACCTGCGCGCGATCTACGCGACCGCGTTCGAGGTCGACCCGACGTGGCTGGTCGAAGCGGCATCGCGTCGCCAGAAGTGGATCGACCAGGCGCAGTCGCTGAACATCTACATGGGCGGCGCGTCGGGCAAGAAGCTCGACGAGACCTACAAGCTCGCATGGCTGCGCGGCCTGAAGACGACCTACTACCTCCGCACGATGGCGGCGACGCACGTCGAGAAGTCGACGGTCGCACACGGCGCGCTGAACGCAGTGCCGACGGGCGGTGCGGGTGGCGGCTCGAGCAGCGGCGGCGCGCAAGGCGCGGCGGGCGGCTTCGGTGCGGCGGGCGGTGCGTCGTCGGGCGCGGTCAACGCGGCGCCGGCACTCGCGCCGGTCGAAGCGGATGGTCCGGTGTGCACGATGCGTCCGGGCGACCCCGGCTTCGACGAGTGCGAAGCGTGCCAGTAACGCAGTGCGCCTGACCTGAGAAGCAGGCCTGCGCGGCGCACACGACGACCGATCGAGGTTGAAGTGTGCGCCGCGCTCAACTAAAAAAATGATAAGGAATCTGTAACGCGACACCTGCGTTGCAGGCAATGACAAGCGATCGAAACATCTCCGACGGCGTCGCGTTTCGATCGGCGTTCGATGCGTCGAGCGCACCTCGCGATACACGCGCGACTCACATCGCGCGCTGCATGAACGACGATGCGTTGCTCAAAGTGTTGTATCGAGGTCGCAACGCGAATCGAAAAAAGGATTTTTCGTGAGCGAACCCTTTTATCGCTCAGGAAAAGATGGTACAAACCGTTCTAAATTGATGGTGAGAATTTATGCTCAACTGGGATGACGAGAAGACTGCCGTAACCCCCGCGAGCGGAGCGCAGCAAAACGCGATGCGCACCTCCGCCGGGATGGCTGTCGGAATGCAGGCTGCAACGCCTGCCGCCCATCAGGTCCGCGACATTTTCGAAGGCGATCTTGCGGTGCCGCCGCAAGCATCGGCTGTTCCCGCCGGCGGGTCGGAAGCGCGGGTCAATGTCGCCGACAAGCGCATCATCAACGGCCAGACTGACGTCAATCAGCTGGTGCCGTTCAAGTACAAGTGGGCGTGGGAAAAGTATCTGGCCGGTTGCGCGAACCACTGGATGCCGCAGGAAATCAACATGTCCCGCGACATCGCACTGTGGAAGGACCCGAACGGTCTGACCGAGGACGAGCGCCGCATCGTGAAGCGCAACCTCGGCTTCTTCGTGACGGCCGATTCGCTCGCGGCGAACAACATCGTGCTCGGCACGTACCGCCACATCACGGCGCCGGAGTGCCGGCAGTTCCTGCTGCGCCAGGCGTTCGAGGAAGCGATCCACACGCACGCGTACCAATACATCGTCGAATCGCTCGGCCTCGACGAAGGCGAGATCTTCAACGCGTATCACGAGGTCACGTCGATCCGCGCGAAGGACGAATTCCTGATCCCGTTCATTCATACGCTGACGGACCCGGCCTTCAAGACCGGCACGCTCGAAGCGGATCAGAAGCTGCTGAAGTCGCTGATCGTGTTCGCCTGCATCATGGAAGGCCTGTTCTTCTATGTCGGGTTTACGCAGATCCTCGCACTCGGCCGCCAGAACAAGATGACGGGTGCTGCAGAGCAATACCAGTACATCCTGCGTGACGAGTCGATGCACTGCAACTTCGGCATCGACCTGATCAACCAGATCAAGCTCGAGAACCCGCATCTGTGGACCGCGGAATTCCGCGCCGAGATCCGCGAGCTGTTCAAGCAGGCTGTCGAACTCGAATACCGCTACGCCGAGGACACGATGCCACGCGGCGTGCTGGGTTTGAACGCGTCGATGTTCAAGAGCTATCTGCGCTTCATCAGCAACCGCCGTTGCCAGCAGATCGGCCTCGACCCGCTGTATCCGAACGAGGAAAACCCGTTCCCGTGGATGAGCGAGATGATCGACCTGAAGAAGGAACGCAACTTCTTCGAGACGCGTGTGATCGAGTATCAGACGGGGGGCGCGCTGTCCTGGGAATAACCCGCAGCAGCGAACCCGTTACATGATGGAGCAGCCGGTGGCCTCTCGGCCCTGGCCCAAGGTTTAGGAGCAAGAACGCCTGATGCAAAGCATGCCCGGTGCCTTAACGGCCCAACGATACGACAGGCACTTTGCGAACCCTTCAGTGGGATGGGCAAACTTCCCTCCGGAAAAAGCGGACGGCCGTGTGGCGGTCCGCTTGATCAAGCGATTAGGGGTAGCGGCGCGAGGTGCGCCGGCTACCGACTTGATTTGGCGTGCGAGGCCATGGGGTCACGCGCGCCATACCGTATTCATTAGCGTAAGCGCGCGGTATCTGCGTACGCCGATGAATAGCCCGCTTCGAAGCGCACGTCCTGAACAGCGTCCGCGGGAAGCGGGTTTTGACGAAGGGTGTAGTTTGAACTGACTCTCATCTGAACCTGAAGGAGAACAACATGGCTACTGCCAAGAAGAAACCGGCTGCTAAGAAGGTTGCCGCCAAGAAGACCGTTGCGAAGAAGGCTGCTGCGTCGGCGAAGAAGGCCGCAGTGAAGAAGGTTGCTGCGAAGAAGGTCGCGGTGAAGAAGGTTGCCGCGAAGAAGGCAGCACCGGCGAAGAAGGCCGCTGCAAAGAAGGTCGCTGCAAAGAAGGTCGCAACGAAGAAGGTTGCAGCCAAGAAGGTCGCAGCGAAGAAGGCGGCACCGGCCAAGAAGGCCGCTGCGAAGAAGGTTGCAGCCAAGAAAGTCGCAGTGAAGAAGGTTGCTGCGAAGAAGGCGGCACCGGCGAAGAAGGCTGCCGCCAAGAAGGCCGCACCGGCGAAGAAGGCTGCTGCGAAGAAGGCTGCGCCGGCGAAGAAGGCTGCTGCCAAGAAGGCCGCGCCTGCGAAGAAGGCTGCCGCGAAGAAGGCTGCGCCCGCCAAGAAGGCTGCCCCTGCGAAGACGGCTGCCGCACCGGCGAAGAAGGCTGCTGCGCCGAAGAAGGCCGTCGTGAAGAAGGCTGCGCCGGCAACGACCGCGTCGACCGCATCGGTTGCGCCGGCATCGGGCGTGAAGACCGCGCTCAACCCGGCAGCCGCATGGCCGTTCCCGACCGGCAGCCGTCCGTAATCGCGGCTGAGCAGCATCACCCGGACACGCACGTGGTGTCCGTGGGTTGAGTAGCGCTACTCAATCAATCCCGCCATCTGGCTCAGATGGCGGGATTTTTTTCGTTCGCACGAGTCGCCGATGGGCCGCCGATGAGCTGGCCGACGCGGGCGCGGATGAAAACGGGCGGACGAAAAAAAACGCATGTGCGGCTTCGCACATGCGTTCGACCGCGGCTTGCGCCGCGCGCTGAGGATACCGGTTAGTGCGTGACGCGCGTGACGCCGCCGCTCGACAGCAGGCGTACGCGCTCGCCGGCGCGGAATGCTTCGCCGCTGGCTGCCTGCGTGATCGAGCGCAGATCGCCGTTGTCGAGGCGCACGGTAATTTCGACACCGTTCGCCGTGCTGAGGTTTTCGCCGACCGCGTTACCCGCGACCGCGCCGACGAGGCCGCCGGCAATCGCCGTCAGGATCGAGCCTTTGCCGCCGCCGATCGCGCTGCCCGCGACCGCGCCGAGCGCGCCGCCGCCGAGCGTGCCGATCGCGCTGCCGCCGCCGTCGGACTGGATGCGCACCGCACGGACGCTTTCGACCGTGCCCATGCGGACCGTCTGTTCGCGCTGCGCCTGGCCGACGCTATAGACATCCGCCGAACCGGGTGCCGTGAAGCAGCCGGCGAGAGTCAGCGTGGCCGTCAGCATGGCCGCGAGCGTGAGGGTTTTTTTCGTCAACATCTTTGCTCTCCCACAATATTCATTTGAGACTGTAACCGAACGCAGTCTCGAAGCGTGCGTCGATTTCGGCGCGCGTCAGGTCGTAAGTCTGGGGCCCTTGATGGGCGATCTTGAGGGAGCCCATCAGGCTCGCGAGGCGGCCGGTGGTTGCCCAGTCGAGGCCGTGCTCGATGCCGTACAGCAGGCCGCCCCGGAAGGCGTCGCCGCAGCCGGTCGGATCGGCGATGCGCTCGGCCGGCACGACCGGAATCTGCTCCGCACCCTGCTTGTGGCGGATGGTCGCGCCGTGCTCGCCACGCGTGATGACGAGCGCGTCGACCCGGCTGGCGATTTCATCTTCGGACCATCCCGTCTTGTCGCTCACCAGCTTGGCCTCGTAGTCGTTGACCGCGACATAGGTCGCAAGTTCAATGCTGCGGCGCAGCGTCGCACCGTCGAACAGCGGCAGGCCCTGGCCCGGATCGAACACGAACGGCACACCGGCCTTGGCGAGCTCTTCCACGTGCTGCACCATCCCGTCGAAGCCGTCCGGACCGACGATCGCCAGCTTGATGTCCGGCGCGTCGCCCGCGTGGTTCAGGTGCGACTGCATCATCGCGCCCGGGTGGAACGCGGTGATCTGGTTGTTGTCGAGATCGGTCGTGATCATCGCTTGCGCGGTGTACGTATCGGGTAGCACGCGAACGTGATCGCGGCGCAGGCCGAGCTGGTCGAACCGATCGAGATACGGCTGCGCGTCGAACGCGCCCATCGTGGCCATGATGCGCGCATCGCCGCCGAGCAGGTGCAGCGCGTAGGCGATGTTGCCCGCGCAGCCGCCGAATTCGCGGCGCATCGTCGGCACGAGGAAGCTCAGGTTGATGAGGTGCACCTGGTCGGGCAGGATGTGCTCGCGGAACCGCCCTTCGAAGGTCATGATGGAGTCGTAGGCGATCGAGCCGCAAATCAGCGTAGCCAAGGTGTGCGTTCCTGTAGAAATGAGGGGCCCTGCGCGACAACGCCGCGCGAAGGGCGCGGCGCGGCAGGGGAAAGCGGAAGAAAGCTTACTTCAGTGCGGCGAGCGCTGCATCGTAGTTCGGCTCGTCCTTGATTTCGCCGACGAGTTCCGCATGGATCACCTTGTCCTGCGCGTCGAGCACGACCACCGCGCGTGCGGTCAGGCCGTTCAGCGGTCCGCTCGTCACGTCGACGCCGTAGGCGTTCGCGAACGCGCGGCCGGTGCGGAACGTCGATGCCGTCACGACGTTCGCGAGGCCTTCGGTCGTGCAGAAGCGCGTGGCGGCGAACGGCAGGTCGGCGGACACGACGATCACGACCGTGTTGTCGAGCGACGACGCGGCTTCGTTGAACTTGCGGGTCGACGTCGCGCAGGTCGGCGTGTCGAGGCTCGGCACGATGTTCAGTACCTTGCGCTTGCCGGCGAAGCTGGCGAGCGTCAGATCGGCGAGATCCTTGCCGACCAGCTTGAAATCGGCGGCTTGCGCGCCGACGGCCGGGAATGTGCCGGCGAGATCGATCGGGTTGCCACCCAGCGTAACTTTGCTCATGTTCGTGCTCCGAAATAGCGCGCCGCTCGGGCGCGCGGGTTGAGACGGGCGCGCAAGCGCGCCGCGGCGCGTCACGGATAGAAGATCTGGACGCGGAAATTCGAGGCGGGCGTGCCGTTCGTTTCGAGGCGGACGACCATCGTCTGCGTCGTGCCGGGCGGCAGCCCGGCGTCGATCGGCGTGCCCGGGCGCACGTAGTCGCGCGGCGCGAGCACGCGGCGCACGGTGACGTGATTGGTGTCGTCGAGCAGCGTGAGTTCGAGCGACGGGTATGCGAGCGCGACGCGGTAGCGGTTCGTCAGCGGCACCTTCAGTTCGAGCTCGCGCGGGCCGTCGAGCTGGCGCAGGTCGGTCGGCTCGAGCCGCAGCCCGTCGATCGCGCGCGGCGGCGTGACCGTGCAGCCGAGCGGCGCGCACGCCTGCCGGAACCAGCCCTGCGTGACGGGCCAGTAGATCATTAGCGTCTCGCGCTGCCACCACGCCAGTTGCGCGACGAGCAGCCCGACCAGCGCGGCCGCGACGAGGCCGCCGAAAAAGCCGCCGAGCATCCCGCGTCGCTGCGGCGCGCGCGTCTCGCGCGTGACGGCGAAGTGCGGGCGATCGTCGTCGGTCAGGGCGGCGGGGAAGGGGGCGACCGGCTGGGCGACCGGTTGGACGTCGGGCTGGGCCGGCGGTTGGGTGACCGTCCGGGCGACCGGTTCATCGGTTGCCGCCGCGGTCGACGCGTTGTCGTGCCGGGTGAAGGTGCCGGGTTCCGATGCGGTCTCGGCTTCGGTGAAGGCCGGTGCGGGCGTGAACGCGAAACGGGGTTCGCGCGGCGCGCGTTCGTCGTCCGGCGCCACGAAGTGCGCGGGGACGACGGGTTCGATCGGCGCGGGTTCGACCGGTCCGGCGGCGGTTTCCGTGTCGGACGGAACGTGAGCGACGAAGCGGGGCTCGCGCGGATCGCGCTCGACGGGCGCGATGGGTACGGGCGACGGCGCGGCTTCTTCGGTTTCGTGCGGTTCGTGCCGCGTCTGCGGCGAATGCGGTTCGGCCGGTTGCTCGACGGCAGCCGAAGCATCGAGCTCGGCCGGCGACGACGCGAACGGCTCGGGCGTACCCGACAGGTGGACGACGCCCGCTTCCGTGGACGGCAGCGCGAGCGGTATCAACGGCTCGGTTCGCACGGTCTCGACGCTGTGCTGCAGCGACGGATCGACGCCGGCGTCGAGCCACGGCGCCCACATGTCCCAGCCTTCCGGCTTGTAATCGGCGCCGGTCGGCAATTCGGGCGGCGCGTCGGCGGTGAACAGCCGGGCCGGGGCGGCCTGCTGCGGATGCGCGTCGCCGCCGTGCGGCGCGGCAGCCGGCTCGGTTAATGCCGGCTCGGGCTGCGGCGCGTACTCGGGAACGAGCGATTCGGCGGCGTTGAAGACTTCGTGGCAATGGCCGCAGCGCACGAGCCCCTGATGCAGCGAGAGCTGTTCCTGCTGCAGCCGGAAGACGGTTTCGCAATGAGGGCAGCGCGTCGCAAGAAGCATGTCGAGCCGGGCGGCCTGCTGGCCAGAGTGAAGGACAGCGCTATTCTAATGGCTTTCGCGGCGCGTTCCGGCAAGGCATACCCAGCCTTCGTGTTCGCGCCAGACCGAAATGTCGACGTAGCGCGCATAAACGGCCGCGACTTCGTCCGCCTGGCGCGCGAGCACGCCCGACAGCGCGATGCGCCCGCCCGGCTTGACCTTCGATGCGAGCATCGACGCCATCAGCTTCAGCGGATTCGACAGGATGTTCGCGACGACGATGTCGAATTCGCCGTCCGGGCACGCATCGGGCAGCCCGTACGTAACTTCCGCCCGGTTGCGTTCGCTGTTCTGGCGCGCCGATTCGACTGCCTGCGGATCGATGTCGATGCCGATCACGGGGTTCGCCCCGCATTTCTTCGCGAGGATCGCGAGAATGCCCGAGCCGCAGCCGTAGTCGAGCACCGACTGACCGGGCTTCACCGACTGCTCGAGCCACTCCATGCACAGACGGGTCGTCGGATGGCTGCCGGTGCCGAATGCGAGGCCGGGGTCGAGCTCGAGGACGAGCGCATCGGGATCGGGCGCGTCGTGCCACGACGGCACGACCCAGATCCGCTCGCCGATCGGAATCGGCTCGAACTGCGACTGCGTGAGCCGCACCCAGTCCTGCTCCTCGACTTCGCGCACGACGAACTGGGGCGTCTCGGCGAGGCCGATCTCGTTCGCGGCCGCCGCGAGCAGCACGGCCGGCTCGTGATCGGCCGACAGCAGCGCGACCACGCGCGAGTGCTGCCACGCGGTGCGATCGGGCACGAGGCCCGGCTCGCCGAAGAGCGGCTGTTCGTCGGGCGTGTCGGCGTCGGCGTCCTCGACGGACACCGACAGCGCGCCGAGATCGAGCAGTGCGTCGGACAGGGCCTCCGCATGCTCGCGGGCCAGTTCGACGACGAGTTCGCGATAACTCATGCTTACGCTTCTTCCGGTGCGACCTGCTGCTTCTGCGCGAGCCGGTTTTCGAGGTAATGGATGCTGGTGCCGCCTTCGACGAACTTCGCGTCGATCATCAGCTCGCGGTGCAGCGGGATGTTGGTCTGGATGCCTTCGACGACCATTTCCGACAGCGCGATGCGCATCCGGCGGATCGCCTGCTCGCGTGTCGCGCCGTAGGTGATCAGCTTGCCGATCATCGAATCATAGTTCGGCGGCACGAAATAGCCATTGTAGGCGTGCGAATCGACGCGCACGCCGGGGCCGCCCGGCGTATGCCACGACGTGATCCGGCCCGGCGAAGGCGTGAACTTGAACGGATCTTCGGCGTTGATCCGGCATTCGATCGCATGTCCGCGGAACTGGATGTCGCGCTGGCGCAGCGTGAGCTTCTCGCCGGCCGCGATGCGGATCTGTTCCTGCACGATGTCGACGCCGGTGATCAGTTCCGATACCGGGTGCTCGACCTGCACGCGCGTGTTCATCTCGATGAAGTAGAACTCGCCGTTTTCGTACAGGAATTCGAACGTGCCCGCGCCGAGGTAGCCCATCTTCTTGCATGCGTCCGCGCAGCGATCGCCGATGCGGTCGATCAGGCGGCGCGGAATGCCGGGCGCCGGCGCTTCCTCGATCACCTTCTGGTGGCGGCGCTGCATCGAGCAGTCGCGCTCGCCGAGCCAGATCGCGTTCTTGTGCGCGTCCGACAGCACCTGGATCTCGATATGGCGCGGGTTCTCGAGAAACTTCTCCATGTACACCTGCGGGTTGCCGAACGCACGGCCGGCTTCCTCGCGGGTCATGTTGACCGCGTTGACGAGCGCGGCTTCGGTGTGCACGACGCGCATCCCGCGCCCGCCGCCGCCACCCGCCGCCTTGATGATGACCGGATAGCCGATCGCGCGCGCAATCTTGACGATCTCCTTCGGATCGTCCGGCAACGCGCCTTCCGAGCCCGGCACGCACGGCACGCCGGTCTTGATCATCGTCTGCTTCGCGGTGACCTTGTCGCCCATCATGCGGATCGTTTCCGGGCGCGGGCCGATGAACGTGAAGCCCGACTGCTCGACGCGCTCCGCGAAATCGGCGTTCTCGGACAGGAAGCCGTAGCCGGGGTGGATCGCCTCGGCGTCGGTGACTTCCGCGGCGCTGATCAGCGCCGGCATGTTCAGGTAGCTCAGGTTCGACGGGGCCGGGCCGATACAGACGGCTTCGTCGGCGAGGCGCACGTACTTGGCTTCCTTGTCGGCTTCCGAGTACACGACCACCGTCTTGACGCCGAGTTCGCGGCACGCGCGCTGGATGCGCAGCGCGATTTCACCGCGGTTGGCAATGAGGATTTTTTCAAACATAGCGAGTATTCGTCTCTTCGAGGGGCGCGCGAACGGCGCCTGGCGAGCATCTCGGCGGCGCGCGGCCGGCAGGGCCGCGCGGCGGGCTTAGCCGATCACGAAAAGCGGCTGGCCGTATTCGACGGCCTGGCCGTTCTCGACGAGGATTTCCTTGATCACGCCGGCCTTGTCCGACTCGATCTCGTTGAGCAGCTTCATCGCTTCGATGATGCAGATCGTCTGGCCTTCCTTGACCGTGTCGCCGGCCTGCACGAACGGGTCGGCGCCCGGCGACGGCGCGCGATAGAACGTGCCGACCATCGGCGACGTCACGACGTGTCCCTGCGGGACGGCCGGTGCGGCGGCTGCGCCGGCGGCCGGCGCCGCGCCGTCGGTCGGCAGCGCGGCCGACGGAGCCGGCGCGCTGACTTGCGGGGCATACCCAGCCGTCGGCTGCACGTAGACCGGCGGCGCGTTCTTGACGATGCGCACCTTGCCTTCGCCTTCCGTCACTTCCAGCTCGGAGATGCCGGATTCGGAAACGAGGTCGATCAGAGTTTTCAGCTTACGAAGATCCATCGGGAATTCCCCTTTCAATACGTGAAAGCGCCGGTGAGGGGCCGGCGCTGAATCTAGATCGCGAAATCAGCCGCGCGACGCGCCTTGCAGCTTGTCCAGCGCGTACTCGAGCGCGTACAGATAACCTTTCCAGCCGAGCCCGCAGATCACGCCTTCGGCCTGGTCGGAAAAGTAGGAGTGGTGCCTGAACGCTTCGCGGCGATGCACGTTCGACAAGTGAACCTCGACGAACGGGATGCCGACACCGGCGATCGCGTCCCGGATCGCAACGCTCGTGTGCGTATACGCGGCCGGATTGATCAGGATGAAATCGGTCTGTTCCTCCCGCGCGGCCTGGATGCGGTCGACCAGCGCGCCTTCATGGTTGCTCTGGAACGACGACAGTTCGGCGCCGGCTTCCCGGGCGCGCGCGGCAAGCGCCTGATCGATCTGCGCGAGCGTGACGCGGCCGTACACCTCCGGTTCCCGGGTGCCGAGAAGGTTCAGGTTGGGGCCGTGCAACACCAGCAATCGTGTCATGGTCGCTTCTATTTCTGCGGAATTGCGCGAACTTTAGCGCTATTTAGAGAAATTTGTCTAGTTTTGCCGAACGGCCAGGCGCGCCGGACCTGCAAGAATTACCGGCGCGGGCGCAAAGTATCCGCGAATTCACGCGAAATTGCCGCGATCGACCTGCAAATCGCCGTCAACGTGCGGGCTGCCGTTCGGACCGATTACAGTGCGTCGAGCGTCTTTTTCAGCTCGGCCGGTTGGATTTGTCCCAATTTTGTCTCGCGAATCTTGCCGGTTTCGTCGATGACGACGGTAAACGGCAGCGCGCCGGCGGTATTTCCGAAATTTCGGGCCAGATCGGCGCCTGCGTAGCCGCTGACGAAGACTGGATAGTCGACCTTCACCTTCTGCAGGAAGTTCTTCACGTTCTGCCCGGAATCGACGCCGATTCCGACGAAACGGATGCCTTTCTGCTTGTACTGATGTGACAGCGCGACGAGCTCGGGCATCTCCTCGACGCACGGGCCGCACCACGACGCCCAGAAATTGACCACAACCTTCTGGCCCTTGAAGGAAGCGAGCGACGCCGGATTGCCATCGACGCCGGTCAGCGACGACGCCCACAGCTGGTCGACCGGATTGCCGTGGGCGACCGGCGCGGCGACGGCGACACCGTCGTCGGCGCTGCCGCCGCGGAACCAGTGGCCGGCGGCGAGCCCGCCGGCGATGGCGGCGGCCGCGACCACCGCGAGCGCCAACATGCGTTTCATCATCATCGTTGAGTCAATCCGGTTCGGAAGGAGCCTGGCCTGCGTCGACGAGCGCGCGCAGCGCCGCGGCGTCCGCGCGGGCGACGCGGCCGCGCGCGTCGGCCTTCACCGCGCCGCGCAGGTCGTCGCTCGCATACAGCGCAAGATGGATGCCGATCGCATCCACGTCGCGCCGCGGGCGCCACAGGAAACTGAGCGTCTCGACGTCGCCGCGGCCCGCGAAATGCCGCGTCTCGGACACGTCGTACTGGACGTTCTGGTTCAGCAGGTAGATCGCGACGTCCTTCGGGTTGTCGGTGAAGGTCTGCAAATGGATATCCGAATGCGCGTTCGCGGTGCCGTTCAGCACGGCGCCCGTCACATAAGGATGGAACTCGGCGAGCCGGCCCATCCAGTCGAGCGCGATTTCGCGCAGGCGGCGCAGTTCGTCCGGCTGCGTGTCGCTCTGGAACAGCGCGAGGTACTCGCGCAGTTCTTCCTCGATCTGGTCGTTATCCGGCAGCCATTCTCCGGCAACGCGCGAATCGCCCAGTAACTGGCGCGCGGCCTTGCGCTTCGCGCCGGCATAGTCCTGGCCGTCCTCCGCGATCAGGCGGGCGGCGGACTGGGCGATTTCCTCGCGGACGCGCCGCGGGTCGACAAGAGGTTTGCGAGACATGATCCGGCAATCATACTCGATCGCCACGGCGCCCGAGCGCGGGTGCGGCGGCCCGCCGTCCGAGGGCGCCGGCGCCGCTCGCGCGCATCGTTCGGGCCGCCGGGCATCGCAGGCCGTCAGTTACAATACTGCTCTTTGTGTCGCGGCCAGGTCGTTGGCCGGGCGCCGGCCGCACGGCCTCGCCGGCGCGCCGCACACGCATCCTTTCAGAATCGACGGCGCCCGGCGGCGCGAAAGCATTCCTCTATGCACATCCACATTCTTGGCATCTGCGGCACCTTCATGGGCGGTCTCGCCGTACTCGCACGCGAGGCGGGCCACACGGTGACGGGTTGCGACGCGGGCGTCTATCCGCCGATGAGCACGCAGCTCGAGGCGCAGGGCATCACGCTGATCGAGGGCTACGGCGCCGAGCAGATCGACCTGAAACCGGACCTGTTCGTGATCGGCAACGTCGTCACGCGCGGCAATCCGCTGATGGAGGCAATCCTCGATCGCGGCCTGCCTTACGTGTCGGGTCCGCAGTGGCTCGGCGAGCACGTGCTCGCCGGCAAGTGGGTGCTCGCGGTCGCGGGCACGCACGGCAAGACGACCACGTCGTCGATGCTCGCATGGCTGCTGGAAGATGCCGGCCTGAACCCGGGCTTCCTGATCGGCGGCGTGCCGCTGAACTTCGGCGTGTCCGCGCGGCTCACCGATTCGAGCTTCTTCGTGATCGAAGCCGACGAGTACGACACGGCATTCTTCGACAAGCGCTCGAAGTTCGTGCACTACCGGCCGCGCACCGCGGTACTGAACAACCTCGAATTCGATCACGCCGACATCTTCCCCGATCTCGCCGCGATCGAGACGCAATTCCACCATCTCGTGCGCACCGTGCCGGGCGTCGGGCGGATCGTCACGAACGGCCGCTCGGATGCGCTCGAGCGCGTGCTCGCGCGCGGCTGCTGGAGCGAGGTCGAGCGTTTCGGCGTCGACGGCGGCTGGCAGGCGCTGCCGGCCGAGGACGGCGTGCCGGTCGACGAACGCTTCGCGGTGTATCGCCAAGCCGAGCGCGTCGGCGAAGTCGCGTGGCAGGTGCAGGGCGACCACAACCGGATGAACGCGCTCGCGGCGATCGCCGCCGCGCGCCACGTCGGCGTGCCGCCGGCGCAGGCTGCGGTTTCCCTCGCGTCGTTCCGCAACGTGAAGCGCCGCATGGAAGTGCGCGGCAGCGTGGACGGCGTGACCGTCTACGACGATTTCGCGCACCATCCGACCGCGATCGACACCACGATCGCCGGTCTTCGTGCGCGCATCGGCCGCCAGAATGCCCGCATCCTCGCCGTGCTCGAGCCGCGCTCGAACACGATGAAGCTCGGCGTGATGAAGTCGCAACTGCCGGCGAGCCTGGCCGATGCCGATCTCGTGTTCGGCTACGGCGCGCCGACCGGGCGCGATGCGCTCGGCTGGAATCTCGCCGAGGCGCTCGCGCCGCTCGGCGAGCGCGCGCGCGCATTCGACGATCTGCATCTGCTGGTGAAGGCGGTGGTCGAGGCCGCGCGTCCGGGCGACCACGTGCTCGTGATGAGCAACGGCGGCTTCGGCGGCGTGCACCAGAAGCTGCTCGACGCGCTCGGGAGCCGCCCGTGATCCTGTACCTGCACGGCTTCCGGTCGTCGCCGGAATCGCAGAAGTCGCGGCTGCTCGCCGCGCGGATGGCCGAACTCGGCCGCGCCGACGAGTGGCGGTGCCCGTCGCTGTCGGTGTCGCCGCTGGAGGCGATCGCGGTGGCGGAAGCCGAGGTCGCGGGCGCGCGCGACGTGACCGTGATCGGCAGCTCGCTCGGCGGGTATTACGCGACGTGGCTCGCCGAAAAGCATGGCTGGAAAGCCGTGCTGCTGAATCCGGCGATCGTGCCGCAGCGGGATCTGGAACAACATCTGGGCGAGCAGCCGCTGTGGCACGGCGGCGGCACGATCGTCGTCGAGCGCCGCCACCTGCACGAACTCGACGCGCTGCGCGTGCCGGCGATCACGCGCGCCGACCGCTACTATCTGTTCGCGGCGACCGGCGACGAAGTGCTCGATTACCGCGAGATGCTCGCCCATTACCCGGGCGCGAAAACCCGCGTGATCGACGGCAGCGACCACGGAATCAGCGAATTTGCCGACTATGTCGACGACGTTCTCGCGTTTTGCGACGGAAAGACGTCATAAACCGGCCACGTGCCAATCGAATTCCCATCATCATGCGGCGCCGCCGACGCGGCGCCCGGCAGTCTGAACGAGAGTACTGAGTGAACGTTTTCTTCGAGGAATCGGGCAGTTTCAAGGCGGGCAGCGTGCTGTCGCGCCAGGGCGACGCATTTCAGGTCGAGTTGCCCGGCGGGCGGCGCGCGAAGGTGCGCGCGAAAGACGTGCTGATCGAATTCGACAAGCCGGCTGCAGGCGAACTGATGCAGGAGGCCGACACGGCCGCGCAGCAGATCGATCTGGACTTCCTGTGGGAATGCGCGCCGGCCGACGAGTTCGCGTATACGGCGCTCGCCGCCGAATACTTCGGCGCGACGTACGGCCCGGTCGAGCGCGCGGCGCTGGTGCTGCGGCTGCACGGCTCGCCCGTCTATTTCCGCCGCAAGGGGCGCGGCCAGTACCAGCGCGCGCCGGAAGAGCAGCTCAAGATGGCGCTCGCGTCGCTCGAGCGCAAGCGCCAGCAGGCGCTCGTGCAGGCGCAGTATGAAGAAGAGCTGAAGGCGGGCAAGCTGCCGGAAGCGTTCGCGGGCAAGGTGCTCGGGCTGCTGACGCGGCCGGACAAGAATTCGATCGAATACAAGGCGATGGAAGCGGCGGCCGGCGCGCGCGGCGTGTCGCCGGCGCGGCTGATGCTCGACTGCGGCGGCATCGAGTCGCCGCGTGCGCTGCACGAAGCGCGCTTCCTCGCGGAATTTTTCCCGCACGGCACCGGCTTTCCGCCCGTCACGGTCGGCCCGCTGCCGGACGACCTGCCGCGCGCGAACGTCGAGGCGTTCTCGATCGACGACATCACGACGACCGAAATCGACGACGCTTTCTCGGTCGAGCACCTGGCCGACGGCCGGGTGCGGATCGGCGTGCACATCGCGGCGCCGGCGCTCGGCATCGTGCGCGGCGATCCGGTCGACGCGATCGCGCGCGCGCGCCTGTCGACCGTCTACATGCCGGGCGACAAGATCACGATGCTGCCGGACGACGTCGTCGACGTGTTCACGCTGAAAGAGGGCGATTACCGGCCGGCGCTGTCGCTGTACATCATCGTGAACCGCGACACGCAGGACATCGTCGCGAACGAGACCCGCGCCGAGCTCGTGTTCGTGAAGAACAACCTGCGCCACAACACGCTCGACGAGCTCGTCAACGAAGAGACGCTCGCGGCCGGCACCGGCGACTACCCGCACAAGGACGACATCGCCGTGCTGTGGCCGCTCGCGCAGGCGCTGTTCGAGAAGCGCCAGGTCGCGCGCGCGGGCTACGGCCTGAAGCGCGAAGTGCAGCGCAACACCGACTACAACTTCTACGTCGAAGGCGAGCACGTGACGATCACGCCGCGCCGCCGCGGCTCGCCGCTCGACCTGATCGTGTCGGAGCTCGCGATCCTCGCGAACTCGACCTGGGGCGCGTTCCTGCACGATCACACGGTGCCCGGCATCTACCGGTCCCAGCGCGGCTTCGGCGCGCCGGGCCCGAAGCGCACGCGGATGCAGACGACGGCCGCGCCGCACGAAGGCCTCGGCGTCGCGCAGTACGCGTGGAGCACGTCGCCGCTGCGCCGCTACGTCGACCTCGTGAACCAGTGGCAACTGCTCGCGTGCGTGCAGCACGGCGTCACCGCGAAGCTCGCCGCGCCGTTCAAGCCGAAGGACGCCGATCTCTACGCGGTCGTGCAGGGCTTCGACGATACGTACACGGCCTACGCCGACTACCAGCGCCGGATGGAGTACTTCTGGTGCCTGCGCTGGCTCAAGCAGGAGCAGAAGAAGCAGGTCGTCGCGAGCGTCGTCAAGGGCGATCTCGTGCGCCTCGAGGAAATCCCGCTGCTGCTGCACGTGCCGGGACTCGGCGTGCATGCGCGCGGCACGCGCGTGCTGCTCGACGTGATGTCGCTCGACGAACTGACGATCGAGGCGTCGGTGCGTCTGCTGAACGTGCTCGACGCGCCGACCGTGACGAGCGGCGATACGGCCGAGGCCGACGAAGAGGATGATGCCGAAGGCGGCGACGACACGCTGGTCGACGCGGAAGACGCGTCGGCGCAAACCGAGGCCGAAGCGCTGGCCGAATCGGGCGACGCGGCGGCACAGGGCGGCGAAGCCGCGAGCGGCAACGACGGCGAAGAGGGACGCGCATCATGAACGCAGTTGCGTCGACGAGCGGCACGGACCGCTATGTCGTGTTCGGCAACCCGGTGGCGCACAGCAAGTCGCCGTTCATCCACGCGCAGTTCGCCGCCCAGACCGGCGAGCCGATCGAGTACGCGCACCGGCTCGCGCCGGTCGACGGATTCGAGGCCGCCGTGCGCGCGTTCGTCGCCGAAGGCGGTCGCGGCGCGAACGTGACGGTGCCGTTCAAGCTCGACGCGCATGCGCTCGCCGACACGCTGTCGCCGCGTGCGGCGGCGGCAGGCGCGGTGAACACGCTGCGCATCGACGCCGACGGCCGCCTTTACGGCGACAACACCGACGGCGTGGGCCTCGTGCGCGACATCGAAGCGAATCTCGGCGTGTCGCTCGCGGGTGCGCGCATCCTGCTGCTCGGCGCGGGCGGCGCCGCGCGCGGCGTCGTGCTGCCGCTGCTCGACCGCGCGCCGCTGTCGATCGGAATCGTCAATCGCACCGCGAGCAAGGCCGAGGCGCTCGTCGGCCAGTTCATGCAGGCCGCGCACGATGCGGGCTGCATGCTCGCGGGCGGCGGGCCCGGCGTCGTGCGGGCCGAGCCGTACGACGTGGTGATCAATGCGACGGCCGGCAGCCTCGATGCCGCGCTGCCGGAATGCGACGCGGCCGCGTTCGGCGCCGGCACGCTCGCGTACGACATGATGTACGGCGCGCAGCCGACCGTGTTCATGCAGCACGCGGCGTCGCTCGGCGCGCGCACGGCCGACGGGCTCGGGATGCTGGTCGAGCAGGCGGCCGAATCGTTCTTCATCTGGCGCGGCGTGCGGCCGGACGGCGCACCGGTGCTGGCCGCGCTGCGCCAGGCGCTCGCGGCGAGCTGAACGGAGCGCGGCACGTGGCGGCGGTGAGCGGCACGCAGCGCACGCGGACGGTGAGCATCGCGCGCTGGATCGTCTATGCGGGATCGGTGTTCGCGCTCGCGTGGCTCGCGACGCAGCTGTTCTATCTCGCGCAGATCGCGCTGTGGTCGTTCGTGAATCCCGGCTCGACCGCGTTCATGCGCACCGACGCGTGGTGGCTGTCGCGCGACACGCCGCCCGCGCAGATCCGGCACCAGTGGGTGCCGTACGACCAGATCTCGCGCAACCTGAAGCGCGCGCTGATCGCGTCCGAAGATTCGACCTTCGCGACCAACAACGGCTACGACGTCGACGCGATCCTGCAGGCGTGGGAGAAGAACAAGGCGCGCGGCAGGATCGTCGCGGGCGGCTCGACGATCACGCAGCAGCTCGCACGCAACCTGTTCCTGTCGCGCGAGAAAAGCTACATCCGCAAGGGGCAGGAGCTGATCATCACGTGGATGCTCGAAACGGTGCTCGACAAGGAGCGCATTTTCGAGATCTACCTGAATTCGGTCGAATGGGGGCGCGGCGTGTACGGCGCGGAAGCGGCCGCCCATTATTACTACAAGATTCCCGCGAGCCGGCTCGGCGCGTGGCAGTCGGCGCGTCTCGCGGTGATGCTGCCGAAGCCGCGCTGGTTCGATGCGCATCGCGGCTCGGCCTACCAGGCGCAGCGTGCGGCGATCATCGCACGCCGGATGGGCGCGGCCGAGCTGCCGCAATCCGAGTAAGCGGCGCGCCCGCGTCGCTGCGTTGTCCGTTCTACCGTTCGCGCAGGATTGCTGCGTTGCAGCGCATTCGTGTCATCACCCTTTCGGGCCGCATCCTTTAGACGAATTCGTCTATTTCGCTTTGGCGAGCAATATCGGCGAGTGCATGTTTTTGTTGAGCGTCATCGCACGAAACGGGTGCTTTTTTAGTCGTTACCAGTAAACGCGAAAGTCGATGAAAGCGACGTGAAATGCAACGTTTCGCGAATCGAAGCATTCCTGAAAGGTGTGCGCTGCACTGCTTGCGCGCCGAATATTTCCAAATTTTTCAAAGCCGGCGGGCTCGCGTATATTGGCCGGCGCCTCGGCTCATCGGCCGCAATCGAGGCGGGGGGCGGCTTATCCGGCTGCTCGACAAAAAAACATGCGAGAAGGGACGCAACGATGCCAGCGAGCAAAGCGAAGCTGTTGTTGGGAGTGGTGTGTTCTTCGCTGATACTGACGGCCTGCAATGACGACGTGACGTCGTCGTCTGCAGCGAGCGCCGCCAATTCAGCCGACCCTGCCGGTCAGGTCGACCGCGCGTACAACGATCCAAACAGTTATTCGTCGAGCGCGAACGCGTCGCTCGATGCCTCCACCGCGGTCGAAAAGGCCGCCGTCACGCACCATCAGATCACGCTGAACGGCAAGACGATCCGGTACACGGCCACGGCCGGCCACCTCGTCGCACGCAATCCGCAGACGGGCGCGCCCGAGGCCTCGTTCTTCTACGTCGCGTACACGGCCGACAACCAGCCCGCGGCGAAGCGGCCCGTCACGTTCCTGTACAACGGCGGCCCCGGCTCGGCGTCGGTGTGGCTGCACCTCGGCTCGTTCGGCCCGCGCCGGATCCAGACCGGCGACCCGAACGCGAACGCGTCGACGTTCCCGTTCGTCGACAACCAGGAAACCCTGCTCGACACGACCGACCTCGTGTTCGTCGATGCGATCGGCACCGGCTTCTCGGAAGCGGTCGCGCCGAACACGAACCAGACGTTCTGGGGCGTCGACCAGGACGCCGGCGCGTTCCGCGATTTCGTGACGCGCTACCTGAGCGTGAACCAGCGCAACGATTCGCCGAAATACCTGTTCGGCGAATCGTACGGGACGCCGCGCACCGACGTGCTCGCGAACCTGCTCGAGACGGCCGGCGTGAAGCTCGACGGCATCGTGCTGCAGTCGTCGATCCTGAACTACAACACGAACTGCGACATGGCGAGCGACTATGTCGGCAACTCGAACAACGGCGCGAGCCCGGTGAGTTGCGCGGGCTTCGTGCCGTCGTATGGCACGGTCGGCGCGTATTACCAGCTCGACAACCCGAACCCGTCGAACCTGCCGCAGTATGCGGACCAGATGCGGCTGCTGACGGCCGGCAGCTACGCGCCCGCCGTGAACGCGTACCTCGCGAGCCATACGCCGCCGCCGCCGAATCTCGTCACGACGATGGCGAATTCGACCGGCGTGAAGCAGGCGTTGTGGAATGCGGACTTCAACGTGGTCCCGACCTTCTTCGACAACAGCTTCCAGCTGTCGCTGGTGCCGGGCACGCTGATCGGCCGCTACGACGCACGCGTGAACGTGCCCGTGTCGAGCCCGCTCGCGGCCGACGGCGATCCGTCCAGCTCGTTCATCACGAAGCCGTTCACCGACACGATCGGCAGCTACCTGCCGAACGAGCTGAAGTACACCGCGCAGTCGGCCTACTCGGTGAGCAGCAATGCGATCAACACGTGGGACTGGACGCACGACGGCCTCGCGATGCCCGACACGATCCCCGATCTGGCCGCGGCGCTGACGCTGAACCCGGCGCTGAAGGTGCTGTCGCTGAACGGCTATCACGACATCGCGACGCCGTTCTACCAGACCGAGCTCGACCTCGCGCGGCTCGGCACGCAACCGAACCTGACGATCAAGGACTATCAGGGCGGGCACATGGTCTATCTCGACGATACGTCGCGTCCGCAGGAGAAAGCCGACCTCGTGACCTTCTACAACGTGGCCGCGCACTGATTGCGCCACGCCGGCGACGGGCGCCCTCGGCGGCGCCGCTCGCCGGCAGTCGACGACCTCATTCCAGACTGGAGCCTGACATGAAGAATCGTTTCATCGTCGTTGCCGCGGCGCTCGCATGCGTCGGCGCCGCCGCATCCGTTTCCGCGTTCGCGCAGGCGAGCGACGCCGCTGCCGCACCGGCGCGTGCGCGCCAGGCGCAGCTCGGCGATCCGTACGTGCCGCCGGCCGCGCGCCACGCGACCGCCGGCACGCAGACCACCGGCGCCGCGCTGCATGCGCAGGTGGTGCGCAAGCTCGCGCGGCAGTTCAGCGCGGCCGACACGCAGAACACGGGTTCGATCACCGAGTCGCAGGCGCGCGCGGCCGGCCTCGGCTATGTCGCGAACCACTTCCGGCAGATCGACGCGGGCGGCAGCGGCCGTGTGTCGTTCGCCGACGTCCAGCGCTACATGCAGGCGCGCAGCACGAGCCAGCAGTAAGCGCGGTACGGCATGAACAAACGGGGGCGGAACCTGCGACACGGCAGGTCCCGCCCCCGTATGCATGGCGCGGCCGGCGCAGCGAGCCCGCTGCCTATCCCGCCTGAATTCTCATTATCTGGACAACGCACTCAAATATTGGAGACGAGTGCGTGCGCTCCTACAATCCGAAGCACATCGACAGCTTCGGACCCACGCATCGCGCGGCGCCCGTCGCACACGGAGACACCTTCCATGAAGTTCGCCGGGCGCTTTACTCGGTGCATCGACCGCCGCCACGCCGCCGCACCGGACGCAGTTCCGGCGCCGCGCGAGCGGCTTCACCGATTCCGTTGAAGACGCCCCGTTCCATGACCAAGATGCCAGACTCTCTTGCCCTCGACGCCCGGCGTGCGATGCCGGCCGAACCGTCGCTGACCGACAGCATCGGCGCGACCAGCACGCCGCTCGACCTCGCCGCGCAGCAGGCCGGCACGCAGACGCTGCTGCGCGGCCTCGCGATCCTCGAGGCGATCGCGAACGGTGCGCGCGACATGCGCGCGATCGGCGCCGCGCTCGGCACGACGCGCAGCACGACGCACCGTCTCGTCAGCAGCCTCGTGCAGGCGCGCTATCTGCGCCAGGTGCAGGGCGGCTACCTGCTCGGCCCGAAGCTGATCGAGCTCGGCACGATCGCGCTCGAGCAGATGCCGCTGACCGCGGTGGCGCGCCCGCATCTGGAAGCACTCGCGGAAGCGACGCTCGACACGATCCATCTCGGCGTGCGCGACGGCGACGACGTGCTGTACATCGACAAGATTCCCGGCACGCGCGGCCTTGAGATGCGCTCGCGCGTCGGCCACCGGATGCCGCTCGCGTCGACCGGCATCGGCAAGGCGATGATGCTCGACCTCGATCCGGATCTGTGGCGCTCGCTGTTCGAAGCCGCGCGGCGCGCGCTGGCCGGCGTCAACTTCAAGCCCGACAACCGGCCCGAGACGAGCGCGTTCCTGCAGCGCATGGCCCATTACGCGGCCGGCGGCTATACGTTCGATCTCGAGGAAAACGAGGCGTCGATCCGCTGCGTGGCCGCGCCGATCCGCGACGCATCGGGTGCGATCGTCGCGGCGGTGTCGGTCGCGAGCACGATTCCGTACATGCCGCACGACCGCATGGACGAACTGATTCCGCTCGTGCAGCGCGAAGCGCGAGCCATTTCCGCGGAGCTGGGCTGGAGCCCGCCGCAGGGTACCCGCAGGATCAAACGATGACGACTTCGACCCGGCCCGTTCCGGATGCCAGTTCCGCCTCCCCGTCGCTGATCGCGCTCGACTGGGGCACCACGTCGCTGCGCGCGTATCTGTACGACGCGCACGGCGTGCCGATCGACACGCGCAGCCGGGCGGCCGGCGTGATGCACGTGCCGGGCGGCGGCGCGCGTGCGTTCGACGCGGTGTTCGAGGAAGCGTGCGGCGACTGGCTCGACCGCACGCCCGGCCTGCCGGTGCTCGCCGCCGGGATGGTCGGCAGCGCGCAGGGCTGGCGCGAAGCGCCGTACGTCGCGGTGCCGGCCGGCGCCGACGCGCTCGTCGCAGGTCTCATCACCGTGACGACGGCGCGCGGCACGACGGTTTCGATCGTGCCGGGCGTGATCGCGACGGGCGAATTGCCCGACGTGATGCGCGGCGAAGAAACGCAGATCGTCGGCGCGCTTGCGAGCGATCCCACGCTTGGCGCTGATCGTTCAGGGGTACTGATCGGCCTGCCGGGCACGCATGCGAAATGGGCGTGGGTGAAGGACGGCCTGATCGAACGCTTCCAGACCTTCATGACCGGCGAGCTGTTCGCGGTATTGCGCGACCACACGATCCTCGGCCGCACGATGCGCGCGGGCGAATCACCCGATCGCGCGGCGTTCTTGCGCGGCGTAGCAGTCGCCCGCGGCGCGCAGCGCACGGGCCTGCTCGCGACGATTTTCAGCACGCGCACGCTGGGGCTGACCGACCGGCTCGCCCCCGATGCGCAGGGCGACTATCTGTCCGGCTTGCTGATCGGCCATGAGCTGAACGCGCTCGACGCGATGCTCGCGGAGCGCGGCATCGCGCTCGCGGACCAGCCGCTGCTGCTGATCGGCGACGACGCTTTGTGTTCGCGCTACGTCGATGCGCTCTGGGTATTCGGCCATATGCATGCGCGTGTCGCCCCGCATGCGACCGAGCGCGGCCTGTGGCGGATCGCGTCGCGCGCCGGGCTCGTGCGCGCGGACGGCGAGCCCGTCTGTGCCGACCAGTGAACTGCTTGAAGAGGAATTGCCGATGCCGTCCGACCTGACCTTGCCCGCACCGTACATGCCCCACGCCGCATTGATGCGTGCGTTCGACGCGTGTCCGCTGATCGCGATCATGCGCGGCATCACGCCTGCCGAAGCGGCCGACCATGGCCGTGCGCTGTACGAAGCCGGCTTCCGGATCGTCGAGGTGCCGCTCAACTCGCCGGAGCCGTTCGACAGCATCGCGGCGCTGCGGCGTGCGCTGCCCGACGACATGATCGTCGGCGCGGGCACCGTGCTGCGCGCCGAGTACGTCGACCGCGTGCAGGACGCGGGCGGCGCGCTGATCGTGATGCCGCACAGCGACGCGGCCGTGATCCGCCGCGCGCGCGAGCGCGGGCTCGCGAGCGCGCCGGGCGTCGCGACGCCGACCGAAGCGTTCGCGGCGCTGACGAATGGCGCCGACGTGCTGAAGATGTTCCCGGCCGAGCAGCTCGGCGTGACGGTCGTGAAGGCCTGGCGCGCGGTGATCGACCGCGCGGTGCCGCTGATTCCGGTCGGCGGGATCGCGCCGGACAACATGCAGCCGTTCCTCGACGCCGGCGCGAACGGCTTCGGGCTCGGCTCGGCGCTGTACCGTCCCGGCCAGTCGGCGGATGCGACCGCGGCGAATGCGCGCGCGTTCCAGGCCGGCTTGCGCATCGCGCGCGGCGGAGCCGCATGATGGGCCGCCTCGCGGGCAAGGTCGCGATGGTGACGGGTGCGGGCCGTGGCATCGGCGCCGCGATCGCGCGTGCGTTCGTGCGCGAAGGCGCGGCCGTCGCGCTCGTCGATCTCGACTTCCCGCAGGCGCAGCACACGGCCGCCGCGATCGCACGCGAATGCGACGGCGCGCGCGTGCTGCCGCTGCAGGCGGACGTCGCGCGGCAGCAGGCGGTGCGCGACGCGCTCGCGCAGACGGAAGCGGCGTTCGGCCCGCTCGACGTGCTCGTGAACAACGCGGGCATCAACGTGTTCGCCGATCCGCTGACGATGACCGACGACGATTGGCGCCGCTGCTTCGCGGTCGATCTCGACGGCGTGTGGCACGGCTGCCGCGCGGCGCTGGAGGGCATGGTCGAGCGCGGTCGCGGCAGCATCGTGAACATCGCGTCGACGCATGCATTCAGGATCATCCCGGGCTGCTTTCCGTACCCGGTCGCGAAGCACGGCGTGCTCGGCTTGACGCGTGCGCTCGGCATCGAATACGCGGCGCGCAACGTACGCGTGAACGCGATCGCGCCGGGCTACATCGAGACGCAACTGACGCGCGACTGGTGGGACGCGCAACCCGATCCGGCCGCCGCGCGCGCCGAGACGCTCGCGCTGCAGCCGATGAAGCGCATCGGAAAACCGGAGGAGGTCGCGATGACGGCCGTGTTCCTCGCGTCCGACGAGGCGCCGTTCATCAATGCCGCGTGCATCACCGTCGATGGCGGGCGCGCGGCGCTGTATCACGACTGACACGATTGACGCAACGATTCGAAAGACCGCACGTGCGACGGCCGCGCGCACGCTGCGTCGAAACCAACAAGCGGCTGCATCCTGTTCGATGAAAACAAGGAGACACTGGAGATGAAACGCAGAACGTTCGTAACGCTGGCCGCCGCGGCCGCGGTGGTGATGGGCAGCCCGGTCGCGCACGCGGCCGACCCGGTCAAGATCGGCTTCCTGGTGAAGCAGCCGGAAGAGCCGTGGTTCCAGGACGAGTGGAAATTCGCCGAGATCGCCGCGAAGCAGAAGGGCTTCACGCTCGTGAAGATCGGCGCGCCGTCCGGCGAGAAGGTGATGAGCGCGATCGACAACCTGTCCGCGCAGAAGGCGCAGGGCTTCATCATCTGCACGCCCGACGTGAAACTCGGGCCGGGCATCGTCGCGAAGGCGAAGTCGCACAACCTGAAGATGATGACGGTCGACGACCGCCTCGTCGACGGCGCGGGCAAGCCGATCGACGCGGTGCCGCACATGGGAATTTCCGCGTACAACATCGGCAAGCAGGTCGGCGACGGCATCGCGGCCGAGATCAAGAAGCGCGGCTGGGACATGAAGGACGTCGGCGCGATCGACATCACCTACGAGCAGCTGCCGACCGCGCACGACCGCACGAGCGGCGCGACCGACGCGCTGGTCGCCGCCGGCTTCCCGAAGGCGAACGTGATCGCGGCGCCGCAGGCGAAGACCGACACCGAGAACGCGTTCAACGCGGCGAACATCGCGCTGACCAAGAACCCGCAGTTCAAGCACTGGGTCGCGTACGGCCTGAACGACGAGGCCGTGCTCGGCGCGGTGCGCGCGGCCGAAGGGCGCGGCTTCAAGGCCGACAACATGATCGGCATCGGTATCGGCGGTTCCGATTCGGCGTTGAACGAGTTCAAGAAGCCGCAGCCGACGGGCTTCTACGGCACCGTGATCATCAGCCCGAAGCGCCACGGCGAGGAAACCTCGGACCTGATGTACACGTGGATCACGCAGGGCAAGGCGCCGCCGCCGTTGACGCTGACGACGGGCATGCTCGCGACGCGCGACAACGTGTCGAAGGTGCGCGAGGAGATGGGGCTCGCGTCGAAGTAAGCGGCCCGCCGGCTGCCGCGGCGACGCGGCGGCCGGCGGTCGATGGATCTGGAAGTGGGGAGACGACGTGTCAGCGGCACTGCGTTTTGACAATATCGGCAAGGTATTTCCCGGCGTGCGCGCACTCGACGGCATTTCGTTCGACGTGCATGCGGGCGAGGTGCATGGCCTGATGGGCGAGAACGGCGCCGGCAAGTCGACGCTGTTGAAGATTCTCGGCGGCGAATATCAGCCCGATGCGGGCAGCGTGCTGGTCGACGGCCAGCCCGTGCAGTTCGCGAATGCGGCCGCGTCGATCGCGGCCGGCATCGCGGTGATTCACCAGGAATTGCAGTACGTGCCCGACCTGACGGTCGCGGAGAACCTGTTGCTCGGCCGCCTGCCGAATGCGTTCGGCTGGGTCAGGAAGCGCGAGGCGAAGCGTTACGTGCGCGAGCGGCTCGCCGAGATGGGCGTGGACCTCGATCCCGACGCGCGGCTCGGGCGGCTGTCGATCGCGCAGCGACAGATGGTCGAGATCTGCAAGGCGCTGATGCGCAATGCGCGCGTGATCGCGCTCGACGAACCGACGAGCTCGCTGTCGCATCGCGAGACGGAAGTGCTGTTCAAGCTGGTCGACGACCTGCGCGCGCAGGGCCGTGCGCTGATCTACATCTCGCACCGGATGGACGAGATCTACCGGCTGTGCGACGCGTGCACGATCTTTCGCGACGGGCGCAAGATCGCGTCGCACGAAGCGCTGGCCGACGTGCCGCGCGAGCGGCTGGTCGCCGAGATGGTCGGGCGCGAGATCGCGGACATCTACCATTACGCGCCGCGCGCGCTCGGCGACGTGCGGTTCTCCGCCGAAGGCGTCGACGGCCCGGCATTGCGCGAACCCGCGAGCTTTTCGGTGCGCGCGGGCGAGATCGTCGGCTTCTTCGGGCTCGTCGGCGCGGGCCGCAGCGAACTGATGCGGCTCGTGTACGGCGCGGACCGCCGGCGCGCGGGCACGCTGACGCTCGACGGCAAGCGCATCGACGTGAAGCGCACCGGCGACGCGATCCGCCACGGCATCGTGCTGTGCCCCGAGGACCGCAAGGAAGAAGGGATCATCGCGATCGCGTCGGTCGCGGAGAACATCAACATCAGCTGCCGCCGCCATTCGCTGCGCGCGGGGCTGTTTATCAACGGCAAGACCGAAAGCGCGACGGCCGACCGCTTCATCCAGCGGCTGAAGATCAAGACGCCGAACCGGCGGCAGAAGATCCGCTTCCTGTCGGGCGGCAACCAGCAGAAGGCGATCCTGTCGCGCTGGCTCGCGGAGCCCGACCTGAAGGTCGTGATCCTCGACGAGCCGACGCGCGGGATCGACGTCGGCGCGAAGCACGAGATCTACGACGTGATCTACCGGCTCGCGGAGCGCGGCTGCGCGATCGTGATGGTGTCGTCGGAACTGCCGGAAGTGCTCGGCGTGTCCGACCGCATCGTCGTGATGCGCGAAGGCCGGATCGCCGGCGAGCTGCCGCGCGCCGACGCGAACGAGCACGCGGTACTGAACCTCGCGCTGCCGCAGACGAGCGCGGTCGAGGCAGCCTGACGCGGCCGGCTACGTCCGGACAACCCCGGGACATTCGAATCGAACACGCGCGGCGCGGGTCGCGCGATGCAGGAGCAGGAGACACACCATGCAAGCCAACGAAAACCTTGCCAGCGCCGCAGTGAAGTCGGCCGACGCGCTGGTGCCGCAGCAGGGCGACCGCCAGAAGTGGTGGCAGCATCTGACCGAATACAGCCTGATCGCGATCTTCGCGGTGATGTTCATCACGATGTCGCTGACCGTCGATCACTTCTTCTCGATCGACAACATGCTCGGCCTCGCGCTGTCGATCTCGCAGATCGGCATGGTCGCGTGCACGATGATGTTCTGTCTCGCGTCGCGCGACTTCGACCTGTCGATCGGCTCGACCGTCGCGTTCTCGGGCGTGCTGTGCGCGATGGTGCTGAACGCAACCGACAACACGTTCGTCGCGATCATCGCGGCGGTCGCGGCCGGCGCCGCGATCGGCTTCGTGAACGGCGCGGTGATCGCGTATCTGCGCATCAACGCGCTGATCACGACGCTCGCGACGATGGAGATCGTGCGCGGGCTCGGCTTCATCGTGTCGAAGGGGCAGGCGGTCGGCGTGTCGTCGGATACGTTCATCGCGCTCGGCGGGCTGTCGATGTTCGGCGTGTCGCTGCCGATCTGGGTCACGCTGCTGTGCTTCATCGGCTTCGGCGTGCTGCTGAACCAGACCGTCTATGGCCGCAACACGCTCGCGATCGGCGGCAACCCGGAAGCGTCGCGGCTCGCGGGGATCAACGTCGAACGCACGCGCGTGTACATCTTCCTGATCCAGGGCGCGGTGACCGCGCTCGCGGGCGTGATTCTCGCGTCGCGCATCACGTCGGGCCAGCCGAACGCCGCGCAAGGCTTCGAGCTGAACGTGATCTCCGCGTGCGTGCTCGGCGGCGTGTCGCTGATGGGCGGCCGCGCGACGATCTCGGGCGTCGTGATCGGCGTGCTGATCATGGGCACCGTGGAGAACGTGATGAACCTGCTGAACATCGACGCGTTCTACCAGTACCTGGTGCGCGGCGCGATCCTGCTCGCGGCCGTGCTGCTCGACCAGCTGAAGAACCGCGGCGTACGCGACTGACCGACCTGTTTCCACGGAGACGATCCGCATGACCATCGATACATCAGTGCACGGCGCGAACACGGCGGCGAGCGACGCGCGCTTCGCGCGCTACCCGAGCCTCGAGGATCGCGCGGTGCTGATCACGGGCGGCGCGACCGGCATCGGCGCGTCGTTCGTCGAGCACTTCGCCGAACAGGGCGCGCGCGTCGCGTTCGTCGACCTCGACGCGGCGGCCGGCGCCGCGCTGGCCGAACGCCTCGCGCACGTACGCCATGCGCCGCTGTTCCTGTCCTGCGACCTGACCGACATCGACGCGCTGCGCCGCGCGATCGACGCGATCCGCGCACGCATCGGCGCGATCGCGGTGCTCGTGAACAACGCGGCGAACGACACGCGCCACACGATCGGCGACGTGACGCCCGCGTCGTTCGACGCGGGCATCGCGGTGAACCTGCGTCACCAGTTCTTCGCCGCACAGGCGGTGATCGACGACATGAAGCGGCAGGGCGGCGGCGCGATCATCAATCTCGGCTCGATCAGCTGGATGCTGAAGAACGGCGGCTATCCCGTCTACGTGATGGCGAAGGCGGCCGTGCAGGGCCTGACGCGCGGCCTCGCGCGCGATCTCGGCCCGTTCGGCATCCGCGTGAATTCGCTGGTGCCCGGCTGGGTGATGACCGACAAGCAGCGCCGGCTGTGGCTCGACGACGCGGGCCGGGCGGCGATCAAGGCCGGCCAGTGCATCGACGCCGAACTGCTGCCGGCCGATCTCGCGCGGATGGCGCTGTTTCTCGCGGCCGACGACAGCCGGATGATCACCGCGCAGGACGTGATCGTCGACGGCGGCTGGGCCTGACCGCTCGCACGACCTGCATCGTTTCTTCGACGAAGGAAAGGAGCTCACCATGACCGCCACGTCCTCGCGCGCATCGTCGTCCACCAGCCAGTCGCGCCGCGCGCGCCTGGCGGCGGCCGCCCAGCCGGTCAGCCCCGGCCCGCAGACGGCCGTGTTCGCGCAGGGCGTCGGCGCCGCGCATGCGGCGGTCGTCACGCTGTCGAACGCATCGCTGCGGCTCGACGTGCTGCCGCACCTCGGCGGCGGCATCGCGCGCTTCGACTGGCGCGGCGACAACGGCGTGCTGATGCCGGTGTTCCGCCGGTGCGAGCACCCGGAGACGGCGACGGACCCGAACGAGCTCGCGTGCTATCCGCTGCTGCCGTACTCGAACCGGATCGGCGACGGGCGCTTCGAATGCGACGGGCGCAAGGTCGCGGTGCCGCGCAACCGCCGCGACGAGCCGCTGCCGATCCATGGCGACGGCTGGCTCGCGCCGTGGCAGGTGGACGATGCGACCGACACGTCGCTGCAACTGTCGCTCGACCGCGCCGCCGGCGCGCCGTACGCGTTCCGCGCGATCCAGTCGTTCGAACTCGACGACGCGACGCTGTCGATCGCGCTGACGATCGAGAACGCGGGCCGCGCGCGGCTGCCGTTCGGGCTCGGCGTGCATCCGTTCCTCGTGCGCGATGCGGCGACCGAACTCGCCGCGGCGGCGGGCGGGCTGTGGTTGTCGGGCGCCGATTTCCTGCCGGTGCGGCACGTCAGCGTGCCGCCGGCCTGGCAGTTCGGCGTCGCGTATCCGCTGCCGGCCACGCTCGTCAATCACGCGTTCACCGGCTGGGGCGGCCACGCGACGGTGAGCTGGCCGCGCCGCCGCCTGTCGCTGACCGTCGCGGCCGACGCCGACGCGTACGTGCTCTATACGCCGCCGGGCGCGGATTTCTTCTGCTTCGAGCCGGTCGATCATCCGATCAATGCGGTGAACCTGCCGGGCGGCGCGACCGCGCACGGGATGACGCTGCTCGCGCCCGGCGAGCGGCTCACGCGGCGTTTCGCGTTCACCGTCGGACGCACCGATGTGCGCAGCCATGCCGCGACACGCGAGGGACACCGGCGACGCGGGTAAAATACGCGGTCTACCAACGGTTTGCCGCGAGTATCCGCCATGTCTTCCCCGCTTACTTTCATTGAATCGCTGCGCGCCGCGTGGCAGCGCACGAATTCGCTGCTGTGCGTCGGCCTCGATCCCGAGCCGTCGCGCTTTCCCGTGCAGTTCGACGGCCAGCCCGACGCGATCTTCGAGTTCTGCCGGCAGATCGTCGACGCGACCGCGCAGTACGCGAGCGCGTTCAAGCCGCAGATCGCGTACTTCGCCGCGCATCGCGCGGAAGACCAGCTCGAGCGGCTGATCGCGCATATCCATCTCCAGCATCCGGGCCTGCCCGTGATCCTCGACGCGAAGCGCGGCGACATCGGCAGCACGGCCGAGCAGTACGCGCGCGAAGCGTTCGAGCGCTATCGCGCGGACGCCGTCACGGTGAACCCGTACATGGGCTACGACTCGGTCGAGCCGTACTTCGAGCATGAAGGCAAGGGCGTGATCGTGCTGTGCCGCACGTCGAACCCGGGCGGGTCCGACCTGCAGTTCCTCGATACGAACGGGCGGCCGCTGTACCAGGTCGTGGCCGATCTCGCGGCGAACAAGTGGAACGCGAGGAACGGCCAGCTCGGCCTCGTGGTCGGCGCGACGTTCCCGAAGGAAATCGAGATCGTGCGCGGGATCGTCGGCGACATGCCGCTGTTGATCCCCGGCATCGGCGCGCAGGGCGGCGACGTGCAGGCGACCGTCAACGCGGGCCGCACGGCCGACGGCACCGGGATGATGATCAACTCGTCGCGCGCGATCCTGTACGCGAGCAAGGGCGAGGATTTCGCTGAAGCCGCGGCGCTTGCCGCGCAGAAGACGCGCGACACGATCAACGCGCATCGCTGAAATACCGGCCGCCCGCCCCGGGCGGCCTTCGACCGCCGCGCCCGCGTCCGCGGGCCGCGCGCGTTCATCGCGTGTTCGCCGTCCTGGCGCACGCGAACAACTTCCCGTCGCTTCCGTATCGCCTATGCGCAATTTAGGCGCGCGATGCTGCCGGTTGTCACCAATCCGTCACAAAAATGTCAAGAAAAGGAGCGACGCCATGCCCAAGCTGTTCCGCCGTCTTCTGAGCGCGTTCGCCGCGTCGCTATGCATGACGTTCGCCCATGCGGCGGATCTGTCGCACTGGCCAGCCGACAGCGCGAAGGCGCTGAACGCGATGATCGCCGCGCACGCGAACCGCGGCGACTACGCGGTGTTCGACGCCGACAACACGACCTACCGCTATGACCTCGAGGAAGCGCTGCTGCCGTATCTCGAGAACCATGGGGTGCTGACGCGCGATTCGCTCGATCCGTCGCTGAAGCTGATCCCGTTCAAGGATTCCGCCGACTACCGGGAATCGCTGACGAGCTACTACTACCGGCTCTGCGAGATCGACGATCTGGTCTGCTATCCGTGGATCGCGCAGGCGTTTGCCGGGCAGTCGCTCGCCGACCTGAAGCGCCACATCGACGCGATGCTCGCCGACGGCAAGCCGATTCCGATCCGCTACTGGCAGGGCGACAAGGTGGTCGACGGCACGGTGAACCCGCCGCGCTTCTTCCGCGGGATGCAGGAGCTGTACAACGCGCTGCGCGAGAACGGGATCG
The DNA here is from genome assembly GCF_016899425.1 of Burkholderia sp. MS389. Classification (GTDB taxonomy): domain Bacteria; phylum Pseudomonadota; class Gammaproteobacteria; order Burkholderiales; family Burkholderiaceae; genus Burkholderia; species Burkholderia sola. The sequence goes on from NZ_CP045994.1 coordinate 684,499, forward strand.
ACGTCTACGTGATGACGGCCGCGCACGAGGAGCTCGCGCGGCTCGTGCTGGCCGACCCGAAGTACGGCTACAACGTGAAGCCGCAGAACGTGATCGGCGTGACGACGCTGCTGCGCAACCCGGCGACCGGCGCGCTGACGACGTCGCGGCTGCAGATCAAGGCCGGCAAGTACGACGAGGCTGCGAACCGCAATCTCGTGATCACGCCGTTCCTGATGAACCCGATGACGTGGTACGAAGGCAAGCTCGGTTCGATCGTCGGCTGGATCGACCAGTGGAAGAAGCCGGTGCTCGTCGCGGGCGACACGCCGACGTCCGACGGCTACATGCTGCTGAACGCGACCGACGTCGCGCGCGGCGGCGTGCGCGTGTGGGTCAACAAGAAGGACAAGCAGATGACGCAGATCCGCGCGTGGTCGGACGAATCGGCCGCGAAGCAGAAGGCGCTCGGGCTGCCGGTGACGGCGGACAAGAACTGGATCGTCGTGAAGCCCGACGCGATCCAGTAAGCGAGTAGAGCGGGCGCGGCACGCGCGCCCCGCCCGGTCAGCGTTCGCGCTCGTCGAGCAGCTTCAGCAGCCCGCGCAGCGCATGCGCGGCCGCCTGCGTGCGGATCTGTTCGCGATCGCCCTTGAACACGAGCGTCTCGACGTCGGTATGCAGCCGGTTGCTCCAGCCGAACGACACGGTGCCGACCGGCTTGTTCTCGCTGCCGCCGCCCGGGCCCGCGATGCCGGTGACGGACAGCGCGACCTGCGCGCGGCTGTTGCGCAGCGCGCCTTCGGCCATCGCGCGCGCGACGGGCTCGCTGACCGCGCCGTGCTTGTCGATCAGGTCGGCCGGCACGCCGATCATCTCGATCTTGGCCTGGTTCGAATACGTGACGAAGCCGCGCTCGAACCACTGGCTGCTCCCGGAAATATCGGTGATCGCCGCGGCGATCATGCCGCCGGTGCAGGATTCGGCGGTGGCGAGCGTCAGGTGCTCGTCACGCAGCTTGTTGCCTGCGCGGATCGCAAGCTGATGGACGACGGAATCGGTTGGCATGCGCGTCGGGAAACGGGAGTCGGGAAATCGGTCAGCCGGCGACGGAGCGCCACAGCGCGATCACCAGCAGCGTCATGAACGCGGCGACGAGGTCGTCGACCATGATGCCGAGCCCGCCTTTCAGGCGGCGGTCGAAGTAGCGGATCGGCGGCGGCTTGAGCATGTCGAAGAAGCGGAACGCGACGAACGCCCACAGCTGGCCGACGAAGGTCGCGGGCGTGACGAACAGCATCACGAGCCAGATCGCGACGATCTCGTCCCAGACGACGGCGCCCGGATCGGACACGCCGGCCTTCTTCGCGGTGAAACCGGTGACCCAGGTGCCGGCCACGAAGCCGACGGCGATCAGCGCCCACCATTCGGGCACCGTCAGGTAGCGGTTGAGCACGACGAACGTGAGCCAGCCGAACAGCGAGCCGAACGTGCCGGGCATGATCGGCGCGAGCCCGCTGCCGAAGCCGAGCGACACGATATGCGCCGGGTGCGACAGCATGAAGCGGGCCGTCGTGCGGGTCGGCGCGGGCGGCGCGGCGCCGGGCTCGGCCGCGGCGTGCGCGGGCGTCGGATCAGTCTGCATGGAAGTGGTCGAAACCGTGCAACGTGAGAGCGAGGGGCGCGCCGGCGGCGTCGCGCCACGCGATGGCGGGTTGCGCCGATGGCGCGGACAACGCGCGTATTGTACCGATTCGCGTGACCGGCACGCCGGCCGTGGCGCCCGCCGCTTCGACCGCTGCGCGGGCCGCGACCGGCGCCGTGAAGCACAGTTCGTAGTCGTCGCCGCCGGCCAGCGTGCAGCGGCGCTGCACGTCGGCCGGCAGCGTCGCGAGCGCGGCCGAGCGCGGCACCGCGTCGGCGTCGATCTCGGCGCGCACGTTCGAGCGCGTCAGGATGTGCTGGAGGTCGCCGGCGAGGCCGTCCGACAGGTCGAGCGCCGCATGCGCGACGCCCGCGAGCGCAAGCCCCAGCGCGACGCGCGGCTCCGGACGCTCGAGCGCGCGCCGGAATGCGGCGGCTTCTTCCGCGCCGGCCGTCCATTCGCCGCGGGCGACGCCGAGGCCCGCGCGTGCATCGCCGAGCGTGCCGGACACCCATACGTCGTCGCCGTCGCGCGCGGCATCGCGCCGCAGCGCCGCGTCGGGCGCGACTTCGCCGAACACGGTCACGCACAGGTTCAGCGGCCCGCTCGTCGTGTCGCCGCCGATCAGCTCGCAACCGTAGCGCTCGGCCAGCGCGAACAGGCCGTCGCTGAACGCCTCGAGCCACGCCGCGTCGGCGCGCGGCAGCGCGCACGCGAGCGTGAACGCCCGCGGCGCGGCGCCCATCGCCGCGAGGTCCGACAGGTTGACCGCGAGCGTCTTGTGGCCGAGCGCGTCCGGCGCGACATCGGGGAAGAAGTGGCGGCCTTCCACCAGCATGTCCGTCGAAATGGCCAGCAATTTCCCGGATCGGGGCGCGATCAGCGCGCAATCGTCGCCGATGCCGAGCGTCGACGCGCGGGCGCCCTGCGCGGCGCGGCGCGTGAAGAAGCGTTCGATCAGCGAGAACTCGGAGAGGGCGGCTGGCACGGCGGGCGATCCGAAACGGTTGAAGGAACGGCATTGTACGAGGCGGGCGGCGGCGCGCCTGTACTGTCCAGTTCATTTTTGTCGCGGCTGTCGCACCCGAATCGCCGGTCTGGCGGCCGATGATTGGCGCTACAATGCCGTCGAACAGTTATTCTAATCCGCCCGTCACGAGACACATGTCCACCCAAGCCTCCTCCAAAGCCAAGCTCCGCGAAGCCGCGCTCGACTATCACGAATTTCCGACCCCCGGCAAAATCGCGATCGCCCCGACCAAGCAGATGATCAACCAGCGCGACCTCGCGCTCGCGTATTCGCCGGGCGTGGCGTACGCGTGCGAGGAGATCGTCGAGAATCCGCTGAACGCGGCGCGCTTCACCGCGCGCAGCAACCTGGTCGGCGTCGTGACGAACGGCACGGCGGTGCTCGGTCTCGGCAACATCGGCCCGCTCGCGTCGAAGCCGGTGATGGAAGGCAAGGCCGTGCTGTTCAAGAAGTTCGCGGGCATCGACGTGTTCGACATCGAGCTGAACGAGTCGGACCCGCACAAGCTCGTCGACGTGATCGCCGCGCTGGAGCCGACCTTCGGCGGGATCAACCTCGAAGACATCAAGGCGCCGGACTGCTTCATCGTCGAGCGCGAAGCGCGCAAGCGGATGAAGATCCCGGTGTTCCACGACGACCAGCACGGCACCGCGATCGTCGTGGCCGCGGCCGTCACGAACGGGCTGAAGGTCGTCAACAAGGACATCAAGAAGGTCAAGCTCGTCGCATCCGGCGCGGGCGCGGCCGCGCTCGCGTGTCTGGACCTGCTGGTCGACATCGGGCTGCCGCTCGAGAACATCACGGTGACGGACCTGGCCGGCGTGGTCTACAAGGGCCGCACCGAGCTGATGGATCCGGACAAGGAGCGTTTCGCGCGCGAAACCGACGCCCGCACGCTGGCCGAAGTGATCGACGGCGCGGACATCTTCCTCGGCCTGTCGGCCGCGGGCGTGCTGAAGCAGGAGATGGTGAAGGGCATGGCCGAGCGCCCGCTGATCCTCGCGCTCGCGAACCCGACGCCGGAAATCCTGCCGGAAGCGGCGCTCGAAGTGCGCCCCGACGCGATTCTCGCGACCGGCCGCACCGACTACCCGAACCAGGTCAACAACGTCCTGTGCTTCCCGTTCATCTTCCGCGGCGCGCTCGACGTCGGCGCGACGACGATCACGCGTGAAATGGAGATCGCGGCCGTCAATGCGATCGCCGAACTCGCGCAGCACGAGCAGAGCGACATCGTCGCGACCGCGTACGGTATCCAGGATCTGTCGTTCGGGCCCGAATACCTGATTCCGAAGCCGTTCGATCCGCGCCTGATCGTGAAGATCGCGCCGGCCGTCGCGCAGGCCGCGATGGACGGCGGCGTCGCGACGCGCCCGATCGAGGACATGGACGCGTACAAGCAGCATCTGCAGCAGTTCGTGTATCACAGCGGCACGACGATGAAGCCGATCTTCCAGATCGCGCGCGCCGCGCCGGAAGAGAAGAAGCGCGTCGTGTTCGCGGAAGGCGAAGAAGAGCGCGTGTTGCGCGCCGTTCAGATCATCGTCGACGAAAAACTCGCGAAGCCGATCCTGATCGGCCGTCCGTCGGTGATCGAGCACCGTATCCAGCGCTACGGCCTGCGCCTGAATCCGGGCGTCGACTTCACGGTCGTCAACACCGAGCACGACGAGCGCTACCGCGACTTCTGGCAGACGTATCACAAGCTGATGGCGCGCAAGGGCATCAGCGAGCAGCTCGCGCGCGTCGAGATGCGCCGCCGCACGACGCTGATCGGCTCGATGCTGGTGAAGAAGGGCGAAGCGGACGGGATGATCTGCGGCACGATCAGCACCACGCACCGCCATCTGCACTTCATCGACCAAGTGATCGGCAAGCGCCCGGGCTGCAGCGTGTACGCGGCGATGAACGGCCTCGTGCTGCCCGGCCGCCAGATTTTCCTCGTGGATACGCACGTGAACGTCGATCCGACCCCTGAGGAACTGGCCGAAATCACGATCATGGCCGCGGAAGAAGTGCGCCGCTTCGGCATCGAGCCGAAGGTCGCGCTGCTGTCGCATTCGAATTTCGGCACGAGCAACGCCCCTTCGGCGAAGAAGATGCGCGATACGCTCGCGATCCTGCAGGAAACCGCGCCGGAGCTGAAGGTGGACGGCGAAATGCACGGCGACGTCGCGCTCGACGCGGCGCTGCGCAAGGAAATCCTGCCGGAATCGACGCTGGAAGGCGACGCGAACCTGCTGATCCTGCCGAACATCGACGCCGCGAATATCGCGTACAACCTGCTGAAGACGGCCGCGGGCAACAACATCGCGATCGGGCCGATTCTGCTGGGCGCCGCGGAGCCCGTGCACGTGCTGACCGAATCGGCGACCGTTCGTCGCATCGTCAACATGGCGGCGCTGCTGGTCGCCGACGTCAACGCCGCACGCTGAGCCGGAACGAACCCGCGGGCGCCGGTCGAACCGGCGTCCCGGGTCGGGCGAAATTGTAAACAAAGGCAAAAAGAGGCGTGCCCGCAAGGGGCACGCCGCGGGTAGGGCGCAACCGCGCTTCCCATAAAGCAACAGCAGCATCTCTCCACTCCGGGTAGCGAGTGTGGCAAGGAGGCAGGGTCTTGCCATACGAGCGATGCCGCCCGCATTTTATCTCATGTAAGATAAATGTAGTGTAATTTCGGTAAGAAATACGGAATCTCGAGTGCCGAGAGGCTTTCGATTCCCAAACGGACATTGATTCGCGCGGCCAATAACGCTACGCTAACGCCTTTGTTGGTCGTCAACTACTTGATTTAACAGCGGGAACCCTGGTTCATGGCACGCAAGTGGCTCCGCAACGGCGCGCTCGCGTCCGTCTTCGCGATGTTCGCGATGGGTATCGTCGGCACGCCGACGGGCAGTCTGGTTTCCGCCGCTTACGCACGGGAGGCCGTTCCGGCCGACGTGGCCGCGAGCGGGCTCGATACGATCCCGACCGCCCGTCTTCCGCGCGAGGCCGTGACCACGCTGGGCCTGATCGGCGCCGGCGGCCCCTATCCGTACGAGAAGGACGGCGTCGTGTTCGGCAACCGCGAGCGGATCCTGCCGAAGGCGAAGCGCGGCTACTACCATGAGTACACGGTGCCGACACCGCGTGCGCGCAATCGCGGCGCGCGCCGGATCGTCTGTGGCGGGCCGTTGCGCCGGATCGACAACTGTTATTACACGGGCGACCACTACACCAGTTTTAAACGTATTGTTGAATGACTTCGGGACGAATGGCATGAGCGACTCCATCTACGCGCACGATACGGCGGCGGCGGAACTGTTCGCGGCCGGCGACGGCAATCTGTTTCAGCGTGTGATTCAGTTGCACGCGGCGGCGCAGGCCGGCGGCACGCCGGAGCAACAGGAAGCCGAGCCCGGGCTTTCATCGAACGAGGAGCCTATGAGCCTTTTCACGACCGTGCGACCCAATCTCGTGCAGTCGATCCGCGCGTTCCGCGTGCAGGATCTCGCCGACGAAGCCGGTCGGCTCGGCCAGCATTTCCTGTATGCGTATTGCGGCGCCGCGCAGTCGAAGCAGGAAGTGATGGAAACGATCGCGACCTCGTTCCTGTTTCCGAAGCATTTCGGGAAGAACTACGACGCGCTGTACGACTGCCTCACCGACCTCGTCGCGAAGGCCGGCGCGCAGCCCGGTTTCGTGATCGTCCTCGAAGGGCTGCCGATCGCGCAGAAATTCGACAAGGAAGGGCGCGAAACGCTGCTCGACGTGTTCCGCGAGGCGGCCGAATTCTGGGCCGAGCGCAAGGTCGCGTTCCGCGTGTTCTACTCGTTCGCGTAAGCGCACGGTCGGCCCGCGCGGCCGATTCGGTAACAAGCCCGCTTCGAGCGGGCTTTTTTGCGTGTGCGATTCGCGCTCGGCTGCATGGCGCGGCGCGCTGACGCGCTTTACCACCCGCCCCAGCGCGCCGCCAACGCCGCGAGCACGGCCGCGCCGGCCGTCTCGGTACGCAGCACGCGCGGCCCGAGCGACAGCGCGGTGAACCCCCGTGCGCGGGCTGCATTTTCCTCGTCGGGCGACAGCCCGCCTTCGGGCCCGATCAGCAGCGTGACGGCCGCCGCGGGCGGCGCGTCGGGCAGCGACGCGAACGGGATGCTCGCGCGCGGGGACAGCAGCAGCCGCAGCTCGCCGTCGGCCGGCGCGGCCTGCCGCGCATCGAGCCATGCGTGGAAGCCGGCCACCGGTGCGACGTCGGGCACGCGGTTGCGTCCGCATTGCTCGCACGACGCGCGTACGACGCCGCGCCAGTGCGCGACGCGCTTGTCCGCCCGTTCGCCGGACAGCTTCACGACGCCGCGCGCGGTCGACAGCGGCACGACCGCCGCGACGCCGAGCTCGACGGCCTTCTCGATCACCCAGTCCATCTTGTCGCCGCCCGCGATCCCCTGCGCGAGCGTCACGCGATAGGGCGGCTCGGCCTCGACGGGCTCGAACGTATCGACCTGCACGAGCGCGCTGCGCTTGTCGACCTCGACGAGCCGTGCGCGGTACTGGCCGCCCGTGCCGTCGAACAACGCCAGCACGTCGCCCGGCTGCAGGCGCAGCACCTGCACGTGGCGCGCGACGTCGGCCGGCAATGCGAGCGTGGCGTCGGCGCGCAGCGCGACATCGACGAAAAAGCGCGGCACGGCCGCGGTGGTGGTGGCTTCGTTCATGCGTGTGGCGGTTTCGGTCATGCGTCGAGACGGCACCCGAGCGCCCAGCGGTAGCCGTCGAGATCCTCGATCTGCGCGAACCGGTCGCCCCAGAACTGGTCCTGCGGCGCGCTCAGCGATTTCGCGCCCGCATCGAGCGCGCGCTGCCAGGTGGCGTCGACGTCGTCGACATACAGATAGAACGATTGCGGCGCGGTGGCGTTCGCGTGCTTCGGCGTGAGCGCGGGCGAACCGAACGCGCCTTCGGGCGCGAACATCACGATCAGCTGGCCGCGATAGGCCATCTCGACGTGCATGATCGCGCCGTCCTCGTCGTGCACGTCGCGTACGGTGAAGCCGAATGCGGCCTTGAAGAACTCGATGGCCGCGCGCGCGTTGCGTACGGCCAGGTAGGGCGTCAACCAAGGCACGTTGGCCGGACGTGGATCGGTCATGAAAATCTCCTGTTGCTCGGTGTCGGCGCGTCGGCGCCTGCGCCGGTCTCATGCTGGAGCAGCGGAACGGTGCAGCCGTCCTGATGTTCAGCGGCGAACGCCCAGTGTATCGCGCAGTGCGCGCGGCAGGGTAAAGAGGGACGCATGCAGCCGCGCATCGTAATAGCGCAAGCCGCCGACGCGGCGGGCCGCGAGCCGTTCGTCGACGTCGTGCGCGAACAGCGCCGCCGCATCGAGCGTGTCGCTCGCGATCGCCATCAGCCACTGCGAGCCGTACAGCGGCACGTGCGCGGACAGCAGATCGACGACCGCGAAGCGCGCGCGCAGGTCGTCGAGCAGCGCGGCGATGCGCGCGGCATGGAACACCGGCGAGCCGAGATGCATCGAGATCACGCCGCGCGGCGTCAGGATCCGCTTGAGCCGTGCGTAGAAGTCGCGCGTGTAGAGGCCGGCCGCCGGCGAATCGGGCGGCGTGAGGTCGAACACGACGAGATCGAAATGTTCGACCGTCGACTCGACGAAATGCGCGGCGTCGCCGATCACGACCTCGACGCGCGGGTCGTCGAGCGCGCCCTGGTGCACGTCGTCGAGATAGCGGCGCGCCATCCCGACCACCTCGTCGTCGAGTTCGGCGATCACGATCCGCTCGATGCACGCGTGCTTGAGCAACTGGCGCGCGGCGCCGCCGTCGCCGCCGCCGAGCACGAGCGCCTTCCTCGGGCACGGATGCGCGAGCGCGGCCGGGTGCGTCATGCACTCGTGATAGACGAACTCGTCGCCGACCGACGTCATCGGCCGGCCGTCCAGCGTGAACAGCCGGCCGAGCTGCGGCGTTTCCCAGACTTCGATCTGCTGGTGCGCGGACGCGACGTGCGCGAGCCGCCGCGCATTCGGGAAGCCGTAGGTGGCGTCGGGCGTCGGGTGAAAGAGAAGGGTGGTGCTCACGGGCGGGCCGCTGGGGCAGGCAGTTCCGACGCCTGAATTATAGGAGGCGGGCGGTTCGACGGAAAACCGTGCCGGAACACTACGCGCCGACAAGGGAAATGTCGGCCCATCTGTTAAAATGACGAGCTTTGCAGCCCCGTCCGTTGGCTCCGTCCGCTTCGCGTCCGTCAGGCGCCGCACCGCGCGCCGGGAACGATTGACGCTCGAGCTTCCGGATGCCGCCGTGCCCCCGTTTCCTCGACTCGTTCTCCGGACTCGACATGACGACTTCGTCTCCCGCCTCCACCACCCTGATGGCCAACGCGATCCGTGCGCTCGCGATGGACGCCGTCCAGCAAGCGAACTCCGGCCACCCCGGCATGCCGATGGGCATGGCCGAAATCGGCGTCGCGCTGTGGTCGCGCCATCTGAAGCACAACCCGACGAACCCGCACTGGGCCGACCGCGACCGTTTCGTGCTGTCGAACGGCCATGGCTCGATGCTGCTGTACTCGCTGCTGCACCTGACCGGCTACGACCTGCCGATCGAAGAGCTGAAGAACTTCCGCCAGCTGCACTCGAAGACGCCGGGCCACCCGGAATACGGGATCACGCCGGGCGTCGAGACGACCACCGGCCCGCTCGGCCAGGGTCTCGCGAACGCGGTCGGCATGGCGCTCGGCGAAGCGCTGATGGCCGACGAGTTCAACCGTGACGGCGCAAAGATCGTCGATCACCACACGTACGTGTTCCTCGGCGACGGCTGCCTGATGGAGGGCATCTCGCACGAAGCCTGCTCGCTCGCGGGCACGCTGAAGCTGAACAAGCTGATCGCGCTGTACGACGACAACGGCATCTCGATCGACGGCGACGTCGTGAACTGGTTCCACGACGACACGCCGAAGCGCTTCGAAGCGTACGGCTGGAACGTGATCCCGAACGTGAACGGCCACGACGTCGATGCGGTCGACGCAGCCATCGCGAAGGCGAAGCTGTCGGACAAGCCGACGCTGATCTGCTGCAAGACGGTGATCGGCAAGGGCGCGGCGACCAAGGCCGGCGGCCACGACGTGCATGGCGCCGCGCTCGGCGCGGAAGAAATCGCGAAGACGCGCGAAGCACTTGGCTGGAAGTGGGAGCCGTTCGTGATTCCGCAGGAAGTCTACGCGGCATGGGACGCGAAGGAAGCCGGCAAGCGCGCCGAGTCCGAATGGGACGCGACGTTCGCGGCCTATCGCGCGAAGTTCCCGGCAGAAGCCGCCGAATTCGAGCGCCGGATGGCGAACAAGCTGCCGGCCGACTGGGCCGAGAAGGCAGCCGCGATCATCGCCGGCGCGAACGAGCGCGCCGAGACGGTCGCGACCCGCAAGGCGTCGCAGCAGGCGATCGAAGGCCTCGCTGCCGCGCTGCCCGAGCTGCTCGGCGGCTCGGCCGACCTGACCGGCTCGAACCTGACCAACTGGAAGGCGTCAAAGGCGGTGCGCGCGAATCCGGAAGGCGCGGGCGTGCTGCTCGGCAACCACATCAACTACGGCGTGCGCGAATTCGGCATGAGCGCCGCGATCAACGGCCTCGCGCTGCACGGCGGCCACAAGCCGTTCGGCGGCACGTTCCTGACGTTCTCCGACTACAGCCGCAACGCGCTGCGCGTGGCCGCGCTGATGAAGGTGCCGTCGATCTTCGTGTTCACGCACGATTCGATCGGCCTCGGCGAGGACGGCCCGACGCACCAGTCGATCGAGCACGTGTCGAGCCTGCGCCTGATCCCGAACCACGACGTCTGGCGTCCGGCCGATACGGTCGAGACGGCCGTCGCATGGACCCACGCGGTCGCCGCCGACCGTCCGTCGAGCCTGATCTTCAGCCGCCAGAACCTCGCGTTCAACCCGCGTACCGATGCGCAGATCGCCAACATCGAGAAGGGCGGCTACGTGCTGAAGGACTGGGATGAAGAGATCGTCGCGCGCAAGATCATCCTGATCGCGACGGGCTCGGAAGTCGAACTCGCGATGAAGGCCGTCGAACCGCTCGCGCAGCAGGGCATCGCGGCGCGCGTCGTGTCGATGCCGTCGACCAACGTGTTCGATCGCCAGGACGCCGAATACCGCGAACGCGTGCTGCCGCACGGCGTGCGCCGCGTCGCGATCGAAGCGGGCGTGACGAGCTTCTGGCACAAGTACGTCGGCCTCGAAGGCGGCGTCGTCGGGATCGACACGTTCGGCGAATCGGCGCCGGCCGGCGTGCTGTTCAAGTACTTCGGCTTCACCGTCGAGCACGTCGTCGAGACGGCCAAGGCCGTGCTGGCCTAAAAGCCTACGCGGCGCGCGCCACCCGTTGCGCGCGTCGCACCGTGAAGCTGCACGAAACGAATTTTTTCAGCCATCAGGAGATAACCATGACGATTCGCGTCGCAATCAACGGCTACGGCCGTATCGGCCGCAACACGCTGCGCGCGTTCTATGAAAACGGCAAGAAGCACGATCTCGAGATCGTCGCGATCAACGACCTGGGCGATGCGAAGACCAACGCGCACCTGACCCAGTACGACACCGCGCACGGCAAGTTTCCGGGCGAAGTGTCGGTCGACGGCGACTACCTCGTCGTGAACGGCGACAAGATCCGCGTGCTGGCGAACCGCAACCCGGCCGAACTGCCGTGGGGCGAGCTGGGCGTCGACGTCGTGATGGAATGCACGGGCTTCTTCACGACGAAGGAAAAGGCGAGCGCGCACCTGAAGGGCGGTGCGAAGAAGGTGATCATCTCGGCGCCGGGCGGCAAGGACGTCGACGCGACGATCGTCTACGGCGTGAACCACGACGTGCTGAAGGCCGAGCACACGGTCATCTCGAACGCATCGTGCACGACGAACTGCCTCGCGCCGCTCGTCAAGCCGCTGAACGACAAGATCGGCCTCGAAACCGGCCTGATGACGACGATCCACGCGTACACGAACGACCAGGTGCTGACGGACGTCTATCACGAAGACCTGCGCCGCGCGCGTTCGGCGACGCACAGCCAGATCCCGACGAAGACGGGGGCGGCATCGGCCGTCGGCCTCGTGCTGCCGGAACTGAACGGCAAGCTCGACGGTTACGCAATCCGCGTCCCGACGATCAACGTGTCGATCGTCGACCTGTCGTTCATCGCGAAGCGCGACACGACGGTCGAGGAAGTCAACGCGATCATGAAGGAAGCATCGGAAGGCGCGCTGAAGGGCATCCTCGGCTACAACGACGCACCGCTGGTGTCGATCGACTTCAACCACAACCCGGCTTCGTCGACGTTCGACGCGACGCTGACCAAGGTGTCGGGCCGCCTCGTGAAGGTGTCGAGCTGGTACGACAACGAGTGGGGTTTCTCGAACCGCATGCTCGATACGGCAATCGCATTCGCGAACGCGAAGTAATCGCGTACGTCGCTCGGCCGCTGGAAGGCGGCCGGCGTGGCGAACGAACCCGGCCCGGAGTTTTCCGGCCGGGTTTTTTATTGCCCGGCGTTCGCCGTCACGTGCTCGATCGCATCGACGAAAGCCCGTTTGAGCGGGCTGTCGAGATCGGCCCACGCGAGGCCGATGCCGCTGCGGTGACCGGCCAGATCGAGTGGCCGCGCGAGCACGTTCGGCGGCAGCGCGCTCGCCGCCTGCGCCGGGATCAGCCCGATCCCCATTCCCGCCGCGACGAGCGCGAGCATCGTCGTGAATTCGCCGAACTCCTGCGCAATCTCGAGCGTCGTGCCTGCACGGCTCAGCGCGAGCAGCATGTCGTCGTGAAAACCAGGCGCATAGCGGCGTGCGAGCACGAACGCGGGGTGGCCGCGCAGGTCGGCCGGCGCGATCGCATCGCGCGCGGCCAGCGGATGGTCGAGCGGCAGCGCGACGACGAATCCTTCGTCGAGCACCACGCGCGTGTCGATGCCCGCATACGCGGCCGGCAGCCGGATCATCCCGAAGTCGATCCGCCGGTCGCGTAGCGCGGCGATCTGGTCGGGCGTCGGCATGTCCTTCAGTTCGAGCGCGATCGACGGATAGCGTTCGCGCATCGTGCGCAGCACGGCCGGCAGCAGCGCCGGCAACACCGACGACACGAACGCGATCCGCAGCGTGCCGATTTCGCCGCGGCTCGACAGCCGCGCCATCTGTTCCGCGCGCGCGGCCTGCTGCAGCGTTGCCCGCGCTTCGGGCAGGAACACGCGCCCGGTGTCGCTCAGCTCGACCTTGTGCCGGTCGCGCTCGAACAGGCGCGCGCCGAGTTCCGCCTCGAGCGTCTTGATCTGCATGCTCAGCGCGGGCTGCACGATGCACAGGCGCTGCGCGGCGCGCCCGAAATGCAGGTCTTCCGCGAGCGTGACGAACGCGCGCAATTGCTTGAGTTCCATGGGCGGTGGCGAATACGGGAGAACGGTAATCAATTTTCATGATAACCGGATCAAAAAAGACCATTGGCGCGGACCCGGCCGGCGGCCGAAGATACCGTCAACGCGAGACCGGCCGCGACGGGCAGCCGGCTCGACTGGCACGAGGAGACATCCATGACCCACGCGCTTGACCGGTTCCGCCTCGACGGCCGCCGCGCGCTGATTACCGGCTCCGGCCGCGGGATCGGGCTGACGCTCGCCCGCGGGCTCGCGGAAGCCGGCGCGGCAATCGTCATCAACGATCGCAATGAAGAGAAGGCCGCGACGCTCGCGCGCCAGTTTCGCGATGAAGGCTTCGCGGCCGACCATGCGGTGTTCGACGTGGCTGAGCACGCGCAGGTACGCGCGGCGGTCGACGATTTCGAGGCGCGCGTCGGCGCGATCGACATTCTCGTGAACAACGCGGGCATCCAGCGTCGCGCGCCGCTCGACGCCTTCGACCCGGCCGACTGGCATGCGCTGATGCGCGTGAATCTCGACGGCGTGTTCAACGTCGCGCAGGCGGTCGCGCGGCACATGATCGCGCGCGGCCGCGGCAAGATCATCAACATCTGCTCGGTGCAGAGCGAGCTCGCGCGGCCGACGATCGCGCCGTATGCGGCGACCAAGGGCGCGGTGCGGATGCTGACCAAAGGGATGTGCGCGGACTGGGCGCGCCACGGGATCCAGGCGAACGGCCTTGCACCCGGCTATTTCGAAACCGAACTGAATCGCGCGCTGGTCGACGACGCGGCGTTTTCGGACTGGCTGTGCAAGCGCACGCCGGCCGGCCGCTGGGGGCAGGTCGACGAGCTGTGCGGCGCGGCGATCTTCCTCGCATCGGCCGCATCCGATTTCGTGAACGGGCAGACGCTGTTCGTCGACGGCGGGCTGACGAGTGCGGTCTGATAAGGAGAATGTCGTGCGTATGCGTTGCATGTGTGTGGTGATCCACGGGCCGAACGACCTGCGGGTCGAGGAGCAGGACGCGGGCGAGATCGGCCCGGGCCAGGTGCGCGTCGACGTCGCGATGGGCGGCATCTGCGGCTCCGACCTCCATTACTTCCGGCATGGCGGCTTCGGCGCGATCCGGCTGCGGCAGCCGATGGTGCTCGGCCACGAGGTCGCCGGCACGGTCGCGGAAGTGGCGCCGGACGTGACGTCGGTGAAGGTCGGCGATCGCGTCGCGGTCAATCCGAGCCGGCCGTGCGGCGCATGCCGCTACTGTCTCGAAGGGCTGCCGAACCAGTGTCTCGACATGCGCTTCTACGGCAGTGCGATGCGGATGCCGCACGTGCAGGGCGCGTTCCGCAATGCGCTCGTGTGCGACGCGGTGCAATGCGTGAAGGTCGCCGATCACGTGCCGCTGTCGCTCGCGGCGCTGGCCGAGCCGTTCGCGGTCGGGCTGCACGCGGTGTCGCGCGCGGGCCCGCTGATCGGCAAGCGCGTGCTCGTGTCGGGTTGCGGGCCGATCGGCGTGCTGGCGGTCGCGGCGGCGCGCGTGCACGGCGCGGCGGAGATCGTCGCGACGGATGTCGTCGAAGCGCCGCTGGCGGTGGCGAGCGCGCTCGGCGCGGACCGCACGATCAATGCGGCGGCCGATACCGGCTGGGTCGAGCGCTACAGCGCCGACAAGGGCACGTTCGACGTGATGATCGAGTGTTCGGGCAATGCGCGCGCGCTGCGTGATGGGCTCGACGTGATGCGTCCGCGCGGTGTCGTCGTGCAGCTCGGGCTCGGCGGCGACGTGAGCCTGCCGCAGAATGTGGTGGTCGCGAAGGAGCTGTCGATCTGCGGCTCGTTCCGCTTTCACACGGAATTCGCGCTCGCGGTGCAACTGATCAACGCGGGGCGCGTCGACCTGCGGCCGGCCGTCACGCGCGTGTTCCCGATGCGCGACGCGAACCTCGCGTTCGAACTGGCAGGCGATCGCCAACGTGCGATGAAGGTGCTGATCGATTTCGCGAACGAGGCCGCGTGACGGTGCGGCGTTAGCGTCGCGACGGCAGCGGCGCCCTTTGCAAAAAAGGCACGCCCGCGATGCGCGGCGCGTGCCTTTTTCGTCGTGCGGCGGAAACGGATCGCCGGCCCGCCGCATGACTGCGTGACCGGCCGCGTGCCAACGCGGCGCGGGAGGATTACGCGCCGGGCGTCGGGAAGAACACGCCTGCGCGCTGCGCGGCGTTCGCGATGTGCGTTTCGATCGCGGTGCCGGCGGCGGCCGCATCGCGCGCGATCAGCGCGTCGACGATCGCGCGGTGCTCGTGCCACGTCGACAGCAGCAACTCGCGCCGGTAGAACGGCATGCGCTGGCTTTCCTTCATGATGTCCGCGCTGCTGCGCAGGATCGACTCGATCGCCGCATTCCCGGCCAGATGGATGATCCGCATGTGGAAGTCGAAGTCGAGCCGCGATGCCTCGTCGAGCGCGCTTTCGGTCAGCGCGACGTGCAGGTCGGCGAGGTTGTCCTCGAACCACGCGATGTCATCGTCGCTGACGACGTGCGCGGCCATCCGTGCGGCGAAGCCTTCGAGCGCATAGCGCATCTGGTACGTATCGGGCGGCGACGACTGCTCGGCGAATTGCCACGGATGCGCGGCCGACGCCTGCGCGCTTTCGACGTACACGCCCTTGCCCGCGCGGATGCGCAGCATCCCGAGCGCCTCGAGCGTCGACAGCGCCTCGCGCAGCGACGCGCGGCTGATCTCCAGCTCCTCGGAGAGCTGGCGCTGGGCCGGCAGCAGGCTGCCGACCGGATACACGCCTGCCTCGATCCGGTCGCGGATCGTCGCGATGGCGGCGTCGGTCACGGTGTGCGGAACGTTCTTCATGATATGAGTGATGGCCGGTCTGACCAGCATTGTAATCCGCACGCGCTCGGCGCATGAGCGGCCTACGGGTAAGCCACGATCAAGCCGATTCCGGTGCGTTCCGGCCCCGCTGGAGGGGCGGGAAATCCCTATTTTGTTCGTCCTTGACGCGACTATATCGGCTTCCTACTATCCACCATAACATCACTGGTCTTACCAGTATGAACAGACGAAACTGCAACCGTTGGATCGGGAGAGCGCCGTGTCGAAATTCCTCAATTCGCTGTTTGGCCGGGTAGTCGTCGCATTGATACTAGGGGTCGCGCTCGGCGCGTTCTTCCCGCATTTCGCCGAGTCGCTGCGTCCGCTCGGCGACGGCTTCCTGAAGCTGATCAAGATGGTCATCGGCCCGATCGTGTTCTGCGTCGTGGTCAGCGGGATGGCCAATGCGGGCGACCTGAAGAAGGTCGGCCGGGTCGGCCTGAAGGCCGTCGTCTACTTCGAGGTGATGACGACGCTCGCGCTCGGCATCGGGCTCGTCCTCGCCTGGGTCACGCGCCCGGGCGTCGGGATGAACATCGACCTGCGCTCGCTCGACGCGGCGTCGCTGTCGACGTACGCGAAGAACGCCGAAAGCCTGAAGGACACGGCCGGCTATCTGATGAAGATCATCCCCGACACCGCGATCGACGCGTTCGCGAAGGGCGACATCCTGCAGATCCTCGTGTTCGCGGTGCTGTTCGGCTCCGCGCTGTCGCTGCTCGGCGACAAGGCGCAGCGCGTCAATTCGCTGATCGAGGAACTGTCGCACGTGTTCTTCAGGATCATCGGCTTCATCATCAAGCTCGCGCCGCTCGGCGTGCTCGGCGCGATCGCGTTCACGACCGGCAAGTACGGCGTCGCGTCGCTCAAGCAACTCGGCTACCTCGTCGCGGTGTTCTACCTGAGCTGCTTCGTGTTCGTCACGGTCGTGCTCGGCGTGGTGATGCGGCTCGCGGGCTTCTCGGTGTTCAAGCTGATCCGCTACCTGCGCGAGGAACTGTCGATCGTGCTCGGCACGGCGTCGTCGGATGCGGTGCTGCCGCAGGTGATGAGCAAGCTCGAATACATGGGCATCAAGGATTCGACGGTCGGCCTCGTGATCCCGACCGGCTATTCGTTCAACCTCGACGGCTTCTCGATCTACCTGACGCTCGCGGTGCTGTTCATCGCGCAGGCCACCAACACGCCGCTGTCCACGCACGACCTGATCGTCGTGCTGCTCGTGTCGCTCGTCACGTCGAAGGGCGCGCACGGCATCCCCGGCTCGGCGATCGTGATTCTCGCGGCGACGCTGTCGGCGATTCCCGCGATTCCGGTGCTCGGCCTCGTGCTGATCCTGCCGGTCGACTGGTTCGTCGGCATCGCCCGCGCGCTGACCAACCTGATCGGCAACTGCGTCGCGACGGTGGTCGTCGCGGTGTGGGAGAACGACATCGACCGCGCTCGGGCGACGCGCGTGCTGAACCGCGAGCTGCGCTACGTGGCCGACGCGCCGGGCGCCGCCGCACCGGTCGCCGGCGATCAGGCCCACGCGCTCTGAACACCGCTCTCGCGCGGCGCGGCTTCCCCGGCCGCACCGCGCGACCGACCTTCATGCGACCGGCGCGCTGACGCGCCGGCGCCTCTCAAAATAATGGAGACGACATGGCAGCCCCCATCCTCGATCCGAACGCGCCGGCTTTCACGCGGCGCTACATGAACCTCGCCGACCCGCGCCTGGGCGCGCAGGCGCTCTTCGCCAGCGACGAATTCTTCGCGCCGAAGGAGCGGATGCTCAATCCCGAGCCGGCCGTGTTCATTCCCGGCAAGTACGACGACCACGGCAAGTGGATGGACGGCTGGGAAACGCGCCGCAAGCGTACGACCGGCCACGACTTCTGCGTGGTGCGTCTCGCGCGGCCGGGCGTGATTTATGGCGTCGATCTCGATACGAGCCACTTCACCGGCAACTTCCCGCCGGCCGCGTCGATCGACGCGTGCGCGGTGGACGGCGACACGCCGCCGGACGACGCCGAGTGGCGCACGATCGTCCCCGCGACGACGCTGCAGGGCAATTCGCATCACTACGTGAGCGTCGACGATGCGCGGCCGGTCACGCACCTGCGTGTGAACCTGTATCCGGACGGCGGGCTCGCGCGGCTGCGCGTGTACGGCCAGCCGCAGCGCGACTGGCGCCACGTGCCGGCGGGCGAGCTCGTCGATCTCGCGGCGATCGAGAACGGCGGCTATCTGGTGGCCGCGAACAACCAGCACTTCGGCCCGGCCTCGCAGATGCTGATGCCGGGGCGCGGCGCGAACATGGGCGACGGCTGGGAAACGCGGCGCCGCCGCGAGCCGGGCAACGACTGGGCGATCGTCGCGCTCGCGCGGCCGGGCATCATCCGGCGCGTCGAGGTCGACACGGCGTTCTTCAAGGGCAATTTCCCCGACCGCTGCTCGCTGCAGGCCGCGCACGTGACGGGCGGCACCGACGATTCGCTCGTCACGCAGGCGATGTTCTGGGCCGAACTGCTCGGCGAGCAGAAGCTGCAGATGGACCACGTGCACACGTTCGATCAGCTCGCGGCGCTCGGCCCCGTCACGCACGTGCGGTTCAACATCTTCCCGGACGGCGGCGTGTCGCGCCTGCGTCTGTGGGGCGAGCCGGCTTGAAGGAGGGCAGCGGCATGAGCGGAACTCCGATCCTGCGCGTCGAGCGCCTGACCCGCGAAGCGTTCGCGCCGTTCGGCGACGTGATCGCGCTCGAAGGCGCGCGGCATTTCCCGATCAACGGCGGCACGACCGAGCGCTTTCACGATCTCGCGACGATCGACGTGTGCGCGGACGGCGGCCGGCCGCTCGTCAGCGTGTTTCGTGCGCAGCCGCGCGCGCTGCCGGTCGCGGTCACGCTGATGGAGCGCCACCCGCACGGCAGCCAGGCATTCATCCCGCTCGCGGCGGTGTCGCGCTACGCGATCGTCGTCGCGCCGGCCGGCGAATTCCGGCCCGACGCGATGCGCGCGTTCCTGGCCGAGGGCTGGCAGGGCGTCAATTATGCGAAGGGCGTCTGGCACCATCCGCTGCTCGCGCTCGATGCGGTCAGCGATTTCGTGATCGTCGATCGTGGCGGCCCGCAGCCGAACTGCGACGAGATCCCGCTGGAACGCGCGTGGGCGCTCGATTTCGAGCCGGCCTGCGCGCGCGCCGAAGGGCTTTCGTAAGCATGCCGGGCGCGCGGCACGCGCGCCGAAAAAGCACACGGCCCGGGCGGCGAGATGCCGGCCGGGCCGTGCCGTGTGCGGGTGGCGCGATTCAGTGCTTGCGGTGCGGGCAGTTCTCGGTCGTGCACGAACCGTACATCGCGAGCGAGTGCTCCTGGAGCCGGAAGCCGCGCTCCTTCGCGATTGCCTGCTGGCGGCTCTCGATCTCGGCGTCGAAGAATTCCTCGACGCGGCCGCAATCGAGGCACACGAGGTGGTCGTGGTGCGAACCTTCGTTCAGCTCGAACACCGCCTTGCCGGACTCGAAGTTGCTGCGCGACAGCAGGCCGGCCTGCTCGAACTGCGTGAGCACGCGATAGACGGTGGCGAGCCCGATGTCGAGCTGCTCGTTGAGCAGGTTGCGGTAGACGTCTTCGGCCGTCAGGTGGCGCACGGGGCTCTGCTGGAAGATCTCGAGAATCTTGAGGCGCGGTAGGGTGGCCTTTAGCCCGATATTCTTGAGATCCGTCGGATTGGTCATGGCTAGGCATCCCTAGAGTACAATGCAGGGCTTCAATGTTACCGGCTTTTCGCCGTTCCAGATATACGCGCGGCCTGCACGCGGGCCAGCACGGTGAAGGAAATGATCCCAGAATCGCTTTCGCACTTTCAGAGGAGTCGCATGCGGAGTGCCATCATCGCTGCCGCCGCCGTCGTCGCGCTGGCGGGTTGTTCGTCGTACGACAGCGTGACGCAGCGCATCGCGCAGAGCATCACGCCGTATCGGATCACCGTCGTGCAGGGCAACTTCGTGTCGCAGGAGAAGGCCGCCCAGTTGCAGGTCGGCATGACGCGCGAGCAAGTCCGCGCGCTGCTCGGCACGCCGCTGCTCGCGGACATGTTCCACGCGGATCGCTGGGATTACCTCTTTTACTTCAAGCGCGGCTCGACGTCGATCGTCCAGCAGCGCGACCTCGTGGTGACCTTCGCGGGCGATCGCGTCGCCAGCTGGACCGGCGCCGACAACCTGCCGTCCGAGCTCGACCTGCTGGCCGACATCGACGGCGACCGCGGCGGCAAGAAGGCGAAGGCCGCTGCCGCGGCGAAGAAGGCGTCCGAAGCCGCTGCGGCCGCGAGCGCCGCGCAGGCTGCCGCTGCCGCGAGCCCGGCTACCGAGCCGGCGCCGGGCGCGGTGGTCGACCAGGATGCGAACGCCCAGGCGGCGCGCGCGGCGAACCGTGCGACCAACCAGGTGTCGGGGCAGGGTTCGGGGTCGCGCCGGTTCACGCCGGCCGCGCAGGCCTCGGGCGGCGCGCCGGTGCCGGGCGGCCAGCCGCCGGGCGCCGCGCCGGCGATCCAGCCGCAGTTCCAGTTCCATCGTCCGCCGCAGCCGAACGCGACGAACGAAGCGGCGCCGCCGGTCGGCCCGCAAGGCTCGGACAACCTGCAGAACCAGCCGCTCACCGCCCCGGCGCAGTAAGCGGCCGGCCTGCGGAAACGGGGCGGCATGCGCCGCCCGCCTTTAGACCTGTCGTGTAGAAAGCCATGAAGATTGCGATTGCCGGCGCATCGGGCCGAATGGGCCGGATGCTGATCGAAGCCGTTCTCAACGATGCCGACGCGCAGCTCGTCGGCGCGCTCGACCGCGCCGGTTCGCCGTTCCTCGGCCAGGACGCCGGTGCGTTCCTCGGCAAGGACACCGGCGTCAAGCTGACCGACGACCTCGACGCCGTGTTCGCACAGGCCGACTATCTGATCGATTTCACGCGTCCGGAAGGCACGATGGCCCACATCGAGGCCGCGCTGCGCCACGACGTGAAGCTC
Organism: Burkholderia sp. MS389; assembly: GCF_016899425.1. GTDB lineage: Bacteria > Pseudomonadota > Gammaproteobacteria > Burkholderiales > Burkholderiaceae > Burkholderia > Burkholderia sola. Next base: position 705,458 of record NZ_CP045994.1, read on the forward strand.
GTGATCGGCACGACCGGTTTCACCGCCGAGCAGAAGGCCGAGTTGCAGGCCGCGGCGGGCAAGATCGGCATCGTGTTCGCGGCGAACATGAGCGTCGGCGTGAACGTCACGCTGAAGCTGCTCGAATTCGCGGCGCAGCATTTCTCGCACGGCTACGACATCGAGATCATCGAAGCGCATCACCGCCACAAGGTCGATGCGCCGTCGGGCACCGCGCTGATGATGGGCGAGGCCGTCGCCGGCGCGCTCGGCCGCTCGCTCGACGACTGCGCGGTGTACGGCCGCCACGGCGTGACCGGCGAACGCGATCCGTCGTCGATCGGCTTTGCCGCGGTGCGCGGCGGCGACATCGTCGGCGACCACACCGTGCTGTTCGCCGGGATCGGCGAGCGCATCGAGATCACGCACAAGTCGTCGAGCCGCGTGTCGTACGCGCAGGGCGCGTTGCGTGCGGTCCGCTTCCTGTCGGCGCGCGACGCCGGCCTGTTCGACATGCAGGACGTGCTCGGCCTGCGCTGACCCGCGAGGAAACTCCGATGGCGATTCCCACCGGCGTTGTCCACTACCTCGAAAGCGGCGATGCGATCACGCACGCCGTCTCCTATGTGCTGCTGGCGATGTCCGTCGCCAGCTGGTGCTTCCTCTTGATGAAAGCCTGGCTCCTGGTCCGCGCGAAGCGGCAGGGGTCGCGCGCGCTCGCCGCGTTCTGGCGCGCGCCATCGCTCGATGCCGGCATCGCCGCGCTGGCCGGCGCCGATCGCGAGCGCGTGTTCGTGCCGCTCGCCGAAGCCGCGCGAGACGCGGCCGACGACCACGACCCGGCCGCGCTGGCCGCGCGCGTCGAGCGCGGCGAACGCGTGCTGCGCGCGTTGCGTCATGCGATGCTGCGCTCGCAGCGGCGCCTCGAATTCGGCCAGGTGCTGCTCGCGTCGATCGGCAGCACCGCGCCGTTCGTCGGGCTGCTCGGCACCGTGTGGGGCATCTATCACGCGCTCGGCAGCATCGCCGCGAGCGGGCAGGCGCAGATCGAGAACGTCGCGGGGCCGGTCGGCGAGGCGCTGATCATGACCGCGTTCGGGCTGGTCGTCGCGATTCCCGCGGTGCTCGCGTACAACATCCTCGGCCGGCTCGTCCGGCAGCTCGCCGAGGAACTCGACGGCTTCGCACGCGATCTGCACGTATTCGTGTGCGCGCAGGGCGCCTGACGCGCCGGCTCCGGAGGAACGACCATGGCATTCGGCGGGCTCGAGCACCACAAGACGTCCGCGCCGATGGCGGAGATCAACATGACGCCGCTGATCGACGTGATGCTCGTGCTGCTCGTCATCTTCATCATCACCGCGCCGCTGATGACGCACGCGATCCGGCTCGACCTGCCGAAGGTCGCGGCGAGCGTCGCGCGCGACACGCCGCAATCCGTCACGCTGTCGATCGACGACGCGGGCAAGCTCTACTGGGACGACGCGCCCGTGGCGCTCGACGCGCTGCCCGCGCGGTTCCGGGCCGCCGCCGCGGGCGCCGCGCCGCCCGAGTTGCGGCTGCGCGCGTCGCGCGCGACGCGCTACGACGTGATCGCGCAGGTGATGGGCGCCGCGCAGGCCGCGGGCCTCACGCGGATCGGCTTCGTGACCGACGTGCCGCCGGCCGGGAGCGCCGCCGCGCCGGCCGCCGCGGGCGCGAAACCCTGATACGCCGCCCTGCGGGCGCAAAGGCACGTTCCGCTGTTTGGAAAAATTCATTCGCGGGGCCAGCGCAAGCCCGTTATTAGCGTGAACAGGCCCTAGCCCGCGAGACCGGCCGTGCGGGCCCGCCCGGGCGGTATAATCGACGTTTTTCCCGGCCCGGAACCGGTCAGCCCGTTCCCGCGCCGGGTACGCACGATTTTCGATCCAATCCTGCGCGCGAGCCGTCGCGCCGCTTAAAGCCTAGCCCGAACCACACCATGCACGAGAGATACGTACCCGCCGACGTCGAAGCCGCCGCCCAGGGCGACTGGCGCGCAGCCGATGCCTACAAGACGAGGGAAGATTCGCAGAAGCCGAAGTTCTACTGCGTGTCGATGCTGCCGTACCCGTCCGGCAAGCTGCACATGGGTCACGTGCGCAACTACACGATCAACGACGTGATGTACCGCTATCTGCGGATGAACGGCTACAACACGCTGATGCCGATGGGCTGGGATGCGTTCGGGATGCCGGCCGAGAACGCCGCGATGGCGAACGGCGTGCCGCCCGCGAAGTGGACCTACGACAACATCGACTACATGAAGGGCCAGATGCAGTCGATGGGCCTCGCGATCGACTGGTCGCGCGAAATCGCGACGTGCAAGCCCGAGTACTACAAGTGGAACCAGTGGCTGTTCCTGAAGATGCTCGAGAAGGGCATCGCGTACAAGAAGACGGGCACCGTGAACTGGGACCCGGTCGACCAGACCGTGCTCGCGAACGAGCAGGTGATCGACGGCCGCGGCTGGCGCTCGGGCGCGCTCGTCGAGAAGCGCGAGATCCCGATGTACTACCTGCGCATCACGCAGTACGCGGATGAGCTGCTGAACGATCTCGACGGCCTCGGCTGGCCCGAGCGCGTGAAGATCATGCAGCAGAACTGGATCGGCAAGAGCTTCGGCGTGAACTTCGGTTTCCCGTACGAACTCGACGGCGAGCAGAAGCTGCTGCGCGTGTTCACGACGCGCGCCGACACGATCATGGGCGTCACGTTCTGCGCGATCGCGGCCGAGCACCCGCTCGCCACGCGCCTCGCGCAGGACAAGCCGGAACTGCTCGCGTTCATCGAGGAATGCAAGCGCGGCGGCGTGGCCGAAGCCGACGTCGCGACGATGGAGAAGAAGGGCGTTGCGACCGGCTTCTCGGTCAAGCACCCGCTGACCGGCGAGCCGGTCGAGGTGTGGATCGGCAACTACGTGCTGATGAGCTATGGCGAAGGCGCGGTGATGGGCGTGCCGGGCCACGACGAGCGCGATTTCGCGTTCGCGAAGAAATACGATTTGCCGATCAAGCAGGTGATCGCGAGCGAAGGGCAGACGTACTCGCTCGACGCATGGCAGGAGTGGTACGGCGACAAGGACACCGCGGTCTGCGTGAACAGCGGCAAGTACGACGGCCTGCGCTACGCGGACGCGGTCGACGCGGTCGCGGCCGACCTGAACGCCGGCGGCTTCGGCGACAAGCAGGTCACGTGGCGCCTGCGCGACTGGGGCGTGTCGCGCCAGCGCTACTGGGGCACGCCGATCCCGATCATCCACTGCCCGTCGTGCGGCGACGTGCCGGTGCCGGAGCAGGACCTGCCCGTCGTGCTGCCGGAAGACCTCGTGCCGGACGGCTCGGGCAACCCGCTCGCGAAGTCGGAAGCGTTCCTGAACTGCACGTGCCCGAAGTGCGGCGCGGCCGCGAAGCGCGAAACCGACACGATGGATACCTTCGTCGATTCGTCGTGGTACTTCTCGCGCTACACGGCGCCGGACGCCGAGACGATGGTCGACGCGCGCACCGATTACTGGATGCCGATGGATCAATACATCGGCGGCATCGAGCACGCGATCCTGCACCTGCTGTATTCGCGCTTCTGGACCAAGGTGATGCGCGATCTCGGCCTCGTGAAGTTCGGCGAGCCGGCGAAGAACCTCCTCACGCAGGGGATGGTGCTGAACGAGACGTACTACCGCGAGGACGCGGCGGGCAAGAAGACCTGGTACAACCCGCTCGACGTGACGGTCACGCACGACGACAAGGGTCGCCCGGTCGGCGCGACGCTGAATGCGGACGGTCAGCCGGTCGTGCTCGGCGGCATCGAGAAGATGTCGAAGTCGAAGAACAACGGCGTCGATCCGCAGCTGCTGATCGACCAGTACGGCGCCGATACCGCGCGCCTGTTCACGATGTTTGCCGCGCCGCCGGAGCAGCAGCTCGAGTGGTCGGGCGCGGGCGTTGAAGGCGCGAGCCGCTTCCTGCGCCGCGTGTGGAGCTTCGGCGCCGGCAATCGTGAAGCGCTTGCCGCCCGCGCCGGTTTCGACGCGGCGACGCTCGGCGACGCCGACAAGGCGCTGCGCCGCGAGATCTACAGCGTGCTGAAGCAGGCCGACTTCGACTACCAGCGCCTGCAGTACAACACGGTCGTGTCGGCCGCGATGAAGATGCTGAACGCGATCGACGGCGCGAAGGGCGCGACGCCCGCCGTGCTGCGCGAGACGTACGGCGTGCTGCTGCGCGTGTTGTACCCGGTCGTGCCGCACGTCACGTTCGAGCTGTGGAAGGCGCTCGGCTACGCGGACGAATTCGGCCCGCTGCTCGATGCACCGTGGCCGAAGGTCGACGAGGCCGCACTCGAGCAGGCCGAGATCGAACTCGTGCTGCAGGTGAACGGCAAGGTGCGCGGCGCGCTGAAGGTCGCGAAGGACGCGAGCCGCGACGCGATCGAAGCAGCGGCGGTGGCCGACGAGGCATTCGCGAAATTCAGCGACGGCAAGCCGGCGAAGAAGATCGTCGTCGTGCCGGGCCGCCTCGTGAACATCGTCGTCTGACGGCCGCCGGCCGTCGGACGTACCCAGAAGGAGCGAAGGTGATCCGCAGATCGTTTTTGATGCTCGTCGGCAGCGCGGTCGTGCTGTCGGCATGCGGCTTCCAGTTGCGCGGCCAGCAGGACTACGCGTTCAAGCACCTGTTCGTGGCCGGTGCGCCGGCGTCCGTCGGGGCGCGGCTCACGCGCCTCGTCGAGGCCGGCAGCGACACGAAGATCGTCAAGTCGCCGGACGACGCCGACGCCGTGCTGCGCATGTGGGAGTCGCGTGGCCAGAACACGCTGACGCTCAACAAGTACGGCTCCGCGCAGGAATACGCGCTGTTCTACACGCTGAACTACACGCTGACGAGCAAGGACGGCACCGTGCTGATCCCGCCGAGCGCGATCGCGCTGAACCGCGCGATGACGTACAGCGACCAGTACACGAACGCGAAGGCGCAGGAAGCCGACATCCTGTACGGCGACATGCAGAACGACGCGGTCGACCAGTTGATGCGGCGTCTCGCGATCGTCCATTCGCTGACGCCGGCGCCGGAGGACGTGGTGCCGGGCGTGGCGCCGCGCGCGCCGCTGCCGCCGCCGCCGCTCTGATCGCGGGCGCACGCAGCGATGCAATTGCGACTTGATGCGCTGGAGCCGCACCTCGCGAAGGGGTTGGCCGGGCTCTATACCGTCTACGGCGACGAGCCGCTGCTCGCGCAGGAAGCGTGCGACCGCATTCGTGCGGCCGCGCGCGCGGCCGGCTTCACCGAGCGTTCGGTGCATACGGTCGAGCGCGGCTTCGACTGGAGCGTGCTGCTCGGCGCGACCCAGGCAATGTCGCTGTTCGGCGAGCGCCAGCTGATCGAGCTGCGCATTCCGTCGGGCAAGCCCGGCAAGGAAGGCGCCGATGCGCTGAAGATGCTCGCGGCCACGCCCAATCCCGATGCGCTGATGCTCGTCACGTTGCCGCGCCTCGACGCGGCCACGCAGAAATCCGCGTGGTTTACCGCGCTGCAGAACGGCGGCGTCGCGCTGAAGATCGATCCGGTCGACCGCGCGCAACTGCCGAACTGGATCGGCCAGCGCCTGTCGATGCAGGGCCAGCGCGTCGCGTCCGGCGACGACGGGCGCCGCGCGCTGCAGTTCATCGCGGAGCGCGTCGAGGGCAACCTGCTCGCCGCGCACCAGGAAATCCAGAAGCTCGGGCTGCTGTATCCGCAAGGCGCGCTGTCGTTCGAGCAGGTGCACGACGCGGTGTTGAACGTCGCGCGCTACGATGTGTTCAAGCTCAACGAAGCGATGCTCGCCGGCGACGCCGCGCGGCTCGCGCGGATGATCGACGGGCTGAAGGGCGAGGGCGAGGCGATCGTGCTCGTGATGTGGGCCGTCGTTGAGGAACTGCGCACGCTGCTGCGGATCAAGCGCGGCACGACGGCCGGCAAGCCGCTCGCGACGCTGCTGCGCGAGAACCGCGTGTGGGGGCCGCGCGAGCGGCTGATCGCGCCCGCGCTGAACCGCGTGTCGGAAGCGGTGCTCGAAAAGGCGCTCGCGTTCGCCGCGAAGCTCGACCGGCAGGTCAAGGGGCTCACGGCTGTCACGCCGGGCCGCCGCACGCAGGACGAACCGCCGCCCGACCCGTGGGACGGGCTGTTCCAGCTCGCGATGACGGTCGCGGGCGCCCGCGGCGCGCGACCGCCGACCGCGGGTCGCGTGCGACGCTAAGTCCCGTTCGGGCCTTCAGCGCGCGCTGCGCAACCCGCTTACAATGCTTCGATGACCGGGGCGCCGCCCTGCGCGGCGCGGTCTTGCGGCCGTTACCCCGCCCGGATGGTCGTCCCGGATAGCCGTCCCCGCTTCCCCCACGAATTCATGCCGCTCCGCGCGGCTCGCTTCTCGAGTCACACGATGGATATCGATCAGTACATGACCGACCTGGGCCGTCGCGCCCGGCACGCCTCCCGCGCGATGGCGCGCGCCAGCACGGCCGCGAAGAACGCGGCGCTCGACGCCGTGGCCCGCGCGATCGAACGCGACGCGCAGGCGCTGAAGGACGCGAATGCACGCGACGTCGCCCGCGCCCGTGAAAAGGGGCTCGATGCGGCGTTCGTCGACCGCCTGACGCTGTCGGACAAGGCGTTGAACACGATGATCGAAGGGCTGCGTCAGGTTGCGTCGCTGGCCGATCCGATCGGCGAGATCGGCAACCTGAAGTTCCGCCCGAGCGGGATCCAGGTCGGCCAGATGCGCGTGCCGCTCGGCGTGATCGGCATCATCTACGAATCGCGCCCGAACGTGACGATCGACGCGGCCGCGCTGTGCCTGAAGTCGGGCAACGCGACGATCCTGCGCGGCGGCTCCGAAGCGCTCGAGTCGAACGCGGCGCTCGCGAAGCTGATCGGCGAAGGGCTCGAGGCGGCAGGCCTCCCTCAGGACGCGGTGCAGGTCGTCGCGACGGCCGATCGCGCGGCGGTCGGCAAGCTGATCACGATGACCGAATTCGTCGACGTGATCGTGCCGCGCGGCGGCAAGAGCCTGATCGAACGGCTGATCAACGAGGCACGCGTGCCGATGATCAAGCACCTCGACGGCATCTGCCACGTGTACGTCGACGATCGCGCCGATCTCGACAAGGCGCTGACCGTCTGCGACAACGCGAAGACGCACCGCTACGGCACCTGCAACACGATGGAGACGCTGCTCGTGTCGAGCGGCATCGCCGCGAAGCTGCTGCCGCCGCTCGGCAAGCTGTATCGCGACAAGCAGGTCGAACTGCGCGTCGATGCGGCCGCGCGCGCGGTGCTCGCCGATGCGGGCGTCGGCCCGCTCGTCGACGCGACCGAAGAAGACTGGCACACCGAATATCTGGCGCCGGTGCTTGCGATCAAGGTCGTCGACGGGCTCGACGCCGCGATCGAGCACATCAACCATTACGGCTCGCATCACACGGATGCGATCGTCACCGAGGATCACGACCGCGCGATGCGCTTCCTGCGCGAAGTCGATTCGGCGAGCGTGATGGTCAACGCGTCGACACGCTTCGCGGACGGTTTCGAATTCGGCCTCGGCGCGGAAATCGGCATCTCGAACGACAAGCTGCACGCACGCGGCCCCGTCGGCCTGGAAGGGCTGACGTCGCTGAAGTACGTCGTGCTCGGGCACGGCGAAGGTCGTCAGTAAGTCAACCGCGAGGCGCACAATCGATGGCAATGCTCTGGGTCAAGACGTTCCATATCGTTCTGATCGCCGCGTGGTTCGCGGGGCTGTTCTACCTGCCGCGCATCTACGTGAACCTGGCCATGGAGACCGATCCGGCCGCGGTGCGGCGCCTGCTGCTGATGGCGCGCAAGCTGTTCCGTTTCATGACGATGATCGCGGTGCCGGCGCTCGCGTGCGGGCTGTGGCTGTGGCTCGTGATCGGCATCGGCCAGGGGCAGGGCTGGATCCATGCGAAGGTGACGGTCGTGTTGCTGCTGATCGTCTATCACGCGTATTGCGGGCATCTGCTGAAAGTGTTCGAGCGAGGCGAGAACCGCCGCACCGACAGGTGGTATCGCGTATTCAACGAGCTGCCGGTGCTCGGCATGCTCGCGGCGGTCGCGCTGGTCGTGATCAAACCGTTCTGAGCGGCGCGGCCGGCGAGTCCGTCGCCGCCGAATCATGCGCAACGGCGCCCCTCGGGGCGCCGTCGTTCGTTTACGCTCGGCGTTCCGCGACGACTAGTCCTTCGTCGGGTCGTCGATCCGGCGTCGCGTGATCGCTTCCTTCGCGCGGCCGACGCGCTCCATCAGCGCCGGCCCGCGCGACAGCGCGACGCCGACCGCGAGGATGTCGCCGATCGCGAGATGCGACATCCGCGACGTCATCGGCGAGAACACGTCCGTTTCCTCGGCGACGTTCGACGCGAGGCTGACCGTCGCGAGCTTCGCGAGCGGCGAATGGCTCTGCGTGATCGCGACGACTTTCGCGCCGCATGCGAGCGCGGAGCGCGCGGCGTCGACGATGTCGCGCGTGCGGCCGGTGTTCGAGATCGCGACGACGACGTCGTGCGGGCCGAGCAGCGCCGACGACATCGAGAACGTGTGCGGGTCCGAATACGCGACGCTCGGCACGCCGAGCCGGAAGAACTTGTGCTGGATGTCCTGCGCGGCGATGCCCGAGCCGCCGGCGCCGTAGAACTCGATGCGCGACGCGTTCGACAGCAGCGCGATCGCGTCGGCGACGCTGCCCGCCGACAGGCTGTTGCGCACCTCGATCAGCGCGCCGATCGTGCGGTCGAACACCTTGCCGATGATGCCGGGCGCCGGCTCGTCGGGCTCGACGTCGCGGTACACCGACGACACGCCCGGCGCGACGCTCTGCGCGAGCCGGATCTTGAATTCGCGGAAGCCGCTGCAGCCGAGCGCCTGGCAGAAGCGCGCGATGGTCGGCTGGCTGACGCCCGCGCGGGTCGACAGCTCGGTCATCGCGAGGTCGAGCACCTCGCGCGGCGCGGCGAGGATGTAGTCGGCGAGCTTGCGCTCGGACGGGCGCAACTCGGCGCGGATCGCTTCAATGCGAGGCAGCATGGGACGGCACGTGGAAATCGGGTTCGGATGAGCGAGTGTATCGCACTCCAATTGTAGAAAATCTACATGAAAATACTAGCTCAATTGCAACGGTTCAGATGCGAATTCAGCAGGGGGAATTAGGGTTTTCACTGATTAAAGCCTTGCTGGTGGCGGGAATAAGGGTTGCGAGCCAACCGATCCGCATTGCGTGCTTGTAGTTTTTCTACTAGACTTGCTTCGTTCGATCGACGAAGCTCGACCGTCCCCACGATTCCAACCGCCGGTGTCGGCCGGCATACAGGAGCGCCCAGCATGACGTCGCTGCACCCCACTCTGGCGAAGGTCACCGAACGCGTGATCGCCCGCAGCCAATCGACCCGTTCCGCCTATCTGCAGCGCATCGACGGCGCGCAAGGCAAGTTCCCGGCACGCGGCGCGCTGTCGTGCGCGAACCTCGCGCACGGCTTCGCGGGCCTCGAGGGTAACGACAAGTTCTCGATCAAGGCGATTCGCGAGCCGAACATCGGCATCGTGTCCTCGTACAACGAGATGCTGTCCGCGCACGCGCCGTACAAGGATTTCCCCGAGATCATCAAGGCGGCCGCGCGCGAGAACGGCGGGGTCGCGCAGTTCGCGGGCGGCGTGCCGGCGATGTGCGACGGCGTCACGCAGGGCAACCCGGGGATGGAGCTGTCGCTGTTCTCGCGCGAGGCGATCGCGATGGGCACGGCGATCGCGCTCACGCACAACATGTTCGATGCCGCGCTCTGCCTCGGCATCTGCGACAAGATCGTGCCGGGCCTCTTGATCGGCGCGCTGCAGTTCGGCCATCTGCCGACGATCTTCGTGCCGGCCGGCCCGATGACGAGCGGCCTGTCGAACGACGACAAGGCGAAGATCCGCCAGCAGTTCGCGACCGGCCAGGTCGGCCGCGACGCGCTGCTCGAAGCCGAATCGGCCGCGTATCACGGCCACGGCACCTGCACGTTCTACGGCACCGCGAACAGCAACCAGATGCTGATGGAGCTGATGGGGCTGCACCTGCCGGGCTCGGCATTCGTTCATCCGCACACGCCGCTGCGCACCGCGCTGACGGCCGAGGCCGCGCGCCGCGTGCTCGACCTGACCGTCGAGCGCGGCCAGTACACGCCGATCGGCCATGTGATCGACGAAAAGGCGATCGTCAACGGGATCGTCGCGCTGCTCGCGACGGGCGGCTCGACCAACCACACGCTGCACCTCGTCGCGATCGCGCGCGCGGCCGGCATCCTGATCGACTGGAACGATTTCGACGAGCTGTCGGCAGTCGTGCCGCTGCTCGCGAAGATCTACCCGAACGGCAAGGCCGACGTGAACCATTTCCACGCGGCGGGCGGTGTCGCGTTCCTGGTGCGCAACCTGCTCGAAGGCGGGCTGCTGCACGAGGACGTGACGACGGTCGCCGGCAAGGGGCTTGCGCACTACACGAAGGAGCCGAAGCTGATCGACGGCAAGCTGACGTGGGTCGACGGCGCGGCCGAGAGCCACGACACGAAGGTGCTGCGGGGCATTCGCGACCCGTTCCAGCCGGACGGCGGCCTGCGCCTGATGCAGGGCCGGCTCGGCCGCGGCGTGATCAAGATCTCGGCGGTCGCGCCCGAGCACCGCAAGGTGAAGGCGCCGGCGATCGTGTTCGACTCGCAGGAAGCCGTGCAGGCCGCGTTCGATCGCGGCGAGCTGAAGCGCGATTTCGTCGCGGTGGTGCGCTTCCAGGGCGCGCGCGCGAACGGCATGCCCGAACTGCACCGTTTGACGCCGCTGCTCGGCGTGCTGCAGGATCAGGGCTTCCATGTCGCGCTGGTCACCGACGGCCGCATGTCGGGCGCGTCGGGCAAGGTGCCGGCCGTGATCCACGTGTCGCCGGAGGCGCTGCTGGCCGGCCCGATCGGCAAGGTGAAGACGGGCGACATGCTCGTGATCGACGCGGAAGCCGGCGTGCTCGACATCGAGGTCGACGACGCCGAATGGCACGCGCGCCCGGTCGCGCAGCCGCAGCACCAGGCCGAGAACGAAGTCGGCTTCGGCCGCGAACTGTTCGGCGTGTTTCGCGCGGCGGCCGCGCCGGCCGAGCAGGGCGCATCGGTTTTCGGGACGCTGGTCGGCGAAACGGCCGCCAGCGTCGCCGCATGAATTTCTAGGAGCCAATTCAATGAAGACGATTGCTGAAATCGTGAAGCTGGGCCCGGTCATTCCGGTGCTCGCATTCGACTCGGTCGAGCAGGGCGAAAACGTGTCGCGCGCATTGCACGCGGGCGGCGTGAAGGTGCTCGAGATCACGCTGCGCACGCCGGCGGGCCTCGAGGCGATCCAGCGCGCGAGCCAGCTCGCGGACGACATCGTCGTCGGCGTGGGCACGATCACGAAGCCCGAGCACTGCGCGCAGGCGAAGCGCGCGGGCGCGACGTTCGGCGTGTCGCCGGGCCTGACGAAGGAGCTGCACCTCGCGTCGCTCGACGCGGGCCTGCCGCTGCTGCCGGGCGTGATGACGCCGAGCGACATCATCCAGGCACTCGAATTCGGCTACGACATCGTGAAGTTCTTCCCCGCGCAGCAGGCGGGCGGCGTGCCGATGCTGCAGGCGTTCCACGGCCCGTTCCCGGCGCTGAAGTTCTGCCCGACGGGCGGCATCACGGTCGATACCGCGCCGAACTTCCTGAAACTGCCGAACGTCGTGTGCGTCGGCGGCTCGTGGCTCACGCCGAAGGCCGCGCTCGCCGCGCAGGATTGGGCCGAAGTCACGCGCCTCGCGCAAGCGGCGAGCCAGCTTCCCCGTTAAGACTTGTGCCAAATGACGGTTTGGCCCTCGGAAAGCAAGCGTTAGTGCTTGTTTTACCGAGGGTTTTTGCTGATGGAACCGGTTCTATCCGCGGATCGCAAAGATAAGTAAAATTCAGCGTCCTGACGGGGGGGTACCCCCGTGTTTCGGAGACCTGCATAGCCGGGCATACTCGCAACGACTCGCCCGGTTCGAACAATTCTAGGAGGAGTGCCACATGGGGGCCGTCCAAGGCAGCATGCTGCTCGTATTCACGCTGATCGCGATTGCCGCGCTGATCCTGATGATCGCGCGCTACAAGATCTACCCGTTCCTGGTGCTGATCATCGTTTCGCTCGGCCTCGGCCTCGTCGTCGGCATGCCGATGGACAAGATCGTCAAGTCGTTCGAAACCGGTACCGGCGGCACGCTCGGCCACATCGCGATCGTCGTCGGCCTCGGCACGATGCTCGGCAAGATGATGGCCGAATCGGGCGGCGCCGAGCGGATCGCGACCACGCTGATCGACTGGTTCGGTGAAAAGAACATCCACTGGGCGATGATGTTCGTCGCGATCATCGTCGGCCTGCCGGTGTTCTTCGAAGTCGGCTTCGTGCTGCTGATCCCGATCGCGTTCAACGTCGCGAAGCGCACCGGCAAGTCGCTGCTCGTCGTCGGCCTGCCGATGGTGGCCGGCCTGTCGGTGGTGCACGGGCTGATCCCGCCGCATCCGGCCGCGCTGCTGGCCGTCCAGCAATACGGCGCCGATATCGGCAAGACGATCGCGTTCGGCCTCGTCGTCGGCGTGCCGACCGCGATCATCGCGGGCCCGCTGTTCGCGCTGATGATCTCGAAGTTCGTGAAGCTGCCGGAAAACAACCCGCTCGCATCGCAATTCGTCGATTCGCGCACGGATGGCGGCAAGCGCGAACTGCCGAGCTTCGGCATCACGCTGTTCACGATCCTGCTGCCCGTCGTGCTGATGCTCGTCGGCAGCTGGGCCGACCTCGTGTTCACGCCGAAGTCGCTGCCGAACAACCTGCTGCGTTTTGCCGGCAACTCGGACGTCGCGCTGCTGATCGCCGTGCTCGTGAGCTTCTGGACCTTCGGCGCGAAGCAGGGCTTCAACCGCGACCAGATCCAGAAATTCTGCGGCGAGTGCCTGGCGCCGATCGCCGGCATCACGCTGATCGTCGGCGCGGGCGGCGGCTTCGGCGGCGTCCTGCGCGACAGCGGGATCTCGCAACAGATCGTCGAGACCGCGAAGCACGCGCATCTGTCGCCGCTGCTGCTCGGGTGGTTCGTCGCGGCGCTGATGCGTCTCGCGACGGGTTCGGCGACGGTCGCGATGACGACGGCCTGCGGCATCGTCGCACCGATCGCGGCGGCGTCGGGCGCGGCGGTCCGGCCTGAGCTGCTGGTGCTCGCGACGGGCTCGGGCTCGCTGATCTTCTCGCACGTGAACGACGGCGGCTTCTGGCTGATCAAGGAATATTTCGGGATGACGGTCGGCCAGACGTTCAAGACCTGGTCGCTGCTTGAAACCATCATCTCGGTGCTCGGTCTGAGCTTTACGCTGTTGCTGAGCGTGGTTCTGTAACAAGGGGTAGTCAATGATTCTGATCGCAATGGGCGTGTCGGGCGCGGGCAAGTCGCGAATCGGCGAAATGCTGGCGGAACGCCTGTCGTGCAGCTATACCGATGGCGACGCGTTTCACAGCGCGGCCAACAAGGAAAAGATGCACCACGGCATTCCGCTGACCGATGAAGACCGCTGGCCGTGGCTGCGCACGATCCGCGCGGCCATCGAGGAAAAGCAGCACGCGGGCGAAACCGCCGTGTTCACGTGCTCGTCGCTGAAGCGGTCGTACCGCGACGTGCTGCGCGGCACCGACACCGACGTGCGGTTCGTGTATCTGAAGGGGTCGTTCGAGGTGCTGCAGGAACGCCTGAAGAGCCGCACCGGCCATTTCTTCGATCCGTCGCTGCTGAAGAGCCAGCTCGACACGCTCGAGGAGCCGGGCCCGGACGAGGCGATCGAGGTCAGCATCGAGCTGACGCCCGAGCAGATCGTCGATCAGGTCATGCTGAAGATCGGCCTCGCGCATCAGCACTGAGCGCGGTTCGCGGCCATCGTCATCGAAAAGGCGCCTTCGGGCGCTTTTTTCGTTGGCGGGGTGGACGCCGGTCAGGCCGTGCGCGAGCGTTGGGCTATGCCGTCAAGCAGCACGTCGAGCATCGTGTCATGGACGGCCGCCGGATCGAGCTGCGCATAGAGCGGCGCGGCCGACTTGACGAGCGGATGCGCGGCGTCGGACAGCGCGTGCATTTCCGCGAGCTCGACGTCGTTCGCGGGCCGTGTGAGGCCGCCCGCTTCGGCAGCGGCCAGCCCGATCACGCTCGCGTACCAGCCGACGCATACCGACGGCAGCGCCGCGCGCGGGATGCCGGCGTCGGTCAGCGCGCGATGCACGGCCTCGATGTGCGCGAGGTCGGCCGGGCCGGTGCTCATGTGCCGCTGCAGCAGCGCGAATGCGGCCGGGTAGCGCAGCGCGAGCGCGCGGTACTGGCGCGCGAGGTCGCGCAGCCGTTCGCGCCACGGCAGTGACGGATCGACCGGCACGAGCGAGCGCGACAGCGCATTCGCGATCGCGCGGCTCAGGCCGTCCTTCGACTTGAAGTGATACAGCACGCTCATCGGATCGCAGCCGACCGATTGCGCGAGCTTGCGCACGCTGAACGCGGCTTCGCCGACGTCTTCGAGCAGCGCGAGCGCGGCCGCGACGAGCGCGTCCTTGTCGAGGCCGCGCGGCCCCTGGGCGGGTTTGTCTTTCATCGACGCAGGCTGGCACGCCGGCACGGCACCGGCTGTAAACTTGACGAAAGCTTATTCTACACTGTAGAATTATTTCTGCGGTGTAGAAATTGGGTGTCCCGGCACCTTTCAATACGTGCTTTCGCACAGTCCGGGATCCAGGCGGCACGAGCGTGCCGCCGTCAACACGGGCCATCGCGCCCCTTTTCTCGTTGACACCCATGTGGAACCGGCTGCCCCACCCGCGAAGCCTCGAAGCAACGAGGCCCTTCGACAGGCGGCCCAAGACCATGCAAGTGCAATCATGACGTCCAACAACAGGCCCTTGATCCAGGGCGAATCGCGTTTCGAGCAAACGCAACTGAATATCGAAAAAGACAACTGGAATTGGTGCGATCCGGCCCGCCACGACGGCGAACGGCCGGCCAACTGGTACGAGGCGTCGTTGTCGCGCCATGAAAACAGCGCGCCGCTGGCGCGCGACGCCGTCTGCGACGTGCTCGTGATCGGCGCCGGCTTGCTCGGCGCATCGGCCGCCCTGCATCTCGCGGAAGCGGGCGTCGACACGATCCTCGTCGACAAGCATCACGTCGGCTCGGCCGCGTCGGGCCGCAACGGCGGGCAACTGACGCCCGGCCTTGCGCGCTGGGAAGCCGCCGACATGATCGACTACCTATCGCACGACGATGCGAAACGGCTGTGGCGCTTCGCGTCGGCCGAGTCGATGGACCTGATCGACGAAATCGGCGCGCGTTACGCGCTCGATCTCGATCGCAAGCGCGGCCACGTCACGGCGGCGGTTCACCCCGGCCACATGAGCGCGCTGCTCGACGGCGCGGATGCGCGACGCCATCTCGGCGACGCGGGCGTGACGCTCGTCGGCCGCCATCAGCTGCACGACGAATACGTGCGCTCGGGGCTGTATCACGGCGCGGCGATCGACGCGATCGGCGGGCAGATTCATCCGCTCGCGCTGGTGCGCGGCCTCGTGCACGGCTTCCGGCTGAACGGCGGTGCGCTGTACGAGGGCACCGAGGTGCTCGAACTCGACGAGACGCCCGCGGGCGTCGTCGCGACGACGCCGGGCGGCACGATTACCGCGCGCCGCGGCGTCGTGCTCGCGCTGCACAACACGACGTTCCGTTTGCTCGACGACGGCGCGGCGACCACCGTGCCGTTCTTCACGTACGTGAGCGTGACGGCGCCGCTCGACGTCGACGTCGCGACGCTGATGCCGGCCGGCATGCCGGTGTACGACACGCAGTTCCAGATCGACTACTACCGGCCGGTGCGCGGCAACCGCCTGCTGTTCGGCGGGCAAGGCACCGGCAGCTGCTGGGCGCAGCCCGACGTCAACGCGTATCTGCTGACACGGCTGAACACGGTGTTTCCGCAGCACGACGGCCGCTTCGCGCTCGACTACTGCTGGAGCGGCGTCAGCGACTTCACGCTGAACGGCGCGACCGACAGCCGCAAGACCGACGGCCGCGTGCCGATGTACATGGTGCAGGGCTGGAGCGGGCACGGCGTCGCCCAGACGGTGCGGATCGGCAAGGCGATCTGCGACGATTTCGTCGGCCGCAACGACGACTTCTCGATGCTCACGGGCATCGACCATCGTGCGATTCCGCTCGGCCGGCAGCTGTCGCCGATCGCGATTCCCGCCGCGAAGGCCGCGATGAGCGTGATGAGCGCGCTGAACCCGGGGCGGATGATCTCGTTCTGACCGGCTGCTGCAGGCAATAAAAAGCCCGATGCGAATCGCTTCGCATCGGGCTTTTTTGCGTCAGGCGACGGCGGCGCTTACGCGATCCGCTTCGCGAGTTCGACGGCCTTGCCGATGTACGACGCGGGCGTCATCGCGAGCAGGCGATCCTTCGCGTCCTGCGGGATCGCCAGCGTGCCGACGAATTCCTGCAGCGCTTCGCGCGTGATGCCCTTGCCGCGCGTCAGTTCCTTCAACTGCTCGTACGGGTTCTCGATGCCGTAGCGGCGCATCACCGTCTGCACCGGCTCCGCGAGCACTTCCCAGCAGTTGTCGAGATCTTCGTTCAGGCGTTGCGGGTTCACTTCGAGCTTGTCGAGGCCGCGGATCAGCGAGTCGTACGCGAGCAGCGAGTAGCCGAGCGCGACGCCCATGTTGCGCAGCACCGTCGAGTCGGTCAGGTCGCGCTGCCAGCGCGACACCGGCAGCTTGTCGGCGAGGTGGCGCAGCGTCGCGTTCGCGAGGCCGAGGTTGCCTTCCGAGTTCTCGAAGTCGATCGGGTTGACCTTGTGCGGCATCGTCGACGAGCCGATCTCGCCGGCCTTCGTCTTCTGCTTGAAGTAGCCGACCGAGATGTAGCCCCACACGTCGCGGTCGAGGTCGAGCAGGATCGTGTTCGCGCGCGCCACGGCGTCGAACAGTTCGGCCATGTAGTCGTGCGGCTCGATCTGGATCGTGTACGGGTTGAACGTGAGCTTCAGGCGGTTTTCGATCACGTCGCGCGAGAACGCTTCCCAGTCGAATTCCGGATACGCGGACAGGTGCGCGTTGAAGTTGCCGACCGCGCCGTTCATCTTGCCGAGGATCTCGACCTTCTCGATGCGCGCGATCGCGCGGGCGAGGCGCGCGGCGACGTTCGCGAGTTCCTTGCCGAGCGTCGTCGGGCTGGCCGGCTGGCCGTGCGTGCGCGACAGCATCGGCTGTTCCGCGTGCGCGTGCGCGAGCGCGACGAGGCGCTGGTAGACCGTGCGCAGCGCCGGCAGGATCACGTGTTCGCGCGCGCCGGCGAGCATCATCCCGTGCGACGTGTTGTTGATGTCCTCGGAGGTGCACGCG
Source organism: Burkholderia sp. MS389 (assembly GCF_016899425.1). Lineage (GTDB taxonomy): Bacteria > Pseudomonadota > Gammaproteobacteria > Burkholderiales > Burkholderiaceae > Burkholderia > Burkholderia sola. The sequence continues at coordinate 722,953 of NZ_CP045994.1, forward strand.
AAGTGAATGAATTCGCTCGCCTTCTCGAGTTCGGCCTGGCCCTTCACCGATTCCTTCAGCCAGTATTCGACGGCCTTCACGTCGTGGTTCGTCACGCGCTCGATTTCCTTGATGCGTGCGGCGTCGTGCGCGGTGAAGCGCTCGGCGAGCTGCAGCAGGAACTGCTCGGAGGCTTCCGAGAAGCGCGGGACTTCCGCGAAGCCGGCGCGCGACAGCGCGATCAGCCAGTGCACCTCGACGGTGACGCGGTGGCGCATGAAGGCGGCTTCGGAGAGCCAGTCGCGCAGCGCTTCGGTCTTGCTGGCGTAGCGGCCGTCGATGGGCGAGAGCGCGGTGAGGGCGAAAAGCGTATCGGGACGAGTGTCGGACATGATCGGGCAGGGCCTTTTGGGGCCGGGGCGAACGAGGGAAGGAGAATCCGGCATTTTACCATCGGCGCGCGTCGATTCCGGCCGAACCGGTCCGGCCGCGCGCGCCGCCGGCGAGCGATGCCCGGGCGGCACGCGAATGGCGTGTCGGCAGGCGCCCCCGCGGGCTCGCCGGGCTGTCCGCCAAGCCGCCGGCCGGGTCCGCCCGCCGGTAGAATGCAGGCTTCTTCCCGACCGCCGCCCGCCGCGCCCGCCTGCATGGAACTGAAATGGCTCGAAGACTTCGTCTCGCTCGCGGAGACGCGCAGCTTTAGCCGGTCCGCCGAGCTGCGGCACGTGTCGCAGCCGGCGTTCTCGCGGCGCATCCAGGCGCTCGAGGCATGGCTCGCGACCGAGCTGATCGATCGTTCGGTCTATCCGACGCGGCTCACGCAGGCCGGGCAGATCTTCTACGAGCAGGCGCTGACGATGCTGTCGCAGGCGCACGAGGCGCGCACGCTGCTGCGCGGCCACGTCGGCGCGCCGGTGCCGACGATCGAATTCGCGGTGCCGCACACGCTGTCGCTCACGTATTTCCCGCGCTGGCTCGAGCGGATCGAGGCGAAGATGGGCCAGGTCCACACGCGGCTGCGCGCGCTGAACGTGCACGACGCGGTGCTGTCGCTCGTCGAAGGCGGCTGCGACCTCGTGATGGGCTACCACCACCCGAGCCACCCGGTCGCGCTCGACCCGGCGCGCTACGACATGCTCGTCCTCGGCAGCGAGCCGATCAGCCCGTTCTCCGCGCCCGGCCGCGCGGGCCGGCCGCGCCATACGCTGCCGGGCACGGCCGACGCGCGCGTGCCGTACCTGTCGTATACGCCGAACGCGTATCTCGGCCGGATGACCGAAGTCATCATCGCGAACGCGCCGACGCGGCTGTTCCTCGATCGCGTGTACGAAACCGACATGGCCGAAGGGCTGAAGGCGATGGCGCTCGCGGGCCACGGCGTCGCGTTCCTGCCGCACAGCGCGGTCGACGATGCGGTCGCGGGCGGCCGGCTGATCCGCCTCGACCGGTCGGCTCGCGGCGGCGCGCATCCGTTCACGCTGACGATGGAGATCCGGCTGTACTGCGACAAGCTCGCGCTGCAGGGCGACGATCCGCGGCAGAAGCTCGTGCGCGCGCTGTGGGACGTCGTGCGCGACGAACTGCGCGAGACCACCGGCGATACTGCCGGTTAACCGCTGGCGGTTAGTCCGGCCGACCGGTTCACCCGACTGACTGCGCCCTCGCAGCGCCGGCCGGACCGCTGTCCGGCGGCGGGCCCACGCCTGTCCAATCCGTTTTTCCACGAACGCGATGCACGGCCGATCGCGGGCGTTCTTGCGCGAATCGACCGCGGATTTGCAAAAAATCGCGATCATGCAAGAAACGCATAATCGAATAAACAAACGGCATTGGATAAAAAAAACGGCTTTTTCGACAATGTGCGCAATCCGTTGAACGTTGGAGCTTCCATGTCTTCGCAACAGCAGTCCATCCCGTCCTACCTGCACGCCGACGATCTCGGCCCGTGGGGCAACTACCTTCAGCAGGTCGATCGCGTTGCGCCGTACCTCGGTTCGCTGTCGCGCTGGCTCGAAACGCTGAAGCGTCCGAAGCGCATCCTGATCGTCGACTGCCCGATCGAGCTCGACAACGGCACCGTCGCGCACTTCGAAGGCTATCGCGTGCAGCACAACGTGTCGCGCGGCCCGGGCAAGGGCGGCGTGCGCTACCACCAGGACGTGACGCTGTCGGAAGTGATGGCGCTGTCCGCATGGATGTCGGTGAAGAACGCGGCCGTGAACGTGCCGTACGGCGGTGCGAAGGGCGGCATCCGCGTCGACCCGCGCAAGCTGTCGCGTGGCGAGCTCGAGCGCGTGACGCGCCGCTACACCAGCGAAATCGGCATCATCATCGGGCCGAACACCGACATTCCGGCGCCGGACGTCAACACCAACGAACAGGTGATGGCGTGGATGATGGACACGTACTCGATGAACCAGGGCCAGACGTCGACCGGCGTCGTGACCGGCAAGCCGATCGCGCTCGGCGGTTCGCTCGGCCGCAAGGAAGCGACGGGCCGCGGCGTGTTCGTCGTCGGCTGCGAAGCGGCGAAGAAGAAGGGCCTCGAGATCGAAGGCGCGCGCATCGCGGTGCAGGGCTTCGGCAACGTCGGCGGCATCGCGGCGAAGCTGTTCCAGGAAGCGGGCTCGAAGGTGATCGCGGTGCAGGATCACACGGGCACGATCTACCAGCCGGCCGGCCTCGATTCGAACAAGCTGCTCGACCACGTCGCACGCACGGGCGGCGTCGCGGGCTTCGAAGGCGCCGAGCCGATGCCGAACGACGAGTTCTGGACGGTCGAGACCGACATCCTGATCCCGGCGGCGCTGGAAAACCAGATCACCGAGAAGAACGCGGCGAAGATCCGCACGAAGATCATCGTCGAAGGCGCGAACGGCCCGACGACGACCGCGGCGGACGACATCCTGAGCGCGAACGGCGTGCTCGTGATCCCCGACGTGATCGCGAACGCCGGTGGCGTGACCGTATCGTACTTCGAGTGGGTGCAGGATTTCTCGAGCTTCTTCTGGACGGAAGACGAGATCAACCATCGTCTCGAGCGCGTGATGCGCGAAGCGTTCGCCGGCGTGTGGGCGGTCGCGGAAGAGCACAAGGTGACGGTGCGTACGGCGGCGTTCATCGTCGCGTGCAAGCGCATCCTGATGGCGCGCGAAATGCGCGGCCTCTACCCCTGACCGGGCGTCCCTGACCGGGCGTCCCTGATCATCGACCATGAAAGATTCATGACGCAATCCACCCGATTGCGGATGTGAACCCTCGCGGGCGGTGCCGAATCCGGCACCGCCCGCGCGCGCATCTGGCGCGCCCGGAGCCGGGAGGACGGCTTCGCACAGGGCGATTCGTAGTGCGGTAAACAACCAGTACTTTCAAAAATATTACTTTGATACACTGGCGCGGGTTTTAGCCAAGGAGATGACCAAAATGAAATACCACAAGGCAGTCCTGATGGCCGCGGCGCTGTGCGCGTTCGCAAGCGGCGCGCATGCTCAGGAGACTGGCACGCTGAAGAAGATCAAGGACACGGGCGTGATCGCGCTGGGCCACCGCGAATCGTCGATTCCGTTCTCCTACTACGACCAGAACCAGCAGGTGGTCGGCTATTCGCGCGAGTTCCAGCTGAAGATCGTGGACGCGGTGAAGAAGAAGCTGAGCCTGCCGAACCTGCAGGTGAAGAACATCCCCGTCACGTCGCAGAACCGCATCCCGCTCGTGCAGAACGGCACGGTCGACATCGAGTGCGGCTCGACGACCAACAACCTCGAGCGTCAGCAGCAAGCCGCGTTCTCCGACACGATTTTCGTGATCGGCACGCGCCTGATGACGAAGAAGGATTCGGGCGTCAAGGATTTCGCCGACCTGAAGGGCAAGACGGTCGTGACGACCGCCGGCACGACGTCGGAGCGCCTGCTGCGCAAGATGAACAACGACAAGCAGCTCGGCATGAACATCATCAGCGCGAAGGATCACGGCGATTCGTTCAACACGCTGGAATCGGGCCGCGCGGTCGCATTCATGATGGATGACGCGCTGCTCGCGGGCGAGCGCGCGAAGGCGAAGCAGCCGGGCGAATGGGTGATCGTCGGCACGCCGCAATCGGAAGAGGCTTACGGCTGCATGATGCGCAAGGGCGACGCCGACTTCAAGAAGGTCGTCGACGACGCGATCTCGCAAGTCGAGAAGTCGGGCGAAGCCGCGAAGATCTACGCGAAGTGGTTCGAGAACCCGATCCCGCCGAAGGGGCTGAACCTGAACTTCCCGCTGTCCGAGTCGATGAAGAAGCTGTACGCGAACCCGAACGACAAGGCGCTCGACTGACCGCACGGCCGTTGATGCAGAAATGACGCTAATGAGACGGAAGAGGCCACGCTTCTTCCGTTTCTTTTTGCTGGAGTCTTGCCCATGTCTTACCACTGGAACTGGGGCATCTTTCTGAGCCCCGTGTCGACCGGCGAGCCGACGACTTATTTCGGATGGCTGATGTCCGGCTTCTGGGTGACGATCGAAGTGTCGCTCGTCGCCTGGGTCATCGCGCTGATCGTCGGGTCGCTGTTCGGCGTGCTGCGCACCGTGCCGAACAAGTGGCTCGCCGCGATCGGCACCGTGTACGTGTCGATTTTCCGGAACATCCCGCTGATCGTGCAGTTCTTCGTCTGGTATCTCGTGATACCCGAGTTGCTGCCCGCATCGATCGGCACCTGGATCAAGCAGTTGCCGCCGACCACGCAGTTCTTTACCGCGTCGATCGTCTGTCTCGGCCTGTTCACCGGCGCGCGCGTGTGCGAACAGGTGCGCTCGGGGATCAACGCGCTGCCGAAGGGCCAGCGCGCGGCCGGCCTCGCGATGGGCTTCACGCAATGGCAGACGTACCGCTACGTGCTGCTGCCCGTGGCATACCGGATCATCGTGCCGCCGCTCACGTCGGAATTCCTGAACATCTTCAAGAACTCCGCCGTCGCGTCGACGATCGGCCTGCTCGACCTGTCCGCGCAGGCGCGCCAGCTCGTCGACTACACCGCGCAGACCTACGAGTCGTTCATCGCCGTGACGCTCGCGTACGTGGTCATCAACCTCGTCGTGATGGCGTTCATGCGCTGGATCGAAGGCCGTACGCGGCTGCCCGGCTACATCGGAGGCAAGTGATGCATCAGTTCGACTGGAGTAGTATTCCCGGCGCGCTGCCGACGCTGTGGTCCGGTGCGATCGTCACGTTCAAGATCACGCTGATCGCGATCGTGGTCGGCATCGTCTGGGGCACGCTGCTGGCGCTGCTGCGGCTGTCCGGCGTGAAGCCGCTCGCGTGGTTCGCGAAAGCGTACGTGACGGTGTTCCGCTCGATCCCGCTCGTGATGGTGCTGCTGTGGTTCTTCCTGATCGTGCCGCAGTTGCTGCAGGGCGTGCTCGGGCTGTCGCCGACGATCGACATCCGCCTTGCGTCGGCGATGGTCGCGTTCTCGCTGTTCGAAGCCGCGTATTATTCCGAGATCATCCGCGCCGGCATCCAGGCGGTGCCGCGCGGGCAGGTGAACGCCGCGTTCGCGCTCGGCATGAACTACGCGCAGGCGATGCGCCTCGTGATCCTGCCGCAGGCGTTCCGCGCAATGGTGCCGCTGCTGCTCACGCAGGCGATCGTCCTGTTCCAGGATACGTCGCTCGTGTACGTGATCAGTCTCGCGGACTTCTTCCGCACGGCCGCCAACATCGGCGATCGCGACGGCACGACCGTCGAGATGGTCCTGTTCGCCGGCGCATGCTATTTCGTGATTTGCTCGTTGGCGTCTGCTCTCGTCAAGGGTCTCCAGAAAAAGGTCACAAGATGATTTCCATCAAGAACGTTTCGAAGTGGTACGGCCAGTTTCAGGTCCTCTCCGAATGCACGACCGAGGTCAAGAAAGGCGAAGTGGTCGTCGTGTGCGGCCCGTCGGGCTCCGGCAAGTCGACGCTGATCAAGACCGTGAACGGCCTCGAGCCGTTCCAGCAGGGCGAGATCCTCGTGAACGGCCAGTCGGTCGGCGACAAGAAGACGAACCTGTCGAAGCTGCGCTCGAAGGTCGGGATGGTGTTCCAGCATTTCGAACTGTTCCCGCACCTGTCGATCACCGAGAACCTGACGCTCGCGCAGATCAAGGTGCTCGGCCGCGGCAAGGACGAAGCGAACGAGAAGGGCATGAAGCTGCTCGATCGCGTCGGCCTGAAGGCGCATGCGCACAAGTTTCCCGGCCAGCTGTCGGGCGGCCAGCAACAGCGTGTCGCGATCGCGCGCGCGCTGTCGATGGACCCGATCGCGATGCTGTTCGACGAGCCGACGTCCGCGCTCGATCCGGAGATGATCAACGAAGTGCTCGACGTGATGGTCGAACTCGCGCAGGAAGGGATGACGATGATGGTCGTCACGCACGAGATGGGCTTCGCGAAGAAGGTCGCGCACCGCGTGATCTTCATGGACAAGGGCGCGATCGTCGAGGACGACCGCAAGGACGATTTCTTCTCGAATCCGAAATCGGAACGCGCGAAGGACTTCCTCGCGAAGATCCTGCACTGAGCGTTCGCGCGTTTTCGCGCGCACCCATGCGGAAACCGCCCGGCAGGCCGCCGGGCGGTTTTTTTTCGTCCGCCGCCGGGCGTTACCAGCTGTACCGGTAGCCGACCTGCCCGACGATCCCGCGCCGGTAATCGCCGCCGATGTTGCGCGCGATCTTCGCGTTCGCGTACAGCTCGCCCGACTTGCCGAAGCCGGCGGTCACGCCGACGCCGAGCTCGTACCAGGTGCGTCCGAGATGCGTCGCGAACGGCGTGCCGCCGACGACGGTCTGCCCCGGCGACAGGAAGTCGTGCAGCACGTCGGCCGTGAAGTACGGCGTCGCGGCGCTGCCGCCCGCGCTCGACTGGAGGTTCGGCCGGAAGATGCGCACGCCGACGCGACCGCGCAGCGCATTCGTCGTCGTACCCGACACGGCCGACACGTTGTCGTTGAACCCGTTCAGCTTCAGGTACTGGTACATCAGTTGCGCCTGCGGCTCGACCGCGACCGGCAACGCGCCGATCGCGAACGGCTTGCCGACTTCCTGCGACAGCGCGACGCCGAAGCCGTTCTGCGACGCTTCGTTGCCGTAGCTGTCGCGATAGCGGTTGCCGTAGTGCGTGACCTGCCCGACGCTGTCGAAGTAGGTGCCGTCCGGCAGGTAGCGCGTCCAGTAGCCGCCGACGCTCTGCGCGTGCATCTCGACCGAGCCGGTCGACGTCGACAGGTTGGGCGAGCCCGCGCGCGCCATGTCGCTGAAGCTCGCGTTCGACACGCCGATGCTGGCCGTCACGCCCGCATGCGTGCTGCCGGCGCCGTTCGGCGCCTGGTCGACAGTCCAGTCCTTGCCGAACTGCGCGAAGAACGTGCGTTCGTCGGCCGAGAAACGGCCCGCGTTCGCATCGAGGCTCTGGCCGCCGATGCGCCCCCACACGCCGTCGCGATTGCCGGGCTGCTGCTGCTCGACGTTGTAGATGTCGCCGACGCGTTCGTGCAGCTTGCCGAGCGTCGAGAAGCCGTAGTCGGCGTTCAGCAGCGGCGTCATCGCGTAGCCGGAAACGCCCGGACGATACGCGAGCGTACCGCCGTTGCCGTTGATGCCGCCGTCGCCGCCGCCGGACGGGTGGATCGGGTCGCCGGGGTCGGTCGGGTCGAGCTGCGAACGCAGGTACCAGCCGTTCGCATCGCCTTGCCCGCCGCGATAGAGCCGGTACTCGTACGCGCCCGCTTGCACCGGGCCCGCGAGATGGAACGCCGACGCGGCGGTCGTACCGCCGTTGGCCGTGACGACCACCGGAATCCCGTCGCCGGTCGTCTGCGCGCCGGTGCCGGCCGTGTTGGCGATCTTCAGGCCGGTCGTGCCGCTCGCCGCGCCGCCGTTCACGATCAGCCGGTCGGTCGGCGACGCGTCGGCGCCGAGATACGTATTCAGCGCGATCATGCCGCCGTTGCCGACGTAGCCGCCCGTTGTCAGCGTCTTGTAGCTGCCGGTCAGCGTCGGCGAGCCGGTCGGCGCGGCGAATGCGACGAGGCCCGCGTTGTTCAGGCTGCTCAGCACCGAGCTGCCCGTCATGCGCCACGTGCTCGTGCCGTCGACCGTCAGCGCGACCGGGTCGATCTTCCCAGTCAGCGTCGTGCCGTTCGCGAGGAACACGTTGCCGGTGCTCGACGCGTCGGAAACGATGTCGCCCGCGAGGTTCACCGCCGATGCATTGAACGTCACGTTGCTGCCGTTCGCGAGGTTCAGCAGCGTGCCGTTGCCGGCCGTCACGACCGTACCGTTGCGCACCGCGATGTCGGCCATGCCGCCGCGCGCGGCGAAGGCCGGCCCGGTGGCGGACGTCACGCTGCCGCCGTCGACGAGCACCGAGCTGGTCGCGCCGTTCGCGAGCGTGTCCGACGTCAGTACGCCGGCCGTCGCGCCCGTGAGCGCCGTGCCCGTCAATGCGAGCACGCCGCCGCTGTTCGCGGTTGCGCCGTTGCCGGCGGCGCTGGCGAGCGCCGACCCCGTATCGGCGATGCGGCCGCCGTTTTGCGCGACGACGCCGTCGGCCGCAGCACCCGATGCGGAAATCTTCGCGCCCGACAGCAGGGCCGTCGCGCCGCCGTCCATGACGATTGCATGGGCGTTCGTGCCGGTCGTCGCGACGGTCGTTCCGTTGGCCGCGAGCGTGGAATCGGCCCCCGACACGAACAGGCCGCGCGCGTCGGCGCCGCTCGTGCGGACGACCGCGGCCGCATCGGCCGCGATGTGCGCGCCGGCGCCGGTCGACGTGACGCCGGCGGCGCCGTTGCCGGTCGTCGCGATCTGCGTGCCGGACAGCGCGATCGTTGCATTCGCACCGAGGTTGCGGATCCCGCTGCCCGAGCCGCCGACCGCGATCGACGTCGCGCTGGCCGCGATGCCGCCGCCGGTGACCGTCGCGTCGATCAGCACGCCGTCGGCGCTGCCGTTCGCGATGACGGTGCCGGCGCCCGACAGCGCGACCGATGCGCCGGCGCCCGTCAGGCGTATGCCCGCGACGCCGTCGTCGGCTTCGATGGAACCCGCGTTCGCGAGCGTGGCCGACGCACCCTGCACGAGCGCGCCGGTGCCGTTGGCGACGCGGATCGTCGACGCGTTGTTCACCGTGCCCAGCGTGCCGGCCACGACGCCTGTCGAGCCCGCGCCGGTCAGCAGCACCGTGCTGCGGTTCTCGAGCGTGCCGAGGTTCTGCGCGATGAAACCGGTCACGCCGGCGGTCGACGACGTGACGGCGGCGTCGTTGGTCAGCGTCGTCGCGACCGGCGCGCCGGCGTTCGCGCCGGCGAGGTCGTGCGCCTGGCCGTCGACGATGCCCGCGGTCGCGCCGGCCGCGTTCAGGTCGATCGTCGCACCCGCGTCGATCGTGCCCTTCGCGCCGCCTTCCACGGCGATCGCGACGCCGTTCGCGCCGTTGACGTGGTAGACCGCGTTGCCGGTCGACAGCGTGGTGCCGGCGTCGGTCGCGAGTACGCCGCGCGAGCGCTGGCCGTTGACGTCGGTCGTCAGCGTGCCGGCCGCCGACGCGCCCGTGTAGGCCGCGCCGCCCGCGACGCGGAACAGCGTCGAGTCGTCGGTGTCGACGCTCAGGTGCTGCGCGGCGACGTTGATTTTCGAGCCCGCGCCGTATGCGTAGAAGCCGATCTGGTTCGTGCCGGACATGAAGGCCGGCACCGCGTTCGCGCCGACGTCGATCGTCGCGCCCGAGCGTGCGTGCACGCCGATCGCGCCGGTGCCGGTCAGGTTCAGCGCACCGTCGAGCGTGGCCATCGCGAGCGGCCCTTCGGCCCAGACGCCGTAGTTGCGCGTGTCCGACGCGGGGTCGAGGCCGCCGGCCACGTCGATCGTGCCGGTCGACGTCGCAGTCGTCGCGTGCGTGCCGGTGCCGACGACCATGATGCCGATGCCGTTCACGCCATTCAGCGTGATCGTGCCCGTATTGGTCACGGTCGCGGCGGTGTCGGCCGCGAGCATGCCGACGTTCGCGAGCGGCGTGCCGGGCGCGGCGCCGTTGACGACGATCGCACCCGCGTTCGTTAGCGTGCCGGCGCTCGAGCCGATGCTCGCCAGCGCGGCGCCGTTCTGCGTCTGCGAGCCGATCACGATCGTGCCGAGGTTGCTCGCGCTGCCCGACGCGCCGAGCAGGATGCCGTACGCGTGCGCGGACAGCGCGACGTCGTTTGCCGCCTGGCCGGGCGCGTACTGCGCGGCGCGGCCCAGATAGATCGTGCCGCCTGCTTCGTTCGTGAAGCTGCCGCCGGCGACGAGGCCGCCGATCACCTGGCTGTCGAGCGTCGTCGCGTTGACGCCGACGTTGATCGTGCCGGCGTTCGTCGCGCGCGCGCCGTCCGTCGCGGCCACCGCGTAGTTCTGCAGGTCGGGGCGGTTGCCGTCGAGCGTCCATGCGCCGACGTTCATCACGCCGTTGTTCGCGAACGTGGTGCCCGCGCCGCTCGCGTACACGCCGTTGCCCTCGGTGTACGCGTGGAAGCCGAAATTGTCGGGTGGCGTGCTGCCGCTCGTGTCGACGTTGTTGCCGGACGCGTAGCCGGACGAGATCGCGCCGTTGTTGACGCCGCTCGCGCCGCTCAGGAGGCGCACCAGCGTGAAATCGCCCGACAAGCGCCCGTCGTTGACGAAGTGCGCGCCGTTTTCCGCGAGCACGGCCGAGCTCGATTCGATCGTGTTGGTGCCGCGGAAGTCGATCTGGCCGTCCTTGCCGATGTGCAGCGTCGCGTTCGCGCCCGTGCCGTGCATCACCGACAGGTGATCGATCGGCAGCGTGTTCTTGTCGCCGGCGGACACGTTGTTCGCGTACTGGAAGGTTTGCTGCGAGAACGTGACGGCCTGGCCGAACGCGGTGTCGTAGGCGGCCTGCGAGCCGAGCGCGCCGCTCTGGACCGAGCGCACCAGAAAGTCGTTGTACGCAGCGAGCGATGCGGCGTCGGTGACGGTCCAGCGACTGCCGTCGAACGCGGTGAAGGTGCCCGCGTAGGCCGGCACGTCGAGCTGGAGCTGGCCGACCGGGCCGCCGCTGGCGAGATAGTCGCCGGTGCCGAGCCAGATCTGGTTGCGGGAATTCCAGTTGACGACGCTTTTTGCCGCACCGGTGCCGTCCGCAAAGGTCAGGTCGGTCTGCTTCGGTGCGATCGAGATTCCATTGCCGGTCGCGTCTGGCGCATCCGCGGCATTGCCGATCGACACGTTCAGCGTGCCGCCGGTGCTGTCGACGGTGCCGATCCGCGTATTCACGTACTGGCCGCCGTTCACGTCGTGGTAAACGGGCACGGTGGTCGAGCCGGCCGCGGATGCGGTGAATTCGGCGGAGTTGTAGGTGGCGACCGACGTGTGGGTGGCCGTGATCGAGTCGGGCGTGCTGACGCTTTGCGTCTTGCCGCCGAGCGAGACCAGCGGCTGGTTCGGGTTGCCCGACACGAGGGTCGCGCTGCCGAGCGGCGTCAGCGTATAGCCCGGGTCGCCGGGGACGCCCGTCCATGCGCCTGCCACGCCGATCGTTTCGCCGCCCGACACCGTCGTGGCGCCGGCCAGGTTGTCGTTGACGGTCGGGCTGAAACTGCCGAGTGCGCAGGTGCCGCCGCTCGCGACGGTCGCGCCGTCGCCGCACGTCGACGCGTGCGCCACGCCGGCCGACAGCGCGGCCAGCGCGGCCCCGAGCGCCGCGACGCGCAGCGGCGAGCGGCCTGCCGGGTGGTGCGCCACCTTGTGCGCGGTGCGGCGGCTCGAACCCGATTCGCTGCCCGAACGCTTGCCGCGCGCCCGAGCCGTTTCCGCCACCGCGACCCAGCAGCCGGCGGCGTCGCTCCATATCGATCGAAATGAGTGATTCACGACATACCCCTCTTTCTTCTTTTGACGTGGCATTCGCCGCGATTCGGCGAATTCGCATTCCGCGGTGGGGAAATGATCCGAAGGGGCGTGCGGCGGCTGTGGCTGCGTGTCGCGCCAATCGTGTTTCGTTACACCGAGGATGGGGCGAGTCTACTGATTCGGGCAGTCGCCGATTATCGAGAAAGGGGAAACTGTAATGATTCGAACCGTAATGCGTGGTATTTTTGATTTGTGTGGTTGATCGAACCGAAAGCCGTGGTGGTGGCGGGCTTGAGGGGTTTTGTTAAAGGCTGGCAGGACTGCTGGAGTCGGTGGGATAGCGCACGGTTTCGGCGGATGACGCGCGATAAAATGCGGGCCCGGAATTTTTGTTTTAATTGGCGGTTATTTTATCCGCTTCATCTTTTACTTATTTTCACTTGTAAATTAATAAAATCAAGCGAATGTTGCGTGACGTCGATTCGTTGCGCCGGGTGGTGGCCGAAATGAAACCGTATTGGCCGGAGCCGGGCGATTTGCGTCGATGACGGGCGTCGTCGGACGCATCGTACGACGCACGCGGCAAGCAGGAAGCGAGCAGAAAGCGGACGCGGCCGATGCCGCGCTTCAGAAATCGATCGCGTCGTCGGCATCGCCGTCGGCCGCGGTGGCGAGCGCTTCGCGCACCACCGTGCGCGGTGCGGACGCCGACGCGTCGAGCGACGGGTTGCGCAGCTTCTCGAGCACGCGCGCGGGCACCGGAATCTGCATCCGCGCGGCGACGTCGCCGCACTGGAACATGATCAACTCGCCCGGCTCGAATGCGGTCCAGACTTCGTTGTCGGTGAGCGGCTGCGTCGCGATCACCGCGACGCGATCCTCGGGCGTCGTGTATTTCGCGAAGTCGATCGACAGGTCTTCGTCGACGAGATGCGCGGTCGAGAACGGCCAGCGCCGCACGAGGTAGTGCAGCCGCGTCGAGCAGTGCGCGAAGAGCGCCTGGCCGTTCGACATCAGGAAATTGAACACGCCGTGATCGGTGATGCCGCGCGTCAGTTCGCCGACCCGCTCGAACAGCTCGGGCAGCGGCGGCTGCGCGCCGGGAAAGGCTTCGCGCAGCCCCTGCATCAGCACGCAGAACGCCTGTTCGCTGTCGGTCGTGCCGACCGGATGGTAGACGCTGCCGTCCATGTCCGGTGCGTAGTCCTGCAGGTCGCCGTTATGCGCGAAGATCCAGTGCCGGCCCCACAGCTCGCGCATGAACGGATGGCTGTTCTCGAGCAGGATGTGCCCTTGCGTCGCCTTGCGGATGTGCGCGATCGTGTTCTTGGACTTGATCGGGTAGCGCTTCACCATTTCGGCGATCGGCGACGTGGCCGAGGCCTGGTGATCGATGAAGAGGCGGCAGGCCTTGTCTTCGAAGAACGCGATGCCCCAGCCGTCGGCATGGTGATCGGTGAGCCCACCCCGGGCCGCGAAACCTGTGAAGGAGAATGTGACGTCCGTCGGCGCGGCGCAGTTCATTCCAAGGAGTTGGCACATTTTACGTGGGGCGGCAGGCTGAAGCGGGGGTAACGAACCGGGCGAACCCCGGTACAATGCGGCTTCTAGCATATCACCGAGCCCTGAGCGGTAAAAAGCGGATTCCGCTGGCCAAAGGCCCCGTGTTGCGGTTTGCCGTCAATCGGCCCGTGCACGCGCGTTCCGGCCCCGCCGCTCGCAAGCCCGTTCCTCACGACGCCTCCTATGACTGCCTCGAACGCTTCCTCCCCGGCGACGCTTTCGCTCGCCCGTCCCGACGACTGGCACCTGCACCTTCGCGACGGCGACATGCTCGCCGCCGTGCTGCCGCACACCGCCCGCCAGTTCGGCCGCGCCATCGTCATGCCGAACCTGAAGCCGCCGGTCACGACCACCGCGCAGGCGCAGGCCTATCGCGCGCGCATCCTCGGCGCACTGCCGGCCGGGATGACGTTCGAACCGCTGATGACGCTGTACCTGACCGACAACACGCCGCCCGACGAAATCCGCCGCGCCCGCGAAAGCGGCTTCGTGCACGGCGTGAAGCTGTATCCGGCAGGCGCGACGACGAATTCCGACCATGGCGTCACCGATCTCGCGAAATGCGCGAAGACGCTCGAGGCGATGCAGGAAACCGGCATGCCGCTGCTCGTGCACGGCGAGGTGACCGATGCGTCGATCGACCTGTTCGACCGCGAAAAGGTGTTCATCGACCGCGTGATGACGCCGCTGCGCCGCGATTTCCCGGGGCTGAAGGTCGTGTTCGAGCACATCACGACGAAGGACGCGGCCGACTACGTGCGCGATGCGGACGCGGCGCCCGGTCTGCTCGGCGCGACGATCACCGCGCATCACCTGCTGTACAACCGCAACGCGCTGTTCGTCGGCGGGATTCGCCCGCATTACTACTGCCTGCCGGTGCTCAAGCGCGAGACGCATCGCGTGGCGCTGGTCGAGGCCGCGACGTCGGGCAACCCGCGCTTCTTCCTCGGCACCGACAGCGCGCCGCATGCGCGCGGCGCGAAGGAAACCGCGTGCGGCTGCGCGGGCTGCTACACGGCGCTGCACGCGCTCGAACTGTACGCGGAAGCATTCGACACCGCCGGCGCGCTCGACAAGCTGGAAGGGTTCGCGAGCTTCTTCGGCGCCGATTTCTACGGGCTGCCGCGCAGCGCCGAGACGGTCACGCTGCGCCGCGAGGCGTGGGAGCTGCCGCGCGAGATCTTCGCGGGCGATACGCCGGTCGTGCCGCTGCGCGGTGGCGAGGCGATCGGCTGGAAACTCGCGTGAGCGGCGTGCCGCCGCGCGAACCCGGTCGCGTCGATCCGGCCGTGTTTCGCCGTGGCGGTGGCTCGCGCGCTGCCGACCGCGGCGCGCAGTGCTAGAATGCGCGTTGCAAAGCAGGCCAGGCAGTCGCGGCCTCGCCGCCTTCGGGCGCGCGGGGGCGAGGAAAGTCCGGACTCCACAGGGCAGGGTGATGGCTAACGGCCATCCGTGGCGACACGCGGAACAGGGCAACAGAAAGCAAACCGCCGATGGCCCGGCGCAAGCCGGGATCAGGTAAGGGTGAAACGGTGCGGTAAGAGCGCACCGCGGCGACGGCGACGTTCGCCGGCACGGTAACCTCCACCCGGAGCAATTCCAAGTAGGCAGGCGCGCATTTTCGGATGCAGGACGGGGCCCCCGTCTCGTCTGCGGGTAGGAAGCTTGAGCGCGTCAGCAATGGCGCGCCTAGAGGAATGGCTGCCACGCGTTGCGCGCTTCGGCGCGCGGCGTGCACAGAATCCGGCTTATCGGCCTGCTTTGCCGCTCGAATGCGAAAGGGCCGGCGCTCCCTGCGGAGCGCCGGCCCTTTTTTCATGCGCGCGCCGCGCGATCAGGCGGCGACGATGTCGAACGAATGCGTGAGTTCGGCCGTTTTCGCGATCATGATCGACGCGGAGCAATACTTGTCGTGCGACAGGTTGATCGCGCGTTCGACCGTGGCCGGGTTCAGGTTGCGGCCGGTGACCGTGAAGTGGAAGTGCACCTTCGTGAACACCTTCGGATCTTCGCTCGCGCGCTCGGCCTTCAGCGTGACCGAGCAGCCGCTCACTTCCTGGCGGCTCTTCTTCAGGATCAGCACGACGTCATAAGCCGTGCAGCCGCCGGTGCCGAGCAGCACCATCTCCATCGGACGCGGCGCGAGGTTGTGGCCGCCGCCTTCGGGCGCGCCGTCCATCGTGACGAGATGCCCGCTGCCGGTCTCGGCGGAAAACGCCATGCCGTCCTGGCCCATCCAGCTTACTTTGCATTCCATGCTTGCGCTCCAGCGTTGCCTGATTCGGATTCGATCCGGCATTGTAGCCCGCGGCGCAACGGTCGGCTGATGCGCTGCAAGACGAGCAATGCCGGCGCCGAGCGAGCGGCGCGGCGAGCGGTGATTTCCCTGCTGAATTTAGGGGTTTTGCTCTAGATGCGGGCGGTTTGAAGTTGTGCGTGACGCGCTTATATGCTTGATTTTGAATGGAAATTCATTGGCGTAAGCTTTTCGACTGGCATCCCATATCGTGGGAGTTGATTTCGCAATGCAAATTTTCTTGTGGACTCGGTCGGGCATTCGTATAATGACTCTCATTGGTTGTCGCGCTGCGGCAACCTCCGAATGTCTCCTCCACCCTCCTCCTGAGGTGGATTAAGCCCGAACCAGCCGTTCGGGCTTTTTTTCGTCCCATGCAAACATCGGCGCGCGGCTTGCGCGCGTCGGCACCGTCACGCGGGCTGCCGCGCGGCCGGCTGCGACGTCGCGTCCGGCGGCGTGCCGCGCGAGTCGGCCTCCGGCGCCGGCGCAGGGGCGGCCGACGCGTGGCCGCGTGCGCAGAAGTGGCGGACGCGTTCGCGCACCGCGCGCAGGCGCACGATGCGGTCTTCGGCATGGGCGGTTCGGGCTTCGGCGATGCGTGCATCGAGCGCGTCGAGCTTGGCTTCGCAGCCGGACGCGGCGACGGCGGGCGCCGCGGCGGCCAGCAGCGCGGCCGCGAGGAAGGGCGTAAGTCGTTGTTTCATCATGCTGGTTTGTTGTTTTTCGGGTTTGGCCGGTCTGGCGCGGCAAGGTCATGTGCCGCACGTCGATGGGTGCCGCCGCAGGCGCTCGGTTCGCCTGGCTTGTCGGGGCACGACCGGATTTTGGCCCATTTCGGCCGCCGCGAACACGGGGCGTGGATTCTCTTTGACCACGCAGCCGTATTTCCTTTATAATTCAGGGCTTTTCCGCATTCATGCCCACGGAAAAAGAACAGGGAGAGCCTGCACCGCGCCTCGAAGCGCACACAGACAAGCAGGAAGAACACATCGGGCAAAGCATTTTTTTTGGATCGATCATGAAGACGTTTTCCGCAAAAGCCCATGAGGTGACGCGCGAATGGTACGTGATTGACGCGACGGATAAGGTTCTCGGCCGTGTTGCCAGCGAAGTGGCACGCCGTCTGCGCGGCAAGCACAAGCCTGAGTTCACCCCGCACGTCGACACTGGTGATTTCATCATCATCATCAACGCGAGCAAGTTGAAGGTCACGGGCAACAAGACGCTGGACAAGAAGTACTACCGTCACTCGGGCTACCCGGGCGGTATCTATGAAACGACGTTCGGCAAGATGCAAGAGCGCTTCCCGGGCCGCGCGCTCGAGAAGGCGGTCAAGGGCATGCTGCCGAAGGGCCCGCTCGGCTACGCGATGATCAAGAAGCTGAAGGTCTACGCAGAAGCGACGCATCCGCACTCGGCTCAACAGCCGAAGGCGCTCGAGATCTAAGGGGACCCACATGATCGGTAACTGGAACTACGGTACGGGCCGCCGCAAGAGCGCAGTCGCACGTGTCTTCATCAAGGCTGGCAAGGGCGACATCATCGTCAACGGCAAGCCCATCGCTGACTACTTCTCGCGCGAAACGTCGCTGATGATCGTGCGTCAACCGCTGGAACTCACGAACCACGGCCAGACGTTCGACATCAAGGTGAACGTCAACGGCGGCGGCGAAACGGGTCAGGCAGGCGCAGTGCGCCACGGCATCACCCGTGCACTGATCGACTACGATGCGACGCTCAAGCCGTCGCTGTCGAGCGCAGGCTTCGTCACGCGCGATGCGCGTGAAGTCGAGCGTAAGAAGGTCGGTCTGCGCAAGGCTCGCCGCGCAAAGCAGTTCTCGAAGCGTTAATTCCGCTTCATGGCCTCGCCGCCTTCGGGCGGCGTCCGCCGGAAAAACCGCCAGCTTTCACGCTGGCGGTTTTTTTATGTCCGCTTCCGGGCCGCTGCGGCGGCCCCCGCGCGGGCGCGTTTGATGAAATCGACAAGAACCTATTGATTTCATGGACTTCAGCACGATCTTCTGATCGGCCCTACAATAGCGGCTAAAGCTTTTTGGAGAGTTCGAATGAACGCTGTTACCGAATCCGCAGCAACGACGACCGATATGCCGCTGCCGTTCGTCTTCACCGACGCCGCGGCCGACAAGGTCAAGCAACTGATCGACGAAGAGGGCAATCCCGACCTCAAGCTGCGCGTGTTCGTGCAGGGTGGCGGCTGCTCCGGCTTCCAGTATGGCTTCACGTTCGACGAGGAAGTCAACGAGGACGACACCGTGATGAACAAGAACGGCGTCCAGCTCCTGATCGACTCGATGAGCTACCAGTACCTGGTCGGCGCCGAGATCGACTACAAGGACGACCTCAACGGCGCCCAGTTCGTGATCAAGAACCCGAACGCGACCACCACCTGCGGGTGCGGTTCGTCGTTCTCGGTCTGAGCGCACGGCAGATCCGCGCCGGTTCTGCCGGAATGAAAAACGGGGCTTCATGCCCCGTTTTTTTATACACGCCCGCCTTGTCGCGCTCGCCGCGCGGCGAGTGTCGCATCAGCGCGGATAGAGCGCGCCGAGCACGCGGTTGCCGGCTGCGCCGGTGACCGTCGCGAGATTGCCGGGCTGGCGCGCGGTGAAGCGGTACGCGAGCCACGCGAACGCGAGCGCTTCGACCTGCTGCGGCGGCACGCCGAGCGCGGCCGTCGTGTCGACGGTGGCCGGCACGCCGGCCTCCCGCAGCGCGTGCCGGAGCCCATCGAGCAACACCGGGTTGCGTGCGCCGCCGCCGCATACGAACACGGCCTTGCAGCCCGGTGCGTGCTGCGCGATGTCGCGCGCTACCGACACGGCGGTGAGCGCGGTGAGCGTGGCTTGCACGTCCTCCGGCGCAACCTGCGCGAATGCGGCGAGCTTCGTATCGAGCCACGCGGGATTGAACAGGTCGCGTCCGGTGCTTTTCGGCGGCGGCGCGGTGAAATACGGTTCGTCGAGCAACGTGTCGAGCAGCGGCGCGTGGACGGTGCCGCGTGCGGCGAACTTGCCGCCGTCGTCGTACGGCTTGCCCAGATGGCGGGTCGCCCACGCATCGATCAGCGCATTCGCCGGGCCGCAGTCGAAGCCGCGCACGTCGCCGCCCGCGTTGGGCAGGATCGTGATGTTGCTGATTCCGCCGAGATTGCAGACGACCCGCGTTTCGCCCGGCGCGCCGAACACCGTCGCATGGAACGCCGGCGCGAGCGGCGCGCCGTGGCCGCCGGCGGCCACGTCGCGGCTGCGGAAATCGGCGATCACGTCGACCTGGGTCAGCTCGGCGAGCAGCGCCGGATTGTTGAGCTGGCGCGTATAGCCGCGCTCGGGGCGATGGCGCACCGTCTGGCCGTGCACGCCGATCGCGCGGATCTCGTCGCGCGACAGCCCGGCCGTGCGCTGCAATTCGTGGCAGCACACCGCATAGCGCGTGACGAGCGCATTCGCCGCGAGCGATTCGCGGTCGATCTCGTTGTCGCCGGGCTGCTGCAGCGCGAACAGCGCGTCGCGCAGCGATTGCGCGAAGCCGACGAACGCTTCCGCGAGCACGACCGGCGCGCGGCCGGCCTCGAAACGCACGGCGACGCCGTCGACGCCGTCCATGCTGGTTCCAGACATCAGCCCGAAGTAGATGCCGTCTGCCGGATCGGCATGCTGCGGCGGTCGTTGCGGCACGTTGGGTTCTCCTGGATCGTGCGGCGCGGGCCGGTCCCGCGCGCCTTGCGCCCGATTATCCGCGCAACGTGACGCGTCGTTAAGCGATGCGCGCGCAAGTTATGGGAAAATCCCTGTTTTTGCGACATTCTTCCTGGCACCGATGAGCACCGAACCCAGTTCCAAGCCCGTTTTCCCGATCACCGACGAAGTCCGGCATGCGCTCGCCGTCACGAAGCGCGGCGTCGACGAGCTGCTGATCGAGGAAGAGTTCGCGCAGAAGCTCGCGCGCAGCGCAGCCACCGGCACGCCGCTTCGCATCAAGCTCGGGCTCGATCCGACCGCACCGGACATCCACATCGGCCATACGGTCGTGCTGAACAAGATGCGCCAGCTGCAGGACCTCGGCCATACGGTGATCTTCCTGATCGGCGATTTCACGTCGCTGATCGGCGACCCGTCGGGCCGCAACGCGACGCGTCCGCCGCTCACGCGCGAGCAGATCGAATCGAACGCGAAGACCTACTTCGAGCAGGCCGCGCTCGTGCTCGATCGCGACAAGACCGAGATCCGCTACAACAGCGAATGGTCGATGCCGCTCGGTGCGGACGGGATGATCAAGCTCGCGTCGCGCTACACGGTCGCGCGGATCCTCGAGCGCGAGGATTTCACGAAGCGCTTCCAGGGCGGCGTGCCGATCTCGATCCACGAATTCCTGTACCCGCTGATGCAGGGCTACGATTCGGTCGCGCTGAACGCCGATCTCGAACTCGGCGGCACCGACCAGAAGTTCAACCTGCTGGTCGGCCGCGAACTGCAGAAGCAGTACGGCCAGGAACAGCAGTGCATCCTGACGATGCCGCTGCTCGAAGGCCTCGACGGCGTCGAGAAGATGTCGAAGTCGAAGGGCAACTACGTCGGCATCAGCGAGAAGCCGACCGACATGTTCGGCAAGCTGATGAGCATCTCGGACACGCTGATGTGGCGTTACTTCGAGCTGCTGTCGTTCCGCAGCCTCGATGAAATCGCCGGCTTCAAGCGCGACGCCGAAGGCGGCCGCAACCCGCGCGACTTCAAGGTGCTGCTCGCGCAGGAAATCGTCGCGCGATTCCATTCGCAGGCCGACGCAGAGCGCGCGCTCGAGGACTTCAACCACCGCGCGAAGGGCGGCGTGCCGGACGACATTCCGTCCGTCACGCTGGCCGGCGCGCCGCTCGCGATCGGTCAGTTGCTGAAACAGGCCGGCCTCGTGCCGTCGACGAGCGAAGCGCTGCGCAACATCGATCAGGGCGGCGTGAAGATCGACGGCGCGACCGTGTCCGACAAGGGCCTGAAGGTCGAGGCCGGCGAATTCGTCGTGCAGGTCGGCAAGCGCCGCTTCGCACGCGTCACGCTGACCGCATGATCGCGCTGATCCAGCGCGTGACGCGCGCCGACGTGCGCGTCGGCGGCCGCACGACCGGCGAGATCGGCGCGGGGCTGCTCGCGCTGGTCTGCGCGGAGCGCGGCGATACCGAGGCCGCGGCCGACAAGCTGCTCGCGAAGCTGCTCGGCTACCGCGTGTTCAGCGACGCAGCCGGCAAGATGAACCTGCCGGTATCGAACATCGACGGCGAAGGCCGCGCGGGCGGCCTGCTGCTCGTGTCGCAGTTCACGCTCGCGGCCGATACGAACAGCGGGCTGCGTCCGAGCTTCACGCCCGCCGCGCCGCCCGACGAAGGCGCGCGGCTGTTCGACTATTTCGTCGCGGCCGCGCGGGCGCGCCATCCCGTCGTCGAGACGGGCGAGTTCGGCGCCGACATGCAGGTGTCGCTGGTCAACGACGGCCCCGTGACGTTCTGGCTGCAAGTGCGGCCCTGATTCTTCCCCGGAGGCGCGCCGCGATGGCCACCACGCAGATTCTTTTCATCCGCCATGGCGAGACGGCCTGGAACCGCATCAAGCGCATCCAGGGGCACATCGACATCCCGTTGGCCGATACGGGGCTCGCGCAGGCGCAGCGGCTGGCGGCGCGGCTCGGGCGCGACGCGCGCGACGGCGCGCGGATCGACGCGGTGTATTCGAGCGACCTGATGCGCGCGCAACAGACCGCCCAACCGTTTGCCGATGTGCTCGGGCTGCCGCTGCTGCTGCGCGAAGGGTTGCGCGAACGCTCGTACGGCGCATTCCAGGGGCACGACAGCACCGAGATCGAGGCGCTGTTTCCGGATGCATATGCGGCGTGGCAGACGCGCGATCCCGGCTTCGCGCCGGAGGGCGGCGAGTCGCAGCGCGAGTTTTATCACCGCGTGCTGCATGCGCTCGAACCGATCGTCGCCGCGCATCCGGGCGGCCGGATCGCGTGCGTCGCGCACGGCGGCGTGCTCGATTGCGTGTATCGCTTCGCGAACGGGATCGAGCTGTCGGCGCCGCGCAACTATCAGTTGCTCAATACCAGCATCAACGTCGTCGATTACGTGGATGGCCGCGCGCAGGTCGTGCAGTGGGCCGACGTGTCGCATCTCGAAGCCGCGAGCGACGATGACGACGGGTACCGCAAGGTGCTTTGAGCACGCGGGGCCCGTCCGGCATGGCATGGCATGGCCGGGCCGGGCCGGGGCTCCCTTCCTTCCGGCGTGACGCTTACTGCGGCAGCCCGTGGCGCGTCTTGTAGTCGAGCGCGTACGCGATCTTGCCGGGCTTGTCGGCCGTGATCGGCTGGCGCAGCTTGTCGAATTCCCCCTTGCTGTATTTCTTCCCGCCGTTGATCGCATCGGCGCGCCCGAGGTCGGCGCCCGTCTTGCCGTCGATCACGGGGTCCGTGGCCGCGACCATCCGCGTCGACGCATTCCAGACCGCATTCAGATAGCCCGTGTCGGCCTTTGCCGGATCGGGATCGGTTGCGCCGGGCCGCGTCAGGTCGTAGCCGGCCAGCGCGAACGTGTCCGGCTGCGCGCGCAGCCAGTCGGCCCAGTAGAACTCGAGGTAGTCGGTCGCTTGTGCGGGTTTGCCGTAACCGATGTCGCGCGTGAAATAGACGAGTGATCGATAGCGGTCGTTCGTCATCCCGAGTGTCAGGCCGAGGCCGGTCGGCAGTTGCGCGGTCGTGATCGGCTTGCCTTCGCCGTTCTTCAGGCGCAGATAGCCGCGGCTTTGCATCTGCTGCCAGAACACGTCGCCCGAGTAGTCGCTGAGGTTGTCCTTGACGACGACGTGCACGTGCAGCGCCGGGCCGCCGTCGGGCGTCTCGTAGTAAGTCGACAGGCCGTGGTGGCCGTCCGTCAGGTACAGCGCATCGCCGTTCGGGCCGATCACGACGGGGTTCAGCACCGAGCGGTCTCGAGCGTTCGCGTCGGTCGTCGCGCACCTGTAGCTGGCCGGCTCGCGCAGCGACGATCGGGCCGTGTAGCCGCTCGATGCGACGCCGCCGAGGCCTTCGTCCGCGCAGAAGTCGTTGAACTTCTTGTCGGGCTGCCGTTCGTAGCGGCCGAGCTTGTAGTAGATCTGGTCGTAGCCGATCGCTCCCTGCGTCGGATGGAGATCGCCGAGCGTCACGTCGATCAGGTCGCCGGCGCGGGCGGCTTTCCACCTGCCCGGTTGCGGCCGGGTGGTCGCGGGCGGCGTGGGGGCCGGTGCGGTCGTCGTGCCGCCGGACGGCGGTTGTGCGTCCATGCGCGCGACGGCGGCGACATCGTCGCCTCCGCACGCGGCGAGGGCGAAGACGGTGGACAGGCTGGCGGCAACGGCGAAACGGATCGGCAGGCGTGGCATCGCGGGCATCGGGCGTCGGTCGGGTGGGCGGGCGGGACTTCGCGCGGGTCAGTGGGCGTCGGCGACGAGCAGACGTGCGACCGTGCGCGGGTGCAAGCCCGTCAGCTTGCCACAGCTATTTGACAGTCAATTGAAATGATCGGAACAAGCGGACCGTCAGACAGACGGGGTGCCGTCGGACGGGGAGGCCGTCGCGCGGCGGCGCGCACGCTTCGACGCGCCGTTCACGAGCGCCCAGCGCAGCACGGGCGCAACCGCGCGTATGCCGGGCCGGACCAGCGCACTGCGCAACGGCGCGAACGTCGACACGCCGAGCATGCGCTGCGCCCACGGCGGCAGCAGGTCGATCCCGGCATGCATCACCAGCGACGCGGCAGGCCGCAGCGCGGGCTTCGCGACCGGCACGTTCAGCAGGATGGACATCACGTCGAACGTACGCGGCCCTGCTTCGAGTTCGGGCAGCATGCGCGCGAGATAGGCGGCGACCTCGGCGCGCGAACGCGGCACCTCGCGGGCGCCGAGCAACTCGGCGATCAGCGCCGTCTCCGCGTAATAGCGGTCCTGCAGTTCGCCCGACAGCGCCGGATTCACGTAACGCAGATGCGCGGCGAGGAAGCTCGACACTTCCGCGACATGCACCCAGGTCAGCAACGAGGGATCGTCGGCGCGGTACGGCCGGCCGTCCGGTGCGCTGCCCGAGACGCGCGCATGGATCGTTTTCACACGCTCGATCAGCGCGAGCGCGTCCGCGCGGCTGCCGAACGTCGTCCCCGTGATGAACGTGGCGGTGCGCCGCAAGCGGCCGAAGATGTCGGTGCGGAACGACGAATGATCCCAGACGCCCGCGAGTGCGAGCGGGTGGAGCGCCTGCAGCAGCAGCGCGGCGATGCCGCCCGTCATCATCGACGTGAAATCGGCATGCACGCGCCAGCACACGGCGTCGGGGCCGAACAGCCCGGGGTCGCCCGGCGGCGAAGAGAGATCGATCGACGGACCGCCGCCGCCGGCCGTCAGGTGCGTGATGCCGGCCACGAGCCGCTTGCGGATCGGCTCCGCCCAGCGCGGGCCCGGCACGGTGGTGGGGTGGCGGCTGGGCGGCGTCGTCATGGCGGGTGCGGCTCGGGCGACGGATTACTTCCCGTCCGGGGTATCCCACTCGTCGCGTTCGGTGCGGCGGGCATCGGGCACCGACAGCCCGAAGTGGCGATACGTGAGCAGCGTCGCGACGCGCCCGCGTGGCGTGCGCTGCAGGAAGCCCTGCTGGATCAGGTACGGTTCGAGCACGTCCTCGATCGTGTCGCGCTCCTCGCCGATCGCCGCCGCGAGGTTGTCGATGCCGACCGGGCCGCCGTCGAACTTGTACAGGATCGCTTCGAGCAGCTTGCGGTCCATCAGGTCGAAGCCGACCGGATCGACGTCGAGCATCGCGAGCGCGGCATCGGCAACGGCCGCGGTGATCTGGCCGTCGGCCTTCACTTCCGCGAAGTCGCGCACGCGGCGCAGCAGCCGGTTCGCGATCCGCGGCGTGCCGCGCGCGCGCTTCGCGATTTCCAGCGCGCCGTTCGGATCGATCTGCGCATTCAGCAGCGACGCCGAGCGCCGCACGATGCGCGACAGTTGATCGGCGTCGTAGAACTCGAGGCGCGCGACGATCCCGAAACGGTCGCGCAGCGGGTTGGTGAGCATCCCGGCACGGGTGGTCGCGCCGACCAGCGTGAACGGCTGCAGGTCGAGCTTCACGCTGCGCGCGGCCGGGCCTTCGCCGATCATGATGTCGATCTGGTAATCCTCGAGCGCCGGATACAGGATTTCCTCGACGACCGGCGACAGCCGGTGGATTTCGTCGATGAACAGCACGTCGTTCGCTTCGAGGTTCGTCAGCAGCGCGGCGAGATCACCCGCGCGCTCGAGCACGGGGCCCGACGTCTGGCGCAGGTTCACGCCCATCTCGCGCGCGATGATGTGGGCGAGCGTTGTCTTGCCGAGACCCGGCGGCCCGAACAGCAGCACGTGGTCGAGCGGCTCGGCGCGGCGCTTCGCGGCTTCGATGAAGATCTCGAGCTGGCCGCGCACCTTTTCCTGGCCGACGTAGTCGTCGAGCTGGCGCGGCCGCAACGCACGTTCGAACACCTCCTCGTGCGACGAGGTGGGCGTGGCGGCGATGATCCGCTGCTCGGTGGCGAGTTTGTCGGTTTCAATCATGCGGCCATTGTACCGCGCGACGAAGCACGGGCCACCTGGCCGAACGGCCGACTGGCGAGCGTCGCGCGGCGGCGCGACACTGGCTTCGACGGCCGGATCGAACGCGCGTTATGCCTTCGACAATGCCTTCAGCGCGAGCTTGATGCCTTCGGACACGCCGGTGCCGGCCGGCACGTTCTTGATCGCGGCAAGGCCCTCCTTCTCGGAGTAGCCGAGCGCGAGCAGCGCGTTGAGGATGTCGGTCGCGTGGTCGGACGGCGACGCGGCGCCGGCGAGCGCGCCGAGGTCGGCGCCGAGCTTGCCCTTCAGTTCGAGCAGCAGGCGCTCGGCCGTCTTCTTGCCGATGCCGGGCAGCCGCGTGAGGCGGGCGGCGTCCTGCATCGTCACGGCCTGCGCGAGCTCCTGCACGCTCATGCCGGACAGCACGGCGAGCGCCATGCGCGCGCCGATGCCGGTGATCTTCAGCAGCTCGCGGAAGGTCGTGCGCT
This sequence comes from Burkholderia sp. MS389, assembly GCF_016899425.1. Lineage (GTDB taxonomy): Bacteria > Pseudomonadota > Gammaproteobacteria > Burkholderiales > Burkholderiaceae > Burkholderia > Burkholderia sola. The sequence continues at coordinate 748,778 of NZ_CP045994.1, forward strand.
CCTGCGGCGTCAGGAAGCCGTACAGCAGGTGCGCGTCTTCGCGGACGATCTGCTGCGTGAGCAGCACGATGCGCTCGCCCGTTTGCGGCAGGTTGTAGAAGGTGCTCATCGGCACGTCGATTTCGTAGCCGACGCCGTTGCAGTCGACGAGCAGATGAGGCGGGTTCTTTTCGAGCAGGATGCCGGCGATGCGACCGATCATGGAGGACGGGATGCGAGGAAGAAAGCGCGAGTGTAGCGCACGCGCGGCGCAATGCCGATGGGCGCGGCCGTCAGGCCGAAGCGGCGCGTGTCGCGGGTGTGTCGGGCGTGGGTAAAACGGTGAAGGTGGTCAACGCAGCCAACGCAGCCAACGCAGCCAACGCAGTCGAGCCGACGTACGTGCCGCGGCGCACGACCGGCGTCAGCCGACCAGCCGGCCGCGCCGCACGCGCAGCCCTTTCTGCGCGAGCGCCGGCGCGAGGCCGCCCAGCGTGCTGAGCGTGTCGCCGCCGTGCGCGTGGCAGATCGCCATGCCGAGCGCGTCGGCGGCGTCGGAGCCCGGCTGGCCGGACAGGTTGAGCAGCCGCGTGACCATTTCCTGCATCTGCGTCTTGGTCGCGCGGCCGTAGCCGACCACCGCCTGCTTGAGCTGCAGCGCCGTGTATTCGGCGACCGGCAGCCCGCCCGCGACGAGCCCGCAGATCGCGGCGCCGCGCGCCTGGCCGAGCAGCAGCGTCGACTGCGGGTTCACGTTGACGAACACCTTTTCGATCGCGGCCTGGTCGGGCGCGTGTTCGCGCACGATCGTCGAGACGCCCTGGAAGATCGTGCCGAGCCGGGTGGCCAGGTCGGCCGTCGGCGTGCGGATCACGCCGCTCGTGACATAGGCGAGCCGGTGGCCGCTGACGTCGATGACGCCGAAGCCGGTGACGCGCAGGCCGGGGTCGATGCCGAGAATTCGCATGAGTGAGGAGAGTGGCGTGATGCAGCGATACTACAACGAATGGTGCGGCAAGCCGATCGCCCGGTCGTGCGCGACGGCGCCGCGCAATAAAAAACCCGGCGGGAGTGATGCCGCCGGGTTCCCGTGCAGCGGCCGCGCGGGCCGCATGCGGCGATCAGTGACGGAAGTGGCGCACGCCCGTCAGGACCATCGCGATGCCGTGCTCGTCGGCCGCCGCGATCACTTCGTCGTCGCGCATCGAGCCGCCCGGCTGGATCACGCAGGTCGCGCCGGCCGCCACGACGACGTCGAGGCCGTCACGGAACGGGAAGAACGCATCCGACGCGACGGCCGAACCGGCGAGCGTGAGGCCCGCGTTCTGCGCCTTGATGCTCGCGATGCGCGCGGAGTCGACGCGGCTCATCTGACCGGCGCCGACGCCGAGCGTCATGCCGTTGCCGCAGAACACGATCGCGTTCGACTTCACGTACTTCGCGACGCGCCAGGCGAACAGCAGGTCGTCCATTTCCTTCGCGGTCGGCTGGCGCTTCGTGACGACGCGCAACTCGCTCGGCTGCACGTTGCGCGAATCGAGCGACTGCACGAGCAGGCCGCCGCCCACGCGCTTCAGGTCGAATGCGTTATGGCCGTCGCCCAGTGCGATCTCGAGCAGGCGCACGTTCTGCTTCGCGGCGAACACCTGCTTCGCGGCGTCCGTGAACGACGGCGCGATCAGCACTTCGACGAACTGCTTCGCCACCGCTTGCGCGGCCGCTTCGTCGACTTCGCGGTTGAACGCGATGATGCCGCCGAACGCGGAGGTCGGATCGGTCTGGAACGCCTTCGCATACGCGTCGGCAGAGTCGTTGCCGACCGCGACGCCGCACGGGTTCGCATGCTTGATGATCACGCAGGCCGGCGCGTCGAACGTCTTCACGCATTCCCACGCCGCGTCCGAATCCGCGATGTTGTTGTACGACAGTTCCTTGCCCTGCAGCTGGCGGTAATTCGCCAGCGCACCGGCCGGCGTCGCGAGGTCGCGGTAGAACGCCGCGCTCTGGTGCGGGTTCTCGCCGTAGCGCAGGTCCTGCACCTTGTCGAACGCCATGTTGAGCGTGGCCGGATACGCGCTGCGCGATGCGTGCTGCAGCTCGTCGGTCAGGCTCGTCAGGTAGTTCGTGATCGCGCCGTCGTATTGCGCGGTGTGCGCGAACACCTTCGTCGCGAGACGGAAGTTGGTCGGGTAGCCGATGGTGTTGCCGTTCGCCTTCATTTCATCGAGCACGACCGCGTAGTCGGCCGGGTCGACGACGACCGTGACGTCGCGGTGGTTCTTCGCGGCCGAGCGCAGCATCGTCGGGCCGCCGATGTCGATGTTCTCGATCGCGTCGGCGAGCGTGCAGTCGTCCTTCGCGATCGTCGCGACGAACGGATACAGGTTCACGACCAGCAGGTCGATCGTCGGGATGCCGTGCTGTTCCAGCGCCTGCATGTGCTCGGGCAGGTCGCGGCGGGCGAGGATGCCGCCGTGCACCTTCGGGTGCAGCGTCTTCACGCGCCCATCGAGCATTTCCGGGAAGCCGGTGTAATCGGCCACTTCGGTCACGGGCAGGCCGGCGTCGGCGAGGAGTTTCGCGGTGCCGCCCGTCGACAGCAGCTTGACGCCGAGGTCGGACAGCGACTTCGCGAAGTCGACGATGCCGGTCTTGTCGGAAACGGAAATGAGCGCTTGCTTGATCATGATGGAACCACCAATAGCCAGGGAAACGGGGACGGGACGGCCGCCTACAGCAGGCCGTGCTGCTGCAGCTTCTTGCGCAGCGTATTGCGATTGATGCCGAGGTACTCGGCGGCGAGCGACTGGTTGCCGCCGGCCTGGTCGAGCACGACCTCGAGCATCGGCTTTTCGACGCAGGACATCACCATTTCATAGACGTCGTGCGGATTGGAGCCGTCTAGATCCCGGAAATACACGTCCAGGCTCTCGCGGACACATTGTTCGATGTTGTGCTTGCTCATGCTGCTAACTGGTTATGGTCGTCCGACTCGCCCTGGCTGTTTTCCGCATCGTCATCGACGTAGACGAGGTGGTCCGACAGCGCCTTTTGCGCCTCGAAGAATGCATTGACGGCGGCGAGCTGCTCGCGGGTGGAATCGAGCGTGTTCATTCGGTGCCGGAACCCGTTGGCACCGGAAAGGCCGCGAGTGTACCAGCCGATGTGCTTGCGCGCAGTACGGACCCCGGTGAATTCGCCATAGAAAGCGTAGTGGTCTTCCAGGTGTTCGTTCATCACGTGCTGGATCTCGTCGATCCGCGGCGGGGGCAGCAGCTCGCCGGTTTGCAGGAAATGATCGATTTCGCGGAACAGCCACGGCCGGCCTTGCGCGGCGCGACCGATCATCAGCGCGTCGACGCCGGTTGCATCGAGCACGGCCTTCGCCTTGGCGGGCGACGTGATATCGCCGTTCGCGACGACCGGAATGCGTACGGCCGCCTTCACGGCCGCGATGGTGTCGTATTCGGCGTCGCCGCGGTACAGGTCGGCGCGCGTGCGGCCGTGCACGGTGAGCATCGAGATGCCGGCCGCCTCGGCCAGGCGCGCGACCGTGATCGCGTTCTTGTGCTCGCGGTCCCAACCGGTGCGGATCTTCAGCGTCACGGGCACCGCGTCGGCCCCGGTGCCGACCGCCGCGACGACGGCCTCGACGATCCGCTGCACGAGCGGCTCGTTCTGCAGCAGCGCGGAGCCGGCCGCGACGTTGCAGACCTTCTTCGCCGGGCAGCCCATGTTGATGTCGATGATCTGTGCGCCGTTGTCGACGTTGTAGCGGGCCGCTTCGGCCATCATCGCCGGATCGGCGCCGGCGATCTGCACCGCGATCGGCTCGACTTCGCCTTCGTGGTTCGCGCGCCGCATCGTCTTCGCGCTTTTCCACAGCTGCGCGTTGGACGCGACCATCTCGGACACGGCGTAACCGGCCCCCAGCCGTTTGCACAGCTGGCGGAACGGACGATCCGTCACCCCGGCCATCGGGGCGACGAACAGGTTGTTACGCAATACGTGAGGGCCGATAACGGGCATCGCAATGGCGCCGCCCGCGACACGCGCGGGCAGGGGAAGGGAAGACGGAAAACGGGCATTTTACCGTATTCCCATGCCCCGCCGATTTGACCCGGTTTGCCTGGATTGCCCGGAGAGGCTGCGCGGCGCGCCGCGCGTCAGTTGCGCTGGCCGAACATCATCTGGCGCGCGATCGCCTTCTTGAGCGGCGGCACGAATTCGAGCGCGGTGAGCGCCGCGCCGCGCAGCAGCGGAAGCGGGCCCGAGTCGATCGTAAACAGCCGCGCCAGCGTGTCGGTCGCGCCGATCGTGAAGCGCCGGTCGAGCGCGCGGCGCGCGTTGAAGGCCGCGAGCGCGGTCGCTTCGAAGCCTTGCGCGGACAGCGTGTCGACGAGCGTGTGCGCATCGCGCAGCCCGAGGTTGAGCCCCTGGCCCGCCACCGGGTGCAGCGTCTGCGCGGCATTGCCGACGACCGCGACGCGGCCGCTGACGAGCGTCTGCGCGGCGTTCAGGCCGAGCGGGAACGACGCGCGCCCGGCGATTGCGACGAATTCGCCCATGCGTTCGCCGAACACGCTGCCGAGCTCGTGCAGGAAAGCGTCGTCGGGCAGCGCGGCACGTCGCGCGGCTTCGTCGGGCGTGCAGCACCACACGAGCGAATACTCGGCCTGGCGCGGCCCGCCGAGCGGCAGCAGCGCGAGCGGGCCTTCGTGCGTGAAGCGTTCCCACGCGACGTTCGGGCGCGGCGCCGAGACCGTGACCGTGCCGACGAGCGCGGTCTGTCCGTAGTCGCGGCGATGCTTGCCTGCGTCGGCCTGCTGTTCGTGGAACAGCCCGCCTTCGGCATTGATGACGAGGCGCGCGCGCAGCGAGCGCTGGCCTTGCGGGCCGTCGAGCGTCAGCGTGACGCCGTCGGCGTCCTGCTGCGGCGCGCGTGCGGTGGTCGACGTGAGCCAGTCGACGCGCGTGCCGCGCACGGCGCCCGCGAGCGCCTGCACGATCGAGCCGTAGCGCACGACGTAGCCGAGCGCGGCGAGCGCGTGTTCGTCGCGGTCGATCAGCGTGCGGCCGAAATGGCCGCGCTGCGATACGTGGATATGTTCGATCGGCGTGGCGTCGGCCGGCCACGCGAGCGTGTCGAGCAGCACGCGGCTGCCGTGCGACACGGCGATCGCGCGCGGGTCGTTTGCGCTCGCGGCCGGTTCGCGCGCATCGATCAGCGCGATCGATGCATGCTGCGTCGCGCTGCGGCGCGCGAGCCAGCCGGCGAGCGCGAGCCCGACGGGGCCCGCGCCGACGATGGCGAGGTCGTAATCCGGCGTGGCCGGCGAGGAAGCGGTCGTCATCTTGATTCGTGAAACGGAGGGAACGGTCGGCGGCCGGTCATGCGCCCGCGCGCATCAGCGCCTCGATCTCGTCGGCCGCGACCGGCACGCCGCGCGTGATCAGTTCGCAGCCGTGCTCGCGCACGATCGCGTCGTCCTCGATGCGGATGCCGATGTTCCAGTACTCGGGCGGCACGTCGTCGGCCGCGCGCACGTACAGGCCGGGCTCGACGGTCAGCGTCATGCCCGGCCTCAGCGTGCGCCACGGCAGCGCGCCGTTCGCGTCGCGTTCGGCGAGCCGCTCGCGGTAGTCGCCGCAGTCGTGCACGTCCATGCCGAGCCAGTGGCCGGTGCGATGCATGTAGAAGCGCGTGTAGGCGCGCTCGGCGATCACGTCGTCGACGCTCGAGAAGCGCGTTTTCGGGATGATGCCGGTGTCGAGCAGCCCTTGCGCAAGCACGCGTACGGCCGCGTCGTGCGGCGCCTCGAACGGCACGCCCGCGCGCGTCGCGTCGATCGCCGCCTGCTGCGCGGCGAGCACGATGTCGTACAGCGTGCGCTGCGCGGGCGAGAAGCGGCCGTTGGCCGGGAACGTGCGCGTGATGTCCGATGCATAGCCGTCGAGTTCGCACGCGGCGTCGATCAGGATCAGGTCGCCGTCCCGCGATGCCGTGTTGCCGGCCGGGTAGTGCAGCACGCACGCATTCGCGCCGGCCGCGACGATCGACCCGTACGCGGGCGCCTGCGCGCCGTGCTTGCGGAACAGGTACAGCAGCTCGGCTTCGAGCTCGTATTCGCGGATGCCCGGGCGGCACACCTGCATCGCGCGGCGGTGCGCGAGCGCGGAGATGTGCGCGGCGCGCGTCATGATCGCGAGTTCGTGTTCGTCCTTCACGAGCCGCATGTCGTCGAGCAGCGGCGTGAGGTCGAGCAGCGCGTCCGGCGCGGCGACGCCCGTGCGCGCCTGCGCACGCACCGCGTCGATCCAGCCGGCGAGCTGGCGCTCGAACTCGGCCGACGCGCCGAACCGGTAGTGCACGGTGCCCGCGTCGGCGAGCAGGCGCGGCATTTCGGTGTCGATCACGTCGGTCGCGAACGCCGCATCGAAGCCGAACGCGTCGCGCGCGGCGTCGGGACCGTAGTGAAAGCCTTCCCAGGTCTCGCGGTCGACGTTCTTGGCGCGGCAGAACAGGATCGATTCCGGCGCACCGTGCGGCGCGGCCGCGTTCAGCACGAGCACGGCATCCGGCTCGGTGAAGCCCGTCAGGTAATGGAAGTAGCTGTCGAACCGGTACGGGTAGGCCGTATCGCGGTTGCGCAGCATTTCCGGCGCGGTGGGGACGATGGCGACGCCGCCGCCCGCGGCACGCAGTGCGGCAAGCACGCGTTCACGGCGCTGGCGGTAGACGTCGACGGCGATGGCGGTATCGAGGGGCGCATTCATCGTTGGATTGTAGCGCCGCCGGGCGCCGCGCGTCAGGGCCGCGGCTGCAAGGCCCGCCCGGCGGGGCTCGGCGGCGGCTGTTGCAAACCTTCCACAGGCCGGACCGGCGATTTTCTGCCCGGCCGCGCGAGCCGGTTATGATCGACGACAACGTATACTCTCGGCGGTTCCCTTAAAAAGGCAGATGATGAAATTAATCGGTTCGCTCAGCAGCCCGTACGTCCGAAAGGCGCGGATCGTGCTTGCTGAAAAGAAGATCGACTACAAGCTGGAGCTCGAGAACGTGTGGGCGCCGGACACGAACATCCATGCATCGAACCCGCTCGGCAAGGTCCCGTGCCTGGTGATGGAGGATGGCGCCGCGGTGTTCGATTCCCGTGTGATCTGCGAATACGTCGATACGCTGTCGCCGGTCGGCAAGCTGATTCCGCCGTCGGGCCGCGAGCGCGTCGAAGTGCGCTGCTGGGAAGCGCTGGGCGACGGCGTGCTCGACGCAGCCGTCGCGATCCGTCTCGAACACACGATGCGCGACGAAGCGCAGCGCAGCGCGAGCTGGATCGCGCGCCAGCAACGCAAGATCGACGACGCGCTCGTCGCGATGTCGCAGGGTCTCGGCGGCAAGACGTGGTGCGTCGGCAATCATTACACGCTCGCCGACATCGCGCTCGGCTGCGCGCTCGGCTATCTCGACTTCCGGATGCCCGAGCTCAACTGGCGCGATCGCCACCCGAACCTCGACAAGCACTTCGTGAAGCTGCAGCAGCGACAGTCGTTCGCCGATACGCTGCCGCAGAGCTGAGCCGCGGCCCGGTCTTCACGCATTCGGCAGACGAAAGAAAAGCGCCCCGCGGGGCGCTTTTCTTTTTGCGGCGCAGGCCGCCCGCCGCCGGAGCGGGCTGGCCGCTTGCGTCACTCGATCGACGCGTACACGGCTTCGCCGAGCGTGAACGAATCGCTGCGCGCGATCGGCCACCACTTGTCGTACAGCGAGAAGCCGCAGGTGTGGCCGTCGAGCAGCGCACCGGGTTTCAGGTACTTCAGCAGTTGCGACATCAGCCGCACCTCGTGCGGCGCGACCCGCTGCACGATGTGGTGCGCGCGCAGTTCGGACGGATGCGCGAGGCCGGCCGCCTGCACGAGTTCCTGCAGCGCATGCAGCGTATTGCGGTGGAAGTTGTACACGCGCTCGGCCTTGTCGGGCACGACGAGCGCGCGCTGGCGCACCGGGTCCTGCGTCGCGACGCCGGTCGGGCAGCGGTCGGTGTGGCAGTGCTGCGCCTGGATGCAGCCGACCGCGAACATGAAGCCGCGGGCCGAGTTCACCCAGTCCGCGCCGATCGCGAGCGTGCGCGCGATGTCGAACGCGGTGATGATCTTGCCGCTCGCGCCGAGCTTCACGCGGTCGCGCACGCCGATTCCGACGAGCGTGTTGTGCACGAGCAGCAGCCCTTCCTGCAGCGGCACGCCGACGTGGTCGGTGAATTCGAGCGGCGCCGCGCCCGTGCCGCCTTCCGCGCCGTCGACGACGATGAAGTCGGGCACGATGCCGGTCTCGAGCATCGCTTTCGCGATCCCGAAGAATTCCCACGGATGGCCGATGCACAGCTTGAAGCCGGTCGGCTTGCCGCCGGACAGCGTGCGCAGCCGCTCGACGAATTCGAGCAGCCCGCGCGGCGTCGAGAATTCCGAGTGCGTCGCGGGCGAGATGCAGTCCTTGCCCATCGGCACGCCGCGCGTCTCGGCGATTTCCGGCGTGATCTTCGCGGCCGGCAGCACGCCGCCGTGGCCCGGCTTCGCGCCCTGCGACAGCTTCACCTCGATCATCCTGACCTGCGGATCGGCGGCCTGCTTCGCGAACTTGTCGGGGTTGAACGTGCCGTCGTCGTTGCGGCAGCCGAAGTAGCCGGACGCGATTTCCCAGATGATGTCGCCGCCGTGCTCGCGGTGGTACTTCGACAGCGAGCCTTCGCCGGTGTCGTGCGCGAAGCCGCCTTTCTTCGCGCCGAGGTTCAGCGAGCGGATCGCGTTCGCGGACAGCGAGCCGAAGCTCATCGCCGAGATGTTGAAGATCGAAATGTCGTACGGTTGCGCGCGATTCGCGCCGACGCGGATGCGGAAATCGTGGTTCGGCAGCTTCGTCGGCGCGAGCGAATGGCTGATCCATTCGTGCGCGACGGCCTTCACGTTCAGCTCGGTGCCGTACGGACGGTTGTCGGCGACGTTCTTCGCGCGCTGGTAGACGAGGCTGCGCTGCGCGCGCGAGAACGGTTTTTCGTCGGTGTCGTCCTCGACGAAGTACTGGCGGATTTCAGGTCGGATGAACTCGAACAGGAAGCGGAAGTGGCCCCAGAGCGGGTAGTTCCGCAGGATCGCGTGGCGGTCCTGGTTCAGGTCGTACAGGCCGAGCGCGACGAGGGCGATGGGGATGGCGATCCACAGCCAGGAGAGTGCGTGGACCGACGCGAGGACGGCCGCCGCGACGAGCAGCAGCACGGCACACCACATCGCGAGGTAGCGTCTTGAAAGCATGGGGACTCCGTAAGAATTCTGGAATGCCGCCATGCGTACGCTGCGAAGGCGGCGCGCCGGCCGCGGCGGAATCGTGTTCCGCCGGGCGCGGCGTGCCGCAAGTCTAAACCGAATGGGTGTCAGCGTGCATCGGCGAGCGCCGGGGCCTGGCCGCCCGCCGCAGCCTGACCGGGCTGGCCGGTGCCCGCGGATTCGATGATGCCGCCGCCGAGGCAGATCTCGCCGTCATACAGCACGGCCGACTGGCCGGGCGTGACCGCCCACTGCGCGTCGTCGAACGCGAGCGAGAAGCGCGCTTCGCCTGCCGGGCCGGCGGCCGCAGTGCCGAATGCGCACGCCGCATCGGCCTGCCGGTAGCGCGTCTTCGCGCCGCACGAAAAGCCGTCGGCCGGCGGCTCGCCGGCGACCCAGCTCACGTTGCCTGCGACCAGTTCGCGCGACAGCAGCCACGGATGGTCGTGGCCCTGCACGACGTACAGCGCGTTCGACGCGATGTCCTTCGCGGCGACGAACCACGGCTCGCCGTTGCCGCTCTTGCTGCCGCCGAGGCCGATGCCCTTGCGCTGGCCGAACGTGTAGAACGCGAGGCCGATGTGCTCGCCGACCACCTTGCCGTCGGGCGTCTTCATCGGGCCGGGTTTCGTCGGCAGATAGCGGTTCAGGAAATCGCGGAACGGCCGCTCGCCGATGAAGCAGATGCCGGTCGAATCCTTCTTCTTCGCGTTTGGCAGCCCGATCTGCGCGGCGATCTCGCGCACCTTCGTCTTCGGGATCTCGCCGAGCGGGAACATCGTCTTCGACAGTTGCGCCTGGTTCAGCCGGTGCAGGAAGTACGACTGGTCCTTCGTATGATCGAATGCCTTCAGCAGTTCGAAACGCCCGTCGCGCTCGCGCACGCGCGCGTAGTGACCGGTCGCGATCATTTCCGCATCGAGCGACATCGCGTGGTCGAGGAACGCCTTGAACTTGATCTCGGCGTTACACAGCACGTCGGGGTTCGGCGTGCGGCCGGCCGAGTATTCGCGCAGGAACTCCGCGAACACGCGGTCCTTGTATTCCGCGGCGAAGTTGACGGCTTCCACGTCGATGCCGATCAGGTCGGCCACCGACACGACGTCGATCCAGTCCTGGCGCGTCGAGCAGTATTCGCCGTCGTCGTCGTCTTCCCAGTTCTTCATGAACAGGCCGACCACGTCGTAGCCCTGTTCCTTCAGCAGCCACGCGGTCACCGACGAGTCGACGCCGCCCGACATGCCCACCACTACACGACGCTTGCTCATTTGCTGACCGCCTGACGTTCGAATGCCTCGGGGCGCGGCGCGACCGAATGCGTGTGCACGAAATCGAGCGGAATGCGTCGCCCGGCGAGATAGTCGTCGACGCAGCGCATCACCGCGGGCGAACGATGGCGCTCGCTGCAGGCGCGCAGTTCGTCGGACGTCATCCACAGCGTGCGGACGATGCCGTCGTCGAGCGCATGGCCCGCGACCGGTTCGCCGGCCGTGCCGCAGAACGTGAAGCGCAGGTAGGTCGCGCCGGCGCTGCCGGGGCGATCGTAGTGCGCGAGATAGACGCCGACGAGCGCGTCGGGCGTGAACGGGTGCGCGGTTTCCTCGAGCGTTTCGCGGATCACGGCGTCGGCCAGCGTCTCGCCGGCTTCGAGGTGACCGGCCGGCTGGTTGATGCGCAGGCCCGTCGAGGTTTCTTCCTCGATCACGAGAAAGCGGCCGGCGCGCTCGACCAGCGCGGCGACCGTCACATGCGGGGTCCAGATTTCGGGTTTCATGGTTCGGCATTTTACCGGTTGCGCCCGAACGCTGCCGGCCGTTTCCGGCCGGGCCGCCCGCGGCCGGTCGCGCGTTAGACGATCCGACCCCGCGGATCATCCCTCCCGGCGATGCATGACGGCAGCGGCCAGACTCATGTCGCATTCGAGCACGGTCGTGCGCAAAGTGCTGGCGGGGCCATCGCTTTCGGTTAAAGTGCAGCGTGAACGCCGTTGCTCGTGAGCCGGTAAGTCAGCCTGTCCGGCTCGTTGTGCAGTAAAGATCGCAAGAAAAGAAATACTGACAATGACTGGAGGAACTGACGATGCATATTGGAGTGCCTGCTGAAACGCGGGCCAACGAGGCGCGCGTGGCCGCGACGCCGGAAACCGTGAAGAAATACGCGGCGGCCGGCCATCGGGTCAGTATCGCGAAAGGGGCCGGCAGCGCCGCCAGCTATCCCGACGAAGCCTATGTGGCCGCCGGCGCCGAATTGACCGACCAGTCGGCCGCTTTTGCCGCCGATCTCGTGCTGAAGGTCCAGGCGCCGACCGACACCGAGCTGCCGTTGCTCAAGCGCGGCGCCGTGCTGGTCGGGATGCTCGATCCGTTCAACGGCGAGCAGGCGGCGCAGCTCGCCGCGGCCGGCGTGACCGGTTTCGCGCTCGAGGCCGCACCGCGCACGACGCGCGCGCAGAGTCTCGACGTGCTGTCGTCGCAGGCGAACATCGCCGGCTACAAGGCCGTGCTGGTGGCCGCGTCGCTGTATCCGCGCTTCATGCCGATGCTGATGACGGCCGCGGGCACCGTGAAAGCGGCGCGCGTGCTGATTCTCGGCGCGGGCGTCGCGGGCCTGCAGGCGATCGCGACCGCGAAGCGGCTGGGCGCGGTGATCGAGGCGTCCGACGTGCGGCCGGCCGTGAAGGAGCAGATCGAGTCGCTCGGCGCGAAATTCCTCGACGTCCCGTTCGAAACCGACGAAGAGCGCGAAGCCGCGCAGGGTGTCGGCGGCTATGCGCGCCCGATGCCGCCGTCGTGGCTCGCCCGCCAGGCCGCGCTCGTGCACGAGCGCGCGAAGCAGGCCGACATCGTGATCACGACCGCGCTGATTCCCGGCCGCCCGGCGCCGACGCTGATCTCGGTCGAAACGGCGCAATCGATGAAGCCCGGCTCGGTGCTCGTCGATCTCGCGGCCGGCCGCGGTCCGGACATCGACGGCCGTAAGGGCGGCAACTGCCCGCTGACCGTCGCCGACCAGGTGATCGTGCACCACGGCGTGACGATCGCCGGCTACACGAACCTCGCGTCGATGGTCGCGTCGGACGCATCGGCGCTGTACGCGCGCAACCTGCTCGACTTCATGAAGCTGATCGTCACGAAGGAAGGCACGCTGAACATCGACCTGACCGACGACATCGTCGCCGCGATGCTGCTGTGCCGCGACGGCGAAGTCACCCGCAAATAACGGAGGAGACCATGGAAGTCATCAATCACACGGTGATCAACGTGATCATCTTCGTGCTGGCGGTGTATGTCGGCTATCACGTCGTCTGGAACGTCACGCCGGCGCTGCATACGCCGCTGATGGCCGTGACCAACGCGATCTCGGCGATCGTGATCGTCGGCGCGATGCTCGCGGCGGCGCTCACCGTCGGCGCGACCGGCAAGTTCTTCGGCACGCTCGCGGTCGCGCTCGCGGCCGTCAACGTGTTCGGCGGCTTCCTCGTGACGAGGCGCATGCTCGAGATGTTCCGCAAGAAGGAGCCCAAGCGTGTCGAGGGCGGCAAGGAGGGCGCGCGATGAGCATGAACGTCGTTACGCTGCTGTACCTCGTCGCGTCGGTGTGCTTCATCCAGGCGCTGAAGGGGCTGTCGAACCCGAAGAGCGCGCGGCGCGGCAACCTGTTCGGGATGGTCGGGATGGCCATCGCGATCCTCACGACGATCGCGCTGATCGTCAAGCAGGCCGCGTGGCTCGGCGCGAACCTGCCGCTCGGCCTCGCGCTCGTGCTCGGCGCGCTGATCGTCGGCGGGGGCGTCGGCGCATTCGTCGCCGCGCGCGTCGAGATGACGAAGATGCCGGAACTCGTCGCGGCGATGCACTCGCTGATCGGTCTCGCGGCCGTGTGCATCGCGTATGCGGTGGTGTCGGAGCCGGAAGCGTTCGGGCTCGTGCCGCAGGACGCGGTGTCGTCGAGCTTCATCCCGTACGGCAACCGCGTCGAGCTGTTCATCGGCACGTTCGTCGGCGCGATCACGTTCTCCGGTTCGGTGATCGCGTTCGGCAAGCTGTCGGGCAAGTACAAGTTCCGGCTGTTCCAGGGCGCGCCGGTCGTGTACGCGGGCCAGCACCTGATCAACCTGATGCTCGCGATCGCGATGCTCGGCTTCGGCATCCTGTTCTTCATCACGCAGGCGTGGCTGCCGTTCATCATCATGACGGCGATCGCGTTCGTGCTCGGCGTGCTGATCATCATCCCGATCGGCGGCGCGGACATGCCGGTGGTCGTGTCGATGCTGAACTCGTACTCGGGCTGGGCCGCGGCCGGCATCGGCTTCTCGCTGAACAACGCGATGCTGATCATCGCCGGTTCGCTGGTCGGCTCGTCGGGCGCGATCCTGTCGTACATCATGTGCCACGCGATGAACCGCTCGTTCTTCAACGTGATCCTCGGCGGGTTCGGCGGCGAAGCGGCGGCCGGCGGCGCGGCGGGCGCGCAGGAGCAGCGGCCGGTGAAGTCGGGTTCGGCCGACGATGCGTCGTTCATGCTCGGCAACGCGGAAACGGTCGTGATCGTGCCGGGCTACGGGCTCGCCGTCGCCCGCGCGCAGCACGCGCTGAAGGAGCTGACCGACAAGCTGATCGAGAAGGGGATCGACGTGAAGTACGCGATCCACCCGGTCGCCGGGCGAATGCCGGGCCACATGAACGTGCTGCTCGCGGAAGCGGAAGTGCCGTACGAGATCGTGCACGAGATGGAGGACATCAACGGCGAATTCGGCCAGGTGGACGTGGTGCTCGTGCTCGGCGCGAACGACGTCGTGAACCCGGCCGCGAAGACCGATCCGAAATCGCCGATCGCGGGGATGCCGATCATCGAGGCGTACAAGGCGCGCACGGTGATCGTCAACAAGCGCTCGATGGCGGCCGGCTACGCGGGCCTCGACAACGACCTGTTCTACATGGACAAGACGATGATGGTGTTCGGCGATGCGAAGAAGGTCATCGAGGACATGGTGAAGGCCGTCGAGTAACGCTCGCCCCGACACGCGTCGCCTGCTTCGATGCGCGGGCGCCGCGCAGCGGACAGGCCCGGCCGGCGCACGCCGGCCGGGCTTTTTTCATGGTGCGACCAGACGTGCGACGCAGGCGGCGATCGCGTCGCGCACGCGCACGATCGCCGGGTCGCGCTGCGTGCTCGTGCGCCAGCCGATCTCGACCGGATAGCGCGGCAGGTCGACCGGGCACGCGAGCGCACGCAGCGACGTCGCTTGCGCGATCGCATGCGCCGCATGCGCGGGGATCGTCGCGACCGCGTCGGAGCCGGCGAGCAGGTACGGCAGCGCGGCGAAATGCGTGGTCGACGCCGCGACGCGCCGCTTGTGACCGAGCGCGGCCAGCACCTCGTCGACGATCCCGATCACGCCGCCCGACGACACGAGCAGGTGGTCGCGCCGCAGGAACTCGGCGAGCGTCAGTGTGCGCGGCGCCCGCGCGCGGCCGGCCGGATCGATCAGGCACGCATAGCCGCCGGTGGCGACCGCGCGCCGGCTGAGCCCGTTCGCCGAGAATCCGCCCGACGCGATCGCGACGTCGACGCCGTGCCGCAGCAACGCGTCGCCGGCGATGCCGCTGTGTGTCTGCCGGAAGATCAGCCGGATGCCGGCCGCTTCGCGCGCGACCGCATCGATCAGCGCGCGCCCGAGCGCGATCTCGAAATCGTCGGACAGACCGACCGAGATCGTGCGGCCGACGCGGTCGCCGCCGTCGGCCGCGATCGCGAGGCTTTCGCGGCAGCGGTCGAGCGCATCGGACAGGATCGGCTTCAGTTCATCCGCGCGCGGCGTCGGCGCGAGCCCGCGGCCGGTGCGCACGAACAGCGGATCGGCATAGATCACGCGCAGCCGGCCAAGCGCCGCGCTGACCGCCGACTGCGTGAGATCGAGCCGCAGCGCCGCGCGGCTCGCGCCGCCTTCCTCGTACAGCGCCTCGAACACCTTCAGCAGGTTCAGGTCGAGGTCGGCGATATCATCTGCATTCATGACACATATCGTTCTATCGATTTGATCGATGACATCTTATCGATAAAGATGGCGCCATCCCACTCATCGGAGACGCCTATATGTCCACCTCAGTCATCGCCGCGCTGCAGATCGGCGCATCGCCCGCCGGCACGCGCGCCACGCTCGACACGATTCTCGGCTACGAAAGCGCGATCCGCGACAGCGGCGCGTCGCTGGTCGTGCTGCCCGAGGCCGTGCTCGGCGGCTATCCGAAAGGCGAGATCTTCGGCACGCGGCTCGGCTACCGGCTGCCCGAAGGGCGCGACGCGTATGCGCGCTACGCCGCGCAGGCGATCGACGTGCCGGGACCGGAAACCGACGAGCTGGCCGCGCTGTCGCAGCGCACGGGCGCGAGCCTCGTGGTCGGCGTGATCGAGCGCGGCGGGAGCACGCTGTACTGCACGGCGCTGTTCTTCGATCCGCGCGACGGGCTCGTCGCGAAGCACCGCAAGCTGATGCCGACCGGCACCGAGCGGCTGATCTGGGGGCAGGGCGACGGCTCGACGCTGCCGGTCGTCGACACCGCCGCCGGCCGCGCGGGCGCCGCGATCTGCTGGGAGAACCACATGCCGCTGCTGCGCTGCGCGATGTACGCGAAAGGCGTGCAGATCTGGTGCGCGCCGACCGTCGACGAGCGCGACGTATGGCAGAGCTCGATGCGGCACATCGCGCACGAGGGGCGCTGCTTCGTCGTGAGCGCGTGCCAGGTACAGCCGTCGCCGCGCGCGCTCGGCATCGACGTGCCGGGCTGGGACCCGGAGCGGCCGCTGATCCGCGGCGGCAGCGTGATCGTCGGGCCGCTTGGGGACCTGCTGACCGAGCCGCTGATCGGCGAGGCTGGGCTCGTGACCGCGCACGTCGACACCGACGAGCTCGTGAAGGCGCGCTACGACTTCGACGTCGTCGGCCACTACGCGCGTGCGGACGTGTTTTCGCTGCACGTCGACGAGCGGCCGAAGCGGCCGGTGGTGTTCGGCGGGTAACGCAAGCGGGGCCGGGCGCCGCCCGGCGCCCGGGACGTGAAGGCCGAGCACGCCCGCCGCCTTGCCGCGTCAGCGCATCGGTGCTTCCGCGATCCGCATGTAGTCGGCGATCCGCCGGCCTTCCATGTCCGGAAACTGCTCGTGCACGGTGATGTCGCCCATCCGCGCGATGTCGAAGGTGCGGAAATCGTCGCGCAGCTCGCACCACGCGCCGATCGTCCAGCGCCCGCCCCAGTAGACGAGCCCGAGCGGCCACACGCGGCGCTGCGAATGCGCACCGAGCCGGTCGCGATAGTCGAAGCTGACGATGTGGCGCGTGTCGATCGCCTGGTGGATCGCGTCGACCTTCGCGCAAAACGTCTCGTCGATATGGAACGACGGCGCGAATACGGGCAGGCGGTCGAGCGCGGTGCGCTTGTCGGCCGGCATCGCCGACGCGATCTTCGCGAGCGCCGAGCGCGCGCCGCTCGCGAAGCGTGCACCGCCCCAGGTCTCGAGCATGCGCGCGCCGGTGGCGAGCGCCGCCAGCTCCTCGGCCGTGAACGTGAGCGGCGGCAGGCTCGCGTTGCGGTTCAGCCGGTAGCCAATGCCGGCTTCCCCTTCGATCGGCACCCCTGACAGTTGCAGGTCGCGCACGTCGCGATAGACCGTGCGCGGCGACACCGACAGCCAGTCGGCCAGTTGCTGCGCGGTCGTGAGACGACGCCCGCGCAACAGCTCGGCGATCTGGAACAGGCGGTCGGCACGGCGGGTCATGACAGCACCTCGATTCCTCGGGCGACGGGGACTTCGCGATGATAGCGCCGCGCCGGCCCGCTGACCGCTGCGCTCAGTGGCATTTCGGCGCGTGCAGGCCGACGCGGTTGCCTTCCGTGTCGATCAGATAGCCGACGTAGCCGTAGTTGTTCGGCAGCTCGACGACGGAGCCCTGCACGACGCCGCCCGCGCGCTTCGCGCGTTCGAGCGCCGCGACGACCGATTCGCCGGCGTTCAGGTAGACGAGCACGCCGTTCGCGCTCGGCTTGATCTGCTGCGGATCGAACACGATGCTGCCGCCGGTGCTCGACGCGTCGCGATCGAACGTCGCCATCGGCACGCCGCCGATGACCGCGCGCTGCAACGTGGTTTGCAGCACGGTTTCGTAGAAGCGGATCGCGCGATCGAAATCGAGGGACGGAATGTCGAACCACGCGATCGCGCGTTCCGGGGTGGCAGTGGCAGTTGCAGACGTCATGACGAGCTCCTTGTTGTTCGGGTTCTTGATGGAAACCAGCCTTGCATTGCGCCGGGATTGCAGTGTGGCGGGGGGCTGCTGACAGCGTGCTGTCAGTAGTCATGGCGGTGCTGACAAAAGGCGGCGGTGGCGTCCGGTCGTGCGGGAGCGCCCGCGCGGATGGGAGGCGGCAGGGACGTGCAGGACGGCGGCGTAAAGAAAAACGCCCGGCGGGTGCCGGGCGTCGTCTGGGTGTCAGCAGGCGGCCGCAGCGGCCGGTTCGCGTGTCAGGCGTCGCCTTCCGGCGCGGCCGGGCGTGCCTTCACGCTGCCGGCGATCAGGTCGAAGCGGAACAGTCGGCATTCGAGCGCGCCGTTGAACAGCGGCGTCTTCGCCGATTCGCGCAGCCGCAACTGGCCCGGCAGCGAACGGTCGGACGTCAGCAGGAACGCCTGCCAGCCGGTGAAGCGCTGCTTCAGCGCATCGCCGAGCGCGTTGAAGAACTCGCTGTCCGGCGCGTCGGTGTGCGTGCGCCGGAATGCGTCGTCGTTGCCGCGGTTGCGGCCGGTTTCGCGCACCTCGCCGCGCGCACTGCGGCCGCGCACTTCGATCCGCTCGCCGTACGGCGGGTTCGCGAGGAGGATGCCCGGCCCGTCGCACGGCGGCGTCATCCCGCGCGCGTCGACCTGCTTGAGCCACACCGACGGCACGCCGGCGCGCTCGAGGTTCGCGCGCGCCTTCTCGAGCATGTCGCCGGAAATGTCGCTGCCGTACACGCCGAGCGCGTCGCCGCGCTTGGCCCGTGCCGCGCGCTTCGCGTCGAGCGCCGGAACCTTCAGCCCCTGCCACGCGGTGATGTCGTACTGCTTGAGCTTTTCGAAGCCGAACCGGCGTTCGACGCCGGGCGCCACGCCGAGCGCGATCTGCGCGGCTTCCGCGAGGAACGTGCCGCTGCCGCACATCGGGTCGTACAGCGCGGTGCCGGGCGTCCAGCCCGTCAGGCGCAGGATGCCGGCCGCGAGGTTCTCGCGCAGCGGCGCCGCACCCTTGTCGAGACGCCAGCCGCGCTTGAACAGCGGCTCGCCCGACGTGTCGAGGTACAGCGTGCATTCGTTGACGGTCAGGAACGCGAACACGCGCACGTCCGGCGCCCCGGTGTCGATGCTCGGGCGCGAACCGGTTTTCTCGCGCATCCGGTCGCAGATCGCATCCTTCACGCGCAGCGTCGTGAATTCGAGGCTTTTCAGCGGCGACTTGATCGCGGTGATGTCGATGCGCAGCGTCTGCGTCGACGCGAACCAGCGTTCCCACGGCTGCTCGAGCGCGAGCGCGTAGACGTCCTGCTCGTTGCGGTACGGGCCGTGCGCGATCTTCAGCAGGATCCGGCTCGCGATCCGCGAATGGAGGTTCGCGGCCATGCCGGCGGCCCAGCCGCCGCTGAAATGGACGCCGCCCGGCACCTGCGCGCCCGCGGTGAACGGCGCGCCGTTCAGGTGGCGGCCGGCGATTTCGGCCAGCTCGGCGGCAAGCGCCGCTTCGAGGCCGCGCGGGCAGGGGGCGAAGAATTCGAACAGGGTGGGCGAGGACATAAGGCGGGTGAGGACGTGCAAAAGTCGACTATTGTACGCGGCGCGGGCGACCGGGGCCGGCGTTTCGGCGCGGCGGCGCCGGCGCGGCCGCCGCTCGCGCGTGCCGGGCGGGCCGGGAAGGCGGCGAGGGGCGGCCGGGCACGCGCCGCCGCGCCGCCGCAGCTCAGTGCGCGCCCGGCTGGCCGGCGCGCGCGGCGGGGTGGGCCGCCGGCCAGAGCAGCGCGAGCGGATTCGACAGCACCGTGCGGACGATCGCGGCGACGAGCGCGCGCACCTTGGTCGGGCGCAGGCTGCGCGAGCGCACGGCCATCGTGAACGCGAGCGCGAAGCTTACGAGCACGTTGAGGATCGCCATGCTCAGCACGCCCGCGCCGGCCCACCACAGCTCGGGCGTGCCGAGCGCACCCTTGCCCAGCACGCCGAGCGCGACCCCGATCGAGCCGGCCGACAGCGTCACGTGCCGCACCTCGAACGGGAACATGAACACGGTGACGATCGCCGGGACGAGGCCGAGCATCAGGCCGAGGCCGACGTTCGCGACCACGCCCGCGACGTTCGACCGGCAGAAGTGCGCGAGCTTCGCGGCGCCGGCCGCGCCGAGTGTCAGGCGCAGCCGGCGGTTGTACGTGAGCGCGTCGCCGACCCGATGCAGCACGAACCAGTTGTCGGCCCAGCCCGCGAGCAGGCTCGACGCCCACAGCAGCACGCCGGTGAGCGCCGCATAGAACGGCGTCGGGCCCAGCAGCGAGAACGAGTGCAGCGTCGCGTGCGCCTTCTCCGGCGAGATCAGGTTCGCGTGCAGCACGTTGCTTGCGAACAGCTGCACGAGCAGGCACACCGGCAGCACGACGAGCACGTTGCCGGAAATCGCGGCCGCCTGCGTGCGGATCAGCGCGATCACCGACCCGACGAACGCCTTCACGCCTTCGTCGTGGCCGGTGTCGTCGAGCTCGCGCGCGAGCGTCGGCGCGGTCATCGCGGGCTGCTTGGTCGCGAGCGTGAAGTGCAGGAAGTGCATCAGCATGAAGCTGGCCGCGTAGTTGACGCCCGCGAGCAGCCCTTCGAGCATCGACTGCAGGTGCGCGCCCGTGATCGCGAACTTCACGCACACGGTCGCGACGGTGACGAGGCCGCCGCCCGCGGCCATCCGCAGCATCTTCAGGTACTCGGCGCGGCCGCGCGAAATGTAGTGCTCGCCGGTGTCCGCGTTGGTCTCGACGAGCTTGCGCGCGAACAGCGAGAAGTTGCTGCGCACCAGATGCGCGACGCTCTGGCTGCTCTGGTTCGCGTCGACGAGTTCGGCGGTCAGGTGCGCCATCCCGCGCAGGTCGTCGCGCGCCATCCACGCGTTGAGCAGCATTTCCGCGCGCAGGATGCGCATGCGCATCCGCTCGACCTGGAACACGATGTCGACCGACACGCCGTTGCGGTACAGGTGCGCGAACACGTCGTCGACGGCGATCCGGCATTCGTCGAGCAGCACGCGCAGGTAGTTCACCTCGTGCAGCAGCTTGCTCGGGTCGCCGCCGTCCTCGACGGCCGCGTGCGCGGTCTCGACCGCGAGCATCGCCCGCGTGAGGCGGTAGAACGGCTGCGATTCGAGCGGCTGGCGTTCCAGCGGCTTGCGCGCGTCGTCGTCGGATAGCCGGCTGCGCACCGTCTGCGACAGGCCGGTCGAGCTGATCTGGCAGGTCAGGTTGTGCAGCGCGGCCAGCAGGTCGCGCGAGAACGAGCCGGGCTCGTGGCGCTCTTCGTCGGTGACGTCGAACGAGATCAGCTCGGCGATGCGCGCGAGCAGGTCGTCGGGCAGCGCGTCGATCCATTTCGCGTCCTCGGGCGTCGGGAACATCAGCGTGAACAGCGCCGACAGCTCGCGGCGGTTCGGCGCGGGCGGGATCAGCGACGAGTCGATCCGCTCGAACAGCGCGCCGAAGAAGCCCGAATGCACGGGCATGCCGGCATCGCACAGCAGCGAGATGCCGTCGCACTCGCGCAGGATGCCGCGCAGGATGCGCGCCGCGTGGGCTTTCCACGCGGGGTTGCGATCGAGTACGTGGAACAGGTAGCGCAGCCGCGCATGGGCCGGATACGCGCGGGTGTCGGCGTCGCGCTCGGCCGGCGCGTCCTGCACGGTGCCGTTGCGGCGCAGCCAGTGCGCGAGCTCGATCAGCCATTCGCTGCGCTCGGCGTACGACGCGTCGGCATCGGCATTGGCGAGCAGCGCATCGAGCTGGTGACCGGCATTGCGCGACGCGCGCCACTTCTTGATCAGGGTCGTCAGGGAACGAAACATAAACGGAATAGCGAAAGCCCGGGACGGGCGGGTTCGGGATGCCGGCCGGGGAAACGGCGCGGCGCCGGTGAGAACGGGTAAGACGGGGCCGGTGGCCGGACGATGCGCGGCAACCCGCGATGCGGCTGCCCCGCCGCGGTGCACGCGGTTCGCGTGCGGGCGCCGGGAGGCACGGCGGTCGGGTCGAACGCGGCCCGGCGCCGCTGACTGGCGCGCACGACGAGCGGCGCGAGCCTGAAAGTGCGTAGGATCGTCAATCGGGCCGGAAAACGCAAGCCGACCGCATTGCATGGCGCGGGTTCCGGCGGCTTTTGACAAAGAATGTCATGGCCGTCCGGCCGATGCGCGCGGTGCGCGAGGCCGGCTGCGGCGGCGTGCTGCCCGCGTTCGGCTTTCCGCGTGTGCGACTGGATGCGCCGCGCGATTCGACACCGCGCACGCGAACGCCGTGTCGAACGTCCGCCTGCGCGCCGTCGCGTTCGCTTATGCGCCGGACTTGCCCGTCGCGCCGGCGTCGCCGCCGGCCGTCGGGTTGGTCGGGCACGGCACGACCGGCGCGGCGGCCGTCTTGCCGCCGGGCGCGGCCGCCGCGCCGCGGCGGGCGGCCATCGCGCGCACGGCGTCCGCGGCCTGCGCGGCAATCACGTCGAGCGCGCGCCGGTGGCCGGCGACGAGCGCGTCGTAGCCGTCCGCGACCGGTTCCGCGACGCTCGTGCGGCAGGTCATCACGGCCTGCGAGGCCAGCGAGCGCACGCTCCAGACGGCGTCGATCGCCGCGCGCTTGCCCGGCCACGACTCGAAGCGCTGCACGTTCACGCTGATGCGGTACACGGGCACGCCGGCCGGATACGCGGAATTCGCGACGTCGATCGTGCCCAGCTGCGCGGCCAGATCGTCCGACAGCGCGCGGCGGATCTCGTCGGCGGGCGGCGACGCCCAGCGTTCCTGCTCGAGCACGTCGACCTGCGCGGCGTTCTTCTGCACGACCAGCTGGCTCTTCGCGACCTGCTCGGGCACGCCGACCGACGGCACCTCGATCAGGAACGCCGGGTTGGCCGGTGCGGTGCGCAGCGGCGCCGCGGCGTCGGCCGGGCTGAGCGTGTAGAACCGCGCGGGCGGCGAGCTGCACGCGGCGAGCGCGAGTGCGGCGAAGACTGCCGCCGCGCCGCTCGCGAAACCGTTCACGCGTGTCGTCATTGTTTATCTCCTGGCTTGCCCTTGAGCAGCGATTCGGGGTGGCGCTCCAGATAATCGGCGAGCGCGTTCAGCGATTGCAGCGTGCGCGTGAGCTCCTTCAGCGCGCCGCGCACGTCGGACTGCAGCGGCGAATCCTGCTGCAGCGTCGCTTCGGCGGTCGAGAAGGTCTGCTTCGCGGCCGACAGCGTGTCGCGCGCTTCCGGCGCGACCTGCGTGTCGAGCTGCTTGAACAGCTTGTCGGCGTTCGACAGCGCGCTGTTCAGGTTCGCGCCGATCTGGTCGAACGGCACCTTGTCGAGCTTCTTCGCGATGTCGGCGACCTGCAGCTGCAACTCGTCGAGCGTGTTCGGCACGGTCGGCAGCTCGAGCGGCTGGCGGGCCGTGTCGATCTTCACGGCCGGCGCCTTCGGGAAGAAGTCGAGTGCGACGTACAGCTGGCTCGTCAGCAGGTTGCCGGTGCGCAGCTGGCCGCGCAGCCCGTGCTGGACGAGCCGCTCGACGATCTCGCGCCGCGCCGGTTCGCCCTTGCTCTCGATCGTCTCGCGGAAGCGACGGCCGAGGCGTTCCGGATACACGTTGATCGTCACCGGCATCAGGAAGTTCTTCGTCTTCGGATCGAAGTCGATGCCGATGTTCGTCACTTCGCCGAGCACGATGCCGCGGAAATCGACCGGCGCGCCGACGGCGAGCCCGCGCAGCGACTGGTTGAAGTTCATCACGACCTGCAGCGGCTGGCCGTCCGGGTCGCGCATCGCGTCGCCCTCGTCGGAGCCGAGACGGAACGTCGTGTTGTTCGGCGCGGTCGTGCCGGTGCCCTGGTTCGGCGGCGTCTGGAACGCGATGCCGCCGAGGATCACGGTCGCGAGCGACTGCGTGTTCAGCTTCAGGCCGCTCGAATCGAGCCGCAGATCGACGCCGCTCGCCTGCCACCAGCGCGTGTTCAGCCCGACGTACTGGTCGTACGGCGCATTGACGAACACGTTGAACGTCACGCCGGTGCCGTCCTTGTCGAGCGAGAAGCCGACCACCTGGCCGACCTGCACGCGGCGGTAGTAGACCGGCGAGCCGATGTCGACCGAGCCGAGCGAATCGCCGCGCAGCACGTACTGCGTGCCTTTCTGGTCGCCCGTGACGGCGGGGGGCGTCTCGAGGCCGGTGAAGTCGGTCAGCGTGTCCTGGCCGTGACCCGCGTCGACGCCGATGTACGCGCCGGACAGCAGCGTGCCGAGCCCCGACACGCCGGTCGCACCGACGCGCGGCCGCACGATCCAGAAGCGCGAGCCCTTGACCGCGAAATCCTCGGCCTCCTTCTTGAGCTGCACCTGGACCAGCACGCGCGACAGGTCTTTCGACAGCTTGATCGTCTTGACCGTGCCGATCTCGACGTCCTTGTACTTGACCTGGGTCTTGCCCGGCTCGAGCCCTTCGGCGCTATGGAAGCTGATCGTGATTTCCGGGCCGCGCTCGCGCACGGACTTGATCACGAGGCCGATGCCGATCAGCGCGGCGATCAGCGGCACGAGCCAGACGAGCGACGGCAGCCAGCCGCTTTTCGTCGAGATCGTCGGATCGGGCGGCCGGGGCGCGTCGTGCTGCGGGCCTTGTGGACTATTCATTGTGATTCCCTGAGGTTTCGACTGGATCCCAGATCAGGCGGGGATCGAACTGCATCGACGCGAGCATCGTCAGGATCACGACCGAGCCGAACGCGAGCGCGCCGGGGCCGGCCGTGATGACGGCGAGCGAACGGAAATGGACGAGCGCGACGGTCAGCGTCACGACGAAGATGTCGAGCATCGACCAGCGGCCGATGCGCTCGACGATCCGGTAGAGGCGCGTGCGCTGCAGCGGCCGCCACGCGGCGCGGCGCTGCGCGCTGGTGACGAGGATCGTCAGCACACCGAGCTTGAGCATCGGCACGAGGATGCTGGCGACGAACACGACGACGGCGAGCGGCCAGTCCCCGGACGTCCAGAAATAGATGACGCCGCTCATGATCGTGTCCTGCTGCGACCCGACGATCGACGACGTGCGCATGATCGGCAGCAGGTTCGCCGGAATGTAGAGGATCGCGGCTGCGAGCAGCAGCGCCCACGTGCGCATGATGCTGTTCGGTGTGCGCACGTGCAGCGCGCTGCCGCAGCGCGCGCAATGCGCGTGCGGCTGGTCGATCGTCTGCACGAGCCCGCACGCGTGGCAGCTGGCATAGCCCTCGCGGGCGGCGGTCGGCGTGGGGCGCGTCATCGGCGGGGCGCGTCCGGCAGCGGCGCGGCGGGGTCGGGCCGCCCGGGCGTGCGGCCGGCGCGCAGGTCGTCGGCGATGTCCCACACCGTGCGCGGGTCGAACATCAGCACGACGGCGGTCATCAGCGTGAGCGCGCCGAACGCGAACAGCGCCGCGTCGGGCACGACGCGCGCGAGGCTCACCATCTTCACGATCGTGACCACGATGCCGAGCATGAACACCTCGATCATCCCCCACGGCCGCACGAACTGGATCGTGCGCAGCACGAGGTTGAGGCCGGGCGGCACGACGCCGCGGCGGAGCGGCAGCAGCACGTAAAGCAGCGCGGCCATCTCGACGAGCGGGAACAGCACGGTCGAGCAGAACACCATCACGCCGACGATCGCCATGTCCTGATGCCACAGCGTGTCGATCGCGCCGATCAGCGTCGTCTGTACGCGCGTGCCGTTCAGGTCCATTTCGAGGATCGGGAACGTCTGCGCGATGATGAACGTGACGAGCGCCGCGACCGCCAGCGCGGTGATGCGCTCGATCTGCGTGGTGCTGTTGCGATAGAGCAGCGCGTCGCAGCGCGGACAGCGCGCGATCTCGCGGCCGGCGAGGCGCGGTTTATGCAACAGTGCGTCGCATTCGTGGCAGGCAATCAGGTCGTATCGTTGCATGGAAAAGGCGGTGTCGCGACGGCCGGGGGAACGCGTCGACGGGGCCGGAACCCGCGCCAATCTTACCAAAAGGGCTTTTTCGGTGGGTCAAGGATCGTGAGTTGCGTGACCGGTCGTTAACATGGCGGGAAGCCGTCAGCCGGCTGGCGCGCCTGTCCTCAGAGTCCGCGCGCGTCAAAAGGTTGCGGTAGCATGGCGCCCTTGACGTGCGTCGGACGAATTGACCGGCGCAGCCGTTCGCTGAACTGAGGAACCCAAGATGGCATCGAAATCGCCGCCGGCCGTGCCGGCACGCTACGCGCACACCGCGATCGCACTGCACTGGCTGATCGCGCTGCTGATCGTCTGCGGCTTCGCGCTCGGCTGGGTGATGACGGACATCCCCGGCTTCACGCCGACCAAGCTGAAGTATTTCTCGTGGCACAAGTGGATCGGCGTGACGGTGTTCGCGCTGGCCGTCGTGCGCATGCTGTGGCGGGCGACCCACGTGCCGCCGCCGCTGCCGGGCAACACGCCGGCGTGGCAGCGCGCGGCGTCGCACGGCGTGCACATGCTGTTGTACGTGCTGATGATCGCGATCCCGGCGACGGGCTACCTGTATAGCTCGGCGTCGAACATCCCGGTCGTCTATCTCGGCATCGTGCCGCTGCCGCGCCTGATCGACCCCGATCCGGTGCTCAAGGAAACCTTCAAGACGCTGCACGTCTCTTTGAATTACATTCTGCTTGCGCTCGTCGCGATGCACGTGCTCGCGGCGCTCAAGCACCAGCTGTTGGACCGCGACGGCCTGTTGTCGCGCATGCTTCCCTTTGCCAAATGAAGGATCCCATGAAAGTGTCTTTCTCCCGCTCCATGCTGACCGCGTTCGCCGCGGCGGCGTTTGTCGCGTCGGGCGCGGCGCATGCCGACGTCGATCTCGCGAAGAGCAAGGTGTCCGCCGTGTCGAAGCAGATGAACGTGCCGACCGAAGGCGCGTTCAAGAAGTTTTCCGCGCAGGTGAAGTTCGACCCGGCGAAAGCGGCGCAGGGCAGCGCGCAAATGACGATCGACGTCGCGAGCTTCGACCTCGGCGACAAGATGTACAACGACCAGGTCGCCGGCAAGGACTGGTTCGACGCGAAGACCTATCCGCAGGCGACCTTCGTGTCGTCGGCGATCGCGCCGGCCGGCGGCAACAAGTACAACGTGACCGGCAAGCTGACGATCAAGGGCAAGGCCGAGACCGTCACGGTGCCCGTCACGGTCGCGCAGAACGGCGCGACGCAGACGTTCGACGGCGTACTGCCGATCAAGCGTTCGGCCTTCAACGTCGGCACCGGCGAGTGGAAGGACACGTCGATCGTCGCGGACGAAGTGCAGATCAAGTTCCATCTCGTTGCCACGAAGTAAGCGGCGGGTTGCCGCGTCAACTGAATGCCGCGCGAGGGCGCGGCGCCGTTCCCAGGAGAAAAAGTTTGAAAAAGCATCTGATCATCGCCGCCGGCGCGCTGGCCGCTTCGCTGTCGTTCTCGGCCTTCGCCGAAAGCGCGACCTACCAGTTCGACCCGAGCCACACGTACCCGAGCTTCGAGGCTGACCACTTCGGCGGCCTGTCGGTCTGGCGCGGCAAGTTCGACAAGTCGAGCGGCACCGTGACGCTCGATCGCGCGGCGAAGACCGGCACGGTCGACGTGACGACCGACATCGCGTCGATCCACACGGGCAGCGCGAAGCTCGACGAGCACCTGCAGACGGCCGAATTCTTCGATGCGGCGAAGTTCCCGCAGGCGAACTACAAGGGCACGATCAAGTTCGACGGCGACAAGCCGGTGTCGGTGGTCGGCAACCTGACGCTGCATGGCGTCACGAAGCCGCTGACGCTGAAGATCGATTCGTTCAAGTGCATGCCGCACCCGATGCTCAAGCGTGAAGTGTGCGGCGTCGACGCGGTCGGCGAATTCAGCCGCGACGATTTCGGCCTCGACTACGGCAAGCAGTACGGCTTCAAGATGAAGACGAAGCTGCTGATCACGGCCGAAGCGGTCAAGCAGCAGTAAGATTTGCCGGCGAGGCCGGCCGTCGCGCCGGCCGCCGCGGGCCAACCGCCGCGCTCCCGTTACCGGGGCGCGGCGGTTTTTTTTGCGCGCCTATAATCGCCCGAGCGCCGCATGTGGCCAAGCGGATCGCGCAGCGCCGGGCAGGCCGACGGCGCGACGGCGGCCGCCCCGAACAGAACGTACAACGACAAGGAGATCGCCGATGCATGCCGTCACGCAGTCCAGCTCCATTGCCTCGTCGCCGCGCGTGTGGCGCGCGGTGGTCGCCGCATCGATCGGCAACGCGCTCGAGTGGTTCGATCTCGTCGTCTACGGCTTTTTCGCGGTGACGATCTCGAAGCTGTTCTTCCCGGCCGGCAGCGACACCGTGTCGCTGCTGCTCACGCTCGGCACGTTCGGCGTGTCGTTCTTCATGCGGCCGCTCGGCGCGATCGTGCTGGGCGCATACGCCGATCGCGCGGGTCGCAAGGCCGCGCTCACGCTGTCGATCCTGCTGATGATGGCCGGTACGCTCGTGATCGCGGTGCTGCCGACTTACCAGACGATCGGCGTCGCGGCGCCGCTGATCCTCGTCGCCGCGCGGCTGATGCAGGGCTTCTCGGCGGGCGGCGAGTTCGGCAGCGCGACCGCGTTCCTCGCCGAGCATGTGCCGGGCCGGCGCGGTTTCTTCGCGAGCTGGCAGGTCGCGAGCCAGGGGCTCACGACGCTGCTCGCCGCGGGCTTTGGCACCGTGCTGAACGCGCAACTCACGGCCGACCAGATGGCGTCGTGGGGCTGGCGCGTGCCGTTCTTCTTCGGTCTGTTGCTCGGGCCGGTCGCGTACTACATCCGCACCAAGGTCGACGAGACGCCCGAATTCCTCGCGGCCGAAGGCACCGCGAACCCGCTGCGCGATACGTTCGCGACGCACAAGGCGCGTCTCGTGGCCGCGATGGGCGTGGTCGTGCTCGGCACCGTCGCGACCTATCTCGTGCTGTTCATGCCGACCTACGGCGTGAAGCAGCTCGGCCTCGCGCCGTCCGCCGCATTTGCGGCGATTCTCGTCGTCGGCGTGATCCAGATGGCGTTCGCGCCGCTCGTCGGCCACTGGTCGGATCGTTACGGCCGCGTGCGCGTGATGATCGCGCCGGCCGTCGGCATTCTCATGCTGATCTACCCGGCGTTCGCGTATCTCGTCGCGCATCCGGGCTTCGGCACGCTGATCGCGCTGCAGGTGCTGCTCGCGTTCCTGATGACCGGCTACTTCGCGGCGCTGCCGGGGCTGTTGTCCGAAGTGTTCCCGGTGCAGACGCGCACGACCGGGATGTCGCTCGCGTACAACGTCGCGGTGACGATCTTCGGCGGCTTCGGGCCGTTCATCATCGCGTGGCTGATCCGCGAGACGGGGATGAAGACCGCGCCGAGCTTCTACCTGATGTTCGCGGCCGTGCTGAGCCTCGCGGCGCTGGTCGTGCTGCGGCGGCGGTTCGGGTTTCGGTGAAACGGGGCGGGCGGCGCGTCAGTTGTCGCCGCGCTCGCATACCGGCTGCGCCGGCATCAATTGCGCGGGCGCGGCGATGGTCCGCACCGGGCGGCCGGCGAGCGCATTGAGCGCCTGCCGGAGCTGCCAGTCGGCGGCCGTGCCGAAGGCGCGCTGCGGCAGCGCCGCGCTCCTTGCCGTATCGACCTTCGCGCGCACGCGCTCGTCGCGCCGCCTCTGCCGCGCCTTGCGCACCTGCGCGAACGGATCGGGCGCTTGCCGGTCCGCGTACGGCGCGCGCGAGAGATCGACTTCGCGATACCACAGCAACACGCCGTCGACGTCCGCATCTTGGCGCGGCGGCACGAGCCAGTTCGGTACGACGCCGTAACCATCCATCGGGCAGCCGTTCGGCCGCAGGTTGCGCGCGAACGTGAAATTCAGGCGCGTGCCGTCGATCAGGTCGACGCCCGTCTGCGCGAGCCCTTTCCCGTAGGTCGGCATGCCGAGCAGTTGCGCGCGGCCGAGATCCTTCAGCGCCGCCGCGGTTGCTTCGGCGGCCGACGCGCTCTGCCCGTCGACGAGCACGACGAGCGGCACGGTGCGCCACCAGTCGTCGGCCTGCAGCGGCGCGAGCGGATCCTGCCCGCGCATGACGGGCAGTTCGTAGTCGGGCCAGTTGGTCGTGTAGCGGCGGCGGTGCGTGCCGTCGCGCTCGACCGTCACCATCGCGGTGCGGTCGCGTCCCGCGAACAGCGCGGTGATGCCGATCGCCGCATTGAGCGCGCCGCCGCCGTTGATGCGCAGGTCGAGGATCAGCTGTTTCACCGGCGGGCCCGCGCGGCGCGCGGCCTGCACCGCGTCGATATAGTCGCCGACCGCCGGCTCCGGGAAGCTCGACAGCCGCGTGTACAGGACGTCGCCGTCGAGCCGCTTCGCGGTCGCCGGATGCGGTTTGACGATCGCGCGCACGGGCGCGAAGCTCAGCACCGCATGCGTCGGGCCGCGCTGCACCGTGAGCTTCAGCGGCACGCCCGCGTCGCCCTTCGTGAGCTTCGGCAGCGCGCTGCCGTCGAGGCCGACGACGCTCTTGTCGTTCATCGCGACGACGAGATCGTCGGGCCGCACGCCGGCCTTTTCGGCCGGCGCATCGGGAATCACGTCGATGATGTGCAGCCCGTCGGGCCGCGTCTCGAACACGATCCCGATGCCCGGCGTGCCGTCGCGCGCGCGCCGCTCGTCGTCGCGCCGTTCCTGCTCTTCCTTCGCGTTGAAGAAGCGCGCGTACGGCAGCGTCTTGATGCCTTCGTGGGTGGCGGCGTCGAGTAGCGCGCCGATGTCGACGTCGGTCAGGTGTTGCCGCTTCAGCACTTCGACGGCCGCCTTCAGTTCGCAGAGTTGCCGCTCCCAGTCGGGCGGGCAGGGCGACGGCGGTTGGGTGGCGGGCACCGAAGCGGCGGCGGGTGAAGCGGCAGGCAGCGAAGCGGCGGGCGGCGCGGATGCCGGTTGCGCACCGACGAGCGGCGCATACGGGAACGTGGCCGCGGCGGCTGCGCAGACGATGAGGCGACGAACGACAGGCATGGGAAGCATCATCGGAACCGCACGTTCGGACGGGTGACGAGGGGGCTTGCCCGGTTCACGCGCGCGGCCGGCATGCGGCGGGGCAGGGCGGTGACGATTGTAGCCGACGCTCGCGACGGCGCCGATCGAGCCGTTTGCGTGCCGCATGGCGGCGGCCCGCCCATAAAAAAACCGGCCCAAACGGGCCGGTTTTGCTTCGATGCCGAAACGGCGTGGCGCTCAAACCTGCGCGCCCGCGTTCGGATCGTCCGGATCGTGCGCGGTCTTCTTGTCCTTGATCAGGTCTTCGCGCTTGATGCCGAGCCACATCGCGAGCGAGCCCGCGACGAACACCGACGAGTAGATGCCGAACATGATGCCGACCGTCAGCGCGAGCGCGAAGTAGTGCAGCGTCGGGCCGCCGAAGAAGAACATCGACAGCACCATCATTTCCGTCGACGTGTGCGTGATGATCGTGCGCGACATCGTGGTCGTGATCGCGTGGTTGATCACTTCCTGCACGCTCATCTTGCGTTCGCGGCGGAACGTTTCCCGGATCCGGTCGAAGATGACGACCGACTCGTTGACCGAGTAGCCGAGCACCGCGAGGATCGCCGCGAGCACCGCCAGCGAGAACTCCCACTGGAAGAACGCGAAGAAGCCGAGAATGATCACGACGTCGTGCAGGTTGGCGATGATGCCCGCCACCGCGTACTTCCATTCGAAGCGGAACGACAGGTAGATCACGATGCCGATCACGACGCACGCGAGCGCGAGCAGCCCGTCGGTCGCGAGCTCGCGGCCGACCTGCGGGCCGACGAACTCGACGCGCTGCAGCGTGACGTCCGGGCTCTGCGCCTTCAGCGCGCCCATCACCTGGTCGCTCTGCTGCGCGGACGTGAGGCCTTCCTTCAGCTGCAGGCGGATCAGCACGTTGCGCGACGTGCCGAAGTTCTGCACCTGCGCGTCGGCGTAGCCGAGCTTGCCGAGCGTCGCGCGCACGGGCTCGAGCTCCGCGGCCTGCTGGTACTGCACCTCGATCACCGTCCCGCCGGTGAATTCGACGGACAGGTGCAGCCCGCGGTGGAACAGGAAGAACACGGCGGCGAGGAACGTGACCAGCGAGATCACGTTGAACACCAGCGCGTGCCGCATGAACGGAATGTCTTTACGGATGCGGAAAAATTCCATGGCTTCGTCTCCGGGGCCTTATTGGGTCGAGCCCGGTTTCTTCGGCGACACGCGTTGCTGCGCGCGGTTGCGCAACTGCGGCTTGCCGGCGCGCGGCACGTTGCCCTTCGCCGGGGCGGCGAGCTTCGCGGCGCGCGCGGTGTCGGTCGATTCGTCCGCGTCGGTGAACGACGCGGCGGCCGCCGCGCCTTCCGGCTTCCACACCTGGCCGATCGCGAGCGACTTCAGTTTCTTGCGGCCGCCGTACCAGAGGTTGACGATCCCGCGCGAGAAGAACACCGCGGAGAACATCGACGTCAGGATGCCGAGGCAGTGCACGATCGCGAACGCGCGAACCGGGCCCGAGCCGAACGCGAGCAGCGCGAGGCCGGCGATCAGCGTCGTGACGTTCGAGTCGAGAATCGTCGCCCATGCATGCGCGTAGCCGGCCTGGATCGCGAGCTGCGGCGGCTGGCCGGCGCGCAGTTCTTCACGCACGCGCTCGTTGATCAGCACGTTCGAGTCGATCGCCATACCGAGCGCGAGCGCGATGGCCGCGATACCGGGCAGCGTCAGCGTCGCCTGCATCAGCGACAGCACGGCGACGAGCAGCAGCAGGTTCACCGACAGGCCGATCACCGACACCACGCCGAACAGCATGTAGTACGCGATCATGAACACGGCGATCGCGCAGAAGCCCCAGATCACCGAGTGGATGCCCATCTTGATGTTGTCCGCGCCGAGGCTCGGGCCGATCGTGCGTTCCTCGATGATGTCCATCGGCGCGGCGAGCGAACCGGCGCGCAGTAGCAGCGCGAGGTCGGCCGCGGCCTGCGGCGTCGGTTGGCCCGTGATCTGGAAGCGGTCGCCGAGTTCGGACTGGATCGTCGCGACCGTCAACACTTCGCCCTTGCCCTTCTCGAACAGCACCATCGCCATCGGCTTGCCGATGTTCTCGCGCGACACCGTGCGCACCGCGCGGCCACCCGCGGAATCGAGGCGGATGTTGACCGACGGACGCTGGTGTTCGTCGAAGCCGGCCGATGCGTCGATGATGCGGTCGCCGGTGAAGATCACGTCCTTCTTCAGCAGCACGGGCGCCTGGTTGCCTTGCGTGAACAGCTCCTCGCCCGGCGGCACGGGGTCGTTCGGGTTCGGGTGCGTGTTGATCGGGTCGGCGAGGCGCGCCTCGAGCGTCGCGGTGCGGCCGATGATGTCCTTCGCCTTCGCGGTGTCCTGCACGCCCGGCAGTTCGACGACGATGCGGTCGCTGCCTTGCTGCTGCAGGATCGGCTCGGACACGCCGAGCTCGTTCACGCGGTTGTGGAGCGTCGTCAGGTTCTGCTTGAGCGCGGCGTCCTCGACGGCCTTCTGCACGGCCGGCGTGAACGTGCCGACGACTTGCGTGCCGCCGCCGCCGGGCTGGGTCGCCCATTGCAGCTCGGTGATCGACGCGGCGAGCGCCTTGCGGGCGTCTTCCGCCGTCTGCGCGTCGCTGAAGTTGACGACCACGGACTGCTCGACGCGGCTCACGCCGCCGTCGCGGATGTTCTTGTCGCGCAGCAGCGTGCGCGCGTCGGACGCGTCGGAGTCGAGCTTCTTCGTGAGCGCGCCCGTCATGTCGACCTGGAGCAGGAAGTGCACACCGCCGCGCAGGTCGAGGCCGAGATACATCGGCAGCGCGTGCAGCGCGGTCAGCCAGCGCGGCGACGCGCTCTGCAGGTTCAGTGCGACGACGTACTGCGGATCGTTCGGGTCGGTGTTCAGCGATTTCTGCAGCAGGTCCTTGACGCGCAGCTGCGTATCGGTGTCCTTCAGGCGCACGCGGATGTTCGCGCCGGTCGCCGTGTTCTCGAAGGTGATGTCGTCCGGCTTGATCTGCGCGGACGCGAGCGCCGATTCGACCTGGGTCAGCGTGGTCGAGTCGAGCTTGACCGTGGCCTTGCCGCTCGACACCTGCACCGCCGGCGCTTCGCCGAAGAAGTTGGGCAATGTGTACAGAAGGCCGATGGCGAGCGCCACGACCATCACGACATATTTCCAGAGTGGGTAACGATTCATGAGGGGGCCGAACGGGTGGTTGGCGTGAAAGCGTCGCGTCCGGCGCCGCGGCGGCCCGCTCTCTCAGGCGGGCACGTCGCGGGGAGCCGGACGCTCGGTGTAAGCCTTACAGCGACTTGATCGTGCCCTTCGGCAGAATGGTCGTGACGGCAGCCTTCTGCACGGTGATTTCGGTGCCTTCGGCGATTTCGACGCCGATGTAGCCTTCGGTGACCTTCGTCACCTTGCCGACGAGGCCGCCGCTCGTGACGACTTCGTCGCCCTTCGCCATGGCCGCGAGCATGTTGCGGTGTTCCTTCTGGCGCTTCATCTGCGGACGAATCATGATGAAGTACAGCACCGCGAACATCAGGATGAGCGGCAGGAAGCTCATCAGGCTCGATTCGGCGCCACCGGCACCTTGCGCGAAGGCATTGGAAATGAACGGCACGTTGGTCTCTCCGTAGGGGAAGATCGAAAAATAAGCCGGTTATTCTACCACCGGCCCCATGCGCAAACGGCGCAGCAAATGCGCTTGCGGATCAAGCTGTTAAAGCATGATCCGATACCGTTGCGACTTGTCTGGAAAGGCAATTGTAATGTTTGGCGGCCCCGTCCGGCGGTTGGATCGGGTTTTTTGGTGCGTGTCCCATTGGATATGGCTTTCTTTTAGGTCGTGTCCTATGGGGCGGCCCGTCAGTCGACCCCTCTGGCCCGATCCTCCGCGAAACGCTGCCGGAATGCGTCGAACGTATGCGTCTCGATCGCGTCGCGGATCTCGCTCATCAGCTGCAGGTAGTAGTGCAGGTTGTGGATCGTGTTCAGCTGTGCGCCGAGGATCTCGCCGACCCGGTGCAGGTGATGCAGGTAGCCGCGCGAGAAATTCTGGCAGGTGTAGCACGAGCAGGTCGAATCGAGCGGCTTCAGCGAATTCTTGTGCGTTGCGTTGCGGATCTTCACGTCGCCGAAGCGCGTGAAGAGCCAGCCGTTGCGCGCGTTGCGGGTCGGCATCACGCAGTCGAACATGTCGATGCCGTTCGCGACGCCCTCGACCAGGTCCTCCGGCGTGCCGACGCCCATCAGGTAGTGCGGCTTGTTGGCCGGCAGCTTCGGGCCCACGTGGCGCAGCACGCGCATCATGTCTTCCTTCGGCTCGCCCACCGACAGCCCGCCGATCGCGAGGCCGTGGAAACCGAGTTCGGCGAGGCCCGCGAGCGATTCGTCGCGCAGGTCCTCGAACATCCCGCCCTGGACGATCCCGAACAGCGCGTTCGGGTTGCCGAGCCGGTCGAATTCGTCGAGCGAGCGCTTCGCCCAGCGCAGCGACATGCGCATCGAGTCGGCCGCTTCCTTGTGCGTGGTCGGCACGCCGTTGGTCGCGTACGGCGTGCATTCGTCGAACTGCATCACGATGTCCGAGTTCAGCACCTTCTGGATCTGCATCGACACTTCCGGCGACAGGAACAGCTTGTCGCCGTTGATCGGCGACGCGAACGTGACGCCGTCCTCGGTGATCTTGCGCAGGTCGCCGAGCGAGAACACCTGGAAGCCGCCCGAGTCGGTCAGGATCGGCTTGTTCCAGCCCATGAAGCCGTGCAGGCCGCCGTGCGCGTCGATCGTG
This sequence comes from Burkholderia sp. MS389, assembly GCF_016899425.1. Lineage (GTDB taxonomy): Bacteria > Pseudomonadota > Gammaproteobacteria > Burkholderiales > Burkholderiaceae > Burkholderia > Burkholderia sola. Next base: position 784,182 of record NZ_CP045994.1, read on the forward strand.
TCGAGGCCCGGGCGCAGCCACAGGTGGAACGTGTTGCCGAGGATGATCTGGGCCTTGATCTCGTGCAGCTCGCGCGGCTGGATCGCCTTCACGGTGCCGTACGTGCCGACCGGCATGAAGATGGGCGTCTCGACCGTGCCGTGATTGAGCTTCACGCGGCCGCGGCGCGCGTGGCCGTCGGTCGTCAGCAATTCGAATTCGAGCCCGTTGGCCGGGCGGTCCTGCACGGGGGCGTGCGTATCGTGGGATGAACCTTCGGTCATCGTGTTGTTCTCCTCGCTACCGGAAAAAGCTCTGCATGGGACCGGAGTATGCGCTGAAGCGCTGACTCCGGATCGCAAGCCCGGCGCATGTTGGAAACGCCGCCGGGAATCCGGTGGCGGGAAAAAGCGGGTGCGCGCCAGAGTAGCGCACGCAACGCAAAAAAGGGCGCGGTGGCCGTGCGACGCGCTGGCCGTCGTGCGCATCAAGCCCATGCTGCGGACTGCGCTTACGCGCCCGACGTCTCCGGCGTGTCGCGCCGCGTGAGCAGCATCGCGTCGCCGTAGCTGAAGAACCGGTAGCGTTCGGCGATCGCGTGCCGGTACGCGGCGCGGATCGTCTCGACGCCCGCGAACGCGGACACCAGCATCAGCAGCGTCGATTTCGGCAGGTGGAAATTCGTGACGAGCCGGTCGACCACGCGGAAACGGTAGCCGGGCGTGATGAAGATGTCGGTTTCGGCCTGCGTCGCCGCGAGCGCGCGGCCCGCTTCGTCGGCACTGCGCGCCGCGGCTTCGAGCGCGCGCATCGACGTCGTGCCGACCGCGATCACGTTGCCGCCGCGTGCGCGGGTCGCGGCGATCCTGTCGACGAGCGACTGCGGCAGGTCGTACCACTCGCTGTGCATCTTGTGCTCGGCGATGTTGTCGACGCGCACCGGCTGGAACGTGCCGGCGCCGACGTGCAGCGTCAGCGTCGCGCGCTCGACGCCCATCGCGTCGAGCTTCTCCAGCAGCGGCTGATCGAAATGCAGCCCGGCCGTAGGCGCTGCGACCGCGCCCGGATTGCTCGCGTAGACAGTCTGGTAGCGCGTTTCGTCGGTCGCGTCGGGATCGTGCTCGATATACGGCGGCAGCGGCAGGCGGCCGTACTGTTCGATCAGGTCCAGGCACGGCGCGGGGAAGTGCAGCGTGAAGAACGGCTCGACGCGCTCGCCGACCGTCACGTCGAACGCGTCGGCCAGACGCAGCGTCGTGCCGGCGCCCGGCGACTTGCTCGCGCGGATCTGCGCGAGCGCCGTGTGCGTGCCGGTCACGCGCTCGATCAGTACCTCGATCTTGCCGCCGCTGGCCTTCTGGCCGAAGAAACGCGCCTTCAGCACCTTGGTATCGTTGAACACGAGCAGGTCGCCGGGCGCGATGCACGCCGGCAGCTCGGCGAAATGGCGGTCGACGAGGCGTGCGGGCTCGACGGTGCGATCCACCTCGAGCAGGCGGCTCGCGGTGCGATCGGGCAGCGCGGTTTGTGCAATCAGCTCGGGCGGCAGATTGAAATCGAAATCGGAAAGCGTGAACATGCGGGCTGGTTCGAAGCGGCCGGCGGGCGTCGCCGGCAGGGCGGAAACGCGTAATTGGGGCGCGCGAGCCGCTATGATGACGGGATGCGCGGCCTGGCCGGCGTCGTTCGTTCGGACGACGTGAAAGCCGCTATTGTACTTGCCTTGCGAAGCACCCAGACGATCCGATGCCTGTGTCACCACGCCGTTCCCCCGCTGCCGTTGCCGATTCCGCCGATCCGTTCGACGCGGACGATGCCGCCACGCCCGCGCCGGCCGCATCGGGCCCCGGCGCGCGCCGCACCGGCCCGAAGCGCGGCGCCGACGGCCGGCTCGCGCAGCCCGCGGCCGCCGCGCCCGACGCCGACGGCGCCGCCGCGAGCGACGAAGCCGGCGCGGCCGGTGCGAAGCGCAAGAAAAAGGCAGTCGCCGACAAGCCCGTGAAAACCGCCGACAAGCTCGCGAAGCTCGGCCTCACGCGTTCGATCGATCTCGTGCTGCACCTGCCGATGCGCTACGAGGACGAGACCACGCTCACGCCGATCGGCGAGTTGCTGCCGGGCGGCATCGCGCAGACCGAAGGCGTCGTGTTCGACAACGAGGTCACATTCCGGCCGCGCCGCCAGCTCGTCGTGAAGATCCAGGACGACGACGGCGAGCAGCTCGTGCTGCGCTTCCTGAATTTCTACGGGTCGCAGGTCAAGCAGATGGCCGTCGGCCAGCGGCTGCGCGTGCGCGGCGACGTGCGCGGCGGCTTCTTCGGGATGGAAATGGTGCATCCGGCCGTGCGCGTCGTCGAAGCCGACGCACCGCTGCCGCAGGTGCTGACGCCCGTCTATCCGAGTACGGCCGGCGTGTCGCAGGCGTATCTGCGCAAGGCGATCGAGAACGCGGTCGAACGCACGCCGCTGCCCGAACTGCTGCCGCCCGAGATCCAGCGCGATTATCTGAAGCCGCTCGACGTGCCGTCGCTCGAGCAGGCCGTGCGCATCCTGCACCACCCGCGCGTCGATTCGGACGAAGCCGCGCTGATGGACGGCTCGCATCCTGCGTGGACGCGCATCAAGTTCGAGGAGCTGCTCGCGCAGCAGCTGTCGCTGAAGCGGGCGCACGAGGAGCGCCGCACGCGCGCCGCGCCCGCGATGCCGCGCCGCACCGCGACCGATGCCGACGCACTGACCACGCGCTTTTACGCGGCGCTGCCGTTCACGCTGACGGGCGCGCAGGCGCGCGTCGTCGACGAGATCGCGCACGACCTCACGCTCGCGCACCCGATGCAGCGGCTGCTGCAGGGCGACGTCGGCAGCGGCAAGACGGTCGTCGCGGCGCTGGCCGCCACGCAGGCGATCGACGCCGGCTACCAGGCCGCGCTGATGGCCCCGACCGAAATCCTCGCGGAACAGCACGCGCGCAAGCTGCGCGCATGGCTCGAGCCGCTCGGCGTCACGGTGGCGTGGCTCGCGGGCAGCCTGAAAGCGAAGGAGAAACGCGCGGCGATCGAGGCGGCCGCGCTCGGCACCGCGCAGCTCGTGATCGGCACGCACGCGATCATCCAGGACACGGTCGAATTCGCGCGGCTCGGCCTCGTGATCGTCGACGAGCAGCACCGCTTCGGCGTCGAGCAGCGTCTCGCGCTGCGCGCGAAGGCCGCGAATGCGGCCAACGGCGCGCGCGACTTCCAGCCGCACCAGCTGATGATGTCGGCCACGCCGATTCCGCGCACGCTCGCGATGACGTACTACGCGGATCTCGAGGTGTCGACGATCGACGAGCTGCCGCCGGGTCGCACGCCGGTGCTGACGCGGCTGGTGGGCGACGCGCGGCGCGACGAGGTGATCGCCCGCGTGCGCGAGGCCGCGCTGACCGGGCGCCAGGTGTACTGGGTGTGCCCGCTGATCGAGGAGAGCGAGACGCTGCAACTGCAGACGGCCGTCGAAACCTACGAGACGCTGGCCGCGGCGCTGCCCGAGTTGAAGGTCGGCCTCGTGCATGGCCGGCTGTCGCCGGCCGACAAGGCGGCCGTGATGGACGCGTTCACGCGCAACGAAGTGCAGCTGCTGGTCGCGACGACCGTGATCGAGGTCGGCGTCGACGTGCCGAACGCGTCGCTGATGGTCATCGAGCACGCCGAGCGTTTCGGCCTCGCGCAGCTGCACCAGTTGCGCGGCCGCGTCGGGCGCGGCACCGCGGCGTCGGTGTGCGTGCTGCTGTACACCGGGCCGCTGTCGATCGCGGGCCGCGAGCGGTTGAAGACGATGCGCGAGACGACCGACGGCTTCGAGATCGCGCGGCGCGACCTCGAAATCCGCGGCCCCGGCGAATTCCTCGGCGCGCGCCAGTCGGGCGCGGCGATGCTGCGCTTCGCGAACCTCGAGACCGACGGCTGGCTGATCGATCCGGCCCGCGAGGCCGCCGCGCGGCTGATTGCCGCGTATCCGGAGGTCGTCACCCAGCATCTCGCGCGCTGGCTCGGCGCGCGCGAGCAGTACCTGAAAGCCTGATCGACCGGCCCTGGGGCCGGATCGAAAGCCGCCACGAAAGCCGCCACTCGACGCATCGCGATGCAGAGAAACTTGGCGAACCGGTGCCAACCGGTGTATAAATTAAACCTATCGCCTGTATATCCCTGATTGACCCACAATGACCCTGACTGAATTGAAGTACATCGTCGCGGTCGCGCGCGAGCGGCATTTCGGTCGCGCGGCCGAAGCGTGCTTCGTGAGCCAGCCGACGCTGTCGGTGGCGATCAAGAAGCTCGAAGACGAGCTCAACGTGCAGATTTTCGAGCGCGGCGCGAGCGAAGTGAGCGTGACGCCGATCGGCGACCAGATCGTCACCCAGGCGCAGCGCGTGCTCGAGCAGACCTTCGCGATCAAGGAGATCGCGAAGCAGGGCAAGGACCCGCTCGTCGGCCCGTTCCGCCTCGGCGTGATCTACACGATCGGGCCGTACCTGCTGCCGACGCTCGTCAAGCAGATGATCCAGCGTGTTCCGCAGATGCCGCTGATGCTGCAGGAGAACTACACGCTGAAGCTGCTCGAACTGCTGAAGCAGGGCGAGATCGACGCCGCGATCATGGCGCTGCCGTTCCCCGAAACCGGCCTGATGGTGCGGCCGTTGTACGACGAGCCGTTCGTCGTCGCGCTGCCGGCCGGCCATCCGTGGGAGAAGCGCGACGAAATCGACGCCGAGGACCTGAAGCAGGAAACCATGCTGCTGCTCGGCAACGGCCACTGCTTCCGCGATCACGTGCTCGGCGTGTGCCCGGAACTGATGCGCTTCTCGCAGACGGCCGACGGCATCCAGAAGACCTTCGAGGGCTCGTCGCTCGAAACCATTCGCCACATGGTCGCGAGCGGCGTCGGCATCACCGTGCTGCCGCGGATGTCGGTCGCCGAGGTCGGCCCGCGCGCGAACGGGCCCGACGCCGAGCTGTTGTCGTACGTGCCGTTCAACGAACCGGTGCCCGACCGCCGCGTGGTGCTCGTGTGGCGCAAGAGCTTCACACGGATGCCCGCGATCGACGCGATCAGCGACGCGATCGCCGCGTGCGAGTTGCCGGGTGTCGCGAAGCTCGACATGCCGGCCACGATGAACTGACGCGCTGGCGCAGGCGTGTGTGGCAGCGTGATGAACGGGGTCGTGCGACCCCGTTTATTTTTCCCTATCACATAGATGAAATTTATCAAATTCAAATAATTGATAGATATAGATAGAATCCTCTCCATGGATCGGCGTCGCGCCGACGTTCGGGATGCAGGTTGAATGCAAGCGTCAAAGGAGGATGTCATGATGCGGTCGGTATTGCAGCACGCGCAGCGGAACACCCCGTCGCGCGACACGGTCGTACATCGCGCCAGGGCGGCGGTTCGCAGCCTGCGCCCGATTGCGTTCGCATACCTGGCGGACCGTGTGTATGGCGGATGAGTGCCGCCGCACGCCGGTCCTGTGTTCCCCCGATTCACCCGCCGTCGAGCCATGAGGAAGCATTGCATGTCCGATACCCGACAAGCCGGCCGCCTCGCCGGCACGACGCGTGCCGGCAGCCCCTTCCGCGAGCGCCCCGCCTGCGGCGCGTGGCAACGGGAATGCGTGTCGCAGGCCGCGCGCGACATCCCGTAGTACGACAGGAGGAACCGCCTGTTCCGTTTCATCCCCCCGCAATGCTCCACGAACCGCGCCCGGCACGTGGGGGCCTACGAGCAAGACAAGGAGAAAAAGCATGTCGAACGAAACGAAGTGCCCGTTCAACCACACCGCAGGCAGCGGCACGACGAACAAGGACTGGTGGCCGAATCAGCTGAACCTCAACGTCCTGCATCGGCATTCGGCGCTATCCGATCCGATGGACCCCGATTTCGACTACGCGGAAGCGTTCAAGACGCTCGATCTCGCCGCGGTGAAGCAGGACCTGCACGCGCTGATGACGACGTCGCAGGACTGGTGGCCGGCCGACTTCGGCCACTACGGCGGCCTGTTCGTGCGCATGGCATGGCATAGCGCCGGCACGTACCGCACGGCCGACGGCCGCGGCGGCGCGGGCGGCGGGCAGCAGCGCTTCGCGCCGCTCAACAGCTGGCCGGACAACGTGAGCCTCGACAAGGCGCGCCGCCTGCTGTGGCCGATCAAGCAGAAGTACGGCCGCAACATCTCGTGGGCCGACCTGCTGATCCTGACCGGCAACGTCGCGCTCGAATCGATGGGCTTCAAGACGTTCGGCTATGCGGGCGGCCGCGCCGACACGTGGGAACCGGACGACGTCTACTGGGGTTCGGAAAAGATCTGGCTGGAACTGAGCGGCGGCCCGAACAGCCGCTACACGGGCAAGCGCGAGCTCGAAAACCCGCTCGCCGCGGTGCAGATGGGCCTGATCTACGTGAACCCGGAAGGCCCGGACGGCAACCCGGACCCGGTCGCCGCCGCGCACGACATCCGCGAGACGTTCGCGCGGATGGCGATGAACGACGAGGAAACGGTCGCGCTGATCGCGGGCGGCCACACGTTCGGCAAGACGCACGGCGCCGGCCCGGCGTCGAACGTCGGCCCCGAGCCGGAAGCCGCGGGCATCGAGCAGCAGGGCCTTGGCTGGAAGAGCACGTTCGGCACGGGCAAGGGCAAGGACACGATCACGAGCGGCCTCGAAGTCACGTGGACGTCGACGCCGACGCAGTGGAGCAACGACTTCTTCAAGCACCTGTTCAGCTACGAGTGGGAGCTCACGAAGAGCCCGGCCGGCGCGCACCAGTGGGTCGCGAAGGATGCCGGCGAAGTGATTCCCGATGCGTACGACGCGTCGAAGAAGCATCGTCCGACGATGCTGACGACCGACCTGTCGCTGCGTTTCGACCCGGCCTACGAAAAGATCTCGCGCCGCTTCTACGAGAATCCGGCCGAATTCGCCGACGCGTTCGCACGCGCGTGGTTCAAGCTCACGCACCGCGACATGGGCCCGCGTTCCCGTTACCTCGGCCCGGACGTGCCGGCGGAACACCTGCTGTGGCAGGACCCGGTCCCGGCCGTCGATCACCCGCTGATCGACGCCGCCGACGTCGCCGCGCTGAAGGCGAAGGTGCTGGCCACGGGCCTGTCCGTGTCGCAGCTCGTGTCGACCGCATGGGCGTCGGCGGCGACGTTCCGCGGCTCGGACAAGCGCGGCGGCGCGAACGGTGCGCGCATCCGCCTCGCGCCGCAGAAGGACTGGGAAGTGAACCAGCCGGCGGCGCTCGCGGCGGTGCTCGAAACGCTCGAAGGCGTGCAGAAGGCGTTCAACGATGCGCAGACGGGCGGCAAGAAGGTGTCGCTGGCCGACCTGATCGTGCTGGCCGGTGCGGCCGGCGTCGAGCAGGCGGCGAAGCACGCCGGTGTCGCGATTACGGTGCCGTTCGCACCGGGCCGCACGGATGCGTCGCAGGAAGAAACCGACGTCGAAGCGATGGCCGTGCTCGAGCCGGTGGCGGACGGGTTCCGCAACTACCTGAAGCATGCGTACAAGACGCCGGCCGAGGCGCTGCTGGTCGACAAGGCCCAGTTGCTGACGCTGAGCGCGCCGGAGATGACGGTGCTCGTCGGCGGCCTGCGCGTGCTCGGCGCGAATGCCGGCGGCGCGAAGCATGGCGTGTTCACCGATCGTCCGGAAACGCTGACGAACGACTTCTTCGTGAACCTGCTCGACATGGGCACGGAATGGAAGCCGGTATCGGCAGCGAACGACGTGTTCGAAGGGCGCGACCGCGCGACGGGTGCGGTCAAGTGGACGGGCACGCGCGTCGACCTGATCTTCGGCTCGCACTCGCAGTTGCGCGCGCTGGCCGAGGTGTACGGCAGCGCGGATGCGAAGGAGAAGTTCGCGCGGGATTTCGTGGCGGCCTGGAACAAGGTGATGAACCTCGACCGCTTCGACCTCGCATGAACCCGGCCGCGTGCTGATGCAGTCACGCAGTCATGCAGCAACGTGAAACGGCCGGTCCAGCGACCGGCCGTTTCTTCTCTGAACGATGTCTTGTCAAAGGAGTGACGACCATGACGCAAATGATGCTCAACGTGCGCGCGGCCGCGTCGCCCATTCTGCGCTCGCCGGCGGAGCTGGCGCGCTACGGGGTCGGCTTCGCGATCGTCGTCGGCGGGGCGGCGGAGCTGGCCGCGCAGGCGCTGCATGCGCTCGCGTAGTGCGACGCCCGATTCGCGACGCTAGAATGGCGAGTCGCGAACGCATGCCGCGCGACACGGCATGCGGATTGCTCGACGCATTTTCGCCGGTTCAACATGTCGAATGAGGAGTCCCGAAGATGGCCAAGAAAGGCAACGCCACGCAGATCAACATCGGTATCAGCGACAAGGACCGCAAGAACATCGCGGACGGCCTGTCGCGCCTGCTCGCCGATACGTTTTCGCTGTACCTGAAGACCCACAATTTCCACTGGAACGTGACCGGACCGATGTTCAACACGCTGCACCTGATGTTCGAGGAGCAGTACAACGAACTGTGGCTCGCGGTCGATTCCGTCGCCGAGCGCATTCGCACGCTGGGCGTCGTCGCGCCCGGCACGTTCGGCGAATTCGCGAAACTGTCGTCGGTGCCGGAAGCGAAGGGCGTGCCGGCCGCCGAGGACATGATTCGCCAGCTCGTCGAAGGGCACGAGGCGGTCGTGCGCACCGCGCGCGACATCTTCCCGATCGCCGACGCGGCGAGCGACGAGCCGACCGCCGATCTGCTGACCCAGCGCCTGCAGACGCATGAAAAGACCGCATGGATGCTGCGGTCGCTGCTTGCATAAGCCCGGCGCGGCCGGGGGCGGCAGGCTGGCCCAATCCGGGGCGGCCTGGAATCTGGCCCCTGAATGATGCGCACAGCGGCACGGCCGCGCGCAGCGGGCCGCGGCGGCCAGCCGGCCCGCCACGACCGCCGGCCGCGGGCCGCGCCGACATGACGCGGAGCACCGGTCGGCTCTAAAATGCCGGGATTCTCTTCCCGGTGCTTCGCCATGCTTGCCCGCTTTCCCCTGTATCTGCGGCTCGTCCGGATGGACAAGCCGATCGGCAGCCTGCTGCTGCTGTGGCCGACGCTCAACGCGCTGTGGATCGCGTCGGACGGCCACCCGCGCTGGCCGCTGCTCGTGATCTTCACGCTCGGCACGCTGCTGATGCGCTCGGCCGGCTGCGCGATGAACGACTACGCCGACCGCGATTTCGACCGCCACGTGAAGCGCACGGCCGACCGGCCGCTGACGTCGGGGAAGATCCGCGCATGGGAAGCCGTCGCGATCGCGGTCGGGCTGTCGTTCATCGCGTTCCTGCTGATCCTGCCGCTCAATACGCTGACGAAGGAATTGTCGGTCGTCGCGCTGTTCGTCGCCGGCTCCTATCCGTTCATGAAGCGCTTCTTCGCGATTCCGCAGGCGTATCTCGGCATCGCGTTCGGCTTCGGCATCCCGATGGCGTTCGCGGCCGTGCAGGACACGGTGCCGATGCTGGCGTGGGTGATGCTGGTCGCGAACATCTTCTGGTCGGTCGCGTACGACACTGAATATGCGATGGTCGATCGCGACGACGACATCAAGATCGGCATCCGCACGTCCGCGCTGACGTTCGGCCGTTTCGACGTCGCGGCCGTGATGGCGTGCTACGCGGCGACGCTCGGCATCTACGTGTGGATCGGCGTGACGCTCGGCTTCGGCCTCGCGTACTGGGCGGGCTGGGCGGCGGCGGTCGGTTGCGCGCTGTATCACTACACGCTGATCAAGGATCGCGAACGGATGCCGTGCTTCGCGGCGTTCCGCCACAACAACTGGCTCGGCGGTGTGCTGTTCGCCGGCATCGCCGTGCATTACCTGCTGGCCGGCAACTGACCGACACTGCGCGCGTCTTTTCGCGCGGTGCCAACGAAAAAGCGACCCGACGGTCGCTTTTTTTACGTCCGGCGCCGGCCAAACCGGCGCCGCTGTCGCGCTTACGCGCGGCCGAGCTCGTCGCCCATTTCCTTCGCCCGCGCTTCGGCCGCGAGCGCGCCGCGCACGATCGCTTCCTTCACGGCCTGCGCGTCGAACGCCGCGAGCGCGGCGGCGGTCGTGCCGCCCTTCGACGTCACGCGTTCGCGCAGCACGCTCGCCGGTTCGCCCGATTGCGCGGCGAGCTGCGCGGCGCCCGTGAACGTCGCGACCGCGAGCGCGCGGCCCTGCTCGTCGTTCATGCCGAGACGGCGCGCGGCTTCCTGCAGCGCTTCGATGAAATAGAACACGTACGCGGGGCCGCTGCCCGAAATCGCGGTGACCGCGTCGAGCCGCGCTTCGTCGTCGAACCACACGATCTCGCCGACCGCGCCGAGCACGTCCGACGCGAGTTCGCGGCCGGCCGCGTCGACGCCCGGCAGCGCGGCGAGGCCCGTCACGCCCATGCCGACCAGCGCGGGCGTGTTCGGCATCGTGCGCACGACGCGCGCGTAGCCGCCGAGCCAGCGGGCGAGATCCGTGCCGCGGATGCCGGCCGCGATGCTGATCACGAGCTGCGACTTCAGGTGCGGTGCGAGCGCCTGCGCGACGTCGTGCAGCACCTGCGGCTTCACCGCGAGCACGATCGCGTCGTAGTCGGCGAGCGTCGCGTCGACGGCCGCGCCGGTACGGATGCCGAACTGCTGCGCGGCGCGCGCGCGGACGTCCTCGTTGACGTCGATGGCGTACAGGCCGTCCGCGGCGACGCCGCGCTTGATCAGGCCGCCGATCAGGGCCGCGGCCATGTTGCCGCCGCCGATGAATGCGATTTTCATGATGTCGGGAATGAGCGAGTGAGTGGACGGAAAGGCGGAAAAGAGCGCGGCGCTCAGTGCGCGTAATCGCGCGCGCCGAAGATCGCGGTGCCGACGCGCACGATCGTCGCGCCTTCGAGCACCGCAGCGTCGAGATCGGCGGACATGCCCATCGACAGCGTGTCGAGCGGCAGGCCGTCGGCGCGCAACGCGTCGAACAACGCGCGCAGCGCGCGATGCGGCGCGCGTTGCGCGTCGGTGTCGCCGGCCGGTTCGGGAATCGCCATCAGGCCGCGCAGCCGCAGCGACGGCAGCGCGGCGACCGCACGTGCGACCTCGGCCACGTCGGCCGGCGCGACGCCGCTCTTCGACGCCTCGCCGCTGATGTTCACCTGCACGCACACGTTCAGCGGCGGCAGATGCGCGGGGCGCTGTTCCGACAGGCGCTGCGCGATCTTCAGCCGGTCGACCGAATGGACCCAGTCGAAGCGCTCGGCGACGGCGCGCGTCTTGTTCGATTGCAGCGGCCCGATGAAATGCCATTCGAGGCTCGCGCGCAAGTCGGCGAGCGCGTCGATCTTGTCGATCGATTCCTGCACGTAGTTTTCGCCGAACGCACGCTGCCCGGCCGCATGCGCGGCGCGCACGTCGTCGGCCGGAAACGTCTTCGACACGGCGAGCAGCGAGACGGTGGCGGGATCGCGGCCGGCCGCGCGGGCGGCGTCGGCGATGCGGCGGTGAACGGAGTCGAGGCGGGCGGCGAGATCGGACATGGCGAGCACGAAAGCAGGCACGGAAGCGGACATGAAGCCGATGCGCGGCGACACGCGGCGCATCGATCCGCTCATTATACGGACGCCGCGCGCCCGCCCGTTATCGGCGTGAACAGCCTCTAGCCGTACAGCAAATGCTCGACGAGCTGGACCCAATGAGCGACCGGCACCTGCGTGCCGCTCTGCAGATGCGCGATGCAGCCGATGTTGCCGGACACGATCATCTGCGGTTCGAGCGCCTGCAGCTTCAGCAGCTTCTGCTTGCGCAACCGGTACGACAGCGACGGCTGCGTCAGCGAGTAGGTGCCGGCCGAGCCGCAGCACAGGTGGCTGTCGGCCGGCAGCCGCACGTCGATGCCGAGCGTCTCCAGCAGGCGCTCGACCTTGCCGCGCGACTGCTGGCCGTGCTGCAGCGTGCACGGCGGGTGGTACGCGACCGTATGGATCGCGCGGCGCCGCGCGATCGTCGCGAGTTCGGCCTCGAACGCGAGCAGCACGTCGGAGATGTCGCGCGTCAGCGACACGATGCGCTGCGCCTTTTCCGCGTAGGCCGGATCGTCGCGCAGCAGGTGCGCGTATTCGAGCACCGTCGCGCCGCAGCCCGACGCGTTCATCACGATCGTCTCGACGCCCTGTTCGACGTGCGGCCACCACGCGTCGATGTTGCGGCGTGCGTCGTCGAGCGCTTCGTCGTGATAGTTCAGGTGCAGGCGGATCGCGCCGCAGCAGCCCGCGTCGGGCGCGACGACCGTCTCGATGCCGAGCGCGTCGAGCACGCGCGCGGTCGCGATGTTGATGTTCGGCAGCATCGACGGCTGCACGCAGCCGCCGAGCATCAGCATCTTGCGCGTATGCGTGCGATGCGGCCATTCGAGCAGCCGCGTGCGCGGCGGCACCTTGTCGCGCAGCCGCTTCGGCAGCAGCGGCCGCACGTGCTGGCCGAGCCGCATCACCGGCGAGAACAGCGCGGCGTTCGGCACGACGCTCGCGAGTACGCGGCGCATCAGCCGCTGCTGCGCCGGGCGCTCCACCTGCGCCTCGACGTGCTTGCGGCCGATCTCGACGAGCCGGCCGTACTGGACGCCGGACGGGCAGGTCGTCTCGCAGCTGCGGCACGTGAGGCAGCGGTCGAGGTGCTGTTGCGTGCTGCGCGTGACGGCCGCGCCTTCGACCATCTGCTTGATCAGGTAGATGCGGCCGCGCGGGCCGTCGAGTTCGTCGCCGAGCAGTTGATAGGTCGGGCAGGTCGCGGTGCAGAACCCGCAGTGCACGCACTTGCGCAGGATCGCGTCGGCCTCGTCGCCGTCGGGCGTGTTGCGGATGAAATCGGCGAGATTCGTTTGCATCGATCCCTCAGAGATCAGGGTACAGCCGGCCGCGATTGAAGATGCGCGCGGGATCGAATGCGCTTTTCAGCCCGCGGTGGATCTTCATCATCGGCGCGGGCAGCGGCGTGAACACGCCCGCGCTGCGGTCGTAGGTATCGCCCGCGCGGAACAGCGTCGCATGGCCGCCGGCCTGCTTCGCGCTCATGCGCACGGTCTGCGCGTCGGCGTCGGTGATCCACCAGCGCTGCGCGCCGCCCCATTCCATCAACTGGGTGCCGGGCAGGTGCATCGGTTCGGTGATCGACGGCAGCGACAGGCGCCACAGCGCGTAGCCGGGCGGGATGCCGTTGAAGAACGGGTCGGTGTGCTCGCGCAGGCCGGCCCAGAAGCGCTCGGCCTCGACCGCGTCGACGACTTCGCCGCCGAGCAGCGTTTTCGCGGATTTGACGGCGGCTTCCGCGCCCGACAGGCGCAGCACGAGCGTGCCGTTGCGCCACGCGCTCGCGCTGACCGGCAACGGATGACCGCCCCATTCGTTGAGCTTGCGCACCGCGTCGGTCGCGGTCATCTCGAACTTCAGCGTGACCTCGGCGACAGGCATCGGCAGTACCTTGATCGACAGGTCGAGCATCAGCCCGAGCGTGCCGAGCGCGCCGGCCATCAGCCGCGACACGTCGTAGCCGGCGACGTTCTTCACGACTTGCCCGCCGAAGCGCAGCATGTCGCCGCGGCCGTTCATCAGCGTGACGCCGAGCACGAAATCGCGTGGTGCGCCGCAGGTGGCGCGGCGCGGGCCCGCGAGGCCGGCCGCGACGCAGCCGCCGACGGTGGCCGCGCGGCCGAAATGCGGCGGCTCGAACGGCAGCATCTGGCCGCACTCGGCGAGGACGGTTTCAAGCTGCGCGAGCGGCGTGCCCGCGCGGACCGTGACGACGAGCTCGGCCGGGTCGTACGACACGATGCCCTGAAACGCGCGCGTGTCGAGTATTTCGCCGTCGAGCGCCTGGCCGTACCAGTCCTTGGTGCCGCCGCCGCGAATCCGCAGCGGCCGGCCGTCGGCACTGGCCGCGCGAACGCGCTCGGCCCATCCGGCGACGATGTCGTCCTCTTCCATGTTCTGTTGCTGCCTCGACTTGTTGTTCGGTCGATTGTACCGGGGTGGCGCGATTCCACATCGCGACTATCCCTAAGCCCCGTCTCGCGTGCGGCATGCCGGCGCCGGCGCGCGACCGCGCCGCGCGGGCGCGGCAGAGCCCCGCACCGCGGCCGCCGGTGCGGAGCCGCGACCCGTGCGCCGTTCAGAAACGCGGCAGGTCGGGGTGCGGCAGCAGCCCGCCGCGCACGTGCTGGCGACCGTATTCGGCGCAGCGCGCGCGGGTCGGGATGCCCTTGTCCGGGTTCAGCAGCCCGGCCGGATCGAATGCGCGCTTGACCGCGAAGAACGCATCGCGCTCCTGCGGCGAGAACTGCACGCACATCGAATTGAGTTTTTCGATGCCGACGCCGTGCTCGCCCGTCACGCTGCCGCCGAATTCCACGCAGCATTCGAGGATTTCCGCGCCGAACTGCTCGGCGCGGTGCAGCTCGTCCGGATCGTTCGCGTTGTACAGGATCAGCGGATGCATGTTGCCGTCGCCCGCATGGAACACGTTGATGCAACGCAGCCCGTAGCGCGTTTCGAGTTGCTCGATGCGCGCGAGCAGCGGGCCGATCGCGCGGCGCGGCACGGTGCCGTCCATGCAGTAATAGTCGGCGGAAATGCGGCCGGCGGCCGGGAACGCGTTCTTGCGGCCCGACCAGTAGCGCAGCCGCTCGTGTTCGTTGCGCGACACCTGGATGCGCGTCGCGCCGTGTTCGCGCAGCACGGCGGTCATCCGCACGATCTCCTCGGCGACTTCTTCCGGCGTGCCGTCCGATTCGCACAGCAGGATCGCCTTCGCGTCGAGGTCGTAGCCCGCGTGCGTGAACGCCTCGACGGCTTGCGTGGCCGGCTTGTCCATCATCTCGAGCCCGGCCGGGATGATGCCCGACGCGATGATCGCCGCTACCGCCTCGCCGCCCTTGACGACGTCGTCGAAGCTCGCCATCACGAGCTGCGCGGTCTGCGGCTTCGGGATCAGCCGCACCGTGACCTCGGTGACGATCGCGAACATCCCTTCGCTGCCGATCATCACCGCGAGCAGGTCGAGGCCTGGCATGTCGAGCGCGAGCGAGCCGAATTCGACGACCTCGCCGTCGATCGTCACCGCGCGCACGCGCATCACGTTGTGCACGGTCAGCCCGTATTTCAGGCAGTGGACGCCGCCCGAGTTTTCCGCGACGTTGCCGCCGATCGTGCACGCGATCTGCGACGACGGATCGGGCGCGTAATACAGGCCGTACGGCGCGGCCGCCTCCGAGATCGCGAGGTTGCGCACGCCGGGCTGCACGGTCGCGGTGCGGGCGTACGGGTCGACTTCGACGATGCGCGTGAAGCGCGCGAGCGACAGCACGACGCCGAGCGCGATCGGCAGCGCGCCGCCCGACAGGCTCGTACCGGCGCCGCGCGGCACGATCGGCACTTCCATGCGGCGGCAGATCTGCACGATCCGCTGCACCTGCGATTCCGTCTCGGGCAACGCGACCGCGAGCGGCAGCCGGCGGTAGGCGGACAGGCCGTCGCATTCGTACGGCGCCGTGTCCTCGTCGCGGTACAGCAGGCAGTGCGTCGGCAGCACGGCCATCAGCGCCTGCACGACTTCGCGCTGGCGCTGCGCGCGTGCGGCGCTCGACAGTTCGACGGGAGCGTTCATGAGGTCTCCAGCGTGGGGCGCGATGTCGCGCCGCCGGGTCAGCACGTGAAAATCTTGCCCGGATTCATCAGGTTGCGCGGATCGAGCGCGAGCTTGATCGCGCGCATCGTGTCGATCGCGTTGTCGCCGTGCTCCTGCGGCAGGAAGCGCATCTTGTGCAGCCCGACGCCGTGCTCGCCCGTGCAGGTGCCGCCCAGCCGCAGCGCGCGCTCGACGATCCGGTCGTTGATGCGTTCGGCTTCGGCGAGCTCCTCGGGCTTGTCGGGATCGATCAGGATCGCGACGTGGAAATTGCCGTCGCCGACGTGGCCGACGATCGGGCAGGGCAGCGACGACGCGCGCAGGTCGACCTCGGTTTCCTCGACGCACGCGGCGAGCTGCGAGATCGGCACGCACACGTCGGTCGTTACCGCACGGCAGCCGGGTTTCAACTGCAGCATCGCGAAGTACGCGTTGTGGCGCGCGGACCAGAGCCGCGTGCGATCCTCGGGGCGCGTCGCCCATTCGAAGCCCTGGCCGGCGTTCTGGCCGGCGAGCGCCTGCACGAGTTCGGCCTGTTCCTTCACGCCGGCGTCGGTGCCGTGGAATTCGAAGAACAGCGTCGGCGCTTCGGCCAGCGTCAGGTTCGAGTGACGGTTGATCGAGCGCACGGCCAGCGCGTCGACGAATTCGACGCGCGCGATCGGCACGCCGATCTGGATCGTCTCGATCACGGTGCGCACCGCGTCGCCCATCGTCGGGAACGTGCAGATCGCGGCCGATACGGCTTCGGGCAGCGGGTGCAGGCGCAGCGTGATCTCGGTGATCACGCCGAGCGTGCCTTCGGACCCGACGAACAGGCGCGTGAGGTCGTAGCCGGCCGACGACTTGCGGGCGCGCGAACCGGTTTTGACCACGCGGCCGTCCGCGAGCACCGCGGTGAGGCCGAGCACGTTCTCGCGCATCGTGCCGTAGCGCACGGCATTGGTGCCGGATGCGCGGGTCGCGGTCATCCCGCCGATGCTGGCGTCGGCGCCCGGGTCGATCGGGAAGAACAGGCCGGTGTCGCGCAGCGCTTCGTTGAGCGCCTTGCGCGTGATGCCCGGCTCGACCGTCACGGTCAGGTCTTCGGCGTTGATCGACAGCACGCGGTTCATTTCCGACAGGTCGAGCGACACGCCGCCGCGCACCGCGAGCAGGTGGCCTTCGAGCGACGAGCCGGCGCCGTACGGGATCAGCGGCACGCTGTAGAGCGAGCACAGCGACACGACTTCGCGCACGTCGTCGGTGCTGCGCGCGAACACGACGGCGTCGGGCAGTTGCGGATCGAACGGGGATTCGTCGCGGCCGTGATGGGCGCGGACTGCGTCGGCGGTCGACACGCGCTCGCCGAAGGCGGCGCGCAGCGCATCGAGCATGGCGGGGGGCAGCGGGCGGCGCGTGGCGGCCGGCGGGGCAGGGTGGTTCACGAATGTCTCCTGACTGCTTGTCATACTGTCGGCCCATTCTACGCTGTAACGCCTGCTGCGCCTCCCGCCGCGGGCTGCGATAATCGCGTTCCAGCCAACCGGGCCGCGTCGCGGCCGCGCACGAGAGGACATTCGCATGGGCAACCGCTTGAGCAAGATCGCGACGCGCACGGGCGACGACGGCACCACCGGCCTCGGCGACGGACGGCGCATCGGCAAGGACGACGCGCGGATCGCCGCGATCGGCGACGTCGACGAACTGAACTCGAATCTCGGCGTGCTGCTGGCCGAGCCGCTGCCGGACGACGTGCGCACCGCGCTCGTCACGATCCAGCACGACCTGTTCGATCTCGGCGGCGAGCTGTGCATCCCCGGCCACGCGGTGCTCGACGACACGCATCTCGCGCGCCTCGACCAGTGGCTCGCCGATTACAACGCGACGCTGCCGCCGCTGAAGGAATTCATCCTGCCGGCCGGCTCGCGCGCGGCGTCGCTCGCACACGTGTGCCGAACCGTGTGCCGACGCGCGGAGCGCTCGATCGTCGCGCTCGGCCGCACCGATACGCTGAATGATGCGCCGCGGCGTTACGTGAACCGGCTGTCCGACCTGCTGTTCGTACTGGCGCGCGTGCTGAACCGCGCCGGCGGCGGCGCCGACGTGCTGTGGGAGCGCGAGCGCGTCCGCTAACGCGCCATCCCGCTTTTTGCGCACTGCGACAATTTGCCCGAGGGGCGCCTGTTTTTAAACATGTATCGTATGTGCATGTTTAACGGAGAACGAACATGACCCACATCACCGCTGACCAGATGGCCCGTGTGAAGGCCACCGCCCCCGTCCTCGCCGAGCACGGCGCGACGATCACGAAGCATTTCTATCAGCGCATGTTCGCGCGTCATCCGGAACTGAAGAACCTGTTCAACCAGACGCACCAGAAGACCGGCAGCCAGCCGGAGACGCTCGCGAAGGCCGTCTATGCGTATGCGGCGAACATCGACAACCTCGGCGCGCTGGGCGGCGCGGTGTCGCGCATCTCGCACAAGCACGCGAGCCTGAACATCCGCCCCGAGCATTACCCGATCGTCGGCGAGAACCTGCTCGCGTCCATCGTCGAGGTGCTCGGCGATGCAGTCGATGCGGATACGCTCGAAGCGTGGCGCGTCGCGTACGGCCAGCTCGCGCAGATCCTGATCGGCGCCGAGGCCGATCTTTACGCAGGCGCCGCATGGAGCGGCTTCCGCCCGTTCCAGGTCGCGCGCAAGGTGCGTGAAAGCGACGAAATCACGTCGTTCTACCTGACGCCCGCCGATGGCGGCGGCGCGCCGACCTTCGAGCCCGGCCAGTACATCACGGTGAAGCGCTTCGTCGGCGATCTCGGCGTCGACCAGCCGCGCCAGTACAGCCTGTCCGACGCGCCGCACGGCAAATGGCTGCGCATCTCGGTGAAGCGCGAGGCCGGCAAGGCCGACGCGATCCCGGCCGGCAAGGTGTCGACGCTGATGCATGATGGCGTGGAGGAGGGCGCGATCGTCGAGGTGACCGCGCCGATGGGCGACTTCTCGCTGAAGCGCGACGTGGATACGCCGGTCGTGCTGATCTCGGGCGGCGTCGGCATCACGCCGATGATGTCGATGGCGTCGACACTGATCGCCGAAGGCAGCCCGCGCGACGTGCGGTTCGTCCATGCATGCCGTTCGGGCGCGGTGCACGCGTTCCGCGACTGGCTGAACGACACGGCGCGCGAGCACGCGAACGTGAAGCGTACGGTGCTGTATGAGCTGGTCGGCCCGAACGATCGTGCCGGCATCGATCACGACCTCGAAGGGCGCCTCACGCCGGAGCGTGTGCAGCAGTACGCGCTGGTGCCGGACGCGGACTACTACATCTGCGGGCCGATCGCGTTCATGAAGGCGCAGCGCGATGCGCTCGTCGCGCTCGGCGTCGCGCCGGAACGCGTGAACACCGAGATCTTCGGGTCGGGCGCGCTCGAGTGAGGATCTGACGGCCGGTTGCGGCCGAGGCAACGACGAAATGACAAAGCCCGGCGCGAGCCGGGCTTTTTACTTGCGGCGCCGTACGAAATTGCGGCGCGCCTTCAGCCGCCCAGCGCGCGACGTGCGTATCGAGCGGCACGTTCACGGCGCGAGCCCTTGGTCCGGGCTGGCATCGAAGTCCGCGGCGATCGATTCATCGCCGGTATTGAATGCGTCGACGCTTGTCGGGATGTTCAATCCGGCAAGCAACTGACGGGCTGCACCGATCCGCTTCGGCGCGGTGTACGGAACGATCCGGGCGACCGGATGACGATTGCGGGCGATCACGACTTCGGCTTCGCGCCCCGATTCAAGCGCCTCCACGAGGCTGGAAAGCCGCGACTTCGCATCGCGCAGGTTGACGGTCGACATGGTCGATCCTCTGGCTGGCTAGGTAATGTTAGCTAGTCTGGCAGAGCAACCCGCCGACCGCACGCTGGCCGCATGGCCAACTCGCCGTCAGGCGGGGCCATACGGTCAGCCTGTCGGCGTCCTTCAGTTGCCGCTGCCGCGCGCGACGCGCCGCGCCTTCACCGATTCCGCGAGGCCTTCGAGCACCTTCACGCTGTCGTCCCACGCGATGCACGCATCGGTGATGCTCTGGCCGTAGGTCAGCGCGCAACCTTCCTTCAGGTCCTGGCGACCCTCGACGAGGTGCGACTCGATCATCACGCCGACGATGCGCTCGTCGCCGGCCGCGATCTGGCGGCCGATGTCCGCGCACACCGGGATCTGGTTCTCGTGCTTCTTCGAGCTGTTCGCGTGGCTCGCATCGATCATCAGGCGCGCGGCGAGGCCGGCCTTGCCGATGTCCGCGCAGGCCGCGTTCACGCTGTCCGCGTCGTAGTTCGGCGTCTTGCCGCCGCGCAGGATCACGTGGCAGTCTTCGTTGCCGGCCGTCGACACGATCGCCGAATGGCCGCCCTTCGTCACCGACAGGAAATGGTGCGGCTGCGACGCGGCCTTGATCGCGTCGACGGCGATCTTCACGTTGCCGTCGGTGCCGTTCTTGAAGCCGACCGGGCACGACAGCCCCGATGCCAGCTCGCGGTGCACCTGCGACTCGGTCGTGCGCGCGCCGATCGCGCCCCACGAGATCAGGTCGGCGATGTACTGCGGGCTGATCATGTCCAGGTATTCGGTCGCGGCCGGCAGCCCCATTTCGTTGATCTGCAGCAGCAGCTCGCGCGCGGTGCGCAGCCCTTCGTTGATCTTGAAGCTGTTGTCGAGGTGCGGATCGTTGATGAGCCCCTTCCAGCCGACCGTCGTGCGCGGCTTCTCGAAGTACACGCGCATCACGATTTCCAGCTCGCCGTTGAAGCGTTCGCGTTCCTTCACGAGCCGGCCCGCGTATTCGATCGCCGCCTTCGTGTCGTGGATCGAGCACGGCCCGATCACGACGATCAGCCGGTCGTCCATCCCGTGCAGGATGCGGTGCATCGACTGGCGCGAGTGGTAGATCAGCTCGGACGCGGCTTCGGAGCACGCGAATTCGCGGATCAGGTGGGCGGGCGGCGTCAGTTCCTTGAGTTCGCGAATGCGGACGTCGTCGGTGTTGTGCGGGGGCATGCTGTTTCTCCTCATTTTCCGGGGCGCCGTTCGGTCAGTGCGCGTGCGGCAGATTCATCAATTCGGGCAATTCAGTGGTTCCGGTCGGGGCCGCGGGACCGCTGCGGCGGCGACCGGCTGACGAAGGGCGAAAAAAAACCGCCGGGTTCGCCGGCGGTTTTTTCGGGAATTTCGGTTGCGCTTTACGCGCCATCAACCCTCTCGATCCGCCAGCGGTCTGAGATACCAAAAAAAGTAAAAGTAAAACTTGGCGGACATGACGGAAATTCGGCTCGTCAAAAAAGTTGATTCGGAATTTATACCCGGTCCCTGCGTGGTTGGCAACCGGGGTCGTTCAAAAATGCGGACAATCCGCGCGTTTTCGTCAAAATGCGCGGATTGTCTGCGCCGCGATGCGGTTATGCCGTACCGCCGACCGTCATCTTGTCGATCCGCAGGGTCGGCTGGCCGACGCCGACCGGCACGCTCTGGCCTTCCTTGCCGCATACGCCGACGCCCGTGTCGAGCGACATGTCGTTGCCGATCATGCTCACGTACTTCAGCGATTCCGGGCCGCTGCCGATCAGCGTCGCGCCCTTCACCGGGTAGGTGACCTTGCCGTTCTCGATCATGTACGCCTCGGACGCCGAGAACACGAACTTGCCGTTCGTGATGTCGACCTGGCCGCCGCCGAAGTTCACCGCGTACAGGCCGTTCTTCACCGACGCGATGATTTCCTGCGGATCCTTGTCGCCGTTCAGCATGTACGTGTTCGTCATGCGCGGCATCGGCAGCGCCGCGTACGACTCGCGCCGCGCGTTGCCGGTGACCGGCATCTTCATCAGGCGCGCGTTCAGCGTGTCCTGGATGTAGCCCTTCAGGATGCCGTCTTCGATCAGCGTCGTGCACTGCGTCGGATTGCCTTCGTCGTCGATGTTCAGCGAGCCGCGGCGGTTCGGCAGCGTGCCGTCGTCGACGACGGTCACGCCCTTCGCGGCGACCTGCTCGCCGATCCGGCCCGCGAACGCGGACGAGCCCTTGCGGTTGAAGTCGCCCTCGAGCCCGTGGCCGATCGCCTCGTGCAGCAGCACGCCCGGCCAGCCCGGCCCGAGCACGACCGTCATCGCGCCGGCCGGCGCGGGGCGTGCGTCGAGGTTCACGAGCGCCGCGTGCACGGCGTCGTCGACGTAGCGCGACAGGATCTCATCGGTGAAGTAGCCGTAGTCGAAGCGGCCGCCGCCGCCGCCGGAGCCGATCTCGCGGCGGCCGTTCTGTTCGGCGATCACCGTGACCGATACGCGCACGAGCGGCCGGATGTCGGCCGCGAGCGCGCCGTCGCTGCGCGCGACCAGCACGACGTCGTATTCGCCGGCGAGGCCCGCCATCACCTGCGTGACGCGCGGGTCGCGGCCGCGCGCCATCTGCTCGATGCGCTCGAGCAGCTTGACCTTGGCCGTCGCGTCGAGCGACGCGAGCGGATCGGACGGCAGGTACAGGTCGCGGCCCGAGATGCCGGTCAGCGACGACGCGGCCTTGATTTTCTGGCGGCCGCCGCCGGCCGCCGCGATCGCCTTGGTCGCGGCGGCGGCTTGCGCGATCGCTTCGGGCGACAGGTCGTCCGAGTACGCGAACGCGGTGCGGTCGCCCGCGACCGCGCGCACGCCGACGCCCTGGTCGATGCTGAAGCTGCCCGATTTGACGATGCCTTCCTCGAGGCTCCACGCTTCGCTGCGGGTCGCCTGGAAGTACAGGTCCGCGTAGTCGACGCGATGCGTGAAGATGTCGGCGATCGTGCGCGTGAGCAGGCTTTCGTCGAGGCCGTACGGCGTGAGCAGGATGTCCTTCGCCAGCGCGAGGTTGCGGATGCCGGGTTCGATGATGTTCATGCGGATATCGGGGTTCTCAAAAAGTTGTCGGGTGCTGCCGGGCAGATGGTGGGCCGCGCGGCGGTTCAAGCGGTGCGGCGGATTCAGCTCAGCACGCGGTGCCGCCACGCGGGCAGGCTCTGGCGTACGTCGGCGATGCGTTGCGGATCGATCGCGCCGAGCACGACGCTCGCGCCCTCGTCGCGCACCGCGACGATCTCGCCCCACGGGTCGATCAGCATGCTGTGGCCCCACGTGCGCCGGCCGTTCTCGTGCTTGCCGCCCTGCGCGGCCGCGAGCACGTAGCACTGGTTCTCGACGGCCCGCGCGCGCAGCAGCGTTTCCCAGTGCGCGCGGCCCGTCGTATACGTAAAAGCCGACGGCACGACCATCAGCGCGCAGTCGCCCATGCGGCGATACAGCTCCGGAAAGCGGAGATCGTAACAGACCGACAGGCCGACCTGCCCGAACGGGGCGTCGAACGCGACGACCGTGTCGCCCGCGCGGATCGTGCGCGCCTCGTCGAACGATTCGTCGCCTTTCTCGAAGTTGAACAGGTGGATCTTGTCGTAGCGCGCGGCCTCGTTGCCGGACGGATCGAACACGAGCGTCGTGTTCAGCACGCGGTCGGGTTCCGGCGCCTTCAGCGGCAGCGTGCCGCCGATCACCCAGATGCCGTGGCGGCGCGCGGCGTCGGCGAGGAATTGCTGGATCGGGCCGTCCCGGTACGGTTCGGCGAGCGCGAGCTTGTCGGTGTCGCGGTGGCCCATGAAGCAGAAATATTCGGGCAGCAGCACGAGCTGCGCGCCTTCGCCGGCGGCTTCCGCGATCAGGCGGCGCGCTTCGGCGAGATTGCGGGTGACGTCCGGCGCGCTCACCATCTGCAGCGCGGCGACCTGGAAGGGCGTGGCGGAACGGGCGTGGTCGGTCATCGCGGAATCGGTTGCGTCATAAATGGGGTGCGGCCCGGGCCCCTGCGGTTCGATGCGCGCTCAATGGCTCGATGCATCGGCCGGACCGTGATTCATCTTACCCTGATCGCCCCGCACCCGCTCGATGTGCGGGTGCGCCCACGAGCCGGTGATCGCGTAGTCGAGCGCGAACGCGTGCGACAGCGTCTCGGACAGCGCGTAGTTCGCGGCCAGCACGCCGATGCCGAGCAGCGGATTGATGACGGCGGCCCCGATCGCGGCCGCGCCCGCGCTGATCTTCGGCGCGACGTGCGCATGCAGATCCTGCGTCTCGGCGCCGAGATCGACCGCGCCGCGCACGGTGACGTTCGCGGGGCCCGTCATCATCGAGAAGTCGTCGGTGCGCGCGATCCCGTTCGAAATCCGGCCGGTACCGGCGATCTTGTCGAACGGCAGCCCCTTGCCGACCACGTCGCGGAAGTTCAGCGTCAGGAAGCGCGCGAGGCTCTGCAGGCTCAGCACGCCGAGCAGTTTGGCCGCGCCCGGGTCGACCTTCAGGATCTTCCCGTGCTCCAGGTCGACCGCGACCTGGCCGCCGAGCGACGGAAAGTCGAGCGCGGTCGGGCCGCCGCGCCAGCCGACCTTGCCCGTGACCGAGCCGTGACCGTCCGCGAGCGTGCGCGGCAGGCCGACGCGGTCGAGCAGCGCGCCCGCGTTGTCGATGTCGAGCTTGAAGTCGAACACGGTGCGGCGCGGCGCATCGATTTCGTCGGCGCCGCGGGCGAGCGCGCGGCGCGACGTGCGCCAGTTGCCGGTGGCCGTCAGCTTCGCGGCCGGGTTCGACAGCTCCAGCTTGTCGAGCTGCCACACGGGCGTGCCGTCCTCGTCGATGTTGCGCGCGTTGACGACGAGCCGGCCGATGTCGTGATCGCGCGCGACGACCTGGTCGACGATCAGGTCGATCGACGGCATCGGGCGGTCGGTCGGCGTCGGCAGGTTCATCGCACGGCCGACGAGGTCGTGCTCCGCACGCTGCGGCACGACGAGCTTCGCGAGCCGCGCGTTGAGCACGCCCGCGCCGTTGTGACCGCCGCCCGGCGCCCACGACAGGTAGCCCGACACCTGGTTCGACGCGATGTTCGCCTGCCACAGGTCGTCGACGTGCGACGCGCCGACGATCACGTTTTCCCAGTTGCGCTTGAGCAGCTTCAGCGTGCCGAAATGGAACGCGAAGCGCTTCGGCGCGAAGCTCGCGAAATCGACGCGCGGTGCCGCCTGCGGTTCCGGCGCGCGCGGCGTGTCGGGCTTCAGCGTGTGGGCGAGGGCGAGCCACGCGTCGGCGTCCAGCTCGTTGACGTCGACGGCCGCGCTCACGCCGTCCTGCGGCATGTCGGGCATCCGGTGGATGCCCATCGCGCCGCGTACCGCGCGCAGCGGCTGGCCGCGCGTCGCGTCGAGCAGGTAGGTCGCGGTCACGGGGCCGAGCGTCAGGTCGGCGTGTTCGAGGCGTTTGCCGTCCGCCTGCGGCGCCGGCTGCAGCGTGAAGCGGAACGGCATCGGCGTGCCGGCCGGTTTCGCGAACGGCGCCGGGAAGTTCAGCGCCACGCCCGTCAGGTCGGATTGCGCGCTGACGTCGGGCAGGCGGCCCGGCGCGCCGCGCACCGCGACCTTGTACGGCGCGTCGCCGACCACGTGTTCGAGCAGCGCGGCGGCCGCGCCGTGCAGGTTCAGGCCGCGCGCGGCGTCGAGCGCGAGCCGGCCGTCGACGTCCACCGCGTACGGGCCGTGCGACCGGAAGGTGCCGTTCGCGCGCACCGGGCCGCCGAGGAAGCGCCCCGACAGGTCGTGCAGCGATGCGCCGGCTTCGGTGAAGCGGACGCTGCCGCGCAGGGCCGACAGCGGCGGCACGCCGCGGGTCGACAGCGTGTTGCCGCCGAACGCGAGCGCGCCTTCGACGTGCGTGTGCGGATGGGGGACGTGCTGCGGAATCGTGATCTTGAGCGCGAGCGACGCGGGGCCCTGCGCGTCGATCCGCTGGCCGATATGGTTGCTCATCGTGCCGAGCGAGCTGTTGTCCGCATAGTCGATCAGGTCGGCGAGCGGGCCTTGCGCATGGCCGTCGATGATCAGCGGCGAGTGCGACGGATTGCCGAGATCGTCGATGCGGCCCGCGACCTTCGTCAGCGTGACGCGCTTGTAACGCGCGCGCGCGATGTCGAAGCGCAGCTTGTTCTGCGCGAGCTCGAACACGCCGTCGATCCCGTCGAGCGCCGGCCAGACGCTCGGCGTGCCGTTCGCGAGCTTGCGCGGCGGGTACGGCGTCGGCTCGAAGCGGCCGCCGGTGAACGGCGCGACGATGTGGAACACGCCGGCGTCCGGCTCGTGTTCGAACGGGAATTTCTCGAGCGGGCCGCGCGCGACGATCGACGCGCCCTTGGTCACGTTGCCGTCCTGCAGTGCGTGGCCGAGATAGTCGCGCAGGTGCTCGGACATCCCGGTCGGCAGGTAGCGCGGAATGCGCGCGACCGATGCGCGCGCGAAATCGGCGCGCAGGTCGAGCGAGCCGCGGCCGTGGCCGGGATTCGTGTACGAGCCCGACACCGCGATTTCGGCGTCGGGGTTCGACACGAACAGGTCGGGCAGCGACACGTCGACGCGCGCGTGCTTGTCGCCCGGCGCGGGCGTGATCGTCCATTTGGCGTTGCCGCGCAGCCGGTCGAACGTCAGGCGCGGCTCGTCGAACTCGCCGGGCACGGTGACGGCCGCGTGGACCGTGTCGAAATGCGCGGCGCCGCCCGTCTCGTTCGCATCGACGCGGCCCCACAGGTTCTCGACGCCCGGCCAGCCGGCGCGCGGGTGACCGCGCGGCGAGAGCCCGGGCGGCGGCTCCTGCGCGGCGAAGCTGATGCCTTGCAGATCGCCGAGGAAGCGGTAGCGGACGATCGGCGCGGCACCCATGCGCCGCTCCTCGTCGGCGAGATCGGCGCGCGCGGGTTTCGCGCGCTCCACCTCGATGTGATAGTTCGACACCATCCCGCGCGGGTCGATCTTGATCAGCTCGTTGCGCAGGCGCGCCGGCAGCGGCAGCCCGCGGATGAATTCGCTGAGGATGCCGAGATCGACGCGGTCGCCGACCACGCTGAGCAGTTGCCCCTGGTTCGCGGTCGGCACGCGGTAGCGCGCCGTCAGCGTCGACAGCGCGAGCGAGCGGGCGAGCGGCGTGCCGTCCGGCAGCGGCGGCTGGCCGAGCTCTGCATTGAAGCGCGTCAGGTGCAGCGTGTAGTCGTGGCCCGCATCGAGCACCACGTCCCAGCCGAAGCCGACCGTCGGCACGTCGAGCCGCGGCTGCGTCGGGCGCACGCGCAGCGCGACGTCGGCGCCTTGCAGGTCGCCGCCCGCCGAGCGCAGATGGCCGTCGCCGAAGGTCGCCCAGATCGCGTTGTCGATCCGGCCCGCGTGGATCGTGAGCGGCACGTCGAGATAGCGCGTGAGCGTCTGCAGGTCGACGGGGCCGGTCGACAGGTACGCGTCGCCGGTCCAGTTCGCCGGCTTGCCGATCGGCGCGAGCGGCTTGTGCTTGAAGCGTGCGCGGAAATCGAGCGGGCCGAGCAGCAGCGTACCGTTCGCGGGCGCCTGCAGCGCGGCCTTGTGCACGCGGCCGTCGTTCAGCACCGCGAGCCGAATGCCCGCCAGCACGAGCTCCGGCGCGTCGTGCTGCGCGTCGCGCCAGCGCAGCGTGCCGCCGCGCAGCACGATCGCCTCCTGCTTCAGCAGCCAGGTGCCGAACGTGTCGTTGCCGCCGTGGGTGGTGGCCACGCCGACCCCCGCGACGCTCAGCGAGCCGTCGGCCGCCCGCGCGACGACGAGGTCGGGCTGGTCGACGATCAGGCTCGACAGCGCGGGCGACAGCCGCAGCAGCGACATCCACGACAGCGCGGCCGTCGCGTGCGGCACCGACAGCGCGACCTTGCCGTCGCGGCCGCGGATCGTCAGGTTCGTGAGTTCGACGCCCGGCTGCATGCCGGACCAGTTCGGAGAAAGCTTGCCGATCGAAAGCTGCGCGTGGAGCTTGTCGGACACCGCGCGCTCGATGCGCGGGCGGTATTCGTCGATGCGCGGCAGCAGCACGTAGCGCAGCCCGAGGAACGCGCCGGACGCGACGAAGTAGGTGCCGATCCCGACTGCCAGCGTCACCCTGAACACGCGACGCAGGACCGGATGATCGTGCTTCGGAGGTCCCGCTTCGGGCGCAGCTACGGCGGATTCCTGACGGTCGGACATGCGGCGGACGGGCGGCGATATGGTAGTTTTGCAGACTGACGTTGAAATGTATCACACGGGTTCGTGCCGGCGGCCGTTGGAGGCAGCACGGCACGGGCTTTCCGGCGCGCGGTGTCGCGACGGGCGCCCGCGCGTCCGGCGACGCCGCGCCGAGTCCATGGGGCCGGCGGCAGCGGGGCGCGCATGCGCCGGCCCGCTGCCGCCGGCCTTTTCGCCAGGCCCGCTTCTCGATGACCGACGCTTCCGCCCTGATCAGCACGTCCTATTCCCGCTACCTTGCCCGCGCGGCGGCCGCGCGGCCCGCGCTGGCCGAGCAGATCGCCGCGTGGGCGGCCGCGCCGCTCGGCCGCGCGCAGCTCGACGCGCGCCTCACCGCGCTGCTCGCGACGCCCGCCGGCACCGCCGCGGCGGGCGACGAGCAACTGAAGCGCGCGCTGCGGCAGTTGCGCGCCGAGGCGTTCGGCGCGGTCGCGGAGCGCGACCTGCGCGGGCTGGCGGACGTCGCCGAGGTCACGGGCGCGATGACCGATCTCGCCGAAGTGGCCGTGCAGCGCTCGCTCGCGCTGCTGTCGGCCGAACTCGAGGCGCAGTACGGCGAGCCGCGCGGCGCCGACGGCCAGCGCGTCGTGCTCGGCGTGGTCGGGATGGGCAAGCTCGGCGGCCGCGAGCTGAACGTGTCGTCGGACATCGACCTGATCTTCGTGTACGAGGACGACGGCGAGACCACCGGCGGCGCGCGCTCGCCGCTATCCACCCAGGAGTACTTCACGCGGCTCGGCCGGCGCCTGATCGGCGTGCTGTCCGAGGTCACGGCCGACGGCTACGTGTTTCGCGTCGACATGCGGCTGCGTCCGAACGGCGATTCGGGGCCGCTCGTCTGCAGCGTCGGCATGCTCGAGGAATATTTCTACGTGCAGGGGCGCGAGTGGGAGCGCTATGCGTGGATCAAGGGGCGGCTCGTGTCGGAAGGCGACAGCGACGCGGCGCAGCGGCTCGCGGCGCAGCTCGAATCGATCGTCAAGCCGTTCGTCTACCGTCGCTATCTCGATTTCGGCGTGATCGGCGCGATCCGTTCGCTGCATCAGCAGATCCGGCACGAAGCCGCGCGCCGCGCGTCGATGCGGCCCGACAAGGCCGACGACATCAAGCTCGGGCGCGGCGGGATCCGCGAGATCGAGTTCAGCGCGCAGGTGTTCCAGTTGATCCGCGGCGGCCAGGATGCGGGCTTCCGCGTGCGGCCGACGCTCGCGGTGCTGCGGCATGCGCAGGCGCGCGGGCTGATCGGCGACGACGTGCGCGCGCGCCTGGCCGATGCTTATAACTTCCTGCGCACGCTCGAACATCGGCTGCAGTACCGCAACGACGCGCAGACGCACGCGATGCCGGTCGAGCCCGACGAGCGCGCGGCGCTGGCCGCGTCGCTCGGTTTCGCCGACTACGCGGCGCTGATGACGGTGCTGGACGGCCACCGCACGTTCGTCGAAGCCCAGTTCGACCAGATTTTTGCCGACAAGGCGAATGGCGGGCCCTGCGCGGCCGGCGACGACACGGCGGCCGCGTGGATCTGGAGCGGCGCGCTGGCCGACGACGGCGAGGACGACGCGCTGGTCGCGCGCCTCGACGGCCTGGGCTTCGCCGATCCGGCCGCGGTGCTCGCGCGGCTGCGCGCGATCTGGCAATCGTCGCGCTACACCGGGTTGCCGGAAAAGAGCCGGCAGCGCTTCGACAGCGTCGCGCAGCGCGCGCTCGACGCCGCGCCGAAGATCGACGCCGCGCGCCGCGACGACACGATCGTGCGCCTGTTCGACCTGCTCGAGACGGTCAGCCGGCGCGGCGTCTATCTCGCGCTGCTGACCGAATATCCGGCCGCGCTCGACCGCGTGCTGTCGGTGCTCGGCGCGACGCGCTGGGGCGGCGGCTACCTGATCCGCCACCCGCAGCTGCTCGACGAACTGCTCGACGACGAGGCGATCGCGAGCCCGTTCGACTGGCCCGCGTTCAAGGATGCGCTGCGCGCGCGGCTCGCGGCCGCCGACGGCCCCGAGCAGCAGATGGACCTGCTGCGCCACGCGCAGCACGCGGAGGTGTTCCGGATTCTGCTGATCGACCTGGCCGGGCAACTGTCGGTCGAGCACGTGAGCGACCGGTTGTCCGAACTGGCCGACGCGGTGCTCGACGTGACGATCGAGGTCGTGTGGTCGCAACTCGCGAAGCGCCATCGCGACGTGCCGAAGTTCGCGGTGATCGCATACGGCAAGCTGGGCGGCAAGGAGCTCGGCTATGCGTCGGATCTCGACCTGATCTTCCTGTACGACGACCCGGACGAGCGTTCGGCGGACGTCTACACCACGTTTACACGGCGCCTGATCACGTGGCTCACGACCGCGACCGGCGCGGGCGCGCTGTTCGACATCGACCTGCGGCTGCGGCCGAACGGCGAGGCCGGGCTGCTCGTCACCGATCTCGATGCGTTCCGCCGCTATCAGCTGCGCGAGGGCGATGCGGCGAACACCGCGTGGGTGTGGGAGCACCAGGCGCTGACGCGCGCCCGCTACAGCGCGGGCGACGCGCAGATCGGCGCGGATTTCGAGGCGATCCGCCAGCAGGTGCTGACGACGCCGCGCGACGGGGCCGTACTCGCGAAGGAGATCGTCGACATGCGCGGCAAGGTGTTCGCCGGCCATCCGAACCAGACCGACCTGTTTGACCTGAAGCACGACCGCGGCGGGATGGTCGACATCGAGTTCATCGTCCAGTACTGGGTGCTGCTGCATGCGTCGAGCGACGCCGAGCTGATCCGCAATACCGGCAACATCGCGCTGCTGCGCGAGGTCGCGCGCTTCGGGCTGATGGGCGAGGACGAGGCCGAGCGCGTCGGCGCGGCGTACCGCACGTACCGGAAGCTGCAGCACAAGCTGCGGCTCGACGGGATGGAGAAGGCGCGCGTCGATCCGGCCGTGGTGGCGGACGAGCGGGCGGCCGTGACGGCGCTGTGGGCGCGCGTGTTCGGCGGCGCTTGACGGTTGTGTAGCGACGGTCGTGTAGACGGGCGGCCGGCACGGCGCCGGCTGCCGTGCGGGGCGGCCGGTCCGGCCGTGTTGAGAATCGTTTGAGATTGTTTGAGCGGCAGCGCCCGGATCGAAAGAATGCGGGCTTTCCGTTCAACCGGCGCCGCGCGCCCTCAACGATCCCGTACCATCTTGAAACCGTTTCGCCTTGCCTTCGCCACGACGGCGCTGTCCGCGGCTGCCGCCGGACTGTTCTCCGCTTCCGCCCATGCCGCCGAGCCGGCTTCCACGACCCTCACGAACCTGTCGCGCGGCGACGGCCAGTGCCTCGCGTGGCGGCCGGCCGACAACGCGGCAGTGTTCGCCGCGTGCGACGGCGGCGCCGCGCAGGACTGGACCTTCGAGCCGCGCGACGGTTTCCAGCGCATCGTCAACACCGGCGCGAGCGCCGCGCGCGGCACGAAGATGTGCCTGCACGCGGCCGCCGGCGATACCGGCATGGGGCGCGTGGCGGTTGGCGTCTGCAGCGAGGGCGACCAGACGATGCGCGACTGGCGGCCGGACCGCGGCCTGGACGGGCAAGTGGTGTTCGGCAACCGGTACCGGGTCAATACCGGCCGGACGGCCGAGGTGCTGGCCCCGCGCGACGGCGGCGCCGGCGTCGCGACGCAGAACCTGCGCGGCCAGCCGTCGTCGATCTGGAAGTCGGCCGTGTCGATCGCGCCGTCGCAGCGCCCGCTGCTCGGCGACAAGTCCGTGCTGCTGATGGTGACGCACTTCAACGACTCGAAGCCGGCCGATAGCGAGGTCGTGCGCAAGGCGGTGTTCGGCGACGGCGACGATCATTCGTCGCTGCGGCGCTATCTCGAGGTTGCGTCGCGCGGCAAGCTGACGCTGCATGGGCAGACGCTCGACAGCGTGAATCTCGGCGAGCGGCCCGCCATCTGCGATTCGGGCGCGATCCGCACGGCCGCGCGCAATGCAGCGCTCGCGCGCGGCGTGAATCCGGACAAGTTCAACTACCTGTTCGTCGACCTGCCGAGAATGAGCAGTTGCAACTGGGGCGGCCTCGCCGCGACGCCGGGCAACTGGATCCTGTCGAACGCGAGCGGCCACGGCTACTGGATGTGGTCGCACGAATTCGGGCACAACCTCGGCGCCAAGCATCCGGGCTCGCTCGTCGATTGCCCGACGCCGGGCGGCACGGTCGAGGTCGGCGGCGCATGCCGCGCCGGCAAGATCGACGACCCGGCCGACACGATGGGCGGCGGCGGCCGGCGCCTGTATCCGGCGAGCTATCAGCTGTTCGCCGGCTGGCTCGGCGCGGCCGACGTGCCGGAGATCCACGCGGACGGCACCTACCGGCTCGCGCCGCTGTGGGGCGATGTGCCGGGTGCGAAGGCGTACCGCATCGCGCGCGCCGACGGTTCGACGCTGTGGCTCGAGTTTCGTCAGCCGCAGCGCGGCTTCGACGACTGGAAGTCGGACGATCCGTTCGTCAACGGCGTGATCG
The DNA here is from genome assembly GCF_016899425.1 of Burkholderia sp. MS389. GTDB lineage: Bacteria > Pseudomonadota > Gammaproteobacteria > Burkholderiales > Burkholderiaceae > Burkholderia > Burkholderia sola. Next base: position 816,455 of record NZ_CP045994.1, read on the forward strand.
TGCGGACCGTCGCGCATGGCGGCAACGTCGTGACGAACACGCTGGTCGATGCGATGCCCGGCAGCCCGTCGGGGATGAAGGACGCGCCGCTGATGCCGGGCCACGCGTTGCACGACACGCTGTCGGGCAAGATCATCACCGTCAAATCGGTCGGGCCCGACGGCGCCGTGGTCGACGTGACGAACGACGGCCTGCTGTTGCCGCGGGCCGTGGTGACCGGCCCGCAGCACGCGGCCGCGGGCGCGGCGGTCGTGCTGTCGGGCGCCGCGTCGGTCGGCGAGTCGTTGCGCCATGCGTGGACGGTGCCGGCCGGCATCGACGCACGGCCGGACGGCGCGGAACTGCGCTTCGTCGCGCCGACGCTCGAACAGGACCGCGAGTTCGCGTTCGAGCTGACCGTGAGCAATAAAGACGGCTATACGGCGCGGGCCACCCACGTCGTCAAGGTGAAGGCGCAGGAGATCGTCGCGCCGCCGCGCGCGGCGATCAGCGGGCCGGCGTCGGTCGACGGCGGCGCGACCGTCACGCTGTCCGGCGCGTCGTCGACGGGCAAGGGGCTGACGTATGCGTGGACGGGGCCGGCTGGGGTGTCGATCGTCCAGAACGGCGCGAGCGCGACGTTTACCGCGCCGAAGGCGGCCGACGAGCGTCGCTACGCGTTCAGGCTGGTGGTGACCGATGTACAGGGCCGCCACGCGAACGCGGCGCACGACGTGACCGTGCGCGCGTCGGCGGGCGAGGGCGCAGCCGCGTGGGATCCGAAGAAGACTTACGCGACGCCGTGCCACGAGGTCAGCCATGCGGGCAAGACCTGGCTCAACGGCTGGTGGGTGCTCGGCGACGTGCCGGGGACGGGCGGCGAGTGGGCGGCATGGCGCGAGAAGGGTGTCGCGAACATGCACGCGATGTGCAAGAGCACGTAAGCGCGGCCGCGGCCGCGGCCGCGGTGCGGGCAGCCGTGACGGTGGACGCCGCGGGGTTTGCTGTCATACGCTGCCTCCCGCGGCAACGGGCAGCAGCGCGGCGTCGCGCGGACGCCGCGCGACGCTTCGGCGGGCCGCACGCTTGCGAGCCGGTCAGGCCGCCAGCATTTCCTTCGCGTGCTTGCGCGTGGTGGCCGTGATTTCGAGCCCGCCGAGCATCCGCGCGACTTCCTCGACGCGGCTCGCCTTGTCGAGCGCGACGACCGACGACACCGTGCCGCCGCGCTCGTCGGCGCCTTTCGCCACCTGGAAATGATGGTCGCCGCGCGCGGCGACCTGCGGCAGGTGCGTTACGCACAGTACCTGCCGCTCGCGCCCGAGCTGGTGCAGCAGGCGCCCGACCACTTCGGCGACGCCGCCGCCGATCCCCGTATCGACTTCGTCGAAGATCAGCGTCGGCGTCGGGCTCGCCGCGCTGGCGATCACCGCGAGCGCGAGGCTGATCCGTGCGAGTTCGCCGCCCGACGCGACTTTCGCGAGCGGCCGCAGCGGCACGCCCGGGTGCCCGGCCACGCGGAATTCGACCTGTTCGAGCCCGTGCGGGCCGCCGTCGGCGAGCGGTACGAGCGCGACTTCGAAGCTGCCGCCCGCCATCGACAGTTCCTGCATGCCGGCCGTGACGGCCGTGCCGAGCGCCTTGGCAGCCTGCACGCGCGCCTTCGACAGGCGTTTGGCGTCGGCGAGATAGGCTTCCCGCGCCTTCGCCTGCGCGGCTTCGAGCGCGCCGAGATCGGCGGCCGCGTCGAGCGCGGCGAGCTGCGCGCGGCGGGCCGCATGCTCCTCATGAAGCGTGTCGGGCGGCAGCCGGAACTTGCGGGCGGTCGAGTGCAGCGCGTCGAGCCGGGTTTCGACCTGTGCGAGCCGCTCCGGGTCGAGATCGACGCGCTGCGCATAGTGCGACAGCGAATAGACGGCTTCCTGCAACTGGATCTCGGCCGGCTCCAGCGACGCGAGCGCATCGCCGAGCGCGGTGTCGTAGTCGGCCAGGCTGCGCAGCTTCGACACGATCGCGCCGAGCTGCGCGAGCATCGCGTCGTCGGATTCGGACAGCGCGTTGAGCGCGCCGCGCACGCCTTCGATCAGGTTCGCCGAATGCGACAGGCGCTTGTGTTCGTTGCTGACTTCGTCCCATTCGCCGGCTTGCGGCGCGAGCTTGTCGAGTTCGGCGAGCTGCCACGCGAGCTTTTCGCGTTCGAGCTGCAGTTCGCGCTCGTGCGCCTTCGCGGCGTCGATCGCCTGCGTCGCGTCGCGCCACACGCGCCACGCGCGCGCGACGTTCGCGGCATCGGCGACGAGCCCCGCGTGCGTGTCGAACAGCTCGCGCTGCGCGTCGGGCCGCATCAGCAGCTGGTGCGCGTGCTGGCCGTGGATGTCGACGAGCATCTCGCCGAGTTCGCGCAGTTGCGCGAGCGTCGCGCTGGTGCCGTTGATGAAGGCACGCGAACGGCCGTTCGCGTCGATCACGCGGCGCAGCATCACGGTGTCCTCGGCGTCGAACGCGTGTTCGTCCAGCCAGCGCGCGACGCGGTCGTGCGGCGTGAATTCGGCGGTGATGTCGGCGCGGCCGCACCCGGTGCGCACGACGCTCGCGTCGGCGCGTTCGCCGAGCGCGAGGGCCAGCGCGTCGATCAGGATCGATTTGCCGGCGCCGGTTTCGCCGGAAAAGACGGAAAAGCCGCTGTCGAATTCGAGATCGAGCGCGGCGACGATGACGAAGTCGCGGATCGAGAGGTGGCGGAGCATGGTGTCGGGGGCAGCGGCGTCAGGACGCCTTGTCGTCTTCGTTCGATGCGTGTTCGTTCCAGTGCAGCTTCTTGCGCAGCGTCGTGAAGTAGCTATAGCCGATCGGGTGCAGGAACGGCACCGTGTGCTTCGAGCGGCGCACCTCGATCGTGTCGTTCAGTTCGAGCGACGTGAACGACTGCATGTCGAAGTTCACGTTGACGTCGCGGCCGCCGACGATCTGGATCGCGATCTTCGAATCGTCGGGCAGCACGATCGGCCGGTTCGACAGCGCGTGCGGCGCGATCGGCACGAGCACGATGCCCGCCAGCTGCGGATGGAGGATCGGGCCGGCCGACGACAGCGCATACGCGGTCGAGCCGGTGGGCGTCGCGACGATCAGGCCGTCCGAACGCTGGTTGTACATATAGCGGCCGTCGACCGACGCGCGCAGCTCGACCATCCCGGAGAAGCCGCTGCGGTTCACGACGACGTCGTTGAACGCGAGCGCGTGGTAGATCGGTTCGCCGTCGCGCATGATCCGCGCCTCGAGCAGCGAGCGCTCCTCGCGCTCGAACTTGCCGGCCAGCAGCACGGGGACGAGCGCGTGCATGTCGGATGCCGCGATGTCGGTGATGAAGCCGAGCCGGCCGTGGTTGATCCCGATCAGCGGGGTCCGGTATGGCGCGAGCTGGCGGCCGATGCCGAGCATCGTGCCGTCGCCGCCGAGCACGATCGCCACGTCCGCTCGCGCCCCAATTTCGGCCGGGGTGAGCGCCGGGTAGCCGGCGATGCCGATTTCGCGCGCGGTATCGCCTTCGAAGACGACCTCGAAGCCGAGCCTGGCGATGCTGTCCGCCAGCGTGGCGAGCGGTTCGGCGATGCCGGGCGTGTTGCTCCGGCCGACGAGCGCGACAGTACTGAACTGATTACCGGTTTTCATGCCGGCATTACACCATAGCTCGTGGACGAAAAGAACCGGCTGTACGCCGACGGGGCCGGATCGGGCCGGCCCGCGCAACGGTAGTTGACGCCACTCGCCGCGGTGGCGCGGTTGCGCTAAAATTTTCCACCATGCTAGATCCTCGCGCACGAACCCTCCTGAAAACCCTGATCGAACGGTATATCGCCGACGGTCAGCCGGTCGGCTCGCGCACGTTGTCCCGTTACTCCGGGCTCGAGCTGAGCCCGGCGACGATCCGCAACGTGATGTCCGACCTGGAGGAGCTCGGCCTCGTGTCGAGCCCGCACACGTCGGCCGGCCGCGTGCCGACGCCGCGCGGCTACCGGCTGTTCGTCGATACGATGCTGACGGTCGAGGCGCCGATCGACGCCGAGGCCGTCGCGCGCCAGGTGCAGAACACGCTGCAGGCGGGCGAACCGCAGCAGCGGGTGGTCGCCGCCGCCGCGAGCGTGCTGTCGAACCTGTCGCAGTTCGCGGGCGTCGTGCTGACGCCGCGCCGCAGTCACGTGTTCAAGCAGATCGAGTTCATGCGCCTGTCCGACAAGCGCATCCTGCTGATCATCGTCACGCCCGAGGGCGACGTGCAGAACCGCATGCTCGCGACGCCGCGCGACTATTCGCCGTCGCAGCTGACCGAGGCGTCCAACTACATCAACGCGCATTTCGCCGGCCTGTCGTTCGACGAGGTGCGCCGCCGCCTGCGCGACGAGATCGACCAGCTGCGCGGCGACATGACGACGCTGATGCACGCGGCCGTGACGGCCAGTACCGAGGTGCCCGACACCGAGGACACCGTGCTGATTTCCGGCGAGCGCAACCTGCTCGAAGTGGCGGATCTTTCGTCCGACATGGCGCGGCTGCGCAAGCTGTTCGACGTATTCGACCAAAAGACGGGCCTCCTGCAGTTGCTCGACGTGTCGAGCCACGCCCAGGGCGTGCAGATCTTCATCGGCGGCGAATCGACGCTCGTGCCGATCGAGGAAATGAGCGTCGTCACCGCGCCGTACGAGGTGAACGGGCAGATCGTCGGCACGCTCGGCGTGATCGGCCCGACCCGGATGGCGTACAACCGCGTGATTCCGATCGTCGACATCACCGCGCGGCTGCTGTCGCTCACGCTGAGCCAGCAGTAGCTGCGGCAGCCGACGCCGTCCCGCCATCGTGCCGAGGCGCCGTGCGCGCCGCCAGTCGGCCGAACGGCCAGCCGACCCGAGCGGGATGGCCCGCTATAATTGAGGGCCGTCCGGTCCCGTGCCCCGAGCACGTTCTTGCCCATGCGTTTCGATCTTGAGCCGCCTTCGAGCGTCGCGGCCGCCCATCGCGTCGGTGTGCTGCTGATCAATCTCGGCACGCCCGACGCGCCCACGCCGCGCGCGGTGCGGCGCTACCTGGCCGAATTTCTGTCGGATCCGCGGGTCGTCGAAATCCCGCAGGCCGTCTGGCAGGTGCTGCTGCGCACGGTGATCCTGCCGCTGCGCGGCCGTGCGTCCGCGAAGAAATACGCGGCCGTCTGGATGCCCGAGGGTTCGCCGCTGCGCGTGTACACCGAGCGCCAGACCGACAGCGTGCGGCACCTGCTCGTGTCGAACGGCTATCACGTGATGGTCGACTACGCGATGCGCTACGGCAGCCCGAACCTTGCGCACGCGCTCGCGCAGTTCAAGCGCGCGGGCGTCGAGCGCGTGCTGCTGATGCCGATGTATCCGCAATACTCGGCGTCGACCACGGCCACCGCGTTCGATGCCGCGTTCGCCGCGCTCGCGCGCATGCGCAATCAGCCGGAAGTGCGCACGGTGCGGCACTACGCCGACCATCCGGCCTATATCCATGCGCTGGCCGAGCAGGTTCGGCAGTACTGGACGCAACACGGCCGGCCCGATTTCGCGGCCGGCGACAAACTCGTGCTGAGTTTCCACGGCGTGCCGAAGCGCACGCTCGATCTCGGCGACCCGTATCACGAGCAGTGCCAGCAGACGGGCGCGTTGCTGATGGCCGCGCTCGGGCTGTCGGGCACCGAATGCCGCATCACGTTCCAGTCGCGCTTCGGCAAGGCCGAATGGCTGCAGCCGTACACCGCGCCGACGCTGCGCGAGTTCGGCGAGGCCGGCGTGCGGCGGGCCGACGTGTTCTGTCCCGGCTTCACGGCCGATTGCCTGGAGACGATCGAGGAAATCGGCATGGAAGTGCGCGACGAATTCCTCGCCGGCGGCGGCAAGACCTTCCACCGGATTCCGTGCCTGAACGGCGCGTCGGCGTGGATCGGCGCGCTCGGCGAAATCGTCGCGGAGAATCTGCAGGGCTGGCCGGTCAAGGCCGCGCAGCCCGAAACGGTAGGCTGAGATGGAACGATCCCCACGCTCGCTACGTTCGCTGCTTTCCGACGGGGCGATAAGCCGGCCGGCTACGCAGGCGCAGGCCGATGCCCGGCGAATTCCCTGCTACGCCCTCCTTGGGGCGACCCGGCGGAGGCCGACATGAACTACAAGATTTCCACGGAGCCGGGCGCGAAGCTGCGCATCGACAAATGGCTGTGGGCGGCCCGGTTCTTCAAGACGCGCTCGCTCGCGACCGATGCGGTCGACAAGGGACACGTGAAGATCGGCGGCGCGGCGGTGAAGCCGGCGAAGGACGTGCGGGTGGGCGACGAGGTCGAGATTGCGATCGACGGCATCGTCTGGCACATTGCCGTGCTGGGCGTGTGCGACGTGCGCGGGCCCGCGAGCGTCGCGCAGACGCTCTACGCGGAGACGGAAGCGGGACGGGCCGCGCGGCTCGCCGAACTGGAGCGGCGCCGCACGTATCGCGAGCCGGCGGCCGAACTGCACGGCCGGCCGACGAAACGCGACCGGCGCATCATCGACAGATTCTCTGGTGGGAGCTGAACATCTGGTCGAACGTCGCCCGCGCGCTTCCGTATTCGGTCGTGCGATCGGTGACGGCTCCCGACAGGCAGATGGTGGTGGTGCCGGCGATGAGTACCAGCGCGACCACCGATATCGCAAAGGTCAGTTTCACGGTACTCCCCTCGAGAACAAGGGTGAAAACGGCGCCAGGTGGATGTCACGCGACGGTCAGCTAGGGGTAAACACGCTTTCCGACGCTTGAATGGAGTGTAGTGCAGCCGGCCTGTGCGGAGCTAGTACTTGCCGGGTAAGCGTTGTTACAGGCCGTTTCGCCCGATCCGGCGGACTATGCGACGCCTGCACCCGGAAAACGCCCGGTTGTTTCGCGGCATTGGCGAATGCTGGCGAATGACCCTCTTGAAACCGTAGTTTTCGCCCTTATTTGCACCAGTAATGTGCGGTGCCGCCGGGTATACGTCCGGCGGTCGCCGATTTGGCTTCAACCTCTAATCGACTTTCAGCGACATGGAAAACACGCAAGAGAATCCGGCTACCCAATCGGCCGAAGACATCGGCAGCGAGAAGCAGGCGGCGCAAGGCGCCGCACCCGCCGCCGAAGCTGCCGACGCGGCGCTCGCGGAGGCTCAAGCCAAGGTCGCCGAGCTTCAGGAAAGCTTCCTGCGGGCGAAGGCCGAGACCGAGAACGTGCGCCGCCGCGCGCAGGACGACGTGTCGAAGGCGCACAAGTTCGCGATCGAAAGCTTCGCGGAACACCTGCTGCCCGTGCTGGACAGCCTGGAAGCGGCCGTCGGCGACACCTCCGGCGACATCGCGAAGGTGCGCGAAGGCGTCGAGCTGACGCTGCGCCAGCTGACGAGCGCGCTCGAGAAGGGCCGCGTCGTCGCGATCAACCCGGTCGGCGAGAAGTTCGATCCGCATCAGCACCAGGCCATTTCGATGGTGCCGGCCGAGCAGGAGCCGAACACCGTCGTCACGGTGCTGCAAAAGGGCTACATGATCGCCGACCGCGTGCTGCGCCCGGCGCTCGTCACCGTCGCGCAGCCGAAGTAAGGCAGCGGAGATGGTGCCCGCCGGCGTCGATCCGGCCGCGTTCGACGCGTTCGACATGCAGGCGCTCGACGCCGGCACGTTTGACGCGGCCATCGACGGCGCGGGCGATGCGCTGGCCGTGGTGTTCTTCTGGGGCGTCGACTGCTTCAACTGCGAGATCGCGAAGAAGGCGATGCTCGCGCAGCCCGACGCGATCCTCGCGCTGGACCTGAAGTGGTTCCATTGCAACGTGTACGAACATCATCAGCTGGGGCGCCGCTTCGGATTGCACGGCGTGCCGACGTGGTTCTTCTTCCATCGCGGCAAGCGGCTGGGCCGCGCGACGGGCTGGCATGGCCTCGCCCAGTTCCAGGCGGCCGTCGCGGCGGCACGCGCGAAGATCGTGTCGGGCGGCGATCCGTCGGGCGGCGATCCGTCTGGTGCGATCCGCTAGCCGGCGGCGATTGAAAAAATTTAATATCCGCATCGCTCGTCGGGTCTTGAAAACGGATCGGACGGACGCATTTCGGGAACAGAGTTGAATTCTGGCGTGCGAAACCGCCCAAAACGCGGGGTTTCGTGCAGCAAACAAGCATTTCTGGAGATTAGGAAAAAATGGGAAAGATCATCGGTATTGACCTCGGCACCACGAACTCGTGCGTCGCGATCATGGAAGGCAACCAGGTCAAGGTCATCGAGAACTCGGAAGGCACGCGCACCACGCCGTCGATCATCGCGTACATGGACGACAACGAAGTGCTGGTCGGCGCGCCGGCCAAGCGTCAGTCGGTGACCAACCCGAAGAACACGCTGTTCGCGGTGAAGCGCCTGATCGGCCGCCGCTTCGAAGAGAAGGAAGTCCAGAAGGACATCGGCCTGATGCCGTACTCGATCATCAAGGCCGACAACGGCGATGCATGGGTCGAAGCGCACGGCGAAAAGCTCGCGCCGCCGCAGGTGTCGGCCGAAGTGCTGCGCAAGATGAAGAAGACGGCCGAAGACTACCTCGGCGAGCCGGTCACGGAAGCCGTGATCACGGTGCCGGCGTACTTCAACGACAGCCAGCGCCAGGCGACCAAGGACGCCGGTCGCATCGCGGGCCTCGAAGTCAAGCGGATCATCAACGAGCCGACGGCGGCCGCACTCGCGTTCGGTCTCGACAAGGTCGAGAAGGGCGACCGCAAGATCGCCGTGTATGACCTCGGCGGCGGCACGTTCGACGTGTCGATCATCGAGATCGCGGACGTCGACGGCGAAATGCAGTTCGAAGTGCTGTCGACCAACGGCGACACGTTCCTCGGCGGCGAAGACTTCGACCAGCGCATCATCGATTACATCATCGGCGAGTTCAAGAAGGAGCAGGGCGTCGACCTGTCGAAGGACGTGCTCGCGCTGCAGCGCCTGAAGGAAGCCGCCGAAAAGGCGAAGATCGAGCTGTCGTCGGGACAGCAGACCGAAATCAACCTGCCGTACATCACGGCGGACGCGTCGGGCCCGAAGCACTTGAACCTGAAGATCACCCGCGCGAAGCTGGAAGCGCTGGTGGAAGACCTCGTCGAGCGCACGATCGAACCGTGCCGCATCGCGATCAAGGACGCAGGCGTCAAGGTGTCGGACATCGACGACGTGATCCTGGTCGGCGGCCAGACGCGCATGCCGAAGGTCATGGAGAAGGTGAAGGAGTTCTTCGGCAAGGATCCGCGCCGTGACGTGAACCCGGACGAAGCCGTCGCGGTCGGCGCGGCGATCCAGGGCCAGGTGCTGTCGGGCGACCGCAAGGACGTGCTGCTGCTCGACGTGACCCCGCTGTCGCTCGGTATCGAGACGCTCGGCGGCGTGATGACGAAGATGATCAACAAGAACACCACGATCCCGACGAAGCACGCGCAAGTGTATTCGACGGCGGACGACAACCAGGGCGCCGTGACGATCAAGGTGTTCCAGGGCGAACGCGAAATGGCGGCGGGCAACAAGCTGCTCGGCGAGTTCAACCTCGAAGGCATCCCGCCGGCACCGCGCGGCGTGCCGCAGATCGAAGTGACCTTCGACATCGACGCGAACGGCATCCTGCACGTCGGCGCGAAGGACAAGGCGACCGGCAAGGAAAACAAGATCACGATCAAGGCGAACTCGGGCCTGTCCGAGGCTGAAATCGACCAGATGATCAAGGACGCGGAAGCGAACGCAGCGGAAGACCACAAGCTGCGCGAGCTGGCCGATTCGCGCAACCAGGGCGACGCGCTCGTCCACAGCACGAAGAAGGCGCTGACCGAGTACGGCGACAAGCTGGACGCGGCCGAGAAGGAAGCGATCGAAGCGGCGCTGAAGTCGCTCGAGGACGCGCTGAAGGACACGTCGGCCGACAAGGCGGCGCTCGACGCGAAGGTCGAGGAGCTCGGCAAGGTCTCGCAGAAGCTCGGCGAGAAGATGTACGCCGACATGCAGGCCCAGCAGGCGGGTGCGGCCGGCGCGGCCGGTGCGACGGAAGGTGCGGCTCATGCGGGTGGTGCGCAACAGGCTGCCGACGACGTCGTCGACGCCGAGTTCAAGGAAGTGAAGAAAGACTAAGCCGGGTTGCCATGGCACCGCACGCCGCGCGCGACACGCGCGCGGCGCGGCTGAACAGCGGTCTGTCTTTCCTTCCGGATGGCCGGATCGACTCCACGCCTGGCGGGCTTCGCGGCCCTCCGGGCACATTTGTTTTTTGGCGGGTGCTGCGCGAGCCGTCCGCGGACGGTGCAGCGCCAGACGAGTCGAGAGACTTTACTGCGGGCGAAAGGAGCCGCCGCGTGCGCGATGCGTGGCGGCACAGTGAATCGATATGGCGAAACGGGATTACTACGAGGTTCTGGGCGTCGCGAAGAATGCGAGCGACGACGAAATCAAGAAGGCATATCGCAAGCTTGCGATGAAGTACCACCCTGACCGCAATCCGGACAGCAAGGATGCGGAAGAGCATTTCAAGGAGGCGAAGGAAGCCTATGAAATGCTGTCGGATGGTCAGAAGCGGGCCGCGTACGACCAGTACGGCCACGCGGGCGTCGATCCGAACATGGGCGGTGCGGGTGCACAAGGCTTCGGCGGCTTCGCGGATGCATTCGGCGACATCTTCGGCGACATCTTCGGCCAGGCCGCGGGCGGCGCCGCCCGGGGCGGCCGCGGCGGCCCGCAGGTGTATCGCGGCGCCGACCTGCGCTACAGCATGGAAATCACGCTCGAGCAGGCCGCGCACGGCTACGACACGCAGATTCGCGTGCCGAGCTGGGTGTCGTGCGAAGTCTGCCACGGGTCGGGCGCGAAGCCCGGCACGAAGCCGGAAACCTGCCCGACCTGTCACGGCCAAGGCACGGTGCGCATGTCGCAGGGTTTTTTCAGCATCCAGCAGACCTGCCCGAAGTGCCATGGCACGGGTACCTACATCCCCGAGCCGTGCGCGCATTGCCACGGGTCGGGCAAGGTGAAGGAAACCAAGACGCTCGAAGTGAAGATCCCGGCCGGGATCGACGACGGGATGCGGATCCGCTCGGCCGGCAACGGCGAGCCGGGCATCAACGGCGGGCCGCCGGGCGACCTGTACGTCGAGATCCACATCAAGCCGCACTCGGTGTTCGAGCGCGACGGCGACGATCTCCACTGCCAGATGCCGATCCCGTTCACGACCGCCGCACTCGGCGGCGAGATCGAGGTGCCGACGCTGGCCGGCCGTGCGTCGTTCCCGGTGCCGGAAGGCACGCAGTCGGGCAAGACGTTCCGCCTGCGCGGCAAGGGCATCAAGGGGCTGCGCTCGAGCATCGCGGGCGATCTGTACGTGCACGTGCAGGTCGAGACGCCCGTGAAGCTGACCGACACCCAGCGCGACCTGCTCAAGCAGTTCGAGAAGTCGCTGGCCGAGGGCGGCGCGCGTCACAGCCCGCAGAGCAAGAGCTGGTTCGACCGTGTGAAGAGCTTCTTCGAGTAATGGCATGACTGAAGGCAACGAGAGCGCGTCGTTCGCGCTCTTGGACGATTGCGACTCGACCGCGTCCGCGCGGTCGAGTCGTTTGTATTCGGGCTTCGTGCACGAACGCGTGTGCACGGACCCGGCGCAGCTCGACGCGATCGATGCGGCGGTGGCGCAGGATCTGCGCGACGGGCTGCATGCGGTCGTCGTCGGCGATTACGAATTCGGACGCAACCTGCAACGAGCGCAGTCGGGCCACGCCCCGCTGCGCTTTTTGCTGTATGCGCACTGTGAGCGGCTGTCGCGCGACGACGTCGACGCATGGCTCGCGCAGCAGGACGGCGGCGGCCCGCCGTCGATCGCGGGCGTCGCGCACGTCGCGAAGAGCGTGTCGCGCGATGCGTTCGACGCGGCGATCGCCGCGGTGCACGACGCGCTGCGTGCGGGCGATTCGTATCAGGTCAATTACACGTACCGGCTGAATTTCGATGTGTTCGGCACGCCGCTCGCGCTGTACCGGCGGCTGCGCGCGCGCCAGCCGGTGCGGTACGGCGCGCTGATCGCGCTGCCCGACGGCGCATGGGTCGTATCGTGCTCGCCGGAGCTGTTCGTCGAGAAGCACGGCGATGTACTGCGTGCGCGGCCGATGAAGGGCACCGCACCGCGTTCGGCCGATCCGCGCGAAGATGCGGCCGCCGCCGCGTTCCTCGCGAACGATCCGAAGAACCGCGCGGAAAACGTGATGATCGTCGACCTGCTGCGCAACGACGTGTCGCGGATCGCGCGCACGGGCAGCGTCAAGGTGCCGGCGCTGTTCTCGGTCGAGCCGTATGCGTCGGTGTGGCAGATGACGTCGACGGTCGAGGCCGGCTGGCGCGACGGCACGACGTTCGCGCAGATGCTGCGCGCGCTGTTCCCTTGCGGATCGATCACGGGCGCGCCGAAGTACAAGACGATGCAGTTGATCGACGCGATCGAGTCGACGCCGCGCGGGCTCTATACCGGCGCGATCGGCTGGCTCGATGCGCCGAAGGAAGACGCGGGCGATGCAACGCCCGACGGCGCGGCCGGTTGCGGCGATTTCTGCCTGTCGGTCGCGATTCGGACGCTGACGCTGGATGCGGACGGCGCTAGCAATGACACGGACGGCACGGGTACCGCCACCGCGGCAGCCGGCCGGCGACGCGGCACGATGGGCGTCGGCGCGGGCATCGTGCTCGACAGCGTCGCGGCCGACGAATATGCGGAGTGCCAATTGAAAGCACGATTCCTGACGGACGCCGACCCCGGCCTCCAGTTGTTCGAAACGACGGCCGCCACGCGAACGGACGGCATCCGCCATCTCGATCGCCATCTCGCGCGGCTGCAACGCAGCGCGGACGCATTCGGCTTCCGTTTCGACGCTGATGCGCTACGCCGGGAGATCGACGCACGCTGCGCGGCGCTCGACGGCGACGGCGCGTACCGGATGAAGCTCGCGCTGGCGAAGGACGGCACGATCGAGATCATCGCGGCGCCGCTCAAGCCGCTGCCGGCGGGGCCGGTCGGCGTGCTGCTGGCAGCCGAGCATGGCTTCGCGCCGACGCGCACCGACGACGCGCTGCTGCTGCACAAGACCACGCGCCGCGCCGAATACGACCGCGCGTGGCAGGCGGCGGAGGCGCTCGGCGGGTTCGACATGCTGTTCGTCAACGAGCGTGGCGAGGTGACGGAAGGCGGGCGCTCGAACGTGTTCGTGAAACTAAATGGTGTGTGGGTGACGCCACCGTTGTCGTGCGGCGTGCTGCCGGGCGTGATGCGCGGTGTGCTACTCGACGATCCGGCAGTAGGCGCCAAAGAGCGTGTGCTGACGCTCGACGATGTGCTGAACGCCGACGAGCTGATGATCTGCAATGCGTTGCGCGGGCCGATGGCAGCGCGGCTGATTCACGGCTGCGCACCGGCCTGAACGCGAATTACTTCTGCGGCGTACATTGCCAGCTTTGCACGACGGCGTGATCGGCTCGGGTAGCGGTCGTTCTCGAAAGTTGCAATGACGGTTCCGACGCGGATACTCCGGTCGCCGCCTGCTTTTTTTCGGTCGCCAGATGGCGGTAGGGCCGACGGAAGTATAGATCGTGACCAGCGCGACGCCCTCACCATCGCCTGCCAGCTTTGGCCCGACGAGTTCAGCCGCCTTTTCATACACATGAGCCATCTTTTGCCGCTCCTTCGATTGACGAAGGTTCGATGGTCGCCGCGACGAAGGCGTGTAGAAATAGGACGAGTTATAAAATACGCGTTGTCCGGTCATGCAGTACGAGAAACGGCGTACTGCATTGCCGGTCAGCTCAGCGAGTGTGCTGCAGCGAACGCCGGCAGTGCGCCATGGCGCTGCCGGCCCACTCAGAACGAGTGTTCCGGGCCCGGAAACGACCGATCCTTCACCGCGCTCACATAGGCTTCGACGGCCGCCTGAATGGTCGGCTGCCCGTGCATGAAATCCTTCACGAAGCGCGGCCGCTTGCCGGGAAACACGCCGAGCATGTCGTGCAGCACGAGCACCTGCCCCGAGCAGTCGGCGCCGGCGCCGATGCCGATCGTCGGGATCTTCAGCATGTGCGTGACTTCGGCCGCGACGAGCGTCGGTACCGCTTCGAGCACGACGAGCTGCGCACCGGCATCCTCGATCGCGCGCGCGTCGCGCAGCAATTGCGCGGCGCCGGCTTCGGTCTTGCCCTGCACCTTGAAGCCGCCGAACGCATGCACCGACTGCGGCGTGAGGCCGAGGTGCGCGCACACGGGCACCGAGCGTTCGACGAGGAAGCGGATCGTATCGGCGAGCCATTCGCCGCCTTCGAGCTTGACCATCTGCGCGCCCGCGCGCATCAGCTTGACCGCGTTCGCGAACGCGTCGGCCGGCGTCCCGTACGTGCCGAACGGCAGATCGGCGACGACGAGCGCGCGCGGCTGCGCCCGGGCGACACAGGCGGTGTGGTACGCGATGTCGTCGATCGACACGGGCAGCGTGGTCGAGTGGCCCTGCAGCACGTTGCCGAGCGAATCGCCGATCAGCAGCACGTCGGTGCCGGCGCGATCGAGCAGCGCGGAAAAGCTCGCGTCGTAGCACGTGAGCATCGCGATCTTCTCGCCGGCGTCGCGCATTGCCTGCAGCTTGGGGACCGTCACGGCAGGCCGGCTCGATTCCTGGAGATAGGTCATGGGAAATCCGGGTCGGTGGTGAGAAACGACAGGCGAGGACGCGTCAGCGCGTCGTCTCGCCCTTGACGAAGAATTCCTTGCGGCCGCGCATCGTCTCGATGCGCTCGACCAGCAGGGCGAGATCTTCGGGGGAATCCAGCGGGTTCAGGTGTTCGGCTGCGACCGTCAGCACCGGCGTGCGGTCGTAGTGGTAGAAGAATTCGTTGTACGCGTCGACGAGCGAGCGCAGGTACGCGTCGCTGATCTGCAGCTCCATCGGCGTTCCGCGCTTCTGGATGCGCGAGAACAGCACTTCGGGGCTGGCCTGCAGATAGACGACGAGATCGGGCGACGGCGCCTGCGGCACGTCGACGTGCGTGGCGACCGAGCGATACAGCTGCCACTCGTCTTCCGGCAGGTTCAGCCGCGCGAAGATGTCGTTCTTCTGCGGCATGAAATCGGCGATGACGGGGCGGCCCGTGTCGAGCGCACCGATCAGCTCGCGCGCCTGCTGCGCGCGCTGCAGCGCGAACGACAGCTGGACGGGCAACGCGTAGCGCGCGGTGTCGCGATAGAAGCGTTCGAGGAACGGGTTGTCCTGCGGGCGCTCGAGCAGCGTCTGCATCGACCAGCGCTCGCCGAGCAGCCGCGCGAGCGTCGTCTTGCCGACGCCGATCGGGCCTTCGATCACGAGATAGCGGTGCGGGGCGCGCAGGTCGGGCGCGGTGACGGTCAGCGGAGTCGAGTTCATCGGCAGCGGGTCTTGTCGGCGTCTTCGCCGGCAGCGAGCGCCTTTTGCATCGGGCACTGGCAGGTTTGCACCTTTTCGACGCGCTGATCCGCGACGGCGGCGAGAAAGGCGTCGGCACGGCCGCGCGCGGGGATGTCGAGCGCCGGCTCGATCTCGACGAGCGGCACGAGCGCGAACGCGCGGTCGGTGAGGCGCGGGTGCGGGACGATCAGGTCGGGTTCGTCGATCGAATCGGCGCCGAACAGCAGGATGTCGAGGTCGAGCGTGCGCGGCGCATTGCGATACGGGCGCTCGCGGCCGAAGTGATGTTCGATCTTCTGGCAGAGCGCGAGCAGCTCGCGGGCCGACAGCGTCGTGTCGAGCTTGACGACGCAGTTGTAGTAGTCGTCGCCGCCCGCTTCGAACGGCGCCGTGCGATACAGGCTCGATTTGCCGAGGATCGAGATGGTGCGCTGCTGCGCGAGGCACACCACCGCGTCCTTCAGGGTCTGGCGCGCATCGCCGAGATTCGCCCCCAGTCCGATATATGCAACCGTCATGGCATCACTTCCTACGTCGTTCGCCGGCGCGCGCGTCAGTCGTCGGAACCGCTCGCGGTATCTGGCGCCTGCTCGGCGGCACCTTCGCCCTGCTGGCGGTTTCGCGCACCGCCGCGGCGGCGCCGCTTGCGGGGCGATTTTTCCTTCGAGCCGCCCTGCGTGAGCAATGCCTCGCGAGCGGCCGCGTCGCCTTCGATGAAATCCGTCCACCACTGTCCGACTTCCGTCTCGAGCTCGCCGGATTCGCAGCGTAACAGGAGGAAATCATACCCCGCTCTAAACCTTTGGTGTTCCAGCAGCCGCATCGCGCTGCGGCCCGAGCGTTTCTCCAGGCGCAGCTGCAGGCCCCAGATCTCGCGCATGTCGGCCGAGTAGCGCTTGTGGATCGCAAGTTTCTCGGTCTGCATGTCGAGCACGTCGTCCATCGCGCGATGGAGCGCCGGCACCGGGATTTCGCCCGCCGCCGTGTATTGCTCGAAGCGCTGGCGCATGTCGTGCCACAGCAGCGTCGCGAACAGGAAGCCCGGCGACACCGGTTTGCCGGCGCGCACGCGCGCGTCGGTGTTGTTCAGCGCGAGCGTGATGAACTTCTCGCCCTGCGGCTGTTCGAGCACGACGTCGAGCAGCGGCAGCAGTCCGTGGTGCAGCCCTTCCTTGCGCAGCCGCTGCAGGCACGCGAGCGCGTGGCCCGACAGCAGCAGCTTCAGCATTTCGTCGAACAGGCGCGCGGCGGGCACGTTGTTGATCAGGTCGGCGAGCGCGTGGATCGGCTCGCGCGTATGCGGCTCGATCTCGAAATCGAGCTTCGCCGCGAAGCGCACGACGCGCAGCATCCGCACCGGATCCTCGCGAAAGCGCGTGGCCGGATCGCCGATCATCCGCAGCAGGCGGGCGCGTACGTCGGCCATCCCGTCGTGATAGTCGAGCACCGTCTGCGTCGACGGGTCGTAGTACATCGCGTTGATCGTGAAGTCGCGGCGCGCGGCGTCCTCGTGCTGCTCGCCCCACACGTTGTCGCGCAGCACGCGGCCGCTCGCATCGACCGCGTGCGTGCGGCGATCGAGTTCGTCGCGCTTCAGGCGCCTCGGCGGCTCGGCCGTGGCCGCCGCCGCGGCCGCCTCGGGCGGTGCGTCGACCAGCGCGCGGAACGTCGAGACCTCGATCAGTTCCTGGCCGAACTGCACGTGGACGATCTGGAAGCGGCGGCCGATCAGGCGCGCGCGGCGGAACAGGCGCTGCACCTCGGTCGGCGTCGCGTCGGTCGCGACGTCGAAGTCTTTCGGCGCGATGCCGAGCAGCAGGTCGCGCACCGCGCCGCCGACGATGAACGCGCGGAAACCCGCCTGCTGCAGCGTGTCGGTCACGCGCACCGCGTTCTTCGAGATCAGCGCCGGGTTGATACCGTGCACGCTGGCCGGCACGACGGTCGGCTCATGGTTGCTGCGCGGTTTCTTCGCGCCGCCGCCGCGGGCGCCCTTCGGCGCGCGCGGGGCAGCAGGGGCCGCTTCGTCGGCCGGGGCCGCCGCGGGGGACGTTTGCTCGGTTTCGTCCTGGCCGAGCAGCTTTCGAATGAATTTTTTGATCACGACGTTCAGAAGAGATCGAGGATACGCCAGCCGCGGGTGCTTGCATGCGCACGCAGCGTGTCGTCAGGGTTGGTCGCGATCGGGTCGGTGACTTTCTCGAGCAGCGGGATGTCGTTGTGCGAGTCGCTGTAGAAGTAGCTGTGTTCGAAGTCGTCCCAGTGCTTGCCGAGCGACGCGAGCCATGCTTCGGTGCGCACGATCTTGCCTTCGCGATAGCTCGGCGTGCCGGTCGGTCGGCCCGTGTACGGCGAATCGGGATGCCCGTCGGTCGTTTCGACCTCGCACGCGATCAGCGTGTCGACGCCGAACGCGGTCGCGATCGGGCGCGTGATGAATGCGTTGGTCGCGGTCACGACGCAGCACAGGTCGCCCGCATCGAGGTGCTTGCGTACCAGTTCGAGCGCGGCGGGCGTCATCGCGGGGCGGATCACCTCGTGCATGTACTGCTCGTGCCACTCGGCGAGTTGCGCGCGCGAATACTTCGCGAGCGGCGTGAGCATCGCGCACAGGTACGCATGGATGTCGAGCTGGCCGGCCTTGTAGTCGGCGAAGAACTGGTCGTTCTGACGCGAGAAGCTTTCCGCGTCGACGATGCCGAGCTTCACCATGAAGCGACCCCATTCGTGGTCGCTATCGGTCGGGATCAGCGTGTGATCGAGGTCAAAGAGTGCCAGATTAGTCATGGAAGCGCATTTTACTCGAAGCGGTTCGGGCCCGTGCCCGGTGGTGTGATGTCGTCGCCGGGACGCGCGAGCATCCGGCGCAGCAGCGGCAGCGTGACCGCGCGTTTCTGCTCGAGCGAGAAGCGGTCGAGCGCGTCGAGCAACGCCATCAGGCTCGGCATGTCGCGGCGGAAATGGGTCAGCAGGTACGCGGCGATGTCGTCGGTGAGCGCGATCCCGCGTTCCTTCGCGGCGAGCTTGAGCACTGCGATCTTGCCTGCGTCGGACGGCGGCGACAGATGGAACACGAGCCCCCACCCGAGGCGCGTGCGCAGATCCTCGCGCACGTCGAGCGCGAGCGGCGCCGCCGGGCCCGCCGCGACGAACGCGCTCGACGGATGCGCGCGCACTTCGTTGAACAGGTTGAACAGCGCGACCTGCTGCGTGTCGCTCATCCGGTCGCAGTCGTCGATCGCGTAGATGCCGATGCGCGGGTCGAACGTGAACGCGCCGAGCGGGCTCTGCGGCGTCAGGTAGCGCGCATAGCCGTACGACGCGTCGCTCACGAGCGCCTGCAGCAGATGGGTGCGGCCGCTGCCGGGCTCGCCCCAGATATAGAACGACCGGTCCGGCACAGGGCCGGCCGCGAGCGCGAGATCGAGCTTCTGCAGGCGCGAGACGAGCTCGTCGTTCTCCTCGTTCATGATGAAGTTGTCGAACGTGGCGGGCGGCGGCGTGCCGAGATCGAGCGTCAGTTGACGGGACACAGCAGTCACAATGCGGATCGGTTGAAAAAACGCGTGCCGTACGCCGGGCACGCGCGGGGGAAGGCGCCTCGGCTGGCTTCACGCGCGACCGTACGCACGGCGGCGCGGCGCGGGTTTCGGCGCGCTTCGCCCGGCGATGAAAACGGGGACGTGTCGACCAAGATGCAATCCCTGACGATTCGGTGCTGGGAATTCCGGCCAACGGGCCGGCTTCGGGTAAAATCGCATTTTACCGACCTTCTCGCATTCCCCCATGAATCCTCCGAAATCCGCTCCCGACGCTCAAGGTCTGTCCTATCGCGACGCAGGTGTCGACATCGACGCAGGCGACGCGCTCATCGACAAGATCAAGCCTTTTGCGAAGAAAACCCTGCGCGACGGCGTGCTCGGCGGCATCGGCGGGTTCGGCGCGCTGTTCGAAGTGCCGAAGAAGTACCAGGAGCCCGTGCTCGTGTCGGGCACCGACGGCGTCGGCACCAAGCTCAAGCTGGCCTTTCATCTGAACAAACACGACACCGTCGGCCAGGATCTCGTCGCGATGAGCGTGAACGACATCCTCGTGCAGGGCGCCGAGCCGCTGTTCTTCCTCGACTACTTCGCATGCGGCAAGCTCGACGTCGATACGGCCGCCACCGTCGTCAAGGGCATCGCGCACGGCTGTGAACTGTCGGGCTGCGCGCTGATCGGCGGTGAAACGGCCGAAATGCCGGGCATGTACCCGGACGGCGAATACGACCTGGCCGGCTTCGCGGTCGGCGCGGTCGAGAAGAGCAAGATCATCGACGGCAGCACGATCGCCGAAGGCGACGTGGTGCTGGGCCTCGCATCGAGCGGCATCCACTCGAACGGCTTCTCGCTCGTGCGCAAGATCATCGAGCGCGCGAATCCGGACCTGTCGGCCGATTTCCACGGCCGCTCGCTGGCCGATACGCTGATGGCGCCGACGCGCATCTACGTGAAGCCGCTGCTCGCGCTGATGCAGAAGCTGTCGGTGAAGGGCATGGCGCACATCACCGGTGGCGGCCTCGTCGAGAACATCCCGCGCGTGCTGCGCGAAGGCCTCACCGCCGAGCTCGACCAGAACGCATGGCCGTTGCCGCCGCTGTTCAAGTGGCTGCAGGAGCACGGCGGCGTCGCCGACGCGGAAATGCACCGCGTGTTCAACTGCGGGATCGGGATGGCCGTGATCGTCTCGGCGGCCGATGCCGACGCAGCGATCGCCGACCTGACCGCCGCCGGCGAACAGGTGTGGAAGATCGGCACCGTGCGGGCGACCCGCGAAGGCGAGGCACAGACGGTCGTGGTCTGACGCACCGCAGGCAGATGCAGTAGGAAAAGCCGCCCGGAGTCGATCCGGGCGGTTTTTTTTCGGGCGCCGCGTGGCGGTCGGACGCGCGTCGACGCTTACGCGGACGCTCGCGGCGCGCTCGCCGGCCGCGCGCCGGCCAGCAACGGCGGCACGAACAGGTACAGCAGCGCGGCCGCGGCCCACACGAGGCCCGGCCACGTCGCACGCGTCGCCGCGTAGGTCGCGGTGACGACCAGCGGCCCCGCGACGCCGATCAGGCTCGCCACGCTCGCCAGCGTGCCCTGCAGTTCGCCCTGGCGTGCATCGTCGACCTGCCGCGCGAGCATCGCCTGCAACGCCGGCAGCGTCATGCCGCCGGCCGCGAACAGCGGCAGCAGCGCGAACGGCACCCATGTGGCGGTCGCGAACGCGATGACGGCCAGCCCGAGCGCATCGCCTGCAAGACCCAACGCGAGCGCGCGCCGCTCGCCGAGCCGCGCGATCAGCGGCCCGATCGCGAATGCCTGAGCGAGCGCGTGGCACGCGCCGTAACCGGCGAGCGACAGCCCCGCGACCGGCGTCGACCAGCCGAAATGTTCCTGGCCGTACAGGATCCACAGCGTCGCGGGCGCCTGCGACACCAGCGCGACGATCACGTAGATGCCGACCAGCGGCGCGAGCGCGGGCGCACCGCTCAGCCGTCGCAGGCTCGCGAACGGATTGAGCGCGCTGGCCGTCCGGCCTTCGCGGGCCGAACGCGGCCGCGATTCCGGCAGTACGCGCCATACGAGCACGAGATTCAGCGCATTGAGCAACGCGGCCGCGACGAACGGCGCACGCAGGTGCAGCGCGCCGAGCAGCCCGCCGATCAGCGGGCCGGCGATGAAGCCGATGCCCATCATCGCGCCGAGCTGGCCGAAGCGCCGTGCGCGGTCGGGCTCGGCCGTCACGTCGGTCACGTACGCGGTCGCGACCGCGACGTTCGCGCCGCTGATGCCCGCGATCAGCCGGCCGACGTACAGCCACGCGAGTGTCGGCGCGAGCGCCATCAGCAGATAGTCGAGCGCGGCGCCCGCGAGCGATGCGAGCAGCACCGGGCGGCGGCCGAAACGGTCGCTCAGCGTGCCGAGCAGCGGCGCACACAGGAACTGCGCGAACGCGTACAGCGCGAGCAGGATGCCGTAGTGGGTGTCGGTGCTGCCCGCGGCGGCGAGCGAACGCAGCAGCCCGGGCAGGATCGGCATCACGATCCCGACGCCGATCGCGTCGAGCAGGACCGTGGCCAGGATGGCAATAAGGGACGGATTCAAGGGTATCACTCTATCGATGATAGAGTTCGAAGTATTCCACAGTTTCCCTATCGGTGATAGAGATGAAGGACACAGGCGCGCGGCTGACGCGCGACACGGTATTGCGCGCGGCGCTCGATTTGCTGAATGAGGTGGGGATCGACGGGCTGTCGACGCGGCGGCTCGCCGAACGGCTCGGCGTGCAGTCGCCGACGCTGTACTGGCATTTCAGGAACAAGGCCGAGCTGCTCGACGCGATGGCCGAGGCGATCATGCTCGAGCGTCACGGCGCTTCGCTGCCGCGGCCGGGCGACGTGTGGGATGCGTGGCTCGCGGAGAATGCGCGCAGTTTCCGCCGCGCGCTGCTGGCCTACCGCGACGGCGCGCGCCTGCACGCCGGCACGCGGCCGCGCGCGCTGCATTTCAGCTCGATCGAACGCAAGGTCGCGCTGCTGGGCGACGCGGGGTTCGCGCCGGACGAGGCGGTCGACGTGATGGTCGCGATCGGCCGCTTCGTGGTCGGATGGGTGCTGGAAGAGCAGGCGGGGCCGGGGGCAGGTGCCGATGCGCCGCTGCCGGATGCGGCCGAGTATCCGTTGTTCGCGAAAGGCTGGGCCGCGCTGCGCGAGCGCAGCGACGACGAAGCGTTCGAGCGCGGTATCGCGTGGATCGTCGACGGCGCCCGCGCGCGCCTGGCGGCGCGTCAGGCCGGCTGAGTGGTCAGCCCGGCGTGCGACCGTCCAGGACGCGTTCAAGCGCGTCGAGCGCGCGGGCCGTCGAATCCGGCGCGATGCAATCGACGACGATCCGCTCCGGCATCGCGCGCAGCCACGTGATCTGGCGCTTGCAAAGCTGACGTGTCGCGAAGATGCCCTTGTCGCGCATCGTCCGGTAGTCGGTGTCGCCGTCGAGGAATTCCCATGCTTGCCGGTAGCCGACGCAACGCATCGACGGCAGGTCGGGATGGAGATCGTCGCGGCGGCGCAGCCGTTCGACTTCGTCGATGAAGCCCGCGTCGAGCATCGCGTCGAAGCGCTGCGCGATCCGCGCGTGCAGTACCGCGCGGTCCGACGGCTCGAGCGCGACCGGCACGAAGCGGTATGCGGCGGCCGCATCGTCCGTGCGGCGCGGCGCGGCGAGCAGCGCCGACATCGGCTGCCCGCTCAACATGAAGATTTCGAGCGCACGCTGGATCCGCTGCGAATCGTTCGGCGCAAGCCGCGCGGCCGTGTCGGGGTCGACCTGCGCGAGCCGCGCGTGCAGCGCGGGCCAGCCATCGCGCGCGGCGTCGGCGTCGAGTGCCGCGCGGACCTCCGGATCGGCGCCCGGCAGGTCGTTGAGCCCTTGCGTCAGCGCCTTGTAGTACAGCATCGTGCCGCCCGCGAGCAACGGCGTGCGGCCGCGCGCGACGATCTCGCCGATCAGGCGCAGCGTGTCCGCGCGGAATTCCGCAGCCGAATACGCGTCGGCCGGGTCGATGATGTCGATCAGGTGATGCGGCACGCGCGCGCGCTCGTCGCGCGACGGTTTCGCGGTACCGATATCCATGTCGCGGTAGACGAGCGCCGAATCGACGCTGACGATCTCGATCGGGCGGCGCGCGGCGAGCGCCAGCGCCGCGGCGGTCTTCCCCGAAGCGGTGGGGCCGAGCAGGCAGGCGATCGTCGTCGGACGGGAGGGCGAAGCAGCGCTCATTGCCCGCGCATGAAGAGACGGTCGAGATCGTTCAGCGTGAGCTGATACCAGGTCGGCCGGCCGTGATTGCACTGGTCCGCGCGCTCGGTCGCCTCCATCTGGCGCAGCAGCGCGTTCATTTCGTCGAGCGTCAGGCGCCGGTTCGCGCGCACCGCGTGATGGCACGCGAGCGTGCCGAGCAGTTCGTGCTGGCGCTCGGTGAGCACGCGCGAGCCGCCGAACGCGTGCAGGTCGGCGAGCACCGCGCGCGCCAGCGACTGCAGGTCGGCGTCCTTCAGCAGCGCCGGCACCGCGCGGATCGCGAGCGTCGTCGGCGACAGCACCGCAAGGTCGAAGCCGAGCGATTCGAGCGTGTCGCGTTCTTCCTCGACCGTGCCGATCTCGACCGGCGTGGCCGTCATCGAGATCGGCAGCAGCAGCGACTGCACGGCGACCGTGCGGTCGGCGAGCGCGTTCTTGAACTGCTCGTACAGGATCCGCTCGTGCGCCGCGTGCATGTCGACGATCACGAGGCCGTATGCGTTCTGTGCCAGCACGTAGATCCCGTGGATCTGGCCGAGCGCGAAGCCGAGCGGCTGGTCGTCGTGCGCGCCGGCCGCGAGCGGCGACGCGGCGAAGCCCGGCAGCGGCGCGACCGGTGTGTCGGCCGGATCGGCCGCATCGCGGGCGATGAGCGTCGTGCCGTCCGGCGTGCCCGCGCCGCTGTCCTTGCGGCCGAACAGCGCGTCGTAGAGCGCGAGCGGCTGCGCGACGGGCAGCGTGCCTTGCGTCATCCGCGCCTGACGCATCCACGTGTTGCCGGACGACGATGACGATGACGATGACGACGACGAGAAGCCGCTGCCGCCGATTCCGCCGCTGCCGCCTGTCGCGTGGCCCGGGCTTTGGCCGAGCGGCGTGTCGAGGAACGACGACGGCCCGCGCGGCGCGGGTTCGAGATGCGCGGCATGGCCGCCCGCCGTGGTTTCCGGCGACGCGCCCGCATGGCGCGCGAGCGCCCGCTGGACCGCATGGAACACGTACTGGTGGATCGAGCGCGAATCGCGGAACCGCACTTCGATCTTCGACGGATGCACGTTCACGTCGACGGCTTCGGGCGGCAGGTCGAGGAACAGCACGTACGACGGATAGCGGTCGCCGTGCAGCACGTCCTCGTAGGCCGCACGCACCGCGTGCGTCAGCAGCTTGTCGCGCACGAAGCGGCCGTTCACGAAGAAATACTGCTGGTCGGCGCGCCCGCGGCTCGCGGTCGGCAAGCCGGCGCAGCCGTACACGGCGAGCGGGCCGGCCTGCTCGTCGAGCGGCAGGTGCGCGGTCGCGAAGCTGTCGCCGAGGATCTTCGCGACGCGCTGTGCGGGCTCGGTCGCATTCCAGTGCTCGACGGCCTTGCCGTTGTGCAGCACCGAGATCGCGACGTCCGGCCGCGCGAGCGCCGCGCGGCGGATCATTTCCAGGCAGTGGCCGAATTCGGTCTGCTCGCTCTTCAGGAACTTGCGTCGCGCGGGCGTGTTGAAGTACAGCTCGCGCACCTCGATCGTCGTGCCGATCGAGCCGGCGGCGGGCGACAGCACGCCCGTCTGCGCGTCGATCTTCATCGCGTGCGCGGCATCGGCCGTCCGGCTCGTGATCGACATCTCGGCGACCGACGCGATCGACGCGAGCGCTTCGCCGCGAAAACCGAGCGTCGCGACCGCCTCGAGCTCCTCGAGCGAGCGGATCTTGCTGGTCGCGTGGCGCATCAGCGCGAGCGCCAGTTCGTCCGGCGGAATCCCGCAGCCGTCGTCGGTGATCGAGATGCGCTTGACGCCGCCTTCTTCCAGCACGATGCGCAGCGTCGTTGCGCCGGCATCCATTGCGTTCTCGAGCAGTTCCTTGACGACCGACGCCGGGCGTTCGACGACCTCGCCGGCGGCGATCTGGCTGATCAGCTGGTCGGGCAGGGGCTGGATCGCGCGCAGCGGGCGCGCGGCGGGGGCGGGCGCGGCGCCCGCGGCCGTTTCGGTGATATCGGACATGGCCGAATTATAGCGAGGCCGCGAACGCATGCCGGGGCGGCCGACCGTTACGTTTTTTCACGGAGCCTTAAGGTAGTTTCGGTATCATCACCCCGTTGCACGCGCCGCCTTGGCTGGCGGCCGCCTCGGCCATGTCTGGCCTGTTCCGGCCGTTCCGGCCCCATCGCCTTCGAGGAATCGCATTTGGATACGCTGCTTCATTTCGTCAACCTTGTCCTGCATATCGACGCTTTCCTCGGCGATTTCATCCGGCAGTACGGTGCGTGGGTCTATCTCGTGCTGTTTCTGATCGTGTTCTGCGAGACGGGCCTCGTCGTGTTCCCGTTCCTGCCCGGCGATTCGCTGCTGTTCATCGGCGGCGCGTTCGCGGCGACGGGCGAAATGAACGTCGGCGCGCTGATCGTGCTGCTGCTCGTCGCGGCGATTACCGGCAACACCGTGAACTACCTGATCGGCCGCTGGGTCGGCCCGAAGGTGTTCAATACGCATATCCCGGTGCTCGAGCGCTTCCTCGATCGCGCCGCGCTACAGAAGACCCACTCGTTCTACGACAAGCACGGCGGCAAGACGATCGTGCTCGCGCGCTTCATTCCGGTCGTGCGCACGTTCGCGCCGTTCGTCGCGGGGGCGTCGTCGATGAGCGTCGGGCGCTTCCAGTTGTTCAACGTGATCGGCGCGCTGGTGTGGGTGCTGCTGCTCGTGCTGCTCGGTTATTTCTTCGGCAACATCCCGTTCGTCCGCCAGTACCTGAACGTGATCGTGCTGGTCGGGATCGGCGCGGCAATCGTGCCGGTCGCGCTCGGCGCGGTATGGAAGCTCGTGCGCGGGCGACGCTCGGACGGGACGCCGAAGGCGGGCGGGCGCTGACGCGGCGCGCTTCGGCGCAATGAAAAAGCGTGGCAGTTTACGGCTGCCACGCTTTTTTTTTCGTCCGTGCGGTTCGGCCGCTGCTTTCGTCACGCGTTGCGTTGCGAGACCGGCGTTTCGGGCGTCGGATAGCCGGCTTCGCGGAACGTGTCGAGAATCACGCGGTGGGTGTCGCAGTACACCTGCCAGTAGTTCTCCGGCTGAGTCGACGGGCGCACGAACAGCAGCGGGCCTTCCGGCGTGAACTGCAGCACGCCGACGTCCGGCGCCGGTACCTTCAGCACGTTCGGAACCAGCTGGATCTGCGTCTTCAGGCGGTTGATCGCATCGGCCGCGTCGACGCTGTGCGCGATCTTCGCGGTCAGGTCGACGCGGCGGTGCGGCGTCGCGCTGTAGTTCGCGATGTTGTCCGAGAAGATCTTGTTGTTGCCGACGATCGTCACGATGTTGTCGGCGGTGATGATCGTCGTGCCGAACAGGCCGAGCTCCTTCACGGTGCCCGTGACGCCGCCCGCGCTGATTACGTCGCCGATCTTGAACGGGCGCAGCACCTGCATGAA
Source organism: Burkholderia sp. MS389 (assembly GCF_016899425.1). Lineage (GTDB taxonomy): Bacteria > Pseudomonadota > Gammaproteobacteria > Burkholderiales > Burkholderiaceae > Burkholderia > Burkholderia sola. The sequence continues at coordinate 843,156 of NZ_CP045994.1, forward strand.
CACGCCGGCGGCGAAATGCGCGAGCAGGCCGCCCCAGGCGGTGCCGATCGCGAGACCGAGGCCGGCGAGCAGCGCGGCGAACGAGGTCGTCTGTACGCCGAAGATCTGCAGGATCGCGAGGATCAGCAGGATCGTCAGCAGCACGCCGACGACGGAGGTCAGGTAGTCGGTGAGCGTCGGGTCGACCTTGCCGCTGCGGCGAACGACCTTGCCGAGCAGGCGGGTACCGATGCGGATCGCCCAGCGGCCGACGAACCACAACACGATCGCGGCGAGGAGGTTGAGGCCGAAGTCGAGGCCGCGGGTCATCAGGAATTGCTGGGCGGTGGCGAGATCGATCACGCGTTCTCCGAAGTCGAGGGTAAAAGGGCGGCGCATGCGCCGGAATGGGAGGCGCTTTTATAACCTGACCTGTGAAGCGCGGGCAACCGGGCTGACATTGGTTGACGTAATGAAAAGCGGGCAGGACGTGGGTGCGTGCCGCCCGTTCGAGGTCCGGCCTGTCGTGGCGCGCGCCGGTGTAGCGTCGCTCACCGCGCTGCGCGCCCGTAGGTGTCCTCGAAGCGGACGATGTCGTCTTCGCCGAGATATGCGCCCGACTGGACTTCGATCGGTTCGAGCGGAATCGTGCTGGGGTTCGTCAGCCGGTGGGTCGCGCCGAGCGGGATGTAGGTCGACTGGTTTTCGGTCAGGTCGCGCCGCGGTGGCCGACGATGGCGCGATGTTCGCGGCGATGGAGGTTCACGACGGGCAGCGGACGACGGTCGACGACGTGCATCAGCCGTTCAACGGCAATTTCTGCATGATCGCGTGCACGCATTCCCGCGGACCTGCTTCGCCCGTGCGGACGTGCACGTCGGGCGATACCGGTTTTTCATAGGTCGATTCGATGCCGGTGAACTGCCGAAGCGTCCCTTGCCTTGCCCGCGCATAGAGCCCTTTGGGGTCGCGCGCTTCCGCCACATCCAGCGCAACGTCGACGAAGACTTCGAAAAACATGCCCTGCGGGAAGCGGGCGCGCGCTTTGGCGCGTGCGTCCCGAAACGGCGAGATCAGCGCAACGATGACGACGAGCCCGGCAGCCACCATCAGGCGCGCGACCTCGGCCGTCCGACGAATGTTCTCGTGGCGGTCTGCGTCGCTGAATCCGAGATCCTGGTTCAATCCTTCGCGAAGCTGGTCGCCGTCCAGCAGAAAAGTCCGAAGGCCGTGTGCATCGAGCTGTTCCTTCAGAAGATTCGACAGCGTCGATTTACCGGCACCGGACACCCCGGTGAGCCATACCACGAACGCATGGTCCTGCTTCATGCTGGAAAGCACGGATTGATTGCCCGTCGACATGACAGGGCGGGAATTGGAGCGATCTTGCGTCATCTCGGATTCGATGTGCCGGTAACGGCGTCGTACATTATTGATGCGAATTCATTCGTCGCCGAATTGTAACGGCGCCTTTAAAAATTGGTAAGTTGAATATTTTGATCGGGAATAAGCGCTTGCCTTCAAGCGGCGCGATGGTGTGCGCACCGCGTCCGTCCGGTAATGATTGCCGGCCCGTTGTAATGATTCGAAATAATGTGCGTGGTCGACAGGGTTCTCGACCGCATGTCGATTTATCGACCTGGATTCGGGGGTCGACATGAAGTCACAAGGGCATTAATTTTTTATTCGGCGAAATATCGCAATAGCCAGCACGGGCTGCTTTGTGATGCGTCTCTGTCACTTATTATCGAATTGGGGAATTATCCGAGGGCATGTTTTCCGACCTTATTTGCCGGGCGACGATTGGCGTCCCTTCCGATTGCGTCGGCAGCACCGAGCGCCGGCCCCGTTGAAAGCCGGATCGCCGCGATTGCCCTGTCGCGCTGAAGTATCGGCTACCTGAATACGCTGGATTTCGTCAGGACTGCGGCACGTCATTTGTGCCGCGGCCCGAACGGCCGCTGCTGCACATCGGCGCCGTGCGCGACGATCGCCATGCCCTCCGGCACTTCCTCCCACGCGCCGCGCAGGTCGACGAGCGGCTCCGACACGACCATGAACGCATCGTCGCCGGCTTCCGCGATGCGCGGGTTATGCGGATACAGCGCGTGCAGGTGCTTGAACGACGTGCTGTGGAACAGCGAGCGCGATTGCCGTTCGCTCGAATAGCGCGCCGCGACGATCCGTTCGCCGTCGGTCGCGCAGATCGTCATGTTGAGCGGATCGGCGACGCGATGCCGCGCGGCGGTTTCCTCCACCACGCCGACCATCCGTTCGAGCGCCGGCAGCGGCGCCTGCTCGAGACCGTACGTCAGCGCGAGGCGGAACATCAGTTCGGAGTCGGTCGAGCCTTCGAGCGTCGGGAACAGCGCGGGATCGACCTTCATCGTCAGGTCGCGGCGCAGCTTGTGGAAGTCGCGGATCAGCCCGTTGTGCGCGAACAGCCAGCGGCCGTGGCGGAACGGATGGCAGTTGGTTTCCTGCACGGGCGTGTCGGTCGCCGCGCGAATGTGCGCGATGAACATCGGCGAGCGGATCGCACGCGCGGCCTCGCGCAGGTTGCGGTCGTTCCAGGCGGGATGCACGGAGCGATAGCGGAACGGAAGTTCGTCGGGATGCCCGTACCAGCCGATGCCGAAGCCGTCGCCGTTGGTGGTCGTCGCGCCCAGCTCCGAATGCAGGCTCTGGTCGATCAGCGAATGCTTCGCGCGGAACAGCACGGTTTCCAGATGGATCGGATTACCCGTATAAGCGAGCCAGCGGCACATGGAGCGCTCCTTCACGATGTATCGTTCGTGCATGGTAGCCGACTCCGCGACGCCTACGCGTCCACGCGAGTCGCCACATTCGTCACACATGGCAGGCCCATACGCGCGATGCGCAATCGCCCAGCCGGCGGCCGGGCGCCACGCAGCGCAACGCAACAATGAATGGGGTGCGGCACGACGATCGTGCCGCACCGCGCCGGCTCAGTCGCCGAGCGCGTCCATCACGCGCGCCGAATAGACGAGCGCCGCGCCCGCATTCAACGCGATCGCGACGCCGAGCGCTTCCGCCACTTCCTCCTTGGTCGCGCCATGCTTGGCCGCTTCGGCCGTATGCACGGCGATACAGCCGTCGCAGCGCGTCGTGACGGCCACCGCGAGCGCGATCAGCTCGCGCGTTTTCGCGTCGAGATGGCCCGTCTTGGCGCCGGCGCCGGCCAGCGCCTGGTAGCCGGCCAGCGTATCGGGCGACAGCTTGGCGATGTCGCCGATACGCGTCGAGAGTTCCTTCCGGTATTCGTTCCAGTTCAGCATGATGCGTCCTTGTCGAGAAGAGTGAGGAGGGCGGCGGGCGCCGCGATCTCGGGCGATGCAACGCTATTCTGATCGCTGTCGAGGAGAGTGTGGATACGTCAGGGTGTCAATTTTCAGCGCAATCGTCTCACGGATGCATTGCATCAACCGCGGCTCGCGCTTGCGGCGAATGCGCGGCGGGGCCGTCGTGACGCGCGCCAAAGCTGCTACCATGCGCAAAACGCAGGTCAATGACAACGATTTCGAACAACAAGAAAGAGAGGGCAACGCAATGAACCAGACCACCATCCAGCAGCCGTCGTTCGCGTTCGTGGCCGCATCGTGGGCCGCGCTGATCGCCGGTTTCGCGGCCTTCCTGATCGGGCTCTGGAACGCCGGCATGCAGCTCAACGAGAAGGGTTACTACTTCACCGTGCTGGTGTTCGGCCTCTATGCGGCGATCTCGCTGCAGAAGAGCGTGCGCGACCGCGCCGAAGGCATTCCCGTCACCGGCATCTACTACGGTCTCAGCTGGATCGCGCTGCTGCTGTCGATCGCGCTCCTGATCGTCGGTCTCTTCAACGCGACGCTGCAATTGAGCGAAAAGGGCTTTTACGCGATGTCGTTCGTGCTCGCGCTGTTCGGCTCGGTGGCCGTGCAGAAGAACACGCGCGACTTGCAGAACGCGAAGCCGCGCTATACCGACGCCGATTCCGCGCCGTCGATCCAGGAGTGACGGCACGCGCAGCGGGCGCCCGCCGAGGCCGCCCGCTGCGCGACGATGTCCGCGCCGCCCGCATTCGCCGGCGTGCCGCAGACCCGCCGTCCTTTCGTTTTGTCCATGTCGTCGCGCATGACGATGGAGATATTCCGGATGCCGAACCTGACCGACACCGCAGCGCGGACGCACGCGACCGCCCGTTCCGTAGCCGCGCGGGCCGCGCTTGTGCTGGAGACCAACAACCTGCGCGGCGGCGCGGGCCTTGCGCAGGCCGTCGGCAGCCTGAAACGCCTGGTGGCGGCGCTGTCGAAACAGACCGTGCCGCCGGCCGCCCTTGCGCAATGGATCATCACGCACGACGGCCTGCCCGCCGACGCGTGCGCGGAAATCGCCGCGCTGGCCGACCGCCCGATCGACTTCGTCGAGATCGGCGCGAGCACCGGCTACTACGATGCGAAGAACGACGGCTTCGATCGCGTCGATGCCGATCGCTGCGACATCGTCGTATTCGGCGATGCCGATTGCCGGCCGGCCGACGACTGGCTCGAGCACCTGCTCGCGCCGTTCGCGCGCGACGCGTGCGACGCGCCCGTCGCGGTGGCGGGGCGGACCAGCTACGCGCCCAACGTGCTCGGCATCGCGCTGACGTCGATCGATTTCATGTATCTCCCGAGCCCGCTGCGTGATGGCGCGACGCGCAACTTCTACGCGAACAACGTCGCGTTCCGGCGTGACGTGTTCGCGCAGTTCCGCTACGAGCCGCTCGACGGCGTCTATCGCGCGCATTGCCAGGTGATGGGGCTGCGGATGCAGGCGGCCGGCGTGGCCGTCGAATTCGCGCCGGCCGCGCATACCGAGCATCGGCTGCCGGACACGCATCGCGAGTCGCTGAAGCTGCGCTGGATGCGCGGCGAGGACAGCGTCGGGTTGACGCCGTATCTCGTGCACGCGTACCTGCCGCGTCGATGGCAGTGGCTCGGCCGCAGCGGCCCGCTCGGCCCGTTCTGCGTGATGGCGATGCGGCTCGGCTACAGCCTGCGCGCGCTCGATCGCCAGCAGTTGCCGCGACTGGGCGCCGCGCGCTATCTCGCGGCTGCCGGCGTCACGATCGCCGCGTCCGCCGTCGATACGCTCGGCGCGCTCGCGCGCGGTTTCGGGCTCACGGGACGCGCATCGACCCGGCGCGATCTCGATGCGCTGTCCTATCACCGTCATTGAAACGGCGCCGCGCCTCGCGGCCACGACACTTCGACATACTGATTCTGTTCCGACGACGACCATGCCCTCACTCGCCACTCGCATTGCCTGTCTCGCCCTGCTTGCCGCCAGCGTCGGCGCCAATGCCGCACCGGTCGATCGTGCGGGGCGCGGGATTTATCACTTCATGTCGCGAAGCGGCTGCCCGTTCGCGAATGCGGCCGCGTCGGACTGCAATCGCATCGCGCTCGATGCGCCCGACGGTCACGCGAGCATCGACACCGATGCGCATGCGATCGTCTTCTCGAGCGATGCGAACCGCCGCACGAAGGACGTGCTCGGCGACGTGCTGCTGCAAGGCACGGGCGTCGATGCCGACGGGCGGCGCGTGCCGTTGAGCGTGCACGTTCTGCTGCGTCGCGACGGCCGGAAATGGGACCGCGACGTGTACGTCCATGCGCCCGTGCACGGCTCGTTCACCGATGTGCGGATCGATCCGTATCGTGTGCGCGTGAAGGACGGCGATCGTGAGCGCGACGTGCTCACGCCGGACGAAACGCTTGCGCTGTTCGCGCATCCGTCGCTCGCCTCGCGGCTGGCGCGCCATCTCGTGAAGGTGAGTGCGACCGATCCGAAGCAGCCGCTGGCGGACGACATCACGATCGCGCTCGGTGTCGGCGGCCTGACGAAGGCGGTCGCGCGCGCGAGCTTCACGTCGAACGCGCCGCACGATGCCGACGTCGATCGCGCGCTCGCGTCCGGCACGTGGTCGATCCGCTTCGACGCGCTGAGCAATCGCATTCCGGTGTGGGTCGCACAGCGCGAGCTGTTCCTGTTCGGCCTCGATGGCAGCGCACTCGTGAAGGACGTGCGCGAGCGCGGCTTTCGGAAGAACGACCGGATCGAGTTCGGCGCGCGCGACGGCAGCGGCTATCTGCGCGTGAATGGCCGCGAGGAAGCGTTCGCGGGCGCGGCAGCCTCTGCGCATGCGTTCATGCAGGAAAGCTTCGTCGGCCTGATCCTCGGCTGGCGTCGCGATCCGGCGGCTGCCGCGACGCCATCTTCATCCGCGCGGGGCGAGCCGGCATGACCGCGGCAAGCGAATTGCCGGTGTCGTCGCAGGCCGGGCACGGCGAGCGCTTCGATTGTCTCGATGCGCCCGTGCCACGCGGTACGGCGCGGATGCGCGCGTATCTCGTCGATCGCATCAAGCGGGCGGCGATCCGGCAACTGCATCGCAGCATGCATGGCGAGCGCTGGATGCTGCGCATGTACCTGAGCGGCGAAGAAGCGACCGAGTGCGCGCTGCATGAGGACTGGACCGGACAGCCGCCGGACTGGCTCGCGCCGCGCATCGACCAGCATCTCGCGGACGAGCGCCGCCACGCGGCCGCATTTGCCGATGCGTTGCGCCGGCGCGGCGTCGACGTGTCGACCGGCCCGCACGAACCCGACTGGCTGAGCCGGCGCAAGATCGTGCGATGGCGGCGTCTGGCGCAGCGCTACGCGCCGCATTTCGCGCAAGGCGTACTCGTGCCCGCGTATGCGACCGGCCTGTGCGCGGAACAGATGGCAATGCGCGTGCTCGCGCGCCACTGTGCGACGATCGGCGACACGCATCCGCTGTATCCGTTGCTGTCGCGCGTGCTCGCCGACGAGACGCGCCACGTCCGGCTTTGCGCCGATACGCTGCGCCGCCTCGTCGAGCCGTCCGAGGCCGCGTCGCTCGCCGCGTTGCTGGACGAGATCCGCGCGATCGAAGCCGGTTTCGGCGTGACGGGCGCGCTGGCGATGGTCGCGGCCGGCTGGCTCCAGTCGCTTCGTCCGCGCGCATGATGCCGCACATCGTCTATCTCGCGACCGCCGACGCGCGCGGCCATCTGATGCGCGCGCAACTGCTCGTGCATGCGTTGCGCGCGGCCGGCGCGCAGGTCGACGTGCTGACGACGTCCGACGCCGGGCAGGCATTTCTCGCCGCGTTCGGCATCGACGCGGACGTGTTGTCGCGGCACTACGCGGTGCAGTTCGACGAGCGGCAGAACATGCTGCGCGACGCGACCGATCGCAATGTCGCGCACTACGTGTTCAGGCCGACCCGCATGCTGCGCGACATCGTGCGGCTGCGTGCGATCGTTCGCGATGCGGATCTCGTGGTCAACGACTCGTTTCATCCGGCGCTGCTGTTCATGGGGGCGGTGCCGGGCTGGCGGCGTCGCGTCGTCCACGTGTATGGCGGCAGCCTGCGCCGCGCGTTGACCGCGAATTTCGATGCACGACTGCCGCGCGTGCTGGCGCGCGCTTTCGCGCGGATCGTCGACTGGCAGATCGATGCGGCGCTGGGCCGTATCGAGCACGATTTCGCGTACGGCTTCGCCGACGATGCGCCGCGCTCGCACCGGCATCGCCGGCTGCCGACGCCGGTGCCGATCGTCGCCGAACGGCCGGCGCACGAACGCGTTGCGGCGGCCGTTTATCTGAATCCGCACTTTCGCGACGTCGCGCTCGCCGATGCGTTGTCGGCCGGCATGCGCGACGCGGGGCTCGCCGCCCACCGCGTGGGCGAGGGCTACGCCGGACACGACGGCTGGACCGGCGTCGACGCCGACTGGCCGACGCGCGCCGCGCATGCGCCGTTGATCGTATCGGCGCCCGGCATGGCCGCGTTGTCGATTGCGCGCGTGTATCGCCGTCCGATCCTGCTCGTGCAGACCGATCAGCCCGAACAGGCGAGCAACGCCGCGCGCGCGGCACGGCTGCAACTCGTGCACCGCGTGGTCACATGGCGGGGCGATGCGGCGGCATTCCGGCGCGAGGTCGGGCAGGCGTCGATCGAACTGATGCGCGATCCCGGTACGCCGGCGGGGACGCGAGCGGGCCGCGAGCATGCGCGTGCGCGTGTCGACGCGTGGACATCGCACCTCCTCGCGCTGGGTCCGCATGCGCGAGCGGCCGACGCGGCAACCCGATGCGAGGCACCAGCGCCGCGATGAATACGCGCATGTTTCAGGACGATCGCCGGCCCGATGTCCGGCAGATGCTGGCCGCGACATTCGGCCTGGTCGCGGGCCTCGCGATCTTCTTTCTGCTGGAGCGCGGCGTCACGCCGCGCTACGTGCTGGCCACGGCGATCGATGCGCGGATTCCGTTCATCGCATGGTCGTGGTTCGTCTATGTCGCGTTCTTTCCGTTCGTGATTGCGCTCGCCGCGTACGCGCGACCGTCCGCGTTCGCCGCGTTCAGGGACGCCGTGCTGATCGCGTTCGTGCTCGGCGTGGCCTGCTTCCTGATGTTTCCGGAAGCCGTGCCGCGGCCCGACATCGCCGAGATCGGCAATGCATTCGTGCGTCGGCGTCTGGCGCGCATGTGGGCGCTCGATCTTGCGGCCAACGGCTTCCCGAGCCTGCATGTCGCGGTGACGTGTCTCGCGTGCCGGATGCTGGTGGACCGGCGCCGGATCGTCGCGGCGGCGATCGGGCTGCTGATCTGCGCGTCGACGCTGACGCTCAAGCAGCATACGGTCGCGGACGTGCTGGGCGGGTTCGTGCTCGCGGCGGTCAGTACGCTGTGGGTCGAGCGGCGTTTGCCGCGCAGGAGGCTCGCATGACGGAGGCGCACGTTCACCGCGCCGGACCGAACGTCGGGCTCGGCCGGTTCGTGCCCGATCCGGGGCTGTTTCGCGTGAGCGCGGCGCGTGTCGGCATGGCGCTGGCGGGTGACTGGCTGATGATTGCCGCCGCGTTTGCCGCTGCGATCGCGTTTGCGCATCCGCTGGCCTACGCGTGCGCGTCGATCGTGATCGCGCGCAGCCAGCTCGCGCTCGCGGTCATGATGCACGAAGGGGCGCACGGGTTGCTTGCACGGAACCGGCGCGTCAACGACGTGCTCGGGCAACTGCTCGCGGCCGGCCCGCTATGGCTGTCGCTGCGCACGTATCGGGCGGGCCATCTGAAGCACCATCGCGCGCCGATGCAAGCGGACGACCCCGTCGCGCTGCTGTTCGGCGTGCACGACTATCCGGCGACGCGCGGGCGATTGATCGTCCGCCTGCTCGCGTATGCGTGCGGCGTCGGCTACGTGACGAGCGTCGTGAAGCTCGCGCGCGGCGCGTTCGCGCATGCGTTGCCGAAGGTCGAAAAATCGCGTGCGTATGCGGCGTGGGAGATCGCGTCGATGCTGGCCGGCAACGGCGCGCTGTTCGGCGCGCTCGCGCTGGCCGGACATCCGCTGCTGTACGTCGCGTTGTGGATCGTGCCGTCCGTCACCTTGTTGCCGTTCGCCGGGCAGGTGCGCGCGATCTTCGAGCACGCGGGGTTGCCGGCCGGCGCCGATCAAAGCCGCAACGCACGCACGATCGTCCGGCGTTCATGGCAGACGTTCCTGTTCGGCCCGCATGCGATTCATTTCCATATCGAACATCATCTGTTCACGCGGATGCCGTTCCATAACTTGCCGGTCGTGCATCGGCAACTCGCGCAATTGCGGTTGCTGCCCGACGGCAATCTGTATGCCGGATATGGTGCGGTACTGCGGGACGTGAGTGCGCGGTGATCGGTCGGGCTCAGGTTGCGCGCGGCCGAGTGTGTGACGAGCATCGTCGGGAATTCTGCTCGAACGGTGCGGCGACAGACGCAAAAAAGCCCCCGCGAGGGAGGCTTTTTTACACTATCGAAGATAGTTGGTAGGGTGGGAGGGACTCGAACCCTCGACTCTCTGATTAAAAGTCAGATACTCTAACCAACTGAGTTACCACCCCACGTTCTTGAAACCTGTCGGTTCGTTGCTTCAACAACCTGGGCAACGACCTAAAGAGCAAAAGATTATAGCGACGGGTTACAGGGCTGTCAACAACCCGTCACGATAATTATTTGATGGTTTCGAGCTTGCCCTGCGCCGTCTGCGCCGCGTTCGAGCCGGCGTACTGCGACACGACCTGCTCGAACGTCTTCTTCGCGGCCGCCTTCTGGCCTTGTTCGAGCTGGTTCGTGCCGATCGCCACGAGGGCGTCGGCCGCGCGCGGGTGTTGCGGGAACTTGCTGACGATCCCTTGCCACGTCGCGGTCGAACCACGGTAGTCGCGCAGCGCGTATTGCGCGTTGCCGTACCAGTACTGCGCGGTCGGCTGATAGGGGCTCTGCGGATACTTCGCGATGAACGCGCGGAACGAAGCCGCCGCCGCCTTGAAGTTGCCGTTGCGGAACTGCTGCTGCGCCGCGCTGAGCGCATCCGTTTCACCCGGCTGCACGGTGCCTTCGACACCGTCGATCGTCGCCTGCTGCGGCTCGAACTTCTTGAGCCGCGTGTCGAGATCCTGGTAGTACTCCTTCTGCTGCCGCTCGAGCGTCGTCAGCCGGTTCGTCAGATCCTCGTTCTCGCCGCGCAGCGTCGCGACCTGCTGGTTCAGCTGGTCGATACGGCCGGATTGATCGAGGATCGTACGCTGGGCGGCCGACAACTGGCTCGACAGGTTGTCGCTCTTGCTGCGCAGATCGAGCACGGCACGGCGTGCTTCGTTGTCGTCGAACATGCCGGCGTGCGCCGGCGCGGCCGACCACGCCGCGCCCGCGACGCAGAATGCTGCGGCAACGCGCAGCCAGGTTGAACGGTGCGTCATACGGCGATTCTTCCGTTACTTACTGTTGGTAGACGAGGTCGGCGCGACGGTTCTGCGCCCACGATGCTTCGTCGTGACCCGTTGCCTGCGGCTTTTCCTTGCCGAGGCTCACGGCTTCCATTTGCGAGTCGTTCACGCCGAGCAGGGCCATCGCACGGCGGACGGCTTCCGCACGCTTCTGGCCCAGCGCGAGGTTGTACTCGCTCGTGCCGCGTTCGTCGGTGTTGCCCTGGATCAGCACGTGGCGCTGCGGGTGGCTCTTCAGGTACTGCGCGTGCTGCTGCATCAGCGGCTGGTACTCGTCCTTCACCGAATAGCTGTCGAAGTCGAAGTAGATGCTGCGCTTCGCGAGCGGGCTGTTCGGGTCGTTCAGCGGATCGACGTTCACTTGCGCGACGTTGTCGGCGCTCGGCTGCGTGCCGATTGCGCCCGCGTTGTTCGCCTTGTCGTCGAGCTTCACGCCCGACTTGCACGCTGCAAGCGCGCTGATCATCATCACGGCCAGGGCCAGACGAGCTTTATTCGACATCATGGTTACTCTCCTTGTGGTCATTGCATGAAGGGCCCCCACGACGGCTCGCGAACGGAGCCGCCCTGGACGGACAGGATCTGCGGCGGCGCGCTGCCGTCGGAGGGCACTGCAGCCAGCACGTTGCGGCCACCCGACTGGGTGGCGTACAGAAGGTACTGGCCGTTTGCCGCGAAGCTCGGCGATTCGTCGCGATTGGTATTCGTGATGGCGTTCGCCGCGCCACTCTGCAGATCCTGAACGTACAGCTTGAAGCCCCCACCCGTGCGGGAGATGTAAGCGAGCAGCTTGCCGTCCGGGCTCACGCGCGGGCTCGTGTTGTAGCTGCCGGTGAAGGTCACGCGCTGCGCGGCGCCGGCGCTCTCACCCTGTGCAGGCATCCGGTAGATTTGCGGCGCACCGCCGCGGTCGCTCGTGAAGTAGATCCAGCGGCCGTCCGGCGAGTAGAACGGCTCGGTGTCGATCGAGCTGCTCTGCGTGAGACGGCGCAGGCCGCCGCCGTTCGCGTTGACCGTATAGATTTGCGTATTGCCCGTCAGCGACAGCGCGACGGCGAGCGTGTTGCTGTCCGGCGACCACGCCGGTGCGCTGTTGTTGCCCTTCTGGTCGGAGACCATGTAGCGGCGGCCGGTCGGCAGGTCGTGGATGTAGACGATCGGCTTCTTGCGCTCGAACGACACGTACGCGACCTTCGTGCCGCTCGGCGACCACGCCGGCGAGATGATCGGTTCGGTGCTCGACAGCGCGATGCGCGCGTTCTGGCCGTCCGAATCCGAAATCTGCAACTGGTAGCGGTTGCCGGTCTTGATCACGTACGACAGGCGCGTGGCGAACACGCCGCGCACGCCGAGCAGCTTCTGGTAGATGTAGTCGGCGATCTTGTGGCCGGCCGTGCGCAGCGTGGTGTCGGTGGCCGTCAGCGACAGGCCGCCGAGGCTTTGCTGCTTCACGGTGTCGTACAGGATGAAGTTGACCTTGTACTGGCCGTTCGCGTCGCGGTTCACGCTGCCGGCGACGAACGCATTCGCGCCCTTGGCCTTCCATGCGCCGAGATCGACCGATGCGGTCTCGGGCACGGGCGTGCTGCCGGCGTCGATGTTGGTGAATTTGCCGCTGCGGGCGAGGTCGGCGCGCACGATCGACGTGACCTGCTGCGGCAGGTTCGCCTCGTTCGTGAAATTCGCGGTGGCAATGGGGAACTGGGTCGACCCGACGCCGGTGATCAGCACGTTGACCTGGGCGTTAGCGGCGCTGCCCGCCGTGATCAGACACGAGGCCACGAGTGCCCTGAAACCTAGCTTTGTCATCAAACTCATGCTTCTTGCTTCCCGTATGGCTTGGATCGCTGCGCAACCGCAGAGACAGTAAAAATACCCGATTCGTTCCCGTCCGACAGCGACGCCCGGAGTGTAAGCGCATTTCGTTTCACTCCGCTGCCTTGAAGGTAATCGTAATGTCGGACGGGGTCCGACCGTTAGAATCGGGCGGCAACGGGACCGATGCGTGGATCGCATTGACCACGGCTTGATCCCACCCCGAATTCCCGCTCGAGCGGGAGACCGATGCGCTCAATACGTCACCGGACGGCGTGCACCGAATCTTGACGACGGTGGTCAGGCCTGCCCGTTCGCCGCCCCAAACGATGTTCGGCTTGACGCGGCGGCGCACCTTGTCGGCATAGCCGGGCGTCGCGGCATTGCCGCCGGAGCCCGTGCCGGTGCCGCTTTTCGCGAGGCCGTCGCCACCGCCTTCGCCGGCGCCCGACAGCCCCTGCATCTGCGCGAGGCGCGCGCTGCGCTCGCGGTCCAGCTTCGCGTTCGCCGCCGCATTGGCCTTCGCGCGCGCCGCGGCTTCGGCCTTCGCCTTGACCTGGGCTTCCGCCTTGGCCTTCGCGGCTGCGTCGGCTTTCGCCTTCGCCGCCTGCTGCGCTTCGAGCTGCGCCTGCTTTTGCTGCTGGAGTTTCTGCTGTTCGAGCTTCTGCTGCTCGGCGAGCTGCTGTTGCTTGAGCTTGTCGGCCTGCTTCTGTTTGTCGCGTTCCGCGGCTTTCTGGGCGGCGAGCGCGGCGGCCTGTTGCGCGGCGAGCTGCGCGCGCCGGGCTTCCTCTTCCTGCTGGGCCTTCAGTTGCTGCGCGCGGCGCTGCTGCTCGAGCTGCGCCGCGCGCGCGGCCGCTTCCTGCTGACGCTTCTTCTGCTGCAGCGCGATGTCGGCCTGCTCGTCGCGCACCGGCGGAGGGGGCGGAGCGACCTTCGCGGGCGGCGTGGGCGTGACGACGGGCCGCGGCGCGGGGACGTCGGGCACTTCGGTCCACAGCTCGGCCTCGGCGCCGGCCGGCGTACTGTTCTGCCACTGCACGCCGTGATAGAGGAACAGCGCGAGCAGCACGTGCATCAGCGCGGCGAGCGCGAACGCGCGCCACGTCCCGCGCTCCCGGGGAGGCTGGAGCGGGTAGGCGGACCTGCGCGTGGATTGCTGCCGGTTCATTGCGATTTGACGAGGAGGCCGACGCGCTTGACGCCGCGCGCCTTCAGATCGGACATCACGGTCATGACGGCATCGTACTGCACGGTCTTGTCGGCTGCGATCACGACCGGCTGGTCAGGGTGATCGGCCTGCCGGGCCGTGATGAAGCTGTCGAGCTCGGCCTTCGTCATCGTGTCTTCCTGGGTCGCGCCCGAGTCGCCCTTGTACTTGACGCTCATCGTGCGGTCGGCCTTGATGTTGACGACGACGGGCGGCGTCTGCTCCTGCGGCGCGGCATTGCCGACGGTCGGCAGGTTGATGATCGACGGCGCGACGAGCGGTGCGGTGACCATGAAGATCACGAGCAGCACCAGCATCACGTCGATGTACGGCACGACGTTGATGTCGGCCATCGCGCGGCGCGAGCGGCCGCCGCGCATGCTGGATCGAATGGGACTTCCTGCCATGGCGCGCTCCTTACTGGGCCTGACGCTGCAGGATGTTCGAGAACTCTTCGATGAAGGTCTCGAAGCGGATCGCGAGGCGGTCGATGTCGTGCGCGTAGCGGTTGTACGCGACCACCGCCGGAATCGCGGCGAACAGGCCGATCGCGGTGGCGACGAGCGCCTCGGCGATGCCCGGCGCGACATTCGCGAGCGTGGCCTGCTGCACGTTCGCGAGGCCGCGGAACGAATTCATGATCCCCCAGACCGTGCCGAACAGACCGATGTACGGGCTGACCGAGCCGACCGACGCGAGGAACGCGAGATTGGCTTCGAGCACGTCCATTTCACGCTGGAACGACGCGCGCATCGCGCGGCGCGCACCGTCGAGCACGAGGCCCGGATCGCTGAGGCGCTTTTCCTTCGCCTTCAGGAATTCGCGCATCCCGGATTCGAAGATCCGCTCGAGCGCACCGATCGTGTGGCGGTTGTTGGCCGCGCTTTGATACAGCGCCTGCAGGTCGCCGCCCGACCAGAAATCCTTCTCGAAGCGTTCGGTCTGCGCGCGCGCGCGGCGGATCGCGAACCACTTGCGGAAGATGAAGGTCCACGACATCAGCGACAGCAGCAGCAGCAGCCCCATCACGGCCTGGGCCAGCACGCTCGCGTTGAGGACGAGGGAAATGATCGACAGGTCTTGAACAGTATTCATAGAGGTTTGAGTAACGTCCCTTCGGGAGTGCCCGGCAAGGGCGTCCGGTGTGCGTGCGGCGCGGCGCGCCGGCGAGGCCTGACGCCGAACCTTGCTTAGTATCGAATCAGAACGGCAAGTTCATAGGCTGTGTCTAAACGGCGCTCATGCGAGCTTCGTTGACAAACCAGTCTGCCCCGCGTCGATGACGGGCCCGCGTTGCAGCGCGTCGAGCACGGCCGGCGGGATGGCCGCGGGCCGGATGCCGTGACGGTCGACGCAGCCGAGGCGGATCTGCCCGGCCACGAGCAGCGTGTCGCCGCACCAGGCTTCCTGCGTGAATTCCACCGATGCGCGACCGATGCGTCCGGGGCGGCTCGTGATCGTCAGCGTGTCGTCGAGTCGCGCCGGCGCGCGGTAGTCGAGCGACGTGCTGCGCACGATGAAGATCGCATCGGTCTCGTCGGAGAGCCGACGCTGGTCGACGCCGCATGCGCGAAGCCACTCGGTGCGGGCGCGCTCGAAGAACTTCAGGTAGTTGGCATAGAAGACGATGCCGCCTGCATCGGTATCCTCGTAGTACACGCGCACCGGCCAGGTAAAGCCGGACGGCGCTTCCGGGGAGCGGGTAGGCTGAGTCATGGCGCGCATTCTACCGGAAGGCAAAGATGGGATTCGTAACCGATTCGTAACGGAATGTAGTGCGTCGTGGCACACCGCGGGCCGGCCGGAGCCGGGCCCGCGGCTGCGGGCGACGTGTCAGCCGCGATGGACCGTGAGGCCGGCCGGGGCTTGCGCGACCGGCATCATCTCGATCGTATTGATGTTGACGTGCGCGGGGCGCGTGGCGATCCAGTAGATCGTGTCGGCGATGTCTTCGGCCGTGAGCGGCTGGACGTTCTGATAGACGTTCGCCGCTTTTGCATCGTCGCCGCGGAAGCGGACGTTCGAGAATTCCGTGCCGCCGCACAGCCCCGGCTCGATGTCGGTTACGCGCAACGGCGTGCCGATCAGGTCGGTGCGCAGGTTCAGGCTGAATTGTCTGACGAAAGCCTTGGTCGCGCCGTATACATTCCCGCCCGGATACGGATAGGTGCCGGCCACCGAGCCCAGATTGAAGATATGGCCGCGACCGCGCGCGATCATGCCGGGCAGCAACGCGTGCGTGACGGTCACGAGGCCCGAGCAGTTCGTGTCGATCATGGTCTGCCACTCGTCGAGGCTCGCCTTCTGGGCCGGCTCGACGCCGAGCGCGAGGCCGGCGTTGTTGACGAGCACGTCGAGCGCGGCGAATTCGGCGGGGAGGGCGGCCGGCACGGCTTCGACGGCCGCGCGGTCGCGCACGTCGAGCTCGAACGGCAGCAGCGCGTCGCCGAGTTCGGCCGCGAGCGCGTCGAGACGATCCTTGCGGCGTGCGGTGGCGACGACGCGATGGCCGCCCTTGACGAAGGCGCGGGAGATGGCGGCGCCGAAGCCGGCGGACGCCCCTGTGACGAACACGATCATTGCTGCTCCTGGTCGGTAACGGAATAGCGGGTGGAATCCCGCAAGCCTACTGAGAATGCCGCACCGCGGCAAGACGGCGAAGCGTTCCGGCACGGGCGCGTAGAGTCCGGCCCTCATTGTTTGGAGGCCACTGCCGTGCGGTTGCCTATTCATGACGCATCCAATACACTAATGCGCTCATCACCCCTGCGTGACTGGCGATAGAACCCTTCGGGTTCAAGGTGGAGCATCCCACCGTGAAGCGCGGGGCGCCGTTTTTGCCGTTCGCCTGGGCAGCCGTTGTGCGCCGTCGCGTGCATCGCCGGTGGCTGTCCTGCCTCGCGTCATACGGATTCTTCCGCCACGTCGAGCTGGTCTCGCCAGCAGCGCACCGTACTCGGCCGCTCCGGTCAACCTGTACACACTTAACGGAAACCGTATGTTTGACAGAGCCCAAAGCACCATTGCGAACGTCGATCCCGAAATCTTTGCGGCGATCGAGCAGGAAAACCGCCGCCAGGAAGATCACATCGAACTGATCGCGTCGGAAAACTACACGAGCCCGGCCGTGATGGCCGCACAAGGCTCGCAGCTCACGAACAAGTACGCGGAAGGGTATCCGGGCAAGCGCTACTACGGCGGCTGCGAGTACGTCGACGTGGTCGAGCAGCTGGCGATCGACCGTGTGAAGCAACTGTTCGGCGCGGAAGCCGCGAACGTGCAGCCGAACTCGGGTTCGCAGGCGAACCAGGGCGTGTTCTTCGCGATGCTCAAGCCGGGCGACACGATCATGGGCATGAGCCTCGCGCATGGCGGCCACCTGACGCACGGCTCGCCGGTGAACATGTCGGGCAAGTGGTTCAACGTGGTGAGCTACGGCCTGAACGAAAACGAAGACATCGACTACGAAGCGGCCGAGCAACTCGCGCAGGAACACAAGCCGAAGCTGATCGTCGCGGGCGCGTCGGCGTTCGCGCTGAAGATCGATTTCGAGCGTCTGGCGAAGATCGCGAAGTCGGTCGGCGCATACCTGATGGTCGACATGGCGCACTACGCGGGCCTGATCGCGGCGGGCGTGTATCCGAACCCGGTGCCGCACGCGGATTTCGTGACGACGACGACGCACAAGAGCCTGCGCGGCCCGCGCGGCGGCGTGATCCTGATGAAGGCCGAGTACGAGAAGCCGATCAACTCGGCGATCTTCCCGGGGATCCAGGGCGGCCCGCTGATGCACGTGATCGCGGCGAAGGCCGTGGCGTTCAAGGAAGCGCTGTCGCCCGAGTTCAAGGAATATCAGCAGAAGGTGGTCGAGAATGCACGCGTGCTGGCCGAAACGCTGGTCAAGCGCGGGCTGCGGATCGTGTCGGGCCGCACGGAAAGCCACGTGATGCTGGTCGACCTGCGCGCGAAGCACATCACGGGCAAGGCAGCGGAAGCGGCGCTCGGCGCGGCGCACATCACGGTGAACAAGAACGCGATCCCGAACGACCCGGAAAAGCCGTTCGTGACGAGCGGCGTGCGCCTGGGTTCGCCGGCGATGACGACGCGCGGTTTCGGGCCGGCGGAAGCCGAGCAGGTGGGTAACCTGATCGCCGACGTGCTCGAGAATCCGGAAGACGCAGCGACGATCGAACGCGTGCGCGCGCAGGTCGCCGAGCTGACCAAGCGTTTCCCGGTCTATCGCTGATCGCCGATGCGCTGCCCGTTCTGCCGGCATGACGACACGCAGGTCGTGGACTCGCGCGTGTCCGAAGATGGCGCCGCGATTCGGCGGCGCCGGCGCTGCTCGGCTTGCGACAAGCGTTTCACGACGTACGAGCGGGTCGAGTTGTCCCTGCCGTTCGTCGTGAAGAAGGACGGCAGCCGCACGGAATTCGACCGTCGCAAGATCGTCGCCAGCATGCAACTCGCGCTGCGCAAGCGGCCGGTTGCCGCCGACGCGATCGACGCGGCGGTCGCCCGCATCGAGTATCAACTGCTCGCGACTGGCGAGCGCGAAGTGCGTAGCGAGAAGCTGGGCGAACTCGTGATGAACGAGTTGCGCGGCCTCGATACGATCGCCTATGTGCGCTTCGCATCGGTGTATCGCCAGTTCGAGGACGTTTCCGAATTTGCCGACGTGATCGAAGAGTTCCGTCGCGCCTCTCCCGCCAAGACCCCACGTAAGCGCTGACGCGCTGCGTTCGTTCATCGTCTGCTCCATTGGTTCGATTTGCGCCGATTGTGTCGGTTGCGATCGCATGTCGCCAGTCGGCCGTTCGGCCAATGGCGCACATCCGCACGCGCCGCTACAGTCGTCGCATCACCGTGGCGGAGGACGATTGCGATGGAACCGGGCGCTCAACCCTTTAAGAATGTGGTGCAACGGTCGGGCGGATTCACGCTCGTCGAGCTGATGGTCGCCATGTCGCTGGCAGCGGGGCTCGCGCTCTATGCGGTGCCCACGTTCGACCAGTGGCGCATGCGCGAACGCGTGGATGCCCGTTCGCGCGCGCTGCTCGGTGCGCTGTCGTTTGCGCGTGCCGAGGCAACGCGTCTCGGCGCGCGCGTCACGCTGTGCCGCGCCGGGCGCAACGGCGCCTGTCTGCGTGCCGGTGAGCAATGCGATCCGGCCGAATGGTCGTGCGACTGGATCGTCAGCGGGCAAGTCGACGGGCAGTCGCGTGTGCTGCGACGCTACCCGCGCGATGCCGAAGTGGCCGTCGCGGGCGCCGCGCATGAGCTCGCATTTGCGCCGCCGGTCGGTCAGTCGATCGGCGGCATCCGGCGTTTCGAGGTGCGTCCACGGCGCAGCGTGTCCGGCGCCGACGACGCGCGCGCGTCGCGTTGCGTGCGGATTGCGGCAGGCGGTCGCGCGCGGCTGGTCGCCGGCCGCTGCGACGCGGCGTGATCGCGATGCGCAATGCCATGCGCGGGACGTCGTTGATCGAGGCGACGCTGGCCATCGCGCTGCTCGCCACCGTGATGCTCGCAGTGGCCGGCAGCCAGCTCGCGATGGCGCGTGCGCAGCGCGCGACGATCTGGCGCGAACGCGCGCTGTGGCTGGCCGATGCGCGTATCGAGCGTCTGCATGCTCCCGCGGCGGCCGGCGACGGTCTCGCGGCGCTCGCGGCCGCCTCGTTGCCGGGCGGCGCGATGATGCTCGACGGCGGGCCGGGCGGTGTGCGCTACGCGGTTGTCTGGTGGCGGGGCGGCGATGGACGCGCGTCGGCGCGCTGCGATGGCGCGGGAATGTCGACGCGGCCGCCGTCGTGTGTCCGCATTCCATTTCGCGAGCGGGCGGGCGATGAACGCTGATCGCCGTACGCGTGGCCATACGCTGCTCGAAGTGCTGATCGCGATGACCGTCGGGCTCCTCGTGCTCGCGGCGGCCGGTGCGCTGTACCACGCGCAGCGCATTGCGCAGCGGCGCGCGGAAGACGGGTTCAGGATGCGCGACGCGGCAGCGACCGCGCTGATGCTGATCGGTCAACAGATCCAGATGGCAGGATTCCTGCCGCTCGATGCACAAGCGCCATCGTCGTTGCCGCCGGTGTTCGGGTGTTCGGCGGCGCGCGTGCGGGGTAGCGGCGCACAGGTGCGCTGCGAGCCCGTGCGCCTGTCGTCGGACGCGTTGCTGGTCCGGTATGTCGGCGATGCGGTATCGACGTGGACGACGGTGAACGACCAGACGTCGGATTGCCTCGGGCAGGGTGTCGGCGAGCCGGGCGAAGCTGCGCCGGTGGAGAATCGCTTCGATGCGCATGTCAGCCCGTCGACGGGCGAGCCCGAACTGTATTGCGAAGGAAGCGGCCGTCCGGGCACGCCGCAGCCTGTCGCGGCGGGAATCGATCAGTTGCGCCTGCGCTATTTGCGTCGCGGCGCCACGCAGTTCGTCGACGCCGATGCGATGCGTGCGGACGACTGGCGCGAGGTCGTGGCCGTGCATGTCTGCGTGCGGGCGCGCGGCGAGCCGATGCGCGAACCGACGCCGCATATCGACTGCGACGGCCGCGCCGCCGTTGCATCGGACGGCCGCGCACGTTTGACGCTCGATCGCATCGTCGCGTTGCGGAACGTCGCGCTCGCACCCGACGCTGCGTTACATGATGCAACCCGAGCAAGCGAGGTGGCGCGATGAGCGGCGCAGCACAGTGCGTGCGGGACGACATCTCGCGATGCATCGAGAGAGGCCACGCGCCCGAGCGCACCGTCGCGAGCGGAGGCGACCCGCAGCAGGCCGCATGCGTCGGCGTTCAGGCGATGACCCCGCGCGAGCCCCATATGCGTTTCCGGCCCGCTCGCCGCGCGTGGCGTCGCGATGCAGGCCTTGCATTGCCCGCGGTGATCGCGGTCGGCGCAGCAGTCGCGGCACTGACCGGCACATGGTTCGACGCCGCATTGACGGAGTCGCGCCGCACCCGTGCGTTGTCGGATCGGCTGATCGCATTCCACGCGGCCGATGCCGCGCTGGCCGCGTGCACCGCGCGATTGTTGCGCAGCTCGGCACCGTACGTGAACGAAAGCGACTCGCATGCGGAGCCCGACGCCTGGCGGCGCATGCCGCCGCTGGCGGCTGCCGAAGCGTTCGCGCCTTTCGCCGAATGGCCGATGGCCGCGCAACCGCCGCGATGCCTGATCGAGGCGTGGCGGCGTCCGTCAGCGCAGGCCGGCGACCGCGCTTACCTTGTCACCGCGCGTGGCGTCGGCGCGCACGCGTCGAGCGCCGTGTGGCTGCAACACCAGGTCGCGATACGCGACGGCCACGTCGTCGTGCTGCGCTGGCGTCGTGTCGCGGCGGTGCTTCGATGAACGGCCGCCTGCCGCTGTGCCGAGCGGCCGGCTTCACGCTGATCGAGCTGATGATCGTGCTCGCGATCGTCGCGGTGCTGGCCGGGTGGGGTATCCCGTCGTATCGCGAGCATGTCGTGCGGGTTCACCGCGCGACGGCGGTGTCCGCGCTGTACCGTGCGGCCCAATATCTTGAAACGCTGGACGGCGCGCCGCCCGCGGCGTTGCCGGACGCGCTCGCGCAGGCGCCGCCGGACGGGCATGCCGTGTATCGATTGACGCTCGGGCGGCCGGATGGCGACGACTCGCCGGTGAGCTACGAACTGGCGGCGACGCCGCTCGACACCGGGCCGATGCGCGACGATGCATGCGGCACGTTCACGCTGCGCTCGGACGGGACGAAAGGCAATGCAGGAAGCGAAGGTGTCGACGAACCGGGCGCTGTCTGCTGGGGCCTGCGCTGAGTTCGCCAGGAGGGTGCGCAGCGGCGCATGGCCGCGCGCGGGATGCCGACGGTCAGTCGTCGCGTGGGTCGAGCCCGCGCTCGTCGCGGGACTGCTTCCAGATCCGGTAGACCTCCCATGCGGCGAAGCCGAGCGTGCCCCACTTCAACGCGGGGCCCGTGCTCGCGCGCAGCAGCGAGCGAACGGGTTTCGCCAGCACGAGCGATGCGAGCGAACTCAGCATCGGATACTGGTTGACGAGCTGGCCTAGGCTTGCGTTCAGGTTCTTGGCCGACTGGCCGAACCTGCTGGTCGACAACCCGGGGATGAACACCTTGAGCCAGCTGAAGCGCGTGACGGCGTGGCGCATTTCGGCGGCGGCCTCCGCAAATTCGAGCCGCTCGACTTCGGATCGCAGGATCAGCAATTCCTTGCGGAGCGCGCGGTGCTGCGACGCGCTCCAGTTCGATCGCGACGAAGGGGAGCGGGAGGGATTGCCCGTGATGTTCTGGCTCATGGCGCGTCGGCGAAGTAGGTGGAAGGGACGAGCGCGAGGGCGCTCACGGCTTGCCGCGGAACAGGTCGCGGTCTTTCTCGAGCTCGGCGAGCGTCGCCTCGAATACGGTCGGCGCGTCGCGCAGGCCCGAGCGCGCCTTCAGCGCGCATGCGATGCCGCCAATGGCATACAGCGCGGTGATCGCGGCGAGCGCCTGCCAGCGGTAGGTATCCCAGAACGCGATCGCGATCAACACGGTCAGGCTGATGAGCGCCATCGTCGCGAGCATCATCGCGGCGAGGCCGAGGAACAGCACGCCCATCAGGCGCTCCTTCTCCTCGGCAAGCTCGATGCCCACCAGTTCGAGGCGCGTCTGCAGAAGGCCGATCGCGGAGCCGACGAGGCGGCGCAGCGGTCCTTGACCGGACGGCTGCGAGGAGGTGTCTGTCGTCATGGATGAGAGGCTTGCGCGTGCACTAAGCAGCTAGGACCAAGCCGGCCGGCGCAGGCCGGCTGGCTTCGACGCCCGCGGGCCGCGCGACGCGGCCCGCGGGACGAAACGGCGCAGAGCGCGTTACTTGCGGTTGATCAGCAAGCCGATCAGCACGCCGACGCCGGCGGCCACGCCGATCGACGTCCACGGATGCTCGTGCACGTAGTCGTCGGTCGCGCGCGCGGCCTTCTTGCCTTTCTCGACCACCACGACCTGGACGTCGGCAGCCTTTTCCTTGGCCTGCTTCAGGCGAGACATGGCCTTCTCGCGCAGCTCGGCCGCACGGTCGCCCGTGCTGCTCGCTGCTTGCTTGAGCAGGTCTTCGGCGTCCGAGAGAACGGTTTTGATATCCGACATCAGTTTCTCCTTGTTGATTTCCGACATTGCAACTCCCTTCGTGCTGTCATGCTGCAGGTTCACATCGTAGCGAAACCCCTGCCTGCTGGCGAGCCGGGAAGACACACGGCGGCCGCGCAAGACTGCATGGTAAACGACTTGTAATCATGAACAGAGCGACAAAGGATTGAAAAGTTTCCCTTGCCGCCCACCGTCCTGCCACGACGCCGGGTAAAAATGACAAAAAAGTATGAATATCAAACGGAATATTCGTTCGCACGACCCATGGCTTCCCGTAAGCTGATGGACTGCCCCGCGCTGTCCGGCGCGCGGTTTCAACCAGCATCGTTCGAGGAGGGAACATCATGAGTCTGCGTCTTGGTGACATCGCACCGGATTTCGAGCAGGAATCGAGCCTGGGCACCATCAAGTTTCACGAGTGGCTCGGCAACAGCTGGGGCGTGCTGTTCTCCCATCCGGCCGACTACACGCCGGTGTGCACGACCGAACTCGGGCTGACCTCGAAGCTGAAGGGCGAATTCGAGAAACGCAACGTGAAGGTGATCGCGCTGTCGGTCGACGGCGTCGAATCGCACAAGGGCTGGATCAACGACATCAACGAAACGCAGTCGACGGTCGTGGGCTTCCCGATCATCGCCGACGCGGACCGCAAGGTGTCGCAGCTGTACGACATGATTCACCCGAACGCGAACGAAACGCTGACGGTGCGTTCGCTGTTCGTGATCGACCCGAACAAGAAGGTGCGGCTCACGATCACCTATCCGGCCAGCACGGGGCGCAACTTCGACGAAGTGCTGCGCGTGATCGATTCGCTGCAACTGACCGACAATTACAAGGTCGCGACGCCCGGCAACTGGAAGGATGGCGATGACGTCGTGATCGTGCCGTCGCTGCAGGATCCTGAAGAGCTGAAGAAACGCTTCCCGAAGGGCTTCAACGCGGTGCGTCCGTATCTGCGCCTGACGCCGCAGCCGAACAAGTAAGCATCGGCGGCCCGGAGCCGCGGCTCCGATGACATAAGGCCCGCCCGGCAGCGATGCCGGGCGGGCCTTTTACCTGGCGGCGCGTGCGCGGCATCGCCGCCGTCCGCGTGATGGCCGGATCGTCAGAAGAATGCCTGGATGCCCGTCTGCGCGCGGCCGAGGATCAGCGCGTGGATATCGTGCGTGCCTTCGTACGTGTTGACCACTTCGAGGTTCACGAGATGGCGCGCGACGCCGAATTCGTCGGAGATGCCGTTGCCGCCGAGCATGTCGCGCGCGAGCCGCGCGATGTCGAGCGCCTTGCCGCATGAATTGCGCTTCATGATCGACGTGATCTCGACGGCCGCCGTGCCTTCGTCCTTCATCCGGCCGAGGCGCAGCACGCCTTGCAGGCCGAGCGTGATTTCGGTCTGCATGTCGGCGAGCTTCTTCTGGATCAACTGGTTCGCGGCGAGCGGCCGGCCGAACTGCTGGCGGTCGAGCACGTACTGGCGCGCGGTGTGCCAGCAGGACTCGGCCGCGCCGAGCGCACCCCATGCGATCCCGTAGCGCGCCGAGTTCAGGCAGGTGAACGGGCCGCGCAGGCCGCTCACGTTCGGCATCAGGTTCTCTTCGGGCACGAACACCTCGTCGAGGACGATCTCGCCGGTGATCGACGCGCGCAGCCCGACCTTGCCGTGGATCGCCGGCGCCGACAGGCCCTTCCAGCCCTTCTCCAGGATGAAGCCGCGGATCGCGTCCTTGCCGTTCTCTTCCAGCTTCGCCCACACGACGAACACGTCGGCGATCGGCGAGTTGGTGATCCACATCTTCGCGCCGGACAGCGAGTAGCCGCCCGGCACCTTCTTCGCGCGCGTGACCATGCTGCCCGGATCGGAGCCATGGTTCGGCTCGGTCAGGCCGAAGCAGCCGATCCATTCGCCGGTCGCGAGCTTCGGCAGGTATTTCTGCTTCTGCGCGTCGGAGCCGAATTCGAAGATCGGCACCATCACGAGCGACGACTGTACCGACATCATCGACCGGTAGCCCGAATCGACGCGCTCGACTTCGCGCGCGATCAGCCCGTAGCTCACGTAGTTGAGGCCGGGGCCGCCGTATTCCTCGGGAATCGTCGGGCCGAGCAGGCCGACCTCGCCCATTTCGCGAAAGATGGCCGCGTCGGTGCGTTCGTGGCGGAACGCTTCGGTGACGCGCGGCGCGAGCTTGTCCTGTGCGTACGCTTGCGCGGCATCGCGGACCATCCGCTCTTCTTCGGTCAGTTGCTGGTCGAGCAGCAGCGGATCGTCCCAATGAAAAGTTGCAGCACTCATCGTCTCATCTCCTGTCGGCCCGAGTTAGCGCTTCAGCGCTTACTCGGGCCCCATGCTTTGCGGTCGGCCCGAGTTGGCGCTTCGGCGCTTGCTCCGGGCTGATACCTGAAGTTCGCTTGACTTGCGTTCCGCTGTGCGGAACAATGTTTTGCAAATCGACCTCAGTGTAGCACCGGATGACACTTTCAACCATCGACGACACCCCCATCGACGAGCGCAAGTTCGTCGTCGCGCTCGCGCGCGGGCTCGACCTGCTGCGCGCCTTCCGGCCCGGCGAGACGATGCTGGGCAACCGCGATTTCGCGGAACGCACGGGCCTGCCGAAGGCGACGGTGAACCGGCTCGCCTATACGCTGACCGTGCTCGGCTATCTGCGCTACGACGAGACGCTCGGAAAGTATGCGCTGGACGCCGGCGTGTTGTCGCTCGGCTACGCGCTGCTGTCGGGCTCGGGGACGATCGATCTCGCGCGGCCGCACATGCAGGCGCTCGCGCGCGAAATCGGCGCGGCCGTGTCGCTCGGCTGCCGCGACGGGCTCGACATGATCTATCTGGAGACGATCCGCAGCGAGACCGCGCTGACGCTCGGGCTCGCGCCCGGCTCGCGGCTGTCGATGCTGACGAGCTCGATGGGGCGCGCATACCTGGCCGTGCAGCCGGAGGACGTGCGCCGCGCGCTCTATGCCGAACTGCATCGCGCGGCCGGCGGCGCGGCCGACGCCGATGCACTCGTCGTGGCCGCGCAGCACGCGGTGGCCGAGTTCTCCGAAGGCGGATGCTGCTATTCGTTCCGCGCGTGGCATACGGACGTGAACGCGGCGGCCGTCCCATTTCGCGAGCCGCGCGAGGGGCGCTGGCTGATCCTGAGCTGCAGCGGCCCCGCATCGTCGATGGACGAGGACGTGTTTCGCATGCAGGTCGGGCCGCGACTGAAGGCGCTCGCGCAGCGGCTCGGGCAGACGGTCTGAGCAACCATCGCGCGGGTGTTGCCGTCGCGCGCCAACCGGTTTGTTCGCGGCGAGTGCGGGGAGCGGACGCGTTGCCGTCGCGTATTGCGTGACGGGCGAACCGCGCTCATCATCGTTCGCCTGCTTCCCGACGACGAGGCCTGCCATGGCGCACCCCGAACCGATGGAAGGCGGATGCGCGTGCGGCGCGATCCGCTACCGTATCGCCGACGTTCCGACCGATGCCGGCTTTTGCCACTGCCGGCTCTGCCAGCGCACGACCGGCGCGGCGGTCGTCGCATCGGCATCGGTGCCGATCGACGCATTCGAATACCTGCAGGGCGAACCGGCCGTCTACGCGTCGAGCGCATGGGGCGAGCGGCGCTTCTGCGGCCGTTGCGGCGCGCAGCTCGAATACCGGCGCGCCGACGCGCCGCGGACGGTCGAGATCAATTACGCGACGCTCGACGAGCCGTCGCGGCTGCGTCCGGCGTGGCACGTCTGGTACGGCGACCGTTTCCCGGGCATCGAGATCGACGACGATCTACCGAAGTACGACGACGGTGGTAGAGAATAGGCCGCACATCGGTGTCGAGCGCGCGCACAAGCGCCTTCGACCTTTCTGCGTGAACGAACGAACGAACGAACAAACAAACAAACAAACAAGGAACCGGCCGCCGCGCCACGTTACGTGCTGAAACCCGGTTCCCTGAGCAACACGACACCGGAGTCCGCCATCCGGCGTGCCGCTCCCGGGCGCCTTCCCCGCCGATCCCTCAGACCGTCACGACCTTCGCGAACACCGGCCCCTGCATGAACCGCACGTCGTGCTGGCGCAGCAGCTCGCACTGCGTCTCGTCGACGACGCCGTCGAAGATCAGCGGAATCCGCACGCGCTGCGCATAGGCGACGAGCGCCTTGACCATCCCGTCGCGCAATGCGATGCCCGCATCCATCTTGATGTAGTCGGGGCGCGCCATATCCGATTCGACCGCGAGGATGCGGCCG
This sequence comes from Burkholderia sp. MS389, assembly GCF_016899425.1. GTDB lineage: Bacteria > Pseudomonadota > Gammaproteobacteria > Burkholderiales > Burkholderiaceae > Burkholderia > Burkholderia sola. Next base: position 870,357 of record NZ_CP045994.1, read on the forward strand.
GGGTCGGGCAGCTTGTCCGCGACCTTGAAACCGTGATGCTGGTAGCTGCGCGTCAGGTAGCCGAGGAACGTCTTGTGGGCGACCGCGACCGCCGGCAGCTCGATCACGATCCGCTCGGTCGGCAGCCCGAAGCGCTGCAGCACCGACGAGAAATGCTTGCCGTGGTCGTACTTCACGCTCTTGAGCAGCCGCTCGTGCACGCGCAGGAACAGCAGCCCGTGGCGCTGCGCGCCGAAGAAATTGATCGCGTGCAGCGCGCGCGACAGGCGGTCGATCGCGACCAGCGTCTGGTCGTCGACGGCCGCGTCGACCGGATCGTGCTGCGCGCCGGTGACGAGCGTGACGGCCTGAAAGCCGAGCTCGTCGCCGTAGCGCTCGATCGCGTCGGCGAACGACGTCGATTGCGGCGAGCCGGGCATCGTCACGTCGTAGATCGGCTCGTACGCGCTGGCGAGCGTGCGCTCGGGCAGGTTCGCGCACGCGGTCCCGCCTTCTGCAAGCGCGAGGTGCTCCCGCAGATACGGCAGTTGCCCGGCACGGGTGACCAGCTCGGGGATGGTAGGCGGAATCATCGGCGTGAAAAGGAAAAATGGCGGCCGAAAGGGCCGCCTCGTTGACTTGATATTAGCAGTGCGCGCCGCGCTCGGCTTGCCGTTTCACTCATATGGTTATCCCGTTCCCGAGCGCGCGATCAGGGTTTACGTTGATTTCACTATTCGTAATTGGTTTTACTATTCGTAAATCCAGGATTTGTCGCCGATCAAGAAACGCGGCAGGCAGGCGCCGAGAAACGGCGCCGTTCAAGAATCAACAGGAGCAAGGAGCGAGACGTGGCGGTTGACAGGACAGGCGGGCGCACGCGCCGGCGGCAGACGGACGGGACGACGGGCGCGGCGGTGCGCGCACGGCGCGGTTGACGCGCGGATGGCGACCATGAGCATCGATTACCAGACGCTGAAATTCGAGTACCGCGCCCGCGTGCACGACGCGGCCGTCCACCCGGTGATCGTCGTCGGCGCGGGCCCGGTGGGCCTCGCGGCCGCGATCGATCTCGCTCAGCACGGCGTGCCGGTCGTGCTGCTCGACGACGACGACACGCTGTCGACCGGCTCGCGCGCGATCTGCTTCGCGAAGCGCACGCTCGAGATCTTCGACCGGCTCGGCTGCGGCGAGCGCTTCGTCGACAAGGGCGTGAGCTGGCACGTCGGCAAGGTGTTCCTGCAGGACGAGCAGCTTTACGCGTTCGACCTGCTGCCCGAGGAAGGGCATGCGCGCCCGGCGTTCATCAACCTGCAGCAGTACTACGTCGAAGGCTATCTGGCCGATCGCGCGTTCGAACTGCCGAACATCGACATCCGCTGGAAGCACAAGGTGACGGGCGTCGACCAGTCGGCCGAACACGCGGTGCTGACGATCGAGACGCCGGACGGCGTCGCGACGCTGCGCGCGCAGTACGTGATCGCGGCCGACGGCTCGCGCAGCCCGATGCGCACGATGATGGGCCTGGAAAGCCGCGGCCGCACGTTCAAGGACCGCTTCCTGATCGCCGACGTGAAGATGAAGGCGGAGTTTCCGACCGAGCGATGGTTCTGGTTCGATCCGCCGTTTCACCGCAACCAGTCGGTGCTGCTGCATCGCCAGCCGGACAACGTGTGGCGCATCGACTTCCAGCTCGGCTGGGATGCCGATCCGGTCGCCGAGAAGCAGCCGGAGCGCGTGATTCCGCGCGTGCGGGCGCTGCTCGGCCCGGATGTCGAGTTCGAGCTCGAGTGGGTGAGCGTCTACACGTTCCGCTGCCAGCGGATGGACACGTTCCGCCACGGCCGCGTGCTGTTCGCGGGCGATTCCGCGCACGGCGTGTCGCCGTTCGGCGCGCGCGGCGCGAACAGCGGCGTGCAGGATGCGGACAACCTCGCGTGGAAGCTGAAGCTGGTGCTCGACGGCCGTGCACACGATCGCCTGCTCGACACCTATGCAAGCGAGCGCGAGTTCGCGGCCGACGAGAACATCCGCAACTCGACGCGCTCGACCGACTTCATCACGCCGAAGAGCACGGTGTCGCGCGTGTTCCGCGATGCGACGCTGAAGCTTGCGCGCGACTGCGAGTTCGCGCGCAAGCTGGTGAACAGCGGGCGCCTGTCGGTGCCGGCCGTGCTGGCCGATTCGCCGCTCAACACGCCGGACCGCAACGGCGACACGTTTGCAGGCGCGATGCGGCCGGGCGCGGCGGCGGCCGATGCGCCGGTGCGCGTGCAGGGTGCGCCGGGCTGGCTGCTGCAGCATCTGTGCGGTGGCTTTACCGGCGTGCTGTTCGGCTTGCCGGGCGACGCGGCCGCGCTCGCGCAGGCCGTCGACGGCCTCGCGCTGCCGGTGCGGCCGGTCCTCGTCGTGCCGGCCGGGCACGCGCAGCCGGTGGCCGGCATCGACGTCGTGGAGGACGTCGACGGCCTCGCCGCGCGGCGCTACGACGCGCAGCCCGGCACGTTCTACCTGCTGCGTCCCGACCAGCACGTGTGCGCACGCACGCGCACGCTCGACCGTCAGGCGATCGCCGACGCACTGGCGCGCGCGACCTGCGCATGCTGAATACGATAAAGACACCGGAGACACCGTCATGCCCCCACTCGACACCCGCCCGCGCCTGGCCGACCCCGACGCGTTCTACGAAGCGCTGATCGACATGCATCGCGACCTGTCGGATGCCGACAGCCAGCTCGTCAACGCGAAGCTGATCCTGCTGCTCGCGAACCAGGTCGGCGACGCCGACGTGCTGCGCGAAGCGATGGCGCTCGCGCGCCAGGGCGTGACGCCGCCCGTGCATCCGGCCGCCGAGGTCGAGCAATGAGCGCGGCGGCCGATACGCGCGTGCTCGAAGTCGAGCGCGTGATCGACGAGACCCATCGCCCGGGCTTTCACGCGATGCTGCTCGCGCTGTGCGGGCTGTGCCTCGTGATCGACGGTTTCGATGCGCAGGCGATGGGCTACGTCGCGCCGAGCGTGATCGCCGAATGGGGCGTGCCGAAGCAGGCGCTCGGCCCCGTGTTCAGCGCGAGCCTGTTCGGGATGCTGCTCGGCGCGCTCGGGCTGTCGGTGCTGGCCGACCGGATCGGGCGGCGCCCGGTGCTGATCGGCTCGACGCTGTTCTTCGCGGTGACGATGCTCGCGACGCCGTTCGCGAGCTCGATCCCCGTGCTGATGGCGCTGCGCTTCGTCACGGGCCTCGGCCTCGGCTGCATCATGCCGAACGCGATGGCGCTGGTCGGCGAGTTCAGCCCCGCCACGCATCGCGTGAAGCGGATGATGATCGTGTCGTGCGGCTTCACGCTCGGCGCGGCGATCGGCGGCTTCATCAGCGCGGCGCTGATTCCGGCGCTCGGCTGGCGTTCGGTGTTTTTCGTCGGCGGCGCGGTGCCGCTCGTGCTGACGATCGCGATGGTCGCGCGGCTGCCCGAATCGCTGCAGTTCCTGGTGCTGAAAGGGCGCGTCGCGCAGGCGCGCGACTGGCTCGCACGGTTCGCGCCGCAAGCCGGCATCGATGCGAATACGCGGCTCGTCGTGCGTGAACGTGCAGCGAGCGGTGCGCCGGTGGCCGAGCTGTTCCGCCATGGCCGCCTGCCGGTCACGCTGCTGCTGTGGTCGATCAGCTTCATGAACCTGATCGACCTGTACTTCCTGTCGAACTGGCTGCCGACCGTGATGCGCGAAGCCGGCTATTCGCCGGGCACGGCGGTGATCGTCGGCACGGTGCTGCAGACGGGCGGCGTGATCGGCACGCTGTCGCTCGGCTGGTTCATCGAACGTTACGGCTTCGTGCGCGTGCTGTTCGCCTGCTTCGCGTGCGCGGCCGTGTCGGTGGGACTGATCGGCTCGGTCGCGCATGCGTTGCCGTGGCTGCTGGTGGTCGTGTTCGCGGGCGGCTTCTGCGTGGTCGGCGGACAGCCGGCCGTGAACGCGCTCGCGGGCCAGTATTACCCGACGTCGCTGCGCTCGACGGGCATCGGCTGGAGCCTCGGCATCGGCCGGATCGGCTCGGTGCTCGGGCCGCTCGTCGGCGGACAACTGATTGCGCTCAACTGGTCCAACGGCGCGCTGTTCCACGCGGCCGCGGTGCCGGTGCTGTGCTCGGCGCTGTTCGTGCTGAGCCTGGCCGGTGTGACGCGGCGCAACGGCGCGCTGGCGCCGAACGCCGCGATGAATTGATGGAGAAAGGAAAACGATGACGCTTGACCTGTCGAAACCGGCGACCGCCGGCTACCTGAGCGGTTTCGCGAACGAATTCGCGACCGAGGCGCTGCCCGGCGCGCTGCCGCACGGCCGCAACTCGCCGCAGCGCGCGCCGTACGGGCTGTACGCGGAGCAACTGTCGGGCACCGCGTTCACCGCGCCGCGCGGCCACAACCGCCGTTCGTGGCTGTACCGGGTCCGTCCGGCCGCCGTGCACCGACCGTTCGAGCCGTACGCGGGCACGCAGCGGCTCGTGTCGGAATTCGGCGATTCGACCGACGTGCCGCCGACGCCGCCAAACCAGCTGCGCTGGGATCCGCTGCCGATGCCGGTCGAGCCGACCGATTTCGTCGATGGCCTCGTGACGATGGCCGGCAACGGGTCGGCCGCGGCGATGAACGGCTGCGCGATCCACCTGTATGCGGCCAACCGGTCGATGCAGGACCGCTTCTTCTACAGCGCGGACGGCGAGCTGCTGATCGTGCCGCAGCAGGGGCGGCTCTTCATCGCGACCGAGTTCGGCCGGCTCGACGTCGAGCCGTTCGAGATCGCGGTGATTCCGCGCGGCGTGCGTTTTGCCGTCGCGCTGCCGGATGGCGACGCGCGCGGCTACATCTGCGAAAACTTCGGCGCGCTGCTGCGCCTCCCGGATCTCGGCCCGATCGGCTCGAACGGGCTCGCGAACCCGCGCGACTTCCTGACGCCGCAGGCCGCGTACGAGGATCGCGAAGGCGCGTTCGAGTTGATCGCGAAGCTGAACGGCCGGTTGTGGCGCGCGGACATCGGCCATTCGCCGCTCGACGTCGTCGCGTGGCACGGCAACTACGCGCCGTATAAATACGACCTGCGCCTGTTCAACACGATCGGCTCGATCAGCTTCGACCATCCCGATCCGTCGATCTTCCTCGTGCTGCAGTCACAGAGCGACACGCCGGGCGTCGACACGATCGATTTCGTGATCTTCCCGCCGCGCTGGCTCGCGGCCGAGGATACGTTCCGCCCGCCCTGGTTCCACCGCAACGTCGCGAGCGAGTTCATGGGGCTCGTGCACGGCGCGTACGACGCGAAGGCCGAGGGCTTCGTGCCGGGCGGCGCGAGCCTGCACAACTGCATGTCGGGCCACGGGCCCGATGCGGACACGTTCGAGAAGGCGTCGGCGAGCGACACGACGAAGCCGCACAAGGTCGACGCGACGATGGCGTTCATGTTCGAAACCCGCACGCTGATCCGGCCGACGCGCTACGCGCTCGACACCGCGCAGCTGCAGGCCGACTACTTCGAATGCTGGCAAGGCATCAAGAAACACTTCAATCCGGAGCAAAAGTGAGCGATACCCAAGACTGGCGCGCGACGCTCGACCCGGCTCGCAAGAGCTGGATCGATACCGCGAACGATCCCGCCTGCGATTTCCCGATCCAGAACCTGCCGTTCGGGATCTTCAGCGATGCGAAGCAGGGCGCGCGCCGTGCGGGCGTCGCGCTCGGCGACCAGATCGTCGATCTCGCGGCGCTCGCGCGTGCGGGCCTCGTGACGCTGCCGGCCGGCGCCGATGTATTTGCCGCGCCGACGCTCAACGCGTTCATCGCGCTCGGCCGCGACGCGTGGCGCAGCGTGCGCGTGCAGCTGTCGGCGCTGTTCTCGCGCGACAACGCGACGCTGCGTGACGATGCGGCGCTGCGCGCGCAGGTGCTCGTCGCGCAGCGCGACGCGACGCTGCATCTGCCGGTCGACATCCCCGGCTACACCGATTTCTATTCGTCGAAGGAGCATGCGACCAACGTCGGCTCGATGTTCCGCGATCCGAAGAACGCGCTGCTGCCGAACTGGTCGGAGATGCCGATCGGCTACAACGGCCGCGCGTCGTCGGTGGTCGTGAGCGGCACGCCGGTGCGGCGCCCGAACGGGCAACTGAAGCTGCCCGACCAGGAGCGTCCGGTGTTCGGCGCGTGCCGCAAGCTCGACATCGAACTGGAAACGGGCTTCATCGTCGGCAAGAACAACGCGCTCGGCGAGCCGATCGCGTGCGAGGACGCGGAAGCGCATATCTTCGGGATGGTGCTGCTGAACGACTGGAGCGCGCGCGACATTCAGCAGTGGGAATACGTGCCGCTCGGCCCGTTCAACTCGAAGGGGTTCGCGACGACGATCTCGCCGTGGATCGTCACGCTCGACGCGCTCGAACCGTTCCGCGTCGCGCAGCCGGAGCAGTCGCCGCAGCCGCTCGCGTATTTGCGGCATGCGGGCAAGCATGCGTTCGATATCGCGCTGGAAGTGACGCTGCGGGCGGAGGGCGCGGCCGACGCGACGTCGATCTGCCGCACGAACTTCAGGCACATGTACTGGACGATGGCGCAGCAGCTTGCGCATCACACGGTCGCCGGCTGCAACACGCGCGTGGGTGACCTGATGGGTTCGGGCACGATCAGCGGGCCGACCAAGGATTCGTTCGGCAGCCTGCTCGAACTGACGTGGAACGGCAAGGAGCCGGTCGCGCTGAACGGCGGCGGCAGCCGCACGTTCATCGAGGACGGCGATGAGCTTACGCTCGCCGGCTGGTGCCAGGGCGACGGCTATCGCGTCGGCTTCGGCGCGTGTGTAGGCAGGATTTTGCCGGCGCGCGGCGCGTGACGGATCGCAGCGCCGGACGTTACGTGTAGGCTACGCGTCGTCCGGAAGGACAGGGCGGCCCGCGTTGCGCGGGCCGTTTTTCGTTGACCGCGGGACGGGCACGAGCGGGCCGAGGCGTATCGGTGCATGGTGCTGCGCGCCAACGCCAACGCCAATTTGCATCAGACCGCGCGCTGCACCGCTGCGCGTCCCTCCCACAACGCGGCCGCAACGAACGCGGCCACGCACGCGACCAGCACGCCGACCAGCGCGTTGCTGCCCAGTTGCTCCATCAACGCGCCGGCCACCAGCGGGCCGCCGAAGCTCGCGGCGCTCCACGACGCCGACACGAGCGAGCTCGCGGTGACGAGCGCCGCCCCGCGGAAACGCTCGCCGCACGCGACGAGCGACAGCGTGTAGATGCTGCCGGCCGCCGCGCCGAGCACGAACAGCAGCGGCCAGCACAGCCACGGATTCGCGATCACGAACGGCAGTAGCGGCAGGCCGGCCAGCACGATCCAGCCCGCGCCGAGGTGCACGCGTTCGCGGCCGAGCTTGTCCGCGAGCCAGCCAATCGGGAACTGCATCGCGGTATCGCCGAACAGCATGATCGACGCGAGCAGCACGGCGGTCGCGCTCGCGACGCCGTGATCCATCGCATAGAGCGGCAGCAGCGACAGCGCGAGCGTGTCGAACAGCGCGAAGAAGCCGGTGCCGATGATCAGCGCGGGCATGCGCGGCAGCACGTCGAGCCAGCGGCCGTGCGCTTCGTGATGCGCGTCGTCGCCGGCGAGCGGCGCACGGCGGATCGTCGCGAGCGTCGGCAGCGCAAGCAGGAACAGCGCGCCGCACAGCGCGAAGCGGAGGCTCGTCGCGCCGGCGATCTGGCTGACGAGCACGGGGCCGGCCATCTGGAACAGCGTGAAATTGGTCGCGTAGATCGCGACCACGCGGCCGCGCGTCGAATCCTCGGCGAGCTGGTTGACCCACGCTTCGCCGATCGTGAACAGCAGCATCAGCGCGGCGCCGCACAGCACGCGCAGCACGCCCCACAGGATCAGGTTCGACGTGAACTGCATCAGCGCGGTGGCGGCCGCGAGCAGCACGACCGACACGACGATCGCGCGGCGCGCACCGATGTGCCGCGCGAGCGCGGTGACGAACGGGACGACCGCGAGGCCGCCGAGGGCCTGCGCGGCGGTCAGCATGCCGACGACGTGGGTGCCGTGCCCGGCTTCGGTCAGTGCAAGTGCGGTGAGCGGCAGTGTGGCGCCGGTGCCGAGGCCGACGACCGCGACGCTCAGGATCAGCGCGAGGAAATCGCGATTGAGAATGGCTTTCATCGGCCGCGATGCTACACCGCGACCGGTGAAAGGTCCATGAAGGCCGTCAGGTTCGGATGGCGTTGTGTCCGCAACGATCTCAGCAGGGTTGCGTCACACGTATTCGGTCGGCACGACCACCGGCCGGCGTTCGAGCGACGCCGACCACAGCGTGAGCGCGAGCGCCGCGACGGCCATCGCGACGCCGACCCACGGCAGGCTCACGAGCGACACGCCGGAGCCGATCGCCATCCCGCCGAGCCATGCGCCGGTCGCGTTGCCGAGGTTGAACGCGCCCTGGTTCAGCGTCGACGCGAGGTTCGGCGCGTCGCTCGCGCGATCGACGATCATGATCTGCAGCGGCGGCACGATCGCGAACGCGAGGATGCCCCACACGAAAACCGTCGCGAGCGCGGCGAACGGCAGATGCATCGTGCCGGCGAACAGCGCGAGGACGATGCCGATCAGCGCGAGCGTCGCGATCAGCGACGGCATCCGGCGCCAGTCGGCGAGCTTGCCGCCGAGCGTGCCGCCGACCGTCAGGCCGAGTCCGAACAGCAGCAGCACGTAGGTGACCTGATGCGGCGAGAAGCCGGTCACGTCCTCGAGGATCGGCGCGATGTACGTGAACACGCTGAACAGGCTCGCGGACGCGAGCACGCTGATGCCGAGCACCATCAGCACCTGCGGGTGCTTCAGCACGCTGAATTCGCGCGTGATGCTGGTGTCGGGCATCGCGAGGTTTTTCGGCAGGCACACCGCGAGCACGGCGGCCGCGGCGATGCCGATGCCGGTGACGGCCCAGAACGTCGCGCGCCAGCCGAACGCCTGGCCGAGCGCGGTGCCGAGCGGCACGCCGAGCACGTTCGCGAGCGTGAGGCCGGTGAACATCAGCGCGATCGCCTGCGCGCGGCGGTTCGGCGCGACGAGGTTGCTCGCGACCACCGAACCGATGCCGAAGAACGCCCCGTGGCAAAACGCGGTGACGACGCGCGCGGCCATCAGCACCGCGTAGCCGGGCGCGATCGCGCAGAACAGGTTGCCGGCGATGAACAGTCCGATCAGCCCCATCAGCGCACGCTTGCGCGGCATCTTCGCGGTGACGATCGCGAGGATCGGCGCGCCGATCGTCACGCCGAGCGCGTAGCCCGACACGAGCATCCCGGCGGCCGGGATCGACACGCCGAGGTCGCGCGCGACATTGGGCAGCAGCCCCATGATCACGAATTCGGTGGTACCGATTCCAAATGCGGCGACGGCAAGGGCGAAAAGAGGCAGGGGCATCGCGGTAGGCTCGGGAAAGGATGCCGCTCGAGCCGGGCGCGGGATGCGCGGGACGGGCGGTCGATGAGGCGAGAGTCAGCCGCGATTCTACTTCAGTGAAAACCCTGATGCTTGGGGCCAAAATGGGTGTTGCCGGCGTGCGACGGGGCGGCGCGCAGGGTGCTCACAGTGTGGGATCGACGGCGATTCAGCAGCGAGGCGACGGCTGCGGCCGAATGTGGATCAGGCGATGCGTTCGGGCGACCCGTCGGCCATCGCATCCGATGGTTTTTTCTTTTCAGTCTCGACTGGCGCCGCCGCCGATCCGGCCCCGTCGATCGCCGCCGGCTCGTCCCAGCCGTTCTCGAACAGGCATGCTTCGATCGGCATCCGCGCGGCCCAGCGTTCTTCTTCGAGCATCGGCTTCGCGTAGAACGCGTCGACGTGCCCGACGCAGAGCACGGCGATCGGCTTCGCGCCGTCGGGCATCCGCAGCAGCGTGCGCAGCGCATCGACGTCGAACAACGACACCCAGCCCATCCCGAGCCCTTCGGCGCGCGCCGCGAGCCACATGTTCTGGATCGCGCACGCGGCGGAGGCCAGATCCATCTCCGGCAGCGTGCGGCGGCCGAACACGTGGCGTTCGCGGCCGTCGGCGAGCGCGACGACCAGCAACTCGCCGCATTCGCGCACACCTTCGACCTTCAGCCGCATGAATTCGTCCTGGCGCTCGCCGAGTGCGTCGGCGGTCGCGCGGCGCTCGGCGTCGACCAGCGCATGAATGGCGGTGCGCAAGGCGGGATCGGTGATGCGGATGAAGCGCCACGGCTGCATGAAGCCCACGCTCGGCGCGTGGTGCGCCGCGCGCAGCAGCCGCGCGAGCACGGCCGGATCGACGGGCGCCGGCGTGAAGTGACGCATGTCGCGCCGTTCGAAGATGGCGCGGTAGACAGCGGCGAGGTCGGAGTCGGCGAAACGCATGAGCGGACAAGGCAGGGAAGGACGTCGGCGCAACGATAGCAGACCGCGCGCTCGAAACGTTACTTCAACCGAAACAATGCGCTGAATTGTGGACGAAGGTGAGTGCGCTTCGCGGCGCGAGGCGTAAGCAAACGATTGCGAATGCGCCGCAAGCCCTCAAATGGGCGGTTTTTCAGCGATTTGCAATTACGACGTTCTGCGGCGTCCGCGCATGCCACGCCTCGATGTTCAGCAGCGTCGTGTGCGCGATCTCGGCCAGCGCCTCGCGCGTGAAGAACGCCTGGTGCGACGTGACGATCACGTTCGGGAACGTCAGCAGGCGCGCGAGCACGTCGTCCTGCAGCGGCAGGTCCGAGTGATCCTCGAAGAACAGCCCGCTTTCCTCCTCGTACACGTCCAGCCCGAGATGGCCGAGCTGGCCGCTCTTGAGCGCGTCGATCAGCGCCTGCGCATCGACGAGGCCGCCGCGCCCCGTGTTGATCAGCATCGCGCCGTGCTTCATCCGCGCGAGCGTGCGTTCGTTGATCAGGTGGTGCGTCGACGGCAGCAGCGGGCAATGCAGGCTGACGATGTCGGCGTGATGCAGCAGCTCGTCGAGTTCGACGTAGCGCGCGCCGAACGCGATCAGCTCGTCGTCGTACGGCGGCACCGAGTGCGCGAGCACGTGCATCCCGAAGCCCATCATGATCTTCGCGAACACGCTGCCGATGATGCCGGTGCCGATCACGCCGACGGTCTTGCCGTGGAGGTCGAAGCCGAGCAGGCCGTTCAGCGAGAAATCGCCTTCGCGCGTGCGCGCGACCGCGCGCGGCAGGCGGCGGTTGAGCGCGAGGATCAGCGCGACCGCGTGCTCGGCCACCGCGTGCGGCGAATACGCGGGCACGCGCACGACCGTGATGCCGAGCCGTTCGGCGGCGGCGAGGTCGACGTGGTTGAAGCCCGCCGAGCGCAGCGCGATCAGCCGCGTGCCGCCGTCGGCGAGCCGTTCGAGCACGGCCGCGTCGACGGTGTCGTTGACGAACGGGCAGACGACGTCATAGCCGTGCGCGAGGATCGCCGTTTCCGCGTCGAGGTGCGACGGCTGGAAGTGCAGCCGATAGCCGAACTGCCGGTTGGCGGCGGTGAACGAATCGTCGTCGTACTGCCGGCTGCTGAACAGGATCACGCGCACGCTGCACCTCCGATGGCTGACGCGCGCAGTTTACTGCAGGCCCGTGACGATGTCGGAGCGTTCGGGGCCGCGCACCGGCCGCAGGAAGTCGTAGTCCGTCTGCCCGCGGGCGGCCGGCGCGCCGAAGTGCTCGAGCGCGTGCTCGACGAAGCTGCGCGTCCGGGCCGGCACGTACTGGCGGTTCGGATAGACGAGCGACAACTGCGCGTCGGGATCGTCGATCCGGTAGCCGGCCATCAGCCGCACGAGCGTGCCGTGGTTGAGCGCGTCGGCCACGCACGGCTCGGGCAGCACCGCGATGCCGGCACCGGCCACGGCCGCCGCCTGCACGAGCGCGAGCTGATTGACCGTGCAGGCCGGGCGCACCGTGACCGTATGGGCGACGCCGTCGTGACCGACGAGTTGCCACGTCGGCGCGTGCTGGTGCGCCGCGAGCGTGACCCAGTCGTGGCCCGGCAGGTCGTCGGGCACGCGCGGCTCGCCGCGGCGGTCGAGATACGCGGGCGCCGCGCACGCGACGAACGGGTTCGGCGCGAGCGCATGGCCGATCAGCGACGGGTTGCCGTCGAGCCGGGTGCCCGTGACGATGCCGACGTCGTAGCCCGAATCGAGCACGTCGAGCGGCCCTTCGGCGACGGTCAGCTGCACGCGCAGCTCCGGGTAGCGGTGCCGGAAGCTGCTGACGAGCGGCGTCAGCGCGAGCGGCGACAGCAGCCCCGACGCGACGACGCGCAGCGTGCCGGCCGGTTCGCGCACGGCATGCGCGACGGACGATTCGAGGTGGTCGAATTCCTCGAGCAACGCACGGCAACCGTCGAGGTAGCGTACGCCGGCCTCGGTAAGCGACAGGTTGCGCGTGGTGCGATGGATCAGCCGTGTGTTCAGGTGGCCCTCGAGCATCGCGATCGAACGCGTGACGAGCGCATTGGACACGCCGAGATGGTGCGCCGCGCGCCGGAAGCTTTGCTGCTCGGCGACGCAGACGAATACACGCATGGTCTGAATCTGGTTCATGGCTTGCGTATTTCTGGCCCGGTTGATTGATTTTGGTTGTGATTTATCGCCGCGCAACGTCGAAAGCGCATCGCGCGGCCCCAGCTCTCCCTCGTCTCGAAAATAGAATTTTCGATTCCGCAGATGATTGTTCAATAAAGAACAGATATCCGTCAACCTGAGAAAACGGGCGGCTTGCGTAAAATCGAAATCGCGAGTACCCGTTTAACGCTGCAATGCAGCAAGCGCGGGGCGGCAAAACCGGCATGGTATTGGAGTATGCGCGGTTTCTTGAAAAATATCTTTTTTAATCAGTATGTTGGGAGAAATTTGGCAGCCCGTGGCGCAGCGCTTTCGGCGTCGTTCCCCAATACATGCTGCAATAGTGGATGTTTTTTCCACGTTCGGATTTTGTGTATCGCATTCGTTCCGCGATTTGTATCAGGTGGTCGGTACATTTCGTTCCATCCGCGAATGAGGCTGAACTGCCGTTTTCGACGAATCATCTCGATATTGGCGGAGAAAATCGTGCGTTCGGAACCCCGAGTGGAACCGTTTCGCGGCCGGCAGGCAATCCCTTTTCAATCCGGCCAGCCATCGCGGGCGCGGTGTGCGGCCGGCTGGCCCGGTCCGGCGACCGGGCCACCGTCGCGCTGTCCGGACGTGCGCGCCTCTTGCGCGAGGCGGCGGAACACGGAATGATCGATGAGTTGGCCGCGCCGTGCTACGGGCGTCCGGGCACTTCCTTTCCTCATCCTTTTCCAGCCATGTCCATCGATTATTCGCCGATTCCCTGTCCCGTCGTCGTGCCGCTCGACGCGATCCTGCCCGAAGAACCGCTGCTGATGATGGGAGCCGGCCCGGTGCCGATCCCGGCCGCGGTGGCCAAGGCGAACACGATCGTGATCAACCACCTCGGCGCGACGATGGCGAAGATCATCGAGCAGGTGAAGGAGATGGCGCGCTACGTGTTCCAGACCCGCACGAAGTGGGTGCTCGGCGTCGCGGGCCCGGGCTCGGCCGCGATGGAAATGGCGATCTCGAACCTCGCCTGGCGCGGCACGCGCGTGCTGTCGATCCGCAACGGCTTCTTCAGCGCGCGGATGGCCGAGATGGCCACGCGCGTCGGCGCCGACGTCGCGACGCTCGAAGTGGCCGACCGCGCGGTCGCGAGCCTCGACGAGATCGCCGACGCGATCGCCCGCGAGCAGCCCGAAATCGTCACGATCGTGCAGGGCGAGACGTCGAACACCGTCTGGAACCGCGACCTGCGCGACATCGCCGCGCTCGCGAAGGCGGCCGGCGCGCTGGTGGTCGTCGACGCGGTGTGCACGCTGTCGACGATGCCGCTCGAGATGGATGCGTGGGGCATCGACGCGGTGATCACCGGCGGCCAGAAGGGGCTGTCGTCGATCCCCGGCGTGTCGCTGATCGCGTTCTCCGATGCCGCGTGGGACCGCATGAAGCATCGCCCCGAGCCGAACGCGCACTGGTGCCTCGACATGGCGCTCGCGGAGAACTTCTGGCACAACGCCGGCTATCACTACACGGCGCCCGTGTCGGGCGTGCTCGCGCTGCACGAGGCGCTGCGGCTCGTCTGCGCGGAGACGCTCGAAAGCCGCTTCGCGCGCCACCTGCGCTGCTCGCTGGCGCTGCAGGCGGGCGTCGAATCGATGGGGCTCAAGCTCTATGCGCCGAAGGACTGCCGGCTCAATTCGGTGGTCGGGATCGAGACGCCCGAGGGGCTCACGCCCGGGATGGTCTGCGGCCATATCTCGAAGCAGTACCAGGTCGAGATCTCCGGCTCGTTCGGCTTGCCGATCGTGCGGATCGGGCAGATGGGCGAGCAGTGCCGCGAACACAACCTGTTCCGCACGCTGCATGCGTTCGGCCGCACGATGGTCGACCTGAAGGTGCCGGTCGACCTGCCGGCCGGCGTCGCGGCGCTCGAACAGGAACTGTCGCGGCGCGGCGCGTAAGCGGGAGCAGCGAGGAAACGAGGAAGCGGGCCGCGCTCAGCGGCCCTGCATCGCGCGCCGGTACGTATTCGGCGTCGTGCCGTGCGCGTCGCGAAAGCGATGGCTGAAGTGGCCGGCGTTCGCGTAGCCGCAGTCGGCCGCGATCTGCGCGAGCGGCAGCGCCGTCGTGCGCAGCAGCTCGCGGGCGCGGGCAAGCCGTTGCTCGGCCACCCATGCGTGCGGCGCGCGGCCGAACGACAGCCGGAACATCCGCGAGAAATGGTATTCGGACAGCGCGGCAACCTCGGCGAGTTCGCCGAGCGTCAGCGGCTGCGTGAGATACGTGTCGATGTAGTCGCGCACGCGGCGGCGCACGGCCGGCGCGAGCCCGCCGCGGAACGACGTGTCGGTGCGCGTCGTGCTCTGCCCGCGCAGCAGCAGGCTCAGCACGTCGTGCGCGGTCTCGTTCACGCGCAGCCGGTCGTCCGCATCGTCCCAGCCGTCGAGCGCGAGCGAGCGCAGCAGCGCCGCGACGCGCGCATCCTCGAAATAGGTGCGATCGGCGAGCTTCAGCTCGCGCGGTTCGCGATCGAGCTCGCGGATCGCGCGCTGCGTGAAGTGCTCGGGCAGGAAATACAGGTGGATGAAATGCATTTCGCCGCGCACCCACCAGCGCGATTCGTGGTCACCCGGCAACGCGCACAGCAGGCTCGGCGCGCCGTAGCGCGGCACGCGCTGGCGCTCGGTCCGGTAGCCGCCGTCGAGGTAGCACGACAGCGTGTGGTGGCCGGGCTGCTCGTAGACCGTCTCGCTTTCGTCGGTGATCCGCGTCCATTCGGCGATCGCGAGGTGGTCGCCGAGCCACGCGAAGCGCTCGAGCGTCGCGTTCGCGTCGGCGAGCGTGCGGCACACCGACTGCAGGCCGAACGGCAGATCGCCGCCAGCCAGGGCGGTGGTGCGGTCGACGGGCGGGGCGCAGAGGGAGAGACTCATGATGGGCCGAGTATAAGCGGGCGCGCGGCGCCGCGTGCGGCGTCCCGAAAAAGACCGCAATTCCGGACAATCGGCGCGCGCGGGGCGACGGCATAGTCGGGATCCCGATTCACCCGATTGTCAGGAACGCCGCCATGAACCTGTCGCTTTATTTCGTCACCGTGCTGATCTGGGGCACCACCTGGATCGCGATCAAGTGGCAGCTCGGCTCGGTGCCGCCGCCCGTGTCGATCGCGTGGCGCTTCTGGCTCGCGGCCGCCGTGCTGTTCGCGCTGCTGCGCGTGATGCGCCGCCCGGTGCGCCCCCCGCGCGAAGCGTGGCGCTTTCTCGTCGCGCAGGGCTTCGCGCTGTTCTGCCTGAATTTCCTGTGTTTCTACTATGCGGAGCAGGTCGTGCCGAGCGGGCTCGTCGCGGTGATCTTCTCGACCGCGCCGCTGCTGAACTCGATCAACGGCCGGCTGTTCATGGGCCGCCCGCTGCGGCCGTCGGCGATCGCCGGCGCGCTGCTCGGCCTGACCGGCATCGCGTGCCTGTTCTGGCAGCAGATGGCTGGCCATCTCGACGACCACGCGACGTGGACGGGGCTCGCGATCGCGTTCGCCGGCACGATGTGCTTCTCGGCAGGCAACCTGCTGTCGAGCCGGATGCAGTCGATGGGGCTGCACCCGCTCGCGACCAACGGCTGGGCGATGCTGATCGGCGCGGCGATCCTGACCGTCGGCGCCGCGGTGGCCGGGATGCCGTTCACGCTCGACACGAGCCCGCGCTATCTCGGCGCGCTCGCGTACCTCGCCGTGCCGGGCTCGGTGATCGGTTTCACCGCGTACCTGACGCTCGTCGGCCGGATCGGGCCGGAGCGCGCCGCGTACTGCACGGTGCTGTTCCCGATCGTCGCGCTGGCCGTGTCGACGGTGTTCGAGGGCTACCAGTGGTCGCCCCTCGCGGTGATCGGGCTGCTGCTCGTGGTGGCCGGCAATCTCGTCGCGTTCGACCTCACGCGGCGGTTGTTTCTGCGGACGGCGTGACGGCGTTCGCGGCTGCGCGAACCCGCGATCGAGGAAACCGGCGAACGGTTGATTTGGTTGACACGGTTGACTTTGTTTCGATTCAAGGCTACGCTCGATCATTCCGGTAGTGACGGGAGGTGATGATGATTGCGCGGGCTCATACGCTGGAAGGAACGGCCGTCGTTCTTGATGTCGAGACGGAGGAAGCGCTGCGCAGCGCCGTCGGCGCGGCGACCATGCTCGGCCCCGATCGCGCGCGGGCGCTGCTCAGCCTGTCCGACGAGCAATTGGGGCACCTGTTCAAGGTCGGCATCGCGCAGGTCATCGATCTGGCCGGCACGATCACGTTCGGCATCGCCGCTGCGGCGACGCGCGACAGGCCGGCCCGCGGGAAGAAGCGGGCGGCGGCAGTCGCCGCCGCCGATCCGGAGCGGCAGGTGCAGGCCGAACGGCGCATGCTGGTCGCCGACGGCAAGCTGCTGCCCGCCGCGCAGACATGGGCCGGCCTCGGCATGACGCGGCAGGCGCTCAGCAAGGCCGTGGCGTCCGGCCGGATCTTCACGGTCGATGTCGGCGCCGCACAGTACTACCCGGCCTTCTACCTGGCGGGAGATATCGATCGGAAGACGTTGGGCCGGGTGACCCAATGTCTGGGCGGTTTGCCGGGATGGAGCAAATGGCAGTTCTTCACGACGCCGAAGGCATCGCTGGGCAACGTCACGCCGCTCGTCGCGCTGTCGCGCGGGAAGGTGGGTGAAGTCGAGCGCGCCGCCACGGCGTTCGCCGAGCGCTAGGCGGCCCGTTTGCTGACGGCGCCAGGAGCACATTTCGCGAGCGCGACACTGGTGACTCGCGAAGTTGCGCCGACGGCGCTGCTGCGCATCTCGCGATTCGCGACGGGCGAGCCGTACTTCGGCAAGTCGGGCGGCAACCGCTTCGACGATCCACGCAAGCGACGGCGGTACGGCACCAGCTATTTCGGCTTCGATCTGCATTGCGCATTCGCCGAGACGGTGCTGCACGACGAAGTCGCCGATCTGGCGCTGGGCGGTTTCCCGCTCGTGACGACCGAACTCGATCGCTACGTCCTTTCGTTTGGCGGCGCGCCGCTGACCGTCGCCGTCCTGCACGGCTTGCCACTGAAGAATCTCGGGGGTGACGGCGCGTTGTCGACCATCGCACCGTACGACGTTCCGCAACAGTGGTCGCTTGCCGTCCACCGGCATCCCCGTCGCGTCGACGGGTTTTTATACATGTCGCGCCATCTCAACACGTCGGAAGCGCTCGTGCTGTTCGATCGTGCCGAACCGAAGCTCTCGCTCGGGCGCGCCGTTCCGTTCAGGCGTCATCCCGATGCGGCCCGCGTATTGCGGGACTTCAACGTACTGCTGCGTTGACGCGTGTGGCGCGTGACCCACGCGCCAACGCGCGCATCCCTCTCACGCCGCCGCGCCGCTCCCCGCCACGCGCGCCTGCCGCTGGTACAGCACCATCGACAGCGCGACGCCCGCGGCCGCGGCCACCGCCGCGAACAGGAACACCTGCGGATAGCCGAACGCACCGGCCACATAGCCGGCGAGCGGGCCGGTGATGCCGAGCGACAGGTCGAGGAACACCGAATACGCGGACAGCGCCGCGCCGCGGCTCGCGGGCGGCACCAGCGCGACGGCCTCGACGCCGAGCGCCGGGAAGATCAGCGCGAAGCCGAAGCCCGTCAGCGCGGCGCCGACGAGCGCGACGTGCGGCACCGGCGCGAGCCACAGCAGCAAAAGGCCCGCGGATTCGAACGCGAACGACACGATCGCGACGCGGAAGCCGCCGTAGGTCTTGATCGTGTTCGCGAACAGCAAGCGCGCGCCGATGAACAGCGTGCCGAACACGGTCAGCGACAGCGCGGCGTTCGGCCAGTGGCGCGCCGCGTAGTACAGCGTGACGAACGTCGCGATCGAGCCGAAGCCGGCCGAACCGAGCGCGAGGCCGAGGCCGTGCGGCAGCACGCGCGTGAACACGCTCGCATACGACATCCGTTCGCCGTGCACGAGCGGCACCGGCGCGATCGGGCGAGCGAGGGTGAAGCCGAGCGCGGCCAGCGCGATCACGATCACGCCGATCAGTGCCGGATTCAGCGTATGCGCGATCGCGACGCCGACCGGCGCGCCGAGCGCGAGCGCGCCGTAGGTCGCGATGCCGTTCCACGAGATCACCTTCGCGTTGTGCGCGACGCCGACCCGGCCGATGCCCCACAGGATCGCGCCGGTGCCGCACAGGCTTTCGCCGACGCCGAGCACGAGCCGGCTCGCGACCAGCAGCACGAGGCTCGCGACCGGCCAGTGCGCGAGCAGCAGCGCGACCAGCAGCAGCACGCCCGACACGCCGCAGCCGACCAGCCCGCGCAGCACCGTCTGCTTCGGCCCGAGCGTATCGGCGAGGCGCCCGGCGAGCGGCCGCGACGCGAGCGTCGCGAAATACTGGACGCTGATCGCCCCGCCCGCGACGATCGCGGAAAAGCCGAGGTCGTCGTGGACGAAGCCGGGCAGCACCGCGAGCGGCAGGCCGATGGTCAGGTAGCAGATGAACGTGAAGCAGACGACGGACACGATTTGCAGCGTGACCGCAAACCCGCTGCGCGGCGGTGTGGCGGAATCGGATGACATGGGGTCGGAACGAATGGCGGAGCGGACGGAAAACGGCGGAAAAGGGAATCGGGATTTTCCCATGGAACCGGTTTTCCCGCAGGTACCGTTTAGTTAACTGCGCCCCGTTCGTAGAGAGGACCGCCGGTCACGGGGGCAGGGACGGACGGAGCGCCCCGTCCGGCAAGGGCGTCAGCCGGCCGGGCGCGCATATCGCGGCAGTTATATGAGCCGCATGCGTGATGGGCTATGGGTTGCGGAATTTGACGGTGATAGCGTGCAAACTGTCGGAAAAACGTCGGTCGAGCGCTCCGCGCAGGCCGCCTTGCCCCCCATTTGAAGAAACACCGAGACATGAGTGAGCCGATCCGCTTCTACCATCGTCACGCGATCCGCGAAGTCAGCGGCGCGGACGTGACCCGCACCGTGCTGCAATACCTGCGCGAGGACGCGCATTGCACCGGCACCAAGGAAGGCTGTGCGGAAGGCGACTGCGGCGCGTGCACGGTCGTCGTCGGCGAGCTGACCGACGCCGGCGCGGTCGAGTTCAAGGCCGTCAACGCATGCATCCAGTTCCTGCCGACGCTCGACGGCAAGGCGCTGCTCACGGTCGAGGACCTGCGCCGGCCGGACGGTTCGCTGCACCCGGTGCAGCAGGCGATGGTCGATTGCCACGGGTCGCAGTGCGGCTTCTGCACGCCCGGCTTCGTGATGTCGATGTGGGCGCTGTACGAGAAGCACGGCCACGAAGGCTGCGGCAGTGCGTGCGCGAAGGCGAAGGACGTGCCGACGCGCACCGAGATCGCCGATGCGCTGACGGGCAACCTGTGCCGCTGTACCGGCTATCGCCCGATCGTCGATGCGGCGGTGCGGATGTTCGATGCGACCGGCGAAGCCGCGCCGCAGCCGGCCGCGCCGGTCGACACGGCCGCGCTCGCCCGCACGCTCGCATCGCTCAAGCGCGACGACACGTTCGACTACGCGACGGTCAACGGCGCGCGCTTCGCGGCGCCGCGCACGCTCGACGCGCTGGCCGCGCTGAAGGCCGAGCGTCCCGACGCGCGCATTCTCGCGGGCAGCACCGACATCGGCCTGTGGGTCACCAAGCAGATGCGCCGCCTCGACGACCTGATCTACGTCGGCCAGATCGCCGAACTGCAGCAGGTCGTGCACGGCGACGACTGGATCGGGATCGGCGCGGGCGTGACGGTCGAAAAGGCCTATGCGGCGCTCGCCGGAACCTATCCGGAACTGACCGAGATGTGGAAGCGCTTCGCGTCGCTGCCGATCCGCAACGCGGGCACGCTCGGCGGCAACGTCGCGAACGGCTCGCCGATCGGCGATTCGATGCCGGGCCTGATCGCGCTCGGCGCACGCGTCGTGCTGCGCGGCGGCGACACGGTGCGCGAGCTGCCGCTCGAGGCGCTGTACACCGGTTATCAACAAAAGGACCTGGCGCCGCACGAATTCGTCGTCGGCGTGAAGGTGCCGACCCGCACCGGCGCCCGTGCAAAGCTGCAGTTCCGCACGTACAAGCTGTCGAAGCGGTTCGATTCGGACATCTCGGCCGTGTGCGCGGCGTTCGCGTTCATCGCGGACGGCGACAGGATCCGCGAGCCGCGCATCGCGTTCGGCGGGATGGCCGCGACGCCGAAGCGCGCTGCCCATACGGAAGCCGTGCTCGACGGCGCGCAGTGGCACGAAGCCACCGCGCAGGCCGCGATGCAGGCGCTCGAGCGCGACTACCAGCCGCTGTCCGACATGCGCGCAACCAGCACGTATCGCCTCGATGCCGCGAAGAACCTGATGTTCCGATTCTGGCTGGAGACGCGCCCGCACGACCCGCTGCCGCCGCAGGCGCTGAACGTGCGCGAAGTGGCCGCCGAAGCAGGCGCTGAAGTTGCCGACGACGCGGCACGCGTCTGACGACGGAGAACACCGAACATGAATCAGCAAGCAGAACCGTTCCTGAGCACCCTCGACCCGCAGGCCGACGCCGCGCAGGTGCACGTGTCGCGTGCGCACGAATCCGCCCACCTGCACGTGAGCGGCCGCGCGACCTATACCGACGACATCCCGCTCGTCGCCGGCACGCTGCACGCGGCGCTCGGGTTGTCCGCGAAGCCGCACGCGAAGATCGTGTCGATGAACTTCGACGCGGTGCGCGCGACGCCGGGCGTGGTCGCCGTGTTCACGGCCGACGACATCCCGGGCGTCAACGATTGCGGCCCGATCATCCACGACGATCCGGTGCTCGCGAACGGCATCGTGCAGTTCGTCGGCCAGCCGATGTTCATCGTCGTCGCGACGTCGCATGAAACCGCGCGGCTCGCCGCGCGGCGCGCGCAGGTCGACTACGAGGAACTGCCCGCGATCCTGACCGCGCAGGAAGCGCGCAAGGCCGAAACCTACGTGATCCCGCCGCTGAAGCTCGCGCGCGGCGACGCGGCCGCGCGGCTCGCCGCCGCGCCGCACCGCGAGTCGGGCGAGATGCTGCTTGGCGGCCAGGAGCAGTTCTACCTGGAAGGGCAGATCGCGTACGCGGTGCCGAAGGACGACGACGGGATGCACGTGTACTGCTCGACGCAGCACCCGAGCGAGATGCAGCACCTGGTCGCGCACGTGCTCGGCGTCGCGTCGCACAACGTGCTGGTCGAATGTCGCCGGATGGGCGGCGGCTTCGGCGGCAAGGAGTCGCAGTCAGGCCTGTTCGCGTGCTGCGCGGCGCTCGCCGCATGGAAGCTGCTGTGCCCGGTGAAGCTGCGTCCGGACCGCGACGACGACATGATGATCACCGGCAAGCGGCACGACTTCCATTACCGCTTCGACGTCGGCTACGACGACGACGGTCGCATCGACGGCGTCGCGCTCGACATGACGTCGCGCTGCGGCTTCTCGGCCGACCTGTCGGGCCCGGTGATGACGCGCGCGGTGTGCCACTTCGACAACGCGTACTGGCTCGGCGACGTCGACATCGCCGGCTACTGCGGCAAGACCAACACGCAGTCGAACACCGCGTTCCGCGGCTTCGGCGGCCCGCAGGGCGCGTTCGCGATCGAAACCATCCTCGACGACATCGCGCGTTCGCTTGGCCGCGATCCGCTCGACGTCCGCTACGCGAACCTGTACGGCAAGACCGAACGGAACGTGACGCCGTACGGGCAGACCGTCGAGGACAACGTGCTGCACGAATTGCTCGGCGAACTCGAGACGACGAGCGACTATCGCGCGCGGCGCGCGGGCGTGCGCGCCTTCAACGCCCGCAACACGGTGCTGAAGAAAGGCATCGCGCTCACGCCGGTGAAATTCGGCATCGCGTTCAACGTCACGCACTTCAACCAGGCCGGCGCGCTCGTGCACATCTACACCGACGGCTCGGTGCTCGTGAACCACGGCGGCACGGAGATGGGGCAGGGGCTCAACACGAAGGTCGCGCAGGTCGTCGCGCACGAACTCGGCATCCGCTTCGGCCGGATCCGCGTGACCGCGACCGACACGAGCAAGGTCGCGAACACGTCCGCGACCGCCGCGTCGACGGGCTCCGACCTGAACGGCAAGGCCGCGCAGGACGCGGCGCGCCAGTTGCGCGAGCGGCTCGCGGCGTTCGCGGCGAAGCAGTTCGGCGACGGCAACGTCGAGGCGGCCGACGTGAAGTTCGGCAACGACGTCGTGTGGGTCGGCGGCCATGGCGTGCCGTTCGGCGAGGTGGTCGCGAAGGCGTATCTTGCGCGCGTGCAGCTGTGGTCCGACGGGTTTTATGCGACGCCGAAGCTGCACTGGGATCAATCGAAGCTGCAGGGCCGGCCGTTCTACTACTACTCGTACGGCGCGGCCGTGTCGGAAGTCGTGGTCGACACGCTGACGGGCGAGATGCGCACGCTGCGCGTCGATGCGCTGCACGACGTCGGCGCGTCGCTGAACCCGGCGCTCGACATCGGCCAGGTCGAAGGCGCGTTCATCCAGGGGATGGGCTGGTTGACGACCGAGGAGCTGTGGTGGAACGCGGGCGGCAAGCTGATGACGCATGCGCCGTCCACGTACAAGATCCCGACGGTGAACGACACGCCGCCCGAGTTCAACGTGCGGCTGTTCCAGAACCGCAACGTCGAGGACAGCATCCACCGCTCGAAGGCCGTCGGCGAGCCGCCGCTGCTGCTGCCGTTCTCGGTGTTCTTCGCGGTGCGCGATGCGGTGGCCGCGGTCGGCGACTACCAGGTGAATCCGCCGCTCGACGCGCCGGCCACGGGCGAGTCGATCCTGCGCGCGATCGGCGCGGTGCGTGCGGCGAGCGCGAGCCGGGCAGGTTGAGATGAAACGCTCTTTGCGCTTGCTTCGTTCGTTGCTCGCTCACGGCGGCACGACCCGACGGAGGCCGGCATGAACGGCCCCGCTCGTTCGCCGCGTGCCGCGTCGCAGGCGTCCGCCGCCGGATGCGACGGCGCGTGCGGCAGCGCGTCGTCGCAACGACAGCCGTTCGCGCCCGGCTCCGGCCAGCGCAACCGCGTGACCGCAGCACCGCCGCCGATGCACATCGTGCTGTTCGGCGCGGGGCACGTCGGCCACGCGCTCGTCACGCTGCTCGGCGCGCTGCCGTGCGTCGTGCAGTGGGTCGACACGCGCGACGAGCTGTTCCCGGACGAATGTCCGCCGAACGTGCAGCCGGAGCCGACCGACACGCCGGAGGCCGTCGTCGACGCGGCGCCGCCCGGCGCGTACTTCCTCGTGATGACGCACAACCACGCGCTCGACTTCGCGCTCGCCGCGCAGATCATGCGGCGGCGCGACTACGCGTACTTCGGGATGATCGGCTCGCGCACCAAGCGCGTGAAGTTCGAGCGCCGGCTCGCCGCGCGCGGCGTCGATCCGGCGCGGCTCGTCGAGATGGTGTGCCCGATCGGCGTCGCGGGCATCGTCGACAAGGCACCGGGCGCGATCGCGGTGGCCGTCTGCGCGGAGCTGCTGCAGGCCCGCTCGGGCATGCCGGTGGCCAATGCGAAGGCGGCCGCGGCCGGGCGCGCACGCGACGACCTGTCCTGCGCGCGCTAAAACGCGCGGTAAAACGGTCATGCCGCGCGGCTGGCGCACGACCGCGCGTTTTTGCCTACACTGCACGACAACGCGCGGCAGCGGGCCGCGCTTCACGTCACCGTGCACGCCCCATGTCCGATCACTCCGTCTATCTCGACGCGCTCGATGCGAGCCTCGTCGCCATCGAGCGCTGGCTGTCCGGCGTCGATACCGCGCCGGCGGCGCTCGATGCGCTGCTCGCCGCGTTTTCCGTCGACTTCACGATGATCCTGACCGACGGCCGCGTGGTCGACCATGACGGCATGCGCGCGCTGTTCGCGACGCTGGCCGGCGCGAAGCCGGGGCTGCACATCGCGCTGTCGGAGATCCGCGTGCTCGCGGCCGATGCAGCGCATGCGGTGATCACCTATCTCGAAACGCAGCATGCGGCAGCGGGCGAACTGCCGGCGCGCCGCGCGACCGCCGTGTTCGCGCGCGACGCGGCGGGCGTCGTGCGCTGGACTCATCTGCAGGAAACCTTCTGCACGGCCTGAGCGGCCGCGCTGCCTGACCACTTCGCGCCGCGCTTTGGCCGCGCGTCAGCGCTTGCGCGTGCGGGCGACCGTCAGTTCGTCGGACACGCTCTGCATCAGCGCGCACAGCCACGCGATGTCGGTCGGCCGATCGGGTTGCGGGTGCGTGAGCAGGTAGCTCTTGATGCGCGGGAACGGCACGGGCGGCGTGACGACGACGAGCGGCAGCAGTTGCGCATAGTGCGTCGCGAAGCGGCGCGTCGTCGTGAAGATCAGGTCCGACTGCAGCAGCACCTGCGGCACGATCCCGAAATACGGCAGCGTCGTCACGATGCGCCGCGTGAGGCGTGCGCGCGCGAGGCCGATCTCGATCGCGTTGCGCTTGTCGCCGGTGTACGGCGTCGGCGCGACGTGCGCGGCCGACGCATACGCGTCGCGCGTGAGCGGTTCGCGGGCGAGCGGATGCGCGTCGCGCATCAGGCACACGATCGTGTCGGAGAACAGGTCCTGGCGCGCGAACTGCGGGTCGGGCTTCGGCCAGTTGCCGATCACGAGATCGAGCGCACCCGATTGGAGCGCGCCCGCGTGGTCGAGCGCGGGATTCAGCGAATCGATTTCCAGATGCGCATGCGGCGCCGCGTCGCGAAAGCGCTCGATCAGCGTCGGCATGAAGAAATCGTTCAGGTAGTCGGGTGCGGCGACGCGGAATGTGCGCCGCGCGGACGACGGATCGAAGTCGCCGTGCGGCGTCGCGATGAAGTCGACCTCGCGCAGCGCACGCGACGCGGCTTCGAGCAGCGACGCGCCGTATTCGGTCGGCACCATGCCGGATTTGCCGCGCACGAGGATCGGGTCGTTCAGCGTCTCGCGCAGCTTGCGCAGCGCGGTGCTGATCGCGGGCTGGGTCTGGTTCAGCCGCAGCGCGGCCTGCGTGACGCTGCGCTCGAGCAACAGCGTGCGCAATACGCGCACGAGCCAGATGTCGAGCGAGGCGGTACGGTCGTCGTCGTCCATTGGTGGGGGGTGATTCGGGGGACGCGTAACCTTACCGCAGCCGCGCGTTGCCGTGCGTGATACCGGCCATCACGCACCCCATCACGCGCGGCCCTTCGGCAGCGTGCTGATCCGCTTGACCTCGCGCGATTCGAGCCAGTTCGGCGTGCGCGCGCAGTACAGCACCATCGGCAGCGCGTCCTCGCCCCAGAACAGCTGCTTGTTCATCCAGAAGGTGGGCACGCCGAACACGCCGAGCGCGATCGCATCGGCCGTGTTGCGGGCCAGCTGCGCGGCGGTTTCCTCGAATTCGATCAGCTCGTCGCCGTGGCTCACGCCGACGCGTTCGCACAGCGCCGCGAAGCCGTCCGGCGTCGATGGATCGTTGCCTTCTCGCCAGACGAAGCGGAACATTTCCAGCACCGTCACGATATCGGCGCGCAGCGCGATCGCGAGGCGCAGCACCTTGTCGGAATCGAATGGATGCGCGGGCGGCATCTTGAAGCGGATGCCGAGCTGTTCCGCGCGAAACAGCGCGTGACGGTACGTGAACACGCGCTTGGCCGGCACGTCGGCGCTCGGGCGCTGGCCCCAGTGGCGCTGCAGGTCGGGCAGCGATACGGCGACGGGGTTGAACGGCACGTCCGGCCATTTGTCGTGCTGCTCGAGCAGCAGATACGAGAACGGCGACACGAAGTCGAAGAACCAGGCGGGTTGGGCGGTATCGAGGCCGGTTGTCATGTCGTTCTCCAGAAGGGGGGGCGTGCGGCGCCTGGCGGCGGCCTCCATGTTACGCGGCAGCGCGCGCATGCAGCAATGATCGCGGATCGTTCGCTCACGCGGAACCGGGAGTCGCCCGGGGGCCATCGCCGGCCGGCGGCGGGCCGGTTTCCGCGCGCGCCGGCGAATTGCCGGCGCCGGGCGGGCCCGCCGGCGCATCCTGGTCGTGCGCGGTGAGCCGTTCGCGCACGAAGCCGATGTGCTCGCGCAGCACGTAGAACTGCCCGGCGTACGCGAGCGGCATCTTCATCCGGTTCACGGCTTCCTCGATGTCGTCGAGCTCGTCGAGCAACTGCACGCGCTCCTCGGCCGTATGTTCGCCGAGCGCGCGGCGCTCGAGCGCGATCAGCGCGCCGTACCAGCGGTAGATGCGCGAGCGCACGCGCCAGCCGTACAGCGACGGCACGAGCCGCAGCCCGGGGATCAGCACGACGATCAGCGGCACGACCACGACCAGCAGCCGGTCGACGAGGCTCGCGACCCAGAACGGCAGCCGCCGGTACAGGAAGCTCTTGCCCGACTTGTAGTAGCGGGCGGCGTCGTCGGACAGCGGAAAGCCGCGCGTGACGGACGACGGGAATTCGCCCGCGTGCTGCAGGATCGTCGCGTGGCCGTGCACTTCGCGCGCGGCCTCGATCAGCAGGTCGGACAGCGCCGGGTGCAGCGAGTCGCGCGCGACGAGTTCGATCGTCGGCGCGACCGTGTGGATGTCGGCCGGCGGCAGGTTGCGGCCGAGATCGTAGACGCCCATCGGCAGCGTGATTGCGGTCAGATACGGAAAGCGCCGCGCGTACGCCTCGGCCTGCGTGAACGAATATACGTGCACGCCGGGCGCGCGGAACAGCTTTGCCATCACCGGGATCTGCGTCGAGTCGCCGGACAGGAACGCGGCGTCGATCTTGCCGTCGAGCAGCGCGGTCGCGGCGTCCTCGCCGGCGGTCGGCAGCAACTCGGTCGGGCCGCCCGGCACGATGCCGTTCATCTTCAGCAGCGCGAGGCTCAGTTCGCGCGCGCCGCTGCCTTCGGCGCCGAGCGCGAGCCGCTTGCCCTTGAAATCGGACAGGCGCGCGACGACCGGGCCGCGGTACATGATCGCGAGCGGCACGTAGCCGATGCTGCCGAGCGACACCAGATGCTCGTCGCGCTCCTTCGGGCCGATGCCGCTCTGCACGAAGCCGACGTCGACCGGCGCGTTCGGGTTCGACAGCCGCGCGAGGTTCTGCGCGGAACCTTCGGACGATTGAACGTCGAGCGTGACGCCGTTTTTCGCGAGGATCGTCTTGTATTTCTGCGCGGCGTTCCAGTACGTGCTGCCGGGCGGCCCGGCCGAGATCACGAGCGTGGACGGCGGCGCCGGCTGGATCAGCTTGACCGCGAGCCAGACGGCCGCGCCGGCGAGCAGCACGGTCGGGCCGATCGACAGCGCGAGGTCGCGCCACGACACGGCGACGAAGCGGGCGAGGATGCGGCGCGGCGGGCGGGGACGGGCAGGCTTCATGGGATCGGCGGATGACGCTGGCGTGACGCATCGGTGACGGTCGTCGCGGGACGATGCGGATTCTCGCGGCGATGGTACCCGGTTTCCCTGCGCCTGCGCGAGTCGGGGCGGTATTGCACCGCGGCACCGCGACGGCGGCGGGCATCCCGGCGTCAAAAGCTTTGCGCTTCGGCGGGCGCTGGATTACATTGTGCGACGCAGCCGCGCCCGATTCGCGCGCGACCCGGCACGTCATGAGGCCGGGCGCGTCCGGCCGGCGGCTGCCCGGCCCGACCGGCCCGCTTTTGCGTGCGCCGGCCGCCGGCCCGTGACGCCTCTCTCGTATCGCCGTGGAAAACACCGGCTGTCCCGCCCGTTCGCGCGCGGGCCGGCTGTTTTTGGGGGTATCCGGCCGTACTGTGCACGGCCGTTCCGGAGTGATAAGGAGATAGCATGAAGTCGATCGTGTTGAGAGCGTTGGGCGTCGCCGCCGTGGCGGCCTGTCTGTCGGGCAGCGTATATGCGCAGTCGAGCGACGCAGCGGCAACGGAAGCGCCGGCGGCCGCGACGAGCGCGCCGAAAGCCGCCGCGAAAACCGCGAAGAAGGCGAACCGCAAGCTCGGCTATGCGGTGCGCAAGGCCATTACGAAGGCAGGCGGCATCGACGTGGCGAACCTCGTCGTGCGCTCGAAGGGCGGCGCGATCACGCTGGAGGGCACGGTGCCCGACCAGGCTCAGATCGACAAGGCGGAAGAGGCGGCGAAGGGCGTGAGCGGTGTGACGTCGGTCACGAACAAGCTGACGGTTCAGCAGCAGTAACGCCGGGCGGCGGCGCGCGAGCGCCGCGCGCGCCCGTTTCAGGCGGGCCCCGGCATGCCGGGGCCCGTTTGCGCTTCAGGGGGCCGACAGCCGCGCGCGGCGCGGCGACGGACCGATAACGATATCGAGGGGGCGGCGATGACGAAGTTCGGGTGGGGCAAGCGGGTGGTGTGGGGGGCGGCGCTGGCCGCGGTCGCGATGCTCGGCGCCTGCAACGGCGACGAGTCGGCCGAGCGCAACCGGTTGCCCGGCTTCGTGTCCGGCAGCGTGCGCACGACGGCCTACGACGGCGCGAGCGACGACCTGCTGACGGCCGGCCTCGGCAAGACGGGCCTCGCGGCGGCGACCGCGCCGGGCTTCGCTAACCCGTCGCGGCCGACGAGCGCCGAATTGCGCCGCCTCGCGATCTGGTCGAACTACCGCGCGCTCGTCGACATGAGCGCGAACGGCGGCTACGGCCGCTTCTGGGGGCCGAACGTCGACCTCGACGGCAACGACACGCTCGGTGAAGGCAAGATCCCCGGCACCGAATATCTCGCGTATGCCGACGACGGCAGCGGCGCCAAGAACGTGACGCTGCTCGTGCAGGTGCCTGCCAGCTTCAATCCCGCGCAGCCCTGCATCGTCACCGCGACGTCGTCCGGCTCGCGCGGCGTGTACGGCGCGATTTCCGCGGCCGGCGAATGGGCGCTCAAGCGCGGCTGCGCGGTCGCCTACAACGACAAGGGCGGCGGCAACGGCGCGCACGAACTCGGTTCCGACGCCGTCACGCTGATCGACGGCACGCTCGCCGACGCGGTGCTGGCCGGCACCGCGAGCCTGTTCACCGCGAACGTGACGAGCGGCGATCTCGCCGCGTTCAACGGCCGCTTCCCGAACCGCTATGCGTTCAAGCACGCGCATTCGCAACAGAATCCGGAACAGGACTGGGGGCGCGTGACGCTGCAGGCGGTCGAATTCGCATACTGGGCGCTCAACGAGCAGTTCGGCCCGCTGATCGACGGCACGCATCACGCCGTGCGCTATCGCGCGGGCGACATCACGACGATCGCCGCGTCGGTCAGCAACGGCGGCGGCGCGTCGCTCGCGGCGGCCGAGCAGGACAGCCGCGGCTGGATTACCGCGGTCGTGGTCGGCGAGCCGCAAATCAACGTGCGGATGGCGCCGAATGCGGTCGTCCGGACGGGCGGCCAGCCGGCGCCGTCGTTCGGCCGGCCGCTGGCCGATTACGCGACGCTCGCGAACCTGCTGGAACCGTGCGCGGCCGCGTCGGCGTCGCTCGCCGGCGCGCCGTACCTGAGCGCGCTGCCGTCCGCGACCACGCAGTCGATCCGCACGCAGCGCTGCGCAACGCTCGCCGCGGCCGGGCTGGTGGCGGGCGCCGACACGCAGAGCCAGGCGGCCGACGCGCTCGCGCAGCTCCATGCGGCCGGCTATCTGGCCGATTCCGACCTGTTGCAGGCGGCGATGTGGGATTCGCAGGCGATTCCCGCGATCGCGGTCACCTATGCGAACGCGTACACGCGCTCGCGCGTCACCGACAACCTGTGCAACTTCAGCTTCGCGACGACGAACGCGGCGACGGGCGCGGTCGCGGCGCCCGCCGCGTCGCCGATGCCGGCCGTGTTCGGCATCGGCAACGGCGTGCCGCCGACGGCCGGCATCAATCTCGTGTTCAACAACGGCGCGGGCGTCGACCACCGGCTCGCGACGCCCGATGCGAGCTTCGCGGGCGCGCTGTGCCTGCGCCAGCTGTGGACGAACGGGATGCTCGGGATGCCCGCGAACGTCGACGCGGTGCGCGTGAACGCGAACCTGCACGGCAAGCCGGCGATCATCGTGCAAGGCCGCAGCGACGCGCTCGTGCCCGTGAACCACGCGTCGCGCGCGTACGTCGCGCAGAACGGCATCAGCGAAGCCGGGCGCAGCCAGCTGGTGTTCTACGAAGTGACGAACGGCCAGCACTTCGACGCGTTCCTGTCGGTGCCGGGCTTCGACACGCGCTTCGTGCCGGTTCACTACTACAACGTGCAGGCGCTGAACCTGATGTGGAAGCGCCTGAAGAACGGCGCGCCGCTGCCGCCGTCGCAGGTGATCCGCACGGTGCCGCGCGGCGGCACGCCGGGCGCCGCGCCCGCGCTGACGAGCGCGAACCTGCCGCCGATCTCGGCCGCGCCGGGCGCGAACGCGATTTCCGTCGGCGTCGGCACGATCGACGTGCCGCTCTGACGGCGCCCGTCACGCGCCTCCAGCAAGCCGGACAGCCGTCCGGCTTTTTTTATGGGCGTTTCTGGAATCGGTCCCGGACTGCCTTTTATCGGAATGGCGAGCGCTGTAACAAATTCTTACTTTACGGCGATAAATCCGGAACCTATTATGCGCCGGTATTTTCACTTAATTTAATAAATCGGATTGCGAGCATATTCCTTTCCATTTAGTTAATCGTTCCTTTCGATTTTATTCAATCGGATCGAGTCGCGATTGGTCGCGGTTTCGCGATTAATCGGTATCTCGCCGATGGGGATCGTTTGTCTGGTCGAAGTGAAGACGCTTTGCTGAGCGGGCTTTGCGAGGCGTCCTTTTGTCCGTCGCTTTCGTTATGCGTGCGAATCCGCGGAATGAATCCGTATTGCGGTGAATCATCGAATTATCGTTGCCAATGGAGTTTATGCCATTGTGCGGTTGCAAAAAAAGGTGGGGTAAATCGTGCCGATCGGTATTCGCCGATCCGGTAAAAAACTCGGAGTGCGTCGCATAACGAATGCATTCCCGGTGCGGAGCGCCGGCGCAAATGATCCCTTGCGACCGGCGGTATTTATCGTTCTGTTCGAGAGGCAATAATGACGACACGCAAGTCCTTGAAAGACGGTTTCGCGCTATTCGGAACGACCTTGAGCGTACCGCTCGCCGCCGCGGCGGCCGCGGCGCTGCTCGTCACGGGGTGCGGCGGCGACGATGGGCCGAGCCCGGCTGCGTCGGCCGCCACCGCGGCCGCGACGTCCAGCGGCGGCACGTCGGCCACCACCGACGCAACGGCCGCCACCGCGGCCGACCAGCCGTACGTCGACACCGACGTGTACGGCACCGGGCCGAACGATGCGGTCACGGATTCGACGGAAGGCGCGGCGGTCGTGCACCGCCAGGTCGCGATCGGCGGCAAGACGATCCAGTACACGGCCACCACCGGTCACCTGACGACGATCGATCCGGTCACGTCGGCGCCGAACGCGAAGATGTTCTACGTCGCGTACACGCAGGACAATCCCGACCCGTCGAAGCCGCGCCCGGTCACGTTCTTCTACAACGGCGGCCCGGGCTCGTCGTCGGTCTACCTGCTGCTCGGCTCGTACGGGCCGAAGCGCCTGCAGTCGTCGTTCCCGAACTTCACGCCGCCCGCGCCGTACAAGCTGCTCGACAATCCGGACAGCCTGCTCGACCGCACCGACCTCGTGTTCATCAACCCGGTCGGCACCGGCTACTCGACGGCGATCGCGCCGGCGAAGAACAAGGACTTCTGGGGCACCGACCAGGATGCGCGCTCGATCGACCGCTTCATCCAGCGCTACCTGACCAAGTACTCGCGCTGGAATTCGCCGAAGTTCCTGTACGGCGAGTCGTACGGCACCGCGCGCAGCGCGGTCGTGTCGTGGGTGCTGCACGAGGACGGCATCGATCTGAACGGGATCACGCTGCAGTCGTCGATCCTCGACTATGCGAACGCGCTGTCCGCGCCGGGCACGTTCCCGACGCTCGCGGCCGATGCGTTCTACTGGAAGAAGACGACGCTCAACCCGACGCCGACCGATCTCGACGCGTACATGGTGCAGGCCCGCCACTACGCGGACAACACGCTCGCGCCGCTTGCGCAGAAGCCGAATCCGCAGGACGGCGGCTTCGTGAACGTGCGGCTGAACCTGAAGCTGCAGACCGCTCAGCAGATGGGCGCGTACATCGGCACGGACCCGACGTCGCTGATCCAGACCTTCGGCAACCCGGCCGCGCTCGGCAACGTGCCGTCGTCGGACGACAACCCGCCGTACACGTTCTTCCTGACGCTCGTGCCGGGCACGCAGATCGGCCAGTACGACGGTCGCGCGAACTTCACGGGCAAGGGCATCGCGCCGTACATCCTGCCGAACTCGGGCAGCAACGATCCGTCGATCACGAACGTCGGCGGCGCGTACACGGTGCTGTGGAACAGCTACATCAACACCGATCTCAAGTACACGTCGACGTCGTCGTTCGTGGACCTGAACGACCAGGTCTTCAACAACTGGGACTTCAGCCACACGGACCCGACCGGCGCGAACAAGGGTGGCGGCAACACGCTGTACACGGCCGGCGACCTGGCGTCGACGATGAGCGTGAACCCGGACCTGAAGGTGCTGTCGGCGAACGGCTATTTCGACGCCGTCACGCCGTTCCACCAGACGGAGCTGACGCTCGCGCAGATGCCGCTCGATCCGACGCTCAAGGCGCAGAACCTGACGATCAAGAACTACCCGTCGGGCCACATGATCTATCTGAACGACGCGTCGCGGACCGCGCTGAAGGGCGATCTCGCCAACTTCTACGACGGCATCCTCGCGAACCGTACTGCGCTGCAACGCGTGCTGAAGCTGCAGGCGCGCACGCAGCAGATGAAGCAGCAGAAACTGCAGCAGCAGGGGCAGTAAGTGTTGCGGGCGGCGGGCGCCGCCCGCCGCGGCGGAAAAGTGCACGCGCGCGTGCGTCCCGATGTGGCGGGTCGTGTACGTTGATGGTGTGGCTGTCGTTCCACAAGATGCCCCCGAGAGTCGTGGACTCCGGGGGCATCTTTTTGTGTCGGAGGGGGTATTGCCCCGGAAGTCGAAGGTGATGGCTTCCTTAATCCTCAAAACAGGGATGAAAAGCCCTCTATTGAGGATCGGCATGCGCCGACGGTGGCGTTTGTCACCAGACGCGAGGCGTTGCTTACGCCAGCACGAGCCGCACGCCCACCGCCACCAGGGTCGACGCGAGCAGGTTGCGCAGCAGCCGCTCGGGCGCGCGCGCCGACAGCAGGCTGCCGATCACGATGCCGGGCAGCGAACCGAGCAGCAGCGACAGCAGCATCGACCAGTCGACGGAGCCGAGCAGCCAGTGGCCCATGCCCGCGACCAGCGTGAGCGGCACCGCATGCGCGATGTCGGAACCGACGATGCGGGTCGTCGCCAGCAGCGGATACAGCAGCAGGAGCACGGTCACGCCGATCGCGCCGGCGCCGACCGACGTCATCGACACGAGCACGCCCAGCACGGCGCCCGTCAGCACGGTCGACCACAGCGTGCGCGCGGGGCTCGGCGCGAGCGGGTTGCGCGCGGCGAATGCCGTGAGCTGCGGGCGGAAGATCAGCGCGAGCGACGTGAGCAGCAGCGCGACCCCGAGCACGAGCTGGATCATCCGCGCGGTACCCGGCGTGTTCATCCCGTGCGTGTGCAGCCACCACAGCGTGAGCGCCGCGGCCGGTACGCTGCCCACCGCGAGCCGGCCCGTGATGCGCCAGTCGACCGAGCCCTTCAGGCCGTGGACGAGCGTGCCGGTGGCCTTGGTCGCGGCCGCGTACAGCAGGTCCGTGCCCACGGCCGTCGCCGGGTGGACGCCGAACAGCAGCACGAGGATCGGCGTCATCAACGAACCGCCGCCGACGCCCGTCAGGCCGACGAGAATGCCGACGAACAGGCCGGACAGCGAGTACAGCAGATCGATATGGGGAAGCGACATCGGAGGCAGGCGGTTAGGTGGCGTTCGGCGGCGGCGCGCGGCCGCGGCGCTGCGCGCGCGTCAAAGTCCGCCATTGTCGCAAAAGTGGCGCGTCAATGTACGACTGCGTTAAAAATCGGCCGGGAAGGTCTGCACCGCAGGCGGCCGGCGGGACGTAAAACGGGCGTTTGAATGGGGCGCGACCGACGATGACGACCGGTCTGAAAGCGATGACGAACCGGGGCCGGCGCCGTGTATCCGGGCGCGCATAAAAAGGGCGCGACAGTGCGCGCCCCGACTCGATGCCGGTTCCGGGCCGCCCATCGACGGTCAGTGCATCGCGGGCCCGGCACCTTCGACCGCGCGTGGCGGCCGGATGCGCAGCGCGAAACCGGTCAGCGCGGCCACGGCCGCAAACGCCGCGCCGAACGCGAAGGCCGCGTGGTAGCCGCCGTTCAGTGCGTCGAGCGGCGCCGCTTGCGCTGCCGCGAGCGCATCGGTGCGTGCGCCGGCGAGACTCGCGAGGACCGCGAGCCCGAGCGCGCCGCCCATCATGAACGCGGTGTTGACGATCCCCGACGCGAGCCCGGAATCGGCCGGATCGACGTCGTTCATCGCGGCGAGCAGCACCGGATTGAACGCGACGCCTGCACCAATGCCCAGCAGCGTCATGCCGGGCAGCACATGCCACACGAAACCGCCGTCGACCGGCGCGCGCGAGAACAGCGCAAGGCCGCACGCCGCGATCAGCAGGCCGGCGGCGATCGGGCCGCGGATCCCGAAGCGCATCACGATCCGCGCCGACAGCCCGAGCGAGAACGCCGCCATGATCAGGTTCGCCGGCAGGAACGCGAGGCCGACCTGCAGCGGCCCGTAGCCGAGCACGCGCTGCATGTACAGCGCGGACAGGAAGAACCACGCGAACATCGCGGCCGCCCACAGCACGGCGATCGCGTTTGCGAGCGCGACGTTGCGCGCGGCGAACAGCGTAAGCGGCATCAGCGGGTGCGCGGCGCGCGACTCGATCGCGATGAACAGCGCGAGCAGCACGACGGCCGCGCCGATCAACGCGACGGTCTGCGTCGACAGCCAGCCGGCCTCGTTGCCGCCGACGATTCCGTAGACGGCCAGCATCAGCGATGCCGTCACCGTGATCGCGCCCGCCACGTCGAGCCGCGCGGTGCCGGCCGCCGTACGCGTGCGCGGCAGCAGCGCGGCGCACATCGCGTAGACCGCGACGCCGATCGGCAGGTTGACGAGGAAGATCCAGTGCCACGACAGCGAGCTCGTCAGCAGCCCGCCGAGCAGCACGCCGATGCTGCCGCCGCCCGCGCACACGAAGCCGTAGACGCCCATCGCGCGAGCGCGTTCGCCGGGCTCGGTGAACAGGTTCATGATCAGCGACAGCGAGACGGCCGACACGACCGCGCCGCCGAGCCCCTGCACCGCGCGCGCGGCGATCAGCATCGCCTGCGATTGCGCGAGCCCGCAGGCGAGCGACGCGAGCGTGAACACGACGAGGCCCGCGAGAAACATGCGCCGCTGGCCGTACAAGTCGCCGAGCCGGCCGCCGAGCAGCAGGCAGCCGCCGAATGTCAGGAGGTAGGCATTGACGACCCACACGAGGGCCGTTTCGGTGAAGTGGAGATCGGTGCTGATCGACGGCAGCGCAACGTTCACGATCGTGCTGTCGAGCACGATCATCAGCACGCCGAGGCAGAGCACGATCAGCGCGTACCAGCGCTTCTCGCCGTGAATCCCGTGGGTCATGGGCTCGCAGCCTTCTATTCGTTATATGGAAGGATGCATTGTAGATGCCACCGGCGCGGGTTTCCTGTCGGTTTGTGGCAGGAGCGTCGCGTAGCGGCGGGTGTGGCCCGGCGCGCGTGAAGCGGGATGTTGCGTTACGCGCGCGCCGGCAGTTCGCAGCCGTCCGGGCCGCAGGCGGCCGCGTCGTCGCCGTCGAGTTCGACGACGCCGTCGCGCCACGCGTGGTCGAGCGCTTGCGCGAACGCGTCGGCCGGCTGCGCGCCCGATACGGCGTAGCGGCCGCCGAACACGAACAGCGGCACGCCGCGCCCGCCGATCTGCGCGGCGCGCGCGATGTCGGCCTCGACTTCGTCGCGGTACGCGTCGCTGTGCAGCACCGCTTCGACGGCCGAGCGCTCGAGCCCGGCTTCGACCGCGAATTCGGTCAGCGCGGCATGATCGAACAGCGAGCCGTGCTCGCAGAAATACGCGCGATACAGGCGCTCGGTCAGCGCATGCGCGCGGCCCGACGCGTGCGCGAGCTTCACGAGCCGGTGGCCGTCGAGCGTGTCGCCGACGAGCGTGCCGGGCAGGTCGTAGCGCAGCCCGACGCTCGCGGCCGCCTCGGTTACCTGGCGCAGCATCTGGTCGACCTGTGCGGGCGCCATCCGGTATTTGCCTGCGAGCATCGCCTCGACCGGCTCGACGGGGTGGCCCGGCATCAGCCGGTACGCGCGCAGCGCGACGTCGACGCGGTCGGCGTGCGCGAACGCGGCCAGCGCCTCGTCGAAACGGCGCTTGCCGATCCAGCACCATGGGCAGATCAGGTCGGACCAGATTTCGACGGTCAGGGTCGGGCGGGCGGTCGGGGCGGGAGCGGTCGTCATGGCGGTTGGAGCGGTCAAAAATGTAACTGTGACTATATCACTTTATGCTCCCGGGCTCCGTGGTCCGTAGGCCCGTGCGGCATGCAGCCGCGCCCGCGTATCGCGAAGCTTCGACGCGGAAACGGTCGTCCGATGCCGATGGCCGGGTCCGATCGTCATTGCGGCCGCCGCTGCGCGCTCAGGCGTCGCCCGTTTCCTTCAGATGCTTCAGATGCTTGTAGACCGTCGCGCGCCCCATCCCGAGCACGTTCGCGACGTAGTTCGCCGCGCTCTTGCCGCGAAACGCGCCTTCCGCGTACAGCGCCTCGACGAGTTCGCGCCGGTGCTCGCGCGTGAGCCCGTTCAGCCCGACCTGCCGCTCGCGCAGCCAGCCGTGCAGGAACGTATTGATGCGCTCCTGCCAGTCGTCGCGGAACAGCTCGTCGGGCTGCGCGACGACGCCCGCGCCCTTGATGAACAGGTCGAGCGTCGCGCGCACCTCGTCGAACACCGCGATGTTGAAGTTGATGCACATCATCCCGGCCGGGCGGCCTTCGTCGTCGAACAGCACGTTGCTCACGCAGCGCATCCGCCGGCCGTCCCAGTTCAGCTTCTCGTACGGGCCGATCACGCGCTCGCGCGCCGAATGATCGATTTCCTCGAGCGCGGAATCGTCGCCGACCTCGCGCTTCGACAGGTTGTTCGCCAGATACAGCACCGTCTGGTCGTGCAGGTCGTGGATCACGACTTCCGCGTACGGGAAGAACAGCGCGGCGATACCGTCGGCGATCGGCGCATAGCGGGTGAGCAGCAGGTCTTTGACGGGAGATTTCTTCTTGCGCATCGGTATCGCGATCTCGGGTGGGCGGGAGCCGGGCAGCGTGTCGGGCCGGCGGGCCGGCGCACCGTCGGCCGGCATGCCCGTGCGCCCGCGCGCGGCCGCCGCGGCGGTTGCGCCATTGTATCGGCCCCGCGCGCGCGGGGCGCTCATCCGCGCGTCAGATGCGTGTACAGCGCGTGCGCGATCGCGATGTCCTCGAGCCCGAGGCCGATCGAGCGGAAGAATGCGTGACGCGTGCGCGACGGCGCCGCGCAGGTGCCGGCGACGAGCGCGGGCAGGTCGCCGGCGATCCGGCCGGCATCCCAGCCGTGCTCGGCCGCCGCGATCTGCATCTCGCCGGCGCTCGCGGGCGTCGTGTGCCGGTAGTCGCAGTAGACGTCCATGTCCGGCAGCCACGCGGGCGGGATTTCGTGTGCGCGCGCGACGTTCGTGCTGATCGACGTGACGAGCGCGGCGCGCGTGAGCATCCCGTCGCCGAGCACGGGCGTGCCCGACGACGTGCACAGCATCACCACGTCCGCGTCGCGTACGCACGCCTCGACGCTTGCCGCCGCGCGTGCGCGCGGGTCGAGCGCGGCGAGGCTCGCCTGCAGTGCCGTATCGCCGGCCAGCGCGGGCGAGTACACGCGGATCGTGTCCCAGTCGCGCAGCGCCGCCGTGTGCCGCAGGTGCGCGAGGCCGACCGCGCCCGCGCCGACGATCGCCAGATGACGCGCGTTGCGCGGCGCGAGGCAGTCGACCGCGAGCGCCGTCGTGCCGGCCGTGCGTTCGACGGTCAGCAGCCCGGCGTCGCACCACATCAGCGGCTGGCCGGTTTGCATCGACATCAATGCGGTCCATGCGGTGACGATGGGTTTGCCGTCTGTCACGACATACGGCGACAGCTTCGCGCCGAATACCTGCTGGTCGGCGAGCGCGCCGAGATACGTGATGAAGTCGCCGGCCTGGTCGGGAAACGGCGTGAGCGTCTGCGGCGGCTGCACCGCGCGCGCCGCGGCGAGCGACGCGAACATGCGGCGCAGCGTGCCGAGCACGTCGAGCGACGGCAGCGCCGCGCGCACCGCGGCTTCGTCGACGGTCAGCGGCAGGCTGGGGCGGGGTTGCGTCATCGGGACATCTCCGGTGCGGGCTGGACAGAAAGTCTCGAAAGACGGTGTCCGGCGGGGTTCGTTGTGGACTAAAAGTCTAATATAGACAAACGAAATCGGGATAATTTTTCTTTTCGAGACGTCGTGGCGGTGCTGGGATCATGAAAAATTCCACAGAATCAACGATGTTTTGGCTCGGGCGACGAAATTTCGGCGTCGAGCAACACGACGATCTCCTCATATCCCCTATAGTCTATAGTAGACTTTGAGTCTATATTTCGCATGCAGAGCCCGACACGTCGCCATGCGGCGGCCGCCTGCGCCGAATCCCGACCCGGCGTCCGACCGAGGGCGTCGTGCGACCGATCTTCATCGCCTCACTCCAGAACAGAAGGACCGTCATGAACTGGAAACTTTCCCTCTGCGCCGCTGCGGCGGTCGCGTGCGCGGCCGTCACGGCCCATGCGGAACAGACCACGTTGCGCTTCGGGATCGAAGCC
Organism: Burkholderia sp. MS389; assembly: GCF_016899425.1. Classification (GTDB taxonomy): domain Bacteria; phylum Pseudomonadota; class Gammaproteobacteria; order Burkholderiales; family Burkholderiaceae; genus Burkholderia; species Burkholderia sola. Next base: position 909,883 of record NZ_CP045994.1, read on the forward strand.
GCCTATCCGCCGTTCGAGAGCAAGACGCCGGCTGGTCAGCTGCAGGGTTTCGACGTCGACGTCGGCAATGCGGTATGCGCGAAGCTGAACATGAAGTGCGTGTGGGTCGAGAACGCGTTCGACGGGCTGATCCCGGCGCTGCAGGCGCGCAAGTTCGACGCGATCAACTCGGCGATGAACATCACCGCGAAGCGCAAGCAAAGCATCGACTTCACGCCGGCGATCTACGTGGTGCCGATCGTGATGGTCGCGAAGCACGGCTCGCCGCTGAAGCCCGACGTCGCGAGCCTGCGCGGCAAGCACGTCGGCGTGCTGCAGGGCTCGTCGCAGGAGGATTTCCTGAAGGCGCACTGGGCCAATGCGGGCGTGGACGTCGTGTCGTACCCGGATCAGGACCAAATCTACGCCGATCTCGTCGCGGGTCGTCTCGACGCGGCCGTGCAGGAAGCGCAGACCGCGCAGGACGGCTTCCTCGACAAGCCGGCCGGCCGCGACTACCGGATCGTCGGCGAGCCGCTGAAGGATCCGGCGACGCTCGGCGAAGGCACCGGCTTCGGGATGCGCAAGAACGACAAGGCGCTGCAGGCGAAGATCGTCGGTGCGCTCGATGCGCTGAAGAAGGACGGCACGCTGAGCGCGCTGTCGCAGAAATACTTCAAGCGCGACATCATCGCGAAGTAAGCGCCGCCGCGTGCCGCCCGCCGGGCCGGCGCACGGCGCATCCCATCTCGACGCAGTGCGGGGGACCATGGATTTCGACGTCATCGTTCTGGGGGCCGGCATCGTCGGCGTGTCGTCGGCGCTGCATCTGCAGGATCGCGGGCTGCGCGTCGCGCTCGTCGACCGGCGCGCGCCCGGCGAGGAAACCAGCCACGGCAATGCGGGGCTGATCGAGCGCTCGTCGGTCGTGCCGTATGCGTTTCCGCGCCGGCTCGGCACGCTGCTGCGCTACGCGCGCAACCGTTCGGTCGATCTCTATTGGGATTACCGCGCGCTACCTGCGTATGCGGGCTGGCTCGCGCGCTTCTGGCGCGAATCGTCGCCGCAGCGGCTCGCGGCCGCCGCGCGCGACCTGCTGCCGCTCGTCGCGGCGAGCGTCGTCGAGCACGATGCGCTGCTCGCACGCACCGACGCGCAGCCGCTCGTGCACGACGGCGGATGGATCGAGGCGTTCCGTTCACCGGGGCTGTTCGACGCGGAAGCGCGCGCGCAGCAGCAGGTCGCCGCCGCGCACGGGTTGCGGATGACCGTGCTCGACGCGCATGCGCTGCGCGCGCGAGAGCCCGGTATCGGCGACGCCTTCTGCGGCGCCTTCCACTGGCAGGATCCGAAGACCGTGTCGAGCCCGGGCGGGCTGACCAAGGCCTATGCGCGGCTGTTCGAGCGCGACGGCGGCTCGTTCGTGCACGGCGACGCGACGACGCTCGTGCAGGTCGATGACGGCTGGCAAGTCCGATCCGAACACGGGCCGATCTCGGCGCGCTCGGCCGTGGTCGCGCTCGGGCCGTGGTCCGATCAGGTGTTCGCGCCGCTCGGCTACCGGATTCCGCTGCGCGCGAAGCGCGGCTATCACATGCATTACCGGCCGACGCGCACGCCGCTGAACGTGCCCGTGTGCGATACCGAGGCCGGTTTCGTCGTCGCGCCGATGGAGGGCGGCCGCCTGCGGCTGACGACGGGCGTCGAGATCGCGCCGCGTGGTGCGCCGCCGACCGGCGTGCAACTCGCGCGCGCCGAACCGCTGGCGCGCGACGCGTTCGGCATCGGCGAGCGGCTCGATCCGGAACCGTGGCTCGGGATGCGGCCGTGCACGCCCGACATGCGTCCGGTGATCGGGCCCGCGCCGCGCCATCGCCATTTGTGGTTCGCGTTCGGCCACTGCCATCACGGGCTCACGCTTGGGCCCGCGACCGGCCGCCTGCTCGCCGAAATGATGACGGGCGCGCCGACCTATATCGATCCGCATCCGTATCGGCCCGCACGCTTCAGTTGAACCGGCCGCGCGCAGTTGCGGCGTCGGTCGCCGGCACGCGCCGATGGCAATGCGCGTATTTCACGGTTTTTCGTTCTGCTGCCCGGGTGGTCGAAATCCGCGCCGTCGAAAATGATCTGCCAATCGACAAGAAGGACATTCAGGCTTCCCGCGTGCTTTCGTCGCATGAATGATCGCCACCACTCGTCGCGCCGCCGCATGGAATAACCGGCCGCCGCCGTCCGTTTACATACCGAGTTCCGGCACAGCCGGCCGGCGGGATAATGATCGCGACGCAGCCGATCGTCCCGTTCGGCGGCACCGTGTCGCGACACGACGCCAAGGAGAACGGGAATGAAACGGATGCTCTTCGCTGCCGCGCTGACGGTGGCGATCGTGCGGCCGGCGGCCGCGGAACCGCCCCAGGTCGGCGACGGGAAACTGGTCGACGAAGCGCACATGACGCTGTACGTGTTCGATCGCGATGCGCCGGGCAAGAGCATGTGCGACGGCACGTGCGCAGCCAACTGGCCACCCGCGCTCGCCGACGCGTACGACAAGGCGTCGGGTGCGCTGAGCCTCGTCGCCCGCGACGACGGCAAAAAGCAATGGGCATACCGCGGCCGCCCGCTGTATCGCTGGAAGATGGACCGCAAGGCCGGCGACGCGAGCGGCGATGGAATCGGCGGCATGTGGCACGTCGCGCGGCCGTGACCGTGACCGCGCGGCGACGCGCGAGGCGCCCCGATGAGCTATGAATCGGACCTGCTGGTATGGCTTCCGCATCTCACGCGCTATGCGCGTGCGCTGACGGGCGAGCGCGCGTGGGCCGACGATCTCGTGCAGGACACGCTCGAGCGTGCGCTGAACCGGCCGCCGCGCGACGGCGGCAACCTGCGCGCATGGTTACTGACGCTGCTGCGGCACCGCTTCATCGACCAGTTGCGCGCGCGGCACGAGATCGCGGTCGACGACGCGACGGCGCCGTGGCAGACGATGGCCGCGCCGGTCGGCGAGGTCGGCGGGCTGGAGTTGCGCGACGTGCAGCGTGCGCTGTACCGGCTGCCGGTCGAACAGCGCGAGGTGCTGCTGCTGGTCGCGCTGGAGGAGTTGAGCTATCGCGATGCCGCGCAGGTGCTCGGCGTGCCGGTGGGCACGGTGATGTCGCGGCTCGCGCGGGCGCGCGCGCAGATGCGCGCGTTGCTGTCGGACGCGCCGTCGACGCACGGCACGGCCACGTTACGGGTGATCGGGAAGCCATGATGGACGATCCGCGCAAGCCTTCGAACGAGCAGGGAGACGATGCGTCGGCGCAACTGCTGTCCGCGCTGCTGGACGGCGAACTGTCCGGGCACGAGCGGCGCGAGGTGCTCGCGCGCCTGCAGGCCGATCCGCAGGAAGCCGAACGATTCGCGCATTACCGCGCGCAGCGCGATGCGCTGAAGGCGCTGTTCCCGTTGCCGGGCGCGGCGCCCGCGTTGTTCGTGCAGCGCCGCGCGCCGCGCTGGCGCGCGGTCGCGCATGCGTTCGCGGGGCTGGCGGCCGGGCTGCTGATCGGTGTCGCGCTGCATGCGGGCTGGGCGGCATTCGGCCGCGAACCGGCGTTCGCCGCGCGCGCCGATGTCGCCTACGCGGTGTACGCGGCCGACCGCGAGCATCCGGTGGAAGTCGGCGCGAACGATCCCGAGCGTCTCGCCGCGTGGTTGTCGGCGCGCGTCGGCCGGCCGGTGCGCGCGCCGTCGCTCGACGAATACGGTTACGCGCTGCTGGGCGGCCGGTTGCTGCCCGGCGACGCGGGGCCGGCCGCGCAGCTCATGTACCAGCGCGCAGACGGTGCGCGCGTGACGCTGTACATGACCGCATACGATGCGCGGCGTCTCGCGCCGCACGCGCTGTCGGCGAACGGCCGCTACACGTATTTCTGGTCGGATCGCGGCATGGGTTATGCGCTGTCCGGCCGTGGCGACGAACGGCGTCTGCGCGAGCTCGCGATCGACGCATGCGGTGCGCTGGGCGGGCCGACCGACGCGTGGAAGGGCTGACGCGCGGCGCCCGCAGGGAGCAGGCGATGAAGATGGCGACGATGAAGGGGCTCGTACTGGCGGTGTTCGCCGCGGGCACGGTGCTTGCGCACGCGGATGCCGACACGCCCCTGCGCGTGCCGATCGACGCGGACGGCGTGCAGCGCGTGACGATCGTCGGCGGCAGCTATTTCTTCCGGCCGAATCACGTGATCGTCCGTGCGCACGCGCCGGTCGAACTGACCGTGTCGGCCGAGCCCGGCGTGGTGCCGCACAGCTTCGAGATCGACGCGCCGCAGGCCGGCATCGCGGTACGCACCGAGCTCGGCACGACGCCGAAGACGTTTCGTTTCACGCCGGTGCAGCCGGGGCGATTCGCCTACTATTGCACGCACCGGCTGCTGTTTTTCAGCAGCCATCGCGAGCGCGGGATGGAAGGCGTGCTCGAAGTCGAGGCGGCGCCGTGATCGCCGCGTTGCTGGCCGCGAGCCTGATAGGAGCGAGCATGACAGCCGATCCCGTGACCGTCGCGCAGGCGCATTTCGACCACGTCCGCTCGTACCGCGCGACGATCCGCTCGTCGGCGCGCGACGGCGAGCGCACCGAAATCCGCTACGCGTACCTGAAACCGGGCTTCGTCCGGATGGATTTCGTGTCGCCGCATCGCGGCGCGGTGCTCGCGTACGATCCCGGCGACGGCAAGGTCAGGCTGCGCCCGTTCGGCACGCATGCGCCGCCCGCGCTGACGCTGTCGCCGTCCAATCCGCTCGTGCGCGACCGCACCGGCCACCGGGTCGACCGCTCGGACGTCGGCGAACTGCTGCGCAACGTACATGCGCTGCAGCAGGGCGGTGCGACGGTGACCGAAGGCAAGGAGGCCGTCGGCGGCCGGACCGCGCAGCGCGTGCTGGTCACGGGCGCACCCGCGCACGCGATCGACGGCGTGCATCGCTACCGGTTGTGGCTCGACGCCGCGGACGGTTTTCCGCTGAAGGTCGTCAGCTATGCGGGCGACGACGACGTGCCGCTCGAAACCGTGACGCTCGACGACGTGGAGATCGACGTCGCGTTTCCCGAGCGTTTCTTCGCGCCCTGACGGCGCGCCGATCTGCGTTCCTGAACGCGCATGCCGGAGGCTGCATGGCGGAGTACCGGTTTTCGACGACCTGGCGGGTGGATGCGCCGCTCGCGGCGGTCTGGGACGCGATCTACCAGGTCGATCGCTGGCCCGACTGGTGGAAGGGCGCCGTGCGCACCGTCGAGCTCGAGCCTGGCGACGCGCGCGGCGTCGGCGCGTTGCACCGGTATACGTGGAAGGGAGCGCTGCCGTACCGGCTGACCTTCGACATGCGCGTGCGGCGCGTCGAGCGGCCGCATGCGCTCGAAGGCCATGCGAGCGGTGCGATCGAGGGCGACGGCTGCTGGTCGTTCGCCGCCGACGGCGCGCGCACCGTCGTGCGCTACGACTGGCACATCCGCACGCGCGGCTGGATGAACTGGCTGGAGCCGCTCGCGCGGCCGCTGTTCCGGTGGAACCACGACGTCGTGATGCGCGAAGGCGCGAAGGGGCTCGCGCGGCGGCTGGGCGCGACCGTCGAGACGGACGGCCGGACCTTCCGGCCGTTGTCCGGCGCGGACTGCGCCGACGCGTGAAATCGGCCCGGCGACGCCGGCGAGCGAGCACGGCGCGGCAGACGAAATCGGCGTCGCGCGGTTTTTTCGATGCGATGTCACCGGTCCCGGGAACTCCGGGCTTACCCGGTGTCCAAACGGGGCTGGATGGGATCAGCGGGCCGCATGGGCCCGCCTGTCGGGTCGGTTGCATTCGATATGGCATTGTTTTAAAAGGGGTTTTTGTTGTTTTCGTGGGTTTTTCCCGCCGCGTCGCCGCCCCGAAAATTCCTCCGGTTTCCCTTCTTGAATTTGTCAAAACCCGTCCATATAATTAGCACTCGCTGCACGAGAGTGCTAACAATTCTCTGCCGGGCGCCACGCCGGGCAGTTTCCCTAAGCGTTCTTCAATCTCAGTCAAGAGAGGAGTGAATATGAACCTTCGTCCTTTGCACGATCGCGTGATCGTCAAGCGCCTGGATCAGGAAACCAAGACCGCCTCGGGCATCGTGATCCCCGACGCCGCTGCTGAAAAGCCGGATCAGGGCGAAGTCCTGGCCATCGGCCCGGGCAAGCGCGACGACAAGGGCGCCCCGATCGCGCTCGACGTGAAGGTCGGCGATCGTGTCCTGTTCGGCAAGTACGCAGGTCAGACCGTGAAGGTCGACGGCCAGGAACTGCTGGTCATGCGCGAAGAAGACATCATGGCCGTGGTCAACGCCAAGTAAGCGTCCTCCGACGGTACATATTCCCAAGAATTCAAGGAGTTAGAAGATGGCAGCTAAAGACGTCGTATTCGGCGATTCCGCCCGTTCGAAGATGGTCGAAGGCGTGAACATTCTCGCCAACGCAGTCAAGGTCACGCTGGGTCCGAAGGGCCGCAACGTCGTGCTCGAGCGCAGCTTCGGCGGCCCGACGGTCACCAAGGACGGTGTGTCGGTCGCGAAGGAAATCGAGCTGAAGGACAAGCTCCAGAACATGGGCGCGCAAATGGTCAAGGAAGTCGCTTCCAAGACCAGCGACAACGCAGGCGACGGCACGACGACGGCAACCGTCCTCGCGCAATCGATCGTTCGCGAAGGCATGAAGTACGTCGCATCGGGCATGAACCCGATGGACCTGAAGCGCGGCATCGACAAGGCAGTCGCAGCGGCTGTCGAAGAGCTGAAGAAGATCAGCAAGCCGTGCACGACCAACAAGGAAATCGCACAGGTCGGCTCGATCTCGGCGAACAGCGACTCGTCGATCGGCGATCGCATCGCTGAAGCGATGGACAAGGTCGGCAAGGAAGGCGTGATCACCGTCGAAGACGGCAAGTCGCTGGCCGACGAGCTCGACGTCGTCGAAGGCATGCAATTCGACCGCGGCTACCTGTCGCCGTACTTCATCAACAACCCGGACAAGCAAGTCGCCGTCCTCGACAACCCGTTCGTGCTGCTGCACGACAAGAAGGTGTCGAACATCCGTGATCTGCTGCCGGTGCTCGAGCAAGTCGCGAAGGCTGGCCGTCCGCTGCTGATCATCGCTGAAGACGTCGAAGGCGAGGCACTGGCCACGCTGGTCGTCAACAACATCCGCGGCATCCTGAAGACCGTTGCGGTCAAGGCGCCGGGCTTCGGCGATCGTCGCAAGGCAATGCTGGAAGACATCGCGATCCTGACCGGCGGTCAAGTCGTCGCGGAAGAAACCGGCCTGACGCTCGAGAAGGCAACGCTGGCAGAACTGGGCCAGGCGAAGCGCATCGAAGTGGGCAAGGAAAACACGACGATCATCGACGGCGCAGGCGAAGCCGTGAACATCGAAGCACGCGTGAAGCAAGTGCGCGCGCAAATCGAAGAAGCGACGTCGGACTACGACCGTGAAAAGCTGCAAGAGCGCGTGGCCAAGCTGGCAGGCGGCGTTGCGGTGATCAAGGTCGGTGCTGCGACCGAAGTCGAAATGAAGGAAAAGAAGGCACGTGTCGAAGACGCACTGCACGCGACGCGCGCAGCTGTGGAAGAAGGCATCGTTGCAGGTGGCGGCGTTGCGCTGATTCGCGCACGCACCGCGATCGCAGGCCTGACCGGCGCGAACGCCGACCAGAACGCCGGCATCAAGATCGTGCTGCGCGCAATGGAAGAGCCGCTGCGCCAGATCGTCACGAACGGCGGCGAAGAAGCCAGCGTCGTCGTGGCGGCGGTTGCTGCAGGCAAGGGCAACTACGGCTACAACGCAGCAACGGGCGAGTACGTCGACATGGTCGAAGCCGGCGTCGTCGACCCGACCAAGGTCACGCGCACCGCACTGCAGAACGCAGCTTCGGTTGCAGGCCTGCTGCTGACGACGGACGCAGCTGTCGCAGAACTGCCGAAGGAAGATGCACCGATGCCGGGCGGTATGCCGGGCGGCATGGGCGGCATGGGCATGGACATGTAATCGACTTCGGTCGATTGTCCGGAGCGCGCAGCGATGCGCGTTCCAGCCAAAAGAAAAGACCCGCAGCGATGCGGGTCTTTTTTTATATGTGCGCGTCGGCGCGATTGGAATCAGAAGCCCGGCAGATAGCACGAAGCGTCGTCGTCTTCATCGTGAAGGCCGTAGCTGCATGCGAACGGGTCGTGCCAGCCGTTATGGCGACCGTTGTAGAGATAGACCGTGTTGCCGTTCGATGCCCATGTCAGTGACGCGGTGCCGCTGGAGTAAACACGCCACCTTCCCGAACTGCCGTCCGGGAACGATACGGTGCCGCTCGAATGGCAGGGCGAGTAGTAATCGTGTGCCACGAACCTGCCGTCAATCGGCGCTGCTCTGGAAAAGAAGCGCTTCAGCTGGTCGACGGTCGGTGTGAAGTTTCTGCATGCATCCGTTGTACGCGGATCGTCCGGGGTCGAAGTCTGGCCGGAGTGCTCGACCGTCACGGCCTTCACCCCTCTGGCCTGACAGACGGTGATCGGGACGCACAACGCAACCGCGGCGACACATCTGGCTAGAACCATCATGTCATTCCCACCGTGCAGTGCTTGCTTCTGTGGCGTTCTTGCGTCCGACTTCCGGGTGCCGATACACCTCTCGCATCTCGACGTTCAGCGTTTCAGACAATTCGCGAACCAGCCATTTGAGCGATGCATTCTGTTCGGTTGTGACGCTTTCATAGATGGGTTCCGCGGTTTTCTCGTCGGGGTAGTACATGCCGACAAGTTCGATTCCTATTGCGTCCGAGTTGGACGGGTAGCGGTCCGGAAATGCCTTCCGGGATTCATGGCGATGGAATGCCGTTGGACCGGCTTGGTACGCGCGCCGTGCCGCTCGGAGGTCTGCGGTCGAGCAGTTAGTGTGGTGATACAACGTGACTGTAATTTACCGATGTGATTGGTCATCCTGTGCAGGGAGGCGGTCTGATAGATCGTGCCATCTTTGTCGATCAGGAAATGGGCGCCGTTCGGGACGTGCGCGGTATTGCTATAGCTATTGAATGTACTGGAGACGGTGGCGCCCCCGGTTTGATGGACGACGATTCCGTTCACGTGCTCCATCGGCCCTCGTTCGATGGACGAGTATATTTTGACGATCACGCGTTCCGCGTTGACGTGGCCCTGCTTTGAAATGAAAAGCACGACTCCTCCAATTCTCAAGTCGCTTTGCCGGTTTTGACGTCGTATCCTGCCGCGACCGTTCCGCCGCTCCCGCCTTGCGCGTTCTGAACGACATACTCCTGCCGGATATGGGCGAATGAGAGTTGGACTTCCTCCCGGGGCCGCGCCATGTTGAAATTGGCGACTGAATTGATCCGTGTGATGACGACATCATCCAGCGTGATCTTCAGGTACTCGAGTGGCATGCAGCCGGCCTTGCGCGCGACAAGAACGGCGTTCTCGATATGATTCCCTTTTAGGCAATGCAGCATGAGGATCGGTGATGCGCGATCGACATAATGCTCGATGGTCAGATCGTTGGCCGTGCATTTGGCTTCAATGCTGCCGGCCCCTGAGCGTGTGGACGATGGCTGATCGGCGGACCAGTCCCACGCCAATACCTCGATCTCGTCAGGATGCGACGCATCTCGAGATTCGCCTTTGATGCCGGCCAGTTTCAGGAAAATGTCTTGCGCCATCGCATGCTCCTTTGTATCGGTCACATTGAGTGAAATGGACCGTAGCATTGAGCTTGGTGGTCAATCTATTGGACCGGTTCGATTTTCGGCGCAATTGGACGTTGAAAAGTACGACGCCAATTTATCGTTGGTCGAAAGTCGCCAGAGTAGGACGGGCGCGAACGCGGATTCGGCCGCGATGATTGAGCGGCTGCGATTGCGCGGGCCGACGCGCTGGTCGGGAAAACGAAGATTCGGAGGGTGTCGCGCCGAGCCGGCAGCCGATGGCGATGGTTTTGCATGCATCGGCGTCGATTTGCCGATGCGGGAGGTGTGCTGCCGAGACGACGAGAAGGGCGGCCGGCGTTTGATTGCGTGAACCCCGCCGCCCCGACGACTCAATGCCGATGCGATGTCCTCGGCACCAGGTCGGCCTTCACGGCCGGCGGCGTGTCCGACTCGTCGTTGCTGCGCGCCCAGAAGAACCGGTCGGGCAGGTACGCGCCCATGCCGGGCCGGAACGCGTCGCGCACGGCCTGGTACAGGTATTCCTGCGCCTCGCGCACGGCTTCCGGCGGCTCCTGGCCGTTCGCGAGCAGCGCCGCGATGGCCGCGCCGAGCGTATCGGTGATGCCCATCAGCCGGTGCGGCGAGCGATCCCACATGTCTTCGCGAAGCTGGCCTTCCTCGCCGTACAGCGTATTGACGAGCCGGTGCGAGCCCGTTTCCGACGACAGGATGTATTCGCAGCCCTGCGACAGCAGGTGCGACACGGCCGCGTCGAGATTCGGCGCCTCGGCATCGCCGTCCGGCTGCGCGAGCGCGATCAGTGTCGCGTGGTCGGCCACCAATAACGTGGTTTGCGGTGCCAGCAGGTCGGCGATCGACTCGCGCAGGTCGTCGGCGGCGAGGACGTGTTCGTCGTCGAGCGTGAAGTCCGGTGCGAGCACGAGCGGCACGCCGTCGTAGTCGGCGACGACTTCGGCGATCGCGCTCACGACTTCCGCACGCGTCGCCGCGCCGATCTTGAACGCGGCAACCGGCATGTCCTCGAGCAGCATGCGCGCCTGCGCGGCGACGACGTCGGGATCGAGGCCCGTGACTTCATCGCAGGCGGCCGAGTCGCGCACGGTATAGCCGGTCAGGACGGACACGCCGTGACAGCCCATGCTCGCCAGGGTCATCAGATCGGCTTGGAGGCCGGAGCCGCCGGTGGGATCGGACAGGCCGAAGGTGAGGACGATCGGAGGGGCGTTGCTGGACATGTAAAAATGGGGCAAGAGAAAAACGGACAAGCGACGGAGATGCGGACGGCGAGGCGAATGGGCTTGTTTGGCCCTGTGTTGCCCGGCAGGCCGCACTTTTCAACCATTATGCGGTGGAATCCGGCCGGTACGACGGATTTTTTAGCGCAGCGCAACGTAGTTGCCGTCCTCCAGCGCGATTGCTAGGCAGTCCGGCCCCGACACGGTACCATCATGGCTCCCGAATTTACCGACTTTTCCCCGACGCGGCTTAAGATGGAATACAAGAGCTGGATGTGCCTGATTTGTGGCTGGATTTACGACGAAGAAGCCGGGCTGCCGGAAGAGGGCATTGCCCCGGGCACGCGCTGGGAAGACGTCCCGATCAACTGGACGTGTCCCGAATGCGGCGCCCGCAAGGAAGACTTCGAGATGGTCCAGATCTGATCGGACCGCTGGCCCACGGACACCCCGCTCAGGCCTCGCACCGGCCCGGCGCTTGCGCGCCGCGGTTCGCGCGAGCGACTTGACGATGACAGGCGCGCGTGTCCATGACGTCCGATCCGGCGAACGTTCCCCACCCTGACGCATTGCCCAACCCGCGCGGCGGCGCCGTACGCGCGGCCGACGCGTGGCTGGCGGCGGCCGCCGACGCATTCGAGCGGCGCGACGCCGCCGCGGCACCGCTGGCGGCGGCCGCGGCCGTGCTCGCGGAAGCCGGCTGGCTGCCGGCCGCGCGTTTTGCCGGGCAACTGTCGGCCGCCGTGCCGCTCGTCGCCACCGAGCCGACTTCGGCCGGCTGGCGCGCGGCGCTGCACGATTTTCGTGCGGCCGTCGGGCGCCACAACCTGCGCGAGCTCGCGTGCTCGCCGGTTCTCTTCGAGCATTTCCGTGCGTTACGTGCGCAAAGCGCCGCCGACCTGCGCGCGAACACGCCGCTCGATGCGCTCGCGCTGGTCGGCCGGGCGGTGCCGCCTGCCACGCTGCGTGCGCTACCCGACGCCTTCGCGCCCCGGATTCGCGCCCGCTACGAGCAGGCGCTGCTCGACGTGCTGCGTGCCGAGCACGGCGTGCCGGGCGCGGCGCTCGACGAAGTCGACGCGATGCTGGCCGCGCTCACCGACGACGGGCCGTACGATTTCTGGCGGCTCGCGGCCGCGTGCGTGCGCACGCTGCGCGCAAGCGGCGCACCCGAGCTGAAGCGCTTTCTCGCGCGGATCAACCTGCTGCTCGGCGAACACGCGCAGGGCCGGCGCAGCGCGCCGCCCGGGCTGGTGCGCGAGACGGTGGCGCTGCTGTGGCGCGATTTCGCGCTGTTCGGCGCCGCCGCCGAGGACGTCGCGCTCGTCGACGTGCTGCACGACTACGGATTGACGGTCGACTGGCACGTCGCCGGCACGCCCGCATCCGAAGCATTGTGGGAGGCCGATGCGGCGCGGGCCGAGCACGATGCGGTCGCCGCCGCCGCGCCCACCCGTGCGCTCGGCGTCGTGACCGTCAACGCGCATGCCTATGAGGATTTCCTGCAGACCGCCGATGCGTCGATGGCCGACCTGGCGGCCAACCCGGTCACCGCCGACGCCGGCGCCGCATGGCACGCGTCCGCCGCCGCCTACCGGGTCGGCACGGCCGCGTGCGCGCTCGGGCTCGGCCACGCGGCGCTGCTGGCCGACACGCTGGGCCTCGCGTGGCGCCGTGCAGCCCACGGCGTGCCGCTCGCCGACGGCGGCCTCGATGCGCACCGCCACGCGTCCGACATGCTGCGTGCGGCGCTCCTGAAGATCGCGGCCGGCGTCGCGCCGCCGGATCTCACGGCGGCGTCCGAAGCGCTCGGCACGGCCCTCGGCCGGACCTGACGAACAAGGGGACGAACACGCGACGGCGGCCCTTGTCGCACGGGCCTGCAACACGCTGCCGACAGCGCCCGCGCGCGTGTTAGAGTGCCGTGTGATCCGCGTGCGCCGTTGCCAGCGCGGCGCGGCGTTGCTTGTTGATCGCGGCCCGGTCAGGTCGCGGCGTCTTTGCTAAAATTCAAACCATGTCAAAGCCTTCCGATCGCATCAATCTCACCAACCAGTTCCTGATCGCCATGCCGAACATGGCCGATCCGACGTTCTCGGGAACGGTGATCTATCTTTGCGATCACAGCGAGCGCGGTGCGCTCGGCCTCGTCATCAACCGTCCTACCGACATCGACCTCGAATCGCTGTTCAACCGCATCGACCTGAAGCTCGACATCGAGCCGCTGCTGCACATTCCCGTGTACTTCGGCGGCCCCGTCCAGACCGAGCGCGGCTTCGTGCTGCACGAGCCGGTCGAGGGCGCGAGCTACAACTCGTCGATGTCCGTCGACGGCGGGCTCGAGATGACGACGTCGAAGGACGTGCTCGAGGCGGTCGCGACGGGCACCGGCCCGAAACGCTTCCTGCTGACGCTCGGCCATGCAGGCTGGGGCGCCGGCCAGCTCGAGGAAGAAATTTCCCGCAACGGCTGGCTGACGGTCGCCGCCGATCCGCGCATCGTGTTCGACACGCCGGCCGAAGAGCGCTTCGAAGCCGCACTGGGCCTGCTCGGCGTCAGCTCGTCGATGCTGTCCGGCGAAGCAGGGCACGCATGAGTGGCGCGAGCGCGCGCGATGCGACGCTCCTGGCGTTCGACTACGGCGAAAAACGGATCGGCGTCGCGATCGGCAACGCGCTGACGCGCTCGGCCCGTGCTCTCGTCGTGATCCAGAACCTGAACCGCGAACACCGCTTCAAGGCTGTCGGCGACTTGCTGGCCGAATGGCGGCCGGACGCGCTCGTCGTGGGCCTGCCGATGCATCCGGACGGCACGCCGCACGACATGACGCAGCAGGCGAAGCGTTTCGGCAACCAGCTGAACGGCCGCTTCGGGCTGCCCGTCACGTGGGTCGACGAGCGCTATTCGTCGGTCGAGGCCGAGGCCGGGCTGCGCGAGCGCAACGTGCGCGGCCGCGCCCGCACCGACATGCTCGATGCCGAAGCCGCGCGCGTCATCCTTCAACAGTATCTCGATCAATTGTCCGACCATGAGCACCATTGACGCCGAGGCGCTTTACCGCGTCCTGCTCGACCAGATCCGCGCAGCCTACGGCACGGCGTTCGCCGAACCGGGCGGCCCGCGGCTCGCCGGCATTTACAGCGGCGGCGCGTGGCTCGCCGAGCGCCTCGCGCGCGATCTCGGCGCTCAGGCGTTCGGCGTCGTCAACGTCGCGCTGCACCGCGACGACTACGCGAAGAAGGGGCTGCACAGCCAGGCCAGCCCGACGTCGCTGCCGTTCGAGATCGACGGCGCGCGCATCGTGCTCGTCGACGACGTGCTGTACACCGGGCGCACCGTGCGCGCGGCGCTCAACGAGTTGTTCGACTACGGCCGTCCGGCCGCGGTCGAGCTCGCGGTGCTCGCCGATCGCGGCGGCCGCGAGCTGCCGGTCGCCGCACGCTTCGCGGGCGGCACGCTCGACGTGCCGGCCGACGCGACGCTCGTGCTCGCGCGCGACGATGCGGGCTTCACGCTGCGCGTCGAATCGCACGGCGCCTGAACGACACGCGAACCGTATCCCGGGCCGCCGGTTTGCACCGCGGCCCGTTTGCATAGTTGGAATCACGCACACCATGACCACCGACACCACTGGCCGCACCGGCAATCCCGCGGCGGCCGCGAGCCCCGACCGGTTCCGCTACGGTTTCCTGAAGGGCAACCCGCAGCTCACGAAAAACGGCGAGCTGAAGCACCTGCTGTCGATCGAGGGCCTGCCGCGCTCGATCGTCAATCACATCCTCGATACGGCCGAGCAGTTCGTCAGCGTGACGGACCGTGAAGTGAAGAAGGTGCCGCTGCTGCGCGGCAAGTCCGTGTTCAACCTGTTCTTCGAGAATTCGACGCGCACGCGCACGACCTTCGAGATCGCCGCGACGCGCCTGTCGGCCGACGTGCTGAACCTGAACATCAATGCGTCGTCGACGAGCAAGGGCGAATCGCTGCTCGACACGATCAACAACCTGTCGGCGATGCATGCCGACCTGTTCGTCGTGCGTCACGCATCGAGCGGCGCGCCGTACCTGATCGCCGAGCACTGTGCGCCGCACGTGCACGTGATCAACGCCGGCGACGGCCGCCATGCGCATCCGACGCAGGGCCTGCTCGACATGTACACGATCCGTCACTACAAGCGCGACTTCACGAAGCTGCGCGTGGCGATCGTCGGCGACATCCTGCATTCGCGCGTCGCGCGCTCCGACATCCACGCGCTCACCACGCTCGGCGTGCCGGAAGTGCGCGCGATCGGCCCGCGTACGCTGCTGCCGGGCGGCCTCGAACAGATGGGCGTGAAGGTGTTCCACAACCTCGACGAGGGGCTGAAGGGCGTCGACGTGATCATCATGCTGCGCCTGCAGAACGAACGAATGAGCGGCGCGCTGCTGCCGTCCGCGCAGGAGTACTTCAAGACGTGGGGCCTGACGCCCGAGCGCCTCGCGCTCGCCGCGCCCGACGCGATCGTGATGCACCCGGGCCCGATGAACCGGGGCGTCGAGATCGATTCGCAGGTCGCAGACGGCCCGCAGTCGGTGATCCTCAACCAGGTCACGTTCGGCATCGCCGTGCGGATGGCGGTGATGGGCATCGTCGCCGGCAACAGCGACTGAGCCCGCTTTCGCGCGTCCTCATTCAGGCATTCAACGCAATCAACGCATTCACAGACAGCGCATGAAGATTCATATCCAAGGCGGCACGCTGATCGACCCGGTCGCCGGCACCGAACGGCAGGCCGACGTATTCGTCGCGGACGGCAAGATCGCCGCGCTGGGCAGCGCGCCGGCCGGTTTCAACGCGGACAAGACGATCGACGCATCGGGCCTGATCGTCGCGCCCGGCCTCGTCGACCTGTGCGCGCGGCTGCGCGAGCCCGGCTACGAGCACAAGGCGACGCTCGCGTCCGAGATGGCCGCGGCCGTCGCGGGCGGCGTCACGACCCTCGTGTGCCCGCCGGACACCGATCCCGTGCTCGACGAGCCCGGCCTCGTCGAGATGCTCAAGTTCCGCGCGCGCAACCTGCATCAGGCGAACGTGCATCCGCTCGGCGCGCTCACGGTCGGCCTCAAGGGCGAAGTGATCACCGAGATGGTCGCGCTGACCGAATCCGGCTGCGTCGGCTTCACGCATGCGAACGTGCCGGTGCGCGACACGCAGGTGCTGCTGCGCGCGCTGCAATACGCAAGCACTTACGGCTACACGACGTGGCTGCGTCCGCTCGACGCGTTCATCGGCCGCGGCGGCGTGGCCGCGAGCGGCGCGCTCGCGTCGCGGCTCGGGTTGTCCGGCGTGCCGGTCGCGGCCGAGACGATCGCGCTGCACACGATTTTCGAACTGATGCGCGTGACGGGCGCGCGCGTGCACCTCGCGCGGCTGTCGTCGGCGGCCGGGCTTGCGCTCGTACGTGAAGCGAAGGCCGAGGGGCTGCCCGTGACCTGCGACGTCGGCGTGAACCACGTCCACCTGATCGACGTCGACATCGGCTACTTCGATTCGCAGTTCCGGCTCGATCCGCCGCTGCGCAGCGAGCGCGACCGCGAAGCGATCCGCGTGGCGCTCGCCGACGGCACGATCGACGCGATTTGCTCCGACCACACGCCGGTCGACGACGACGAGAAGCTGCTGCCGTTCGGCGAAGCGACGCCGGGCGCGACGGGGCTCGAGCTGCTGCTGTCGCTGACGCTGAAGTGGGCGGACGAGACGCGCACGCCGCTCGCGCAGGCGCTGCGCCGCATCACGTCCGCGCCGGCCGACGTGCTGCAACTGCCGGCGGGGCGCCTCGCCGAAGGCGGTGCGGCCGACCTGTGTGTGTTCGATCCGCGCGCGCACTGGCGCGTCGAGCCGCGAGCGCTGAAGAGCCAGGGCCACAACTCGCCGTTCCTCGGCTACGAACTGCCGGCCACCGTGCGCGCGACGCTCGTGGCCGGGCAGGTCGCGTTCGAGCGCCACTGAACCACGCCGGATCCTCGCCATGACCGCTCTTCGCAAGCTGCGTCTCGTCTTTCATCTGCTGCGCGGCATGGCGATCGTCGCGCTGCGTTTTTCGCACGTCACGCCCGCGCGCCGCGCGGAGCTGATACGCCGCTGGTCGGTCAAGATGCTGCGCATCTGCGGGATGCGCCTCGTCGTCCACAACGACGGCGCGCGGCTCGACGCGAGCGCGCTCGTCGTGGGCAATCACGTGTCGTGGCTCGACATCTATGCGGTCAACGCGTGGCGGCCGACGCCGTTCGTGTCGAAGGCGGAGGTGCGGCAGTGGCCGGTCGTCGGCTGGCTCGCCGAGAAGCTCGACACCGTGTTCCTGCAGCGCGAGAAGCGCACCGAGGCGATGCGGATCATGCACGAGATGGCCGAGCGCCTGCGCACCGGCGGTGTGATGTGCGTGTTTCCGGAAGGGACGACGTCCGACGGCCAGGATCTGCTGCCATTTCATGCGAACCTGTTCCAGGCCGCGGTATCGGCCGGCTGCGCGGTGCAGCCGATCTGCCTGATGTACGAGGACGCGCACGGGCGGCAGTCGGTCGCGCCGGCCTATACGGGCGAGTTGTCGCTCGGCAAGTCGCTCGACATGGTGCTACGCGGCGGGCCGCTCGTCGCGCATCTGTACGTGTGCGAGCCGATCGCGCCGGGCGGCGACCGGCGGGCGACGTCCGCGGCGGCGCGCGACGCGATCGCCGCCGCGCTGGCGACGCTGCAGGAGAAGGTCGGCAAGCCGACGGCCGAGTCGCTCGCCGAGCTGCAGAAGCATGCGTATCCGGCGACTGAACTCGGCGCAGACGCGGCGGGCGATGCTGCAGCCGACGCACCCGTGCCGGGGCGCGAGGGCTGATGCACCGGCGGGCGCGTGAATCAGCCTGCCGTCACTCGCCGCCCGGCGAGCGGCACGCTTCGCACTGCACCTGCGTGACCGTGCGCTGTGCAGGATCGGCCGTCAGCCGTACGGCCGACAACTGGTTTCCCCATACGCATCCCGAATCGAGCGCGACGACGTTGTCGCGCAGCATCAGGCCGAGCGCGGCCCAGTGTCCGAACACGACCGTCACGTCCGCGGTGCGGCGCCCCGGCACGTCGAACCACGGCAGGTAGCCGGGCGGCGCGCTGTCGGGGCCGCCGTTCGCCTTGAACTCCATCGCGCCGTCGGGCGTGCAGAAGCGCAGGCGCGTGAACGCGTTGAACGCGACACGCATCCGGTCGCGCTTTTTCAGGTTCGGGTTCCATTGGTTGGGTTCGTTGCCGTACAGGCCTTGCAGCGTGTCGCGCCAGTCGGGGGCGCGGAGTGCGCGCTGGAGTTCGTCGGCGAGTTCGAGCGCGAGCGTGGCATCCCATTGCGGTAGCACGCCCGCGTGCACGAGGAGCTTTCCGTCTTCGAGATGCACGAACGGGCGGTGGCGCACCCAGTCGAGCAGGGCTTCGGCGTCGGGGGCGTCGAGGATCTCGCCGATCGTGTCGCCGGGGCGTTCGGTGCGCAGGCCGGCGGAAACCGCGAGCAGGTGAAGGTCGTGGTTGCCGAGCACCACGGTCGCGCGCGGGCCGAGGTCGACAACCGCGCGCAGCGCGGCGAGGGAGCCCGGGCCACGGTTGACGACGTCGCCGGCGATCCAGAGGGGCGTGTCGGCGGGGGCTGAAAGCTTGTCGAGCAGCGACTGGAAAGCGGAATGGCAGCCTTGGATGTCGCCGATGGCGATGGGGGTGTGCGTCATGAAGGGCGACTGTTACAATTTGTGACGTTCAAGAAAAGTGATGGCCAAAACACGCGACGGTCGAGAATTTTATTCCATCAGAGCGTGCCATCGGGACGAAAAAATTTTAAGACCGAGAGGGGCGGAGCGCTGTATCAAGTTGTTAGCGGCATGGCTTTTGCGCACTGCGGATCCCTATAATTGCTTCTTTCCCCAACAAAATTAGCACTTCATGACTTTGACGGTAGGGACGACCGGGTAAAATCCTCGGCCTGATGTGACTGTCATTGTCACTTGCGATTCTCAGCGGCAAGCGTCGGTTGGCGACTTGCCGCGCTTTACTAGAGGGAGCCTCATGATCCTGGTTACGGGCGGCGCGGGTTTTATCGGTGCCAACTTTGTTCTCGACTGGCTGCGTGAATCCGACGAAGCCGTGCTCAACGTCGACAAGCTCACGTATGCGGGCAACCTCCGCACGCTGCAGTCGCTGGACGGCAACCCCAAGCACGTGTTCGCACGCGTCGATATTTGCGACCGCACGGCGCTTGATGCGTTGTTTGCCGAGCACAAGCCACGCGCAGTGTTGCACTTTGCTGCCGAAAGCCACGTCGACCGCTCGATCCACGGCCCTGCTGATTTCGTGCAGACCAACGTCGTCGGCACATTCACCCTCCTCGAAGCGACCCGTCAATACTGGAACGGCCTGAGCGACGCAGACAAAGCAGCGTTCCGTTTCCTGCACGTTTCGACCGACGAAGTTTTCGGTTCGCTGTCCGCGACGGATCCGCAATTCTCCGAAACGACGCCGTATGCACCGAACAGCCCGTATTCGGCGACGAAGGCCGGCTCGGACCACCTCGTGCGTGCCTACCATCATACGTATGGCCTGCCGACGCTGACGACGAACTGTTCGAATAATTACGGCCCGTATCAGTTCCCCGAGAAGCTGATTCCGTTGATGATCGCGAATGCGCTCGCCGGCAAGCCGCTGCCGGTGTATGGCGACGGGCAGAACGTGCGCGACTGGTTGTATGTCGGCGACCACTGCAGCGCGATCCGTGAGGTGCTCGCGCGCGGCGTGCCCGGCGAGACGTACAACGTCGGCGGCTGGAACGAGAAGAAGAACCTCGAAGTCGTGCATACGCTGTGCGATTTGCTCGACAAGGCGCGTCCCAAGGCAGCAGGTTCGTATCGCGACCAGATCACCTACGTGACGGACCGGCCCGGCCACGATCGCCGCTACGCGATCGATGCACGCAAGCTCGAGCGCGAACTCGGCTGGAAGCCGGCGGAAACGTTCGAGACGGGTCTTGCCAAGACTGTCGACTGGTATCTCGACAACCAGGTATGGGCCGACGAAGTCGCGTCGGGCGAATACCGCAAGTGGGTCGAAACCAACTACGCGAAGCGCGCTTGAGGAGATACGCGATGGCACGTAAAGGCATCATCCTCGCCGGCGGTTCGGGTACGCGGCTGTATCCGATCACCCACGTCGTCTCCAAGCAACTGCTGCCGGTGTACGACAAGCCGATGATCTACTATCCGCTGTCGACGCTGATGGTCGCCGGCATCCGCGATGTCCTGATCATCTCGACGCCGCAGGACACGCCGCGCTTCGAGTCGATGCTCGGCGACGGCAGCCAGTGGGGGATGAACATCCAGTACGCGGTGCAGCCTTCGCCCGACGGTCTCGCGCAAGCATTCATCATCGGCAAGGAATTCGTCGGCAACGATCCGTCGGCGCTGATATTGGGTGACAACATTTTCTATGGGCACGACCTGGCGGGACAACTCGAACGGGCGGATGCACGAGAGTCGGGAGCAACTGTATTCGCTTATCACGTGCATGACCCCGAGCGATATGGCGTCGTCGAGTTCGACAAATCGTTTCGGGCGATTTCTATCGAGGAGAAGCCAACACAGCCGCGCTCAAACTATGCAGTGACGGGATTGTACTTCTACGACAATCGAGTCTGCGACATTGCAGCGGACATCAAACCGTCTGCGCGTGGTGAGTTGGAGATCACCGATGTCAATTCGCGCTATCTTCAAGACGGTGTGTTGAACGTCGAAATCATGGGGCGTGGTTACGCGTGGCTCGATACGGGAACCCATGATTCATTGATCGAGGCAGCGAGCTTTATTGCGACGCTGCAGAAGCGACAAGGTTTGGTAGTGGCATGTCCGGAGGAAATTGCATATCGGAAGCATTGGATCGATGGGGAGCAACTGTCTAGGCTTGCACAGCCGCTTGCCAAAAATGGTTACGGCCAATACCTCAAGAACATTCTCACGGATCAGGTTGCATGGGCATCGAAGTAAAGGCGACAGCGATTCCAGACGTCAAATTGATCGTTCCCCGTGTATTCGGGGACGCGCGCGGATTTTTCCTTGAGAGCTTTAATGCGCGTGAATTCTCCGAGAAGCTCGGTGTCGATGCACCGTTCGTTCAGGACAATCACTCGCGCTCGACCAAGGGAGTGCTGCGTGGTCTGCACTATCAAATTCAGCATCCACAGGGCAAGCTCGTGCGGGTTGTGAATGGGGAAGTGTTCGATGTTGCTGTAGACATTAGGAAAAGTTCACCCACCTTCGGAAAATGGGTGGGGGCGGTCCTGAGTGCATCGAATTTTCACCAATTTTGGATTCCGCCCGGTTTTGCACACGGATTTGTTGTGTTATCAGAAACGGCGGATTTTCAGTACAAGACCACGGATTACTGGTACCCGGAGCATGAGCGGAGCATTGCGTGGAATGATCCGGAAATCGGCATTGAGTGGCCCATCGATTTTCAGCCAACGCTGGCGGCGAAAGATGTGGCAGGTCAGCGTCTGAGCGAAGCGGATGTCTTCGCGTGAGGGGTACTGTGGATAGGCCGACGATTGTTGTCACAGGCGTGAGCGGCCAGGTTGGCTTCGAACTTCAGCGCACGCTTCAATGCCTAGGGCGTGTCGTGTCTTGCGATCGCGCTGCTCTAGACCTGTCTGATCTGGCGCGTGTGCGTGAATTCATTCGCACAACGGCACCATCGATCATTGTCAACCCAGCTGCTTATACAGCGGTGGATCGCGCCGAGACCGATGAAGTGATGGCCATGCGGATCAACGCGGAGTTACCTGCTACTCTCGCTCAAGAGGCGGCGGCGCTGGGTGCAGTGCTTGTGCATTATTCAACCGACTATGTGTTCGACGGGCAGAAGTCCGGTCCGTATGTTGAAGATGATCAGCCGAACCCGCAAAACATATACGGAAAGAGCAAGCTCGCCGGAGAGTTGAGTGTTGCCGCAGCAGGTTGTGCACACCTGATCTTGCGTACGAGCTGGGTTTATGGACGGCGGGGAAAGAATTTTCTGCGAACGATGCAGCGACTTGCAACCGAACGTCGAGAGTTGAAGGTGGTTGCCGATCAGATTGGCGCGCCGACGTGGTCTCGGACAATCGCGGAGGCGACCGCGCAGATCCTTTCACAAGGAATCGCTGCAAATCGCTCGGAATGGTGGCGGGAGCGCTCTGGTGTCTACCATCTTACAGCCGCAGGCGAGACATCATGGTGCGGCTTTGCGAAGTCCATTCTTGAACGCGATGGCCATCATGCCGATACGGTGGTGGTGCCGATCACGTCAAGTGAGTATCCGACACCTGCTGCGCGACCTTCCAATTCGCGGATGAGTATCGACAAAATATCCAAGATATTCGGTCTGCACATGCCCGCGTGGGACGAGGCGCTGGGCCTGTGTCTTGGTGATTGATCGAATGAGCGAGCGTTCCGCGACATCCCAAAAAATCGGCATTGTCGTCGTGTTTTATCGACCCAACGCTGATTGCGTGCGTAACGCCAATCGACTTGCTGGTTTTGGCCATTGTGTTGTTGTAGATAATACAGAAAGCAGCGCCAACGCAGGCGGCGTTAGACTTGATCCGGCGATCGAGTACATCACAAATGGCCGAAATTTAGGGATCGCAACTGCATTGAACCAAGGTGTCGAGCGACTGCTTGAGCACGGTTGCCGATGGGCTTTGCTGTTTGACCAAGACAGCGAGCCGACACCGGAGTTGCTTACCGGTTTGCCAAAGCGGATCGATGCGGCCGTTAGACGGAATCCACGCGTTGCGCTTGTCGGCCCCGCGTATGCAGATGCTAGGCTTGGCGGTGTCGCCCCATTCATTCAGTTTCGACATTTTTCACTCAAACGCATTCGACCGACATCGAATGAGCCGGTGTCTGTCGATTTTTTGATTACGTCAGGATCGTGCATCAATTTGTCGTTGTGGCGTGAAATTGGTCCGATGGACGATTCACTATTTATTGATTTTGTCGACCTTGAATGGTGCGTTCGTGCGCGTGCGCGTGGGTGCCTCATTCTAGGTATACCGGACATCACGCTCATGCACGAATTGGGGGGCGAGCCTGTTAGGGTTCTTGGTCGACTCTATCCGAGTCATAGCGCGCTACGCCACTACTACTTGTTTAGAAATGCTGTACTTCTAATCAAGCGAGACTATGTTCCGTTGAGTTGGAAGAGTACGGAACTAATTAAATTCCCGTTTAGGCTGGCCATCTATGGCGTATTCATGACTCCCAGAATGGAGCATCTTCGCCTATCTTTGCTGGGCTTGTGGCATGGGCTGAAGGGGCGTAGCGGGAGGTTAGAGCGGCAATGAAGTATTACACAGCGATTCTGATTTCGATTGATGGTTCTTATGTTCAATAGTGCACTAATTGACTTGTGGCAGAGTCTGGCCTCTTGGAGGCTCTGGATGTTGTTGGGGTGGCTCGAAATTCGTCAGCGATATGCTCGCTCACGGGTGGGACCATTCTGGCTCACCATCAGTATGGGGGTGATGGTGGGCTCTCTGGGCGTCGTATACGGCACGCTTTTCGGTCAAAAGATGAGCGACTATCTGCCCTTCCTTGCGACAAGCATTGTTATGTGGGGTTTTTTTTCGCAAGTCGTTCAAGAGGGAAGTCTATCGTACATCAACAGCGGCTCTTATATCCGCCAGACCCCAACTGCAAAACTCATTTTTGTATTGCAGGTCGTTTGGCGGAATCTGGTGGTTTTGACTCACAACTTTGTCATCATCCTTGTCCTGCTTGTTGTTTTCGGCGTAAAGGACTGGGTATCGCTGATCTTTTTTGTACCCGCATTCGGCCTTTACGTTCTGAACGCTGTTTGGATTGCAATGGTAGCCGGGCTTTTGTCGGCTCGATTTCGAGACCTGCCTCAGATCATCGGTGCTTTTCTGCAGGTGGCATTCTACGTGACGCCGATCATCTTCAAGCCGACTTCGTTAAATCGGTTCTCGTTCATCGTGGAGTGGAATCCTCTTGCATACATGATCGATATCGTTCGTGCACCGTTGATTGGTGAGATACCGGGAGCGACTACATGGATCGTCGTGGGCGGGATGGCTCTGGTGGGCTGGCCCCTCGCGTTGATGCTGACAGGGCGATATCTGAAGCGTATCCCGTACTGGATTTGAGGGGCAGAAAGTGGCTTACATTGAACTAAAGAACGCGACACTTGACCTGCCTATCTACGATCTCCAAGGTCGGTCACTGAAGAAAAAGGTGATGCGAATGGGGCGACGGAATACTATTGCTGAGGACAACGATGGAGTAATCGTCGTTCGAGCCCTTGATAGCGTTTCGATGCGGTTCGAGAGCGGGGACCGAGTTGGGCTAATCGGTCATAACGGGGCAGGAAAATCGACTTTGTTGCGTACGATGGCCGGGATCTATACACCCACGTCGGGCGAAGTGCAGCGAAGCGGAAAGGTCGTGCCGCTGCTGGATATCAGCTTGGGAATGGATGAGAATTCCACTGGCCTCCAGAACATTCGTCTCCGGGGATTGCTGCTCGGTATGTCGGATACGGAAATCAAGGCAAAGCAAGAAGAAATTGCCGATTTCTGTGAGCTTGGCGACTACCTAGATTTACCGATTCGAACGTACTCGAGCGGGATGCGGGTTCGCCTCGCATTCGCAGTGTCTACGGCGGTTGATGCGGAAATCCTGTTGCTCGACGAAGTCATGGGGGTGGGGGATGCATCTTTTATGCAAAAGGCGAAGACTCGTCTACAAGACCTGCACGGTCGGGCCGAGATTGTAGTCCTCGCAATGCACTCGAATACCGAAATTCGTCGCGTGTGCAATAAGGTGTTATGGATGGAAAGAGGCCGCGTCCATCGGTTCGGGGGCGTGGAGGAAGTGCTTCAAGAATATGAGGCGCAGGTCTGAGTTACCACGCATCGATGTTGTTTGTGGAAGAGGGGACGCGGTCGAACGCGACGCGTCTCTCACGAAGAACCGGTAGGAGCATAGTCGGTAGTGCAAATATGACGATGATGTACTTCAATGACCACCAGCTTAGATTCATTCGTATTCCCAAGAATGCGTGCTCGACGGTCATTAATAGCCTGGGTTTCTCGAAAATTCAAGGAAGGAACCCGCATCACGTTGGCGAATCGTTCGCCGGCGCTTCGCCGGACGCCCACGAGTGGCCGTGCCTTATTGTTCTGCGAGATCCTTTTGAGCGAGTTGTTTCCGCGTACTTAAACAAGTTTACGGAAATCTTGCCGGACGAATTGTTTGTCCACGAACTCGTCGAATACATCTGGCGGGTGCAACGAGGGAAGGCACGACCATCGTCGACTTCATCGGTTACATTTCGCGAATTTGTAACGCATCTCTGTGCTTTTCCAGACGAACAACTCGACCCACATTGGCGCAGTCAGTCCGCGTTCTTGACCGAGCAGCCGACGATCTGGCTCTGGATGGAAACACTGCAGGAGCAATGGAGTGGCCATCCGCGGTTGCGAGAGATCGAACTCAAAACTTACGCCCCACACGCGACTAGGTCAGACATAAGCATTGGCAGCAACGTGCTAGACGTGAACGGTGAGGTGTTCCTCGGGTTCAAGGAAATTTGCGGACAGTTTCCGGCATCGTCACAGTTTCGCGACGCAGAGCTCGTTGGGCGTATTCGAGCCAGGTTCGCGGCTGACTATACGCTGATCGAGTCGATGTTTGGAACTTCCCAGTAAAAGCAAGTGGTACCGGACTTCGTTCATGGCCACGCGGCGATGCACTGCAATATCGAAAATCTTGTGGATTTAGAAAGATGAGAGCACTAATCACTGGGGGATTCGGTTTCATCGGTTCCCATTTGACACGCCACCTTCTTGACAAGGGTTGGAACGTTACCGTTGTCGACTTGGAAGGTGCTACACCGTGTGTGGCGCTGCCGATGGATAAGTTGACTTTGATCAACGGGCCCTACTACGCCCCGGAGGTGATTGCGCAATGCGGTGGAGAGATCGACGTGTGTTTTCATCTCGCATCTAGCGTTGGGCCCGCGCTGTCGAACGAGAAGATCGTATTCGATATTGAGACGAATTTAATCGGAACTGTCTCGTTGCTTGATGCGCTCTCGCCGAAGCAAATTCGGCGATTTGTTTATATTTCATCGGGAGGTACCGTCTATGGCACGGTGCCGAGTGTACCGATTTCGGAAAATCAACATGGCTTCCCGACGTGTTCATACGGAATTGTAAAAAAGGCGGTTGAGTATTATTTGCATCTTTATAGCAAAATTCACGGGATGCGCTACAACGTTATTCGCCTTGCAAATCCGTATGGGGTTGGCCAGCGCCTAAATTACAACCAAGGGGCAATTGCGAACTTTATTGGAAAAATCATCAATAACGTCCCCATCGAAATCTGGGGAGACGGATCTGTTGTTCGCGATTATATCTATATAGATGATGTGGTGAGGGCCATCGTGGCTGCCGCAGAGAGCGACGCGGAAAATGAAATATTCAATATCGGCTCGGGCGTAGGTCTTTCCCTGAATCAAATAGTGAAAATTCTTCGCGACGACTTTGGATTGCCGTTCGAGGTAAAATATCAGGCGTCGAGAAGTGTGGATGTTCCTGTTAATATCCTTGATATTGCAAAGGCAGTCAATAGATTAAACTGGCGACCTGAAATTGATGTCAAGAGTGGCATTGAAGCCACTTTGACGTGGGCCCGTGGTCAGTGAAAGTTATTGCCGCGTGCGAAAAAAAGCATCAAGAAATACTGGCCATGCTGAGTCAAGAGTTACTTCAATGAAAATTTCTCTCTACATAAATTATTTCAACCCTGCTTACATGGTGAAGAGCAGGGTGATGAAGCCGATTCAGACTGGATGTGCGATATCAAAGCACGACTTGCCGACGCTCAAAGATAATGTCGGTGAAAATATTTCCGGGAAAAACGCGTCGTATTGTGAATTGACGGGGCAATATTGGGTCTGGAAAAACGACAAAGAATCGGATTATGTTGGATTTGTTCATTATCGTCGTTTTTTTGATTTTTTCCCGGAGCGAATTGATCGAAATGTAGATTCAAGTGGGCTCGTCATTGAGGATCGTCTGTCCGCGGAAGTGCTCGCCAAATATGGTCTGACCGATCATGATATCGAGCGCTGCGTGGAGGATGTCGACATGATTTTGCCGGAGCCCTGGAATGTCGCGGGTTGCGGTGCTACAACAATTTACGATCAATATCGTGACGCCACATTTCATCACATCAAAGATCTTGATCTTGCTGGTGAGATAATTTATGAAACATGCCCGGAGTACTACGGGCATTTCAAAAAAGTGATGAGCTCGGAATCGGGTTTATTCACCAACATGTTCATTTTTAAGCGTGAAATATTTGAGGAATATTCCGCTTGGCTTTTCCCGTTGCTCGCCGAGCTAGACAAGCGTATCGATGTTTCAAACTATGGCCCCGCCGAGCGTCGCGTCATTGGGTATATCGCTGAACGCATGGTTGGCGTGTTCGTCTCGAAGAAATCGGCGGACGACAAGGATTTGAAGATTAAGTACTTGCGCCGTGTATTTGTAAAAGATACGTCCCCGATCGCGTCATGTCCACCGTTGCCGGTTACCGATCTCAAGCCGGTATCGGTTGTTGCCGCTACGGATTCGCACTACGTTGCTCATATGGCTGCGCTCGTTGCTTCGGTTTTTTCTAACGCGGCACACGATAGGTTCATCGATTTTCTGATTCTTGATGGAGGGATGACCGAACTTGAGCGTCGAGGTCTTCGCGCGCTGGAACGATTGCATCCACATGCAAAGATTTCGTTTGTTGATATGTCAATGCAGTTTCTTGACATCGATGCTCATATGTACTTCACGCGCGCCACGTTCTATCGGCTTGCGTTGCCTGAGATCGTCTACAACCGCAATAAGATCTTATTTCTCGATACCGATGCTGTAGTCATCGATGATGTCGCCAAGATTTTTGACACTGAGCTTGATGGCAAGTCAGCGGCCGCGGTAAAGGACGTCATCATGGCATCGTTTGTTGCGATGGGAGTTCGTTCAATGGCGGAGACAGGAGGCTATCCGACTGCGAAATACTTGTCCGACGTGGTCGGAATGAAGGAGCGGTATCGGGACTACTTTCAAGCAGGACTCATTTTGTTTAATCTCGAGAAGCTTCGAGAAAATCGGTTGTGTCAGAAAATGATTTCTGATCTTCGGCGTAATAGATATTGGTTTCTTGATCAAGATATATTAAACAAATATCTTGTTGGTGATGTTCGGTTTCTGGATTTAACTTGGAATAGTGTGAGTTTGCCGCCGGGGCATGGAAATGCGCTGCCGGTCGACATCTACAACGCGTATCTCGAATCACGAAAGAATCCTTCCATGCTGCATTATGCAGGAGCGGTTAAGCCGTGGAACGATCCGGGTTCAGAGTTTGCGCAATATTATTGGTTTTATCTGAGAATGACGCTTTGGTATGAAGATCGCTTGCTAAAGCTAAGTTCCTCGGCGGCACCCTTGTCTTTGCGTAGTAATACCATGAAGCGACGGGTTGCTTCGGCAGTGTGGAGGCGATTGCCTGGTTTTATCCGCCGTGCAATCTTTCCGCTAGCCACGACATTGGATCAACGGTGGAAGAATTGATATGGAAAAAATACTTATTGTCGGCGCGGGCCTCTCTGGGGCGGTGATCGCCCGTGAATTGGCCGAAAAGGGAATGAAGATTACGGTGGTAGAGTCGCGTAATCATGTGGCCGGTAATTGTCATACCGAGCGGGACGCGCGAACTGGAGTGATGGTTCATGTCCACGGCCCTCATATTTTCCATACTGATAACGAGGAAGTCTGGAAATATGTAAATCGCTTTGCAGAATTTGCGCCATATATTTGTCGAGTGAAGGCGACAACCGGTGGGCGCGTTTATGGGCTTCCGATAAATTTGCACACAATCAATCAATTTTTCGGAAAGACATTTAATCCGAAAGAGGCGAAGCAATTTATCGAGCAAAACGCGGAAAAGTCAATTTCAGAGGTGCGAAGCTTCGAGGATCAGGCGTTGCGCTTTCTGGGGAAAGACTTGTATCACGCGTTTTTCCGTGGCTATCCGATCAAACAGTGGGGTTTGCCGCCGAGCGAGTTGCCTGCATCTGTTTTGAAACGATTGCCGGTGCGATTTAGTTACGATGACAATTACTTTGGCCATCGTTTCCAAGGAATGCCGGTCGAGGGGTATACGCTCATGGTCGAGCGGATTCTCGATCATGAAAATATTGACGTCCATTTGAACTGTAGCTTTGATCGCACATCGACGTCAAAATATGATCATGTATTCTTCAGTGGTCCACTGGACAGTTGGTTTGAACATAAGTTGGGGCATCTCGCGTATCGAACATTGAGGTTCGAGCCAATTTATGACACGGGAGATTTCCAAGGCTGCGCGGTGATGAGTTATCCAGAGGAGAATGTTCCGTATACGCGCATTACTGAACACAAGCATTTCACTCCCTGGGAGGATCACGAGGAAACTATCGTATTCAAGGAGTTTAGTAGTCAATGTCAGCCAGGTGATATACCGTACTATCCGATCCGTTTGGTCGAAGATAAGGAAATGCTGCGCGACTATGTTGATCTGGCCGAGACGGAGCGTAACGTCACATTTGTTGGTAGATTGGGCACATATCGCTATCTCGATATGGATGTCACTATTGCCGAAGCTCTAGATGTGGCGGACGCTTTCCTCACCGCTCGTACGGAGCGGGCGCAAATGCCTGCATTTGTCGTATCGCCTCTTTGATTCGATTGGGTATTTTTCCTCTTTGCCAAATGCAAGTTTGGCAAAGAGGAATTTAAGCAACGTAGAGGTGCTGAATCGAATCGAGAATAGTCTGCGCACGATTCTTATATGTGTGATCTCGCCGAGTGCGCGCTTGTGCAGCCTGTGCAATTCTTTTTGCGGAGATGGGATCGTCTTTCAGCATTTCCCAATGTCGACGCAACTCTACTGGCGAATCAAATAGGAGAATTTCTCCGCTTGCTTCATCGTAGTAGTCGCTAATTTCGAGACCTTCGACGAACATGCATTGTACTGTACCGGCTGCGGCTGCTTCAAATGTTCGCGGTCCCGGGGTTGAGGCATCTAAATTGAATCGCTCGTTTGCTAAATTATGTCGCCTACCGACATTTAGTGTAATGAGCGAGGATGCATACATATCCGGAAGAACATTGTTGGGTATGCGCTGATTCGAAGTGAAACTCAAGTCTTGCGGCCAGCCGTCGCCAAATATTTCAACATTAATATGTTGGAGATAAGGTGCGCAGTCCCTCAGGAGTTGAATCCGATTGTTGAACCCGACTCCACAAAAAAATAAATCACGTGTCTTTTCTGTTTTGAAATCTCGAAAATGAGCCTCGCAATCTGCTGCGAGCGGAAGATGCACGACATGCGGGTGCTGGTAGTGCGTAGATGTCCATTTGTCGTTGGAAAAAACTATATCGGCTATCGATGTAATTTTTGCTGCATGATCGAATTCATAGGGATCGTCATGAAGCCAGAATGCCATTGTGGCGTCGACATCCATTGCGGCCTGCTTTAACGGGAGGTAGTATGCTTCTGAAGGCATGCAAGATCCGAACACTAAGATCAGATCTGGTGATGTGGCCTGTGCAACCAACGTTGCGCTTTCAAGGGAGCATGCGGTTACATCGGCGACGTTTTCGAGAGCGCGAAAGCCGTTCGCAACGTATCCTCTAAGGATTGCATTGTTGTTAACTGCGTCGGGCGATGCTCCCGCAATTAGTACTTTCATTTTTACCTCGGTACCCGAATTCTGTTTGCAATGATGCGCAGCGTCGGACGTACGCCGTGAATCTTGTAGAAGGCAGCCAGTTTATGCGCCTTCCGTATTGCACCGGAGAACATCTTTCCGCCAAGCGGCAAAAACTGCGTCCCATGGTGCCAACTGAATGGATGGGGCGCGATTCCTGCATCTGCGAGATTCAATTCCGCCTCGAATTGTGGCATGCCATGAGGGCGATTTTTCAACAACGTCGAATAGACATCGCTCAAAGAAGCTACATGACTCGAAATTTGAGCGTATAGTGTTGGAGAGATATTCGATCGGTACTTCGAAAGCATTGAGGGCGAGTCGACGAGGGTGTGGATCGCGTCGATCAGATCTCCTTCGCTATCGGGAGCGATTTTCAGTCCGTTCACGCCATGGTCTATGCGCTCGCCGAGCGCTCCGATGTTTGTGACAATTGGAACGAGGCTCATCTGAAGTGCTTCCGACAGCGTAAGGCAATAAGTCTCGGGCCAGATCGATAGGTGCAATGAGACATCGCACTCCTTCAATGCTTCGGGCATAGCGTCGTATCGGTAGCCTCCGTGAACAACGACGTTCGGATAGCGGGCGGGGTCGGCAAGATCGGCATACTGTGGATCAATTCGACCAAACAAATGCAGTTCCACCGGTGCGCTTGCGAGTAGTGGAAGAGCACGCGACAATACGTCGCCACCTTTCTGATGCGTGATATTGCCGAGCCACGCTATCTTCAAAGGTGTCGATTTTGTATGGTTGCGGGTCGTGGCAGTTGCCGTACTGTCAGGTATGGGTACGGGAAGCACCTGCACATTGGAGTGAAGTCTGACTGACGGATAGATGCGCTCGTATATGTTCTTGCTGTGGCTTGTATTGAAGACAAGCATGTCGACACGACTTAATGTGTCATTCCAGAAACTCCGTCGGAGTGCCTGGGAACCCGGCGCAACATGATGTTTTTGCCACAAGCAGACGTCACATTGCGATAACGGGATGTCTGGTGCGCCGCAGAACGTCTGCTTGAACGACAATAGATTGAATTCGTGACAGGCGCCGTAGAAATCATGTGCAGTGAACGCGCTCGCAATCCCTAGGAGGCGCGGCACGAGGGTAAGTGACGGGGGGTGGCCGATAAAATGATGGAAATGAACGAGATCTACATGGTATTTGCTTAGGATATTTCGAAATGCATTTTCCCTCTCCTCACATCGAAGCAGATCAGTACCGTAGGTGTGAGCGAAATTTATAGTCTCAAGTGCTTCGTACGTTTCTGACAGAAGCTGGGCAGATCGCCCGGTTCGATTGTCCGGAACATAGAACAATACGCGGTAGTCGCCTTTGAGTGCGTCACGCAGGCGATCAAGATATACTTCGACGCCGCCGAAGTTTTTGCTTCCGATTACGTTATGCGTGACGAACAAAACTGTTCGTCGATCAGGTACGACTGAACTGGAGGCAGAGGAGCGAATCTCCGATGCGGCGGTTAGAATGGTATCGACACGTCGGTCATACGTATGCAATTCTGTGGCCTTCGCGCGAGCGGCTTCCGCAATTTCGTTGCGATAGGCACGATCGTTAATTATCTGCGTCGCTTTCGCGATGAAATCATGCTCGTCCGAAAAGAAGACAAGCTCCTTCCCCGGCGTAAAGAAGGTTTTGGCCTCCGTCAACGAATCGTGAATGATCTGAACCGAGCCGGCCAGAGCAGCCTCGAACAAGCGAGGGGGTGGTGTCTCCGCAAATTCCCGACCACCGGACGCGGTAAAGACGCGAGGCAACATCAACGTAATTGCGCTTCGATTTGCGAAACGTGCGAAATCTGAGGGCGACGTTCGCCAGGACAGTGCGCTTGGTGGTAAGTCAATCCCGTGCGGTGGCAGAAAGGGATTGGTCGGAAGCGCAAGCTTAAATTTCCAATCATCAGGCAACTGCTTCAGGACCGAGCGCAGGAACTGGCTTCGGTTGGGCCAGGCGGTTCCCGCAAAAAACATGTGGTAGCGCAGTTCTTGCTGTAGCGGGAGAACCGGCAACGAATGAAATTCTGAGGCACCGGCCAGTGGCAGATGCCGACCACGACTTCCGTAAGCCGAAACACTGGACGAATCGTTCGTAAACACGACATCGAACAACTCGGCGTTTCTCAGATTGATTGGAAGCTCATACGGATCTTCTGTAACCCAGAGCACCGAGCGACCGCAAATGGTTGCAAGCGTCGCACACAGGTCCTTACGAAGTTCTTCGCCATCGAACGCAATGAACAGGTCACATTTCTGGCGCATTGCGGTTGCAGCAGCATCGATCGGGTCTACTTTGGCGACGAATTCGACATCCGGGTGTCGCTGCAAGGCATGAAGAATCGCGAGACAAATGTAATGGTTTGGGTTGCGATATTTCGTGTCAAGCAAGAGGACGCGGAATTTTGGTTGACTCATAGATCTTTCTCTGCCGACAGGGGCGGTACGTGAGGTCATACAGGGGTCATTGAGCGACGGTGTTGGTAGCCTCGTCGTGACGGATGTTCGTTTGCGAACTCAAAGCCGTGCTGTTGCCGGCCCGCTAGCGTCGCGCTGAGCGTTCGGGGCCCGGCGGTATGCTGGAAGTGTACGGATGGTGCTTCGTTGGTGCGGTTGGGGAGGTACCGCAATGTTAACGCACATCGGGGATTCTGATGCCCTTTCTTGAGGCAATGGGGTCGAGTCTAGCAAGCGGTAAGCATGGTGGTGTAAGTAACCGTAACCGCGGTCGAGGCCATCGCTTGCCAATATGGTGGCTTATGGCCACACTTACCGCTTTTAGGAGATGTCAACCGGATGGTCAAGTACCGAATTCAAGGGCATTGGCGGTGATAGGCAGCGCACGGAATGATGGCGCGCGACTTTCGGTTTCCGTTGTCGTGTTTCGGCCGGACGTTGCCGCTCTGATCAGGACTCTCGACACGCTGAGGAGTGCGATCTCAACCTTGAACGATGAGAGAGGCCCGGATGGGACGACAATCTTCTTGGTCGACAACGGCGGACTACCGGACGTAGGGAGTGCGGTTCAGTCACTACATGCAGTCGGCGCAGACGTGGCAGTCCTAAGCGGACATGGAAATGTCGGATACGGTCGTGGTCACAACATCGCCCTACAAAGCGTTGGCAGCCGATACCATCTCATTCTTAACCCGGATGTCGATATCGAGCCATCCGCACTGGCCGACGCGATAGCTTTTCTTGATGACAAGCCGGAGGTAGGTCTGCTTGCGCCGCGTATCGGTGATGAGCACAGCGCATTGCAACACCTTTGTCGACGCTTTCCGAGCTTGGTGGACCTCGCAGTGCGTGGGTTCATACCCGTAGCGTGGCGCAAGTGGTTCCGTCGGCGCCTCGCCCACTACGAAATGCGCGACGTGATAAACGACCGCGACGTCGTCTGGGATCCACCCATCGTCAGCGGCTGCTTCATGCTGTTCCGCACGGAAGTGCTGAAGAAGTTGGGCGGTTTCGACCCGCGCTACTTCCTCTACTTCGAGGACTACGACCTGAGCTTGCGTACGCATGACGTCGCGCGCGTCGCGTACGTCCCGTCGGTCCGCGTGATCCACCACGGCGGCGGCGCGTCCCGTAAAGGCTTCGCCCACATCCGCATGTTCGCCGCGTCAGCCTTCAAGTTCTACAACCGCTTTGGCTGGAGGCTGTGGTGAGCCACCTCATCGTCACCGGCGCAAACGGCTTCGTCGGTCGTGCGGTCTGCCGCCGCGCGCTGGACGCCGGGCACACCGTCACCGCACTGGTGAGGCGCCCGGGCGGATCCATCGAACGCGTGCGTGAATGGGTGCACGACGCCGCCGATTTCGACGGCCTCGACGAAGGATGGCCAACGGATCTGGCGGCCGACTGCGTGATCCATCTCGCGGCCCGCGTACACGTGATGCGCGACGAGTCACCGGATCCCGACGCCGCGTTCGACGCGACCAACGTCGCCGGTACCTTGCGTCTCGCCAAAACCGCGCGCCAGCACGGCGTGCGCCGCATCGTCTACGCAAGCAGCATCAAGGCGGTCGGCGAGAGCGACGGCGGCACGCCGTTGTCGGAAGCGGTGAGTCCCAATCCGCAGGACGCCTACGGTCGCTCGAAGCTGCGCGCGGAGCGCGAACTCGCGCAATTCGGTGCGTCGAACGGGCTCGACGTCGTGGTCGTTCGGCCACCGCTCGTCTACGGTCCGACAGTCCGCGCGAACTTCCTGCGAATGATGGACGCGGTAGCGCGCGGGATACCGCTGCCACTCGGCTCGATCGCGGCACGTCGCAGCATCGTCTACGTCGACAACCTGGCCGATGCACTGCTGCAATGCGCGATCGATCCGCGCGCGGCCGGAGAATGCTTCCATGTCGCCGACGACGATGCACCGTCGGTCACGGGGCTGCTACGTCTGGTCGGCGACGCGCTCGGCAAGCCGGCCCGCCTGATCGCTGTCCCGTCCGCCGTGCTGCGCGCGCTCGGTACGCTGACCGGCCGCCGCGCGGCGATCGACCGCCTGACCGGCAGCCTCCAACTGGATACGGGCCGGATCACGCGCGTGCTCGGCTGGCATCCGCCTTATACGACAAGACAGGGCCTCGAAGCGACCGCCGCATGGTATTGTTCGCGCAATACACAACAATAGCCGACATGCATTTCCTGATATCCACGTGGCCCGACGCGGCTGCGGTGGCGCTGGCTGCTGCCATCGCGTCGACGGCCATCCTGCGCATGCTGCTCGCGACCGGCCTTGCGTGGCGCCTTGCCACCGATATTCCGAACGACCGTTCGCTCCACACGCTGCCGACGCCGCGCGTCGGCGGGTGGGGCATCGTACCGGTCTGCGTCGTCGCGCTGCTCGTGCTGGCGCCACACTTGTGGCTGATCGCCATCGCCGCCGCCGGGCTGGCCGCGATGTCCCAGATTGACGACAGGCGCGGGCTGCCCGCCCGCGTGCGGTTCTCGGCGCACCTCGCGGCGGTCGTCGTGCTGATCGTCGTGTTTCCGGCCGACGCGCCGTGGTGGCTGCTGGTCGGCATCGGCTTCGTGATGGTCTGGCTGACGAACCTGTACAACTTCATGGACGGCGCCGACGGCCTTGCGGGCGGTATGGCGCTGTTGGGCTTCGGCGCGTACGCGGTCGCGGCGCTGACCTCCCCGACGTCGTCGCCGGATCTGATCGTCGCCGGCTCGGCCGTCGCCGGCGCCGCGTTCGGCTTCCTGCTGCTGAATTTCCATCCGGCCCGGCTGTTTCTCGGCGATGCTGGTTCGATTCCGCTCGGATTCCTGGCCGGTGCCCTCGGCTATTGGGGCTGGCGCGCGGGCGTGTGGCCGATCTGGTTTCCGGCGCTGGTGTTCGCGCCCTTTATTGCTGACGCATCTGTAACACTTTTGAGACGTCTGTTACGTGGCGAAAAGTTCTGGCAGGCCCACCGGGAGCACTATTATCAAAGGATGGTCCGCGCGGGCGTAGGTCACCGCCGGACAGCTCTTTATTGGTACCTCATCATGCTCGCAGGCATAATCGTCGCCGTGTGGGCAATGGGCCGCCCGGAACTGCAGCAGTGGCTGTCGTTCTTCGCGTGGTACGGCGTCCTGGCATGGTTCGGATGGGTGATCGACATGCGTTGGCGCCGGTTTCAGTCCGCCGCCGAAAATAACTCTTGAGGTTTCCTGCCGATGTTGCGATCCAAAGCATCATGGCTTTCGCTGAGCGCTTTCCTGTTTGACCTGACGGCGGTCGCCGCCGCGTGGTTGTTCGCCTATCTCGTCCGATTCAACGGCAGCGTTCCATCCGATTTCATGGGCGGCGCGCTGACGGCGCTCGTCTGGGTGTTGCCGGTCTACGCGCTGATGTTCCACTTGTTTGGGCTGTATCGCGGGCTGTGGGTGTTCGCGAGCCTTCCCGATCTGATGCGGATCTCCAAGGCCGTCATCGGTGGCGGCGTGATCGTAATGATCGGCGCGGTGATGTTCCAGCCGAGCCCGATCATCCCGCGCTCGGTGCTGCTCGTGTCGCCGCTGATGCTGTTCCTCGCGATGGGAGGCGCCCGCGCGCTGTACCGCGCGACGAAGGAGTTCTACCTGTACGGCGGGCTGGTCGGCCAAGGCAAACCGGTGCTCGTGCTCGGTGCCGGCACGGCCGGCGCGAGCCTCGCGCGGGAGCTGTCGCGTTCGGGCGAATGGCGTCTGGTGGGCCTGCTCGATGACGATCCGACCAAGCAGGGCCGCGAAATCTACGGCTACAAGGTGCTTGGCTCGTTCAACGACCTGAAGCACTGGACCGACGCGCTGAAGGTGGAATACGCGATCATCGCGATTCCGTCGGCCTCGGTCGAAACGCAGCGCCGTGTCGCGACGCTATGCGTGCGCGCCGGCATCAAGGCGATGGTGTTGCCGTCGCTGACCGCACTGATGCCGGGGCAGGGCTTCCTGTCGCAGGTACGGAACATCGATCTCGAGGATCTGCTCGGCCGCGACGCGGTGACGATCGACACACCGCACGTCGAGGCGTTGCTGCGCGGCCGCGTCGTGATGGTGACGGGCGCGGGCGGCTCGATCGGCTCCGAACTGTGCCGGCAGATCCTCCGCTTCAAGCCGGCGCAGCTCGTCGCGTTCGACCTGTCCGAATACGCGATGTATCGGCTGACCGAGGAACTGCGCGAGCGCTTTCCCGATCTGTCCGTCCTGCCTATCATCGGCGATGCGAAGGATTCGCTGCTGCTCGACCAGGTGATGTCGCGTCACGCACCGCACATCGTGTTCCACGCGGCTGCCTACAAGCACGTGCCGTTGATGGAAGAGCACAACGCGTGGCAGGCGCTGCGCAACAACGTGCTCGGCACCTATCGCGTGGCGCGCGCGGCGATTCGCCACGACGTGCGTCACTTCGTGCTGATCTCGACCGACAAGGCCGTCAATCCGACCAATGTGATGGGCGCGAGCAAGCGTCTCGCCGAAATGGCATGCCAAGCGTTGCAGCAGACGAGCGAGCGCACGCAGTTCGAGACGGTGCGCTTCGGTAATGTGCTCGGCAGTGCCGGCAGCGTGATTCCGAAGTTTCAGCAGCAGATCGCGAAGGGCGGGCCGGTGACGGTCACGCACCCGGAAATCACGCGTTTCTTCATGACGATTCCGGAAGCATCGCAACTCGTGCTGCAGGCGTCGAGCATGGGGCGCGGCGGCGAGATCTTCATTCTCGACATGGGCGAGCCGGTCAAGATCGTCGATCTCGCGCGTGACCTGATTCGTCTGTACGGTTTGTCTGAAGGGCAAATCCGGATCGAATTCACGGGGCTGCGTCCCGGTGAGAAACTCTACGAGGAACTGCTCGCGGACGACGAGACGACCACACGCACGCCGCATCCGAAGCTGCGAATCGCGCGTGCGCGCGAAGTGCCGGACCATCTGCTCGATGAGCTATTGCCTTGGCTGATGCAGCACCGCGTGCTCAGCGACGACGAAGTGCGGCGCGACCTGAGGCGCTGGGTGCCGGAGTATCAGACGGCGGTGGCGCCGGTGTTGCAAAGTGTGCCGAGGCGCGTCGTGTCGGGCGGATAGGCTTGATACCCTCGCGCCAATCGGACCGGATGGCTGATGGATATACATGTGCCGTTCAGTAATTTACTGAACGGCTTTTTTGTTGGTGAGTAGCTGCACGCAAGTGCGCGTCGCAAGCTTGGCAAGCAGTTTTAGAACATATTAAATTTCTCGCAAGTTCCAATGGTGGTTGGTTTTTCGTGATTTCATTCTGTTTGTGAAATTAACGTGCGAATATCGCGCCACCCTGTCTCGGTATTTAACAATTCTTAAAACTCGGTGAAACTCCGTCGAGTGATTGACTATCGGCTCGCTCCTGCGTATGTTTAACGACGGGGCGGAACTCGATTGACTGCGGCTGTATTTGTTCGCTCTTGCTTCCTTTCTTCATGTGTCGAACATATCGGTGTCGAAGAAAAGTCGCTATCGCCGACACGCTGTTGTGGTGGAAGGGAAAATGTAAGAAATCAAATAAATAATCAATAAATTGAGACCAATTCAATGAAAACCGGACACATTGCCCGATCGTTGATCGGGGTGCTTGCGGCGTTAGCACTAGGTGGTTGCGGGGATGGCGATAATTCAGCGGTGGCTACCGCGCAGGCTTACAAATTATCAACACTGCGGGCCTCCGGGAATATTGTGAGCTCGGCGCCTTTGAGCGCTACGGCGCCCATCCATGTCGCGTTGGTTCTGAAGCTGAACAACGAAGCCGAGCTCGATGATTTTTTGCGGAGAGCAAGGACGCCGGGTAACGCCAGCTTCGGGGCGGTCCTGAGCTCGGCGCAAGTTGCTGCAAGATACGCGCCTACTACCGGGCAGGTCTCCACCGTGAAAGCCTATTTGCAAAATAGTGGTTTCACGAACATCAAGGTGGCCGGCAACAACATGCTTGTCGAAGCCGATGCGCCAGCCAATGTGGTCGCCGGCGCGTTCCGGACGACACTGGTATCGGTCGCAATGGCGGATGGAAGTCAAACGCATATCAACACTACCGCCGAGACGGTGCCCGATGCCATCAGCGGCATCGTTCGGTCCGTTTTAGGTTTGGATACGGCCACCCGCTTGCGCACACACGGTATCCGGGCTTCTGTCCCGGCAAGCGGTCCTCATGCGAGCGACTCGCCGACAACCGCGGCAGTAACGGCGGGGCATAATCCCACGGCTTTTCCCGCCATCTACTCCGTGGGCAACACTCCGGCGGCCGGCAACATCACCGTGGGCATCATCGCGGAAGGAAATCTATCGCAACCTCTTGCTGATCTGACTACGTTCACAAATAACAACCGATTGCCCGCTGTAGCCGTTTCGGTAATCAATGCAGGAACGCCAAGTCCAGATACGAGCGCGAACTCGGAATGGTCGCTCGATAGCCAAAGCATTGTCGGTATGTCCGGTGGCGTGCGGCAACTCAATTTCTATGTTGCATCATCCTTCGCATGGAGCGACATGGCCAGCGCCATCAATCGAGCGGTGTCGGACAATACTGCTCGGGTCATCAACATGTCGATTGGCGGCTGCGAGAGTTTCGCACCCACTACATCGATCGACCAGATGCTCAAACTCGCCGTAGCGCAAGGGCAGACATTCTCGGTGAGCACGGGCGATTCAGGCAGCGTTGCGTACGGTTGCTCGGGAACCTCGGTGGAATATCCCGCCAGTTCGCCGTATGTCGCCGCCTTGGGCGGCACGACTCTGTACACGAATGCGGACGGAAGCTATGCCGGCGAGACGGCGTGGAACTCGGGTGGTGGCGGCATCAGCGTCGTGGAACCCATTCCGTCGTGGCAATCGAGCGTACCTCAGCTCAACGGGCGGGCTAATCGCGGCACGCCGGACATTGCGTTTGATGCGGATCCCAATAGTGGTGCGCTGATCATTGTAGGAGGCCAAATCCAGCAATGGGGCGGGACGAGTCTGGCCGCGCCCTTGTTTGCTGCGACGTGGGCACGCATCCTCTCCGGCAGTTGCTCGGCGAATCCAGGATTCGCACCGCCCGCCTTGTATGGCTTTCAAGCGACGACCCCCGCCATTTTCCGCGATATCTCCAGCGGTTCGAACGGTGCATACAGCGCGGGTCCGGGATG
The DNA here is from genome assembly GCF_016899425.1 of Burkholderia sp. MS389. Classification (GTDB taxonomy): domain Bacteria; phylum Pseudomonadota; class Gammaproteobacteria; order Burkholderiales; family Burkholderiaceae; genus Burkholderia; species Burkholderia sola. Next base: position 950,300 of record NZ_CP045994.1, read on the forward strand.
GGATTTCGTGACCGGTTGGGGCACGCCGAACGTCAGCGTATTGCATTCCGCGATCTGCGTTCCAACGACGCCGATCTATGGCGGCAATCTCAACGAAGGAACGACGCTGAGCCCGGGCCAAGTCGTGTATTCGGCCTCCGGAAACCATAAACTCGTCATGCAATATGACGGTAACCTCGTGCTTTACAACGTGGGTAACGGTGCTGCGATATGGAATTCCGGAACGTCGGGAAATCCGGGGGCTTATGCCGCTTTCCAGCTTGACGGGAACTTCGTTGTCTATGGGGCGGGTGGCAAGGCGCTGTGGTTTTCGTCGACCACCGGCACGCCTTATGATCAACATCTCGCCGTACAAGATGACGGCAACATGGTGATCTACGAGGCACATGTGCCTTTGTTTTACACCGCGACCGCTACGACGGGCTATCCAAACTCCCCTAGCGGCCCTGCTGTCTGGAATGGCGGCACCACCCTCGTGAGCGGCCAGAATTTCACTTCGGGCAATGGCGCGAATGTGCTGGTCATGCAGGGTGATGGCAATCTGGTGCTGCTTCGCCAGGGGGTTCCGCAATGGAATTCAGGGACGTTCAATCATCCCGGGGCATATGCGACGATGCAAACCGACGGCAATCTAGTCGTCTACAGTCCGGCTGGCGTTGCGCTGTGGAATTCCGGCACGGGCGGACATCCGGGGGCAGCGACTTACGTTCAAGACGATGGTAACGTCGTGATCTATGCGCAGGTACCGCACTGGAGCACCAATACCGCAGGAAGCTAACATTCTTCGGTCGGTGGAGGCCGGCACCATCACGCTGGCCGCCGCCACCTTCAAGATTCCCGCCTCTCATTCCTCGCCATCATCCACCGCGGCACTCTGAACCTGACGATGCTGAGATAACGCCACACACGCCAGCGCGAACAGCACCACAAAAACGAGCAGATGCACGGTATACCACCAGAACCGCGTCGCTGGAATCACCGTGTCGAGGCACGACAGCCAAAGACAAGGTGAGGGAGGGGGATCGAAATCCGCCGCGTGGGATTGACCGGCTCTGGAATTTTCGGACCAATCGAAGCCGTCGATGAGGTTGGTCCGTTCGCGAGCACCGCGATGGCGAGCACCGTGATGAACATGGAAATGGCGACGCAGCCGGGCGGGAAGTCGAGCGGCGACACGCCGATGCGCTTGATCGCGATGCCCAGCAGCCAGAATGCCAGCGCAGCCGCGCCCGTCGTGCACAGCAAGCAGCGCCGCGCGGTGACATGTGCTTGGTCAAGATCGAGAAAAAAGAAATTGCTGAATAACGAAGTGGGCTCACTCTCTCGATATGGACATACCTTAATCTATGGCCATTTCTCGAATTCATGCTGTAAAAATTTCGAGATTTAATCTCGATTATTTTTATTAATTTAACGGACCACTGCTTAGCGTGGAGAATTGTGCGCTTTCGTGCTTTGAATATTCGATCCGTTATAGCAACATCTTCCATGCGCTCATTCAGCTTGTCGTCGCGTCACCAACTCGACATTTCGCTTGCCGAACCGGTGTTCTGTGATGTCCCACCCTGCCTTGAGACGCGGGCGGAGGATACAGTTCCCGGCCTGTTCGAACCATCAAATCGTGCGGGCAGCAGCAAGTCGATCCTTGGTCTGGTTTTATAAATAAAGCGAGGGAAGAAATTGAGACGTCGAATCTTTACAGTAATAGAAAATCAACGACAAAAATTGCGATCAAGAGCAGGTGCGACCGCTGTCCTGTTACTGTCGATGACATTGGCCGCTTGCGGTGGCTCGGATGATGAAACCACGTCGGCAGTGGCAGAACGACAGGCGGCTATCGTTGCAAACAAACAGCCAGTCAATAGTGGAGGGCAATACGACCAATTCAATCTCCAGGCGCTGCCGGAAACTGCCGAGACTGACCGCTTCATCGTCAAATACAAGGAAGGCTCGCGACTGCGTCGCGATGCAGCCAGCGTCGATGCACGCGTGAACGAACGCACGCGTTCGATGCGAATGCATGCACGCCACTCCCTCCGCCTGGCAACGGGTGCTGATGTGATCGTCACCGATCGCAAGCTGACTCGTGAGCAGGCAAAGTCATATATGCAGCAGATTCATACTGACCCGGAGGTGGAATATATCGAGCCGGATGTACGAATCTTCCCGCAAATGGCCCCCAACGACCCTGGGTACTCCAGGCAATTTGGTTACTGGGGCTCGCAAAGATCAGCAGGAGGAATCAATGCGGAAGAAGCCTGGGATATCGCCAACGGTGCTGGCATCACAATAGCTGAGCTCGATACTGGCATTGCCTTTCATGGAGACCTTGATGGCAATATCCTGGCCGGTACCGAAATCAGCCGGGGGCGCTTCAGCGGTGATGGGCGGGATCGCGGAGTCACGACGGAAAGCTGCCAGCCAAATTGGCATGGTACCCATGTCGCAGGAACACTGGCTGCCTCGACGAATAACGGGGCGGGTGTGGCCGGAACAGCGTGGGGCGCCAAAATTGTACCGGTGAAAGTTTTGCCTACATGCGGCTACGGATATCTTTCAGATACCGCTACCGGTGTTATTTGGGCTTCTGGTGGCGTCGTTCCTGGCGCACCAGCCAATCAGCTTCCCGCTCAAGTCTTGAATTTGAGTCTTGGGGGCGTGGGCGTTTGCTCCCGTACCATGCAGGATGCTATCGATAGCGCGCTCAGCCGCGGCACCATTGCAGTTGTTGCCGCAGGGAATGCCGGAGCAGACGCGATGAGCCAAACGCCGGCAAACTGCAACGATGTGATCACTGTTGCAGCGCACAAATCAGATGGCGCTGTTGCATCGTTCTCTAACTGGGGCAATCGGATCGACATTTCTGCACCCGGACAGAACGTCTATTCAACGTGGAAAAGTGGAAGAGATGCTTCCGCAACCGATAGCTACGCGACGATGGATGGGACCTCCATGGCAACCCCTCACGTGGCAGGCGTGGTGGCACTGATGCAGTCGGTAGCGGCTCCCAGGCGCCTCACGGTCAACGAAGTCAAGAACATATTCAGAAGCACAGCCAGACCGTTCGCTGTGCAACCTCATAACCCCCAGGGCCCAGGAATTCTTGACGCAAGAATGGCGGTATTGGTCGCAAGGGATGCAGGCGCGTCTCAGAGTGGGGTTTTGAGTATTAACCAATCAGCATGCTCGCCATCTGGCAAGGTCTGCTTGGTTATGCAGGGTGATGGCAATCTCGTGCTCTACCCATCGACGGGGGGGCAGGCGCTTTGGGCGACTGGGACGCAAGGAACGGGAGCCACTCGCGCCGTAATGCAAGCCGATGGAAATCTTGCGCTGTACACCGCAGCGAACAAAGCTGTCTGGTCCACCCAGACGAACAACCCCGGCACTTTTCTTGCTGTACAAGATGATGGGAATGTTGTCGCCTACTGGCCTCGACCGATTTGGCATAGCCAGACCTCGGACCTTGCATCTGCCACAGGCGAGAACGCGGTCATTTTTGGTCCGGGAACTCAACTGACCGTGGGCCAATGCTATGCCGTCGGCGCATTCTGCTTGGTCTTCCAAGCGGACGGCAACCTTGTCTTGTACAAGAATCGCGCAAACGCTGTTTGGAATTCAGGCACATATGGAAGAGGGGCCGTTCGCGCAATCCTGCAACCGGATGGCAATCTGGTGATCTACAACAGCAGCGGCGTAGCGCTCTGGGCCACACACACGGCTGGAAATCCCAATGCATATCTTGCGTTGCAGGCCGATGGCAATTTGGTGATGTACTCCAATACGCCAGTATGGAGTCGCATGACCGGAAGCATGTCACCTGGGCCCGCCGCGCAACCATTGCCTCGCCCTGCGCGTTGCTATGATATTGGACAGTGCAACTCATCGACAATTTCCCCGTATGCGAGCCGTTAGCGGCGTCCTTGCCTAGCGATCGCTGCACCCTGACGCTACGTGTCCGCGTGGGCACGTAGCCATTTGCACAGGTGACGCCACTTGTGATCCGCTCTAGCAATCCTGGACACAAACGCGTGTTGGTGTTTGGGGGGGGCAATTGTCCCAATAGGAACGGAAGGTTGGCAATGAGCCGGCGAACAGCCGGTTCTGGAGACGATGGCCGCACTGGCGAATCATCATCCGGAGATTCGGGTGAATCCCGCATTGGTTCGTGCCAGCGAGGTACGCAAACCGATGGGTTCGACCGAACGGTTGAGCGGTGCGATAGGCGTACTTCAGATCGTTCCGCTCGAAGACACGCATCCGCTGGACGCGCCGGCATGACGGCGTCGCTCAGTGACTGTCCCGTTGCTTCCTCACCACCATCCACCGCGGCGCCCTGAACCTGACGATGCTGAGATAAAGCCACACATACGTCAGCGCGAACACCACAACAAACACGAACAGATGCACGGTATGCCGCCAGAACAGCGTCGCCGGTATCACCGCGACGAGGCACAGCAACCACAGATAAGGTGACGTGAGCGAATTCCGCCGCGTCAGATCATGCGCGTGCTTCGTCCCGACGGCCCACCGCATCAGCCGCTTGTACACGAGCATATGCAGATGCACGCCGTCCGGAATCCCCGGCGACATCCCGCGGATGAACTTCTTCCGGTAGATCGAGAAGCAGGTCTCGAAGATCGGATACATGAACAACAGCACCGGATACCAAGCGGACACCTCGCGATTGCGCATCACCAGCATGATCGCAAGCTCGGCAAGCATGAACCCGATGAAATACGCGCCGCCGTCGCCGAGAAAGATCAGCCCCGCCGGGAAATTCCACAGGAAGAAGCCGAGCACCGCGCCCATCATGATGATCGACGCGGACATCACGACCGGGTCGTTCACATGGAACGCGACATACGCGAGCGACGCGAACATCATGAAGCTGACCATCGAGGCGAGCCCGTTGAACCCGTCGATGATGTTGATCGCGTTCGCGAGCGCCGCGACCGCGAGCACGGTGATGAATGCCGAGATGGCCACGTAGCCGAGCAGGAAATCGAGCGGCGGCACGCTGATGCGCTTGACCGCGATGCCCAGCAGCCAGAACGCCAGCGCGGCCGCGCCCATCGTGCAGAGCAGCCGTGCGCGCGGCGACACGCGCTTGGTCAGGTCTTCGACGAGGCCCGACAGGAACGCCGGCATCCCGCATGCGACGATCCCGAGAATGCTGCCGGCGATCGTCGGATAGCGCCGCGACACGAGCAGCGCGGCCACGACGACCCCGGCGAGGATCCCGATGCCCCCGACGCGCGGCACGGGCCGCACGTGGAATTTCTGCACGCCGGCCAGGTCGCTGTCGATCGAGAATTTCTCGTGAAGGTGCGCGTAGCGCACGATGAACAGCGTGACGAGCAAGGAGACGATGAAGCCGGACGCGAAGCTGAGCATGGGATCGCTCGAAAAATGGACAGCGGATTATACAAAACCGCGCGGGTTCCCCTCCTGCCATCGCCAGTGGTCGGCACACATTTCCTCGATGCCGAGCGTCGCGCGCCAGCCGATGATGTCGGCCGCGGCCTGCGGGTTCGCATAGCACTCGGCGATGTCGCCCGGGCGGCGCGCGACGAGTTCGTACGGCACCGGGCGGCCCGACGCCTTCTCGAACGCGCGCACGACTTCCAGCACGCTGTAGCCTTGCCCGGTGCCGAGGTTCACGACGAAGCTGGCGTCGCGCTTGGCCAGTGCGGCGAGCGCGGCGATGTGCCCCTTCGCGAGATCGACGACGTGGATGTAGTCGCGCACGCCGGTGCCGTCCGGCGTCGGGTAATCCGAACCGAATACACGGAGCTTTTCCAGCTTGCCGACCGCGACCTGCGCGACGTACGGCATCAGGTTGTTCGGGATGCCGGCCGGATCCTCGCCGATCAGCCCGCTCGCGTGCGCGCCGACCGGGTTGAAGTAGCGCAGCGTCGCGATCCGCCACGACGGGTCCGAGACTTCGAGGTCGCGCAGGATCTGCTCGGCGATCAGCTTCGACTGGCCGTACGGGTTCGTCGCGGACAGCGGGAACGATTCGTCGATCGGCGAGCGTTCGGGCACGCCGTACACGGTCGCGGACGAGCTGAACACGAACTGCCTGACGTTGCGCTCGCGCATGACCTTGAGCACGGCGAGCAGGCCGCCGATGTTGTTCTGGTAGTACTCGAGCGGCTTCGCGACCGATTCGCCGACGGCCTTGAGCGCCGCGAAGTGAATCGTGCCGGTGATCGGGTGCGCGTCGAATACCTTCGCGAGCGCGGCTTCGTCGCACACGTCGACCTGGTGGAACGCGGGCGTCTTGCCCGTGATCCGCTCGATGCGGCGCACGGATTCGGCCTTGCTGTTCACGAGGTTGTCGACGATCACGACGTCGTAGCCGTTGTCGAGCAGCTCGACGGCCGTGTGCGAGCCGATATAGCCCGCGCCGCCGGTAACGAGGATGGTGCCTTTAGCGGTCATGCTGATGCGCTCCTTCAGAGTGTGAATCCCGTCAACGAATGGATGGTCTCCCGGTAGCGTTCGACGACCTGCTGTTCGTCGAATTCCGCCGCGACCTTGTGCCGGCCGCTTGCGCCCATCGCCGCCCGGCCTTGCGGCCCGAGCGCGATCATGCGATTCATTTGCTCCGCGAGGCTCGCGCTGTCCCGCGCGCGGCACAGGAAGCCCGTTTCGCCGTCGGCGACGACGTCGCGGCAACCCGGCACGTCGGTCGCGACGATCGGGCGGCCCATCGCCGATGCTTCCATCAACGTGCGCGGCACGCCCTCTCGGTACGACGGCAGCACGACGCAATCGGCCGCCGCGATGTGCGGGCGCACGTCGTGCGCTTCGCCGAGATACTCGACGATGCCTTCGCCGACCCACGCGTCGACGTCCGCGCGACCGATCGCGCTCGGATTGTCGACGCCGAGCGGCCCGAGCAGCTGGAAGCGCGCGTTCGGAAAGCGTTCGCGCACGAGACGCGCGGCCTCGACGTATTCGCGTACGCCCTTGTCCCACAGCAGCCGGCCGATCAGGATGAAGACGGGCGCGTCGCCGCCCGGCAGCGGCACGGGCGAGAACTGTTCGAGATCGACGCCTTCGCCGTGCAGCAGCCGCGCGCGCTCGGGATGCGCGAGCAAGCGCTCGTCGGTGAAGGTCGCGAGATCGTCGCGATTGAGGAACCACACCTCGCGCGGGAAGCGGAACGCGAACCGGTACAGGCGCTTCGCGACGCTCGCCGCGCGGCTCTTCTGGATGAACACGTAGCCGAGGCCCGTCGTCACCGCGATCGACGGCACGCGCGCGAGCCACGCGGCCACCGAGCCGTAGATGTTCGGCTTGATCGTGTAATGGAACACGAGATCGGGCCGCAGCGCGCGGTAGTGGCGCGCGAGCGCGGCGAGCGTGCCGAGATCCTCGCGCGGGCTCGTGCCTTTCGACGCGACGGCAAGCGCGACGTAACGGCAGCCCATCTGCTCGAGCAGCGGCACCGTGCGGTCGTGCGGCGCGATCACGACGACCTCGGCGCCGCGCGCGACGAGCGCACGGATCAGCCCGTGGCGATACGTATGGATCGCCCAGGCCGTGTTGCAGACGAGCGCGATGCGCAGCGGGGACGTGGTGGACATGAAAAAAAGAAAAAATAAAGCGTCGTAATTGCCGGACGGGCCGGATGCGCGTCAGGCGGACGGCCGCGCGGCGAACAGCGTCTGCTTGATGCGCTGCAGCGTACGGTACGGCGTCACGAAATGCAGCAGGTTCTTGGCGAGGCCGGCCCAGTCGTACGGGTTCAGCACGTTGAAGTGGCGCAGCAGCAGCGTGAGCGTCGACACCAGCTGGCGCCGGCGTTTGGTCGCACTGATCCCGCCCTCGTTAAGCTCGTAATACAGGCCGAGTTCCGGCAGGTTCGCGCAATCGTAGCGTTGCATTAACCGTAAAAAAAGATCGAGATCCTCGGCCGCGCGGTACTTCGCCCGATAGTTGCCCACTTCGCGCACGGCGTCGATGCGCAACATGACCGACGGATGCACGAGCGGCGAGCGCAGGAAGCGCGTGCGGCGCAACGTGCGCGGGTCGGCGGGCGGCGTCAGCATGAAGCGCGGCTCGCCGGCGCGCGACACGACCTGCGTCCACATGCCGACGCAGGCCACGCGCGGGTGGGCGTCGAGATACGCGCGTTCTTTCGCCAGGCGCTGCGGCGTGGCGAGATCGCCCGCATCGATGCGGGCCGCATAGCGGAAGCCGCGCGCGGCGAGCGCGTCGATGCCGGCCGCCAGCGCGCGTTCGATGCCGCCGTTGCGCGGCATGCGCAGCACGTCGATCGACAGGCCTGGCAGGTCGGGTGCGACGATCGGCGGCGTGCTGCCGTCGTCGACGATCAGCACGTGCACGGGTGCGTCCTCGCGAAACGACGCGAGGGTCCGGGCGACGTCGTCGTGCCCGTTGTAGGCCGGCATCAGCACGGCCACGTCGTCGAGCGGGGGCGGGCAATCAGGGGACGTCATGTTCGCAGCTTGAAACGGATGTAATAAAAGTTGACGGCGGCAGCAGCCAGGTAGCCGGCCGCCAGCCCGACGAGCGCGCCGTACAGGCCGAGCCGCGGGATCGCGAACAGGTTGACGAGCACGGCGATCGCCAGCGCGAGCAGCCATTTCGACAGCAACACGAATTTTGCTTGATATTTGAGAACGATAAGATTGCCTATCGCCTCGATGCCGGCCGGCACGGACAGCCAGACGGCCCAGCGGAAGATGTCGACCGACGCCTCGTAGCCGCGGCCGAACACCTTGCCGACGATCAGCGGGGCGGCCGTGTCGAGCACGAGCGCGCCAGCCGTCATCAGGCCGGCCGTCATCGCGATCAGCCGGACGATGTTGCGGCGCAGCCGCGCGACGTCCTGCACGCGGTACACGAACGCGGGCGCGATGGTCTGCGCGAGCATCAGCGCGAGCGTGATCCAGTTCTCGTTGAGCTGCTGCGCGGCCGAATAGCGGCCGAGATCGGCGAACGACACGTGGCGCTCGAGCATCAGGCGGTCGAGTTTCAGGAACAGGTACATGCAGATGAGGCCGAGCCAGAACACGGTGCCGGCCGTTGCAAAGTGCCGGAACAGCGATGTGTCGAACGTCCAGCCGAGCGCGCTGCCGTTACGATGGCGGTAGTACAGCAGCAGCGCGAGGCCGATCGCGGCGGCTTCCAGCGCCCACAGCCACGCGAAGCGGGCGGGGCCGGCGGCCGCGCGCACCAGCAGCCACACGAGCAGCGCCTTGGCGAGCGCCGTGACCATGCTGGCGACGAGCTGCGGCTTGCTGTAGGTCATGCTCTGCAGCCACGCGTTGATCACGCCGACGAACGGCTCGCGAAACACCATCGTGACCGCGAGGCCCGCGAGCATCGCGCCGACCAGCGGGTCGAAGGCGCCCGCGGCGATCGCGATCCAGGTCGCGGCGAGCGCGGCGACCGACACGGCGATGCGCAGCACGAACGCGCTGCCGAGCACCGCGCCGAGCTGGGCGGGCGGGAGCTGGACGATGGTCGGGACGAGGATTTCCGCGCCGCACACCCAGGTGAGCGGCGCCAGTACCAGGAGAAGCGTATTCGCGTACTGCCATTTGCCGAACACATCTGGCCCGAAATAACGGGCCAGCAGGCCGCTGATCGCGATCGCGACGCCGATCTGCGTGAGCCGTTCGAGGCCCAGCCAGACGAGGTTCGCGACGGCTTTCGCGACGTCCGGGTTGCCGAAGCGCTTCAGCATGCGCGGCAGCGACGGCGCGCGCGGGGGGCGGCCGAAAGCGGCGGGTGGGCGGCGGCGGGACGGCTAGGCATTAAAATAGGCGGTATGCGCGTCATCAAAACCCGCGATTATAAGTGGGATCGCGACCGCTCCAGCCGTTCCGTTCCTTGTTTTGCGGGGCCGCCTGTATCATGCGCGGCACCGGCGAGAGGCGGCCAGCCAAGCCAGACAATTTTCCATGCACGCAACTGAGAGAGAAGAGAATCGATGATCTCCCAATCCATCTTCAAGGCATATGACATCCGTGGCGTGGTCGGCAAGACACTCGACGTCGACACGGCGCGCGGGATCGGCCGCGCATTCGGCAGCGAAGTGCGTGCGCAGGGCGGCGATGCGGTCGTCGTCGCGCGCGACGGCCGCCTGTCCGGGCCGGAACTCGTCGGCGCGCTGGCCGACGGCCTGCGGGCGGCCGGTGTCGACGTCGTCGACGTCGGCATGGTGCCGACGCCGGTCGGCTATTTCGCGGCGAACGTGCCGCTCGCGCTGAAGGGCGGCGAGCGCCGCGTCGATTCGTGCATCGTCGTCACGGGCAGCCACAACCCGCCCGACTACAACGGCTTCAAGATGGTGCTGCGCGGCGCCGCGATCTACGGCGAGCAGATCCAGGCGCTGTATCGCCGCATCGTCGACGAGCGGTTCGAGACGGGCAGCGGCACCTATGAGGAAATCGACGTCGCCGATCAATACATCGCGCGCATCGTCGGCGACGTGAAGCTCGCGCGGCCGCTGAAGCTCGTGGTCGACGCCGGCAACGGCGTCGCCGGCCCGCTCGCGACGCGCCTGTTCAAGGCGCTCGGCTGCGAGCTCGTCGAGCGCTTCACCGACATCGACGGCACGTTCCCGAACCACCACCCCGATCCCGCCCACCCGGAAAACCTGCAGGACGTGATCCAGGCGCTGAAGGACACCGATGCGGAGCTCGGCTTCGCGTTCGACGGCGACGGCGACCGTCTGGGCGTCGTCACGAAGGACGGCCAGATCATCTATCCGGACCGCCAGCTGATGCTGTTCGCGGAAGAAGTGCTGTCGCGCAACCCGGGCGCCCAGATCATCTACGACGTGAAGTGCACGCGCCACCTCGCGCAGTGGGTGAAGTCGAAGGGCGGCGAGCCGCTGATGTGGAAGACGGGGCACTCGCTCGTGAAGGCGAAGCTGCGCGAGACGGGTGCGCCGCTCGCCGGCGAAATGAGCGGCCACGTGTTCTTCAAGGATCGCTGGTACGGCTTCGACGACGGCCTGTACACCGGCGCGCGCCTGCTCGAGATTCTCGCGAAGACGGCCGATCCGAGCGCGCTGCTCAACAGCCTGCCGGACGCGATGAGCACGCCCGAACTGCAGCTCTGGCTCGACGAAGGCGAGAATTTCCGCCTGATCGAGCAGTTGCAGAAAGAGGCGAAGTTCGACGGCGCCGACGAAGTCGTGACGATCGACGGCCTGCGCGTCGAGTACCCGGACGGCTTCGGCCTCGCGCGTTCGTCGAACACGACGCCGGTCGTCGTGATGCGCTTCGAAGCCGAGACGCAGGAAGGGCTCAAGCGTATCCAGGACGACTTCCGCCGCGTGCTGACGGCCGCGAAGCCGGACGTGAAGCTGCCGTTCTGAGCGCCGGCGGCTAGCGGGCCGCCCGTACGACGGCCCGTTCAGCGGCCGTGCTGGTCCCGAAAAGCGGCGCGCGCCCCAGGCGCGCGGCCGCTTTTTGTCTGTCCGGCCCTTCGGCCGGGATAAAATCCCCCCTTTATGTCTGTCGCCGGCTGTCAGCCGGCGTTTTTTCAGCGTGCAAAAGATCCTGATCGTGCGCGTGTCGTCGCTGGGCGACGTCGTGCACAACATGCCGGTGATCGCCGATATCCGGCGCCGCCATCCCGATGCGCAGATCGACTGGCTCGTCGAGGAAAGCTTCGTCGACCTCGTGCGGCTCGTCGACGGCGTGCGCAACGTGCTGCCGTTCTCGCTGCGCCGCTGGCGCAAGAAGCCGTTCTCGGGCGCGACGTGGCGCGAGATCCGCGCGTTTCGCCGGCGCCTCGCCGCCGAGCAGTACGACCTCGTGATCGACTGCCAGGGCCTCATCAAGACGGCGTGGGTCGCGAGCTGGGCGCGCGGCCCGCTCGTCGGGCTCGGCAACCGGACCGACGGCGCCGGCTACGAATGGCCGGTGCGCTTCTTCTACCGCAAGCGCGTGCCGATCGCGCCGCGCACGCACGTGGTCGAGCGCTCGCGTCAGCTCGTCGCGGCCGCGCTGGACGACCCGGCGCCGACCCCGGCCGATCCGGTCGAGTTCGGCCTCGACACGCGGGCGGCGGCGCTCGCGGTGGCCGCGCTCGGCCTGAACCTGCCGGTGCCGTACGTCGTGTTCGTCCACGCGACGTCGCGCGCCGACAAGCAGTGGCCGGACGCCGCATGGATCGAGCTCGGCCAGGCGCTCGTGCGGCGCGGCGCGTCGCTCGTGCTGCCGTGGGGCAACGACGCGGAACGCGCGACCAGCGAGCGGCTCGCGAAGGAATTCGGCGCGGCGGCGATCGTGCCGCCGAAGCTGTCGCTGCCGGCCGTGGTCGGGCTGATCGACGGCGCGGCCGCGACGGTCGGGGTTGATACAGGTCTGGTTCACATCGCGGCCGCGCTGAAGCGTCCGACGGTCGAACTGTACAATTTCGCGACGGCCTGGCGGACCGGCGGCTACTGGTCGCCGAACGTCGTCAATCTCGGCACGGCGGGGCAGCCCCCGTCGATCGCGCAGGTGAAGTCGACGCTCGCGGGCTTCGGTCTCCTGTAACGCTGTCCACACGCGAACCGATCATGAGCGAATCCCAGATCATCGAAGTCCCGTCCGCCGACTGGAGCGGACACAACCTGTCGGCGCCGCGCGAGCAGTTGCTCGCCGCGGTCGAGGAAGGCAAGGTGCTGTATTTCCCGCACCTGCGCTTCGCGATCGAAGGCGGCGAGGAAGCGCTGCTCGATCCGGCGCTCGCCGATCCGAAACGCAAGAACATCAGCCTCGCGCCGAACGGCGGCGCGCTCGCCGGCGTGCTCGGCGACAGCGTCACGCAGTCGGCCGTGCGCGCGCTCGTCGCGCGCTTCCAGCAGCAGGCCGGCACGCTCGTCGACGGCCTCTTTCCCGAATATCGCGGCAAGCTGCGCGTCGCGCCGACGAGCCTGCGGCTGATGCAGGTCGAAACGCGCCAGACGTCGTGGCGCAAGGACGACAGCCGCCTGCACGTCGACGCATTCCCGTCGCGGCCGAACTACGGCGAGCGGATCCTGCGCGTGTTCACGAACGTGAACCCGGCCGGCGCGCCGCGCGTGTGGCGCGTCGGCGAGCCGTTCGAGGACGTCGCGAAGCGCTTCCTGCCGAAGATCCGGCCGCAGTTCCCGGGCTCGGCGTGGTTGCTGAACCTGCTGCACGTGACGAAGTCGCCGCGCAGCGCATACGACCACCTGATGCTGAACCTGCACGACGGGATGAAGGCCGACCTCGATTACCAGAAGACGTGTCCACAGCAAACGATGCCGTTTCCGCCGGGCAGCGTGTGGATATGTTTCTCCGATCAGACTTCGCACGCTGTGATGTCCGGCCAGTTCATGCTCGAGCAGACCTTCTTCCTGCCGGTCGATGCGATGGTGCGCCGCGAGTGCGCGCCGCTCGGCATTCTCGAACGCCTGACGGGCAGGGCGCTGGTTTGAGCGCGCACCTGCTTCGACGTCACTCGAGGGCGGCCGCATGCTGAGGGCGATCTATCGCGCGCTGTGGTGGCTCGTCGCGCCGGCCGCCGTGATCCGGCTCTATGTGCGTTCGCGCAAGGAGCGCGGCTATCGCGAGCATATCGGCGAGCGCTTCGGCCACGTCGCGGGCCGTTCGCCGGACGATCGCGCGCCGCTGATCTGGGTGCATGCGGTGTCGGTCGGCGAGACGCGCGCCGCGCAGCCGCTGATCGATGCGCTGATGCACGCGCGCCCCGATGCGCGCATCCTGCTCACGCACATGACGCCGAGCGGCCGGGCGACGGGCGAACAGATCTTCGGCGATCGCGTGCTGCGCTGTTATCTGCCGTACGACATGCCGGGCGCGGTGCGGCGCTTCCTGCGCGCATGGCGGCCGACGCTCGGCCTCGTGATGGAAACCGAGGTGTGGCCGACGCTGATCGACGAGTGCCGCCGCGCGGACGTGCCGCTCGTGCTGACCAATGCGCGGATGTCCGCGCGTTCGTTCCGGCGCGCGGCGAAGTTCGGCACGGCGACGCGCGACGTGTTCGGCGGCTTCTCGCGCGTGCTCGCGCAGAGCCCGGCCGATGCGGAACGGCTGACGTCGCTCGGCGCCCGCAACGTGACCGTGCTCGGCAACCTGAAATTCGACATGACGACGCCGCCGGAACTCGCGGCGCGCGGCCATGCATGGCGCGACGCGATCGGCGCGCGGCCGGTGTGGGTCGCCGCCAGCACGCGCGAGAATGAAGAAGCGCTGGTGCTGCAGGCGTTCGCGGAAATGCGCACGCCCGGCGCGTTGCTGGTGCTCGTGCCGCGTCATCCGCAGCGTTTCGCCGAAGTCGAGGCGCTCGTCGCGCGCAGCGGGCTCAAGTGCGTGCGGCGCTCCGCCTGGGCGGCCGATGCGGCCGCGCTCGCGGCCGGCCGGCCGGCCGCCGAACCGTTGGCCGGCGACGTGACGGTGCTGCTCGGCGATTCGATGGGCGAGCTCGGCGCGTACTACGCGGCGGCCGACATCGCGTTCATCGGCGGCAGCCTGTTGCCGCTCGGCGGGCAGAACCTGATCGAGGCGTGTGCGGTCGGCGTGCCGGTGCTGATCGGGCCGCACGTGTTCAACTTCACGCAGGCGACCGCCGATGCGGTCGCGGCCGGTGCGGCGATGCAGGTCGCGGATCCGCTCGATCTCGCGCACGTGCTCGACGCGCTGTTCGCCGACAAGGCGCGGCGCATCGCGATGGGCGCGGCCGGCGCGGCGTTCGCGTCGCGTCACCGTGGCGCGACCGCGCGCACGGTCGACGTGCTCGCCGCGTTGCTGCCGGCCGGCGAAGCCGGTGCGCGTGCGCTGCCGGGTGGGCAGGACGCCTCTTCCGAAGACGAATAGACGAAGGGCGGCGCAAGGCCGCCCGCGCACGCATGGCGGCGACGTGAGCCGCCGCCATGCCGCTCACACCGTCAGCAAACCCTTCTTCTCGATGAACGCGATCACGTCCGCGACGCCGTCGAGCGCCTTCAGGTTCGTCATCACGTAAGGCCGCTCGCCGCGCATCTTCCGCGTGTCGGACGCCATCACGTCGAGATTCGCGCCGACCAGCGGCGCGAGGTCGGTCTTGTTGATCACGAGCAGGTCGGACTTCGTGATGCCGGGGCCGCCCTTGCGCGGAATCTTCTCGCCGCCGGCCACGTCGATCACGTAGATCGTCAGGTCCGACAGCTCGGGGCTGAAGGTCGCCGCGAGATTGTCGCCGCCGGACTCGATGAACACGATGTCGGCATCTGGGAAGCGCGACAGCATCCGGTCGACGGCTTCGAGGTTGATCGATGCATCCTCGCGGATCGCCGTGTGCGGGCAGCCGCCCGTCTCGACGCCCATGATGCGTTCCTCGGGCAGCGCGCCCGCGACCGTCAGCAGCCGCTGGTCTTCCTTCGTATAGATGTCGTTCGTGATCGCGACGAGGTCGTACTTGTCGCGCATCGCCTTGCACAGCATTTCGAGCAGCGTGGTCTTGCCGGAGCCGACGGGGCCGCCGATGCCGACGCGCAGCGGCGGCAGTTTCTTCGTGCGGCGGGCGGAGGAGGGAGCAGGTGCGTTCATGGTCGGGCGAAGAGGTTCAGGAGCGGAACAACCGCGAATACTGGGTTTCGTGCCGCGCGGACAGGATGCCGAGCTGCGGCGCGAACGTGTTGACGGCGTCGGGCGGCGTCGCGAGCGCGCGGCGCACGGCGGCGTCGATCGCGCCGCGCAGCGCGACGATGATGCGTTGTCCGGCGAGCTGCCCGAGCGGCACGGCTTTCAGCGCGGCGGACGTCTGGTTCTCGACCCAGCCGAATGCGTACGCGGCGAGCGTCGCGTCGGCGCTCGCGTCGTGTGCGGCGGCCGCGTACGCGAACGCGGTCGGCAGCGCGATCGGCGACAGCGACGCGAGCGTCGCGCGGCGTGCGGCGTCGCCCCATTCGAGCGACGCGCACAGTTGCGCGAGCGACCAGCCCATCTGTTCGGTTTCGCGGCGCAGTTCGGCCGATTCGCGGCTCGCGACGAACCACGCGTTGTCGGCGGCGAGCGCGTGCGTGTCGTGCGCCTGCCAGCGGGCGAGCTGGTGCGCGAGGAACGGCAATTCGCCGTGCGCGAGCACGTCGGTCAGGCCGCTCGCGATCCAGTCGCGCGCGGAATCGGCGTCGCGGATCAGGTTCGCGTCGAGCGCGGCTTCAAGGCCCTGCGAATAGCTGTACGCGCCGATCGGTAGTGCGGGCGACGCGAGGTGCAGCAGCGCGACGAGTTCAGTGGTGGTCATGACCGTGGTGGCCGTGCGTGCAGCCGGGACCATGCTGATGGCCGTGATCGTGATCGTGATCGTGATCGTGATCGTGGTCGTGATCGTGATCGTGATCGTGATCGTGCGAATGCGAATGTCCATGGTGTTCGCCGAACACCTGCTGCGCCAGCGCATAGTCCTCGGCGAACGTCGCGTCGTGCCCGTGCTTGTGGCCGCCGCCGTACGCGCCGGCTTCCGGCTGGAACGGCGCGCGCGCCTCTTCGACCTGCGTGCCGAGTCGGCGCAGCATGTCCGCGAGCACCGGATCGGCTTCGAGCTTCAGGTAGCCGTCGCCGATCTCGACCGGCGTATGGCGGTTGCCGAGATGGTAGGCGGCGCGCATCAGCGTGAGCGGATCGGCCGCGCGCACGAGCAGCACCGTTTCGGATGCCGCGGCGATACGCACGAGCGCGCCGTCGTCGGCGACGAGCACGTCGCCGTCGCGCAGCACGGTGCCGCGCGGCAGCAGGACCGCGACGTCCTCGCCGGTGTCGAGCGTCGCCGCGAGGCGGCTCTTGCAGCGGGCGTCATAGGCGAGCGTGAGCGTCGGCGCGCGCGCGACGAGCGACGCGGCGAGTTTCACGTTCGGGGCAATGCGTTTGTCGAGGGTGCGCATGACACTGAGGATTCCGGATCAGAACAGGAAATAGCGCTGCGCCATCGGCAGCACCGTTGCCGGTTCGCAGGTGAGCAACTGGCCGTCGGCGATCACGTCGTAGGTTTCCGGATCGACGCTGATCGACGGACGCCATGCGTTGTGGATCATGTCGGCCTTCGTCACGTTGCGGCAGTTGCGCACCGGCACGATCCGCTTCGCGAGGCCGTAGCGCTCCGCGATGCCCGCATCGGCCGCCATCTGCGACACGAAGGTCAGCGACGTGCGCGCGAGCGCGCCGCCGCGCGTCGCGAACATCTCGCGGTAGTGGACCGGCTGCGGCGTCGGGATCGACGCGTTCGGGTCGCCCATCTGCGCGAGCGCGATCATCCCGCCCTTCAGGATCATCGACGGCTTGATCCCGAAGAACGCGGGCTCCCACAGCACGAGGTCGGCCCACTTGCCGGGCTCGATCGAGCCGACTTCATGCGCGATGCCGTGCGTGAGCGCCGGGTTGATCGTGTACTTCGCGACGTAGCGTTTCGCGCGGAAGTTGTCGTTGCGCGCGCCGTCTTCCGGCAGCGCGCCGCGCTGCACCTTCATCTTGTGCGCGGTCTGCCACGTGCGGATGATCACTTCGCCGACGCGGCCCATCGCCTGCGAATCGGACGACAGCATCGACAGCGCGCCGAGATCGTGCAGGATGTCCTCGGCCGCGATCGTCTCGCGGCGAATGCGCGATTCGGCGAACGCGAGATCCTCGGCGATCGACGGATCGAGGTGATGGCACACCATCAGCATGTCGAGATGCTCGTCGAGCGTGTTGATCGTGTACGGGCGCGTCGGATTGGTCGACGACGGCAGCACGTTCATCTCGCCGCACACCTTCAGGATGTCGGGCGCATGGCCGCCGCCCGCGCCTTCGGTGTGGTACGTGTGGATCGTACGGCCCTTGAACGCGGCGACCGTCGATTCGACGAAGCCGGCCTCGTTCAGCGTGTCGGTGTGGATCGCGACCTGCGTGTCGGTGTCGTCGGCCACCGACAGGCAGTTGTCGATCGCGGCGGGCGTCGTGCCCCAGTCCTCGTGCAGCTTCAGGCCGATCGCGCCGGCCGCGATCTGCTCGACGAGCGGCTGCGGCAGGCTCGCATTGCCCTTGCCGAGGAAGCCGAGGTTGATCGGCCAGCCGTCGGCCGCCTGCAGCATCCGCTCCATGTGCCACGGGCCCGGCGTGCAGGTCGTCGCGTTGGTGCCGGTGGCTGGCCCCGTGCCGCCGCCGAGCATCGTCGTGACACCCGAGGCCAGCGCCTCGTCGATCTGCTGCGGGCTGATGAAGTGGATGTGCGTGTCGATGCCGCCCGCCGTCACGATCAGCCCTTCGCCGGCGATCACTTCGGTCGCGGCGCCGATCGCGATCGTCACGCCCGGCTGGATGTCGGGGTTGCCGGCCTTGCCGATCGCGGCGATGCGGCCGTGCTTGATCGCGATGTCGGCCTTCACGATGCCCCAGTGATCGAGGATCACCGCGTTCGTGATGACGGTATCGGGCACGTCGGCGGCCACGCGCTGCGACTGGCCCATCCCGTCGCGGATCACTTTCCCGCCGCCGAATTTCACTTCCTCGCCGTACGTGGTGAAGTCGCGTTCGATCTCGATCAGCAGTTCGGTATCCGCGAGCCGCACGCGGTCGCCCGTCGTCGGCCCGAACATTTCCGCGTACGCGCGGCGGCTCAAGCGTAGTGTCATGTTGCTGTTCCTGAAGAGCGGGGCGGCTTACAGCGGCCCCATCACCTTGCCCTGAAAACCGTAGACGGCGCGATCGCCCGCGAGTGCGACCAGCTCGACGGTGCGCGTCTGGCCCGGCTCGAAGCGCACGGCGGTGCCGGCCGCAATGTTCAGGCGAAAGCCGCGCGCGGCCACGCGATCGAACGACAGCGCGTCGTTGACTTCGAAGAAGTGGTAGTGCGAGCCGACCTGCACCGGGCGATCGCCGGTGTTCGCGACGACGAGCGACAGCGTCGCGCGGCCCGCGTTCAATTCGTGTTCGCCGTCGTCGGTGAGGATTTCGCCGGGGATCATGCGGGGCCTCACGGAATCGGGTGGTGGACGGTCACGAGCTTCGTGCCGTCGGGGAAGGTCGCTTCGACCTGGATGTCGGGAATCATTTCCGGCACGCCGTCCATCACGTCGTCGCGCGTGAGCAGCGTCGTGCCGTAATGCATTACCTCGGCCACGGTCTTGCCGTCGCGCGCGGCTTCCATCAGCGCCGCGGTGATGAAGGCCACCGCCTCCGGATAGTTGAGCTTCAGGCCGCGCGCGCGGCGGCGTTCGGCAAGCAACGCCGCCGTGAAGATCAGCAGCTTGTCCTTTTCGCGGGGAGTCAGTTTCATGAAGGCAGGCGTTCAGGAAAACGTAATTTTTATCGGTGCGCACGCAACCGGGCAGGAGGCGGATCATCGTAGCACCGCGCTGTTTGGCGTGCGTCGTGTATCGCTTATGTAAGCAGCAAGGGCCGTGCCATGTGCATCCGGCGTGCTGTCGTGCGCATTCATGGTGCGCGATGCATGTACAGGGTGCGCGGTGTGGGGTGGCGTTGCGCCGAAACGGTGCGTGGCGCGACCGCGCTCAGGTTTGCCAGAGGCGCAGCGGCCGTGCGTCGACGCCGTGCACGATCGGCCGCAGGTGCAGCCAGCAGTCGGTGAAGTGGCGTTGCAGCGCTTCCATCGACGTCGACAGCGCGCGGACCAGCACGACGCCGGGTGTCACGCAGGTCGCGCCCGCGCGCAGCGTCGCATCGAACGGCATCCGCGCGGCGAGCGATTCGGCGAGCGCGGCGTCGCACGCGGCGCCGGCGGCCCACAGCGTGCCGTATGCGGGAAAGCCGGCAAGACCCTGCAGCGCGCCGCGCAGCGGGTCGTGCGCATCGAGCAGCGCGCGCTCGGTCCACAGCGGCCGGCCGTCGGCATCGACGAGTGCCGAACCCGACGCGATGCGGCCCGCCGACCACGTTTCGCCGGCCGCCTGCCGGCCGAGCTGCGTCGCGTCCCAGCCGATCGCGCTCGCGCCCGCGCCGAGCGTCACCGTGAAGTCGAGCGCGGCGTGGGCCGCGTCGAAGAACAGGTTGTTCTGCGGCAGCCAGTCGAGCTTCGCGTGCGCGCCGACCGTGATGCCGATGCGCTGCGTCGCGTCGAGCCCGTTCGACTTGTACCACTTGGTCGCGCCGGGCGTCGTCAGCACCGCGTGCGTGCCGTCGCCGAGCGCGATGTCGATGTCGAGCCGGTCGCCGCCCGCGACGCCGCCCGGTGGGTGCACGATTACCGCGTGGCAGACCGCGTCGCCTTCCGGGTACAGCGGCCGCTGCACGCGCAACGGGCCGTCGTGCAGCCGGTGCGCGAGCGTCGTGCGCGCACTGTGCCGCTCGAAGCCGAGTTCGAGGCGGCCGCGCCACGACTTGGCGACGGCGGGGCGGGACAGCGGGGCGTGCGAATCGGGGGCGGACATCGGCGGCGAACGGGAAACGAGGAAGCGGGTGCGAAGAACGTGGATGCTACCGGAACAATAATGCAGATGCCGCGTTCGCAGGAAGTGCCGCGTGCGGGCGTCTCGCGAGTCGGCCGTACGTGTTCCCCGCCGTGCCTACCGTCACACCGCGATCAGCTCGCGCACGCCGTTCGCCTCCATGTCCCGCGCGTCCCCTCCCGCGACAATCTCCCCGCGACTCATCACCCAATATCGATCCGCGATCGAGCGCGCGAAATCGTAATACTGTTCGACCAGCAGCACGGTCATCTTCGATTCGTCGACGAGCTGGCGCAGCGTGCGCCCGATGTCCTGGATGATCGACGGCTGGATGCCTTCGGTCGGCTCGTCGAGGATCAGCAGCTGCGGCTCGCTCATCAGCGCGCGGCCGATCGCGAGCTGTTGCTGCTGACCGCCCGACAGGTCGCCGCCGCGCCGCGCACGCATGTCCTTCAGCACCGGGAACAGGTCGTAGATGCGATCGGGCACTTTCGACGGCGCCTTGCGGCTCGCCGCGCCCACGAGCAGGTTCTCCTCGACGGTGAGTCGCGGAAAGATGTCGCGGCCCTGCGGCACGTACGCGAGCCCGGCCGCGACGCGCGCATACGGCGGCAGTGCGCCGAGCGCGGTGCCGCGCCACGACACGCTGCCGCTTTTCGCGGCGACGACCCCCATCAGGCAGCGCAGCAGCGTGCTCTTGCCGACGCCGTTGCGGCCGAGCAGCACGGTGAGCTTGCCGTCGTCGGCCGCGAGGTTCACGTTGCGCAGGATATGGCTGCCGCCGTAGTACTGGTTCAGCGCTTCGATTTTCAGCATCGCATCATCGTCCGAGGTAAGACTCGATCACCGCGTCGTCGCGCTTGACCTGGTCGAGCGTGCCGTGCGCGAGCACCGCGCCTTCGGCCATCACCGTCACGCGCCCCGTGTCGCCCGCGAGCGCCGCGACGAACTCCATGTCGTGCTCGACGACCATCATCGAGCAGGTACCGCGCAGCGTGTTCAGCAGCTCGGCGAGTTCCATCGTCTCGTGGTCGGTCATCCCGGCCGCCGGCTCGTCGAGCAGCAGCAGCGCGGGACGCTGCATCAGCAGCATGCCGATTTCGAGCCGCTGCTTCTGCCCGTGCGACAGCTCGCCGGCCGCGCGATACGCTTGGCTTTCGAGGCCGATCAGCGCGAGCGTCTCCTCGATCTTCGCCTGCGCGGTACGGTCGAGCCGCGCGCGCAGCGACGCGAGCCAGCCCTTGTCGGTCTGCATCGCGAGTTCGAGGTTTTCCCACACCGGATGCTGTTCGAACACGGTCGGCTTCTGGAACTTGCGGCCGATGCCCGCCCGCGCGATCTCGGGTTCGTTCATCCGCGCGAGATCGATCGTCTGGCCGAGAAACACCTTGCCCGCATCGGGCCGCGTCTTGCCGGTGATGACGTCCATCATCGTCGTCTTGCCCGCGCCGTTCGGGCCGATCACGCAGCGCAGCTCGCCCACGTCGATCGCGAGCGACAATTTCTTCAGCGCGCGAAAGCCGTCGAAGCTTACTTCGATATCCTCGAGATAGAGGATCGTGCCGTGCGACGTGTCGATGCCGGCCGGCACGACGCGCCCCATCGACGCGCTGCCGCTGACGGCGAGCAGCTCGTCCTCGGGCGGCGGCGTGAACTGATAGAGAGCCGTTCCGTTCATGCGCGTTTCCCCTTCGCGAGCACGGTTTCGACGAGGCCCATGATCCCGCGCGGCAGCAAGAGCGGCACGAGCACGAAGATCAGGCCGAGGAAGAACAGCCAGTATTCGGCGAAGTACGCGGTGAAGAAACTTTTCGCGCCGTTCACCGCGAACGCGCCGACGATCGGCCCGATCAGCGTGCCGCGCCCGCCCACCGCGACCCAGATCGCCATCTCGATCGAGTTGCCGGGCGACATCTCGCCGGGATTGATGATGCCGACCTGCGGCACGTACAGCGCGCCGGCGATGCCGCACAGCACGGCCGACACGGTCCACACGAACAGCTTGTACGCGAGCGAGCTGTAGCCGAGGAACATCAGCCGCGTCTCGCCGTCGCGCACCGCGGTCACCACGCGTCCGAGCTTGCTCGTGACGATCGCGCGCGCGGCGACGAACGCGAGCACGAGCGTCGCGAAGGTCAGCAGCAACAGCACCGTGCGCGTGCCCGGCGACGTGATCGAGAAGCCGGCGATGCGCTTGAAATCGGTGAAGCCGTTGTTGCCGCCGAAGCCCGTCTCGTTGCGATAGAACAGCAGCATCGCGGCGAACGTCATGGCCTGCGTGATGATCGACAGGTACACGCCCTTCACGCGCGAGCGGAACGTGAAGAAGCCGAATACCCACGCGAGCACGGCCGGCACGAGCACGACGAGCGCGAGCGCCCACGCGAGATGCTGCGTGCCGCTCCAGTACCACGGCAACTGGTGCCAGTCGAGGAACACCATGAAGTCGGGCAGGTCGCTGCCGTACTTGCCTTCGCGGCCGATCTCGCGCATCAGGTACATGCCGATCGCATAGCCGCCGAGCGCGAAGAACAAGCCGTGGCCCAGGCTCAGGATCCCGCAGTAGCCCCACACGAGATCGAGCGCGAGCGCGGCGATCGCGTAGCACATCAGCTTGCCGGCGAGCGTCATCGTGTACGCGGACAGATGGAACGCGCTGGCTTCCGGCGCGACGAGCGCGGCGAGCGGCACGCCGACGCCGATCGCCACGCATAGCGCGACGAGCGCGAGCCACGCGCGACGCGAGAGCAGCGCGGGGCGGGGCGGCAGGCCGAGCGCGAAGCCGTCCGCCGCGCGCGCGCCGGCAGCGGGCTTCGACGTGTCGGCGACCGGGTTCGACATCGAATCGGTGTATGAAGTCACGTCAAGCCTCCGCGCTGCGGCCCTTCGGCGCGAACATGCCCTGCGGGCGTTTCTGGATGAACAGCACGATCATCACGAGCACCGCGATCTTCGCGAGCACGGCGCCCCAGAACGGTTCGATCGCCTTGCTCGCGAGGCCAAGCCCGAAACCGCCGAGCACGGTGCCGGCGATCTGCCCGACGCCGCCGAGCACGACGGCCATGAACGAATCGATGATGTAGTTCTGGCCGAGATCGGGGCCCACGTTGCCGATCTGCGACAGCGCGCAGCCGCCGAGGCCCGCGATGCCCGCGCCGAATGCGAACGCATACGCGTCGACGCGGGCGGTCTTCACGCCGACGCACGCGGCCATCCGGCGGTTCTGCGTGACCGCGCGCACGAACAGACCGAGCCGCGTCTTCGTCAGCACGGCCCACGCGACGAACACCACCGCGAGCGCGAACGCGAGGATCGCGAGCCGGTTGTACGGCAGGATCAGGTTCTGCATCACCGTCACGCCGCCGCTCATCCACGACGGGTTCACGACCTGCACGTTCTGCGCGCCGAACAGCATGCGGGTGGCCTGGATCAGGATCAGGCTCACGCCGAAGGTCGCGAGCAGCGTTTCGAGCGGGCGACCGTACAGGTGCCGCAGCACGAGCCGCTCGAGCACGATGCCGACGAGCGCGGCCACCGCGAACGACACCGGCACGGCGACGAGCGGATACCAGTCGAATGCGCCGGGCGCGTAGCGCTGGATCAGCGTCTGCACGACATAGGTTGCGTACGCACCGATCATCAGGAATTCGCCGTGCGCCATGTTGATCACGCCGATCAGCCCGTACGTGATCGCGAGGCCGAGCGCGGCGAGCAGCAGCACGCTGCCGAGCGACAGGCCGGCGAACACCGTGCCGACGATCTCGCCGCGGCGCTGCAGCGCGTGCAACGTATCGAGCCCTTGTTGCGCGGCGTCGCGCACGCGCGCGTCGGGTTCGGCGAAGCTGCCGTCGGCGTTCTTCGCGACGAGCGGGCGCAGTTGTTCGATCATGTCGAGATCGCTGCGCGCGGCCACCACCTGCGCGGCTTCGAGGCGTTTCGCCGGATCGGCATCGTGCAGCGCGGCGATCGCCCACAGTGCATCGAGACGGCGCTTCAACGCCGGATCGGTTTCCTTTGCGCGCGCGCGATCGATCATCGGCTTGAGCGCCGGGTCGGGCGACTTCAGCAGCGCGTCGATCGCGTCGCGGCGCGTGGCCACGTCGGGCGACGCGAGCGCGAGGCCCGACAGCGCGCCGGCGATCTTCGTGCGCAGCAGGTTGTTCAGCATCACCGGCTGCGCATCGCCGGCCGGCGTCGCGGCCTGCGTGAGCGCGTCGTGTGCGGTGTCGCCGGACTGGATCAGCAGGCGGCCGTCGCCGGTCGCGAGCGCATCGCCGCTCGACAGCGCGTTGAGCACCGCAACGGCGCGCGGATCGGTGTCGGCGGCGAGCCGTTCGATCGCGGCCGTCTTCGCGTCGAAGTCGTCGCCGGCGAGCGCGGCGGTGTCGGCCGCCGTCAGCGCGAACGCGGCGTGCGGCAGCAGGCCCGCGAGGGCGGCGCATGCCGCGATCGCGCGGGCGGCTCGGCGAAAGCGTGTAGGCATCGGGAAATCCTGTCGGGCGTGGGGGAGCGGAGCGGTGCGACGCTGCGTCGGCGCGGGCGATTCGTCACGGCAAGCGCGGCCGGCGCATCGGCAGCGGGCGGGCAAGCGTGCGGCACGTCGCACACGAAGCGCGACGCGCCGCACGGCATCACGCCAGCGCCGCGCGCTGCCGGCGCAGGAACGCCGGGATCGAGCTGACGACGTCCGGCTTGCCCTGGTTGCCCGCGATGAACGGGCTCCACGGCTGCGCGCGCACGGCCGTCTTCGTTTTCCACACGACGTTGAACTGTCCGTCGCCGCGGATCTCGCCGATCATCACCGGCTTGTGCAGGTGATGGTTGCCGTCCATCGCGAGCGTGAAGCCCGACGGCGCGGCCACCGTCTGGCCGATCATCGCGACGCGCACCTTGTCGACGTCGGTGCTCTTCGCCTTCTCGACGGCCTGCTTCCACATGTGGATGCCGACGTAGGTCGCTTCCATCGGATCGTTGGTCACGCGCTTCGCGCCGCCCGGCAGGTTGTTCGCCTTCACCCATGCGGCGAACTGGTCCTTGAACTTCGTGTTGGTCGGGTTCTTCACCGACATGAAATAGTTCCACGCGGCGAGGTGGCCGACGAGCGGCTTCGTATCGATCCCGCGCAGCTCTTCCTCGCCGACCGAGAACGCGACGACCGGCACGTCGGTCGCCTTGATGCCCTGGTTGCCGAGTTCCTTGTAGAACGGCACGTTGGAATCGCCGTTGATCGTCGAGATCACGGTCGTCTTGCCGCCCTGCGCGAAGGTCTTGATGTTCGCGACGATGGTCTGGTAATCGCTGTGGCCGAACGGCGTGTAGACCTCCTGAATGTCGGCGTCCTTCACGCCCTTCGATTTCAGGAACGCGCGCAGGATCTTGTTGGTCGTGCGCGGATACACGTAGTCGGTGCCGAGCAGGAAGAAGCGCTTCGCGCCGCCGCCTTCCGCGCCCATCAGGTACTCGACGGCCGGAATCGCCTGCTGGTTCGGCGCGGCGCCCGTGTAGAACACGTTGCGCGACATTTCCTCGCCTTCATACTGCACCGGGTAGTAGAGCAGCCCGTTCAGCTCCTCGAACACCGGCAGCACGGACTTGCGCGACACCGACGTCCAGCAGCCGAACACGCAGGCGACCTTGTCCTGCGTGAGCAGCTGGCGCGCCTTCTCGGCGAACAGCGGCCAGTTCGACGCCGGGTCGACCACCACCGGTTCGAGCTTGCGACCCATCACGCCGCCGCTCTTGTTGATGTCGGCGATCGTCATCAGCGCGGTGTCCTTCAGCGACGTCTCCGAGATCGCCATCGTGCCCGACAGCGAATGCAGGATGCCGACCTTGATCGGGCCGGTGCCCGCATCGGCCGCGTGCGCGAACGGGCTCTTGCCCGCCAGCGCGAGCGCGCCGGCCATGGAACCGAACTTCAACAGACTGCGACGTTTCATCGGGATCCCCTTGTCGTGTTGGATGCGCGTGCGCCGTGGCGGCGCCGGCCATCGTGTAACGCAAGGCATGTGCCAGTCGCGCGGATGCACGCCCGGCGTGCCTGCGCGGGGCACGGGCGGGCACCAGCGGGCATCGGCGCGGTGCGGATGACGCGCCGTGCAGCATGCGCGGTCCGTTGCGGTGCAGACGCACGGGCACAAATGGTGCACGACGGTGCGGCGGCGTCGAAACGCAGGGAAACCGGGGGAGGAAAAGAGAAACGGGCGCGCAGTGCGCGCCCGTTCGGCGGATCGGTGCGGCCGGCGGCGGGGTGCCGGGCGGCGCGGCGGCGCATGATGCGCCGCGGGAAGGATCGATCAGTAGCGCGGCACGGACGGATCGACGTCGCGCGACCACGCGTCGATCCCGCCTTGCAGGTTGTACAGCTTCGTGAAGCCGCGCGATTCGAGGAACATCGCGACCTGCGCGCTGCGCATCCCGTGATGGCACACGCAGACGATTTCCGCTTCGTCGTCGAGCTCTTCGCTGCGCGCGGGAATCTGCTGCATCGGAATCGCCACGCTGCCGGCGATCTGCGCGGTCGCGATTTCCCACGGCTCGCGCACGTCGAGCACGACCGGCGCGGGGCGCGCCGTGTCGCCGAGCCATTCCGCGAGCATCGCGGGCGTCAGGATCTGCATGGAGGCTCCGCCGCTCAGAACTTGAAGCGCGACGGCTCGATCGCGTTGACGAGGTGGTCGATGTACGTTTCGAACACGTCGGCGACGCGGTACTGCTTGTCGTCGATGCGCGTGATGATCTGCGCCTTCATCACCGGACGGCCGCCGACGAACGCCGCCAGGCGGCCGCCGACCTTCAGCTGTTCGAGCATGTCCTGCGGCACGACCGGCAGGCCGCCCGCGACGCAGATCACGTCGTACGGCGCCTTGGCCGCCCAGCCGCGCGAGCCGTCGCCGAGCACGACTTCGGCGTTGGTCACGCCGTCGTTGCGCAGGTTGTCTTCCGCGAACTTCGCGATCGCCGGATCGATCTCGACGGCCGTCACGTGCTGCGCGCGATGCGCGAACAGCGCGGCCAGGTAGCCCGAGCCCGCGCCGATCACGAGCACGTTCTCGTGCTTCTTGACTGCCAGCTCCTGCAGCACGCGCGCTTCGACGCGCGGGAACAGCATCTTGCTCGCGCCGCCCGGCAGCGGCAGTTCGAGATCGGCGAACGCGAGATCGCGGTATTGGGCCGGCACGTAGTTTTCACGCTTGACGATCGACAGCAGGCCCAGGACATCCAGATCCAGCACGTCCCACGGACGGATCTGCTGTTCGATCATGTTGAAACGCGCGTTTTCGATATTCATGGTGTGGTCACGCAGCCAGGTCGGCCATCAGCGGGGATAGAGAAACTTCGTGATTGTACCAAACGGCACGGCCGCGAAGCCTTCAGGCGGCCTGCAACAGACCTTTACCCTTTGCTCTTCTTGATCTGCGCCTCGAACGCGAGGTCGAGCTTGCTCGCCTTGCGCGGTTTTTTGGGGCCAAATTCGTCGACGAACTTGACGAATTCGTCGAGCGGCAGCGGCTCGCAGCGCTTCTCGGCAGTGCCGCCCGAGCGGTCGACGAGATAGAACAGACCGCCCGCCATCGCGACGGCCGCGAATTGCGGGTTGCCGGAGCGGGTCTTCAGGCGTTCGACCGCGTGGGTCGCTTTGGTGGTGCGCATCTTGGGGGCTGGCGAAGCGGATGTAAGCCTCACACTGTATCAAACCGGTCGCCCGCGTGCGGCCGGCGCCCGCGTGAACCGCCCTAAACCGTGCGCGAGTAGCGCTGCCGCGACGTCTGGCCGAGGTACGCGTCGAACGCCATCGCGATGTTGCGCACGACCATCCGGCCGGCCGGATGGATCGTCAACCGGTCGTGCGCGATCGTCAGCAGCCCGTCGCGCTCGAACGGGCGCAGCGCGTCGAGCTCGCGCGCGAAATGATCGGCGAAGCGGATGCCGTGCGCGGCCTCGACGTGCGAGAACGGCAGTTCGAGGTTGCACATCAGTTGCGTGATCACGTCGCGGCGCAGCCGGTCGTCCGGCGTGAGGCGGACGCCGCGCGCGATCGGCAGCCGGCCCGCGTCGAGTGCGGCGCCGTACGCGGGCAGGTCCTTCGCGTTCTGCGCGTAGACGTCGCCGACCTTGCCGATCGACGACACGCCGAAGCCGATCAGGTCGGTATCCGCGCGCGTGCTGTAGCCCTGGAAATTGCGCTGCAGCGTGCCGTTGCGCTGCGCGCGCACGAGTTCGTCGGACGGCCGCGCGAAGTGGTCCATCCCGATGTACACGTAGCCGGCCGACGTCAGCATGTCGATCGCGAGGCCGAGCAGCGCGATGCGCGCTTCCGGCGGCGGCAGCGTCGCATCGTCGATCTGCCGCTGCATCTTGAACAGGTGCGGCATGTGCGCGTAACCGAACACCGACAGGCGATCGGGCGCGAGCTCGATGATCGTCTCCAGTGTGCGTGCGAACACGGCGACCGTCTGGTGCGGCAGCCCGTAGATCAGGTCGACGCTCACCGAATGGAAGCCTGTCGCGCGTGCGGCGGCGAGCAGGTCGGCCGTCATCGCGCGCGGCTGGATGCGGTTGATCGCCTGCTGCACGACCGGGTCGAAATCCTGCACGCCGAGGCTCAGCCGATTGAAGCCGATCGTGCGCAGATGGACGAGCGTCGCCGGCGTGACCGTGCGCGGATCGATCTCGATCGAGAACTCGGCGTCGGCGTCCGGCGCGAGCGCGAAATGCTCGCGCGTGGCCGCCATCAGCTCGGCCGTTTCGTCGTCGGACAGGAAGGTCGGCGTGCCGCCGCCCCAGTGCAGTTGCGTGACGGGGCGCGACGGATCGAACAGCGCGGCCTGCAGCGCCATTTCGCGCTTGAGCTGGTCGAGATACGGGCGCGCACGGCGGCGGTTGTTGGTCGCGATCTTGTTGCAGCCGCAGTAGAAGCACGCGGTGTTGCAGAACGGGATGTGGAAGTACAGCGACAGGTCGCTCGACGAGGCGCCGGGGTCGCCGGCCGCGCGGACGTAGTCGGCCGGATCGAAATCCTCGCGGAACTGCAGCGCGGTCGGGTACGACGTATAGCGCGGCCCGTTCACGCCGTATTTCGTGAGCAAATCGGGACGGAACACCGGGTCGGCAGATCCAGAACGCATGGCGGTCTCGCGCTTTTTTAGATGGTTTCGAGTATAGGAACACGCGGTCGGGCTGCATTGTGTAATAACGTCGCAGCCGGCGATGGCACAATGCGGGGTGGGGCTGCCGGACGCCGCGTCCGGTTGCCGCATCGTTTTCGGTTGTTCGTTGTTCGTTATTCGTCGAGAGAGCCGAGTGTCCGTCGAAATGCCTGTCCGCGCGGCGCCCGCCGACGTCCCGCCGCCGCATGCGTGCCGCGAGGGCTGCGGCGCGTGCTGCATCGCGCCGTCGATTTCCAGCCCGATTCCGGGCATGCCCGACGGCAAGCCGGCGGGCGTGCGCTGCGTGCAGCTCGGCGACGACCTGCGCTGCATGATCTTCGGCCGGCCCGAGCGCCCCGCGTGCTGTGCCGGGCTGCAGCCGTCCGCCGACATGTGCGGCGCGTCGCGCGACGACGCGCTCGCGTGGCTCACGCGCCTCGAGGCCGCGACGCGGCCGGCGCATCCAGGAGAGAAATCAGCATGACCGTCCCTCGCGCGCCTGGCCGGCGCCGTTTTCTCGCTGCCGCCATTGGCGCCGTCGGCGTGTGCGTATCGCTTGCCGCGTGCGCGTCGACGTTCCCGTTCATCCCCGATCACTACACGTTCTCGCGCGGCGACGTGCAGAAGGCCGTCGCGCGGAAGTTTCCTTACCAGAAGACGGTCGCCCAGGTCGTCGACGTGTCGCTCGCGAATCCGGCCGTCAACCTGCTGCCGGACCAGAACCGCGTCGCCGTGCAGCTCGACGCGAACTTCGTGAGCCCGTTCCTGCGCGGGCCCGTCAGCGGCAAGTTCACCGTGTCGGGCCAGCTCGCGTACGACGCGCCGAGCCGCTCGGTCGTGCTGAAGGCGCCGGCCGTCGACAGCCTCGCGCTCGACGGCGACGCGCAGATGTACGCGCAGCAGGTGGGCGCGGCCGCCGGCCTGCTCGCGACGCAGCTGCTGACCAACTATCCGATCTACACGTTCAAGCCGGAACAACTGCAATTTGCCGGAGTGAACTACGAACCCGGTACAATTACGATCCTTACAAACGGCATACGCGTGGCGATCGTCGAAAAGTGACGACGGAGCGCGCACGGCCGGGTGGGCCGCGCGCGCAAGAGTGGCCTTTTCTTTCGACCATTTCGGAGTTGGGCCACGGATGGACTGGATCCTGATCTGCAAGGCATTGATCCTCGGCGTCGTCGAGGGGCTGACGGAATTCCTGCCGGTGTCGAGCACCGGTCACCTGATCGTCGCGGGCAGCTTCCTGAATTTCAACGATTCGCACGCGAAGACGTTCGACGTCGTGATCCAGTTCGGCGCGATCCTCGCGGTCTGCTGGGAATACCGGCAGCGGATCGTGTCCGTCGTGTCCGGGCTGCCGAGCCGGCCCGATGCGCAGCGCTTCACGCTGAACGTCGTGATCGCGACGATTCCCGCGATCGCGCTCGGCCTCCTGTTCGAGAAGAAGATCAAGGCCGTGCTGTTCTCGCCGGTGCCCGTCGCGTTCGCGCTCGTCGTGGGCGGCGCGATCATCCTGTGGGCCGAGGCGCGGCAGCGCGAACGCGGCGAGCCGCCGCGCGTGATGTCGGTCGACGCGCTGACGCCGCTCGACGCGCTCAAGGTCGGACTCGCGCAGTGCTTCGCGCTGGTGCCCGGCATGTCGCGCTCGGGCTCGACGATCATCGGCGGGATGCTGTTCGGTCTCGACCGACGCGTGGCCACCGAATTCTCGTTCTTCCTCGCGATTCCGATCATCTTCGGCGCGACGCTCTACGAAACCGTGAAGGACTGGCAGGCGTTTACCGTCGATTCGCTCGGCCTGTTCGCGCTCGGGCTCGTGTCGGCGTTCGTCAGCGCGTTCGTGTGCGTGCGCTGGCTGTTGCGCTACGTCGCGACGCACGATTTCACGGTGTTCGCGTGGTACCGGATCGCGTTCGGACTGTTCGTGTTGCTGGTGGGTTACAGCGGCTGGCTGAACTGGGCGTGAGGCTGGCGAGCGGTCGATGCGCCGCTCGATGAAAAAATCCCGACCGGCGCGAGACGCCGGTCGGGATTTTTTATGCTGCGCAGGGTGGGACGCTCAGCTTGCGCGCTTGCGGAACACCAGGTCCCACACGCCGTGGCCGAGCCGCAGCCCGCGCCGTTCGAACTTCGTCACCGGGCGGTAGTCGGGGCGCGGCGCGTAATCGGCGGCCGTGTTTTCGAGCGTCGGTTCCGCGCCGAGCACTTCCAGCATCTGCTCCGCGTAGTTCTGCCAGTCGGTCGCGCAGTGAATGTACGCACCGGGCTTCAGGCGCGACGCGAGATGCGCGACGAGCGGCGGCTGGATCAGCCGGCGCTTGTGGTGACGCGCCTTGTGCCACGGATCGGGAAAGAAGATGTGGACGCCGTCGAGGCTTTCCGGCGCGATCATGTGCTCGAGCACCTCGACCGCGTCGTGCTGGATGATGCGGATGTTCGATAGATCCTGCTCGCCGATCAGCTTCAGCAGCGCGCCGACGCCCGGCTCGTGCACCTCGACGCCGAGGAAGTCATCGCCCGGGCGGTGCGCGGCGATTTCCGCGGTCGACGCGCCCATCCCGAAACCGATCTCGAGGATGCGCGGTGCACTGCGGCCGAAGATCGCGTTCCAGTCGGGCAGTTCCGGCGCATACGGGACGACGAAGCGCGGGCCGAATTCGTCGAGCGCGCGGCGCTGGCCGGTCGACACGCGGCCGGCGCGCGTCACGAAGCTGCGGATGCGGCGGCGGTGCAGCGGGTTGACTTCGTCGGCGCCTTCCGTGGCTTCGCCGGCTTGGTCGGCTTCGTCGGGAATGGCGTCGTCGTGCGGCGGAAGGCCGGCTTCGTTCGGATCGTCGTGCATCATCGGTACAGAGAAAGGCTCGGTTCGGGCGAGGGCCCGTTGCGCAGCAATGCTGCCGGGCGATTCGGCGCATGGTACAAAAAAGCCGCCTTCGACGAGGCGGCTCATGCGCAGGCTGTCGTGCAGCCGGAAAGTGGAGCGGGCGATGGGAATCGAACCCACGTCATCAGCTTGGGAAGCTGAGGTAATGGCCATTATACGACGCCCGCAGAACGTGCAATTCTACAGGGGTTTGGGTGGGGATGGCAAGCGGGGCGTCTGGGCCGCCGGTATCGAAACTGCTGCGGCCCGACTGGCCTGCCAGCCAATGTCGAAAATGGACGAGTCGGTGTCGGAAGCGTACAAGCCCTGGTAAAGCTTTCGAACTAACGTGACAGGCCTCTCATACGATCGTCAGTCTGGAGCCGACATGTCCGATTTCATCACCGTTCTGCGCAAAACCTGCCCGACGCCTGTCCTTGATGCGACCAAGTGGAAGCGCATTGGCGGCGATCCGCACACCGTGAACCTCAACGCGTACGTCTCGAAGGACGGCAGCAAGATCATGGGCACGTGGATCTGCACGCCGGGCAAGTTCGAGGTGAATTACGAAAAATGGGAGTACTGCCACTTCCTCGATGGTTACTGCATCATCACGCCGGAAGGTGAGGAGCCGCAGCACCTGAAAGCCGGCGACGTGTTCGTGATCGAACCCGGCATGAAAGGGACGTGGGAAGTGGTGGAGACCGTGCGCAAGTACTTCGTCTTCGCCTGAGCGGGCGGTCGATTCTATCCAACCCCTGCATACCGTCATCGCCCCACGTCTTCGCGGTTCACGAAGCCGGGAGGGGCGAGCGAGGATTCCGGTTCAATAAAAGTCGTCCCGGGTTCGGAAACAGCGCGCTGAGGGCAGCCACAGGCTTGGCGCGCTTCGTTATCCAGCCGCAATCCATGACGAATTGAACGCACGGTTGTCCGGCGACGACACGATGACGCTCGCCACCGGTCCTGCACACCGTCACGCAAACCCCTAAGATGCAGCGATCCGCCCACCGCTTCCGCTGCCGCGCATGAACCTTCCGCCTGCGCCGGACGCCCCTCCGGAGCCCCGACCATGCGCATCACCGCGATCCACGAACGCGCGATTCCCGTATCCCGCTATGCCGATCCGGCGATTCCGTCCGGCGGCCTGACGACGAGCGTCGTCGCGGTCGTGACCGACGTCGTGCGCGACGGCCGCCCGGTGACGGGCTACGGCTACGCGTCGATCGGCCGCTTCGCGCAGGGCGGCCTGATCCGCGAACGGTTCGCGCCGCGCCTGCTGGCTGCCGCCGACTCACTCGCCGACGAAGCCGGCACGAACCTCGACCCGTTCCCCGCATGGCGCGCGATGATGGCCGGCGAGAAGCCGGGCGGGCACGGCGAACGCTGCGTCGCGGTCGGCACGCTGGACATGGCGATCTGGGACGCCGCCGCGAAGATCGCAGACCTGCCGCTGCACCGCTTTCTCGCCGACCGCCTCGGACGCACGGCGCCGCCGCGCGTGCGCGTGTACGCAGGCGGCGGCTACCGCTATCCGCATGACGATCTCACGCGCCTGTCGGACGAGATGCGCCGGATCGTCGATCTCGGCTACACGCACGCGAAGATCAAGATCGGCGGCGCGGATTTCGAGCAGGACCGGCGCCGCATCGACGCCGCGGCCGCACAGCTCGCCAGCCCTTCGCATCTCGCAGTCGACGCGATGAACACGTACGACGCGACGACGGCCTACGAGGCGGCGAACATGCTTGCGCCGTTCGATCTCTGGTGGTTCGAGGACATCTGCGATCCGCTCGACCTGCCGCTCCAGGCAGACGTCGCCACGCGATACGCATCGCCGATCGCGGCAGGCGAAGCGCTGTTCTCGCTCGCGGAAGCGAAGCTGCTCGACCGTTACGGCGGCCTGCGTGCCGACCGCGACGTGCTGGTGTTCGATCCCGTGCACAGCTACGGGCTGTCGGGCTATCTGCAGATCGTCGATCACTTCGTGTCGCGCGGCTGGCGGCGCGACGCGTTCTGGCCGCACGCCGGTCATCTGTTCTCGCTGCACGTCGTCGCGGCGCTCGGGCTCGGCGGGGCGGAAGTCAGCCCGTTCGCATTCCATCCGTTCAGCGGACTGGCCGATGGCGAAAACGTTGACGCGGGACACGCACGCGTACCGCAGGCGCCGGGCATCGGATTCGAGCTGCATGCCCACGCGCACGACGCGTTCCGCGCGATATCGGAATCGGTGCCGGTGTTTCGCGGCGTCTAGGCGCTCAGGTAGCGACGCGAAGGCGGTGGCGCCGTGCTACGTCCCCCCGAGCGCACGCAAGCCGACGAGCAGCAGCGCGCCGATCGCGATCAGCAGTAGCGCATGAACGCGCGTGTAGATCACGCACAGTGTCGACGCCACCGCGATCGCGCGGGCGGCCCAGCCGCCGTCGAGCGCCTGCACCAGCACCCACACCGATGCGAGGATCATGCCGGCCGCGACCGGGCGCAGGCCGGCTTCGAGCGCGATCTGCCAGCGCGCGCCCCGGTGCCGTCGCCACAGGTGCGCGACGCCGTAGATCAGGAACGCGGTCGGGCCGAACAGCGCGAGCGTCGCGATCACCGCGCCCCAGAAACCGGCCACCTGCCAGCCGATCAGCGTCGCCAGCAGCGAGCCGGGGCCAGGCGCCATCCGTGCGATCGCGAAGTCGTTCACGAATTGTGTTGCGCTCATCCAGTGATGCACGTCGACGACCTGCCGCTGGATATCCGCGATGACCGCCTGCCCGCCGCCGATCGTCGCAATCGACAGCGGCGCGAACACGCCGAACAGTGCTGCGTAACGTGCGGACGCATTCATCGCGCGTCGTTCCCGACCGGCGCGGCGGCCGCACGACGGTATTCGAGCGCGACGCTCAGCGTGCCGCCGATCAGCACGGTCCACACGAGCGGCCAGTGCAGCACCGCAACCGACACGAAGGTGAGCGTCATGACCGCGAACGGCAGCACGCGGCGCGGCAGCCGGCGCACCGCGGTAATCGCCATCGAGATCGACAGCCCGATCGCCGCGGCCGCCGCACCGGCGAGCGCGACGTGCGTGAGCGGAAAGCGCGTGAGCGTCGAGAACGCGACGCCGAACAGCACGATCAGCACGGCCGGCGGCGCGATGATGCCGATGAAGCCGGCCACCGCGCCGCGCCATCCGGCGAGCCGGTAGCCGATCCAGATCGCGAGGTTCTTCACGTTGACGCCCGGTAACGCCTGCGACAGCGCGAGACCGTTGAGGAACGCCTCTTCGTCGAGCCAGCGTCGCTCGTGGACGAAATCGCGCATCATCCGCCCGCTGAGCCCGCCGCCGAAGCTAGTCAGGCCGATCTGCGCGAACGCGATGAACAGCGCGAGGATGCCCGGCGGCGGTGCGTCGCCGGCGGGCGGTGCCGAGGGCGTCGTGGAGGAGGGCGAGGGCATCGGGCGGTTGGCACGTGGCGATCGGGCGATCGCCCATGTTAGCAAGCGGCGCCTGTCAGCACGCTGACATCGACTCGGGTGCCTGCGCGACGACACTTCGCAACCGAGCCGGCAAGCGCGAATACCAACGCCCCGCGCGCTACGCGCGCACCACCGTCACACCCGCGGCCTCGATCGGCTTCGTCAGCGCGGCGTCGGTTTCCTTTTCGACGACGACCGTCTGCGCCAGCGTGATGTCGCCGATCACGAACTGCGATGCCGCGCGCAATTTCGACTGCGACGCGAGCACGACCGTCTCGGCCGCGCGTTCGGCCAGCGCGCGCTTGATCGCCGCTTCCTCGAAATCGCCGGTGCTCAGGCCGGCGACCGGATGCACGCCCGTGACGCCCATGAAATACAGGTCCGCATGAATGCGCGCGATGCCTTCCATCGCCGCCGCACCGACCGCGACGATCGAATGCTTGTAGAGCCGCCCGCCGATCAGGATCACGTCGATCGACGGATGCGCGGCGAGCGCCACCGCGACGCTCGGGCTGTGCGTGACGATCGTCGCGCGCAGGTCGGCCGGCAACTGGCTGACGAGCAGCGCCGAGGTCGTGCCGCCGTCGACGATCGCCACCTGCCCGGGCGCGATCATCTGCGCGGCCCGCCGTGCGATGCGCCGCTTCTCCGTGGTTTCGAGCGTCTCGCGCTGCGCGAGCGGAGCGACGGCCGGCGACGCCGGCAGCGCGCCGCCATGCACGCGCTGCAACAGCCCGTCGGCCGCGAGTTCCCGCAGGTCGCGGCGCACCGTGTCTTCGGACACGCCGAATTGCACGCTCAGCTCGGCGGCCAGCACCTGGCCGTCGCGCGCGAGCGCGTCGAGGATCGCCTTCTTGCGTTGCGTCGTCAGCATCGTGTTTGCACGAAAATTCTTGAAATTGCACGAATGTGCACGTTACCATGGGCGCCGTCCTTTGTCGAACCGGAGGCTGCAATGGCTGCAACGCGGGAGCGGGTGCGCATCGTCGATACGACGGTGCTGTCCGACGACTGGTATGTGCTGCGCAAGGTGACGTTCGATTTCCTGCGCCGCGACGGCACGTGGCAGCGCCTGAGCCGCGAGACCTACGACCGCGGCAACGGCGCGACGATCCTGCTGCGTCATGCCGAAACGGGCGACGTGCTGCTGACGCGCCAGTTCCGGATGCCGGCGTTCGTGAGCGGACACGACGGCATGCTGCTCGAAGCGGCCGCCGGCCTGCTCGACGACGAAACGCCCGAGGCGCGCATCCGCGCGGAGGCCGAGGAGGAGACCGGCTATCGCGTGCGCGGCGTGCGCAAGGTGTTCGAGGCGTTCATGAGCCCGGGTTCCGTGACGGAGAAGCTGCATTTCTTCGTCGGCGAATACGATGCGTCGCTGCGCACCGGCGCGGGCGGCGGCGTCGCGGAAGAGGGCGAGGATCTGGAGGTCGTCGAGATGCCGCTGCGGGCGGCGCTGGACGCGGTCGAGCGCGGCGAGATCGTCGACGCGAAGACGATCATGCTGCTGCAGTACGTCGCGCTGCGGGAAACCGCCGGCGCACGCGCCGCATGACGCCGCGGCTCGTGCTGATCGCCGGCCCGTATCGCAGCGGCACGGACGGCGACCCCGCGCGCATCGCCGCGAACCTGCACCGGCTGGAAGCGGCGGCGCTCGCCGTGTATCGCCGCGGGCACGTGCCGATGATCGGCGAATGGGTGTCGTTGCCGCTCGCGGCCGCGGCCGGGTCGACGCAACTGGGCGACGCGATCGGCGAAACGTTCCTGTATCCGGCCGCGCACCGGCTGCTGCGACGCTGCGATGCGGTACTGCGCATCGATGGCGCGTCGCGCGGGGCGGATGCGGACGTCGCGCTCGCGCGGCAACTCGGCAAGCCGGTCTATTTCGCGGTCGACGAGATCCCGGTTGCACACGACGAATCGGCTCACTGAGCAAGCATGGGCGCCGCGTCGCGGTATCGCCGGTGCGGCGCTTGCGGACGGCGGGCCATTGCATTGCCGGTCGCCGCACGTGCGCCGCGCTACACAGTTGCGTCGCCGATGCGGCGCGACGCCCGAACCGGCGTATGATCGCCACGCCACTCGCGCAACGTTCGACGCCACCGCTTTCCCATCATGCCGCTTTCCGGTCCCGCAGATCTCGCCGACTCCGCCGCCGCGCCGCTTCCTGCCGAGCTCGTCGCGTCCGCCGTCGCCGCACTCGCGCGTGCCGATGCATTGCTCGTCACGGCCGGCGCGGGCATCGGCGTCGATTCCGGACTGCCCGATTTTCGCGGCACGGACGGTTTCTGGCGCGCGTATCCGGCGCTGCGCTACGAGCGTTTCGAATTCCACGAGATCGCGTCGCCGCACGCGTTTCGTGCGCGTGCGGCGCTCGCGTGGGGCTTCTACGGGCACCGTCTCGCGCTCTACCGCGCGACGGCGCCGCATGCGGGCTTCGCGATCCTGCGCCGCTGGATCGACGTGATGCCGAACGGCGGCTTCGTGCTGACGAGCAACGTCGACGGCCAGTTCCGGAAGGCCGGTTTCGATCCGGCGCGCATCGTCGAGATCCACGGCTCGATTCATGCGATGCAGTGCCTGCGCCCGTGCACAGACGCCACGTGGGACGCGGCGCCGTTCGTGCCGGAGGTCGACGAAGCGACGTGCCGCCTCGTGGGCGACATGCCGCGCTGCCCGCACTGCGGCGGTCTCGCGCGGCCCAACATCCTGATGTTCGGCGACACCGGCTGGCTCGGTGCGCGCTACGACGCGCAGGAACGCGTGCTCGAAGAGTGGATTGCGCAGGCCGGGCGCGTCGCCGTGGTGGAGATCGGCGCGGGCACCGCGATTCCGACCGT
Source organism: Burkholderia sp. MS389 (assembly GCF_016899425.1). Classification (GTDB taxonomy): domain Bacteria; phylum Pseudomonadota; class Gammaproteobacteria; order Burkholderiales; family Burkholderiaceae; genus Burkholderia; species Burkholderia sola. Next base: position 989,006 of record NZ_CP045994.1, read on the forward strand.
GCGCTTGCTGAGCGAACGGCTCGGCGCCGACGTGATTCGCATCAATGCGCGCGACGCGCATGCGCGCCGGGCGGACGTGATCGGGCTGAAGGGCGGTGCGCTGGCGACGCTGAACGCGCTCGACCGCGCGTGGCGCGGCGGCTGAGCCGCGCGCCACGAGGCGACCGGCCGGGGCCGCGCGATTACGGCCGCGCGACGAGCGCCTGCACGAGCGCCGGCGCGATCGGCGAACCGAGGCCCGTCACATAGTCGTAGCCGCCCGCCGCGTTGCAGACGCTGCCGCAATTGCCGTTGGATCCGGTCGTCACATCGTGGAAGTCGCTGCCGTACGCGGTTTTGCCGACCGCATAGAGCGTGTCGTAGGCGCCGCTCAACGATGTCTTGCCGGCCGCCGTGCGCAGCGAATTCGCGATCGCGACGAGCGCCGCCCATTGCGGCGCGCCCGCGCTCGTGCCGCCGACCTGGAACCAGCCGGCCTGCCCCTGATAGGTGACCGAGTCGTACACCGCGAAACCGCTGGACGGATTCGCGTCGTAACCGACATCCGGCACGCCGCGCTTGCCGGCCACCGGAATCGGCCACGCGGTCTGGCCGGCCGGCTCGGCCTCGACGCTGCTCACACCGCCGCCGCTGCCGCTCCACGCCGTCTCGCCGATGTAATTGCCGGCCGTATCGGACGACAGCGTCGTGCCGCCGACGGACACCACGTAAGGCGACGCGGCCGGGTATTCGGTGCCGGTGCCGCTGTCGCCGGACGACGCGACGAACGTCACGCCCGGTACGTTGAAGTGGCTGTCGAAGCCGGTCTCGCTGCTGAATTCGTTGCCGCCGAAACTCATCGACACGACCGACGCGCCGCGCTTGACCGCGACGTCGACCGCGGCCATCAGGTCGCTGAAGCTGGCCGATGCCGCCTCGACGAGCACGATCTTCGCCTTCGGCGCGATCGCATGCACCCATTCGACGTCGAGCGAGATCTCGAGCGACCAGCCTGCATTGGGCTTGGGCCGCGCACCGTGGGCATACACCTTGGTGAAACAGCCGTTCGACGACGTGCAGGCCGGCAGCGAGAACGCAGTGCTGAACACGCCGAGATCGGCTTCGATCTTCGGGTCGTCGTACGCGTCGACGATCGCGACGACCATCCCGTCGCCCTGGTTCGCGATCGCGTCGAACCCGTAGGCATGCCGCGCGAGCGCCGGCGTGAGGCCGGCGATCGTGGCGGTGCTTGCGCGTGGCTTCGTGTGGAACGGCGGGCGCGCGAATCCTTTCGGTGCGCGGTTGCCTTCGACGTAGGACGGCGGCCCGTTGCCGTCGGCGAGCGCGACGCCCGACGCGAGCAGCGACGCGCACAGCGCCGGGATCAACATGGATGACAGGCGGATATTGTTCATTTTTCGAGTCTCCATGTCGATGGAGTAGGGTGGCGAAACAATTCTACGAAATCGACGACGATAACGACATCGAATATCGACTGGATACGGGAATGTCTGATAAGGGAAAGTACGTGGAACCTCGATGGGACAAGCGTTGTGCAGGGTTAACCTGTGCGCACGATCGAACTGCTTTATCGGTTTTTAAACAGCTGATAAATAATCGGCAAATTAAAAATCGGTTTGTAATGTCGGATGTAATTGTCCGGTAAATATCCACGACGGCGCGCGCAGGGAAATCGTGAAACGCGTCATGCGAACGCGACACGCTCCGCCGTCTGCCTGCACGGCCCGTCGGCATTGCCGGCGCGGCGCGATTCCGCATACAGTTCAGCGTAGCCGCGTGCGCCGCGTGGCGTCGTCCGTGAGAGGTGCCCTTGTTCTATTCGATCGTCGCGATCTTCGTCGGCGCCGGCCTCGGCGCGTTGCTGCGCTGGTTCCTGAGTCTCGCGCTCAACGCGGTCTTTCCCGCGGTGCCGCTCGGCACGCTCGTGTCGAACCTGCTCGGCGGCTACGTGATCGGCATGGCCGCCGTCGTATTCACCGTTCGCGTCGGGTTGCCGCCCGAATGGCGGCTATTCGTGATCACGGGCTTTCTCGGCGGCCTCACGACGTTCTCGACCTATTCGGTCGAAGTGATGACGCACGCGCTCGACGGCGAATTCGGATGGGCGTTGGCGGTGGCTGCCCTACACTTGACTGGATCGTTCGCGCTGACGGCGCTCGGCATGTGGACCGCGCGCGCGTGGCTCGCGGCGGCCTGAGCGGGCCGCCATCGGAGGGAGCGATGGACAGGGTCTTTTTGCGCTTCTACGTGCACGAGCAGCACCGGCTGCACTGGAAGCCGCTGTGGGAATGGCTGCTGGAAGAGGCGAACCGGATGGGCGTCGCGGGCGGTTCCGCGTTTCGCGCGATGGCCGGTTTCGGCCAGCATCGCGTGCTGCACGAGGATCGCTTCTTCGAACTGCAGGGTTCGCTCGCGATCGAGGTCGAATTCGTCGTCACCGAGGACGAAGCGCAGCGGCTGCTCGAGCGGCTGTCGCACGAGAAAGTGCGCGTGTGCTACGCGATGATGCCCGCGCAGTTCGGCGTGATCGACACGCTCGGCGCACCGCCGGCGCAGGGGCCGGCAGCGTAGGTGTCGCGCCGGATCAGATGCCGAACATCGTCAGCGACACGGCGGCGCGCGTGACGATCATCAGCAGCACCTGCACGATCACGAACAGCAGGATCGGCGACAGGTCGATGCCGCCGAGGTTCGGAATCACGCGGCGCAGCGGGTTCAGGAACGGCGCGGTGAGCTGGTAGAGGATCGGCATTGCCGGCGAGCGCGGGTTGAGCCACGACAGCAGCGCCATCAGGATCGTCATCCAGATCACGAGGTTGAGCGCCCACTTCACGACGGTGAGCAGCGCGACCACGACGAGCGTCGCGATCACGGCGGCCGGATCGAAGCCGGCCATCACGACCATCAGCACGACATAGACGAGCGCGGTGAGCAGTGCGGCGACGACGCTGGCCCAGTCGATGCCGCGTACGCCCGCGATCACGCGGCGCAGCGGCAGCACGAGCCAGTTGGTCGCCTGCAGCACGGCTTGCGTGACGGGGTTGTACGGCGGCACGCGGACGGCCTGCATCCAGACGCGCAGAATCAGCGCGGCGCCGAATAGCGTGAAGACGGTATTGAGCAGAAAACGGGCGATCTCGCCGAACATCGTTGGCATCCTTTTTATACAGTCAGTAGCGTGCGGCCGCCAACGCCGGTTGGCGGCGCATCGGCCGACACCTTATCACGCCTCGTCGCGCGACGGGGAGGGGGGCGCGGCGGGGTGGGCGGCCATCCGCGCCAGCGAGGTTTCGACGGCTTCGGCCAGCGCCGGCAGCGATGCCGGCGGCGGCGCGCGCTTCGCCGCGAGCGCGACCGCGCGGCGCGTCAGCAGCGCATACAGCGCCGCGTGATCGCCGCCGCGCGCTTCGAGCAGCGCGAGCTGGCGCTCGACGATGGCCGTGTCGCCGCGCGATACCGGCCCGGCCAGCGCATTCGCGAGCCCCTTGTCGCGCGCGGTCTCGATCGTGCCGGCGAGCATCGGCAACAGCGCGCGCAGCGCGGCGTCCTCGTCGAAACCGAGGCCGCGCCACAGCTCGACCGCTTCCGACAGCCCACACAGCGCGAAGCTCGCCGCGTAGTGGGCGGCCGCGTGATACAGCATCCGGCCGCCGGCCGGAATCGACAGCGGATGACAGCCGAGTGCGGCGGCAAGTCGCAGCAGCGTCGCGTGCAGCGCACCGTCCGCTTCGATCGTGACCGAGCAGCCGTCGATGCGTGCGAGGTCGGCGTCGGTGCCGCCGAACAGATAGAGCGGATGGAAGCCGCCGGTGGCCGCGCCTTGCTGCTTCGCCGGATCGAGCAGCGCGACCGGCGATGCGCCGCTGCAATGGACGACCGCCTGGCCGGCCGCGCGCGATGCGTCGAAGCGCAGCGCCGCGGCGCTCGACGCGAGATGATCGTCGGGCGTGGTCAGGAAGATCAGCTCGGCGGCGTCGACCACCTGCTGCGGGTTATCGACCGCGCGGCAACCGGCGATGCGCGCGGCGAGGCCGGCGGCCGACGCGGGCGTGCGGCTCGCGATCGCGACGACGGGGAAGCCGGCCTGCGCGAAACGCTGCGCGACACACCGCGCGAGGCGGCCGGCGCCGATGAAGCCGAGGCGGGGTGTGTCGGGAAGCGGCATGGCGGCGGATGTCAGCAAAAACGAAGCAACCGCCAGTATCGCAGGAATGACGGCCATTTCGCGGAAGGCCGGCTGCGGGGCTGCCGCGTGTATGAATTACCGGTAGGCAGTGAGGCCGATGCGCGGCCGGCGTCCGCCACCGCGGCGAATCAGGGGCGCGGAATCCGACCCCTAAACACCGCGCCGCTGCATCCGGCCTGGAATGTCGGCATGTTGTCTCGAATTTGTAATCGTTCATTACGTACGCGTGCCCGCTGCGCCCGCCGGATCCGGTAAGACTGACCGGTCGGCGTGCCGCGACCCGATCCCTCGGACGGAATCGCGCGACCGGCAAGGAACGCGGCCCATGTCGGGCGCCGCGCCGGACGGCCGCTGCGGCCGCGTGCAATTGCAATTTGCAACAAATGGATGATACGCGCGGGGCGGGTTTTCGCTACATTGCTTCCATGCGACGTGCATGCCCGCCGTTGCCGACAGGAGCGCCTAAAATACCGCTCCAGCAGGAGAATCGAAGTGAAAAAGCTCATTCCGTTCATCGCCGCCGCCGCGCTGGGCCTGGGTGCCGCGAGCGCCGCGCAGGCTCACGTGTCGATCGGGGTCGGCATCGGCATCCCGGTCGCACCCGCTTACCCCGTCTACGCACCGCCGCCGCCCGTGTACTACGCGCCGCCGCCTCCGCCCGTGTACTACGCGCCGGCGCCGGCCTACTACGCGCCGCCGCCCGCGGTGGTCGTCGGCGGCTACGGTGGTGGCTACTACGGTCGCCCGTACTGGCGCCATGGTTACGGCGGCTGGGGCCATCATGGCTACTGGCGTCGCTGATTCGTCCCGCGCGGCCTGACCGCGCGCGGCAAAACGGCGCAACGTCCCGCGAGGGGCGCTGCGCCGTTTTTCATTGGGGCTCACATGTGGCGCGGTGGCCGGCGCGGCAGCGCGACCGCGATTACGCCGCGTGTACGATCAGGTCGCGGTAGCCGCCGACGATCACGCTGTACGAGAAGTACGCGAACAGCAGCGCCGATGCGACGTGGCACGCACGCATCAGCCCGGCGCCCGCGCGCTTGCGGCCCTGGCTCGCGAGCGTGCACATGAACAGCGTCCACGCGAGGCCGCCGAGGAAAAAGCCCGACAGGAACACCGACGCGGTGGCCGGCGTGGTCGCACCGGCTTTCGCGATCAGCGCGCCGCCGACCGCCGCGAACCACAGGATCGCGCTGGGCGACGACATCGCGAGCAGCATCCCGCGCAGAAAGCTGCGTCGTGCGCTCGCTCGCGGCGGAGGTGCATCGTCCGCGTCGTCGTCGGCCGACTTCGCGGGCGTCAACGCTTCGCGCGCCATCTTCCACGTGAGGAACAGCAGCACCGCGCCGCCGCCGATCCACACGATCCAGCGCACCGGTTCGAACTGCAGCAGCACGGCCATCCCCGCGAGCGCGAGCGCCGCGTAGACGAGATCGCCGACGCACGACCCGACGCCGAGCCAGAAGCCCGGCCGGAAGCCGTGCGACAGCGTGAGCGACAGCATCGCGACGTTCACGAGGCCGATGTCGAGACACAACGACAGCGACAGAAAGAATCCGTCGGACAGCATGGAGGCGGGCGGAAAGCTCATCTTCTGGGTGCGTGCGGCAAGTGCGATGCGCGGGCCGGCGTGCGCCGGCCGCGTGGCGTCAGAGGCCGATCTCCTGCCATAGCCGGTCGACGCGCGCCTTCACGGCCGCGTCCATCTCGATCGGGCGACCCCATTCGCGGCTCGTTTCGCCCGGCCACTTGTTGGTCGCGTCGAGCCCCATCTTCGAGCCGAGTCCGGCCACCGGCGATGCGAAGTCGAGATAGTCGATCGGCGTGCTGTCGACCATCACCGTGTCGCGCACGGGGTCGACGCGCGTCGTGATCGCCCAGATCACTTCTTTCCAGTCGCGGATGTTCACGTCCTCGTCGACGACCACGATGAACTTCGTATACATGAACTGCCGCAGGAAGCTCCACACGCCGAACATCACGCGCTTCGCATGGCCCGCGTAGCTCTTCTTCATCTGGACGATGGCCATCCGGTAGCTGCAGCCTTCGGGCGGCAGGTAGAAGTCGGTGATTTCCGTGAACTGCTTCTGCAGCAGCGGCACGAACACCTCGTTCAGCGCGACGCCGAGCACCGCGGGCTCGTCGGGCGGCTTGCCCGTGTAGGTCGAATGGTAGATCGCGTCGCGGCGCATCGTGATGCGCTCGACGGTGAACACCGGAAACCACTCCTGCTCGTTGTAATAGCCGGTATGGTCGCCGTACGGCCCTTCGAGCGCGTGCTCGTATGCGGCCGCCGCATGGCCGGCCGGGCGCGGCGGCGCGCCGGCCGGAGCGGGGCCGGGTGCGCCTTCCTGCGGATGAATGAAGCCTTCGAGCACGATCTCCGCGCGCGCGGGCACCTGCAGCGTGTCGACACCGGGCGTCAGGCACTTCGCGAGCTCCGTGCGGCTGCCGCGCAGCAGGCCGGCGAACTGATATTCGGACAGCGAATCGGGCACCGGCGTCACCGCGCCGAGCGTCGTGGCCGGATCGGCGCCGAGTACGACCGCGACCGGATATGGCTTGCCCGGGTTCTGCAGCGCGAATTCGCGGAAGTCGAGCGCGCCGCCGCGATGCGCGAGCCAGCGCATGATCAGCTTGTTGCGGCCGATCAACTGCTGACGGTAGATGCCGAGGTTCTGGCGGGACTTGTTCGGCCCGCGCGTGACCGTCAGGCCCCACGTGACGAGCGGCCCCGCATCGCCGGGCCAGCAGGTCTGGATCGGCAGCTTGTTCAGATCGACGTCGGCGCCTTCCCAGACGATCTCCTGGCACGGCGGCGACGACACCGACTTCGGCGCCATGTCCCACACCGCCTTCGCGAGCGACAGCAGCTTGCCGGCGTCCTTCAGGCTCTTCGGCGGATCGGGTTCCTTCAGCGCGGACAGCAGGCGCCCGAGGTCGCGCAGCGAGCCGAGCGCGGCATCGTCGCCCGCATCGACGCCCATCCCGAGCGCGACGCGGCGCGGCGTGCCGAACAGGTTGCCGAGCACCGGGAACGCATGGCCGGGCGGCGCGTTGAACAGCAGCGCGGGTCCGCCGGCGCGCAGCACGCGGTCGCACAGCTCGGTCATTTCGAGCACGGGCGACACGGGCTGCGTGACGCGCCGCAGCTCGCCGAGCGCCTCGAGGCGCTGAATGAAATCGCGTAAGTCTTTGTATTTCATGAAGAAGGTCCGAGCCACCCGCAGGGACGGGCAGCGATGGGCGGGGCAGCGGCTGGCTACGACCCCGAATCGACCGACGATTTTACCCCGGGCAGCCGCGCGACCGCCCCGGCGAAGAAAAAGTCGACCGCGCGCAAACCCCCTACGGCACGGGGATTGCGTTCTGAAGAGGGGTTTTAAATTACTTTTTGTTATAGATTTGAGTTTTTATAGTGTTGACGATCTATAAAACCCTGCTAGAATCCGCTCACATTGGCTGCAGGGTAAAAGGCTTCGAGCCGCCAATCACCGATCTTTGACGCAGCGCGTCACCGTCCGCCGAATCCTGCACGGCGTCTTCGACGGCTTATGTCGTAGTCCCAGCCAGCGCCACCAGACGCTGGTTTTTTGCGTGGGTGCCACCGCGTATGCCCGCCTCGCCCAGTGTGCGAAGGCGCCGGCCTTCTTACACCGTGGCCTCGAACGGTACTTATACCGTTTCCCCGATGCTTGCGCGTCCCAACCAAGGCGTGCGGCGTCGTGATTCCGCGGCGCGTTTTCTGTCTCGCCATCGAGCTGAGCGAGCCGCACGAGTCATGTTCATGGGAGATGATCTGAATGAACGCTTGGTTATCGTGGCGTCCCACTGAGCAGCATGCGCAAATCGTGCGCAACTTGCTGCGTCGCGGGACGCGTGTCAGTCACCATCTATTCAGCGTTGTCGGCTGTTTCGCTGTCGCGGTTGCGCTTGCACTGTGGCTGCTGCCAACCGTCCGCGGCACGCTCGCCGCGAAGCTGATGCCGGTCGTGTCCGCGGCCGTGCAGGCCGGTCCGGCCCGTCTGCTGTCCGGCCATCCGCTGCCGAACTTCGCGCCCGCTGGCGCGCAGCCGCAGCAGGAAGACACGCCCGAAGCGGATGCGCTTGCGGTCGGCCTCGATGTCGCGCCGGAAACCGCCGCTCAGGGCGCTCAAGGCGCCCAGGGCGATGCGTCCGACCCGGCCCGCAACGGCCCGTCGCCGGTCGCACTGGCCAAGCTGATTCCGATTCAGCGCGTGGCGGCCGATGCCCGCGACGATCGCGCGCTCGCGTCGAACCGCGAACAGGCGCTCGTCGCGACCTATCTGTCGCGCCGTTACCGCGTCGCGCAGGAGCCGCTCGGCCAGCTCGTCAAGGCCGCGTTCCAGACCGGTCGCGACGTCGGCCTCGATCCGCTGCTGCTGCTGTCCGTGATGGCGATCGAATCGGGCTTCAACCCGTACGCCGAGAGCGGCGTCGGCGCGAAGGGGCTGATGCAGGTGATGTCGAAGGTTCACTCCGACAAGTTCGAGTATTTCGGCGGCACCGACACCGCGCTGCAACCGCTCGCGAACCTGCAGGTCGGCGCCCTGGTGCTGAAGGACTGCATCGCGCGCGGCGGCTCGCTCGCGAGCGGCCTGCGTCTGTACAACGGCTCGACGAACCCCGACGATAACGGCTACGGCTCGAAGGTGATGGCCGAACGCGGCCGCCTGCGCGACGTCGCGCGTGGCCGCAGCGTGCCGATCAACGCGCCGCAGGCGCCCGCGCAACCCGCGAAGCCGATCGTCACCGCAGCCGTGACGGCCGCGGCAGGCGGCGCGAAGCGCGTGCATGCGACGCTCGACGGCACGACGTCGGTCAAGGCGGCGCCGAAGGAAGCGGCGTCGCAGGACGATGCGAGCGTCGATACCGCGAAGCAGTCGCACGGCGATCGTTCGGAGCTCGGCGCGTAACGCGTCACGCGCTCCGTGCGGCTCCGGCCGGCAGGACATGAAAAAGGCACCCGATTCGGGTGCCTTTTTCTATTGGCGGTGCCTGAAGCGGCCGGTGCGCCGGCCGTGGCGTCAGATCAGTGCTGGCCGAACAGCGTCGCGAGCCGGTCGACGGCCGCTTCGAGCCGCGAGTAGGCGGTCGCATAGGACAGGCGGATATAGTCGCGCGGCGCATGGACACCGAAGTCCATGCCCGGCACCAGCACCACGCCCGCGTCGTGCAGCATCGCCTGCGTGAGCGCGGCGCTGTCGCCGGCCGCCGGGTGGGCGACGCCGCCGCAATGCGCATACACGTAGAACGCACCGTCCGGCATCACCGGCACCGTGAAGCCGAGCCGCTCGAGCGCCGGTGCGATGAAATCGCGGCGGCGCTTGAATTCGTGCCGGCGTGTTTCGTAGATGTCGAGCGTCGCGGGTTCGAAACAAGCAAGTGCCGCATGTTGCGCGAGCGCGGACGGGCAGATGAACAGGTTCTGCGACAGCTTCTCGAACGTGCCGACGAGCGCGGGCGGTACGACGAGCCAGCCGAGCCGCCAGCCCGTCATGCTGAAATACTTCGAGAAGCTGTTCACGGTGATCACGTCGTCGCCGAACGACAGCGCCGACACGGGCGCGGCGTCATAGCTGAGCCCCTGGTAGATTTCGTCGACGATCGTGAAGCCGCCGCGTGCGCGCACCGCTTCGACGATCCGCTTCAGTTCGTCCGGTTCGAGCGACGTGCCGGTCGGGTTCGACGGCGACGCCAGCAGCACGCCGCGCGTGCGGTCGTTCCAGTGCGTGCGGACGTCGTTTTCGGTGAGCTGGAAGCGCGCGTCCGGGCCGCTCGGCACGAGCACCGGGCGACCTTCGGCCGCCGCGACGAAGTGCCGGTTGCACGGGTACGACGGGTCGGGCATCAGCACTTCGTCGTCGCGGCCGACCAGCGCGAGGCACGCGAGCAGCAGCGCGGCCGATGCGCCGGCCGTGACGACGATCCGCTCGGGGGCGATCGCGAGGCCGTACGCGCGCGCGTAGTGCGCGGCGATCGCCTCGCGCAGCGGCGCGATGCCGAGCGCGCTCGTGTACTGCGTAACGCCACGGCGCAGCGCGGCCGCGGCGGCCTCGACGACCGGCTCCGGCGCGGTGAAATCCGGCTCGCCGATGCCCATGTGGATAACATCGCGCCCCAAGGACTCGAGCCGCTGTGCCTCCTTCATCAGTTCCATCACGTAGAAGGGCTGGATCGCGTCGACGCGTGCGGCGAGCGTGACGAGCGAATCGGCGGTGGTATTCATCGGCGGGCAGGGCGGAGGGGAAAAGAATGAAAAACGGGCGCTTGCGCGCCCGTGGACAAGCAAACGGTATCAGCCGTTGCGACGCGCCTGCGTTTCGGCGGGGCGCAGCTTCGCGGCCAGCTTGTCGAGCACGCCGTTCACGTACTTGTAGCCGTCGGAGCCGCCGAACGTCTTCGCGAGTTCGACGGCTTCGTTGATGATCACGCGGTACGGCGTTTCGACATGGTGCGTGAGTTCGAACGTCGCGATCAGCAGCACCGCGCGTTCGACCGGCGACAGCTGATCGATCGGACGGTCCAGCGACGGCGTCAGCGCTTCGACGAGCGTCGCATGCTCGCGGATCACGCCGTGCAGGATCGCTTCGAGCAGTTCCTTGTCAGCCTTGTCGTAACCGAGCGCGCCGCGCAGTTGCGCGTCGATCTCGCCGGAGGGCGCGTTCGACAGCAGCCACTGATACAGGCCCTGCGTCGCCAGCTCGCGCGATTGTCGGCGGGCGCTCTTCTTCATGCGCGCTCCTCTTCGTCGTCTTCGTCTTCTTCTTCGTCCTCGTCGTCGCCGAGCTGGTCGAGCGCCATCGTCAGGTTCGCCATCTCGACGGCGACGCGCGCGGCGTCACGACCCTTTTCGGTCATGCGCGCGACGGCCTGCTCGTCGTTTTCGGTCGTCAGGACCGCGTTCGCGATCGGCAGGTTGAAGTCGAGGCCGATGCGGGTGATGCCCGCGCCGCTCTCGTTCGACACGAGTTCGAAATGGTAGGTCTCGCCGCGGATCACCGCGCCGAGCGCGATCAGTGCGTCGAACTGGCCGCTTTCGGCGAGCTTCTGCAGCGCGAGCGGGATTTCCAGCGCGCCGGGCACCGACACGAGCAGCACGTCTTCACCGGTGACGCCGAGGCGTTCCAGTTCCTCGACGCACGCGTCGGCGAGGCCGTTGCACACGGGTTCGTTGAAGCGCGATTGCACGATGCCGATACGCAGGCCGTCGCCTTCGAGATTCGGTTGGTATTGTCCGATTTCCATGATCTGGTCCGTGGTGTGGATGAACGGTTATAGGGCGAAAGCGCCGTGGCGGGTTACGCGTGGGACGCCGGGCAGGACGTGGCTTCGCCGCCGGGCATCGGAATGAAGCCCGTGACTTCGAGGCCGTAGCCGGACATGCTGCCCAGCTTGCGCGGATTCGACAGCACCTGCATCTTGCCGACGCCGACATCGCGCAGGATCTGCGCGCCGATGCCGAACGTCTTGAAATCGACCGGCCGGCGCTTGAGCGCAGCGGCCTTTTCTTCCTCGTCGAACGCCTTGAAGACGTCGATCAGGTGTTCCTTCGTATCGCCGCAGTTGAGCAGCACGATCACGCCGAGGTCGCGTGCCGCGATCTCGCGCATCGCCGCGTCGAGCGTCCACGAGTGGGTCGACACGCCCGTCTCGAGCAGGTCGAGCACCGACAGCGGCTCGTGCACGCGCGCCGGCGTATCGACGTCGGGCGACGGCGTGCCGCGCACCAGCGCGATGTGCGGCGAGCCGCTCGGCTGGTCGCGGTACAGCACCGCGCGGAACGTGCCGTGCGCGGTCTGCATCGTGCGCTCGGCGATCCGCTCGATGATCGATTCGGTGCGGCTGCGATACTGGATCAGATCGGCGATCGTGCCGATCTTCAGGTCGTGTTCCTTCGCGAACTCGAGCAGGTCCGGCAGGCGCGCCATCGTGCCGTCGTCCTTGATGACCTCGCAGATGACCGCGGCCGGCGTCAGCCCGGCGAGCGCGGTGAAGTCGCAGCCGGCCTCGGTATGGCCGGCGCGCACGAGCACGCCGCCCGGCTGCGCCATGATCGGGAACACGTGGCCCGGCTGCACGATGTGTTCGGGGCGCACGTCGTGCGCGACCGCCGTGGCGATCGTGTGCGCACGGTCGGCGGCCGAGATGCCGGTCGTCACGCCTTCGGCCGCTTCGATGCTGACCGTGAACGCGGTGCCGTACTGCGTGCCGTTGCGATAGGTCATCAGCGGCAGGTGAAGCTGCTTGCAGCGTTCCTGCGTCAACGTCAGACAAATCAGGCCGCGGCCGTACTTGGCCATGAAGTTGATCGCTTCCGGCGTGACGAATTCGGCGGCGATCACGAGGTCGCCCTCGTTTTCGCGGTCTTCTTCGTCGACCAGGATCACCATCCGGCCGGCTTTCAGCTCGGCGATGATGTCGAGCGTGGAGGCGAGCGTCATAAGGGGGCGAGAAAGAGGAAAGTGCGTATTTTACGCCAGCCGGACGGCGTTTCGGCTGGCGCGGGCCGCGCGGGGCCGGCGAGCACTCCGGAAAGCGCCGCGGACGGCCTGCGCGCGGGTGCGGACGGTTGCGGGCCGGGCATGGCCCGGCCGCACGTCACGCGTGCTCGTTGCGCCCGCCGAGGTAGTCGAGCTTGCCGAGTTCGACGCCGCTGTGGCGCAGGATGTCGTACGCGGTCGTCACGTGGAAGAAGAAATTGGGCAGCACGAAGTTCAGCAAATACGACTGGCCGGTGAACTCGATCGGGCCGACGCGCATCTTCAGCACGATCTGGCGCGCCTCGCTGCCGTCGATCTGCGCGGCGTCGAAGCTCTTCAGGTAGTCGATCGTCTTCTGGATGCGCGCATGCAGTTCGTCGAAGGTCTGCTCGACATCCGGGTAGCTCGGGATCTCGGCGCCGGCGAGCCGCGCGGCGCAGCCCTTGGCCGTGTCGGTCGCGATGTAGACCTGGCGGACGAGCGGGAGCATGTCCGGGTAGAGGCGTGCGCCGATGAATACCGATGGATCGATCTGCTTTTCGGCCGCATGGGCCTGCGCCTTGCCGAGGATGTGCTGCAGGTTGGTGAGGCCGCGGATCAGGACGGGCAGCGAAGCCTGGTACATCGAGATGGACATGGGGACGACTCCAATGGGAAGAGTGGCGGCCGCGACGCGGCGCGTCGTACGTGGCGGCATGGAAACCGCTGTCGACGCATCTTAGCGCGGCGGCATGACCCGTGCGCGTCGTTGGCTGTTCGGCCAGGTGTCGGCCGGCCGGACGGGCATCGAGCGAACGCGATCACGATGCTGTCGCTTCGGACCGCCGACGGGGTGGCCCGGCACGAAGCAGGGCGGGAGCAACGCTCGGCGGAGCGACGGGGCTGCGGCGACGCCTAGGCAACGAGGCCGAACCGTCAGCCGTCATTTCATATATGGGACGGCGTTGCCCGATCAGTCCTGATGCACGCCCTGCGACGCCGACAGCATCCGCTCCACATACCGCGCGATCATGTCGACTTCAAGATTGACCTTGTCGCCAACCTTCACGTGACGCAGCGTCGTGACCTCGACCGTATGCGGAATGAGATTGATCGAGAATTCGCACCCGTCCGCGCGGTCGTCGACCGTATTGACGGTCAGGCTCACGCCGTTCACCGTGATCGAGCCCTTGTACGCGAGATAGCGGCCGAGTTCGCGTGGCGCGACGATCCGCAGTTCATGCGACTCGCCGACCGGCGCGAAGCGCGTGACGGTACCGAGGCCGTCCACATGGCCCGACACGATATGCCCGCCGAGGCGATCGTGCGCGCGCAGCGCCTTCTCGAGGTTCACTTCGCCGGGCTGCGCGAGGCCGACCGTCCGGTTCAGGCTTTCGCGCGACACGTCGACGTCGAAGGTGGCGTCGGTCTTTTCGATCACCGTCATGCACGCGCCCTGGATCGCGATGCTGTCGCCGAGCGCGACATCGGCCAGGTCGAGCCCGCCGGCCTGCACGGTCAGGCGCACGCCGGCATCGGCCGACGTGCCGAGCGGGGCGATCGTTTCGATGCGGCCGACGGCCGCGACAATTCCGGTAAACATCGTGACGATTCCGTTCAGTGAGAGGCGTCGGGCGGCGCGACGCGCGCGAGGATCCGCAGGTCGTCGCCGATCCGTTCGATACCGTGGAACGACAGCCGCGTGCGCGCATCGAGGCTGGCCGGCGCGGCGAGATCGAACATGCCGGCCGCGTCGGCGCCCAGCAGGCTCGGCGCCAGATATACCAGCAATTCGTCGACGCAGTGCTCGCGCAGCAGCGAACCGTTCAGCTTGTGGCCGGCCTCGACGTGCAACTCGTTGACGCCGCGCGCGCCGAGCGCCGCCAGCATCGCGGGCAGGTCGACCTTGCCGTGCGCATTCGCGAGCGGCACGATTTCCGCGCCGCGCGACTTCAGCACGTTCGCGCGGACTTCGCCGGCGGCGTCGAGCCGGCCGCAGAAGATCAGCAGCGGCGCGCCTTCCAGCAGCCGCGCGTCGAGCGGCAGGTCGAGGCGGCTGTCCACGAGGATGCGTTGCGGCTGGCGCGGCGTGTCGATGCCGCGCACGGTCAGCAGCGGATTGTCCTCGCGCACTGTGCCGATGCCGGTGAGGATCGCGCACGCGCGTGCGCGCCATGCGTGGCCGTCGAGGCGCGCGGCCTCGCCGGTGATCCACTGGCTTTCGCCGGACGGCAGCGCGGTGCGGCCGTCGAGCGACGCGGCGGTCTTCATCCGCACCCACGGCCGGCCGCGCGTCATCCGCGACACGAAGCCGATGTTCAGTTCGCCCGCTTCATGCGCGAGCAGCCCGCAGCGCACGTCGATGCCCGCGTCGCGCAGCATCCCGAGGCCGCGGCCCGACACCTGCGGATTCGGGTCTTCCATCGCCGCGACCACCTTCGCGACGCGCGCGTCGATCAGCGCGTTCGCGCACGGCGGCGTGCGGCCGAAATGGCTGCACGGTTCGAGCGTCACGTAGACGGTCGAGCCCGCGACGTCGTAGCCGCGCGCGCGCGCGTCCTTCAGCGCCTGCACTTCCGCGTGGTCCTGGCCGGCCGGCTGCGTGAAGCCTTCGCCGATCACGTCGCCGTCCTTGACGATCACGCAGCCGACGCGCGGATTCGGCGCGGTCGTGTACATGCCGCGCGCGGCGAGCGCAAGCGCGCGCTGCATGTGGGCGAAATCGGTATCCGAGAACATGCGCGCGCCCCCGGGTCAGGCGGCGAGTGCCGCGAACGCGCGGCGCGCGGCCGCGAGCGTCGCGTCGATCACCGCGTCGTCGTGCGTGCTCGACACGAAGCCCGCTTCGTACGCGGACGGCGCGAAGTACACGCCCTCGTCGAGCATCAGGTGGAAGAAGCGGTTGAAGCGCTCGGTGTCGCTCTTCGTGACTTCCGCGAAGCTGGTCGGCACACGCTCGGCGAAGTACAGGCCGAACATCGCGCCGATCGAGTCGGCCGCGAACGGCACGCCGGCCGCGCGCGCTTCGGCCGCGAGGCCGTCGGCGAGCCGCTTCGTCTGCGCGGTGAGCGCGTCGTAGAAGCCGGGCGCCTGGATCAGCTGCAGCGTCTTCAGGCCCGCGGCGACCGCGATCGGGTTGCCCGACAGCGTGCCGGCCTGGTAGACGCCGCCGAGCGGCGCGAGGTGGGCCATGATGTCGCGGCGGCCGCCGAACGCGGCAGCCGGCATC
Source organism: Burkholderia sp. MS389 (assembly GCF_016899425.1). Classification (GTDB taxonomy): domain Bacteria; phylum Pseudomonadota; class Gammaproteobacteria; order Burkholderiales; family Burkholderiaceae; genus Burkholderia; species Burkholderia sola. The sequence goes on from NZ_CP045994.1 coordinate 1,004,904, forward strand.
CCGCCACCGATCACCTTGCCGAGGCAGGTGAGGTCGGCCGCGATGCCGTAGTGCGCCTGCGCGCCGCCGAGCGCGACGCGGAACCCGCACATCACCTCGTCGAAGATCAGCACGGCGCCGTGCTTCGTGCACAGCGCGCGCAGCGTGTTCAGGAATTCGGGCGTGCCGCGTACGAGGTTCATGTTGCCGGCGACCGGCTCGACGATCACCGCGGCGATTTCGTCGCCGAACGCGCCGAATGCTTCTTCCAGCGCGGCGACGTTGTTGTATTCGAGGACGGTCGTGTGCTTCGCGATGTCGGCGGGCACGCCGGCCGACGTCGGGTTGCCGAACGTCAGCAGGCCCGAGCCGGCTTTGACCAGCAGGCTGTCCGCGTGGCCGTGGTAGCAGCCCTCGAACTTCACGATGCGGCTGCGGCCCGTGAAGCCGCGCGCGAGACGCAGCGCGCTCATCGTGGCCTCGGTGCCGCTCGACACCATCCGCACCTGTTCGATCGACGGCACGAGCTTGCAGATTTCCTCGGCGATCTCGATCTCGGCTTCGGTCGGCGCGCCGAACGAGAAGCCGTCGGCGAGCACGTTTTGCACGGCCGACAGCACTTCGGGATGGACGTGGCCGACGATCATCGGGCCCCACGAGCCGATGTAGTCGATGTACTGCTTGCCGTCGGCATCCCAGAAATACGGGCCTTGCGCGCGCGCGACGAAACGCGGCGTGCCGCCGACCGAACGGAACGCGCGCACCGGCGAGTTGACGCCGCCGGGAATGGTCTTCTGGGCGCGTTCGAAGAGGATCTGATTGTTGGACATGAGCGAAACCTGCGAGAGAAGGGCGCGGGGGCCTGTGCACGGGCCGCGGCGCCTGGGCGGAACGATCGTCTGATTGTACCGGAGACACGCGCGGCAGGCCCGCCGGGCGGTCTGCGGCCTTTCGGCGCGCGAAGGGGGGCGTCTAAGCGGGAAGGCGGCCCCGATTCGAGCCGGTTTCCGCCTATCGCGGCGGCTTGCGCTTGCCGGTCAGTTCGGCCCAGCGCTTTTCGAGCGGACCTTCGACCATCGGCTTGATCGACGTGCCGGAACTCTGCGCGTCCCACGTCTGTACCGAGTACGGATGCACGCGCAGCGCGTCACGCGGAATCACGACGTCCTGATGCGCGTCGACGAGCCAGTCGTACACGAAGTCGATGCACAGCCGGTAGCCGCGCTTGGTCGACGGATCGGGCACCTCGTACGGCGCGCGCGTCACGTAGCCGGAGCCGAACACACCTTTCGGTTCCTTCGCGACGCGGTGCAGGAACACGCGGTCGCCCGGCAGGATGCCGCGCGCGAAGCCGCAGCCCCACACGTCATGCACGGCCTCGCCGGCCTTCACGCGCGCAGCGACGTCGGGCAGCTCGGGCCATGGCCATTTCTTGGGGCTCCAGATCAGCAGGAAAGCGGTCATCGGTTCGGTCGTACGTCGAATGGGTCAGACAAGAGAGGCAAGCAGCAAGCTTAATCGAATCCACCCGCGCGCTCGTTCGGCGGGCGACGAGCGCGGGCGTGTTCCTGGCCGCCGCCGCATGCAGCCCCGGGGCAGGCAAAAAAGTTGCGCGTACAATCATGGTCCTGAGCGCGCCGCTTGCGGCGCGGCCTCCCGTCTTCACCGCCACGCGCGCCCCGATGCGCGCGGGCTCCCATTCCGGATACCCATGTCTCACGTCGTCCGGCGCCGGCCCGATGCCCGGCTGATCCTGTTGCTCGGTGCGCTCGCGGCCTGCGGGCCGATCGCCACCGACATGTACCTGCCAAGCCTGCCGTCGATTGCCGCCGGCTTCTCCGTGAGCCCCGGCGCCGCGCAACGCACGCTGACGAGCTTCATGGCCGGCTTCTCGATCGGCATGCTGCTGTACGGCCCGCTGTCCGACACGTGGGGCCGCCGCCCCGTGCTGCTCGGCGGAATCGCGCTGTTCACGCTCGCGAGCATCGGCTGCTTCGTGTCGGGCTCGATCGACATGCTGATCGTCGTGCGTTTCCTGCAGGCGCTCGGCGCCGGCGCCGCGTCGGTGCTCGCGCGGGCGATCGCGCGCGACGCGCACGAGCCGAGCGACGCGGCGAAGGTGCTGTCGATGGTCGCGATCGTCACCGCGGTCGGGCCGCTGCTCGCGCCGCTGATCGGCGGCCAGATCCTGCGTTTCTCCGGCTGGCGCGGCGTGTTCGTCGTGCTGGCCGTGTTCGGCGCGCTATGCGCGACGACCGCGTACTTGCGCGTGCCCGAAACCTGGCCGAAGGAGCGGCGCAAGAGCGCGGCCGTGCTCGCGTCGTTCGCGTCGTACGGGCGCATCCTGTCCGACCCCGTCGCATGGGGGCACATGCTGTGTGGCGGGATGGCGTTCGCGTCGATGTTCTCGTACATCACCGCGACGCCGTTCGTGTACATCGAGTATTTCCACGTGTCGCCGCAGCACTACGGGCTGCTATTCGGCCTGAACGTCGTCGGGATCATGATCGGCAACTTCGCGAACACGCGGCTCGTCGGCCGCATCGGCTCGCTGCGCATCATTTCGGCCGCATCGCTCGTGAGCTGCATCGCGTCGCTCGCGGTCGCGTTCGTCGCGCTGACGGGGTTGGGCGGGCTGTGGTCGATCGTCGTGTGCCTGTTCTTCGTCGTCGGCGTGGTCGGGATCCTGTCCGCGAACTGCACGACCGATCTGATGCACCGCTATCCGCACAACGCGGGCGCGTCGGCGGCCGTGTTCGGCGCGATGCAGCTCGCGCTTGGCGCACTCGCGAGCGCCGCGATCGGCGCACTCGCGGACGGCACGCCGTTCGCGATGGGCGTGACGATCGGCGTCACCGGCGTGCTGTGCTTCGTCGGGCGCTATCTGGTGCTGCGCTGGCATGGACGGCCTGTGCGGGCCGGGGCTTGAGCAGCGCGGCGAAACTGGCGGAGGAGGGCGGTCGACGGGTTTGAACTTCCCCTCTGCATCACTTTGAACGGCCTGACGAGCGATTGTCGAGTCGATAGCTGCGCTTCGGGTTGATCACGAATCGCCTGACTTCGGTCTCGAGTTCCTGGCTGTGATACAGATCCAGGCATTTCAAAAAATCAAACCTCACGCCCTTGATTTCGGACTCGACGACCGGATTGCGATAGTCGCGTGCAAGAAAACGATTGACCAGCGATTTGCCCGTGTCGGGGTTCCGTTCCAGATCGAAGTCGGTCCAATCCATTAGTGCACTGGCGCTGCTTCCCGCGTCCATCGCAGCGGACGGTTCATTCCGATAAGCGGTCGCGACGCATTCGGCGAGCACCATGTCCTTGTAGTTCTGCGCGTAGGTTCGGGCGCCGGCTTGTGGCGACGACGACGTATCCGTGGCGTGGCTGGGTTGTGCCGCGAACATCAGGGCCCAGAACATCACACACCGGAGCAGTGGATTTTGTCTGATGGCAGACTCCAGAGGTATGCACAGATCCAACACATCGCCTAAAAGATGAACCGGTCTATGTGGCTAGGAGCAATCAGCGCGGTAGGCATTCCAAGCGCTGATTGCTCCACTCTCCATCCAAAATAGCCTGATAGAGCATGCCTAGAGTCAGTGGTACTTTGTCATATTTTTCTCGGCGTTTTCTGGAGAAAGCCATCCGCGCCACTTCAATCAAGCTAAAGCCCTCTCCTGAGAAGTAGCGATTGAACTCAAAATCTCCAACTTGCACTGGAAATTTATCGAAGAAGCGCTCCATAAACTCGACCGCATCGTCGCCAGTGATATCCAAATCACCCTCGACGGCATGATCTTTTGTGAGAATTTTTTTGGGGCTGACACCGGCCTCCTTTCTCACGAAATCCTCAAACTCGTCCCACGTAAACTGGCTCATCAGAACACCTTGTCCTCAGGCTTAACAAGCGCGTTATAGCGCGACACGGAACGAATGCTGATCATCGTGACATCCTTGGCAGCAATGACCCACCCAACGACAGGAACTGCGCGCCCAACGAAAACCCCAATGTTTCTTACCAGAATGAACTTCAAGCGCTTGACGCTGGCATTGGTCAACGTTGGGAGGATTTTCTTCTTCAAATCGTAGTCCAGATACTTGCGACTCAATATCGACGCAACAGAAGTCCCCGGCGTGGTACCAAAGGGCTTTGCTCGTGTTGGCATCCAATTTTGACCGGCCACAATGGCAACCACTGCTGCTACATCGTCAACACCAAGTTCCTTGCATGTCTCATCGATAAAGATAAGGAAAAACAGTTCCATTGGCGTGAGATCTCGATGTGTACCAAAGGCATAGGTATTGTTCATTATAGTATTCCTCTCTCAGGCTATCGACGAGGCTGAAACCTCGAAGAGAACGATCCCGTGCCTATTGTCCAGGGTGCTGCCTCCCAGCGAAGGCGGGAATTTGATCACTTCTGCTTTGTCACATCGCTGGATATTGGTGGCCACGTTGCCACCAATCGTCAAGGCAACTTTCTCCGCGGAATTTATCGGCGCGTAAATGCGCATTGCTGCTGCCCATGCGGCTGAAAAACGTGGTCTAGGCATATCCCTCTCCGCAAACTGGATGAACGTGATGCTGTCGATGCCAATCGGGGTTCTGTGAGAAACGTGTCATTTCTCGCGTCGGACCGGGATGGCTGCATCACGCGGCGTGAAGGAAGTTACCGAGCCTGGGCAACTCCTGACAATTGGACTTGTTCGAAAATAGGAGCGTGTACGAACGTATGACGTCACGCGCAGCCATAGGTAGAAGGCATCGTCGATACCTGCCGAGCCGCTGTTGTTCGCGCCGATGCCGATCATGCAAAACACCCCGAACGCCGGGCCTGAATCCAGCATTCGGGGTGTCGTTCACCGAGGCGTTTTTTTTACCGCTGCGTCAATCCCGCGCGACGTCCTTCGCCGCCGGCGAAGCCCCATGGCTGAGCCAATCGAGCACGTCGGCCGTTTCGTCGTCGCTGGCGCGTGCCCGCGCCTGCGCGACGGCCTCCGGCAGCTCGCCGTTGGTCGATGCGCGGCGGATCGCGACGCCCACCGCGAGGATGTCGATCATCAGCAGATGCAGGACCCGCGAGATCATCGACAACTGCGATTCACGCATCTCGATGTGATCGGTCTCGAGCGCGACGGTCGCGCGCTTCGCGAGCGGCGTGTTGCTCGACGTGATCGCGATCACCTTCGCGCCGGCCTGCATCGCGACGTCGAGCACGCGCAGCAGTTCGGGCGCGCGCCCCGACTTCGACACCGCGACGATCACGTCGCCCTTGCCGAGCAGCGCGGCCGACGCGGCCTGCATGTACAGGTCGCCGTACGCGATCGTCGGGATTCCGAAGCGGAAGAACTTGTAGTGCGCGTCCTGCGCGACGATGTTCGAGTTGCCGAGCCCGTAGAACTCGATGCGCCGCGCGCCGTTCAGGATGTCGATCGCGTTCTCGACGTGCTCGAAATTCAGGTGCTCGCGCAGTTGCAGGATCGCGGACACCGTGTTGTCGAGCACCTTCGCGCCGAAGTCGGTGGCCGTATCGCCGAGATGCACCTGGCTGTGGCTCATCGGAATCGTGCCGGTGAGGCCGGTCGCGAGCTTCAGCTTGAAATCCGACAGCCCCTGGCAGCCGAGCGAGCGGCAGAAGCGGATCACGGTCGGCTGGCTCACGTCGGCCTTGCGCGCGATGTCGACGATCGGATCGTTGATGATCGAGCGCGGATGGTTCAGCGCGAGATCGGCGACGCGGCGCTCGGCCGGCGTCAGCGCGTCGCGCATCTGGCGGATCCGCTCGAACACGGCCGACGACGCACCGCCCGAACGGTTCGACAACTGTTCCGCGAGGATCGCCGATACGCCGAGGAACGCCGGGTATTCGGCGGTGATCAGGTAGGTCGGGATGTTCTCGAGGTAGTGCGTGAAGCGGCCCTTCGCCTCGAAGCGCGCGCGGAACGACGAGCGCGTGAACAGCTCGCCCAGCTTCAGCGCGACGCCGCCGCCGATGTACACGCCGCCGAGCGCGCCGAGCGTCAGCGCGACGCTGCCCGCGAACGCGCCGAGAATCCCGCAGAAGCATTCGACCGTCTCGAGCGCGAGTGCGTCGCCCGCATGTGCGCGCTCGACGATCTCGACCGTGTCGACGGATGCGGCCACCCGCTTCTTGTCGCGCGCGGCGAGCGCACGATAGATGATCTCCATGCCGGGGCCCGCGCACACGCGCTCGAACGACACGTGCGGAAACTTCTTGCGCGCGTATTGCAGCACGAGATCCTCGCGCTCGTCCTGCGGCGCGAACGAGGCGTGACCGCCTTCGCTGCCGAGCGCGATCCAGCGGTCGTCGGCCGGAATCAGGCCCGACACGCCGAGCCCGGTACCGGGCCCGAGCAGCCCGATCACGCTGTTCTGGCGGCGCGCGCCGCCGCCGACCTGCACGCGCTGCGCATCGGTCAGGCCCGGCAGCGCCATCGCGAGCGCGGTGAAGTCGTTGACGACGAGCAGCGTGTCGAAGCCGAGCGCGCGGCGCGTCGCCTCGATCGAGAAGCTCCAGTCGTGATTGGTCATCGTGACCTGGTCGCCGTCGACCGGGTTCGCGATCGCGATCGCCGCGTGGTTCACGCGGCTGATCTTCACGTCCTTCAGATACTTGCGGATCGCGTCGGTGATCGTCGGATAGTCGGCGCCGGGATAGACGCGAATCTGCGTGATCTCGCCCGGGCCGGTTTCCAGCGCGAAGCGCGCGTTGGTGCCGCCGACGTCCGCGAGCAGGCGCGGGCCGTCGGCATGCTGACCCGCGACGACCGCCTTACTTTGCGCACCAGTAGACATCGAGCTGGGTCCCCTTGTCGTTGGCCAGTTGGGAAATCGCGTTCTTCTGCAGCGACGCGGCCGCGGCGTCGAGCACGTCGCGTTTGCGCTCGCCCGCGATCAGCAGGAACAGCCGGTCGACACGCTTCAGCGCATCGAGCGAATAGCTCACGCGCGCATGGGGCGCGGCGCCCGGATGCACGGCGACGAACCGCTCGGGCGTCGTGATCGCGTGGTCCCATTCGGGCGCGTCGGCGAAGATCGACGCGGTGTGGCCGTCCTCGCCCATGCCGAGCACGGCGACGGTCGGCACGCGGTAGTCGGCGTTCGCGTTGAGCGCGGCGACGTGCGCGTCGAGCGTGGTGCGCGTGTCGACGAGCGGCAGGAAGCGGGCAGGGGCCGCCGCGTGTTGCAGCAGCGTGTCGCGCACGAGTTGCGCGTTGCTGGCCGCGTCGTCGTCCGGCACCCAGCGGTCGTCGACCAGCGTGACGTCGACGCTGGCCCAGTCGAGCGTCGCGTGCGACAGCGTATGCAGGAACGGGCGCGGGCTGGTGCCGCCGGACACCGCGAGCGTCGGGCGCGCGGGGCGGGCGAGCGCCGCGCGCAGCGCTTCGCCGACGGCGCGCGCGAGCGCTTCGCTTTGCGCTTCCTGGGTGTCGAAAGCGTGGATCTCGATCACATCTCCTCCGGACTGCCTTGTCTGTTCAAATCGTACGAATCGTGATGCACGTTGCCGCATACGGTGGCGTACGCGGCAACGGTTTGGTTCAGTTTTCTTCTTCGAGCCAGCAGGTGTCGTGCTGCGCGAGCATCGCGCTCGACGCGGCCGGCCCCCACGTGCCCGCCGCATACGGCTTCGGCGGCTTCAGCGTGCGCGTCCATTCGTTCAGGATCGGCTCGACCCATTGCCATGCGGCTTCCTGTTCGTCGCGACGCACGAACAGCGCGAGCCGGCCGTTGATCACGTCGAGCAGCAGGCGCTGGTACGCCTCCATCTGCCCTTCCTTGAAGAACTGGTCGAACGCGAGGTCGAGGTGCACGCTCGCGAGGTTCATCCCTTCGCCCGGCTGCTTCGCGAGGCAGTACAGGCGGATCGTCTCGTTCGGCTGCAGCCGGATCACGAGACGATTCGAACCGGGGCGCAGCGCGGTCGGCCCCAGCGCCGAATGCGGTACCGGGCGGAAGTTGACGACGATCTCCGCGACGCGGTCGGCCAGACGCTTGCCGGTGCGCAGGAAGAACGGCACGCCGGCCCAGCGCCAGTTCTCGATCTCGACCTTCAGCGCGACGAAGGTTTCGGTCTGGCTGTCGGGCTTCACGCCCGGCTCGGTCGCATAGGCCGGCACCTGCGCGCCCTTGATCACGCCCGCATGATACTGGCCGCGCACGGCAACCTTGCCGATGTCGCGCGGGTCGACCGGCTTCAGCGCGCGCAGCACGCGCAGCTTTTCGTCGCGCACCGAGTCGGAATCCATCGAGTGCGGCGGCTCCATCGCGACGATCGACAGCAGCTGCAGCAGGTGGTTCTGCACCATGTCGCGCAGCGCGCCCGTATTGTCGTAGAAATCGCCACGCGCCTCGACGCCGAGCTCTTCCGCGATCGTGATCTGGATGCTCTCGACCCATTCGCGGCGCCACAGCGGCTCGAACAGCGCATTGCCGAAGCGCAGCGCGAGCAGGTTCTGTACCGGCTCCTTGCCGAGGTAGTGGTCGATCCGGTAGATCTGGCCTTCCGCGAAGATCTCGCCGACCGCGTCGTTGATCGCGTTCGACGATTTCAGGTCGTAGCCGAGCGGCTTCTCGAGCACGATGCGCGCGCCTTCGTTCAGGCCGACCGCCGCGAGCGCCTTGCAGATCGGCACGAACAGCGACGGGCCCGTCGCGAGATAGAACACGCGGATGCCGGGCAGCGAGGCGACCGCGTCGCGCAGCACGACGTAGTCCTCCGCGCGGCCGAGATCGAGGTTCACGTACTCGATGCGGTCGAGAAACGACTGCCATGCCGCGTCGTCGAATGCATCGCCGGCCGCTTTCGCCGCATGCGGCTTCACGTGCGTGTCGACCCATTCGAGATAGGCCGCCCGATCCGATTCGTGTCGCGCCACGGCGACGATCCGGCCGCCCGTCGCCAGCATGTTCGCGCGATGCGCTTCGAACAGCGCGGGCAGGATCTTGCGCATCGACAAATCGCCGGTGCCGCCGAAAAGTACGAAGGTAAAGCTGGAATCGGTATGCATGTGTCTCCGCCGTGTTGGGGGTGCCCGGAAGCGATCCGTAGTGCGATAAAAATATTTTTGACACTGAATTGTAGTTTAACTACAATCCGCCGCAAGGGGTAGCACCTGGGTGAAGAAAAAAAGAAGTGCGGTCGATGAACTGCGCGAGCTTCGCCTTCGGGAGCGCCTTGTGCCGAATGTTATCGGACATTGGCGGCGCGCACCGTTGGCGCGCCGTCGGCCCCGGGCTCGCGTCGCATCATCGCGGCGGGCCAGAAACACAAAGAGGAGACACGCCGTTGAATCTCGATTCACGCTTTCTGTAAGAGCCCGGCCGGTCATCGGCCCCGTACGCTGCATGCGTCCCGCGGCTCGATTTCCCCGTCGTTATCAAGAAGCCGGTTCCCGGTCAGGGAACCTCACGAGTTGATTCAGTCTGGAGGAGATAAGTAATGAAAGTTCGCTCGATCATGGGCGCGCTCTGCGCCGCAGGCCTGATGGCTGGCGCCGTGGCGGCGCAGGCAGCCGAGAACGTAACCGTGCTGCACTGGTGGACCTCGGGCGGCGAGTCGAAGGCCGTCGGCGTGCTGAAGGACGACCTGCAGAAGCAGGGCTACGTGTGGAAGGACTTCGCGGTCGCGGGCGGCGCCGGCGCCGCGGCGATGACCGCGCTGAAGACCAAGGTGATCAGCGGCGATTCTCCGTCGGCCGCGCAGATCAAGGGCCCGCTGATCCAGGACTGGGCCGACCAGGGCGTGCTCGTCAACATCGATTCGGCCGCCGGCGACTGGAAACAGAACCTGCCGCCGGAAATCGACAAGATCATCAAGTACAAGGGCCATACCGTCGCCGCGCCGTTCTCGGTGCACCGCGTCAACTGGCTGTACATCAACAAGGCCGCGCTCGACAAGGTCGGCGCGAAGGTGCCGACCACCTGGCCTGAATTCTTCGCGGTGGCCGACAAGCTGAAGGCCGCAGGCATCCAGCCGGTCGCGATGGGCGGCCAGCCGTGGCAGGACCTGACGCTGTGGGAAGACGTCGTGCTGTCGCAGGGCCCGGCGTTCTACAAGAAGGCGCTGGTCGACCTCGACCAGGCGACGCTGACGTCGCCGCAGATGCTGTCGGTGTTCGACACGGTGCGCAAGATCCAGGGCTACTTCGACAACGGCCGTAACGGCCGCGACTGGAACCTGGCGACCGCGATGGTCATCAACGGCAAGGCCGGCATGCAGTTCATGGGCGACTGGGCGAAGGGCGAGTTCGAGAACGCCGGCAAGAAGGCGGGCAAGGACTACGTCTGCGCGCCGGTGCCGGGCACCGCGAATTCGTACACGTTCAACGTCGACTCGTTCGTGTTCTTCCAGCAGAAGGGCGAGAAGAACGCGACGCCGGGCCAGCTCGCGCTCGCGAAGACGATCATGACGCCGGACTTCCAGGAGCAGTTCAGCCTGCTGAAGGGCTCGGTGCCCGTGCGTCTCGGCGTGAAGATGGACAAGTTCGACGATTGCGCGAAGAAGTCGTACGCCGACGAGCAGACCGCGATCAAGTCGGGCGGCTTCGTGCCGTCGCTCGCGCACGGCATGGCGCAAGGCGACGCGACCGCCGGCGCGATCACGGACGTCGTGACGAAGTTCATGAACTCGCAGCAGGATTCGAAGAGCGCGGTCGCCGCGCTCGCGAAGGCCGCGAAGGTCAAGTAACGCGCGCCAGGCGCCCGGCCGGACACGCTTCATCGGCCGGGCGTTTTTGCATGTGCAGCAAACGGGCTCGCCCGCGAAGCCCGTGCCGTACCCGGCGCCGGCCCGGCCTGCGTCGCCCTCGTTCCAGGAGTCGAATCAAGTGGCTGCCCCTCTTAGCGGAAACGGATCCGGCGCTGCCGCCGCACGGCGTACGTCGCCGATGTCGGCCTTCGCCGATCGCTGGATCCCGAAGCTCGTGCTCGCGCCGAGCGTCGCGATCGCCGTGGTGTTCATCTACGGCTTCATCCTGATTACCGGCTATCTGTCGCTGACCCGCTCGCGGCTGTTGCCCAACTACGAATTCGACGGCTTCGGCCGTTACACGGACCTGTTCCAGAACGACGTGTGGTGGACCTCCGCCGCGAACCTCGGCTGGTTCGGGATCCCGTTCATCGCGATCTGCGTCGGGCTCGGCCTGTTCCTCGCGATCCTGCTCGACCAGCGGATCCGCAACGAAGGCGCGCTGCGCGCGATCTTCCTGTACCCGATGGCGCTGTCGTTCATCGTGACCGGCACCGCATGGCAGTGGATCCTGAACCCGGGCCTCGGCCTCGAGAAGGTGATGCACGACTGGGGCTGGACCAGCTTCTCGTTCGGCTGGCTCGACGATCCGGACAAGGCGATCTTCTGCGTGGTGATCGCGGCCGTGTGGCAGTCGACCGGCTTCGTGATGGCGCTGTTCCTCGCGGGGCTGCGCGGCGTCGACGGCGAGATCTTCAAGGCCGCGCAGGTCGACGGCGCGACGCTGCCGACCATCTACCGCAAGATCGTGATCCCGAGCATGCGCCCGGTGTTCTTCTCGGTGCTGCTGATCCTCTGCCACATCACGATCAAGACCTTCGACCTCGTCGTCGCGCTGACGGCGGGCGGCCCGGGCACGTCGTCGTCGCTGCCGGCCATGTTCATGTACACGTTTTCGTTCAACCGCGGCCAGCTCGGGCTCGGCGCGGCGTCCTCGGTGATGATGCTCGCGACCGTCGTCGCCGTGCTGGTGCCGCTGATGTATATGGAATCGAGGAGCACCCGCAATGCAGCCTAAGATGACGATCAGCCGGGCAGTGATCTATGCGGCACTGATCCTGTTCGCGCTGTATTTCCTGTTCCCGATCTACGTGATGCTGTCGACGTCGTTCAAGGACCTCGACCAGCTGCGCACCGGCAACCTGCTGACGCCGCCCACCACGTGGACCGTCGACCCGTGGGTGAAGGCATGGAGCGGCGCCTGTACCGGCGTGCGCTGCGACGGCATGAAGCCGTTCTTCCTGAACTCGCTGCAGATGGTGATTCCGGCCGTGCTGATCTCTTCGCTGATCGGCGCGTTCAACGGCTACGTGCTCACGCACTGGCGCTTTCGCGGCGCCGACGCGCTGTTCACGATGATGCTGGTCGGCTGCTTCATCCCGTTCCAGGTGATCCTGCTGCCGATGGCGCGCCTGCAGGGGATGCTCGGCCTTGCCAACACGATTCCGGGCCTCGTGTTCGTGCACGTCGTGTACGGGATCGCGTTCACGACGATGTTCTTCCGCAACTTCTACGTGAGCGTGCCGGCCGAACTCGTGAAGGCTGCCCGCATCGACGGCGCCGGCTTCTTCACGATCTTCACGAAGATCCTGCTGCCGGTGTCGCTGCCGATCTTCATGGTGTGCCTGATCTGGCAATTCACGCAGATCTGGAACGACTTCCTGTTCGGGATCGTGTTCTCCGGCGTCGATTCGATGCCGATCACGGTCGCGCTGAACAACCTCGTCAACACGTCGACGGGCGTGAAGGAATACAACGTCGACATGGCCGGCGCGATCATCGCCGCGCTGCCGACGCTGCTCGTCTACATCGTCGCCGGCCGCTACTTCGTGCGCGGGCTGACGGCGGGCGCGGTGAAGGGGTAGGCGCGGCGTTATCCGATACGACGAACCGGCCGCGCACCACGCGCGGCGCATCGAAACGAACCCGACGCGGCGCCCGAGTGCGCCGCGCGAGACGAGACAGAGGATTCACAGCATGGCAAGCCTTTCCATCCGTGACGTGTACAAGACCTACCCGAACGGGGTGCCGGTCCTGAAGGGTGTCGACATCGAGATCGAGGACGGACAGTTCCTGATCCTGGTCGGCGGCTCGGGCTGCGGGAAATCGACGCTGCTCAACATGATCGCCGGGCTCGAGACCGTCACGAGCGGCGAGATCTGCATCGACGGCAAGGTCGTCAACGACCTGTCGCCGAAGGATCGCGACATCGCGATGGTGTTCCAGTCGTACGCGCTGTATCCGTCGATGACGGTGCGCGAGAACATCTCGTTCGGCCTGAACATCCGCAAGGTGCCGAAGAACGAGCAGCAGCAGATCGTCGACCGCGTGTCGGCGATGCTGCAGATCCAGCACCTGCTCGACCGCAAGCCGGGCCAACTGTCGGGCGGCCAGCGCCAGCGCGTCGCGATGGGCCGCGCGCTCGCGCGCGATCCGTCGCTGTTCCTGTTCGACGAACCGCTGTCGAACCTCGACGCGAAGCTGCGCATCGAGATGCGCGCGGAAATCAAGCTGCTGCACCAGCGTCTCGGCACGACGATCGTCTACGTGACGCACGACCAGATCGAGGCGATGACGCTCGGCGACCGGATCGCGGTGATGAAGGACGGCGTGGTCCAGCAGTTCGGTGCGCCGCAGGAGATCTACGATTCGCCGTCGAACCTGTTCGTTGCGGGGTTCATCGGCGCGCCGCCGATGAACTTCATCAACGGCAAGCTGGTCGAGCAGGGCAGCGGGATCGCGCTCGAGATCGACACGGGCCTCGCGCGCAGCGCGCTGATCCTGCCGTTCGACGCGGCGAAACTGAAGTCGCACGTCGGCCGCGAGGTGATCCTCGGCCTCCGTCCGGAGCGCATCACCGACGCGCGCAACGCACATCACGGCGAGACGTCGAAGCTGCAGCCGATCGACGTGCGCGTCGACGTGACGGAGCCGACCGGCCCGGACACGCACGTGTTCGCGCAGGTGAACGGCAAGCGGATCGTGAGCCGCGTGCATCCGGCCGCGAACCCGCAGCCGGGGCAGACGCAGTCGCTGCTGTTCGACGTGTCGAAGGCCGTGCTGTTCGATCCGGCGTCGGAAGAGCGGATCGCGTGACGCGACGCTTGCGCTGAACGAAAGGCAAAGGGGCCGTTTCGATGAACGGCCCCTTTTTCGTTTCCGCGATGCGGACGATTCGTCCGCAGATGCGTCGGTCAGGTCAATGCGGCAACCGCACGTCGAACTTGAACGTCGCGAGCCGTGCGACGAGGATGAAGCCGGTCGCGAGCAGCACGCTGTATACCGAGTCGACCTGCAGCCACACGAGCAGCAGGTAGAACCAGCAGCCGACGAACGCGCAGGTCGCGTACGGCCGCGAATCGCGCAGGATCAGCGGGATGTCGTTGCACAGCACGTCGCGGACGATCCCGCCGACCACGCCGGTGATCACGCCCATCATCACCGCGATGAAGCGCGGCATCTCGGCGTCGAGCGCGATCGACGTGCCCGAGATGCTGAAGATGCCGAGCCCGATCGCGTCGGCGATCAGCAGCAGCCGTTCGGCCGACAGCCGCGACAGCATGCGCAGCACGAACGGCGCGAACAGCGCGAGCACGAAGATCGCGATCACGTAGTCGTCGTGCACGACCCAGTAGAACGGCCGGCGCTCGAGCAGGATGTCGCGCAGCGTGCCGCCGCCGAAGGCGGTCGCGAGCGCGACGACGAACGTGCCGACCGAGTCGAGGCGGTTCTTGCGCGCCTCGATGAACCCCGAAATCGCGAAAGCCAGCGTAGCGATCGCCTCCAGTATCGCGATCGCGAGCGTCAGCCTAGGATGCGGCACGCGGCCCCCGGTCGGCCGGCGCCGCGTGCGGCTGCAGCAGCACCAGCACCGCGCCCGCGCCGCCGTCGTGGCCGCGCGCCTCGCAGAATGCGATCACTTCTTCCTTCTGCACGAGCCACGCGCGCACCTTGCCTTTCAGCACCGGCTCCTTGCCGATCGAGCCGAGCCCCTTGCCGTGGATCACGCGCAGGCAGCGCAGCCCTTTCTTGCCGGCTTCGCGGATGAATTCGGCGAGCGCATCGCGCGCTTCGTCGCGCCGCATCCCGTGCAGATCGATCTGCGCCTGCACGATCCATGCGCCGCTTCTCAGCTTGCGCACGACGTCGCGGCTGATGCCGGGGCGGTGGTAATACAGCGAGTCGTCGCTGTCGAGCAGCGTCTCGGGATCGAATTCGTCGGACAGCGTTGCGTTCAGCACGGCTTCCTCGTCGCGCTGCGTCTGTTTCGGCACCGGGTCGGGCGGCATGCGGCCCGACGACGCGCGCGGCGGCGCGTTCAGCGGCCGGATCGTGCCGATTTCGTTGCGGAACAGGTTCGCGTCGGCTTCCGCCTTGCGCTCGGCCTGCACGGTTTCGATGCGCGCGCGCTCGCGCCGATCGGCTTCGCCTTGCAGCGACTTGCGCAATGCGCCGAGGCCCGCGAGGCCCTGGCCGCGCAACGCGGCCGCATCGGGCGCGGGCGGCGGCGCGGCGGGCGCCGCGGTCACGGGACGGGCAGCGATCTTCCGCTTCGCGGGATCGCTCGGATGGGGCTGGTTCTTCGCCATGATTCGGTAACGGGGCAGGCGCGTTCGGGCGCGCGGGCAGAAAAAAGCCGCTGCGCGGCGGCAGCGGCTTTCCGGTCGAGCCCGCTTCGCGGCAGCGGACGCCATTGTAGCGCCCGCCGCGGCAAGGCTCCCGGCTTACTTCTTGTCGTGCAGGCTTTCGAGGTAGCGCTGCGCGTCGAGCGCGGCCATGCAGCCCGTGCCCGCACTGGTGATCGCCTGGCGGTACACGTTGTCCTGCACGTCGCCCGCGGCGAACACGCCCGGCACGCTCGTCGACGTCGCGTTGCCTTGCAGGCCGCTCTTCGTCAGGATGTAGCCGTCCTTCATCTCCAGCTGGCCCTGGAACAGGTCGGTGTTCGGCTTGTGGCCGATCGCGACGAACACGCCCTGCACGTGCAGGTCTTCCGTCGCGCCGGTCTTCACGTTCTTGATACGCAGGCCCGTGACGCCCGATTCCTCGCCCGTCACTTCGTCGAGCACGTGATCCCACTTGATGTCGACGACGCCTTCCTTTTGCTTCTCCAGCAGGCGGTCGATCAGGATCGGCTCCGCGCGGAACTTGTCGCGGCGGTGGATCACCGTGACCTTCTTCGCGATGCCGGTCAGGTAGAGCGCTTCCTCGACGGCCGTGTTGCCGCCGCCGATCACCGCGACTTCCTGGTTGCGATAGAAGAAGCCGTCGCAGGTCGCGCAGGCCGACACGCCCTTGCCCATGAACGCTTCCTCGGAGGCCAGGCCGAGATACTGCGCGGACGCGCCGGTCGCGATGATCAGCGAATCGCACGTGTATTCGCCCGAGTCGCCGATCAGCCGGATCGGCTTTTCGTGCAGCTTCGCGGTGTGGATGTGGTCGAAGACGATTTCGGTGTTGAAGCGCTCCGCGTGCTCCTGGAAGCGCGCCATCAGTTCCGGGCCTTGCACGCCCTTCGCGTCCGCCGGCCAGTTTTCGACATCGGTCGTGGTCATCAGCTGGCCGCCCTGCGCGATGCCGGTGATCAGCACCGGGGACAGGTTGGCGCGTGCCGCGTAGACGGCAGCCGTGTAGCCGGCGGGGCCGGAACCGAGAATCAGGACTTTGGCGTGTTTGGGCGTGGACATGTGCGAATCCGTAAAAGGCGGCTGCGGCGGGCGGGATAAGGCTCGCCGGACGGTCCGGGTTGACCGGGATGCCGTCATAGATGGGTATCAGACGCGCATTATAAAGGCCCCGTTGCTGCGCTGCCGAACGAGAGTTTCAATCGTGGCGATAGCGTTTCGCGGCGTGCCGTCCGTACCGGGGCAACGGGCCGGGCGGCAGCCTGCCATGCGGCGGCGCGTTGTCGCAAGGGCGGGCATCCGGCCCGGTGACGGCCGGCCGCGCCGGTTCGGCATGCCGTCCCCGTTATGTAACCGTCATTTACACTTGGCGGCCCAGTGCAGCGTTTACAATAAGCGCGATCGAACGACAGGCGGGCGCACGGCTCGTCCTCTTTATACGGATTCATGGCAAAAGCTCCTTATTCCGCCCAGGCACAGGCGTTGCCGCACCGGATGTCGAAGCTCCTCACGGAGATCCGCTGGATTCTCCAGGTCGCGCTCTGCGCCTTTCTGGTGATGGCCCTGCTGAGCTACAGCCGGCGCGATCCGAGCTGGACGCACGCCGCCCAGGTCGATCACATCTCGAACTGGGCCGGCCGCGTCGGCGCATGGACGGCCGACATCATCCTGCTGCTGTTCGGCCTGTCGGCCTACTGGCTGATCGTGCCGCTCGGGCGGCGCATCGCCGTCAACTACCGCCGCATCACGCGCCACGACGCGATTCCCGACGAACCGGAGCGGCCGATCGGCTGGCTCACCGAGATCTTCGCGTTCGTGCTGGTCGTGCTCGCGTGCGACGGCATCGAGGCGCTGCGCATGTGGTCGCTGAAGGTGCAGTTGCCGCGCGCGCCGGGCGGCGTCGTCGGCGAGGCCGTCGCGGGCGCGATGTCGCATGCGTTCGGCTTCACGGGCGGCACGCTGCTGCTGCTGATCGCGCTCGCGATCGGCCTGTCGCTGTATTTCCGCTTCTCGTGGCTGTCGGTCGCCGAGCGCGTCGGCGGCGCGATCCTGTCCGCCGTCAACGTCGCGAAGCTGCGCCGCGAGGCCGAGCGCGACCGCAAGCTCGGCGAGGCCGCGGCGGTGCGCCGCGAAGGCAAGGTCGAAGAGGAGCGCGTGCGCATCGAGGATCACGAGCCGGTGACGATCGTGCCGCCGGTCGTCACGCCGGCGAAGTCCGAGCGCGTCGAGCGCGAGCGCCAGGTGCCGCTCTTTACCGACCTGCCGGGCGATTCGACGCTGCCGCCGGTGTCGCTGCTCGACCCGGCGCCGAAGACGCAGGAAGCGATTTCCGCCGATACGCTCGAATTCACGTCGCGCCTGATCGAGAAGAAGCTCAAGGACTTCGGCGTCGAGGCGAGCGTCGTCGCCGCGTATCCGGGCCCGGTCGTCACGCGCTACGAGATCGAGCCGGCCACCGGCGTGAAGGGCAGCCAGATCGTCAACCTCGCGAAGGATCTCGCGCGTTCGCTGTCGCTCGTGTCGATCCGCGTGGTCGAGACGATTCCCGGCAAGAACTACATGGCGCTCGAACTGCCGAACCAGCGCCGGCAGACGGTGCACCTGTCCGAGATCATCGGCTCCGAGGTGTATGCGGCCGCGTCGTCGGCGCTGACGCTGAGCCTCGGCAAGGACATCGGCGGCAAGCCGGTGTGCGCGGATCTCGCGAAGATGCCGCACCTGCTGGTGGCCGGTACGACCGGTTCGGGCAAGTCGGTCGGGATCAACGCGATGATCCTGTCGCTGCTGTACAAGGCCACCGCCGACCAGGTGCGCCTGATCCTGATCGATCCGAAGATGCTCGAAATGAGCGTCTACGAAGGCATTCCGCACCTGCTGTGCCCGGTCGTCACCGACATGCGCCAGGCCGGCCATGCGCTGAACTGGACGGTCGCGGAGATGGAGCGCCGCTACAAGCTGATGAGCAAGCTCGGCGTGCGCAACCTCGCCGGCTACAACAACAAGATCGACGAGGCGGCGAAGCGCGAGGAGAAGATCCCGAACCCGTTCAGCCTGACGCCGGAAGATCCCGAGCCGCTCGGCCGCCTGCCGAACATCGTCGTCGTGATCGACGAGCTGGCCGACCTGATGATGGTCGTCGGCAAGAAGGTCGAGGAACTGATCGCGCGGATCGCGCAGAAGGCGCGGGCGGCCGGCATCCACCTGATCCTCGCGACGCAGCGGCCGTCCGTCGACGTGATCACCGGCCTGATCAAGGCGAACGTGCCGACGCGGATCGCGTTCCAGGTCTCGTCGAAGATCGACTCGCGCACGATTCTCGACCAGATGGGCGCCGAATCGCTGCTCGGGATGGGCGACATGCTGTACCTGCCGCCCGGCTCGGGGCTGCCCGTGCGCGTGCACGGCGCGTTCGTTGCCGACGACGAAGTGCACCGCGTCGTCGAGAAGCTCAAGGAGCAGGGCGAGCCGAACTACGTCGAGGGTCTGCTCGAAGGCGGCACCGCCGACGGCGACGAGGGCTCGGCCGGCGCGGGAACCGGCGAAGGCGGCGGCGAGTCTGATCCGCTGTACGACCAGGCGGTCGAGATCGTCATCAAGAACCGCCGCGCGTCGATCTCGCTCGTGCAGCGCCATCTGCGAATCGGCTACAACCGCGCGGCGCGGCTGCTCGAGCAGATGGAGCAGTCGGGGCTCGTGTCGGCGATGTCGTCGAGCGGCAACCGCGAAATTCTTGTGCCGGCGCGCGACGCGGAATGAGTCCGCGGCGCCCGCAGCGCCGGCCACCCACGGAGAAAACCGCAATATGCAGCAACATTCGTTCGCAATGTCCCTTCGTTCGACGCGGCGCTGGCTCGGCGCGGCGCTCGCCGGCGCATCGCTGATGCTCGCGGCGACGCACGCGTTCGCGGGTGGCACCGAGCAACTGAAGGCCTTCGTGTCCCAGGTGCGTTCGGCGAAGGGCGATTTCACGCAGCAGATCGTCAAGGCGCCGGCCAAGGGCGCGAGCGCCGTGCAGGCCGCACCGAAGCCCACCGACAATTCGAGCGGCACGTTCGTGTTCGCGCGGCCGGGCAAGTTCATCTGGACGTACCAGAAGCCGTACCAGCAGGTGCTGCAAGCCGACGGCGACAAGCTCTACGTGTACGACCGCGACCTGAACCAGGTTACCGAGCGCAAGCTGAACGGCGCGCTGGGCGCGAGCCCCGCGGCGATCCTGTTCGGCAGCAACGATCTCGACAAGAACTACACGCTGCGCGATGCCGGCGAGAAGGGCGGCATCGAATGGCTCGAGATGCTGCCGAAGGCGCAGGACACGCAGTTCCAGCGGATCGGCATCGGTTTCCGCAACGGCACGCTTGCTGCGATGGAGCTGCACGACGTGTTCGGCAACGTGACGCTGCTGACCTTCACGAACATCCAGACGAACCCGTCGCTGAAGGGCGATACGTTCAAGTTCGTCGTGCCGAAGGGCGCGGACGTGATCAACGGCTGACCTTCGCTGCGCCGTTTTCCCGACACGGGCCTGCCGGCGACGGCAGGCCCGTGTTGTTTGGGGACGCGTGTAACGGACGCGTGTAACGGACGCGTGTAACGGACGCGTGTAACGGACGCGTGTAACGGACGCGGGTACCAGGCCCGGCGGCGCGCTCGCGCGGCTGTCATAATGTCAGGTCCGGCGGCCGGTTCGGCCGCGACCGTTTGATGTGGAGCGAGGGTTCATGTCCGACCTGTTTCAAGTCGAGCCGCGCCGCCCGCTCGCCGAGGCGCTGAGGCCGAAGACGCTCGCCGAGGTGATCGGCCAGACGCATTTGCTGGGCGAAGGCAAGCCGCTGCGGCTCGCGTTCGAATCGGGCAAGCCGCATTCGATGATCCTGTGGGGGCCGCCCGGCGTTGGCAAGACGACGCTCGCGCGGCTCACCGCGCTCGCGTTCGACTGCGAGTTCATCGCGCTGTCCGCCGTGCTCGGCGGCGTGAAGGACATCCGCGAGTCGATGGAGCAGGCGAAGGACACGCTGAACCGTACCGGCCGCCACACGATCCTGTTCGTCGACGAGATCCACCGTTTCAACAAGGGGCAGCAGGATGCGCTGCTGCCGTTCGTCGAATCGGGCCTCGTGACCTTCATCGGCGCGACGACCGAAAACCCGAGTTTCGAGGTCAATTCGGCATTGCTGTCGCGGGCGCAGGTGTACGTGCTGAAGTCGCTGAACGATGACGAGATGCGCCAGTTGCTGAAGCGTGCGCAGGAAATCGCGCTCGACGGCCTCGCGTTCGACGACAAGGCGATCGATACGCTGGTCGGCTACGCGGACGGCGACGCGCGCCGCTTCCTGAACCTGCTCGAACAGGCGCAGACGGCGGCGACGTCGGCCGGGGTCGCGACGATCGATGCCGATTTCGTCAGCAACGCGATGACGCTGAACGCGCGGCGCTTCGACAAGGGCGGCGACAATTTCTACGACCAGATTTCGGCGCTGCACAAGTCGGTGCGCGGGTCGAGCCCGGACGGCGCGCTGTACTGGTTCTGCCGGATGATCGACGGCGGCGCGGATCCGAAGTATCTCGCGCGGCGCATCGTGCGGATGGCGTGGGAAGACATCGGCCTGGCCGACCCGCGCGCGTTGCAGGTGGCGAACGACGCGGCCGAAACCTACGAGCGGCTCGGCTCGCCGGAAGGCGAACTCGCGCTCGGGCAGGCGGTGATCTATCTCGCGTGCGCGGCGAAGAGCAACGCCGGCTACAACGCGTTCAACCAGGCGATGGCGTTCGTGAAGCAGGACAAGTCGCGCGAGGTGCCCGTGCACCTGCGCAACGCGCCGACCAGGCTGATGAAGGAGCTCGGCTACGGCCACGCTTATCGTTACGCGCACGACGAGCCGAACGCGTACGCGGCCGGCGAGACGTACCTGCCGGACGGGATGCGCGAGCCGCGCTGGTATCAGCCGGTGCCGCGCGGGCTCGAGTCGAAGATCGCCGAGAAGCTCGCCTGGCTGCGCGAGCTTGATCGCGAGGCCGGCAAGAAGGATTGACGGCGCCGCGCGCGCCGGTTCGATCCGCGCCGCCGCGCAGGCGTCAGCGCTTGCGGGCCGGCTGCTGTTTCTTCCAGTATTCGAACGGCTCTTCGTGGCATTCGATGTCGAGTTCGGCGACCCGCGCATGCAGGCGTTCCTGCGCGTCGGCGATCGCGAGGTTGTAGATCGCCGGTGCGACTTCCTGAATGAAGAAATGCAGCAGCGCGCCGGCCTGGATGTTGCCGATCGGCTCGTCCATGTTTTCTGTGAAATAACGTTGCAGCGACGCGATCGCGCGGTCGCGGACATCCTTGTCGAGTTCGATGGTCATCGGATTCCTTGGGAGCTGTGACGCGGAGCCGGCGCTCCGCCCGATTCGGTTGCCGCCGGCCGGCGCGGGCGTGGTGCGATCCGTCATGGCCACGCGCGCGGCAATTCGCCGGCCGCCGAGGCGGCGGGCCGCGAATGCGATACTGCCATGGCTGCCCATTTGCGGCATTGTCCATCCGGCCGACGCCGTGGCGGCCGCGCGGTGCGTTAGAATTCCCGTCTTACACAACGATTTTCCAAGTCCTCCCATGCTCGACATCCAGTTGCTGCGCAAAGACCTCGACGGCGTCGCCAAGCGCCTCGCCGATCGCGGCTACACCCTCGACGTCGCCGCGTTCTCCGCACTCGAAGCGGAACGCCGCGCGATCCAGACCCACACCGAAGAGCTCCAGGCGCGCCGCAACAGCCTGTCGAAGCAGATCGGCGCGATGAAGGGCAAGGGCGAGGACACGTCGGCCGTGATGGCCGAGGTCAGCGGGATCGGCGACGACATGAAGGCGTCGGAAGCCAAGCTCGGCGAGATCCAGGCGCGCCTGTCCGACCTGATGCTGGGCATGCCGAACGTCGCGCACGACAGCGTGCCGGTCGGCAAGGACGAAGCCGACAACGTCGAGGCGCGCCGCTGGGGCACGCCGCGGCAGTTCGACTTCGCGGTGAAGGATCACGTCGACGTCGGCACCCCGCTCGGCCTCGATTTCGAGACGGGCGTGAAGCTCGCCGGGGCGCGCTTCACGATGCTGCGCGGCCCGATCGCGCGCCTGCACCGCGCGCTCGCGCAGTTCATGATCGACACGCACACGCAGCAGCACGGCTATACCGAAACATACACGCCGTACATCGTGAACCCGGAGATCCTGTACGGCACGGGCCAGTTGCCGAAATTCGCGGACGACATGTTCCGCGTCGAGAAGGGCGGTGCGGAAAACACGGTCACGCAATACCTGATCTCCACGTCCGAGATTTCGCTGACGAACACCGTGCGCGAGTCGATCGTCGACGCGTCGGCGCTGCCGATCAAGCTCACCGCGCATTCGCCGTGCTTCCGCTCGGAAGCCGGTTCGTACGGCCGCGACACGCGCGGGATGATCCGTCAGCACCAGTTCGACAAGGTCGAGATGGTGCAGGTCGTCGCGCCGGAAACGTCGTACGCGGCGCTCGACGAGATGGTCGGCCACGCGGAAGCGATCCTGCAGAAGCTCGGCCTGCCGTACCGCGTGATCACGCTGTGCACGGGTGACATGGGCTTCTCGGCCGCGAAGACGTTCGACCTCGAGGTATGGCTGCCCGCGCAGAACACCTATCGCGAGATCTCGAGCTGCTCGAACACCGAGGCGTTCCAGGCGCGCCGGATGCAGGCGCGGTTCCGCAACGCGCAGGGCAAGCCGGAGCTCGTGCATACGCTGAACGGTTCGGGCCTGGCGGTCGGCCGCACGCTCGTCGCGGTGCTGGAGAACTACCAGAACGCGGACGGCTCGGTCACGGTGCCGGAAGTGCTGCGTCCGTACATGGGCGGCATGGAGCGGATCGACGCGCCGGTGCAGGCGTCGTAACGCCGGTCTTTCGCGCCCTCGCAAAAAATTTGCAGAAAGGGCTTGTCAGCCGCGAATCGATCGTCTTATAATCTTTTTCTCGCGGAAACGACCAGCCGCGAAATGCAGTAAGGAAGGAGAGGTGGCAGAGTGGTCGAATGTACCTGACTCGAAATCAGGCGTACGGTTTCCCCGTACCGTGGGTTCGAATCCCACCCTCTCCGCCAAAATACGAAGCCCCTTGATCCGAAAGGATCAAGGGGTTTTTCGTTTTGGGTCGTCGGTGCAGTGCGTCGATTGCGGATGCGGTGACGACAGGCGGCTACGGGCGCATCGCGTCGTGCCGGACGATAGCGGCGCGATCGTGCCGCCTCTTCAATGCGGGCTCGCTGCATGACGAATACGGCCGCCCCGTGCCGCACTGACTGTCGGAAGTCCTGAAGGTTGTGCATGGCCGATTGCCGTCGTCACCGGGCCATGTTCGCGTTGCCGGAAATCGGGTGACGGCGTCGCTGCCGCACCGTGCGCCTGCGAAACCGGATGCCGGCGCGCCGACCGTCTCAAGCAGCGCTCGCCGGCTTCTACACAGTGCTGCCGACCCATCAGCCCGCCGCCGGATACTGCGCCAGCACCCTGTCGCGGATCGCCGGCTTGATATTCGATTGCGCCATGTCGCCGCGATAGTGCGCGACGACCCGCGGGTTCATCACGCGATACCAGAGCGGCGGCACGTACGCGAACAGGATCATCGTCGCGTAGCCGGCCGGCAATTGCGGCGCATCGTCGAAGTGGCGCAGCGCCTGGTACGAGCGCGTCGGATTCGCGTGATGGTCGGCGTGCCGCTGCAACTGGTACAGGAACAGATTCGTGACGACGTGATTGCTGTTCCACGAATGCTGCGGCGTGCAGCGTTCGTAGCGCCCGTTCGGCAGCTTGCGGCGGCCGAGCCCGTAGTGCTCGACGTAGTTCACCACTTCGAGCAGCGACGCGCCGTAGACGGCCTGGATCACGAGGAACGGGATCACGACCTTGCCGGCCATCGCGATCGCGATGCCCCACACGACGGCGGTCATCGCCCATGCATGCAGTACTTCGTTGCGCCAGGTCCACGGCGAATGCCCGAGCCGTTCGAGGCGAGCCTGTTCGAGCCGCCACGCCGAGCGGATGCTGCCGGTCACCGTACGCGGCAGGAACGCCCAGAACGACTCGCCGTAGCGCGCGCTCGCCGGATCCTCGGCCGTCGCGACGCGCACGTGATGGCCGCGATTGTGCTCGACGTAGAAGTGGCCGTACGCGACCGGCGCGAGCGTGATCTTCGCGAGCCAGCGTTCGAAGCGGTCGGTCTTGTGCCCGAGCTCGTGCGCGGTGTTGATCGAGATGCCCGTTGCGGCGCCGAGCGACAGCGCGAAGCCGACGTAGTCGTACCACGCGAGCGCGTGCGTGCCGACGATCCACACGCACATGAAGAACGCAACGTATTCGACGAACGTCGCGAGATAGACGATGTATCGGTAATAGCGCTCGCGTTCGAGGTGCGGCACGACCGCTTCGGGCGGATTGTCGCGATCGTCGCCGATCAGCGTGTCGAGGATCGGGATCACGCCGAACGCGAACAGCGGGCCGAACCACCAGAACACGTGAAGGCCCGTCGCCAGCGCGAGCTGCGCGGCGAGGATCGGCAGCGTGATCGTCAGCGCGCCGAGCAGCCACAGGTAACGCTTGCCATCCGACCAGCCCGAGGCCGATCCGTCGGTCATTGTCATTGTCTCCCTCCAGTCGGCCGGCCCGCAGGCGACCGCATGCAAGATTGTTCGAATCCTCGTGGTCCGCGACGCGCGCGGCAGCGCCGGATCGTTGCCCGGTTCTGCCTGTTATACGACTGGTGCGCGCACTTGCCAAACCCCCGCGCTAGGCGTGGCGCTCCAAACGACGAGGTGCGCGGGCCGGAGGGCGGGAGGGGCCGCTACGCGCCGATTGAAACGTGCTGACGACGGCGCATCGATCCGCGCGGCGGCGCCTTCGTCAGACGATTGGCTCGGCGTGCGGCGCGCACAGGCCGGTGTGACGGGGCTGCAACGAATGTTGCATCGCAATAACGAGGCCGCCGAAGCAGGGGCGCCGCGCGCTTTTCGTTGGCTTATATTACGTAGCATTACGACCACGGCGACACGTTCCAACGCAGTGCCAAACCGGTCGGCCGCGCATCGCAAGGAGAACGACGCAAAGCGCCGGATCACGCGATCGCGCCCACCGTCCCGTCGTCGCGCGCGTCGATGCCCCGATGCTGCACCTGCACACCGGGCGCCGCGAGTCGTGCTGATGACATCTGCCGCCTTTCGATCCGCGCTGCCATTTGAAAATTACGATTTGACTCATGCCCCGCTTTCGGTTGAAGCTACTAGCTTGCTGTCCGAAGGGGGCTGTGCCTGCATGAGTTCGATCTTGACCGTTCGTCGTATCGCTGCCGATCAGGGCGGCGTGTATCGCGAACTCCGCGCCGCATCGCTGCGTGAGCCCTATGCGCCCGGCGAAGCGCCGGAGGCCGAATTGCTGACCGTCGAAACGGACGCGGCGTCGGCGATCGCCGCGCAGCGCGCCGTGTCCGACGAGTCGACGACTTTCCTGCTGTACACCGAAGGCCACCCGGCGGGCATGATCGGCGCGTATTTCGACAACACGCCCGATCGGCGCGCGTTCGTCAGCGAACTGTGGGTCGCGCATGCGGTGCGTCATCTGCGCGGCGGCGTGCTGCTGCTGGAGACGGCCACCGCATGGCTCGCCGAGCGCGGCGCCACCGACGTCTACGCGTGGATCGCCGATGCGAACCGCAACGCGATCCGCTTCTACGAGCGTGCCGGTTTCGGCAACACCGGTGAACATGCGCCGATCGCGCGGATGCCCGGCGCGATGAAATCGCTGTTCGTGTCGCAGGTGAAGCACTGACCCGACCTCGAAATAGCCCGCCGCGCGGCGCGACGAAAGCCCGATCGCCCGCTGGCCTGCCCGCCTGCCGATTGCGCGTCCGCCCGGGCCGCCGCAATCCCGAGTCCCAAAAATAATGGCCGCTCGCGTGGACGCCTGTAAAATACGCAAAAAATTTTTGCAGAGTGTCCATGTCGCTTAAAAAATCGCCATTCTTCGAGCTGCGCAGCGGATCGGTCGATACGTTGCTGTTCACCGTGAAGACGACCGATCTCGACGCGTTGCGTACCGAACTGGTCAAGCGCTTCGAAGCGACTCCCGAGTTTTTCGCCGACGATGTCGTCGCGATCGACGTCCGCCGCCTGGCTGACGGCGAGCGCGTCGCGCTCGCGGACATCCGCCAGATGCTGAACGACGTGCGGATGCGTCCGGTGGGCGTCGTCGCACTGGCAACGCAGGGCTGGGCGGGGGAAGCCGGCCTGCCGTTGCTGGAGGCGCGCGATCGCCGCGCGCCGGCCGCGAAACCGGCCGACGAAGCGGAACCGGCGGCCGTGCCAGCCGTCGAGCCCGCCGCCGCTGCGGCAGCCGCAGCGGCGCCCGAACAGCCGTCGGAACCCGCGCCGACACTCGTGCAGGCCGGCGGCCAGACGCTGGTGATCGACCGGCCGTTGCGTTCGGGGCAGCAGATTTACGCGAAAGGAGACCTCGTGGTGCTCGCGCCGGTCAGTCACGGTGCGGAAATCATCGCGGAAGGCAATATCCACATCTACGCGCCGTTGCGCGGCCGCGCGCTCGCGGGCGTGCACGGCAATCACGACGCGCGCATTTTCTGCACGTGTCTCGAACCGGAACTGATTTCGATCGCGGGTATCTATCGAACGACCGAGAACCCGCTGCCCGCCGACGTACTGGGCAAATCGGTACAGATCCGGCTCGAAGAGGAAAAACTGATGATCGAACCGCTGCGCCTGACGTGATTCACGCGGTGCGCTCCGGATCGATCGGCTCTCATTGACGAACACAGGGTATTGGGTAAATGGCAAAAATCATCGTGGTGACCTCGGGCAAGGGCGGCGTGGGCAAGACGACGACGAGCGCGAGCTTCGCGTCGGGTCTCGCGCTGCGCGGCCACAAGACGGCCGTGATCGACTTCGACGTCGGCCTGCGCAACCTCGATC
This sequence comes from Burkholderia sp. MS389, assembly GCF_016899425.1. Taxonomy (GTDB): domain Bacteria; phylum Pseudomonadota; class Gammaproteobacteria; order Burkholderiales; family Burkholderiaceae; genus Burkholderia; species Burkholderia sola. The sequence goes on from NZ_CP045994.1 coordinate 1,032,249, forward strand.
TCATCATGGGCTGCGAGCGTCGCGTCGTGTATGACCTCGTGAACGTGATCCAGGGCGAAGCGAACCTGAACCAGGCGCTGATCAAGGACAAGAAGTGCGAGAACCTGTTCATCCTGCCGGCGTCGCAGACGCGCGACAAGGATGCGCTGACGCGCGACGGCGTCGAGAAGGTGCTGAACGACCTCGTCGCGATGGACTTCGAATACATCGTCTGCGATTCGCCGGCCGGTATCGAGGCCGGTGCGCTGCACGCGATGTACTTCGCGGATGAAGCGCTGATCGTCACGAACCCGGAAGTGTCGTCGGTGCGCGACTCGGACCGCATTCTCGGCATCCTGTCGTCGAAGACGAAGCGCGCGACCGAAGGCAAGGAGCCGATCAAGGAACACCTGCTGATCACGCGTTACAGCCCGAAGCGCGTGAGCGAAGGCGAGATGCTGTCGCTCGAGGACATCAGCGAGATCCTGCGCATCAAGCTGATCGGCGTGGTGCCCGAATCGGAAGCCGTGCTGCATGCGTCGAACCAGGGTCTGCCGGCCGTGCATATCGACGGCACCGACGTCGCGGAAGCGTACAAGGACGTCGTCGCCCGCTTTCTCGGCGAGGACAAGCCGCTGCGCTTCACCGATTACCAGAAGCCGGGCCTGCTGCAGCGCCTCTTCGGCAGCAAGTAACGGAGGCCGCCCATGTCCATCCTTTCGTTTCTCCTCGGCGAGAAGAAGAAGTCCGCATCGGTCGCGAAGGAGCGCCTGCAGCTCATCATCGCGCACGAGCGGGTCGGCGGCCGGCCGCCGGCCGATTACCTGCCGGCGCTGCAGAAAGAGCTCGTCGCGGTCATCTCGAAGTACGTCCATATTTCGGACGATGACATCCGCGTGAGCCTCGAGCGCCAGGACGACCTCGAAGTCCTCGAAGTGAAGATCGAGATCCCGCAAGCCTGACGCTCAGCGTGTGTCCTTCCGCACGGCGGCGCCCGCCGCCGTGCGCGTCTTACGCCCTGTTGCACTTTCGGGCACGCCGTAACACGACGCCTGTCGGCCGTCATCGCCCCTCCCGCATTGAACGAATACGCTCACGTGTGTTGTTCAACCAGGAGGTTGTGATGGCTGTCTCTACCGTTTCACGTCGTATCGTTTCGCTCGCGCTGTTCGCCGCGGGCCTGTCAGCCGTCGTCGCACCGTTCGCCGTGCACGCGGACGAGATTCTCGTCGGCACGCCCGTGATCGCGCCGCAGGGGCGCATGGTCATCGCGGAGCCGGTCGCCGTGCGCACTGAGGAAATCGTCGTCGTCGCGCCGAATGCGCCGCCGCCCGTGCGCTACGAGGTCGTACCGGCCACGCGCGTCGGCTACGTGTGGGACCGCGGGCACTGGCACTGGGACCATAGCCGCTACGTGTGGATCGGCGGCCACTGGGAGGCCGAGCGCGTCGGCATGCAATGGGTGCCCGGGCATTGGGACCAGCGCGGTCCGAACTGGTTCTGGACGCGCGGCCACTGGGCTTGAGGCAGGCGCGATGAAAAGAACCGCAATCGCCATCGCGCTCGTCGCGATCACGCTGGCCGGGTGCATCGTCGTGCCGGCGCGGCCGGTCTACTACCGGCCGGCGCCCGTCGTGATCTACTGAGCGTCGCGCGGGCCGTGCTGTTGCGTCGGGCCGTTTGCATTGGTTGCAGCCGGCCCGGCATCGTGCGGCGCCGCCGTGTCCGCGGCGCTGTCGCCCGGCGCCGCAGCGGCCGGCTCGTCGCCGCCTTCGTCGCGCAGCGTGTCGAGCGGATCGGCGGGGGCCGCGGTTGCATCCCGCGGTTCGGTCACGTCGGTCATGTTGCCGGCCGCGGCCGCAGTGGTTGCCGCGGCCGGCGCGGCGGGCGGCGCGAGATAGCGCTGCGCGAGCGTTTCGTACAGCGGCGGCGCAAAAAAGCGCGATACCCGGCTCGATACCAGTGCAGTCGCCATCAGCGAAATCACGAGCGCATGACCGTTGATCATTTCCATCACGATCACGAACGACGTGATCGGCGACTGCGTGACGGCGGCCAGGTAGCCGACCATTGCGAGCGCGATCAGCATCGGCAGGCTCATGTTGCTGAACACGGCATGCAGCACGTTGCCGAAGCCGGCGCCGATCGACAGCGACGGCGCGAAGATCCCGCCCGGGATGCCCGGCAGGTACGACGCGACCATCGACACCATCTTCAGGAGCGGATAGAACACCGACAGCTGCTGACTGCCATCGAGCAGGCCGCGCGCCTCCGCATAGCCGCTGCCGAACGTCGTGCCGCCGGACACGAGCCCGACGACGGCGATCGTGAAGCCGCACAGCGCGGCGAACGCGACCGGCCGCTCGCGATACAGGCCCAGCAGTCGCGCGGGCAGCCAGCGCCCCGTGTTCAGCAGCAACCAGCAGAACAGGCCGCCCGCGATGCCCGTCACGATCGCGGTGACCAGCACCGCGACCGCCAGCAGCTTCGGGAAATGGAGCCCGGCGTTGATCGTGCCGAAATACGTGTAGTTGCCGTTCAGCCCGAGCGCGACGACGCCGGCGAGGATGATCGCGGTAATCAGTACGCCGCTGGCGCGCGCGGAGAAGCTGCGGGTCAGTTCCTCGATCGCGAACACGATGCCCGCGAGCGGCGTATTGAATGCGGCCGACAGCCCGGCCGCCGCGCCGGCCAGCACGAGCTGGCGTTCGATCTGCGCGTTCGAGCGCGGGTAGAAGCGCCGCAGGTTGAACATCAGCGCCGCACCGACTTGCACGGTCGGCCCTTCGCGGCCGATCGTGAAGCCGCCGAGGATGCCGAGGAACGAGATCAGCACCTTGCCGAACAGGATGCGCAGCGTCAGCAGCCGGGCGCCGAATGCGCTCGGGCGCGCATGCAGCGTCGCGATCACCTGCGGGATGCCGCTGCCCTCGGCGCCGCGGAAAAAGCGGCGCGTGATCCATGCCGACAACGCGGCGATCGCCGGCGTCAGCAGCAGCGGCAGCCAGACGGCGTGATCGCGCATCGCGCGGAAAGTCTCGTAGCCCCAGTCGATCAATCGGGCATACAGGACGGCCGCGAGGCCGACGACGATCGCGCCGAGCCAGAAAACACCATACTGGCGCCAGATTCGCAGCGAGCGGCGGGTAAGGGCGGGAAACAGCGCGGGAAGGGCGGGGCGCGGCATGGGCTCGGCCGGAGGGCAAAGAGAGGATTATAAAAAGGAACCGATGCCAGCGGGGACGACGACGCGCCGCGCAGGACGACAAAAATTCACAAAAGAGATGCAATTTGTTGCAAATGTAATGTTCGCGTAATGTCTGGACATAGCAACCGTCGTTAGCATGCCAAGATGGCCAGTCGAGAATTCCCGCAAATCGTGAAACGAATCCTTATCGTGAAAGTGACGTCGCTCGGCGACGTCGTCCAGACGCTGCCTGTCGTCGCCGACCTGCATCGCGCGTTCCCCGGCGTGACGGTCGACTGGGCCGTCGACGAATCGTGCGCGGAGGTCGTACGCTGGCATCCGGGCGTGAGCGCCGTTCTGTGCGCGCCGCTGCGCCGCTTCAAAAAAATGCGCAACGCAGGCGACCTGAAGGCGATCTCGGCATCGATCGGCGCGCTGCGTGCGCACCGCTACGACGCGATCATCGATCTGCACGGCGTGTACAAGAGCGCGATCATTTCGTCGCTGGCGCGTGGCGCGCGTCGCTTCGGCTACCAGACGCAGGATCTCGGCGAAACGGGCGCGCGCTTCGCGTATTCGCACCGTTTCGGTCCGCGGCCGGACTGCGACGCATGGCACGGGATGCGGGTGAGTGCCGGCGAAGCGCTGGGCTACGTGCCGGAAGGGCCTGCCACGCACGGCATCGTCGCGCCGCAGGATGCGAGCCTGCCCGCCGCCGTGACCGACGGCGGGCCGTTCATGCTGCTGTTCCATGCGACGTCCAATCCCGACAAGAAGTGGCCGCCCGGACACTGGGCCGCCCTTGCGACGCAGATGATGGCGCGCGGCTTGCGCGTGCTGGTGCCGTGGGGATCGGCGGCCGAGCACGACGATGCACGGGATATCGCCGCGCGGGCGCCGGGCGCGATCGTGTTACCGGCGATGACGGTGCGTGAGCTCGGCGCGGCGCTGGGTCGGGCCGCGCTCGTGGTGGGCGTCGATACCGGGTTCGTGCACATGGCGCACGCACTGCAGCGGCCCACCGTGATGATTTTCGTCGCGACGTCGCGCCACCATTGCGGGATCGGCGGCGTGCCGAATGCGCTGTCGATTGGCGAGCCGGGCGCGATGCCGACCGTCGACGAGGCGCTGGAGGCGATCGATACGGTCTGCCCCGCCTACGGCACGGTGCGCGCGCGGCTGTCCGCCTGACGCGGCGCGGCGGCCGCGGTCAGGCGAGCAGCGCTTCGACCGTGACGACGGCGGCGATGGCCGCCAGATTCGCCAGCAGCGCCTCGAACACGAGGCCGCGCCAGGTTTTCGGCCGAAACCGCAGCGCGAGCAGCAGCGCGCCACCGAGCGCGAGCGCAAGGATCAGCACGAGATCGGCATTGGCAAGGCGGATATTCATGGCGGCGGCTCCTGTCGGGGCGGGATCTCCGGGCGCGCAACGACGCGCCCAGGATCGAGTATAGGCAGCGCCCGCCGTCGTACAACCCGGGTCGCCCCGAAGGGTCAGACGAGCGACGCGTCGCGCGTCTCGCGCATCAGCAGCACGCCGATCAGGCTGATCGCCGCCGCCACCGACACATAGCCGCCGACCCACGACAGCCCGCCGCGCGCAACCAGCAGTTGCGCGATATACGGCGCGATCGACGCGCCGAGGATTCCGCCGAGGTTGTACGCGACGCCCGCGCCCGTGTAGCGGACGTTGGTCGGGAACAATTCGGGCAGCAGCGCGCCCATCGGTGCGAACGTCACGCCCATCAGGAACAGCTCGATCGTCAGGAACAGCGCGACGAGCGGCATCGAGCCGCTGCCGAGCAGCGGTTCCATCGCGAACCCCGACAGCAGCGCGGCGATCGCGCCAACGACCAGCACCGGCTTGCGGCCGAAGCGGTCCGACGCCCATGCGGACAGCGGCGTCGCGACGCCCATGAAGACCACCGCGAAACACAGCAGGCCGAGGAAGCTCTGGCGCGGAATATGCAGCGCCGACACGCCGTACGACAGCGAGAACACCGTCGAGATGTAGAACAGCGTGTAGCAGACGACCATCGCGAGCGCGCCGAGCAGCGTCGGCCGGCAGTGCTGCGTGACGAGCGTCGCGACCGGCACGCGCACGCGCTCGTTGCGGTCGAGCGCTGCCTGGAACGCGGGCGTTTCGGTGATCTTGAGCCGCACGTACAGGCCGAGCGCGACGAGCACCGCGCTGACGAGGAACGGGATGCGCCAGCCCCAACTGCGGAACTGCGCGTCGGACAGCGACAGCGCGAGCGCGAAGAACAGCCCGTTCGACATCAGGAAGCCGACCGACGGTCCCAGTTGCGGGAACATCCCGAACCAGCCGCGCTTGCCTTGCGGCGCGTGCTCGGTCGCGAGCAGCGCAGCGCCGCCCCATTCGCCGCCGAGGCCGATTCCCTGGCCGAAGCGCAGCACGCACAGCAGCACCGGCGCGAGCGCGCCGATCGCGTCGTAGCCGGGCACGAAGCCGATCGCGGTAGTGGACACGCCCATCACGAGCAGCGATGCGACGAGTGTCGACTTGCGGCCGATGCGGTCGCCGAAGTGCCCGAACAGGAACGAGCCGATCGGACGCGCGATGAACGCGATCCCGAACGTGACGAACGCGGACAGCGCTTGCGCCGTCGCGGAGCCGTGCGGGAAGAATACGGGGCCGATGACGAGCGCGGCGGCCGTCGCGTACACGTAGAAATCGTAGAACTCGATCGCGGTGCCGATGAAGCTCGCGAACACGATGCGCCGGTGGCTGACGGCGCCGGCCGAACCGGTTGCGTGTGCAACGGTTGCGGGGGATGCGGACATGGATGTCTCCGTTTTGTCGTTGGGGCAGCCGGCTGGGCGTGCGCTGGGGAGGCGACTGCCTGCCGGGCGCGCCGGGCAAATGATTGATGCGGATGACGCGGTGGCGGCGTGGACGCGCGCCGTGGCGCGGACGTCACCCGCCGGTCGACGATGGAGACGGATACGTCGCCGCCGCCCGGTGCCGGCGTGGTCGGCTCGCTTGCCGGGTGGGGCGCGCGAACGCGCGCGCGGCGTGATGGCCGCGCGAGTGCGGAAAATTATAGCCAGCGCTGCCGCCCCCCGGCAATCGGGCCGCGGCGGCGCGTCAGTCGATCGATTGCGCCTGCGCGGACGCGGTGCTTTGCAGCTGGAAGTGGCCGTCGTCGTTGAAGAGCCAGCCTTCCATCAGTTCGAGCCGACCGTTGCCGTCGAGCAGCCGCGACGGCGGCGCCGGCAGCGGCGCCGAGCGGCGCAGCGACGCGAGCGCGAGCGCTTCCGCCTCGCTGTCGCCGTTGCTGCGATAGACGGATGCGTTGATCACGCGGCCGTTGCCATCGACGGTGAAGGCCACGACGACGAGCGAACGCAGCATGGCCTGCGGTGTGCCGTGCAGCATGCCGGACGGATTGCGTTCGGCGACGCGGTGCGCGACCTCGACGCGATACTGGTCGAGATTGCCGCTGCGTATGACCGACGGAATCGTCACGACCGAGCGTAACGACGAAGGCGGCGTGATCGTGCACGCGGCGAGCAGGGCGACGACGGCCAGCGCGGCAACACGCAGCCGGGCGACGCACGGACGGGGAAGGGGGCGCATGACGTGATGGCCTGGAGGGACGATAAAAAAATGATAGGCGTACCGACGCGAGGCGATATGGGGGGAAACGCATAGCGCGCGGGACCGGTCGTTGCGCTCGCAGATGATGCCGGCCGGACGCCGCGTCGAGCCACGCGCGTCGTGCACCGCGATGTGACGCGACATGTGGCGGCGTCCGCAGCGGACGCGTGCTGGAAGGTTGAAAGCCGCGGCACGCTGCGATCGTCCGGCCGCGCGGCGCGGTCAGCCGATGCGGCCACCTCGGCAGCCTTCCGGGGAATCGTCGGCGATGCGTTCCGGCCGCGTCAGAAGCCGTGCGTCACGAGCGACAGGACCGACAGGTCGGGGTGCGTGCCGTCGATGATGCTCTTGCCGATGTGCACGGCTTCGTGGGTCGCCTCGTCGACGCTCGCGAAGCTTTCTTCGCCATCCGCGTGGAACGGCACCGCGTGGCCGGGCAGCGCGGGATTCACGCCCGGATGGCACACGTAGCCGGTGTAGGTATAGCGCGTGTCGCTGCCGGGCATCGCGGCCGGCACGACATGGATCTCGAAGCCTTCGTAATCGACGTGGTCCGTCGCGGTCGACAGGTCGGTCATGGCGATCTCCGTGTGCCGCGCGCAGGGGTGGCGCGTGCGGCATCGAATACGCGGCGGCGTTCGTGTCGCCGTGTTGAACGAATTCTAGGCGATGACGGGGCGGGCCGGGAGGCGTCAGGCGGTGTGCGGCGGCAGGCGTCCGGGACGCTCGCACCCTGTCGCTTCGACGCGTCGACGATCCGGCGCCGATTCCATCAGCGGGCGACGGAAACGGGGATCATCGTATTTTTCGCATCATTGCTTGCAGCGCGCGTCCTTGCGCTGCACGACGACGATCACCGGATACTTCTGGCCATGATCGAGTTCCACACGCGCGACGACGGTCAGCGTCGCCGGGTCGGAATCGTCGTACACGCTGACCTGTTCGTTGCGCAGGTAGGTCACGCCGGTGCAGTTCGACGTGCGTCCGTCGTCGCCCACCTTGCACTGAAGCTCGTTGTCCTTCAGGTAGTTGTATGGCGACGGGCTCGCGAGATACTCGCTCAGGCCGCGCGGCGAACCGCCGACGCCGGTCACGTACGCGATCGCGCACGACGCCTGTGCGTCGCTGCCGGAGGCGGTGTCGGCCGCCGCATGCGCGCTGACGGCGGCCAGCACGGCGACGAGCGACGAGACGAGGAAGGGCTTCATGACGTGGATTTCCCGTTTCGCGAATCGGAGCGCGGGATTGTAACGGCATCCGGCGCGATGCGTCGGAACGTGCGGGGCGCACGCGTGCGGACAAACAAAAACCCCGTCATTCTGCGAATGGACGGGGTTCGGCGAACTTCCTGGCGGAAGCGGTGAGATTCGAACTCACGGACAGTTTCCCGTCGCTGGTTTTCAAGACCAGTGCCTTAAACCGCTCGGCCACGCTTCCACACGAGGCGGCATTGTAACCGAAATGCCGCCGCGTTCATCCGTTCAGTCGTCGCGCAGGAACAATTCCTGCAGGTCGTTGAGAAAACGCTGGCCGAGCGGCGTCGGCGCGATTTGCGTGAAATCGCGCGTGATCAGCCCACGCCGTTCCGCTTCCTTCAACGCCGGCTCGATCGTGCTCATCGGCAGGCCCGTCCGTTCGACGAAGCTGTGCACGGGAAAGCCCTCGACGAGCCGCAGCATATTCAGCATGAATTCGAACGGCAGGTCGCGCGCGCCGACTTCACGCTCTTCCTGCACGGCCGTGCCGGCCTTCGCCTGTTCGATGAAGGTTGCCGGATGCTTGTAGCGCGCTTGCCGCAGGACCCGGTTCGGGAACGACAGCTTCGTGTGCGCGCCCGCGCCGATCCCGAGATAGTCGCCGAAGCGCCAGTAGTTCAGGTTGTGCTTGCACTGATGATTCGGCTTCGCGTACGCGGATACTTCGTAGCGCCCGTAGCCGGCGTCGGCCGTGCGCGCGTGGATCCATTCCTGCATGTCGGCCGACGCGTCGTCGTCGGGGACGACCGGCGGAAACTTCGCGAACAGCGTATTCGGCTCGAGCGTCAGGTGATACAGCGACAGGTGCGGCGGCGCGAACGACAGCGCGGTCTCGATGTCGGTGCGGCATTCGTCGAGCGTCTGGTTCGGCAGCGCGAACATCAGGTCGAGGTTGAAGTTGTCGAAGTTCTTCGCGGCGATCTCGACGGCCGCGCGGGCCTGCGCGGTGTCGTGAATCCGGCCGAGCGCCTTCAGGTGCGCTTCGTTGAAGCTCTGGATGCCGACCGACAGGCGGTTCACGCCGCTTGCGCGGAACTGCGCGAACTTCGCGGCTTCGAAGGTCCCCGGGTTCGCCTCGAGCGTGATCTCGGCATCGGCGTCGAGCGGCAGCAGCGCGCGCACGTCGGACAGCATCCGGTCGAGGCCGGCCGCCGACAGCAGGCTCGGCGTGCCGCCGCCGATGAACACGGTATGCACCTGCCGACCCCACACGAGCGGCAGCGCCTGCTCGAGGTCGGCGCGCAACGCGTCGAGATAGTCGGCTTCCGGAAACCGTTCGCCTTTCCATTCATGCGAGTTGAAATCGCAGTACGGGCACTTGCGCACGCACCACGGGAAATGCACGTACAGCGCGAGCGGCGGCAGCGACGTGAGGCGCACCTGGCCGGGCGACGTGAAGGTCGCGACGACGCGCGCACCGGTGTCCGAAGCCTGGCTCATGCTTCCTCCGCGAGCCGCGCGAGCAACGCCTTCAGCGCCAGCGCGCGATGGCTGTGCGTGTTCTTCACTGCAGGCTCGAGTTCGGCGGCCGTCGCGCCGAGCGACGGCAGGTAGAAATACGGGTCGTAGCCGAATCCGTGTTCGCCGCGCGGCGTATCGACGATCTCGCCGGCCCAGCGCCCTTCGGCGAATAGCGGTTCCGGATCGTCCGCATGGCGAACGAGCGCGAGCACGCAGCAGTAGTACGCACGCCGGTCGGCGACGCCGCGCAGCTGCTCGACGAGATACCCGTTGTTCGCCGCGTCGCCCTTGTCGCGGCCCGCGCGCTGCGCATAGCGCGCCGAATAGACGCCCGGCGCGCCGCGCAACACGCGCACGCACAGGCCGGAATCGTCGGCGATCGCCGGCAGTCCGGTGAGCCGCGACGCATGGCGCGCCTTGGTCAGCGCGTTCTCGATGAACGTACCGAACGGCTCTTCCGCCTCCGGCACCGCGAGGTCGCCCTGCGGGACGATCTCGATGCCGACCGTCGAGAACAGCGCGGTGAATTCGCGCAGCTTGCCCGCGTTGTTCGACGCGAGAACGATGCGCGACAGCGGCGCGACGGTGCGGTCGTCAGGCATGGCTCGCACCCAGGACCTCTTTCTGCAACCGCACGAGCTCGGCGATCCCGCCCTGCGCGAGGTCGAGCAGCGCGTTCATCTCGGCGCGCGAGAACGGCACGCCTTCGGCCGTGCCCTGGACTTCGACGAAGCCGCCCGCGCCGGTCATCACGACGTTCATGTCGGTGTCGCAGCGCGAATCTTCCGCGTAGTCGAGGTCGAGCACGGGGGCGCCTTCGTACACGCCGACCGAGATCGCGGCGACGTGGTCGGTGATCGGCGAGCGCGTGAGCTTGCCGGCCGCGATCAGCTTCGACACGGCGTCGTGCGCGGCGACGAACGCGCCGGTGATGCTGGCCGTGCGCGTGCCGCCGTCGGCCTGGATCACGTCGCAGTCGATGTGGATCGTGCGCGGGCCGAGCGCCTCGAGATCGAACACCGCGCGCAGCGCGCGGCCGATCAGGCGCTGAATTTCCTGCGTGCGGCCCGTCTGCTTGCCGCGCGCCGCTTCACGGTCGCTGCGCGTGTGGGTCGCGCGCGGCAGCATCCCGTATTCGGCGGTCAGCCAGCCTTGCCCGCGCTCGCGCAGGAACTCGGGCACGCGCTCGGCGACGCTGGCGGTGCACAGCACCTTGGTGTCGCCGAATTCGACCAGCACGGAGCCTTCGGCGTGTTTCGTGTAGTGGCGCGTGAGGGCGACCTTGCGCAGTTCGTCGGCGCGGCGGCCGCTCGGGCGGGAAACGGAAGACGTCATGGGGAAATCGCGGAAGGAGAGGAAACCCCGATTTTAGCGCCGAACGGCGGGCGTCCCCGGCGGGGTGGTCCGCAAAAATGGGATAATGCGCGCTTCCCGCCCCGCGCTTTCCGATGCGCCGGGCGCCTCGATGTATTCCCGCCCGCGAGGGCACCAGACGGCGAGACGAACCATGATCTACAGCATGACGGGCTACGCGAGCGCGACGCGCGAACTCACGACGGCCGCCGGCAACGGCGGCACCAGCGTGTCGGTCGAACTGCGCACCGTGAACTCGCGCTTCCTCGATCTCAATTTCCGGATGCCGGACGACGTGCGCGCGTGCGAACCCGCGCTGCGCGAAATGCTGATGAACAAACTGTCGCGCGGCAAGGTCGACGTGCGCATCAACCTGCAGCGCGGCGAGCAAAGCATCGGCGCGGGCGCGCTGAACCAGTCGGCGCTCGGCCAGCTTGCCGATCTCGAACGCGCGGTGCTCGATTCGTTCCCGGGCGTCGGCCGTCTGCGCGCGGGTGAAATCCTGCGCTGGCCCGGCGTGCTCGCCGAGGCCGGCGTGTCGGCCGACGCGATCCGCGACGCCGTGCTCGCCTGCGGCAAGGAAGCGATCGGCGAGCTCGTCGTCGTGCGTTCGCGCGAAGGCGCGCAACTGGCGACGATGCTGCTGTCGAACGTCACCGAGATGGAGGCGATCGTCGCGCGCATCACGCCGCTCGTACCGGAGCTGATCGCGAAGCACCAGCAGAAGATCGTCGAGCGGCTGCAGGAAGCGCTCGGCCTCGCGGCGCCCGAAGGCGGCTCGACGGTCGTCACGCGCGAGGAAGCCGCGGAGCGCATCCGTCAGGAAGTGACGATGTACGGGATCCGGATCGACATCGCGGAAGAACTGTCGCGGCTCACCGCGCACCTGAACGAAACGCGTCACGTGATCGAGAAGGGCGGCCGCGTCGGCAAGCGTCTCGATTTCATGATGCAGGAACTGAATCGCGAAGCGAACACGCTCGGCTCGAAGGCGGCGGCGAAGGAATTGGCCGACGCGTCGATGGCGCTGAAGCTGCTGATCGAGCAGATGCGCGAGCAAGTGCAAAACCTGGAGTAAAGAGATGAAACGACCCCCACGCTCACTACGTTCGCTTGGGGGGGCGCAGCCCCCCCATCCTTCGAAAGCCGATTCATGCGGATGTGGCCAGGCCCGGCGGAGGCTGTCATGACCGAATCCACCCGCGACGGCCACGCGTCGCATTCGCTGCACGGCGGCGTCTATCCCGGTAACCTGTTCATGGTCGTCGCGCCGTCGGGCGCCGGCAAGTCGACGCTCGTGAATGCGCTGCTGTCGAAGGACAGCGACATCTGCCTGTCGATCTCGTACACGACGCGCAAGCCGCGCCCGGGCGAGCAGGACGGCCAGCACTACCACTTCACGACCGTCGACGATTTCCGCGCGCGTCACGCGGCGCACGAATTTCTCGAGAGCGCGGAAGTGCACGGCAACTACTACGGCACGTCGCGCGTCTGGATCGAAGAGCAGATGAAGAACGGCCACGACGTGCTGCTCGAAATCGACTGGCAGGGTGCGTTGCAGGTGAAGAAGCAGTTCCGTAACGCGGTCGGCATCTTCATCCTGCCGCCGTCGCTCGACGCGCTCGAGGAACGCCTGAAGAAGCGCGGCCAGGACGAGCCGAACGTGATCACGCGACGCCTGCTGGCCGCCGGCAGCGAGATCGCACACGCGTCGGAAGCGGAATACGTGGTGATCAACGAGAATTTCGAACGCGCGCTCGCGGAACTCGAATGCATCGTCGCGGCGACGCGCCTGCGTTTTGCTTCGCAGTACGCGCGACACGCGGAGCTGTTCATCGAGCTCGGCATCCATCTGCCCCACGCGGAATGACGCGGGGCACGAGGGACATAAGGTAGAATAAGGACTATATTCAGAAGGAATTACCAACATGGCTCGCATTACCGTCGAAGACTGCCTGAAGCAAATCCCGAATCGCTTCGAACTGGCGCTCGCCGCCACCTATCGCGCGCGGCAGCTCGCGCAAGGCCATACGCCGAAGATCGAAAGCCGCGACAAGCCGACCGTCGTCGCGCTGCGCGAAATCGCCGCCGGCCAGGTCGGCGTCGAGATGCTGAAGAAGGTGCCGGTGTAACGCGCATCCGGCCCGTTCCAGCCATGTAGTCCACGCGCGCAACGACTCGACCTGGAGGCGAATATGAGCACCACCCCATCGTCCGCCTCCGCGGATTCGACCACCGAAGCCACGGCCCAGTCGCCTGCGCGCCAGTACATCGACGCGGTCCTCGAACAGTCCTTCCGGCATTTGTTCGGGCCGACCGCCACGCCGGAGCAACCGCGCAAGCACGGCGTCGTTTCGATCGCGAAACTGACGGCCGCGCTTGCCGAGTATCTCGCTCCGGACGAAATCAAAGAGGTCAAGGCGGCGTTCCACTTCAGCGACGAAGCCCACCTCGGTCAATATCGCCAGAGCGGCGAACCCTACATCACCCATCCCGTCGCCGTCGCGGAAATCTGCGCCGGCTGGAAGCTCGACGCACAGGCCGTGATGGCCGCGTTGCTGCACGACGTGATGGAAGACCAGGGCGTGACCAAGAACGAGCTGGCCGAGCGGTTCGGCCCGAAGGTCGCCGAACTGGTCGACGGCCTGTCGAAGCTCGACAAGATGGAATTCCGCAGCCGCGAGGAAGCGCAGGCGGAAAACTTCCGCAAGATGCTGCTCGCGATGGCGCGCGACGTGCGCGTGATTCTCGTCAAGCTCGCCGACCGCCTGCACAACATGCGCACGCTCGGCGCGGTGCCGATGGAAAAGCGCCGCCGCGTCGCGCGCGAAACGCTCGACATCTACGCGCCGATCGCGCACCGGCTCGGGTTGAACAACACGTATCGCGAGCTGCAGGACATGAGCTTCGCGAACTTCAACCCGCATCGCTACGCGACGCTCGAGAAGGCCGTGAAGGCCGCGCGCGGCAACCGCCGCGAAGTGATCAGCAAGATCCTCGAGGCCGCGCAGCGCGCGATGGCCGACGCGAAGATCGACGCCGAGATCACCGGCCGCGAGAAGACCATCTACAGCGTCTACCGCAAGATGCGCGACAAGCAACTGTCGTTCTCGCAGGTGCTCGACGTGTACGGCTTTCGGGTCGTCGTCGACGGCCCGCTCGACTGCTACACGTGCATCGGCGCGCTGCACGCACTGTACAAGCCCGTACCCGGCAAGTTCAAGGATTACATCGCGATCCCGAAGATCAACGGCTATCAGTCGCTGCACACGACGCTCGTCGGCCCGTTCGGCGCGCCGATCGAGTTCCAGGTACGCACGCGCAAGATGCACGAGATCGCCGAGGCAGGGGTCGCCGCGCACTGGCTGTACAAGAACGGCAGCGCCGATCTCAGCGACGTGCAGAAGCGCGCGCACCAGTGGCTGAAGTCGCTGCTCGACATCCAGAGCGAAGCGGGCGATTCGAGCGAATTCCTCGAGCACGTGAAAATCGACCTGTTCCCGGATGCGGTCTACGTGTTCACGCCGAAGTCGAAGATCATGGCGCTGCCGCGCGGCGCGACGGCGCTCGATTTCGCGTATTCGATCCACAGCGATCTCGGCAACCAGTGCGTGGCCGTGAAGATCAACAACGAGCTGCTGCCGCTGCGCACCGAGCTGAAAAGCGGCGACATCGTCGAGGTGATCACCGCGCCGTATTCGAAGCCGAACCCCGCGTGGCTCGGCTTCGTGCGTACCGGCAAGGCGCGCTCGGCGATCCGCCACTACCTGAAGACGATGCGCCTGAACGAGTCCGTGCAACTGGGCGAGCGGCTCGTCGACCAGAGCCTGAAGGGCTACGGTCTCGCGCTGGCCGACGTCGAGCCGGAGGTGTGGGAGAAGCTCGTGCAGTGGACGGGCAACAAGAGTCGTCAGGAAATTTTCGCGGATATCGGCCTCGGTCGTCGCGTCGCCGCGGTGATGGCCAAGCGCATCGAAGTGTTGATGAGCGGCCGCGACGCGGACGACGATCTGCCGAAGTCCGAGCGGCATCCCGCGCATCATGCGCCGCCGGTCGTGATTACCGGCACCGAAGGGATGTCCGTGCAGTTGTCAGCATGCTGCCGCCCGATCCCGGGCGATGCGATCATGGGTTACATCGGCATCGGTCTGGGCATGGCGATTCATACGACGGATTGCCGTGTCGCGCAGCGCATCCATCGCCGCGATCCGGGCCGCTGGATCGACGTCGAATGGGCGCCGCAGCCGGGCCGCCTGTTCGATGTCGCGGTGAAGGCGCTCGTGAAGAACACGAAGGGCATCTTCGCGCGCGTCGCGGCGGACATCACGTCGGCCGACGCGAACATCGTTCATATCGCGATGGACGAGGATCTGACGCACGAGTCGACGGTGCTGCGCTTCGTGATCCAGGTCAGCGACCGCGTGCATCTCGCGAACGTGATGCGGCGCGTGAGAACCAATCCGGACGTGATGCGGATCATGCGCGAGCGTTCGACCGACGACGGCGCGCATGCACGCCATGACGGCGGCATGCGTATCGAGCGCGAGCGGCAGGATTACTGACGTTGACGCGCGCGGCGGTGGGCGCGGGCGGATTCGATGATCGACGGACGGCGGCTTATGGCCGCCGTTTTCATTGGGGCTGTCGAAAGCGCGTGCGATGATGCCGGCGCTTTGCCGAGCGCGTGCGGGGTGAGGGTGCGAACGAGGGAGGCGGGCGCAAAAAGAAAAAGGGCTTTCCCGGAGGAAAGCCCTTTTAAGGTGGCGCGGCTGGCAGGATTCGAACCCACGACCCCTTGGTTCGTAGCCAAGTACTCTATCCAACTGAGCTACAGCCGCACGCAAAACGGTACTGCTTCAACTGTCGGAACCTTCTGCGATGGGAAGGCCCCCAAAAAAGTGGCGCGGCTGGCAGGATTCGAACCCACGACCCCTTGGTTCGTAGCCAAGTACTCTATCCAACTGAGCTACAGCCGCACGCAACAACAAACTTCTACTGCTTCGAACTGAAAGGGCCTTCGGTTCGGAAGGCCCTCGAAAAAGTGGCGCGGCTGGCAGGATTCGAACCCACGACCCCTTGGTTCGTAGCCAAGTACTCTATCCAACTGAGCTACAGCCGCACGCAGAAGCGGAAGTATAGCAGAGTCGTATAAAAAGGGAAGCCTTATTCGCGAATTTGGTGCCATGGCCTTGGCCGGCCGCCCATCGTGTACCCTTGAGGGATCAGTCATCCACGTTGAATCTGCATCATGAACAAGGCGTTTGTCAAAGAGTCGGACGGTGACGACGACGATCTCGACCAGGCTCAACCCGCGATTCCGGCGGGCGCGAAGAACTACATCACGCCGGCCGGCCACAAGCGGCTGAGGGACGAGTTGCTGAACCTGATCGACGTCGAACGTCCCGAGGTCGTGCGGCTCGTGTCGTGGGCGGCCTCGAACGGCGACCGGTCGGAAAACGGCGACTATATCTACGGCAAGCGGCGGCTTCGCGAGATCGATCGCCGCATCCGCTTCCTGACGAAGCGGCTCGACCTTGCGGAAGTCGTCGACGCGAGCCGGCAGGAGAACGTCGACCAGGTGTTCTTCGGCGCGACGGTCGATTACGAGACGCCGGACGGCGAGGATCACACGGTGACGATCGTCGGGATCGACGAGGTCGATCTCGACCGCGGCTGCGTCAGCTGGATCTCGCCGGTCGCGCGTGCGCTGATCAAGGCGAAGATCGGCGACACCGTCACGCTGATGACGCCGGCCGGCCCGCAGCCGATCGACATACTCGACGTCCGGTATCCGGCGCGGGGCGACGCCTGACTGGCGGCCCGCGCGCCGCGACCAGGAAATAGCGCCCCGATGGGGCGCTTCGTCTTTCGGCGTATGGCGAACGGGCCGGTCGCTCAGAAGCGGTGACGCAGGCCGGCCGTGACCGCGATCTGCTTGTTGGTCGACGACGCGGCGCCCAAGCCGTTGATGTTGGCGCCGAGGTCCAGTCCGTCGGTGTTGACCTTCTGGAACTCGCCCTGCAGGTACACGTCGGTGCGCTTCGATAGCGCGTAGTCGGCTTGCAGGTTGAACTGGTGCCAGGTCGGCTTGTCGCCGGACAGGCGGCCCTGGGTGTACGTGTAGGAGCCGGCGAACGACAGGGCCGGCGTCAGCGCGTAGCGGCCGTTGACCTCATAGTTGCTGAAGCGCCCGGTATCGCCGAGGCCCGTGATGCCGCCCGCCACGCCCGATTGGCCGGCGCTGATCGCGCGAAGGCCGGTCAGGCGCGTCTGGGTGAACACGAAGCCGACCGTGGCGGGGCCGAACCCGTAATTGAGGCCGGCGCCCCAGGTGCGCTGCACGCGCGACGCGAAGGTCCAGTCGCCGGTGACCGCGCCCGGATCGGACGCGGCCTGCGCGAGCGCGTTCACGTCGCTGTTCAACTGCAAGTAGGCCGCGGCAAGGTTGAAGCCGAGGTAGCTGTACGACACGCCGCCGCTGTACGCGCGGTTGTTCGCGAACGCCGACGAGTTGGAGAATCCGTACAACGCACCGAACTTGAGGCCGCCGTAGTTCGCGCTCTGATACTTGACCGAGTTGTTGATCCGGAACGAGTTGTTGAGGTTGTCGTTGTCGAACGGGTGAGCAAACTGGGTGCCGCCATACTGGGTACCGGTCAGCGACAGCGGCCCGAGATAGTCGACGACGCTGTCGTACTGCCGGCCCAGCGTCAGCGAACCGTAGGTGTTGTGCGCAAGCCCGACGAACGCTTGCCGGCCGAATTCGCGACCGTTCTGCTTCAGCGCGCCGTTGTTGATGCCGAAACCGTTTTCCAGCGTGAAGATGGCTTTCAGGCCGTCGCCGAGATCTTCGGTGCCGCGCAAGCCCCAGCGGCTGCCGTTGATCGAACCGCTCGTTTCCTGCCAGGCGCTGTGGCCGCCCTGATTGTTCGTGTAAGTGATGCCTGCGTCGATCAGGCCGTACAGCGTCACGCTGCTTTGTGCATGGGCGGCGCTAACGAATACACCCGACAACGCGGCGACGATCAGGGTCTTGTTCATGGATCTGTCTCCAAACACGATGATGTCGATCGAACCTGGGGCGGACGGCCGTGCTTCGTTTGATGCTGTCGCCGGCGCCGCAGAACGGCGGTGCGCGTATCAGAAATCCATTTGCAGTGTACGAAGTGTGCGGAGCGAGGGCGGTTCACGCTTTAAGAAACAGTGTGTTTTGAAATCCGCAAAAATCGGGAAAGTCGCGCAACCGATTGCCACGCAAGGGTTCGCTGCGGCGCAGCAAATGGAAATAACGATCAGGACTGCGTAGAGGGCGTTGCGCGTTTGCGACGGACGGTCAGCGGCCGGCGGGAGCGGCTATAGCCCGATTATTGACACATCGGCAATAGAGGTTTGTGTGGAGCATGGATAATGAAAGGTGGTTCTCTCGCTATACTGCGATCTCTGCTTTCCGAAGCAGACTTTTTCGTTGACGGAAAAGATCTCCAAACCTTTGTCGGCGCGACTTCCCAGTCGCGCTTTTTTTTGCCCGGCCGCTCAGCGCGCTACGACGTGTACGAGCGGCGCTTGCGCTGGCGCTTGCCCGCAGGCGCGGCATCCTCTGCTTCGATCGGCGGCGGCGTGTTGGTCCAGTCTTCCATCACGTAGTGACGGGCATCCAGAGGCGATGCGAGCAGGTTCTGCCAGTGATCGCCGTGCCATGTCATATCGAACTCGGTATCGCACGGCGCTTCGCGCGCGGACTCGGCCAGGGCGCGGGACTTGCGACGTACGCGTCCGAGCCGGCTCGCGAAGCGCTTGATTCCGTCCAGCCACATGACCCTCTCCTTCCTTTCAGCATTGATTCAGGATCGCAACGTCGCCCGATTTCTGCAACCCGAAAAAACCCGAGGATTTTACCGGGTCGATTTGTCCCCGGTAGAAATTTCGCTTCCGGCGATTATTAGCGATCCGATCCCGGTAATGTTGACAGGTTTTTGATGCGAATCAATTAATCATCGGTGACGGTGTACCGATTCCAGTGGTATTAGCGTCTTTTCAAGAAAGCAGTGGCTAAAAATTTTCTTGACGCACCCGGATTGTCCAATTTATAAAGTGAGCACTCCGTCCTCGGGCGGCGTGCTGGTGTGGGTGCTGGCGCAATGTTTCGGGATTTCGGGAAACGGCTATAAAAATAGCTTTTTTGATCTTATCGAGTGGGGAAAGAAGACATGGATACCGGTATCGTGAAATGGTTTAACGATGCTAAAGGTTTTGGCTTTATTACGTCGGACAATGGCGGTGAAGATTTGTTTGCGCACTTTTCCGAAATCCGGATGGACGGCTTCAAGACGTTGAAAGAAAACCAGCGTGTTTCGTTCGAGGTCAAAGTCGGACCGAAAGGCAAGCAGGCAGCGAATATCCAGGCGGTCTGACGCGCCACGCATTGCCGATCACGTCCGGCCCCCGCATCGCGGGGGCTTTTTGTTTTCGGGGGGACGGAGCGAGCCGGTCCGGGCTGGCCCGAGTACGCATGCCGGTGCATACTCACGGAAGCATCGTTTCCCTGTCTTTTCATGTCCGATTCCGTTCCGTCCGATCCCGCCAGCGAGCAGCCGCTCGTCTTCGTCGACCTTGAAACCACCGGCGGCTCGTCCGCCGACCACCGCATTACCGAAATCGGCGTGGTCGAAATCGGACCGCTCGGCGTGTCGACGTGGACGAGCCTCGTCAATCCGGGGCAGGCGATTCCGCCGTTCATCCAGCAACTGACGGGCATCTCGGACGCGATGGTGCGCGATGCGCCGACGTTCGCATCGCTCGCGCCGGCGCTGTTCGAGCGGCTCGACGGGAAGCTGTTCGTCGCGCACAACGCGAGCTTCGACCGCGGCTTCCTGCGCGCCGAATTCGAGCGCGCCGGCCTGGCGTTCAATCCCGACGTGCTCTGTACGGTGCGGCTGTCGCGCGCGTTGTTTCCGCGCGAATCGCGGCACGGGCTCGATGCGTTGATCGAACGGCATGGGCTCGTTCCGGCCGCGCGTCACCGGGCGCTGGCCGATGCCGACCTGATCTGGCAGTTCTGGCGCCAGTTGCACGACATCGTGCCGCTCGAGCGGCTGCGCGACCAGATCGCGCGCACGACGCGCCACTTCCGTCTGGGCGGCGATCTGACCGAGGCCTGGCTGGATACCGCGCCGGCAGGGTGCGGCGCGTATGCGCTGTTCGGGGAGCGTGACGAAGCGCTGTATGTGGGTCGTAGCGTGCGCGTGCGGCAGCGGCTGCGCGCGCTGCTGACCGGCGAGCGCCGCTCGTCGAAGGAAATGCGGCTCGCGCAGCAGGTGCGGCGCGTCGAATGGCGCGAGACCGGCAACGAGCTGGGGGCGATGTTGGCCGAAGCGCAATGGATCGCCCGGTTGCGCCCGTCGTACAATCGGCGCCCCACGGCCGACGCCGTCCGCGCGGGCAGTGCGCCCTGGCCGTTCGAAGGCGCGGTCGCCTTCGAGGCGGACGGCGAGCGCCGCCTGTTTCATGTGATCGATGGCTGGTGCTATCTCGGTTCGGTGGACTCGCTCGATGCGGCTGCGCGGCTCGCGGCCGACGCGGCGGGCGGCGTGTTCGAACCCTTCACCCATCGCCTGCTGCAGACGCATCTCGCGCGCGGCCTGCAGGTGATTCCGCTCGCGGCGCTGACCGCCGCGGACTGAGCGCCGCCGGGCGATCCGTGCCCGCCGCGTCAGCCGATCGCGCTGGCCCCGCCGGCGGAGCAGACATGCGACAGCGCGGTATCGAGTGCCCGCGTCTGCGTGGAATCGTAGCGCGTGAGCGTCTTCCAGTTCGCGATGCTGCGCGCGAGCCGCGCCTGGCAATCGGGCGCGTCGCGCAGCGGGGCGACCTGTGCGAGACCGGCGAGCATTTTCTGCGTCAGCCGATCGAGTGCCGGCCGCGTGCTGGTCGCGAGATCGGGCGGCGTGCCTTCCGGCGGCCGCGTCGCGCGCCAGGTCGCGAACAGTGCGTTCTGCACGTCCTTGCTTGCGGTGATCTGATCCTCGAAGAATGTGCGGGCGAAGGCGGGATCGACGCCGGCCTCGGTCGCGCGCTTTTCGACGGCAGTGAGCAGGGCCGCTTCGCGCGGCTGGTCTTCGATGGCCTTGTGATTCGCCCATTTCCATCGCGCGACCGGTTCGGCGAGCGCGAGGCGCTGCGACGCGAGCGCAACGACGTTGGTGAGGGCGGTGTCGTCGCCGTCTGCGCGGACGGCAGGCGACGAAAGGAGGGCGACGCCGAGTGCGGCGACAGCGACGCTGGCACGAATGGCTTGCTTCATCGGAACGATCAGGAGAGCCGGGCGGGCCGGACGTGGAAAACCAGAAGGATAGACGAAGACAGTCGCGCGGCGTAGCGTCGCGACAGGAGAATCAGCAGGCGAGCTGACCCGGCACCGTCAGGCTGTTGCAGCCCGGGTGCGAAGCGAATTGCGCGCGAAGCGCTAGGATGAACCGCACGATAGCGAGGGTCGACACGTGGCGGTTACAGAACCGGACCGGCGTTCACTTCGGCGAGTACAGCTTGTGCTGCTCGTCGAAGAATGCCCGAACGTGCTCGGGCAATTCGGCGAGGAATTCCACGCCGACGGGTTCCGGATCCGGGCTCATCACTTGCTCGGGCGGTGGCATGCGAGTCGGTCTTTCGTCCATGATCGTTTCTCCAGCAGGTTCAATGATTATCAACCTCGCGCTCGGATTTGTGCCAGCGGCGAATCGTTAGATTTTGTCTCTGTTGTATTAACGGCACATGCGCTCCGGCGCGAAGTGTGATGCCCGCTATCGCGCGCCGCGCGACGGCGACAATCGGGCCGCTTGCTATACTTGCGCGCACTTTTTCCTGGACCGCGATGAGACGAACGACGCGATGGATCGGCCTCGTATGGCTGGCGCTGGTACTGAACGTACTGTCGCCCGTCGTCGGCTACGCGCGTGTTGCGTCGAGCGGTTCCGGCGCGCTCACGCTCGAGTTGTGCAGTGCAGCGGGCGCGCGTCGGGTCGTGCTCGCGCAAGCGGGCGACGACCGCGACAGGTCGTCGTTCGACCACGCCGGCGTCCCGCATTGCGTGTACTGTCCCGGCTTCGCCGCGAACGTCGCGCTGGGCACGAGCCTGCCTGCGATGCCGGGCTTCGTACGCACGTTCGCGTATCGGATGGTCGCCCCGATCGTTCCCGATGTGCCCCGCAGGGGCATCCGTCTTGCGCAGCCGCGCGCCCCGCCTGAAAACGTTCCGGTCTGATTGATGTCCTTCGCGCGCCCCGGTGGCGCGTGAGCCGCCTGCGGCCTCGGCCCGCGCGTCGCGCCGTGCGTGCGTGCGCGGCTCGCGCCCCGTACCCGGCGGCGTCCGATCACGTTTTCAGGAAACCACTCATGTCGTCTACCCTTGCCGCGCGGTCGTCGCGCGGCCGGCTCGCGCTCGCATGCGCGGCCGCTTTCGCATGGCCGGCCGCCCACGCGGCTTCGACCGACGATGCCCGCGCCGACGCGGCCCATGGCGGTGGCATCGATCGTCCCGCCGCCGCCGCGGCGCCGGCGGCCGTCGGTGTCGCTGCAGCGGCCGTGGCGGTCGGCGATACGTTGACCGCCGTCAGCGTGACTGCGCAGCGGCAACCGGTCGACCCGGATACGCCGGCCGTCGTCGCGTCGATCACGCGCGAGCAGATCGATGCGCACACCAACGTCACCACGGAGGACGCGCTGAAGTACGCGCCGAACCTGATGGTCCGCAAGCGCTACATCGGCGACCGCAACAGCGTATTCGCGGGCCGCGACTTCAACGAACTACAGAGCGCGCGCGGGCTCGTCTATGCCGACGGCGTGCTGCTGTCGAACCTGCTCGGGTCGAGTTATGCGTACCCGCCGCGCTGGTCGCTGATTCCGCCCGACGACATCGCGCGCGTCGACGTGCTCTATGGCCCCTTTTCCGCACTGTATCCGGGCAATTCGATCGGCTCGACCGTGCTGCTCACCACGCGGCGCCCCGAACAGCTCGAGGCGTCGCTGTCGACGCAGTTCTTCACGCAGCGCTACCGCGACGGCTACGGGTTCGCGGACAGCTTCGGCGGCAATCACCAGACCGCGCGGATCGCGAACCGCGTCGGCCGGTTCTGGCTCGCGCTGTCGCTCGACCGGCTGGAGAACGACGGCCAGCCGATGCAGTACGCGAGCCCCAATTCGGCCTACAACCCGAAACTGGGCGCCGCCGTTCCCGTGACGGGCGCAGCGACCGACATCGGACCCAACGGCAAGCCGCGGACGATCGTCGGCGCACAGACGATCGAGCGGACCGAGCAGCTCAACGAGACGGTCCGGATCGGCTATGCGTTCACGGATCGTGTCGATGCGACGCTGACGCTCGGGCATTGGGAGAACCATTACCGGCAGCACGGCGAGACCTTCCTGCGCGATGCGACGGGCAATCCGGCGGCCGGCGCTCCGGTCTACGGCGGCAACGTGTCGATCGGCGGCCAGAACATGACGGTCGCGCCGAGCGCATTCGCGCCGCAGCGCGGCGACCAGGAGAACTGGCTGTATGCGCTCGGACTGAACGGCCGGCTCGAATCCGGCTGGCGGCTGTCGGGCGTGGTGTCCGCGTACGACGTGTCGCGCGACGTGCTGCGCGCGGCCTCGACCGTGCAGGGCGGGGCGGGCACGCTGTTCCAGGGCGACGGCACCGGCTGGCGCACGCTCGACCTGAAGGCCGAGGCGCCGGCAGTGAAGGGCCATACGTTCACGTTCGGCTATCACTACGACAACTACTTCCTGCGCAACGTCACGTACAACACGGCCGACTGGCTGGCCGGGCCGACCACTTCGCTCGCGAGCGTCTATCGCGGCGACACGCGCACGCAGGCGCTGTTCGGGCAGGATGCGTGGCGCTTCGCGCCGGGCTGGCTTGCGACGCTCGGGCTGCGCTACGAGCGCTGGGACGCGTACGGCGGCGCGCTCGGCAATGCGAACGGCACGCTCGGCTACGCGGACCGCGGCGCGAATGCGCTGTCGCCGAAAGTCGCGCTGCAGTGGGATGCGACGCAGGTCTGGCGCTTCCGGCTGTCGTTCGCGACCGGCACGCGGTTCCCGACGGTCGGCGAACTGTTCCAGGGCACGATCTCGAACAACGCGATCGTCAACAACAACGCGAACCTGCGCCCGGAAAAGGCGATCGACTGGGACTTCACGGCCGAACGCGACGTGGGCGTCGGTGTCATGCGCGCGAGCGTGTTCCAGAGCGACCTGCGCGATTCGATCTACAGCCAGACGACGGTGTCGGGCGCGACCACCGTCACCAACATCTCGAACGTCGATCGCGTGCGGGTGCGCGGCGTCGAACTGGCGTTCAGCGGCGAAAACGTCGGGCTGCGCGGGCTCAACGTCGACGCGAACGTATCGGCGAGCAACGCGCAGATCCTCGCCGATGCCGCGAATCCGGCCTATGTCGGTTCGCGTTTCCCGCGCATTGCGCGCATGCGCGCGAACCTGCTCGCGTCATATCGCTTCGACGAGCACTGGCTCGCGAGCGTCGGCGTGCGCTACTCGGGCCGCCAGTTCAACACGCTCGACAACAGCGACGTGAATCCGGACGTCTACGGCGGCACGAGTTCGTTCACGGTCGTCGATCTGAAGGCGCGCTACCGCTTCGATCGTCACTGGACCGCGTCGGCCGGCATCGACAACCTGACGGACCGCCGCTATTACGTGTTCCACCCGTATCCGGGGCGTACTTTCTATGGAGAACTGAAATGGTCGCTGTGAAATCGCACGCGGCAGGCTACGCGCGGTGGCTTGCGGCGCCGTCGGCGGCCGGCGGGCACGAGGCGTCCGGCGTGCCGAACGGCACGGGCCGTGCGGATCGGGCGAGATGGAGTGCGTGAAGCGCGCAGTGGATTGCTGACGGCCGACGTGCTCGACGGCGGGTTGCGGCACGCGAAGGGTTGACGGGATCGGCCGCGCGCGGCGAACGAGCCGCGCGCCGGCCCGATGCTAAAACGCGCCCGAAGGCGCGTGGAGAGAAACGTCAGGCCGCGCGTCTGAACAGCCGGATCACGAACAACAGGATCACCGCGCCGATGACCGCGACGATCACCGAGCCGATGAAGCCGCTGCCGATGCTGATGCCGAGCAGCCCGGCAAGCCAGCCGCCGATCACCGCGCCGACGATCCCGACGATGATGTCGACGATCAGCCCGAAGCCGCCGCCCTTCACGAGCAAGCCGGCGAGCCAGCCGGCGATCGCGCCGATGATGAGCCACATAATCAAGCCATGAGTCATGGTGGTCCTCTCCTTGGGTTGAGTCGAAATGACCGGGCACCGGCCGTTGCACGCCGCAAGCTGGTGGGTAGCGACATGCGGCCGTCGCGCCGCCCACGCAATGTAACGCGATAGACGGGTCAGGATCGTTAAGTAATGTTATGCACCCTTAAGCAGATTTTCCAGGGGATTCGTCTGCTCAGCGCATGTTCCGTGCGCGCTGGACGCATGGCGAAATGAGTCTGTAAGGATTGGCTATCGCTGAAGTCGTCCGCCGGGCACGTCATCGCTCAAGCGTTGTCGCTGGCAACGTGGCCTCGGGGCAGGCCGTCTACTGCATCGGCGATCAGGCGTTCAGATGGTCACGGCATCGCGAATCGCGTCGATCGACAGCCGTACGAACCGGCGGGAAGCGCGGCGCATCGCGTCGCTGATGCGGGGCATCGTATGGCACCGATTGGGGTAGCGCGTGACGTATCCGACGTCCACCCTCATTCGGTATCCTGATGGATTGGCTTCGGACGATGCGTGTGGATGGAGCGGGAGATCGAGCGTGGCATCCATGTCGTCGGCGCGCGCGTCGTGCCGGCGGCTGGGCACGTGCCGGTCGGGACGCACGACAAAGGCGGTGCCGTTGCGTGGGCTGTCGAGGTCGGGCAAGTCGGTCGTCGTCGTCATGGCCGCCGCAGGCCGTGCGGCTACGCACGGCAAGGGATGGTCGATACGATCGGCCGGCGGCCGTTGAGTGCGTGGAAATGTCGAGCGGATGTTGCGCAGATAACCGCCGCCGCGATGATTGGCGCCGGACAGCTTGCGCGGGCGATTGCCGAATCCGTACGCGAAGATCGTACACGGCGTGATCGGTCGTGCGCGCCGGCGAACGACTTCAGGATTTCGACGCCGGAAAAGAGAAAAGGTCTGACAAGCGATGCTTGTCAGACCTTTATGTCTTGGTGCCGGAGATAGGAGTCGAACCTACGACCTTCGCATTACGAATGCGCTGCTCTACCAACTGAGCTACACCGGCAGCAGAGAAATGAAATTATATGGTGAAATCCGCGATCTTGGCAATAGGTTTTGCGAAATTTTTTTCAGCTTGCTGCGGCTGCTTCGCGAAACCCTCGATCCGGCGGACTTTCCGCTTTCACTTCACCGCGACGCGACCCGTCGGGGCCACATCGCGAAGGCGCGATTGTACTGAGGTCTCGCACCTCCGTCCAGTGCTGCAGTGCAATTATTTTGCTTCGTCGTGATAGCCGGTCACGCGCTCGACTTCGTTCTTCGAACCGAGGAACACGGGCACGCGCTGGTGCAGGCCGGTCGGCTGCACTTCCATGATCCGCTGCGTGCCGGTCGTCGCGGCGCCGCCTGCCTGTTCGACGATGAACGACATCGGGTTCGCTTCGTACATCAGGCGCAGCTTGCCCGGACGATCGGGCGTGCGCTTGTCGGCCGGGTACATGAAGATGCCGCCGCGGTTCAGGATCCGGTGCACGTCGGCGACCATCGACGCGATCCAGCGCATGTTGAAGTTGTCGCCGCGCGGGCCGTCCTTGCCGGCGTTCAGCTCATCGACGTAGCGCTTGACCGGGTCGTACCAGTGGCGTGCGTTCGATGCGTTGATCGCGTATTCGCGCGTGTCGGCCGGGATCTGCATGTTGCTCTGCGTGAGCACCCACGAGCCGACTTCGCGGTCGAGCGTGAAGCAGTTCACGCCGTTGCCGGTCGTCAGCACGAACACCGTCTGCGGGCCGTACACCGCATAGCCGGCCGCGACCTGCTCGGTGCCGGGCTGCAGGAACGATTCCTCGGTCGCCTGCTTGCCGTCCGGGCAGCGCAGCACCGAGAAGATCGTGCCGATCGACACGTTCACGTCGATGTTCGACGAGCCGTCGAGCGGATCGAATACGAGCAGGTATTCGCCGCGCGGGTAGTTCGCCGGGATCGGGAAGAACGTCTCCATTTCTTCCGACGCCATCGCGGCGAGGTTGCCGCCCCATTCGTTCGCGTCGAGCAGGATTTCGTTCGACAGGATGTCGAGCTTCTTCTGCACTTCGCCCTGGACGTTCTCGCTGCCGGCGGTGCCGAGCGCTTCGCCGAGCGCGCCCTTCGACACGTTGTAGCTGATCGCCTTGCACGCGCGAGCGACGACTTCGATCAACAGGCGCAGGTCGGCGGGGAGGTTGTTGGTCTCACGTTGCTGTTCGATCAGGAACTTCGACAGCGTGGTGCGGCGGGCAATGGACATGACAGACTCCGAAAGGCCAAAGAATCCTTGAATGGCCGCAATTTTACCCGTCGCGCCTCCGCTGCCGCCGGCTTTTTTCGTCCGGTTACATGGGCGGGGCGCCGAATCGGCCCGGTATCGGGCGGCGATGACGGGGCGGGGCATGCATCACCGCGGAGACAGGCCGAGCGGTCCGACCCCGTGCGCGCGGTTTCGGCCGCGCGCGTGCAATAAAAAAGCCGGCGCCGCGTGAGGCGGCGCCGGCTCGATCGCGCGGACGCGACGGGACGATCGCGCGACTTACGCGAGCGCCTTCTCGACGATCTCGCGCACGTCGCGCGATTTCGCGCCGGCGGCGACCTGTTCGAGCGCTTCGCGCATCCGGTCGCGCAGCGCCGGCGTGAAGCGGCGCCACAGTTCGAGTGAGCGCGCGAGGCGCGCCGCGACCTGCGGGTTGATCGCGTCGAGCGCGAGCACCTGTTCGGCCCAGAACGCGTAGCCCGAACCGTCTGCCGCGTGGAATTGCGCGGGGTTCGCCGCGCAGAAGCTGAAGATCAGCGAGCGCGCGCGGTTCGGGTTCTTCAGGTTGAACGCGGGGTGCGCGAGCAGCTTGCGCACCTTCGCGAGCGTCGGCTGCGCGGGCGTACCGCGTTGCGCAGCCTGCATCGCGAACCACTTGTCGATCACGAGCGCTTCCTTCTCGAAGCGACGGTAGAAGTCGTCGAGCGCATGCTCGGCCGGCCCGTTCGCGCCTGCGGCGGCCGCGGACAGCAGCGCGCCGAGCGCCGCCGCGCGATCGGTCATGTTGTTCGCCGCGTCGTACTGGGCCGTGGCGATGCGTACGGCATCGGCCGGATCGTCGAGTTCGGCGAGATACGCGAGCGCGAGGTTCTTCAGCGCGCGGCGGCCCGACGCTTCCGGCGTCGGCTCGTAGGCGCCGGGCGTCTGGTGCTGCTCGTACGCGGCGAGCCACTCGGCGCGCAGCGCGGTCGCGAGCTGGCGGCGCACGAACTGGCGCGCGCGATGCACGGCGGCCGGGTCGGCCTCGGCCATCTGATCGGCGAGGTAGGTTTCCGACGGCAGCGTCAGCGCGAGTTCGCGGAACGCCGGCGACAGGCTTTCGTCGGTCAGCACGCGGCGGAACGCGGCGACGAAGTTCTCGCCGAGCGCGAGCGGCGCGTCGGCGGCGGCACGGGCGGCGAGCGTCAGCAGCGCGCGCGTCGCGAGGCGCTGGCCGGCTTCCCAGCGGTTGAACGGATCGCTGTCGTGCGCGAGCAGGAACGCGAGATCGTCGTCGCTGTAGTCGTACTCGACGATCACCGGCGACGAGAAGTTGCGCAGCAGCGACGGCAGCGGCGCTTCCGGCACGTCGACGAACGTGAAGGTCTGCTCGGTGTCGGTGAACTCGAGCACGCGCGTCGTGCCCGATGCGGCGGCTTCGCCGTCCAGACGCAGCGGCAGGTCGCGGCCGTCGCGGCCGATCAGGCCGATCGCGAACGGGATCAGCAGCGGCCCTTGCTGCGTTTCGCGCGCGGCCGGCGACGCGTCGCCGTAGCCTTGCGCGAGGGTGACCGTATAGCGGCGCGCGGCTGCGTCGTACGCGGTGCGCACCGACACGCGCGGCGTACCGGCCTGGCTGTACCAGCGCTCGAACTGCGCGAGGTCGCGCCCGTTAGCGTCGGCCATCGCGTGACGGAAGTCGTCGCAGGTCACCGCGTGGCCGTCGTGGCGCTTGAAGTAGAGGTCCATCCCCTTGCGGAAGCCGTCGCGGCCGAACAGCGTCTGGTACATCCGCACGACTTCCGAGCCTTTCTCGTAGACGGTCATCGTGTAGAAGTTGTTGATCTCGACGTAGCTTTCCGGGCGTACCGGGTGCGCCATCGGGCCGGCGTCCTCGGCGAACTGCAACTGGCGCAGCACGCGCACGTCCTCGATGCGCTTGACCGCGCGGGCCGCCGATTCGACGTCGTCGCCTGCGGCCATGTCGGCCGAGAATTCCTGGTCGCGGAATACCGTCAGCCCTTCCTTCAGGCTCAGCTGGAACCAGTCGCGGCAGGTCACGCGGTTGCCGGTCCAGTTGTGGAAGTACTCGTGGCCGACCACCGACTCGATGTTCGCGAAATCGGTGTCGGTCGCGGTCTCGGGGTTCGCCAGCACGTACTTCGTGTTGAAGATGTTGAGTCCCTTGTTCTCCATCGCGCCCATATTGAAGTCGCCGACCGCGACGATCATGAAGCGGTCGAGATCGAGCTCGAGGCCGAAGCGTTTTTCGTCCCAGCGGATCGAATGGATCAGCGAATCCATCGCGTGACGCGTCTTGTCGAGATCGGCCGGTTCGACCCATACCTGCAGCAGCTTTTCCTTGCCGGAGCCGGTCGTGATCGTTTCCTCGATCGCGACGAGCTTGCCCGCGACCAGCGCGAACAGGTAGCTCGGCTTGCGGAACGGGTCTTCCCACTTCGCGAAGTGGCGGCCGTCGGGCAGGTCGCCCGAATCGACGAGGTTGCCGTTCGACAGCAGCACCGGGTACGCGGCCTTGTCGGCGCGCAGCGTGACCGTGTACGACGCCATTACGTCGGGGCGGTCGAGGAAGTAGGTGATGCGGCGAAAGCCCTCGGCCTCGCACTGCGTGAAGAAGTTGCCGCTCGACACGTAGAGGCCCGACAGCGTCGTATTCTGGTCGGGCGCGCACGCGCTTTCGAGCGTCAGCTCGAACGCGTCGGGCACGTTCTCGACCGTCAGGCCGTGTTCGTGCGCGCGCACCGCGCCGTGCGGCGCGCCATCCAGCCGCGCGCCGAGGAAGTCGAGCGCCTCGCCCATCAGCTCCAGGTGCGGGGTGGGCGCGGCATCCGGATTGCGGCGCACGCGCATCGTGTTCCTGACGATCGTGCGGGCCGGCGCGAGATCGAATTCGAGTGCGACGGAGTCGATGAGGAAGGCCGGCGGCGTGTAGTCGGCGCGGCGGATCACGGTGGAGGAGGCGTTGTCGGACATGGTCGTCGAGATCGGGTGGAGTGGGGGACGGGCCCGTCGCGCGGGCCAGGCGAACCGGGCCATTGTACAAAGGCTTGCGGCGGTGTGCCGGGCGAACTTTTTACCGCTTCCGGGAGTCCGCGTATTATCGGCATCCCGTTGTGCTTCGCGCGGTGCGACGAACGGGTGACGGATCGACGAGGATCAACATGAAACGCGAATGGATTTTTCGCGGTGCGGGCTGGGCGGCGGCGCTGTGCGTCGCGCTGCTGACGGGCTGCACCAGCTACGTGACCACCCGGGTCACGGCCTTTTCCGACTGGAGCGGCAGCGACGCGACCCGCACCTATGCGTTCACGCGTACGGACGCGCAGAAGAACAGCATCGAGCAGTCGACCTACGAGCCGATCGTCGCGAACGAGCTGTCCGCGTATGCGTTCCGGCAGGTGCCGCAGTCGCAGGCCCGCTATCTGGTCGGGCTGACCTATTCGGTCGGCAGCGATCTCGTGACGGTGCCGCAACCGGTCTACTATGATCCGTGGTTCATGGGGCCGGGGCCGTACTGGCGAGGCGGGCCGTGGAGTCCCTGGGGACCGTGGGGTCCCTGGGGGCCGATGCCGGCCGGCTATGTCGCGCAGACGTACCAGATGTTCGACTACATGCTCGGCATCCGCATCACCGAGCGCGCGACGGGCAAGGAGGTCTACAACGTGTCCGCGCGCACGACCGGCGACAACGGTACGCTGCTGTACGCGATGCCGTTCCTCGCGCGCAGCGCGCTCGCCGATTTCCCGTTGTCGAACGGGGCGGTCCGCACGGTCCGGCTGCCGGTCGACAAGCGCGGCGGGCCGGCGGCGCCGGCCGCCAACGAGCGCGCGGTGCCGGCGGCGCCCGCGTCGGGCGCGGCCGTCGCGAAGTAACGCGGCATTCCACCCTGGCGCGGCCGCCCGGCCGCGCCGTCAGTTTCCTTTCCGTCAGACTCCGACACCCAGCAGCGCCAGCGCGCCGAGCACGACGAACAGCACGGCCGCGATCCCGTGCACGAGCTTCGTCGGCAGACGGTGTGCGAAGCGGTCGCCGAGCAAGATCGCCGGCACGTTCGCGAGCATCATCCCGAACGTCGTGCCGGCCACGACGCCGATGTAATCCTGGAAGCGGGCGGCCAGCGCGACGGTCGCGATTTGCGTCTTGTCGCCCATCTCCGCGAGGAAGAACGCGACGAGCGTCGTGCCGAACACGCCGAGCCGCGAGCGCGTCGTATTGGCTTCGTTCTCGTCGAGCTTGTCCGGCACGAGAATCCACAGCCCCATCGCGATGAACGAGAACGCGAGCGCCCAGCGCATGATCGACGGCGTGACGAGCACGCCCAGCCATTCGCCGAGCGCGCCGGCAAAACCGTGGTTGACGAGCGTCGCGACGAGCACGCCGAGAATGATCGGCACCGGCTTGCGATAGCGCGCGGCCAGAACGAGGGAAAGCAGTTGGGTCTTGTCGCCGATTTCAGCGAGGGCGACGGCGCCGGTGGAGATCAGGAAGGCTTGAGACACGAATGGGGTTCCACGGGCCGTTGTTGTGCGTGCGAGCGACGATCCACCGCGCGCCGGGCCCTGATGCGGCGCGCAATGAACCATCGGTCTCGCCAGGCCAACGTGGCTGCGTCCGCCATGGCCGAACGGCCAAGTCTGTTGACGGACGCCTCCGTCACGATGCGCGCCGGGAGCGCGGGACATCGAGCGGAGCGGCTACTCCCCAATGAGCGGCGAATTCTAGCACGGTGCATCGCGCGCGGGAAAGCGGCCGGGGCCGCCGTGCGGCGCGCTGGAGCGGCTTCGATGTCCGGCGCATGCGCGACGGCGAAGCTGCCGCGCATGCCGGAACGGGGCCTCGCGGCGCGTTACGCGGCGGCCGGGGGGCGCGCGGCGCCGCGTTGGTGCACGAGTGCGCCGGCCGCATAGGTACGGTACACCGCGCGGTCGTCGCCGAGCAGCGCGAACGCGAACAGCAGTTCCTCGAGCGAATCCGCGCGCTGCGTGCGGCGCGCGAGCAGCGGCGTCGCCCGCGGATCGAGCACGACGAAGTCGGCCTCGGTGCGCGGCTTGAGCGTGCCGACCGTGTCGGCGAGGTCGAGCGCCTGCGCGGCGCCGGCCGTCGCGAGCCAGAACATCCGCGTGGCGGTCAGGTGATGGCCCGACAGCCGCGCGACCTTGTGCGCCTCATTCATCGTCTGCAGCATCGAGAACGACGTGCCGCCGCCGACGTCGGTCGCGAGCGTGACCGGCACGTCGTATTCGCCGGCCTTGTCGAAATCGAACAGCCCGCTGCCGAGGAAGAAGTTCGACGTCGGGCAGTGCGCGACGACGGTGCGCGTCTCGGCCATCCGGCGGCGATCCTCGTCGTCGAGATGAATGCAGTGGCCGTACACCGCGCGCGGCCGCAGCAGCCCGTAGCGGTCGTAGATGTCGAGATAGCTGCGGTGGCCCGGGAACAGCTCCGCCACCCATTTCACCTCGTCGACGTTTTCCGCGACGTGGCTTTGCACGAACACGTCCGGATGGCGGCGCGCGAGTTCGCCGCATGCCTCGAGCTGCGCCTCGGTCGACGTCGGCGCGAAGCGCGGCGTGAGCGCGTACATCTGGCGGCCGTTGCCGTGCCAGCGGCCGATCAGCTCGGCGCTGTCGTCATAGCCCGACTGCGCGGTGTCGCGCAGGAATTCGGGGCAGTTGCGGTCCATCAGCACCTTGCCCGCGATCATCCGCAGGTCGCGCGCGTCGCTCGCCGCGAACAGCGCATCGGCCGATTGCTTGTGCACCGTGCAGTAGACGAGCGCGCTCGTCGTGCCGCACGCGAGCAGTTCGTCGACGAAGAAGTCGGCGACTTCGCGCGCATGCTCGGGGTCGCCGAACTGGCGCTCGGTCGGGAACGTGTACTTGTCCAGCCACGGCAGCAGGCCGGGCGCCGGCGACGCGATCATGTCCGTCTGCGGATAGTGGATGTGCGTGTCGATGAAGCCGGGCACGATCAGCTTGTCGCGCAGATCGTGGACCACTGCATCGCGCGCGAGCGTCGCGGCGAGCGACGCATACGGGCCGGCCGTGACGACCTTGCCGTCGTCGACGATCAGGAGTCCGTCGGTCTCGTAGTTCGCGGCCTGGCTCGATTGCGCGGGGTCGCCGTTGAAGGTCAGCAGTTGGGAACGGAAAGCGGTTTGCGTCATGACGAAGGGTCCTGCATCAAGGTAAGGCGAACAGAAGAAAACGATCGGCGCCGCACGGGGCGGCACGGTGCTTCGCGAGCGGCGGCCGCCCGTGATGTGCGGCACGGCCGCACGCGATGGCGCGGGCGAACGTGGCGGCCGAAGCCGCCCGCGAGTGGTTGCGGGCGCACCTCGCGGCCGTTGCGCGCACATCCGTTACGCCCGCATCCGGTACGACGGCGACCGGCACGGCAAGCCGCGACGGCCGGTGCGGCCGGGCGGCGATGCACCGCGCCGTCGCCCGGCTTGCACGCACGCCACCAGCCCGGCGCAAGGCCGAACAGGGAATCGCGAAGCGGATGCCGTTGCCGTGTTTCATCTGTCTAGCGTGCCTCGATGCGGGCCGTCACGCGGCCTGCCAGTACGCGTCGAGGCGCGCGTACAGTGCGTCGCGCTGCGCCGGTTCGATGAACGACGCCTCGAAGCCGTTGCGGATCACCGCATGGACTTCGGCATCCGTGAGTTGCAGCCCTTCGGCCGTCGCGAAGTAGTTTTCGTTGACGTAGCCGCCGAAATAGGCCGGATCGTCGGAGTTGATCGTCACCGCCACGCCGCGGTCGAGCAGCGCCTTCAGCGTGTGCTTCGCCATGTCGTCGAACACGCACAGCTTCAGGTTCGACAGCGGGCACACGGTGAGCGCCGTGCGCGTTTTCGCGAGCCGCTCGACGAGCGCCGCATCCTCGATGCTGCGCACGCCGTGGTCGATCCGGTCGACCTTCAACACGTCGAGCGCTTCGTAGATGTAGGCGGGCGGGCCTTCCTCGCCCGCGTGCGCGACGAGCTTCAGCCCGAGCGCGCGTGCCTTCTCGAACACCCGGGCGAACTTCGTCGGCGGATGGCCGAGCTCGGACGAATCGAGGCCCACGCCGATCAGCCGATGGCGATAGCGCTCGAACAGCGGCAACGCGGATTCGAACGTCGCGAGCGCGTCCTCTTCGGACAGATGGCGCAGGAAGCACAGGATCAATTTGCTCGACAGCCCGCGGGGCTCGGCATCGGCGAGCGCGCGCTCGATGCCCGCGACGACCGTCTCGATCGGCACGCCGCGCTCGGTGTGCGTCTGCGGGTCGAAGAACAGTTCGGTGTGGACGACGTTGTCGGCGAGCGCGCGCTCGCAGTACGCGGCCGTCATGTCGTAGAAATCCTGCTCGGTGAGCAGCACGCTCGCGCCGGCGTAGTAGATGTCGAGGAACGACTGCAGGTCGGTGAACGCGTACGCGGCGCGCAGCGCGTCGATCGAGTCGTACGCGAGCTTCACGCCGTTGCGCTGCGCGAGCGCGAAAATCAGTTCGGGCTCGAGTGAGCCTTCGATATGAATGTGCAGCTCCGCTTTCGGCGCGCGGGCGATCTTGTTCTTGAATGTCGGGGTCATGGCGTCGTTTTTGGTCGGTCAGTAGGTAGGGGAAGCCTGTGCGGACGCATTCGCCTCGACGGCCTGCAGCAACTGCGCGGCCACCGAGATCGCGATCACTTCGGGCGCCTTGTCGATGATGCCTTCGACGCCGATCGGGCAGCGCATCCGCGCGACCTGGGCCGGGTCGATGCCGATCGCGGCGAGGCGATGATCGAACTGCGTGCGTTTCGTATGCGAGCCGGTCATCCCGAAGTACGCATAGTCGCCGCGTCGCAGGATGCGCTCGGCCAGCACGAAATCGAGTGCGTGGTCATGCGTCATCACGACGAAGTAGGACTGCGGCGGCGCCGCGTCGACCGCGTCCGCCGGGGAAGCGGCCGCGTCGATCGCGAGATTGCCGATGCCGGCGAGCGCGTCGGCCGGCGGGAACGCCGCGTCGGGCCGGTCGATCCAGCGCACGTGGCACGGCAGCGTCGCCAGCACCTTCACGAGCGCGGTGCCGATGTGCCCCGCGCCGAACAGCATGACGGGGAACGCATACGGCGCGATCGTTTCGGTCATCAGCGATACGCCGCCGGTTTCCCACAGCAGGCAGTCGGCGCGCGCGGCTTCCGATTCGGGCTCGCTCAACAGCGGCGCGCCCGGCGAGGGGCCGAATGATACGCTACGCACGGTCGCGGCGCCGGCCGCGACGCGCTTCGCGAGCGACATGATCCAGCCGAGGTCGCCGACGTCGAGCCGCTCGAACGCGAGCACCACGGCGCCGCCGCAGCACTGGCCGAGGCTCGGGCCGAGCGCGAGCCGCTCGAGCCGGCGCGCGTGCGGCACGTGCGCGCCGTCCTTCAGCAGGTGCCGCGCGATCTCGATCGCCTTCCATTCCAGATGACCGCCGCCGATCGTATGGCGGGCCGTGTCGCGCGTGACGAGCATCTTGGTGCCGGCCTCGCGCGGCGCGGAGCCGTCGGTATGCGCGACCGTCACGAGCACGGCCGCTTCGCCGTGCGCGAGCAGTTGCTGCAGATCGCCGAGCCAGGCTTCCATCAGCACGCTCCGTTCGGGACGACGCCGCACGACGCGCGGCGCGCTCTGGCGGGCGCGGCGGCAACGAGGGCGGACAGGAGCGGGGCTGGCCGGCTGCACGGCCGATGCCGTGCGGCGGCCGCGGACCGACGGCGTGCGCGACCGGCGCCGCCGGACGCGCGGACGCCATGAGGGTGACGGATGCGGATGGTTTGCGTTGTCATGATGAATCCAGTCGACATTGCGGATCGGGCGCGCGTTACGCAGGCAGCGGTGAGACCGCCTGGCCTCGCGCACGTAGATCGCCATCCAGCCCCGAAGATAGCACCGCCACGCGGCGGGAACATGGCCGGGCGGTGATCCGGGCTATCAGGCGGCGATCATGTCGATCATAGGCCCGCCGCGCGGAATCGGGGGACCGATGCATGTACATCGGGCCGAAACGCATGTGGGGCGGGGCGGGGGCGCGGCGATCGCGCGACGCGCGCCAGCCCGGAACGCCGGGCGGCGGCGGGATAGGTGTTTATACGCGGCGACCGGGCAAGGCCGGCGCAGGTCGCAGCCGGGTGACGACTCGCCGGCGGCGCGCGGCCCATTCGGTCGGGCCGCGCATGCGATGGGCCGGCACCGCGGCCGGTGGGTCAACCCGCGAGCTTGCGGCGATGGCGCCAGAGGCTCGCGACGACCGCAATCAGGATCGCGGCGAAGCCGATCAGCGCCCAGCCGGGCAGCAGGATGCCCAGGATCGGCGGGTAGACGGTCTCGCACAGCCCGGCGACCTTGAACATGCCAGGGAACCACTGCGCGGGCGGCAGGCTGTCGACGATCGGCTGCAGCGTGTCGAAGCCGCAGCTGAAGCCCGGATTCATCTGGATCGACAGGTGCCGCGCGGCCGTGCCGACACCGCCGGCCGCGGCGATCGCGATCAGCAGTTCGAGCACCCAGACGCCGCGCCAGTTGCGGATCCCGGCAGCCAGGAACGCGAAGATCCCGATCGCGCAGAAGAAGTAGCGCTGGATGATGCACAGCGGGCACGGGTCTTCGTTCTTCACGTACTGCAGGTACAGCGCGCCGGCCAGCAGGGCGATGCACACCCATCCGAGCAGCATCAGCAGGCGGCGTTCGCGGCGGAGGGCAAGCGTGTAGTCGTTCATGTCGGCGGGATTCCTCGTCGGTCGGTCCGGAAAACAATCGCGCGATTTTAGCGCGAATGATCTGGCACGAAACTGACAGCGCGCGTGCGGCAACCTGCCGCACCGCGCGCGGGCCGCCGGCGATCGGCTCGCCATCGGCTTGCGATCGGCCGGCGCGGTCAGCGGATCGTGTTCAGTACGGCCTCGACCGATTGACCGATCGCAAGCAGCGCGTCGTCGCGATGCGGCGCCGCCGCGAGCATCAGACCGACCGGCGCCGCGTCGCGCGGATGGCACGGCAGCGACAGCCCGCACGCGTCGAGGAAGTTGAACGCGCTCGGGTTGCGCAGGATCAGCGCGTTGGTGCGCGTGAACGCGTCGTCGTCGGCTTCGAGTTCGGCGATGCGCGGCGGCACGACCGGCACCGTCGGCGCGACGAGCGCATCGAAACGCGACCAGACCGTGTGCGCGGCTTCGTCGAGCATCGCGGCGCGCGCGGCCAGCAGGTCGAGATAGTCGGCCGCGCTCGCGGGTTCGCCCTTCAGGATCCGCGTCAGCACGCGCGGGTCGTACTGGTCGCGATGCTTCGCGAGCAGCGGACGGTGCCACGCGTACGCCTCGATCGGCGAGAAGCCGAAACGGTTGATCTCCGGCAGCCGGTCGAGCGCGGGGAAGCGCACGTCGGTGACGATCGCTCCGGCCGCTTCGAGATGCTTGAGCGCGGTGTCGAGCGCGGCCGCGACGTCGGCATCGACGCCGTCCGTCACGTAGTTCGTCAGCACGCCGAGCCGCACGCCTTCGAGCGGCCGCGCGGCCGGTACGTGCGGCTCGAGCCCCGCGAGCATCCGGTCGACCAGCGCGCAGCACGCGACCGTCAGGCCGATCGGGCCGAACGAGTCGAGCGTCGTCGACAGCGGCACGCCGCCTTGCGTCGGGATCCGGCTCGCGGTGGGCTTGAAGCCCGTCAGCCCGCATAGTGCGGCCGGAATGCGGATCGAGCCGCCGGTGTCGGTGCCGAGCGCGACGGCGGCCATCCCGTCGGCGACCGACGCGGCCGCCCCCGACGACGAGCCGCCCGAAATCCGCGCATCGCCCGGCACGTCGCGGTGATACGGCGAGCGCGGGTGGCCGAAGTGTGGATTCAGCCCGAGCCCGGAAAACGCGAACTCGCTCATGTTGGTGCGGCCGACCAGCACCGCGCCCGCGCGCTTGAGCCGCGCGACGGCGACCGCATCGGTGTGCGCGGCCGGCGCGCCGTCGAGCACCCGCGAACCCGCGCGCGTGACCTGGCCCGCGACGTCGAACAGGTCCTTGACCGACACCGGAATGCCCGCGAGCGGCGACAGCACCGTGCCCGCGGCGCGCAGCCGGTCGTGCGCGTCGGCGGCCGCGCGGGCGTTGTCGGCATCGACTTCGGTGAAGACGACGGCGCCCTGGCCCGACGGATCGGCGATCCGGTCGAGCGCGGTGTCGACGAGCACGCGGCTCGTGGTCCGGCCGGCGGCGAGGTCGGCGGCGAGCTGGGCGAGCGGGGGGAAGGGCGTGAAAGTGGTCATGGCGGCTCAGGGGCGAAGATGTTGAAGAAGCGTGGAGCGGAACGAATCGATATGGTTTTCGACGGCCGCGCGCGCACCGGCGGCGTCGCGCGCGGACAGCCGGTCGAACAGCGCGCGGTGCTCGTGCTGGACGTCGGCGAGATGGTGCGGTTCGGACAGCGTGACGAACCAGAAGCGCAGCGAGCGCTCGTGCAGCGCGCGCAGGATGTCGGCGAGGACCGCATTGCGCGCGGCCGCGGCGATCGTCTGATGAAACGCGCGGTCGAGCTCCATCATGCCCTCGACGTCGTGCATGTCGACGCAGGCCTGCCCGTCGTCGAGCAGCGTGGCCAGGCGCGCGAGATCGTCGGGGGTCGCATGGCGCGCGGCGAGTTCGGCGCAGTGCGCTTCGTTGACGCGCCGCACGTCGATCACCGCGACGATGTCGTCGAGCGACAGCGGCTGCACCATCAGGCCCTTGCGCGGCATCACGGACAGCAGCCCTTCGAGCACGAGCCGATGCACGGCCTGATGCACCGGCGTGCGGCCGATGCCCGTGCGTGCGACGAGGTCGGCTTCGTTCAGCGCGGCGCCCGGCTTCAGGCGCATCGTGATGATGTCGCGCTGGATCAGCGCGTACGCGCGGTCGGCGAGGCTGGCTGGCGACGCGGCGGCCCGGTCGCGGGTGAGGTCGGTCACGGTACTCATGCCGGTGGCGGCGCGGCGGCCGGGAGGGGCGCGATCATGGCGCGGAGGCTCGGAAAGCGTGGACGATCGCTGGATATTATTGTGATATATCAGTAGTGTCCAGTGCCGGCGAGGCCGGGCAATCGGTGCCGACGCGCGAGCGGCGTCGTTCTGCGGCGTGCGTGGTCGCCGACTTGCAACAATATCGACAGGATGTTGCAGGTTTGCCGCGCGATCGTGCACTGAAGCATAATGAATCCTCGTCTATCCCTACGCGCGAGCGACGCATCAGACTATCGTCATGAGCGAAAACACGCCTTCCTCGGCCGGTCTGCCCGGCACCTCTTCCGCTTCTTCCGATTCCCCCCGTCCCGATCCGGCGAAAACGCCCGATGCGCCGGCCACGCAGGCCGCCGCGGAGCATGTCGCCGATGACGGCGCGTCGCCCGTCACGGCTGCATCCGAACCCGGTGCGCCCGGTGCGGCAGGCGCCGTCGGCGACGGCGCGGCCGCGCCCGCGCCGCTGAAGCCAGGCGCACCGCCGCCCGGATTCGGCGCGCCGCCCGATTTCGACACGCCGCGGCCGCCGCCCGCGAGCGCGCAGAATGCGCCGCCCGCCTATCTGAAGCAGAGCGACACGCCGTGGTCGGTGTTCGGCCGGATCGTCGCGGCGCGTGCGCGGCGGCTGTTCGACCGCGCCGGCCAGCGCATCACGCAGCGCACGCTGCGCATCGGCGTGTCGGCGCGGATCTTCCATCCGGAGCCGGGCGCGAAGGGGCTGCGCGGCAAGACGCTGCAGTATCTCGAGGAATCGATCGCCCACTGGGTGATGTCGCGCGACGTGCTCGTGTTCATGATTCCGACCGTCGGCCATCAAGGCATGATCCATCCGAGCAACATCCGCCTGCGCGATTACGCGAAGCATCTCGACGGCCTGCTGCTGCAAGGCGGCGCCGACGTGTCGCCGCAAACCTATGCGGCGTCGGATGCGCGTCCCGAATGGCCGGGCGATCGCGTGCGCGACATGTACGAGCTCGAACTGCTGCACGAATTCGTCGAGTCCGGCAAACCCGTGCTCGGCGTATGTCGCGGCTGCCAGCTGATCAACGTCGCGTTCGGCGGCTCGCTGTACCAGGACATCGCGACCGACGTGCCGACCGCGCACGCGCACGTGAGCGAGCATTACGACCAGCATCGTCACGCGATCCGCTTTCCCGATTCGTCGACGCTCGCGAGCATGTTCCCGGGGCGCAGCGAAGCGATCGTCAACTCGATTCACCACCAGGCGATCCGCGATCTCGGCCGCGATCTGAACATCGAGGCCGTGTCGGCCGGCGACGGGATCATCGAAGGCATTCGCCATCGCCGTTCGCCGTTCGTCGTCGGCGTGCAGTGGCATCCGGAGTTCCATCGCGCGGGCGGTTCCGAACTGCTCGACTGCACGCCGCTGCTCGACGCGTTCCTGCGCGCGGCGCGCGAAACGCGTCTGTAGCACGCCGTATTTTCCGTGCTGAACGAAGGCCGGCCGCATCCCGATTAATTCGAGATGCGGCCGTTTCGTTTTGCACGATAATCGCCAGTTCCGATTCGTTCGCCGGAGTCTGACGTTGGCTTTCCGAAATTTCTCCCCTGCACGATGCGCAACGTGGATCGTTGCGCTGGCTGCCTGCGCGCAAGCGGGCACGGCCTGGTCCACCGACGCGACCGCACCCGTCGCCGGTACGCGTCCGGCGGTCACGAGCCTGAGCGGCGGCGCGGCGCCGGCGCCGGCGCCGGCGGCGTCGGCCGCGACGGACGCCGCCGTGCAAGGCAACGTCGCCGAGCTGACGCAGATGCTGCACGACGGCCGGATCGTCGAGATGCGCACGACGTACAACGGCAGCTACGGTGCGAGCCTGATGTTCGATCCGCGCGAGATGACGTATTACGTCGCGCTGTTCCAGGACAAGAACCTGTGGCGCGTGATTCGTTCGCAGGAAAAGACGCGCGCGGAGATGGTGTACGCGAATTTCGTCCAGCAGACGGCGCAGCTCGCCGAGATCGAGATCCGCCGGACCGAGCTGCAGGCGCAGAAGGCATTTCTCGAACGCGTGATCGCGCTGCAGGCGAATCGTGCGCAGCAGTTGCAGGCCGATCTGAGCGTCGCGCGCAGCCAGCAGGCCGAAGTCGCGCAGCGGCAGAAATCGGCGCAGGAGCAGGCGCAGGCGCTGCAGGTCGAGAAGCGGGCGGCGCAGTTGCAGTTGCGCGATCTGCAGGAGCAGGTGCGGCAACTCGAGAAGCAGACCGAGACGGGGCTGCCCGTGCACAAGTAACGTGTCGTCGAGCGGACGAAACGAGACGAGCGAAAACCCGGCGAAGCGATCTTCGCCGGGTTTTTTATTGCGCGGGCGTCAATGCGCGAACGCGTCCGGCACGTCGGTCACGCGGCGGTGCGACAGGTGCGACGTCCAGTCGACGCCGGCCGGCGGGTGCGCCGGCCGGGCCGGCTGCGCGGCGCGCAGCGTGTTCGCCATTGCGATCAACGTGGCCGGATCGTCGAACGAGTCGCGTGTATCGCGCGTATCTGCCGTGCGCAGCGGCCGAGCGAGTCGATCGCGTGTGCCGGTGTTGGCCGCGTCGCGCTGGAACGGCGCACGCTGGAGCGGCTGATGTGCGGCGAGCCGCGGCACGACCGGCGTACGGGTCGGGGCGTTTGCCGTGCGCTGGCCGGTTGCCCGACGTGGCGAAGCAGGGGCGGCATGCCGCACGTCGGCCGTCGCTTGCGGGTGAAGCGTTGCGGGTCGAAGCGCGACGCGATGCTTGGCTGGCGGCGATTCGACCGTGTTCGCGACAGGCGTCGCCACCTTGTGCTGCGGCATCGCATGCGTCGACGTATCCGGTTGCGCCGCCGCGATACGTATCGTACCGGTCGATGTCGCGGCGTGATCGGGCGTACTGCCGGCCGCCTGGATCGCGTACGCGGGACCGGAACCCGCGGGCCGGTCGTACGTGCCGATCAGCCAGCCGATGATGCCGAGCGCGCCGATGCTCCAGCAGACGACGTACATCGCGCGCCGGTCGCGAGCGTGGCGCGCGGAATGGCGCAAGCGCCGGCCCGGGACAACTGTCGACGGGACAGGCAGCCCGGCCGAAGCCGGCAGCGACGCCGCCACGGATAGCGGCTGCCATCGGCACTCGCGGTGCGGTCGGTCGACATCGATGCAGGACGTCGTCAGCGTCGCGAGGCAGTTCCTGCCAGGCCCTGCGCCGGGTGCGCCGCGAAATCGCCATTCGCGGCCGAACGGCGGGACGTGGTCGAGCGGGGTGGCGCGAGGGCGGGCGAGCGCGCCTTCGACCGGGACGAGGGGCGATGGGATCATGGCAGGGGCGTCGTGCGACACGGGCATCCGTGCCGGCGCGGCGTGAAAATGTCGTCGCAAATCGTGACATTGTGGTCAGCCGGCGAAGGTCGGTCGATCAGATCGATCTGATTCTTGTGTCCGCTTCGGGGCGACTTGTACGAGGCGGACATCGCGACGTCGGTGACAGGGGCGCTACAAGGCAAATGTCGGGTTGCCGTGGCATGATTCGCGGATCATGCCGGCGGCGCGCCGTTACGCGCCGTGCCGCCGGCGGGCAGCGATGCCCGTGCGCGTCGGCCCGACCCGGCGCGGCGCGCGTCGCCGGATCCATGCGGCGCGGTATTCGCGCCATCCGAGCTGAGCGAGAAACCATGTCCACAGCGTCGCCTGCCATCGCGCAGGAATCGAAAGTCCGCACCGTCTTCCGGGTCGTCAGCGGCAACTTCCTGGAAATGTACGACTTCATGGTCTACGGGTATTACGCGTCGGCCATCGCGAAAACGTACTTTCCGAGCGGCAACGCGTTCGCGTCGCTGATGCTGTCGCTGTCGGTATTCGGCGCGGGCTTCCTGATGCGACCGGTCGGCGCGATCGTGCTCGGCGCGTATATCGACCATCACGGCCGCCGCAAGGGGCTGATCCTGACGCTCGGGCTGATGGCGATCGGCACGCTCGCGGTGGCTGCGATACCGGGCTATGCGACGA
This sequence comes from Burkholderia sp. MS389, assembly GCF_016899425.1. Classification (GTDB taxonomy): domain Bacteria; phylum Pseudomonadota; class Gammaproteobacteria; order Burkholderiales; family Burkholderiaceae; genus Burkholderia; species Burkholderia sola. The sequence goes on from NZ_CP045994.1 coordinate 1,075,601, forward strand.
TCGGCGTGCTCGCGCCGGTGCTCGTGCTGCTCGGCCGGTTGTTGCAGGGCTTCTCGGCGGGCGTCGAACTCGGCGGCGTGTCGGTCTACCTGTCGGAGATCGCGACGAAGGGCCACAAGGGGTTCTATACGTCGTGGCAGTCGGGCAGCCAGCAGGTGGCCGTCGTGTTCGCCGCGTTCGTCGGCGTCGTGCTGAACCGCGCGCTGCCGGTCGAGGAAATGACCGCGTGGGGCTGGCGCATTCCGTTCCTGATCGGCTGCCTGATCGTGCCGTTCCTGTTCCTGATCCGCCGTTCGCTGAAGGAGACCGACGAATTCCTCGCGAAGCGCCACCGCCCGACGATGGGCGAGATCATGCGCTCGATGCTCGACAACTGGGGCGTCGTGGTGGCCGGCATGGGGATGGTGATCATGACGACGGTGTCGTTCTACATGATTACCGCGTACACGCCGACGTTCGGCAAGGAAGTGCTGCATCTGTCGTCGCTCGATGCACTCGTCGTGACCGTCTGCGTCGGGATCTCGAATCTCGTGTGGCTGCCGCTGTCCGGTGCGCTGTCCGACCGTATCGGCCGCCGCCCGGTGCTGATCGCGTTCACCGTGCTGACGCTGCTGTCGGCTTACCCGGCCGTGCGCTGGCTCGTCGGCGATCCGTCGTTCCTGCGGCTGCTCGCGGTCGAGCTGTGGCTGTCGTTCCTGTACGCGTCGTACAACGGGGCGATGGTCGTCGCGCTCACCGAAGTGATGCCGGCCGACGTGCGGACGGCCGGTTTCTCGCTCGCGTACAGCCTGGCCACGACGATCGGCGGCTTCACGCCGGCGATCTCGACGCTGCTGATCCACCAGACCGGCAACAAGGCGGCGCCGGGGCTGTGGCTGAGTGTGGCCGCGATCTGCGGCTTGATCGCGACGCTCGTGCTGTACCGCACGTCCGACGCGCGCAACCAGTACAAGTCGGCCTGACGGCGGCCGGCATAGCGCGCGACGTCGGCCGCGGATCACCTTGAACAAGGGAGCGCAATGCGCTCCCTTGTTCGTTTGCGGTCATGCTTCGCGCAGCATGTCGGCCACCGTGGCCGCCACGTCGGGCCACGCGCCCGGCGCAGGCTGGCGCGCGATGCTGGCGCGCGCATACCACGGGCAGTCGTCGCCGGTGAACCAGCGCCAGTCGGGAGCGAACGGCAGCATGACCCACAGTGGCTTGCCGAGCGCGCCCGCGAGGTGCGCGACCGCCGTGTCGATCGTGACGACGCCGTCGAGGCGCTCGACCAGCGCGGCCGTATCGGCAAAGTCGTTCAGCCGGCCGTCGAGACGATGCACGCGCGGATGCGCATCGACGCGCGCGCGTTCGTCGTCGTCGAGCGCGGGCTGCAGCACGATCCAGTCGATGTCCGGCAGCGCGAGCAGCGGCGCGAGCGCATCGAACGGCATCGAGCGGTTTTCCTGCGCCTGTCGGCGCCCCGACCACGCGAGGCCGAACTTGCGCTTCGACTGCCCGCCGAGCGAGCCGCGAAAGCGCCGCCGGGCGCCGTCGGGTGCATCGAGGTAGCGCGAGCCGACGATGTCTTCCGGCTGAAGCCCGAGCAGGAACGGCAGGCTCATCAGCGTGCAGGCGACGTCCGCGGCCGGCGGCTTCGCGGCGCCTTGCGGGACGAGCGTCACGCGCCAGCGCGCGGCGGCCGGCGTCAGCAGCGCGACGAGTTCCGGCTGGACTTCGAGCACGACGCGCGCGCAGCGTGCGCGCACCTGCGGCACGAAGCGGACGAACTGCAGCGTGTCGCCGAACCCCTGTTCCGCGCGGATCAGCAGCGTGCGCGACGTAATCGGCTCGCCTTGCCAGCGCGGCAGCGCGCCGAGCGGCGTCGCGCCGGGCGTCTCGTGACGCGCTTCGTACGCGGGCAGGCCGCGCGTGAAGTCGCGCAGCGTCAGCAGCGTGACCGCGCGATGCAGCCGCGCGAGCGTGAGATCGGGCGCGACGCGCAGCGCCTGGTCGAATGCGCGCAGCGCCATCTCGTGCGCGCCGAGCGCGTGATGTGCGTTGCCGAGATTCAGCCACGCGAGCCCGAACGACGGATCGAGCCCGACGGCGCGCTCGTAGTAGGGCAGCGCGTCGCGGTGGCGCGCCTGCGCGCAGAGTGCGTTCGCGAGCCCGAACAGCGCGAGCGGAAACGGCGGGTGCAGTGCGAGCGCGGCTTCGAACGCCGCGGCCGCCTCGGCATGCCGGCCGACCGCATCGAACGTGTTGCCGAGATTGAAATGCGCGGCGACGAACCGCGGCTGCGCGGCGATCGCAGCCTGGAAGTGCGCGATCGCATCGTCGGCGCGACCCATCGCGCTCAGCGCCATCGCGAGGTTGTTGTGCGCGCCCGCATGGCCGGGCCGCAGCTCGAGCGCGCGACCGAACGCGGCGAGCGCGTCGTCGTGGCGGCCGAGCGCGTTCAGCGCGTTGCCGAGATTGTTGTGGATCGATGCGTCGTCGGGCGTGAGCCGCAGCGCACGGCCGAACGCGTCGATCGCATCGTCGTGACGCTGCAGCGCCGCATACGCGTTGCCGAGGTTGTAGTGCGCGAGCGGGAATTCGGGCGCGAGCGTCAGCGCGTTGCGGAAGCGGTCGATCGCTTCGTCGAGCCGGCCCAGCGCTTTCAGCGCGTTGCCGAGATTGAGCTGCAGCGCGGCATCGTCCGGACGCAGCGCGACGGCGCGGCCGACGAGGTCGGCTGCCTCGGCATGCTGGCCCTGCTGGTGCCGCAGCACGCCGAACAGGTGCAGCGCGTCGGCGTTGGCAGGGTTGGAGGCGAGTGCGTGGCGATAGCCGTGCTCGGCCTCGGCGAGGCGGCCCGCGCGATGTGCGGCGTACGCCCGGTCGAATGCGGAATCCATGACGCGAAAAGGGGCGGAAAGCGCGTATTTTCCCACACCGCGCGGCGAGGCCGCGCATCGGCCGGTCGGCATATGGCCCCGTCACGCGGAGCGGCGTAGACTGGCAGGGTCGCGTGTCATCGAGGTCTCCATGGCTGACACACTATCCGATATCCCGCCCGTGCTGATCGTCGGCGCGGGGCCGACCGGCCTTGCCGCGGCGATGAGCCTCGCGCGGACTCGCGTGCCGGTGCGCATCATCGATCGTCTCGCCGCACCGGCGCCGTTTTCGCGTGCGATCGGCATCCAGGCGCGCACGCTCGAACTGCTGGAGCAGCATCGCGCGGTCGAACCGTTTCTCGCGCTCGGCCATCGCGCGCATGCGGCCGAGCTGCATGCCGACGGCCGCGTGATCGCGCGACTCGATTTCGATCCGCTGCAAACGCGCTATCCGTATCTGATGTTTCTCGACCAGAGCGTCACCGAGCGGCTGCTCGCCGAGCACCTGGCCGGAATGGGGGTGACCGTCGAACGCGGTACGGCGCTGACCGCGTGCGACACGGGCGCTACGTCGCTCGACGTGACGCTGCGCCGCGCCGACGGCCGCGACGAGTCGTTCGCGCCGTCGTACCTGATCGCCGCCGACGGCGCGCACAGCACGGTCAGGCACCTGCTCGGCCTGGGCTTTACCGGACATGCGTTCGAACAGACTTTCCTGCTGGCCGATTTCGCGGCGATACCCGACTGGTCCGACGAGGAGATCCACCTGTTCACGACGCCCGCGGGCATCGCGGGCCTGTTTCCGATGGGCGGCGGCCGTTACCGGCTCGTCGCGGACCGGCCGCCCGGCAGCGGCGCGTCGCCCGACTCGACGCCGTCGCTCGACGAATGCGACACGATCATCCGCGCGCGCGTCGGCGCATCGATCTCGCCAAGCGATCTCGCGTGGTCGTCGTATTTCCATCTCCACAGCCGGATGGTCGACCGGCTGCGTCACGGCCGCGTGTTTTTCGCGGGCGACGCCGCGCACGTTCACAGCCCGGCCGGCGCGCAGGGCATGAACACCGGCATCCAGGAGGCGTTCAACCTCGGCTGGAAGCTCGCGCGCGTGCTGCGCGCCGGTGCGCCCGAGCGGTTGCTCGACACGTATCACGCGGAGCGCCATCCGATCGAGCGCGACGTGTTGCGGCAGACCGGTTTCGTCACGCAGGTGGTCGAAGCCGAGCGCGGCGCGATGAAGCTGCTGCGCGATCACGTCGTGCCGCTGCTGGCATCGTTCGGGCCGATGCGCGACGCGCTCAGGCGCACGGTCAGCGAGCTCGGCGTGCAGTACCGGAAGAGTCCGCTCACGCTCGAGCGCGTGCTCGACGGCGGTCCGCGCGCGGGCGAGCGCGCACCCGACGCGCTCGTGCACGTGCTCGACGGGCCGCTCGGTCGCGCGCCCGGCACGGCGCGGCTATACGATCTTCACGATCCGGCGAGTTTCACGCTGTTGCTGCTGGAAGAGCCGGCGAATACCGACACCGGCGAGGTGCCGCCGATCCCGGCCGATGCGCAGGCGCTCGTGCAGGGGCTCGAACGGATCATGCCGGAAGCGGTGCGCGTGTGGCGCGTCGCCGATGCCGAAGGCGACGGCGCCGCGGGGCTCGCGCAGGAATACGGCCGCTCGCGGCCGTCGTTCTATCTGCTGCGGCCGGACGGCTATGTCGCCGCGCGCGGGCGCACGGCGACCGACGCGAACGCGCTGCTGCGCCACTGCGAAAGCTGGTTCGCGGGCATGTCGGTATCCGCGTAGCCGCGCGCTCAGGCGGGCGCCGCGGCAGGGACGAGCGACGCGCGATGCGCGGCGATCGCATCGCGCACGATCGGCGCCGCGCGCTGTCCGGCTTCACTCGACGGATCGTCGAGCGCGGCGAGCAACGCGCGACGCATCCGCGGCTCCCAGAAGCGCCGGATATGCTCGGCGATGCCGGCCAGCGCTTCGTCGCGATCGGGCATCGATTCGAAGAACGCGCCGATCTGGTTGGCCATGTCGATCAGGTGGTCGTGGTCCATGGTTGCCTCACTTGCCCGTCGTCGCGGCGGCCGGCTCGGCGGCGCGGCGCTCGAGCAAATCGAGCTGCTCCGAGTTGAAGCGCGCATACGCTTGTTGCCAGTCGGACGGTTGCGCCACCGGCAGCACCTGCACGGCCGTCACCTTGTATTCCGGGCAGTTCGTCGCCCAGTCGGAGCTGTCCGTCGTGATCACGTTCGCCCCCGATTCGGGGAAGTGGAACGTCGTGTACACGACGCCCGGCTGCATGCGCTCGGACACCAGCGCGCGCAGCACCGTCTGCCCCGCGCGCGATTCGATGCCGACCCAGTCGCCGGTGCGGATCCCGCGGTCCTCCGCGTCGTGCGGATGGATCTCGAGGCGATCCTCTTCGTGCCACCGGACGTTTTCGGTCCGGCGCGTCTGCGCGCCGACGTTGTATTGCGACAGGATGCGGCCCGTCGTCAGGATCAGCGGATAGCGCTGTGTGACCTTCTCCGGCGTCGGAATGAACTTGGTGATCACGAACCGCCCCTTGCCGCGCACGAACGTGTCGATGTGCATGGTCGGCGTGCCTTCCGGCGCGTGTTCGTTGCACGGCCACTGGATGCTGCCGAGCGCGTCGAGCTTCTCGTACGACACGCCCGAGAAGGTCGGCGTGAGCCGCGCGATCTCGTCCATGATTTCCGACGGATGCGTGTAGTGCATGTCGTAGCCGAGCGCCTGCGACAGCAGCAGCGTGACTTCCCAGTCCGCGTAGCCCGCGAGCGGCGGCATCACCTTGCGCACGCGCGAGATCCGGCGCTCCGCGTTCGTGAACGTGCCGTCCTTTTCGAGGAACGTCGAGCCCGGCAGCAGCACGTGCGCGTATTTCGCGGTTTCGTTCAGGAAGATGTCCTGCACGACGATGCATTCCATCGCCGACAGCGCGGCCGCGACGTGCTGCGTGTTCGGGTCCGACTGGACGATGTCCTCGCCCTGGCAGTAAAGCCCCTTGAAGCTGCCGTCGAGTGCCGCGTCGAACATGTTCGGGATGCGCAGCCCCGGCTCCGGCTGCAGCGTGGCCGACCACGCCTGTTCGAACTGCGTGCGCACGACCTCGTCGCTGATGTGCCGGTAGCCGGGCAGTTCGTGCGGGAACGAGCCCATGTCGCACGAACCCTGCACGTTGTTCTGGCCGCGCAGCGGATTGACGCCGACGCCTTCGCGGCCGACGTTGCCGGTCGCCATCGCGAGGTTCGCGATGCCCATCACCGTCGTCGATCCCTGCGCGTGTTCGGTCACGCCCAGGCCGTAATAGATCGCGGCGTTGCCGCCCGTCGCGTACAGGCGTGCGGCCTCGCGCACCAGCTCGGCCGGCACGCCCGTCACGTCCGCGGTCGCCTCGGGCGAATTGTCCGCCTGCGCGACGAAGTCGCGCCATTGCTCGAACGCGCGCGTGTCGCAGCGCTCGGCGACGAAGGCGTCGGCCACCAGCCCTTCGGTGACGATCACGTGCGCCAGTGCGTTGACGATCGCGACGTTGGTGCCGGGGCGCAGCTGCAGATGATGCGTGGCCTTCACGTGCGGGCCGTCGACGACGTCGATGCGGCGCGGGTCGATCACGATCAGCTTCGCGCCTTCGCGCACGCGCCGCTTCAGCCGCGAGCCGAACACCGGATGGCCGTCGGTCGGGTTCGCGCCCATCACGACGATCACGTCGGCCTGGCCGACCGATGCGAACGTCTGCGTGCCGGCCGATTCTCCGAGCGTCGTCTTGAGGCCATAGCCGGTCGGCGAGTGGCACACGCGGGCGCAGGTATCGACGTTGTTGTTGCCGAACGCCGCACGCACGAGCTTCTGCACGAGATAGGTTTCCTCGTTCGTGCAGCGCGACGACGTGATCCCGCCGATCGAATCGCGGCCGTACTTCTGCTGCAGCTTGCGGAATTGCGTCGCCGCGTAGGTGAGGGCTTCGTCCCAGCTCACTTCGCGCCACGGGTCGGTGATCTTCTCGCGGATCATCGGCTTCGTGATGCGGTCCTTGTGCGTCGCATAGCCCCACGCGAAGCGTCCCTTCACGCACGCGTGGCCTTCGTTCGCGAGACCGTTCTTGTGCGGCGTCATGCGCACGACCTGCGTGCCCTTCATCTCGGCCTTGAACGAGCAGCCGACGCCGCAATACGCGCAGGTCGTGACGACCGAGTGCTCGGCCTGCCCGAGCTGCACGACGGATTTTTCCTGCAGCGTGGCCGTCGGGCAGGCGGCGACGCACGCGCCGCACGACACGCATTCCGACGCCATGAACGATTCGCTTTCGCCGGCGGCGACGCGCGATTCGAAGCCGCGCGCGGCGATCGTCAGCGCGAACGTGCCCTGCGTTTCCTCGCACGCGCGTACGCAGCGGTTGCAGACGATGCACTTCGACGGATCGTACGTGAAGTACGGATTCGATTCGTCCTTCGTGTCCTTCAGGTGATTGGCGCCATCGAAGCCGTAGCGCACTTCGCGCAGCCCGACCACGCCGGCCATGTCCTGCAGCTCGCAGTCGCCGTTGGCCGGGCAGGTGAGGCAGTCGAGCGGGTGATCGGAGATGTACAGCTCCATCACGTTGCGGCGCAGGGACTGCAGCCGGTCCGACTGCGTGCGCACCTTCATGCCGGCTTCGGCCGGCGTCGTGCACGACGCCGGATAGCCGCGCCGGCCTTCGATCTCGACGAGGCACAGCCGGCACGAGCCGAACGGCTCGAGCGAATCGGTCGCGCACAGCTTCGGGACGTTGACGCCGGCTTCGATCGCCGCGCGCATCACCGATGTGCCGGCCGGCACCGTGACCGGCTGGCCGTCGATTTCGAGCGTGACGTCGGTATCGGCGTACCGTTGCGGCGTGCCGTAGTCGGTCTCGTCGTGCGGATCGCGTGCGTGCGCCTGGGCGGCGCTCTTGCACGCGCATTGGCCCGAGCCGCAGCCGCCTTGGCGGACGTTGTTCGTGTCGAGGGACATGCAGGGCTCCTTCTGGGTCAGGCCGCAGCCTTGACCGGGCCCGACGCGGCATCCTTGCCGGCAGCGAGCCCGAAATCTTCGGGGAAATGGTCGAGCGCGGACAGCACCGGGTACGGCGTCATGCCGCCCATCGCGCACAGCGAACCGGCGAGCATCGTGTCGCACAGGTCGCGCAACAGCGTGATTTGCCGCTCCGACGTGTCGCCGTCGCGGATCCGCGCGATCGTCTCGACGCCGCGCGTCGAACCGATCCGGCACGGCGTGCACTTGCCGCACGATTCGATCGCGCAGAACTTCATCGCGTATTCGGCCAGCTCGGCGAGATTCGACGTGTCGTCGTGCAGCACGATGCCGCCGTGGCCGACCACCGCGCCGATCGCCGTGTACGCCTCGTAGTCGAGCGGCACGTCCCACTGGTGATCGGGCAGGTAGGTGCCGAGCGGGCCGCCGACCTGCGCGGCGCGGGCCGGCCGGCCGCTGGCCGTGCCGCCGCCGAAGTCGAACAGCAGCTCGCGCAGCGTGACGCCGAACGCGAGCTCGACGAGGCCGCCGTGACGGATGTTGCCCGCCAGCTGGAACGGCAGCGTGCCGCGCGAGCGGCCCATCCCGTAGTCGCGATAGAACGCGGCGCCGCGCGCGAAGATCACGGGCGCCGTCGCGAGCGTGATCACGTTGTTGATCACGGTCGGCTGGCCGAACAGGCCCGCGAGCGCGGGCAGCGGCGGCTTCGCGCGCACGACGCCGCGCTTGCCCTCGAGCGATTCGAGCAGCGCCGTTTCCTCGCCGCACACGTACGAGCCCGCGCCTTTCGCGACGTGCAGCTCGAACGCATGCGCGGAGCCGAGCACATGCTCGCCGAGCCAGCCGGCTTCACGCGCGCGAACGATCGCGGCTTCGAGCGTGGCGATCGCGTGCGGGTATTCGCTGCGCACGTAGATGTAGCCGACCGTCGCGCCGGTGGCGACGCCCGCGATGATCATCCCTTCGATCAGGCAGTACGGATCGCATTCCATCAGCAGGCGGTCGGAGAACGTGCCCGAGTCGCCTTCGTCCGCGTTGCAGACGATGTATTTTTGCGCGGCGCGGGCTTGCCGCACGGTACGCCACTTGATGCCGGCCGGGAACGCCGCGCCGCCGCGGCCGCGCAGCCCCGACTCGATCAGCGTTTCGCATGCGGCGTCGCCGTCGAGCGCCAGTGCGTTCTTCAGGCCGGCGAGGCCTTCGTGTTTCAGGTAGTCGTCGATCGACAGCGGATCGGTCAGGCCGATCCGCGCAAACGTGAGTCGTTGCTGGCGGGCGAGATACGGCAGCGCGTCGACGAGGCCGACACCGCTCGGATGCGCGCCGCCATCGAGCCAGTCGGCGTCGAACAGGGTCGGCACGTCGGCGGCCGACAGGTTCGCATAGCCGACGCGGCCCGCGGCCGTCCCGACCTCGACGAGCGGCTCGAGCCACAGCAGCCCGCGCGAGCCGTTGCGGACCAGTTCGATCGCGACGCCGCGCCGTTCGGCTTCGGCCGCGATCGCGGCGGCCAGTGCGTCGGCACCGAGCGCGAGCGCGGACGAATCGCGCGGAACATAGATGCGGGTCGTCATGCGGCCTCCGGCGTGTGGGCGACCGCGTCGGCCAGCAGCGCGTCGAACTTCTCCGGCGTGACCTTGGCGTGGAGCACGCCGTTGACCGTCATCGACGGCGATTGCGCGCACAGTCCGAGGCAGTAGACCGATTCGAGCGCGACGTCGTCCGGCGTGTGGCCCGCGGCCCCGTCGCCGTGCGGGGCGTCGAACCGGCAGCCCGTGCGGGCTTCCGCGTGGGCAGCGAGCGTTTCGCAGCCCATGCTGCGGCACGCTTCGGCGCGGCACATCTGGATCGTCACGCGCGCGGGCGGCGCGGTGCGGAAATGGTGGTAGTAGGTCAGGACGCCGTGCACTTCCGCGCGCGACAGGTTCAGCGCTTTGGCGAGCGGTGCGACGCAGCCCGAAGGCACGTAGCCCGCGTCGTCCTGGATCGCGTGCAGGATCGCGACGAGCGACCGGCCGGCGCGCGCATGGCGCTCGACGAGCGCGTCGGGCGCAGGGGAATTCGGGGACATCGGTTATGCTCCTCCAAAGTCTCATATGCGCTCGGAATTCATATAGTGCGCAGCGTGACTTCGTTCTGATTGATTTTCACCAACGATAAGCGGAAGATTTCGCGGTCGCAATAGGAAATCGGAGTACATAATTGATTCGGATCGAATGCGACGCGTATCTGACCGTGCGCGACACCGAAGGCCGGTCGGCCAGCCTGTCCGACGTCGCGCCGCTGCTGGAACTCGTGGCCGAGACGGGCAGCATCGCTCAGGCTGCGCAAGCCAAGGGGCTGTCGTACCGGCACGCGTGGGGCATGCTGCGCGCGCTGGAGTTGTGCGTCGGCGGCGCGCTGATCGAGACCGCGCGCGGCAAGGGGTCGACGCTGTCGGCGCTCGGGCAGGCGGTCGTCGATGCGCAGCGCCTCGCGCGCAGCCGCCTCGACGGGAACCTGCGCACGCTGGCGGCCGAGGTGGCCAGCGAACTGAACCGCCGGCTCGCGCAGCGCGACGGGGCCGTGCGCATTCATGCGTCGCACGGGTACGCGGTGGCGACGCTCGTCTCCGCGCTCGTCGATGCGCAGGCGGCCGTCGACATCAAATACCGCGAGAGCGTCGAGGCCGTGCAGGCGCTCGCGCGCGGCGAATGCGACCTCGCCGGCTTCCATTTGCCGCGCGGCGCGTTTCGCGCGCAGTGCGCGCAAATCTACCGGCCGTGGCTCGACGACACGCGCCACGTGCTGATTCACCTGACGCGCCGCCAGCAGGGATTGTTCGTTCCCCGCGGCAACCCGAAGCAGGTCCGTGGGCTCGCGGATCTGGCACGCAACGACATCCGCTTCGTCAATCGGCAGCCGGGATCTGGCACGCGCATGCTGCTCGATCTCGCGTTGCGCGCGATCGGCATCGATCCGGAGCGCATCGACGGCTATGCGTCGGCCGAACTCACGCATTCGGCGATCGCGGCGTTCGTCGCGAGCGGCATGGCCGATCTCGGTTTCGGCGTCGAGCCGGCCGCCCGTCATTTCGGGCTCGACTTCATCCCGGTCGTCGACGAGGACTATTACTTCGCCTGCGAACGCGCGCGGCTCGATGTGCGGCCGCTGGCCGATGTGCTGGCGCTGCTGCGCGACGCACGCTTCGTCGAGCGCGTCGCGCATCTCGACGGCTACGATCCGGCCGCGTGCGGCGCGCTGGAACACATCGCGACCGGGCTGGCCGGCGGCGACGGCGCGCCCGCGCCGGACGGCAATTCCCGGTAACGCGGCGGCGATCGAATCGCGCTGCAGCAGCGGGGGATTTGCGCTACGCTTGCCGCTCGATCAACGTTCCAACAAGCACGCCGTTCAGGCGTCATCCCGACATGAAATTTTCCGTTCCCCTTGCCGCGGCAGCGTTGACCGCGGGGCTGCTGGTCGTCGCTTCGCCGTTTGCGTTCGCGCAGAATTCCCCGGGTGTGCCCGGCGGCATCCTGAGCGAACAGTTCCGCCTGAACGAACACCCGCAGATGCCGTTCGCGGCGTCGGCGCCGTCGGAGAAATATCAGAGCGGCAAGAAGTCGGCATTGCGCCGCAAGGGTGACCTGGGCGACCCGAACGGCTGCAACCTGAAGTGCCCGATGGATACCCGGTAACGGGCAGGCAGCGTGTCGGCGCCCGAGCGGGGCGCCTCTTCTGCGCCGCAGCGTGATCCACTGACGGAGCTGCGTACGTTCCACCCCGATCTCGCTTTATTCGAGCCCCGCGAAGCCCGTCGCTTCGCGGGGCTCGTGCTTTCTGGCGAGCGTTCATGTAATGCGGGATGGACGAAGCGGCCGTTCGCCCGCATGGGCCGCGCCGACAGTGATTAAGGGTTAACCCGTAAATCAGGAAGGATGTCTTCCTCAAACCTGCCTTATTCTTAAGCATCCACCTACATAAACTTCGGTTTGTCGGCGCTGATCAAGGTGTTCACCGCCGAATCAGACAAATCTGGAGGTAGGTCATCATGAAGTCGCTCGTTCAAGCCGTTGTCGTTGCCGCTGCTCTCGTTGCTCCGGTCGTGTCGTTCGCCCAGTCGGGTTCGACGATCACCCGTGCGCAGGTCCGTGCCGAACTGGTTCAACTCCAGCAGGCCGGTTACAACACCGCCCGCGGCGAGGACCCGCATTATCCGGAAGCGATCCAGGCCGCAACGGCGCGTGTCGCGGAGCAGCAGCGCAGTGCGCTCGCACAGGCTCGAGGCGCCGACGCCGGCGGCTACGGTGCGCAGGCGCAGGGCGCATCGGCGTCGGGTTCGCGCGCAATGGGTGTGCGCCCGGCCAGCGCGGAGGAAATGAAGTCGCTGTATCGCGGCAGCTAAGCGGCACCTCGCCCGGTATGGGCGGCGCGGGCCCCGGCGCGGCGATGCGTCGCGCGCTGCCCGAAGCCTGACCACCGGGCCGGCCGCCACCCGGCGCAATCGACGATGGCGCGGGCGCGGGAGAAACATCCGTCACCTCCGGCCGCCGAACACCGGCGGCATTCCGCCCGGCCCGTCCGTGGCTGGGCGCTTTTTCGGAAGGGAAGGGAAGGCGTGGGGCGTGCGCGTTACGCCGGCAACAAAAAACCCCGCAGACTGGCGTCATGCGGGGTTCGTGCGACGAGCGCGGAATTTGGTGGAGGCGGCGGGAATCGAACCCGCGTCCAGAAGCGCTCCACGACTAGTTCTACATGTTTAGTCCAGTCTTTTGATTTAACCGCAGCGACGCGGACGAACACGCTGCACTACGGCGATTCGCTAGATTTTCGACCCTGGCGTCGCGACGCCGACAGGGCTTAACTGACGTAAATGACCTCTGGCGGTATTGCTACCGGTCTTGCGACACTAGCCCGTCAGTGAACTAGGCAGAGGACGGCGGCCCTTAGGCTGCCAGTGCGAACGTATCGTCGTTTGCAGTTACGATTTTCCCATTGATTAACGAGGTGACGGGTCCTCGACATGCCCTAGCCGCTTCACAACCCCTGTCGAAACCAGGTCGCCCCCGCGGATAAGATCGATCATTATAGCCCAACATCGCGCAGCAGGTCCCGCAGTTCCTGCGTCGTATCGACGAGGTGCTGGGCCTGCCAGTCGGTCGGCGCGACGCCGTCGCCGCAATAGCCGTATGCGGCTGCGACGGTGGCCATGCCGGCGGCGCTGCCGGCCTGAATGTCGCGCAGGTCGTCGCCGACGTAGACGATACGCTCGGGCGCGAGCGTCAACTGGTCGGCCGCATGCAGCAGCGGGGCCGGATGCGGTTTCGGGTGCGGCGTAGTGTCGCCCCCGACGATGCAGGCGGCGCGCGGCGCGAGGCCGAGCAGCTCGACGAGCGGCGCGGTGAGCCGCATCGCCTTGTTCGTGACGATGCCCCAGCGTACGCCGCGCGCATCGAGTTCGTCGAGCACGTCGCCGATGCCGGGGAACAGCGTCGTATGCACGCAGAGGTCGGCTGCGTAGTTGGCCAGGAACTCGTCGCGCATCGCTTCGTAGCCGGCCGTGTGCGGATCGATGCCGAACGCGCCGCCGAGCAGGCCGCGTGCGCCGGCCGAGGCCAGCGGCCGCAACACGTCGAGCGACGTTTCGGGCAGGCCGCGCGCGCGCTGCATCTTGTTGACGGCTGCCGCGAGATCGGGCGCCGTGTCGGCGAGCGTGCCGTCCAGATCGAACAGGACCGCATCGCAGTGCAGCAGGCGCGGTTCGTCTGCGATCCGCGCGGTCGAAAGGGGAGTCGTCATGCCGGTCAAAAGGTCATGCGCCGCGTCGGCATGCGACGAGGTAGTTGATGTCGGTGTCGTTCGACAGCGCGAAGCGCTTGCCGATCGGGTGATACGTGATGCCCTTGATCTCGGCGATGTGCAGATCCGTCGCGCGCACGAAGCCGGCCAGTTCCGACGGGCGGATGAAGCGCGCGTAATCGTGCGTGCCCTTCGGCAGCATTTGTGCGATGTATTCCGCGCCGATCACCGCGAACAGGTAGGACTTCAGGTTGCGGTTCAGCGTCGAGAAGAATACCCAGCCGCCCGGCTTCACGAGCGTCGCGCACGCGGCCACGATATCGGCGGGCGACGGCACGTGCTCGAGCATCTCCATGCACGTGACGACGTCGTAGCTGCTCGGTTCGCGCGCGGCGATCGCTTCGGCGGCGATCGCCTCGTAATCGACCGAAATGCCGCTTTCGAGACTGTGCAGATCGGCCACGCCAAGCGCTTCGGTCGACAGGTCGATGCCTTTCACCTGTGCGCCGAGTCCGGCCATCGATTCGGACAGGATGCCGCCGCCGCAGCCGATGTCGAGCACGCGCTTGCCGGCCAGGTGCGCATGCGCGTCGATCCAGCCGAGCCGTACCGGGTTCAGGTCGTGCAGCGGTTTGAATTCGGCATTCGGGTCCCACCACCGATGGGCGAGGTCGCTGAATTTCTGGAGTTCGTGCGGATCGGCGTTGGTCATGTCGGCAAACGGGCTACGAGAGGAGGGCGGTGCGTCGGTGCGTCAGCCCCGAGTATATAAGCGGGCGGACGGCGAGGCCAGCGAGCGCCTGGACGGGCGTCAATGAAAAAGCCCCGCCGGAGCGGGGCTTTGAAGCAGTCGAAAACCGCGGCTTAGTTTGCCGGAACGGTCGTCTTCTGGACTTCTTGCGTACCGACCACTTCGACTTCCACGCGGCGGTCCGGTGCGAGGCAGGCGATGAGTTGCTTGCGGTTCTTCTGGTTGCAGCCGGTCGTAACCGGGTTGCGCTTGCCCTTGCCTTCCGTGTAGATCTTGTTGGCCGGCACACCCTTGCTGACCAGGTACGACTTCACGGCTTGCGCGCGGCGCAGCGACAGACGGTCGTTGTACTTGTCCGAACCGATGCGGTCCGTGTAGCCCGTTGCGACGACCACTTCCGTGTTCATGCCCTGGATCTTCGACGACAGTTCGTCCAGCTTTTGCTTGCCCAGCGGCTTGAGCGTTGCCTTGTCGAAGTCGAACAGTGCGTCAGCTTGATACGTGATCTTCTGGCTCGTGATGGCCGGAGCGACCGGAGCGACCGGCGGCTGCGGTGCCTGGGCGACCAGTGCGCCATCGCACTTCGCGTTGGCGGTGGCCGGCGTCCAGAACGCATCGCGCCAGCAGAGCTCGTTCGTGCCGTTCATCCACACCCATTCGCCCGTGCCGTTCACCCAGTTGTCATTGACGGCTTGACGCGACGCCGGCACCGACTGTGCCGAAGCGGATGCAGCCATAACTGCGGTAGCTGCAATGAACGCGAGCTTTGAAAGTTTATTCATATTTCTCCTCTCGAAATTGAGATTACCGCAGGTTTACTGCGAGCCTGTTGACGGTGACAAGTCATACATTGCTCGAAGTATAACATTGGTGCGGCACAAAAAACGCGGCACCGCTCTGTGTAGACTTCGAGCAGCGTCTAACTTTCAGTGCGTTGGCATTTTGCCATATCGTTCCCTTCCTACGAAAAAAAATCCTCCCCACCCCAAGATCGCTTCAACTTTGTGGTGCATGCGCAACACCCGCCTGCCGTAACTTTTAGAGATTGTCAAGAGCGGGGCGGCGAAATTGCGCGATTGCATGCGGTTGTTTACTCGCGCGCAGGAAACGCGGCGGATGCGATCGCCTGCGACGTCGCGTCGCGTCGCGTACCCGCGTACCCTTTCGTCGGCCCGATTTCGACCGAGGATTTCGGCCGATTCGCCGCGGCCGCGATTTTTGCTGTTTACATATAGTGGGGGAGGCGGATTGGCGGCCGATGGGCGCATGTTAGAATCTCGCGTTGCGTTGCGCATGCAGCGCCCACGCGAAAGGCGTTCGCCGTCTTCGCTCCGAAACGATACGGATACATGGATCAATTCGCCAAAGAGACCCTGCCCACCTCCCTAGAGGAGGAAATGCGCCGTTCGTATCTCGATTACGCGATGAGCGTGATCGTCGGACGTGCCCTCCCGGATGTCCGCGATGGCCTCAAGCCCGTGCACCGGCGCGTGTTGTTCGCGATGCACGAACTGAACAACGACTGGAACCGCGCGTACAAGAAGTCGGCGCGTATCGTCGGTGACGTGATCGGTAAATACCACCCTCACGGCGATACCGCGGTCTACGACACGATCGTGCGGATGGCGCAGGATTTCTCGCTGCGCTACATGCTGATCGACGGGCAGGGCAACTTCGGCTCGATCGACGGCGACAATGCCGCGGCGATGCGTTACACCGAAATTCGCATGGCGAAGATCGGCCACGAGCTGCTCGCCGACATCGACAAGGAAACCGTCGATTTCGAGCCGAACTACGACGGCAACGAAATGCAGCCGTCGGTCCTGCCGTCGCGCATTCCGAACCTGCTGATCAACGGCTCGTCGGGCATCGCGGTCGGCATGGCGACCAACATCCCGCCGCACAACCTGAACGAAGTCGTCGACGCGTGCCAGCACCTGCTCGGCAACCCGGAAGCGACGATCGACGAGCTGATCGAGATCATCCCGGCGCCGGACTTCCCGACGGCCGGCATCATCTACGGCGTCGCCGGCGTGCGCGACGGCTACCGCACCGGGCGCGGGCGCGTCGTGATGCGTGCGGCCACGCACTTCGAGGAGATCGACCGCGGCCAGCGGATGGCGATCATCGTCGACGAGCTGCCGTATCAGGTGAACAAGCGCTCGCTGCTCGAGCGGATCGCCGAGCTCGTCAACGAGAAGAAGCTCGAAGGCATTTCCGACATCCGCGACGAGTCCGACAAGAGCGGCATGCGCGTCGTGATCGAGCTCAAGCGCGGCGAAGTGCCGGAAGTGGTGCTGAACAACCTGTACAAGGCGACGCAGCTGCAGGACACGTTCGGCATGAACATGGTCGCGCTCGTCGATGGCCAGCCGAAGCTGCTGAACCTGAAGGAAATCCTGCAGTGCTTCCTGTCGCACCGACGCGAAGTGCTGACGCGCCGCACGATCTACGAACTGCGCAAGGCTCGCGAACGCGGCCACGTGCTCGAAGGTCTCGCGGTCGCGCTCGCGAACATCGACGAGTTCATCGCGATCATCAAGGCCGCGCCGACGCCGCCGATCGCGAAGCAGGAACTGATGGCGAAGCCGTGGGATTCGTCGCTCGTGCGCGAGATGCTGACGCGCGCCGAGAGCGAGAACGCGGCGGCCGGCGGCCGTTCCGCGTACCGTCCGGAAGGCCTGAACCCGGCGTTCGGGATGCAGACCGACGGGCTGTACCGCCTGTCCGACACGCAGGCGCAGGAAATCCTGCAGATGCGTCTGCAGCGCCTGACCGGCCTCGAGCAGGACAAGATCATCGGCGAGTACCGCGACGTGATGGCGCAGATCGCAGACCTGCTGGACATCCTCGCGCGCCCCGAGCGGATCACGACGATGATCGGCGAGGAACTGACCTCGGTGAAGGCCGAATTCGGCGACGCGCGCCGCTCGAAGATCGAGCTGAACGCGACCGAGCTGAACACCGAGGATCTGATCACGCCGCAGGACATGGTCGTCACGATGTCGCACGCGGGCTACGTGAAGTCGCAGCCGTTGTCCGAGTACCGCGCGCAGAAGCGCGGCGGTCGCGGCAAGCAGGCGACGCAGATGAAGGAAGACGACTGGATCGAGACGCTTTTCATCGCGAACACGCACGACTACATCCTGTGCTTCTCGAACCGCGGCCGCGTGTACTGGGTCAAGGTCTATGAAGTGCCGCAGGGCTCGCGCAATTCGCGCGGCCGTCCGATCGTCAACATGTTCCCGCTGCAGGAAGGCGAGAAGATCAACGTCGTGCTGCCGGTCAAGGAATTCTCGGCCGACAAGTTCATCTTCATGGCGACGTCGCTCGGCACCGTGAAGAAGACGCCGCTCGAAGCGTTCAGCCGCCCGATGAAGAAGGGCATCATCGCAGTCGGCCTCGACGACGGCGACTACCTGATCGGTGCGTCGATCACCGACGGCGCGCACGACGTGATGCTGTTCTCGGACTCCGGCAAGGCCGTGCGTTTCGACGAGAACGACGTGCGTCCAATGGGGCGCGAGGCGCGCGGCGTGCGCGGCATGCAGCTCGAGGACGGGCAGCAGGTCATCGCGATGCTCGTCGCGGGCAGCGAGGAGCAGACCGTGCTCACCGCGACCGAAAACGGCTACGGCAAGCGCACGCCGATCACCGAGTACACGCGCCATGGCCGCGGCACGAAGGGTATGATCGCGATCCAGACGTCCGAGCGCAACGGCAAGGTCGTGGCTGCCACGCTCGTCGACGCCGAGGATCAGATCATGCTGATCACGACGGCCGGCGTGTTGATTCGCACCCGCGTGTCCGAGATTCGCGAGATGGGGCGCGCCACGCAAGGTGTTACACTCATCAGTCTCGATGAGGGTACGAAGCTCTCTGGCCTCCAGCAGATCGCCGAGGCCGAAGAGGGAGAGGGCGAAGCCGACGAGGCGTCGGACGGCGAAGCCTGAAGAACGGATGAGACTCTGGCCGCCGCGGGCGAAAAGCGCCGCGGCCGGCGAGCAACCATTCATATTTCCAAAAGGGAGTGATGATGCAAAAGCAATTCAAGCAACTGGTTCTGCTGGCTGCACTGGTGCCGACTTTCGCGATGGCGCAGGCGCTGTCGAATTCCGCACCGGCTGCTCCGGCGGCAGCTGCGCCGATCGACGCCGACAAGAAGGCAGCGATCAAGGATCTGCTCGACGCGATCGACGCGCCGAAGCTCGTGTCGGCAATCGGCAACAGCGCCGAAATGCAGGCCAAGCAGCTCGTGCCGGCCATCCTGTCGGACGCGCTGTCGGAAAACAAGACGCTGAACGACAAGCAGAAGCAGGCTGCCGTTCCGACGCTGCAGAAGAACGCGGTGCCGAAGCTGGTCGACGGCGCGGGCAAGGTGTTCGGCACGCAACAGTTCCAGAGCGACGCGATGTCGGCTCAGTACGACGCGTACGCGAAGTACTACAGCACGTCGGAGATCAAGGATCTGACGACGTTCTACAAGAGCCCGACGGGCCGCAAGTTCATCCAGGTTCAGGATCAGGTCGGTCGCGACGTGGTCAACGGCCTGATGCAGAAGTACATGCCGCAAGCGATCCAGGCAACGCGTACGCAGGCTGACAAGGAAGTCGCAGCAGTCAAGCCGGGCAAGTAAGCTGTCCGGGCGCGCGCCCCCGGCCGTTCGGCCGGGTTTGGCGGGAGCCTGACGACAGTGCGATAATGGCCGTTTGCGCGCGAGCGCAAGCGGCCATTTCTTTTCTGGCGCGTTTTGCCGGCGACAAGCCGGTCGCGTCCCTCCCGAGGTTTTCACGATGCGCGTCTTTAATTTCTCCGCCGGCCCTGCGGCGATGCCCGAGGAAGTGCTGCGGCAGGCCGCCGACGAAATGCTCGACTGGCACGGCAGCGGCATGAGCGTGATGGAGATGAGCCATCGCGGCAAGGAATTCATGTCGATCCACGAGGCCGCGCTGACCGACCTGCGCGACCTGCTAGGCGTGCCGGCGAGCCACCGGATCCTGTTTCTGCAGGGCGGCGGCATCGCGGAAAACGCGATCGTGCCGATGAACCTGCTGGGCGCGCGCAAGACGGCCGACTTCGTCGTGACGGGTTCGTGGTCGCAGAAATCGTTCGGCGAGGCGAACAAGTTCTGCACGCCGCATCTGGCCGCGAGCGGCAAGACGGAAGACGGCTTCACGCGTGCGCCCGTGCGCGCGGAATGGCAGTTGTCGGACGATCCCGCCTACGTGCATCTGTGCACCAACGAGACGATCGACGGCGTCGAGACGTTCGAGATCCCCGATCTCGGCGACGTGCCGCTGGTCGCGGATGTCTCGTCGCACATCCTGTCGCGTCCGATGGACGTCGCGAAGTACGGCGTGCTGTTTGGCGGCGCGCAGAAGAACATCGGGATGGCCGGCGTGACGGTCGTGATCGTGCGCGAGGATCTGCTCGATCGCGCGCTGTCGATCTGCCCGTCCGCGTTCGAATGGAAGACCATCGCCGCGAACAACTCGCTGTACAACACGCCGCCCACCTACGCGATCTACATCGCGGGCCTCGTGTTCCAGTGGCTGAAGCGGCAGGGCGGCCTCGAAGCGATCGAGGCCCGCAATATCGAAAAATCGAAGCTGCTCTACGACACGATCGACGCGAGCAGCTTCTATCTGAACAAGGTCGAGCCGGCAGCACGTTCGCGGATGAACGTGCCGTTTTTCCTGGCCGACGAAACGCGCAACGAAGACTTCCTTGCCGGCGCAAAGGCGCGCGGGCTGCTGCAGCTGAAGGGCCACAAGTCCGTCGGCGGCATGCGGGCGTCGATCTACAACGCGGTGCCGCTCGAGGGCGTGAAGGCGCTCGTCGAGTACATGAAGGACTTCGAGCAGCGCGGCGCCTGACGGCGGCGCTGCTCAAACAGCACGGCAAAACGCATGGACGACGAACTGAATTCCCGCCTGAAACCGCTGCGCGACCGCATCGACGCGATCGACGCGCAGCTGATCGCGCTCCTGAACCAGCGCGCCGCGGTGGCGCTCGAGGTGGGCGAGGTCAAGAAGCATTTCAACGCGCCGGTGTTCCGGCCCGAGCGCGAGCTGCAGGTGATCGCGCGGCTGCAGGACATGAGCGCCGGGCCGCTCGCGAGCGAGCACATCAGCGCGATCTGGCGCGAGATCATGGCGGCGAGTCGTGCGCTCGAGCAGACGATCCACGTCGCGTTCCTCGGGCCGGTCGGCACGTATAGCGAGCAGGCGATGCTCGAGTATTTCGGCCAGTCGATCGAAGGGCTGCCGTGCCCGTCGATCGACGAGGTGTTCCGCTCGGTCGAGGCCGGTGCGTCCGCGTTCGGCATCGCGCCGGTCGAGAATTCGACCGAAGGCGCGGTATCGCGCACGCTCGACCTGCTGCTGCAGACCCAGCTCGTGATCAGCGGCGAACTCGCGCTGCCGATCCATCACAACCTGCTCACGCAGAGCGGCACGCTCGACGGCGTGACGCGCGTCTGCGCGCATGCGCAGGCGCTCGCGCAATGCCAGCAGTGGCTCGCGGCGAATGCGCCGCAGCTCGAGCGGCAGGCCGTGGCGAGCAACGCGGAGGCCGCGCGCCTCGCGGCGGCCGATCCGACCGTCGCGGCGATTGCCGGCGACCGCGCGGCCGCACACTATGGATTGCAGATCGCGTTCTCGCTGATCCAGGACGATCCGCACAACCGCACGCGCTTCGTGATCGTCGGCAAGCAGCCGGCCGGGCAGAGCGGTCACGACCAGACGTCGCTGATCGTGTCCGTGAAGAACGAGCCGGGCGCCGTGTTCAAGTTGCTCGAGCCGCTCGCACGGCACGGCGTGTCGATGACGCGCTTCGAGTCGCGTCCGGCGCGCGTCGGCACGTGGGAGTACTACTTCTATATCGACATCGAAGGGCACCGTGACGATGCGGCGGTGGCGGCCGCGCTCGCGGAACTCGGCCAGAAGGCCGCGTTCCTGAAGATACTCGGTTCGTATCCGCGCGCACGCTGACGCGCGGCGGCCGTCGCGTGCTTGGCGCAGGCGGGGCGGGCAGGGCAGGCCGGTCCGCTGCCGAAGGCGGGTTCGGGCGGTATCCGGCGCAGGTGGCGCCGGGTGCGGGCCCGTTGCCCGGAATCTGGAATTCCGCGTGCGGGGCGTCGTTTCGCGCGCGTAACTTGGCTCTTGTCGTGTCAGGCTTTGCATTCAACAAACTGGTCATCTTCGGCGTCGGCCTGATCGGCGGATCGCTGGCCCGCGCGCTGCGCGAGCGCGCGCCGGGCGGCGCGGGCGAGATCGTCGGCGTCGGCCGTTCGCGCGCGTCGGTCGAACGTGCGTGCTCGCTCGGCGTGATCGACCGCGCGGCGGCGCTCGACGACGACGCGCAATTGCGCGACGCGCTTGCCGGCGCCGATCTCGTCCTGCTGGCCGCGCCCGTCGCGCAGACGGGCCCGTTGCTCGCGCGCATCGCGCCGTGGCTCGACGGCGCGACGATCGTCACCGATGCCGGCAGCACCAAGTCCGACGTCGTCGCGGCTGCGCGCGACGTACTCGGCGCGCGGATCGCGCAGTTCGTGCCCGGTCATCCGATCGCGGGGCGCGAATCGAGCGGCGTCGAGGCGGCGTTGCCGGACCTCTACGTCGGCCGCAACGTCGTGCTGTGCCCGCTGCCGGAGAACGCGCCCGACGTGGTGGCCCGGATCGACGCGATGTGGCGGGCGACCGGCGCCGACGTGCGCATGATGAGCACCGAGCAGCACGATCGCGTATTCGCGTCGATCAGCCATCTGCCGCACGTGCTGTCGTTCGCGCTCGTCGAGCAGATTCTCGGCGAGGCCGACGCGGAACTGAAATTCTCGTACGCGGCCGGTGGTTTCCGCGATTTCACGCGTATCGCGGCGTCGAACCCGGAAATGTGGCGCGACGTGTGCGTCGCGAACCGCGCGGCGCTGCTCGACGAACTCGACGGCTACACGCGCGTGCTCACGCGGTTGCGTGCGGCGATCGACGCCGGCGACGGCGCGGCGCTCGAAGCCGTATTCACGCGCTCGCGCGCCGCACGCAAGGCATGGCAGGAGCGCGGCGGCGCGCCCGCTGCCGAACCGGTCAAGAAATAACAGGACGATTCCCATGGACTACCTCGATCTCGGCCCGTACTCCAGCGCTTCGGGTACCGTGCGCCTGCCCGGCTCGAAGAGCATTTCGAACCGCGTGCTGCTGCTCGCGGCGCTCGCCGAAGGCGAAACGACGATCACCAACCTGCTCGACTCCGACGACACGCGCGTGATGCTCGACGCACTCGGCAAGCTCGGCGTGAAGCTCGCGCGCGACGGCGACACCTGCGTGGTCACCGGCACGCGCGGCGCGTTCACCGCGAAGACGGCCGACCTGTTCCTCGGCAACGCGGGCACGGCCGTCCGGCCGCTGACCGCCGCGCTCGCGGTAAACGGCGGCGACTATCGCGTGCACGGCGTGCCGCGCATGCACGAACGGCCGATCGGCGATCTCGTCGACGGCTTGCGCCAGATCGGCGCGCAGATCGACTACGAGCTGAACGAAGGCTACCCGCCGCTGCGGATCAAGCCCGCGACGATTGCGGTCGATGCGCCGATTCGCGTGCGCGGCGACGTGTCGAGCCAGTTCCTCACCGCGCTGCTGATGACGCTGCCGCTCGTGAAGACGAAGGACGGCACGACCGTCGTCGAAGTCGACGGCGAACTGATCTCGAAGCCGTACATCGACATCACGATCCGGCTGATGGCGCGCTTCGGCGTGACCGTCGAGCGCGACGGCTGGCAGCGCTTCGTCGTGCCGGCCGGCGTTCGCTACAAGTCGCCGGGACGGATCATGGTCGAGGGCGATGCGTCGTCCGCGTCGTACTTCCTCGCGGCCGGTGCACTGGGCGGCGGCCCGCTGCGGGTCGAGGGCGTGGGGCGCGCGAGCATCCAGGGCGACGTCGGTTTCGCGAACGCGCTGATGCAGATGGGCGCGAACGTGACGATGGGCGACGACTGGATCGACGTGCGCGGCATCGGCCACGATCACGGCAAGCTCGAGCCGATCGACATGGACTTCAACCTGATTCCCGACGCGGCGATGACCATCGCGGTTGCGGCGTTGTTCGCGAGCGGCGCGAGCACGCTGCGCAACATCGCGAGCTGGCGCGTGAAGGAGACGGACCGCATCGCCGCGATGGCGACCGAGCTGCGCAAGGTCGGCGCGATCGTCGAGGAAGGCCCCGACTATCTCGTCGTCACGCCGCCGGAAAAGCTCACGCCGAACGCGGCGATCGATACGTACGACGATCACCGGATGGCGATGTGCTTCTCGCTCGTCAGCCTCGGCGGCGTGCCCGTGCGGATCAACGATCCGAAGTGCGTCGGCAAGACGTTCCCCGACTATTTCGACCGCTTCGCCGCGCTCGCCAAGGCCTGACCCACTGTTCCGATGAAATCGACCCGACCCTTTCACCCGACTCCCGTCATCACGATCGACGGCCCGACCGCTTCCGGCAAGGGCACCGTCGCGGCGCTCGTCGCCGCGCACCTCGGCTTCCACCTGCTCGACAGCGGCGCGCTGTACCGGCTCGCCGCGCTCGCGAGCGTGCGCTACGGGATCGCCGCGGAGGACATCGACGCGCTGGTGAAGCTGATCGACGATCTGCACATCACGTTCCGTGAAGGGTGCGCGCAGCTCGACGGCGTCGACGTGTCGAACGACATTCGTGCCGAAGCGGTCGGCAACCGCGCGTCGGCCATTGCCGTGCACGGCCCCGTGCGCACCGCGCTCGTCGCGCGCCAGCGCGCATTCCGCAAGACACCCGGCCTCGTCGCGGACGGGCGCGACATGGGCACGGTGATCTTCCCGGACGCCGTGCTGAAGGTGTTCCTGACGGCCAGCGCCGAGGCGCGCGCGACCAGACGGCATAAGCAATTGATGCAAAAAGGTTTTTCTGCTAATATAGATGACTTGCTACGGGATCTTCGTGAACGTGACGCGCGCGACAGCAATCGCGCAGCCGCGCCGCTGAAGCCTGCGGCAGATGCCAAGCTGCTCGATACGTCGGCGCTTTCGGTCGATGAAGCGGTCGATCAGGTGCTGCAGTGGTACCGGGCGCTCGGCCAGCCCGCCTGAGAAGGCGGGCAGCGGTAGGTGCTTCGCGTCGCAAGCGCGGAGCGTGTTTCGAACCCTTAACCCCGTGTGGTCCTCGATCTGGCCCTTTCAGCCTGCCATTCCGGCCGGCGTGGCACAGCGAGCCATGCACAATCAGATTTTTATGTCCGACCTGCAAACCTCCACCCCGAATACCGAATCCTTTGCGGCTCTGTTCGAAGAGTCGCTGACCCGCCAAGACATGCGCGCCGGCGAAGTGATTTCCGCCGAAGTCGTGCGCGTCGACCACAACTTCGTGGTCGTCAATGCAGGCCTGAAGTCCGAGGCTTACATTCCGATCGAGGAATTCCTGAACGATCAGGGCGAGGTTGAGGTGCAGTCGGGCGATTTCGTGTCCGTCGCGATCGACGCACTCGAAAACGGCTACGGCGACACGATCCTGTCGCGCGACAAGGCGAAGCGCCTTGCATCGTGGCTGTCGCTGGAAAAGGCCCTCGACAACAACGAACTCGTCACCGGCACGATCACCGGCAAGGTGAAGGGCGGCATGACCGTGATGGTCAACGGCATCCGCGCGTTCCTGCCGGGTTCGCTGGTCGACACGCGTCCGGTCAAGGACACGACCCCGTACGAAGGCAAGACGCTCGAGTTCCGCGTGATCAAGCTCGATCGCAAGCGTAACAACGTCGTGCTGTCGCGTCGTGCAGTGATCGAAGCAACCCAAGGCGAAGAGCGCGCGAAGCTGCTCGAGACGCTGAAGGAAGGCGCGATCGTCAACGGCGTGGTCAAGAACATCACCGACTACGGCGCATTCGTCGACCTCGGCGGCATCGACGGCCTGCTGCACATCACCGACATCGCATGGCGTCGCGTGCGTCACCCGAGCGAAGTCCTGTCGGTTGGCCAGGAAGTCACCGCGAAGATCCTCAAGTTCGACCAAGAGAAGAACCGCGTCTCGCTGGGCATCAAGCAACTGGGCGACGATCCGTGGGAAGGCATCTCGCGCCGTTACCCGTCGGGCACGCGCCTGTTCGGCAAGGTCACGAACATCACCGACTACGGCGCATTCGTCGAAGTGGAATCGGGCATCGAAGGCCTCGTCCACGTGTCGGAAATGGACTGGACCAACAAGAACGTCGCGCCGTCGAAGGTTGTCCAGCTGGGCGACGAAGTCGAAGTCATGGTCCTCGAGATCGACGAAGACCGTCGTCGTATCAGCCTCGGCATGAAGCAGTGCAAGCCGAATCCGTGGGATGACTTCAGCCGCAACTTCAAGAAGGGCGACAAGATCACGGGCGCAATCAAGTCGATCACCGACTTCGGCGTGTTCATCGGTCTGCCGGGCGGCATCGACGGCCTGGTCCACCTGTCGGACCTGTCGTGGAGCGAAGCCGGCGAAGAAGCCGTTCGCAAGTACAAGAAGGGCGACGAAGTCGAAGCAATCGTGCTCGGTATCGACGTCGAGAAGGAGCGCATTTCGCTCGGCATCAAGCAGCTCGAAGGCGACCCGTTCAGCAACTACGTTGCAATGAACGACAAGGGCTCGATCGTCGACGGCGTCGTGAAGACGGTCGATGCGAAGGGTGCGGTCGTCACGCTGACGGGCGACATCGAAGGCTACCTGCGTGCGTCGGAAATCTCGCAGGATCGCGTCGAAGATGCACGCAACGTGCTGAAGGAAGGCGACAAGGTCAACGCGATGGTGATCAACATCGATCGCAAGTCGCGCGGCATCAACCTGTCGATCAAGGCGAAGGATTCGGCTGAACAACAGGAAGCGATCCGCGGCCTGCAGTCGGACTCCAGCGCTGCTGCGACCGGTACGACCAACCTCGGCGCGCTGCTGAAGGCGAAGCTCGACGGCCAGAACCAGTAAGCCTTACGAGGTCTGCTGAAGTATGACCAAATCCGAGTTGGTCGCGCAGCTGGCATCGCGATTTCCGCAACTTGTCCTCAAGGATGCGGATTTCGCGGTGAAAACGATGCTCGATGCGATGTCCGACGCCCTGGCGAAAGGGCATCGCATTGAAATTCGGGGTTTCGGCAGCTTCGGCCTCAATCGTCGCCCGGCGCGCGTCGGACGCAACCCGAAGTCGGGGGAGAAAGTGCAGGTGCCCGAGAAGTTCGTGCCGCACTTCAAACCTGGCAAGGAATTGCGTGAACGCGTCGACGGCCGCGCCGGTGAACCGCTGAAGGCTGACGATCCGGACGACGAGCGTTGAGCGTCGTTCGGTGAGCCCGGAACCTGTCCGGCGAAGGCTGAAAAGAAAAGCGCCCCTTGTGGGCGCTTTTTTCATTTCCGGCGGCATGTCCGGTAACCGACCCGCAACGCCGCGCACAGGATCTGCGCAGCCGCGGAAACGCTTCCTTTACAATACGGGTCGATTCGGTGCGACGAAGGGGAGTCGCGCGCCGCGGCAAACCTCAACAAAGAGAGGGCTTCATGAAGTTTATCGTCTGGCTGATCCGGGTATTGGTGTTCGTCCTGCTGCTGGTGCTTGCGCTGGCCAATACACAAACCGCGACGCTGAATTTCGTTGCCGGCTATGCATGGCAAGCGCCGCTGATCCTGATCGGCCTGGCATTCTTCGCCGTGGGGCTGCTGGCCGGCCTGCTGTCCGCGCTGCCTTCGATCTTTCGTTTGCGTCTCGAGAACGGGCGTTTGAAGCGCGATCTGCGTGCGGCGCGCGAAACGCCTGCCGTCATCGACCAGCCGCCGATGCCGCCCGTCATTTAACCCCGGACGCCGCGCGATTCCTCGCGCGGTTTTCGTCTCTGCTTCGATATTTCGCATGGATCTGGATTTCTGGTGGTTGCTCGCGATTCCGGTCGCGTTCGCGCTCGGTTGGGCGGCGTCACGCTATGACCTGAAGAATCTCCTGTCGGAGAGCGCTAACCTGCCGCGCTCGTATTTTCGCGGCCTGAATTTTCTGTTGAACGAACAACCCGACAAGGCGATCGATGCGTTCATCGAGGTGGCCAAGCTCGACCCCGAAACGGTCGAGCTGCACTTCGCGCTCGGCAACCTGTTTCGCCGTCGCGGCGAGACCGACCGCGCGATCCGCGTGCACCAGAACCTGCTGAGCCGCACCGACCTGCCGGTCAACGAGCGCGACCACGCGCTGTACGAACTGGGTCAGGATTTTCTGAAGGCCGGCCTGCTGGATCGCGCCGAAGAGGCGTTCCACAAGCTCGCGGACGGCGACTACGCGCTCGGCGCACAGCGGGCGCTGCTGACGATCTACGAGATCGAGAAGGACTGGAACAAGTCGATCGATACGGCGAAACGTATCGAATCGATGAGCGACAAGCCGCTCGGCATCGAAATTGCGCAGTTTCACTGCGAACTCGCGCAGGACGCGCTGCAGCGCAAGCAGGCCGACGTGGCGGCCGAACAGTTGCGCCGTGCGCTGACCGTGAATCCGCAGAACGTCCGTGCGACGATCCTGTCCGGCGACGCGGCGCAAGCGGCGGGCGACCACGCGGCCGCAATCGAGCACTGGAAGCGCGTCGAAGCGCAGAACCCGGCGTATCTGCCGCTCGTCGCCGACAAGCTGATGAAGGCGTACGTCGCGCTCGGCAAGAACGTCGAAGGCGCCGAGCTGCTGATGGGGTACGTCGATCGCTATCCGTCGAACGACCTGCTCGACATCGCCTATCAGCATATCGCCGGGTTGCGCGGCCAGGATGAGGCGCACACGCTCGCGCGCACGCAGATGGAAAAGTCGCCGAACCTGTCGGGGATGCTGCACCTGCTCGATGCGCAGATCGCGGCGGCCGACGAACCGCGTCGTAAGGAACTTGAAATGATGCGTGCGCTGATCAAGCAGCGTACGAAAAATCTGCCGCGGTATACGTGCCAGAATTGCGGTTTCCGGGCACGGCTCTTCTACTGGCAGTGCCCCGGATGCAGCGGCTGGGAAACCTATGCGCCGCGCCGCGTCGAACCCGCGATGCCGGGCTGATCCCGGCACGCGGAGCCAACGCGCTGCGGCCAAGTTAGTCTATTACCGGGAAGTACCGGAACATCTATGAAAATCACCATCATCGGCACCGGCTATGTCGGCCTCGTCACGGGCGCGTGCCTCGCGGAGATCGGTCACGACGTCTTCTGTCTCGACGTCGATCCGCGCAAGATCGACATCCTGAACAACGGCGGGATGCCGATTCACGAACCGGGGCTGCTGGACATCATCGCACGCAACCGCACGGCGGGGCGCCTGCGCTTCTCGACCGACATCGAGGCGAGCGTCGCGCACGGCGAGATCCAGTTCATCGCGGTCGGCACGCCGCCCGACGAGGACGGCTCGGCCGACCTGCAATACGTGCTCGAGGCCGCGCGCAACATCGGCCGCCACATGACGGGCTTCAAGGTGATCGTCGACAAGTCGACGGTGCCGGTCGGCACCGCGCGGCGCGTGCACGGCGTGGTCGACGAGGCGCTGGCCGCACGCGGGCTCGCGGGCAGCGTCGCGCATCGCTTCTCGGTCGTGTCGAACCCGGAATTCCTGAAGGAAGGCGCCGCGGTCGAGGACTTCATGCGCCCGGACCGGATCATCATCGGCGTCGACGACGACGAAACCGGCACGATCGCACGCGAGAAGATGAAGAAGCTCTACGCGCCGTTCAACCGCAATCACGAGCGCACGATCTACATGGACGTGCGTTCGGCCGAATTCGCGAAGTACGCGGCGAACGCGATGCTCGCGACGCGCATCTCGTTCATGAACGAGATGTCGAATCTCGCCGACAAGGTCGGCGCCGACATCGAGGCCGTGCGCCGCGGGATCGGCTCCGATCCGCGCATCGGCTATCACTTCCTGTACGCCGGCGTCGGCTACGGCGGCTCGTGCTTCCCGAAGGACGTGCAGGCGCTGATCCGCACCGCGGGTGAGAACGGCCAGCCGCTGCGTATCCTGGAGGCCGTCGAGGCCGCCAACCATGCGCAGAAGGACGTGCTGATCGGCAAGATCGAGCAGCGTTTCGGCGCCGACCTGACGGGCCGCGAGTTCGCAGTCTGGGGCCTGGCGTTCAAGCCGAACACCGACGACATGCGTGAGGCGCCAAGCCGCCGCCTGATCGCCGCGCTGCTCGAGCGCGGCGCGACCGTGCGCGCCTACGATCCGGTTGCCGTCGACGAAGCGCGGCGCGTGTTCGCGCTGGATTTCGGCGACGATGCCGACGTGCTGGCGCGATTGCACCTCGTCGACACGCAGGACGCCGCGGTCACGGGCGCGGACGCACTCGTGATCGTGACCGAGTGGAAGGAATTCCGCAGCCCCGATTTCACGCGCCTGAAGGCCGAGCTGAAAGCGCCGGTGATCTTCGATGGGCGCAACCTGTACGAGCCGGATGCGATGGCCGAACTCGGCATCGACTACTACGCGATCGGTCGGCCGTACGTCGATCCCCAGTCGTTTTCCCGTGGCTGAACGTACGATGAATACTCTTCGTGAAGTCGTTCCGGTGCCGCGCGAGCAACTCGCGCGTTCGCGTGTGCTCGTCGTCGGCGACGTGATGCTCGACCGCTACTGGTTCGGCAACGTCGATCGCATTTCGCCTGAAGCGCCGGTGCCGGTCGTGCACGTGCAGCGTCAGGAAGAGCGGCTCGGCGGCGCGGCCAACGTGGCGCGCAATGCGGTGACGCTCGGCGGCCAGGCCGGGCTGCTGTGCGTCGTCGGTTGCGACGAACCCGGCGAGCGGATCGTCGAGCTGCTCGGCAGCAGCGGCGTGACGCCGCATCTCGAGCGCGATCCGGCGTTGCCGACCACGATCAAGCTGCGCGTGCTCGCGCGCCAGCAGCAACTGCTGCGCGTCGACTTCGAGGCGATGCCGACGCACGAGGTGCTGCTCGCGGGGCTCGCGCGCTTCGATGCGCTGCTGCCGCAGCACGACGTCGTGCTGATGTCGGATTACGCGAAAGGCGGCCTCACGCACGTCACGACGATGATCGAGAAGGCGCGTGCGGCCGGCAAGGCGGTGCTGGTCGACCCGAAGGGCGACGACTGGGCACGCTATCGCGGCGCATCGCTGATCACGCCGAATCGCGCGGAACTGCGCGAGGTGGTCGGGCAGTGGAAATCGGAAGACGACCTGCGCGCGCGCGTCGCGACCCTGCGTGCGGAGCTCGGCATCGACGCGCTGCTGCTCACGCGTTCGGAAGAGGGCATGACGCTCTTTTCCGCGGGCGGCGAACTGCATGCGCCGGCGCTCGCACGCGAAGTGTTCGACGTGTCGGGCGCGGGCGACACCGTGATCGCGACGGTCGCGACGATGCTCGGCGCCGGTGTGCCGCTCGTCGATGCTGTGGTGCTCGCGAATCGCGCGGCAGGCATCGTGGTCGGCAAGCTCGGCACGGCCACCGTGGACTACAACGAACTGTTTCACTGAGCGCATTCGGCGGCGCGACGAGCGCGCCGCACGAGTGGCTCGCACTTTTCAGGCAGGACGATCATGACCCTCATCGTCACCGGCGCAGCCGGTTTTATCGGCGCGAACATCGTCAACGCGCTCAACGCGCGCGGCGAGACGCGCATCATCGCGGTCGACAACCTGACGCGCGCGGACAAGTTCCGCAATCTCGTCGACTGCGAGATCGACGACTATCTCGACAAGACCGAATTCGTCGAACGCTTCGCGCGCGGCGATTTCGGCAAGGTACGCGCGGTATTTCATGAAGGCGCCTGTTCGGACACGATGGAAACCGACGGCCGCTACATGATGGACAACAATTTCCGCTACAGCCGCGCGGTGCTCGATACCTGCCTCGCGCAGGGCACGCAGTTCCTGTATGCATCGTCGGCCGCGATCTACGGCGGCTCGACGCGCTTCGTCGAGGCGCGCGACGTCGAGGCGCCGCTGAACGTGTACGGCTATTCGAAGTTCCTGTTCGACCAGGTGATCCGTCGCGTGCTGCCGAGCGCGAAGAGCCAGATCGCGGGCTTCCGCTATTTCAACGTGTACGGCCCGCGCGAGACGCACAAGGGCCGCATGGCGTCGGTCGCGTTCCACAACTTCAACCAGTTCCGTGCGGAAGGCAAGGTGAAGCTGTTCGGCGAGTACAACGGTTATGCGCCGGGCGAGCAGACGCGCGATTTCGTGTCGGTCGAGGACGTGACCAAGGTGAACCTGTTCTTCTTCGATCATCCGGAGAAGTCGGGCATCTTCAACCTCGGCACGGGGCGCGCGCAGCCGTTCAACGATATCGCGTCGACGGTCGTCAATACGCTGCGCGCGCTCGACAACCAGCCGCCGCTGACGCTCGCGCAGCAGGTCGAGCAGGGATTGATCGAATACGTGCCGTTCCCCGATGCGCTGCGCGGCAAGTACCAGTGCTTCACGCAGGCCGACCAGACGAAACTGCGCGCGGCCGGCTACGACGCACCGTTCCTGACCGTGCAGGAAGGCGTCGACCGCTACGTGCGTTGGCTATCCGGCCAGGTTTAAACCGGCGCGTTGCATCGATAGACTGGGTCTCACGGTCGGCAGCCGCCGGCCGTTTTTCTTCGGAGATCCAGCACATGATCAGGAAATGGTTTGCCGCAGCGGTCATGCTCGGCGCAGTGGCGTCGGCCTGGGCGGCCGTCGACGTCAACACCGCGAACGAGGATGCGCTCGTCGGCATCAAGGGCATCGGCCCGGCGCGGGCGAAGGCGATTCTCGACGAGCGCGGTGCACGCGGTCCGTTCAGGAATGCGGACGATCTCGCCGCACGCGTGAAGGGCATGGGCGGGCATACCGTCGAGCGGCTTCAGCAGGAAGGGTTGACGGTCGGTACGGCGGCGGGCGCGGGCACGACGCCGGCGGCCGCGGGCAAGCCGGCGGCAGCGAAGCCCGCCGCCGTGCCGGCCCGCACCGCGCAGAAATAACGGGTCGCGCGTACCCGACACCGGGCTCCTTCAGTCGCCGTCGTTGCGACGGCTTCCCGCGGCATGCCGCGGGTTTTTTGCGTGGGGCCGCGCGCGCGGCGAAACGCGAACCGCGCGGTACGCGTATTCCATCGTCGCAAAGGGGTTGCCGGCGCGCGTGCCGGTGCTGGTTTACAATCGATCGATTGATCGGCCTCGCACTCACGGTATATCCATGGCTTACAAAACTATCGAAGACACGATCGGCAATACGCCGCTCGTGCAACTGGTCCGCCTGCCGGACGACGAGATTCGCGCGCGCAACAACGTGCTGCTCGCGAAGCTCGAGGGCAACAATCCGGCCGGTTCCGTGAAGGATCGCCCGGCGCTGTCGATGATCAGCAAGGCCGAGGCGCGCGGTCGCATCAAGCCGGGCGATACGCTGATCGAGGCGACGAGCGGCAACACGGGCATCGCGCTCGCGATGGCCGCGGCGATCCGCGGCTACAAGATGGTGCTGATCATGCCGGAGGATCTGTCGGTCGAGCGCCGCCAGAGCATGGCGGCCTACGGCGCCGAAATCATCCTGACGCCGGTGAAGGGCGGGATGGAGCTGGCGCGCGACCTCGCGGAGCAGATGCAGCGCGAGGGCAAGGGCGTGATCCTCGACCAGTTCGGCAACCCCGACAATCCCGTCGCGCACTACGAAGGCACGGGGCCGGAGATCTGGCGCGATACCGAAGGGCGCATCACGCACTTCGTGTCCGCGATGGGCACGACGGGCACGATCATGGGCACGTCGCGCTATCTGAAGGAACAGAATCCGGCGATCGAGATCGTCGGTGCGCAGCCGGAAGACGGCTCGCGTATTCCGGGCATCCGCAAATGGCCGGAAGCGTACATGCCGACCATCTTCGATCGCAGCCGCGTCGACCGCGTCGAGAGCGTGAGCCAGGCTGCGTCGGAAACGATGACGCGCCGGCTGGCGGCGGTCGAAGGCATCTTCGCGGGCATTTCGTCGGGCGGCGCATGCGAAGTCGCGATGCGCATCGCGCGTCAGGTCGAGAACGCGACGATCGTGTTCATCATCTGCGATCGTGGCGACCGCTACCTGTCCACGGGCGTGTTTCCAGCGTGAGCCCGGGCGGCACGCACTGCCGCCACACGCAAAAAAAACGCCGCATATGCGGCGTTTTTGTTTTGTGCGGGCGTGCTTATTGTGCAGGTGCTTCCGTGTCCGCCGCAGGCAACGGGAGCGCGCCGCTCGCTTGCATCTGCGCTTTCACGGCTTCGCCGAGCTGGTACACGGTGAGTGCGTAGAAGAAACTGCGGTTGTAGCGCGTCAGCACGTAGAAGTTCTTCAGGCCGAGCATGTATTCGGTCGCGCGCCCCGGCGTCGGCAGGTCGACCACGGTCACCGGCGTGCCGGCTTCGGTCGTGATGTTGACCGTCGGCTCGTTCAGCGTCATGCCTGCGCGCAGCAGTTGCGACAGCGCCCAGTGCGGTTCGGGCTGGCCGTCGGCGGCGGCCTGTGCGATGCCCAGGCTGCCCGTATCGGGCGTGATTTGCCAGACCACCGGGCGGTCGGTTTCCCAGCCGTGCTGTTTCAGGTAGTTCGCGACGCTGCCGATCGCATCGACAGGACTGCTGCGCAGATCGACGTGGCCCGTGCCGTCGAAGTCGACTGCATATTCGCGGATGCTGCTCGGCAGGAACTGCGGAATCCCGATCGCGCCGGTGTACGAGCCGAGCACGGTGGTGGGGTCGAGCTGGTTGTCGCGGGTCCAGACCAGGAAGTCTTCGAGGTTCTTGCGGAACGTGGCCTGGCGGCTGTCGCGATTCGGCGTGTCCGGGTAGTCGAACGTCAGTGTGGTCAGCGCGTCGAGCACGCGGAAATTGCCCATGTAGCGGCCATAGATCGTCTCGACGCCGATGATGCCGACGATCACCTCGGGCGGCACGCCGAACTGCTCGGACGCGCGCTGCAGCGTCGCCTGGTTCGCCTTCCAGAACTTCACGCCCGCATTGATGCGGATCGGCTCGATGAAGCGCGAACGATAGACGCGCCAGTTCTTCACCGAAGGCGTCGGTGCGGGCCTCACGAGCTTGACGGCCGTGGCCGAGTAGCTGACGCGCGAGAACAGCGCATGCAGGCTCGCCGAATCGAAGCCGTTGCGGCTCACCATCTCGTCGATGAACGCGTCGACCTTCGCGTTGCTCGCGTAACGCTGCGGAACGATTTCCTCTTCGAACGTCTGGCCTTGCGGCGTCGGCTGCTGTGGCTGGGCCTGGGCGACGAGCGTGCCGGCGGGCTTCGCCGGCTGCGTCTGCGCGACGGCGGGCGCGGTGCCGAGGGCCGCCGCGACGGCAGCGACGACGAGCGGAGCGCGAACACGGAACAGCGCGGAGAGAAGGGCGGCGGGCTTGCTGGAATTCATGTCGAAGCGGGCGGACAGGGCGATTGTGTTCGGCGCAGTATACCCGACGCATCCGGCGCGCCGGGCCGAAGCCGGCCGCCGTTGTGGTAAGTTAGCGGCGAATTCGCGGCAGACGATGGACATCATTGACGGAGACCTGCGACGCACCGCGCGCCGCGGACGACAGCTTATGGCAACCGCTTTCTATACGCACCCCGACTGCATGCTGCACGAGATGGGGGAATGGCATCCGGAATGTCCGGCCCGCCTGTCGGCGATCCAGGATCAACTGATCGCGAGCCGCATCGACGACCTGATCGTGCACGAAACCGCGCCGTTCGCGAGCGAGGTCGCGCTCGGCCGCGTGCATACGCAGGCGCACATCGACTACATCCGCAGCATGACGCCGGTCGACGGTTACGTCGAGATCGATCCCGATACGCTGATGAATCGCGACACGTGGCGCGCGGCACTGCGCGCGGCCGGCGCCGCGGTCGCGGCGACCGATGCGGTGATCGAAGGCCGCTACGCGAATGCGTTCTGCGGCGTCCGGCCGCCCGGTCATCATGCGGAGCCGGCGCGCGCGATGGGCTTCTGCTTCTTCAACAACGTCGCGATCGCCGCGCGGCACGCGCTCGACGTACACGGCATCGAGCGTGTCGCCATCATCGATTTCGACGTGCACCACGGCAACGGCACCGAGGCGGCGTTCGCGAACGACGAGCGCGTGCTGATGTGCAGTTTCTTCCAGCATCCGCTGTATCCGTTCTCGGGCGTCGATCACCAGGCGCCGAACATGGTCAACCTGCCGATGCCCGCACGCAGCAACGGGATGGCGATCCGCGAAGCCGTCGACATGCTGTGGCTGCCGCGCCTCGACGCATTCAAGCCGCAGATGCTGTTCGTGTCGGCCGGGTTCGATGCGCATCGCGAGGACGACATCGGCAATCTCGGTCTCGTCGAGGCCGACTTCGAATGGCTGACCGCGCGGATCGTCGACGTCGCGCGCCGGCATGCGCAGGGCCGTATCGTCAGCTGCCTCGAGGGCGGTTACAACCTGTCCGCGCTCGGCCGCAGCGTCGTCGCGCACCTGCGCGTGCTCGCCGGGATCTGATTCCCGCTCGACCGGCCGGTCAGGGCGCGCTCAGCGCGCCGGCACGCGCGCGTGAATCCACGCGATCAGCGCGTCGATCACGCGGTCGCGTTCGAGATCGTTCATCGTTTCGTGGAAGCCGCCCTCGTACAGCGTCAGCGTACGATCGGGCGAGCCGACGCGTGCGCCGAACGAACGGCTGCCGTCGGGTTCGGTCAGCTTGTCCTCGGTGCCGTGATAGACGAGCACCGGGACGCGCAGCGCGCCGCGGCCGGCTTCGATGCGCGCCATCGCGTCGAGAATCTCCGCGCCGGTGCGGGCGGGCACTGCGCCGTGATGCACGAGCGGATCGGCGCGATTGGCCGCGACGATGGCCGGATCGCGCGACAGCAGGGCCGCGTCGATCCTGATCGCGGGGAAGGTGGGCCACACACGGCTGATGACGCGGCTGACCGCGAGCATCCAGCGCGGCACGTCGCGCCCTGGCGCAAGCGCCGGGCTCGACAGCACGAGGCCCGCCAGCGCGTGGCAGCGGGCGGGTGCGCGTTCGATCGCGTAGAGCGCCGCGACCGCGCCGCCCATGCTGTGCCCCATCAGGAACAGCGGCGCATCGCCGCGCGCGGCTTCGGCGACCAGCGCATCCGCGTCGTTCAGGTAGCCGTCGAAACGGTCGACCCACACGCGCGCGCCGGGCGACTGGCCATGCCCGCGCAGATCGATCGCCAGCACGTCGATGCCCGCTGCGTTCAGTCGGCCGGCGAGCGCGGCATAGCGGCCCGCGTGTTCGGCGAGGCCGTGCACCAGCGCGATCGTCGCGTGCGGCGGCGCGGCGCCGTCGCCGGCCGGCCAGCGGTACGACGCCAGTTCGAGCCCGTCCGCGGTACGCAGGCGGCCCATGCGCGGCGCGGGCGCCGAAGGTACCGACCCGGCGGTGGCGGGCGCGGCGGCCCGCGGGGTGGTGGTGCTCATCGGGCGTGTCTCCTGGTCGTTGGCATGTGCGTTTCGCGATCATAGTCGCGGCCCTCCGGCGCGGGCCCAGCAGCACCCCTCTAATTTCGTCTGGTTATGAAAAGATCGAAATCGATTATTAAGGGGAATGAGGGGTTTGCGGTAAAATCGCCGGCTATTCCAGATGCATCGGCGGCCGACTGGCGGGCCAACTCGCCGGCCGGCCGCCATTTTGTTTACATGATCGAATTACGCAATCTTTCGCAGCGTTTCCCCGGCCCGGGCGGCTGGGTCGAAGCGTTGCACAACGTCAACCTGACGATCCCGCAAGGCGAGGTGTTCGGCATCATCGGCCGAAGCGGCGCCGGCAAGAGCACGCTCGTGCGCACCATCAACCTGCTGACGCGGCCGACCGAAGGCAATGTCGTCGTCGGCGGGCGCGATCTCACGCTGCTGTCGGCCGGCGCGCTGCGCGAAGCGCGCCGCGAGATCGGCATGATCTTCCAGCACTTCAACCTGCTGTCGTCGCGCACGGTGTTCGACAACGTCGCGCTGCCGCTCGAGCTGGCCGGCGCGAGTCGTGCCGACATCGAGGCCGCCGTGCTGCCGCTGCTCGACCTGGTCGGGCTGTCCGCGCAGAAGGATCGCTATCCGGCGCAGATCAGCGGCGGGCAGAAGCAGCGCGTCGGTATCGCCCGCGCGCTGGCGAGCCAGCCGAAGGTGCTGCTGTCGGACGAAGCGACGTCCGCGCTCGACCCCGAAACCACGCGCTCGATCCTCGATCTGCTGAAGCGCATCAACCGCGAGCTCGGCCTGACCATCGTGCTGATCACGCACCAGATGGAAGTGATCAAGCAGGTCTGCGATCGCGTCGCGGTGCTCGATGCGGGTCGCGTGGTCGAGGAAGGCCGCGTGATCGACGTGTTTCTGCAGCCGCACCACGAAGTGACGCGCGCGCTGATCGGCGACGTGATCGCGCAGGAACTGCCGCCCGCGCTGAAGGCGCGCGTGGCCGAGCGGCTGAAGACGGGCCGCGGGCATCTGCTGCGGCTCGCGTTCACGGGCTCGGGGGTCGACCAGCCGATCCTGTCGGAGACGATCCGCCGGTACGAACTCGATTTCAACATCCTGCACGGCCAGATCGACGAGATCCAGGGGCAGGCATTCGGTTCGCTCGCGGTGCTCGCGGGCGGCGAGCCGGGCAAGGTCGGGCAGGCGCTCGCGTTCCTGCGCGAGCAAGGTGTGGTGGTAGAGGAGCTTTCGTATGTTGAGTGAGATGTTCGATATGTTCGTGCAGTCGTTCTGGGAGACGCTGATCATGGTCGGCATCGCCGGGGCGGTCGGCGCGCTCGTCGGCCTGCCGCTCGGCGTGCTGCTCTACCTGACCGACCGCCAGGGCGTGCTGCAGAACCTCGCGGTGAATCGCGTGCTCGGCGGCATCGTGAATGCCGTCCGCTCGACGCCGTTCATCATCCTGCTGGTCGCGGTGATTCCGTTCACGCGGCTCGTCACGGGTTCGTCGATCGGCACGGCCGCGGCGGTCGTGCCGCTGACGCTCGCGTCCGCGCCGTTCATCGCGCGTCTCGTCGAAACGGCGCTGCGCGAAGTCGACCGCGGGCTGATCGAGGCCGCGCAATCGATGGGCGCGACCACGTCGCAGATCGTCTTCAAGGTGCTGCTGCCCGAATCGCTGCCGGGCATCGTCGCGGGCCTGACGATCACGTTCGTGTCGCTGGTCGGCTATTCGGCGATGGCGGGCGCGATCGGCGGCGGCGGGCTCGGCGATCTCGGGATCCGCTACGGTTACCAGCGCTATCTGCCCGAAGTGATGTGGACGGTCGTCGCAATCCTGATCGTGTTCGTGCAGATCGTGCAATCGTTCGGCGACTGGCTGGTGCGCCGGCTCAGCCACAAATAAAACCAAACCGATCCGATAGGGGAGAAACGATGCAACGACGCTTCATGCTCAAGTTCGCGGCGGCGCTGGGCGCGGCCGCACTGTTCGCGGGCGCGCATGCGCAGGCCGAAACCATCAAGGTCGGCGTGACGGGCGGCCCGCACGCGCAGATCATGGAAGTGGTGAAGAAGGTCGCGGCGAAGGACGGCCTGGAGATCCGCATCGTCGAATTCTCCGATTACGTGCAGCCGAACGCCGCGCTCGCGTCGGGCGACCTCGACGCGAACAGCTACCAGCACGATCCGTATCTGCAGGCGCAGGTGAAGGATCGCGGCTACAAGCTGCTCAAGGTCGCGGACACCGTCACGTTCCCGATGGGCATCTATTCGAAGCGCGTGAAGTCGCTGGCCGAACTGAAGCCGGGCGCGCGCGTCGCGGTGCCGAACGATCCGACCAACGGCGGCCGCGCGCTGCTGTTGCTGCAGAAGCAGGGGCTGCTGAAGCTGCGCGCGGATGCGGGGCTGAAGGCGACGCCGCTCGATATCGTCGACAATCCGCGCAAGCTGAAGATCGTCGAACTCGATGCCGCGCAGATTCCGCGTTCGCTCGGCGACGTCGACGCGGCCGCGATCAATACCAACTACGCGATGGAAGCGGGGTTGAAACCGAAACAGGACGCGATCGCGATCGAGGGCCCGAACGGCCCGTACGCGAACATCCTCGCGATCCGCGAGGCGGACCGGAACAAGCCGTGGGTCGCGAAGCTGATCGCCGCGTATCACTCGGCCGACGTGAAGCAGTTCATCGAAGGCAAGTTCGGCGGCGCGGTCATTGCCGCCTGGTAACCGGCAGCGCACGGACGCCCGGCGGGATTAGAGTCGATGATCGAAAACCCGGGCTTTGCGTCCGGGTTTTTTCTCTTTTAAAATAGAACGACCGTTCGCTATCATTGGCGCGTCGCCAAGAAGCGGTATCCTCGACAACCATCATGGTTGGGTCCGCCTGGCCGCGCAGTCATGAGGCCGCGCTATAAAATGGCCTCTGGTCGTATTCGTAACTTTGGAGCGTGTGCATGAAAATCCTGGTGCCAGTGAAAAGAGTGGTCGATTACAACGTGAAGGTCCGCGTGAAGTCGGACAACACGGGCGTCGACATCGCGAACGTGAAGATGTCGATGAACCCGTTCGACGAAATCGCGGTGGAAGAAGCGGTGCGCCTCAAGGAAGCGGGCGTCGCGACCGAAGTGATCGCGGTGTCGGTGGGTGTCACGCAAGCGCAGGAAACGCTGCGCACGGCGCTGGCGATCGGCGCGGATCGCGCGATCCTCGTCGAATCGAACGACAGCGTCGAGCCGCTGGCCGTCGCGAAGATCCTGAAGGCGCTGGTCGACAAGGAGCAGCCGCAGCTGGTGATCCTCGGCAAGCAGGCGATCGACGACGATTCGAACCAGACGGGGCAGATGCTGGCCGCGCTGGCAGGTCTGCCGCAAGCGACGTTCGCGTCGAAGGTGACGATCGCCGACGGCAAGGCAACCGTTGCGCGGGAAGTCGACGGCGGCGCGGAAACGCTGTCGCTGACGCTGCCGGCGGTGGTCACGACCGACCTGCGCCTGAACGAGCCGCGCTACGTGACGCTGCCGAACATCATGAAGGCGAAGAAGAAGCCGCTGGAAACCGTGAAGCCGGAAGACCTCGGTGTGGACGTCGCGCCGCGTCTGAAGACGCTGAAGGTGGTCGAGCCGCCGAAGCGCGCGGCCGGCGTGAAGGTGCCGGACGTGAAGACGCTGGTCGAGAAGCTGAAGACCGAAGCCAAGGTGCTGTAAGAGGGAGCGCAAAGAAATGACGATTCTGGTGATTGCAGAACACGACAACGCGTCGATCAAGGCCGCGACGCTGAACACGGTGGCGGCGGCGGCCGAAGTTGGCAAATTCGTCGGCGGCGACATCCACGTGCTGGTCGCGGGCCACAACGCGCAAGCGGCGGCCGATGCGGCAGCGAAAATCGCGGGCGTTTCGAAGGTGCTGCTGGCCGACGCGCCGCAACTGGCCGAAGGCCTGGCGGAAAACGTTGAAGCGACCGCGCTGAACATCGCGAAGGACTACTCGCACATCCTCGCGCCGGCGACGGCCTACGGCAAGAACATCGCGCCGCGCATCGCCGCGAAGCTGGACGTCGCACAGATCTCGGACATCACGGCGGTCGATTCGGCCGATACGTTCGAGCGTCCGATCTACGCGGGCAACGCGATCGCGACGGTGCAGTCGAGCGATCCGATCAAGGTGATCACGGTGCGTGCGACGGGTTTCGATCCGGTGGCGGCGGAAGGCGGCAGCGCATCGGTCGACAAGATCGAAGCGGCAGCCGACGCCGGCAAGTCGCAGTTCGTGAGCCGTGAAGTGACGAAGCTGGACCGTCCGGAACTGACGTCGGCGAGCATCATCGTGTCGGGCGGCCGCGGTCTGGGCAGCGGCGAGAACTACACGAAGGTGCTGGAGCCGCTGGCCGACAAGCTGTCCGCAGCGCTCGGCGCATCGCGCGCGGCAGTCGACGCCGGCTACGTGCCGAACGACTACCAGGTCGGCCAGACCGGCAAGATCGTCGCGCCGCAGTTGTACATCGCGGTCGGCATCTCGGGTGCGATCCAGCACCTGGCCGGCATGAAGGATTCGAAGGTGATCGTCGCGATCAACAAGGATCCCGAAGCACCGATCTTCAGCGTGGCCGACTACGGCCTTGTCGGCGATCTGTTCTCGCTCGTGCCGGAGCTCGTGAGCGAGCTCGGCTGACGCGGCGTGACGCTTCAGCGGTAAGCACACAAGAAGAGGGGCGCGACGAGCGCCCCTTTTTTCGTTGTGTGGTCGTTGAATGAGGAGCGGATATCGCTCGTCCGGACGATTCGCGCTCGTACCGTGCCGCGCCGAACATATCGTCGCGCAGGCACGGCGGGTAACGTCGATTCGTTCAACGGACGACGCG
The DNA here is from genome assembly GCF_016899425.1 of Burkholderia sp. MS389. Lineage (GTDB taxonomy): Bacteria > Pseudomonadota > Gammaproteobacteria > Burkholderiales > Burkholderiaceae > Burkholderia > Burkholderia sola. The sequence goes on from NZ_CP045994.1 coordinate 1,117,295, forward strand.
TGCATGCGCGCGTCGACTGAAGCGTCGTGCCGAGTGGCCACTCGCAGTCGAGTCGCAGTCGCCAAAACGAGAAAAGCGCCCTCGGGCGCCTTTCTCGTTGATGCAATCGGCCCGCATCGCAGCGGGCCGTTCCGGTTTACGCGTAGGCCGGGCGCGTCTGGCCGGGCACGTCCTTCAGGTAACGATGCACCGACAGGTCGTCGGCCTGGATCGCGGGCATCTTGCCCGAGATCAGGTCCGCGAGCAGTTGGCCCGAGCCGCACGACATCGTCCAGCCGAGCGTGCCGTGGCCGGTGTTCAGGAACAGGTTCGACACCGGCGTGCGGCCGACGATCGGCGTGCCGTCCGGCGTCATCGGGCGCAGGCCCGTCCAGAACGTGGCCTTCGACGTGTCGCCGCCGCCCGGGAACAGGTCGTTCACGCACATCTCGAGCGTTTCGCGGCGCGCCGCGCGCAGCGTCTTGTCGAAGCCGACGATTTCCGCCATGCCGCCGACGCGGATGCGCTGGTCGAAGCGCGTGATCGCGATCTTGTAGGTCTCGTCGAGCACGGTCGACACCGGCGCCGCGGCTTCGTTGACGATCGGCGCGGTGATCGAATAGCCCTTGAGCGGATAGACGGGAATCTTCATCAGGTGGGAGATGAAGCGGGTCGAGTACGAGCCGAGCGCGACGACGTACGCGTCGGCACGCACCGTCTCGCTGCCGCACTGCACGCCGGCGATCTTGCCGCCCGCGATCGCGAGCGCATCGATCGGCGTGTTGTAGCGGAACTTGACGCCGAGCGATTCGGCGAGCGCGGCGAGGCGCGTCGTGAACAGCTGGCAATCGCCGGTTTCGTCGCCCGGCAGGCGCAGGCCGCCCGTCAGCTTGTGCGAGACGGCGGCGAGCGCCGGTTCGGCATGCTTCAGTTCGGCCGGCGACAGCAGTTCGAACGGCACGTTCGCTTCCTGCAGCACGGCGATGTCCTTCGCCGCGCCGTCGAGTTGCTGCTGCGTGCGGAACAGTTGCAGCGTGCCACCCGTGCGGCCTTCGTATTCGATGCCGGTATCGGCGCGCAGCGCCTGCAGGCAGTCGCGGCTGTATTCGGCGAGACGGACCATGCGGCCCTTGTTGACTGCATAGCGCTCGGCCGTGCAGTTGCGCAGCATCTGAACCATCCACTGGAGCTGGAAGCGCGTGCCGTCGAGACGGATCGCGAGCGGCGCATGCTTTTCGAACATCCACTTGACGGCCTTCAGCGGCACGCCGGGCGCGGCCCACGGTGCCGCATAGCCGGGAGAGATCTGGCCTGCGTTCGCGAAGCTCGTCTCCAGCGCCGGGCCGGCTTCCCGGTCGATCACCGTGACTTCATGACCGGCGCGCGCAAGGTAATACGCGCTTGCCACGCCCACTACACCGCTGCCCAGAATGACGACTCGCATAGCTGCTCCAGATGGAAGGAACCAGGTCGAGGCCGGGCGCACCTGCGGCTCCGTGTAACCTCTAGCTGATCTAGTTTTTTGAGCTATGGTATTGTCGAATGTGCAGTTTTTGTTATTGTATTTTTCTGGTTTTCAGCATAAACAAATGAGAACGCAACGTCAGCCCGTACGTACGCTCGACAAGCTCGACCGGCGCATCCTGAAACTGCTCCAGGACGACGGCCGGATGGCGATGAAGGACCTCGCGGAACAGGTCGGACTGACCGTCACGCCGTGCATCGAGCGCGTGCGGCGCATGGAGCGCGACGGCGTGATCACCGGCTATCACGCGCGGGTCGACCCGCATCAGCTGGATGCCGCGCTGCTGGTGTTCGTCGAGATCACGCTCGGCCACAAGGGCGGCAACATGTTCGAGCAGTTCCGCCGGGAAGTGATGAAGATCGACGAGGTGCTCGAATGCCATCTCGTCTCCGGCGATTTCGACTACCTGATCAAGGCGCGGATCGGCGAGATGGCCGACTACCGGAAACTGCTCGGCGACATCCTGCTGCAGTTGCCCGGCGCCGTGCAGTCGAAGAGCTATGTCGTGATGGAGGAAATCAAGGAAACGCTGACGATTGCGGTCGGCGAGTGACGCTGGGCGGCCCGTCGTCGGGCCCTTTATCCCACCCTTGGCATGCTGCGCCCAATACTGTATAAATGTACAGTATTGGGCGCAGGCGAATGGGTGGGCACATGGACGATCGGTCCGACAACGAATTTCCGGTAGCGCCGCCCGTGCCCCGCAAGGGGCGCGGCGCGGTCGACAACCTGCAGGGGCGGTATGAAATCGCGCAGCGCGAAGCGGTGGACGACGGCTGGACGCACGCGTCCGACGATGCCGATTTCCCCGCGCCGCTGCGCACGCAGGTCTTCGAGGAGCGGGCGAAGAGCATCCTGACGCGCAACCAGTCGCCCGATATTCCGTTCAGCGTGTCGCTCAATCCGTATCGCGGCTGCGAGCACGGCTGTATCTATTGCTTCGCGCGGCCGACGCACAGCTACCTCGGGCTGTCGCCGGGGCTCGATTTCGAAAGCCGCATCTACGCGAAGGTCAATGCAGCCGAACTGCTCGAGCGCGAGATTTCGCGCAAGCGCTACGTGCCGGAGCCGATCGCCCTCGGCGTCAACACCGACGCGTACCAGCCGGTCGAGCGCGACCTGCGCATCACGCGCAGCGTGATCCAGGTGATGCACGACCGCGGGCTGCCGTTCGCGGCGATCACGAAGTCGTCGCTGATCGAGCGCGATCTCGACCTGCTCGCGCCGATGGCCGAACGCGGGCAGGTGATGGCGGCGGTCACGATCACGACGCTCGATGCCGAACTGGCGCGCACGCTCGAGCCGCGCGCGGCCACGCCGGCGCGGCGGTTGCGCACGATCCGTGCGCTGCGCGATGCGGGCGTACCGGTCGGCGTGAGCATTGCACCGGTGATTCCGTTCGTGACCGAGCCCGACATGGAGCACGTGCTGGAGGCCTGCGCGGAAGCCGGTGCGACGCATGCGAGCTACATCGTCCTGAGGTTGCCGTGGGAGGTCGCGCCGCTGTTCAAGCAGTGGCTTGCCGCGCATTTTCCCGATCGCGCGGAGCGCGTGATGAATCGCGTGCGCGACATGCGCGGCGGCAAGGATTACGACTCGGATTTCTCGAAACGGATGAAGGGCGAGGGGATCTGGGCCGACCTGCTGCGGCAGCGCTTCCGTCAGGCCGTCAAGCGGCTCGGGTTGAACGAACGCACGAACGGCATCCTCGATCTGTCGCGGTTCCGCGGTGCGCCTGCCGCCGGGGCGCCGGCGCCGCGCGTCGCGGTTCGTGCAGCTGGCGCGAAATCGCGCGACGACATGCAGTTGAACCTGTTCTGACCGGCGAGCAACGCAGTCGCCGGTGGGCCGTATCGACTGTATTGGTCGTGCTTACTGCGAAATCTGCTTGGCCGCTTCAACCTGCGATTCGAAGTACGTCTGGAACGACAGCGCGAGTGCGGTCATCAACAGGAACGCACCGATCAGCAGCGAGAAGATCACGACGAAGATCACGGTCCAGCCCGACTGGCTCTGCTTGCCGGTGTCGGCGTTGAATTGCGCATCCCATTTTTCATCGGGGCGCAGCCCGTAGACGAGTGCGGCGAGGAACGCCGCCAGCAGCGAGATTGCACCGGGCACCGCGAGCCACCAGCCGAGGCCGGCGCTGCGCTGGGTTGCGGCAAGCAGCAGGAAGCCCGGGATGCCGACGATCGTCGCGAGCAGGTGGGCCCAGCCGTATACGTCGCGAAAGCCGTACAGATAGAAGCGATGCGCGCCGATCGACCCGAGCAGGAACGCGAGGGCGGCGGTGAGCGTCTTGGAGCGGAAGCGGCGGGGCGATGCGGTGCTGCTGGACATGGATGGCGGCGTAGTGTCGTTGGCATGGGCGGGGCCGGCAGGCCGGCGCGGGCGCGCGGCCCGGCACGCATTCTACGATGCCCGGTCGGGGCCGGTCACCCCTCGCGTGCGTCAGGGTGCCGCATACGTCACGCGGTAGATCGCGCCCGCGTAATCGTCGCTGACGAGCAGCGAACCGTCCGGCAGCGGCAATACATCGGCCGGGCGTCCCCATGCCGTGCCGTCGGGCCGCAGCCAGCCCGTGACGAACGGCGTTTGACGAGCATGGCTGCCGTCCGCCGAGACGACCACGCGCATCACGCGGTAGCCGACCTTCGTGCGGCGGTTCCACGAGCCGTGTTCGGCAATGAAGACGTTATTGCGATAAGACGCCGGAAACATCGGCCCGGTGTAGAAGCGCATCCCGAGCGCCGCGACGTGCGCACCGAGTTTCAGGACCGGCGGCACATAACGTCGGCACGCGTCGGCGCTGCCGAATTCGGGGTCGGGCGTATCGCCGCCGTGGCAGTATGGAAAACCGAAGTCGAGGCCGGCGCGCGGCGCGCGGTTCAGCTTGTCGTCCGGTACGTCGTCGCCCATCAGGTCGCGCCCGTTGTCGGTGAACCAGAGCTCGCCCGAATCCGGGTGCCATGCAAAGCCGACCGTGTTGCGTATGCCGCGCGCGACCACTTCACGCCCGCTGCCGTCGGCGTTCATCCGCGCGATGATCGCGTAGCGGCTGCGATCGGCGAGGCAGACGTTGCACGGTGCGCCGATCGGCACGTACAGCTTGCCGTCGGGGCCGAACGCGATGAATTTCCAGCCGTGATGGTGATCGGTCGGCAGTGCGTCGGTCACGACGACGGGCGCGGGCGGTTTCGCGAGCCGGTCGTCGATATGATCGACGCGCAGGATGCGCGACACGGCGGATATATAAAGGGCGCCGTCGAGGTAGGCCACCCCGACGGGCATGTCGAGCCCGGACGCGATCACGTAGCGTGCGCTGATCCGGCCCTCGTGCATCACCAGTGCGTGGACGCGGCCGTCCCGCGTGCCGACATACAGGATGCCGCGCGGCGACCACGCCATTTCCCGTGCGGCCGGGACGGCGTCGGTCAGCACGTCCACATGGAAGCCGGGCGGCACGACGAGTTCGTTCACAGGCAGCGGCGCGGCAAACGCCGGGGCCGACGCGAGGCAGGCGAGGCCGGCAAGCAGCGCCGCGAACAGGTGCTGCACGCGGCGCATCGGGGCGGCGCGAAGAGGCGGCATGACGGTCGGTAGCATCCTGGACACGACGATTGTATGCCCGGCGGACGGGCCGTCCGCGGATTTTTACGCGTAAGTGTTTGTTGTACCTCTGGTTTCCGGCTATAATCGCGTGTTTCAGTAGTTTCGAACCCGGTTTTCCCGAAGGACATCATATGGTTATCATCCGTCTGGCTCGTGGCGGCTCGAAGAAGCGCCCGTTCTACAACATCGTTGCTACCGATTCGCGCAACCGTCGTGACGGCCGCTTCATCGAACGCGTCGGCTTCTACAACCCGGTCGCCACGAAGGGCGAATCGCTGCGTATCGCTCAGGATCGCCTGACGTACTGGCAAGGCGTTGGCGCGCAACTGTCGCCGACCGTCCAGCGTCTGGTGAAGGAAGCGCAAAAGGCGCAACCGGCTGCCTAATGGCACGGTGTGCCGGTCGTGCCGGCTGTGAGGTGCATTGATGGCGGGTCACGATTCCGGTAATGCAAGGCGCGGGCGTGCGTCATTCGGCGCATTCGTCCGCAAGCCGGTCGAGCGCGACGCGGTCGCGAACGCCGGTCAGGCTGCCGAACCAGGCAGTCCCGACGCGACGCAAGCCTGGCCCGACGATGCCGTCGAGGTCGGGGCGGTGGTCGACGCCTACGGCCTGAAGGGCTGGGTCAAGGTGGCGACGCATGCCGATGCCGGTCGCGGCGGCGACGCGCTGCTCAACGCGCGTCGCTGGTGGCTGGAACGCGGTGCGGAGCGGCTTTCCGTCCGCATCATGCAGTCGAAGACGCACAGCGATACTGTCGTTGCGCAACCCGCGGGCGTCAGCGACCGCGATGCCGCGCTGTTCATGCGCGGCTTTCGCGTGTTCGTGCGCCGGGAAGATTTCCCGGCACTGGCCGCGGACGAATTCTATTGGGTCGACCTGATCGGTCTCGAGGTCGTCAACGAGCAATCGGTGGCGCTCGGGAAGGTGAGCGGGATGATCGACAACGGCGTGCATTCGATCATGCGTGTCGAGTATCCGGCAACCGGTAAAGACGGTCAGCCGACCACCGACGAGCGATTGATTCCGTTCGTCGGCGTCTACGTCAAAACGGTGGATCAGGCGGCGCGTCGCATCGTCGTCGATTGGGAAGCCGATTACTGAAATGAACCAGGTTACCGAGAGCGCGGTGCAGTTCGACGTCGTCACGCTCTTTCCCGAGATGTTCCGTGCACTGACCGACTGGGGAATCACCAGCCGGGCCGTGAAGCAGGGGCGCTTCGGGCTGCGCACCTGGAACCCGCGTGATTTCACGACGGACAACTACCGCACGGTCGACGATCGTCCGTACGGCGGCGGTCCGGGCATGGTGATGCTGGCCAGGCCGCTCGAAGCCGCGATCGACGCCGCGAAAGCGGCGCAGGCGGAGCAGGGCATCGCGAGCACGCGCGTCGTGATGATGTCGCCGCAAGGCGCGCCGCTCACGCACGATCGGGCGGTGCGGATGGCGCAGGAACCCGGCGTCGTCGTGCTGTGCGGTCGCTATGAGGCGATCGACCAGCGCCTGCTCGACCGTTGCGTCGACGAGGAAATCAGCCTCGGCGATTTCGTGCTGTCGGGCGGCGAATTGCCGGCGATGGCGATGATGGATGCGGTCGTGCGGTTGCTGCCCGGCGTGCTGAACGATTCGCTGTCGGCCGTGCAGGACAGCTTCGCGGACGGCCTGCTCGATTGTCCGCACTACACGCGCCCCGAGGAATACGACGGCGTGCGCGTGCCGGACGTGCTGCTCGGCGGGCATCATGCCGAGATCGAGAAGTGGCGGCGCCAGGAAGCATTGAGGAATACGTTGCGGAAGCGGCCGGACCTGATCGTCCGGGCGCGCCGCGAGAAGTTGCTGAGCCGGGCCGACGAGGCGTGGCTCGCGAACCTCGCACGCGAAGCGAAGGACGCCTCCTGAGGCGGCTGCGCGAGCGGGAATTGGCGGTGCCGTACATGCGTGTGCGGCGCCTGATGTGAATCCATCCTCTATCGGGGCCAGGCCTGGAAGCAGGCGGGTGTGAACGCCGACACGATGGCATAAGGAGTCAGTAATGAATCTGATCGCAAAACTTGAGCAGGAAGAGATCGAGCGCGCGCTCGCCGGCAAGACCATCCCCGATTTCGCCCCGGGCGACACGGTGATCGTGAACGTGAACGTGGTTGAAGGTAACCGCAAGCGCGTTCAGGCTTACGAAGGCGTCGTGATCGCGATTCGCAATCGTGGTCTGAACTCGAACTTCATCGTCCGTAAGATCTCGTCGGGCGAAGGCGTCGAGCGTACGTTCCAGACGTACTCGCCGCTGCTGGCAAGCATCGTCGTGAAGCGTCGCGGTGATGTGCGTCGTGCGAAGCTGTACTACCTGCGCGAGCGTTCGGGCAAGTCGGCTCGTATCAAGGAAAAGCTGGTGTCGAAGGATCGCGCCGCAGCAGCTTCCCAAGAGTAAGAGCTGTAAGGAAAAAGCACCCAACCGGGTGCTTTTTTCATTCTGGCGCGACAATATGCTCGATACGACACGAACCCGAGAGCCCCATTGAATCGCCGCCCCATCATCGATCCCGAAGTATTGCCGGTCGAAGGCACCGGCGCCGGCCTGCCTGTCATCGATTCCAGGCTAATGACGCCGTCCGGCCTGCGAGAACGCTTCGCGCGCACGCTCGAGTGGAGCGTCGAACCCGGCGAAGCGAGGCTGCAGGAAGGCGTCGATCCGCGTAGCGCGGCCGTCCTCGTGCCGCTCATCGTCCGCGAGTCGGGCCTCACCGTGCTGCTGACGCAACGCGCCGATCACCTGAACGACCACGCCGGACAGATCAGCTTTCCCGGCGGCCGTCGCGAGCCGTTCGACCACGACGCGACCGCCACCGCGTTGCGCGAGGCGAAAGAAGAGATCGGGCTGGCCGCCGAACGCGTCGAGATTCTCGGCGCGCTGCCCGACTACCTGACCGGCACGGGTTTCTGCGTGACGCCGGTCGTCGGCCTCGTGCATCCGCCGTTCACCGTGCAGGCCGACACGTTCGAAGTCGCCGAGATTTTCGAAGTGCCGCTCGCGTTCGTGATGAATCCCGCGAACCATCAGATCCGCGTGTTCCGGTGGGAAGGCGGCGAGCGTCGTTTTTTTGCCATGCCTTACCCGAACGACGAACCGGACGGGCATTACTTCATCTGGGGCGCAACTGCCGCCATGTTTCGCAATCTGTATCGCTTCTTGGCGGCCGGTTAGGCGGGCGCGCCGGCCGGCGCGCGCGAGCGGCTGCCCGGCGACCGCGCCGGCAGCCATGCGCGGCTGACGCTGTGCTATCGTTATGCAAAAAATGACATAACTCCGAAGACGGCGCCACGCATGACTTTCTTTTCGGTTCTCCTCGCTCTCATCATCGAACAGGTCCGCGCGTTGTCGCCGAGCAATCCGGTGTTCGCACTGTTCCAGTTTCATGCGGAAACCGTCGCGCATGGCCTCGACGCCGGCAAGCAGAAGCATGGGCTCCTCGCCTGGCTCGCGGTCGTGCTGCCGTGGGTGCTGATCGTCGCGCTGATCTATTTCCTGCTGTACAAGGTGAGCTTCGTGCTCGCGTTCCTGTGGAACGTCGCCGTCGTGTATTTCACGCTCGGCTTCCGCCAGTTCAGCCACTACTTCACCGATATCCATCTCGCGCTCAACAACGACGACGTGCCGCGTGCGCGCGAAATCCTGCACGAGTGGACGGGCATCGACACGGTCGACATGCCGGTCGGCGAAATCGTCCGCCATACGCTGATCCACGCGGTCGTCGCGTCGCATCGGCACGTGTTCGGCGTGTTCTTCTGGTACGTGCTGCCGATCGGCCCGGCCGGCGCCGTGCTGTACCGGATTTCCGAATACCTCGCGCGCAGCTGGTCGACGCCGGGCGACGACCGCACGGCCGCGTTCTCGACGTTCGCGCAGCGCGCATTCTTCGTGATCGACTGGATTCCGTCGCGCCTGACGGCGCTCGGCTTCGCGATCGTCGGTAACTTCGAGGATGCGATCTATGCGTGGCGCAACCATACGCGCCAGTGGCCCGACCCGAACGACGGCGTATTGCTGGCCGCGGGCAGCGGCGCGCTCGGCGCGCGTCTCGCGGGGCCGCTCGCGGAACCGTCGAGCCTCGATGCGCTGGCGGTCGGCGACAGCGGTCCGTTGACGGTCGGTGACGATTGCACGCCGCGCACGCTGCAGTCGGCGGTTGGCCTCGTGTGGCGCGCGGTGATCCTGTGGATGATCCTGCTGCTGATGCTGACGCTGGCCGTGTGGGTATCGTGAGTGATGCGCTAGCCCAGCGCTCGCCAAAATGAGAAGGCCGGCTCGATGCCGGCCTTTTCGCTGTGCGTCGGGGCAGTGCGTTCAGTCGTCGAGCGGGTCGCGCACGGCGCCGCATTGCCAGCACGCGGTGAATTGCGCTTCCAGCGCTTCGCCGCACTGCCGGCAGCGCCAGGGTGCCGCGCCGGCCGACGGGCCGTGCGACGCGGCATCGAGGAGCCGACGGGCGAGCGCGTCGTCGCGTTCGTCGTCGAGCCACAGTTCGGGCGTGCACGCATCGGCGGGCAGGCCGCCGAGCGCGCCGGTCGCATAGCAGTTGTGCAGCTCGCAACCGATGCCGGCCACTTGGAGCACGTTGGCCCAATGCTGTGCGGTCGCGAGGTCGGGTGCCTTGAAACGCATCGCGGCTCCTGTAGATGAAGGCCGGCCCGGCTGGCGCCGGCCGGCCGTCGCACACGTCGAGCGGTCAGCGGACGATCTGGCTCGCCTCATGCACGAGCTGCGCGTACAGCGCGTGCCGGGACGGCGCGATGCGGCCGTCGGCGACGGCTTCGAGGATCGCGCAGCCGGGCTCGTGCAGATGATGACAATTATAGAAACGGCAGTCCGCGAGCAGCGGACGGAATTCCGGAAACGCGCGCTCGAGGCGGCCTTCGGTCAGGTGGTAGAGGCCGAATTCCTGGAATCCCGGCGAATCGATCAGCGCACCGCCGCCTTCCAGCGGGTACAGGCGTGTGAACGTGGTCGTGTGACGGCCGCTGTTGAGCGCGGCCGAAATCTCGCGGGTCGCGGCTTCGGCATCGGGCACGAGCAGGTTCACGAGCGTCGACTTGCCCATCCCGGACTGGCCGAGCAGGATCGTCGAATGCCCGGCGAGATGCGGCATCAACTGCGCGCGCGCGTCGTCCGGCGCGCCTTTCACCGACAGCTCGAGCACGTCGTAGCCGAGCGCGCGGTACGGCGCGAGACGCTCGCGCGCCACCGGCAGCGCGGCTTGGACGTCGATCTTGTTCAGCACGACGAGCGGCTTCAGCTCGTTCGCCTCGGCCGCGATCAGCGCGCGGCCGAGCAGATCCTCGCTGAAATAGGGCTCGGTCGCGAGCACGATCAGCAACTGGTCGAGGTTCGCCGCGAACAGCTTCGACTTGAACTGGTCGGAGCGGTACAGCAGGTTGCGCCGTTCGCCGATCTCCACGATCACGCCCTGGTCGGCCGATGCGAGCTCGTACGCGACGCGGTCGCCGACCGCGATGTCGCTCTTCTTGCCGCGTGGGAAGCATTGCAGCATCGGGCCGCCGTCATCGGGCGCGACGATGTAGTGGCGGCCGTGCGCCGCGATCACGCGGCCTTCGGCCCGCTGCGCGCCGGATGCGCGCGGGGCCGGCTGGCGGGAGGTCGGCCGGCTCATGCGTGCTGCAGCAGGCGGTCGATCCGCTGCGACGCGGGCGGATGCGAGTAGTAGAAGGCCGTGTAGACGGGGTCGGGCGTCAGCGTCGACGCGTTGTCCTCATAGAGCTTCACGAGCGCGCTGACGAGATCCTGCGCGTCGGTCTGGCTGGCCGCGAACGCGTCGGCCTCGAATTCGTGCTTGCGCGACGTGAGGCTGCTGAACGGCGTCGCGAAGAACAGGAACACCGGAATCGCGAGGAAGAACAGGATGAGCGCGGCGCCCGCGTTGCTGGTGTCGAGCGACGGCGTGACGCCGAGCCCCGTGTAGAACCACGTGCGTTGCGCGAGCCAGCCGAGCAGCGCGAGCAGCACGAGGCTCAGCACGAACGACACGAGCATCCGCTTCATCACGTGGCGGCGCTTGAAGTGGCCGAGCTCGTGCGCGAGCACGGCTTCGATCTCCTGGCCGGACAGGCGCGCGAGCAGCGTGTCGAAGAACACGATCCGCTTCGATGCGCCGAAGCCCGTGAAGTACGCGTTGCCGTGCGCGGAGCGGCGGCTGCCGTCCATCACGAACAGCCCCTTGGCCGCGAAGCCGCAGCGCTTCATCAGCGACTCGATGCGCGCGCGCAGCGCGTCGTCCTTCAGCGGCTCGAACTTGTTGAACAGCGGCGCGATGAAGGTCGGGTAGATCAGCAGCACGAGCATCTGGAACGCGACCCAGACGACCCAGGTCCACAGCCACCACAGGTTGCCGGCCTGGTTCATCAGCCACAGCACGACGAACAGCAGCGGCAGGCCGAGCACGGCGCCGAGCAACGTGTTTTTCAGCATGTCGGTGAAGAACAGCCGCTTCGTCATCCGGTTGAAGCCGAAGCGCTGCTCGATCCCGAACTGGCGGTAATACTCGAACGGCACGTCGATCACGCCCGTGATCGCGAGCACCGCGGCGACCAGCGCGACCTGTTGCCCGTAGCCGCGGCCGAGCCAGCCGGTCAGCAGCGTGTCGAGCGCGCCGACGCCGCCGAGCAGCGTGAGGCCGACCAGCACGGCCGCGCTGACGACGATCTCGAGCATCGTCAGCCGGGTGCGCTCGACGGTGTAATCGGCCGCGCGCTGGTGGGCGGTCAGCGGGATGGTGGCGCTGAACTGCGCGGGCACGCCGTTGCGGTGCGCGGCGACGAAGCGGATCTGCCGCGACGCGAGCCACAGCTTGGTGACGACCATCGCGAGTACGGCGATCGCGAACAGCAGGGTGAACGAAAAGGGTGACATCGAAGGCGCCAAAGGGTTCTATGCGAGAATTATATGTTCTTGCGGACCGGCCCCGCTGATGCGATGCCGACCGCCCGGGTGGCGCCGCGTCGGCGCGCCCGGTTCGCTATTTTCCAGGATGAATCATGACCGATACCGCCGCTTCCGCCAGCCAGCCCGCGCTCGTGCGCAACGAGTTGAACCTCGTCTGGCTCGACATGGAGATGACGGGCCTCGACCCGGATAACGACCGCATCATCGAGATCGCGGTCGTCGTGACCAATTCCACGCTCGACGTCGCCGTCGAGGGCCCGGTGTTCGCGATTCACCAGAGCGACGAGACGCTCGCGAAGATGGACGACTGGAACAAGTCGACGCACGGCCGCTCGGGGCTGATCGACCGCGTGCGCGCGTCGACCGTGACCGAGGCGGAAGCCGCCGCGCAACTGCAGGCGTTCCTCGCGCAGTACGTGTCCCCGGGCAAGTCGCCGATGTGCGGCAACTCGATTTGCCAGGACCGCCGCTTCATGGCGCGCTGGATGCCGGAATTCGAGCGGTTCTTCCACTACCGCAACCTCGACGTCAGCACGCTCAAGGAGCTGTGCCGCCGCTGGCAGCCGGCCATCTACAAAGGTTTCCAGAAGCGGGCGATGCACACCGCGCTCGCCGACATCCACGAGTCGATCGACGAGCTGAAGTACTACCGCGAGCATTTCCTGATTCCGGCCGCATCGGCGCCGGCAGGCGATTCCGTGCCGGCCGCCTGAGCGGGCCGGCACACGTGCGGCGCGCGGCAAACGCTCAGCGCCGCGCGCTTTTCGGGCGGAACGCCGCGACCACCGCGGCGTCGGTCTCGATATACGGGCCGCCGATCAGGTCGATGCAGTAGGGCACCGCGGCGAAGATGCCGGGCACGGTCGACTTGCCGTCGGCGTCGCGCAGCCCTTCCAGCGTTTCGCGGATCGACTTCGGCTGGCCGGGCAGGTTGATGATCAGCGCCGCATGGTCGGCCGTTTCGCGGATCACCGCGACCTGCCGCGACAGGATCGCGGTCGGCACGAAATTCAGGCTGATCTGCCGCATCTGTTCGCCGAATCCCGGCATTTCCTTCGTCGCCACGGCTAGCGTGGCTTCCGGCGTCACGTCGCGACGCGCGGGGCCCGTGCCGCCCGTCGTCAGCACGAGGTCGCAGCCGGCGACGTCGACGAGTTCGGTCAGCGTGGCCGAGATCGTCGGCGCGTCGTCCTGGATCAGGCGCGTTTCGGCGCGCCACGGCGAAACCAGCGTGCCGGCGAGCCATTCCTGCAACGCCGGAATACCCTTGTCTTCGTAGACCCCCGTACTCGCGCGGTCGCTGATCGACACGAGGCCGACCACGAGCTCGTCCGGGTGGTTAGGCTTCGTCGTCATGGTCGTCTCCGGCGTCGTCGGCCGCGTCGTCGTCGCTGTCGGACGCGCCGCCGGCCGCCTTGATCCACTGGAACAGCTCGCGGAAATAGCGCGGCGGCTTGCCTTGCTGCGCTTCCTTGCGTGCGTTGCGGATCAGCGTGCGGCCTTCCTGGATGTCGGCGTCGGGGTGCTGGCGCAGGAATTCGGTCAGCGCGTCGTCGCTCGCGAGCAGCTGCTCGCGCGTGCGCTCGATCCAGTGCAGGCGGGCCGTCGCGGCCTTGTTCACGCCGCGTTGCGCGTCGAGTGCGGTGCGCAGCGCGGCCGTTTCGTCGTCGGTCAGCGAGCGCATCACGCGGCCGACGTACTGGAGCTGGCGGCGCTTGCCTTCGTGATCGGTGATCCGGCGCGCCTCGCGCACGGCGTCCGCGAGACTTTCGGGCATCGGCATGCGCTTCAGTGCGTCTTTCGGCAGGTCGACGAGCGCCTGGCCGAGCACCTGCAACTCGTGCATTTCGCGCTTCAACTGGGATTTGCTGGGGCGATCGTAGCCGTTGTCGTCTTCTTCGGCGACAGGCTCGATCGGCTGGATTCGGGTTTTGCGTGTCATGGGCCGCATTGTATCGCGGTGCGGACACCCCAAGCTTGTCTGTGCGCGGCCCCGGACCTTGCTATGATCGCGGGATACGCAACATTTTGACCATGCGGGCGCCCGCCCGCCACCGGATACCAAGACGATGGCAGCCAATCTCGACGTACAAGCGCGCTATTTCCCGCACACGCAGGACCAGCTCAAGGAAATCGCATCGGACATCCTTCGCCATGCGAAGGCGCTCGGCGCGACCGACGCCGCGACCGAAATCTCCGAGGGCGACGGCCTGTCGGTGTCGGTGCGCCGCGGCGAAGTCGAAACGATCGAGCACAACCGCGACAAGATGGTCGGCGTCACCGTGTTCATCGGCAAGAAGCGCGGCAACGCGAGCACGTCGGACTTCTCGCCGGCCGCGATCAAGGATACCGTCGCCGCAGCCTACAACATCGCGCGCTTCACGGCAGAGGACGAAGCGGCCGGCCTCGCCGAAGCCGAGCTGCTCGAAACCGATCCGCGCGACCTCGATCTGTACCACCCGTGGGCGCTGAGCGCCGACGAGGCCGTCGAGCTCGCCCGCCGCGCGGAAGACGCCGCGTTCGCGGTCAGCCCGCAGATCCGCAATTCGGAAGGCGCGAGCGTGTCGGCGCAGCACTCGCAGTTCGTGCTCGCGACGTCGCGCGGCTTCCTCGCCGGCTATCCGTACTCGCGCCACTACATCGCATGCGCGCCGATCGCGGGCAGCGGCCGCCACATGCAGCGCGACGACTGGTATTCGTCGAAGCGCAGCGCGATCGATCTCGCCGCGCCCGAAGCGGTGGGCCGTTACGCGGCCGAACGCGCGCTCGCGCGGATGGGCGCGCGCCGTCTCGACACGCGCAAGGTGCCCGTGCTGTTCGAGGCGCCGCTCGCGGCCGGCCTGCTCGGCGCGTTCGTGCAGGCGGTGAGCGGCGGCGCGCTGTATCGCAAGACGTCGTTCCTCGTCGACAGCCTCGGCAAGCCGGTGTTCGCGCCGCACGTCCAGGTCGTCGAGGATCCGCACGTGCCGCGCGCGATGGGCAGCGCGCCGTTCGACGAGGAAGGCGTGCGCACGCGTGCGCGCAGCGTCGTGAAGGACGGCGTCGTCGAAGGCTATTTCCTGTCGACCTATTCGGCACGCAAGCTCGGCACGCAAACCACCGGCAACGCGGGCGGCTCGCACAACCTCGCGCTGCGCAGCTCGAACACGCAGGCGGGCGACGACTTCGACGCGATGCTGAAGAAGCTCGGCACGGGCCTGCTGCTGACCGAGCTGATGGGGCAGGGCGTGAACTACGTGACGGGCGACTATTCGCGCGGCGCGGCGGGTTTCTGGGTGGAGAACGGCGTGATCCAGTATCCGGTCGAGGAAATCACCGTCGCCAGCACGCTGCAGGAGATGTTCCGCCATATCGTCGCGATCGGGGCGGACTCGATCGTGCGCGGGACGAAGGAAACCGGCTCGGTGCTGATCGAGCAGATGACGATCGCGGGGCAGTAAGCCGCGCGTGGCGCAGGCCGCCAGGAAACGAAAAAGCCCGACCGGCGTATGTGAGCCGGTCGGGCTTTTTTCATCGTGCGGAAGAAGACGTCAGCCGCGCTTGCGCGTGTAGACGACGAACGCATAGCCGAACGTGTTCGGCGCGGCGGCCCGATGCGCGTCGCGTGAGACTTCCTGCCAGTGCGCGGCGTCGGGCGCCGGGAACGACGCGTCGCCGTCGAAATCGGCATCGATCTCGGTGACGATCAGCTTGTCGGCGAGCGTGAGACCTTCCGCGTAGAGTTGCGCGCCGCCGATCAGGAACGCCTCGGGCACGCCGTCGTGCGCGGCGAGCGCCAGTGCATCGGCGAGCGACGTGACCGTGTCGCAGCCTTCGAAACGGCGCGCGGCGTCGCGCGTGACGACGATGTTGCGGCGGCCGGGCAGCGGCCGGCCGATCGATTCGTGGGTCTTGCGGCCCATCACGATCGGCGCGCCCATCGTCGTGCGCTTGAAGAACGCGAGATCCTCGGGAAGTTTCCAGGGCAACTGGTTGTCGCGGCCGATGATGCCGTTGCGGGCGCGCGCGACGATCAGGGTCAACGTCGTCATGAAGGTCGGGGAAGAGGGAAGACGGAATGGGGCCGATTTTACCGGAACGGCGGCGCGTGCCGGATTCCGCCTGCCGGCGCGGGTATCCGCGTTTCTTGCATCATGCGCCGCGACGCGTGATGCCCCGCGCCGCGGCGGCCGTCCGAATAAAAAGAGTGCCCGCCGGGGGACGGAGCACAAAAACTTTTTGTGCTGCGAGATCGGCGATACCGGCTCTACCCGATGGCATTCCTTCCGACCGGATCGTCGATTCAATACGCAATCCTGATCGATTCGACGCGTCGAATGATCAGGGATGCGTATTGGCTCGCGCGTTGCCTTCCATCGCATGCCGGATATCGCCCGGTTGAGGCGCCGGCAGCGGCAGCGGCAAATGGGGCGGCGGTGGAATCTCGTCCCACAGCGTCACGGAGGCCTGGCGTGCCGGCAGCGGTTGCGGCGCCGACACGGTCACGATGCCGAACGCGTTGTCGTGTTGCCTGCCCGGCGTGTTGTCGGCAAGCAGCATCGCGCGCTGCGGCTGCATGCCTTCGTCCGCGCAGGCCGGTGCAGGCGGGCCGGCGGCCGACAGCACGAGCGTCATCGGCACGAAGGAAAGTAAAAAAAGTTTTCGCATGGCGACTGTCTCCGGTCGTTTCCGTATTCAGCGAAATACATGCCACCGTACCGGGACCGTTGCCGCCATTGCGATTCGTGCCCGAGCATTGCGAATGACGGCCGAAAACGCCTGAAAATGTTTCAGGCCTGAAACGAGGGGGCTCGGGAATATTGCTGATTCAACCGATACGCTCGAAGGATGAAAATCGGCGCGTGTGTTGGTGACGAAGCCCTTTCTGCGCATCCACTATGTGCAGAGGATTGATCTGCATCGACCTCCTGAGCGATTTGGCCGCATCGCCATCGGCGCTGAAACGGGTTTGTCGTATTCAGCGCCTATAACCAAGCTGTCTTGTCAAAAATTATTGGACGCGAGATAAGCGCCATCATGCGAGGCTTTGTCGTTGCCGCGCATCGGCATGGCGAATCGAGCCACCTCTGGCTGACCCGATTCGATCCTTTTGCACACGATCTGACGTGTGCGGCAATCGTTAGACGGTTGATGAACGGGGTGAGGATATGGGAGCCGATCAGCGGCACGTGATCTACTATTCGCGCGAACCGAACGACGCATTGCGCGGCCATTTCGACGAACGCGGCTGGCGCGTCGATCTCGCCGAGACCGTGCGCGACGTACGGCGCGTCGTGCAGCACGGCGTGGCAACCGCCGGCCTGCTCGATTTCTCGCCGGGCTTCAAGCCGTCGGATCTGCGCGAACTCGAAGCCTGCCTGAGCATCCAGCACATCGGCTGGATCGCGGCGACGCGGCGCGGTCAGTTGCAGGACGCGATGCTGCGGCATCTCATCCGCGACTATTGCTTCGACTACGTGACGATGCCGTACGAAACCGGGCGGATCGTCGAGACCGTCGGCCATGCGCACGGCATGGTCGCATTGACCGATCCCGTTGCGCCGCCCGTCGGCGCCGGGCGCAGCGAAGGCGAGATGGTCGGCACCTGCGATGCGATGCTCGGGCTCTTCAGGACGATTCGCCGCGTCGCGGCGACCGACGCCCCGGTGTTCATCTCCGGCGAATCGGGCACGGGCAAGGAACTGACGGCGGTCGCGATTCACGAGCGTTCGTCGCGCGCGCAGGCGCCGTTCATCGCGATCAATTGCGGCGCGATCCCGTCGACGCTGCTGCAGGCGGAATTGTTCGGCTATGAACGCGGCGCGTTCACCGGCGCGAACCAGCGCAAGATCGGCCGCGTCGAGGCCGCCAACGGCGGCACGCTGTTTCTCGACGAGATCGGCGACCTGCCGCTCGAAAGCCAGGCGAGCCTGCTGCGCTTCCTGCAGGAAGGCAAGATCGAGCGGCTCGGCGCGCACGTGTCGATGCCGGTCGATGTCCGCGTGATCTGCGCGACGCACGTGGACATGGAAACGGCGCTGCGCGAAGGGCGCTTTCGCGAGGACCTGTTTCACCGGCTGTGCGTGCTGAAGATCGAGGAGCCGCCGCTGCGCGCGCGCGGCAAGGACATCGAGGTGCTCGCGCGCCACATGCTCGAGCGCTTCAAGGGCGACGCGCATCGCCGCCTGCGCGGCTTTTCCCCGGACGCGGTCGCGTCGCTGTACGGCTATTCGTGGCCGGGCAACGTGCGCGAGCTGATCAACCGCGTGCGGCGCGCGATCGTGATGTCCGAAGGCCGGATGATCACCGCGGCCGATCTCGAGCTGAACGACTATGCGACGCTCGCGCCGGTGTCGCTGCTGGAGGCGCGCGAGGCGGCCGAACGGCAGGCGATCGAGCAGGCGCTGCTGCGCCATCGCGGCCGTTTTGCCGATGCCGCGCGTGAGCTCGGCGTGTCGCGCGTCACGCTCTACCGGCTGATGTGCGCGCACGGCATGCGCGATCGCGGCGACACGCTGGCAGGGTTTTCGGCGTCGTTGCCGGAGCTTCCGCGCCACGCTTGCTAAAATTGGCGGGTACGGCCGCCCCTCGCGGCCGAAGGAACCCGCATGAAACAGTATCTCGATCTCGTTCGTACCATTCTCGATACCGGCGCCTGGCAGGAGAACCGCACGGGCATCCGCACCATCAGCATGCCGGGCGCGATGCTGCGCTTCGACCTGCAGCAAGGCTTCCCGGCCGTGACGACCAAGAAGCTCGCGTTCAAGTCCGCGATCGGTGAACTGGTCGGGTTCCTGCGCGCGTCGCGCAGCGCGGCCGATTTTCGCGCGCTCGGCTGCAAGGTGTGGGATGCGAACGCGAACGAGAACGCGCAGTGGCTCGCGAACCCGTATCGCCGGGGCGAGGACGATCTCGGCGACGTATACGGCGTGCAATGGCGTCAGTGGCCGGGTTACAAGGTGCTCGACGCGAACGCTGACGCGCAGATCGCCGACGCGACGCGCCGCGGCTTCCGGATCGTCACGCGTTTCGACGAAGACGGCGCGCCGAAGGTGCTGCTGTACAAGGCGATCGACCAGCTGCGCCAGTGCCTGGACACGATCATGGAGAACCCGTCCGATCGTCGCATCCTGTTTCACGCGTGGAATCCGGCCGTGCTCGACCAGATCGCGTTGCCCGCGTGCCATCTGCTGTACCAGTTCCTGCCGAACGCGACGAAGCGCGAGATCTCGCTGTGCCTGTACATCCGCAGCAACGACGTCGGCCTCGGCACGCCGTTCAACCTGACGGAGGGGGCCGCGCTGCTGTCGCTCGTCGGCCGGCTGACGGGCTATACGCCGCGCTGGTTCACGTATTTCATCGGCGACGCGCACATCTACGAGAACCAGCTCGACATGCTGCAGCAGCAGCTCACGCGCGAGCCGTACGAAAGCCCGCGGCTCGAGATTGCCGAGCGCGTGCCCGAGTACGCGAAGACGGGCGTCTATGCGCCCGAATGGCTGGAGCAGGTCGAGCCGTCCGATTTCTCGCTCGTCGGCTACCGGCATCATGAGCCGCTGACCGCGCCGATGGCGGTCTGATCGCGCGGCCGGGGCCGCGCGGCTTCATCGATTCGCACCTGCAAAAAGGCTCGACCGGCTGATACCGGTCGAGCCTTTTTGTTTCATGTTTGCTGCACCTACTGACGATGCCGCTCCTCGTGGCCGCCCTGCGGCGGCGGATTGCCCGGACGCGGCGCCTCGACGTGCGGCGCCGGCTGTGGCCGTGGCTCCATCCGGGGCGCGGGCATCGACAGGCGCGGTTCCATCCGGGGCGCCGGCTGGGGTTGAGGTCGCGGCTCCATGCGCGGCGCCTGCGGCTGCGGGCGCGGCATGTCATGCACGGCGGGCGCCGGCGGGCGGTACTCGTTCACGCGCGGCGGCGCGACTTCGCGATGGGGCGCCGGTTGCGCGAAGTCCTGGCGCGGTTGCGGCGCGGGGGCGGCCCGTTCGGGCTGCGGCTGCGCTTGGCGGGCCGGCGTCGGGAGATCGGGGCGCGGACGCGGTTGCGGAATCTGCGCGACATGGTCCGACTGCGGTTGCGGTTGCTGCTGCGCGCGCGGCGTTTCGTTCCGGCCGCCGGGTTGCACACCCTGCGGTGTCGGCACGCCGTCCGGATGCGGTACCGCCGCGCTGCGCACGGGCGGCAGCGCATTCTGTCCTGCCGCGTGCAGCGCAGTAGGCGGCGCGGCGCGCTGACGCTCCATCGGCGTGTGCGGCTGCATCCACGCGGGCGACGACGGTGCGCCGGCTGCACGTGCATTGCCGATGCCCGACGGAGCGTTGTTCGCGCCCGGCGGATGCGGAACGCCGTTGCCGGGCGCGAACGCCTGATGCGGGATCGGGTTGCCGGGCGCCTGCGGCGGGCCGCCATTGGTGAAACGCGGTGCGTTGGGGTTTTCGCCGTTCGGCCGGGCGCCGTTCGGCATGCCCGGCGTCGGTACGCCCGGCGTCGGTACGCCCGGCCGGCCCGCCTGCTCGGCGGCCGGCTGGCCTTCACGCGGCGCGCGGCCCGGCTGCACGACGGGGCCGTGCGGGTTCACGAGCTGCACGTTGTGCATCGCCCAGGCGCCGCCGCCCGGCTTGCCCGGAACGCGGACCGGACGCGCCGCATAGTCGGCCGGCACATTCGTCTTCACGACCGGCGCGCCGGCGCCCGGTACGCGCCCGCCTTGCTGCGCGAGGTGGGCGGCGGCCTGGTCGCGATACGCGGGCGGCACGGCAGGATTGCGCGTCGCGACGTACGGGTGTTGCGCGATCGCCGCCGGCGGACGGTAGCTGGCAGTGCGCAGCCCGCCGGTGAAGCTCTGGCGGACCGGCGCGATGCCGGGCGTGCCCGGCGTGACGTGCGCGTTGCGCCATTGCTGCGGATCGACGTGTTGCGAGAAGTGCGCGACCGGCTGGCCGTGCACGAACGCGGCGGCCGGCACGGCCGTGATCGCATGCGGCGCGCGGAAGTTCACGTACGTCTTGTTGATGTTGGTGATATTGGTGATGTTCGTCACGTTCACGGTCTTGTTCACGTTGACGTTGTTCACCACGATGTTGCGGTTGACGCGGTCGTAGTAGTGCGGGCTCCAGCCGCCCCAGCCCGGATGCCACGGTTCGCCCGGACCGAGCGCGAACCACGCGCAGCCGGCCGCGGCAACGCCGCCGACCGTGAGCGCGACGCTCCAGTCGGAACCGCCGCCGCCCCCGCCGCCGACGAACGCGACGAGCGCCGGCGCATAGACGGGCGGCTGGCTGACGACCATCGGCCCCGGCACCCAGGCCCAGCTGTCGTCCAGGTACGCCCAGCGGCCGTAGTGATAGGGCGCGAAGCCCCACGGCGCGTCGTCGACCCAGGTCCAGCCCCACGGCGCCTGCCAGATCCAGTGGCCGTCGTGATACGGCGCCCAGTCGGCCGGCGTGTCGTTCGGCACCCATACCGCGCCGTAATTCGGGGTTTCGCGCCACGTGCCGTTCGCGTCGAGATCCTGGTAGCCGGGCATGTCGCGGGACACGTAGCGGGCCGACACCGAGCGCGCTTCGGCCGCGTCGCGGCTGGCGGCCCACTGGTCGAGCGCGTCGGGGCCCGGTGCGGCCGATTGCTGCGCGACCTGCAGGTCGGTGCCGGTGAATACGACCTGCTGCCCGGGCGACAGCGGATACTGCCCGTTGCTGCCGTAGACGGTCGCGCTGCCGCTGCGCACCGTCACCGTCGTGCTCGCGCCGTTCGGCGCGACATCGACGCGATAGTCGCCGGGGCCCGTGATGCCGAGCGCGAGGTTCGGCGTGTCGATTTCGTACGATCCGCCGGCCGGCAGACCGCGCACGTGCGTCGAGACGGTGCCGAGACCCACTTTCAACTGCGTCGTCGTGTCGTCGAGGTTCAGCACCGACAGGCTCGTCGATTCGCCGAGCCGCACCGCGGTCGAGCCGATGTGCAGTTCCGAGCGCGCGCCGGCATCGTTCCACAGCTGGTCGCCGGTCGTCAGCGGCCGGTTCACCGCCGCATACGACCAGGTATCGGTGCCGGCCGGTTCGGTCGTCACGGCCCCCGACAGGTAATTGAGCCGGGCGACGCGGCCGGGCGGATCGCCGCCGGGTTGCCGTGCCGCGGCTGCAGCCGGCGGCGCATCGGCAGATTGCGCGAAGGCGGGCGGCAGCGCCGCCAGTGCGGCGAATGCGAGCAGCGTGTAGCGGGCGGTGCGCTTGAGCGCGAACAGGGAGGCCATGGTGAGCGTCATCGTTGTGATCGCGGCGCGTCGATTCGTGCCGTCCCGTTCACGATATCCGCTTGGCCTGTTTCAAGGCACGGTGTTTTGTAAGTCGAATGGCACGCGGTGTAACAAAACCTGTCCATCGCGCGCCGTTGTCGTGCAGCTGCAATGCCGGCGTCAAGCAGACGTAAGCCACGCGTCGAAAACCTGCTGCCCGGGCACCGTGACGCGCAGCACGCGCGGTCGGGCCGCGCGCTCGATCCAGCCGTGTGCGCAGAAGCTGTCGAGCAGCGCCGCGCCGAGCGCGCCGCCGAGATGCGAACGCCGCTCGCTCCAGTCGAGACAGCCGCACGCGAAGCGGCGCCGGCGCGCGCGCTGCTGCGCGACGTCGATGCCCCATTGCGAGAGCGCCTGCGTGCCGCGCTCGGTGGTGTCGATCGCGTCGCCGTTGGCGAATAGCCAGCCGCGCGCGGTGAGGCCGTCGAAGATGCGCACCGCGAGCTCGCCGGCCATGTGGTCGTAGCAGGTGCGTGCATAGCGCAGTTCGGCCGGGACCGTGCGCGACGGCGGCGGAACCGGGCGATGCGGCGCGGCCGCGCGGGCGACGTTCGCGAGCGCTTCGAGCGACGCCGCGATGTCGGCCGACGCAATGCGGTAGTAGCGATGCCGGCCGCGCACGTCGAGGGCCAGCAGCCCGCCCTCGGTCAGGCGCGCGAGGTGCGCGCTGGCCGCGGACGGCGACAGCCCCGCGATCATCGTCAGTTCGCCGGCCGGTCGCGCGCTGCCGTCCATCAGCACCCACAGCATCGCGGCGCGGCCGGGATCGGCGATCAGTGCGCCGATGCGGCTCAGGCCCGGAAAATGGTGGTCGTCTTGATCGGTCATCGTCGTGTCTCGTCGAGCGGGTTGGAGGGCAGTGTAGTCCGCGCGCGCATTCGATGTTTCGTTTCCGGATGAAATGTCGGATACGGCGGTGGCGCGCTGGCGCGGACCGGACCGCGGCCCGTTGCAGGGCACGCGTAGAATGGCCGGACGCGGCGGCAGCGGGCCGCCGCATGTGACGCGATGCAACGATGAAGACGATTTTCTGTGTGTTGGCGGCCGCGCTCGTGTGCGCGGCCTGTGCGTCCGGCGGTGCGGGCGCGACCGGCGAGCGCAGCGGCAGTATCGAGATGTACGGGACGATCGACCAGGGCATCACGGTGCGCCGCTGACCGACGCCGGTCGGCGCGCGAGCCGGCATGGCCGCCGCAGCCCCGCTAGGCGGGGCTTGCCGCGACGCATTGCCGCAGTGCAACGTATAATGGCCCGATTACAGCGCCCCTGCCGCCTGGAGCCACAACAATGCCCCAACCGTCCCCCGTGCCGGCCGCTCTCGACCGCACCGAAACCGTATTCCGCTTCCTTGCCGAGCCTTCGTCCGTGAACTTCGGCGGCAAGGTGCATGGCGGCGCGCTGATGAAATGGATCGACGAGGTCGCGTATGCGTGCGCGGCCGTCTGGTCGAGCCGCTATTGCGTGACTGTCAGCGTCGGCAACATCCGTTTCCAGCGTCCGATCCTGGTCGGCAATCTGGTCGAGCTGAAGGCGCGCGTCGTCGCGACGGGCCGTACCAGCATGCACATCCACGTGTCGGTGCACGCCGGCGATCCGAAGGGCGGCGTGCTGCGCCAGACGACCGATTGCCTCGTCGTGTTCGTCGCGGTCGACGAGAACGGCAACCCGGTGCCGGTGCCGCCGTTCGTGCCCGAAACCGACGAGCAGAAGGTGCTCGCCAAATATGCGGCCGACGTGCGGGCCGCGCTCGACAAGATCGTCGAGATGAAGCCGGAAGAGGTCGCGAAGGGCACCGTCTGAGTGCCGCGGGCGCCGCGCTCGACGCGCCGCGCCCGTCGTCCTGCCGTTACCGCGTCCCGATCATCTGCTCGGGGCGTACCCATGCATCGAATTCCGCCTCGGTCAGGTAGCCGAGCGCGAGCGCGGCCGCCTTCAGCGTCGTGCCTTCCTTGTGCGCCTTCTTCGCGATCTGCGCGGACTTGTCGTAGCCGATGTGCGGATTGAGCGCCGTCACGAGCATCAGCGATTCGTTCAACAACAGGTCGATGCGCGAGCGGTTCGGCTCGATGCCCACCGCGCAGTGATCGTTGAAGCTCTGCGCGCCGTCGGCGAGCAGCCGCACCGACTGCAGCACGTTGTGCGCGATCATCGGCCGGAACACGTTCAGCTCGAAATTGCCGCTCGCGCCGCCGACGTTGACCGCGACGTCGTTGCCGAACACCTGGCAGCACAGCATCGTCACGGCTTCCGACTGCGTCGGGTTCACCTTGCCCGGCATGATCGAGCTGCCCGGCTCGTTTTCCGGGATCGACAGCTCACCGAGCCCGCAGCGCGGCCCGCTCGCGAGCCAGCGCACGTCGTTCGCGATCTTCATCAGGCTCGCCGCGACCGTCTTCAGCGCGCCGTGCGCGAAGACCAGCGCGTCGGCGGCCGCCATCACCTCGAACTTGCTCGGCGCCGTCACGAACGGCAGCTTCGCGAGCCGGCCGATCTCGTCGGCCACGCGCAACGCGAATTCCTGATGCGCATTCAGCCCGGTGCCGACCGCGGTGCCGCCGAGCGCGAGTTCGTACAGGTGCGGCAGTGCCGATTCGACGTGACGGATGCCCTGGTCGAGCTGCGCGACATAGCCGGAGAACTCCTGGCCGAGCGTGAGTGGCGTCGCGTCCTGCAGGTGCGTGCGGCCGATCTTCACGATGTCGGCGAACGCCTTCGACTTCGCGTCGAGCGTCGCGCGCAGCGTGCGCAGCGCCGGCAGCAGGTGGTTGACGATCGCATACGCGGCCGCGATGTGCATCGCGGTCGGGAACACGTCGTTCGACGACTGGCCGCGATTCACGTCGTCGTTCGGATGAACCTTGCGCGCTTCGCCGCGCTCGCCGCCCAGCAGCTCGCTCGCGCGGTTCGCGATCACCTCGTTGAGGTTCATGTTGGTCTGCGTGCCGGAGCCCGTCTGCCACACCGCGAGCGGGAATTCGCGCGGATGCTTGCCGGCGATGATCTCGTCGGCGGCTTCGATGATCGCGTGCGCCTTGTCGTCGGCGAGCACGCCGAGCGACTGGTTGACGGCCGCCGCGGCCCGCTTGACGATCGCGAGCGCGTGGATCAGCTCGGGCGACTGCTTCTCCGTCGAGATCCGGAAATTCTGCAGCGAGCGCTCGGTCTGCGCGCCCCAGAGCCGGTCGGCCGGCACGGCGATCTCGCCGAACGTGTCGCGTTCCATCCGAACTGCTTCATTCATGATGCACTCCTCCTGGAAAGGGGAAAGGCCGCGCGTCGTCGCGCGGCGTCAGGCGTAATCAGACGTATCGTGAGGCAGTCGCGCCGCTGGCGCGGCGTCTCGAGCGGTTCAGCCGACAAGCATAGCGCCGGCCGCGATTTCGCGTCGTGTCGTGCCCACGGCGCGTGACGCGCGCAAACCGGCGCTAGCGCGCCGCCGCGATCAGCGACGCGGTCTTGCGGTGGAAGCGCCATGCCATCAGCACGGCGACGCTCGCGAGGCCCGCCGCGAGCCCCCACCACAGGCCGCGCGCGCCCAGGCCCGCGTGGAAGGCGAACCAGTAGCCGGTCGGGAAGCCGATGCCCCAGTAGCCGAGGGTCGCGGCGAGCATCGGGATGCGCGTGTCCTTCAGGCCGCGCAGCGCACCGGACCCGACGGTCTGCATCCCGTCGACGATCTGGAACACCGCGGCGATGCCGAGCAG
Source organism: Burkholderia sp. MS389 (assembly GCF_016899425.1). Lineage (GTDB taxonomy): Bacteria > Pseudomonadota > Gammaproteobacteria > Burkholderiales > Burkholderiaceae > Burkholderia > Burkholderia sola. The sequence goes on from NZ_CP045994.1 coordinate 1,143,344, forward strand.
CGACGCGGCGAGCGACACCGTGGCCGCGTTGGCCGGGTCGTCGAGGTGCAGGTACAGGCCGACGATCGTATGCGGCGCGACGATCATCACGAGGCCGGACAGCGACATGAAGCCGACGCCGAGCGCGAGCGCGACGAAGCCCGCGTGCCGCGCGGCGACGGGCGAACCCGCGCCGATCCAGTAGCCGACGCGCACGTTGGCCGCCTGGCCGATCGCGAGCGGCACCATGAACGACACCGACGCGACGTTCAGCGCGATCTGGTGCGCGGCGAGCGACGTCGCGCCCAGCACGCCGACGGTGAGGCCGGTGGCGAGGAACAGCGTCGATTCGACGCCGTACGTGATCGCGACCGGCCAGCCGATGCCGATCAGTTCGCCCATCACGGGCAGCTTCGGGCGCGCGGCGGTCACGAAATGGCGAAAGCGCTGCCGGCCGTGCAGCAGCCAGATCAGCGCGAGCGCGGTGAGCCAGATCGTGATCGTCGTCGCGACGGCCGAGCCGAGAAAGCCGAGGCGCGGCAGTCCGAATGCGCCGTGGATCAGCCCGTAGTTCAGCACGCCGTTGACGCCGACGCCGCCGATCGATACCCACAACAGCCGCCGCGCGGCACCGATCGCTGGCAGGAACGCGCGCATCAGCCCGACGCCGATCAGGCTGCCGAGCGCCGCGAAGCGCAGGATGCCCGTGTATTCGCCGACGTGATGCGCGAGCAGCGGCGGCTCGTGGAACATCAGCAGGATCGGTTCGGCCAGCGACAGCGCGACGATCGCCGGAATCGCGAGCAGCACGGACAGCGCGAAGCCCGTCCAGTAGATGTGCGGCACGCGCTCCTCGGCCTGCGCGCCGCGCGCGTGCGCGACGCTCACGCTGACCGACGACAGCGCGCCTTGCAGGATCGTCACGATCACGAAGAAGAAGTTCGCGCCGAGCCCGCCCGCCGCGAGCGAATCGGGGCCGAGCGAACCGAGCAGCACCGTGTCGGTGACGCTCATCGCCATCTGGGACAGTTGCGCGATCGCGAGCGGCGCGGCGAGGCGCGCGGTATCGGCGGCATGACTGGACAGGGACGGCGGCGCGGCGGCCGTCCGCGTGAGACCGGAATGCGACATGGAATGGGCGCTCGCGCGGGTGCGGGCCCGCGCTGTATGTCGTTATTTTGAGAGACGGCTAGCTTACGGCTTTATTCGTACCGTGTCGAACGCGTGCGCCGATGGCCATGTCGCGGGCAGGGGAACGGCCAGGGCCTGCGCAAGCCCGTTATCAGCGTGAACGGGCGCTATGCCTCGCGTACCGCGATGCGCGTGTCGCCGAGCAGTACGACCTGGCCCGCGCGGATTTTGCAGGTCTTGCGCAGCTCGACCGCGCCGTCGACTTTCACCGCGCCGGACGCGACGATCAGTTTCGCGGTGCCGCCGCTGTCCGCGAGGCCGGTGATCTTGAGAAGGTTGTGCAGCTCGACGTATTCGCCGGTCAGCGTGAAATCCAGATTGGGCATGACGAGGAAGGTGCGCGGTGCGCGGGAGGAAACGCTCCGCATCATACGGCACCGCGGGCCGGCACGCGAGCGCGGGCCGCCGCCGCACGTTGTAAAGGACTGTGAGCGATTCGTCAGCAAATGAAACGGTGGGTAACAGTCTGAGAGATTCGCGAACCGGCCGCGTGGGCCGCGGGTCTTCTGTCGTACCTGCTGCGTGTTGCGGCGGGAACGCGACGGTCCGCATCGCTGCGGACCGGGCGCACAACTTCTTGAGGAGAATTGCCATGTCCAAGATTCGTACGATGCTGATCGGTGCCGCGCTGACGGCGTTCGCCACTTCGGCCGCATTCGCCCAGACGGGCACGACGGCGCAAGGCGCGGCGGGTGCCGGCGTACAGACGCAGGCTCCGGCGGCAGGTGTCGGCGCAGGCGTGCAGGGTGGTGCCGGCGCGAACGCGTCGGGCAATGCGACGGGCGGCGCGACCGATGCGGTCGGCGCGGCAGCCGATGGCGCGAAGGATACGACGTCGTCGGCCGTCCATTCGACCAAGAAGCACACGAAGCATGCGGCGAAGTCGGCCAAGAGCCATGCGGGCTCGGCCAAGAAGAAGGCCGACGACGCGACCGAAGGCGGCGCCTCGGTCGGCGCGCAGGGCGGCGCATCGGCCCAGGGCGCCACGCAGTAAGCAGTGTCCGGCGCCGTCGCGACGCGTGTTTTCGGACGGCGCGTCGCGACGGGCGATCGTCCGGCGGCCCGGTTCGCTTTGCGCGAATCGGGCCGTTTTCGTGGGGTAATAAGCGGGACGCGTACTTACGGCCGGCGCTGGCCTTGCCCCTGGCCCTGGGCCGGCCGCACCGCAGCCGGCGTGAATACGCTGCGCAGCCACGCGGCGAGGCGCGCGAAGACGTCGTACGGTTCCTCGACGAAGATCTCCGGCTTCAGCAGCCGCAGGTATTCCATGATCTGCTGCGCTTCCTGCTTCTGGAACGAGCCGTGCGCGAGCCCGAGCCGCAGCAGCCCGCGCAGTTCGCCGAGCTTGTCGCGCGCGGTGCTGCCGACGCTCATCTCGCATGCGAGCTTGGCCTCGTAGATCCGCTGCCGCAGCGATTCCGCGAGCCGCCACGCGGGCGTCTGCATCAGTTCCTCGAGCGTCTGGATGTCCTGCGCCGCCGCCTTGATCTGCGACGCGAGCGGGTCGATCAGCGACGCGTCGCCCTGTGCTTCGGCGACGATCGCCTTCGCCCAGTCGCGGCATGCCTTCGCGAGCTCGTCGGGTGTCCATTCGGAGCGCGACGCGAAGCCGAAGCCGAATTCGCCGGCCTGCCGCATCAGGATCGCGACGACGTCCGGAAATTCCTTGTCGAGCGTGCGCTTGGCCCATGCGTACTGGCCGCCCTGCAGCATCCGCTGCACGGCGTGCTCGGTCAGCGGCACCATGTTGTCGAGCAGCTTGGCGCGCAGGAAATCCTCGAACGACGGCGTCGCGAATTGCGGGTCGAGTTTCAGCGATACGCGCACGAACGCGTCGTAGTCCTTGCGCAGGGACTCGAGCGTGTCGTCCTTGAGGGAAAGGGTGATCTGGCCCATGAATCATCTCGATGACGGCCCGCGCAAGCCGGCGCCGGCGCGGCGCACCGGAGCGGGCGCCGCGTCGACTGACCGATGCGCGCCGGGGCCGGTGGCGGGTCTTCCTCTCCTATATCGGCGGGCCGCGCGGAAACTTGAGCGCGCGCGATGGAGCGTGCGCTCAGGCAGGCGGCCAGTGCGGGATGACGACCCCTTGCCACAGGAAGAACACCGCGAGCCCGGCCGCGATGGTGACGAGCGGCCGGCGGGTCGCGGCCGACACGAGCACGGCCGCGAGCGCGCCGACGAGCTGCGGATTGCGCCACGTCAGCTCGGCCGTGCCGCCGTGCGGCGAGACGGTCATCGGCACGATGATCGCGGTCAGCACGGTGACCGGCACGAAGCCGAGCGCGGTCCGCACGAGCGGCGGGAACGTCAGCCGCTCGCCGAACAGGAACAGCGTCGAGCGGATCGCATACGTGATGACGGCCATCCCGAGGATCAACAGCGCGTAGTTCACGATGCGGCCTCCGGGCGAGAGCGGGCCCGCGTGCGATCGTGCCGCAGCGTGAGCACGACGCCGATCGCGACGCCGGCGGCGACCGCGCCGAGCAGCCCGAGCTTGTACGGCCAGCCCTGCCAGAAGTACGCGAGCGTGCCGGCCGTCGCGGCCGCCGCGAAGTAGCGCAGCGTGCCGAGCTGCGGGACGACGATCGCGATGAAGGTCGCCGCCATCGCGAAGTCGAGGCCGAGCGACTGCAGGCCCGGGAACGCCGTGCCGAAGCCGATGCCCGCGAGCGTCCAGACCTGCCAGTTCAGGTACATCGCGAGCCCGGAGCCGAAAAAGTAGTGGGGGCCGATCGTGCCGGGCGGGTAGTGCCGGTAGTGCCCGTAGGCGACCGCGAACACTTCGTCGGTCATCAACGCGCCGAGCGTCGCGCGCCAGCGCAGCGGCAGGTGTGCGACATAGGGCGCGAGCGTCGCGCTGTACAGCAGGTGGCGCAGGTTCACGATCAGCGTCGTGGCGAGCACGACGGCGAAGCTCGCGCTGCCGGCGATCAGGCCGAGCGCGATGAACTGCGCGGACCCCGCGAACACGGCGAGCGACATCAGCGCGCCATGCCAGGCGGCAAGCGGGCCGCTGCCGACGAGCGTGCCGAAAATCACGCCGAACGGCGCGGCGCCGATCATCATCGGAATCGTGTCGCGCGCGCCATCGAGCCATTCGTTGAGCGGGCGGCGCGGGGGTGAGGCGGGTGTCTCGTTCAAGTAGCGCTCCTCCATGAGCTGGAGGATAGCGGGCCGGTGGCGGGCCGGCTTGTATGTTCTTGCGCTCGCGGGAGCGGGGTCGGTGCCCGAGTGTCGGCCGGCGCGGCGGGTCGCTGCGCGGTGCGGTCCGACCGACGACGGCGGGAAGCCGTGCGTCAGCTTGCCTGCCAGCGCCCGGGCGGCACGCCGAACATCCGTTTGAAATGCCGCGTGAAGTGGCTCTGGTCGACGAAGCCGCTGGCCGCGGCGACATCGGCGACCGGCACGCCCGCGCGTAACGGTGCCAGCGCGCGCTGCAGCCGCAGCTGGTTGCGCCACGCATGCGGCGGCATGCCGGTCGTACGCGTGAACAGACGCGCGGCGTGGAACGGCGACAGGCCGACCGCCTGCGCGACGTCGTCGAGCGTCACCGCGGACGTCAGATCGGCGGCGAGCCGCTCGCGCATCGCGTCGACGCGCGGTTCGTCGGCCGCGAGCGGCGCCGGTTGCGGCCGCACGTCGGCATGGCGCACGATCAGCGTCGACAGCCCGTCGAGCATCGCGGTTTCGGCGGCGAGCGGATCGTAGACGCGCGGCGCGTCGGTAGCCGGACCGTCGGCCGCATGCGACGACAGCGCGCGCTCGCTGCCGGCTTCCAGCATCCGATGCGCGAGCGTGAGCCGGGCCGCCAGATCGGCGTCGCGGATCACGCCGGGGGCGAACCATGGCGGATCCTGCGGGCGGCCCGCGACTGCACTCGCGAGTTCGCGGATGAATTCCACCGGCATGTAACTGACGCGATAGCACCAGCCCTCGTCGGCGGCACGCGACCCCGTATGCACTTCGCCGGGATTGATCACGGGCACGGTGCCCGTTTCGGCGACATAGCCGTTGCCGCGATAGGTGAAGCGTTCCGCGCCTTCGAGAATCACGGGGATCGTGTACGCATCGTGCCAGTGGGGCGCGAACGCGTGATCGCGATAGGTGGCCGTGAGCAGGTCCGCGTCCGGCACGAGCGGCGTGCGCCAGTAGCGTGCGGAATCGGGAAGGCGGGTGGCGGACATGATCGGGCGCGGGAGCGGTCGAACCGACAGTGTATCGCTCGCGCCCCCGGCGGGTGCGGGCTTACTTGACCGGAATCGTCGTGCCGGCCGGCATTGGCACCGCGGTGACGGCGTTCTTCGGGCTGCCGCTGACGATGCGGTCGCTGTAGGTCAGATAGACGATCGTGTTGCGTTTCTTGTCGACCACGCGCACGACGTGCAGCGTCTTGAAGATGAACGACATGCGTTCGCTGAATACGTCGGCCTGCTGCTTGAGCGGTTCCTTGAAGCTGATCGGGCCGACCTGCCGGCACGCGATCGACGCTTCGCTCGGATCCTCGGCGACGCCGAGCGTGCCCTTGATCCCGCCGGTGCGCGCGCGCGACACGTAGCAGGTCACGCCGTTCACGACCGGATCGTCATAGGCCTCGACGACCACGCGATCGGAACCCGTGACGCGGAAATGGGTGTTGACGCTGCCGACTTCCTCCGCGTGCGCGAGCGGTGCGGCGGCGACGGCGGAGAGCAGGAGGGCGGCGGGGGCGAAACGGAGGAGGCGATGCTTCATCGACGGAACCGGATGCGGATGCGGGACAGAGACTCTAGCATGCGCATGACCGGGTCACGCAACGCAGGAAGGCGGACAAGGGGGCCGGAAAAACAAAAGGCCCGTCGAATGACGGGCCTTTCGCTATTTGGCTCCCCGACCTGGGCTCGAACCAGGGACCTACGGATTAACAGTCCGGCGCTCTACCGACTGAGCTATCGGGGAATAAATCGGTACATCTGCGTGCTATGTTTTCCAACAAAAAACCCGTCCACTTTCAACGGGCTTTTGCGTTTTTGGCTCCCCGACCTGGGCTCGAACCAGGGACCTACGGATTAACAGTCCGGCGCTCTACCGACTGAGCTATCGGGGAACAAACAAGCAACAGCAGAGAAACGAGATTGTATGGAGTGTTCGCTAACCTGTCAACACTTCGAAGCCGCGACGCATGAAATTTTTTGCGGTCGCCGCCGTGCGATCAGCGCTCGAGCAGGTGCAGCTTGTCCTGCACGTCCTTCCATTCGTCCGCGTCGGCCGGCGCCGGCTTGGTCTTCGTGATCGACGGCCAGTTCTTCGCCAGCTCGGCGTTCAGCTCGGTGAACTGCTGCTGGTCGCCCGGAACGTCTTCTTCGGCATAGATCGCATTGGTCGGGCATTCGGCGACGCACACGGCGCAGTCGATGCACTCGTCCGGATCGATGGCGAGAAAGTTGGGACCTTCACGGAAGCAATCCACCGGGCACACATCCACGCAATCCGTGTATTTGCACTTGATGCAGCCTTCGGTCACAACGTGAGTCATTAAAACGCTCCTGCTTGGCGGTATATGGGGTGGCGTTTGCGCCAAAAGCGGCATTGTAACTGAAGCGCCAAACCCGCATGACGAGGTCGGCTATCCGGCTTATATCGTTTCGTGATTAGTTTATGGGGCGCGCGACACGGATACCCGTACGCCAGGCACCGGCACGATACGGCAAGGCGGCGGCCGGTTTCACGATGGTCGGGCCCGCATTCGGGTAACATGGCCGACAGACCGGGCGGCGCGCGGTGCGCCGGTGCCCTGTCACGATATTGGCGCTGCCGTCATCATGATCATCACTTCGCTGCTGGACACGGATCTCTACAAGTTCACGATGATGCAGGTCGTCCTGCATCACTTTCCCGCTGCAAACGTCGAATACCGGTTCCGCTGCCGCACGCCCGGCGTCGATCTCGTGCCGTACATCGACGAGATTCGCGACGAGGTGCGCGGCCTGTGCTCGCTGCGCTTTTCCGACGTCGAACTCGACTACCTGCGGCGGATGCGCTTCATCAAGAGCGACTTCGTCGACTTCCTCGCGTTGTTCCACCTGAACGAGAAGTACATCTCGATCACGCCGTCGCCGAAGGGCAACGGCGAGATCGACGTCGTGATCGAGGGGCCGTGGCTGCACACGATCCTGTTCGAGATCCCGGTGCTCGCGATCGTCAACGAAGTCTATTTCCGCAACACGCAGCGCGAGCCCGACTATCGCGAAGGGCGCGAGCGGCTGCGCGAGAAGATCAAGCTGCTCGGCGCGAAGCCCGAATTCGCCGACTGCAAGATCGCCGACTACGGCACGCGCCGGCGCTTCTCGAAGGTCTGGCACGAGGAAGTCGCGCTCACGCTGCGCGACGGGCTCGGCCCGCAGTTCGCGGGCACGAGCAACGTGCTGTACGCGATGAAGCACGACATCACGCCGCTCGGCACGATGGCGCACGAATACCTGCAGGCGTGCCAGGCGCTCGGCCCGCGGCTGCGCGATTCGCAGATCTACGGCTTCGAGATGTGGGCGAAGGAATATCGCGGCGACCTCGGGATCGCGCTGTCGGACGTCTACGGGATGGACGCGTTCCTGAACGACTTCGACATGTATTTCTGCAAGCTGTTCGACGGCGCGCGCCACGATTCGGGCGATCCGTTCGACTGGGGCGAGCGGATGCTGCGCCACTACGAGGCGAACCGCTGCGACCCGCGCACCAAGGTGCTCGTGTTCTCGGACGCGCTCGACATCCCGAAGGTCATGCAGCTGTACGAACGGTTCCGCGGCCGCTGCAAGCTCGCGTTCGGCGTCGGCACCAACCTCACCAACGATCTCGGCTACGTGCCGCTGCAGATCGTGATCAAGATGGTTCGCTGCAACGGCCAGCCGGTCGCGAAGCTGTCGGATTCGCCGGGCAAGAGCATGTGCGACGACAAGGCCTATCTCGCGTACCTGCGCCAGGTGTTCGGCATCGCGCAGCCGGTCGAGGAAGACGCGTCGAAGTAGGCGTTGGCCGTTCGGCCGAAGGTGTGTCGCGGCAGGGGGGGCCGGTATAATCCGACGTATTGCACGCCAACGTCACGAGGACCGTTCATGGACACTTCCGCCGCCCGTCGCCAGATCCTCGCGCGCATTCGCGCGGCGCAGGGGCGCGCGGCCGAACCCGATGCAGCGGAGCGCGACGGCGTCGCCGACTATCTCGCGCGGCATCCGCAGGGCCCGCGCCCGCCGGCGCCGGCCGACCTCGTCGCTGCTTTCGTCGACGAAGCGGGGCGCCTGTCGACCACGGTCGACGAAGTCGCGACGCTGGCCGACGTGCCTGCTGCTGCCGCCCGCTATCTTGCCGCTCAGGGTCTGCCGACGCAGGCCGTCGCATGGCGCACGCTGGCCGATTTCGACTGGGCCGGCGCCGGCCTGTCGGTCGAGTGCCGCAAGCCGCGCGACGGCGATCTCGTCGGCCTGACCGGCTGCTTCTGCGCGACCGCCGAAACGGGGTCGCTGGTGCTGCTGTCCGGTCCCGACACTTACGCATCGGCCGGTCTTTTGCCGGAAACCCACATCGCGATCGTGCCGGCGTCGCGCATCGTCGCCGGTCATGAAGACGCGTTCGCGCTGATTCGCGCGGAGCGCGGCGAGCTGCCGCGCGCGGTCAATTTCGTGTCGGGCCCATCGCGCACGGGCGACATCGAGCAAACGATCATTCTGGGCGCACACGGCCCGTACCGCGTGCACGCGATCGTCGTACGGGGCGCATGACGCGCCTGCCGCATTCACAGTCACTCGAACAAGGAAGTTCCGCATGAAACGACATGCCGCCTGGGCGGGCATGGCGTCGGGAATCGCGCTTGGCGCCACTCCCGCGCTCGCATCGGCCGCCACGCTCGACGGTGCCACGCTGTCCGCGCTCTGGGGCATCCCGTTCGCCGGGATCCTGCTGTCCATCGCGCTGTTCCCGCTCGTCGCCCCGGTGTTCTGGCATCACCACTTCGGCAAGATCGCGGCCGGCTGGGCGATCGTGTTTCTCGCGCCGTTCGCGGTCGCGTTCGGCGCCGGCGCCGCGTTCGGCACGCTCGTGCATGCGCTGCTCGAGGAATACATTCCGTTCATCGTGCTGCTCACCGCGCTCTATACGGTCGCGGGCGGCATCTGCGTGAACGGCAACCTGCACGGTTCGCCGAAGCTGAATACCGCGATCCTCGCGCTCGGCACGCTGCTCGCGAGCGTGATGGGCACGACGGGCGCCGCGATGCTGCTGATCCGGCCGCTGCTGCGCGCCAACGACAACCGCAAGCATGTCGTGCACGTCGTGATCTTCTTCATCTTCCTCGTCGCGAACGCGGGTGGCTCGCTGTCGCCGCTCGGCGATCCGCCGCTGTTCCTCGGCTTCCTGAACGGCGTGAGCTTCTTCTGGACGACCACCCATCTCGCGCTGCCGATGCTGTTCATCTGCGCGGTGCTGCTCGCGCTGTTCTTCGCGCTCGATACGTACTTCTACCGGAAGGGCGGCGAGGAGCGGCCGGCCGCGCTCGATCCGACGCCCGACGGCGCGGCGCTGTCGATCGACGGCAAGATCAACTTCGTGCTGCTGGCGGCCGTGATCGCGCTCGTGCTGATGAGCGGCGTGTGGAAGCCGGGCATCTCGTTCGACGTTTGGGGCACGCACGTCGCGCTGCAGAATCTCGTGCGCGACGTCGCGCTCGTGGTCGTGACGCTCGCGTCGCTCGCGCTGACGCCGCGTTCCGCGCGCGACGGCAACGCGTTCAACTGGGCGCCGATCGAGGAAGTCGCGAAGCTGTTCGCGGGCATCTTCGTGACGATCGCGCCGGTGATCGTGATCCTGCGCGCGGGTGCGGACGGCGCGTTCGCGCAGATCGTCCATCTCGTCACGGGCCCCGACGGCAAGCCGGTCGACGCAATGTACTTCTGGGCGACCGGCATCCTGTCGTCGTTCCTCGACAACGCGCCGACCTATCTCGTGTTCTTCAACCTCGCGGGCGGCGACGCGCAGACACTGATGACGACCGGCGCGTCGACGCTCGCCGCGATTTCCGCCGGCGCGGTGTTCATGGGCGCGAACAGCTATATCGGCAACGCGCCGAACTTCATGGTGAAGGCGATCGCCGAATCGCGCGGCGTGAAGATGCCGAGCTTCTTCGCGTACCTCGGCTGGGCGCTCGTCGTGCTGATACCGGTATTCCTGCTGACGTCCTGGCTTTTCTTCACGGCGTAAGCTGACGTTTTTCAACCCCGAGCGGGCGGCTCCGGCGGCGCATCGCGCGCCTCGATCCGTCCGCGGTATGCGGAGATGGCGATGCAGAAGATCCTGGTCGCGCGTCCGATCTTTCCGGACGTGATCGAACGGCTCAAGCAGTATTTCGACGTCGACTGGAACGACGGCGATGCGCTCGCGCCCGACGCGCTTGCCGCGCGTCTGGCCGACAAGGACGGCGCGCTGACGGCCGGCGACCCGGTCGGCGCGGCCACGCTCGCGGCGGCGCCGCGCCTGCGGGTCGTGGCGAACATGGCGGTCGGCTACAACAACTTCGACATGGCCGCGTTCAACGCGGCGAACGTGCTCGGCACCAACACGCCCGACGTGCTGAACGAGTCGACCGCCGATTTCGGCTGGGCGCTGATGATGGCCGCCGCACGCCGGATCGCCGAATCCGAACACTGGCTGCGCGCCGGTCACTGGCGGAAGTGGGCGTACGACGGCTTCCTCGGCACCGACATCTACGGCTCGACGCTCGGCGTGATCGGGATGGGCCGTATCGGCCAGGCGCTTGCGCGCCGCGCGCGCGGTTTCGGGATGCAGGTGATCTATCACAACCGGTCGCGCGTCGCGCCCGAGATCGAGGCCGAGCTGGATGCCGAATACGTGTCGAAGGATGCGCTGCTTGCGCGCGCCGATCATGTCGTGCTCGTGCTGCCGTACACGAAGGAGAACCATCACACGATCGGCGCGGCCGAGCTCGCGAAGATGAAACCCACCGCGACGCTGACCAACATCGCGCGCGGCGGGATCGTCGACGACGCGGCGCTGGCCGCCGCGCTGCGCGACGGGACGATCGCCGCGGCCGGCCTCGACGTGTACGAGGGCGAGCCGAGCGTGCATCCGGCGCTGCTCGAGGTGCCGAACGTCGTGCTGACGCCGCATATCGCGAGCGCGACCGAAAAGACTCGCCGCGCGATGGCCAATCTCGCCGCCGACAACCTGATCGCCGCACTGGGCGAAGGGCCGCGTGCGGGGCAGCCGCCGAATCCGATCAACCCTGACGTGATCGGGAAGCCGCGCGCATGACGACGACGTTGTTGCTTGCGGCGGTCGTCGTGCTGGCCGTCGCGCTCGCGGTGGCGATCGTCGCGCTCGTGCGCGGCGGCGGCCGCCACGACGACGCGGCCGTGCTCGGCGACCAGATCGAGGACGCCGCGCATGCGCAGGCGCGCGCGGTCGAGCGGCTCGAACGCGAATTGCGCGGCGAGATCGTCGAGACCGCACGCGGCTCGCGTACCGAGCTGGCCGGCAGCTTCGCCCAGTTGCAGCAGACACTCGCCGCGCAACTGACGAGCGTCGCGACCGTGCAGAACAACCAGATCGAGGGGTTCGCGCAGCAGCTCGGCAAGCTCGTCGCCGGCAACGCGCAGCAGTTCGACGCGATGCGCGAGAGCGTGCAGCGCCAGGCCCAGCAGGCACGCGAGGAGCAAACGGGCGCGCTGCGGCTGTTCGGCGACACGCTGAACCGGCAGCTCACGCAACTGACCGAGGCGAACGACCGCCGGATCGGCGAGGTGCGTGCGACGCTCGAACAGCGGCTGAAGGAAATCGAGACGAACAACGCGGCGAAGCTCGAGGAGATGCGCCGCACCGTCGACGAGAAGCTGCACGCGACGCTCGAGCAGCGGCTCGGCGAATCGTTCAAGCTCGTGTCGGACCGGCTCGAACAAGTGCATCGCGGGCTCGGCGAGATGCAGACGCTCGCGGCCGGCGTCGGCGATCTGAAGAAGGTGCTGACCAACGTGAAGACGCGCGGCACCTGGGGCGAAGTGCAGCTCGAGGCGCTGCTCGAACAGATGCTTACGCCCGACCAGTACGCGAAGAACGTCGTGACGGTGCCGAAGCGTACCGAGCGCGTCGAATTCGCGATCCGGCTGCCGGGGCGGGACGCCGGCACGCGCGACGCGTCGCCGGTGTGGCTGCCAATCGACGCGAAATTCCCGCGCGAAGACTACGAGCGGCTGATCGACGCGCAGGAGCGTGCCGACGCGGTGGCCGTCGAGGAGGCGGCGCGTGCGCTCGAGGCGCGGGTGCGGATGGAAGCGCGCACGATCGCCGAGAAGTACGTCGCGCCGCCGTACACGACCGATTTCGCGCTGCTGTTCCTGCCGACCGAGGGGCTCTATGCGGAGATCCTGCGCCGCCCGGGGCTGACCGACCTGCTGCAGCGCGACTATCGCGTGACGGTCGCGGGGCCGACCACGCTCACCGCGCTGCTCAACAGCCTGCAGATGGGGTTCCGCACGCTCGCGATCGAGCAGCGTTCGAGCGAGGTGTGGCAGGTGCTCGGCGCGGTCAAGACGGAGTTCGGCAAGTTCGGCGACGTGCTCGCGCGCACGAAGGCGCAGCTCGAAACGGTCACGCGCTCGATCGAGTCCGCCGAGCAGCGCACACGTGTGATGAACCGCAAGCTGAAGCAGGTCGAGGCGTTGCCGGGCGATACGGCGGCCGGGTTGCTCGGCGCGGAAGAGGCCGAAGGCGCCGACGCGGACGACGCGTGACGCGCGTTGCTGGCAACTGTCGGACAGAAGAAACGGGCGCCCGTTTTCCTTTGCAGCGGTCACCGGCGCAGCCGGCTCGCGTTCAATGCGCGGCGAGCGTGTCCAGCGCGTCGCCCGTCACGCGCACGATGCGCCACTCCGGCAGCACGGTCGCGCCCATCTTCTCGTAGAAGTCGATCGCCGGCTGATTCCAGTCGAGCACCGACCATTCGAAGCGCGCGCAACGGCGCTCGACGGCGAGCGCCGCGAGATGGCGCAGCATCGCGGTGCCCAGGCCCGTGCCGCGCTGCGACGGCTGCACGTACAGATCCTCGAGATAGAGCCCGCGGCGGCCGAGGAACGTCGAATAGTTGTGGAAGAACAGCGCGTACGCGACGATCGTGCCGTCTTGTTCGGCTACGCGTGCCTCGGCGGCAGGATGCTCGCCGAACAGCGCGTCGGCGAGATCGGCTTCGGTCGCGACGAACAGCTCGGTGAGCTTTTCGAACTCGGCCAGCTCGCGCATCAGCGCGAGGATCGCGCCGACGTCGCGCGTGTCGGCCGCGCGGATCAGCGGCGTGCCGCTCACGCTTCTTCCGGCGGATCGGACAGCACGATCTCGATGCCGCCGAAGCGCGATGCGACCCAGTTGTACGCATGGCACGCGATCCACAGCAGCACGAAACCGAGGATCGCGTTCAGCAGCAGTGCGCTCAGGATCGTGCTCAACTCGACCATCCCGTAACGGATATACGCAACGAGAATGCCGAGCAGCACGATCGGCACGCTGAACGTCAGGTAGACGAGGATCAGCGCCTTGGCGGTCTGCCCCGCGGCGATCGACGAGATTTGTTTCTTCATGTGCGGATTGCCCCCGTAGAAATATACCGATTGGAATTCAGATCAGGCCGTCGAGCGGCAGGATGTCGACCGGGGCGCCCGCGTCGACTGCCGCGGAATCGTGGCCCAGGACGATGAAACAGTTGGCGGCCGCGAGACCGCTCAGCGACGCCGAGCTTTGCGATCCGACCGGTACGACGTGCCATTGACCGTCGGCGGCGCGCGTCGCGATGCCGCGCAGGTAGTCGGTGCGGCCGGGGCGTTTCTTCAACGGTTGCGTGCTGAGCGCCGTGTACATGGCCGGCGGCGGCGTGCGCGCGCCGGCCAGCGTCAGCAGCGCGGGGCGCACGATCGCATGGAACGTCACGGCAGACGCGACCGGATTGCCGGGCAAGCCGAAGAACAGCGCGTGACCGGCGTCGTCGGCCGCGCGGGCGAGCGTACCGCACGCGAGCGGGCGGCCCGGTCGCAGCGCGAGGCTCGCGAACGTCACGTCGCCGAGCCGGGCCATCACGTCGCGCGTGAAATCGGCTTCGCCGACCGACACGCCGCCGGACGTGATCACCGCATCGGCCTGCGCGGCGATGGCGTCGCGCAATGCGGCTTCGAGCGCGGCCGGGTCGTCGCGGACGATCCCGAGATCGATCGCGTCCACGTGCAGCCGTTCGAGCATTGCGATCAGCATCCCGCGATTGCTGTCGTACAGCGCGCCGCGGCCGAGTGGTTCGCCGGGCTCGCGCAACTCGTCGCCGGTCGAGAACACGGCGACGCGCACGCGCCGGCGCACCGTGACGTCGACGATGCCGAACGACGCGAGCAGGCCGAGATCGGACGGCCGCAAAATGCGGCCCGCGGCGAGCGCACTGGTGCCGCGCGCGAGATCCTCGCCGGCCTTGCGGCAGTTCGCGCCGCGCGCGACGTCGTGCGCGGCGAAGCGAATCGCGTCGCCGTCGACGCGAACGCGTTCCTGCGGAATCACCGTGTCGCATCCGGCCGGCATCGGCGCGCCCGTCATGATGCGCACGCATGCACCGGCCGCCACGGCGCCGTCGAACGGATGGCCGGCGAACGCGGTGCCGACAACCGTCATCGCGACCTCGCCCTGCGCCGACGCGAGTGCCGCGGCTCCGCCGTCGAACGCATAGCCGTCCATCGCCGAGTTGTCGTACGCGGGAATGTCGAATGGCGCGCTCACGTCGGCCGCGAGCACGCGATCGAGCGCCTCGCGCAGCGCCACCGTATCGCACGCGTCGACGGGCACCGCGAAGCGGCACGCGAGTGCCTGCGCGTCGGCGAGCGACAGCGGGGCATCGGGGTCGGGTGCGGTTCGGGAGGCGGGCGAGGATTGCGTGATCATCAGTCGGACTGCGCCGCAAGGCGTATCGGGTTCGTGGCCGGTGGCGCGAGGAGGGTGCCGGGGCGCGGGTTTCGCGTGCGGCAGACGCCGGGCGGGAACGGCGCGGGGCCGTCAACGGCGGGCCAGCGCGGCCAGTTCCTGCCAGGAATTGGCATTGTAAAACGCACGCTCGTCGCGAAACTCGACTTCGACCGTCGTGTGGCGTGCGTACCACGCACGCATCTTGCGGTCGCCGGCCGCGAGTCGGGCGGCGAGGTCGTCCGCCAGCGACGTGCGCAGCAGCGCGAACGTCGGCTGCGGCGAGCGCATCTGCTGCGCGTCGACGGTGACCGCCATCGCGATATCGGCCTGTTGCGCGTCGAGCGCCGCATGCAGCCGTGCGACGAGGTCGGCGGGCAGATAGGGCGTATCGCACGGCGAGCACGCGACCAGCGGTGCGCGCGCCGCGCGCATGCCGGCAAGCAGGCCCGCGAGCGGCCCGGGGAAGTCGGGTGTTTCGTCGGCGACGATGCGCGCGTCGAACGGCGCACCGAGTTCGGCATAGCGATCGGCATGGCGATTCGCGCTGATCACCGTCTCGTCGACCTGCGGCGACAGCCGGCGCAGTACGTGCAGCGCGAGCGGCGTACCGTCGAGCAGTTGCAGGCCCTTGTCGACGCCGTCCATGCGCGTGGCGCGCCCGCCCGCGAGCAGCAGGCCGGCGATCGACGGGGAGGCGGGAGCGGGCATCGTGCGCGGATGGACAGAGCGGCGTGCGTCAGCCGCCGATATACGACATTTCGACGCGCTTGCCGGCGCCGTCGGGCGCGCCGTCGGCCAATGCGCTGCCGCGCAGTTGCGAATAGCGGTCGGTGCGCGCGTGCCAGATGCGGGCGATCGCGGTCGCGATCTCGGCATCGGTCGCGCCGCCGCGCACGAGCGCACGCAGATCGTGCCCCGTCGACGCGAACAGGCACAGGTACAGCTTGCCTTCGGTCGACAGCCGCGCGCGCGTGCAGTCGCCGCAGAAGGCCTGCGTGACGCTCGAGATCACGCCGATCTCGCCGCTGCCGTCCGCATAGCCCCAGCGCTGCGCGGTCTCGGCCGCCGTGTGCGGCTCGAGCGGCACGAGCGGGAAATGTTCGGCGATGCGCGCGACGACGTCCGCCGACGGCAGCACCTCGGTCATGTTCCAGCCGTTCGACGTGCCGACGTCCATGTATTCGATGAAGCGCAGGATCACGCCGGTGCCGCGAAAACGCTCGGCCATCGGCAGGATCTCGCTGTCGTTGGTGCCGCGCTTCACGACCATGTTGACCTTGACCGGCGCGAGGCCCGCGGCCTGTGCGGCGAAGATGCCGTCGAGCACGTCGGCGCTCGCGAACTCCGCATCGTTCATGCGCTTGAACAGCGTATCGTCGAGCGCATCGAGGCTGACCGTGACGCGCGTGAGCCCGGCGTCCTTCAGCGCGCGCGCCTTGCGCGCGAGCAGCGAGCCGTTGGTCGTCAGCGTCAGGTCGAGCGGGCGGCCTGCGTGCGTCGTCAGGCGCGCGAGCCGCTCGATCAGGAATTCGAGGTTCTTGCGAAGCAGCGGCTCGCCGCCCGTGATGCGGATCTTTTCGACGCCGTGTGCGACGAAGAGCCGCGCGACGCGCTCGATTTCCTCGTGCGTAAGCAGCGCGCTGTGCGGCAGGAACGGATAGTCCTTGTCGAAGACCGCGCGCGGCATGCAGTACACGCAACGGAAGTTGCAGCGATCCGTCACCGAAATGCGCAGGTCGCGCAGCGGCCGGGCGAACGTGTCGGCCAGCGTGCCGTCGGGGGCATGCGCGATGCCGGAGACGTCCGGCATCCCGCTGACGTCGGCGAGGGGAATGATGCGTCGGGACATGTTGGAAGAAGTGCGAACCAGACTGCTATTTTAGCCGCAACCGGCCGGCGGGGCCGGTGGGCGGAAACCCGCAGCGCGGACGTGAAAAAGCCCGCCGGAGGCGGGCTTTTCCTAGGTCGTGCGATGCGCCGTTCAGTGGTGCGTCGTTTCGACCTGCTGCATCGGGGCCGTATCGGCCGGCGGCAGCACCTTGCGTTCGCGCGGCACGCGGGCCGGGCGCGGGAGTCGCGATGCGGCTTCCTGCGCGGCCGCGAACTTGTCGGCGTCCGTGTTCACCCAGACGAGACCGGCCTGCTCCAGCACGACATCCAGGCTCGCCGAAGCGGGCGCGGCTGCCGGTTGTGCGGGAGCCGGCGTCGGTGCCGGTGCGGCGACGGCCTCGACCGGTGCTGCGTCGACAGGCGCTGCTTCGACCGGTGCCGGTTCGACTGCCACCGGAGCGGCTTCGATCGCGACGGCCGGTGCGGCTGGCTCGACCGGTGCGGCTTGCGGCGCCTCGACAGCGACCGGCGCGGCTTGCGGCGCGTCGACAGCGACCGGAGCGGCCGCCGGCACTTCGAACGCATCGGTCGGCGATACCGCGACCGGCGCCGGGCCCGCTTCCGCGACCGCCGGTGCGACCGGTGCCGGTTCTGCTGCCTGGACGGCGACGACGGGCTCGACCGGGGCGGCCGGAGCCGCTTCGGCGTGTGCCGGCGCCGGCTGCGCTTCGACAGCGGCTGGTGCGGCATGCTGCTCGGCGACGGCTTCCACGGCGACCGCGCTGGCCGCGGCCGCGACGACTACCGGTGCGGCAGTGTGGGCCGGTTCGGCCGCGACCGGCGTCACGGCTTGCGCCGCGACTTCGCCTTCGGCGCCTTGCTCGGCCTGGTCGACCGAGCCGTCTTCCTCGCGCTCGCGACGACCGCCGCGGCGGCCGCGACGGCGACGGCGGCGTTCTTCGCCGTCACGTGCGCCGGCTTCCGCATCGGCTGCCAGTTCCGCGCCGGGCAGGGCTTCTGCAACAGCCTTGTCGGTTTCCGGTTCCGGATGGTTTTCGCCGCGGGTGACGGTTTCGAGCGTGGCCGCATGCTGGGTCGGCTTGCGGCGTTCGCCGCGCTCGCGACGCTCGCCGCGTTCCTGGCGCTCGCCACGGCCGGCTGCTTCGACGCCTTCCGGCTGTTCGCCGCGCTCGCGCGGTTCGCGGTTTTCCCGCGGTTCGCGCGGCTCACGGGCTTCACGCGGCTCGCGACCTTCGCGCGGGCCACGGCCCTCGCGGCCTTCGCGACCCTCACGGTTTTCACGACCTTCGCGGTTTTCGCGACCCTCGCGGCCCTCACGCAGCTCACGACCCTCGCGCGGCTCACGGCCTTCACGCGGTTCGCGCACTTCCTTGCCTTCGCGCTCCTGGCGTTGCGGCTGGCCACGGCCGGCGGCTGCCTGGTCACGGCCGCCTTGCGCCTGCTGGGCGCCGCCGCGACGGTTGCGGTTGCGATCGCCGCCGCGCTGCTCTGTCTTTTCGTTGCGCTCGCGAGCCGGGCGGGCTGCCTGCTCCTTCGCCGGGGCTGGCGCGACCGGTGCGGGCGCCGGTGCCGGCGACACGCCGAACAGGCCCTTCAGCCAGCCGATGAAGCCGCCGCTTGCAGCGGCGACGGGCGCCGGGGCGGGGGCCGCAACGGGTTCGACCGGACGCTGCGGCGCCGGGCTCGGTGCCGGACGCTCGGGCGTGATGCCCTTGACCGCGGCTTCCTGCTTCGGCTTCACTTCGGCCGCACGCTTGCTGTAGCCGGTTTCCGACTCGAGCTCGCGGGCCGCTTCCTCGGCCATCTTCCAGGATGCGCGCGGATCGTCGAGGCGCGCGTCGTCGTGACGCAGGCGCTCGAGCTTGTAGTGCGGCGTATCGAGGTGCTTGTTCGGGATCAGCACGATGCCGACCTTGAAGCGCGACTCGATCTTGTTGATTTCCTGACGCTTTTCGTTCAGCAGGAAGGCGGTCACCTCGACCGGCACCTGGCAGTGGATCGCCGCGGTGTTTTCCTTCATCGCTTCTTCCTGAATGATCCGCAGGACCTGCAGCGCGGACGATTCGGTATCGCGGATGTGGCCGGTGCCGTTGCAGCGCGGGCACGTCACGTGGCTGCCTTCCGACAGCGCCGGGCGCAGGCGCTGGCGCGACAGCTCCATCAGGCCGAAGCGGGAGATCTTGCCCATCTGCACGCGCGCACGGTCGTGCTTGAGCGCGTCCTTCAGGCGCTGCTCGACTTCACGCTGGCTCTTCGCCGATTCCATGTCGATGAAATCGATCACGATCAGGCCGCCGAGGTCGCGCAGGCGCAGCTGGCGGGCGACTTCGTCGGCCGCTTCGAGGTTCGTGCGGGTGGCCGTTTCCTCGATGTCCGCGCCCTTGGTCGCGCGGGCCGAGTTCACGTCGATCGCGACGAGCGCTTCGGTGTGGTCGATCACGATCGCGCCACCGGACGGCAGCGGCACCGTGCGCGAGTACGCGGTTTCGATCTGGTGCTCGATCTGGAAACGCGAGAACAGCGGCACGTCGTCGTGGTAGCGCTTCACCTTCGCGACGTTGTCCGGCATCACGATGTCCATGAACGCACGGGCCTGATCGTGGATTTCGTTCGTGTCGATCAGGATTTCGCCGATATCGGGCTGGAAATAGTCCCGGATCGCGCGGATCACGAGGCTCGATTCCAGATAGATCAGCATCGGCTGGCCGGCGTTGCCGCTTTGCGACGCCGCTTCGATCGCGCGCCACAGTTGCAGCAGGTAATTCAGGTCCCATTGCAGTTCCTCGGCGCTGCGGCCGATGCCCGCGGTACGGGCGATCATGCTCATGCCGTCCGGAATCTGCAGTTGCGCCATCGTTTCGCGCAGTTCCTGGCGCTCGTCGCCTTCGATCCGGCGCGACACGCCGCCGCCGCGCGGATTGTTCGGCATCAGCACGAGGTAGCGGCCGGCGAGCGAGATGAAGGTGGTGAGGGCGGCGCCCTTGTTGCCACGCTCTTCCTTCTCGACCTGGACGATCAGCTCCTGGCCTTCGCGCAGCGCATCCTGAATGCGCGCGGAGCGCATGTCGATGCCGTCCTTGAAGTACTGGCGGGCGACTTCCTTGAACGGCAGGAAGCCGTGGCGGTCTTCGCCGTAGTTGACGAAGCACGCTTCGAGCGACGGCTCGATACGGGTGATGACACCTTTGTAGATATTGCCTTTGCGCTGTTCGCGCCCGGCGGTTTCGATGTCGATGTCGATGAGCTTTTGCCCATCGACGATGGCGACGCGCAGCTCCTCCTGCTGCGTCGCATTGAACAGCATGCGTTTCATGAACGACTCCAGGCGGCTCCGCTGCCGGCGCCTCGCGGTTGTCAGTCGCGAGGGCGGGAACGACGGCAGGCCGCACCTTGTTGTGTTGTCACGAGCACGCTGGAGCGGGAACGCTGGCGGGGAGAATTGCCTGAAGAGGCGCTTGGGCCCGAAAGACGGGGCCGGCGGCCATAGGGCACCTGCGAATACGGCTTCAAAGCACGGCGTTCACACACCGCACGCTGCAAAAGCGCGCTAAGCCTGTCCGGGCATTGCCACGGGCGCGCGCAATGCGTCGCGCGCGCCGACGGGCGGCAGATGCTGCGGCTTGGGCCGCAGCGGGGAGTATCGAATCCAGCCCGACTTTCCCGCTTGGGGTGTACTTCCCTGGTTTGACGTCGCCAAGCCCCGCACGCTTCGCGGGGCCAAATCGGGCGCAACGCCGTAATTTTCGCAACCGGCAGCCTGCGGACGCACTGCGCGCCGTCGGGCTGCCGATCAAATTCTTTTCAACCAACTTTCCGTTACCGCGGCGCCTTGCCGACCGAATCCGCCTGTGGGCGCGATCCTTGCCGACGGGCGGCGCCGTGCGTGCAACTTGCTGCATCTCTTTGATTAGGGGCGAGCAGCGGACCCCCGGCGCAAGTAAAATAGCGGTTTGCGCTTGCGCCTTGCCCAATTCAGCCGGGGCCGGCCGATCAGGCCACCCACAACGTCAGGCTGGGCAAAATTATATTCAGTATGAATGAGTTAGGCAAAATATCCCAGAATTCGGTCGCAAGCGGCCAGGTATCGATGATCGAGATCGACGAAAACTCGGCCGGTCAGCGTATCGACAATTTCCTGTTGCGCGTCTGTAAAGGCGTGCCGAAAAGCCATATTTACCGGATCCTGCGCAGCGGCGAAGTGCGCGTGAACAAGGGCCGGATCGACGCGCAGTACCGCCTGGAACTGGGCGACCTCGTCCGCGTGCCGCCGGTGCGCGTGGCCGCGGCCGACCTCGCACGCGCCGACACGCCGGTCGTGCCGCCCGCGAATTTCGACGTGCTGTACGAGGACGACGCGATGCTCGTGATCGACAAGCCGGCCGGGGTCGCGGTCCACGGTGGCAGCGGCGTCGCGTTCGGCGTGATCGAGCAGATGCGGCAGGCGCGCCCGCGCGCGAAATTCCTCGAACTGGTGCATCGGCTCGACCGCGAGACGTCCGGCATCCTGATGCTCGCGAAGAAGCGCACGGCGCTCGTCGCCCTGCACGAGCAGATCCGCGAGAACCGGATGGACAAGCGCTACTTCGCGTGCGCGCATGGCGAATGGCAATCCGACTGGGGCCGGCGCCGCGCGGTGAAGGCGCCGCTGTTCAAGTATTCGACCCCGGAAGGGGAGCGCCGCGTGCGCGTGCAGGACGATGGGCTGGCCTCGCATACGGTGTTCAACCTCGTCGACCGCTGGTCCGACTATGTGCTCGTCGAAGCGGAACTCAAAACGGGTCGGACCCATCAGATACGGGTGCACCTCGCGCATCTCGGCTTGCCGATCGCCGGCGACGCGAAGTATGGCGATTTCGCACTGAACAAGGCGCTGGCGCGCGCGAACGCGCAGCCGTCGCTGAAGCGGATGTTCCTGCATGCGCACCGCCTCAAGCTCGCGCATCCGCTGACCGGCGAGGCGCTGCAGTTCGATGCGCCGTTGCCGGCCGAATGCCGGCGCTTCCTCGATCAACTCAGCGCATTGCGCGATACCGCCTGAACCGCATGGCTCGACAGCAATTTGACCTGATCGTCTTCGACTGGGACGGCACGCTGATGGATTCGACTGCGCACATCGCGCACAGCATCCAGGCCGCATGCCGCGATCTCGGTCTGCCCACGCCGTCCGACGAGGCCTCCCGCTACGTGATCGGCCTCGGGCTGCGCGACGCGCTGCAGATCACGGCTCCGACCCTCGATCCGTCCGACTATGCGCGGCTGGCCGAACGCTACCGCTATCACTATCTGCTCGACGACCAGCGCATCCAACTGTTCGCCGGCGTGCGCGAGCTGCTCGCCGAACTGCGCGACACGGGCTACCTGCTCGCCGTCGCAACCGGCAAAGGGCGGGTCGGGCTGAACCGCGTGCTCGACCAGTCGAAACTGACGAGCTGGTTCGATGCGACGCGCTGCGCGGATGAGACGTTCTCGAAACCGCATCCGGCGATGCTGCACGAGTTGTCACGGGAATTGGGGCAGGACCTGTCGCGCACCGTGATGATCGGCGACACCACGCACGACCTGCAGATGGCCGCCAGCGCCGGCGCGGCCGGCGTCGGCGTCGCGTACGGCGCGCACCCGGCCGATGCGCTGGCGGCGCTCACGCCGCGCTTCGTCGCGCCGGACGTCGGCGCGCTGGCCGCCTGGCTGCGGGAGCACGCATGAGCGCGGCGCCGGACGCCGTGCGCGTATGCGCGTCCGACGCGCTGACCGACGGCGGCGTCGGCGTGCGCGTCGACGCGACGCTGCGCGGCGAGCAGGCCGTCGTGTTCTTCGTGCGTTACGACGGCCGCGCGTACGGCTACCTGAACCGCTGCGCGCACGTGCCGATGGAGCTTGACTGGGCCGAAGGGCAGTTCTTCGAGTCGTCGGGCCTCTATCTGATGTGCGCGACGCACGGCGCGATCTACGCGCCGGATACCGGCAAGTGCGTCGGCGGCCCGTGCCGCGGCGGCCGCCTGCGACCGGTCGAGGTCGACGAGCGCGACACGCCCGACGGCCGTGCGGTATTCTGGGTGCCCGATGCGGACCTGCATCCTGCCACTTCCGCCACGACCGATTGACGACACTACTGCATGGCCGACCAACCGAATTCCCCGGATTCCTCCTCCCGTCCCGACAGCCGTGAACCGAGCTGGGAGCGCGCGGCGCTCGAGCGG
This sequence comes from Burkholderia sp. MS389, assembly GCF_016899425.1. Lineage (GTDB taxonomy): Bacteria > Pseudomonadota > Gammaproteobacteria > Burkholderiales > Burkholderiaceae > Burkholderia > Burkholderia sola. The sequence continues at coordinate 1,166,530 of NZ_CP045994.1, forward strand.
ATCGCGCTCGCGGCCGTCAAGGAGCAGCGCGCGGCACGGCGCTGGAAGATCTTCTTCCGCTTCGCGTTTCTCGGCGTGTTCGTGCTGTTCGCGTTTGCGCTGATCGATTTCTCGAGCGATTCGAAGTTTTCGGCGAGCGGGCGGCATACGGCGCTCGTGACGATCGACGGCGAGATCGCGGCCGGCGTCAACGCGAACGCCGACGACATCAACACGGCGCTCGACGCCGCCTTCGACGACGACGGCACGGTCGGCGTCGTGCTGCGGATCAACAGCCCGGGCGGCAGCCCGGTGCAGGCCGGGATGGTCTACGACGAGATCCGGCGGTTGCGCGGCAAGTATCCGGACAAGCCGCTGTACGTCGTCGTGACCGACATGTGCGCGTCGGGCGGCTATTACATCGCGTCCGCCGCCGACAAGATCTTCGTCGACAAGGCGAGCATCGTCGGGTCGATCGGCGTGCTGATGGACGGGTTCGGCTTCACCGGGCTGATGGGCAAGCTCGGCGTCGAGCGGCGCCTGCATACGTCGGGCGAAAACAAGGGCTTCTACGATCCGTTCTCGCCGGAAACGCCGAAGATGGACGCGCACGCGCAGGCACTGCTCGACCAGGTGCATGCGCAGTTCATCAAGGCGGTGAAGGATGGCCGCGGCAAGCGGCTGCACGAGACGCCCGACATGTTCTCGGGCCTGTTCTGGACCGGCGAAAAGAGTGTCGAACTGGGCCTCGCCGACGGCTACGGCACGACCGACACGGTCGCACGCGACGTGCTGAAGGCGCCGGATCTGGTCGACTACACGGTGAAGGAAAGCCTGACGAATCGCGTCGCGCGCAAGTTCGGCGCGGCCGTCGGCGGCGCCGCGATGAAGGCGCTGACGGCCGGCGGCGCGTCGGTCAGCCTGCGCTGACGGCTGGCGGCAATCGGCGGGCCGCGACGGCCCGCCTTTCATCTGGCTGGCGGATCGCCGTTCGCGGCATCAATTCGCGAGCAGCAGGAAGATCGCGGGGCGCTTGTGCAGATTCGGCGCAGGCGCTTTTTTCCAGTCGGCCACCGTGCGGCTCGCGATCGTTTCGGTCGCGAGGGTCAGGTCGGCCGCGACGCAGATCTGCGTCGACGGCGCGCAGGTCGCGACCAGCGTGTCGAGCATCGCGTGATTCCGGTACGGCGTTTCGATGAATATCTGCGTCTGGCGCGCCTTGCGCGACAGTTGCTCGAGTTCGCGCAGCCGTTTCGCGCGCGCGGCCGCATCGACCGGCAGATAGCCGTTGAACGCGAAGCTCTGGCCGTTCAGGCCCGACGCCATCAGCGCGAGCAGGATCGAACTCGGCCCGACGAGCGGCACGACCTTCACGCCGCGCTCGTGCGCGCGGCGCACCAGCAGCGCGCCGGGGTCGGCGACGGCCGGGCAGCCGGCTTCCGACACGAGGCCCGCGTCCGCGCCGGCCAGCACGGGCGCGAGCAGCCGGTCGATGGCGCCGGCCGGCGTATTGACGTTCAGCTCGCTGATCTCGATTTCCTGGATCGGCCGCGTCGTGCCGATCTTCTTCAGAAACGCGCGCGTCGTTTTCGCGTTCTCGCCGATGTAATAGCCGAGCGTGCCGGCGCGCGCCTGCACGGCGGCGGGCAGCACGGCGGCGAGCATCGATTCGTCGCCTTCGCCGAGCGTGTTCGGGACCAGATAAAGCGTGCCGGCGGTCATGCGCGGTCTCCTCGGGTGGTGGCAAACAGCGGATAGTCGGCGGCGCGCAGCATCCGCGTGAGGGCGATCAGCGGCAGGCCGACGAGCGCGGTCGGGTCGTCCGAGTCGATCGCGTCGAGCAGCGCGATGCCGAGCCCTTCGGACTTCGCGCTGCCGGCCACGTCGTACGGTGTTTCCGCGCGCAGGTAGGCGTCGAGTTCGGCTTCGGGCAGCGAACGGAAGCGCACGTGCGTGACGATGTCCTCGACCTGCGCGTCGTCGGTGCGGCTGTCGTACAGGCAGAGCGCACTGTGGAATTCGACTTTGCGGCCCTGCATCGACATGAGCTGCGCGAGCGCGCGCTCGTGCGTGCCGGGCTTGCCGATCTGGTGCCCGTCGAAGGTCGCGACCTGGTCCGACCCGATCACGAGCACGCCGTCCGGCGCATCGATCGTCGCGGCCACGGCCCGCGCCTTCGCGCCGGCGAGGCGCAGCGCGGTCGCGGCCGGCGTTTCGCCGGCGAGCGGGGTTTCGTCGAGGTCGGGCGACACGACGTCGAAGGGCACGCCGAGGCGCTCGAGGAGCGCGCGGCGGTAGCGGGAACTGGAGGCAAGAATCAGCCGCGGCGGGCGGCAAACGGTATCCGGCATGGTCGGTTGGATCGGTGAGTCGTCAGGTGTGGCGCGGCGTTGCGCGGACGCAAGCTTAAGTGATTGACCGCAAAAGGTAAAACAGGTATGCTTTCCCGCTTTTCGTCGGCAGGCTTTCGTTGTGGTGGCGCCTGCCGGGTCTTCGGAAGTAAAGTACGTCATCCTTCGATGAGCCGTACGCGAGCGGTGCCAAGCCGGATCCGCAAGTCAGCCTGTAGGCAGGAGCGCACATGAACACTTCTTCTGGCAAACCTGCGGCGGCGCTCGATCCGCACGCGGTCGACCTGTTCGAGTTCGCCCGCAGCGGGCGGCAGGCAGCCGGGGCGGTGCGCCTCTCGCAACTGCCGCGCATGTTAAACGAAGTGCCGACGGACGCGCCAGATCGCGACACGGTCTTCACGTGGCAGGCGGAAGGGTTCACGCAGAAGGAGTTGCAGGACGACGGCGCCGACGGGCAGCAGCCGTATCTGCGCCTCGCGGTGCACGGCCATGCGTGGCTCACGTGCCAGCGCTGCGTGACGCCGTACGATCAGACGTTCAACGTCGACATGACGTACCGGGTCGTCGCGACCGAAGAAGAAGCTGAGGAATTTCCGCTCGACGACGATGAAGCCGATGTGATCGTGGGCTCACGCCAGTTCGATCTCGTCGACTTGATCGAAGAGGAATTGCTGCTTTCGTTGCCGCTCGTGCCCAAGCACGAGGTTTGCCCGGCAGTTCACGAAAGCCTCGTGTCGGGCGCGAGCGGTCCCGCGGAAGCGGCGGACGAGGAGTCCGACGAAGCCGGGGACGAAGGCAAACGGCCGAATCCGTTCGCAGCGCTGCAAGCGTTGAAGAAGGACGGTGACGGCACCAAGAAACACTAAGCAGTTGTGGCGCGGGAAGGCGTAGGGCTTTGGGCCAGGGTAGTTAAGCGCCGGATCGGGCTGTGTTAGAATCCGGAAAATTATTTAGGAGTTAGTCATGGCAGTCCAGCAAAACAAGAAGTCGCCGTCGAAGCGCGGCATGCATCGTTCGCACGATTTCCTGACGGCAGCGCCGCTGGCAGTCGAGCCGAGCACGGGTGAAGTGCATCTGCGTCACCACGTCAGCCCGAACGGCTACTATCGCGGCAAGAAAGTCGTCAAGACGAAGAACGACTAAGCGTCAAGTCACGCGTTGCGCGCTACGCTCGCCGTTCGCGTGACAACTGGTTCGCTTGACACTTTCCTGGCTCAACAAAAAGGCGGCATTCAACTGCCGCTTTTTTGTGCCTGAAATTCGTCGCATTCCATGACCGTAAAGCTCACAATCGATTGCATGGGAGGCGACCACGGCCCGTCCGTGACCGTTCCCGCGGCAGTCAAGTTCGTCCGCGCGCATCCCGATGCGCACCTGATGCTCGTCGGCATCGAAAGCGCGATTCGCGCTCAGCTGAAGAAGCTGAAAGCCCTCGACGATCCCGCGTTGACCATCGTGCCCGCCACCGAAGTCGTGGCGATGGACGATCCTGTCGAAGTGGCGCTGCGCAAGAAGAAGGATTCTTCGATGCGCGTCGCGCTCAACCACGTCAAGGAAGGCGCGGCGCAGGCCTGCATCTCGGCCGGCAATACCGGCGCGCTGATGGCCGTTTCCCGTTACGTGCTCAAGACGCTGCCCGGCATCGAGCGGCCCGCGATCGCGTCCGCGCTGCCGAACCCGACCGGCTACACGATGATGCTGGACCTCGGCGCGAACGTCGACTGCGAGCCGCAGCACCTGCTGCAGTTCGCGGAGATGGGGCACGCGCTCGTGGCCGCGCTCGAAGGCAAGGAGCGCCCGACGATCGGCCTGCTGAACATCGGCGAAGAGGTCATCAAGGGCAACGAGACGATCAAGCGCGCAGGCGAGCTGCTGCGCGCCAGCACGCTCAATTTCCGCGGCAACGTGGAAGGCAACGACATCTACAAGGGCACCGTCGACGTGATCGTGTGCGACGGCTTCGTTGGCAACGTCGCGCTGAAGACGTCCGAAGGGCTCGCGCAGATGCTGTCGAACATTATCCGCGAGGAGTTCGGCCGTTCGCTGATGTCGAGGCTGATGGCGTTGCTCGCGCTGCCGGTGCTGATGCGTTTCAAGAAGCGCGTCGACCACCGCCAGTACAACGGCGCGGCGCTGCTGGGGCTGAAGAGCCTCGTGATCAAGAGCCACGGTTCGGCCGACGCGTACGCGTTTGAGTGGGCGATCAAACGCGGGTATGATGCCGTCAAAAACGGGGTGCTGGAGCGCCTCGCGCGCGCGATGGCGGATAATTCAGTGTCGCTCGGCGATGGCGGACACAACGCGGGCGGCGCGGGCCAGGCAAGCCCGGCCGCAGGCCATCACGCCGAACCTTCCGCTGCGCAATCCTCTAAAGCATAAATGGCCCAATCGACTCTCTATTCCCGCGTGCTCGGCACGGGCAGCTACCTGCCGCCCGACCGCGTCACGAACCAGCAGTTGACCGATCGTCTTGCGAAGGAAGGCATCGAGACCAGCGACGAATGGATCGTCGCGCGCACGGGCATCCACGCGCGCCATTTCGCCGCACCCGACGTCACGACGAGCGATCTCGCGCTCGAGGCGTCGCGTCGTGCGATCGAAGCGGCCGGTATCGATCCGCAGTCGATCGACCTGATCATCGTCGCGACTTCGACCCCCGATTTCGTGTTCCCGAGCACCGCGTGCCTGCTGCAGAACAAGCTCGGCATCAAGAACGGCGGTGCGGCATTCGACGTGCAGGCCGTATGCTCGGGTTTCGCGTATGCGATGGCCACGGCCGACAGCTTCATCCGCAGCGGCCAGCACCGCACCGCGCTGATCGTCGGCGCGGAGACGTTCTCGCGCATTCTCGACTTCAAGGACCGCACGACCTGCGTGCTGTTCGGCGACGGCGCGGGCGCGGTGATCCTGTCCGCGTCGGAAGAACCGGGCGTGCTCGGCAGCGCGCTGCACGCGGACGGCAGCTACTCGAACATCCTGTGCACGCCGGGCAACGTCAATCGCGGCGTGATCGACGGCAGCGCATTCCTGCACATGGACGGGCAGGCCGTATTCAAGCTCGCGGTCAACGTGCTCGAAAAGGTCGCGATCGAAGCGCTCGCGAAGGCGAATCTCGCGCCCGAGCAAATCGACTGGCTGATTCCGCACCAGGCCAACATCCGCATCATGACCAGCACCTGCCGCAAGCTCGGCCTGCCGCAGGAGCGCATGGTCGTGACGGTCGACCAGCACGGCAACACGTCGGCGGCGTCGATCCCGCTGGCGCTCGACGCCGCGGTGCGTGACGGCCGCATCCAGCGTGGCCAACACGTGCTGATCGAAGGCGTCGGCGGCGGCTTCACCTGGGGCGCGTCGGTCTTTCGCTTCTGATCCGCGGCGCGCGACAAGCCGCGCGCGGATCCCGTCGGCGCGCCGTTCGTGCGCGCCGTCCGAATCGATTCAATTGGGGACGATATGAAATTTGCATTCGTTTTTCCGGGGCAGGGCTCGCAAGCGATCGGCATGCTCAACGCATTCGCCGATCTGGCCGTCGTGCGCGAGACGCTCCAGGAAGCGTCCGATGCGCTCAATCAGGATCTCGGCAAGCTGATCGCCGAAGGTCCGGCCGAAGAGCTGAACCTGACCACCAACACGCAGCCCGTGATGCTGACCGCCGCATACGCGTGCTACCGCGCGTGGCAGCAGGCAGGCGGCCCGGCGCCGTCGATCGTCGCCGGCCACAGCCTCGGCGAGTACACGGCGCTCGTCGCGGCCGGCGCGCTTGCGTTCAAGGACGCGGTGCCGCTCGTGCGCTTCCGTGCGCAGGCGATGCAGACGGCCGTGCCGGTCGGCCAGGGCGGCATGGCCGCGATCTTGGGCCTCGACGACGACACGGTGCGCGCGGTGTGCGCCGAAGCCGCGGAAGCGGGCGTCGTCGAAGCGGTGAACTTCAATGCGCCCGCGCAGGTCGTGATCGCCGGCAGCAAGGCCGCGGTCGAAAAGGCATGCGAGATCGCGAAGGCGAAGGGCGCGAAGCGCGCGCTGCCGCTGCCGGTGTCGGCGCCGTTCCATTCGTCGCTGCTCAAGCCGGCGTCGGACCAGCTGCGCGACTATCTCGCGAACGTCGACGTGAAGGCGCCGCAGATTCCGGTCGTCAACAACATCGACGTCGCCGTGGTCAGCGATCCGGCCGCGATCAAGGATGCGCTGGTGCGCCAGGCCGCAGGCCCGGTGCGCTGGGTCGAGTGCGTGCGGCACATCGCCGGCACGGGCGTCACGCACGTGATCGAATGCGGTCCGGGCAAGGTGCTGGCCGGCCTGACGAAGCGCATCGACGGCAACCTGACGGGTGCGTCGGTGTTCGATCCGGCTTCGCTCGACGAAGCGCTCAAGCTCGCGACCGCCTGACGCGACGCCTTTTCCCAAGCAACGGATATTCGATTCATGGACAAGACTCTCGATAAACAGGTTGCGATCGTGACCGGCGCGTCGCGCGGCATCGGCCGTTCGATCGCGCTCGAACTCGCGCGCCTGGGCGCGACGGTGATCGGCACGGCGACGAGCGAATCGGGCGCCGCCGCGATCACCGCGGCGTTCGCGGAAGCGGGCGTCACGGGCCGCGGCGCGGTGCTGAACGTCAACGACGCAGCCGCGGCCGAGGCACTGATCGATGCGACCGTGAAGGAATTCGGCGCGCTGAACGTGCTCGTCAACAACGCGGGCATCACGCAGGACCAGCTCGCGATGCGGATGAAGGACGAGGACTGGGACGCGGTGATCGACACCAACCTGAAGTCGGTGTTCCGCCTGTCGCGTGCGGTGCTGCGCCCGATGATGAAGGCGCGCGGCGGCCGTATCATCAACATCACGTCGGTGGTCGGCTCGGCCGGCAATCCGGGTCAGGTCAACTACGCGGCCGCGAAGGCCGGCGTCGCGGGCATGACGCGGGCGCTCGCGCGCGAGATCGGCAGCCGCGGCATCACCGTGAACTGCGTGGCGCCGGGCTTCATCGACACCGACATGACGAAGACGCTGCCGGAAGAACAGCAGGCCGCGCTCAAGACCCAGATTCCGCTCGGCCGCCTCGGCAGCCCGGAGGACATCGCCCATGCCGTCGCGTTCCTCGCATCGCCGCAGGCCGGTTACATCACCGGTACGACGCTGCACGTGAACGGCGGCATGTACATGTCGTAACGGTTTTCGTTTACCATCCGCGCCGTATCCCGTTTTTCAGGCGGACCGGCGCTTGATCGACCATCAAGCCAACGCGCGTTTTGCCGTCAGCAAACCTGATAAAATGCGCGCACTTGTAAATCTGAACTTTCCCTCGGAGGGGTAATGGACAACATCGAACAACGTGTCAAGAAGATCGTCGCTGAGCAACTGGGCGTCGCGGAAGCCGAGATCAAGAACGAAGCTTCGTTCGTGAACGACCTGGGCGCCGATTCGCTCGACACGGTCGAACTGGTGATGGCTCTGGAAGACGAGTTCGGCATGGAAATCCCGGACGAAGAAGCAGAGAAGATCACGACCGTTCAGCAAGCGATCGACTACGCTCGCGCAAACGTCAAGGCGTAAGCGCCTTTCGCGCTTGTCCGCCACGTCGCCGCGATCATCGCGATTGACGCGCCATCCTGCCGGCTCCGCGCCGGACGGACTAACAGCCACAGGGCTCGCAGGGCTGGTTCCTGTGGCCACTGTGGCTTTTGTTTTTGTCATCCAATAATGGAAAAGAGGTTACCGTGAGCCGCCGTCGTGTTGTCGTTACAGGCCTGGGGCTGATTTCGCCTGTTGGCAATAATGTTGCCGACGGCTGGGCCAATCTCGTCGCCGGCAAGTCCGGTATCGCCACCGTCACGAAGTTCGATGCGTCGAACCTCGCCTGCCATTTCGCGGGCGAAGTGAAGGGTTTCAGCGCCGAGGAGTACATCCCGGCGAAGGAAGCCCGGAACATGGATACGTTCATCCATTACGGCATCGCCGCCGGCGTCCAGGCCATCCGGGACAGCGGGCTGGAAGTGACCGAAGCCAACGCGGAACGCATCGGCGTGCTGGTCGGTTCCGGCATCGGCGGCCTGCCGATGATCGAGGATACGCACCAGACCTACGTCGATCGCGGCGCGCGCCGGATTTCGCCGTTCTTCGTGCCGGGTTCGATCATCAACATGATCTCGGGTCACCTGAGCATCATGTTCGGCCTGAAGGGCCCGAACCTCGCGGCCGTCACGGCCTGCACGACCGGCCTGCACTCCATCGGCCTCGCCGCGCGCCTGATCCAGGCCGGCGACGCCGACGTGATGGTCGCGGGCGGCGCCGAATCGACGGTCTCGCCGCTCGGCATCGGCGGTTTCGCGGCAGCACGCGCGCTGTCGACCCGCAACGACGATCCGGCGACCGCGTCGCGTCCGTGGGACAAGGACCGCGACGGCTTCGTGCTGGGCGAGGGTTCCGGCGTGATGGTGCTCGAAGAGTACGAGGCGGCGAAGGCGCGCGGCGCGAAGATCTATGCGGAAGTCGCAGGCTTCGGCATGACGGGCGACGCGTACCACATGACCGCGCCGAACATGGATGGTCCGCGCCGCTGCATGGTCGCGGCCCTGCGCGACGCCGGCATGAATGCCGACGAGGTCCAGTACCTGAACGCGCATGGCACGTCCACGCCGCTGGGCGACAAGAACGAGTCCGACGCGGTGAAGGCGGCGTTCGGCGAGCACGCGTACAAGCTCGTCGTGAACTCGACGAAGTCGATGACGGGCCACCTGCTGGGTGGCGCGGGCGGCCTCGAATCGGTGTTCACGGTGCTGGCGCTGCACAACAACGTGTCGCCGCCGACCATCAACATCTTCAACCAGGACCCCGAGTGCGATCTCGATTACTGCGCGAACACCGCGCGTGACATGAAGATCGACGTGGCCGTGAAGAACAACTTCGGCTTCGGCGGGACCAACGGCACGCTGGTGTTCAAGCGCGTCTGACGTCGAATCGCTTGACGAGTCCATTCGATGCTCCGGCCGGGCGTCCGCAGCGCTTTGCGTTGCGGGCCTCGGCCGTGTCGTATCTCGTGCTGGCCGCGTTCGTCGCGTCGGCTGCCGCATCGGCGTACCTGTTCTGGGCGCCGCGCGCGGGCGCTGCCGCCGGCGCAGGCGTGGCGGCTGTGACGGCGGCGCTGCTGGCCGTATGCGCGGCGCGGGCTTGCGCCCGCCGGCTGCCGGCCGAGCTGCAAATCGATGCGTTCGGGGAGATTGCGGCGTTTGGCCGCACCGGGCGCTTGCTGGCCCGCGGCCGTGTGACGGGCCATGCGCACTGGAGCAGCCTGCTGCTGGTGCTGTCGGTCGGGCAGGGTGCCCGGCGCGCGCGGCCGCTGCTGATTCCGGCCGACGCGCTCGATGCCGCGTCGTTCAGTGCGCTGTCGGTGCTGGCGAGAACGGCCGGGGCGGCGGCGCGGGCATGACGGCCGCGCGGTTACCGACCGTAACCAGCGGCCGGCGCCGGAACGCTACAATAACGCTCCGCGTTGCATCCCTAGTTAACGGATTTGTCAGGTGAGTGAAAAAGAAATCGATCAGGCTCTGGTCGAGCGCGTACAGAAGGGCGACAAGGCAGCGTTCGAACTCCTGGTCTCCAAATACCACCGCAAGATCATTCGGCTGATCTCGCGCCTCGTGCGGGATCCCGCCGAGGTCGAGGACGTGGCCCAGGACGCGTTCATCAAGGCGTATCGTGCGCTGCCGCAATTCCGCGGCGAATCGGCGTTCTATACGTGGTTGTACCGAATTGCCGTCAACACGGCGAAGAACTACCTTGCGACGCAAGGCCGCCGGGCGCCGACCTCGACCGAGGCCGATGCGGAGGAAGCGGAAACTTTCTCCGACGCAGACCAACTAAGGGATATCAACACGCCTGAGTCGATGTTGATGAGCAAGCAGATTGCCGAGACGGTCAACGCTGCAATGGCTCTGCTGCCCGAAGAACTGCGCCAGGCAATCACGCTGCGCGAGATCGAGGGCCTGAGCTACGAAGAGATCGCGGAAATGATGGGCTGTCCGATCGGGACGGTCCGGTCGCGGATCTTCCGCGCGCGCGAAGCAATCGCTGCCAAATTGCGTCCGCTGCTCGATACGCCCGAAGGCAAGCGCTGGTAAGCGCGACGGGCGGAACGACGCGGGTCGGGGTCTAGTTACGGATAGAGTCGTGAAGTCACGACGGGGTGTGCAAGATGGGGAGCATCATGGGGTCGGTCAATACGCAATCGCAAGCGTGCTCGCGCGGCGAGCGCCTTTCCGCGCTGGTCGACGGCGAAATGTTCGATGGCCCGGATCACGGGCAGTTTCTGGCTGAGCTCGACCGCGCGGATCGCGCCGTGTGGGCCCATTACCATCTGATTGGCGATGCGCTGCGCTCGGACGAGCTCGCGCTGCCGCCCGCGCTGAGCGTCGCGTTCACCGCGCGCATGTCGGCGGCGCTCGAAAGCGAGCCGCACCTGCTGGCGCCGGCGGCTGCACCGGTCGCGCGCAAGCTGCTGTCGCTGCGCCGCCGTGTCGTGCCCGCGTTCGCGGTGGCCGCCGCGGCCGCCACGCTGACGTGGATCGTCGTCCCGCAGATGCAGACGGCCGGTGCGCCGGGCGCCGTTCAGGTCGCGTCGGCAGGCGCGCCGCAGAGCGGCAACCTGCAGCGCGTGACGGTTGCGCAGGCATCGGCCCAGCCGGGCCTGCAGGACGTCAACATCATTCGCGACGCGAGCCTCGACCAATATCTTGAAGCGCACCAGCAATTCGCGCAGCAGCCCGTCGTCACGGGTTCGATGCCGCTGATCCGCGCTGCCGTGACCACCACGCCAGGCCAATAAACCCGATGCGGACATTGCAGTTGAATCACGCCATCTCCGGATGGAAGCGGCTGCCGGCCCTCCTGCTTTGCGCAGCCGCCCTGTTGTCCGTTCAATCCCTTCCCGCCAGCGCCCAGCAACCGGACGATCCCGTCGCGACCCGCAAGGGCGCCGCGGACTGGCTCGACCGCGTCCAGCAGGCCGCGCAGCAGCAGAGCTACGAAGGTACGTTCGTCTACCAGCGCGGCGGATACGTGCAGTCGTCGCGCATCGCGCACGTCTCGTCCCGCGACGGCGAGTTCGAGCGGATCGAAACGCTCGACGGCAAGCCGCGCAAACTGCTGCGGCACAACGACGAGTTGTACACGTTCGTGCCCGAGCGCAAGCTGTGCGTGGTCGAGCGCCGTCAGACGCGTGATTCGTTCCCCGCGCTGCTCGGCGCGAGCGGCGAGCACGTGATGTCCGTCTACGATGCGAAGTCGCTCGGCAAGGACCGCGTGGCCGGGATCGACGCACAAGTCGTCGAGCTCGTGCCGAAGGACGCGTACCGTTTCACGTACAAGCTGTGGGCCGACGCGCGCACCGGGCTGCTGCTGCGTTCGCAGACGCTCGACGCGAACGATCGCGTGCTCGAGCAGATCGCGTTCTCGCAAGTGCAGACGGGCGGCGCAAGTGGCGACAAGGCTGCGATCGCAGCGGGCATGCGCAACCTGGGCGGCTGGACGGTCGTGCGTCCGCCGGTCGCGACGGTCGACATGGAAGCGCAGGGCTGGCAGCTCGCGCCGAGCGTCGCCGGCTTCCAGAAGATTCGTGAAGTGCGCCGGCCGATGGCCGCGCGCGATGCGGGCGATCCGCCGATCCCGGTCGACCAGGCCGTCTTCACCGACGGCCTCGCGACGGTCTCGGTCTTCATCGAGCCGGCCGAGAAAAACACGCGCAAGGAAGGCGCGGGCAGCACCGGCGCCACGCACGTTCTCGTGAAGCGCCGCGGCGACTACTGGATCACCGTGCTCGGCGAAGTGCCGCCGGCAACGTTGCAGCAGTTCGCGTCTGCCATAGAATACAAGGCTTCCAAGTAACGCTACGGCTCCCGACATGACGAAACTCACGCTGCGCAAAGTGCTCGCGGCGGCGGCGCTGTGTGCCTGCCTGCCGCTCGTCCCGCAAACCGCTGTCGCTGTCACGCCTCCCGCTGCCAGCCTGCCCGATTTCGCCGACCTCGTCGAAAAGGTGGGCCCCGCGGTCGTGAACATCCGGACCACCGCGAACGTGCCGGTACCCGGCCCGCGCGGCGTGCTCCCGCCCGGCTTCGACAACGGCGACATGTCGGAATTCTTCCGGCGCTTCTTCGGCATTCCGCTGCCGCAGGCGCCCGGCAACGGCGGCGGCAACGGCAGCAACCCGAAGAACGCGCCGGCGCCGGACAATGGGCCCGACACCGAGCAGAACCGCGGCGTCGGCTCGGGCTTCATCGTGTCGGCCGACGGTTACGTGATGACCAATGCGCACGTCGTCGACGATGCGGACACCATCTACGTGACGCTGACCGACAAGCGCGAATTCAAGGCGAAGCTGATCGGCGTCGACGACCGCACGGACGTCGCGGTCGTCAAGATCCAGGCGTCGAACCTGCCGGTCGTCGCGATCGGCGATTCGAACAAGGTGCGCGTCGGCGAGTGGGTCGTCGCGATCGGTTCGCCGTTCGGCCTCGACAACACGGTCACGGCCGGCATCGTCAGCTCGAAGAGCCGCAACACGGGCGACTACCTGCCGTTCATCCAGACCGACGTCGCCGTGAACCCCGGCAACTCGGGCGGGCCGCTGATCAACATGCAGGGCGAGGTGATCGGCATCAACTCGCAGATCTACAGCCGCACTGGCGGCTTCATGGGCATTTCGTTCGCGATTCCGATCGACGAGGCGATGCGCGTGGCCGACCAGCTGAAGGCGACCGGCAAGGTCACGCGCGGCCGGATCGCGGTGGCGATCGGCGAGGTGACGAAGGACGTGGCCGACTCGATCGGGCTGCCGAAGGCCGAAGGCGCGCTCGTCAGCAGCGTCGAGCCGGGCGGCCCGGCCGACAAGGCCGGCATCCAGCCGGGCGACATTATCCTGAAGTTCAACGGTCGTCCGGTCGAGGCGGCGTCGGACCTGCCGCGCATGGTCGGCGACACGAAGCCCGGCACGAAGGCGACGGTCAGCGTGTGGCGCAAGGGTCAGGCACGCGATCTGCCGATCACGATCGCCGAGACGCCGGCCGAGTCGACGGCGAAGGCCGAGCAGCGCAAGAACGCGCCGCAGAAGCCGCGTCAGGCCAATTCGCTCGGCCTGACGGTCAGCGACCTGACGGCGGAGCAACTGAAGACGCTGAAGCTGAAGAACGGCGTGCAGATCGATGGCGTCGACGGCCCGGCCGCCCGTGCGGGCCTGCAGCGCGGCGACATCGTGCTGCGCGTCGGCGACATCGATATCGCGAACGCGAAGCAGTTCGCCGACGTGACCGCGCAGCTCGATCCGCAGAAGGCGGTCGCGGTGCTCGTGCGGCGCGGCGACAACACGCAGTTCGTGCCGGTGCGGCCGCGCGCGACCCAGAAGTAACGCGCCGATGTTCACGCTCTACGGCCGCGGCTGGTGCCACCTGTGCGACGACATGCGCGACGCACTGGCGCCGGTGGCGGCCGAATTCGGCGTCTCGGTCGACTACGTCGACATCGACACCGATGCGGCGCTCGTCGCGCGTTACGACGAGGACGTGCCGGTGCTGCTGCTGGACGGCGCGGAAGTGTGCCGCCACCGGTTCGACGACGCCCGGGTGCGCGGCGCGCTGGCGGCCCGGCGTTGAGCCTGGCTTGCCGCGGGCCCGTGCCGCTTCATACGGGGTTTGATCCGGCGGGCGCGCCGCCGGCTCCCGCGGGGCGGGCGTCCGAAATCCCGCCCGGCGTAAGCCTTTTCGGCTAAAATAAGCCGTTTTTTCACCGACTTACACAAGGCGTGCTCCGCAGTCGTCGAGCGCGCCTTTTTCGCTTGATCGGCACTGAATGGATCATATTCGCAATTTCTCGATCATCGCGCACATCGACCATGGCAAGTCGACACTCGCGGATCGCATCATCCAGGTATGCGGCGGCCTCGCCGACCGTGAAATGGAAGCGCAGGTGCTCGACTCGATGGACATCGAGCGCGAGCGCGGCATCACGATCAAGGCGCAGACGGCCGCGTTGTCCTATCGCGCACGCGACGGCAAGGTCTACAACCTGAACCTGATCGACACGCCGGGGCACGTCGACTTCTCGTACGAGGTCAGCCGTTCGCTGTCCGCGTGCGAAGGCGCGCTGCTGGTGGTCGACGCGAGCCAGGGTGTCGAGGCGCAGACGGTCGCGAACTGCTACACGGCGATCGAGCTCGGCGTCGAGGTCGTGCCGGTGCTGAACAAGATCGACCTGCCGGCCGCGAACCCCGAGAACGCGATCGAGGAGATCGAGGACGTGATCGGCATCGACGCGACCGACGCGACGCGCTGCAGCGCGAAGACGGGCCTCGGCGTCGAAGACGTGCTCGAGTCGCTGATCGCGAAGGTGCCGCCGCCGAAGGGCGATCCGGCCGCGCCGCTGCAGGCGCTGATCATCGATTCGTGGTTCGACAACTACGTCGGCGTCGTGATGCTCGTGCGCATCGTCAACGGCACGCTGCGCCCGAAGGACAAGATCAAGATGATGGCGACCGGCGCGCAGTATCCGGTCGAGCACGTCGGCGTGTTCACGCCGAAGTCGCGCAATCTCGAGTCGCTGTCGGCCGGGCAGGTGGGCTTCATCATCGCCGGCATCAAGGAACTGACGGCCGCGAAGGTCGGTGATACCGTCACGCACGCGACCAAGCCCGCCGCCGAGCCGCTGCCGGGCTTCAAGGAAGTGAAGCCGCAGGTGTTCGCGGGGCTGTATCCGGTCGAGGCGAACCAGTACGACGCGCTGCGCGAATCGCTCGAGAAGCTGAAGCTGAACGACGCCTCGCTGCAGTACGAGCCGGAAGTGTCGCAGGCGCTCGGCTTCGGTTTCCGCTGCGGCTTCCTCGGGCTGCTGCACATGGAAATCGTGCAGGAGCGGCTCGAGCGCGAATTCGACATGGATCTGATCACGACCGCGCCGACGGTCGTCTACGAGGTCGTGCAGAGCGACGGCTCGACGATCATGGTCGAGAACCCGGCGAAGATGCCGGAGCCCGGCCGCATCGGCGAAGTGCGCGAGCCGATCGTCACCGTGAACCTGTACATGCCGCAGGATTACGTCGGCTCGGTGATCACGCTGTGCGAGCAGAAGCGCGGCTCGCAGATCAACATGCAGTATCACGGCCGTCAGGTGCAGCTCACGTACGAGATCCCGATGGCCGAGATCGTGCTCGACTTCTTCGATCGCCTGAAGTCGGTGTCGCGCGGCTACGCGTCGATGGATTACGAGTTCAAGGAATACCGTTCGTCGGACGTCGTGAAGGTCGACATGCTGATCAACGGCGACAAGGTCGACGCGCTGTCGATCATCGTGCACCGGTCGCAGTCGCAATATCGCGGCCGCGAAGTCGCCGCGAAGATGCGCGAGATCATTCCGCGCCAGATGTACGACGTGGCGATCCAGGCCGCGATTGGCGCGCACATCGTTGCGCGCGAGAACATCAAGGCACTGCGCAAGAACGTGCTCGCGAAGTGCTACGGCGGCGACATCACGCGGAAGAAGAAACTGCTCGAGAAGCAGAAAGAAGGTAAGAAACGCATGAAGCAGGTGGGTTCGGTCGAGATCCCGCAGGAGGCGTTCCTCGCGATCTTGCGCGTCGAAGACAAATAACAGGACTGATCCTTTTATGAATTTTGCGCTGATTCTTTTTGTGCTCGTCGTCGTGACGGGCGTAGCGTGGGTGTTGGACAAACTGGTGTTCCTGCCGCGGCGTCGCAAGGCGGCCGACTCGGCGATCGAGGAGTTCGATCGCCAGCAGTCGCGCATCGACAAGCGTTTCGCGGACGAAAACGCGACGCAGACGCGGTCGAAGCTGCGTGACGAAAAGCTGCGCCAGCCGTGGTGGCTCGAGTACACGGCAAGCTTCTTCCCGGTGATCCTGGCTGTGTTCGTCGTGCGTTCGTTCATCGTCGAGCCGTTCAAGATTCCGTCGGGCTCGATGGTGCCGACGTTGCTCGTCGGCGACTTCATCCTCGTCAACAAGTTCGAGTACGGGCTGCGCCTGCCGGTCACCAACACGAAGATCACGCAGGGCAGCCCGCTGTCGCGCGGCGACGTCGTCGTGTTCCGCTATCCGAAGGACGAGTCGGTCGACTACATCAAGCGCGTGATCGGCCTGCCGGGCGACACGGTCGCGTACCAGGACAAGCAGCTGACGATCAACGGCCAGCCGGTGCCGGAAACGCCGCTGCCCGATTTCTTCGACGACGAGCGCCAGAATTACGCGAAGCAGTTCGAGGAAACGATCGGCACCAAGAAGAACGCGATCCTCAACAACCCGGCCGTGCCGCCGTTCGTGATGGGCGCATACGACTATCCGTATCGCGACAACTGCACGTACAACAGCCGCGGCGTGATCTGCAAGGTGCCGCCCGGTCATTACTTCATGATGGGCGACAACCGCGACAACAGCGCGGACAGCCGCTACTGGGGTTTCGTGCCCGACCAGAACATCGTCGGCCGCGCGTTCTTCATCTGGATGAACTTCGGCGACCTGAAGCGCATCGGTTCCTTCAACTGACCGCCTTCGATGTACACGCACGACGCGACGCACGGGCCGCGTCGCGTCGTGCCGAACGACTTTAAGAACCGGCGGTAACACCGCCTCGTCACGCCTTTTCGTGTCCGGCCGTGCCGTTTCGGCCCGACCGGGCGCCCGCGTTATACTCCTGCACATGCCCTCATCCCAGTTGGAAAGCCGGCTGCGCTACGAATTTCGCAATGCGGAATTGTTGCGCCAGGCTTTGACCCATCGCAGTCACAGTGCCACGCACAACGAACGGCTCGAGTTTCTCGGCGATTCCGTTCTGAATTGCGCGGTGGCCGCCCTTTTGTTCCAGCGGTTCGGCAAGCTGGACGAAGGTGACCTGTCGCGCGTACGCGCCAACCTCGTCAAACAGCAGTCGCTGTACGAAATTGCTCAGGCCCTGAATATTTCGGACGGCTTGCGGCTGGGCGAGGGCGAGTTGCGCAGCGGCGGGTTCCGCCGCCCGTCGATCCTCGCGGACGCGTTCGAAGCCATCATCGGGGCCGTATTCCTCGATGGCGGCTTCGAAGCCGCCCAAGGGGTCATCAAGCGCCTCTATATCCCGATTCTCGACCACATCGATCCGCGCACGCTCGGCAAGGACGCGAAGACGCTGCTGCAGGAATACCTGCAGGGGCACAAGATCGCGCTGCCCACCTATACGGTCGTCGCGACGCATGGTGCGGCGCACAATCAGCAGTTCGAGGTCGAGTGCACGGTGCCGAAGCTGGACGTGAAGGTATCGGGTTCCGGCGCGAGCCGGCGCGCGGCCGAGCAGGCCGCCGCGAAGAAGGCACTCGACGAAGTGATGGCGGCCGCGCCGATGCTGGCCGCGAAGCCGAAGCGCTCGAAAAACGCGCGTGGGTCCAAGCATGTCGAACCCGAGATCGTGCCGGGTGTGAAGGGCGTGCAGGAAGCGCTCGACCTGCGCTCGCCCGAGCGGAAGGAACGTGCGGCGGCGCGCGAGGCCCGGGCGGCCGGCGCGGTGCCGGCGGTAACCGTTGCGGCTGCTACTGCGGCTGCGGGCGTCGAGCCGGCCGTCGCGCCGATGGCCGCGATTCGCGCGGCGCATGTCGAGCCGGCAACGGACAAGGGCGAACGGGCGGCGAAGCCGGCGACCGACAAGGTGGCCGACAAACCGGCCGAGCGGGCCGACAAGGCCGCGGAAAAGCCCGCCGAGGCCGCGCCGCGCGCAGCCGACAAACCGGCCGGCCATGCGGCCGATCCGGCATCGTCGTCGGCCGACAAGCCTGCGGCGGGCGCCGATTCCGCCGCGCGCGCGCCGGCGCGCGCACGCGATGCCGCGGCGCCCGACGCCGACACGCCGCCCGGCGGCGCGAGCCTGGCTGCCGCGCAGGCGCGCGTGGCCGATGCCGACCACTGAATTGCCCATCGATCGTGCCGCGCGCCGCGCGGCCGTTTCCGAACCTGTCTCCCAAACGATATGAACACTCCCGCTCCTACCGGTTTCCGTTGCGGCATGATCGCGATCGTGGGCCGCCCGAACGTCGGCAAGTCGACGTTGATGAACGCACTCGTCGGCCAGAAGATCAGCATCACGTCGCGCAAGGCGCAGACGACCCGTCACCGCATCACCGGCATCAACACGTTCGACGACGCGCAATTCGTGTTCGTCGACACGCCCGGCTTCCAGACCCGTCACAGCACCGCGCTGAACCGTTCGCTGAACCGCGCGGTCACGTCGACGCTGACGTCGGTCGACGTGATCCTGTTCGTGATCGAGGCCGGCCGCTTCGGGCCCGACGACCAGAAGGTGCTCGACCTGATCCCGCCCGGCATGCCGACGCTGCTGATCGCGAACAAGATCGACCGCGTGAACGACAAGGCCACGCTGTTCCCGTTCATGCAGAAGGTGAGCGGGTTGCGCGAGTTCACCGAGCTCGTGCCGCTGTCCGCGCAGAAGCCGGAAGACATCAAGCGCCTGCTGGACACGATCAAGCCGTACCTGCCGGAAGGCGAGCCGATCTACGGCGAGGACGAGCTGACCGACCGCAGCTCGCGCTTTCTCGCGGCCGAAATCCTGCGCGAGAAGGTATTCCGCTGGACCGGCGACGAGCTGCCGTACACGAGCACCGTGCTGATCGACAAGTTCGAGGAGGAGGGCCGCCTGAAGCGCATCTTCGCGACGATCCTCGTCGAGCGCGATTCGCACAAGGCGATGGTGATCGGCAAGAAGGGCGAGAAGCTCAAGCAGATCAGCACCGAGGCGCGGATGGACATGGAGAAGCTGTTCGACGGCCCCGTGTACCTCGAGACCTTCGTGAAGGTGAAGAGCGGCTGGGCCGACAACGAGGCGGGGCTGCGTGCCTATGGGTACGAATGACGCGCTGACGTCGACCGAAGACGCGGTGACGGCCGGCGCGAACGACGCGCCGCTGCCGGCACCGCCCGAACCGCCGCGCAAGGCGCGGCGCGCGACGTCTCGCACGTCCGATTTCCGCGTCGCCGAGCAGCCGGCGTTCGTGCTGCACAGCTATCCGTATCGGGAAACGAGCCTGATCGTCGACGTGCTGACGCGCGACCACGGCCGGCTCGCGCTAGTCGCGAAGGGCGCGAAGCGCCCGCACTCCGCGTTGCGCGGCGTATTGCAGACCTTCCAGCCGCTGCTGCTGTCGTGGTCCGGCAAATCCGAGGTGCGCACGCTGACGGGCGCCGAGTGGGTCGGCGGGATGCTGCCGCTCGGCGGCGACGGGCTGTTGTGCGGTTTCTACGCGAACGAGTTGCTCGTGAAATTCTGCGCGCGCGAGGATCCGCAGCCGCCGCTGTTCAATCATTACGTGCTGACGCTCACGCGTCTCGCGCACGGCGAGCCCGCCGTGCAGGTGCTGCGCTCGTTCGAGCGCGTGCTGCTGCGCGAGACCGGCTATGCGATGGCGCTGAACCGCACGGTCGCGCGTCGCGCGGTCGAACCCGAGCGCCGCTACGTGTTCGATCCGGAGCGCGGCGTGCGCAATGCGGACGACGACGTGCCGTCGCACTGGCCGGTCATCACCGGGCAGACGTTGCTCGACATGGAGCAGGACGATTACCATCGAGCCCAGACGGTCGCGCAGAGCAAGACGCTGATGCGCTTCCTGCTGAACACCTATCTCGGCGGCACGCCGCTTGCCACGCGTCAGATCCTGATCGACCTGCAAAACCTATGAGCTTCTTCCTGACCACGCCCACCGCCATCGACCTCGGCGTGAACATCGACCACGTCGCGACGCTGCGCAATGCGCGCGGCACACGCTATCCCGATCCGATCCGCGCGGCGCTCGCCGCCGAAGAGGCCGGTGCGGATGCGATCACGCTGCATTTGCGCGAGGATCGTCGTCACATCGTCGACGCCGACGTGCGCGAACTGCGCCCGCTGCTGAAGACGCGCATGAATCTCGAATGCGCGGTGACGGCCGAGATGCTCGACATCGCGTGCGAAGTGCGTCCGCACGACGCGTGCCTCGTGCCGGAGAAGCGCGCGGAACTGACGACCGAAGGCGGTCTCGACGTGGCCGGCCACTTCGAGGCCGTGCGCGCGGCGTGCAAGCAGCTCGCCGACGTGGGCGTGCGCGTGTCGCTGTTCATCGACCCGGACGACACGCAGATCCGCGCCGCGCACGAAGCCGGCGCGCCGGTGATCGAGCTGCATACGGGCCGCTACGCCGAAGCGCACGACGAAGCGGAGCAGCAGCGCGAATACGAGCGTATCGTCGCGGGCGTGCAGGCCGGCGCGCGGCTGGGCCTGAAGGTCAATGCGGGCCACGGGTTGCACTACACGAACGTGCAGCAGATCGCCGCGATCGACGGCATCGTCGAACTGAACATCGGCCACGCGATCGTCGCGCACGCGATCTTCGCGGGCTGGGACAACGCGGTGCGCGAGATGAAGGCGATCATGGTCGCCGCACGCGTCGCCGCGCTGCACGGCGGCGCACGGTGACGATGCGAGGCTGCCGCGCCCCGCACGCCGTGTGCGACGCGCCTGACCCGGGCTCGCCGGGCCACTCCGGCGGAGACTGACATGGCGATCTACGGCATCGGTACCGACATCGCGCAGGTGAGCCGCGTCGCGGCCGTGCTCGAACGCACGGGCGGCCGGTTTGCCGAGAAGGTGCTCGGCCCCGACGAACTGCGCGTGTTCCACGCGCGGCGCGCACGCTCCGAGGCGCGCGGCATCGCGTTTCTCGCGACGCGCTTCTCCGCGAAGGAAGCGTTCTCGAAGGCGATCGGGCTCGGCATGCACTGGCCGATGACGTGGCGCGCGCTGCAGACGCTCAACCACCCGAGCGGCGAGCCGTACGTGGTCGCGTCGGGCGAGCTGGCCGACTGGCTGGCCGCGCGCGGCATCACGGCGCGCGTGACGGTCAGCGACGAACGCGACTACGCGGTGTCGTTCGTGGTCGCCGAGACGGACGCTGAAACGGCCGCTGAAACGGCCGCCGCGCGTGCCCCTGCACCTGTTTCCCGAACCTCCTCCTGACGGAATTCCCGATCTGATGAAAACGACTCCCGGCCCGGTCATGCTCGACGTCGTCGGCACGAGCCTGTCGCGCGACGATGCGCGGCGCCTCGCGCATCCGAATACCGGCGGCGTGATCCTGTTCGCGCGGCACTTCCAGAATCGTGCGCAACTGACCGCGCTGACCGACGCGATCCGCGCGGTGCGCGAAGACATCCTGATCGCCGTCGATCACGAGGGCGGGCGCGTGCAGCGGTTCCGCACCGACGGCTTCACGGTGCTGCCCGCGATGCGCCGCCTCGGCGAACTGTGGGATCGCGACGTGCTGCTCGCGACGAAGGTCGCGACCGCCGTTGGCTACATCCTCGCTGCCGAATTGCGCGCGTGCGGGATCGACATGAGCTTCACGCCCGTGCTCGACCTCGACTACCGGCACTCGAAGGTGATCGGCGATCGTGCGTTCCATCGCGATCCGCGCGTCGTCACGCTGCTCGCGAAGAGCCTGAACCACGGGCTGTCGCTCGCCGGCATGGCGAACTGCGGCAAGCATTTTCCCGGGCACGGTTTCGCGGAGGCCGATTCGCACGTCGCGCTGCCGACCGACGACCGCCCGCTCGATGCGATCATCGAACAGGACGTCGCGCCGTACGACTGGCTCGGGTTGTCGCTTGCCGCGGTGATTCCGGCGCACGTGATCTACACGCAGGTCGACAAGCGGCCGGCCGGATTCTCGCGCGTGTGGTTGCAGGACATCCTGCGCGGCAAGCTCGGCTTCACGGGCGCGATCTTCAGCGACGACCTGTCGATGGAGGCTGCCCGCGAAGGCGGCACGCTCACGCAGGCGGCCGACGCCGCGCTCGCCGCCGGTTGCGACATGGTGCTCGTGTGTAACCAGCCGGACGCGGCCGAAGTCGTGCTGAACGGATTGAAGGCGCGGGCTTCGGCCGAATCGGTGCGGCGCATCAAGCGGATGCGCGCGCGCGGCAAGGCGCTGAAATGGGACAAGCTGATCGCGCAGCCCGAGTATCTGCGGGCGCAGGCGCTGCTGAAGAGCGCGCTGGCGTAAGCGGACAGGGATGGCGCGCAGCGCCGTTCCGGTCGCCGGAATGAATTTGAACGCAACTAACGGTCAGATCCGACCAGCGCCCGTATTCAGGCGCCCGCCGCTCAGTTCACCTTCATCCGCTGCAACTTGTTGTACAGCGTCTTCGGGCTGATGCCGAGCAGCGTCGCCGCACGGTGGCGCGTCCCGCCGACCGCGTCGAGCGTCGCGCGGATCAGCAGATCCTCGACGTCCGACAGCGGCGTGCCGACCTTGATCTGCACGCTGCTGCCGTTCAGCGCGGCGCCGGCGGAGAAGCTGGCCTCGCCGGCACGCAGCGTCTCGATGAAGTCGCCCGATGCGTCGTACGCGAAACGCACGCGTTCCTGCAGTTCGCGCACGTTGCCCGGCCATTCGTACGACAGACAATCGCGCACGAAGCCTGGCGCCGCGCGCTTGTCGGTCGTGCTGCGGCCGGTCGCGCGCGCTTCGCGGTTCAGTTCGTCGATCTGCGCGTCCGCGATCGCGAGCGCATCGCCGTCGCGCTCGCGCAGCGGCGGCATCGTGATCGACGCCGCGTCGAGACGCAGCCACAGATCCTCGCGCAGCGTGCCGTTCGCCACCGCTTCGCGCGCCGGACGGCGCGTGGCCGCGATCAGCCGGAAATCGCTGGTGATCGAACTCGTGCCGCCGATCCGCATGAAGTTCTGCGAATCGAGCGCGTGCAGCAGCGCTTCCTGGAGCACGAGCGGCAATGCGGTGATTTCGTCGAGGAACAGCGTGCCGCCGCCGGCCTGCTCGAACAGGCCCGATTCGCGGCGTTCGGCGCCGTCGAACGCGCCGCGTTCATGGCCGAACAGCACGCTGTCGAGCGACGCGCCGTGCCGGCCGGCCTGCGCGAGCATCCGGCAGTCGAACGAGACGAACGGCCCCTTGCGGCGCCGGCTCAGTTCGTGCAGCGTGCGCGCGGCCAGCTTCTTGCCGGTGCCGGCTTCGCCCGAGAACAGCACGGCCGTTTCGGTGCGGGCGTTGTGCTCGATCATGTCGTACACGTGCTGCATCGCGTCGCTGCGACCGACGAGCGCACCGAAGCGGCCGAGATGGCGCAGCGACGCACGCAGCGACTGCACTTCGTCGATCAGTTCGTACGGGCGGGGAATCCGCGCGAGCAGGCTGCGCAGACGCGGGATGTTGATCGGCTTGAGCAGGTAGTCCCAGATGCCGTGACGCAGGCCCTCGATGGCGCTCTCGACCGTCGCGTTGCCGGTCAGCACGATTACGGGCAGCGAGCCGTTCGGCTGTTGCTGCGGCAGGTGCTGGAGCAGGTCGAACCCGCTGCCGTCCGGCAGGTTCAGGTCGACGAGCACGACGTCGGGGATCGAGCGGCCGAGCGCCGTGCGCGCTTCGGCGAGCGACGTGGCCGTGTCGACCGAGAAGCCGTCTGCGGCGAGCAGCGCGGTGAGGCCTGACAGGCTGTTGGGATCGTCTTCGACAATCAGGGCGTGTGGCATGGTGGACGCGAGTCGAGTCAAGAGAGGCGGGCTGTCGGCCAGCGGACCGCAGCCGCATGTCGGATTAAAGACTGATTTTATGCCCCACCGAACGCGTCACGCGCATTATTTCTCCGGCGCTATAAAACAGTTACCGATGATACAAATTGAATATCTTTACCGGTGGCTTTTGTGCTGCTTCCGGCGCCGAGTTGTGGCAGCTGTTGACGCCAGACAAACAAAAAGCGCCCCGAAGGGCGCTTTGTTCGATGCGGGTATCGCCGACGATTACGCGCGGCTGCGGTATTCGTTCGTGCGCGTATCGATTTCGATCTTGTCGCCGGTGTTGCAGAACAGCGGCACTTGCAGTTCGAAGCCGGTCGCCAGCTTCGCGTTCTTCAGCACCTTGCCCGACGACGTGTCGCCCTTCACGGCCGGTTCCGTGTAGGTGATTTCGCGAACGAGGATCGTCGGCAGTTCGACCGAGATCGCCTTCTCGTTGTAGAACACGACTTCGCAAGCCATGCCGTCTTCGAGGTAGTTCAGCGCTTCGCCCATCATTTCGGCTTCGACTTCGTACTGGTTGTAGTCGGCGTCCATGAACACGTACATCGGGTCGGCGAAGTACGAGTACGTCACTTCCTTGCGGTCGAGCACGACGACGTCGAACTTGTCGTCAGCCTTGTAGACCGATTCCTGACCTGCGTTCGTCAGCAGGTTCTTCATCTTCATCTTGACGACGGCCGAGTTACGGCCCGACTTGTTGTATTCCGCCTTTGCGATGACCCATGCTTCGCTGCCGATCTGCACGACGTTGCCTACGCGGAGTTCCTGTGCGGTCTTCATAAAAACTGTCCTGATCCAATCAAATAAATAGGTGCCTGAGCGTTGCGCAACGGCTGACGGCGCAAGCGGCGGGGCGTTCCGGGGGGCGCCAAGCGCCCAAACGCGAGCGCTTGCGTGGTCAGCCGTCGGATAACCGCTTATTTTAACTGAGATTTTGCGTATTCCGCCAGCTTTCCCGCGAGATCGCCGACGGCCGAGAGCGCGTCGGCCCAGCGGCGTGCATTGGCGTGCAGCGCGGCGCGATGTTGCCAGAAATCGGCCCAGTCGGGCGTGCCGGCGCCGTTCCATGCATGCCAGAACCGTTCGAGCGCCACGCGCGGCGCATCGGCGAGGCCGGCCGACAGGTGCGCGAGCGCGGCGTCGAGCTTGGGCAGGTGCACGTCGTCGGCCTGCGGGTAGATGTGCCACACGAACGGCTTGCGCGCCCATTGCGCGCGCACGAACGAATCCTCGCCGCGCACGAAATTGAGATCGGCGACCCACAGCAGCGGGTCGTAGTCGGCCTGCGGCACGAACGCGAGGCCATGGGCGGTCAGGTTGCCGCTGTGCACGTGGGCGCCCGCCTCGAACGCTTCGACCCCGAAAAACCGCGCGACGGCGGGCGACAGCCGCCCGACCGGCACGAGCGCAACGACCGTCGACGGACCGTCGCGCCACTGCGCGAGCAGTGCGTCGACGGCCGGGTTCTCGTAGGCGAACAGGCTGACGACCGTCGTGCCGGGCGCCGGCGGCGGGCCGCCGGTCGCGCGCTGCCACCACGCGGCGCGCGCTGACGGATCGGCGTCGAAGGCCGCGCGGCGCGTGTCGAGGTCGCGCTCCTTCGGCACGCCGCCGGTCCCGGCCGACAGGCCCGGGAAGAAGAACGTCTTCAGCAGCGGGTAGCGCGGATGCGGCGACGGCCGCAAATGGAAATCGGCGACCCAGTCCTCGGCGCTCAGGTACTCGAGGTTGATCCACACGGGGCGCCGCGCGCGCCGCGCCATCGCCGCGAGATACGGGCCGGGCAGTTCGCACGCGAACGCCTCGATCACGACATCGGCGATGTCCAGCGCGTCGCCGACTTCCGCGTGCCAGTGCTCGATCACGATCGCATCGACCGTTTGCCGCCCCGCGTCGGGATCGACTTCGGGCAGCAGGCGCGCGAACGTGTGCAGGTCGTCGACGAACAGCCGAACCTGCCAGCCGTGCTCGTGCGCGAGCTGGCGCGCGACGCGCCAGCACACGCCGATGTCGCCGAAATTGTCGATCACCGTGCAGAAGAGGTCGCAGGCGATCGGTTCGCCCGGCGCGAGCGGGACGGCGGAGAGGGGGGCAGCGGCGGGGTGTGGCATCGAAGCGGGCGGGTGAATGCTCTAAACTGGCGATTCTAATAGACCCGTTCCGCGTTACAAGGCGCCCGGATCACGCATGACATCCCCAGAAGCCTCCGATACTCCGTTCGAACCGAAGAAGATCCTTGCGCAGTTGCCGCACATGCCGGGCGTCTATCGCTATTACGACACGGCGGGCGCCGTGCTCTACGTCGGCAAGGCGCGCGACCTGAAAAAGCGCGTGTCGAGCTATTTCACGAAGACGCAACTGTCGCCGCGCATCGCGATGATGGTCACGCGCATCGCGCGCATCGAAACGACGGTCACGCGCTCGGAAGCCGAAGCGCTGCTGCTCGAGAACAACCTGATCAAGGCGCTCGCGCCGCGTTACAACATCCTGTTTCGCGACGACAAGTCGTATCCGTACCTGAAGCTCACCGCGCACCGTTTTCCGCGGATGGCGTACTACCGCGGCTCGGTCGACAAGCAGAACCAGTACTTCGGGCCGTTCCCGAGCGCATGGGCCGTGCGCGAGAGCATCCAGATCCTGCAGCGCGTGTTCCAGTTGCGCACCTGCGAGGATTCCGTCTTCAACAACCGCACGCGGCCGTGCCTGCTGCATCAGATCGGGCGTTGCACGGCGCCGTGCGTCGGCGCGATCTCCGGCGAGGATTACGCGGTCGACGTGTCGAACGCCGCGCGGTTCCTGCTCGGCCGGCAGTCCGAAGTGATGAAGGAACTCGAGCAGAAGATGCACGCGTTCGCGGCCGAGCTGAAATTCGAGCAGGCGGCGGCCGTGCGCAACCAGATGAGCTCGCTCGCGACGGTGCTGCACCAGCAGGCGATCGAGGTCGGCAGCGACAGCGACGTCGACATCCTGGCCGTCGTCGCGCTGGGCGGACGCGTGTGCGTGAACCTCGCGATGGTGCGCGGCGGCCGGCACCTCGGCGACAAGGCGTATTTCCCGACGCATGTCGAAAGCGCACTGACGCTCGCCGAGGGCGGTCTCGGCGAAGAGGCCGAACCGGTGGAGGCGGTCGGTGCGACGGTCGGCTCGACGGTCGATGCGGTGCCCGATCAGGCTGCGGAAGAGGCCGGCGGCGCGCGCGGCGCGGCCGCAGCGTCGGTCGAGGCCGAGGTGCTCGATGCGTTCATCGCGCAACACTATCTCGGCAACCGCGTGCCGCCCGTGCTCGTCGTCAGCCATGCGCCGGCGAGCCGCGACCTGCTGGAGCTGCTGTCCGAGCAGGCCGGCTACAAGGTGTCGCTGGTGCGGCAGCCGCAGGGACAGCGGCGCGCGTGGCTGTCGATGGCCGAGCAGAACGCGCGGCTCGCGCTCGCGCGGCTGCTGTCCGAGCAGGGCTCGCAACAGGCGCGCACACGCGCGCTGGCGGACACGCTCAGCTACGACAGCGACGATCTGGCGACGCTGCGGATCGAATGCTTCGACATCAGCCATACGATGGGCGAGGCGACGCAGGCGTCGTGCGTCGTCTATCACCATCACAAGATGCAGTCGAGCGAATACCGCCGCTACAACATCACGGGCATCACGCCGGGCGACGATTACGCGGCGATGCGGCAGGTGCTCACGCGCCGCTACGAGAAGATGGTCGAGCAGGCCGCGCAGGCGGCGGCCGCCGACGAAGCGGCCGGCATCGACGGCGAATCGACGCGCGAGGCCGAAGCGTCGAGCCTGCTGCCGAACATCGTGCTGATCGACGGTGGCAAGGGGCAGGTCGAGATCGCGCGGCAGGTGTTCACCGAGCTCGGCCTCGACACGTCGATGCTGGTCGGCGTCGCGAAAGGCGAGGGGCGCAAGGTCGGCCTCGAGACGCTCGTGTTCGCGGACGGCCGCGCGCCGCTCGAACTCGGCAAGGAGAGCGCCGCGCTGATGCTCGTCGCGCAGATCCGCGACGAGGCGCACCGCTTCGCGATCACCGGCATGCGGGCGAAGCGGGCGAAGGCGCGCCAGACGTCGCGGCTCGAGGAGCTCGAAGGCGTCGGCGCGAAGCGCCGGCAGCGGCTGCTCGCGCGCTTCGGCGGGCTGCGCGGCGTGGTGGCCGCGAGTGTCGAGGAACTGGCGAGCGTCGAAGGCATTTCGCGCGCGCTCGCCGAGCAGATCTACAAGCAGCTTCACTGACGCGGCCGTGCGGCCGGCGGCGTTGCCAGCGTTCTTGTGGCAGGCCGGTCGACACGGCACAATTGCGAATCCTTTACTGTCCCGCATGCCATGCCGTTCAATTTCCCGATTTTCCTGACGTGGGTACGGATCGTGCTGATTCCGCTCGTCGTCGGCGTGTTCTATCTGCCGGACACGGTGATGGGCGGCGCGCACCGCAATCTCGCGGCGGCGGCGATCTTCATCCTCGCCGCGCTGACCGACTGGTTCGACGGCTTCCTCGCGCGCAAGTGGAACCAGACGTCGTCGTTCGGCGCGTTTCTCGACCCGGTGGCGGACAAGCTGATGGTCACGGCCGCGCTGCTGATCCTCGTGCAGATTTCGCGGGTCGACGCGGCGATCGCGCTCGTGATCGTCGGTCGCGAGATCGCGATTTCGGCGCTGCGCGAATGGATGGCGCAGATCGGCGCGTCGAAGAGCGTCGCGGTGAACCAGCTCGGCAAGTTCAAGACCGCGTGCCAGATGGTCGCGATTCCGATGCTGCTGTTCTACGGGCCGCTGCCGCTCGGCATCGTGACGATCGATACGCGCGTGTGGGGCGAGTGGCTGATGTACCTGGCCGCGGTGCTGACCATCTGGTCGATGCTGTACTACATGAAGCTCGCATGGCCGCAGATTCGCGAGCGCGGCGGCGCGTGACCTGCTGCGCCGGTTCGGCAGCGGTTTTTGTAAAAAGGGTTGGAAAAGCCCTTGACACACGAATGTGCCTTCGACATAATCTCGCTTCTCCGCTGCACGACGAATTAAGTGTGTGACGGGGAAGCAGTAGCGCAGCAATACGCGGGAGTAGCTCAGTTGGTAGAGCGCAACCTTGCCAAGGTTGAGGTCGCGAGTTCGAGACTCGTCTCCCGCTCCAGATTTTTTTCTGGCAGCGTGTTGGTTGGCAAAGCGCTGCAGATGCAGGACACATGCGGGAGTAGCTCAGTTGGTAGAGCGCAACCTTGCCAAGGTTGAGGTCGCGAGTTCGAGACTCGTCTCCCGCTCCAGATTTTTCTGGCAGCGTGTTGGTCGGCGAAGCGCTGCAGGTGCAGGACAAT
Organism: Burkholderia sp. MS389; assembly: GCF_016899425.1. GTDB lineage: Bacteria > Pseudomonadota > Gammaproteobacteria > Burkholderiales > Burkholderiaceae > Burkholderia > Burkholderia sola. The sequence goes on from NZ_CP045994.1 coordinate 1,195,777, forward strand.
GCGGGAGTAGCTCAGTTGGTAGAGCGCAACCTTGCCAAGGTTGAGGTCGCGAGTTCGAGACTCGTCTCCCGCTCCAGTAATGGGGAAGCCACGCTTCCCTTTTTATTTGATGGACTTCCGGTCCTCGAATAAAAATCTGCCGCTTGCCTCACGGCATCCGGACAGTCCGCTTTTGGCGCGATAGCAAAGCGGTTATGCAGCGGCCTGCAAAGCCGTTTAGGCCGGTTCGACTCCGGCTCGCGCCTCCAGGTAGAACGAGATAAAGCCCTGATTCGTCAGGGCTTTTCTTTTTTCTGCGGCGCTTTCATTCTCGTAAGTAAATCACCCGGAGCAATACAAAGCCGCCTCGAACCACTCAAGAGGCACGCGTAACCACGCCTGCAGGCGAAGCATCGGCTCGGGCATGGTCAGGAACGGGCACCGTTCTTCACCGCATCGGGTTTCAGGGTTACTGGGCGGACGTAGCGACACCAGTCGTCGCGTTACCCGAGCCGACGTCGGGACGACCAGGATGCGATCAGCGTCGCTCCGCACGCGGTTTTCATGCCATCGATGGCGATTTTTCGGCCGTCGAACGTGTGAGGGTAATACCGCCCCGTGGCCGCAGGATCGGAACGAGGGCTTCGTACTGCGGGGAGGAGTGGTACTTGCGGCCGCCGCCGGTAATGGGCTTTCCATCAATGGTGGCGGTCGCGCTGCCCTCCGGCTTCGGGCGCACATGCAGAGTTCCGGCACGAAGCGCTGTTCGAGCGTCATTTCTTGAAAGTGGCTGCGCTCCAGCCGCCGCGCAACTCGTCCAACCCGTTTGGAAGGTCTTTCTATGGCAGGGCCCGACCGTGCGACCGTAATATCGGAAGACACTAAAAAACCCCTGCCACAACGAGGGAAGTGGCAGGGGGCTGCGAGCGCACCGTTTAGGCACGAGATAAAGATGCGCCACAAATATAAAAGCAGTCGTTGGGATGTTAAATAACTACGCCATTCTTCCTGCTATTGCATCGTCCGGGCAGGCAGTGTGATTTTGAGGGGCGATTGACCGTCGATCTCGTCGCGATGGATTGCTACGTGTCAATCGACATAGGCGGTATCGACAGAAAATCTCCGAATAACCAGGGCGGTTCACAGGAGAATTCCTTTGCCGACGGGTTCGGTCCGGCAAAAATGTCGGCATCGTCGAAATTCGTGCAATCACGTCTGAAGTCGTCCCTCAATACCAAGGCCCGTCAATCGTTTACGTTCTCACAGCTCTTCGGGCCGTCGCCCCAGCTCTTTCCTCCACCGTTCGTGCACTGGCGCTTGGTATATTGCTCGGGCAATTGACCTTTCGGCAGTTTTCCGTCGGCAGGGCAATTGTGATGGTAATAGCAAAAGGATTTTTCGGCGGCGCCGGCTTCTCCGTTGAACACAAGGCAGGCCATCAAGGTCGGAAAGAGAATCTTGGCAATGGTTCGCATATCAATTGTCCACATCGGAAAATTTTGTGTAACAAGACAGGCGCCGTAACGGCGCCTGTCCCTCGCATGACAAGAGCACGTAGCCGTTTAGTTGCCGTACTCGAGCAAAATCCCTGATCGCGTCGGTTGCGCAGCAATGATTCTGTCCACCACACTATTTTCGACGGCCACTTGCTGGCCATATGTGACGTTGAGCTTGATCGTGTTGCCGTCCATGTATGCATTGACGGTTGCGAGGTTCTGCCCGCTGGGATAAGACAGCTGTAGCGGACCCACGACGACGTTGCTCGAGATCACTTCGCCGAGGACGAGTGAATTGAACAAGCCGACCCAATAAGTCGGTGTCACCTGGAACTGAGCCGATGCGCCGCTGACCACGCCCTTCTTGAACACGGATCCCTGACCGCTCATGCCGATACCAAGGTTCGCGAGATTGGTCGACTTGTTGTTGATCAGGACGGAATCCGGAGGTACGGAACCGGACCCCGGCACCAATTGCTGGACGTTGTCTTTAAAAATGCAGTCCCATGACGTCCCCAATTCCGTCGTCAGCGTCTGACTGGCTTTGTAGACTCCGATGCCGCCAATCTGCTGGTAATTGGCAATGGCGACGTTATAGAAAATATCCCACGTCACACCGCTGGCGCCACTTTGAGGAACGGTCGTTTGCTTCCACGACACGCTTTCCAATCCAATGGAACTCGGCAGGGTCTGATATACAGCCATGGTCCAGGTTTGCTTGGTGTCGTTGTTGAAGTCGACATAATAGGAAGTCATTTTCGGTCTCCACGATGAAAGATGGATTTGGTGTTTCGCCACACTCGGTTCATGGATGGCTTGATTTTTTACATAAACGCCTCCGCAATCTGCGATTGACGATCCGATACTCTTTGGCAGGCAAAATTCACGGCATCTGCGATTCGGGCTGTATATTTTCGGCAATGTTCAGCGTTCGCGCCCAGAAAATGTTTTTTCGTCGGCAATAGGTCTTTCTGCCCTGTCTGCGGCCGCCAGGGGTCTTGGTGAAATTTCCCGATAATTTTAAAAAAATGGTGCCGTAATGATTTTCATGTGGCAAGCAATAATCAGATCTGTAGATCCCCGTCAGATCATATTAGGAAATTTCCTTAAATAAGGTGTGACAAGCTATCTATCGTTTACCCCTAGTAGTTGATTTGATGATTTCATATCCAATTAAATTGAATGTTTCTCCATTGGGAATGAAGATTATTTTTGTCAGCACTGGGCGTTGTAGTTTCGGCTTCGAATTCAGGTGCAGATCACGATATCTGCATCAGACGTGCTTGCGTGGACGATCTCTATTGCGCATTTAAAGACGGTTGCCGCAGTAAATGCTAGCCGCCGCATCTTGCGTCGATTATATTTCCACGTAAAAGAAGGCGGCATTCAAGGTGAATGCCTGATAAATAAAAATACGGCTGCCGTTGCCGCTCTGCTGAAAATTGCCCGTGCCGCTCGCGCGTCGTTACATAGTGGGTCGAGAGACTGGTCGGAAGAGAGCGTCCGGTGGCAAAACGATGCGGGTAGGGTGGGGTAAGTCTTGGCGTCGATTTATGCGCCGGCCGCAAAGCAATTACCCATCCACCGGCTGCACCGGCGTCTCGAGCTTCAGTTGATAGAACGCCGCATCGAGCCAACGGCCGAATTTGAATCCGGCCTCCGCGATCGTGCCCGCGTGCTCGAACCCCAGTTTCGTATGCAGTGCGATGCTGCCGGCGTTGGCCGCGTCGATGCAGCCGACCAGCACGTGGACCTGCGCTTCGCGCGCACGCCGGACCACTTCGCGCAGCAGCAGTTCGCCGAGCCCGCGACCGCGCTGATCGTTGCGCACGTAGACGCTGTGCTCGACCGTGTACTTGAATGCCGGAAACGCGCGGAACGTACCCCAGCTCGCGAAGCCGAGCAGCGTGCCCGCCGCGTCGACGGCGCCGATGATCGGAAAGCCGCCCGCGCGCTTCGTCGCGAACCACGTGATCATCGCTTCCGGCGGGCGCGGCCGGTAGTCGTACAGCGCGGTCGAGTTCACGATCGCGTCGTTCAGGATCTCGAGAATGGCCGCCGCGTGTTCGGCCTCGCTGCAATCGATCAGGCGCACGTCGTCGCGCTGTGTCGGGGAATTCATACGTTTCCTTCCTGTTTGGCTAAACCGGTTGCACACACGGCGCGCGCATTACGCGCCGCGCATGCCGGCGGCGGATGCATCGCAAATCGCGACGATATAGCGCGCCGCATGCGGCGACGGATTGCTGAAAATCAGCGGCTGGTCGAGCCGCATCGCCAGGCAGTCGCCTTCGCGAAGTTCGTGAAGCGTATCGCCGAACGTGACGTCGACGCGGCCGCTGATGATCCACACCTGCTGATGCAGCGCGCTTTCGCGCCCGCCGCTGTCGTACGCGACGCGCGCGCCGGGCGGGAAATCGACCTCGACGAGCTGGATCGGCGACGGCCAGCCGGCCGGCGACAGGTTGCGTCGCACATAGCCGGACGCCGGATCGCGCCATTCGGCCTGCTGCGCACGCCGTGCGAGCGGCTGGGCGGGCGCGTCGTCCCGGTCACCGCCGAACAGCCCGGCCAGCGACACGCCGAGGCCGGCCGCGAGCTTGTCGAGCACGACGGCCGTCGGGCTGGCCGCCGCGCGTTCGATGAGCGAGATCATCGAACGGCTGACGCCGGAACGCGCGGCCAGCGCGTCGAGTGTGTAGCCTCGGACGGTGCGCAGGTCGCGCACGCGCCGGGCAATGCGCTCGTTGATGCCGGTATCGTCGGCCGCGGTGATCGTTGATTCTTTCATGATGGATTGATTTTCCAGCAAACTGGAATTTGATGTCAACGGCATTTCCGGCCGCAGGGCGGCGGGAGGCGGGCGCGAACGGCTTGCCCGGTCGTCGTGCACGGCGTAATATACAAAACAGCTACGTTTCGTTTAATTGGGGATATATGGGCATCATCAAGATTTCCGAGCACATGCATGAACGGCTGCGCTCGACGAGCACGGCGCTGAGCCGTTCGATCAATGCACAGGCCGAACACTGGCTGCGCGTCGGGATGCTGGCGGAACTCAATCCGGCGCTCTCCTACGGCGACATCTGCAAGATGTTGATCGAGGCCGAGGCGCGGGGCGGCGACGTGGGGCCGGCCGAGACGGTCGCGCAGAGCATCGAGCAGGTGGCGTAATGGCGAAACGCGAAATTCCGATCCGCGGTGCCGCGGAAATCGCCAAGTCGCGCGAAGCCGCGAAGCTCGCGTCGCAGGTGCTGACGATGATCACCGAGCACGTGAAGCCGGGCGTCACCACCGACGAGCTCGACGCGCGCTGCCGCGAATACATCGTCGACGAACTGGGCGCGATCCCCGCGAACATCGGCTACCACGGCTATCCGAAGACGCTGTGCACGTCGGTCAATCACGTGGTCTGTCACGGCATTCCGACGTCGCGGCCGATGCGTGACGGCGATATCGTGAACCTCGACATCGCGGTGATCAAGGACGGCTGGTTCGGCGATACGAGCCGCATGTATTTCGTCGGCGAACCGAACGAACTCGCGCGGCGGCTCGTCGCGTCGACCTACGAGGCGATGCATGCCGGCATCCGCGCGGTGCGTCCCGGCGCGACGCTCGGCGACGTCGGCTATGCGATCCAGCAGGTCGCCCATCGCGAAGGATTCAGCGTGGTGCGCGAGTATTGCGGACACGGGATCGGCGACGTCTATCACGACGAGCCGCAGGTGCTGCATTACGGTCGCCCGGGCACCGGCCTGCCGCTGCGGCCGGGGATGATTTTCACGATCGAGCCGATGCTGAACGCGGGCAAGCGCGACACGCGCATGCTGGCCGACGGCTGGACCGTCGTCACGGCGGACCATTCGCTGTCCGCGCAGTGGGAGCACATGGTCGTGGTGACGGAAACGGGCTTCGAGGTGTTGACCGAGGACGCGAAGCCGCAGGGGTTCGCCGCGCTTTCGGGCACGCACGCAGCCTGACGCCGGTCGTGCGCCGCAGACGGCGGCGCGGCATTGCAATGAAACGGGCCCCTTCGCGGGGCCCGTGTCGTTCGGCGGCCAGCGCCGCGGCGCCGCGACGCCTAACCGCGCGCCTTCTGCCACGCGTGTTCGACGAACACGCGGCACAGCGCTTCCATCCCTTGGCGGTCTTCGTCGTCGAAGCGCGCGGCGACCGGGCTGTCGACGTCCCATACGCCGATCAGCGTGCCGTCGGCGGCCACCAGCGGCACGACGATTTCCGATTCCGACGCCGCATCGCACGCGATATGGCCCGGGAAGTCGTGCACGTCGCGCACGACCTGCGTCTCGCGCGTTTGCGCGGCCGTGCCGCACACGCCCTTGCCGAGCGCGATCCGCACGCACGCGGGCTTGCCCTGGAACGGCCCGACCACGAGCTCGGTGCCGTCGAAGAAGTAGAAGCCCGCCCAGTTCAGGCGATCGAGCGAGTGATACACGAGCGCGGAGAAATTCGCGGCGTTCGCGGTCAGGTCGCGTTCGGATTCGACGAGCGCGCGTGCCTGCTCGACGAGCGTCGCGTATTGATCGGCCTTGGAGGCGGTAGGGTCGTTGGACAGCGTGAACATGGCGGGAAAGCGATAGGGGTTGTGAAAATGCGCATTGCGCGTACCGCAGTCTACGGCACGCGCGCGCGGTCTGCAGCGCACGGTTGTGCGTGATGCGGCGCGTTCAGTCGGGTTCGAGTTCGGCGAACCGCTCGGCCAGGAAATCGAGCAACGCCCGCACCGCGGGCAGCAGCCCGCGGCGCGACGCGAACACCGCGTGCACGATTTCGCGGCGCGGCGCCCAGTCGGGCAGCACGGTGACCAGTTCACCGCGCGACACCTCGTCGCGCACCATCATCGTCGGCAACTGCACGACGCCGACGCCCGCGGCGGCCGCCGCGCGCAGCGCGAGCATGCCGCCCGTCACGAAGCGCGGCTGGTGATGGATTTCCGCGTGCGCGCCGTCGGGCCCGCGCAGCCGCCACACGTGCGTGGACTGCGGCACGCCGTGATCGAGGCTCGGCAGGCGCGTCAGATCGGCGGGAACGGCCGGTACGCCATGCTCGCGCAGCAGCGCGGGGCTCGCGACGAGGCACTGGCCGCGCTCGGCGAGCACGCGCAGCGCGAGATCGCTGTCCTCGAGCGGCGGCGGCCGCACGCGGATCGCGACGTCGATCCCTTCGCCGACCACGTCGACGCGCCGGTTGGTAGCTTCCAGGTGAATCTCGACGCGCGGGCACGCGGCCATGAACGCGGCGATCATCGTGCCGACCAGCGAATCGAGCAGCACGATCGGGCAACTGACGCGCACGATGCCGCGCGGCTCCTCGTGCAGCAGCGCGATCGCCTCGTCGGCGGCATCGGCCTCGACGAGCATCGCGCGGCAATGCGCGTAATAGGTCTGCCCGACGTCGGTGACCGTGAAGCGGCGCGTCGAACGCTGGATCAGCCGCATCCCGAGCCGCGCCTCGAGCAGCGCGATACGGCGGCTCAGCTTCGATTTCGGCATGTCCAGCGCGCGCCCGGCCGGCGCGAAGCCACCATGTTCGACGACCTGCACGAAGTAGTAGAGATCGTTCAGATCCCGCGCTTTATCGTTCATGAAATGGAACGCTGAGTGCGATTTCGGCAGTCTACCGGATCGATCGTTCCATCTCTATATTGTCGCTCAAGGATGCGAAACACGGGTTTCGCCGCAATTCGGAGAAGGCAAATGAAGAAGATCCAGGGTGTGTACAGTGCGCCGCGCGGCCATTGGGTCGGCGACGGTTTCCCGGTGCGTTCGATGTTCAGCTACCAGTCTCACGGCACGCACCTGAGCCCATTCCTGCTGCTCGATTACGCCGGTCCGGCGACGTTCGAACCGGCGAGCGCGCCGCGCGGTGTCGGCCAGCATCCGCACCGCGGGTTCGAAACGGTGACGATCGTCTATGACGGCGAAGTCGCGCACCGCGACTCGACGGGCGCGGGCGGCACGATCGGCCCGGGCGACGTGCAGTGGATGACGGCCGCGAGCGGGATCCTGCACGAGGAATTCCACTCGGAGGCGTTCACGACGCGGGGCGGCCCGCTCGAGATGGTGCAGCTGTGGGTGAACCTGCCCGCCGCGGACAAGATGGGCGCGCCCGGCTACCAGACGCTGCTGAACGCCGATATCCCGGTGGTCGAGCTGCCGGACGGCGCGGGGCGCGCGCGGATCATCGCCGGTGAGTTCGACGGGCGGCGCGGCCCGGCCCGCACGCACACGCCGATCGACGTGTGGGACGTGCGGCTCGTGGCGGGCGGCCATGCGCGGTTCCCGGTCGCCGAAGGGCGCACGCTCGCGGTGGTCGTGCTGAGCGGCACCGTGCTGGTGAACGGCGAGACGGTGGCGCGCGAAGCGCAGTTCGTGCAACTCGGCCGCGACGGCAGCGACGTCGAGATCGAAGCGAACGGCGACGCGAAGCTGCTGATCCTGAGCGGCGAGCCGATCGACGAGCCGGTCGTCGGTTACGGCCCGTTCGTGATGAATTCGCAAGAGGAAATCCGGACCGCGATCGACGATTTCAACAGCGGCCGCTTCGGCCAGATGCCGGCATGACCGCATGACGAGCAGGCCCCGCGCGATGCGGGGCCTTTTTTTCGCGCGCGGGCAGGCGGTCGCGCGCGACGCGTGCTTCGAGGCATAATCGACGGTTGCCGCGCGCCGGCCGGCGCGCCCGAATCAGGACCGCACATGAACGCCTCCGCACCCGCCGCATCCCCGAGCGCCGCCGATCTCGACTGGCGCTGGAAACCCTTCGACGCGCTGACGGCACGCGAAATCTATTCGATCCTCGAAGCGCGCAGCGCCGTATTCGTCGTCGAACAGAACTGCGTGTATCGCGACATCGACGATGCGGACCAGGCCGCGTGGCACCTGGCCGCCTTCGATCCGGCCGGCCGCCTGGCCGGCTATCTGCGCGTGTTGCTGCCGGACGCGCAGCACACCGACGTGCGCATCGGCCGCGTGCTGACGACCGCCGCGTTTCGCGGCGCGGGCCTCGGCAACGGGCTGCTGTCGCGCGCGCTCGAGCATATCCGCGCGCAATGGCCGGATACGCCGGTGAGCCTGCATGCGCAGGCCCACTTGCAGCGTTTCTACGGGGCATTCGGCTTCACGCCGAGTTCGGACGTGCACGACGAGGACGGCATCCCGCACGTGTGGATGAGCAGCGCGCGAGCATGACGCGCGCCGCGCGCCGCGGCGGTCAGTGCGCGGTGCGTGCGACCGGCGGCTTGTCCGCGCGCTGCGCGACCCGTTCGCCGATCAGGCGCCCGCGCGCGGACAGCCGCAGCCAGTGCCGCAGTGCGATCAGCGCGCCGATCACGCTCATCATCGAGCCGGGAATCCACAGCAGCAGGCCGCCGATCTGCTGGTCGCGCAGCGGGCTCAGCCACGTGAACGCGCGGCCGCAGATCGAATAGATCGGATACAGCTCGTGCGGCGTGAAGAAGATCAGCGCGCCGAGCGCGATCTGCGGCGGGATTGCCGCGACGACGATCAGGATCCGGCGGCCCGGCGACAGTCGCGCGGGCGGCGCGGGGCGCGGATCGACGACGAGCCACCAGAACAGCAGCCCGTCGATCACCATGCTCCAGTTCATCACGCGATAGAGGCGCCAGTCGAGCATCGCGATGAAGTGGATCGGCGACAGCAGCCAGAAATAGATCAGCCCGACGAACAGCACGACTGCGACGACCGGATGGAACACCACGTCGAGCGTCGCCCGCACCGGCGCCCACGCGAGCGCGGGGCGCACGAAGCGCTGCCGCCAGCGGAACGGAATGCCCGCACGGATCGCCGCGCCCGGATAGGACAGCGCGATGAAGAACGGCCCGAGATGGTGCAGCACGAGGTGCTGCGCGCGGTGCAGGAAGAATTCGTGCTCGAAGAAGTAGTCGAGCCGCGTGTGCAGCGCGATGTAGAGCGCGGTCAGCCCGAACCAGAACGAGAACTGCCGCAGCGGCGACACCTTCGCCTTCCTCGCGCCGCGCACGAACAGCACGGCGGCCGTCAGCACCGCGATGACCACGGTCGGCGACGGTTCCCACGGATCGAGCCAGTACAGGACGTTCATCGCGCGCGCATCACTTCGTCTTGGCCGGCGATTTCACGGCGAACGGCGCATCGACCGTTTCGCCGTCGGAGAATTTCAGGCGCAGGTGCACGGTGTCGCCGGGCTTGATCGCGTGCTTCGGTTCCTCGAGCATGAAGTGATAGCCGCCCGGCGCGATGTCGACCTTGCCGCGCGCGGGGATCGTCAGCTTGTCGACCATTTCCATCTTCTGCGTCGAGCCGTTCGACACCGTCTGGTGCAGCATCGCCATCCCGTAGTCGGGGCTGTCGACGTCGACGAGGTCGATCGGCTTGTCGCCGGTGTTCACGAGCGTCACGTAGCCGCCCGCGGGCAGCTTGTTCGGCAGCCAGCGCACCCACGCGTTCTGCGCGCTGATCGCGCCGGCGGCATACGCGTGCGCGCCGGCGCACAGCGCGGCGACGAGGGCGAACGTCTTGAAGGTCGTTTTCGTGTTCATGGCGGAATTCAGGTCGTGGAGGCAGCGTCGATGATCCGGCGCACATCGGCGGCGATGGCGTCGGGCGAATCGCGATCGGTCGCGAGCAGGCGTGCGCGGCCGGTCGCGTCGAAGACGTAGACGGCCGAGCTGTGCGTCACTTCGTAGCCGCCGGACGGATCGCGTTTTTCCATCTGGTACGCGACGCGATAGCGCTTCGCGAGCGATTCGATCTGGCCGTCGGTGCCGGTCAGGCCGCGCGCATGCGCGGCGTCGAACGCGGCGACGTAGGACTGCATTGCCTGCGGCGTATCGCGCGCGGGGTCGACCGAGACGAACAGGATGCGCACGTTGTCCGCCTGCGGGCCGAGCTTCGCCAGCACTTCCATCAGCCGCGCCAGCGTTTCGGGGCAGACGTCGGGGCAGTGCGTGTAGCCGAAGTAGACGAGCGCGACGCGGCCGCGGAACGCGTCGGCGTCGACGGGACGGCCGTCGCCGCCCGTCAGCTCGAACGACAGGTCGGGCAGGTGGCCGGTGACGTTGGTCAGGTTCCAGCGCGGCTCGTCGTGCGTGCACGCGGCGAGCGCCACGGCGGCGGCGAGGGCCGCGGCCGTGCGGATGAGGCGGGAGAGGCGAGACGGCATCCTGGGGCTCGATCGGGCGAAATGGGTGACCGGCCGGCGCGATGCCATGCGTCGCGCGGCAGGCGGTTGCGACTGTAGCGCAATTCGCGCGCCTGCGTCCTTTTGAAACCGGTACGGGGCCGGCGAGCGGGGCAATATGTCGCAGTTGACGCGGCGGGCGGCGCGACGTCCGCGCTGCCCCGGTTTCGCCCATCTGGGGGCGCAGGCGCGGTAAGATGCGCACAACTCCATTCGCGCAGTGGCGGCCTGCGTTTTGCCGGCCGGCCCTCAGACTATCGAATCGATGCAATCCGTTCCGGCTTCCCTGTCCCTGACCGATACCGCGTTCTTCTTCGACTTCGACGGCACGCTCGTCGAGCTGGCGCCGACCCCCGACAGCATTCACGTTCCGCCGTCGCTGCTGACGCTGCTCGACGAGTTGTCGCGCCGCTCGCACGGCGCGGTCGCGATCGTGTCCGGACGCGGGATCGACAACCTCGACACGTTCCTGAAGATGCCCGGCCTGCCGATCGCCGGCCTGCACGGCGCGGAGCGCCGCGACGCGAACGGCGACACGCAGCGCATCGGCTTCAACGACGAGCGCCTGCTGCGCATCGAGCGCGAGCTCGCAGGCGTGGTCGATCGCCATCCGGGCATGCTGCTCGAAATCAAGGGTGCGGCCGTCGCGCTGCACTTTCGCAATGCGCCCGAGCGCGAGGCGGTGGCGCGCGAAGCGGCCGAGCGCCTCGTCGCCGACTATCCGGATGCGTACGTGCTGCAACCCGGCAAGATGGTGTTCGAGATCAAGCCGAAGGGCGTCGACAAGGGGCGCGCGCTGGCCGCCTTCCTCGACGAGCCGCCGTTTGCGGGCCGCGTGCCGCTGTTCGCGGGCGACGACCTGACCGACGAGAAGGGCTTCGCGGTGGTCAACGCGCGCGGCGGCCTGTCGATCAAGGTCGGCGCGGGCGAGACGTCCGCGCGGATGCGGCTCGATTCGGTCGACGCACTGCATGAGCAGATCGCACGCTGGCTCGGCGCGGGGCAACCGCACGCATGAGCCGGCTCATCATCGTTTCAAACCGCGTCGCACCGATTTCGGAAGGCGAACCGGCGGCGGGCGGCCTCGCGATCGGCGTCTACGACGCGCTGAAGGAAACCGGCGGCATGTGGTTCGGCTGGAGCGGCGAAGTGGTCGCGTCCGGCGCGCCGCAGCCGCAGATCCGCATCGAGGAGCGCGGGCCGGTGACGTTCGCGACCGTCGGGCTGTCGCGCCGCGATTACGACCAGTACTACCGCGGTTTCTCGAACGCGACGCTGTGGCCCGCGTTTCACTACCGCGCGGACCTGATCCAGTACGATCGCCACGAATTCGACGGCTACCGCCGCGTCAACGTGTGGCTCGCGCAGCAGCTCGTGCCGCTGCTGCAGGACGACGACGTGATCTGGGTGCACGACTATCACCTGATTCCGTTCGCGCGCGCGCTGCGCGACGCCGGCGTGAAGAACCGCATCGGCTTCTTCCTGCACATCCCGTTTCCGGCCGCGCAGGTGCTCGTCAACGTGCCGCCGCACCGCGAGCTCGTCGAGTCGCTGTGCGCGTTCGATCTGCTCGGCTTCCAGACCGAGCCCGATCTGCGCGCGTTCTGCGACTACATCGCGTTCGAGGCGGACGGCGAGGTCGAGCACGACGGGCACACGGCGCACGTGCGGGCGTTCGGCCAGACGCTGCGCGCGGCCGCCTATCCGATCGGCGTGTATCCGGACGAGATCGCGTCGCTCGCGCAGGCGGGCGAGCACGGCAAGGCGGTGCGCACGCTCGCGACGTCGCTGCGCGGGCGGCAACTGATCATGAGCGTCGACCGGCTCGATTATTCGAAGGGGCTCGTCGAGCGCTTCCGGGCGTTCGAGAAGCTGCTCGAGCATCAGGCGTCGATTCGCAACCGCGTGTCGTTCCTGCAGATCGCGCCGTCGACGCGCGCGGACCTGCGCGCGTATCAGGACATCCGGCTGCAGCTCGAAGCGGAGTCGGGGCGCATCAACGGGCGCTACGCGGAGCTCGACTGGGCGCCGATCCTCTACATTCACCGCCAGTACGACCGGCAGCTGCTGGCCGCGCTGTACCGGCTCGCGCGCGTGGGTTTCGTGACGCCGCTGCGCGACGGGATGAACCTCGTCGCGAAGGAGTACGTGTCCGCGCAGAATCCGGACGATCCGGGCGTGCTGGTGCTGTCGCGCTTCGCGGGCGCCGCGCGCGAGCTCACGGGCGCGCTGATCGTCAATCCGATCGATATCGACGGGATGGCCGATGCGCTGTCGCAGGCGCTGACGATGCCGCTCGCCGAACGGCGCGCACGCTATGCGGACATGATCGCGCAGCTTCGCGAGAACAACGTGTCGGTGTGGCGGGACAATTTTCTGCGCGATCTGCAGCAGGTCTGATCCCGATCCATTGCTGCCGCTGCAATTGAAAAAGCCGCCGTGCGAGCAAGCACGGCGGCTTTTTCGTTGGCCGGATGCCGACGCGCGTCAGGCCACGCGTTCGCCGGTCGGCGTGTTGCCGTCGGTGGCCGCATGATGGCGGCCGTGCTGCTTCGCGAGCAGATCGCGGTACAGGCCGGGGCGGCTGCGCAGCACCTCGGGCGGGCCGTCGTCGATCACCTTGCCGTTGCTCATCACGATGATGCGGTCGAAGTTGCGCAGCGTCGACAGGCGGTGCGCGATCGCGATCACCGTGCGGCCGACCATCAGTCGGTCGAGCGCGCTCTGGATCGCTTCCTCGGATGCGCTGTCGAGCGCCGACGTCGCTTCGTCGAGCAGCAGAATCGGCGCATTCTTCAGGATCGCGCGCGCGATCGCGATGCGCTGGCGCTGGCCGCCCGACAGCTTGACGCCGCGGTCGCCGACGATCGTGTCATAGCCTTCCGGCATCGCCTCGATGAACTCCGCGCAGCGCGCGTCGCGCGCTGCGGCGAGCACTTCGTCGCGGGTCGCGTCGGGGCGGCCGTACGCGATGTTGTCGTAGATGGTCCGGTGCAGCAGCGAGATGTCCTGCGGCACCAGCGCGATCGCGTGGCGCAGGCTGTCCTGCGTGATGGCCTTCACGTCCTGGCCGTCGACCTTCACGACGCCGTCCTGCGTGTCGTAGAAGCGCTGCAGCAGCGCGAGCACGGTCGATTTGCCCGCGCCCGACTTGCCGATCAGGCCGACGCGCTGGCCCGGCTCGATATGCAGGTCGAAGTGGTCGAGGATCGCGCGGCGGTGCGGGTACGCGAACGTCACGCGCTCGAAGTCGACGCGGCCGCCCGTGGCCGACAGCGGCTGCGCGTCCGAGCGGTCCGGCATCCCGTGCGGCTCGAGCAGCGTCTTCACCGCTTCGGACAGGCGCGCGACGTGCTGCGTGACGTCGACGAGCGCGACCGCGAGGTCGCGCGTGCCGTGCAGGATCGTGAAGCCGAGCGAGCTGACGAGCACGATGTCGCCCGACGTCGCGCGGCCCTGATCCCACAGCCACAGCGCCCAGCCAAGCAGGCCGGCGGACAGCATCGCGGTGATCACCGCGTGCAGGAGCCGCAGCTTTTCGAGATAGAGCAGGCTCTGCTGGCGTGCGTCCATCTCGGCCTTCACCGTCGCGCTGAAGCGCTTCTGTTCGCGCAGCGTCATCCCGAACGCGCGCACAAGGCCCATGTTGCCGATCACGTCGACGAGCTCGCCGTCGACCGCCGCGGCCTTCGCCGCGAACGCGTGATGGCGTGCGGAGCCGCGGCCGGCGAGCTTGAACAGGATGACGGACAGTACGGCCGAACAGCCGAGCAGGCCGGCCGCCATCAGCGGATTGACGACGATGATCATCAGGATCGCGCCCATCACCGCGATGCACGGCGGCAGCACGTTCCACGCCATCGTGTTCTCCGACGTGTAGACCGCGTTCGACGTGGCCGTGATGCGGCTGGCGAGCGTGCCGGGCTGCTTCTCCGAGTAATACGTCGGCGAATGGCCGATCAGGTACTGGAACAGGTCGCGCCGCAGGTCGCCGGTGACCGCGACGAACGTGTGCGCGGCGACCCAGCCGCCGACGCGCCACAGCAGGTTGTCGGCCGCGATCAGCCCGACGAGCAGCGCGAACGCGCTCCACAGCGGGCCCGGGTGATGGCGTCCGGTCGCGAGCACGTCGATCAGGTGCTTGATCGCATATTGCGAGCCGAGCGCGCAGCCGACGGCGGCCAGCACGCTGCAGAGCACGACCAGGTGCGCGACGGGGTGGAGGCGGATGTAGCGGAACAGGAACGCGATCGGCCGATGCGCGTAGCTCGACAGCTTCGCGTTGTGGGCGTTGCGCTGGGCGGGGGTGAGAGATTCCAAAATATGGGTGCGGTGATTCGGTGATTGAGCGGGGCGGCTGGGTCGCAGGCCGGCGTTCGCCCGGACTGAATAATCCGGCATTGTAAACAACGCCGCGCGTCGCGCTGCGCGAATCTTGCCTTGGCCAGGGGCTCGCGCTCGATTTTGAGATAAAATCCGGCATCCCGTCCTGCGTGCCGGAATCACGCTGCCGGCAGCTGCGGGTTAACAAGGATCGCCAAAACGGCCTTCCACTCTAGAACGGACGCCCGAGTCCGCGGGTTGCAAAGTGTTGCGCCTTTGTAACAAAGTAAAGTGTTTGAAATGTCGTGCGCCGTATCGGGAATAACCCTAGATAATCGGCTCCGGGTTCGATTCCAGGTTTTTTTACGAACCCCTGTCAACGGGTCTTCGTTTCAAACGTTCTATGCCTGTCGCGTCGCCGACGCTCCTTGAGCAGCGCGGGTTCGACGCCCCCGGCAGGCTGATTCGTCCGAGGTTCGGACGACATGTTTCCAGCCCGGACCACCGGCAGGTTGCCGACCCATACCTGGTTTTTTGCCGATTTTTTAGGAGTTACGCATGCGAATCGCCCAAATCGCTCCGTTGCATGAAGCGGTGCCCCCGAAACTGTACGGCGGTACCGAGCGAGTGGTGTCCTATCTCACCGAAGCACTCGTCGAGATGGGGCATGACGTCACGCTCTTCGCGAGCGGCGATTCGCAAACCTCCGCGAAGCTCGAAGCGTGCTGGCCGCAGGCGCTGCGCCTCGACCCGACGATCCGCGACGTGATGGCCCCGCACATGCTGCTCCTCGAGCAGGTGCGCCGTCGCGCGGAAGAGTTCGACGTCCTGCACTGCCATATCGACTACTACCCGTTCTCGCTGTTCTCGCGCCAGCCGGTCCCGCATCTGACGACGATGCACGGCCGTCTCGACCTGCCGGAACTGCAGCCGATCTTCAACGCGTTCAGCGACGTGCCGGTCGTGTCGATCTCCGACAACCAGCGCATCCCGCTGCCGCAGGCGAACTGGCTGTCGACCGTCTACCACGGCCTGCCGGAAAACCTGCTGACGCCGATCCCGAACGTGAAGCCGAGCTACCTCGCGTTCCTCGGCCGCATCTCGCCGGAGAAGCGCGTCGACACGGCGATCCGCATCGCCGAGCAGGCCGGCCTGCCGATCAAGATTGCCGCGAAGCTCGACAAGGCCGACCGCGCGTACTACGAAGAGAAGATCAAGCCGCTGTTCGCGCTGCCGCACGTCGAGTACATCGGCGAAATCAGCGAGTCGGAGAAGACCGAATTCCTCGGCAACGCGCATGCGCTGCTGTTCCCGATCGACTGGCCGGAGCCCTTCGGCCTGGTGATGATCGAGGCGATGGCCTGCGGCACGCCGGTGATCGCGTTCAAGCGCGGCTCGGTGCCGGAAGTGATCGACAACGGCGTGTCGGGCTTCGTCGTCGAAGACGAATTGTCGGCCGTCGCCGCGCTCAAGCGTCTCGATACGCTGCCGCGCGAGAAGGTTCGCGCCGCGTTCGAAGCCCGTTTCTCGTCGAAGGTGATGGCGCAGAACTACGTGAAGGGCTACGAGGAACTGCTGCGCCAGAAGCGCCGCACGGTGCTCCGCGAAGTCAACGCAAGCTGATTGCGGGCCGCCGCCGCGCGGCCGCCACGACGCCCCGTCCGGGTTTTCCGGCGGGGCGTTGTCACATCTGCGGCGCGGATCTGTTGTATTCTCGCCGCGCCCGACGCTGCGAACGGCCTCCGAAGCGGCCCGGCACACCATCCTGCCGTCTGTCCAGACGGTAATGTCCCTATAATGGCCGTGCCGTGAAATCCGGCCCGGTACGACTATCCAGAGGAGAGCAGTCTTGGCGAGAACGAAAACCACGCGCGCAGCGCCGGCCCCCGGCGCCGGCGTGATCTTCGCGTTGCGCGCGATCGGTCTCGTGCTGCTCGCGCGCTGGCTGTTCTCGATGTCCCAGATGGGCTATCGCTCGTCGCTGTCGGCGATGGTGTCGTCGCCGTGGGCATTCCTCTACCTCATCCTGATCTTCCTGCTGCTCGCGCTGCCGGGCGCCGCCGCGCGGGCCGAGCGGCCGTTCCATCCGCTGCCGCAGTGGCTGCGCCAGGCGCTGCGCGTGTTCGCGCTGATCGGTTTCCTGTTTGCCGCGTGGTCGATCGGCGCGTTCACGTGGGCGGCCGGCTGGCGCCGCGCGCTGCATGCGGTGACGGCGACCAACGGCTGGCTCGTCGCCGCGCCGGCGCTGTACGCGGCGATCGTCTGGATCTGCCGGCCGCGGCCGCTGTGGCGGACCAACGTGGCCGCGCGCCGCTTCGCGGTCGGCCGGTATGCGATCTCGCTCGACGTGCTGACGCGCACCGCGATCGTCTGGATGGAAAGCCGCAAGGTCGGCCAGTACGACGCGCGCGAACTGTCGGTGCGCTGGCCCGGCCGGGTCGCACCTGCCGCGCCCGCCGCGGGCGAGCAGGGCGCGCAGCAGGCGGTCGTGCCGCCGCGTCGCGGCAGCCTGTTCAATCGGCCGAGGGTGGAACTGCTGTGGGATTCGCCGGCGGCTGTCGGCCACAACCGGCAGGTCGTGATGCGCACGCCGCTCGCGACCGAAGGGGACCGCGTCGCGGTGCTCGCGCTCGACGCGGCGCTCAAGCAAATCGTCTGACAGGCTCGCGCACCGGGCGCGGGCGACAAGGAGGCGCGATGATCGTCCGTTGGTTGCTGGCTGCCATTCACCTGAGTGCGTTCGGCGTCGCGTTTGCCGCGATCGCGGCGCGTAACCGCGCGTTGCGCCGGCTCATCGCATCCGCGCAGGCGGTCGATTTGCCCGGCGTGTTCAAGGCCGATGCGGTCTGGGGCGTGTCGGCGCTCGTGCTGATCGCGACGGGCGTCGCACGCGCGTTCGGCGGTTTCGAGAAAGGCACCGCGTACTACCTGCACGAACCGCTCTTTCACCTGAAGATGACCGCGCTCGTGCTGATCCTGCTGCTCGAGGTCGTGCCGATGCTGGGGCTGATCCGCTGGCGTGTCGCCGCGCGGCGGCAGCAGATGCCCGATATCGGCCGTGCGCGCACCTATGTGCGGGTCGGTCACTGGCAGGCGGTGCTGGTGATCGTCATCGTGTTCGCCGCGTCGGGGATGGCGCGGGGGATTGGCGCAGGCGGCTAGGGACGCCCGGTTAGGGACGCCCGGTTAGGGGGCGGCAGGCCAGGGGATCCATCAGCGGGCGACAGGCTAGCCGCGCGCGCGAATCCCGCTTTTGCTTCGCCGGCCTTTCCCGGCCGGCGATCGCCAATCCACCGGCGAACCGCATCATTCCGTCCGACCGGGCGGACCTGCCGCCCGGTTCGTCGCCCCCTCAACGCACGAGGCACGGGCGCTTGTTGTTGAACGTCCAGCCCGGGATCAGATACTGCATCGCCGCCGCGTCGTCGCGGGCGCCGAGGCCGTGCTGCTTGTACAGCTCGTGCGCGAGCGCGACCGCATCCATGTCGATGTCGATACCGAGCCCCGGCCGCTTCGGCACTTCCACCAGCCCGTTCTCGATCTTCAGCGGCTCGCGCGTCAGCCGTTCGCCGTCCTGCCAGATCCAGTGCGTATCGATCGCGGTGACCTGGCCCGGCGCCGCGGCCGCGACGTGCGTGAACATCGCGAGCGACACGTCGAAGTGGTTGTTCGAATGCGAACCCCACGTGAGGCCCCAGTCGCGGCACATCTGCGCGACCCGCACCGAGCCCTGCATCGTCCAGAAATGCGGATCGGCGAGCGGGATGTCGACGGCGTGCAACTGCACCGCATGGCCCATCTGCCGCCAGTCGGTCGCGATCATGTTGGTGGCCGTCGGCAGCCCCGTCGCGCGGCGGAATTCGGCCATCACCTCGCGGCCCGAGTAACCGTTCTCCGCGCCGCACGGATCTTCCGCATACGCGAGCACGTGATGCTGATCGCGGCACAGTCGCACGGCCTCGTCGAGGGACCATGCGCCGTTCGGATCGAGCGTCACGCGCGCGTCGGGGAAGCGCTCGGCGAGCGCCGTCACGGCTTCGATCTCGCTCGCCCCGTCGAACACGCCACCCTTCAGCTTGAAGTCGTTGAAGCCGTAGCGCGCATGCGCGGCTTCGGCGAGCCGCACGACGGCTTCGGGCGTCAGCGCGGCGTCGTCGCGCACGCGGGTCCAGTCGTCGGTCGCGCCGCGGCCGTCGCGATAGGGGAGCGCCGTCTTCGTGCGATCGCCGACGTAGAACAGGTAGCCGAGCATTTCGACCCGCTCGCGCTGCTGGCCTTCGCCGAGCAGCGCGGCGACCGGCACGCCGAGATGCTGGCCGAGCAGGTCGAGCAGCGCGGCTTCGAGCGCGGTGACCGCGTGGATCGTCGTGCGCAGGTCGAAGGTCTGCAGCCCGCGGCCGCTCGCGTCGCGGTCGGCGAAGGTGCGGCGCACGTCGTTGAGCACCGCGTGATAGTTGCCGACCGGCTGGCCGACGACGAGCGCGCGCGCGTCGTCGAGCGTGCGGCGGATGCTCTCGCCGCCCGGCACTTCGCCGACGCCCGTGCGGCCCGCGCTGTCCTTCAGGATCACGAGGTTGCGGGTGAAGAACGGGCCGTGCGCGCCGCTCAGGTTGAGCAGCATGCTGTCGTGGCCGGCGACCGGAATCGCTTGCAGGTCGACGATGCGCGGCGTGTCGTGGGAAGGCGAGGCAGTGACGGCGTTCATGGGCGGCGATGGCGAAAAAGTAGGCGATGCCGTGCGGCAAAAGCTTTGCCGCGCGCGGCGTGAGGTGCGATCATTCGACAACCGACGTGCGCGGCGCGCAAGCCCCGCATGTCGACGCAACCCGAACACGGGGTGGAAGCGACAACCGGGCCCATGGAGCGCAGCGCGCGAACACGGGTCGATCGATCGTTACGCACGGGACCAGGCGGGACTGAACAGCCGACCTGAGTCGACAGGAGACTGTGCGCCGATCATCAGTCGTCGGATGACTTGTGACGCAGTATAATGAATCATCGGCTTTCGCTCAAACCCCGCGTAAACCCTCGGCTCACATTACGATCATTCAAAAAGGAACCGGCCACATGTCCGTGCCTACGCTTCCCGCAGCGCCGCGCCGTCGCGCACGCAGCCTCGCACAAGATGTCGTCGACGCGCTGACCGCGCAGATCGAAAACGGCACACTGCGTCCCGGCGACAAGCTGCCGACCGAAACCGAAGTCATGGCGGCGCAGGGCGTGAGCCGGACGGTCGTGCGCGAGGCGATCTCGCGGATGCAGGCGAGCGGCCTCGTCGAGACGCGCCACGGCATCGGCAGCTTCGTGCTCGAGCCGTCGCGCCGCCAGACGCTCGGCATCGATCCCGCGACGATCACGACGCTGCGCGACGTGCTCGCGGTGCTGGAGCTGCGCATCAGCCTCGAAAGCGAGTGCGCGAGCCTCGCCGCGCAGCGCGCGAACGATGCCGACCTCGCCGCGCTGCGGCGCGCGCTCGACGCGATCGCGACGGGCGCGGGCGGCGGCCGCGACACCGCGCAGCTCGACTTCCAGTTCCACCTGCAGATCGCGCAATCCACCGGCAACCGCTATTTCGTCGACATCATGACGCAGCTCGGCACGTCGATCATCCCGCGCACGCGCGTGAATTCGGCGCGCTTTGCCGGCGACGACCTCGAGCGCTACGTCGGCCGGCTGAATCACGAGCACGAGGACATCTACGAGGCAATCGCGCGCCACGACCCGGAAGCGGCCCGCGCCGCGATGCGCACGCATCTCACGAACAGCCGCGAGCGGCTGCGCCGCGCGCACGAGGCGGCGGAGGCCGAAGCCGGCTGACCGCCGGGTTGCGGAGCCCGCGCGGCTGCGCGCGGGTGAAATCGCTTTAACATCAGTCGTCATATGAGATCGGGGTGATTCCGCCGATCTTCACGGCCGGGCGGCGTGCCCGCCGCCGGCCGCCCGCCTCGCCGATCAGCCTCCCTTCGTCACGATCGTCTTCCACGCGCCGTTCTTCACCTGGTACAGCGTCGACATCCCGCTCTTCAGCGAGCCGTCGTTCGCGAACGAGATGCGGCCGGTCACGCCTTCGAAGTCGACTTTCTTGAGCGCCGGGCGATAGGCCTTCGGGTCGGTCGAACCGGCCGCCTGCATCGCCTTGATCGCCGCCCACGCCGCGTCATAGCCGAACTGCGCGTACGACAGCACGTCGACGCCGAAGCGCTTCTTGAAGCGCGCCTCGAAATCCTTGCCCTGCGGCAGCTCGTCGAGCGGCCGGCCGTATTCCCATGCCATCGCGCCTTCGGCGGCCGGGCCCGCGATCTTGATGAACTCGTTGTCCTTCACGCCGCCGCCGCCGACGAACTGCGCGTTCAGCCCGAGCTGACGCATCTGCTTGATGAAGTTCGCGGCGAGCGAATCGAGGCCGCCGAAGAAGATCAGGTCCGGGTTCTTGCCCTTGAGGCTCGTGATCTGCGCGCGGAAATCGACGGCCTGGTTGTTGGTGAACTCGCGTCCGATGATCGTGCCGCCGGCAGCCTTCACGGCCTTCTCGAATTCGTCGGCCTCGCCCTGGCCGAACGCGGTGCGGTCGTCGATGATCGCGATGCGCTTCGCCTTCGTCACGTCGACCGCGTACTTGCCCGCGTTGCCGGCGTTCTGGCCGTCGGTAGCGATCACCATGAACATGTTCGCGAGCCCGCGCGACGTGAGCGTCGGGTTGGTCGCGGCCGGGTCGATCACCGGAATGCCGGCCTTGTCGTAGACCACCGACGCCGGAATCGTCGTCCCCGAGTTGAAGTGGCCGACCACGACCGACACGTTCTGGTCGACCAGCGCCTGCGCGGCCTGCACGCCGATGCGCGGGTCGGCCTGGTCGTCCTGCACGACGAGATTGAAGCGGGCGGGCTTGCCGGCGATCTGCACCTTCTGCGCGACCGCATCGTCGAGCGCGAGCTGCACGCCGTTCTGCAGATCCTTGCCGTAGCCGGCGTTCACGCCCGTGAGCGGCGCGGCGAAGCCGACCTTCACGTCGGTTGCGTCGGCAGCGTGAGCAGCCTGTTGCGAGAGGAGGGCAAGCGCGGAGGCAATGGACACCGACAGCAGGGAATGACGGAATTTCATGTTGTTCCTCTTGTTCGACACCGGCGAGTGGGTACCGCGCGCGTCCGGGCGGGCCGGGCGCGTGCGACGGGCGGGCGGTTCGACCGCTTCTCGGAATCGGGCGGGGAGGTCGGCAGCGTGATCCTCGGAAACATCTCCCGTCAGGCTCCGTGAAGAGCCCCGATTGCTTCGATATATAGGTCGCCGATATGCGCGGGTCTTGGAAATTTGTCGCGCATTCGATGCGGATTTGCGCATAGCTTCCGCGCGAGCGCGGGCGGCCGGTATCGGGAGTTTCCCGTCGCGAACGGAACGGGCGCAGAGGGGGGAGTGCTGCGGGGCAAAGACGCGGCGCAGCCCGCCGGGGCCGCGCCGCGCGTGGGTCGACGTCAGTCGGACAGGGCGTCCGATACGGCTTCGGCGTCGTCGTGCGACGCGGTCGTGCGGATCAGCGGGTCGCTGGTGCTCGGGCGGCCCGTTTCGACGTGGCCCGCGAAGCGGCGCAGGAAGCCGAGCTGGCGGCCGTCGCTGACGGTCAGGTCATACCAGCCGTGGCTGCCGCGCAGTTCCCAGTAATCGTCGACGTGCGCGCCCGGCGCGAGGTCGAACGTGCGCGCGTGACCGTGGCCGTACGCGTTCGTGACCTTCAGCCGCACGGCCTTGTGGCCGCGGTTCATCAGGCGCAGCGTGATGTTGCCGTTCGCGACGTCGTAGCCGTAGATCACTTCGGGGTTCACGCTCGCGCTGCCGACGCCGGTCGCGAACGGGCCGCGGAAATGGCAGTAGAAGCCGTTCGGGCCGTACACGTCGAGGTCGTACAGGCCGAGCGACGCGGCGGCGCTCCACGTATCGGCGATGCGTTTGCCGGCTTCGACCGTGTACGCCCACGGGCCGTCGACGCGGTTGCGCGACTGGACCTGGAACGCGGCGCCTGCGCGGCCCGTGTTCGCGAAGGTCAGCCGGAACTGCCCGTTCGCGGCTTCGACGCGGCCGTGCACGAACAGCTCGTACGGCAGCGCGCGCGCCGGACGCAGCCCGGCTTCCTGTTTCGGCAGCTTCTGCAGCACCGGCGGCACCGGGATGTAGTCGGGATGGCGCACGCGGTCGGGCGGCGCGTAGCCGCTCGTGTCGGGCAGCGTCGGCCACGCGGCGTCCACGGTCGCGAACTCGAACGCCGACGTCAGGTCGCCGCACACCGCGCGGCGCCACGGCGACACGTTGGCGGCCGTGACCGGATACTGCGCGCCGAACCGCGCCTCGATGAATTGCAGCAGCGACGTGTGATCGAAGGTCTGCGAGCAGACCCAGCCGCCCTTGGTCCACGGCGACACGACCAGCATCGGCACGCGCGGCCCGAGCCCGTACGGACCGGCCATGTGCGACGCGTCGCCGGCATAGACCTCGTTGGTCGTCGCGACCGTCGACAACCCGTTGTCGCGCGACTGCGGCGCGAACGGCGGCGGCACGTGATCGAAGAAGCCGTCGTTTTCGTCATACGTGATGAAGAGCGCGGTCTTGCTCCACACGTCCGGATTCGACACGAGCGCCTTCAGCACCTGCTCGATGTACCACGCGCCGTAGTTGGCCGGCCAGTTCGGGTGCTCGGAATATGCTTCCGGCGCGCAGATCCACGATACCTGCGGCAGCGTGCCGTTCTTCACGTCCTGCTGCAGCACGTCGAACAGCGTGCCGCCGGCGCTGATGTTGGTGCCGGTGCGCGCCTTGTCGTACAGCGGCGTGCCCGGCAGCGCGGTGCGGTACTGGTTGAAGTAGAGCAGCGCGTTGTCGCCGTAGTTGCCGATGTACGGGTTGGACGTCCAGCCCCACGAACCCTTCGCGTCGAGCCCCGTGCCGACGTCCTGGTAGATCTTCCACGACACGCCGGCCTGTTCGAGCACTTCCGGATAGGTCGTCCAGCCGTAGCCCTTTTCATCGTTGCCGAGCACCGGGCCGCCGCCCGTGCCGTCGTTGCCGACGTAGCCGGTCCACATGTAATAGCGGTTCGGGTCGGTCGAGCCCGGGAACGCGCAGTGGTACGCGTCGCAGATCGTGAACGCGTCGGCGAGCTGGTAGTGGAACGGGATGTCGTCGCGCTTCAGGTACGCCATCGTCGTCGTGCCCTTGTTCGGCACCCACTGGTCGTAGCGGCCCTTGTTCCAGGCAGCGTGCATGTCCTGCCAGCCGTGCGGCAGGTCCTGCAGGAACTGCAGGCCGAGCTTGTCGGCGCCCGGGTGGAACGGCAGCAGTTCGGCCGGGCCGACCGGCTGGTGAAACACCGGCTTGCCGTTCGCGAGGCGCAGCGGGCGCGGGTCACCGAAGCCGCGGACACCGCGCATCGTGCCGAAGTAATGGTCGAACGAGCGGTTCTCCTGCATCAGGATCACGATGTGTTCGATATCGCGGATCGTGCCGGTACGGCGGTTCGCGGGAATCGCGAGCGCATCGCGGATCACGGGCGGAAACAGGTTCAGCGCGGCGGCGCCGGCAGTGCCGGCGGCGACGCGCAGGAAGTCACGACGGTTCGATCGGGTCATGGTCGTTATCGTGGGGTAAAGAGGGAGCCGATTGGCGGGACCTGCGGAAAGGGCGCACACCGGGTCGCAGGATGCGGCTGCGCCGATGCGTGCCGCCGCGAGCATAGCGAGGAATCGGTGTCATTCATGTGAAGTCCGGAAACGTTTGCACGCGTGGACCGGGTTGCAGCCGGCGGTGCGCCGCCGCACGGACTGCGGGGCAGCGGCAACGGGCGAGGCGGGTGCTGCGCGGCACGCGGACAGCGGGAACAGCGAGGGAGCCGCAGGACGGCCGAGGTGCGGCAGCAGGCAGCCGCGGCGAGCAGGGCGATGCGCACGCGTCAGGCGTCGGTCACCCACGCGCCGAACCATTCGCTCGGCCGTGCGATTTCATCCTGCGCGGCGACGAGCTCGAGCTCGTAGCGGCGTGCGTCGTAGGTGGCCTTCACGACCGCGTGCACGGCCGCGAGCGTGTGTTCGAACGCGGCGCGCACCGAGTCGCCGCGCAGCCGGCACGCGACGAAGATCGCGCTGGTCAGGTCGCCGACACCGACCGGATGGCGCGGAAACGCATACAGCGGCCGCTGGCCGATCCACGCTTCGGTTTCGGTGACGGCGAGCATGTTGAAGCGGTCGGCCGGGCTGTTGCGGTCGTGCAGGTGCTTGACGAGGATGATCTTCGGGCCGCGGCGGATCAGCGCGCGGCACGCGTCGACGGCTTCCGCGACGGTCTCGATGCGTCGCCCGGCGAGCTTCTGCAGTTCGGTATGGTTCGGCGACATGCCGTCCGCGAGCGCGGGCACCTCCTGCACGATGAATTCCTCGACGCCGGGCTCGGGCCGGACGCCGCCCGTCTGGCCCATCGCCGGATCGCAGAAGTACCACGCGTTCGGATTCATCGCCTTCACCGAGCGTACGATCTCGACCGCCGCGCGTGCCTGCGGCGGCGAGCCGAGGAAGCCGGACAGCACCGCGTCGCAACGCTTGAGCGCGCCGATGGCGGCGATGCCGTCGACGAGCTGTTCCATCTTCGCGGCGTCGATCGCGCTGCCGGCCCAGTGGCCGTACTGCATGTGATTCGACAACTGGACGGTGTTGAGCGGCCAGACGTTGACGCCGAGGCGCTGCATCGGGAACACGGCCGCGCTGTTGCCGGCATGGCCGTAGATGACGTGCGACTGAATGCTGAGGACGTTTTTCATGGGAATTCGCCTGCACGCGTTTCAGGGTCACGTCACACGATACCCGAGTTCGTCGTACGCGCGGAAGTCGCGCGGCGTTGGAGTGTTGCGCGCCGTCGTCACGCGACCGCGTAGAATCGCGGGGCGCGAGACAGCTCGAGACAGCCCGAGACAGCCCGAGACAGCCCGAGACAGCCCGAGACAGCCCGAGACAGCCCGAGACAGCCCGAGACAGCCCGAGACAGCCCGAGACAGCCCGAGACAGCCCGCGGCAACCCGGCAGCCCGCGCGCGTCCCCCCATCACCGTGACCGCCATGCTTTCGATTTGCAAGATCCTGTCCGCCGCGCGCGCCGCCGTGCTCGGCGCGAGCGCCGCCGCCGCGTGCGCGATGCCCGTTGCGAGCGTCGCCGCGACGCCCGCCGCCAACGACGGGCCCGCGTACGGCCCGCGTCTGGAAGGGTTCGCGTATCCGGCGCCCGTGCACGAATACGCGTTCGTGTCGCAGCGCGAAACCCTCGAGATGGCGTACCTCGACGTGCAGCCCGCGCATCCGAACGGCCGCACCGTCGTGCTGCTGCACGGCAAGAACTTCTGCGCGGCGACCTGGGAGGACACGATCGGCGTGCTGAGCCGCGCCGGCTATCGCGTGATCGCGCCCGACCAGATCGGCTTCTGCAAGTCGTCGAAGCCCGAGCGCTACCAGTACAGCTTCCAGCAACTCGCACGCAACACGCACGCGCTGCTCGAATCGGTCGGTGTGAAATCGGCGACGATCGTCGGCCACTCGACGGGCGGGATGCTCGCGATCCGCTACGCGCTGATGTATCCGAAGGCGACCGACCAGCTCGTGCTCGTGAACCCGATCGGCCTCGAGGACTGGAAGGCGCTCGGCGTGCCGCCGCTGTCGGTCGACTACTGGTATGCGCGCGAGCTGAAGACCAACGCCGACGGCATCCGCCGCTACGAGCAGGCGACCTACTACGCGGGCAAGTGGGCGCCGTCGTACGAGCGCTGGGTGCAGATGCTCGCCGGCATGTATCGCGGCGCCGGCCGCGACGCGGTCGCGTGGAACTCCGCGCTGATCTACGACATGATCCTCACGCAGCCGGTGGTCTACGAATTCGGCGCGATTCGCGTGCCGACGCTGCTGATGATCGGCGACAAGGACACGACCGCGATCGGCAAGGACGTCGCGCCGCCCGACGTGCACGCGAAGCTCGGCCGCTATCCGGAACTCGCGAAGCGCACGCAGGCCGCGATTCCCGGCGCGCAGCTCGTCGAATTCCCGGCGCTCGGCCACGCGCCGCAGATCCAGGACCCGGACGCGTTCCACAAGGCGCTGCTCGACGGGCTGGACGCCGTGCGCCCGCAGTGATGCGGCGCGGGCGGCCGGCCGCGCGCGGTCGTGCCGTCAGCTTGCCTCGTTCGCGAGTTCGTCGCGGATCTGCGCGGCCAGTTCGAACGAGCGCAGCCGCGCGGCATGATCGTAGATCTGCGCGGTGATGATCAGCTCGTCGGCGCCCGTCTGCGCGATACGGTCGCGCAGCTTGTCGCGCACCGTGTCGCGCGAGCCGACCGCCGCGAACGACAGCGAATGCGCGACGGTCGCGAGTTCGAGTTCGTTCGCCTCGAGCGCGTCGACGGGCGGCGGCAGCTTGCCCGGCGTGCCGCGCCGCAGGTTGATGAACTGCTGTTGCAGCGACGTGAACAGGCGCCGCGCCTCGTCGTCGGTCTCGGCCGCGAACACGTTGACGCCGACCATCGCATGCGGCTTCGGCCACGCGGCCGACGGCCGGTACTGCGCGCGATAGATCTCGAGCGCCCGCATCAGATAGTCGGGCGCGAAGTGCGACGCGAACGCGAACGGCAGCCCGAGCATCGCCGCGAGCTGCGCGCTGAACAGGCTCGAACCGAGCAGCCACACCGGGACGTCGAGCCCTGCGCCAGGCACCGCGCGCACGCGCTGGCCGGGGACCGGCTCCGCGAAGTAGCGCTGCAGCTCGGCGACGTCGTCCGGGAACGAGTCCGCACTGCCGATCAGGTCGCGGCGCAGCGCGCGCGACGTGGTCTGGTCAGTGCCGGGCGCGCGGCCGAGGCCGAGGTCGATGCGCCCCGGATACAGCGACGCGAGCGTGCCGAACTGCTCGGCGATCACGAGCGGCGCATGGTTCGGCAGCATGATGCCGCCCGAGCCGACCCGGATCGTCTGCGTGGCGCCCGCGACGTGGCCGATCACGACGGCGGTGGCCGCACTCGCGATCCCCGGCATGTTGTGATGCTCGGCCAGCCAGTAACGCCGGTAGCCCCAGCGCTCCGCGTGCTGCGCGAGATCGACGGTGTTGCGGAACGCCTGCGAGGCGTCGGCGCCGGCCGGAATGGGCGCGAGATCGAGTACGGAAAACGGTGTCATCGGAAGACCTTCGAAACGAGGTGGCGTGGTGATGCGCTGACGCAACAGACGCCAAGGATTTTGCCAAAGGGTTCCGGAACGTGCTGGCGGCGCGCGGATACCCATGCGCCTTACAGGGGCGCAGGGTTGCTTGCGACGATCGTTGCGAAAATCAATCTAATCGCTGATTAATTACCAAACTTTACGGCGATTGGAAGTGAAACCGCATCGACATACAAATTTGCACGAAACGTTTGATTTTAAAGACTGCAATACGCCTGCAAAGTGCTTACGCTAATGTGAACGTGGCCGGGCCGATCAGGCTCGTCGACCGCTCAGCTTTGCCGGAATTGCACTAGTCCGTTTCGCGTAGCACCGCGCGCGGGGGGGCGCAGACTGCTAAAATCCGCCGCCTGCCCATCTTGTGCCGATGGAGCCATTCGAGTCTTCCCGCATGCCGTCCGGGCGCTGCGCGGGGATACGCCACGCGAAGCCGGGCATGGCCGAACCCGAACAACGGGTCGCGCCTTCCCCTTACAGACGCTGCTGGAACAAGGAGTCGGGTCGTGCCCGCGTTCGTCGTTGTCGGAATACCGCATCACGCTCAATCACGCTCAAGCGTTTGCCATGGCGCCCACGTCGCCGGGAGGCATCGCACATGACGCCCACCGCCACGCTGCTCGACTGGCTCCTGATCGCGTTCACGCTGGCCGCGGCCGGCTATGCGCTCGTCGCGGCCTTCGCGCCGCGGCCGCGCACGCCGCGCACGACGGTGCGCGACGGCTTCGAGCCGGTCAGCGTGCTGAAGCCGCTGTGCGGCGCGGAGCCGCACCTGTATGAAAACCTCGCGACCTTCTGCGCGCAGCGCCATCCTCGCTACGAGGTGCTGTTCGGCGTCGCATCGTCGGCCGATCCGGCCGCGGCCGTCGTCGAGCGGCTGCGCGCCGATCATCCGGATTGCGACATCACGGTCGTGATCGACGCGCGTGTGCACGGCAAGAACCTGAAGGTCAGCAACCTGATCAATCTCGCCGAGCGCGCGAAATACGGCCGCATCGTGATCGCGGACAGCGACATCGCGGTGCAGCCCGACTATCTGGAGCGCGTGACGGCGCCGCTCGCGGACCCGTCGGTCGGGGTCGTCACGTGCCTGTATCATGCGCGCAGCGTCGGCGGCTTCTGGACGCGGATCGGCGCGCAGTTCGTCGACGCGTGGTTCGCGCCGTCGGTGCGGATCACCCACCTCGGCCGCTCGAGCCGCTTCGGCTTCGGCGCGACGCTCGCGCTCACGCGCGACACGCTCGACCGGATCGGCGGTCTCTTCGCGCTGAAGGACGAGCTGGCCGACGATTTCTGGCTGGCCGAGCTGCCGCGCCGCCTCGGGCGGCGCACCGTGCTGTCCGAGGTCGAGGTCGCGACCGACGTGATCGAACCGTCGTTCGGGCCGCTGTGGCACCGCGAGACGCGCTGGCTGCGCACGATTCGTTCGCTGAACCCGGCCGGCTTCGCGTTCCTGTTCATCACGTTTACCGCGCCGTGGCTCGCGATCGGCGCGGTGCTGGCATTGCGCCTCGACGGCACCTTCGCCGGCACGCTGGCGGGCGGGGCGGCCGCGGTCGGCGCATTCGGGCGGCTCGTGCTGCACGCGCGCGGCGAGGACGGCTGGCGCGCGTTCTGGCGCGACCTGCCGCTCGTCGCGGTGCGCGACACGCTGCTCGCGCTCGAGTGGCTCGCGGCCGTGTTCGGCACGCAGGTCGTGTGGCGCGGCGCCAGGATGACGGTCGTCGGCGGCGAACGCGCGACGGCGGCCGTGGAAGCAGTGGACGGCCGCTAGCGCCGTCGATCGAACCCGGCCCGCGGGCCGAGACGCGTCGCACGGCGAAGCCGCGCGGCGCGACATGACAGAGAGGCGGGCGCCGGCAGGGCGGCCCGCGGTTTTTTGACTGAATCGTTGTAACGAAACGAACTATGCAGGCTACCGGAGCATTCATGAAAACGCTGTTCTTGCAGGCCCCTTCGTATGACGGCTTCGACGGCGGAGCCGGTTCGCGCTATCAGGCGAAGCGCGAAATCCGTTCCTTCTGGTATCCGACCTGGCTCGCGCAGCCGGCCGCGCTCGTGCCGGGCAGCCGCGTCGTCGATGCGCCGGCCGACGGGCTGTCGGTCGAGGAAACGTTGAAGATCGCGAACGACTACGACCTCGTGATCATCCACACGAGCACGCCGTCGTTCCCGACCGACGCGATGTTCGCGCAGGACCTGAAGAAGATGAAGCCGTCGATGCGGGTCGGCATGGTCGGCGCGAAGGTGATGGTCGATCCGCACAACTCGCTGACGGCGAGCGACGCGATCGACTTCGTCTGTCGCGAGGAATTCGACTACACCTGCAAGGAAATCGCCGAAGGCAAGCCGTTCCCCGAAATCAAGGGTTTGAGCTGGCGCGCGAAGGACGGCTCGATCGAGCACAACGAAGCGCGTCCGATCCTGGAGAACATGGACGAGCTGCCGTTCGTCGCGCCCGTCTACAAGCGTGACCTGAAGATCGACAACTACTTCATCGGCTACCTGAACTATCCGTACGTGTCGATCTACACGGGCCGCGGCTGCAAGTCGCGCTGCACGTTCTGCCTGTGGCCGCAGACGGTCAGCGGCCATCGCTACCGCACGCGCTCGGTCGAGAACGTGCTCGCGGAAGCGAAGTGGATCCGCGACAACATGCCGGAAGTGAAGGAACTGATGTTCGACGACGACACCTTCACCGACGACCTGCCGCGCGCCGAAGCCATCGCCATCGGCCTGGGCAAGCTCGGCATCACGTGGTCGTGCAACGCGAAGGCCAACGTGCCGTACAAGTCGCTGAAGATCATGAAGGACAACGGCCTGCGCCTGCTGCTGGTCGGCTTCGAATCGGGCGACGACCAGATCCTCGTGAACATCAAGAAGGGCGTGCGCACCGATTTCGCGCGCCGCTTCAGCGCGGACTGCAAGAAGCTCGGCATCAAGATCCACGGCACCTTCATCCTCGGCCTGCCGGGCGAGACGCAGGAGACGATCAGGAAGACGATCGAGTACGCGAAGGAAATCAACCCGCACACGATCCAGGTGTCGCTCGCCGCGCCGTATCCGGGCACGACGTTGTACAAGCAGGCCGTCGAGAACGGCTGGATGGAAGAGAACAAGACCATCAACCTGGTCAGCAAGGAAGGCGTGCAGCTCGCGGCGATCGGCTATCCGCACCTGTCGCGCGACGAGATCTATCACCATCTCGAGCAGTTCTATCGCCAGTTCTACTTCCGCCCGTCGAAGATCTGGGAAATCGTGCGCGAGATGCTGACGAGCTGGGACATGATGAAGCGTCGCCTGCGCGAAGGCGTCGAGTTCTTCCGTTTCCTGCGCGCGCACGAGGCCTGATCCGTGACGACGCAGCGGGCGGCGCGGGCGCTGATCTTTACCGCGGACGACTTCGGGCTGCACCCGCGCGTCAACGCGGCGGTCGAGCGTGCGCATCGCGACGGCGTGCTGAACGCCGCCAGCCTGATGGTCGGTGCGCCTGCGGCGCAGGATGCGATCGAGCGCGCACGGCGGCTGCCGTCGCTCGCGGTCGGCCTGCATCTGGTGCTCGCGGACGGGCCGGCCACGCTGCCCGCGCACGAGATTCCCGCGCTCGTCGGCCTTGACGGGCGCTTCGGCGACGCGATGGCGAAGGACGGCTGTCGCTTCTTCTTCCTGCCGCACGTGCGCGCGCAACTGCGCCGCGAGATCCGTGCGCAGTTCGACGCGTTCGCGGCGAGCGGCCTGCCGCTCGATCACGTGAACGCGCACAAGCATTTCCACCTGCACCCGACCGTGCTGTCGATGATCGTCGAGATCGGCCGCGACTACGGGCTGCGCGCGGTGCGGCTGCCGTACGAAACGAGCGCGCCCGCGCTGCTCAAGCCGTGGATCGCGCTGGTGCGCGCGCGGCTCGACCGGGCCGGGCTCGCGCACAACGACTACGTGGTCGGCATCGAGCATACGGGTGCGATGGACGAGGCCGTGCTGCTCGACGCGCTCGCGAAGCTGCCGCCGGGCGTCGGCGAGATCTACTGCCATCCGGCCGAAGCCGGCGACGGTCCGATCACGCCGACGATGGCCGGCTACCGACCGGTCGACGAACTGGATGCGCTGCTGTCGCCGCGTGTCGCGGCCGCGCTGAAGGCGGCGGGCGTCGCGACCGGCGGCTTTGCCGACGTGTTCGGCGGGCCCGCGGCCCGGCGCGGCGCGCATGCGTCGCGCGCACCGGGAGCGCAGCCGTCATGAGCAAGTGGATCAAGTGGCTCGGCTGGCCGATCGGCATCGGCATCCTGCTCGCGCTGGGGCTGCACGAAGGCGTCGGCGACGTGTCGCAGATGCTCGCGCGCGCCGGTTACGCGCTGCTGTGGCTCGTGCCGTTCCACGCGCTGCCGCTGCTGCTCGATGCATACGCGTGGCACCAGTTGCTCGACCGGCGCGCGTCGCTGGCGTTCCTGTGGTGGATCGCGACCGTGCGCGAGGCCGTGAACCGGCTGCTGCCCGTGGTCGGGATCGGCGGCGAGATCGTCGGCATCCGGCTCGCGCGCTGGCAGGTGCCCGACGCGAGCCGCGTGACCGCGTCGGTGATCGTCGAGGTGCTCGTGACGATCGTCGTCCAGTATGCGTTCGCGGCGCTCGGCCTCGTGCTGCTGCTCGCGACGACCGACAACATGGGCGGCGGCACGATCGGCCTCGCGCTGCTGCTGACGCTGCCGTTGCCGGTGCTCGGCGTCGTGCTGATGCGGCGCGGCGGCATCTTCCATGCGATCGAGCGTTTCGCGGGCCGCCTGCTCGGCGATTCGCACCGGCTGCTGCAGGGCGTCGACGGCCGCCGGCTCGACGCCGACATCGATTCGCTGATGTCGCGCACGGGTCTGTTGTTCAGCGCGTTCTTCTGGCAATTGGCCGGCTACGTGCTCGGCGCGCTCGAGATCTACTGGGCGCTCGCGCTGCTCGGCCATCCGGTGTCGATCGGCCGCGCGATCGCGATCGAGGCGATGACGCAGGCCGTCCGGCATGCGGCGTTCATGGTGCCGGGCGGGCTCGGCGTGCAGGAGGCGACCGTCGTGCTGCTCGCGCAGATGTTCGGCGTCGACCGCGAGACGGCGCTGTCGCTCGCGGTGGTCAAGCGTGGCCGCGAAGTGCTGTTCGGCTGCCTCGCGCTCGGCTCGTGGCAGCTTGCCGAGCTGGTGCGCACGCGCGGCCGTCCGGGCGCGCCGCCGAGTGGGCCGCGCCCGGCGCCGCCGGCGAATCGGGCGTCCGAAGCCCGGACCGAAACCGAAACGACGCATTGAACCTCCGACAGGCCGCGCGGCCCGTCTCGCGCTTTCGGCGCCGCGCGGGTATCCTTGCCGCGTGTTTCTCCACGCGCCATTCTTCCGATGATTTTTCGTTTCCGGCTGCTTTCCGTGACGATGCTGGCCGCCGCGCTGGCGCTGACCGGTTGCGACGACCAAGGCCATCTCGACGTGCAACGTATCAGGGACTTCTTCAACGCGATCAAGCCCGCGCCGCTGCTGCTGAAGGGGCTGAAGGTCGGCGAATCGACCGAGGCCGACGTGCGCGGCACGATGGGCAAACCCGAGACCGAGCGCACGTTCACCGACGGCTCGAAGCGTCTCGAATATCCGCGCGGCCCGATGGGCAACCAGACGTGGTTCGTCGATCTCGACGCGAACGGGCGCTACACGGGCGCGACACAGGTGCTGACCGCCGAGAATTTCGCGAAAGTGCGCCCGGGGATGGACGAGGACGAGGTGCGGCGCCTGCTCGGCAAGCCCGGGGACGTCGCGCAGTATCCGCTGAAGCCCGAGACGGTCTGGAGCTGGCGCTGGCTCGAGGACGGCGTCAACACCGACGCATTCTTCAACGTCCATTTCGGCCCGGACGGGCTCGTCTATACGACATCGCGCTCCGATATCCTGAAAGGGCGGTGACGCTCACCCGCGGCGCTTCTTCAGCCAGCCCGCGCAGCGCGTCGCGGGCATGAGCGAGCAATTGTGTGGCGTCGGTCCGGATCTGCCCATTCGGCCTGACGGCCAAGCCGGCGCTATATCGAAAAAGCGACCGGAAAATTGCAAAAAGCCCGCTTCCCGGCGCGTCATCGGACTGTCAGGAAGCGGGCTTTTTCCTTTTGAAACAGCGACGTAGGCCGTGCGCATAAATGATGGGACGAATTGTTGCGACGCAGCAATCGCGCGCACGGTGATTTGAGGCAAATAATTTCGCTTGCGACTATCCGCGTCAGCCCGGCGCGGGACAGGCATACGCGTCGGCATTCATTCAACTCTGGAGACGCGCGTGTTCCTTTACGGCTTTGGTCCCGTCCTCTGGGCCGGCACCGTGCAGACCATCGAGCTGTCGGTGCTGTCGCTCGCCACTGCGGTGGCGCTGGGGCTGATCGGCGCGGTGGCGAAGCTGTCGCACAACCGGGTGCTGCGAGCGATCGCGACCGGTTATACGACGCTGATCCGCTCGGTGCCCGACCTTGTGCTGATGCTGCTGCTGTTCTACAGCATCCAGATCTGGCTGAATCAGTTCACCGACCTCGTCGGCTGGAACCAGATCGACATCGATCCGTTCGTGGCCGGCGTGCTGACGCTCGGCTTCATCTACGGCGCGTACTTCACCGAGACGTTTCGCGGCGCGTTCCTGTCGGTGCCGCGCGGCCAGCTCGAAGCCGGTTCGGCTTACGGGATGAGCGGCGCGCGCGTGTTCGCGCGGATCATGTTTCCGCAGATGATGCGCTTTGCGCTGCCGGGCATCGGCAACAACTGGCAGGTGCTCGTGAAGGCGACCGCGCTGGTGTCGATCATCGGTCTCGCGGACGTCGTGAAGGCCGCGCAGGACGCCGGCAAGAGCACGTTCAACATGTTCTTCTTCATCCTCGTCGCGGCGCTGATCTATCTCGCGATCACGACCGTCTCCAACCTCGTGCTGATCCAGCTCGAGAAGCGTTATTCCATGGGCGTGCGGCACGCAGAACTATGATCGAGATCCTCCAGGAATTCGGCAAGGCGTTCCTTTTCTGGGACGGCCAGCGCCTGTCCGGCCTCGCGGTGACGCTGTGGCTGCTCGTCGCGTCGATTTCGCTCGGCTTCGTGTGCGCGGTGCCGCTCGCGGTCGCGCGCGTGTCGAGGAACAAGTGGGTGTCGATGCCCGTGCGGTTCTACACGTACGTGTTCCGCGGCACGCCGCTCTACGTGCAGCTGCTGCTGATGTACACGGGCATGTACAGCCTCGAGTTCGTGCGCTCGCACTCGCTGCTCGACGCGTTTTTCCGCAGCGGTTTCAACTGCGCGATCCTCGCGTTCGCGCTGAACACCTGCGCGTACACCACCGAGATCTTCGCCGGCGCGATTCGTGCGATCCCGCACGGCGAGGTCGAGGCGGCGCGGGCCTACGGGATGTCGCCGTTCACGATGTACCGCCGCGTGATCCTGCCGTCGGCGCTGCGCCGCGCGCTGCCGCTGTACAGCAACGAGGTGATCCTGATGCTGCACGCGACGACCGTCGCGTTCACCGCGACCGTGCCGGACATCCTGAAGGTCGCGCGCGACGCCAATTCCGCGACCTACATGGCGTTCCAGTCGTTCGGGATCGCCGCGCTGATCTATCTTGCGGTATCGTTCGCACTCGTCGCGGCGTTTCGCCGCGCGGAGCGCCACTGGCTCGCGTATCTCGCGGCCGCCCGTCATTGAATTACTTCGAGGAGAGCCAGTTGGCCGAGATCACTCAAACGAGCGCGTCCGCTTCCGTCAAGCTTGCCGCGGTCGACATCCACAAGCGCTATGGCGACAACGAGGTGCTCAAGGGCGTGTCGCTGAACGCGAAGGCCGGCGACGTCATCAGCATCATCGGCGCGAGCGGCTCGGGCAAGAGCACGTTCCTGCGCTGCATCAATTTTCTCGAGCGGCCGAATGCGGGGCAGATCGTCGTCGACGGCGAGGCCGTGCGCACGAAGACCGACCGCGCCGGCGCGCTCGAAGTCGCCGATCACAAGCAGTTGCAGCGCATCCGCACGAAGCTCGCGATGGTGTTCCAGCACTTCAACCTGTGGGCGCACATGAACGTGCTCGAGAACGTGATGGAAGCGCCCGTGCACGTGCTCGGCATTTCGAAGAAGGAAGCCGAGGAGCGTGCGCGCGAGTACCTGGAGAAGGTCGGCCTGCCGCCGCGCGTCGAGAAGCAGTATCCGTCGCATCTGTCGGGCGGCCAGCAGCAGCGCGTGGCGATCGCGCGGGCGCTGGCGATGCATCCGGACGTGATGCTGTTCGACGAGCCGACCTCCGCGCTCGATCCGGAACTGGTGGGCGAAGTGCTGAAGGTGATGCAGAAGCTGGCCGAGGAAGGCCGCACGATGATCGTCGTCACGCACGAGATGGGTTTCGCGCGCAACGTGTCGAATCATGTGATGTTCCTGCATCAGGGGCGGACCGAGGAAGAGGGCGATCCGAAGGAGGTGCTGGTGCGCCCGCAGAGCGAGCGGCTCAAGCAGTTCCTGTCGGGCAGCCTCAAGTAACGCGACAGGGCAGGTTTCAACGTGGTACCGGTGTCTCGTCCCGCAGGCGCCACCCGCACGACGCAGGTGGCGATCGTTGCATTGCCGCCCGTGTCGATGTCGGGCGTGGGTCCGATCGTCGATGCGCTGAATCTCGCGAACGAGATCGACGGACGCCTGCTGTATCGCTGGCAGGTGTGTTCGTGGGACGGTCGGCCGGTGCCGCTCGCGGGCGGCGCGCAGTGGCATGCCGATGCGGCGTTCAACGATGCGATCGCGTGCGACTGGGTAATCGTCGTGTCCGAGCGGTTTCAGCAGTTTGCCGATTACCGGTTGTTTCTCGCGAGTCTCGCGCGGGTCGGGCAGCGTACGCCCGTTGTGACCGGCATTCATCACGGCGTGTGGTGGCTGGCGATGGCCGGGCAGCTTTCCGGGTATCGCGTGAGCGTGAACTGGGAGACGTATCAGCAGTTCGCCGAGCAGTTCGAGCGGTCGATCGTCACGCAGCAGATCTTCGAGATCGATCGCGATCGGGCCACCTGTGCCGGTGGGCAGGCGACCGTCGATTTCATGTTGGCCATGATTGGCCGGGAACATGGGGTGGATCTCGCGGAGCGGATTGCTGATGCGCTCGGGGCCGGGACGCTGCGGAGTGGTGAGGAGCGCCAACGGATTCCTTTTGTTACCGCGCCCGGTGAGCGACATCCTCGGTTGAATGATGCTTTGCTTTTGATGGAAGCCAATATCGAGGATCCTTTGACGACCGATGAGATCGCCGGGCTCGTGGGCGTTTCACGCCGGCAACTGGAGCGGCTCTTTCGTCAGTATCTCGGGGCAATGCCCTCGAAGTATTACCTCAATCTTCGGTTGCTCAAGGCAAGGACGCAGTTGCAGCGGACCAGCAAGTCTGTCGTTCAGGTTTCTCTCGCTTGTGGGTTCTCTTCTGCTGCGCACTTCTCTAACGCTTATCGCGAAAGGTTTGGTGTTACGCCTCGGGAGGATCGAAGAGCGTGGCTCGAGAAGCAGACCGGCGGCGGCAGCGAACCTCGGGGTGGGGCGCTCGTCGAGCGCGGGAAGGATTGAGATCCGGGTTTGACTTGGTTTGGTTGGCGGTCCGCCCGCGGTTGGCGTGAAGCACCTGTGATCGTGTCGGTCTATTAGCGTCGCCCCTCCGCGGGGCAGCGGTCACTTTTCTTTGTCTTGCCAAAGAAAAGTAACCAAAAGAAAGGCGCTCGGATAACGCATGACTTACCGGTGCCATCGCCAACAGAGTGGTCCGCACAAAAGTGTCCGCGCCAGTCAGGAATCCGGAGTGGTTCGAGCAATGGTTCTGACATCTCTCGCTACCCCACGGAGTGGTATACCGTCCGCTAGCTCCATCCTCGCTACGCTCGGCTGCAAGGTACTTCCGGGCGGGGGGCGTTCTTGCTTCCTGCATGAACTGTCGACTGCCAGGCACTTTTTCTGCTCTCCGCATTTGTATGTCCGGATCGTTTGACGATCGATGTCTGCGCGAGACGATGTATTTGTGTCCCCCATTTTTTTCACGGGCAGAGCAGCGAATTCCCGTTTATCGAAAGTAGAGCGAGTGCCTTGCAACGGGCGGAAGATGGCGGCATTGGCCGGGATGGACCTATCGGCCGAGCGAAGCGAGGACGGAGCTAGCGAGCGGTATACCGCTCCGTGGGGCAGGCAGTGGTGTCAGAACCATTGCTCGAACCACTCCGGATTCCTGACTGGCGCGGACACTTTTGTGCGGACCACTTTGTTGGCGATGGCACCGGGAGGTTATGCGATATCCGAGCGCCTTTCTTTTGGTTACTTTTCTTTGGCAAGACAAAGAAAAGTGACCGCTGCCCCGCGGAGGGGCGACGCTAATAGACCGACACGATCGCAGGTGCTTCACGACCCGGGGAAGCCGACCCCAGACGAGCGAGAAAAAGCCCCAAAATACCGACACGGCGTAGCCGCCCCGGCCAGCCCGAAAGGGCAAAACCAAAACCTTCCGATAGAACCCGTCGCAATTCCGCAAGACGCTTGCGTCACCCTTCCCTAAACTTGATCCTGTTGAACCCTCTTACGAAACCGAAAGGAACGACCATGACGACCTCGACCGTGACCCGCCAGACATTCGACGAAGTGATGGTGCCGGTATTCTCTCCCGCGCCGTTCGTGCCGGACCGTGCAGAGGGCTCCCGCGTGTGGGACACGGCCGGCCGCGAGTACGTGGATTTCGCGTGCGGCATCGCGGTCACGTCGCTGGGCCACGGCCACCCGGAACTGCTGAAGGTGCTGGACGAACAAGGCCGCAAGCTCTGGCACATCGGCAACGGCTACACGAACGAGCCGGTGCTGCGCCTCGCGAAGCGCCTCGAATCGCTGACCTTCGCCGACCGCGCATTCTTCGCGAACTCGGGCGCGGAAGCGAACGAAGCCGCACTGAAGCTCGCGCGCCGCGTCGCGTTCGACCGCCACGGCGCAGACAAATACGAAATCGTGTCGTTCGTGCAGTCGTTCCACGGCCGCACGTTCTTCACGGTCAGCGTCGGCGGCCAGCCGAAATACTCGGAAGGCTTCGGCCCGGTGCCGGAAGGCATCAAACACCTGCCGTTCAACGACATCGAAGCCGCGAAGGCCGCAATCGGCCCGAAAACCTGCGCCGTGATCGTCGAGCCGGTGCAAGGCGAAGGCGGCGTGATCCCCGCCGATCCGGCGTTCCTGAAGGCACTGCGCGAAGCGTGCGACGCCAACGGCGCACTGCTGATCTTCGACGAAGTGCAAACGGGCGTGGGCCGCACCGGCCAGTTCTACGCCTACATGGACACGGGCGTCACGCCGGACATCCTGACGACCGCCAAGGCGCTCGGCAACGGCTTCCCGATCGGCGCGATGCTGACGACGAACGAACTGGCCGCGCACTTCAAGGTCGGCGTGCACGGCACGACGTACGGCGGCAACCCGCTCGCATCGGCGATCGCGGACAAGGTCGTCGAACTGATCGGCGACCCGGCGCTGCTCGAAGGCGTGCGCGAACGCAGCGTGCGCCTGAAGGGCGCACTCGAACGCATCAACGCGCGCTTCGGCATCTTCAAGGACATCCGCGGCAAGGGCCTGCTGGTCGGCGCGGAACTCACCGCCGCATTCGACGGTCGCGCGAAGGATTTCGTCACCGCCGCCGCCGAGAACGGCCTGATCATGCTGATCGCCGGCCCGAACGTGCTGCGCTTCGTTCCGTCGCTGGTGATCCCGTTCGACCTGCTCGACGAAGGCGTGAAGCGCTTCGAGAAGGCGGTCGAACAAGTGCTTGCCGCACAGGAAGCCACCGCGCGCTGATCGGCGCCCCCATCGCAGACAGGAACGACGATGCTATTTGTTCGCCCCGGCAAACTCACGGATCTCGATGCGCTCGCGCACATGGCGCGCACCGCGCAGCCGGTCCTGCACTCGCTGCCGCACGACCGCGCGGCGCTCGAAGCGCGCGTGGCGCTCTCCGAGGATTCGTTTCGCGCGGACGTCGACTTCGCCGGCGAGGAGTTCTACCTCTTCGTGCTCGAGGATTCGACAACCGGCAAGCTGCTCGGCACGGCGAGCATCGTGGCCGCGGCCGGCTACTCGGAACCGTTCTACGCGTTCCGCAACGACGCGCTGATCCACGCGTCGCGCGAGCTGCACGTGAACCGCAAGATCCACGCGCTCACGATGTCGCACGAGCTGACCGGCAAGAGCCGGCTCGCGGGCTTCTACGTCGATCCGTCGCTGCGCGGCGACGCGGCCGCGCACCTGATCTCGCGTGCCCGGATGATGTATATCGCCGCGAACCGCCGCCGCTTCACGCCGGAAGTGTTCACGCTGCTGCTCGGCGTGAGCGACGGCAACGGCGCGTCGCCGTTCTGGGAAGCGGTGGGCCGCAAGTTCTTCGGCCGCGACTTCACCGACGTCGACATCGCATCGGGCGGTCGCAGCCGCACGTTCATCGCGGAAGTGATGCCGGCCTATCCGCTGTACGTGCCGCTGTTGCCGGAAGCTGCTCAGCGCGTGCTCGGCGAGCCGAACGAAACGGCATTGCTCGCGTACGACATCCATCTCGAGGAAGGCTTCGAGCCTGACCGCTTCGTCGACATCTTCGACGCGGGCCCGGTGCTGACCGCGCAGGTCGACCGCACCGCGTGCGTGAAGCAGGCGTCGGAGCGCGTCGTGCGCGAGGCCGCGCATCAGCAGGGCGACGTCGCGTACATGGTGTCGACGGGCAGCGGCGAATCGTTCCGCTGCGTGCTGGTCGACTTGCCGGGCGACACGGCCGATGCGCGGAGCACCGAGGCGCCGCTCGCCGGCGACGTGCGCGCGGCGCTCGATGTGAAGGAAGGCGATGTCGTGCGCTGCGTGCCGCTGCATCGCCGCGACGATGAAGATTTGAAGGGAGACGCAGCATGATCGTCGTTCGGGTCGTACAAACGGGCGACGTCGACGCGCTCGTGTCGCTCGCGCAGGAAACCGGGCCGGGCCTGACCACGTTCAAGCCCGACCGCGACGCGCTGGCCGCGCGCATCGAACGCTCGCGCCGCACGCTCGAAGGCCACGCGGCGCCCGGCGAGGCCGGCTACTTCTTCGTGATGGAAGATTCGAAGACGCGCGACATCGCAGGCGTGTGCGGAATCGAGACGCAGGTCGGCCTCGAACAACCGTTCTACAACTATCGCGTGAGCACGGTCGTGCATGCGAGCCAGGAGCTCGGCGTGTGGACGCGGATGTCCGCGCTGAACATCTCGCACGACCTGACGGGCTACGCGGAAGTGTGCTCGCTGTTCCTGAGCCCGCGCTATCGCACGGGCGGCGTCGGCGGCCTGCTGTCGCGCTCGCGCTTCATGTTCATCGCGCAGTTCCGCGACCGCTTTCCGGAACGCATCTGCGCGGAACTGCGCGGCCACTTCGACGAGGACGGCACGTCGCCGTTCTGGCGCGCGGTCGGTTCGCACTTCTACCAGATCGATTTCAACGCGGCCGATTACCTGAGCTCGCACGGCCGCAAGTCGTTCCTCGCGGAACTGATGCCGCGCTACCCGGTGTACGTCGACCTGCTGCCGCAGGACGCGCAGGACGCGGTCGGCCTCACGCATCGCGACACGCTGCCGGCCCGCAAGATGCTCGAAGCGGAAGGGCTGCGCTACCAGAATCACGTCGACATCTTCGACGCGGGCCCGGTGCTCGAATGCCATGTGAACGACCTGCGCACGGTGCGCGAGAGCGTCGTCGTGCCGGTTGCGATCGGTGTGCCCGACGCGCGGGACGACGCGCGGGGCGGCCATCCGCCGAAGTCGCTCGTGTCGAACACGTCGCTCGGCGATTTCCGCGTCGGCGTCGCGCCGGGCGTGGTTGAGAACGGCGCGTTCGTGTTGTCGGCCGACGATGCCGCCGCGCTCGACGTGAAGGCCGGCGATCCGGTCCGCGTGCTGCCGCTCAAAGTCAAACAGGGATAAACGAATCATGACGGAACTCTTCATCGACGGCGCCTGGGTCGCAGGCTCGGGCCCCGTCTTCGTGTCGCGCAACCCGGGTACCGATGAAATCGCATGGCAGGGCGGCAGCGCATCGGCAGCGGACGTCGACCGTGCGGTCGCGAGCGCACGCCGCGCATTCGCCGGCTGGTCGGCGCTTGACTTCGAAGCGCGCTGCGAAATCGTCAAGCGCTTTGCCGCGTTGCTCACCGAACGCAAGGAAGCGATCGCGACCGCGATCGGCCGCGAGACCGGCAAGCCGCTGTGGGAAGCGCGCACCGAAGTCGCGGCGATGGCCGCGAAGGTCGGCATCTCGATCCAGGCCTATCAGGAACGCACCGGCGAGAAGCGCCAGGACATGGCCGACGGCGTCGCGGTGCTGCGTCACCGCCCGCACGGCGTCGTCGCGGTGTTCGGCCCGTACAACTTCCCCGGCCACTTGCCGAACGGTCATATCGTGCCGGCGCTGATCGCCGGCAACACCGTGGTGTTCAAGCCGTCGGAGCTTGCCCCGGGCGTCGCGCGCGCGACGGTCGACGTGTGGCGCGAAGCCGGGCTGCCGGCCGGCGTGCTGAATCTCGTGCAGGGCGAGAAGGACACCGGCATCGCGCTCGCGAATCACCGCCAGATCGACGGGCTGTTCTTCACCGGCAGCTCGGATACCGGCACGCTGCTGCACAAGCAGTTCGGCGGCCGTCCGGAAATCGTGCTCGCGCTCGAGATGGGCGGCAACAACCCGCTCGTGATCGGCGAGGTCGAGGACATCGACGCCGCCGTGCATCACACGATCCAGTCGGCGTTCCTGTCGGCCGGCCAGCGCTGCACGTGCGCACGCCGCATCTTCGTGCCGCAGGGCGCGTTCGGCGATCGCTTCCTCGCACGCTTTGCCGACGTCACGTCGAAGATCACGGCCGACGTGTTCGACGCCGATCCGCAGCCGTTCATGGGCGCGGTGATCTCGGCGCGCGCGGCCGCGAAGCTGGTCGATGCGCAGGCGCGCCTGGTCGAGCAGGGCGCGAAGCCGATCATCGCGATGACGCAGCGCGATCCGCGCCTGGGTTTCGTGAACGCGTCGATCATCGACGTGACGGGTGTCGCGAACCTGCCCGACGAAGAACATTTCGGCCCGCTCGCGCAGATCGTCCGCTACGCGACGTTCGACGAAGCGATCGAGCGCGCGAACGACACGGCGTTCGGCCTGTCCGCGGGCTTGCTGGCCGATGACGCCAACGCATGGGATCACTTCCGCCGCACGATCCGCGCCGGGATCGTCAACTGGAACCGCCCGACCAACGGCGCATCGTCGGCCGCGCCGTTCGGTGGCACCGGCCGCTCGGGCAACCATCGGCCGAGCGCGTACTACGCGGCCGACTATTGCGCGTACCCGATGGCGTCGGTGGAAAGCACGCAACTGACTTTGCCCGCGAGCCTGTCGCCGGGCCTGCATTTCTGATCGAGGGAGCGACGATGAACGCACAAGAAGCCAATTTCGACGGGCTCGTCGGCCCGACCCACAACTACGCCGGGCTGTCGTTCGGCAACGTGGCGTCGCTGAACAACGAGAAGTCGGCCGCGAACCCGAAGGCCGCCGCGAAGCAGGGGCTGCGCAAGATGAAGCAGCTCGCGGACCTCGGTTTCGCGCAAGGCGTGCTGCCGCCGCAGGAGCGGCCGTCGCTGCGCCTGTTGCGCGAGCTCGGCTTCTCCGGCAAAGACGCGGACGTGATCGCGAAGGCGGCGAAGCAGGCGCCCGAACTGCTCGCCGCGGCGAGCTCGGCGTCGGCGATGTGGACCGCGAACGCGGCCACCGTCAGCCCGTCGGCCGACACGAGCGACGGCCGCGTGCATTTCACGCCGGCGAACCTGTGCAGCAAGCTGCATCGCGCGATCGAGCACGAAGCGACGCGCCGCACGCTGTCGACGCTGTTCGCGGACCCCACGCACTTCGCGGTGCACGAAGCATTGACGGGCACGCCGGCGCTCGGCGACGAAGGCGCGGCGAACCACACGCGCTTCTGCGCGGAATACGGCAAGCCGGGCGTCGAATTCTTCGTGTACGGCCGCGCCGAATACCGCCGCGGCCCCGAGCCGAAGCGCTTCCCGGCACGGCAGACCTTCGAGGCGAGCCGCGCAGTCGCGCATCGTCACGGGCTCGCCGAGGAAGCGACGGTCTACGCGCAACAGGATCCGGACGTGATCGACGCGGGCGTGTTCCACAACGACGTGATCTCGGTCGGCAACCGCGACACGCTGTTCACGCACGAACGCGCGTTCGTCAACAAGCAGGCGATCTACGACACGCTGACCGCCGCGCTCGACGCACGCGGGGCGCGCCTGAACGTGATCGAGGTGCCCGACGCAGCGGTGAGCGTGAACGATGCGGTCACGTCGTATCTGTTCAACAGCCAGCTGCTGTCGCGCGCGGACGGCTCGCAGGTGCTCGTCGTGCCGCAGGAATGCCGCGAGAACGCGAGGGTCGCCGCCTATCTCGATCAACTGGCTGCCGGCAACGGCCCGATTCACGACGTGCTCGTGTTCGACCTGCGCGAAAGCATGAAGAACGGCGGCGGCCCCGCGTGCCTGCGTCTGCGCGTCGTGCTGACCGAAGCCGAGCGCGCGGCCGTCACGTCGAACGTGTGGATCAACGACACGCTGTTCGCGTCGCTCGACGCGTGG
Source organism: Burkholderia sp. MS389 (assembly GCF_016899425.1). Classification (GTDB taxonomy): domain Bacteria; phylum Pseudomonadota; class Gammaproteobacteria; order Burkholderiales; family Burkholderiaceae; genus Burkholderia; species Burkholderia sola. The sequence goes on from NZ_CP045994.1 coordinate 1,240,657, forward strand.
ATCGACACGCACTATCGCGATCGCCTCGCCCCGGAAGACCTCGCCGATCCGGCGCTGCTCGACGAATCGCGCACGGCGCTCGATGAGCTCACGCAGATCCTGCGCGTCGGTTCGCTGTATGACTTCCAGCGCTGAGGCACGGATGCCGGCCGCCGCGCTGCTCGACGACTTCCTCGCGTTCACGTTGGCCGGTGGCGCGCCGGCCGAACGGGACGGCGCGTGCGCGGGCGGCGCGGTGCGCTGGCGCTGGCTCGGCGACGGGCTGCTCGCGTTCGAACCGGCAGCCGCCGACACGGCGGCGCGCGCGAGCGTGCTCGTGTCGGCCGGCGTGCACGGCGACGAGACGGCGCCGATCGAGCTGCTGTCGATGCTGGTGCGCGATCTCGCGGCGGGCGCGCTGCCGCTCGCGTGCCGGCTGCTGGTCGTGCTCGGCAACGTGCCGGCGATGCGTGCGGGCGAACGCTATCTCGACGACGACCTGAACCGCCTGTTCAGCGGCCGTCACGCGCAGGTGAGCGCGAGCCGCGAAGCGCCGCGCGCCGCGCAGCTCGAGGCGGCGGCCGCCGCATTCTTCGCGGCCGCGCCGGCAGGCAGCGCGCGCTGGCACATCGACATGCACACGGCGATTCGCGCATCGGTCTTCGAGCAATTCGCGCTGCTGCCGCATACGGGCACGCCGCCGACGCGCGCGATGGTCGAATGGCTCGGGGATGCACGCATCGCGGCCGTGCTGCTGCATACCGCGAAGGGCAACACGTATTCGCATTTCACGGCTGAGCAGTGCGGCGCGCTCGCGTGCACGCTGGAACTCGGCAAGGTGCGGCCGTTCGGCCAGAACGACCTGACGCGCTTCGCGCCGGCCGACCGCGCGGTGCGCAAGCTTGTGTCGGGTGAGCGGCGTGACGTCGACGCCTCATTGCCGCGGGTGTTCACGGTGATCGATCAGATCACCAAGCAGAGCGATGCGCTGGAGCTGTTCGTCGCGGCCGACGTCGCGAACTTCACCGCGTTCGCGCGCGGCACGGTGCTCGCGCAGGACGGCGACTACCGCTATACGGTGAAGCACGACGAGGAACGCATCGTATTTCCGAACCCGACCGTGAAGCCGGGTTTGCGCGCGGGCCTGCTCGTCGTCGATACGACGCGCGACACGCTGGCGGCGCTCGTCTGATCGACGTGCAATCGTGCGGACCGCGCATCGTCCGGCAGTCGATTCATTTTTTGCGATGACGCCCGCCCGCTGCGCGGACGGCGCGCTTGCATATTTGCGACACCGTCTTGCAAGTTCGACGGGTCGCGCGGCGGCCGCCGTGCGCGCAGCGCAGCATCGCGCACCGGCGGCCGCTTTGCCGTATCGGGCCGCGCGGATTGGTACAATCGCGGCCTTGCGGCTGTTGCGCCGCATCACGGCGCCGCGTGGGCATTGTCGGTGGCATTCGACCCTGCAATGATGCATGCGTCCGTCGTTCCGGAACATTCGAGTATCGAGGAGAACACCTGATGAAGTTGGATTGGCGTAAAGTGGCCGCGCACGCGGTGGTAGCGGCATCGGCGGTGGCGGCAGGCAGCGCGTTTGCCGCGGATCTGAAGGAGATCCGGTTCGGCGTCGAGGCCTCGTACGCACCGTTCGAATACAAGACGCCCGACGGCAAGCTGACCGGCTTCGACATCGACATCGGCAACGCGGTGTGCGCGAAGCTGAAGACGAAGTGCGTGTGGGTCGAGAACGACTTCGACGGCCTGATCCCGGCGCTGCAGGCGCGCAAGTTCGACGCGATCAACTCGGACATGACGATCACCGACCAGCGCAAGCATGCGATCGCGTTCACCGATCCGATCTACACGATTCCGAACCAGCTGATCGCGAAGCAGGGCAGCGGCCTGCTGCCGACCCCGCAATCGCTGAAGGGCAAGCGCGTCGGCGTGCTGCAGGGCACGATCCAGGAAGCGTACGCGAAGAAGAAGTGGGCGCCGGCCGGCGTTGATGTCGTGCCGTATCAGACGCAGGATCTGGCGTATGCCGACCTGAAGTCGGGCCGTCTCGACGCGACGTTCCAGGATTCGGAAGCGGGCTCGAAGGGCTTCCTGACGAAGCCGCAAGGCCAGGGCTTCGCGTTCGCGGGCGGTACGGTCAGCGACGCCGAGATCCTCGGCTCGGGCGTCGGCTTCGGCCTGCGCAAGAACGACGCGGCGCTGAAGACCGCGCTCGATCAGGCGCTGAAGGACCTGAAGGCCGACGGCACGATCGACAACCTCGCGAAGAAGTACTTCAGCGTGCCTGTCACGCTCAAGTAAGCGCCTCGCTCGATCGCACGATGGTAAAAAACCGGCTGCTGATGCGGCCGGTTTGCTTTTGGGGAGCGAAAACGACGGGAGGCTGGCCCGCCGTCAGCCGGGCTGCGCGGCGAAGAACCGTCCCAGCTCGCGCGCGAGTTCGTTGAGCACGGCCATCTCCTGCTGCGAGATCTTGCGCGCGGGTTGCGCGCCGGCCCAGTCGCCGTACAGCAGCGCGACGCTCGTCGTGCCGACGCGCACGGGCAGCAGCACGAACGCACGCGCGTCGTCGAACGCGTCGAGATACCACGCGGGCAGGCGCTTCGTCATCTTCGGGTCCTGCGCCTGCTCGATGAAGATGCCGACCGAGTTCGAGATCGCGAGATGAAACACGTCCGGCTCGAAGCGTTCGTCGAAATGCAGCCGGTCGAGCGCCGTATCGACGCCGGGGCCGAAGCCCAGGCGCGCGGCGAAGGTGCCGTCGTCGTGCCGCACGAACATCACGGTGCGCGTGAACGCGAGGCCGGCCAGCAGGCTTTCCGACGCGAGCGCGAGCACCGGCGTCAGCACGTGCTCGGATGGCAGCGCGCGCAAGTCCGCGAGGCCGGCTTCGAGGCAGGCCTCGGGCGCGGCCTGCGCGCGCGCGATCGCATCGGCGTTCGCGCGCAGCTCGACGATCTCGCGCATCATGGTGTCGCTCGCTTCCTCGCGCGCGAGCCGATCGGCGATCTCGACGAGCGCGTCGGCCTCCATGTCGAGCTCGGCGCCGTAGTGCTGCGCGAGCGCCGCGATGCGCGCGTCGCGCTGCGGGCTCGCGGGCATGACGAGCGCGCCGGCGACGTCGGTCGAGCAGCGGCTCACCGCGCGCAGCCAGCGGATGCGATCGGCCGAGCCGTCGTCGCCAGCCGGGCCCGCGTGGCGGGCGTCACCGTCTTCGTTGTCGAACGCGTCGGCGCGGGTGGCGCGATCGTCGTCGGCCATCCCGCCGCAGATCACGTCGGGCAGCCTCCAGCGCGCGGCCGCTTCGACGCCGATCTCGTCGAAGCCGACGCCGAGCACGTCGACGCAGGCGGCCGCTTCGTCGCCGTTCAGCTCGGCCGCGCGGCGGCGGATGCGGTCCCATTCGCTGTCGAGATAGCAGACCACCAGCAGTTTGCCGACCTGGCGCATCAGTGTGCAGACGATGGCTTCCTCGCCGCCGCGCAGTTCGGCGTGCTCGGTGAGCTTGCGCGCGACGCAGCCGGACAGCAGCGCACGGTTCAGCTCAAGCTTCGCGTCGATGCGTCGCGGCGTGCTCTGATGGAAGTGGTCGACGAGCTTCAACCCGACCACGAGATGGCCGACGGCGTCCATGCCGAGCACCATCAGCGCGCGGGTCACGGTGGTGATGTTACCGCCGAACGCCATGTACATCGCGGAGTTCGCGAGCCGCAGCACTTTCTGCGTGAGCGCGAAGTCCGACAGCACGACGCGCACGAGCGCGGTGAAGTCGAGGTCGTCGTTCTTCATCGCGGCCATCGTCGCGCGCAGCGATTCCGACAGCAGCGGGAAATCGCCCCGCTCGTTCATCCGGGCCCACAGCTTGTCGAGCAGCGCGGTGCGGGGCAGGTATTCGGTGGTTGACATACGGATCTTTCGGTTCGCCGCGCGCGTCAGGCGGCGGCGTGCAGGTGCAGCTGCTGCGCCTCGAAGCGCCGCGCGAGCTCCTCGGACGGCAGCGCCTGGCAGACGAGCCAGCCCTGGATGTGATTGCAGCCCATCTCCGTCAGCAGCTCGCGCTGCGCCTCGGTCTCGACGCCTTCGGCGACGAGCTCGAGATCCAGTGTTTGCGCGAGGCCGACCACCGCCGACACGATCGCGCGGTCGTTGCGCGACGTCAGCAGGTTTTCGACGAAACTGCGGTCGATCTTCAGCTTCGCGAGCGGGAAGCGCTGCAGATAGGCCAGGCTCGAATAGCCGGTGCCGAAATCGTCGATCGCGAAGCGGATGCCGAGACCGGTCAGCTCCTCGAGCAGCATTTTCGCGTGCGCGGGATCGTGCATCAGCAGGCTTTCGGTGATTTCGAGCACGATGCGGCGCGGGTCGATGCCGGTCAGCGCGATCGCCTCGCGCACGCTCTGCGTGAAGCGCGGGTCGCGGAACTGCTGCGGCGACACGTTGACCGCCACGTATTGGAGCGCGAGGCCCTGGCCGTCCCACGCGACGAGCTGCATGCACGCGGCCTTGAGCACCCAGTTGCCGAGGTAGTTGATCAGGCCGATCGATTCGGCGAGCGGGATGAAGGTGGCCGGCGGCACGAGGCCATGCACCGGATGGCGCCAGCGGATCAGCGCCTCGACGCCGACCACCGCGCCCGACTGGCTGCGCGTGATCGGCTGGAAATGCAGCGAAAACTCGCCGTTGCGCACGCCGTCGTACAGGTCAGCTTCGAGCTTGAGCCGTTCGGCGTCGGCCGGATCGTCGACGGGCGCATGGAACGCGAGCGCGTTGCCGCCCGATGCCTTCGCCTGGGAGAGCGCGTGGTCGGCGCGGCGCAGCAGCGGGCTGTGATGCTGCGCGCGATGCGGCGCGGCGCGTTCGTCCGGATAGAGCGCGATGCCGATGCTCGCGGACAGGTGCACGGTCTGCCCCTGGAACACGTAGGGCTCGCGCACCGCGGCCTGCAGCCGGCGCGCGAGCGAATCGGCAGCATGGCTCGCCTGCGTGCGGTCCGGTGCGCCCAGCACGACCGCGAACTTGTCGCTCGCGACGCGCGCGAGCTGCTCGTCCGGCGTGACGAGCGCCTTCAGCCGCTGCGCGGTCTCGCGCAGCAGCATGTCGCCCGCGTCGTAGCCGAGCGCGCGGTTGATCCGCTGGTAGTCGTCGAGGTCGAGCAGCAGCAGCGCCGCGCAGGTGCCGTCCTCGTCGGCGGTCTGCTGCGCGCGCATCAGCGCCGGCACGAGCGCGGACAGGTTGTCGAGCCCCGTCATCGGGTCGTGGTGCATTTCGTAGGTCAGACGCGCCTCGAGCGCGCGCCACGACGACACGTCGAACGCCGCGATCGCGAAGCCGTCGACGCCGTGGTGGCGGCTCTTGAACGCGCGGACCTCGACGTCCAGCGGGTAGGTGAGCGACTTGACGATGCACATCGTCGCCTTCTCGACCTGGCCCGACCGCGCGGCGCGAGCGAGCAGGCCTTCGAGCGCCGCGGTATCCTGTTCGGCGATCAGGTCGCGCAGCGTCAGCGTATGCAGGTAGTCGCGGTGGTAGCCGATGAAGCGCAGGCTCGCGTCGGACACGTACAGAAAGCGCAACTCGCGGTCGACGTGGGCGAGGAAATCCACCGTGCCGACCGTCTGTTCCAGCCAGTTGCGCACGGAGTCGTCGCGTCGCGGCGCGACCGCGCGCGCGGGCATCAGCGCGCCGCCCGACCGAGCGAAGCGGCGCAGCGTATGCAAGGCGCTGCGCCAGGAGCCCTTGCGTGACGTCTGTTTCCTGTTGGCTTCCATGTTTCTCGCTGACGTGAAGGGCTGGAACCGGTTGTCCGGAAGGAATAACGGCAGACTGTGCGAAATCTTTAACGGACCGGCCCCAGGCGGCGCTGCCGCCGGCCGGATCTTCCACACGGATGTTCGGCAGGCGAACGCCCGCGTGGCCTGTATCGAGGCCGACTTTATAAGAAATGAGGACGCAGATGAAGCGAAAACTGTTGCTGGGCGCCATGGCGGCGCTGGTGGCCGGCCATGCGCTCGTGGCGCAGGCGGAACTGAAGCCGGGCGCGGCCGCGCCTAATTTCACGACGCAGGCGTCGCTGGGCGGCAAGACCTACACGTACGCGCTCGCGGACGCGCTGAAGCAGGGGCCGGTCGTGCTGTATTTCTATCCGGCGGCGTTCACGAAGGGCTGCACGATCGAGGCGCATGCGTTCGCGGACGCGGTCGACCGTTACAAGGCTTACGGCGCGACGGTGATCGGCGTGTCGGCCGACAACATCGACACGCTGACGAAGTTCTCGGTGAGCGAGTGTCGCAGCAAGTTCCCGGTGGCGGCCGACCCGGATGCAAAGATCATCCGCGAGTACGACGCGAAGTTGCCGGCGCTCGACCGGGCGAACCGCGTGTCCTACGTGATTTCGCCGGAAGGGAAGATTCTCTACGAATACACGAGCCTGTCGCCCGACAAGCACGTCGAGAACACGCTCGCCGCCGTGAAGGCGTGGGCCGACGCGCATCCGAAGCAGTAAAACGGCTGGCCCGCGCGTGAAAACGGCCCGTCGTGCGGGCCGCGGGCACGGGAACGCGCCGCCTCCCGGCGGCGCACAGCGGGCCGTTATGCGCGCAGCGCCTGTTCGATCGGCACGCTGCCGCCGACGAAGCCGACGACCTTGCGCGAGATGCCGAGCTTGATCGCCTCGATCGCGGCCCATGCCACATCCTGGCGTGACACGGGCGGCGCGGGCTCGAGCCACGTGTCGGTCAGCGCGATCTTGCCGACGCCCGGATCGTCCGTCAGCGGGCCCGGGCGCAGGATCACGTAGTCGACGCCCGACGCGATCACGCGATCGTCGCCTTCGCGCTTCATCCGTGAATAGTGGTGCAGCGCGTCGGGCCCGTGCTCGGGCCGGTAGGCGGACAGCGAGCTGACCACCACGAGCTTCTGCACGTTGAACGCGAGCGCGTAGTCGGCCGCGCGGGCGACCGCATCGCGGTCGACCTGCTCCTCTTCGGTCGCGCCGTCCGATTCGGCCGAGCCGGCCGCGTAGATCACGTGCGTGATGCCCTGGAAAGCGTGCGAGAAATCGTTCGTCAGATCGGCCTCGACGACCCGTGCGCCCGCCAGCGCATAGCCGTGCCGGCGCACGAGCGCCGTGACCTCGAACTCCGGCTGCTTGAGCAGCAGATCCGCGCAGGCCTGGCCCGTCCGGCCGGTCGCGCCAATCAGCAGTACCTTCGTCGTCATGAAACCGCTCCTTGCTCGATGCGTCATCCGTGCAGATAGGGACGGACGACCGATAACTCAAGTGTAATGTCGAATCGCCCCGACGGTGCGCACGTAATAAGGGGCGTACCGGCATCGGGCGTACCGGCATCGGGCGTACCGGCGTCGGGCGTACCGGCTTCGGCGTACCGGCTTCGGCGTACCGGTGCCGGGTACCGGCGTTCATTCGTTCACACGGATGCGGGAATGACGCGCCGACCGGCTATCATGTGCGCGATGCATTTTTCGCCGCTACGCGTGCATCACGCGTCGGCCCACCGGTTGGAGTACACATGGCATTACCCCTGGACAACGTCAGCATGGCCGTGTTCTGCGACTTCGAGAACGTCGCGCTCGGCGTGCGCGATGCGAAGTACGAGAAATTCGACATCAAGCCCGTGCTGGAGCGCCTGCTGCTGAAAGGCAGCATCGTCGTGAAGAAGGCCTATTGCGACTGGGATCGCTACAAGGGCTTCAAGGCGTCGATGCACGAAGCGAGCTTCGAGCTGATCGAGATTCCGCACGTGCGCCAGTCGGGCAAGAACTCGGCCGACATCCGGCTCGTCGTGGATGCCCTTGACCTCTGCTACACGAAGTCGCACGTCGATACGTTCGTGATCATCAGCGGCGACTCGGATTTTTCGCCGCTCGTGTCGAAGCTGCGCGAGAACGCGAAGAAGGTGATCGGCGTCGGCGTGAAGAAATCGACGTCGGATCTGCTGGTCGCGAACTGCGACGAATTCATCTTCTACGACGATCTGGTGCGCGAGCAGCAGCGTGCGCTCGCGAAGCGCGAACAGCAGCGCGCGGGCAACGGCGGCGCGAAGCGACCGGACGAGCCGTCGCGCAAGCACGACATGGATGCGCGCAAGGCCGAGGCGATCGCGCTGGCGGTCGAGACGTTCGACGCGCTCGCGTCGGAGCGTGACGACGTCGGCAAGATCTGGGCGTCGGTGCTCAAGAGCGCGATCAAGCGTCGCAAGCCGGACTTCAACGAGTCGTACTACGGGTTCCGCGCGTTCGGCAACCTGCTCGACGAGGCGCAGGCGCGCGGCCTGCTCGAAGTGGGGCGCGACGACAAGTCGGGCGCGTTCGTGTCGCGGGCCCGCCAGTCGGCCGCGGCCGAGCACGTCGCGGCGGGCGGTGACGGTGGCGCGGCGCACCACGGCGCGCGCGCGGCGGAGCCGGCACCGGCCGGCCGCGACGCGCACCGTCGCGGGCAGCGCGCGGAAGCGGTCGTTCACGAAAGCGTGCAGTTCGACGCGGAAGAAGCGGAGTTTGCCGAGGTCGCTGATGCGGCGCCGGCCGATACGGCCGACGCGCCCGATGTGACCGACGCGCACGACGACGCGAAGGATGGCCGCAAGCGCGCGCGCAAGAGCGCGGCCAAGAAGACCGCCGCGAAGAAGGGCGCGGCCGCGAAGGGCGCCGGTCGCCACGCGGCCGGCAAGCCGGACGCCGCCGTGCAGGGCGATACGACACACGGTGGCGAAGCGCACGTGCCCGGCCGGCATGCGGACGAACCGCACCGCGACGCGGCGCATGACGAGCGGCACGCGGCGGCGGCGGCCGAACCGGCGGCTCGCGCGTCCGACGCTCGGGACGAGGCCGTGCAACCGTCGCACGACGCGGCACTCCCCGAAGCGGCTGCCGAAGCCCCGGCCGCCGCCAAGCCGAAGAAACCGGCCCGCAAGGCGGCGCCGCGCTCGCGTCGTCCGCGCAAGACGACGGCTGCCGCCGAGTAACGGCAGCGGGCGACAGTCGGACAATCGGCCGGGTCTCGTCCGCAACCGGGCGACACCCGCGCCGCGCATGCCGGGCCGGCGCCCCGCCGGCCTGCCGCGCTACCCGTTCAGCACATACGGCTGCGTCATCACTTCGAGGAAGTGGCCGTCCGGATCGTCGAAGTACACGCCGCGTCCGCCGTTGTGGCGGTAGATGTCGCCGGCTTGCCGCTTCGCCGGATCGGCCCAGTGCGGCAACCCGCGTTCGCGAATGCGCGCGAGCACGCGGTCGAAGCCGGCTTCGTCGATCAGGAACGCGTAATGCTGCGACCGGATTTCCCCCGCCTGTTCGTAAAAATCGAGCGACACGCCGTTGTCGAGCGCGACGACCAGCATTGCGCCGAACGGCGTCGGCGGCGGCAATTCCAGCAGTTCGGTGACGAAGCGGCTCGACGCATGCTTGTCGCGGCACCAGACGATCGTGTGATTGAGCTGGACGTTCATGGCGGGTTCCCGGGAAGGCGCGGCGGTGGACATGGACACACGATAGCCGATCGCGGCCGGCAAACAAGCCCGGCAACCGAGCCCGCCAATCAAGCGCAAAAGACGGCTGCCCGAAGGGCAGCCGCTTTCCGTCACTCGCCGGCGACCGCCGGCCCGCCGGTATTGCCGCGGCGGTTGCGGCGCTTCTCGCCCCATACGCGGAACCGGTCCATGTACAGGTAGACGACGGGCGTCGTATAGAGCGTCAGCACCTGCGACATCACCAGGCCGCCGGCGATCGCGATCCCGAGCGGCGCGCGCAGCTCGGCGCCGTCGCCGCTGCCGAACGCGAGCGGCAGCGCGCCGAGCAGCGCCGCCATCGTCGTCATCATGATCGGGCGGAAGCGCAGCAGGCACGCCTCGTGGATCGCGTCGAACGACGACTTCCCGTTGTTGCGCGTCTGGTCGATCGCGAAGTCGACCATCATGATCGCGTTCTTCTTCACGATGCCGATCAGCAGGATCACGCCGATCAGCGCGATGATGCTGAACTCGGTCTTGAACAGCAGCAGCGCGAGCAGCGCGCCGACGCCGGCCGACGGCAGCGTCGACAGGATCGTGATCGGGTGGATGTAGCTCTCGTACAGGATCCCGAGCACGATGTAGACGGCCAGCAGCGCCGCGAGGATCAGGATCGGTTGATCGTTCATCGACTGCTGGAACGCCTGCGCGGTGCCCTGGAAGCTGCCGACGATCGTCGGCGGGACGCCGATCTGCGCCATCGTCTGATAGATGATCTGCGTCGCCTGCGACAGCGACACGCCCGGCGGCAGGTTGAACGAGATCGTCGTCGCGACGAACAGCCCCTGGTGGTTGACCGACAACGGCGTCGTGCTCGGCCCGAACGTCGCGATCGCCGACAGCGGGATCATCGTCGACTTCGACGTCGACACCGACGCGCCCGACGACGCGCTCGACTTGCCGCTCGCCGCGATCGCGTTGAGCGCCTGGTTGCGCGCGGAGTCGGACGCGATCGCCGCGGCGCTCTGCGCGGCCGTGCCGGCGCTCGACGTGCCGGCCGAGGTCGCGACGAAGGTGCCGGCGGCCGCGTTGGTGGTCTGCGAGCCGTTCGCGCTGCCGCCCGACGTGCTGATCCACACCTGGTTGAGCATCTCCGGGCTCTGCCAGTACTTCGGCGCGACCTCCATCACGACGTGGTACTGGTTCAGCGGGTTGTAGATCGTCGAGACCTGGCGCTGGCCGAACGCGTCGTACAGCGTGTTGTCGATCTGCGCGGGCTTGATGCCGAACCGCGCGGCCGTCGCGCGGTCGATCGTCACCATCGCCTCGAGGCCGCCTTGCTGCTGGTCGGAGTTCACGTCGGTCAGCTCGGGGCGCTTCTGCAGCGCTTCGGTCAGGATCGGCCCCCACTTGTACAGGTCGGCGCTCGAATCGCCGAGCAGCGTGAACTGGTACTGCGCGTTGCTCTGCCGGCCGCCGACGCGGATGTCCTGCGCCGCCTGCAGGAACGTGCGCGCGCCCGCCACGTCCGCCAGCCGCGGGCGCAGCTGCTGGATCACCTGGTCGGCCGACAGCTTGCGCTCGGTGCGGTCCTTCAGCGTGACGAACATGAAGCCCGAGTTGGTCTGCGTGCCGCCGGTGAAGCCCGCGACGCTCTTCACGTTCGGGTTGCCCTGCACGATCCGCATCATCTCGGAGAACTTCAGCTTCATCGCCTGGAACGACGTCGACTGGTCGGCCTGGATGCCGCCGATCATCAGCCCGGTGTCCTGCTGCGGGAAAAAGCCCTTCGGCACGACGACGTACAGGTAGAGGTTCAGCCCGATCGTCGCGAACAGCGTCAGCAGGATCAGCAGCGGCCGGCGCAGCGCCCACGACAGCGAACGCTCGTAGCCGCGCTGCATGCGCGCGAAGCCGCGTTCGAGGAAGCGCCCGAAGCGGCCCTCGCTTTGCGGGTCGTGTTGTTCCGGCAGCAGGCGCGCGCACATCATCGGCGTGAGCGTGAGCGACACCGCGAGCGACACGGCGATCGCGAGCGACAGCGTCAGCGCGAACTCGCGGAACAGGCGCCCGACGATCCCGCCCATCAGCAGGATCGGCAGGAACACCGCGACGAGCGAGATGCTCATCGACAGCACCGTGAAGCCGACTTCGCGGGCGCCGTCGAACGCCGCCTGCATCCGCGGCTTGCCGTTCTCGATGTGCCGCGAGATGTTCTCGAGCACGACGATCGCGTCGTCGACGACGAAGCCGGTCGCGACGATCAGCGCCATCAGCGACAGGTTGTCGATCGAGAAGCCGAGCAGGTACATCGCGCCGAACGTGCCGACGATCGAGATCGGCACCGCGACGCTCGGGATCAGCGTCGCGCGCCAGTTGCGCAGGAACAGGAACACGACCATCACGACGAGGCTGATCGCGATCAGCAGCGTGTGCTCGGTGTCCTTCAGCGACGCGCGGATGGTGGTCGAGCGGTCGAGCACCGGCGTGACCGTGATGTCGGCCGGCAGCGACGCGGTGAGCTGGGGCAGCGCCGCGCGCACGCGGTCGAGCGTCTCGATGATGTTCGCGCCGGGCGACCGGTAGAGGATCACGAGCACCGCGCGCTTGCCGTTCGACAAACCGAGGTTGCGCAGGTCCTCGACCGAATCGACGACGTCGGACAGGTCGGACAGCCGCACGGCCGAGCCGTTGCGGTACGCGACGACGAGGTCGCGGTATTGCGACGCCTGGGACGCCTGGTCGTTCGTATAGAGCTGGAAGCGCTGCGGGCCGAACTCGATCGCGCCCTTCGGCGCGTTGGCGTTCGCGGAGGCCAGTGCGGCGCGCACGTCCTCGAGGCCGATCCCGTAGTGGAACAGCGACTGCGGTTCGAGCTCGACGCGCACGGCCGGGTTCGCGGAGCCGCTCACGGTGACCTGGCCGATCCCGTCGATCTGCGACAGCGACTGCTGCAGCACCGTCGACGCGGCGTCGTACACCTTCGCCGGCGACGCCGTTTCCGAGGTCAGCGCGACGACCATGATCGGCGAATCGGCCGGGTTGACCTTGCGGTAGGTCGGGTTGCTCTTCAGCGCGGCGGGCAGATCGGCGCGCGCCGCGTTGATCGCGGCCTGCACGTCGCGCGCGGCGCCGTCGATGTCGCGGTTCAGGCCGAACTGCAGGATGATCCGTGCATTGCCGACCGTGCTCGTCGACGTCATTTCGGAGACGTCCGCGATCGAGCCGAGGTGCCGCTCCAGCGGGCTCGTCACGCTGGTCGCGACCGTTTCCGGGCTCGCGCCCGGCAGCGACGCCTGCACCGAGATCGTCGGGAAATCGACCTGCGGCAGCGGCGACACCGGCAGCTTGATGAACGCGAACAGGCCCGCGAGCGCGACGCCGAGCGCGAGCAGCGTCGTCGCGACGGGGCGGGTGATGAAGGGACGCGACAGGTTCATGTCGGCACTCGCTGGGCCGCCCCAAGGGTGCCGACCGCCCCCGTGGGGGGCAGCGAACGAAGTGAGCGTGGGGGTCGTTTCATTTACGCATCCGTGCGCGTGCCGGCTTGCGGGCCGTGGCGTTCGAACCAGCCGCGCACGCGGCGCGCGAGCGAGTCGAAGCCGAGATAGATCACGGGCGTCGTAAACAGCGTCAGCACCTGCGACACGATCAGGCCGCCGGCGATCGCGATCCCGAGCGGCTGGCGCAGCTCGGAGCCCGCGCCGGAGCCGACGATCAGCGGCACCGCGCCGAGCAGCGCGGCGAGCGTCGTCATCAGGATCGGCCGGAAGCGCAGCAGGCACGCCTGGTAGATCGCCTCGCGCGGCGGCTTGCCTTCGACGCGTTCGGCCTCGAGCGCGAAGTCGATCATCATGATCGCGTTCTTCTTTACGATGCCGATCAGCAGCACGATGCCGATGATCCCGATGATGTCGAGGTCGTGCCCGGTGATCATCAGCGCGAGCAGCGCGCCGACGCCGGCCGACGGCAGCGTCGACAGGATCGTGATCGGGTGGATGTAGCTCTCGTACAGCACGCCGAGCACGATGTACATCGTGACGACCGCCGCGAGGATCAGGAACAGCTGGTTCGACAGCGACGCCTGGAACGCGAGCGCCGCGCCCTGGAAGCGCGTCTGGAACGAGCCGGGCAGGCCGATGTCCTTCTCGGCGGCCTCGATCGCCTTGACGGCCTCGCCGAGCGACGCGCCCGGCGCGAGGTTGAACGAGATGGTCGTCGACGGGAACTGCGACAGGTGCGCGACCAGCAGCGGCGACGGCCGCTCGTGGAACGACGCGATCGACGACAGCGGCACCTGGCCGCCGCCGGCCGACGGCAGGTAGATGTCGTTCAGCGATTGCGCGTAGTGCTGCTCCTTCGGCTCCGATTCGAGAATCACGCGGTACTGGTTCGACTGCGTGAAGATCGTCGACACGATGCGCTGGCCGAACGCGTCGTACAGCGCGTTGTCGACGGTCGCCGGCGTGATGCCGAAGCGCGCGGCGCTCGCGCGGTCGATCTCGATGTACACCGACTGGCCGTTGCTCTGCAGGTCGGTCGCGACGTCGGCGAGCGACGGCTCCTGCTGCAGCCGCGCGACGAGCTTCGGCACCCAGGTCGCGAATTCTTCCGAGTTCGGGCTCGTCAGCATGAACTGGTACTGCGTCGGGCTGACCGTCGAATCGATCGTCAGGTCCTGCACCGGCTGCATGAACAGCGAAATGCCGGTGACGTTCGCGACGCGCTGCTGCAAGTCGCGGATGATCTGCGCGGCGGTTTCGGTGCGTTCGTCGCGTGCCTTCAGGTTGATCAGCATCCGGCCGCTGTTCAGCGTGATGTTGCTGCCGTCGACGCCGATGAACGACGTTAGGCTGTCGATGTTCGGGTCCTTCAGGATTTCGGCCGCGAGCGCCTGCTGGCGTTCGGCCATCGCGCCGTACGAGATCGACTGCGGCGCCTGCGTGATCGCCTGGATCACGCCGGTGTCCTGCGCGGGGAAGAAGCCCTTCGGCACGAACACATAGAGCAGGGCGGTCAGCCCGAGCGTCAGCAGCGCGACGACGAGCGTCGAGCGCTGGCGGTTCAGCACCCATTCGAGCGCGACCGCGTAGCGCGCGATCACCCAGTCGATCGCGCGGTGCACGCGCGCCTCGAAGCGGTGGCTCTCCGGCGGCGGCGAATGGCGCAGCAGCTTCGCGCACAGCATCGGCACGAGCGTGAGCGACACGATCGCCGAGATCACGATCGTCACCGCGAGCGTGATCGCGAATTCGTGGAAGAGGCGGCCGACCACGTCGCCCATGAACAGCAGCGGGATCAGCACCGCGATCAGCGACACCGTCAGCGAGATGATCGTGAAGCCGATCTGCCGCGAACCCTTCAGCGCGGCCTCGAGCCCCGTCTCGCCTTCCTCGACGTAGCGCGCGATGTTCTCGATCATCACGATCGCGTCGTCGACGACGAAGCCGGTCGCGATCGTGAGCGCCATCAGCGACAGGTTGTTCAGCGAGAAGCCGGCCATGTACATCACCGCGAGCGTGCCGATCAGCGACAGCGGCACCGACAGGCTCGGAATGATCGTCGCGTAGACGTTCGCGAGGAACAGGTACATCACCAGCACGACGAGCGCGACCGCGAGCAGCAGCTCGAACTGCACGTCGCGCACGGCCGCGCGGATCATCGTCGTGCGGTCGGTGACGATCTCGACGTCGAGCGCGGCCGGCAGCGTTTCCTGCAGCTTCGGCAACTGCGCCTTGATCGCGTCGACGGTCGCGATCACGTTCGCGCCCGGCTGGCGCTGCACGTTCAGGATGATCGCCGGGTCCGCATTCACCCATGCGCCGAGCTTGGTGTTCTCCGAGCCGGCGACGACCGTCGCGACGTCGGTCAGCATCACCGGGCGGCCGTTCTTGTACGCGACGACCGCGCTGTTGTACTGGTCGGCGCTCGTCAGCTGGTCGTTCGCGTTGATCGTATACGCGCGCGTCGGGCCGTCGAAGTTGCCCTTCGGCGTGTTGACGTTCAGGTTCGAGATCGTCGTGCGCAGGTCGTCGAGGTTCATCCCGTACTGCGCGAGCGCGGTCGGGTTCGCCTGGATCCGCACGGCCGGCCGGTTGCCGCCCGACAGGCTCACGAGGCCGACGCCGGCGATCTGCGAGATCTTCATCGCGAGGCGCGTGTCCGCGAGGTCCTGCACCTGCGTGAGCGGCAGCGTCTTCGACTTGACGGCGAGCGTCAGGACCGGCGCATCGGCCGGGTTCACCTTCGCGTAGATCGGCGGGGCGGGCAGGTCGGACGGCAGCAGGTTGCCGGCCGCGTTGATCGCGGCCTGCACTTCCTGTTCGGCGATGTCGAGCGGCAGGTCGAGCGAGAACTGCAGCGTGATCACCGACGCGCCGGCCGAGCTTTGCGACGACATCTGGTTCAGCGACGGCATCTGCCCGAACTGGCGTTCGAGCGGCGCGGTGACCGACGACGTCATCACCTCCGGGCTCGCGCCCGGATAGAAGGTCTGGACCTGGATCGTTGGATAGTCGACTTCGGGCAGCGCGGCGAGCGGCAGGAAGCGCAGCGCGACGAGACCGGCCAGCATGATCGCCGCCATCAGGAGAGCGGTGCCGACCGGCCGGAGAATGAAGAGGCGGGATGGATTCATCGAGCGGCCCGCGCGTTACTGGGCCGCGGGGGCCGCGGCCTGCGACGCGCCGTGCTTGTGTCCGCCGCGATGACCGGCCGCGCCCGAGGCCGCCGAGGCGCCCGACGCCGCGCCGGCGCCGTGCGCGCCCGACGCGCCTTTCGGCTTGTCGGCCGGAATCGAGATCTTCGCGCCTTCGCGCAGGCGGTCCGAGCCGTCGGTCACCACGCGCTCGCCGAGCGCGACGCCGCTGACGATGCTCGTGCGTTCGCCGTCGACCGGCCCGATCGTGACCTTGCGCACGGTCACCGTATCGTCGGGTTTGACGACGTAGACGAACTGGCCGATCGAGCCCGTCAGCACGGCGGAGGTCGGCACGATCGTCGCGTTGCGCATCACGTCGACGAGCAGCCGCGTGTTCACGAACTGATTCGGGAACAGCATGCCTGCCTTGTTATCGAAATTCGCGCGCAGCTTGACCGTGCCGGTGCTCGTGTCGATCTGGTTGTCGAGCGTCGCGAGCGCGCCCGTCTCGAGCGGCACCGTGTTGTTGCGGTTGTACGCGGTGACCGACAGCTTCTGGCCCGCGTTCACCTGCTTGAGGATTTGCGGCAGGTTGTCTTCCGACGTCGTGAAGATCACGCTCATCGGCTGCAACTGCGTGATCACGACGATGCCGTTGGTATCGCCCGGCGTCACGTAGTTGCCGGGGTCGACCTGGCGCAGGCCGACGCGGCCCGACACCGGCGCCGTGATGCGCGCATACGTGAGATTGAGTTTCGCGGAATCGATCGCGGCCTGGTCGGTCTTCACCGCGCCTTCGTACTGCTTGACGAGGGACGCCTGCGTATCGACGGTTTGCGACGCGATCGAGTCCTGCGACAGCAGCGTCTGGTAGCGCTTCAGGTCGAGGCGGGCGGTCGCGAGCAGCGCCGCGTCGCGCGCATGCGTGCCTTCGGCGTTCTCGAGCGCGACCTGGTACGGACGCGGGTCGATCTGCGCGAGCACGTCGCCCTTCTTGACGAGCTGGCCTTCCTGGAACGACACCGACTGCAGGTAGCCCGACAGCTGCGTCTTCACCGTCACGTTCGCGAGCGGCGTGACCGTGCCGAGCGCGGACAGCACGATCGGCATCTCGCCCTGCGTCGCGGTCGCGACCTGCACCGGCTGCGGCATGTTCGCCATCGCGGCGGGGCCGCCGCGGCCGCGATGGCTGCCCGCGGCGGCGCTGGCGCCCGCGCCTTTCGCGGTGCTGCCTGCCGCCGGCGTGCGGTTCCACGGGTGCCACCACAACAGGCCGCCGATCACGACGACCGCGGCGGTGCCGATCAGCAGCGTGCGGCGCGGGCGCCGGGCGACGGCGGGCGCGGGGTCTTTCGAAGGGGGCGTGGGCTTTTGTTCGTTATCCATCGTGTTCTGTCAGGAAGACGGCGCGGCGGGCCGGAAATCGGGCTGCTCGGCTGCGCGTGGGCGTGCGGGTGACGGGACGGGGCGGCCCGGCTCGGTCCGGGGCCCCGCCGATCCGCGCGGGAAAAGAGCGGTGCGCACCGCGAATGCGGCGCGACGATGGGCATGATCCTACGTGCCGTCCCCGTTACAGTCCAGCGGTCTATCTTTCAACGGGTTACGGTCGTTACACAACGCGACGGCGCGATGACGAAACGGTTACAGGCCGATGCGCCGGGCCGGCGCGCCGCCGATTTCGCGGGTGATTTTCGTGATGCATTCCTGCAGCGCGGGCACCACGTGCTGCTGCAGCCATTCGGGCGGACACTGGTGCGACGCGCCGCCGCAATTCACCGAATAGCGCTGGCCCGACGGGCCGACGAAACCGGCCGCGACCGCATTCAGGCCTTCGCGCCATTCGCCGATCGCGATCGCGTGGCCGTCGCGCATCGCTTCGTCGAGCGCGGGCGTCAGGCGGGCGGATACGTGCGGCCAGTCGTCGCCGGCCGTGGTGCGCAGCGACTCGAGCAGCTGGCGGCGCTCGTCGTCCTCGAGCGCGGCGAGATACGCGCGGCCCACGGCCGTACGCGCGATGTCCATCCGCGAGCCGATCTCGAGGCGCGTGACGAGCACGGCCGAGCGCGGGCGGATCACGTCGATCGCGACCATGTCGAGCCGGTCGCGCACCGCGAGGTGCACGGACAGCGACGTGCGCTCGGCCAGCTCGATCATGAACGGCCGCGAACGCGCGCGGATGTCGAAGTTGCGCAGGAAACCGTGGCTCAGTTCGAGCACCGACGCGGTCAGCACGAAGCGCTCGCTGTCGGGCAACTGGAACAGGAAGCCGGCGCTGACGAGCGTCGCGGTGATGCGCGAGACGGTCGGCTTCGGGATGCCGGTCAATTCGGTCAGTTCGCGGTTGCTGACGGGCGCGTCGGCAGCCGCGATGCGGCGCAGCACGGCGAGGCCGCGGGCAAGGGCGGTGATCTCGTCGGGCGACGATTCACGGTCCCGCGACGCGGGAGAGGTTACAGGTGTCGACACGAGGGATTCTCTCTAATTCCGAAACTCGATTTCAATTTTGTTGGTATTGTAGGACTATTGTCAAAGGATGCATGTTCCGCGGGCAAACCGGTCATTGGATGAGATTTTACGGGTTCACCCTTGGTTTATTAGGAAAACGCTCAAAGGAGCATTGCCGGAAAGTGCATGAACCGGTGCAAATACCGCTTGACTTGTCGGGCGGAAACGGAAAGAATGTCTCACGTTTTCGAAACATCGTTTCAAGAGTTTAACCGGCAACGATGTTTCGCGCAGTCTCTCAGGTTCTAGCACGGCCCTCGGAATGGCTAGAACTTTTTTAGCGCCACGGTCTCCGTGGCGCTTTTTTTTGCCTGTCTTTCCGACCGTCCGCCCGGACGCGTCAGGCCCGTATTATCCCCCGATCGCCGCAAACGCCCCGTCCTGGCGGTTTCGCGCCTGCTTGCGCGTGCCGTTTGCGCCGCTTGCACGATTCGCCCACGCAAAAAAAAGCGCGATGCCCGCAGTGGGCATCGCGCGTGAAACGGCGTGGAGCGCCGACGAATGAACGATGATGAAGAAAGGGGCCCGGTCGGGCGTGCCCGGCTGGCGAGCCACGCCCCTCGTGCGTGGCCGGTCAGCCCTTCGCGAGCTTGATGCTGGTCTGCTCGGCCGTCAGGTAGCCGACGCTGGCGCCGAAGCGATCCTTGTAGTTCGCGCGCACGAGCGGGTCGAGCGTCGGCTTGACCTTGTCGTGCAGCGGCGATTCCCAGTCGCCCACGTGCTGGAAGTTGCTCATGATGTACGTCCAGCCGTTGATTTCGTCGACCGCGTGCAGGCCCGTCGATTCGGCGCCGGCCGGGCACGACAGCACGCGCGCGAGCGACTTCGTGTCGACGTTGTAGGCCCACAGGAAGTTGTTCACGTGCATCCCCGAGTCTTCGCCGATGAACAGCGTGCGCAGCTTTTCGGAGAACTTCAGATTGTCCGGATTCGCGATCTTGTCCGGGTTCGCGAGGTTGCCGAGCGCGTCGGCCGCGGCGAGATCCTCGCCGACCAGCGCGGCCGGCGCGCCCATGTCGACCGGCACCCATTCGCTGTCGATCGCGGCGCCCGTCGTGTCGCGCTGGCCGGCCTTCAGGTTGAGTGCGTAGACGGCGCCCGCGGCGATCTTCTTGTCGACCGCGACGTCGCGCGACACCGCGTTGCCCTTGACCATCGACGTCTCGATCCGCGACATCGCCGTGTAGACGATCTTGTCCTTCGCGTTCACGGTCGTGCCTTCGAGCTTCGTGAACGCCATGCTGCCGCCGATGAGCGCCGCGTAGCGGTGCGTCTCGAGGAACGCGGCCGCCTTTTCCATCCCCGGCTTCACGCGCATCCAGTTGAACTTGCCGCCGAAATGGATCTTCGTGTAGCTCGCATCGTTCGGGTCGACGGTCGCGAGGTCCATGATGTCCGACGCCTTCAGCGTGTTCGCGAGCGCTTCGATCTCGCTGCTGGTCGCGTGGCCGATCCTGATCCACGTGAGCGTCGCGGTGCCCGCGCCGGCGGACGACGTCTGCGTCCACTTCGCGACGTACAGCGTGCCGGCCGACAGGTCGGCCGCCTTGTCCGCGACGAACATGAACAGGCCGCCGTTGGTCGCGTCGTCGCCCATCATCACGGTGCGCTGGTCCGGCATCACCTGGATCAGCTCGTGCGAGATGCGGCCGAGGCAGTAGTGCTTCTTCACGGTGCCGGTGCCGTCCGGATTCACGGTGATCTCGGGCAGGTGGCCGTAGTGGTAGGGGTTCGCCTTCGTCTCGTCGCCGAACGTGTTCTTGCTGAATGCCTTGAACTGCGCGTCGGTCGCGGCCTTCGTCGCGTCCGGCTCGTATTCCTCGCTCGACAGGTGCGTGCCCCACGGCGACAGGCTCGCGCCGCAGGTGATCCACAGGCCGTGCGCCTTCGACGTGTCGACGTTGTGGTACTTCACGACCTTCAGCGCGCCGGTGGCCGGGTCCTGGTCGAGCGTGATCACCGCGATCGGCGACGGCAGCTGGCCGTACTGCGATGCGCTCGCCTGGTCGCGCGTCGTGTATTCGAACTGCACGACCGCGAACACCGCGTTGCCCTTCACGCCGGGCACGGTGGCGTTCTTCAGCGTCAGCAGCGAGCTGCCGTCCGGGCAGTCGGAATAGAACTGGCGTTCCTTGCCGGCGACCGAGCGATCGATGATCGGCTGGTTGTTGATGTCGTAGTAGCCGCCCGCGAGCGTCGTGCCGCCGTTGCCGTCCGGCACCATGTCGCCGGTCACGAAGAACGGCTTGTACGCGAGCTTGAAGTTGCGCGACGAGCCGTCCGAGAACGACACCGCCAGCGTCGAGCCAACCGTCGTCGTGGCCATCGCGGCCGCGTTGTCGAGCGTCGGCGCGGCCATCGCCGAGAATGCCGCCGACGTATAGGCGGCGGCGACCGGCGTCGACGCGGGATCGTCGTCGCCGCCGCAACCCGTCAGCAGGGCCGGCAGCGCGAGGCCGGAAAGGGGAAGCATCGGCGCGCCGGCGAGGATCTTCAGGGCCTGACGACGGGAAGCATTGGGCAACGCGGGCATGTGGAGTCCAGTTTCGGTTGTTGGAAGCATGGCCTTCGCGAAGCAGGCGAGCGGCAAGCTTCGTGAAGGCGGATTGAAAACTGGACCGAAGTGTAAGGACGCTAGATGAAAGTTTTTTGAATCGGAAACGTAATGATGCGTCGGGCGTCCGTTCGGTGAGCTGACGGACGCCGGTCGCAAGCGTTTGCGCTCAGTCGCGCTCGGGCGTGGCCGAGATGCGGTGGATCGACAGGTCCGCGCCGTCGAATTCGGCTTCGCGATCGAGACGCAGGCCGACGGTCGCCTTCAGCACGCCGTAGACGAGCGTGCCGCCCGCGGTCGCGATCGCGATGCCGCCAAGCGTGCCGACGAGCTGCGACAGGAACGACACGCCGCCGAGACCGCCGAGCGCCGGCAGCCCGAACACGCCGGCCGCGAGGCCGCCGAGCGCGCCGCACATCCCGTGCAGCGGCCAGACGCCGAGCACGTCGTCGATGCGCCAGCGGTTCTGTACGCAGGTGAACATCGCGACGAACAGCGCCCCGGCCGCGGCGCCGGTGACGAGCGCGCCGATCGGGTGCATCACGTCGGAGCCCGCGCAGACCGCGACGAGGCCCGCGAGCGGCCCGTTGTACGTGAAGCCCGGGTCGTTGCGGCCGGCCATCCATGCCGCGAGCGTGCCGCCGACCATCGCCATCAGCGAGTTCACCGCGACGAGGCCGCTGATCTTGTCGAGCGTCTGCGCGCTCATCACGTTGAAACCGAACCACCCGACCGCGAGCACCCACGCGCCGAGCGCGAGGAACGGGATGTTCGACGGCGGATGCGCGGCGATCCGGCCGTCCTTCGCATAGCGGCCGTGGCGCGCGCCGAGCAGCAGCACGGCCGGCAGCGCGACCCAGCCGCCGAACGCATGCACGACGACCGAGCCCGCGAAGTCGTGGAACGGCGCGCCGAACGCGTGCGTGAGCCACGCTTGCACGCCGTAGCGCTCGTTCCACGCGACGCCTTCGAAGAACGGATAGATGAAACCGACGATGATCAGCGTCGCGACGAGCTGCGGATTGAACTTCGCGCGCTCGGCGATGCCGCCGGACACGATCGCCGGGATCGCCGCCGCGAACGTCAGCAGGAAGAAGAACCGCACGAGCGCGTAGCCGTTGTGCTGCGACAGCGTGCCGATGTCGTCGAAGAATTCGACGCCGTACGCGATCGTGTAGCCGATCAGGAAATACGCGAGCGTCGACACCGAGAAGTCGACCAGGATCTTCACGAGCGCGTTGACCTGGTTCTTCTTGCGAACCGTGCCGAGTTCGAGAAATGCGAAGCCCGCGTGCATTGCGAGCACCATGACGGCACCGATCAACAGGAACAGTGTGTCGACGCCGGATTTCAGACCATCCATGCCGTGGCTTCCTTGCGCAAAAAACGGGCGAGGAACGCAAGTATCGAGCCAACGTGGTGAACGGCTGCGTGGAATTGGTGCCGGGAGACCCGCGCGATGCGGCATTCCGGTGAATCGTGCACGGGATCGGGGCGTGACCGCCGCCGGCCGCGCAGCGCGTCGGGTGCACGTGCGTGGTGCGATGCGTGCCGAACTGGTGCGTATGACGAATGAAGCGGTGCGCGCCGGCGCGAGGCGCGCACCGATCTGGCGCGTCAGTGGCGCTCGAACAGCGTGGGCGGCCGGCGCAGCCGCAGCGCGCACGCGGACCAGTAGGCGGCGACGGTCGCCAGCCCGAGCGCGGCGAACGCGAGCGCGGCGAAGCTGGCGAGGGACTGCCCGTCGCCATCGGCGCCGAGGATGCCTTGCGCGACGATCAGCGCGGCCGTCCAGAAGCCGATCACGGCCTGCGCGAGCAGGCGCGCACAGGCGATGCGGCGCGGCCGCCCGGATGCGGCGAGGCGGCGCGCCGACGGCGCGCGCAGACACAGGAACAGGGTGGCCGCGAGCAGCGCGGCCAGGGCGATGAGCCAATCAACGAGGAAAGCCATGACGAGGGAAAGGGGCACGTACGAAGCGGATCGAAGCGTGCCCACTTTAGAGGCGTGGCGCGTGCGATTGAATCAGACGAGTCCGAAATTGAAAGGCATTTTTAATGGTGGGTCGTCATTGGGCCTGTTCCACAGGCGGTATCATCAACCCCGGTCCAACCACGAGGTCGCGCCATGCGCGGCCGGAGATTGCTGATGAACATGAAGACATCGCGGGCGCGTCGCGCGCCCGGGTTCGTGCTGGCGGCCGTGGCCGCCGGTGCGCTGCTGTTGCTCGCGGGCTGCGAGAAGTCCGGCACGCCGGCCGCCCAACCCGATACGGCCGCCAGCGCGGCGGCCGACGCCGCGAACCATGCGGCCAAGGCGCTCGACCAGGTGGCAAGCACCGTCAATCAACAGATCAACGCGGCGAAGGCCGGCCTCGCGTCCGCGGCGTCGGCCGTGCCGCCGTTGTCCGCCAGCGGCCTCGCGTCGGCCGCGCAGGCGCAGATCGACGCGGCGGCGTCCGCGGTCGTCGCGCATGCGGCTTCCGAAGCGGGCGCGAAGATCGCCGAAGCCGGCAAGAAACTCCAGCAGTGGAGCCAGCAGGGCGCCTCGGGGACGAAACCCGCGAGCGGCGAATGACGCGGGCTTGCATGATCCGCGAATTGTAATTATGATGGTTACATATGTCGCCGGTTGCGGGTCGGGCCGGCGTCGCCGAGTGAGTCACGAATGAATACCAGCAGCCGGTTCGCGTTTGCCGTCCACGTGCTCGCCTTGCTGTCGATGCAGGAAGGCGTGCCGTTGTCGTCCGACATCATCGCGGGCAGCGTGAATACGAATCCGGCGCTGATTCGCCGGTTGTTGTCGATGCTGGCGGCCGCAGGGCTGACGACGTCGCAGCTCGGCGCGGGCGGCGGTGCGCTGCTGGCGCGCGAGCCGAGCGAGATCACGCTGCTCGACGTGTATCGCGCGGTCGACGATGCGCAGCTGTTCGCGCTGCACCGCGAGGCGCCGAATCCGGCGTGTCTCGTCGGGCGGCACATCCAGGGCGTGCTGACGGGCTATATCGGCGACGCGCAGCGCGCGATGGAGGCGTCGCTCGCCATACGCACGCTCGTCGACGTGACGGCCGACATGCTGGATCGGGAGCAGCGCACGCAACGGGCGGCGCGCGCCGGCGGGTAATCGATGGCGGGTGCCGACGGCGATTGACCGTCGGCAGGCAGGGCAGGAAGCCGGACGGCGCGTACGCGCGGCGATCGGCGCAACGGGGGCTTCGCCCCGTTTTTTTTCGGTCTTATATGTAATTAATTGTGTTACATATTTTCAACTCTGGAGAATCGATATGACGCAACGTTCGTTGAATATCGCGCTGTTCGGCGCCACCGGCATGATCGGCTCGCGCATCGCGGCGGAAGCCGTGCGGCGTGGCCACCGTGTCACGGCGCTGTCGCGCCATCCGGGCGCATCCGGCGACGGCATCACTGCGAAGGCGGCCGACCTGTTCGATGCGGCCAGCATCGCGGCCGCGCTGCCGGGCCATGACGTCGTCGCAAGCGCGTACGGCCCGAAGCAGGACGACGCGGCGAAGGTCGTCGCGGTTGCGAAGGCGCTGGTCGCCGGCACGCGTCAGGCCGGTTTGAAGCGGCTCGTCGTGGTGGGCGGTGCAGGTTCGCTCGAAGTCGCGCCGGGCAAGCAGCTCGTCGACACCGAAGGTTTCCCCGAAGCGTACAAGGCGGTCGCGCTCGCGCACCGCGACGCGCTCGACTTCCTGAAGACGGTCGCCGATCTCGACTGGACCTTCTTCGCGCCGGCCGCGCTGATCGCGCCGGGCGAGCGCACGGGCACGTTCCGCACGGGCGTCGGCAAGCTGATCGTGGACGCGCAAGGCAACAGCAAGATCTCGGCGGAAGACTACGCGGTCGCGTTCGTCGACGCGCTCGAGCAGGACGGCTTCGTGCGCGAGATCGCGACGGTCGCGTATTGAGCAGTATTTGAGCGGCATGACGGCCGGCCGCGTGTGAGCGCCGGCCGGGGCGCGCGCGACGCGCAAGCCGCGACGCGCCGGCAAATTCAGGCGATTCCGCCCTGTCGGGTGGCGTCGCCTGTTTCTTTGGCGCGGCGACTGCGTGACGGATCGGTATTTACACCGGTCGACGCGCCAAGACAGTTTTCATATCGTTCCCCGTCGGGCAGGATGAATAGAATAAATTTCTATCGACGAGGGAATGGAGAAATGGACGCCATCGATCGCAAGCTGCTGGAGCTGCTGCAGGCGGATGCCACGCTGCCGATCGCGGAGCTGGCACAGCGCGTGAACCTGTCGCAGACGCCGTGCTGGAAGCGCGTGCAGCGGCTGAAGGAAACCGGCGCGATTCGCGCGCAGGTTGCGCTGTGCGATCCGCGCAAGCTCGGGGTCGGCACGACCGTGTTCGTCGCGATCCGCACGAACCAGCATACCGAGGAGTGGGCGCAGCGCTTCACGCAGGCGGTGCGCGACATGCCGGAAGTAGTCGAGGTCTACCGGATGAGCGGCGAGACCGATTACCTGCTGCGCGTCGTCGTGGCCGGCATCGACGACTACGACCGCGTGTACAAGCAACTGATTCGCACGGTGCCGCTGTTCGACGTCAGTTCGTCGTTCGCGATGGAGCAGATCAAGTATTCGACCGCGCTGCCCGTGCGCGATCTGGCCGAGCCGGCCTGACGGGCACGCCGCCGCGCCATCGCGTCGGCGGCGCGGCTTCAGCGGCCGCGCGCCAGCGCGCGTGCGCGTTCGTCGGCCAGCGCGTCGCGGCGCACGAAATCCGCGACGAACGGGCTGGCCGGATGATGATGCAGCGCGTGCGGCGTATCCCATTGCGCGAGTTGGCCGTCCTTCATCACGCCGATCCGGTCGGCGATCGCGAACGCTTCCGCCTGGTTGTGCGTGACGAGGATCGCGGTGTGGCCCGTACGCTTCAGGATGTCGCGCAGCTCGAACGCGAGCCGCTCGCGCGTATCGACGTCGAGGTTCGAGAACGGCTCGTCGAGCAGCAGCAATTCCGGCGACGGCGCGAGTGCGCGCGCGAGCGCGACGCGCTGCTGCTGGCCGCCCGACAGTTCGTGCGGATAGGCGTCGCCGGCATCGGCGAGGCCGACGAGGTCGAGCAACTCCGCGACGCGCAGGCGCCGTTCGGCCTTCGGCATGCGCCGCAGTCCGAACGCGACGTTGTCGGCCGCGCTCAGGTGCGGGAACAGCGCGTAATCCTGGAACATCAGGCCGATCCGCCGTCGCTCGGGCGGCACGTCGAGCGACGGCGCCGCGACCGGCGTGCCGTCCAGCACGATACGCCCCATGCGCACGGGCTCGAAGCCGGCGATCGCGCGCAGCACGGTGGTCTTGCCGCAGCCGGACGCGCCGAGCAGGCAGCCGATCTCGCCGCGCGGCAGCGCGAGGCTCAGGCCGTCGACCACGGTGCGGCGGCCGTGCGGCGTGTCGTAGGCGATGCAGAGGTCGTCGAGTTCGAGCAGGTTCACGGTGTCAGGCTCCGATCTTGTGGCGGGTGCGGGCGAGCAGGATCACGGGCACGAGCCCGGCCACCACGATCGCGAGCGCGGCGACCGCGCCTTCTTCATAGGTGCCGCGCGCGGCTTCCGCATACAGCCAGGTCGCGAGCGTGTCGAAGTTCAGCGGGCGCAGCAGCAGCGTGGCCGGCAATTCCTTCATCGCGTCGACGAACACCAGCAGCGCGCTCGTCGTGAGCGCGGGCCGCAACAGCGGCAGGTGGACGCGGCGCAGCGTGCCGCCGGCCGTCTCGCCGAGCGAGCGCGCGGCCTGTTCGAGCGACGGCGGAATGCGCGCGAGGCCGGCCTCGATGCCGCCGGCCGGGATCGCGAGAAAGCGCACCGTATAGGCGATCGCGAGCGCGGTGGCCGAGCCCATCAGCAGCAGCCCGTCGCGGCCGAGCGCCGCGCCGAACAGCCGGTCGGCCGCCGCGAACGGCATCAGCAGGCCGATCGCGAGCACGGTGCCCGGCACCGCGTAGCCGAGGCTCGCGATCCGCGCGCACAGGCGGGCAGGGCCCGCGCGGGCGCTGTCGCGTTGCGTGCGCGCGGCCCACGCGACGACGAGCCCGCACGCGAGCGTCGCGGCGGTAGCGGCGGTCGCGATCGTCAGCGTGTTCGCGAGCCCCGTCATCAGTTGCGCGGACACGCCGCCGACGACGTGCAGCCGCTTGGCCGTTTCGACCGCGAGGTATGCGGCCGGCGCGCCGAAACCGAGCAGGACGGGCAGCCAGCCGAGCACCGCGGCGCCCAGCGCGGCCGGGCCGGTCAGGCGGCGCGGCGCGATCGGACGCATGCGCCGGCCGTGCGCGTAGCGCTGGCGGCGGCGCCCGTAACGTTCGAGCGCGATCATGCCGACGACGATCGCGAGCATCGCGAGTGCGATCTGCGCGGCGCCGGCGAGATCGGAGCGCGTGATCCACGTCGTATAGACGGACACGGTCAGCGTCTGCACGCCGAGGAACTCCGACGCGCCGATATCGTTCAGCGTTTCGAGCAGCGCGAGGCTCACGCCGACCGCGATTGCCGGCCGGGCGAGCGGCACGACGACGCGCCAGAACGTCGCGACGCGGCCGGCGCCGAGCGTGCGCGCGGCTTCGAGCAGGCTTGCGGATTGGGTGACGAACATCGCGCGCGTGCTCAGATAGACGTACGGATACAGTACGAAGCCGAGCACGAAGATCGCGCCGGGCAGCGAGCGCAGGTCGGGCAGGCGGAACTGGCGCGGGCTGTCGAAGCCGAGCAGCCAGCGGATCGCGCCTTGCACCGGGCCGATCGGATGCAGCAGGTCGAGATACGCGAACGCGACGATGTAGGTGGGGACCGCGAGCGGCAGCAGCAGCGCCCAGGTCAGGATCCGGCGGCCGGGAAAATCGTACGCGGTGACGAGCCATGCGCAGCCGGTGCCGACGATCGACACGATGGTGCCGACCCCGGCGAGCAGCAGCAGCGTATTGACGAGCGCCTGCGGCAGCACGAATTCGGCGAGATGCCGCCAGTGCGCGAGATCGGCGTCGAACGCGGCGGCCACGAGCACCGCGAGCGGCGCCGCGACCGCCGCGGCGATCGTCAGCGCCGCGAGCAGCCACAGGCTGCCCGCGCGCGGTCGCACGCGCGGTCGCGGACCGCGCGGCTCGCGACAGGCGCGGGCAGCAGGCGATGCGTCAGTTGTCAAAGCCGACCTTGTCGACGAGCTGGCTCGCCTGCTTGCGATGCTTCGCGATATCCGCGAGCGGCAGCGGGTCGACCTTCAGCGTACCGAAGCTCGCGATCACCGGGTCGAGCTTCACGTTCGCGCGCACCGGATATTCGTAGTTCGCCTGTGCATACAGCGCCTGCGCCTCCGGCGACACCAGGTATTCGAGCAGCTTCACCGCATTGGCCTTGTGCGGCGCGTGCTTCGCCACCGTCGCGCCGCTGATGTTCACGTGCGTGCCGCCGCTTTTCGCGTTCGCGAACGTCGGGCGCACGACCTTGATCGCGTCGCCCCATTTGCGCGCATCGCTGCCGGCTTCCGCATTCTTCATATGGCCGACGTAGTAAGCGTTCGCGAGGCCGACGTCGCAGATGCCGCCGAGGATGTCGCGCGCGACGTCGCGGTCGCCGCCGGTCGCCTTGCGCGCGAGGTTGGCCTTCACGCCGCGCAGCCATGTCTCGGTCGCGGCCTCGCCGTCGTGCGCGATCATCGCCGCGACGAGCGCGGTGTTGTACGGATGCTGGCCCGAGCGGATGCAGACCTTGCCCTTCCATTTCGGATCGGCGAGATCCTCGTAGCGGAACGCATCGACCTTCAGGTCCTTTTCGACGTACAGCACGCGGTCGCGCAGCGACAGCGCGTACCAGTCGCCGTTCGCGCCGCGCAGGTTCGCGGGAATCGCGTCGTCGAGCGCCTTCGAGCGCACCGGTTGCGTGACGCCGCCGTCGACGAGGTCGAGCAGGTTGCCGACGTCGACCGTCATCAGCACGTCGGCCGGCGACTGCGCGCCTTCCGCCTTCACGCGCTCGAGCAGGCCGTCCTTCACGAACACCGTGTTGACCTTGACGCCGCTCTGCTTCGTGAACGCGTCGATGAGCGGCTGGATCAGCTTCGGCTCGCGGGTGGTGTACAGGCTCACTTCCTCGGCCGCGTGGGCAAGCGGCGCGAAGGCGGCCGCGGTCAGGGCGAGGGCGCCGGCGAGCGGCAGCAGGCGGGTGCGCGGATTCGACATGGAGACTCCGGTGCGGCAGGTGGACGAGGGAGCGTTCCGCGGCGCGCCTGCCGCCCGCGCGACCCGAAACATTACAAAATGAAAGACGCTGGATTCTAAATCGAAATGGGAATGATTAACAAACGAAAGCTTGCGGAAAGCCGGAGAGCGGCCGGCGGCGGGGACCGGCGAACGGGGCGGCGCAGCGCGGCGCCAGCGCGTAGAATGCCCGCTTCGACGAATTTGACGGAGCGGCACCGACCATGAACGATCAGCGCAAGAAGAACCCTGTCCGCAACGTGAGCATCATGATCGTCGTGGCCGTGCTGCTCGTGATCGGGACGATCCTGTACAACGCGATTTCGCAGAAGCACGCGTACGACGAGGCCCATCCGGCCGAGGCCGCGAGCGCGGCGTCGCACTGACGCGCCGGTGCGCGGCCCGGCGGGTCGCGTGCGGGGCATGTGAACGGAGTCGATCCGCGGTTGCCGGCGCGACGGGCGCCGCGCGGAACCGGGACGGCAGAAGACGCGCCGGAACCGGCGCGCCGCATCGGCAGCTCAGCCGTGCGTCAACGTGACGCAGCGGCGAATTTCGGGCGGATCCGTGCGTAGAACACGGCCGCGAGCAGCGCGAGCCACGCCGCGCCCACGTAGAGCGCGACGCGCGTATCGTCGAACCAGCCGAGCATCACGATCACGAAGCCCATGAAGGCGATCGTCAGCGCCGGCGCGACGGGCCACAGCGGCACCTTGAACTTCAGCGCGGCGACTTCGGCGTTCGACAGCCGGCGACGCATCGCCACCTGCGACAGCAGGATCATCAGCCAGACCCACACGGTCGCGAACGTCGCGATCGCGGCGACCACCAGGAAGACGTCCTTCGGCATCAGGTAGTTGAGCAGCACGCCGACCAGCAGCGCGCCGGCCATCACGAGCACCGTGACCCACGGCACGCCGTGGCGCGACGTCGTCGTCAGCACGCGCGGCGCCTGGCCTTGCCGCGCCATCCCGAACATCATCCGGCCCGCGCCGAAGATGTCGCTGTTGATCGCCGAGATCGCCGCGCTGATCACGACGAGATTCAGGATCGTCGCGGCCGACTTCACGCCGAGCGCCGAGAAGATCTGCACGAACGGGCTGCCGTCGCTGCCGACGCCGGTCCACGGGCTGATCGACATCAGCACGACCATCGTCAGTACGTAGAACAGCAGGATCCGCGCGGGCACCGCGTTGATCGCGCGCGGAATCACGCGTTCCGGGTCCTTCGCCTCGCCGGCGCTCATCCCGATCACCTCGATCCCGCCGTACGCGAAGATCACGACCGACAGCGACGCGATCAGCCCGCCGACGCCGTTCGGGAAGAAGCCGCCACGGTTCCACAGGTTGGCAAAGGTCGGCACGTCGGCCGAATGGCCGAAGTGCATGCCGGTCAGCAGGATCGCGACGCCGCCGCCGATCATCGCGACGATCGCGCCGACCTTGATGATCGACAGCCAGAATTCGAGCTCGCCGAACACCTTCACGTGGCACAGGTTCAGCCCGCAGATGACCGCGACGACGCCGAGCACCCAGATCCATTGCGGCACGTCCGGAAACCAGAAACCCATGTAGATGCCGAATGCGGTGATGTCGGCGATCGCGACGATCACCATTTCGAGCGTGTAGGTCCAGCCGGTGACAAAGCCCGCGAACGGGCCGAGGTTCTCGGTCGCGTAGTGGCCGAACGAGCCGGCGACGGGTTCGCGCACGGCCATCTCGCCGAGCGCGCGCATCACCATGTAGACGGCCGCGCCGCCCAGGATGTACGCGAGGATCACGGCCGGGCCCGCGAGCTGGATCGCGGACGCCGAACCGTAGAACAGGCCCGTGCCGATCGCCGAGCCCAGCGCGAGAAAGCGGATGTGCCGCGCGCTCAGGTGGCGCTGCAGGTTTTTCATCAGAATTTGCTCCGCGAAACTCCGCCATTGATGGCGGGAAGGAAAGGGGTGCTGTTGACAGGTAGCTTCTTCCACGGGTTAGGATCACCGGCATGATCCTTGTCTACCGCTACCGGGTGAAATCGCTCAACGGACTGCTTAACAAGCAGAGCCGCGCGGTGAACTACGTCTGGAACTTCTGCAACGACACGCAGAAGCACGCGCTCAAGTGGAGCAAGAAGTGGCCGACGGGATTCGACTTGAACGTGCTGACGACGGGGAGCAGCAAGGAATTCGGTATTCATTCCGGTACGGTCAACGCGACGTGCGAGCAATACGCGAAGTCGCGCAGCCAGCGCCGTCGGCCCTACCTGCGCTATCGCGGCAGGAAATCGCTGGGCTGGGTGCCGCTGAAGGGGCGTGACCTGAAGCGCGAGGGCGGCGCGTTTCGCTTTGCCGGAAATACTTTTCGGGTGTTCAACAGTCGACCGCTTCCCGAAGGCAAGATTAAGGATGGAACCAACTTTGCGCAGGATGCGCGCGGCAATTGGTTTCTCAACATCGTGATCGAGATGCCGGATGTTCAGGCTCGCCCGGTCCGTTCCGGTGTGGGCATTGATCTCGGCCTGAAAGACTTCGCCACACTTTCGACCGGCGAGAAACTGCCCAATGACCAGTTCGGTCGACGAGCGGCGGAAAAGCTGGCGAAAGCGCAACGGGCGCGAAAGCACAAGCGACATATCGCGAAGCTGCACGCCAAGATCGCGAATGCCCGAGCCGATTTCCAGCACAAGCTCGCGCTCGAGCTGGTGTGGCGTTTCGATTACATCGCGGTCGGCAACGTGTCGGCAACCAAACTCGCCAGGACCAGGATGGCGAAGAGCGTCTACGACGCATCCTGGTCGTCTTTCCGAAACAAGCTCCGCTACAAAGCGATCGCGCACGGGGCCACGTTCGAGGAAGTCGACGAAAGCGGTTCGACCCAGTCCTGTTCGTCGTGCGGGTCGAAAGACAGCACGACGCGGCCGAAAGGTATCGCGGGACTGCGAATAAGAGAGTGGGCCTGTAGTGACTGTGGTGTCGAACATGATCGAGATACCAACGCTGCGTTGAACATTCTCCGATGCGGACGTGCATCGCCAGGTGTGGGAATCTTCCGCCTTTAGGCGGGAGAGGGCGTCAAGGAGTCTCCGATATCGTTATGCGACGAACCTGGCGAGCGGGGCCGGTTCGAATGCGTCAAGTTGTCTATACAACTTGAATGTGAACGAATGATAACAAGCCGGAGCCGGTGACCGGAATCGGGTATTCCCTGACTGGCGCGGCGAGCAGAACGGGGCGTGGGGCGGTCGCGCGCTGAATGCGCGGTGGAGCATGCTTCGGGAGAGGGTTGAA
Source organism: Burkholderia sp. MS389 (assembly GCF_016899425.1). Lineage (GTDB taxonomy): Bacteria > Pseudomonadota > Gammaproteobacteria > Burkholderiales > Burkholderiaceae > Burkholderia > Burkholderia sola. Next base: position 1,273,298 of record NZ_CP045994.1, read on the forward strand.
TCGAAGCGCGCCGGTGGCCGAGCCGCGGCGTGCGCGGGCCGGCCTGCCGGCGTGGACATACGGAGGTCAGGCAGGCAGGCGGATCACGCTCGCATCCTTGCGGATCAGCAGCGACGACGCGAGCATCTGCTTGCACTGGTGCGCGAGCACCTTCAGGTCGTGCGTGAGCTCGGCGCCGACCGCATCGGATTTTTCCGCGGACACGACCATCGTATCGAGATCGCGCGTGATCTGCTTCGACGCTTCGAGCTGGTCGGCGGGCGGCGGCTCGCCGGCCTCGGCCTTCTCGAGATTGTCGAGCACGGCGGCGAGGCCGCGCTGCAGCGCGTCGTCGTGAACGAGGCCGCCATCGGCCGCGCATGCGCTGCGGATCAGCGGCGCGGCGGCCGTGATCTGCGCGCCGAGCACGTGCGTCTGCACGAGCAGGTCGTTCAGTTCGGGCACGAAGCGCTGGTGCGCCTTCGGCTCGATCATCATCCGCTGGAACGCCTGCCCGAGGTTCGCGAACGCGATGTGCACGTCCTTGCGGGCGAGGCGGTAGCGGTAGTCGTCCTCGAGGCTGGCCGTCGGCGACTCGATCGCGGCCGCGACGCCCGCGACGACGGCAGCGCCGTCGGCGGTCGGCACCGGCGGCGGCGACATGCCGCGCCCGGCGCGCCATACGGCCTCGAAATACTTGCGGGTGGACGTCAGCATGTCGGTGACGAGCTTGCCCATCAACCGGTATTCCCAGTACGGGAACAGCCGGCTCGCCGCGATCGCGATCATGCAGCCGACCACCGTGTCGATCGCGCGCTCGCCGATGATCCGCATGCTGCCCGGCGCGAGCAGGTGGAACATCAGCAGCACGTATGACGACGTGAACACGACGCTCGCCGCATAGTTGAACAGCAGCAGGCTGTAGCTCATCACCATCGACCCGAACATGATCGCGATCAGCAGGTGCGTATCCTTGACCGTGTAGATCAGCGCGACGCTCGCCGCGCAGCCGATCAGCGTGCCGACGATACGCGCCGCGTTGCGCTGCTTGGTCAGCGAGTAGCCGGGCTTCAGGATGATGATGGTGGTCATCACGATCCAGTACGCGTTCGTGAGCGGCAGCAGCCGGCCGATCCAGAAGCCGACCGCGACGGCGATCGTCACGCGCAGCGCATGGCGAAAGCTCGGCGAGCGCATGTTCAGGTTCGAGAAGATCAGCAGCGGCGACATGCGGCGGCGCTGCAGGAAGCGCGTGAGCGCCTTGTCGATCTTCAGTTCGGTTTGCTGCGGATCGGCACGGCCCGACAGGTTGCGGCGCATCCGGTCGATCAGGCGCGTCGCGCTCCAGATGCGCCGGAACGTCGCGAGCACGGCCGCATACGCTTCCGGGTTGGTGGCCGCGAAGTTCTTCTTGCGCATCAGCTCGATCTCGTACTCGATCGCGCGCAGCTCGGCCTTCACGCTGATGTGCGAATGCGGCGCGCGGTTTTCGAGCACCGCGAGGCCGACCTCCTCGAGATCGGCGGCGGCCTTGCGGATCAGGTCGCGATAGAAAATGATCAGGTCCGTTCCGCCGAACGTGTTGCGCACGAGCGGATAATCGGTGTGCGCGCCGACGAACAGCTCGTGCAGGTCGACGCTGTTGATGAACAGGTTGTACATCGTCGTGCGGCCGGGATCGAGCTTGCCGCGCCGCAGTTTCGGCAGGTTGCGCAGCACGATGTCGCGCGCGGTTTCCTGCGTTTCGACCGCGGTGATCTGCTTCGCGACGAGATTGCGGTAGCACTCGTCGAGATCGGCGTCGAGATCGTAGAACTGCGCGCGCGCGAGCAGGTAGTCGGCACAGGCGAACAGGCTTTCGGCCAGCGCCTGCTGCTCGATCCGACGCGCCTGCCATTGCGACACGAGCGTGGCCCAGTACGTGTACCAGAGGCCGCCCGCGAGAATCCAGCCGGCGTTGACGAACGCCTGCAGCGGCGTGAATTTCTCCTCGAGCGTCATCACCATCATGAACAGCGTCGCGAAGCTGATCTGCGGCCAGCGGTTGCCGTAGACGACGATCAGCGACAGCACGAACGTGAGCGGCACGATCGTGAGCCACAGCGCGAAGATGTTCGGGGTCGCGAGGCCGGTGGCGAGCGCGGCGAGGAAGCCGATCACGCTGCACGCGAGCATTTCGTTGTGCTTGTACTTGAGCGGGCCCGGCATGTCGACGACGCACGCGCCGAGCGCGCCCGTCGAGATCGTGAAGCCGAGCTCCCGGTTGTGAAACACGATCAGGCACAACACGGCCGGCAGCGACACGCCGACCGCGATCCGCAGGCCGCCGAAAAAGTACTGGCTGTAGAAAAACTTTCTGATTTCGACCGAATAGCGCATCGATGAGCTGAATGACAGACGAAGACGCCCGGGGCGGCGTATTGACTGGCGACGAGTCTATCGTATTTCGCGTCTCGTAAAAGCTGGCTTTCCGGCCGAGGTTCGCGGCGGCGGCCCATTTGCTATCCTTGGTGATCCTGTTCGCCCGGCCCCGCCGGTGCGAGGTTCCGACGCCCGCTTCATGCTCCATCTTTTCTATTCGAACCGTCACGAAACGCTGGCCGACGCGCTGCTCGAGGATCTGGCCGCGTTCCCGGCCCGCAACGGCCCGTGGGCGCCGCAACAGGTCATCGTGCCGAGCGCGGCGCTGCGCCGCCGCCTCGAGCTCGACATCGCCGCGCGCAATGGCGTGTGCGCGAACGTCGAGTTCACCTATCTCGCGCAATGGCTGTGGGCGCAGATCGGCCGCGTGCTGACGGTGCCCGCGCGTTCGCCGTTCGCGCCCGACCGGCTCGTGTGGCGCTGCTACCGGCTGTTCGCGCAGCCGGCAGGCGACGCGCCGTGGCTCGCGTCGCCGCGGCTGGCCGCGTATCTGTCTGCCTCCGACGACGCGATGCGCTACGAACTGGCCCATCGCGTCGCGGCCGTGCTCGATCACTACCTGACCTATCGCCCCGAATGGCTGGCCGCGTGGCAGGCCGGCGAATCGGTGCTCGCGGGCGACGCCGCGCCGCGCGGGATCAGCGACGCCGCGCGCGACGACGAACGCTGGCAGGCCGCGCTGTGGCGTGCGCTGCTGGCCGAGCTGAGCGACAGCGGCACGCCGCCGGCGCACCGTTTCCTCGTCGAGGCGCGCCATCTCGATGCCGAGGCGGTCGCACGCGCCGACTGGCCCGAATCGGTCAGCGTGTTCGCGCTGCCGACGATGCCGCCGCTGCACGTCGCGCTGCTGCGCGAACTGTCGCGCTGGATCGACGTGCGTGTCTACGCGCTGAACCCGTGCCGCGAATTCTGGTTCGACATCGTGACCGCCGCGCACGCCGAGGCGCTCGATGCGGCCGGGCGGCGCGACTACCAGGAAGTCGGCCATCCGCTGCTCGCCGAATGGGGCAGGCAGACGCAAGCGCAATTGCACATGCTGCATGAGCTGACCGAAAGCGCCGCGTCGGGCGATGCGTCGCGTTTCGTCGAAAATCCCGCATCCACCTGGCTCGCGCGCGTGCAGAACGCGATCCTCGAGCTGCAGCCGGAAGCCGAAATCGGCGACACGCCGGTCGAGCGCGGAATCGAGGTGCACGTGTGCCACAGCCTCGCGCGCCAGCTCGAGGTGCTGCACGACCGGCTGCTCGCGTGGTTCGACGCCGATGCGAGCCTGCAGCCGTCCGACGTGCTCGTCGCGGTGGCCGATCTCGCCGCGGCCGGGCCGCTGATCGACGCGGTGTTCGGCACGGCCGGCGCCGGCGGCGCGCGGGTGCCTTACCGGATCACCGGCCTGCCGCCGTCGCAGGCGAACCCGGTCGCGCGCGTGCTGCTCGACTGGCTCGCGTTGCCGGAGCGGCAGGTCGGCGCGCCGGAGTTGGTCGAATGGCTGCGCGTGGATGCGGTGGCCGCGCGCTACGACATCGACGCGGCCGCGCTCGAAACGGTGCAGACCTGGCTCGCGGCCGCCGGCGCGCGGCGCGGGCTGTCGCCGCTCGCGAGCGACGACGCGGCCGTGCCCGCGCCGCGCCATACGTTCTCCGATGCGCTCGCGCGGCTCTTTCTCGGCTATGCGATGCCCGAAGGCGCGGCGCCGATCGGTGCATGGCTGCCGATCGAGGCGGCCACCGGCAGCGAGGCCGAACTGCTCGGCCGGCTCGCGCGCTTCACCGACGATCTCGACGGCTTCGCGCGGCGGCTCGCGGAATCGCACACGCCGCGCGGCTGGAGCGAACTGTTTGGCGACACGCTCGCGCGCTTCTTCGATTCGGGCGCCGCGTATGCCGACGCGCTGGCCGGTGTGCGCGACGCGCTCGACGCGATGCTGGCCGCGATGACGGAGGGCGCGCCCGACGAGGCGTTGCCGGCGGCCGTCGTCCGCGCGGGGCTCGCGGCGGCGCTCGACGATCCGGCCCGCGGCGGCGTGCCGTGGGGCGGCGTCACGTTCTCGTCGCTGACGAGCCTGCGCGGGCTGCCGTATCGCGTCGTCTGCCTGCTCGGGATGGACGACGGCGTGCTGCCGAGCCTCGCGCGCGCGGACGAATTCGACCTGATGGCCGTGCTGCCGAAGCTGGGCGACCGGCAGCGCCGCGACGACGAGCGCAATCTGTTTCTCGATTTGCTGCTGGCCGCACGCGACCGCTTGCTGATCGCCTATACGGGCCGCAGCATTCGCGACAATGCGCCGTTGCCGCCCGCGGCGCTCGTCGACGAACTGCTCGATCATCTGGCGGACGTCACGGCCGGGCCCGGCGCCGCACCGGACGCGGTCGACGCCGCGCGCCGCGCGTTCATCGTCGAGCATCCGCTGCAGCCGTTCGCGGCCGCGTATTTCCAGCCGGGCAGCGACCTCGTTTCGTACGACGCCGAGCGGGCGACGCTCGCGTCGCTGCTGGCTGCCGAAGCGTCGCGCGACGGGCCGCGCGAGCAAGCTTTCTTCGCGCAGCCGCTGCCGGCCGAGCCGGTCGAGCCCGTCGCGTTCGGCGAATTCGAACGTTTCTGGCGGCATCCGGCGCGTGCGTTGCTGCGCGGCCGGCTCGGCATCGTGCTGGCCGACGCGCAGGCCGAACTGCTCGATACCGAGCCGTTCGCGCTCGACTTTGCCGGCAGCGACGCGCTGGCCGAGCGCGTGCTGCCGCTGCTGATCGAAGCAGGCGACGGCGGCGTGCACGATCACGCGCTGCGCATTGCGGACGCGAGCCCGGAGTTGCCCGGCGGCGCGACGGGCGCGGTGTGGCGCGACCAGGCGCTCGGTTCGATGACGCAGCTTGCGTCGAACGTGCGCCGTGCGCTGGCCGACGGCATCGAGCGACGGCCGTTCTCGCTCATCGTCGTGCCGAAGTGGCCCGACACCGAGCAGGCGCTGTTCGGCGCCGACGACGCGATGCTGGCGGCCGATGCGGTGCGCGCACCATTCGAATTGCACGGCACGCTGAACCGGCTGACACCGGCCGGGCAGGTCATCTATCGCTATGCGCGGCCGAGCGCGCGCGACTACCTGTCCGCGTGGCTCGCACATCTCGTCTACTGCGCGATCGAGCCCGGCGGCCCGCGCCGCACGCTGTGGTTCGGCAGCGGCGGCGCGTTCGAGCTGACGCCGGTGGCGGCGCCGCTCGACCGGCTCGCGCCGCTGGCCGCGCTGTTTCGCGCGGGTCGACGCATGCCGCTGCGGTTTTTCCCGCGCAGTGCGTGGGCGAGGGTATCCGACGGCGAGGCCAAGGCCGCGAGCGTGTGGATCAACGAGCGGGTCGTGAGCGAAGCCGACGATCCGGCCATCGCGATCGCGTGGCGCGGTGCGCATCCGTCGCTCGACGAGCCGTTCGGCACGCTCGCGCGGCTCGTGTTCGAACCGCTCGTCGAGCATCTGAAGGAGGTCGCATGAGTGCCGTGTCGCAGCAACCGGCGCTCGAACTCGACGTGTTCGCGTGCCCGCTCGACGGCGTCAACCAGATCGAGGCGTCGGCCGGCACCGGCAAGACCTGGAACATCTGCGCGCTGTACGTGCGCCTGCTGCTCGAAAAGGATCTCGGCGCGGACGAAATCCTCGTCGTGACCTTCACGAAAGCGGCGACGGCCGAGCTGCACGAGCGGATTCGCAGCCGGCTCGCACAGCTTGCGCATGCGCTCGACACGGGCGACGACGGCGGCGATCCGTTCATCGCGCGCCTGCTGGAGACCACGCTCGGCGAAGGCGGCGCGCTCGACGCCGAGACGGCCGTGAAGCGGATCCGCCGCGCGCTGCGCGCGTTCGACCAGGCCGCGATCCATACGATCCACGCGTTTTGCCAGCGCGCGCTGCAGGAAGCGCCGTTCGCGGCGGCGATGCCGTTCGCGTTCGACATGGAGGCCGACGATGCGTCGCTGCGCTTCGAACTCGCGGCGGATTTCTGGCGCACGCGCGTCGAACCGGCGGCCGCGCGCTGGCCGGGCTTCGCGACCTGGCTCGTCGAATCGGGCGCCGGCCCGGCCGCGCTCGATGCGCAGCTCGCACGCCGGCTGAAGAAGCCGCTCGCCGCGCTGCGCTGGGACGGCGTGACCGAGCCGGACGAATCGGCGGAAGCGGCGGCGGCCGAATGCTTCGCCGAGGCGGCGCGGATGTGGGCGGCCGAGCGCGACGCGATCGATGCGTTGCTGCATGCCGCGCAGCCGGCGCTCAATCAGCGCTCGCACAAGCCCGATGCGGTCGCCGATGCGCTCGCCGCGTGGGCCGTGCATTTCGAGCAGGGCGACGCGACGGCCGCGCTGCCGAAAGCCGCGTTGAAGCTCACGCAAACCGCGCTGACCAAGGCGACCAAAAAAGGCGGCGCGATACCCGCCCACGCGTTCTTCGACGTGGCCGACGCGCTCGAAGCGGCGGTGGCCGCCGCCGAGGCCGCGCAGCGCGCGCGCTGGCTCGCGCTGATCGCCGAATGGCTCGACATGGCGCCGGGCGAGCTGGCCGAGCGCAAGCGCACGCGGCGCGTCGTGTCGTTCGACGATCTGCTCGCGAACCTGTATCACGCGCTGCACGCGCATCCGTGGCTCGCCGAGACGCTGCGCGCACGCTATCCGGCCGCGTTGATCGACGAGTTTCAGGATACCGATCCGTTGCAGTTCGCGATCTTCGACCGGATCTTCGCGCCGGGCGGCCCGCTGTTCCTCGTCGGCGATCCGAAACAGGCGATCTACAGTTTCCGCGCGGCCGATCTGCATACCTATCTCGCCGCGCGCGCGCGGGCGAGCGCGTGCTACACGCTCGCGGTGAACCAGCGCTCGACGCCCGCGATCGTCGACGCATGCAACCGTTTCTTCATGTCGAATCCGCGCGCGTTCGTGCTCGACGGGCTCGACTATTACGCGGTGCGCGCCGGCACGCGCGTGCGTGCGCCGTTCGTCGACGAAACCGATCCGGGTCCGGCCGGCGATTTCCGCGTATGGGCGCTGCCGGGCGGCGAGGGCACGCTGCACAAGCGCGATGCGCAAGCGCAGGCTGCCCAGGCTTGCGCGGCCGAGATCGCGCGGCTGATGCGCGGCGCGCGGGACGGGCGCGTGCGGCTGGGCGACACGCCGCTGTCGCCGGGCGACATCGCGGTGCTCGTGCAGACGCACCGGCAGGGCAGTCTCGTGAAGCGCGTGCTCGCGACGTGGGGCATCGGGAGCGTCGAGCTGGCGCAGGCGTCGGTGTTCTCGACCGGCGACGCCGAGCAGCTCGAACGCGTGCTGGCGGCGATCGATGCACCGGGCGACCTGCGGCGCCTGCGCGCGGCGCTCGCGTCCGACTGGTTCGGGCTCGATGCCGGCGCGCTGTGGCGCATGGAGCAAGGCGACGGCGATGCGCCACCCGGTGCATCGGCGGCCGACGGCGCCGACGCGATGAGCTGGGTCGAACGCTTCTCGCGGTATCGGCTGCTGTGGCGCGAACGCGGCTTCGCGGTGATGTGGCGCACGTTCACGCGCGAGCTGCGGATCGCCGAGCGGCTGATGGCCGGTGCGGACGGCGAGCGCCGCGTGACCGACATCAACCATCTGGCCGAGTTGACGCAGGCGCGTGCGTCCGCGCAGCCGGGCATCGCGCCGACGCTGCGCTGGCTCGCCGCGCAACGGCTCGACGGCGGCGGCGAGGAAGCGCAACTGCGGCTCGAATCCGATCGCAACCTCGTGCAGATCGTCACGGTGCACAAGTCGAAGGGGCTCGAATACGCGGTCGTGTTCTGTCCGTTCCTGAACGACGGCGGCCTGCGCGAGCCCCCGTCGTCCGCGCTGCCCGATGCGCGCGAGTATCACGACGACGCGGGCGATGCGGTGCTGCATTACGGATGCGACGACGAAGCGGCCGCGCACGCGGCGCGGCAGGCGTTGCGCGAGCAGGCCGCGGAGCGCGCGCGGCTCGTCTACGTGGCGCTCACGCGTGCGGTGTATCGCTGCTATGTCGTGGCCGGGCCCTACCTGTCGTCGCGCTCGACGCGCGAAGCGCGGCGTAGCGTGCTCAACTGGCTCGTCGCGGGCGCCGGCCTTGCGTTCGATGCGTGGCTCGACGAGCCGCCCGACGAAGCCGCGCTCGATGGGGCGTGGCGCGCGCTTGCGGGCGGCCCCGTGAGCGTCGCGCCGTTGCCCGTGCCTGCGCGCCGCGAGCGTCTCGCGGCCGGGCACGACGCGTCGCAGACGCTCGCGGCGCGTCATGCGACGCGCGTGCTGCGCGATGCGTGGCGAATGGCGAGCTTCAGCTCGCTGACCGCGTCGATGGCGCGCGAGGAGGCGGGCGTCGCGGCCGTGCCCGACGACGAACTGCGGCCCGATCACGATGCGCTGGCCGCGGTGACGCCGGACGGCGAACCGATGCTGGCCGATATGGTCGCGGCCGACCCGCCGGACGACGACATCCTCGCGTTCCCGCGCGGCGCGGCGGCCGGCGAATGCCTGCACCGCCTGTTCGAGCTCAGCCGGTTCACGGCGCCCGAAACGTGGCACAAGGCCGCGCTCGGCGCGCTGCACGACCGGCCGGTGGAGGCCGGGCCGGCGCTTGCGACGCGCCTGCCGGCGATGATGGTGCAGTTGGTCGACGACGTCGTTCACACCGAGCTCGTGCCGGGCATGCGGCTCGTCGATCTCGATCCGGCGAAGCGGCTCGACGAAATGGGCTTCCTGTTCCCGACGCCGTCGCTCGACCTGCTGGCGCTGCGCCGGCTGCTGGTCGCGCACGGCTATCCGGACGTTGCACTGGAGGCGGGTACGCTCGCCGGTTTCATCAAGGGTTTCATCGACATGATCGTCGAACACGACGGCCGTTTCTGGATCGTCGACTGGAAGTCGAACCACCTCGGCACGACGCCGGATGCCTATGGCCCGCGCGCGCTCGACGTCGCGATGGCCGATCACGCGTATCACCTTCAGGCGCTGCTCTATACGGTCGCGCTGCATCGTTACCTGCGCGGCCGGCTGCCCGATTACGACTACGACACGCACATCGCGGGCTACCTGTACCTGTTCGTGCGCGGCGTGCGGCCCGGCTGGCGCAGCGGCGGCGAGCCGGCCGGCGTGCATGCGCGGCGGCCCGCCCGCGCGCTCGTCGACGCACTCGACCGGATGATGGAAGGGGGCCGCGCATGACCGCGTCCGACGACATGCTCGAATTCACCGGCGGCCTCGTCGCGCGGCTGCCCGAGCCGGCCGATTTCGGCATCGCGCTCGCGGAGGGCTTTGCGCGCCGCATCGGCGACCTCGCGCGGCGAGCCGGTGCGCCGTCCGCGTCGGCGCGCTGGGCGGCGCGCGCCGCGTTCGCGACGAGCCGCGCGACCGCCGGCGGCCACGTGTGCGTCGCGCTTGGCGCGCTCGCGCAGCGCTACGAAGCACCGCTCGACGAAGTGCGCGCCGCGCTCGCCGCGAGCGGCGTGGTCGCGTTCGGCACGCTCGCGCGCGGCGACGAGCGGCCGCTGATCGTCGATCGGCTCGATCACCTGTACCTGTCGCGCTATTTCGATTACGAACGGCGGCTCGCCGATGCGCTCGTCGCGCAGGCCGGTGTCGCCGCGCCGGACGAAGGCCTGTCGCCCGACCGCTTGCGCGACAGTCTCGCCCGTTACTTCGGGCCGGCTACGGGCGAAGTCGACTGGCAGCGCGCGGCGGCGATCGTCGCGCTGACGGGCCGCGTGACGATCGTCAGCGGCGGGCCGGGCACGGGCAAGACGACGACCGTCGTCGGCGTGCTGGCCTGTCTGCTCGACGCCCATCCGGGGCTGCGCATCGCGCTGGCCGCACCGACCGGCAAGGCCGCGCAGCGGATGCAGGAGGCGCTGCACGCGCGCGCCGGCGATCTGCCGCCCGAGCTCGCGGCGCGCCTGCCCGACACGTCGTACACGCTGCATCGGCTGCTGGGCGGCGGCGGGGCGGCCGGTTTCCGGCATCATCGCGACAATCCTCTGCCGTACGATCTGATCGTCGTCGATGAGGCGTCGATGATCGACGTCGCGCTCGCCGCGCATCTGCTCGACGCGCTCGCGCCGGGCGCGCGGCTCGTGTTGCTGGGCGACAAGGATCAACTGGCCGCGGTCGAGGCCGGCGCCGTGTTCGCGGAGCTGAGCGCGCGGCCGGCGTTCACCGCCGCGGCGCGCACGCGCATCGCGCACGCGCTGGGTATCGACGAGGCGGCGTTCGTCGCGGCGTTGCCGATGCCGGACGAAGCTGCGCCGGCGGCGGCGATTTCGGCCGCGCATCCGGTTCCTGCTTCCGCACGTGCTCCGGCGTCGCCATCGGCGTCTGCTCCCGTTTCACGCAGATCGGCGCCTCGGTCGTCGAAAGTCGATGCGCGACAGGCGTCGCTCTTCGACGACGAACCGCAGGATGACGAAGTGTCGTCGACGGCCGACATCGCGCCGCCACAGCCCACCGAGTCGGCACCGGCCGATGCCGGCGCACCAGACAGCAATGCGCCGGCCTGGATCGAGGCCAACGACCTCGCATGGCTCGACGCCGTCGAGCTACCGCCGTTCGACGCGGACGACGCGGCACTTGCATCGGCAGTGGCGATGGCAGCCGCATCGCCATTGACCGGCGAAGCCGCTGCCGCGTCCGCCGGCACGCCCGCAGCGGCGTCGGCGCCGCTCGCGGACTGCGTCGTGTGGCTCGAACGCAATTACCGCTTCGGGCTCGATTCGCCGATCGGGCGGCTGTCGCTCGCGATCCGCCGCGGCGACGTGCAGGCGGCGCTCGATGCGCTGCCCGCCGACGACTCGGCAGCCGCATCGTTTCACGACGATGCGGGCGACACGCTGGCGTCATCGACGGTCGAGCGGCTCGCACGGCGCTTCGGCGCCTACCTCGACGCGTTGCGCGACGCGCTGGCCGCGCCGGCGCCCGATCCGCTGCCGCTGTTCGACGCGCTCAACCGGTTCCGGATCCTGTGCGCGACCCGCAGCGGTTCGCGCGGCGCGGAACACGTCAATGCGCTGGTGGCCGCGCACATGCGGCATGCAGCGCGCGTGCCGCTCGCGGTCGGCGCGCACTGGTTCACCGGGCGGCCGATCATGGTCACGCGCAACGACTATGCGCTGGGGCTGTTCAACGGCGACATCGGCATTGCGCTGCCCGACGCGCACGGCGTGCTGCGCGTGTGGTTCCGGCGCGCGGACGGCTCCGCGCGCGCGGTGTCGCCGGCTGCGCTGCCGCCGCACGAAACGGCGTTCGCGCTGACGGTGCACAAGTCGCAGGGCTCGGAATTCGACGAAGCGGCGCTCGTGCTGCCCGCGTCGTTCGGCCGGGTGCTGACGCGCGAGCTCGTTTATACGGCCGTCACGCGCGCGCGCACGCGCGTGCAGGTGATCGGGCCGCGGCGCGTGCTGGCGCAGGCGGTCGCGACGCGCACGCAGCGCGATTCGGGGCTCGCTGCCCGCGTCGACGAGGCGCTCGCGCGGCGCCGCATGGAGGCTTCGCGATGATGATCCGTTACACGCTCGATCCGGCCGACGTCGAATGGACGGCCGTGCGCGCGCAGGGCGCGGGCGGGCAGAACGTCAACAAGGTGTCGAGCGCGATTCATCTGCGCTTCGACATCCGCGCGTCGTCGCTGCCGCCGGTTCTCAAGGAGCGGCTGCTCGCGCTGTCCGACCAGCGCATCACGCGCGACGGCATCGTCGTGATCAAGTCGCAGGAATATCGGACGCAGGAGAAGAATCGCGAGGCCGCGCTCGCTCGTCTCGATGCGCTGATCGGCAGCGTCGCGTACACGCCGCGCGCCCGGGTCGCGACGCGGCCGACGCGCGCGTCGAAGGAGCGGCGGCTCGAGCACAAGTCGCGCCGCAGCGTGGTGAAGTCGGGGCGCGGGAAGGTGGTCGACTGACGAACGAAGGGTCGGTGCTTGTCGCAGGCGAGCGAACGTCCGCCGTGCGCGCCGGCTACCGCATCACGGTTCCGGCGCTGTCGAGCACGAAGTCGACGCAGAACACGACGAGCCGGCTCTGCGCGCGGATCGCGACGGCGGCCGTATAGCAGTCGCGGCCTTCCGTCAGCGAGAAGTGCGGGCCCATCAGCGCGACGCGGCCGGGGGCGGCGATCGCGCGCTGGAAATACGGGCGGCGCGACCAGTTGCTGTGGGTCTCCGGGAATAGCGGGGCGAGACGGGTGACGCTTGCCTGGCTGTCGTCGGGCGGTGCGCCGATCGACGGCAGGAACTGTTCGCCGGTCTCGTCCGTCACGAACACGCGACGCGCGGCCGGCACCGCGAACACGCGTTGCGCGGCGTCCTGCAGGTTGCCGCTCGCCGAAAACGCGGCCGCGCCACTGAGCACGAGCCGTTCGATCGCGTCGAAGCCCGGCTGCTCGGCGGCCACCGGCGTGTGCCGGCGGGCGATGAAGCGCCGCCATGCGGCGTCGAGCATCGCGGGCGCCGCCGCGCTCGCGTGCGCGATCGATGCGTCGGGCTGGCCGAACTGGAAACCCTGCACGAAATCGATGTCGGCTTCCATCAGCGCCTGCAGTGCGTCGTCGCTTTCGACGCCTTCGGCCAGCACCATCGCACCGGCCTGGTGCAGCATCGACACGAGGTGATGCATGATGCGGCGATCGTCGGCCGAGCCGGTCGAACGCTCGACGAGCGAGCGGTCGAGCTTCACGATGTCGGGCCGCGCCCGCCACACGCGGTCGAAGTTCGAGAAGCCGGTGCCGAAATCGTCGATCGCGATCAGGAAATCGCGATGCTGGATCATGTCGATCGTGCGGGCGAGCGCGGCTTCGTCGCGCGCCGGCTGTTCGATCACTTCCAGCACGATGCGGTTCGGCGGCAGTGCGAAATGCCGGCACAGCGCCTCGACGAACTCGCGCTGCACGAGGCCCGTGTCGAGCACGCGCGGCGTCACGTTCAGGAACAGCCAGCCGTCGCCGATGCCTTGCGTGACGAAGTTGGCAGTGTGCAGGCAGCGCGCGAGCCGGTCGAGCAGCAGCGCGTCGGCGTCGCCGCGCGTCTTGTCGAACAGGGCGGTGGGCGACACCAGCGCACCGTTCGCGTCGACGACGCGCAGCAGCGCCTCGTAGCCGACGACGCGCTTGTGCGTGATCGACAGCACGGGCTGGAACACGCTGCGCAGTGTCGTGGTGCGATAGGTGGCGAGCCAGCCGTGGGGTGTCGGCGTGAGGCGTTCGAGCAGGGCGTCGAGCGACAGGTCGCGAGCGGGCTTCATGTCAACGGTGCCCGGAAGCGGGCGGCGGGGCGCCGACGCCCCGCCACGCCGATGCAGCCGCATGCGCAGGCGGACGCGAAAGAACGTGGGGCATCGAAACGCCTTCTGCGGATAAGTTTTCCGAGTGTAACGGGATTGCCGCGGCGCGCGTATCAGGGTAACTCCAGACGCAAACGGTACACCGCGATTCCGCCCGTGCGCAGCGGTGCGTCGACTGGCGCCGCGTGCATGCGTCCGGTGCATGACCGTCGCGAAACGAAGCGTGTGACGGCGGAGATGACAATCCCGGCAGCGCGGCGGCATGACCGTGCGTCGATGCCGCCCGATGCGCAGGCGGGTACGGGAAATTCCGGCGGCCAACCGCCGCCGTCAGACGAATGAAACGAATGCCCGCGCACCGCGGTGCGATCGGTGGCGCATCGGCCAACCCGCGTCGCGTCGCCACCGGCAGCGCCGCGCGACCGGCGGCGGTCCGTGCGCGCCCCGCGCGCCGATCGTCAGGTCGCCTCGCCGCCGCGCGGTCGGACGCCCGGAATCCGCTTGATCACGCCGGTGGCGAGCGCGGTGCCGACGAGCACGATCACGCAGCCTTCGATCATTACGGCCGACACGTGTTCGCCGAGGAACAGCGCGCCCCACAGCAGCCCGAACACGGGAATCACGAACGTGACGGTAATCGCGCGGGCGGGCCCCACATGCGCGATCAGGTAGAAGAAGATGAAATACGCGATGCCGGTGCACGCGACGCCGAGCGCGAGCACCGCGCCCCATGCGTGCACGCCGACCGGCGCGGCCGGCCACGTCGCGATCGCGAACGGCAGCAGCAGCACGGTCGAGCCGATCATGCTGCCGGCTGCGTTGACGAGCGGATCGACGCCGCTGAGCTTGCGTTTCGTATAGTTGGCCGCGATGCCGTACAGCAGCGTCGCGCCGAGTGCGGCCGCCGCGGCGAGCGCGGTCGCGCTGGCGCCCGTGTCGCCATGCGCGTTCGCGACCTGGTTCCACACGAGCGTGAGCACGCCGGCAAACCCGATCACGAGGCCGAGCGCGCGTGGCAGCGACAGCTTGTCTTTCAGCCACAGGTAAGCGACGAGCGCGCCCCACAGCGGCGTCGTCGCGTTGATCACCGACGTCAACCCGGCCGACAGCGTCAGTTCGGCGAACGCGAACAGGCAGAACGGGATGCCCGAATTCAGTGCGCCGACGACGAACAGCGGCCACGCATGACGGCGCAGCCGGGCGCCGAGATCGGCGGGTTTGAAGCGCGTCAGCGCGAAGCCTGCGAGAAACAGCGCGCCGATGCCCACACGCAGCGCCATCAGCGGCGCGACGCCGAAATCGACGACGCCGACCCGGATGAACAGGAAGGATGCGCCCCACAGGGCGGCTAGCACGGTCAGCAGGAAAGCGTTCTTGGGCGACATCGATCGGCGAGGGCGGGGACGGGATGCGAGGAATCTTACACCGCGCGACCGCGCCGTCGTTTCATGATCGGATGAAACGACAAGAAACGGGAATTTCGCCGGTTTGCCGCCGGGCGGCGGCCGGCCGACCGCGTGCGGCGCGGCCGGTCGGATCAGTGATGACGCCAGCCGCCGCGTCCGCCGAAGCCGAAATTGAGCGACAGCGCCGGGCCCCAATAACCGCCCCATGCCGGCGCATACGCAGGCGCCGGATAGTAGTAGGCGGGGGCCGGTTCGACATACACGGGCGCGGGCTGTACCGGCACCGGCGCCGCCGTGTAATAGCCGCCCGGATAATAGCCGTACGGGTAATAGCAGCCGGCAAGCGTCGTGCAGGCAAGCGCCGCGGCGACGAAGGTCCTGTTCATGATGTGTCTCCGGCGGAGCCGGCTATCGGCAGATGCTTGTAGCTTAGGCCGAGTACCGATGACACGGCATGAAAAACGGTAACCGATCATTTCCGGGCGCAGCGGCCGCGCCGGTTCCGGCAGGACATACGAAAACGGCGCTTCCGCACCGCGGAAACGCCGTTGGACCGGCCGGCCTGCGGCTGGGCGACGACGCCCAACCGGCCGATGTCGGACTCGTTACTTGCCGACCTGGTTACCGATGATGCCGCCGGCCGCCGCGCCGCCCAGCGTCGACAGCGCGTTGCCGCCGATCGCCGCGCCGGCGACGCCGCCGACACCCGCACCGATTGCCGTATCACGCTGGCGTCGCGACATCGAATCGCAGGCCGACAGGCTGGCCACCGTCGCGACGAGGAGCGCGCATACCCCAAAACGCCGAATCGAGTTCATGATCGTTGTCCTTGTGGTAGTGAACGGAAGGCGCACGACCGGCTGGCGGCCGCGCATGTCCCCAATCTACGCGCCGCCCCGCGCTGCTGCTGTAAGGACTTGTTAAGGCTCTCGCGGTTTCGTAATCAATTGTTTCGGGTCCGCCGGCAGGCACACGGCATGCGCAAAAAAGCCCGCTCGAAAGCGGGCTTCAGGCATCGCCAAAGGGGCCGGTGCGGCCCGCTGCGCGCGCTTACTGACGGTGATAGATCTCGGCGCCCGTCTTCACGAACTCGACCGCCTTGACCTCCATCCCTTTCTTCAGCGCCTCGGTTTCCGACACGCCCTGCTGCGCCGCGAATTCGCGCACGTCCTGCGTGATCTTCATCGAGCAGAAATGCGGGCCGCACATCGAGCAGAAGTGTGCGACCTTCGCCGAATCCTTCGGCAGCGTTTCGTCGTGGAATTCGCGCGCCTTGTCCGGATCGAGACCGATGTTGAACTGGTCTTCCCAGCGGAACTCGAAGCGCGCCTTCGACAGCGCGTTGTCGCGCACCTGCGCGCCCGGGTGACCCTTGGCGAGGTCGGCCGCGTGCGCGGCGAGCTTGTACGTGATGATCCCTTCCTTCACGTCGTCCTTGTTCGGCAGCCCGAGGTGTTCCTTCGGCGTCACGTAGCACAGCATCGCGGTGCCGAACCAGCCGATCATCGCGGCGCCGATGCCCGACGTGATGTGGTCGTAGCCCGGCGCGATGTCGGTGGTCAGCGGCCCGAGCGTGTAGAACGGCGCTTCCTTGCACCAGTCGAGCTGGAGATCCATGTTCTCCTTGATCAACTGCATCGGCACGTGGCCGGGGCCTTCGATCATCACCTGCACGTCGTGCTTCCACGCGATCTGCGTGAGCTCGCCGAGCGTCTTCAGTTCGCCGAGCTGCGCTTCGTCGTTCGCGTCGTAGATCGAGCCGGGACGCAGGCCGTCGCCGAGCGAGAAGCTCACGTCGTACGCCTTCATGATCTCGCAGATCTCTTCGAAGTGTTCGTACAGGAAACTTTCCTTGTGATGCGCGAGGCACCACTTCGCCATGATCGAGCCGCCGCGCGACACGATGCCCGTCATCCGGTTCGCGGTGAGCGGCACGTACTGCAGGCGCACGCCCGCGTGGATCGTGAAGTAGTCGACGCCTTGTTCGGCCTGTTCGATCAGCGTGTCGCGGAAGATTTCCCAGGTCAGGTCCTCGGCCTTGCCGTTGACCTTTTCGAGCGCCTGGTAGATCGGCACCGTGCCGATCGGCACCGGGCTGTTGCGGATGATCCACTCGCGCGTTTCATGGATGTGCTTGCCGGTCGACAGGTCCATCACCGTGTCGCCGCCCCAGCGGATCGCCCACGTCATCTTGTCGACTTCCTCGCCGATCGACGACGTGACGGCCGAGTTGCCGATATTCGCGTTGATCTTCACGAGGAAGTTGCGGCCGATGATCATCGGCTCGGATTCCGGGTGGTTGATGTTGGCGGGGATGATCGCGCGGCCGCGTGCGATTTCGTCGCGCACGAATTCCGGCGTGATCTCGGCCAGCGCGTTCGCGCCGAAGGCCGCGGCGCCGAACGCCTGGCCCGGGTGCTGGCGGCCCATCATCGCGGCGAGCTTCGCGCCGTTCGGGCCGCTCGACTTCAGGCTCTCGATGTATTCGGCGCGGCGCTGGTTCTCGCGGATCGCGATGTATTCCATTTCCGGCGTGATGATGCCCTGGCGCGCGTAGTGCATTTGCGTGACGTTCTTGCCGGGCTGCGCGCGGCGCGGGTTGCGGTGCAGGCCCGGGAAACGCAGGTCCGCCGTGGCCGGATCGGCCGCGCGCTCGAGGCCGTACTGGCTCGACAGGCCGGGGAGCACCTCGGTGTCGCCGCGTGCTTCGATCCAGCGCTGGCGCAGTGCGGGCAGGCCCGCGCGGATGTCGATCTTCGCGTCCGGATCGGTGTACGGGCCCGACGTGTCGTACACGTAGATCGGCGGATTCTTCTCGCCGCCGAAGCCGGTCGGCGTGTCGGCCTGCGTGATCTCGCGCATCGGCACGCGGATATCGGGCTGCGAGCCGGTGACATAAACCTTTCGCGAATTGGGCAGCGGCGCGACGGCAGCGGCGTCGACGTGCGCGTCGGCAGACAGAAA
Organism: Burkholderia sp. MS389; assembly: GCF_016899425.1. Classification (GTDB taxonomy): domain Bacteria; phylum Pseudomonadota; class Gammaproteobacteria; order Burkholderiales; family Burkholderiaceae; genus Burkholderia; species Burkholderia sola. The sequence continues at coordinate 1,291,350 of NZ_CP045994.1, forward strand.
CTTCGGATTGGCGTTCATGCAATCTCCTGTGCGGGCGCCGGGCAGGCGCGTCGGCGCTTGCCCGGAGCCCTTGACGAATGTGGGGCTCGAGCTAAGCAGGAGACGAGGCTTGGTGAGGCGGCGGATTTCGTCAGAAGGATGGCGGCGAAATCCGTACGCTTCCCTGCGCTGGCATTATCCAGATCAGGTTCAAAGGGTATTTCTCACCCGCAATGCCGGTTGTTTGACCGAACGCATTGCAGGACCCCCGCGTTAGCAAGGGCACACGATACACCGGCTTGGCGGCGGTTTCAACCGGGTCCGAAGCCGATGTCGGCGGGCAGCGGGCGGGGCGCGGACGCCGACGCCGACGCCGACGCCGACGCGGTGCGCCGCAGCAGGCGCGGCCGTCTATCCGCCGTGGCGCCCGGAACAGAAGGAGCGGGCAGTGCAGCATTTCCGTCCGTTGTTTCCCGTTTCGAAAAAATTTTCGACATCGCTGTCATTTCCGGCGGCGTCCTCCGTCTATTCGGCTCCCAAACCCATGTATCGGAGAGATGTCATGAAAAACGTATTCCTTGCCGCCTGCGTCGCCGCACTTGCCACGATCGCAACGGGCGCCCATGCGCAGAACGATGCGATGTCGAAGGACGGCATGTCGATGTCGAAGGACGCGATGGGCCACGACGCGATGGCGAAGGACGGCATGAAGAAGGACGGCATGAAGAAGCATGCGATGAAGAAGGATGCGATGGGCCACGACGCGATGAAGAAGGGCGACGCGATGAAGAAGGACGCCATGAGCCCGTCGAACTGACGAATGCGTGCGGGGCGCGGGCGGCCGGTCATCGGCGCGCATCGCGTCCCCTCGCCTCATTCCGGGAGTCATCATCATGCAAACGGTTCCTGTCACCGATCGTGCGAGCGTGCCGCCGCCCGCGCCGACGACGATCCATCCGCGGTGGGTGCGCGCGAGCCACTGGCTCAACGCGCTCGCGGCGATCCTGATGGCGCTGTCCGGCTGGCGCATCTACGACGCGTCGCCGATCTATCCGTCGTTCACGTTCGCGCACGGCATCACGCTCGGCGGCTGGCTCGGCGGCGCGCTGCAATGGCATTTCGCGGCGATGTGGCTGCTGGTCGGCAACGGGCTGTTCTACCTCGCGATGTCGATCGCGACGGGGCGCTTCGCACGCAAGCTGCTGCCCGTGACGCCCGCGTCGGTGTGGCGCGACGTGCGCGCCGCGCTCGGCGGGCGGCTGTCGCACGACGACCTGAGCGTCTACAACGCGGTGCAGCGTGCCGCGTACCTGACCGCGATCGTCGATCTCGTCTTGTTGGTGCTGTCCGGGCTCACGATCTGGAAATCGGTGCAATTCCCGTTGCTGCGCGAGCTGTTCGGCGGCTACGACAACGCGCGTATCGTGCACTTCTGGGCGATGGCGCTGCTCGTCGCATTCGTCGTCGTTCACGTCGCGATGGCGTTGCTGGTGCCGCGCTCGCTGCTCGCGATGCTGCGCGGCCGCTGACCCGCTTCGCGGGCGAAGGAAATCATCATGTCGGAATCCGAAAAATCCCGCGGCGAGCCGCGCTGGACGCTCGACCGGAAGTCGCTCGAGCTTGACGTGCGCCGCGAACTCGAGATGCCGTCGCGACGGCTCTTCAACCGGCGCGTGCTGACGCTCGGCGGCCTTGCGATGCTGACCGGCTGCACGCTGCAGGATGATGCATCGGTCAACACGTTTCTCGAAAAAGTGTCGCGCATGAACGATCGCGTGCAGGCGTGGCTGTTCAACCCGAACCAGCTCGCGCCGACCTACACCGAAGCCGACATCACGCGGCCGTTTCCGTTCAACGCGTACTACGGGATCGACGAAGTGCGGCACGTCGACGCGTCGACGTACCGGCTGGTGCTGTCGGGCCGCGTGACCGGCAAGCGCGTGTGGACGCTCGACGAGTTGTATGCGCTGCCGCACGCGGAACAGATCACGCGGCACATCTGCGTGGAAGGGTGGAGTGCGATCGGCCGCTGGGGCGGCACGCCGTTCGGCGCGTTTCTGGCGCGCGCCGGTGCCGATACGCACGCGAAATACGTCGGCTTCAAATGTGCGGACGACTACTACGAGAGCATCGACATGCCGACCGCGCTGCATCCGCAGACGTTGCTCGCATTCGAGTACGACGGCCATCGTCTGCCGCCGGAATACGGCTTCCCGATGAAGCTGCGGATGCCGACCAAGCTCGGCTACAAGAACCCGAAGCACATCATGGAAATCTTCGTGACCGATACGTTTCCGGGTGGCTACTGGGTCGATCAGGGCTACAACTGGTTCGGCGGATCGTGAGCGATGCGCGGGGCATGCGCGTGCGTCATGCGGATTCGCGCACCTGCAGATCGACGCGCAGGCCGACGGCCGCGGCCATGTTCACGAGCGCGTCGAGCCCGAACAGGTTGATCTTGCCGCGCATCAGGTCGGACACGCGCGGCTGCGTGACGCCCAGCTGCTTCGCGGCTTCGGCCTGACTCAGTTCGAGCCGCGCGATGCGCTGCTTGAGCGCGATCATCAGTTCGGAGCGCAGCTTCATGTTCGCGGCCTCCGCTGGCTCGCTTTCGATTGCGTCCCAGACGTTCGCGTAACGTTCATTGGTCATTGTTTCAACTCCATCATCAACGACCGGTACCGGCGGGCGGCGAGGTCGATATCGGTCTTGTTCGTGCGCGACGATTGCTTGCGGAAGCAGTGCAGCACGTAGACGGCTTCGGCGAACGTCGCGACGTAGACGATCCGGAAGGCGCCGCTCGCATCGCGCAGGCGAATTTCCCGTACGCCGATGCCGATGGTGCGCATCGGTTTCCAGTCGTCGGGCGCGAGGCCACGCTGCACCTGGTCGATCTGGTGGCCGGCTTCGCGCCGCGCGGGCAGCGGAAAGTCGCGGAGATCGGCCAGCGCGGTGCCGACGAAAACGACCGGCTTCGGCGGAAGAATATCTGAATTATACAAAATCTTGTATGGCGGTGTGAGTATCGGAAAGAGGCTGCTCACGGCAATGCGCGAGCATGCCGTCCGTCACGATAGACGCGCCGCGAAGCGCCGGCGCACTTGACTGGTCGTCCGGCCGATGCTGGATCAACGGCTGCGAATGGCGACGAGGCGGGTCGCCCACGCGCCGGTTATCCGCCCTCGCGTATCCGGCCCCGCATTTCACCCGTCCTTCGCGCGAAAAATGTCGCGCCGAAACATCAGTCGATATCTTTCAGACAGGTCTGACGATGCTTTCGAATCCTTGATGCCATAATGCCGAGCGTGTGCAGCCGCGCGGTTGCGCACGTTTTTTTTGCCCCGTTTTTGCCCTTTTGCCGCCGCTTGCCGGTTCTCTTTCGTCGCCGTTCGCACTGCCATGTCGTCCCGCACGTTCGCTCTGCCTTCCCGGTCCCGCATGGACCGTTTGCCGGCATCGCCGGCGCCTTTCAGCGGAGCACGCGGCGTGACGTGCGAGCGGGTGACTCGATGACGCCGCTCGACCGCCTCCTCGATTTCCTCGCCCGTTTTTCGTTCCGGATCCGCCTGCCGCAAAGCCGCGGCGGCCGCGTGGCGCTCGCGCTCGTCTTCATCTATTTCGTCTGGGGTTCGACCTACAGCGGGCTGCATTTCGCGCTGCAGTCGTTCCCGCCGCTGCTGCTGTCGGGGTTGCGCAACCTGCTCGGCGGGATCGGCCTGTTCATCTTCGCGCTGCGGCGCAAGCCCGAGTGGCCGACGCTCGTGGAAATCCGCAACTCGGCGATCGTCGGCACGATGCTCGTCGCGCTGTCGTCCGGCACGATCGCGCTCGGCATGCGCACGGTCAGCAGCGGGTCGGCCGCGGTGATGGTCGCCACTGTGCCGCTGTTCGCGACCGTGATCGCGGCGGTGGCCGGGCGGCCGGTGACGAAGGGCGAATGGGCGGCCGTCGCGCTCGGGATGGTCGGCATCGTCGTGCTGAATTCGGGCGGCGCGCCCGCCGCGAACTCGGCGCTCGGCACGATCTGCGTGCTGGCCGGCGCGCTGTTCTGGGCGGGCGGCGCGCATCTCGCGACGCGGCTCAAGCTGCCGTCGGACCTGTTCCTGTCGACGTCGCTGCAGATCGGCCTCGGCGGCCTGATGTCGACGATCGTCGCGTGGCTGCTCGGCGAACGCGTCGAACAACTGGCCGTCGGGCCGGTGTTCGCGTTCGTGTACCTGATGGTGTTCTGCACGATGGCCGCGTACGTTGCGTACGGCTACCTGATCCGCCACACGAGCCCGATCATCGCGAGCAGCTGCATGTACGTGAACCCGATCGTCGCGGTCGCGCTCGGTGCGCTGCTGCTGGGCGAACCGGTGACGATGGCGACCGTCGTCGCGACCGTCGCGATCCTCGGCAGCGTCGGATTGTCGTTCGTGTTCGACCCGGCGCGCCGGCCCGCGGCGGCCGCTGCTGCCGGTTCGCCGGCCATGGCGGCCGAGCAGGCGGTGACGGCGGACGGTTCGCCTGTCGCCGAGCCGGTCGCCACGCAGGAGGCGGCGCCGATCCTCGCGCCTTCCGCCGTCCCGCTCGCGGTGCCAACGCCCGCGGCAGTGATGGATCCCGCCGCGGTGATCGACCCGGCCCCGGCGTTCGCGCCGCCGCCCGTCGCCGCGGAGCCGGCCGCGTCGCGCACCGACGCGTGACGCCGCGGTGGCCCGGTCGTGCTCAGCCGCGCCTGCCGCCGCGATGGTGGGACCAGCCGGCGAGCGCGGTAAACAGCAGGCCGGCTGCGCACATGCCGGTCCAGCCGAACGCGCGCCATGCGGCGACGCCGGCCGACGAGCCGAGCGCGCCGCCGATGAAATAGCACACCATGTACACCGTGTTCACGCGGCTGCGCGCGTCGGGCTTCAGCGCATAGATGCGCGACTGGTTCGAGATCTGCGCGGCCTGTACGCCCACGTCGAGCACGATCACGCCGATCACCAGCCCGACGAGGCTCGAACCCGACAGCGCGAAGATCACGAACGACAGCGCGAGCAGCGCGATCGCGAGCGAGATGATCGCGCGCGGGCCGCGGGTGTCCGCAAAGCGGCCTGCATACGGCGCGGCGAGCGCGCCCGCGGCCCCGACGATCCCGAACAGGCCGGCGGCCTGCGGGCCGAGATGGAACGGCGCGCCGGCGAGCAGCAGCGTGAGCACCGGCCAGAACGCGCTGAACGCCGCGAACAGCGCGGCGCCCGTCAGCGATGCCTCGCGCAGCCCGCGCAACTCGACGGCCAGATGCCACATCGAGCCGAGCAGCTTGCCGTATGACAGCGTCGACGTCGGCGAGCTGCGCGGCAGCCGCAGCACGATCACGATAGCGAGCGCGACGAGCGCCGCGACCGACGCGGCGAACACCGCGCGCCAGCCGAAATACTCGGCGACGAAGCCGGCGGCGGTACGCGCGAGCAGGATGCCGAGCAGCAGGCCGCTCATCACGGTGCCGACCGCGTGGCCGCGTTCGGCCGGCGGCGCGATTTCGGCGGCGAACGGCACGGCCTGCTGCGCGATGGTCGCGAGGATGCCGATCGCGAGGCTCGCGAGTGCGAGTACGACGAGCGACGGCGCGGCGGCCGCCGCGATCAGCGCGATCGACAGCGCGGCGATCTGCAGCAGGATCAGCCCGCGGCGATCGAAGCGATCGCCGAGCGGCGCGAGCAGGAACATGCCGGCCGCATAGCCGAGCTGCGTCGCGGTCGGCACCACGCCGATCCATGACGCGCTGTCGGGGAAGGACGAGCGGAAGCTGTCGAGCAGCGGCTGGTTGTAGTAGATGTTCGCGACCGATACGCCCGCGATCGTCGCAAGCAGCAACAGCAGGCCGCGCGAGTAGTGGGGCGAGGGGGCGTCGGTCGGACGGTCGGTCGAGGCAGTGGACATGGCGGCGGCGACGGAGTGGGGCGGCGCGGCAGCGGCGCACGCGTCGGGTGCGCAGTCAGGCCGGGCGCCGGTCGAGGCTGCCGATCATACCGGAGCGACGCGAATCCTGCCGGCCGCATAACCGGTATAACGGGCACAACCGGCCGGCCGGCCCCCGTCACGGCACGCGCTTCACGTCGTCAGTCGACCAGCTCGCCCGTCGGCTCGTAGAACGGATACGGTCCGGCGCCTTCGTCCACATAGACGTGATGCGACGTCATCCCCGTATCGGGCGCATGACGATGGACCGCGAACGCCGGCGGTTCGAGCCGGAATGCGGACGGCCCATCAACCCGCAAGTCGAAGGCGACCTGATGCGCGGGCGACGGCACCGCGCACGCGAGCGTGCCGCCGAAGCGCGTGAACATCGTGCGGTGCACGTGACCGCACAGCACGCGCTCGACGTTCGGATGGCCGCGCAGCAGCGCATCGAGTTTCGCGGCGGCGGCGGGCGCGAGACGCAGCTTGTCCATGTGCCCGATGCCGGACACAAACGGCGGGTGATGCAGCGCGACGATCACCGGCCGGTCGCGCGCGGCGTCGAGCTGCGCGGCGAGCCACGCGAGCCGGGCGTCGCACAGGTCGCCGTGGCTCGCGCCCGGCACCTGCGAATCGAGCGCGAGCACGCGCACCGCGCCGACGTCGAGCGCGTACTGCACGAATTCGCCGTCCTGCAACTCGGCGCGATCGGCGAATGCGCGGCGCAAACCGGCGCGGTCGTCGTGATTGCCGATCATCAGGTAATACGGAATCTCGAGCGCGTCGAGCAGCCCGCGCAGGTTGCCGTACTCTTCGTCGTGGCCGAAGTCGGTCAGGTCGCCGGTGACGAGCACGGCGTCGGGGCGCGGCACGAGCGCGTTCAGTTTCTCGATACAGCGCGCGAGCGCGGCCGCCGTGTCGACGCGCCGGTACGCGAGCTGGCCCGGCCGCTTGATGTGGAGATCGCTGATTTGAGCAAGCAGCATCGTCGTTCCTCGGAATCGTCTGGTTGTTGTCGCGGCGGCGGGCGCCGCGTGGGGTGCTGCGTGGATGATGCCCGATCGACGGCTTACGCGCCGAGCGCGATCAAGCCTTCCGGCGCGATCGTGAGGCCGACCGCCGTGCCGCGCGCAAGCGCGACGCGGCCCGGCACGTCGATCACGAGCGCGTCGGGCGCCGCATGCTCGATCGTGAGCCGCGTGCGTTCGCCGAGGAACGCGCACGCACCGACCGCACCGCGCAGCGATGCATGCACAGGATCGGCGAGCTGCGCATCCTCGGGGCGGAAGAACCATTCGTCGGCCGCATGCGGCGTGGCGATCGCGCCGCCCGTCGTTTCGAGCGCGCCGTTGCGCCACTGGCCCGCGAGCCGGTTCAGCGTGCCGATGAACTGCGCGACCGTGCGGTTCGCGGGCTGGTAGTAAATCTCGCGCGGCGTGCCGATCTGCTCGATGCGGCCCGCGCCCATCACGACGATCCGGTCGCCGAGCTCCATCGCTTCGGCCTGGTCGTGCGTCACGTAGACGGTCGTCACGCCGAGCTCGCGCAGCAGCGCGTTCATGTCGCGACGCAGCACGTCGCGCAGCTTCGCGTCGAGCGCGGTCAGCGGTTCGTCGAGCAGCAGCACGCGCGGGCGCACCGCGAGCGCACGCGCCAGCGCGACGCGCTGCCGCTGGCCGCCCGACAGTTGATCGACCGGCTTGTCCGCATGGGCATCGAGCCGCATCATCGCGAGCAGTTCGTCGACGCGCTCGCGCAGCGTACGCGGCTCGGTCTTGCGGATCTTCAGCCCGTAGCCGACGTTGCCGCGCACCGTCAGGTTCGGAAACAGCGCGTAGTTCTGGAACACCATGCCGACTTGCCGGCGTTCGATCGGCAGTGCGGTGACGTCGTCGTCGCCGAACGCGATCGTGCCGCCGGCGTCCGGCGTGTCGAGTCCCGCGATCAGGCGCAGCGTGGTCGTCTTGCCGCAGCCGGACGGCCCGAGCAGCACGAGCGTTTCGCCGGCGCCGATCGACAGGTCGAGCGGTTCGAGCACGCGTGTGCCGCGGAACGTCTTCGCGCAGCCGGTCAGGGTAATGGGAGTGGAATCGAGTTTCATCAGAATTTGCTCCGAGAAACCCCGCCATTGATGGCGGGAAGGAAAGGCGTGCTGTTGACAGGCAGCTTCTTCCACGGGTTAGGATCACCGGCATGATCCTTGTCTACCGCTACCGGGTGAAGTCGCTCAACGGACTGCTCAACAAGCAGAGCCGCGCGGTGAACTACGTCTGGAACTTCTGCAACGACACGCAGAAGCACGCGCTCAAGTGGAACAAGAAGTGGCCGACCGGTTTCGACCTGAACGTGCTGACAACCGGCAGCAGTAAGGAACTTGGCATCCACTCCGGCACGATCAACGCGACGTGCGAGCAATACGTGAAGTCTCGCAGTCAGCGCCGTCGGCCCTACCTGCGCTATCGCGGCAGGAAATCGCTCGGCTGGGTGCCGCTGAAGGGCCGCGACCTGAAGCGCGAGGGTGACGCGTTCCGTTTCGCCGGCAACACGTTTCGCGTGTTCAACAGCCGAGCGCTTCCCGAAGGCAAGATCAAGGACGGGACCAACTTTGCGCAAGATGCACGCGGCAACTGGTTTCTGAATATCGTGATCGAGATGCCGGATGTTCAGGCTCGTCCGATCCGTTCCGGTGTTGGCATCGATCTCGGCCTGAAAGACTTCGCCACACTTTCGACCGGCGAAAAACTGCCGAATGACCGGTTCGGCCGACGCGCGGCGGAAAAGCTCGCGAAAGCGCAACGGGCGCGAAAGCACAAGCGGCATATCGCGAAGCTGCATGCCAAGGTCGCGAATGCCCGTGCCGATTTCCAGCATAAGCTCGCGCTCGATCTGGTGCGGCGGTTCGATTACATCGTGGTCGGCAACGTGTCGGCCGCGAAGCTCGCCAGAACCAGGATGGCGAAGAGCGTCTACGACGCATCCTGGTCGTCCTTCCGGAACAAGCTCCGCTACAAAGCGATCGCGCACGGAGCCACGTTCGAGGAAGTCGACGAAAGCGGTTCTACCCAGTCCTGTTCGTCGTGTGGGTCGAAAGACAGCACGACGCGGCCGAAAGGTATCGCGGGACTGCGAATAAGAGAGTGGGCCTGCAGTGGATGTGGTGTCGTGCATGATCGTGATATCAACGCTGCGCTGAACATTTTCCGATGCGGACGTGCATCGCCAGGTGTGGGAATCCTCCGCCTTTAGGCGGACGAGGACGTCAAGTCTGCGAAAATTTCAGCGCGGGCGCTTCTTCAGCGCGCGCGTACCGGACGGATCGACGCCGAGCCACTGCATCGCGACGAGCAGCGGCAGCGTCATCAGCAGGAACAGGATCGTGTACGCGCTGCCGACTTCGAGGCGCAGCGATGCATAGGTATCGGCGAGCCCGACCGGCAGCGTCTTGGTGTCGGGCGTATGCAGCATCCACGTGAGGTTGAACTCGCCGATCGACAGCGTGAGCACCGCGAGCGCACCGGCGACGATGCCCGGCCGCAGGTTCGGCAGCACGATCGTGACGAAGCGCGTGACGAACGATGCGCCGAGGCTCGCCGCGCCTTCCTCGAGCGTGCGCAGGTCGGCGCCGGCCGCGACGGCCGCGACCGCGCGCACCATGAACGGCAGCGTGAACACGACGTGGCCGACGACGATGAACCACAGGCTCATCCGGAACGCGGTGAAGCCGCCGTACACGACCAGCAGCGCGAGCGCCGAAGCCAGCCCCGGCAGCGCGACCGGCAGCACGAGCGCTTCCTCGATCGCCCGAGCGATGCGACTCTTGCTGCGCGCGAGCGCATAGCCGGCCGGCACGCCGACCGCGAGCACGATCGCGAGCGTCGCGAACGCGACGTAGAGCGACAGCGCGACCGAGCCGTGATACTGCTGCCACACCTGCTCAAGCCAGCGCAGCGTGAGGCCGCTCGACAGGCCGCGGAAATAGTTGACGGTCAGCCCCGCGAGCACCGACGTCACGACGGGCACGATCAGGAACGCGCACAGCAGCAGCGTGACGCCCCATTGCAGCGCGGCGATCGCGCGCGCGCCGGCGACCCGCGGCGCATGCCGGGCGGCGCGTGTCGCGTGCAGCGGCGCTGGAGCGGGTGCCGGTGACGGCGTGGAAGAGCCGGAAAGCGATTGCATGCGTAAATCCTCAGGCCGCGGCGGCGGCGGTGTGACCGGTGAAGCGACGCGCGAGCGCGAGCACGGCCCAGGTGACGATGCCGAGCACGATCGACAGGCCGGCCGCCGTCGCGATGTTCGCGTTCAGCGTGAACTCGGTATAGATCGTCATCGGCAGCACGTTCAGGTCGGTGGCGAGCGTGAACGCGGTGCCGAACGCGCCCATCGCGGTCGCGAAGCAGATCGCGCCGGCCGCGACCAGGCCCGGCGCGAGCGCGGGCAGCACGATGTCGACGAAGATGCGCCATGGCGACGCGCCGAGCGAACGCGCGGCTTCCTCGAGCGACGCGTCGAGCTTCGACGCGGCCGCGATCACGGTGACGATCACGCGCGGAATCGAGAAGTACAGGTAGCCGATGAACAGGCCGGCCACCGAATACGCGAATACGAACTTGTCGCCGGTGAGTTTCGCCGACAGCATGCCGATCAGCCCCTGGCGCCCGGCGAGCATGATCACCATGAAGCCGACCACGACACCCGGGAACGCGAGCGGAAACGTGAGCAGCGCGAGCAGCACGCGCTTGCCGGCGAATTCGCGGCGCGCGAGCAGCAGGCCGGAGATCGTCGACAGCGCGAGCGTCGCGAGCGTGACGCCCGCGGACAGCGCAACCGTCTCGCCGAGGCTCTTCATGTAGCGCGCATTGCCGAGCAGCGCCGCGTAGTGCGAGAAGAAGGCGCCGTCCGCGGATACCTGCACGAGCGAAGCCATCGGCAGCAGCCAGAACGCGGCGAATACCGCCAGCGCCGGCGCGACGAGCGCAATGCGCCAGCGCAGCGGAAAAGTCAGGTCGAGCATCGGTTGCGTCCCGCGGCTTACTGCATGATCTGCAGGTACTGCTGGCCGAACGCCTGCTGGCCGGCCGCCATCTTGCCGAAGTCGACCGGTTTCGCCCGCGCGTATTCGCTCGCCGGCAGGAACTTCGCGGCGATGTCGGCGCCGAGCGTCTGCGCACGCACCGGGCGCAGGTAGGCATTGGCCCACAGCTTCTGGCCTTCGTCCGACAGCACGAAGTCGAGCACCTTCTTGCCGTTCGCGTCGTGCGGCGCGCCCTTCACGAGGCTCATCACGTACGGCACCGCGATCGTGCCTTCCTTCGGAATCACGAACTCGACGTTCGCGTTGTCCTTGTATTTCGCGCGATACGCGTCGAAGTCGTAGTCGAGCAGGATCGGAATCTCGCCGGACAGCACGCGTGCATAGGCCGTTTGCTTCGGCACGATCGGCGCGTTGGCCTTGAGCTTGCGGAACCAGTCGAGGCCCGGCTTGAAGTTGTCGAGGCTGCCGCCGAGCGCCTGGTTGACGGCGACCGCGCCCGCATAGCCGACGAACGCGCTCGACGGATCGAGATAGCCGACCATGCCCTTGTATTCGGGCTTCAGCAGGTCGGCCCACGAACGCGGCACCGGCTTGCCGTCGAGCGCGTCCTTGTTCACGAAGAAGCCGAGCGTGCCCGAGTGGATCGCGAACCAGTAGCCTTGCGGGTCCTTCAGGTTCGCGGGGATGTCGTTCCAGTGCGCGGGTTTGTACGGCGCGATCACGCCCTTGTCCTTCGCCTGGAATGCCGACGACACGCCGAGGTAGACGACGTCGGCCACCGGGCTCTTCTGCTCGGCGATCAACTGCGCGATCGCCTGGCCCGAGTTCTTGTTGTCGGACGGCACGCGGATGCCGGTCTTCTGCTTGATCGCGGCGATCTGCGCGGCCCAGTCGGCCCATTCGGGCGGGCAGTTGTAGCAGATCGCCGTTTCGTCGGCATGGGCGGCGGGAGCGCCGGCGACGAGCGCGGCGAAGGCGAGCGGCGCGGCAAGCGCGCGCAGCAGCGAGGTCAGGCGAAAGGACACGGTGAATCTCCGGGCGAGTGGTGTGGTACGGGGTGATCGGTTGCGTCGCGCGTGCGTGTTGCGATCAGGCGTTGCGCAGTTGCAGGTCGGTGGCGGGCGGAGCAATCGTCGCGCCGTCGCGCACCGCATGCGGCAGGATCGTCGACGTGCGGTCGATCGGCGCGCCGCCGATGCATTCGACGAGACGCTGCCACGCGTGGCGGCCGATGTCGCGGTTCGGCGTCGCGACGCTCGCGAGCGGCGGCGCAAGCAGCTCGCCGATCGCGATCCCGTCGAAGCCGAGCACCGACAGGTCGTCCGGAATCGAGAAACCCGCGCGGCGCAGGCCGCGCATCACGACCATCGCGAGCAGGTCGTTGCTGCAGAAGAGGGCGGTCGGGCGCGTGGCGTGCGCGGTGAGATGCACGAGCACCGCATCGGGCAGCTCGGGCGCGTTGAAGTCGACTTCGACGGGCGGCAGCGGCGCCACGCCGACTTCCTCGAGCGCCTGCGCATAACCGAGATGACGCTGGCGCGCGCGATCCGACGCGGCGAGCGAACCGGCCAGCATCAGCACGCGGCGATGGCCGTGCGCGGTCAGCCGTTGCACGCCGTCATACGCGGCGCGGCGGTTGTCGACCGACACCGACGGGCGGCGCTGCGTGTCGTTGTGCATCAGCACGTAATGCGGGCCGTCGCGGTCGAGCATGTCGAGCAGCGGGTGCGTGTCCGCATCGGCGACGGTGAGGATCAGCCCTTCGACGCGCTGCTCGCGCAGCGTCTCGATCGCATGACGCTCGCGCGCCGCGTCGTATTCGGTCGTCATCAGGATCAGCTTGAAACCGGCCGCGGTCGCGAGTTCGTCGATGCCTTGCAGGCAGTCGGCGAACACCGGGTTCGACAGCGTCGGCACGACGACGCCGACGAGCCGCGTGCGCTCGCCGCGCAATTGCCGGCCGAGCGGGCTCGGGCGGAACTGCAGCGTGTCGATGGCGGTGCGGATCGTCTGCAGCGTGGCGGGGCTGACGGTATGCGGCGCGTTGATCGCACGCGAAACGGTGGCGATCGAGAAGCCCGCGAGGGCGGCGACGTCCTTGATGGTCGAGGTCATGAAGTCATGCGATGTAAACGTTTTCGGCCGGGGAATTATCGAAAACGTTTGTGACTTCGCGATGACGCACGCGACGCTTGTTTCGCGAGAAGCACGATACAAACGTCAGACCGTTGGGGCCGTGGGACGACGCGCGGTCGATTGTATCGGGGCAGGTCGCGGGGCGGGACGAAATCGGCGGGCCGTGTGGAGTCGGTGTCGTATCGGCGTCGAACGCTGAGGAAGAAGCGATGCGATGACGGCCGGTGTCGCGATGCGGCACGGCGGAATAAGGGAACGCATGCGCCAAGCAATGGTAGAATCGCGTCCGCCCTCTTGCCGGGGTGATGAAATTGGTAAACATAGCGGACTTAAACGATTGAGTGCCCGGCCGGAAACGGTCGGTGCAGAACCCTTCAAATTCGGCGAAACCCCTGATGTGCGCATCGAGGCAACGCCGAGCCAAGCCTCGCGGCATCCGCGAGGAAGGTGTAGAGACTAGACGGGGGGCGCCTAAGGCGCATGGGCAGCGGTCATGCCCGCGCGCGACGGTGAAGGCATAGTCCAGCGCACGAACGGCTCGCGTACGCGACGCCGGCTTTGAAAGAAGCAGTGTGACGAAAATCCGCCGCCTTAACTGGCTTGCCGGTTCGAGTCCGGTCCCCGGCACCATCGATTGCGTCGACGCGATTCGATTCAACGAAGGCGTAAAAAACCCGCGAGAAATGCAGCGCTCGCGGGTTTTTTATTTGGCGCACGCACATGCAGCGGCGCGTCCGCGCCGCTCACGATGCGCTTCACTGCGCCGAAAACCGCGCCATGTGATACTGGTACGCACGTCGCACCGGACGCTTGCGTCGCCACCGGCCAACGCGTCCCGCCGACAGCCTTCACATCGTTTGCCTCTCGCAAGACCATCCGTCATGACCGAATCGACCCATCACTATTACGAGCCGTCGCAAGGCCACGGCCTGCCGCACGACCCGTTGAACGCGATCATCGGCCCACGCCCGATCGGCTGGATTTCATCCCGCGGCAGCGACGGCACGCTGAACCTCGCGCCGTACAGCTTCTTCAACGCGTTCAACTATCGGCCGCCGATCATCGGCTTTTCGAGCACCGCCGCGAAGGACAGCGTGCGCAACGTGCAGGAGACCGGCGAGTTCGTGTGGAACCTCGCGACGCGCGATCTGGCCGAGCGGATGAACCAGACCTGCGCCGCCGTGCCGTACGACGTGAACGAGTTCGAACTCGGCGGCTTGACCGCGGTGCCGTCGCGCCTCGTCGACGTGCCGCGCGTCGCGGAAAGCGGCGTGAACTTCGAATGCAAGGTGACCGACGTGATCCGGCTGCGCGATCACCACGGCGTCGAGACGCCGGCCACGCTGGTGCTGGGTGAGGTCGTCGCGGTCCATATCCGCCATGACCTGCTGAAGGACGGCATCTTCGACACGTTCGGCGCGGGCATCATTCTTCGTGCGGGCGGCCCGTCGGCCTATGTACACGTGACGCCCGACAGTCGCTTCGATCTGTTCCGTCCCGACGCGTGATCGATCGCACGCCGCAGTAAGCCGGCAACCGGGCGCACGAGCGCCCGCATCCGACGAAAGACCTCGCGACGATCCAGGATTTCGCGGGGTCTTTTGCTTCGTACCCTCACATGATCGGGACGACACCGATCCGTCCGTCCCTCGATGCCCGCTCGTCGTCGCCGCCAGCCCAGCGACGATGCGCTGCAGCAAACACGTCCTTCGCCGATCGCCACCATGGCAAATCTGCTCACCACGAACGAGCGGCTTGGGCATCGACGCCCGCCGCTGCCAGGCATAGATTTCCAAGGTTGACGTGCTTATCCGCGCGTCAGCTCGCGCGCAGGCCGGCAACCGGCCCGCGCGTTCCCAAACAGCGTGAGACACAATCGAGCGTGGAGACGACACGATGAGCCTGTCAGAGCCATTGCGTCTGCATGTGCCGGAGCCCACCGGGCGCCCGGGCTGCAAGACGGACTTTTCCTACCTGCATCTATCGCCGGCCGGCGCCGTCCGCCGCCCGCCGATCGACGTTGCCGCGGCGGACACCGCCAATCTCGCCCGCAGCCTCGTGCGCGTGCTCGACGACAGCGGCAAGGCCGTCGGCCCGTGGGCCCCCGATCTCGACGATGCACGGCTGATCGCCGGGCTGCGCGCGATGCTCAAGACCCGTATTTTCGACGCGCGCATGATGATCGCGCAGCGTCAGAAGAAAATCTCCTTTTACATGTTGAGCCTCGGCGAAGAGGCGATCGGCACCGCGCACGCGATGGCGCTGCGCGACGGCGACATGTGCTTTCCGACCTACCGGCAGCAAAGCATCCTGATCGCGCGCGACGTGCCGCTCGAGCGGATGATCTGCCAGCTGATGTCGAATGAAGGCGATCCGCTGAAGGGGCGCCAGCTTCCGGTGATGTACTCGGACCGCGAAGCCGGCTTCTTCTCCATTTCCGGCAACCTCGCGACGCAGTTCATCCAGGCGGTTGGCTGGGCGATGGCGTCGGCGATCAAGGGCGACACGAAGATCGCGTCCGCGTGGATCGGCGACGGCGCGACGGCCGAAGCCGATTTCCACACCGCGCTCACGTTCGCGCACGTGTACCGCGCGCCGGTCGTGCTGAACGTGGTCAACAACCAGTGGGCGATCTCGACGTTCCAGGCGATCGCGGGCGGCGAGGGCACGACGTTCGCCGGGCGCGGCGTCGGCTGCGGGATCGCGTCGCTGCGCGTCGACGGCAACGACTTCCTCGCGATCTACGCGGCCTCCAGCTGGGCCGCCGAACGCGCGCGTCGCAACCTCGGCCCGACGCTGATCGAGTGGGTGACCTACCGTGCGGGCGCGCATTCGACGTCGGACGATCCGACCAAGTACCGGCCGAGCGACGACTGGTCCCATTTCCCGCTCGGCGATCCGATCGAGCGCTTCAAGCGTCACCTGATCGTGAAGGGCATCTGGTCGGACGGCGCGCACGACGCGTTGACGGCCGAGCTCGAGGCCGAGGTGATCGCCGCGCAGAAGGAAGCGGAGAAATACGGGACGCTGGCCGACGACCGGATTCCGTCGCCGGCCTCGATGTTCGACGACGTCTACAAGGAGCTGCCCGCGCACCTGCGCCGTCAGCGCCAGGAACTGGGAGCGTGATCATGGCGCAACACGAGACAGGGACGGCCACGCAGCCGATGACGATGATCCAGGCGCTGCGCTCCGCGATGGACGTGATGCTCGGGCGCGACAGCGATGTGGTCGTGTTCGGGCAGGACGTCGGCTATTTCGGCGGCGTGTTCCGCTGTACCGAAGGACTGCAGAACAAATACGGGAAATCGCGCGTGTTCGATGCGCCGATCTCCGAAGGCGGGATCGTCGGCGCGGCGGTCGGGATGGGCGCGTACGGATTGCGGCCCGTCTGCGAGATCCAGTTCGCCGACTATTTCTACCCGGCATCCGACCAGATCGTGTCGGAAGGCGCGCGGCTGCGCTATCGCTCGGCCGGCCAGTTCACCGCGCCGATGACGATCCGGATGCCGTGCGGCGGCGGCATCTACGGCGGGCAGACGCACAGCCAGAGCCCGGAAGCGATGTTTACGCAGGTGTGCGGGCTGCGCACGGTGATGCCGTCGAATCCGTACGACGCGAAAGGGCTGCTGATCGCGTCGATCGAGAACGACGATCCGGTGATCTTCCTCGAACCGAAACGGCTGTACAACGGGCCGTTCGACGGCCATCACGAACGGCCCGTCACGTCGTGGCTCAAGCATCCGGCGAGCGCGGTGCCGGAAGGCTACTACACGGTGCCGCTCGATACGGCCGCCGTCGTGCGGCCCGGCAACGACGTGACGGTGCTGACGTACGGCACGACGGTGCACGTGTCGCTCGCCGCGGCCGAGGAGACGGGCATCGACGCGGAAGTGATCGATCTGCGCACGCTGTGGCCGCTCGATCTCGACACGGTCGTCGCGTCGGTGCGCAAGACCGGGCGTTGCGTCGTGGTGCACGAGGCGACGCGTACCTGCGGCTATGGCGCGGAGCTCGTGTCGCTGGTCCAGGAACACTGCTTCTACCACCTCGAAGCGCCGGTCGAGCGCACGACGGGCTGGGACACCCCGTATCCGCATGCGCAGGAATGGGCGTACTTTCCGGGGCCCACCCGGGTCGGTGAAGCGTTGCGACGCGTGATGGAGGCGTGAGATGGGGATTCATGTCATCAAGATGCCGGATATCGGCGAAGGGATCGCCGAGGTCGAGCTGGTGGCCTGGCATGTGGAAGTCGGGCAGACGATCAAGGAAGACCAGCCGCTCGCCGACGTGATGACCGACAAGGCGGCGGTCGAGATTCCGTCGCCGGTGACGGGCAAGGTGATCGAACTGGGCGGCCGGATCGGCGAGATGATGGCGGTCGGCAGCGAGCTGATTCGGCTGGAAGTCGAAGGCGACGGCAACCTGAAGGCCGCGGCACCGGTGCGGGAAACAAAGGTAGCAACCGCACCGGTCGCGGCGGCGGCGCCGGCGAAGCCGGTGGCGGACGTGCCGGCCGAGCCGCCGGTGCAGCCCGCCGCGCATCGCGCACCGGCGAAACCGCGCCGCGACGAACCGGCCGCGCAGCCGCGCGCGGCGCTTGCGCCGGGCGAACGGCCGCTCGCGTCGCCGGCCGTGCGCCAGCGTGCATGGGACATGGGCATCGAGCTGCGCTACGTGCGCGGCACCGGCGAAGCCGGGCGGATCCTGCATGAGGATCTCGATGCGTATGCGCGCACCGGCGGCGGTTCGGCGCGAGGGGCGCAACCGCGCGGTTACAACGAACGCCACGACGAAACCGAAGTGCCGGTGATCGGCTTGCGGCGCGCGATCGCGCGCAAGATGCAGGAAGCGAAGCGCCGCATTCCGCACTTCAGCTACGTCGAGGAAATCGACGTGACCGAACTCGAATCGTTGCGCACGGAACTGAACCGCCGCCACGGCGACACGCGCGGCAAGCTCACGCCGTTGCCGCTGCTGATCCGCGCGATGGTGATCGCGCTGCGCGACTTCCCGCAGATCAACGCGCGCTTCGACGACGAAGCGGGCGTCGTCACGCGCTACGGCGCGGTGCACATGGGTGTCGCGACGCAGACGGACGGCGGCCTTACGGTGCCCGTGCTGCGTCATGCGGAAGCGCGCGACGTGTGGTCGATCTCCGCCGAAATCGCGCGGCTCGCCGACGCGGTGCGCGCGAACCGCGCGCACCGCGACGAGCTGAGCGGGTCGACGATCACGATCTCGAGCCTCGGCGCGCTCGGCGGCATCGTGTCGACGCCTGTGATCAATCATCCGGAAGTGGGCATCGTCGGCGTGAACCGGATTGTCGAGCGGCCGATGATCCGCGACGGCGCGATCGTCGCGCGCAAGATGATGAACCTGTCGTCGTCGTTCGATCATCGCGTCGTCGACGGCGCGGACGCGGCCGAATTCATCCAGGCCGTGCGCGCGGTGCTCGAACGCCCGGCGCTGCTGTTCGTGGAGTGAGCCGATGAAGAACGAACACACCACACTGCTCGTCATCGGCGGCGGCCCGGGCGGCTACGTCGCCGCGATCCGCGCGGGTCAGCTCGGCATTCCGACCGTGCTCGTCGAGCGCGACCGGCTCGGCGGCACCTGCCTGAACATCGGCTGCATTCCGTCGAAGGCGCTGATCCACGTGGCCGACGCGTTCGAACAGGCGTGCGGTCATGCCGGCGAAGGCGCGCTCGGCATCCGCGTGCGCACGCCCGAGATCGACATCGCGAGAAGCGTCGCATGGAAGGATGGCATCGTCGATCGTCTGACGCGCGGCGTCGGCACGCTGCTCAAGAAGAACGGCGTGCGCGTGCTGCACGGCGAAGCGCGCGTGATCGACGGCAAGACCGTCGAAGTCGTCGGCGGCGGCCATACGGTGCGGATCGGTTGCGAACACCTGTTGCTCGCGACCGGTTCCGAACCGGTCGAGCTGCCGTCGATGCCGTTCGGCGGGCACGTCGTGTCGTCCACCGACGCGCTGTCGCCCGCGACGCTGCCGAAGCGGCTGGTCGTCGTCGGGGCCGGCTATATCGGGCTCGAACTCGGGACCGTCTATCGGAAGCTCGGCGTCGACGTCAGCGTCGTCGAAGCGGCCGAGCGCGTGCTGCCTGCGTACGATGCCGAACTCGTGCGGCCGGTGGCCGATTCGCTCGCGCGGCTCGGCGTGCGGCTGTGGCTCGGCCACAAGGTGCTCGGGCTGGACGCGCACGGCGCGGTGCGCGTGCAGGCAGCCGATGGCGCCGAGCAGACGTTGCCGGCCGACCGCGTGCTGGTCGCCGTGGGCCGTCGGCCGCGCGTCGACGGGTTCGGGCTCGAGACGCTGATGCTCGATCGCAACGGCCGCGCGCTGCGGATCGATGACGAATGCCGCACGTCGATGCGCAATGTCTGGGCGATCGGCGACGTCGCGGGCGAGCCGATGCTCGCGCATCGCGCGATGGCGCAAGGCGAGATGGTGGCCGAGCTGATCGCGGGCCGGCGTCGCGAATTCACGCCCGCGTCGATCCCGGCCGTGTGCTTCACCGATCCCGAGATCGTGACGGCCGGCTGGTCGCCGGACGATGCACACACGGCTGGCGTCGATTGCCTGAGCGCGTCGTTCCCGTTCGCCGCGAACGGGCGGGCGATGACGTTGCAGGCGACCGACGGATTCGTGCGCGTCGTCGCGCGGCGCGACAATCACCTGATCGTCGGCTGGCAGGCGGTCGGGCGCGGGGTGTCGGAGCTGGCCGCGGCGTTCTCGCAGTCGCTGGAGATGGGCGCGCGGCTGGAGGACATCGGCGACACGATTCACGCGCATCCGACGCTCGGCGAGGCGCTGCAGGAAGCGGCGTTGCGCGCGCTCGGACATGCGCTGCATGTCTGACGTAATTGCCTGACGGGGCGCCGCCGGTACGTCACGCACGTATCGGCGGCGCTTGCGGCGTCTGATGAACGTCATGTTGTTTCAGTCGACATTCGGTCGCGCGGGACCGCACCCGACAGCGCCGTAATTTTTCGAGACGAGCGGAGGGTTGTCGACGCCACGTCAGCCGACGATCATGTCGATAGCCGGAAACCGGGCCGCTTCGGGTCCGCCAACGCAGGCTCCACACGGAAGCACGAGACATGAAACTGCTGCTCGTCGGCGCGACCGGACTCGTCGGGCGCCACGTTCTCGACGTCGCGCTGGCCGATGCGCGGGTCGACCAGGTGATCGTCCTCGCGCGCCGGCCGTTGACGCCGCATCCGAAGATGCGCGCACTGGAGGTCGATTTCGACCATCTGCCCGACACGGGCGACTGGTGGCACGCGGATGCCGTGATCTGCACGCTCGGCACCACGATGCGGGCCGCCGGCTCGCAGGCGGCCTTCCGGCGCGTCGATCACGACTATCCGCTCGCGGTCGCGCGGCTCGCGCACCGGCACGGCACGTCGACCTACGTGCTGAATTCCGCACTCGGCGCCGATGCTGCGTCGCGCATCTTCTACAACCGCGTGAAGGGCGAGGTCGAGCAGGCGCTCGCCGGCGTCGGGTTCGATTCGCTCACTTACGTGCGGCCGGGCCTGATCGGCGGCAGCCGCGACGAATTCCGGTTCGGCGAGCGGCTGTTCGCGTTCGCGCTGAGCGCCGCCGCGCCGGTGCTGCCGGCGAAGTGGCGCGTGAATCCCGCGTCGCGGATTGCGCGCGCGTTGCTCGACGCGGCAATCGACGCACGGCCGGGCGTGCAGGTCGTCGCATCCGACCAACTGGTCTGATACGGCGCGGACGGGTGCGCCCGTCCGGCCATTCGTCTGCGTTTCCGTCGAGCGTGCCGAACTGCTCGGCGAGCGCGGCGTGCACGATGTCCATCCCGGCAGTCATTTCATCCAGCGCCTGACCTTTCATTTTTCCAACGCCAGACTTGCGGCGAAATCGCCCGGACGTGCACGGATCTCTCGGACGATTTCGAAAATCGATTGATTCCGGGTAATCACCGATATCTCGCAAGTTGTATATACAAGATCATCCGCTGGCAATGTCGGCACACGTCGTGCCGCTTGCGCGCCAGCGTGCAGATCGTGCGTGCGTGGCGCATGCCGGCGATCCACGGCGCCCCGCATCCGTCGAGCCGAAAGGGCGGCTCGCAGCTTCCTGTCCTGTTCAAACCCTGTGTGGTCCTGAGTATTTTGGAGATTGACCCGTGTCAACGAATTCCAGTGGAAAAGCCGGCGGACTGATCGAGGTACGCTCGATCGACTTCATTCCCGACGCCGAGCGCCACGGCGGCCTGCTGAGCCAGTTCACGCTGTGGCTGTCGGCGAACATGCAGATCACGGCTATCGTCACGGGCGCGCTCGCGGTCGTGCTCGGCGGCGACGTGTTCTGGTCGCTGGTCGCGCTGCTGCTCGGCCAGCTCGTCGGCGGCGCGGTGATGGCGCTGCACGGCGCGCAGGGGCCGCAGCTCGGGCTGCCGCAGATGATCTCGAGCCGCGTGCAGTTCGGCGTGTATGGCGCGATGATCCCGATCGTGCTCGTGTGCCTGATGTACATCGGCTTTTCCGCGAGCGGCTCGGTGCTGGCCGGGCAGGCCGTCGCGCAACTGCTGCACGTCGACGACGCGGCCGGCATCCTGCTGTTCGCGGCCGTGATCGTCGTGCTGACCGTGTTCGGCTATCGCGCGATCCACTTCGTCGGCCGGATCGCGAGCGTGGTCGGCATCGTCGCGTTCGTCTACATGTTCGCGCAGCTGTTCGCGAACCACGACGTCGGCGCGCTGCTCGCGAACAAGCATTTCTCGCTCGCGAGCTTCCTGCTCGCGATGTCGCTGTCCGCGTCGTGGCAGATCGCGTTCGGCCCGTACGTGGCCGACTATTCGCGCTACCTGCCGCGTTCGACGTCGTCGGTGGCGACGTTTCTCGCGGTCGGCCTCGGTTCGGTAATTGGCGCGCAGGCGGCGATGGTGTTCGGCGTGTTCGCGGCCGCGCTGGCCGGCAGCCAGTTCGCGCACCATGAGGTGTCGTACATCGTCGGCCTCGGCTCGACGGGCGCCGTGGCCGCGCTGCTGTACTTCAGCATCGCGTTCGGCAAGGTCACGGTGACTGCGCTCAACGCGTACGGCAGCTTCATGTCGATGGCGACGATCGTCAGCGGCTTTCGCGGCAAGGGCGCGGTATCGTCGAAGAGCCGCCTCGTGTACATCTTCGGGATGATCTGCGTATCGACGCTGATCGCGCTCGCGGGCCGTCATTCGTTCCTGAAGGAATTCACCGCGTTCATCCTGTTCCTGCTCGCGTTCTTCACGCCGTGGAGCGCGATCAACCTGGTCGATTACTACTGCTTCACGCGTTCGCGCTACGACGTGCCGGCGCTGTCCGATCCCGACGGCCGCTACGGTCGCTGGAACGTGATGGCGATCACGATCTACGTGGTCGGCATCCTGGTGCAACTGCCGTTCATGTCGACGCACATCTACACGGGGCCGCTCGTCGATGCGCTCGGCGGCACCGACATCTCGTGGATCCTCGGCCTCGTCGTGCCGGCCGTGCTGTATTACGTCGGCGCCCGCGCGTCGCGACGCAGCATTCCCGAACGCCTGATCCTGCCGCTCGAACGCGGCGAGGTCTGACACCGACGTATCACGTCGTTCGTCGGGCCGGTCTGCCGCCGGCCTGAGCGGCCCGACGCGCCGAACCGGCGCGACCGGCAACCGCACCGCACATCCTCTTCGTTATCCGCGATGCCGGCATGGTGGACCATCGTGCCCGGCGTCGTTCCATTCTCCTTTCATTGAATAGCAGGACTAATAAAATGAACGCACGAGGACATCGTTCCTGGGCGCGACCGGTGCATGCCGGTCTTCGGATGGCCGTCGCGGCCGCTTGCGTCGCCGGTTCGGACGCCGCGCTCGCGCAGGACGGCGTCACGCTGTACGGCGTGATCGACGAATTCGCGCAATACGTGAACACGGGCAACGGCTATACGGCCGCGATCAACTCGGGCGGCCAGTGGGGCAGCCGGTTCGGGCTGAAGGGCGGCGAAGAGATCGGCGGCGGCCAGAAGATCGAGTTCGCGCTGGAAAACGGCTTCAACCCGAACGACGGCTCGCTCGCGAGCGCCGGCACGATGTTCAACCGGCAGGCGTGGGTCGGCATCGCGGGGCAGTGGGGCAAGGTGCGCGCGGGCCGGCAGAATTCGCCGCTGTTCAACGACCAGGGCGGGCAGGATGCGTTCGGCGGCGTCACGCAGGCGTCCGGCATGGACAACCTGACCGTGTTCGCATTCCGCACGAGCAATACGCTGTCGTACCAGAGCCCGGAGATGGCCGGTTTCCAGGGCGGGCTGTACTTCGGGTTCGGCGACGCGGGCGGCGTGCGCTCGGCCGGCTCCAGCCGGCAGTTCGACCTGACCTACGAACACGGCCCGTTCGGCGCATTCGTCGCGGGCCAGTGGTTGAAGAACGCCGCGGCGACCACGACGGATCGCACGATCATGGCCGGCGCATCGTACGCAATCGGCAAGGCCACCGTTTACGGCGGGTTCTCCGCGGTGAAGTGGGCCGACCTCGGAATCGATTCGCGCGTGTACGGGCTGTCGGTCAAATATCAGATCAACCCGGCGAACGCTATCGCGCTCGGCTACGCGTACCTGCACGACCAGTCGTCGCAACGCAATAACGCGGACCAGCTCGGACTGATGTACGAGTACGACCTGTCGAAGCGCACGAGCTTCTACGGCGCGCTGTCGTACCTGCGCAACCGCAACCAGGCCGACTACACGCTTGCCGGCGCGGCAAACCCCGGCCTGCCGCTCGCGTACCCGGGCGCGAATGCGCGCGGCGTGCAACTCGGCATCGTGCATCGCTTCTGACGCACGCAATGCGCCGGGCCGCGTGCGCCCGGCGCGTGCATCGGGCGCACCCGCGTCATCATTTCCCCAGCCGCTCCGCGAGCGAGTAGCGCTGCATGCAGCGCTCCATCGCGTCGAGAAACGCATGCTCCGCCGCATTCATCTTGCGGTCGCGATGCCACAGCAGGAACACGTCGACATCGACGAGCCCGTCGTCGGGCGGCAACCGCCACAGCCGTTGCTGCGCGATGTCGTCACGTACGATGTGCTCGGGCAGGCAGCCGATGCCATAGCCCGCGAAGATCAGCCGCCGCACTTCGTCGAGGCTCGGCGACGACGCGACGATGCGCCCCGTGAAGCCCTTCTGGTCGCGAAACACGGTGAGCGGCGACAGGCTGTCGCCGATCTGGTCGCTCGTGAACGACACGAAATTCTCCGCGAGCAGATCGTCCATCCGCAATTGCGTCTGCCCGAACAGCCGGTGATGGCGGCCGCAGTAGATCGCATAGCGCTGGCGCAGGAAGCAGCGCATCTCCAGCTTGTCGTGCGGCGTGCGGCACAGGCCGAGCCCGGCCGTGGCCGTCTTCTGCAGCAGCGACGACAGGATGTCCGACGAACGCATCACTTCGATCTGCAGATCGATACGCGGATACGCGCGATGGAAATCCGCGAGGAATTCGTCGTAGACGGGCGATTCGATGCGGCTCACCGTCAGCAGCCGGATCGAGCCGGTCAGGTCGGCGGTGCTGTCGTCGATTTCGGTTTCGAGGCGCGAGATGCCGCCGTAGATGTCGCTCGCGATCCGGTACACGGCTTCGCCGGCCGGCGTCGGCGCGAAGTGCGCGCCGCGCCGCTCGATCAGCCGGCGCTCGAGCGTCTCCTCGAGCCGCCGCAGCGCCTGGCTCACGGCCGGCTGCGTGACGTGCAGGCGCGCGGCCGCGCGGCTCACGCTGCGCTCCTGCATGATCGCCAGATAGGTGCGCAGCAGGTTCCAGTCGAGGCGATCGTTGAGGAACGGGGCGAGGTCGGGGCGCATCGGGTCTCCGGGCGGGCGACGGGCAGGCATTAGTTGAATTTATATAGAGAATAATAACTTGAAATTTGACTAATGATTTGCGGCCACCGATAAAGGGGGGCGCCGCAGCGTGCGGCGCGAGGCCGCGACAGACGGCCGTCCTCACGATAGTGCGTGCCGCTCCGCCGCGGCGCGCGTCAGGAGCCCGCATGACTCAGTCCCTTCCTTCCGCCCGCCAGCCGGCACGCGCCGCGACGGCCGCGTTCATCGGCACGATGATCGAGTGGTACGACTTCTACATCTACGCGACCGCGGCCGCGCTCGTGTTCGGCGAACTCTATTTCCCGTCGCACGACCCGTTCGTCAGCACGATGGCGTCGTTCGCGACGTTCGCGGTCGGCTTCTTCGCGCGTCCGCTCGGCGGCGTGATCTTCGGCCATCTCGGCGACCGCATCGGCCGAAAGAAGGCGCTGATGACGACGTTGATGATGATGGGCGTCGCGACCGTCTGCGTCGGGCTGCTGCCCGCCTATTCGAAGGTCGGCGTCCTCGCGCCGGTGCTGCTCGTCGCGCTGCGGGTCGTGCAGGGGATCGCGGTCGGCGGCGAATGGGGTGGCGCGGTGCTGATGGCGGGCGAGCATGCGCCGCAGGGGCGCCGCACGTTTTTCGCATCGTTCGCGCAGCTCGGCAGCCCGGCCGGGCTGATCCTGTCGCTGATCGCATTCCGCGCGGTCACGTCGATGGACAAGGCCGACTTCCTCGCGTGGGGCTGGCGCCTGCCGTTTCTCGCGAGTTCGGTGCTGCTCGTGGTCGGCATCCTGATCCGGCTCGGCGTGAACGAGTCGCCGGAGTTCGCGCGGGTCAAGGAAGCGAACCGCACGGTGAAGCTGCCGGTCGCGGAAGTGTTCCGTTCCGCGTCGGGGCTCGTGCTGCTCTGCATCGGCGCGAACACGATCGGCATCGCGGGCGTCTATTTCACGAACACGTTCATGATTGCGTACACGACGCAGTACGTCGGCGTGTCGCGCTCGCTGATCCTCGACAGCCTGTTCGCGGTCGCGATCATCCAGTTCTTCGCGCAGCCGCTCGCCGCGTGGATCGCCGAGCGCATCGGCGGCGCACGCTTCCTGAAGCTCGCGGCGCTGCTCGCGATGCTGTCGCCGTATCCGATGTTCATGCTCGTGCAGGGTGGCACGTCGGCGTCGCTGATCGCCGGCATCGCGCTCGCCGTCGTCTGCATGGCCGGCTTCTATTCGGTGATCGCGGGCTTCGTCAGCGACGTGTTTCCCGCCCACGTGCGCTATTCGGCGATCTCGCTCGCTTACCAGATTTGCGGCGCGATCGCGGGCGGCCTGACGCCGCTCGTCGGCACGTGGCTCGCGCATCGCTTCACGGGCCAGTGGTGGCCGCTCGCGGTGTTCTACACGTGTCTCGCCGGCATCTCGCTGCTCTGCATCGTCGCGCTCGACGCGCGCCGCGCCGCGCAGCCGGCCGCCGCCGAAGCGCTCGGCTCGCATTGAACCTCAACGAACGAATCGATCCGGAATCCCAATGAACGACCTGCTGGAAATCGACGGCGCCCGCCTGTGGCAGAGCCTGGCCGACATGGCGCGCGTCGGCGCGACGCCGCGCGGCGGCGTGCGGCGTGTCGCGCTCACCGATGACGACCGGCGCGGGCGCGACCTGTTCGCGCAATGGTGCCGCGACGCGGGGCTGACGGTGAGCGTCGATGCGGTCGGCAACCTGTTCGCGCGTCGCGACGGCGCCGATGCGCAGGCGGCTCCCGTGCTGATCGGCAGCCATCTCGACACGCAGCCCGAAGGCGGCCGCTTCGACGGCGTCTACGGCGTGCTCGCCGCGCTCGAACTCGTGCGCACGCTGAACGACGCGGGCATCGCGACCGACAAGCCGCTCGAGATCGTGTCGTGGACCAACGAGGAAGGCGCGCGCTTCGCGCCGGCGATGCTCGGGTCGGCCGTGTTCACCGGCGCGCTGCCGCTCGACGACGCGCTCGCGAAGCGGGACGCCGACGGCGTCACGCTCGGTGCGGCGCTCGACGCATGCGGCTATCGCGGCACGCGCGCAACGGGCGGTGCGGTCGACGCGTATTTCGAGGCGCATATCGAACAAGGGCCCGTGCTCGAGGCGAACGGCACGACGATCGGCATCGTCACGGGCGGGCAGGCGATCCGCTGGCTCGACGTGACGGTGACGGGCGTGGCTGCGCACGCCGGCACGACGCCGATGCCGTATCGCAAGGACGCGTATTTCGCGAGTGCGCAGATCGCGCTCGAACTCGAACGGATCGTCGCCGCTTATGCACCGCGCGGGCTCGCGACGATCGGGCAGGTCGGCATCCGCCACGCATCGCGCAACACGATTGCCGGCGAGCTGACGTTCACGGTCGACCTGCGTCATCACGACGATGCCGAAGTCGATGCGATGGAGCGCGACCTGCGCGAGGCGTGCGCCCGCATCGCCGCCGCGCGCGGCGTGCAAGTGGCGATCGACACCTGCTGGCGCAGCCCGGCGACGCCGTTCGATCGCGATTGCGTGGGGCTGGTGGCGCAGGCCGCGGCTGCGTTCGGCTACACGCACGAGCGGATCGTGAGCGGCGCCGGCCACGATGCGATCCTGCTCGCGCGTCGTTTCCCGACCGCGATGGTGTTCATTCCGTGCGTCGACGGCCTGTCGCACAACGAAGCCGAGGATGCGTTGCCCGACGACGTGACGCGCGGCGCGAACGTGCTGCTCCATGCGGTGCTCGCGCGCGCGGGCATCGCGGCGCGCATCGACGCGGCTGCCGCCGCGCACGGCGCCTGATCCGGCTAATCGACGAGGACGACGATGAAAACCTATTTCCATCCCGAACAACTGCTGCACCATCCGCGCAGCTACCTGTCGCGCGGCCAGATGCGCGAACCGCAGGAAGTGCCCGAGCGCGCGGCGCGGCTCGTCGCGGCCGTCCGGTCGCTCGACTTCGACGTGCGCGAGCCGACCGACCGCGGCACCGCGCCGATCGCGGCCGTGCACGACATGAACTACCTGCGCTTTCTCGAGGATGCGCACCGCGACTGGAAGCAGATGCCCGACGACTGGGGCGACGAAGTGATGTCGAACGTGTTCGTGCGCGATCCGAACCCGTTGCGCGGCGTGCTCGCGAAAGCCGCGCGCTATCTCGCCGACGGCAGTTGCCCGGTCGGCGCGAACACGTGGCGCGCGGCGTACTGGTCCGCGCAGGGCGCGCTGGCCGCGGCGGCCGACGTCAACGACGGCGCACGCGAAGCCTACGCGCTGTGCCGGCCGCCCGGCCATCATGCGCGCCGCGACGCGGCGGGCGGCTTCTGCTACCTGAACAACGCGGCGATCGCCGCGCAGGCGCTGCTCGGCCGCCATCGCCGCGTCGCGATCCTCGATACCGACATGCATCACGGGCAGGGCGTGCAGGAGATTTTCTACGGCCGCGACGATGTGCTGT
Organism: Burkholderia sp. MS389; assembly: GCF_016899425.1. Classification (GTDB taxonomy): domain Bacteria; phylum Pseudomonadota; class Gammaproteobacteria; order Burkholderiales; family Burkholderiaceae; genus Burkholderia; species Burkholderia sola. Next base: position 1,319,746 of record NZ_CP045994.1, read on the forward strand.
ACGTATCGATTCACGGCGACCCGACCAACTTCTACCCGGTCGTCGCGGGCTACGAGGAAGAGACGGGCGCGGGCGCCGGCGACGGCTTCAACCTCAACCTGCCGATGCCGCACGGCGCGCCGGAGTCGACGTTCTTCGCGCGGCTCGACGACGCGCTGCGCGCGCTCGCGCGGTTCCAGCCCGATGCGCTCGTGCTCGCGCTCGGCTTCGACATCTACAAGGACGATCCGCAATCGCAGGTCGCGGTCACGACCGACGGGTTCGGCCGGCTCGGCCGCGCGATCGGCGCGCTCGGGTTGCCGACGGTGATCGTGCAGGAAGGCGGCTATCACCTCGAGAGTCTCGAGGCGAACGCGCGCGCGTTCTTCGGCAGGTTCGCCGCGGGACGCTGATCGGGCCGTCGGAACCGGACCGCGCGCCGGAAACGACAACGGCCGCATGGCGCGGCCGTAAAAATGCGTGCGGACGGTTCCCGGTAGTCCGGGCTTCCCCGCGCTTACGAATTCGCGGTGGCCGGCGAGCGGCGGCGCTGCGTGACCTGCAGCATGACGAGGGCGAGCCCGGCGGCGGCGATCAGCGCGCCGACGAGCGGCACCGCCGCGTAGCCGAACCCGGCCGAGATCGCCGCACCGCCGGCGGCGGCGCCGAACGCGTTGCCGAGGTTGAACGCGCCGATGTTGACGGCCGACGCGAGGCCCGGCGCTTCATGGGCCGCGCGCATCACGCGCATCTGCAGCGGCGGCACGACCGCGAACGTCGCGATCCCCCAGACCAGCAGCGTGACGGCGGCGCCCGCGTGGGTCGCGGCGAGCAGCGGGAACGCGGCCATCGTCGCGATCAGCAGCAACAGGAAGCCGATCAGCGTGCCGTCGAGCGAGCGGTCGGCGAGGCGCCCGCCCGCGATGTTGCCGATCGAGAAGCCGACGCCGATCAGCACGAGCATCGCGGTCACGAAGCCGGGCGTGGCGCCCGTCAGGTGGGCGAGCGTTGGCGCGACGTACGTATAGAGCGTGAACATCGCGCCGGCGCCGAGCACCGTCGTCGCGAGCGCGCCGAGCACGACCGGGCGCGTGAGCACGGAGAGTTCGGCGCGCAGGTCCGGCATCTTGCCGGCTTCGCCCTTCGGCAGCGCGGCGAACAGGCCGGCGATCGCGACCAGGCCGAGGCCCGCGGTCGCCGCGAACGACATGCGCCAGCCGATCATCTGGCCGAGCCAGGTCGCGGCCGGCACGCCGCCGACGTTCGCGATCGTCAGCCCCATGAACATCGTCGCGACCGCGCTGGCCTGCTTGTCGCGCGGCACGAGGCTCGCCGCGACCACCGAGCCGAGCCCGAAGAACGCGCCGTGGTTGAGGCTCGTCACGAGGCGGGCGAGCAGCAGCGTCGTGTAGTCCGGTGCGGCGGCCGACAGCAGGTTGCCGATCGTGAAGATCGACATCAGCGCGATCAGCGCGGAGCGGCGCGACCAGCGCGCGAGCAGCAGCGTCATCAGCGGCGCGCCGACCATCACGCCGATCGCATACGCGCTGATCAGCATGCCGGCTTGCGGAATCGACACGTGCACGCCGTCGGCGATCACGGGCAGCAGGCCCATCGGCGAGAACTCGGTGGTGCCGATGCCGAACGCGCCGGCGGCGAGCGCCAGCAGCGGCAGCGCGGCGCTGCCGCCCGGACGGGACGGAGAGGAAGTCGTGGGGTTCACGCGGCGGGCTCCTGTAAGCGGGGGACAACGGCACGAAGCCATTGAGGACAGCCCGAAGTGTGCCTGCATTACTTTTGCGGAAAAAGCCGCATCCGGACGAAATTATCTTGATTTCATGTCAATAATGCGGCGTGTGTGGGGCGTGACTCGACGCGCAACAGGAAAAAAGCCCCGACCACAGGGGGTCCGTGGCCGGGGCGGAAACGCATCCTCTCTTTGGCACGAGGAATTGGATGCGCGGGCAGTATATTTCGGGCCAGGACGATTCGAATCGGCGTTAAACGGCCGTTTTGGGTGTCAATTTGAAAATAGCGGCGTCGTGACGCCGTCCGTCGGCGTTCTGAAAGATTTTTCGGTGGCACGGCGGCGTCGTTCAGTGCTCAAAAACAGCGAAAACGGCGAAAGCGGCGAGATCGCGGAGGGCGATTCCGTCCAGCGGCCGGCGCTGCAAGTTGCATCGCCCGATCGCGCGGCGAGGCATCCGGCGTACGTTCAGCCCGGTTCGCCGGCCGCGTCGCGGACCGCCGCGAGAAACCGCGCCACGACGGGCGACGGGGCTGCCGCCGCGCCGTCGAACACGAACTCGATGTCGAAGCGGCTCGCGAGCGCGTCGAGCGCGACGAGCCGGACCGTGCGCGGGCAGGTCGGCGACGCGCTTTCCGGCACGAACGCGCAGCCCATGCCGGCCGCGACGAGGCCGATCAGCGTCGGGATGTCGCTGCCGACCTGCGCGATGCGCGGCGTGAAGCCGGCCTGCTCGCACTGCGTCATCAGGAACCGGTGGTGCGCGGCGGAGCGCTGCGCATCGAACCAGACGAACGGCTCGTTCGCGACGTCGGCCAGCGTGCGCGGCGCGACGAAGCGGCCGCCCGGCGGCGCGGGCATCGCGAGCACGAAGCGGTCGCTCAGCAGCCGCACGCCCGTCAGGTGCGGCGCTTCCTCGCGACGCCACGCCATGATCCCGGCGTCGAGCTGGCCGCGCATCAGCGCGCTCGCCTGTTCGGCCGACAGCATCGGCGCGATCGACAGTTTCACGTCCGGGCACGCATCGCGAAACGCCTTGAGGACGTTCGCGACGACCGGCAGCGGCAGGCAGTTCGGCAGCGCGCCGAGCCGCAGTTCGCCGAGCTGGCCGGCCGCGCTGCGCAGCGCGCGCTCGCGGCTGTCCTGCAGCATCGCGAGCAGGCCGGTCGCATCGTGCAGGAAGCTCGTGCCGGCCGCCGTGAGCGTGACGCCCGTCGCGCGACGAATCAGCAGCGGCGTGCCGATCGCGTCCTCGAGTTCGCGGATCTGTCGCGACAGCGCGGGTTGGACGATGCCGGCCGCACGGGCGCCGGCCATCACGCTGCCGGCCTGGGCGACGGCGACGAAGTAGCGCAGGTGACGCAGTTCGATCTGGCGCATGCGGTGTGGGGTCTGATGTGTGGATATGCCTGTGAAGCATAGCAAACGCCATTCGATGGTATTGGAAAGCATGGCAGGCCTGCCGTACGATGACCGTCATTGCCGAATGCGCGTCGTTGCGCGTCGTGTGCGTTTCCTCCGTCCTCATTGCGTTCCGTCCCATGCCGCTTCATATCCCGACTCCTTATATCCGCTCGCCGATCGCATCCCGCCGGCTCGGCACGACCATCCGGCTGAAGCTCGAGGCGCTGCAGCCGTCGGGTTCGTTCAAGCTGCGCGGCATCGGCGCCGTCTGCGAGGCGCGGCACGCCGCCGGCGCACGGCGATTCGTGTCGTCGTCGGGCGGCAACGCGGGCATCGCGGTCGCGTACTGCGGCCGCGAGCTCGGCGTGCCGGTGCGCGTCGTCGTGCCGGAAAGCACGTCGGCGCGGGCGCGCGAGTTGATCCGCGTCGAAGGCGCGGAACTCGTCGTGCACGGCGCGAGCTGGGCCGAGGCGAACGCGTTCGCGCAGTCGGCGCTCGACGCGCACGACGCGTTCGTGCATCCGTTCGACGATCGCGTGCTGTGGCAGGGCCACGCGACGATGATCGACGAGATGGCGGCGGCCGGCCCGAAGCCCGACGCGGTCGTGCTTGCTGTGGGCGGCGGCGGTCTGCTGTGCGGCGTGCTGGAAGGGCTGGCGCGCAACGGCTGGCACGACGTGCCGGTCGTCGCGGCCGAGACGGAAGGCGCCGACTGCTATGCGCGCTCGGTCGCGCAGGGGCGTCCGGTCGAACTGGCGGCCATCTCGAGCATCGCGACGACGCTCGGCGCGAAGCGGCCGTGCGACGCGGCGGTCGAATGGGCGACACGCCACGCGATCCATCCGGTCGTCGTGTCCGACGCCGACGCGGTGGCGGCGTCGCTGCGGTTTCTCGACGAACACAGGATCGTCGTCGAGCCCGCGTGCGGCGCGGCGCTGGCCGCGCTGGAGCGGCCGGTGCGGGTGCTCGCGTCGGCCGCGGACATCGCCGTGATCGTCTGCGGCGGGGTGGCCACGACCGCCGAGGATCTGCAGACGCTGCGCGCGACGTTGCGGTAGGCGAGTGCGCGGGTGAGCAGCGCACTCGCGAGACGGCGGATTGCTTGCGATTGTCGCGCGCGGTGACGGCGGGTCTGGCGCGTGCATGGCGAACCGCCACGCGTCGACGTTGCCTTACCGTCAATCCCGCGCGACCATGCGCGGTCGACGCACGGCCGGATGGGCGGAAACGACTTCAGGAACGTTGCGGAAGGGGGGCGTGTCGTCGCGCCGCGCCGCATGCGGCCGGGCGCGACGATACGGGAGCGCGATCAATTCGCGATGGGTGCGCTCGCGCCGGACGGCGTGGACGATGCGACGGGGTTGGCGGTAGCCGGCGCAGGCGATGCGCTTGACGGCGCCGATGCCGATGCGGGCGTGGATGCCGCTGACGAAGGCGCGGCCGAGGACGACGACGGCGTAGCGGTGGCCGCGGCTGTTGCCGGCTCCGACAGAGCCAGGGGCGGGGAAACCGGCGCGGCCGTCGAACCGGAGGTCGACGAAGGTGCCGGCGCGGTTGCCGGACCGGAAACCGGCTTAGGCGCCGAAGCTGGTGCAGCAGACGAAGCGGGAGCGGGAGCCGGGGTCGATGCAGGCGCCGGGCCGGCAGCCGAAGCCGGCGCAGGCGCAGGCGCAGAAGCGGCCGCGGGTGCCGCCCCCGAGGCCGGCACCGGCCCGGACGCCGCCGTCGGCGCCGCGGCGCGCATCGCAGCCGGCGCCGCGATGGCCGATGCCGCGGCCGGCACGGCATTCGCGCCCGACCCCGGCGCGACACCCGTCGCCGACAGCGGCACCGGCGCCGCGGGCGGCGTCGGCACGACCGGCGTCGTCATCTTCATCGGTTCGCCCTGCGGCGTCGGCGCGGGCTCGGGCAGCGGCGCGACGGGCTCCTTCTCCGCGGCCTTCACGGTCGCGCGGTCGCGGCGCGCCGGGTCGATCTTCAGGAAATGGTCGACGAGCGTGAAGAAGCGTTCATAGAACACGCCGGCGGGAATCGTCTCGCTCGCGGTCTTGACGAGCGCGTCGTCGCTCGACCCGATCGGCAGCGACAGCGAGCCGAACACGCTCAAGCCCACGCTGGCCGACGTATTCGATTTCTTCAGCGTATAGCGGTCCTGCACCGCGTTCACGTACGCGATGCTCGACGCGCCGTCCGCCGTCGCGTCCGCGCACACGACGTGAAACTCGATCACGACGTGCATGTCGTTGCTCGGCTGGAAATTCTTGCTGCCGTCGACCGCGTCGTTGCGCGACGACGACACCACGTAGCCCTGGCTCAGCAGCGCGCGCCGGGCGGCCTCGCAGGCCGCGTCGGATTTCGAGTGGAACGTATGCGCATACGGGCTGCTGGTCGCGTCGAACTGTTCCTGCTGGTAGATCGGCTTGGGCGGCGACGAGCATGCCGCCAGCACGGCCGCGGCCGCGAGCGCGCACGAAACGGAAAACAGGCGAAATCGGTTGTGCATGGCGTCTTTCAGAAGGCTCGGCGAGAGGCGGCGCAAGGGGAGTGCCCGGATTGATGCGGCGCACATCTCGTATGGCCGGGGCGACATTATAGTTTCGTTTGGTGTCGCGCTCGCTTCAGTCGGCCGGCGCGCCGCGCGCCGCGGCCAGCAATTGCGCCGTCAGCGGATGATGTTCGCCGCGCCGGGAGCGGATCGCGTGGATCTCCTCGGTCACGTCGCCCGCGCGCCCGAGCCGCCTGAGCCCGCGCAGCAGCGACGCATCGTTCGCGCCGAGTTCGCTCAGCGGAAACACGCCGAGGCCGCGCGCCGCGAACACGGCCATCAGCGCGCTGTCCTCGAACTCGCCGGCCACGCGCGGCACGATCCGCGCGCTTTCCAGCCACAGGTCGAGACGCGCGCGCAATGCCGAATGCGCAGTCGGCAGCAGCACCGGCAGCTCGGCCAGGCAGTGCGGATAGCGCTGCCGCGCGGCCGGCGTGACGAGCGCCGCGGGCCCGTACCAGTCGACCGGCGACGCGACGAGCCGCTCGCTCGTCACGCGCAGGTTCGACCCCGATGGCGCGCCTTGCCCGGCCAGCACGAGATCCAGGTGATGCAGCGCGAGTTCCGCGAGCAGCGCGTCGTGCTCGCCTTCGTGGCACAGCAGCCGCAGCGTGGGCGTGTCGAGCACCGGGGCCAGGATTGCGTGCGCGGCGAGCTTGGAGATGCCGTCCGCGAGGCCGACCGCGAGCCGCACGGTCGGCTGGCTGGCCGCCGCGCGCACGTCGTCGGGGATCAGCCGGCCCATCTCGAAGATGATTTCCGCGCGCGCAAAGGCGGCCTGCCCGGCGTCGGTCATCGCGACGCCGCGCCCGGCCGGGCGCAGCAACTGGTGGCCGAGCGCTTTCTCCAGCTCGCGCACCTGCGCGCTGATCGTCTGCACGGCCATGTCCAGCCGGCCGGCCGCGCGCGCGAAGCCGCCTTCCTTCACGACGACCCAGAAATAGTACAGATGGCGAAAATTCAGCATCGGCGCGCGATATATCGAAAAAACCGAACTCAAAGTCAGATTCTCGCTGATTTTTCCGAAGTACGGGGCGGCATATCATCGGGCTTTCCACTTTCGTATCGGCCCATCCCATGGACTACCTGCTGACGCTTGCCACCGACCCCGCCGTCTGGGCCGCGCTCCTGACGCTCGTCGTGATGGAAGTCGTGCTCGGCATCGACAACCTGATCTTCATCTCCATCCTCAGCAACAAGCTGCCCGAAGCGCAGCGCGCCCGCACGCAGCGCCTCGGCATCGCGCTCGCGCTGGTGATGCGCCTCGCGCTGCTCGGTAGCGTCGCGTGGATCGCGAGCCTGACCGAACCCGTGTTCACGCTGTTCGATCATGCGTTTTCGTGGCGCGACATGATCCTGCTGTCGGGCGGCCTGTTCCTCGTGTGGAAGGCGACCACCGAGATCCATCACCACGTGTCGCACGACGGTGACGGCGCGGGCGGCGCCGCCGGCGCGGCCGGCCTGACGATGTGGGCCGCGATCGGCCAGATCGTGATGCTCGACATCGTGTTCTCGATCGACAGCATCGTGACCGCGATCGGCATGACCGAGCACGTTCCGATCATGTTCGTCGCCGTGATCGTCGCCGTGAGCGTGATGCTGTTCGCCGCGCAGCCGCTCGCGCGTTTCATCGACCGCAACCCGACGATCGTGATGCTCGCGCTGTCGTTCCTGGTCGTGATCGGCATGACGCTGATCGCCGAAGGGTTCGGTTCGCACGTGCCGAAGGGGTACATCTATGCGGCGATGGCGTTCTCGGCGTTCGTCGAGGGCATGAACATGCTGGCGCGGCGCGCGAAGGCGAAGCGTGCGGCGCACGTGGCGCGCGACTGAGCCGGCGCGCGGGATGCCGGCCGCCGCGGCGGCCGGTTCGCGCGCCTCGTACGGAATCCGGATGAAATTCGCACGGAAAGGAGAAACGCGATGAAATGTCCTGTCTGCAAGACGCCCGACCTGCTGATGGCCGAGCGCCAGTCGATCGAGATCGACTACTGTCCGACCTGCCGCGGCGTGTGGCTCGATCGCGGCGAGCTCGACAAGCTGATCGCACGCGAGACCGGCGACGCGCCGGCTCGCCGCGATGCCGCGCCGGCGCAGCACGACGCGCACGCGTCGCGCGAGCGCGACGACGGCTGGGGCCGCGACGGCCGCTCGCACGACGATCGATACCGGCACGACGGCCGGCGCCGCAAGAAGTCGGTGTTCGACCTGTTCGATTTCGATTGAATCTGAAGTCCGTGCGTTTGAGCGCGCACGGCCCGATGCAAAAAAGCCCCGCCCGGCATCACGCCGGAGCGGGGCATTTTCATGCGCGTCGCGTCAGCACACGCGTCGACCCTTACGCATTGCCGGCCGTCACGTCGATGCGGCGCGGGCGCGTTTCCTCGCGGCGCGGGATCGTCAGCGTCAGCACGCCGTCGCGCAGGTTCGCGTCGATCCGCGACGTGTCGAGATCGGCGCTCAGCACGAACGACCGTGCATAGCGCGTCGCGCGCACTTCCGCGTGTCGCACGCGCAGGTCGGCCGGCGTGTCGAGTTGCGTCGCGGCTTCGATCGTCAGCGTCGTGTCGTGCACCTTCACGTCGAGGTTCTCGCGCGGCACGCCGGGCAGGTCGGCCCGCAGCGTGACGCCGCGCGCGTCCTCGACGATGTCGACGGACGGGGTGATCGCGGGCCGGCGCGCGGCTTCGGCGGCGGCAGCGTGAACGGTGCTCGGGTGGCGTTCGGCCAGGGTCGGGTTCGTGTTCATGTCGGTATCCTGAAGATTACTGAATGGTGATCGCACGCGGCTTCGATGCTTCGCGCCGACCGACGCGAATCAGCAGGCAGCCGTTCTCGTAGCGGGCGCTGACCTGCTCGGGGGCCGCGTCGCGCGGCAGTTCGACCACGCGGCGGAACGCGCCGTGAAAGCGCTCCTGCGCATACGTGCGCACGTCGTCGCCTTCGGTGCGCGGCGCCGGTTTGCGCTCGCCGCTGATCGTCAGCAGGTCCTTGTCGATCGACACGTCGAAGTCGGCCGCGGCCATGCCGGGTGCGAACGCGACGATCTCGATCGCATCGTCGGTGGCGCCGACGTTGAGCGCGGGAAACGCGCCGGCGCGCCCCGCACGGATGCCGGACGGCCGTTCGCCGAGCAGGCTCGCCATCTGCCGCTGCACGCGGGCGAATTCGTCGAACAAGTCGTAGCCGTGATGGATACCGCTCATGTTGGTCCTCCTGAACAGGGAACGCGGGAGACGTGACGGCGCGACGCCTGCGGCGGGCGCGACGGGTGGCTCCACGGGGTCGATAACGGGGGCGGTGCGTTGCATGCGGCACTGCCCGACGACGCTTAATTAGTGGCCGCCGCCGCGCATTTCAAGAGGGAATTTGCAATCGGCGTCGACGCGTGCGCAGGGGATTCGATGCGACAATCGCCGCGACATATCCGCAGACCAACCACACGGGACAACCATGGACATTCGACGTATCGCGATCGTCGGCGCCGGCGTGATCGGCGCGAGCTGGGCCGCTTTCTACCTGACGCAAGGCTTCGACGTCGTCGCGACCGACCCGGCGCCGCAAGCCGACGCGCGGCTGCGCGACGCGCTCGCCGCCTTCCTCGGCGAGCGGGCCGCCGAACCTTCCGCGCGGCTGTCGTTCGACGCCGATCTCGTGCGCGCGCTGGACGGCGTCGACTTCGTGCAGGAGAACGGCCCCGAGCGGCTCGACCTGAAGCGCGCGCTTTACCGCCAGATGGACGACGTGCTGCCCGCGCACGTGCCGATCGCATCGAGCTCGTCGGGCCTGAAGATGTCCGAGATCCAGACCGCGTGCGCGAAGCATCCGGAGCGCTGCCTGATTGCGCATCCGTTCAATCCGCCGCACCTGATTCCGCTCGTCGAGCTGGTCGGCGGCGACGCGACCGGCCAGGACGTGATCGCGCGCGTGAAGCAGTTCTACGATGCGCTCGGCAAGCAGACGATCGTGCTGAACAAGGAGATGACCGGCCACGTCGCCAACCGGCTCGCGGCCGCGCTGTTCCGCGAGGTGTATCACCTCGTCGGCGAAGGCGTCGTGAGCGTCGCCGATGCGGACAAGGCCGTCGCGTGGGGCCCCGGCCTGCGCTGGGGACTAATGGGGCAGTGTCTGACCTATCACCTTGGCGGCGGCGCGGGCGGGATCGCGCATTTCCTCGAACACCTGTCGGGGCCGATCACGAGCTGGTGGGACGACCTCGGCACGCCGTCGTTCGATCCGGAAGTCGATCGCAAGCTGACCGACGAGCTGCGCACGATCCAGGGCGAGCGCTCGATGCAGGAACTGGCGGCGGAGCGCGACCGGTTGCTCGTCGAGCTGATCGACGCGCGGCGCCGCAGCTTCCTGCCCTGATCCTCATCCGGTCGCGCCAGCGCAGTGGCGGCGCCGGTCATTGCTGCGACATCGCCTGGCTGGCGGGCGGCGTGTGAGCCAGCCACGTGGGGCTCACGGCCTGCACGAGTTCGCGGTTGCGCGCACGGGTCGCGGCGTTCGGCGGGTAGTTGCCGTCGTTGGTCGGCAGTTCGCCGTCGAGATAGGCCTGCTTGAGCTGGTCGATGACTTCCGCGCGTGTCAGGCCTTGTTGTGCGGGGGCCGACGCGTCGGTCTGGGCAAAGGCGGGGGACAGCAAGGCGGCTGCAGTGGTCGCGACGGCGAATCGCAGGACGTTCTTCATGGCGGGCTCCGATCAAGGGGACGGGGTGCCGGACTCGCGCGGCGATGCGCGGTGCGTTCGGATGGGGCCCATTGTCGCGAGCGGGTGCTGCGCGGACGATGACGCGTTCCGGGCAAAGCTGTCAGGTGCCGCTGGATGCGACCGCGCCCGCGTGCGGTGCCCGCCGTGCCGTTACAACTCGGCCGCCGCCGTGATCAGCGTGGCTTCGAGCGCGAGCGTCGAGCGCGACGCGGCCGCCGGGCGATCGATCACGTATTCGAGTTCGCCGAGTTCCGGCAGCCCCGCATCGAGCCGCGCGAGCCCGGCCGGGATCACGTAGCCGGCGAACGCGCTGACGCCGAGCCCCGCGCTCGCGGCCGCCCGCAGCACCGCGATGCTGCTGCTCACGACGGCGATCCGGTACGGCCGCCCGACGGCCTCGAGCGATTCGAGCACGCGGCGGCGCGACACGCTCGGCTCCGGATGCATCGCGAGCGGCAGCACGGCCTCGTGGCCGGTGATCCGCGAATCGGGGCCGGTGCACCAGTACAGCGGTTCGCTGCGGATCACGCGGCCGCGCCGGCTGCCGGCGATGCGCTTCGCGAACACGAGATCGTGCCGGCCCTCGTCGAGCGCGTCGAACAGGTCGCCCGACAGCCCGGTCGAGATCGCGAGCTCGACGTCCGGGTTGCGCTGCACGAAGCTCGCGAGCGCGGCCGTCAGGTGCGCCGACGCGAAATCCTCCGACATTGCGAGCCGCACCTTGCCCGACAGCGGCGGCCCGCAGACCGACGTGACGGCCTCGTCCATCAGTTCGAGGATGCGCACTGCGTAGCGGAACAGCGCGTCGCCGTGCTGCGACAGGTGCACGTTGCGCGTGTCGCGCTCGAACAGCGGCCGGTCGAGCAGCTCCTCGAGCCGGCGGATATGCTGGCTGACAGTCGACTGCGACAGGTTCACGCGCTCGGACGCGGCGGTGAAGCTGCCGGACTGGGCGACGGCGACGAAGCTGCGCAGCAATTCGGGCGGTAACGGACGCATTGCTAAATCCACTGAATCGGTTTCGACAACTTCATAAATGGCCGGATTTTGCGGCGCTAGTATCGGATCACGCGCCAGTGCGGCCTCCGCGAACGAGGGGCATCGGACGCGTAGCCCGTGTCGCGCCGCCGGCTGCACCAATCAGTCTAAGCCATCCGGCGTCCGGCCCGAACCCGCATCATCCCATCGACCCCCGAGAACGCGCTCGCACGACGAGCCGCCGGGCCGCGGCGCCCCGCCGCAGGAGACAGACAGTCCGCCCCGGGATCGGCGTGCGGGCCTGGCTCCCGCACGCGTCAGGCGCCCGTCACGAAGAGACTGGAGACGACTCATGATCATCTACGGAACCGCGCTGCTGGCGTTCTGCCACCTGGCCGGACTGTTCCTCGGCGACCTGCTCGGCAGCGCGATCGGCGTGAAAACCAACGTCGGCGGCGTCGGCATCGCGATGCTGCTGCTGATCTGCCTGCGCCTGTGGCTGCACCGGCGAGGCTGGCTGCCGAAGGAGACCGAGGCGGGCGTCGGTTTCTGGGGCGCGATGTACATCCCGGTCGTCGTCGCGATGGCCGCGAACCAGAACGTCGTCGCCGCGCTGAAGGGCGGGCCGGTCGCGCTGCTGGCCGCGGTCGGCGCGGTCGCGATCTGCGCATGCTGCATCGCGGTACTCGCGCGCACGGGCCGCGACGACACGGCCTTCGCGGGCGTGCCGCAATTCGAAGAACAATAACGGAGGCCGCCATGCTGCAGATGCTCGAAAAAACCGTCGCCCACAACGGGCTCGTCGCGTCGTTCGCGTTGGTCGGCCTGATCATGTGGCTGTCTTCGATCGCGTCGCGCAAGCTCACGTTCGGCCGCGTGCACGGCTCGGCGATCGCGATCGTGATCGGCCTCGTGCTCGCCTACGTCGGCGGCGCGTTCACCGGTGGCGAGAAGGGGCTGGCCGACGTCAAGCTGTTCGCCGGCATCGGCCTGATGGGCGGCGCGATGCTGCGCGATTTCGCGATCGTCGCGACCGCGTTCGAAGTGCAGCCGACCGAGGCGCGCAAGGCCGGGCTCGTCGGCGTCGTGTCGCTGCTGCTCGGCACCGTGCTGCCGTTCATCGTCGGCGCGTGCGTCGCGCGCGCGTTCGGCTATACCGATGCGGTCAGCATGACGACGATCGGGGCGGGCGCCGTCACCTACATCGTCGGGCCCGTCACGGGCGCGGCGATCGGTGCGAGCTCCGACGTGATCGCGCTCAGCATCGCGACGGGGCTCGTGAAGGCGATCATCGTGATGGTCGGCACGCCGGTCGCGGCCAACTTCATGGGACTGAAGACGCCGCGCTCGGCGATGATCTTCGGCGGGCTCGCGGGCACCGTCAGCGGCGTGAGCGCGGGCCTTGCCGCGACCGACCGCCGGCTCGTGCCGTACGGCGCGCTGGTCGCGACGTTCCATACCGGCGTCGGCTGCCTGCTCGGGCCGTCGCTGCTGTTCTTCACGACGCGCGCGCTGGTCGGCGCGTAGGGCGATGGATGCGGCCCGCGCGCGGGCCGCATCCATCGCGGCGTCCTCTGAGTCGCATTCTGCAACATCATCAATCGGCAGCGGCGCCAGGCTTAGAATGCCGCTGAACCCTCGAAGCGGAGAACTGTTCATGACCGGATGGAATCACGCGCGGCAGGCGCGCGATGCACGCGTCGCGGCCGGCGCGGCGTACGCGCAGGGCAAGCGGGTCGACGCGCGCGACACCGTCGCGTTGCTCGAAGCGGTGCTGCGGCCAGGCGACCGCGTGTGCCTCGAAGGCGACAACCAGAAGCAGGCCGATCTGCTCGCCACCGCGCTCGCCGACGTCGACAGCGCGAAGCTCCACGACCTGCACATGGTGCAGTCGGGCGTCGTGCTGCCCGAGCACCTCGACGTGTTCGAGCGCGGCATCGCGACGCGTCTCGACTTCGCGTATTCGGGCCCGCAGTCGCAGCGCATCGCGAAGCTGCTGTTCGGCGGCAAGATCGCGCTCGGCGCGGTGCATACCTATCTCGAACTGTTCGCCCGCTACTTCATCGACCTCACGCCGCAGGTCGCGCTGATCGCGGCCGTGAGCGCCGACGCCGACGGCAACCTGTACACGGGCCCGAACACCGAGGACACGCCGACCGTCGTCGAAGCCACCGCGTTCAAGGACGGCATCGTGATCGCGCAGGTCGACCGCATCGTCGACAAGGTGCCGCGCGTCGACATCCCGGGCGATCGCGTGCATTTCGTCGTCGAGGCCGGCCGGCCGTTCTACGTCGAGCCGCTGTTCACGCGCGATCCGGCCGCGATCACCGAGACGCAGATCCTCACCGCGATGCTCGCGATCAAGGGCATCTACGAGCCGTATGGGATCAAGCGCCTGAACCACGGGATCGGCTTCAACACGGCCGCGATCGAGCTCCTGCTACCCACCTACGGCGCGAAGCTCGGGCTGAAGGGCAAGGTCTGCACGCACTGGGCGCTCAATCCGCATCCGACGCTGATTCCCGCGATCGAATCGGGCTGGGTCGAGCAGATCCACTGCTTCGGCTCCGAAGTCGGGATGGACGACTACATCCGCGCGCGCTCCGACGTATGGTTCACGGGCCCCGACGGGTCGCTGCGCTCGAACCGCGCGTTCTGCCAGACGGCCGGGCTCTATGCGTGCGACATGTTCATCGGCTCGACGCTGCAGATCGACCTGTCCGGCCATTCGTCGACGGTCACCGCCGAGCGGATCGCCGGTTTCGGCGGCGCGCCGAACATGGGCAGCGACGCGCGCGGCCGGCGCCATCCGAGCGAACCGTGGTTGAAGGCGGGCGCGGAGGCCGATCCCGACACGCCGGCGGCGCTGCGGCGCGGGCGCAAGCTGGTCGTGCAGATCGGCGAGACGTTCGGCGACAAGAACGTGCCGATGTTCGTCGAGAAGCTCGATGCGCTGAAGCTCGCGGACAAGCTGCAGCTCGACCTCGCGCCGATCATGGTCTACGGCGACGACGTCACGCACATCGTCACCGAGGAGGGCATCGCGAACCTGCTGATGTGCCGCGACAAGGACGAACGCGAGCACGCGATCCGCGGCGTGGCCGGCTATACGGACGTCGGCCGCGGCCGCGACCGGAAGATGGTGGAGCGGCTGCGCGAGCGCGGCGTGATCCGCCGCCCGGAGGATCTCGGCATCGATCCGCTCGACGCCGACCGCCGCTGGCTCGCCGCGCGGTCGATCAAGGATCTCGTGCACTGGTCGGGCGGGCTTTATGCGCCGCCGGCCCGGTTTCGCAACTGGTGAGGAAGAGGGCATGGAACAGTTGAACTATCGCTTCACCGCGCGCGAACGCGCGAAGGGCGAGCAGGCCGCGGCGCTCGTCGGCGTGGTCGCGTCCGGCAATCTCGAGGTGCTCGTCGAGCGCGTGCTGCCGGGCAACGAATGCGAAATCGACATCCGCACCGCGGCGGTCGGGTTCGGCGCGGTGTGGCAGGCGGTCGTGTCGGATTTCGTCGAACGGCGCACGCCGGGCGGCCTGAAGCTGTCGATCAACGACGGCGGCGCGCGACCCGACATGGTGTCGCTGCGGCTCGCGCAGGCCGTGCGCGCGATCGAGGGAGATGCATGATGAGCGACGTGATCCACGACGCACCGGCGTTCGTCGCGAATGCGGCGAGCTGGTACGAAGCATCGGCGCGGCAGCGCATCGACGGGCTGCTCGACGCGGGCAGTTTCAGCGAATTCCTCGGGCCGGCCGAGCGCATGACGAGCCCGCACTTGCCGCTGTTCGGCCTGCCGCAGCAGTTCGACGACGGGATGGTGGTCGGCCACGGCCGGCTCGACGGCCGGCCGGTGTTCGTCGCCGCTCAGGAAGGCCGCTTCATGGGCGGCGCGTTCGGCGAAGTGCACGGCGCGAAGCTCACCGGGCTGCTGCGCGCCGCGCGCGAAGTCGGCAAGCCGGTGCTGATCCTGTTCGATACGGGCGGCGTGCGGCTGCAGGAAGCGAACGCGGGCGAGCTCGCGATCGCCGAGATCATGCGTGCGCTCGTCGAAGCGCGTGCGGCCGGCGTGCCGGTGATCGGGCTGATCGGCGGCCGCGCGGGCTGCTATGGCGGCGGCGGGTTGCTCGCCGCGTGCTGTTCGGCGCTCGCGGTGTCGGAGCAGGGGCGCATCAGCGTGTCGGGCCCCGAAGTGATCGAGACCAATCGCGGCGTCGAGGAATTCGACTCGAAGGATCGCGCGCTGATCTGGCGCACGATGGGCGGCAAGCACCGGCGCTTGATCGGCGGCGCCGATCGCTACGTGGCCGATACGCCCGACGCGTTCCGCGCGGCGGCGCTCGATCTGATCGGTCGCGCGCCGACGTTCGATGCGGCGATGCTGCGCGCGGAACAGGCGCGTCTCGAAGCGCGGGTCGAACGGTTCGGCGGCTGCAACGATGCGCTCGACGTGTGGCGCGCGCTCGGGGCCACCGAGCCGGAAGCGATCCCCGGCATGCCCGACGAAGCATTCGCGAAGCTCGCCGACCAGTTACAGGAGCCGCAGCATGACGCTCGATGAAGTACTGACCTCGCTGTTCCCCAACGGCCATTCGA
Organism: Burkholderia sp. MS389; assembly: GCF_016899425.1. GTDB lineage: Bacteria > Pseudomonadota > Gammaproteobacteria > Burkholderiales > Burkholderiaceae > Burkholderia > Burkholderia sola. Next base: position 1,335,709 of record NZ_CP045994.1, read on the forward strand.
TCGTGCGCAATGGCGGCCTGCTGACGGGCCACGCGGAACTGGCCGGCACGCGCGTCGACGTGATCGGCGTTGCTGACCGCTTGCCGTTCGGCCTCGACGAGGCGCTGACGCTCGCGTCGCGCGTGCTCGACACGGTCGCGCGCGGCGGCGACACGCCGATCGTCGTGCTGGTCGACAGCGACAGCCAGCGGATGAGCAAGCGCGACGAACTGCTCGGCCTGAACGAAGGACTGTCGCATCTCGCGAAGTGCCTGATACACGCGGATCTCGCCGGACACCGGACGATCGGCGTGCTGTACGGCCACACGGCCGCGGGCGCGTTCATCGCGACCGCGCTCGCGACCCGCACGCTGCTCGCGGTGCCGGGTGCCGAGCCGGAGGTGATGGACCTGCCGTCGATGTCGCGCGTGACCAAGCTGCCGATCGACGTGCTGAAGGAGATGGCGCGTTCGACCCCGGTGTTCGCGCCGGGGCTCGACAACCTCGTGAAGATGGGCGCCGTCGACGCCGTGCTCGATCCGTCCCGCGCGCTCGACGCGCAGGTCGGCGAATGGCTCGGCAAGCCGGCCGAGCGCGTCGACCGGCGCGCGGCGCGCGGCCGGCCGGTCGCGACCGACGTCGCCGCCCGCGTCGAGGCCCTTGCGCGTGCCGCACGCTGAGCTGCCGCTGCGCCGCCACACGCTCGTCACGCTGACGGCGGGCGGGTGGGGCGCGGCCTTTGCCCACGACCCCGCGCTCGCGGGCGATCCGCTCGTGCGCGCATGGGCCGAACGCGGCTGGCCGCTGATCGTGCGTCGCGCGTCGCCGGATGAAGCCGATGCCGGCCGCGTGCCGCTCGGCCTGCCGTTGCCGCCGCCGGCGGGCAAGCGGCGCATCGCGCTGAACGTGGCCGCCCACGCGCTCGCGACGGTCGGCCCGCTGCCGGCGTTGGCGGACGTACGCTCCGGAGCGCCCGCCGCGTGGCATGCGCCGCTGCGCGAGCTCGATGCGCTCGGCGCGCGCTGCGGCGTGCAGGGCCGCGTGTTCGGCAGCCTCGCCTGGCAGGCGCTGACCGGCGAGCCGTACCTGAGCGCATCGTCCGATCTCGACATCGTGTTCCCGCTGCCGGACGCCGCGTCGCTCGCGCCGTTGCTCGACGGTCTCGCGACGATCGATGCGCGCGCGCCAATGCGCATCGACGGCGAACTGCTGCGCGACGACGGCGCGGGCGCCAACTGGCGCGAACTGCACGCGCGGTTGCCCGAAGTCGCGGTGAAGACCGCGACTACCGTCGAATTGATGTGCGCCGATGCGTTCATCGGGGGCACGCAATGAACGCCGCGGCTGCCTGCCGCGTCGCGGCGCCGTCCGAGGCCGAGCGCATCGCCGCGCTGGCCGAGCGCAGCCTCGTGCTCGAGATCGACACCTACCCGAAGCCGGGCCTCGTCAGTCACGTCGACACCGGCAGTCACGCGGACATGGATGCCGCGACGTTCACGCGCAGCGCCGTCGTGCTGCGGCCGTACTTCGCGGAACTCGCCGACGCGGGCGCCCGCGACGCCGACATGGCCGTGCTGCGCAAGATCGGCCTGCGTGCCGAGCACGCGATGCTCGCCGCGACCGGCGGCGTCAATACGCATCGTGGTGCGATCTTCGGGCTCGGGCTGCTGTGCGCGGCCGCCGGCCGGCGCACGATACCGGGCGCGCTGCCGGCCGGGACGACGCTCGGTGCGTTCGTGTCGCGCCGCTGGGGCGTCGAGATCCTCGGCGGTCCACGTGTGCCGGACAGTCACGGCGAGCGCGCGAGCCGCCGCTACGGTGTCGGCGGCGCGCGTCGCGAGGCGGCCGACGGCTTTCCGACCGTGTATGCGATCGGCTTGCCCGCGCTGCGCCGCGCGCGGCGCGACCTGCCGGGCGACCCGGAAGCCGCGCGCGTCGCCGCGTGCTTCGCGCTGATCGCCGCGCTCGACGACACGAATCTGCTGCACCGGGGCGGGCAGGACGGCCTCGATTTCGCCCGTGCGACCGCCCGTGCGTTCGTCGCGCGCGGCGGCGTGCGGGCGCGCGACTGGCGGCTGCGCGCGGCGGCCGCGCATCGTGCGTTCGTCGCGCGCCGGCTGAGTCCGGGCGGCGCGGCCGACCTGCTCGCGATGAGCGTCTTCGTCGATGCGCTCGAAGCCGAAGGGCACGCGCGATGACGCTGGCCATCCTGTGTTCGGGGCAAGGCGCGCAGCGCGCCGACATGTTCGATCTGACCGGATCGGCGCCGCAGGCCGACGCACTGTTCGCGCATGCGGGCCGGCTGCTCGGCGACGATCCGCGCACGTGGGTCCGACAGGCCGGCCCCGACGCGCTGCAGGAAAACCGGGCCGCGCAGATCCTCTGCACGGTCCAGGCGCTCGCGGCCGCCGCGCTGCTCGACGCTGTGTGGCCACGCCGGCGCTGCGTCGCGGGCTACAGCGTCGGCGAGGTCGGCTCGTGGAGCGTCGCGGGAAGGATCGACCCGCACGAGGCGCTCGATCTGGCCGATGCGCGTGCACGCGAGATGGATGCCGCGAGCGGCGGCGACGAGCGGATGGTGTTCGTGCGCGGCCTGACACGCGCGCAACTGGCGCAGTTCTGCGACGGTCGCGACGCGGCTATCGCGATCGCGAACCCCGGCGATGCGTTCGTGGTTGCGGGGCGGCACGCCGACGTCGATGCCGTGGCCGACGACGCGGCGCGCGCCGGCGCGCTGCGTGTCGCGCCCGTCTGCGTGCGGATCGCGTCGCATACGCGTCGGCTGGCGGCGGCCGTGCCGGCCTTCCGCGCGACGCTGGCCGCGACGCGCGTGCGCCGGCCGTTGCCCGGCACCCGGCTGTTCTCGGGGATCGATGGCGCGTCCGTGCTCGATGTCGACACGGGCCTCGACAAGCTCGCGCGGCAGATCGCGGAGCCGGTCGAATGGGCGGCCTGTCTCGCCGCGTGCGTGGAGGCCGGCGCGACCGCGTTTCTCGAACTCGGCCCCGGGCGCGCGCTGGCCGAGATGGCCGGTGGCGCGTATCCCGCGTTGCCCGCGCGCAGCCTCGCGGATTTCCGTTCCGTCGACGGCGTGACGCGTTGGCTCGCGCGCGTCGCGGCCGGCGGCTGATCGGCGGGGCGAAACCCGGCCCGAAACACAGCGGCCGGGCACCCGTTCCGCACTGTGTGTTGCGTCGGCGCAGCAGCGTCGCAGCCGCCTCTTGTCACGCGAATTGGCGTCGCTACAATGGCGCCCGCCATGAGACCAGCCGCCTTCCTCCTCGCCGCGTTCTGCTGCGCGACGAGCGTCCACGCCAGCCAGATTCCGTCCGACGCCGCATCGGTCGGCACGTACTTTTCGTATGACAACGCGGCGGCCGACGCGACCGTCGATCTGATCGAACAGGCGCAGCGCCGCGTGCTGCTGGCCGGCTATACGCAGGTGCCGCCGACGGTCGCGAGCGCGCTGCGGGCGGCCCGCGCGCGCGGGATCGAGGTGCGCGTCGTGCTCGTGCGTTCGCCGCGCGCGGGCAAGACCAGCGGCGCCGGCTATCTGAAGTCCGCAGGCATCGACGTCGCGATCGATTCGCGGCACGGCGGCCCCGCGTCGCGCTTCGCGATCGTCGACGACAGCGTCGCGCTGACGACGCTGTCCGACGGCGCGGCCGAGCACGCCGACACGGTGAACGTGTTCCGGCGCGCGCCCGAACTCGCGCAGTCCTACGCGCAGTCGTTCTGGCGGCTGTACCGGCAGGCCGCCGGCCTCTGACCCTTTCCCGCGGCGCGTCGCGCACCGGTATGACCCTGCTTGCATCGGCGCGACCGATGAACCATGCTCGTTGACAGGCGTCGGCGCGGGTTGCGCGCGCCCGGCGCAACGGCAGGGAGCCGATCGTGACCGAAAGCAGTTTTGCCGATCGCGCCGATGCCGGCCGCCAGCTGGCCGACGCGTTGCGCGAATACGCAGGGCGAACCGACGTCGTCGTGCTCGCGCTGCCGCGCGGCGGCGTGCCCGTCGCGTATCCGGTCGCGTGCGCACTGCGCGCGCCGCTCGACGTGCTGGTCGTGCGCAAGCTCGGCGTGCCGTTCGACCCCGAGCTCGCGATGGGCGCGATCGCGACGGGCGGCGCGACCCATCTGCAGCGTTCGGTGATCCGCGCGATGGACGTATCGGATGCGCAACTCGCCGACGTGATCGCGCGCGAGACGACCGAACTGCAACGCCGCGAGGCGCTGTATCGCGGCGCGGCGCCGCCGCTGGCGGTGGATGGACGCATCGCGATCGTCGTCGACGACGGTGTCGCGACCGGCGCATCGATGCGCGTCGCGCTGCAGGCGCTGCGCGAGCGCCGTCCGGCGCGCATCGTCGCGGCGGTGCCGGTCGCGCCGGCGGGCGCGGCGCATGCGTTCGACGGCCTGGCCGACGTATTCGTCGCGGTGTCGCAGCCGGCGCGGCTCTTCGGGATCAGCCAGTTCTACGCGCGCTTCGAGCAGACGAGCGACGACGAGGTGCGCGCGCTGCTCGACGCGGCGCGCCCCTGACGCTTCGTCACGTCCGACGGTTCCGGCGCGGGCGCGGTCGGCCGGCTTCCGCCAGCGCGAACACGCGTTGCATCGCCGGATGGACGTTGCCGTGCCAGCGTGGCCCCGTAAACAGTCCGTAGTGATCGCAATCGTCGACGTCGACGCGATGGCGCGCGTCGGCCGAGAGGCCGCTGCACAGGCCGAGCGCCGCATGCGTCTGGCCGGCGCCCGTGACTGTGTCGCGGGCGCCTTCGACGGTCAGCAGCGCGACGTCGCGCAACGCGGCCGGTTCGACGCGCCGGCCACGCACGCGCCACGCGCCGGTCGCGAGCAGCATGCGCTGGAACACGACGTCGACCGTATCGAGAAAATAATCGGCCGGCATGTCGAGCAGCGCGGTGTATTCGCGCAGCGCCCGCCGGGCGTCGGCAAGCCCGGCCATGTCGAAGCGGGAGGCTGCCAGCGCGTAGGTCTCGATCAGCGCCAGGAAGCGTTGCGGATACATCAGCGCGATCTCGCCCTGTTGCAGATAGGTCGGGAACACGCGGCGGCCATGCCCCGCGAACCCGGGCGGCACGATGTCGATCAGGTGGCGCCGGCACCAGTCGAGCGAATGGGCGGCCGCCGCGGCGCCGAGCGCGCTCGGGTTCAGCCGCGCATCGAGCGGGCCGCCGATCAGCGTGATGCTCGCGGGCGGAGCGAGGCCGCGCGCGGCCCGCAGCGCGAGTGCGCCGAGCGCGGGCACGGTCGCCTGGCACACGGCGACGACGTGCAGCGGCCGATCGTCGTGCTGGAGCGCGTCGACGAAGCCGTCGAGCATCGCGACGTACTCGTCTAGCCCGAAACGGCCTGCCGCGAGCGGCACGTCGCGCGCATTGCGCCAGTCGGTCACGCAAACGTCGCCATCGGCGAGCAGCGTTTCGGCGGTTTCCCGCATCATCACGGCCGCGTGCCCGACGAGCGGCGCGCACAGCAGCACGGTGCGGCGCGCGTCGGCGTGCGCGAAGCGCCGCAAGTCGCAAAACGGCGTGTGCGCGACCACCTGCTCGCCGACGTCGGGCCACGCGAGATCGAAGCCCGGCGGCGCGGCCTGCGGCCCGAGCAGCGGTTCGAACAGGTCGTCGTAGCACGACGACGCGGCATGCGGCAGCGACGCCGCGGGCCAGGCATCGAACGCGTACCGCGTCGCCGCGCGCCATGCGCGCATCCATTCCCGCTGCTGCTCGACGACGGCGTACCACATGGCGGACCCTGGGGCGGAAGGAGCGTGAATATTCATTATGGTCACTGTGGCCGCGCAGCGGGAGGCGGATGTGCGGGCGGCTGATCTGCATCACGCGCACGCTAGGCGCTGCCGCGCGACGCTGCTACAGTCGTCGGTCCCATTCCCTCGAAACGGAGCGTTTGCGATGAAACTGATCGGTATGCTGGATTCGCCGTTCGTGCGCCGGGTCGCCATTTCGGCGAAGCTGCTCGACCTGCCGTTCGAACACGAGTCGATCTCGGTATTCCGTCATGTCGAGCGGTTCAGGGCGCTCAACCCGGTCGTCAAGGCGCCGACGCTCGTGACCGACGGCGGCGCGACGCTGATCGATTCGTCGCTGATCGTCGACTATCTCGATCATCTCGCCGCGCAGGAGCGGCGCCTGCTGCCCGACGCCGTCGATGCCCGATTGCGCGCGCTGGTGCCGATCGGGTTCGCGCTGGCCGCCGCCGAGAAAACCGTGCAGTTCGTCTACGAGCAGGCACTGCGGCCGTCGGACAAGCAGCACGAACCGTGGGTCGAACGCGTGCTGAGCCAGCTCGAAGGCGCATACGGCGCACTGGAGCCGCTGGTCGCGGCCACGAACGGCTGGTTCGGCGGCGCGCGGCTGCTGCAGTCGGACGTGACGGTCGCGGTGGCGTGGCGCTTCACGCAGTTCATGGCGGCCGACTACCCGGCGCTGGCGCGGATCGATCCGGCCCGTTATCCGGCGCTCGCCGCCCATTCCGCGCGGGCGGAAGCGCTGCCGGCCTTCGTCGATACGCCGCTCGCGTAGCTTTTGAAGCGGTTCGCCGGGCTGCCGCACGCCGCTGTCAGGCGCCGCTCGCCGTTGTCCGGCAAGCCGCTGCCGATTGTTCTCGGCCGCTGACAAGTGACTTCGCATTCGCGCTGTTTATCCGGACGCGACCGATCCCTAGAATCCACTCCATCAAATCACGCATTGCCAGATGGAGCCGATGATGAAAGCCCTGATTGAATCGAGCCTGTACCACCCGTCCGTCGTGTTGGCGCTTGCCGGGCTCACGCAGCTGATGGTCGAGCGCGATTTCAATCTCGGCCAGGTCGGGATGATCGTCGCGGCGCGCGGTGCGCAGGCAGCCGTGTCACGGTCGCGCGCGCTGATCTTCTGCCGTCACTGCGAAGCGCACGCATGAACGCGCACGCCGACTGAATGAAAAAAGCCCGGCCGGCGCAAGCCGGTCGGGCGGATCGGGTTCGATCGGGCCCCGGCTTCGGCCGGGGCTTTTTCATTGGGCGACGCTCACGCGCGGGCGGGCGTCGCGACGCCGTAGATGTCCGATTCGTCGTCGTCCTCGCGCAACTGGCGCGCGAGCTGGTGCGCTTCGCGGCGCGTCGCGACGGCCGGCGGCGAGCCCTTCAGCGGCTGGCGCGCGGTTTCGGCGAGCGCGACGACCGACACGATGCCGATCAGCGCGGCGCCCATCATGTAGTACGCGGGCATCATCAGGTTGTGCGTCACGTCGACGAGCCATGCGGTCACCAGCGGCGTCGTGCCGCCGAACAGCGACACCGACACGTTGAAGCCGATCGCGAGCGCGCCGTAACGGATCTCGGTCGGGAACAGCGCGGGCAGCGCCGATGGCATCACGCCGGTGAAGCACGACAGCAGCACGCCGAGGATCAGCAGGCCGCCGAACACCGATGCCGTGGTGCCCGTGTGGATCAGCATCAGCGACGGGATCGACAGCACCAGCAGGCCCACGCAGCCGGCGAGCATCACCGGCTTGCGGCCGACCTTGTCGGACAGGCGGCCGGCGTACAGCGTCATCGGCATCATCAGCACCATCACGAGCAGCACCAGCACGAGGCTGTGCGATTCGTCGAAGTGCAGCGTCGACGACATGAAGCTCGGCAGGTACGACAGCACCATGTAGTCGGTCACGTTGAAGATCAGCACGAGGCCGACGCACAGCAGCAGTGCACGCCAGTTGCGCAGCAGCGTCTCGCGGAAGCGCGTCTTCGGCACGGCCTTGTCCTGCGCTTCGCGCGCTTCGGCCTGGCGCTTGAACGCGGGCGTTTCCTCGAGCTTCATCCGGATGTACAGTCCGATCAGGCCGAGCGGCCCGGCGATCAGGAACGGCACGCGCCAGCCCCACGACAGCAGCGCGTCCTGCGACAGCGACGCGGTGAGCAGCGCGACGACGCCCGCGCCCAGCACATAGCCGATCAGCGTGCCGAACTCGAGGAAGCTGCCCATGAAGCCGCGACGCTTGTCGGTCGAGAATTCGGCGATGAAGGTCGCCGCGCCGCCGTATTCGCCGCCGGTCGAGAACCCTTGCACGAGGCGGGCGACGAGCAGCAGGATCGGCGCCATGATGCCGATCGACGCATAGCTCGGGATCAGGCCGATCGCGAAGGTGCCGACGGCCATCATGATCATCGTCGCGGCGAGCACGCGCTGGCGGCCGATGCGGTCGCCGAGCGGCCCGAACACCATGCCGCCGAGCGGACGCACGAGAAACGCGGCCGCGAACGTGCCGAAGGTCGCGAGCAACTGCGCGGACGGGCTGCTGGACGGGAAGAACACCTTGCCGAGCGTGACGGCGATATAGCTGTAGACGCCGAAATCGAACCATTCCATCGCATTGCCGATGGCCATCGCGCTGACGGCGCGCTTGAGCAGGCTCTGGTCGACGACGGTGATGTCGTCCGCGGCGAGCGGGGCTTCGCCGGACGGCGAAGCGGTGGAAGAGACAGCGGTCGGGCTGACGTGTGTTGCGGTCAAGGTCATGCACTCCTTTGACAGCGCCGGAACGGGCAGGGCCGTCCGACACGGTTTGCCGGCGAGCGCGGTGTCGTGTGCTGCGCGTCGGGGCAGACCTTTAAGCACTTACTGCGCGGGGGGCAGCAAAGGGCCAAGGGGTTGCTTCGACGCGGGCCCGATGGGCCGTCGCGACAGTGCGCTCATGAAGAATGGGCCGCGTGATGCGAGCGGCAGATGCCGGTGCGGACGAGATGTCCGGTGTTCCGGCAACGCCCCGGAGGGGCAACGAAACGAGAAAAGCGGGCCTGTCGGGCGGGCTTTCCTGTGGATGCAATTTCGATCGAGGCACCGGCCCGCAGCGTGCGGACGGACTTCTCTCAAAATCGAAAAGACAGAGATTGAATGTTGAAACAGGCGACATGATAGCACGATGACTGACGATCGTGCAAATTGCGCGGAATCGCCCGCCTGGCGGGGCATCCGGCGCGGCCCGCTCGGGTATGATCGGCGGCGCGCGTCGCGGCCGAGCGTCCGCCGCGACGGGGCTGAATTCGTGAGGAACCGGATGACCGAACTGATCAGGATCGCGGCGCTGTTCGCCGCTACCGCGCTGGCCGAAATCGTCGGCTGCTATCTGCCGTGGCTCGTGCTGAAGGCCGGGCGCCCGGCCTGGCTGCTGGTGCCGGCCGCGCTGTCGCTCGCGCTGTTCGCGTGGCTGCTGACGTTGCACCCGAGCGCGGCGGGGCGCACGTATGCCGCGTACGGCGGTGTGTACATCGCGGTGGCGCTGATCTGGCTGCGGGTGATCGACGGCGTCGCGCTGACCCGCTGGGACGTGGCCGGTGCGGTGCTCGCGCTCGGCGGGATGGCCGTCATCGCGCTGCAGCCGCGCGCATGAGCGCGGCCGCGACGCGGGCCGCGGGTATTACGCTGCTTCGGCGGTATCTGTCTCGGCGGACTGGCGCCACACGCAGGTGCCCTTGACCGACTTGTCGAGCTCGTCGAGTTGAGCCTGGTGCGCGGCCAGCTCGTCGTCGCTCGCGACCACCACGGCGAGGTCGAGTGCGGCGAGCGACACGCGCTGGCCGTTCGCCGCACCGCCGCCGACGCCCGCGTCGTCGAGCATGTCGATCACGAGGCTGTCCTGGCCGCGCGTCATCGCGAGATACACCTCGGCGAGCAGCTCCGAGTCGAGCAGTGCGCCGTGCAGCGTGCGGTGCGCGTTGCTGATGCCGAAACGGTCGCACAGCGCGTCGAGCGAGTTGCGCTTGCCGGGGAACATCTGCTTGGCCTGCACCAGCGTGTCGATCACGCCGCCGCAATGCTCGGTGAACGGCGGCAGGCCGAGCCGTGCGAATTCGGCGTCGAGAAAGCCGAGGTCGAACGGCGCGTTGTGGATGATCAGCTCGGCGTCCTTCACGAAGTCGAGGATCTGATGGGCGACTTCCGCGAATTTCGGCTTGTCGCTCAAGAATTCGGTCGTGAGGCCGTGCACCGCCAGTGCGCCCGGATCGCTGTCGCGTTCGGGGTTCACGTAGAAGTGCAGGTTGTTGCCGGTGAGCCGCCGGTTCAGCAGCTCGACGCAGCCGATTTCGATGAGACGGTCGCCCGTGCGGGCGTTCAGGCCGGTGGTTTCGGTATCGAGAATGATCTGGCGCATGTCGGGAAAAGCAGGAAAAACGGGAGAGGGCGGCCGGTGTTCAGGCGGCCAGCGATTCGACGCCGCGGTTCGCGAGCGCGTCCGCGCGCTCGTTTTCGGGATGACCTGCATGGCCCTTGACCCAGCGCCATTCGATCTCGTGCTGCACGACGAGCGCGTCGAGCCGCTTCCACAGGTCGGCATTCTTCACCGGCGTCTTCGCCGCGGTGACCCAGCCTTTCTTCTTCCACCCGTGGATCCACTCGCTGATGCCCTTCTGCACGTATTGCGAGTCGGTATGCACGATCACCCGGCACGGCCGCTTCAGCGCTTCGAGCGCGGCGATCACGCCCATCAGCTCCATGCGGTTGTTGGTCGTGTTCGGCTCGCCGCCGAACAGTTCCTTTTCCTTGTCGCCGTAGCGCAGCAGCGCGCCCCAGCCGCCGGGGCCGGGGTTGCCCTTGCAGGCGCCGTCGGTATAGATGTCGATGGTGTCGATTGTCATGAACGTTCTTGGTGAGTGGTCGGGGAGGCCGCCGGCGTCAGGCCCGGTGCGAGCACGGGCTTCTTCATCTTGATCGGGCCGACGAGGCGCATGCCGCGCACGCGCTTGACGGCCGTCACCATGTAGACGGCGCCGAAGATCGGCCACCAGCGGTCGCCGGCGGCCTCCATGAAGCCGTAGCGGGCCAGCCACTGGTCGGTGGCGAGCGGCGGCCGGTAGCAGCCGAAGCGGCCGCGTTCGAGGTCGAAACCGAGCAGCTTGATCCAGTCCTTCAGCCGGATGAACGCGATCTGGTCGCGCGTGGCCGGCACGAACGGGCGGTTCGCCATGCGCCCGAACGACTGCCGCATGCCCCACAGGCTCAGCGAATTGAAGCCGGTGATCACGAGCTGGCCTTCCGGCATCAGCACGCGCTCGGCCTCGCGCAGCAGGCGGTGCGGGTCGGACGTGAATTCGAGCGTGTGCGGCATCACGATCAGGTCGACGCTCTGCGACTCGAACGGCAGGTCGAGCAGGTCGCACCAGGTCGTGCTGCGGTCGGCGGGCGCATGGCCCGCCGTGTGCGCTTCGCGCGCCCACGGATACTGATACGGCGCGCTCGCGCCGCTCGCCGGGTCGAGCACGAGGCCGCGATACGGCATGCGGTTCTCCCGCAGCGCGTCGAGCTGCGGCAGGCCGAGCTGCAGCGCGTGGAAGCCGAAGACGTCGGACACGATCCGGTCGAGCTGCGCCTGTTCCCAGCCCAGCACGTAGCGGCCGGGCGGCGAGTCGGTCCAGGCGGGCCAGTCTATAATTTGTGGATCGGACATAACGATGATTGCGCGCCCATGAACGAGCTGGAATACGTGCCGGTTCCGGCATTCGAAGACAACTATATCTGGCTCGTCTCGGACGGCCGCGATGCGATCGCCGTCGATCCGGGTGAAGCCGCGCCCGTACGCCGGGTTCTTGCCGAACGCGGATGGCGGTTGACCGCTATTTTACTCACGCACCACCACGCCGACCACGTCGGCGGTGTCGACGCGCTGCGTAATAGCCAACCGGACGATGCTCTCCTCCCCGTTTACGGTCCCGCCGCCGAAGCGATCGGCGTGGTCACGCGGCCGCTGGCGGGCGGCGATCGCGTGACGCTCGACGCGCCGACCGTCGCGTTCGACGTGCTCGACGTGCCGGGGCATACGCGCGGCCACATTGCGTATTTTCAGACGGCCGGTCAAGGCGCGGCCGGGCAGGGCAACGCGGAGCCGCACGTGTTCTGCGGCGACACGCTGTTCTCGTGCGGCTGCGGCCGCCTGTTCGAAGGCACGCCCGCGCAGATGCTCGCGTCGCTCGACGCGCTCGCGGCGCTGCCGGGCGACACGCGCGTGCATTGCGCACACGAATACACGCTGTCGAACATCCGCTTCGCGCTCGCGTGCGAGCCCGGCAATGCGGCGCTCGCCGCGTGGCGCGACGACGCGCAGGCGCTGCGTGCGCGCGGTGTGCCGACGCTGCCCACGACGATCGCGCACGAGCGCGCGGTCAACCCGTTCATGCGGGCCGACAGCGCGGCGATCCGCGCGACGCTCGAGGCCGAGCTGCACGAAACGGTGACGGATCGTCTGGCCGCGTTCACGCTGATGCGCGAATGGAAAAACCGGTTCCGGTAACGTTTTTCGGAGGACTCCAAAGCTCAAGCGGTGTCTGTAAAAATTGCTCCAAATGTAGGATTTCGCTGAGTTTTCGGTGTTTTTATTGACGTGAAGCACGCACTTCCGTAGTATCGCCTGCAATTTCCAGCCGTCGGAAGCAGAGATTTTCATGCGACTTATATTGAGTGCGATGGTGGTGCTGCTACTCGCCGCTTGTGCGAGCCAGCCCCCTGTCGCCAACACCGCCGCCGATCCGCAGGCGACGTCCAACTACCTCCGTAAATCAGCCACCGCCAAAGAAACTGTCGACGTCGACAAGCAATCCGTCGGCGACCTGACCACGGCAGACTCCGATCTCTGGGCGCGCATCCGCCGCGGCTTCCAGATGCCCGACCTGCAGAGCGATCTGGTCGACATGCAGACGACCTGGTATACGCAGCGTCCCGATTACGTGCAGCGCATGACCGAGCGCTCGCAGAAGTACCTGTACCACATCGTCGAGGAACTCGAGGCGCGTCACATGCCGACCGAGCTCGCGCTGCTGCCGTTCATCGAGTCCGCGTACAACCCGCAGGCGCTGTCGGTCGCGAAGGCGGCCGGCATGTGGCAGTTCATGCCCGGCACCGGCCGCACGTACAACCTGAAGCGCAACATGTGGCAGGACGAGCGCCGCGACGTGCTCGCGTCGACGAGCGCCGCGCTCGACTACCTGTCCCGCCTGCACGACATGTTCGGCGACTGGTATCTGGCGCTGGCCGCGTACAACTGGGGCGAAGGCAACGTGCAGCGCGCGATCGCGCGCAATCAGGCGGCCGGCCTGCCGACCGACTACCAGAGCCTGCGGATGCCGAACGAGACGCGCAACTACGTGCCGAAGCTGCAGGCGGTGAAGAACATCATCGCGAGCCCGCAGCAGTACGGCCTCGCGCTGCCCGATATCCCGAACCATCCGTATTTCGTGACGGTGACGACGTCGCGCGACATCGACGTGGCGGTGGCCGCGAAGCTCGCGAACCTGCCGCTCGACGAATTCCGCTCGCTGAACCCGTCGTTCTCGAAGCCCGTGATCCTCGGCGCGACCGAGCCGCAGATCCTGCTGCCGTTCGACAACGCGTCCGCGTTCGAGAAGAGCCTGAAAGCCTACAACGGCCAGCTGTCGTCGTGGACCACCTACACGGTCAGCGAGCGTGCACGCCCGGCCGCGATCGCCGAGAAGATCGGCGTCGACGCCGATACGCTGATGTCGGTCAACAAGATTCCGGCCGGCATGCGCCTGAAGCCGGGCTCGACGATCGTCGTGCCGCGCGGCGATGACGACGACGAGGACATCAGCGCCGACGTCGCCGAAAACGGCGCGCTCGCGATGGAGCCGGACGTTCCCGATACGCGCAAGATGCTGATCCGCGTGCGTCGCAAGCAGTCGATGGCGGCGCTCGCCGGCCGCTACGGCGTGTCGGTCGGCCAGTTGAAGGCGTGGAACCGTACGCACCGCGATCTCGTGATGCCGGGCCAGGCGCTCGTGCTGCACGTGCCGGTCGGCCGTTCGGTGCCGGCGGAACCCGGTCCGGAGCGGATCGCGACGTCAGCCGCCGGTGCGCACATCGAGCGCGCGAGCCTGGCGGTGGGCGGCAAGTCGCATGGTGGCAAGCGCAGCGTCGCCAAGTCGTCGGCGAAGTCGGCGAAGTCGGCGAAGGCTGCCGCTCCTGTGAAAGCCGCGCCGGCCAAGACTGCCGCGCACAAGGGCAAGAAGAAGTAAGCGCGGCCGTCGCGCGCGGCGCAGCGGCCGGTGAGGCCCGGACGATTGCGCTATCATCCGACGAATTCGACGAAACGCCGTCACCGAGGTGACGGCGTTTTCGTTTGTGCGCGGCGCGTCGGCGGCTGCGTCGCGCGTCTTCATCCAACAAGGAGAAGCGATGTCGTCGGTGCAGGTGAGGGTGCTCGCGCTGTTTTCGGTCGGGTATTTCGTGTCGTACGTGTTTCGCGGCGTCAATCTGGGCTTCGCGCCGTTCGTCACGCACGAGCTCGGGCTGTCGGCCGCCGATCTCGGCCTGCTCACCAGCCTGTATTTCCTCGGCTTCGCGGGCGCGCAGATTCCGGCCGGCGTGATGCTCGACCACTTCGGCCCGCGCCGTGTGACGGCCGGCATGCTGCTGTTCGCGGCGGCCGGCGCGGCCGTGTTCGGCGCGGCGCACGGCATCGGCATGATGATGGTCGGCCGGCTGCTGATTGGTGTCGGCGTGTCGGTGTGTCTCGGCGCGGCGTTCAAGGCGCTCGCGCAGCATTTCCCGGTCGGCCGGCTGCCGCTCGTCAATGGCCTCGTGATGGCCGTGGGCGGCCTCGGCGGCGTGATGGTCGGCTCGCCGCTGACCTGGCTGCTCGGCTGGGCGAGCTGGCGCGCGATCTGTTTCGGCCTCGCGGTGCTGACGGTGATCGTCGCGGCGTCGATCGGCTTCGGCGCGCCCGACGCGCAGCAGGCGCGCCACCAGGGCGGGCTCGTCAGCCAGTTCAAGGGCACGTGGCACATCCTGACGAGCCGCGCGTTCTGGAAGATTGCGTCGTTCTCCGTCGTCACGCAGGGCGTGTTCTACGCGATGCAATCGTTGTGGGTCGGGCCGTATCTGCGCGATGTCGGCGGGTTCGACACGCCGCATGCCGCGCGCCTCGTGTCGGTGCTCGGCTTCGCGATGATGGCCGGCTGCGTTGGCTTTGGCGCGGCGGCGCGCGTGCTCGAGCGGCGCGGCGTGTCGGTTTACGCCACCTGCGGCATCGGCATGGCGCTGTTCGTCGCGACGCAGCTCGCGATCGTCGCGCGCGTGCCGTTGTCGCCCGCGATGCTGTGGGCCGCGTACGGAATGTTTGGCGGCGTGGGCATCCTGACCTACGCGGTGATGGCCGGACATTTTCCCGCCCATCTGATCGGCCGCGCGAACACCACGCTCACGCTCGTGATCTTCCTGTTGATCTTTGCGTTCCAGATCGGCGTTGGCGCGGTGCTATCGCACTGGCCGGCGGTCGACGGCCGTTATCCGGCGGCCGCGCACTTCACCGCGTGGGGCGTGCTGCTCGCGCTGCAGCTTGCGAGCGCGGTGTGGTACGTGTGGCCCGCGCGCGGGACTGGTCAAGCGCACTGATCCGGCGGTACGCTGGCGGGTAGGGCGGCCGCGGAAACGGGGCCGTAGCACGGTGCGCTGCGCCGCCGGACGCGGCGCACACACGATCGGACGGCCATATCCATTGAAGATGGGCCCATTTTCAGGCTATAATTTGAAAGTTTGTGCTGATCAACCTCGCACCCTAGCGCCTACCTCATTCATCCCGTTCATCCGCCGCACGCCGCCTGCCGGGCGATGCCGCGAAGCCTCGTGCGCCACGCGCCGGGTTCGCGTCTCGACAACGCAGGCCGCGTCCAGCTAGCGACCGCGCGCGCCCACGCAGCGCGGCGCTTGCGCGGCAGGGTAAACAGGTCGGCAGCAGGGTGTTCCCCAAGGAGCCTCCCGTGTTGCCGTCTTTTTCTCCCGCCTTGCTTGCACTCGCCGACGGCACGGTCTTTCGTGGTTATTCGATCGGGGCCGAAGGCCATACGATCGGCGAAGTCGTGTTCAATACCGCGATCACCGGCTATCAGGAAATCCTGACTGATCCGAGCTACTCGCGCCAGATCGTCACGCTCACCTATCCGCATATCGGCAACGTCGGCGTCAACGCCGAAGACGTCGAAGCCACGAAAGTCCATGCCGCCGGCCTGATCATCCGCGATCTGCCGACGCTCGCATCGAACTTCCGCATGGACCGCACGCTCGGCGATTACCTGCGCGACGAAGGCGTCGTCGCGATCGCCGGCATCGACACCCGCAAGCTGACCCGCATCCTGCGCGACAAGGGCGCGCAGAGCGGCTGCATCCTGACGGGCTCCGACGACGAAGCGAAGGCGATCGAGCTCGCGCGCTCGTTCGAGGGCCTTGCCGGCATGGATCTCGCGAAGGTCGTGTCGACCACCAAGCCGTTCGAGTGGAAGCAGACGGAATGGCGTCTCGAAGGCGGCTACGGCATGCAGGAGTCGCCGAAGTACCGCGTCGTCGCGTACGACTTCGGCGTCAAGTACAACATCCTGCGCATGCTCGCGGAGCGCGGCTGCCACGTGACGGTGCTGCCGGCTCAAGCCAGTGCGGAAGATGCGCTCGCGCTGAATCCGGACGGCGTCTTTCTGTCGAACGGCCCCGGCGATCCGGAGCCGTGCGATTACGCGATCGCGGCCACCAAGGCATTCATCGAGCGCGGCGTGCCGACCTTCGGCATATGCCTCGGCCACCAGATCATGGGCCTCGCGGTCGGCGCGAAGACGCTGAAGATGAAGACGGGCCACCACGGCGCGAACCATCCGGTGAAGGATCTCGGCGACGGCCGTGTCGTGATCACGTCGCAGAACCACGGCTTCGCGGTCGATGCCGATTCGCTGCCGGCCAACGCGCGCGTGACGCACGTGTCGCTGTTCGACGGCACGCTGCAGGGCTTCGAGCTGACCGACAAGCCGGCGTTCTGCTTCCAGGGCCACCCGGAAGCGTCGCCCGGCCCGCACGACATCGGCTACCTGTTCGACCGTTTCACCGCGCTGATGGACGCGGCGAAGCAGCGCACCGCTTAACGTCATCGACGCAACCGAAGAACCGGAGATTCGCATCATGTTCGGCCACGCACTCGGCATCACGGATATCTGGACCTACGTGTTCGGCGTGATCTTCATCATCCTGCTGCCGGGGCCGAACTCGATGTACGTGCTGTCGCTCGCCGCGCAGCGCGGCGTGAAGGCCGGCTATCGCGCGGCCTGCGGCGTGTTCGTCGGCGATACCGTGCTGATGATACTGTCGGCCGCGGGCGTCGCGTCACTGCTGAAGGCGAACCCGCTGCTGTTCTCCGTCGTCAAGTACGGCGGCGCCGCGTACCTGCTGTACATCGGCACCGGGATGCTGCGCAGCGCGTGGAGCAAGCTGCGCGCGCGCGGCGATGCGCCGGTCGAGGCGCCGCAGGCGGTCGACGGCGAACGTCCGTTCCGCAAGGCGTTGATCGTGAGCCTGCTGAATCCGAAGGCCATCCTGTTCTTCATCTCGTTCTTCATCCAGTTCGTCGACCCGGCATTCCCGCATCCCGCGCTGTCGTTCGTCGTGCTCGGGGCGATCGCGCAATGCGCGAGCTTCCTGTACCTGAGCACGCTGATCTTCGCGGGCGCGCGGCTCGCCGAGCACTTCCGCCGCCGCCGCAAGCTCGCGGCAGGCGCGGCGAGCAGCGTGGGCGGCCTGTTCATCGGTTTCTCGGTGAAGCTGGCGCTCGCGACCCTGAGCTGAGCGCCGCCGGCCGACCCACGACAACGATTACTTATTGAATTCACAAGCCATGCCAAAACGCACAGACATCAAGAGCATCCTCATCATCGGCGCCGGCCCGATCATCATCGGCCAGGCGTGCGAGTTCGACTATTCGGGCGCGCAGGCTTGCAAGGCGTTGCGTGAGGAGGGCTACAAGGTCGTTCTCGTCAACAGCAACCCGGCGACGATCATGACCGACCCGAACACGGCCGACGTGACCTACATCGAGCCGATCACGTGGGAAGTCGTCGCACGCATCATCGAGAAGGAGCGCCCGGACGCGATCCTGCCGACGATGGGCGGCCAGACCGCGCTGAACTGCGCGCTCGACCTGCACCACCACGGCGTGCTCGAGAAGTTCGGCGTCGAGCTGATCGGCGCGTCGCCGGAAGCGATCGACAAGGCCGAAGACCGCCAGAAGTTCAAGGATGCGATGACCAAGATCGGTCTCGGCTCCGCGAAGTCGGGCGTCGCGCATTCGATGGAAGAGGCGACCCAGGTGCACGCCGAGATCATGGCGCTCACCGGCGGCAGCGGCTACCCGGTCGTGATCCGTCCGTCGTTCACGCTCGGCGGCTCGGGCGGCGGCATCGCGTACAACCGCGAAGAGTTCGAGGAGATCTGCAAGCGCGGTCTCGACCTGTCGCCCACGCGCGAGTTGCTGATCGAAGAGTCGCTGCTCGGCTGGAAGGAATACGAGATGGAAGTCGTGCGCGACCGCGCCGACAACTGCATCATCGTGTGCTCGATCGAAAACCTCGACCCGATGGGCGTGCACACCGGCGACTCGATCACGGTCGCGCCGGCACAGACGCTCACCGACAAGGAATACCAGATCCTGCGTAACGCGTCGCTCGCGGTGCTGCGCGAGATCGGCGTCGACACGGGCGGCTCGAACGTGCAGTTCTCGATCAACCCGAAGGACGGCCGCATGGTCGTCATCGAGATGAACCCGCGCGTGTCGCGTTCGTCGGCGCTCGCGTCGAAGGCCACCGGCTTCCCGATCGCGAAGGTCGCCGCGAAGCTGGCGGTCGGCTACACGCTCGACGAGCTGAAGAACGAAATCACCGGCGGCCAGACGCCGGCGTCGTTCGAGCCGACGATCGACTACGTCGTCACGAAGATCCCGCGATTCGCGTTCGAGAAGTTCCGCGAAGCCGATTCGCGCCTGACCACGCAGATGAAGTCGGTCGGTGAAGTGATGGCGATCGGCCGCACGTTCCAGGAATCGTTCCAGAAGGCGCTGCGCGGCCTCGAAGTCGGTGTCGACGGCCTCGACGAGAAGTCGACCAACCGCGACGAGATCGCGATCGAGATCCACGAGCCGGGCCCGGACCGCATCTGGTACGTCGGCGATGCGTTCCGCATCGGCATGACGGCCGAGGAAATCTTCGCGGAAACCGCGATCGACCCGTGGTTCCTCGAGCAGATCGAGCAGATCATCCTGAAAGAGAAGGCGCTGTCGGGCCGCACGCTCGCGTCGCTCACGTTCGACGAGCTGCGCTACCTGAAGCAGAGCGGCTTCTCCGACCGCCGCCTCGCGAAACTGCTCGGCGCGACGCCGGAAGACGTCCGCCGCCGCCGCGTGGAACTGAACGTGCGCCCGGTCTACAAGCGCGTCGACACCTGCGCGGCCGAATTCGCGACGAAAACCGCCTACATGTACTCGACCTACGAGGATGAGTGCGAGGCGCAGCCGACCACGAACAAGAAGATCATGGTGCTGGGCGGCGGCCCGAACCGGATCGGCCAGGGTATCGAATTCGACTACTGCTGCGTGCACGCGGCGCTCGCGATGCGCGAGGACGGCTATGAAACGATCATGGTCAACTGCAATCCGGAAACGGTGTCGACCGACTACGATACGTCCGATCGCCTGTACTTCGAGCCGCTGACGCTCGAGGACGTGCTCGAGATCGTCGACAAGGAAAAACCGGTCGGCGTGATCGTCCAGTACGGCGGCCAGACGCCGCTGAAGCTCGCGCTCGACCTCGAGGCGCACGGCGTGCCGATCGTCGGCACGTCGCCGGACATGATCGACGCGGCCGAAGACCGCGAACGGTTCCAGAAGCTGCTGCAGGACCTCGGCCTGCGCCAGCCGCCGAACCGCACCGCCCGCGCCGAAGACGAAGCGCTCGCGCTGGCCGACGAAATCGGCTACCCGCTGGTCGTGCGCCCGTCGTACGTGCTCGGCGGTCGCGCGATGGAAATCGTCCACGAGCCGCGCGACCTCGAGCGCTACATGCGCGAGGCCGTGAAGGTGTCGAACGATTCGCCGGTGCTGCTCGACCGCTTCCTGAACGACGCGATCGAGTGCGACGTCGACTGCATCTGCGACGGCGAAGCGGTGTTCATCGGCGGCGTGATGGAGCACATCGAACAGGCGGGCGTCCACTCGGGCGACTCGGCATGCTCGCTGCCGCCGTACTCGCTGTCGAAGGAAACCGTGGCCGAGCTGAAGCGCCAGACGGGCGCGATGGCGAAGGCGCTGAACGTGGTCGGCCTGATGAACGTGCAGTTCGCGATCCAGCAGGTGCCGCAGGCCGACGGTTCGAAGCAGGACATCATCTACGTGCTCGAAGTGAACCCGCGCGCATCGCGCACGGTGCCGTACGTGTCGAAGGCGACCAGCCTGCCGCTCGCGAAGATCGCGGCGCGCGCGATGGTCGGCCAGAAGCTCGCGCAGCAGGGCGTGACGAAGGAAGTCGAGCCGCCGTACTTCAGCGTGAAGGAAGCGGTGTTCCCGTTCGTCAAGTTCCCGACCGTCGATCCGGTCCTCGGGCCTGAAATGCGTTCGACCGGCGAAGTGATGGGCGTCGGCCAGACGTTCGGCGAAGCGCTGTTCAAGTCGCAGCTCGCGGCCGGTTCGCGCCTGCCGGAGTCGGGCACGGTGCTCTTGACCGTGATGGACGCCGACAAGCCGAAGGCCGTCGAAGTCGCGCGCATGCTGCACGACCTCGGCTACCCGATCGTCGCGACCAAGGGCACGGCTGCCGCGATCGAAGCGGCCGGCGTGCCGGTGAAGGTCGTGAACAAGGTGAAGGACGGCCGTCCGCACATCGTCGACATGATCAAGAACGGCGAGATCGCGCTCGTGTTCACGACGGTCGACGAGACGCGCCAGGCGATCGCCGATTCGCGTTCGATCCGCATGAGCGCGCAGGCGCACAAGGTCACGTACTACACGACGATGTCGGGCGCGCGCGCGGCCGTCGAAGGCTTGCGCTACCTGAAGGATCTGGAAGTCTATGATTTACAAGGTCTTCACGCTCGCCTAAACTAAGCAGTCAGTTACCTGTCGAAGCAACACGTGCCGCGATTAGGCGGTGTTTCCAGTGCATCGGAAGCGCGCTTAATCGCGGTGATTTTTTTTATAGCCGTTTTTAGCGATTGAGCCGTTTATGAGCACCATTCCGTTGACAAAGCGTGGCGCAGAGCAACTGCGCGATGAATTGCAGCGCCTCAAGTCCGTCGAGCGGCCGGCCGTGATCAACGCGATCGCGGAGGCCCGCGCACAGGGCGATCTGTCCGAAAACGCCGAATACGACGCCGCGAAGGAAAAGCAGGGCTTTATCGAGGGCCGCATCGCGGAACTCGAATCCAAGCTGTCCGCCGCGCAAATCATCGATCCCACGGTGCTCGACGCCGATGGCCGCGTGGTGTTCGCCGCGACGGTCGAACTCGAGGATCTCGAATCGGGCGACACCGTCAAGTATCAGATCGTCGGCGACGACGAAGCCGATATCGATCACGGCCTGATCTCGGTCAGCTCGCCGATCGCGCGCGCGCTGATCGGCAAGTCCGAAGGCGACGTCGCGGCCGTGCAGGCGCCGAGCGGCGTGCGCGAGTACGAGATCATCTCGGTCAGCTACATCTGAAGCGGGGCGACGTGATGCCGCATCGCGTGTTCCGTCTGCTGTCGGCCGTGTGGGTCGGCAGCCTGCTGACGATCGGGTATGCGGTCGCGCCTGTCCTGTTCAAGACGCTGGAGCGGATGACGGCCGGTTCGGTCGCCGCCCAGCTGTTCCGCATCGAGGCGATCCTCGGCGTCGTGTGCGGCGTGCTGCTGCTCGCATTGTCGAATCAGCAGGTGCGGCGCGGCAGCACCGAATATCGCCGCGTCCGCTGGATCGTCGCCGCGATGGTCGTGTGCGTGCTGGTCGGGTATTTTGCGCTGCAGCCGTTCATGAACGCGCTGCGGGTGGCCGCGATGGATGCGGGCACCGATATCGCGAATTCGCCGTATGCGAGCCGCTTCGGGATGCTGCACGGCGTGTCGAGCGTGTTCTATCTCGTCGAAAGCGTGCTGGGGCTGATGCTGGTCTGGCGTCTGCCGGCGCGCGACGCCTGAGCGCCGCGCCGCCGCGCGTTGCGCGACGACGGGCAGGGCGGCACGGGAATCCGTGCCGCACGGGCGTCTTACTTGTCCTGGAACGGCCGCTTCGTGCTGGCCTGGCGCTTTTTCGCGCGCTTCACGGTGCCGCCTGCCGTCACGCGTTCGTTGCCGCGCACCGTGACCTTGACCGGCCTCGGGCGGCGCACGGGGCTCGCGTTCGGCGACACCTTGACGACCTTGACGGTGCGCGGTGCACGGCCTTTCTTGTCGTCGACGGCTTCGGCCGCGCTCGGCAGCGCGCCGGCACGTCGGCCGCGGGACGGGGCCGCCGCCGCGGCCTCGGGCTTCCAGATCACCAGCAGCTTGCCGATGTGCTGGATCGGCGCCGCGTTCAGGCGGTCGCAGATCTCGTCGTAGATCGCGATGCGTTCGTCGCGTTCGTCGCCGAACACGCGGATCTTGATCAGCTGGTGCGCGTCGAGGTGCACCTTGATTTCCTTCAGCACGGCGTCGGTCAGCCCTTCGGCGCCGATCAGCACGACGGGCTTGAGCGCATGGGCCTGGGAGCGCAGCGCGGAGCGCTCGGCGGGAGAAAGCGAAAGGGCGGGCATGGAAATGTCGAAATCTAAATAAGGGCGCGCTGACTGAAAAGCGATCGCGGGACGTTACCGCGTCAGCCGTGCGCCGAAACCACGTAAAATCGCGGCTTGGGCCTGAAAAGGGGCCGCAGCCGCGCGAAGAAGACGCGTATTATCCGCTAAAAGCGCGGCTTCACGAAGCAATGGGCAGCAATCTCTCTCTCGAATGGCAAAAAACCGCTTCAACCAGCACTGGCTGCACGACCACATCAACGACCCGTACGTCAAAATGGCGCAGCGGGAGGGCTATCGCGCGCGCGCCGCGTACAAGCTGAAGGAAATCGACGAGCAGGACAAGCTGATCCGTCCGGGCCAGGTGATCGTCGATCTCGGCGCCACGCCGGGCAGCTGGAGCCAGTATGCCCGCAACAAGCTCGCGCAGGGCAGGAAGCGCGACGCGGAGCGCGAAGGCGGCATCGACGGCACGATCGTTGCGCTCGACATCCTGCCGATGGAGCCGATCGCCGACGTCCACTTCCTGCAGGGCGACTTCCGCGAGGACGACGTCCTCCACCAGCTCGAGGAAGTGCTCGAAGGCCGCGCGGTGGACCTTGTTATTTCGGACATGGCCCCCAACCTCTCCGGCGTGGCCTCGGCGGACGCGGCGCGCATCGAGCATCTCTGCGATCTGGCGCTCGAATTCGCGCAGAACCATCTGAAGCCGGACGGTGCGCTGCTCGTGAAGTGCTTTCACGGCAGCGGCTACAGCCAGATCGTCGAGAAGTTCAAACAGCAGTTTAAGGTTGTCGCGCCGCGCAAGCCCAAGGCATCCCGCGACAAATCGTCCGAAACGTTCATTTTGGGTCGGCAGCTGAAGCATCCGCGCTGATGCGGAACGCGATGCCGCAAACGGGCTCCGGCCCTTGCCGGACAAGCGAAGCGCTATCGCGGCGGTTGTCAATGCTTATGGCAGGGGTGGTCGGACTGGATTAGAATGACCGAGGGGCGCCGCAAGGAAAATGTAGGCGCTCGTCTACGAGTGAAGGAGTGGTGCTTTGAACAACAATATGTTTTCGAAGGCAGCGGTGTGGCTGGTGATCGCACTGGTGCTGTTTACGGTGTTCAAGCAGTTCGACAAGCCCCGCGTCCAGGAAGGCGTGTCCTATTCGCAGTTCATGGACGACGCCAAGAATGGCAAGGTCAAGAACGTCATCGTTCAGGGGCGCAACCTCACCGTCACTCCGGCTGATGGCCAGAAATACCAGATCGTGTCGCCCGGCGACATCTGGATGGTCGGCGATCTGATGAAGTACGGCGTGCAGGTCAGCGGCAAGGCCGACGACGAGCCGAACGCGCTGATGTCCGCGCTGTACTACCTCGGGCCGACGATCCTGATCATCGTGTTCTGGTTCTACATGATGAGGCAGATGCAGGGAGGCGGCAAAGGCGGCGCATTCTCGTTCGGGAAATCGCGTGCGCGGCTGATCGACGAGAACAACAACGCGGTGAACTTCTCCGACGTCGCGGGCTGCGACGAAGCGAAGGAAGAAGTGTCCGAGCTCGTCGACTTCCTGCGCGATCCGCAGAAATTCCAGAAACTGGGCGGCCGCATTCCGCGCGGCGTGCTGCTGGTCGGCCCGCCGGGTACCGGCAAGACGCTGCTGGCCCGCGCGATCGCGGGTGAAGCGAAGGTGCCGTTCTTCAGCATCTCGGGTTCGGACTTCGTCGAAATGTTCGTCGGCGTCGGCGCGGCCCGTGTGCGCGACATGTTCGAGCAGGCGAAGAAGCATGCGCCGTGCATCGTGTTCATCGACGAAATCGACGCGGTCGGCCGTCATCGCGGCGCCGGCATGGGCGGCGGCAACGACGAGCGCGAACAGACGCTGAACCAGATGCTGGTCGAGATGGACGGCTTCGAGGCGAACTCGGGCGTGATCGTGATCGCCGCCACCAACCGTTCCGACGTGCTCGACAAGGCGCTGCTGCGTCCGGGCCGTTTCGACCGCCAGGTCTATGTCGGCCTGCCGGACATCCGCGGCCGCGAGCAGATCATGCGCGTGCACCTGCGCAAGGTGCCGATCGCGAACGACGTCGACGCGGCGGTCATCGCACGCGGCACGCCGGGCTTCTCGGGCGCCGATCTCGCGAACCTCGTGAACGAAGCTGCGCTGTTCGCCGCCCGTCGCGGCAAGCGCATCGTCGAGATGCAGGATTTCGAGGACGCGAAGGACAAGATCTTCATGGGTCCGGAGCGCAAGTCGGCCGTGATCCGCGAGGAAGCGAAGCGTGCAACCGCATACCACGAGTCGGGTCACGCGGTGATCGCGAAGCTGCTGCCGAAGGCCGACCCGGTGCACAAGGTCACGATCATCCCGCGCGGTCGCGCACTGGGCGTCACGTGGCAGCTGCCGGAGCATGACAACGAGACGTATTCGAAGGATTACCTGCTCGACCGCCTCGCGATCCTGTTCGGTGGCCGGGTGGCCGAAGAGTTGTTCATGAACCTGGTCAGCACCGGCGCATCGGACGACTTCAACAAGGCCACGCAGACCGCGCGTGCGATGGTTGCGCGGTTCGGCATGACCGACGCGCTCGGGCCGATGGTTTACGTCGACGACGAGAACGATGCGTCGCCGTTCGGCCGCGGCTTCACGCGCACGATCTCGGAAGCGACGCAGCAGAAGGTTGACTCGGAAATCCGCCGCGTGCTGGACGATCAGTACAACCTCGCGCGTCGCCTGCTCGAGGAGAACCGCGACAAGGTCGAGGCGATGACGGCCGCGCTGATGGAGTGGGAGACGATCGACGCCGATCAGATCAACGACATCATGGAAGGCCGTCCGCCGCGCTCACCGAAGAGCTCGCCGGCTGTCGGCGGCGATTCGTCGGGCGGCGGCAGTGCCGAGGTCAAGCCCGGCAGCGCGCCGGCGCCGGCGACGCCGGCGGCATAATCTCCGCTTTAGCACCGTTCACGGGCTGGTGTGGCTTCACACCGGCCCGTTTTGCATTCATCCACGCCCGTTGCTCGTGTCCGATTCCGCAGTGTCCCCGTTCATTCCCGCGCCGCTCCAGTGCGGCCGCTTCGAACTGACGTTCGAACGTCCGCTCGTGATGGGCATCCTCAACGCCACGCCCGATTCGTTCTCCGACGGCGGCCGCTTCCTCGCGCGCGACGATGCGTTGCGCCAGGCCGAGCGGATGATCGCCGACGGTGTGGACCTCATCGACATCGGCGGCGAATCGACGCGCCCCGGCGCGCCGCCGGTGCCGCTCGACGAGGAGCTCGCGCGCGTGATTCCGCTCGTCGAGGCGCTGCGGCCGTTGAACGTGCCGCTGTCGATCGATACGTACAAGCCGGCCGTGATGCGCGCGGCGCTGGCCGCCGGCGCGGACCTGATCAACGATATCTGGGGGTTCCGCCAGCCGGGCGCGATCGACGCGGTGCGCGACGGCAACAGCGGTCTGTGCGCGATGCACATGCTCGGCGAGCCGCAGACGATGCAGGTCGGCGAGCCCGACTACGGCGACGTCGTGACCGACGTGCGCGATTTCCTCGCCGCGCGCGCGCAGGCGTTGCGCGACGCGGGGGTGGCGGCGGAGCGGATCTGCGTCGATCCCGGTTTCGGGTTCGGCAAGGCGGTCGTCGACGACAACTATGCGCTGCTGGCCGCGTTGCCGGACACGGCGCCCGCGCGGCCCGACGGGCGCGCTTATCCGATTCTCGCGGGCATGTCGCGCAAGTCGATGCTCGGCGCGGTGATCGGAGGCAAGCCGCCGATGGAGCGCGTCGCGGCGAGCGTGGCGGCCGCGTTGTGCGCGGTCGAGCGGGGCGCCGCGATCGTGCGCGTGCACGACGTCGCGGCGACGGTCGATGCGCTGAAAGTATGGAATGCCGTGCGCGCAGCCGCGCGGCAACGATAAGCAAGTCAGAAAGACGAAAGACGAAGGAGGAAGGACCCCATGGGACGTCGATATTTCGGCACGGACGGCATTCGCGGCACGGTGGGCGAAGCGCCCATCACGCCGGACTTCGTGTTGCGCCTCGGCTATGCGGCCGGCAAGGTACTGGCCGGCTCGGCCGACGTCGCGGCGGGCTCGCGTCCGACCGTGTTGATCGGCAAGGACACGCGCGTATCGGGCTACATGCTCGAAGCCGCGCTCGAGGCCGGATTCTCGGCGGCCGGCGTCGACGTGATGCTGGCCGGCCCGATGCCGACGCCCGGCGTCGCGTATCTGACGCGGGCGCTGCGTCTGTCGGCCGGTGTCGTGATCAGCGCGTCGCACAACCCGTATCACGACAACGGGATCAAGTTTTTCTCGGCCGACGGCAACAAGCTGCCCGACGACACCGAAGCCGCGATCGAAGCATGGCTCGACAAGCCGCTCGAATGCGCGGCGTCCGACGGGCTCGGCAAGGCGCGCCGCCTCGACGACGCCGCGGGCCGCTACATCGAATTCTGCAAGAGCACGTTCCCGGCTGCGTTCAACTTGCGCGGGCTGAAGCTCGTGATCGATTGTGCGCACGGCGCCGCGTACCAGATCGCGCCGCACGTGTTCCACGAGCTCGGCGCTGACGTCATTCCGATCGGCGTCGCGCCGAACGGCTTCAACATCAACGACGGCGTCGGCGCGACCGCGCCCGACGCGCTGGTGCGCGCGGTGCGGGCGAACCATGCCGATCTCGGCATCGCGCTCGACGGCGACGCCGATCGTCTGCAGGTCGTGGACGCGACCGGTCGCCTGTACAACGGCGACGAGCTGCTCTACGTGCTCGTGAAGGACCGGATCGCGACCGACGGCAAGGTCGAAGGCGCGGTCGGCACGCTGATGACGAACCTTGCCGTCGAAGTCGCGCTGCAGCGCGAGGGCGTGAAGTTCGTCCGTGCGGCGGTCGGCGACCGCTACGTGCTCGAGCAGTTGCGCGAGCACGGCTGGCAGCTCGGCGCGGAAGGGTCGGGCCACATCCTGTCGCTCGACCGGCACTCGACCGGCGACGGCATCGTGTCGGCGCTGCTCGTGCTGGCCGCGCTCAAGCGCAGCGGCCGCACCCTTGCGCAGGTGCTCGACGGCGTCACGCTGTTCCCGCAGAAGCTGATCAACGTGCGGATGAAACCCGGCGCCGACTGGAAGGGCAGCGCGTCGATTCGTGCGGCGATCGATGCCGCCGAAGCCGCGCTCGCCGGCAGCGGCCGCGTGCTGATCCGCGCATCGGGCACGGAGCCCGTGCTGCGCGTGATGGTCGAAGCACGGCAGGCGGCCGATGCGGTGCGCCATGCGGAGACGATCGCCGACGCGGTGCGCGCGGCGACGGCCTGACGGGGGGGCGCGCGCGGCGGTCCAACCGCCCGCGCGCTGGCTCCCGACGAATGTGTGTGCGGCGCCCTCGGGCGCCGTCGTTTTTGTCAGACGCAAAGGTTTGCGTTACCTAATAGAAGCAAGCTTCGGTAAACGCATCCCTTCCATCGAATCCGGCATCCGACCCCGAATCAGACTTCCGGCCGGACCGGGCTTCCCGTCCGTCCGACGCCGCGCTACGATGCGCTCGCCCGCCGTTGAAACGGCGTTCATCCCCTCCCTTCGAGCCAGGCAATTCTTGCCGCCAGCGCCGCTCCCGCGCCCCGACGCGCGACCCGATATTCCCTTTCAACCAGTCATGTTACTGTCACGCCAGTTTCATCGATTGTCACATTACCGTCATGAGCAGCCCCTAACCTTCGCGGTGCCGTAGTCATCCGCTCACACACTGGAGGTCTCATGAAATTGATGCAAACCGCGATTGCCGGCCTGGCTGGCGCGCTTTTCGCCGTCGCCGCTCAAGCTGCCGACATCACGGGCGCAGGCAGCACGTTCGCGATGCCGATCTATACGAAATGGGCTGCCGACTACCAGCAGTCCGGCGGCGCGAAGGTCAACTACCAAGGCATCGGCTCGTCGGGCGGCCTGAAGCAGATCAACGCGAAGACGGTCGATTTTGCCGGTTCGGACGCGCCGCTGAAGGACGAAGATCTCGCGAAGGAAGGCCTGTTCCAGTTCCCGACGGTGGTCGGCGGCGTGGTGCCGGTCGTCAACGTGCCGGGCGTGAAGGCCGGCGAACTGACGCTGTCGGGCCCGGTGCTCGGCGACATCTACCTCGGCAAGATCAAGAAGTGGAACGACCCGGCGATCGCCGCGCTGAACCCGAAGGTCAAGCTGCCGGATACGGACATCGCCGTGGTCCGCCGCGCCGACGGCTCGGGCACGAGCTTCATCTGGACGAACTACCTGTCGAAGGTCAACGACGAGTGGAAGTCGAAGATCGGCGAAGGCACGACGGTCAACTGGCCGACGGGCACGGGCGGCAAGGGCAACGACGGCGTCGCGGCCTTCGTGCAGCGCCTGCCGGGCGCGATCGGCTACGTCGAGTGGGCGTACGCGAAGAAGAACAACATGACCTACACTGCGCTGAAGAATTCGACGGGCACGGTGGTCGAGCCGAAGACGGAAACGTTCAAGGCCGCTGCAGCCGGCGCGAACTGGTCGAAGTCGTTCTACCAGATCCTGACGAACCAGCCGGGCAAGGACGCGTGGCCGGTCGTCGGCGCGACGTTCGTGCTGCTGCACGCGAAGCAGGACAAGCCGGAGCAGGGCGCGGAAACGCTGAAGTTCTTCAGCTGGGCGTTCAAGAACGGCGAGAAGGCTGCCGACAGCCTCGACTACATCTCGCTGCCGGCGACGGTCGAGACGGAAATCCGCAAGCAGTGGAAGACGAAGGTGACGGACGCTTCGGGCAAGCCGGTCGCCGCCGAGTAAGCCATCCAGCGGTTCGCTGCCCGGCCGTGCCGGTCGGGCAGTGTGTGCGGTAAAGCCGGGCGTTACGGCGCCCGGCGATCAAAAGCAGGCACCCATGTCTGATATTTCATACCCGTCCTCCCGATCGCCCGACCGTGCGCAGCAGCGCGCGCCGAGCCGTCTCGGGGATGTCCTGTTCGGCGGCCTTGCGCGGCTCGCCGCGATCGTGACCCTGCTGCTTCTCGGCGGGATCATCATTTCCCTGATCATTGCGTCGCTGCCGACCATCCAGAAGTTCGGCCTCGGCTTCCTGTGGCAATCCGAGTGGGATCCCAACTCGGACATCTACGGCGCACTCGTGCCGATCTACGGCACGATCGTGACGTCGATCATTGCACTCGTCATCGCGGTGCCGGTCAGTTTCGGCATCGCGCTGTTCCTCACCGAGCTCGCGCCCGTGTGGCTGCGCCGTCCGCTCGGCATCGCGATCGAGCTGCTCGCCGCGATTCCGTCGATCGTGTACGGCATGTGGGGGCTGCTCGTGTTCGCGCCGATCTTCGCCGAATACTTCCAGAAGCCCATCGGCCGGCTGCTCAAGGACGTGTGGGTGCTCGGCCCGCTGACGTCCGGCGCGCCGATCGGCATCGGCATCCTCGCGGCCGGCGTGATTCTCGCGATCATGATCATCCCGTACATCGCGTCGGTGATGCGCGACGTGTTCGAGGTCACGCCGGTGCTGCTGAAGGAATCGGCATACGGGATCGGCTGCACGACCTGGGAAGTGATGTGGAAGGTCGTGCTGCCCTATACGAAGACCGGCGTGATCGGCGGCGTGATGCTCGGCCTCGGCCGCGCGCTCGGCGAAACGATGGCCGTGACCTTCGTGATCGGCAACACGAACCTGCTCGACAGCGTGTCGCTGTTCGCGCCGGGCAACAGCATCACGTCGGCGCTCGCGAACGAATTCGCGGAAGCGCAGCCGGGCCTGCACACGTCCGCGCTGATGGAGCTCGGCCTGATCCTGTTCGTGATCACGTTCATCGTGCTGTCCATCTCCAAACTGCTGCTGCTTCGTCTCGAGAAGGGAGAGGGCAAGAAATGAGCGAGCCCATCATGAATTTCCCGGGGCCGAGCGGCGCCGCGCTCGACGCGATGCGCAACCGCCTGCAGCGCAAGCGCAAGGTCGTCAACGCGATCGCGCTCACCGCGTCGCTCGGCGCGATGGCCTTCGGCCTGCTGTGGCTCGTGTGGATTCTCTACACGACGGTGCACCTCGGCGTCGGCGGCCTGTCGCTGCAACTGTTCACCGAATCGACGCCGGCGCCGAACACGGAAGGCGGCGGTCTCGCGAACGCGATCGTCGGCAGCCTGCTGCTGTGCGGCTTCGGCACGCTGGTCGGCACGCCGATCGGCATCCTCGCGGGCGTCTATCTCGCCGAATACGGGCAGAAGAACCTGCTGGCGAGCACGATCCGCTTCATCAACGACATCCTGCTGTCCGCGCCGTCGATCGTGATCGGCCTGTTCGTGTACGCGATCGTCGTCGCGAAGTCGGGGCGCTTCTCCGGTTGGGCCGGCGTGATCGCGCTGGCGCTGCTGCAGATCCCGATCGTGATCCGCACGACCGAGAACATGCTGAAGCTCGTGCCGAACGCGCTGCGCGAAGCGGCCGTCGCGCTCGGCACGCCGAAGTGGCGCATGGTGCTGAAGATCACGCTGCGCGCGTCGGTCGGCGGGATCGTGACGGGCGTGCTGCTCGCGGTCGCGCGGATCGCCGGCGAAACGGCGCCGCTGCTGTTTACCGCGCTGTCGAACCAGTTCTTCTCGGTCGACATGAGCCAGCCGATGGCGAACCTGCCGGTCACGATCTACAAGTTCGCGATGAGCCCGTTCGCGGAATGGCAGTCGCTCGCATGGGCGGGCGTGTTCCTGATTACGCTCGGGGTGCTCGGACTGAACGTCCTGGCGCGCTCGATCTTCTCGAAAAAGTAACGGCGGAGCAATCCGATGAATATGGCAGAAAGCCACCTGAATCCCGTCGAGCGCACCGCTGCGCCCGCCGGCACGCAAGACGCGGCGCACGGCCGTCCGCTCGCGCCGCTGAACGCGAAGATCGAGGTCAACAACCTCAATTTCTTCTACAACAAGTTCCACGCGCTGAAGAACATCAACCTGCGCATTCCCGAAGGGAAGGTGACGGCGTTCATCGGCCCGTCGGGCTGCGGCAAGTCGACGCTGCTGCGCACGTTCAACAAGATGTTCGCGCTCTATCCGGAGCAGCGCGCCGAAGGCGAAATCCTGATGGACGGCGAGAACCTGCTGACGACGAAGCGCGACATCTCGCTGCTGCGCGCGCGGATCGGCATGGTGTTCCAGAAGCCGACCCCGTTCCCGATGTCGATCTACGACAACATCGCGTTCGGCGTGAAGATGTTCGAAAAGCTCACGCGCTCGGAAATGGACGACCGTGTCGAGTGGGCGCTCACGAAGGCCGCGCTGTGGAACGAAGTGAAGGACAAGCTGGGCCAGAGCGGCTACGGGCTGTCGGGCGGCCAGCAGCAGCGTCTGTGCATCGCGCGCGGCATCGCGATCCGTCCGGAAGTGCTGCTGCTCGACGAACCGTGCTCGGCGCTCGACCCGATCTCGACGGGCCGCATCGAAGAGCTGATCGCGGAGCTGAAGAGCGACTACACGGTCGTGATCGTCACGCACAACATGCAGCAGGCCGCACGCTGCTCGGATTACACGGCCTACATGTACCTGGGCGAGCTGATCGAGTTCGGCGACACCGAAAAGATCTTCATCAAGCCGGTGCGCAAGGAAACGGAAGACTACATCACCGGCCGCTTCGGCTGATGACGGAGAACAACAACCATGTCGGATAAACATCTGTCGAGCCAGTTCGACGCGGACCTGAATGCCGTGTCGTCGAAAGTGCTGGAAATGGGCGGACTCGTCGAATCGCAGATCGTCGGCGCGATGCGCGCGCTGAACGAGTTCGATCGCGATACGGCCGAGAAGGTGATCGCGGCCGAGGAAACGCTGAACGCGATGGAAGTGGACATCGACCAGGAATGCGGCAACATCATCGCGCGGAGGCAGCCTGCCGCGCGCGACCTGCGTCTTTTGATGTCGATTTCGAAAACGATTACGAACCTCGAGCGCGCCGGCGACGAAGCCGAGAAGATCGCCAAGCGTGTGCGCCGCCTGGTCGACGAGCCGGCCGCACGCGCGGTCAACATCGCCGAGATCAAGGTGTCGGGCGAGATGGCCGTGACGATCCTGCGCCGCGCGCTCGACGCGTTCGCGCGCCTCGACACGGTGGCTGCCGCGCAGATCGTCAAGGACGACAAGGAAATCGACATGGAATTCCGCGCGTTCGTGCGCAAGCTCGTGTCGTACATGCAGGAAGATCCGCGCACGATCTCGGTGGGCCTCGATTATCTCTTCATCGCGAAGGCGATCGAACGGATCGGCGACCACGCGAAGAACATCGCCGAATTCATCATCTACATCGTGAAGGGCACCGACGTGCGGCACCAGCCGCGCGACACGCTCGATCGCGAAGCCAACAGTTAATCGACTCCATAGGAAGAACAGAGGTGCCGATGCCCAGCAACATTCTCGTCGTTGAAGATGAGCCCGCGATTTCCGAACTGATCTCGGTGAATCTCCAGCACGCCGGTCACTGCCCGATCCGCGCGTACAACGCCGAACAGGCGCAGAACCTGATCAGCGACGTGCTGCCCGATCTCGTGCTGCTCGACTGGATGCTGCCGGGCAAGTCCGGCATCGCGTTCGCGCGCGACCTGCGCAACAACGAACGGACCAAGCACATCCCGATCATCATGCTCACCGCGCGCGGCGACGAGCAGGACAAGGTGCTCGGCCTCGAAATCGGCGCGGACGACTACGTGACGAAGCCGTTCTCGCCGAAGGAACTGATGGCGCGCATCAAGGCGGTGCTGCGCCGCCGCGCGCCGCAGCTGACCGAGGACGTCGTGTCGATCAACGGGCTGCGCCTCGACCCGGCCACGCATCGCGTCGCCGCACACGGGGACGGCAGCGAGATCAAGCTCGATCTCGGCCCGACCGAGTTTCGCCTGCTGCATTTCTTCATGACGCATCCGGAGCGCGTGCACAGCCGCACGCAACTGCTCGACCAGGTGTGGGGCGACCACGTGTTCGTCGAGGAGCGCACCGTCGACGTGCACATCAAACGATTGCGCGCGGCCTTGAAACCGGCCGGCTGCGATGCGATGATCGAAACCGTGCGCGGCAGCGGCTACCGCCTCGCCAAGCACGCGTAACGTATTCGGGCATGCCGCGTGCCGCGGCTGTCGCTCCTTCTTTCGGACGCTGAATCATGAACATCATCTGGGCGCGCTTCCTGGTGTCGCTCGTGCTGCTCGTGCTGATCGGCGTGCTGGTCGGCGTGTTCGCCGGCCCGACCGCGGGCCTTGTGTTCGTGGTCGTGATGCTGGTCGCGCAGGGCTTTTTCAGCACCTTCCATACGCAGCGTCTGTGGCGCCTGCTCGATGCGCCCGTCTACGGCGAAGTGCCGAGCGCGCCGGGCATCTGGGGCGAGATCTACTATCGGCTGCACAAGCTCGCGAAGCAGTGGCATGCGCAGGTGCGACAGGTCGAGCAGCAGCATTCGCGTTTCATCCAGGCGATCCAGGCCTCGCCGAACGGCGTCGCGATGCTCGACGACCACGACCAGATCGAGTGGTGCAACGCGATCGCCGAAGTCCATTTCGGCCTCGATGCGAAGCGCGACCTGCGCCAGCACATCACGAACCTGGTGCGTCATCCCGATTTCGTCCGCTACCTCAATGCGCAGCATTACGAGGACACGCTGCTGATGCGCGGCATGGGCGACTCGCGGCAGAACGTGCTGGCCGTGCAGGTGTTTCCGTACGGCGAGAACCGCAAGCTGCTGCTCACGCAGGACATCACCGAGCTCGAGCGCACCGACGCGATGCGGCGCGACTTCGTCGCGAACGTGTCGCACGAGCTGAAGACGCCGCTCACCGTGCTGTCGGGCTTCCTCGAGACGATGCGCGAGCTGCCGCTGAACGAGGAGGACCGCGCGCGCTATCTCGACATGATGGAGCAGCAGGCGTCGCGGATGCGGCACATCGTGACCGACCTGCTGGTGCTCGCGAAGCTGGAAGGCGAGAGCAAGCCGCCGGTCGATCACGCGATCGACATGCGTGCGGTGTTCGACCATCTGAAGGAAGATGCGCACACGCTGTCGAACGGGCATCACGACATCGCGTTCTCGATCGACGAGACGCTCGGCGTCACCGGTGCGCAGACGGAGTTGTTCAGCGCGTTCGCGAATCTCGTCACGAACGCGATCCGCTATACGCCGGACGGCGGCAAGATCGTCGTGTCGTGGCGGCGCGAGGGCGCACAGGGCGTGTTTTCCGTCACGGACAGCGGCTTCGGGATTCCGGCCGCCGATCTGCCACGGCTCACCGAGCGCTTCTACCGTGTCGATCGCAGCCGGTCGCGCGACACCGGCGGCACGGGCCTCGGGCTCGCGATCGTCAAGCACGTGCTGCAGCGGCACGATGCGCATCTGTACGTGCAGAGCGAGGAAGGGCGCGGCAGTACGTTCACCGCGCGGTTTCCGGGCTCGCGGGTCATCGCGATCCGGCCGGCCGCTTACGAAGCATGATCGCGTAGCGGTTCGGTGTTCAAAAAAAAGCGGCCCGAGGGCTGCTTTTTTCATGGCGAAGCGGCGGCGCGACTCGTATCGCGCCGACGGCTCACGAGCAGAACTTCGCGAGCAGCCCGAGCTGTGCGTTGCGGATCGTCTTGCCGGTGCGGCGCCGGCGATAGTGACCGTCGCTGTGCATCTGCCATGCCGACTGGTTGTCGCCGAGGCACACCGACAGCCCTTCGGCGATCACGCGCCGCTTGAGCTTGCGCTCGCGGATCGGGAACGCGACTTCGACCCGGCGGAACAGGTTGCGGTCCATCCAGTCGGCGCTCGACAGATAGACGTCCTCGGCGCCGCCCGCATGGAAATAGTAGATGCGGTGGTGTTCGAGGAAGCGGCCGACGATCGAGCGCACCGTGATGTTGTCCGACAGCCCCGGCACGCCGGGCTTCAGCGCGCAGACGCCGCGCACGATCAGGTCGACCTTGACGCCGGCCTGCGACGCTTCGTACAGCGCGGCGATCACCGACGGCTCCAGCAGCGCGTTCATTTTCGCGACGATGCGCGCGCGCTTGCCGGCCTGCGCATTGTCGATCTCCGCGCGGATCGAATCGATGATGCGCGGATGCAGCGTGAACGGCGACTGCCACAGCTCGTGCAGCGTCAGTTCGCCGCCGATGCCGGTCAGTTGCTGGAACACGTGATGCACGTCCTCGCAGATCTTCTGGTCGGCCGTCATCAGCCCGAAGTCGGTGTAGAGGCGCGCGGTGCGCGGATGGTAGTTGCCGGTGCCGAGGTGCACGTAGCGGCGCAGCGACGCCTTGCCGGCCTGCACGACGCGCCGCACGATCAGCATCATCTTCGCGTGGCACTTGTGGCCGACCACGCCGTACACGACATGCGCGCCGACGGCTTCGAGCTGCGACGCCCAGTTGATGTTGGTTTCCTCGTCGAAGCGCGCGAGCAGCTCGACGACGACGGTTACTTCCTTGCCGTTGCGCGCGGCTTCCATCAGCGCGTCCATCAGCGGCGAGTCGGTGCCGGTGCGGTAGATCGTCTGTTTGATCGCGACGACGCTCGGGTCTTTCGCGGCCTGCTGCAGCAGTTCGAGCACGGGCTGGAAGCTCTCGTACGGGTGGTGCAGCAGGATGTCGCCGGCGTCGATCGCGTCGAACATCGTCGGCGCGTTGGCGATTGTCGACGGCGTCGACGCGGTGAACGGCGCGAACTTCAAGTCGGGGCGATCGACGAGATCGGGAATCTGCATCAGCCGCACGAGGTTCACGGAGCCGGCCACGCGATAGCAGTCCTTGTCGCCGAGTTCGCTTTCCTCGAGCAGACGCCGCACGATGTGCAGCGGCGTGTCGGCCGACACTTCGAGGCGTACCGCGTTGCCGAGGTGGCGCGCGGGCAACTCGCCCTGCAGCGCGACACGCAGGTTGGTGATTTCGTCTTCGTCGACGAACAGCTCGCTGTTGCGCGTGATGCGGAACTGGTTGCAGCTCTTCACGACGAGTTGCGGGAAGAGTTCGCCGACGAAGCGCTGCATGAACGAGCTCAACAGCACGAAGCCGTGCTCGAAACCCGACAGCGCATGCGGCATGCGCACCACGCGCGGCAGTGCACGCGGCGCCTGCACGATCCCCATCACGGCCTGGCGGCCGAACGCGTCGCGGCCTTCGAGCTCGACGACGAAGTTCAGGCTCTTGTTCAGCACGCGCGGGAATGGGTGGGCCGGATCGAGGCCGATCGGCGTCAGCACGGGCAGCAGTTCGTCGAGGAAGTAGCGTCGCGCCCATTCGAGCTGCTCGTCGTTCCACGTGTCGCTCGCATGGAAGTAGATGCCTTCCTGTTCGAGCGCCGGCAGCACGGTTTCGTGCAGCATCGTGTACTGTCGATGCACGAGCCGCTGCGCGCGTTCGACGACGAGATCGTACGCGTGCTGCAACGACATGCCGTCGGGCGTCAGCGCGCCGGGGTTGTCGCGGATCTGCTCCTGCAGGCCGGCCATCCGGACTTCGAAGAATTCGTCGAGGTTGCTGCTGGTGATGCAGATGAAGCGCAGGCGCTCGAGCAACGGGACTTGCGGGTCGGCCGCCTGGGCCAGCACGCGCTCGTTGAAACCGAGGATGCCGAGTTCACGATTGAGAAGCGGGTAACGGACGGACATCGGCAGAGTAGGGGATGATTCAGGCGATGATTCGAAAGGACGCTCGGAAACTCTCACGGTACGATGACGTGCTGATGACAATCATGGTTTTATATCGGGAAATTCTACGCCCGAACCCTTTCGTCGCATAAATGTTTCGGCTATATGGAATGAAGCAGTGTGCATGCCCGTGAAGCGTGGCAACGGCAAGCGTTCCACGCTTAAAATGTCGCCTTTGATTGATCGCCCGCGGTTGCCGGCACGGCTGCCGCGAAAGAACGCGCACGGAGCCCCCTTCTGATGGTTACAACTCCCCACTTGCTGGCTGCCGTGGATCTCGGCTCGAACAGCTTCCGGCTGATCGTCGGGCGCGTCGAGGAAACGCCGGCGGGCAGCCAGATCTATCCCGTCGACGCGCTGCGCGAGCCGGTTCGGCTGGCGGCGGGGCTGTCGAGCGACAAGATGCTCGATCGCGCGTCGCAGGAGCGTGGCTGGGAGGCGCTCAAGCGGTTCGGCGAGCGCCTGCGCGACTTCCATCCCGATCATGTGCGCGCGGTGGCGACCAACACGCTGCGCGTCGCGAAGAACGCCCCCGAATTCCTCGGCGAGGCCGAGGCGGCGCTCGGGTTCCCGATCGAAGTGATCGCGGGCCGCGAAGAGGCGCGCCTCATCTATGCGGGCGCCGCGCACTCGGTGCCGGCGAGCGCCGGCAAGCGGCTCGTCGTCGACATCGGCGGCGGCTCGACCGAATTCATCATCGGCTCGCACTACACGCCGATCGTGATGGAGAGCCTCTATATCGGCTGCGTGAGCCATAGCCGCACCTTCTTCCCGGCCGGCAACGTCGACGAATACACGATGCGGCAGGCCGAGCTCGCGGCCAAGCGCGAGATCCAGATCATTTCGAGCGAATACAAGAAGGCCGGCTGGGACCAGGCGATCGGTTCGTCCGGCACCGCGCGCGCGCTCGCGGAGCTCGTCGAGGCGAACGGCTTCAACGATCCGGGCATCACGCACGGCATTTCGCGCGGCGGCCTCGAGCGGTTGAAGCGTGCGCTGATCAAGTCGGAGAACGTCAACCGGCTGAAGCTGATCGCGCTGAAGCCCGACCGCGTGCCGGTGCTCGCGGGCGGCCTCGCGATCATGCTGGCGGTGTTCGAGGAGCTGGGCGTCGACTACGTCGATACGACCGACGGCGCGCTGCGCCTCGGCGTGCTGTACGACTTGCTCGGCCGGACGCAGCACGAGGACATGCGCGCGGTGACCGTCGAGGGTTTCACGCGCCGCTACGGCGTCGATCGTGCGCAGGCCGGGCGGATCGGCGCGCTCGCGGTGCGTTTCTACGACGAGCTCGAGGAAGACGACGAGGAAGCGCGCGAGGAAGGGCGGATGTTTCTCGGCTGGGCGGCCGCGTTGCACGAAATCGGCCTGTCGATCTCGCACAGCGCATATCACAAGCATTCGGCCTATATCGCGAGCAACGCGGACATGCCGGGTTTCTCGCGCACCGACCAGGCGCGGCTCGCCGCGCTCGTGCTCGGCCATGCGGGCAAGCTCGGCAAGCTGTCGCAGGCGCGCGAGGTCGAGTGGCCGCTGCTGTTCTGCCTGCGGCTCGCGGCGCTACTGTGCCGGCGCCGGACCGATGCGGGGCTGCCCGATATTTCCGTTTCGCAGATGAAGAAGGGCGGGTACGAGGTGCGTCTGCCGAGCGCCTGGGTCGAGCAGAACCCGCTGACCGACTACAGCCTCAGTCAGGAGGCGGCGGAGTGGGAGAAGGTCGGTATCCCGTATCGCGTGGTTTATACCGGCGCGTGACAGGGCGATAGCGGGGCCGGGAGGGTGACTCGGGCCCGGCGGATACTTCGATGGTGGCGCTCGCTAGGCGTCGCCCCCCGTACGATCGTCAGCGGCCGCGCAGCGCGGGTGCTGACGGTCCGCTCAATCCGACGAGCAGACAATCGCGGTCAGGAACGGGAACGCCTGTTTGACGGTTGCGTCGCTGCCGGCCTTGCGCACGGCTTCCTCGACCGCGCTCTTCGTGCCACGCACGACGACACCGTACGCCCAGTCGCCGATCGGCTTGCCGTCGCCCGGACGGAAGATCGGGTCGCTCGCCTGGTAGCCGAGCACGACGTAGACGCCGAAGCCGTACGCCGTCAGCGCGCGGTTCGTGCGGAACGCATTGACCGAATTCGATTCGACGTGCATCGGCTCCGACTGGATGTCGCCGGCCGCGAGCAGCGGCGCGACGAACTTGTGGCCGGTCGAATGGCAATCGAGCGCGTCGTCGAGCGCTTTCGCCGACGCAGGGCCGGCGGTGGCGAGCACGAGCAGCGACGCGCAGAGGGCTGGCTTGAGAATGTTGTTTTTCATGCGCGGTTGCAGGTTGTTCACACGTATTATCGCGTGTTCCAGCAAGTTCCGTGCGCGAGGTGGACGATGGATGCGCGGCCGCGTGGACGCGACGGGTGATCCGGGCCCGGGCCGTGCCGCCGCTGGCCGGAAAACGGGTGGAGGATTCAACGGCCGGTAAAAAGCACCCGTAAACGGCACAGGGGTTACGGCGTTCAACCGCAGCCCTCCGTCCCAGCGCGCTGGGACCACATTCCGATTGGTGCTCGCGCACGCCCGCCAGCGGATGCGGGCGCCCTTGGGCGTCGACGCTGAACTGTCCGATCCGTGTGCTGCCAATGCCACACTGCCACGCATGGATTCCAATCGGTGGGGAAACCGGTAACTCGCGCCGTCAAGACGGTGTCGGCCCCACGCTGACTGCTTAGACTCTAGTTTCAAGTGCAACACCTTTGATGAGGTAGGGTGTTGCAATGACGAAATACCAGCATCTGAGCGCCGAAGAGCGCGCGGCGATCATGATCGAGAGGACCAGAAACACGAGCGTCAGGGCGATTGCAAGGCTGCTTGGTCGCAGCGCGTCGACGATCACGCGAGAACTGGCACGCAATCGTACCGTCTCGCTGTTATGACGCCACGAGCGCGGCGAGAAGCCTACCGGGCGCGCCGCGAGCGAAGTCGGCCTCAGGCGAAGCTGGCAACAGGAAGCGCGCTGTACTGGCAAGTGCATCACGATCTGGTTTATCGGCGCTGGTCGCCGCAGCAAATTGCTGCCAGACTTCGCGAGATGCATCCAGATAATCCCGAGCAACGCGTCAGTCATGAAACGATCTACGCGGCCATTTATACCCATCCCCGCGGCGGCTTGAAGCAGGCGATGATCGAGGCCCTGCGCCAGGAGAAGCCGGTGCGCGGCAACGCGCGCAAGACGTTGGCCCGCAAGAGCTTTGTACCGGAAGAACTGCGCATCATCCATCGACCCGAGGCAATCGAAACGCGCCAATGGCCCGGTCATTGGGAAGGCGATCTCATCAAAGGCGCCTTCAATCGCTCGTGCGTCGGTACCTTGGTCGAGCGCAAGACCCGGTTCGTCGTGCTGTGCCGCATGGATGGCTGTACGGCCCAGGACGCACTGGAGGGGTTCACGCGCCAGATGAAGAAGCTCCCGGCCTTTCTGCGCGAGAGCCTGACGTACGATCGCGGATCGGAAATGACTTGTCATGTCGAGTTGGCTGAACGACTGAATCTGGACATCTGGTTCGCAGATCCCTACGCCCCTTGGCAACGGGGCAGCAACGAAAATACCAACGGCCTGCTGCGCCAGTTTCTGCCCAAGGGGGCCGACCTGTCAGGCGTCACCCAGATGCAATTGAACGACATTGCCAAACTGATGAACGGCCGCCCTCGCCAAACCCTCAACTGGAAAACCCCTGAAGAGGCTATGGCGATGGAATTGGCTGCCGCCGGATTGGCTAAACGTTGCACTTGATTCTTGAGACCGCCCTGTAGCTGGCCGTGCTCAGTAGAGTGATATGTGGGTGAATCTTTTTAGAATCGATTGCAGCGGTCGAACCAGGGGGGCGCACAAGTAGGCGACCGATGTGGTGTGACACGAGATCGTACTCTTAATCCATGTGTTGTCGGCGCTGATGGGCAGTTGGATCGGGAGATTCGGGTGCGAATTCTGTGACGCTCCCGTGGTCCACGTGATATACACGGTCTGCGACATCCAATAGTGCCTCGCGGTGCGTGACTGCGATGATTGTACTTACGCGTCGACGTATTTGTTCGAACACTCTGATTTCACGAAGGGGATCAAGAGATGACGTGGGCTCATCAAGAACAATGATGGGTGTCTTGCGTGCAAGTGCCCGACCAAGTGCAACCCGCTGTTTTTCTCCCCCAGAAAGTTCTCTGCCTTGAACGCCGAGCGTGGCATCCAGTATATTGCTCGTGCTGCTTTTGGTTAAGCTTCGCAGTTCAAGTGCGTCGACTAGATCGAGCAACTGATCATCGCTCGGTGGTTCTTCGCAACCGAAGGCGAGATTATCCCGGAGCGTACCACTGACAACTAACGGGTTCTGCGGTGCCACAGCCACAATCTTAGATATTGCGGTTGGGGAGAGCGTTGAGATATCTACACCATTCAGCCGGACATGACCCTCGGACGGACGCAGTAGTCCTAGCATCAAATTAATGACGGTCGACTTGCCATTTCCTGACGGGCCTATTAGTACTGTCACTTCATTGTTGTAAGCATGGAGATTAACTTTGTGCAAAATCTCGCGACCTTCTAATGTCATGGTTACATCGTAGAACTCAAAAACAGGGCCCTTCTCCGTGCTTTCTGTTATCTCCGAAAAATCTGATTCTCGAGGAAGGGTGAGAATATCGAAGCCTTCACAAAGGGCGAGATGATTGCGACGTAGATCGGAGAGTGATGCGGCAAGATTGGTAAATGGTGCTGTAAGCGCAACAATATATCCGGTAACCATCACGAAATCACCGACGCTAAATTTACCCCGAGTCACTGCTGCTGCTGCGATCACGGTAAAGACCGTGAGAGCGATACCGGTGAGCAGAGCTTGTAAAGCTAGCAACAACGAGAGCCGTGCGTTACCTTGCGACACTTGAGTAATATATCTCCCTAGGATGCGATCTAATGAACGCTCTTCACGACCGTATGCGTCATTCACCTTAATGTCCGTCATGAAGCCGAGTTTTTCGATCAAGTGACTGGACAGAAGATTGGACGCACCAAATATTTCAGCGTGAGCGCTTTTGGTTCTTGCGGCCAAGGTCCATGTGGCTGCGAAGAGTACAAGCATTGAAATTACAAAGGCGAGCGCGAAAGATAGGCTTGTTAGTCGCCAAAGTACGGTCGTCGTAAGTGCGAGTTGAAAAATGGTCGGTGCAATGATCCAAAACAACGTAAAAGTGAGCGCGCTGAAGGCTGCGCGACTTCGGGATATTATTGACGCTATCGTGCCGGGGTCCAATTTTGATAATTTGGAATACTCTACACGAATCAGGTGTGAGTAGTAAGACTTCTGGAATGCTGCGTCGCATCTGGCTAGCATGGCTGCCGAAAAAGCTGTTTTGATCCATTCAGTGATTCGCGCGACTGTCCAAGAGGCCCCGTATGCAGCAGCGAAAATCAAGGCTGATTGTTTGGAAAATCCATAATCTTGATGAGAGAGGGCATTGGTGCTTTCTCGCAGGAAATATGGTATCGAAGTCCCGAGCGCGGAAATCGCTAGCATTCCGATCGTCGCAAAGATGAAGTGAATCGGAAGGGACTTGTAGCTGGAGATTGCGACACGGTATGCCGAAATATAATCTTTAGTTATTTCTCGCACAAACGACATTTTTCCCTCTTGAAAAATGGTGACCCGCTGATGCTCGCTCGTATCTCTACTGGAACGATTGAGCGGTACGCGCTATGTCTCTGTGTGCAGTGTGGTCCACCTTCTGCCGACTAAACATTCCCCGGACAAACGTTTCGGTCGCGTAGATGCGCGTGATTTCGGCAAGACCGACAGGAAACCCATCGGCGGCACGTTTAAGTAGCTTCTCTAGACCATCGCGGCGCACCATTCGTTCCGCTACACAAAATCCGTCCAGACAAACTTCTCGTACGTGGTCATAGTGCACGTAAAGACCTTGTAAGGCTGAGTGTGTTGTGTCGCCTTTGTCGGTCCGCCATAGATTTGGCAAATTCGACGAATCGAAGGCCGCTTGTCGGACGATTAGGCGGTTGTGATAACCCGTGAACAAGTCTTCCAAACTAGCTCCGAGGGCGAGTTCAACCATTGGCTGCGCGAGAAATGGCAAGATGGGACGGCGTATGGTGGGGCGGACCTGGACCGCAGTTTCGTCCAGAGTCGCCGCCAGTGCAGCCATTTGATATCTTCTTCCTGGCTGTACCAACAATCTCCAATTGGTTAGCAAGTCGTCGTATAGACCGGCAGGCATCGCCCTCGGGCACCCATGCACGACACTCGGATCAGCGCTTTGCCCAAGTCCGCCGCGAAAGTACTGGCGCGCGTCGTGCATTGATCGTTTGAGCGCGGCCCAAATCGGTATCCGATAGTAAATCGCGAGATCCCGCAAGGCGGTGATCGCGCGTACAAATCGAAGTTTGGCCATAGCATCGACAGGCACTCCGAAGGGCGGGGGGCCCAAGAAGAGTGCATCGCCGCCGTGCCCGTTTATGAGCGTGTCGTCCCGCCCTGGAACACCAGCGTGAGC
Organism: Burkholderia sp. MS389; assembly: GCF_016899425.1. Taxonomy (GTDB): domain Bacteria; phylum Pseudomonadota; class Gammaproteobacteria; order Burkholderiales; family Burkholderiaceae; genus Burkholderia; species Burkholderia sola. Next base: position 1,379,444 of record NZ_CP045994.1, read on the forward strand.
CAAATTTGCAGTCTGGGCGAGGAAGCATAGTTGTGTCGATGGCCGCGCAGTCAATGGCACTTCGTGGGCCGGTGCGAATGGCAGTTGGCTTAGTAGTGGGTAAGTTTCATGTCGCAGCCGACATTTTTCTGCGACGATGCGAGCAACCGACACTTCGTTTGATGAAGCCCGATCAGGATCGAAATGGGTTACAGCCGTAATTTGCTCGGACAGTCCTGCGCGGTGTGCGGCGATTGCGAGGGCAGTGGACTCTAAACCGCCCGACAACTCGAGAACTGCTGGTCGGTCGGGCTCTATAAGCGAGTGCAGGACTGTCGACAATATCGCAATCGGATTATGATCGGTTGATCGTCTCCGCCGTACATTTGGAGCCCACATTCGGGACAGGGAAATACTCCCCTGTTGATAGGTAAGGAACATTCCTGGAGGCAAAAGGGAGACATTCTCGATTCCTGTCTCGTCTGCATTGCCATACCCATGTGCGAGGTAACAGTGAAGGTACGAATTATTCGGCTTCGCGTGGCCTTGCTCGATTGAGGGGAGGTCGTTCACGTCGGAAGCGATGTGAAGATCGCCAGATCGATCGAGGGAATAATAAATTGGAAATTGGCCGCAAGAATCGCAAAGAACAATAAAGGTCGAATTTCTCCGGTCAAATACAATTGCAGCAAAATGCCCCCAAAATTGGGCCGCCACCTCACTGATATCTCGCAGAAATGTCGCGACGAAATTGCCTAGCGGCGCTGCTTCGCCGCTGTCGCGACACAATACGCGACCTGCGATACACCATAGCGCAATGCTGTTCTCGCCGAATATAAGGGTGGGATTGGTAGCTTGGGAGGAAAGTTTGAACCTTGCGAGATAGCGAGAAGCGGTCCGCCAAAATTTTTCCCGAGCGAAGTCATGAGAATCACGTTGACAGGAATGGTTGAAGAGTGTTGCGTTAACCATTTTTAGGAAACTCGTAAATTACAGCGAGTTGCATACGGCGATCAGGGTGATCGCCCACGACAAATCCATTGGATTCGACCCATGCGTGTGCAAAGAAAGGGCGGCTTTGAACTCCAATGACGAGATTGAAATCAAATCCGTAGCGATAGCCGGCAATAATTAGAGTTGCGGCCCATTCCAGGCATTTTGTCTTTCGAATATATGCCATGCAGGCCAGGTTGACCGACGCGATAAGATCTTCTTTGCTCACATTTGTTTGGAGGGGCTTGATTTTGGATCGCTCGTTATTGATTGCTTCTATAAGGCCTAACATCCGCTTTTCTCTTGAGATGCGATGAACCTGGTGGAGTGTGGTGAGTAACTTAATCCAGTCAAAAGCCGGTATACCTAATCGCAACTGGCCCGGCGTGATTTTCCAGCAGTTAACCGGAACGCCAGTGTGTTTAAGGAGTGGGTGGCTGCACCCGTGGTCTTTTAGACTGTATTTTGAAACTGGTTCTAGTTTTTTGGATTGTGTCGGCGATAGTACGGTGTAGCGATCTGATGTGAGATCGAGCGCGATTATCTGATCGTCGAACCACGTTATGTGAGCTTGATTGTCTCGTGCGTGCATGGTCATTCCGCCCCGCTTTTTGACGGGGCGGTCATAAAGCTATCGATCTAGTCGATTATTCCATATAGACCCACGAAATTCCTTCGAGGATCGCGCCACCGGCGGCGCCCATCGTGCTGTCGGTTGCATTCACCGACTCAGCGTCAGTAATTTCCAGGATGTCGGTCAGATTGATTTCGAAACTCATCGGAATCTCCTTGATGTGCAGCGGAATTGCTGCCTCGTAAGGCTAGTAATTAAGAATTTAAAAATCAACATTCTTAAATGAAACGAAATGTAAAAAAGAGGGTCGTTAGCAATGTTGATAATTGTTTATTCGAATGAAATTATCGATTTTTTGTTTCGTCGAATAGTCTGGTGCGAGTCAGGCGGTGGCGAACTACTTCCCCAATTGAAATCAAGCAGTCACATGCGTTGGGATGGCGCTGGGGCGGTGCAGTCAGTCGGATTTGCGGAAGAACAGGATTTATCTATATCGAGGGCCCCTGTCTTCAATTCGAATGGCCGATGCCTGCGAGGGCGCATCTCGAACGACGGCGCATGTCCAGACGCGGTCCGTCAAGCTGAAGCGCGTGCAGCGCGTGACTGGGATAGGACGCATGAGCTCGCCATCCGTCGTTGAGCGAACAGCGAACCGAGATGCGATGAGCGTCGCGGCGGAAGTGCGGCGGCGGAGCGGCTGTAGTTGGCCGTGCTCGTGGAGGTGATATATAGGTGAATCCTTTTAGAATCGACCGCAGTGGTCGAACCTTAGGCCGCACGAGTTCGTTCTTGAACCTGATGCTCGCGTAGATAGATGCTATCGGGAATTCATTGCAGGGTGGCCACACAAAGTCACGGAATGGCCGATAGCTTTGTGGGGGCGAAGCCGGACGCAGCGACTCCTCGACGTTAAATTGCGACGGGTAGATACGTCGAGCGCGTTGGCGTGTGACTGTCTGACTTTGTAAGGGAGTGCCAACTCACCACGCTGATCTTAGTCAGCTTGTTGAAAGCAGCGTCTTTATAAGAAATGAACGCTTTTTCACTGACGTTTGCTATGCTCTAAGATTGAAATCGAATCGATATTTGTTTCAAGTCTCTTTCTGTAATTTTACATTAACATTATCGTCGAATTGTCTGAGAGCAATAGACGTGTTTCCCTAAACGGGGTTGTTGCATGGCATCGGACATGCTGGATAAGGCGCTGCGCGGCGGTTACGCGCAGTTCGATCGTATCGTCAAACTTGACACTCCACTCGGCGACAACTGGCTCACACCACTGTACGTCAAGATCAACGCGCGGCTCGGGCGCAATTTCGAGGTGACCGTCGACGCCTCATCCGTCATGGGCGACAAGATCAAGCTCGGTGCCCTGATGCTGCAGCCCGTCACACTCTGGATTCGCCAGACGGACGGTGGCTATCTGCCAATCCACGGCTACGTGCAACAGGCTCGTCGCTTGGGGAACGATGGCACTTTGTCATATTTTCAGCTCCATTTCGCTTCATGGTTGAGCTTCCTCAAGCTCAGCAGCGATCGGCGCGATTGGCAGGAAGCCAGCGGCTGGCAGATCCTCACCGACGTATTCGACAAACATCCGCAAGCCTCTGGCAACTACGGTCAGGAACTGCGCACGGCGATACGCTCATATTCGCACCGCGTGCAGTGGGAAACCGACTGGAATTTTGTCCACCGGAGTCTGGAGGAAATCGGCGTGTTCCCGCGCTTCGATTTCGCGAAGGACGGCAAGTCGCACAAGGTCGTCATGATGGACGACCTCTATTTTGGGCCGTCGCTACCGAATTCGGAGATGAAGTTCAGCCACGCGGGTACCGATGAGGATTTCGACGGACTCACCCAGTTGAGCGAACAGCAGGACGCCCAAAGTGCGACGCTGACGCTCGGCACCGCCGACTATAAGCGACCTGACCTCGATAAACAGGCGAGCACGCCAGCGGCTGATCTTGATGAGTTACCCGGTCAGGGCGAAGAGTATCTCTATACCGGCTCACAGACGTGGGCAGAATCTGATGCTGGACAACAACAGGCCCGCATCCGCACCGAGGAATGGGCTTCGCGAGCAAAACGCTATTTCGCGATCGGCAGTCCCCGTTATGCATTGCCCGGCTACTGGTTCAAGGTGTCGGGACATCCGCTCTTCGATGCATTGCCGGAAGAAGAACGCGAACTGTCGATCATCGCGAGCGACTGGCTGATCCAAAATAACTTGCCCGGCATGGATGCGCTCACGCGATTCCCGCGCAGCCTGCGCAGCGAGATCGAGCAGGTCCAGGCGGCTGGGACCGGTACGACCGTGAGCCACCGTGATGGCGGTGTCGGATTTTTTCACGTCGAGATCGAAGCACAACGCCGCAAGACGCCGTTTCGTAGTCCGTTCGAGCACGAGAAGCCCGAGATGCACTTGCAGACGGCGATTGTCGTAACCGACAGCGATGAAGAAATCGTCACGGACGATGGCAACCGTGTGCGGGTCAGGACATCGAACAGCCGAAAAGACCGCAATACGAAGTCGACGTCATGGATTCGCGCAGCGATGCCGGACGCAGGTTCAAAGCGCGGCGGTTACTTTCCGTTGCGCAAAGACGATCAGGTGCTCCTCGGATTCGTGAATGGCGACTGTGACCGGCCGGTAATCATCTCGCGACTGCACGGTGGCGCAACGATGCCGGTGTGGCACACGCACGGCCTGCTGTCCGGCTTCCGTTCTCGCGAATACGGCGGTGAAGGCTTCAACCAGCTCGTCATGGACGACGCTACCGGTCAGAACCGAGTCCACCTTTACTCGTCGAGCTACAGTTCTCACCTGCATTTGGGCTACCTGATCGAACAATCCGATAACACGCGCGGCTCGTTCCTCGGCAACGGATTCGACCTGAAGTCCGGCGCGTACGGCGCGGTACGCGCCGAGCAGGGGCTCTATGTATCGACGCAGCCAGCCACCGCCCAGCCGCTGAACGTAACGGCCGCCACCGATCCGCTTGCTGGCGCGGAAGCCGTGCTCGAGACCGTGTCGAAGGCCAGTGAAACGAACCGCGCCGAAAGCCTCCAGGACGGTCAGGCCGCGCTGAAGTCGTTCACCGACGCAACGCAGCGCACGGTCGCCGGTTCTGCCAGCGGCGGCCGTACAGCGGGCGGCGGCACGGGCAATGCGAACGGTTTTGCGAAGCCGGTGATGCTGCTGTCGAGCCCTGAAGGCATCGCCGCGTCGACGCAGCAGTCGATGCATGTCACGGCGAACCAGCACGCGAACGTCGTTGCAGGCAAGAACGTCAACTTGGCCGCCGGTAAAGCGTTGCTGGTCAGTGTGCTCGACAAGATCAGCCTGTTCGCGCAAAACCTCGGCATCAAGATTTTCGCGGCAAAGGGACCGGTAGACATTCAGGCGCAAAGCGGCTCGGCCTCGCTGGTGGGGCTGCAAGACGTGAAGATCGAAAGCGCGGACGGACGGCTGATTCTGACGGCCGCGAAGGAAGTGTGGATCGGGGCGGGCGGCTCATACATCAGCATCAAGGGCGGTTTGATCGAGAACGTGACGACCGGACAGATTCTGGAAAAATGCGGCAGTTGGGACAAACCGAGTGGTGGCAGCGGAATGAAGCTTGATCCGCTGAAGGCGACGCCGGTATCGACTGACGGTGGACGCGGTTCACTCTTCTCCGGCTGACACGGAAACGCAACACGAAAGCAAAAACGAGAGATTCCGAGAAACATGAGCACGAACCATCATTCCGCGAAAGGTCCCGCGCCCGCAAAACCGAAAGCTGCGCCAAACGCACCGGGGGCAACGCAGACTACCGCTGCACCGAGTTACAAGCCCCTGAAGTGGGCCTATCCGTTTACCCCGGTCGATACCGACGGGGCGGACAAACCAATGACGTACATGAAGGCGCTAGCGACGGCGGAGGACGGGTTCTATCCGCTCGGCGCAAACGGTATGTGGCACGGAGGCGTGCACTTTGACCAGAACACAGCCGTCCAACTGAAGCAAGATGAAGGCTTCCGCGCGATCGCCGATGGCGAAGTCGTCGCATACCGGCTCGACAGCAAGTATCCCGAACAAGATTATCAGGACGGCCGTCACGCGCTGTATTCGACCGGTTTCGTGCTGGTTCGCCACCGCCTGCAACTACCGCCGCCGCCATCTCCGTCGCAACCGTCGAAGACGGATGCGGCCACGAGCAAGAATTCGGCTGCCCAACCAGCATCCTCATCAAATTCTGCTCCGCCGCCGACGCCATCGCCAGTAGCGACTGCTCCAACGACCACAAATAAACCGGCACCAGGCGAAGTATTGACCTTCTTCAGCCTGTACATGCACACGATGGATCACGACAGCTATCTATCGGCTAAAGAACAAGCGAAGGTCGCCCAAGTCGATCCGTCGAAGCTGAACATGGACGCGATGCCGTATTGGGAAGGCGATCGGTACTATCGTGTCGGTGACAAAGCCAAGGATCCGCAAGGCGTTCCACTTCCGAAAATCCCGATGCCTTCGCTGAAAGACACGATCAGTGAGGATGTGTTGGGTGATTTCATCAAGAGCAATTTCAAAACGCCACCACAACTCAAACCAGATCCCAAGGATACTCCCACCCCGACGCCTCAGCCGGCCCCGATCGTTGGCCTGCGCATCCGAGATCTACCCAACGGCAAGATCATCGGCATCTTGCCGAGGGGAACAGAATTAACCGTCTCAGCTACGGATGAGAAGGCAAAAGCAAGTCCTGGCTGGGTCAAAATCAGCGCAATCAAGTCGGGGAAGCCGGTGGCAGCCGTCGTCGGTGATTCCGTATCCCCGCATGCACCCTTCGGATACGTATTTGAGAAGGAGCTTGACCTGATCGTCGATCCGAAGCCGCTGGATACGATCGTCGTGCTCAAAGAACCCAAGTGGGTGAACGCCGGCGATGTGATCGGCCAGTTGGGTCACTATCTGCGTTACCCAGACGCGAAGCTGTTGCCGGCGAAGCCAACGCGGCCGCTGCTGCATTTGGAGGTATTCGCGGGTCCTGAGCTCGAGGCATTCATCGATAAAAGCCGCGAACGCGCCAAGCAGCTACCCAAGTCCAAAGCGTTTCTAGAGATCTCACCAGGCGCTCGACTCATCGCAGACCTCCCCGATGCGGACCAAAAACTGCAGCCCGGCGTAAAGCTTGTCCCTCTCTCCCGCGACGCGAAGGGCAAATGGATCAAGGTGCAGCCTAAAACAGCAGCCCCCGTTCATGGCGGACGCCATACGAAACCCGTTTACAACGATGCCGGTGCCCCCGTTTGGGTCGAAAGTAATTTTGCCAACACGACGACCACGACAATCGTGCCTGGCTGGAAGGATTTCCCGCTGAGCTTCTCAAATGCCAAAGGGCCTGGTGCGGACTTTCGCGATGTGTTCCGCGTGAGCGAGTTGGATAAGAGCGGTGCAACCAACTTCGCGAAAGACGACAAGGATCGCCGTTGGTACTACGTGAAGATAGGGACGAAGGGCGGCAGCACTCGCGAAGGATGGGTATGTGAACAGGACCACCCGCTCGTGCAAATGTGCGGGCCGTGGGACTGGCCCGGCTTCGAACGTGTTGACAACAGCAGTATCAAGCCCGTGGACATGTTCAAACGTTACATCCACGTCGGAGAGCAATTTCTCGCCGATGAGAGCAAGACGGAATTCGAAACAAGCGCGGCAACGGTCAATGCGAGCCCACTTATCGCAAAGCTGGAGAAGGCCCTCGATGCAAACCACGACGGCAAGGTGACTGCACAAGAATTGAAACATGCGCAAGAAGTAGATTGGTCGGCGGAAGCGCTTTCCCACCTCATCGTGCGTTGTGAAAGTGAATGGGGCGGTGGCTTGGGGAAATGGGAGGAGTTATCGCCATTAATGAAGAAGCTACTGTGGTTGTGGAAGGCCGAAATCGAACGCATCGGGAAGCTCCAATGGTGGGAGGAGGTCGCTGCGAAAAAAGTGGACGGGTTTCCTGGTGATCCAAATCCGTGGCATTTCCATCCGATTGGGATTATAGGTAATTTCTGCGGCCTTAGCGGGATTGGCATTACTCTAGAAGAAGCTAGAGTGCGCGCATTCTTGCGAATGCTTCGAGTCGGGGAAGGCACCGAGGGGCCGGAAGGATATGAGAGACTATATGGCGGCCAATCTTTCATCAAAGATTATCATCGAGATTTTAGCGACCATCCGAAGATATATATCACCCGAGAACATAACGGAAAGAGCATAACGTCGTCGGCTGCCGGCGCCTATCAGATCATGGGGTATAACTGGTTCCCGGAAGAGGGGCAAACCTACAGAAGATTGGCAAAGGTCAAAGATTTCTCGCCAATTTCTCAAGATAGGTATATTGTTGCGATCATGAAATACAAACGAAATTGTCTCGATGATGTGAAAAATGCGGACTTGGAACGAGCAATTTTCACGCATCACGCCAATAATGAGTGGGCCAGTCTGCCAGGCGATCAGTATGGTCAAGGTGGCGTCAACATGAGATCGGTGAAGGAGCATTTTGAAAAATATGTGGCGGACGAGCTGGAGGGAAATAGTGATCTTGCAGTTCCTGTTGGCGGTCTTGATGATTTGATTAAATAAAAAACGAACAATGAAGAGCGATATTTTACTGAAATTTGCCATTGTGGTTGCAGCAATGAGCCATGCTCTGTGCTGGGGGCAGGATATCGATTTCGCAAATCATCCTTCCGCTCTTTATCGAGGTTCCCTGCATATACCAAAGTATTACAAAAAAACCGATTCCGGCTGGCGAGATGATGATGGCAAGCTAGTGGCGCCTCCTGTAATAAATTTCGCAGGAAAATATCACATCGGGGTCCATAGTTGCGGCATGGAGTGTCGTTACTACACTTTCTCAGACCTTTCAACGGGAAAGGATTTAAACTCCCTGGATATGTTTTCGTCAAACGGCAAGACGCCTAACAAAACCCGGGATGGCAGATCATATATCACCGAATTGCTAAGCAAGGCAGACAGCAAGATGCTTGTCGCAAAATACTATATCGATGCATCAAACGGAAAACCTGCCGAGTGCCGGGAGCGGAAATTCATTCTCGACGAAAATATTAAGATGGTCGCCATCCCAAATTCATTCTCCTCTTGTAAAACAGAAAATTAGGATCATTTTTTTGTCAAGACGAAATATCATGATAAATTTAATCCGCCTTCACGATGGCACTGACCACGAAGGCAAGGTGATTACGGCCTCTTCGACAATGTCTTTTGACGGCCGCTACGTCGCACGAAAAGGCGACTATGTGTCGTGCCCTCAGCATCCTGAAGTATCACCCAACGTCATCGAAGAGGGCGACGCATCGATGATGGATGACGGCCTTCCAATCGCGCGTCACGGCCATCGTGCCACATGTGGCTGTCACCTGATATCGAGTCTCGTATGATCGGATCAAGACACTGTATTTACTCGCATGTGGCTGGCACCCACCCCTCAGCAACGGAAAAGTTCGCCGTGAAGTTGCCCCTGATCATCCTCTCGTGCGTGGTGATGTTGATGCTCTCGGATGAAGCGCGGGCCCAAGCCAACGATGGCACGGATCCGGACGCACCCATCGTGGCGAAATTCCATCACATCCGGCCGTATGAAATCACGGAGGGCACTCCCATCGTTGTTGGCTTGGAAACGGGCGATCCCGGAATTGGCGGCATGATGATCGGCATCGTGTCGCTCAACGTCTATGACCGTTTTGGCAACGTTGCCATTCCGAAGGGAAGCAAGCTGATCGGACAAACGATCAGGCAGGTGAACGACCGCCGTGAGGTTCAGTGGAGCGGCTTGCAGCTGCGTGGCACAGCTACTTTGCAGTTTGATCCGCCGCTTGAGGGTTGTATGCCGGATGGTTCGGCCGGCATCACTGTTTCCGCTCTTCGACAGCCTGACTCTAGTGTCGCAGCCCTCGTGACGAAGGCTTTCATCGTTCCGCACTGAACGGATACGCTACGTCCCTTTCGTCGGATTTCCCAGCGGAGCGAACGGGACCGCTCGAACTTCACCGTTTGGCCTGTTGCTGTCGAGTGAGAAGGTCCAGATTGAGCTAGGCTAGATCGGGTTACATGGTGGTTACATGAGCCGAATAAAGAAAAAGGGGTTACACGCTTTTGGCATGTAACCCCTTGATTCCTTTGGTCGGAGCGATAGGATTCGAACCTACGACCCTCTGATCCCAAATCAGATGCGCTACCAGGCTGCGCTACGCTCCGACGAGCCAAAGATAATAACGTCGAATGGCCGATCCGGTCAATCACGATATGCGGGTAAATGTCGCGACCGCGAACCGCCCGCGATTTGCGACAATTCCCATGATGATCGGCCGGCCCGAGCGCATGCGCGCGCGGCCGCTCGCCGAAGCAAGGAGAACATCATGATGAATCTGATCCTGTGGCGCCACGCCGAAGCCGAAGACTACGCGGCGAGCGATCTCGCGCGCCAGCTGACCGTGCGCGGCCGCAAGGACGCGCAGGCAATGGCCAAATGGCTGCGCGGCCGGCTGGAGACGAATACCGTGATCCTCGCGAGCCCGGCGGCGCGCACCGTGCAGACCGTCGAGGCGCTGACCGACCAGTACCGGACCGTCGACGCACTCGCGCCGGGCGGCAGCGTCGACGATGTGCTCGCGGCGGCCGGCTGGCCGGAAGGCATCGCGCCGACGGTCGTGATCGTCGGCCACCAGCCGACGCTCGGCAGCGTCGCCGCGCAATTGATCGTCGGCGGCGACGACAGCTGGAGCGTCAAGAAGGGCGGAATCGTGTGGCTCGCGAGCCGCACGCGCGACGGCAGCCGGCAGGCCGTGCTGCGCGCGGTGCTGACGCCCGAACTGGTGTGAAGCGCGCCTGAATGGGTTTGAAGGGATTGATCGTACGGTTTCGCAAGCTTTCTGCTAAAGTCAATTCGGCGACACGTCATTGAAAAGACACGGTCGTGCCACATAACGGTCACGGCCGGTTACTACATTGGCGGGCATGTCGTCCTATTCCTTACGATCAGGAAAGCCTAATGCGAGAACTGCCGACGCCTACGCTCCCTTTTGCCTCGCTGCCCCTCGACATGTCGCGGCGCCACCTGCCGCGCGCCAGTGAAACCGTCACATCGGAGTATCGCCTGCGCGCCGCATGGGCGCGTACGGAAGACGAATTGCGCGAAGCCCAGCGCCTGCGCTACAGCGTGTTCGCCGAAGAGATGGGCGCGCAGGTCAGCGGCCCGTCCGGTCTCGATGTCGATCCGTTCGACGCGTATTGCGACCACCTGCTGGTCCGCGATCTCGACACGCTGAAAGTCGTCGGCACGTACCGCGTGCTGCCGCCGCACCAGGCGGCACGTGTCGGCCGCCTCTACGCCGAAGGCGAATTCGACCTGTCGCGCCTCACGCATCTGCGCGGCAAGATGGTCGAGGTCGGCCGCTCGTGCGTGCACAGCGACTACCGCAGCGGCGCCGTCATCATGGCGCTGTGGGGCGGCCTGGGCGCGTACATGATGCAGAACGGCTACGAAACGATGCTGGGCTGCGCGAGCGTGTCGATGGCCGACGGCGGCCACTACGCGGCCAACCTGTACCAGTCGCTGTCGGCCGGCTCGCTGACGGCGCCCGAGTATCGCGCGTTCCCGCACACGGCCCTGCCGGTCGACGAACTGCAGACGGGCACCGCCGTCGCGCCGCCGCCGCTGATCAAGGGTTACCTGCGTCTCGGTGCGAAGATTTGCGGCGCACCGGCCTGGGATCCCGACTTCAACTGCGCGGATTTCCTGACGCTGTTCCGCCTGTCGGACATCAACGCACGCTACGCACGCCACTTCCTGGGCTGAGCGGTCTGAACCGTATCGCGCCCCTGAGGCGCGGCGCACGCAAGCGAACGCCGTCGCGTGGCAAGTGCTGCGCGACGGCGTTCGTGTATCTGGCGCATGTATATGTATCGGCCCTGATAATTTCAGCGATACGCGACGCTCATCGTGCCGCGGTGCGGCACGTTCGCGACGGCCCGGGGAGCGCCGAGCAGCAGCGACGCGCTCAGTGCTTGCGCCGCCAGTCGAGCAGATGGTGTTCCGCCATCCAGTGGTGGATCATCCCTTCGCCTTCGTGGCTGCGCTTGTATTCGCGCGACTCGAAGTACGACAGTGCGACGAGCACCATCAGACCGATGAACAGGCCGATCAGGCCCGCAATTTCTTCAGACGACATGGCAGCCTCCTTTCAACGGCACAGCGCCATGCGTACATAGTAGGACATGTGCGGCGCAACCCCGAAACCGGATTTCCGCTAGACTCGGCGCGGTCCCGGCGTGCGATGGGCGCGCCGTTTTCCGGAGCTCTACCTGATGACCCGTTTCATGCTGGCCGTGCTGGCCGCATCCCTCCTTGCCGCCTGCAGCAGCGATCCTCGCCAGGCGCGCCGCGGCCACCCACCGGAAGATCCTGCCGACTATCACGGCGTGCCGACCGACATGACGCCGCCGTCGATGCTCGACGCGCCGTCGCCGAAGCCGGTGCAGTAACGCTCGGCCGCGCTCGCCGTCACGCGCGGGTCGCGGACGCGGCCTGCGGGTCCGCACCAATGCGCCGCAACAGCGCCGGCAGGTAGCGCGCGAGCGTCGCGCCGCGCGCGGCCATGAACAGGAGCAGCGCAAACCAGAGGCCGTGATTGCCGAATGTGCCGACGGCGGCGAGCGTGGCCGCGATGAAGATCGACAACGACACGACCATCGCGCGCATCAGCGATTGCGTCTGCGTCGCGCCGATGAACACGCCGTCGAGCAGGAAACCCCAGACCGACACGATCGGCGAGATCGCGGCCCACGGCAGGTAGCGCAGCGCGACGGCGCGGATCTCGACCTGATCGGTCAGGCGCGCGACGATCCAGCCGCCCGCCGCCCAGTAAACGAGCGCGAACAGCAGCGCGCCAAGTGCCGACCAGAACAGCGTGACGCGCACGGCTTGCCGGAATGCGCGGCGATCGCGCGCGCCGGCCGCCGCGCCGACGAGCGCCTCGGCCGCATGCGCGAAGCCGTCGAGGCCGTACGCCATGAAGGTCTGGAAATTCAGCAGCAGTGCATTCGCTGCGAGCGTCGCGTCGCCCTGTTTCGCGCCGAGATGCGCGAACCAGCCGAACGCGCCGAGCAGGCACAGCGTGCGCAGGAAGATGTCGCGATTGAGCGCGATCAGCCGCTTGAGCGCGACGCGGTCGGCAAGCGCACGTGCCGCGAGCGGGGCCAAGCCGCGCGGCCGCAGCCGCCACAGCATCCACGCGCCGAGCGCGAAGCCGCATGCGTCCGCGGTGGCGGTCGCCGCGCCGATACCCGCGATGCCCCAGCCGAAGCCGTACACGTAGAGCAGCACGGCGGCGATGTTCACCGCGTTGATGAACACCTGCGCGACGAGCGCGAGCCGGACGCGCTGCATGCCGAGCAGGTAGCCGAGCACCACGTAGTTCGCGAGCGCGAACGGTGCGCTCCAGATCCGTGCGTGGCTGTATGCGAGCGCCGTCGCGCGGACCGCATCGCTGCCGCCGAGCGCGGACAGCGCGAACGACAGCAGCGGCACCTGCAGCGCCAGCACCGCGGCGCCGAGCGCGAACGCGACGATCAGCGCGCGCAGCAGGTTCAGGCGGATCCCGGCGGCGTCGCCGGCACCATGCGCCTGCGCGACGAGCCCGGTCGTCCCCATCCGCAGGAAGCCGAAGCCCCAGAACACGAAATTGAAGAACAGCCCGCCGAGCGCGACGCCGCCGAGATATTGCGCGCCGTCGAGGTGGCCGGCGACGGCCGTGTCGACGGCGCCGAGGATCGGTTGGGTCAGGTTCGCGACGACGATCGGAAACGCGAGCGCGAGGACGCGCCGATGCGTGACGGCGGCCGCGGCGCCGCCGTCCCCGTGCGGTAACGCGGAGTCGGACATGGCGGACGCGTCAGGCGCGTTCCTGCACGCAGACCCACGGCGAGACGACGACCGCCCACAGCTCCGGATTGCGCGCCGCGTAGTCGGCGGCGGTCTCGGCCGGCATGCGCGCGACGAGGCCGGACGACAGCCAGCGCGTGACCTGTTCGGCGTCGTCGCTGGCGACGGCTTCCGCGACGCTGACGAGATCGAGGTCGCGTGAGATCGACAGCAGCTTGCCCTGCGCGAAGAAGCGCTCGAGATCGCACCAGTCGATCTTGGCGGTCTCGCCGAGGAGTTTGGCGTAGAGCGGGCTGTGCGACGCGCCCGCGGCGGCGTGTTGATCAGAGGACATCGGTTTCTTGGAAAGACTGCGTGGCGCCACTATAAACCATCCGGCCGGGCGGGCCGCTCACGCGTCGCGCAGCGCGCTCCATGCCCAGTCGGCGGGCGTCGCGCGCGAAAGGTACCGATCCGGTCGCCGCGCCGCAGGCCGGCACGCGCAAAGCTGTTCGCGAGCCGGTTAGAGGCATTCCTCAGGTCGTCGAGCGTGACGCGGAAAACGCCGCCTTGCGTCGTTTCGTGGATCAGCGCGAGGCGCGCGTTGCCGTCTGCCCATTTGTCGCACACGTCCGCGCCGATGTTGTAGCACGCCGGAATGCCCCACTGGAAGCGGGAGAGGCGCGCGTCGTAGCAGTCGGCGGCGGGCAGCATCGGGCGGTCTCCTGGTGTCGAGCGTGGCGTCGGGTGAACGGCTTACATCAGGAATTCACGCAGACGAATCCACAATGGTGTTTCCTGATAGGGAATGTTCGGACTCGTCCAATAGGCGAGGCTCAGTGCACGATTCCACAATGACGCATAAGATCAAGACAAAACAGTGGTGTGACCATGGATTTGCTTCTGATAGCTGCGGGGTTCAGCCTGATTGGAATCGGGGTGCTGGTGGTGTTTGCTCGTCACGTCGATCCGTTGTCCGGCCGTTTCACCGGACGTCTGCGCAAGCGCTGACTCGATTTTTTCCGTTTTCGACGCGACGGCACGCGATGCGCGCCGGCGTCGCGTGTCGTCTGTCGTGCGCTCAGCGCGCCGGCAGGTAGCGTGACGGATCGATCGAGCGGCCGCCATAGCGCAGCTCGAAATGCAGCGCGACGCGATCGCTGTCGCTGTTGCCCATCTCCGCGATCGATTGCCCTTGCGTGACCGACTGGCCTTCCTTCACCAGCAGCGCGCGGTTGTGCGCGTAGGCCGTCAGGTAATCGGCGTTGTGCTTCAGGATGATCAGGTTGCCGTAGCCGCGCAGCCCGTTACCGGCGTAGACCACGACACCCGGCGCGGCCGCGACCACCGGCGTGCCCGGCGAATTCGCGATGTCGATGCCCTTCGATTTCGAGCCGTCGAACGTGCGCACCACGTTGCCGGCCGCCGGCCAGATCAGCGCGATGCTCGTGGCCGGCTTCACGGCCGATTCGACCGGCGCGGAAGGGGCCGGCCGCGCGCGGCCCGCGCTGCCGGTGCCGGTGGTCGACGGCGTCGACGCGGTGGTCGTGCCGGGCGGCGGTGCGACGCGCAGCACCTGGCCGACTTCGATCGCGTCGGGGTTCGTCATCTGGTTCCAGCGCACGATGCTCTGTACCGACGTGCGGTTGTCGCGCGCGATCTTGTACAGCGTGTCGCCACGCTCGACGCGATAGAACCCGGGGCCGACGGGCGCGGAGCCGCACGCGACGAGCAGGGCGGCGCAGGCGGCTGCGAAGAGTCGCTTCGTTGTTGTTCCGAACATTGAACCTCGCAAAACCCCGCCGCGCATGACGCGGCAGGCAACACAAAACGTCAGATTTTAACGGGTTCGACCCGCGCACTGCAGTTTCGGTCGCGGGTGCGGCTGCCGCGCCCGGTTCGGTGCGTGTCGAATCAGCCGGCGAGCGGCGCGACGCGGATCCGCAGCGTGGCCGTTTCGGTCGCGCCCGGCCCGAGCATGCGCAGCCCGCGGCCGTTGTGGATCGCATCGGGCAGGCCGAGCCACGGTTCGACGCAATAGAAATCCGAATCCGGCTTTTCGGTCCACGTCGTGACCGCGTACCACGGGATCGAGCCCGGCACGTCCAGCGCGATCTCGATCGTGCGGCGGCGGCCCGGCATCACGATGCGCACCGGCGCCAACGGCTGGCCGTCGAGGCAGTGAAACCGATCGAGGATATCCGGATCGTCGAGGCGATAACGGGCCTGGCCCGGTTCGGGCTGGCTGATCGAGCCGTCCGCGCGCTGTTGGCAACGGTGCGTCGGCGGCAGCTCGAGGACGGTGTCGGCCCGCTCGCCGTGCGGCAGCGCGAAATAGAAATGGTGGCCGGCGTAATAGGGCAGCGGCGTGTCGCCGCGATTGGTCGTCGTCAGCGCGACGTCCAGCGTATGCGCGTCGGCTAGCCGGTAGGTCGTTTCGAAGCGGAAATCGAACGGGTAGCTCGCGCGTAGCGTATCGTTCGCGTCGAGCGTCATCGACAGCGCGGCGCCGTCGGCCGACGGGTGCGCGTCGAACGGCAGATCGCGCGCGAAACCGTGCATCGGCAGGTCGCGGACGACGCCGGCTGCGTCGCGCCAGCGGCCGATCTCGCCGTCGACGCGGTGGCGGCCGAGGAACGGGAACAGCAGCGGATTGCCGCCGCGCACGCGTGCGAGGTTGCTCCAGTCGGCGGTTTCCGGCCAGAAGATCACCGGTTCGCCATCGACGTGCCAGGACAGCAGGCGGCCGCCGAATTGCGGGGCGACCCGGACGAGCGACGGGCCGGCGTGAAGTTCGTGAATGTCGTGTTGCTGGAAGATCGGCATGGCGAATCGGGTTGGGCGGGGTGACGGGAGCAACGGGCGTTCCATTATCGGGCCGCGGCCGGTCGGGGAAAACCCTTCTCGGGAAATTGCGAGTTTTTAACACGGTCGACCGTCGGGATAATGCCTCTAAACCGGTGATGTTGCCGGGTCATGACACTTCGTGGAGGGGGCCATGGATCTGGCAATGGCAATGGGAATCGCACTGTTCGGCATGTTTACCGGCAGCACGGTATTATTTTTCTATCAGCTCGGCCGCTGACGGCAATTCCTGCCGAAGTCGACAGGCCCGCCATGCAAATGGCGGGCTTTTT
The DNA here is from genome assembly GCF_016899425.1 of Burkholderia sp. MS389. Taxonomy (GTDB): domain Bacteria; phylum Pseudomonadota; class Gammaproteobacteria; order Burkholderiales; family Burkholderiaceae; genus Burkholderia; species Burkholderia sola. The sequence continues at coordinate 1,396,039 of NZ_CP045994.1, forward strand.
GCTTTCTGCGCGCTTACAAATTGCAAGTGTTTGTGTGCAGCGCCGCAATATCCTGCCAAATGCCTTGGCGCAGTAATCCTGGCTCGGCATAATCGGGGCGCGTTTTTCAGGACGCGCATCGCGTCGTCCGCCTTCCTTCCCGCTTAATCTTCACTAAAAGGACCGACGCGTGAGCCTCTGGTTTCTGGTATTCCTGAGCGTCCTGCAGGGCGTTACCGAACTCTTCCCCGTCAGCAGCCTTGGCCATACGCTGCTCGTGCCGGCGCTGTTCGGCATGCACATCGACAAGCACGCGCCGCAACTGCTGCCATTCCTCGTCGCGCTCCATCTCGGCACCGCGCTGGCGCTGCTGTGGTACTTCCGCGCGCGCTGGATCGCGCTGATCGGCGGCTTCTTCGCGCAGCTCGGCGGCCGCAAGAACGACGACGGGCACCTGATGTGGGCGCTGATCATCGGCACGATCCCGACCGGCATCGTCGGGCTGCTGCTCGAGAAGCGAATCGAGCGCGTGTTTCACGATCTGCGGATCGTCGCGATCGCGTTGATCGTCAACGGCGTGTTGCTGTGGGTCGGCGATCGCATCCAGCGCAGCCGCGCGCATCAGCCGCCCGAGAAGATGACGTTCAAGCAGGCGTTCTTCGTGGGCCTCGCGCAGATCGGCGCGTTGATTCCGGGCTTCTCGCGCAGCGGGCTGACGATGATTGCCGGCAACGTGGCCGGGCTGACGGCGGAAAAGGCCGCGGAATTCTCGTTCCTGCTCGGCACGCCGATCATCTTTGCCGCGGGCGTGCTCGAATTGCCGAAGCTGTTCCATGCGCGCGACCAGCTCGCCGATGCGCTGCTCGGCGGCGTGCTGACGGCGATCGCCGCGTACCTGAGCGTGCGGTTCCTGATGCGCTATTTCGAAGGGCGCGGCCGGCTCGCGTCATTCGGCGTGTATTGCGTGATCGCCGGCGTGTTCTGCCTCGGCTGGTTCATGCTGCATCCGCAGCCGGTTTGATGCCGCGGGGGGCCGGTCTCGCGTGATCTGGTGCGATGATCGGGTATAATTTCGGGCTCGGCTTCGTGTCGGGCCCGTTTTGTTTCGGGGGTTTGAGTTTGGCGGTGCGGTCGCTGCCGTGCGTTACTCGAAAGCCCGATGCCGAATACGGTCCGCGAAAGGCCGTGTCTTTTCTCCCCGACCGCCCTTAGCTCAGTTGGATAGAGCAACGGCCTTCTAAGCCGTAGGTCACACGTTCGAATCGTGTAGGGCGGGCCAGTGAAATCTATGCATTGGCCGATATTTTCAATTTGCCTGTTTCCTTTATCGCGTTGCGTGTTCACGCAGCGTGTGGCTTTTATAGTCAACCCGGATCGTACCCAGTCCATGTGAGAACGGCGATGCGCGCATAGCGTGTCCAATTTGCACGGCAAGCAGAAAGGCGTTGCTTGTCCGAGCAGTATGTCGGCCGTAGCCGCGCTATCAATTTGTTTGGCAGTCCGTTGCTTATCCCTCGTCGAACCGGCTTGCGGCATTCAACCGACACACCAACAACGGGCGCGGCCAAGTTGCCGATCGACAAGATCGGCAACGCGCGGCCTGGCTACGCGACGCGTCGGCGTATCGCCGCATCGGCGCCGCCGCAAGTCCGCGCGCTGCGCATTCCCTCTTCCGAACGCCGGAATCGGCCGCGCGACATCGCACGGGCGTCCGGTTCTTGCGCACCAATTCCCGCAACAAACCGACGCACTGACGACCGTATCGAAATGCCGCACACGCGATCCCACACAGTCGCGCCCTCCCGCATTCGATCGCCGCAGCGCAACAATCCGCCACAACGGCGTGGCCCCGCGCCTCCCGCCTTGCAGTCCCAACGGATGCCACCTATATATATGACTAATCGACTCGTACCACGGTAGCGGTGCGGCACGCGGCGGGGCGCATCGTCAGATCAGAACAACCGGGTGCCGAACGGGAGCCCTACATGGACGAGAGTGTGTCAGTCGCACCAATGTGTTCCCGCACCTGGTCTTCGAACCTACTGCGCGCACTCGCGCGTCCCGGCGGCAGGCAGTCGCTGGCGCTGATCGCATGCTGCGCCGCACTGAGCGGCCAGAGCGCCGGATTCGCGGCGGAGCCCGGCGTGACCGGCGACACGATCCGCCTGGGCATGGTCAACGCGCAATCGGGCAATTCCGCAGGCCTCGGACATGGGCTGCTGATCGGCGCGCAAGCCGTATTCGACGACGCGAACGCTCGCGGCGGCGTGCACGGGCGAAAAATCGACCTCGTCGTCGCCGACGATCGCTACGAACCCGACCGGACGGTGGACAACACGCTGGACATGATCGAGCGGGGCAACGTGCTGGCGCTGTTCGGCTACGTCGGCACGCCGACGACCACCGCGGTGCTGCCGATGATCCGGGACGCTGGCATTCCGCTCGTCGGTACGTTCAGCGGCGCGATGGCGCTGCGCAAGCCGGTCACGCCGGAGGTCTTCAACATCCGGGCGAGCTATGACGACGAAACGCGCGCGCTGGTCGATCATTTGATCGCGCACGACCACGCGACGCGTTTCGCGGTGTTCTACCAGGACGACGGCTTCGGGCTCGCGGTGCTGGCGGGCACGCGGCTCGCGCTGCGCCGCCATGGCCTCGACGTCGTCGCCACCGGCACGTTCCGCCGCGGCACGACGGCGGTCGACACGGGTCTGGCGGCCGTACTCGAAGGGCGGCCCGACGTCGTCATCATGGTCGGCCCGTATACGCCGGTCGCCGCATTCGTTCGCGCCGCGCACCGCGAAGGCCTCACGGCCCATCTCGCGGCGGTGTCGTTCGTCGGCACCGACGACCTGTTGCGCCTCATCGGCGACGAAGGGAATGGCATGCTGATTTCGCAGGTCGTGCCGCTGCCGCAGAGCGATCGCCCGGTGATCCGGGACTGCGCGCGGCTCATCGCCCAGCGCTTTCCGGACGAGCACATCGGCGTGGTGCACATCGAGGGCTGCCTCGACGCGAAGGTCGCGCTGATCGGGCTGGAGCGTGCGGGGCCATCGCCCACGCGGGCAACGCTGAAGCAGGCGCTCGAATCGATCCGCCATCTCGACCTCGGCGGCCTGGTGGTCAACCTGAGCAGCGACGATCATCAGGCGCTGAACGACGTGTTCCTCACCGAAATCGCGCACGGGCACGTCACGCCGCTGGTCGTGCCGGCGCAATGAGCGGCGGATGGCCGTCAGGCCATTCCGATCCTGGAGGGCTGCATGGACATCAAGGCGAAGCTCGTCACCAGTACCAGCCTGATGCTGCTGGGCGCGGTGGCGATTTCGGTGACCAGCCTGATCGCGGTGCACGGCATTGCGTCCGGCGTGCGCACGCTGACGACGGAATCGCTGCCGCTGCAGGTGCGCAGCAACGAACTCCAGCGCGCGTATGCGGAACTCGCGGTGGAGTTCGGCCGGCTCGAGCACGCACAGGACGCATCGGAGCGGCAGCAGTCGTCGTCGCAGATCGAAACGCAATTGCAGCGGATCGCCGGCATCACGGCCGCCGTGCGCGCGATCGACCGGCACGGTATCGACGAACCGTCCACCGATCTGCGGACGATGCTCCGGTCGATGAACGAAGGCGTCGACAAGCGCCTGCGCGGCGAGGCGCAACTGGTCGCCGAGCGCCGGCTGATCGAACGCGTGCAGGCGCGGGGCGCCGCGCTGCTGACCGAGATCGGCAAGGAAACCGAGCGGCTGGACAACGACGCCGATGCGGCGGTGAGCGGCGCGCTCGCGGCCAACACCGCATACAACCGGACGATTCATGCGCTCGACCAGGTTCGCACCAACGTCAAGGACATCATCACCGTCGCCGGCCGCGTCGACGTCGCGCCGAACCGATACCGGCTCGCGCCGCTGCGCGAGCGCATGCAGGCGTCGATCGACGGCGCGCGCAATGCGCTCGCGCTCGCGGTGCCGAACCTCGATGCCGCCACCGCGCAGGGCGTGACGACCGCACTCGGGCGCGTGGCGGCCGACATCCTCGACGGCCACGAGGGCCTCGTCGCGCTGCGCGGCGTCATGTTCGCCGAGCCGTCCGTCGCGGCCCGCTACCGCGCGAAAGAGGGCAGTGTGCTGCAGTCGCTCGAGGCGCTGGACGCGAAGCTCGCGGAGATCGCGGATCCGTTCGCATTGCAGATCGTCAAGGCGCGACAGCGTCTCGACGAGGCGATCGAATTCCGGCGGCGAGCCGCGCGCGTCGCGTCGCTGTCGGCGATCGTGAACGGCGGCATCAGCGCTTTGGCGTTCGACCTGCGGATGATCGCGCAAAGCGACGGCAACGACCGTCTGGCGCGCGGCGACGACGAGCTGCACAAGAACATCGGTGCGCTCGCCACATCCGCCGGCGCACTGCGCGATGCGCTCGCCGCGGACGGCCCGGGCAACGTGAAGCGCGCCCAGGAGGTCGTCGGACTGACCACGGAGCTGGCCGGATCCGCGCGCCGCATCCTCGCGGTGAAGTCCGACATGCTGGCCAACGACGTGGCCATGCAGGGCATCGTCGCGGACGTCGATACGACGGCCAATCGCCTCGCGGCCTACACGGAGCAGGAGGCCGTGCGCGTCGACCTTCAGCAGCGCGGCATCGTATCGGACGTCTACCGGGCCGTGGCGACCGCGATCCTGATGATCGTGGGCGTATCGTTCCTGCTCGCGATCGGCGGGCTGCTGATCAGTCATCGGCTCGGCGCGTCGATCTCCGGGCCGCTGTCGCGCCTGACGCGCACGATGGCGCGCATTCGCAGCGGCAGCGACCTGTCGTTGCGCATGACGCACAAAGGCCGCGACGAAGTCGCGGCGCTGGTCGCCGGCTTCAACATGATGCTCGACGAAATCGAACGCCGCGACGTCGATTTGCAGGCGGCGATCGCCACGGCCGAAGCCGCGAATTCGGCGAAATCGGAGTTTCTCGCGCGGATGAGCCATGAGATCCGCACGCCGATGAACGGCGTGCTCGGCATGACCGAGCTGCTGCAGCGCACGCGGCTGACGTCGAAGCAGCGCAAGTTCGTCGACACCGTGTATCGATCCGGGCAGACGCTGCTCGTGCTGATCGACGACATTCTGGATTTCTCGAAGATCGAGGCGGGCAAGCTGACGCTGGAGCGCATCGATTTCAATCTGCATCAATTGCTCGACGATGTCGTCGCGCTGCTGGAGCCGAACGCGCAACGCAAGGCGCTTGCGCTCGTGTACCGGCGCGGCGACACCGTTGCCGAATGGATGCGCGGCGACCCGGTGCGGTTGCGCCAGGTGCTCACGAACCTGCTGGGCAATGCGATCAAGTTCACCGAGCACGGGCACGTCGCGCTCAGCGTGTCGTATGCGGACGACGGCCGCATCGTGTTCACGATCGCCGACACCGGCATCGGCATCGCGCCCGAGGTGGCCGCGCAGTTGTTCCGGCCGTTCCAGCAGGCCGACAACTCGACCGCGCGCAAATACGGCGGAACCGGGCTCGGCCTCGTGATTTCCCGGCAACTGGCCGAGATGATGGGCGGCGCGCTCACGCTCGAATCGACGCCCGGCCAGGGCTCGGTGTTCACCGTGACGACCCCGTTCGAGCCGGCGTCCGGGGAGGTCGGCGTCGCATCGGAGGCACGGCCGTCGCTCGCCGGCCTGAAGGTGCTGATCGTGGACGACAGCGAAACCGATCGCAGCGTGCTGCTCGAACATGCGATCGAATGGCAGCTGTGCGTCGCCACGGCGATCGGCGGCGACGACGCGCTGGCGCAGTTGCGCGCGGCGGTCGCCGACGGCGCGCCGTTCGATCTCGCGATCGTCGACGTGCGGATGCCGGGCATGGACGGCATCTCGCTCGTGCAGTACATCCGCCGCGATCCGTCGCTGCGTGCGCTCAGGATCATCACGCTGACCGCGTTCGAGATGATGGACAGCGTGCTGGTCGCGCACGAACTCGACATCGCCGCCCGGCTGACGAAGCCGCTCCATGGCGCCGATCTCCATGCGGCCATCGCCTCGGCGATGCACGTGATGCCGCCGCGGCTGACGTCTGCTGAGCCGGTGTCCGACGACGCCGCCGCGGGTCCGCGCCGGCCGCTCGACGAGATCGCGGCGCGCGTGCTGCTGGTGGAGGACAACGTCGTGAATCAGCAGATCGCGCTCGCGATGCTGGAGGACACCGCCTATCAGGTCGACGTGGCCGACGACGGCGAGCAGGCGCTGCAGCGGCTGGCGGACGACGGTTTCGACGTCGTCCTGATGGACTGCCAGATGCCGAAGCTCGACGGCTTCGAGGCGACGCGGCAACTGCGCCGTCGCGAAGCCGAAGCCGGCGCGCCGCGCATGCCGGTGATCGCACTGACGGCCAATGCGCTCAGCGGCGACCGCGAGCGCTGCCTGGCCGCCGGGATGGACGACTATCTCGGCAAGCCGTTTCGCCGCGATGCGCTGCTGCAGATGCTCGCGCGTCATGTCGGCGGCGCGGCGTGCGCGCCGGTAACCGGAAGCGATGCGGCGACGACGGGCGCCGACATCGATACGCGTCCGGAAGCGGGCGGTGGCGCGGCCCCCGATCCGGACGACGACGCCAGCGTGATCGACCAGAAGGCGCTCGATGCATTGCGCGCGCTTCAGCGGCCGGGCCGCCCGGATGTCCTGACGCGGATCATCGATCAATTCGCGGCGGACGCGCCGCGGCTGATCCGCGACATGCATGCGGCGGTCGAAGCGGGCGACGCCGATGCGCTGAAGCTGGCCGCCCATACGCTGAAATCGAGCAGCGCGAACGTCGGCGCGCACCTGCTGTCGGCGCGTTGTCGCGCGATCGAGCAGCTGGCGCGCGCAGCCGACGTCGGCGCGGCGGTGGAGCTGGTCGCCGGCACGGACGCGGAATTCGGGCACGCGCACGCGGCGCTGATCGCGGAGCGCGTCGAAGGTTGAACGGACGCCGGGCCGGCCGATCGCCATGGCGATTGCGCGGCGGCAAAACAGGAGGATGCTCGTGAACCAGGAACATGCCGATGTGCCGGCGATTCTGATCATCGACGACGACGCCATGACGCGCCTGCTGGTCGTGGAGACGCTCGAACCCGAAGGCTTTCGCGTCGAGGAAGCGACGGGGCCGCAGGAAGGCATCGACGCGTTCCTGCGTCATCGTCCGGTCGTCGTCCTGCTCGACGTCGAAATGCCCGGCGGCGACGGATTCGACTGTTGCCGCGCATTGCGCGCGTTGCCCGAGGGCCGCCGCGTGCCGATCGTCATGCTCACGGGCAACGACGACGACGCATCGATCGCCAGCGCGTTCGACGCCGGCGCGACCGACTTCGTGTCCAAGCCGATGCGGTGGAAACTGCTCGGGTATCGGGTCCGCTATCTGTTGCGCGCGGCCGCGGCGGTCGAAAAGCTGGCGACGACCGAGGTCAGCCTCACGCATGCGCAGGCGCTCGCGCACCTCGGCAACTGGGAATACCAGGCCGGGCGGACGGACGGCTACTGGTCGCCGGAGCTGTACCGGATTCTCGGGCTCGACGCCGCCCGCACGCCGCCGACGTTCGAGCGCCTCGTGCAGGCCGCGCCGCCAGACGAGCAGCCGCTCCTTGTGCAGTCCTACACGAGCCTGCGCACCGAAGGCGTCGCGTTCTCGATCGAGCATCGGCTGATCCATGCGGACGGCACCGAGCGCTGCGTGCTGCACCAGGCGGAGTCCGGCCGCGATCCGAACCACGCGATCATCCTGCGCGGCATCGTGCAGGACATCACCGAACGCAAGATGCAGCAGGGGCGTATCGAATACCTCGCCAATCACGACGCGCTGACAGGCCTGCCGAACCGCAACCTGCTCGGCGACCGGATGGAGCAGGCGATGTCGCAGGCGCGGCGCACCGGGCAGCTGATCGCGGTGATGGTGCTCGACCTGGACCGCTTCAAGCACATCAACGACAGCTTCGGTCACTCGGCCGGCGACGGGCTGCTGCGGGTCGTCGCCGCGCGCCTGAAGAGTTCGGTGCGCGACGGCGACACGGTCGCGCGGCTCGGCGGAGACGAGTTCGTCGTGATGCTGGTCAATCTCGCGACGGCGTCGGACGCGGACACGATCGCCCGCAAGATCCTGGACACCTTCATTGCGCCGTTCGTGCTCGACGGCCACGACCTGCACGTGACGACCAGCGTCGGCGTCAGCCTTTACCCGACCGACGGGACCGACGCGGAGACGCTGCTGAAGACGGCCGATGCCGCGCTGTATTGCGCGAAGGAACACGGGCGCAATTGCTACAGCTTCTATACGCGTGAACTGGGCGCGCGCGTCGAAGAGCAGACCATCCTCGAAAACGCGCTGCATCAGGCCGTCGCGAACGGTGAACTCGAGCTGTACTACCAGCCGAAGGTCGATCTCAAGACCGGCCAGATCAGCGGCGTCGAGGCGCTGATTCGCTGGCGACGTCCGGGCATCGGCGTGATTCCGCCCGACCGTTTCATCCCGATCGCCGAAGAAACCGGGTTGATTCTGCCGATCGGAGAGTGGGTGTTGCGCACCGCGTGCGCGCAGGCCGTCGCGTGGCGCCGGGAAGGACATCCGCCGATCCGGATCGCCGTCAACCTGTCCGCGCGCCAGTTCCGGCAGCAGGACGTGGCCCACCTGGTGCGCACGGCGCTCGCGGAAACCGGTCTCGAGCCGGACTCGCTCGAACTCGAGCTGACCGAAAGCGTGCTGATGGAGGACTCCAATGCGATCGCGCATACGCTGCGCGAACTGAAGGCGCTCGGCGTCGTGCTGTCGCTGGACGATTTCGGCACCGGCTATTCGAGCTTGTCGTACCTGAAGGACTTGCCGATCGACGTCGTCAAGATCGACCGTTCGTTCCTCAGCGACGTCACCACCAGCGCGGAAGGTGCGTCGTTGACGCGCTCGATCATCGCGATGGCCGAGTCGCTGCACATGGAGACGGTGGCCGAGGGCGTGGAGACGGAAGCTCAACTGTCGTTCCTGAACCGGCATCGCTGCCATGCGATGCAGGGCTACTACTTCAGCCATCCGGTCACCGGTGACGAGATCGCCGACATGTTGTCCGCCGGCTCGGAGTTGCCCGAGCACTGCCGGCAGCGCGAACTGCTGCACCGTACGCTGCTGCTGGTGGACGACGACCGCGCGGTCCTGCAGATGCTCAGGCAGGCGCTCGGCCGAGACGGCTACGAGATCCTCGCCACCACCGATCCCGACGAGGCGCTCGACCTGCTCGCGCAGCATCGCGTCGGCGTGATCGTGTCGGACTTCCGGATGCCGAGCGTGTCCGGGCTCGACCTGCTGCAGCGTGTCAAGGCGCTGTACCCGGACATCGTGCGCATCCTGCTGTCCAGCTACGGCGACGGCGCGTCGATCGCGGACGCGTCCGGCAACGGGTCCGTTCAGAAGGTGCTGATCAAGCCATGGGACGTCGCGCTGCTGCGCAAGCACATCACCGAGTCGTTCCAGCGGTTCGAGCACACGTCGATGAGCGGGGCCGATCTCGGCGTGGTCCGCCTCGGCATCCGCCCGTCTCCGCTGCGCTCGCTCGGCGGGGCGGAGCCGCGCGATCGCCGTTGACCGGAAGCCGCCGACGCGCTCGAAGCATGCACGGTGCGGAGGTGCGCATGGCGTCGACCGGCACGCTCGCGGAACGCGTTTCGCGCGACGCCGGGCGGCTGTCGGAATTCGATACCCGGGCAATAAAGAGGACTGCCCGGCAATCGAAAATTGAACAAATGCGCAAATTGTGCGCGATTCGGAAAATCATTCCGCCCGACGCCGTAAGACTATTAAAGTGGATAGCGACCACATAATGCGGAGGCACGATAATACGCCGACTGCCGGGATCTCGATTCACTTGTGAACGGGCTTTTCCATAAATACATTTCGACGCTAAATTATTTGAAAACGCCAAAAAAATTGTCTATACCCTAGACGAACCGGCTTGATCCGTATCGTGTGGATGCGGTCAGGCAACAAGCGAGCGCGGGTAATGGCGGATTCCATTGCCGCCGAACTCGCGTTGCAGCGATCGAAGGGATTCCGGGGGATGCGAACGGCCCGTTGCCAGGCCTGCTGCATGAGTCATGAATGGGCGAAACGCAGTGAACGCCACCGAAGCAACGCCGCGTCTTTACATTCAACGGTCGATCAACGACCCCGTCACACGGAGGTTGTCATGCTGCACTACGTCAAATCCCTGCTGCGCGATGAACGCGGCGTCAGCTCGCTCGAATACGCGGTCCTCGCCGGCATCGTCGTCGTCGCGCTGGCTGCGGTCGGGGTGATCCTGAGCAGCAACACCGGCGGCCTGCCGGCCGTGTTCACGTCGCTGATCAACAAGGTCACGGCGCTGATCTGATCCCCCTGAACCCGCGCGCCGCCGACGAATACACGGATCCGCAGCGGTACGACGTATCCAGCCGGGGCGCGCCGACGGACGGCTCTCCGATGCTCTATCTCGTACAGTCGGCGGCGACGCTCGTGCTGATGTCGCTCGTGCTGCAGGACGTGCGCACGCGGCGCCTGTCGAACCGCCCGGTACTCGCGTTCGCGATGCTGTATTTCGTCGCGGCCGCGCTCGCACGCGAAGGGCTCGCGCAGCTCGCCGCTCACGTCGCGACCGCCGCGGCGATGCTGCTGCTGTTCGCCGGACTGCGTCACGCCGGCTGGATCGGCGGCGGCGACGTGAAGCTGGCGGCGGCCGTCTTCCTGTGGGCCGGCCCGGCGCTCGCGTTCCCGGTGTTGACGATCGTCGGGGCGAGCGGCGTCGCATGCGGCCTCGCGATGCTCGCGGCCGTTGCGTGGCGGCGTCGCCGCATCGCGCCGGCGCGCGCGATCGACACGCGTGGCGTGCCGTACGGCATCGCGCTCTCGCTCGGCGGCGCACTGGCCGTCTGGGCGCCGTTTCCTCACGCGGTTTCGCTCACCTAGCGGGGACGCACGCCGCCATGCCCAAACCCCTGAGAATGGCCGTGCTGATCATCGCTGCCGCCATCGGTGCGTTCCTCTTGCGCCAGCTCTATGTCGCCGCGTCGACGCCGTCGGCGCCCGGCGCGGCGAGCGACGTCGACGTGCGCGTCGCGGCGGCCGACCTGCCCGAAGGGCTGCTGCTGCGCGACAACGATCTCGCGTGGAAGCGCATGCCGCGCGCGCAGGTGCCGGCCGGCGCATTCGTCGAGTCGCAGCCGGGCGCGGACCTCAAGGGCGCGCTGCTGCGCAACCGCGTGGACGCCGGTGCGCCGATTCGCGCGGACAACGTGATCCCGGCCGGCGCGCCGGATTTTCTCGCGGCCGCGCTGCAACCCGGCATGCGCGCGATCTCGGTGCCGGTCGACGACGTGTCGGGCAACGCGGGGCTGATCCAGCCGGGCGACTTCGTCGACGTCGTGCTCACGCAGCAGATCGGCGGTTCCGCGACGACGCCCGGCACGTTCGAAGCCGAGACGGTCGTGCGCCGCGCGCGCGTGCTCGCGGTCGGCTCGGAATTCCAGCGTGCGAAGACGGCCGCGAGCGCGCCCGACGCCCCGGTGCGCGCGCGCACGGTCACGCTCGAGGTCGCGCCGCGCACCGCGCAGGTCGTGCTGGTCGCGACGCGCCTCGGTTCGCTGTCGCTCGCGCTGCGCAGCTTCGCGACGAGCGATCGCCGCCACGCCGCGGGCGGCGACGAACAGGAGCCCGATACGCCGCCGGTGTGGGCCGGCGACGTATCGCGCGCGTTCCGGGACGCGACGCGTTCGTCGTCCGCGAAGCCCGACACGGGCATGCGGGCGGCACCGCAGGGCAACACGGTCGTGATCTATCGCGGCTCGTCGGTGGACGACGGCTCGCGTGGCACCGGCGGCGGTGGCGTCGGTGGCGTCGGCATGCCGGGCATCCCGCCGCTGCCGTCCGGCTGGCCGGGCACGCCGGTTGCGCCGGCGGCGCCCGCGATGGGCAATGCGGCTGCCGACACGACGGCGCAAGTGCCGCGGGCGGCGGTCGCGCAGTGACGCGAGGACGAGGTGTCGAGGTGTCGATTCGGAACCGGCCGCCCGGCGGCCGGCATTTGACGGGAACACGCATGGTGCGCATGGTTCGTTGGATCGCTTTCTGGTGCCTGGCCGCGCTCGTCGCGCCGGACGTCGCGTTCGCGCAGCGCGCGCACGCGGCGGACGCCGGCGCGGCGTTGTCGATCGCGACCGGCAAGGGCGAGATGCTGTCGCTGCCGGAACCGGCGACCGCGATGTTCGTCGCGGACCCGGGCATCGCCGACATCCAGGTGCCGTCGCCGCGCACCGTGTTCGTGTTCGGCAAGAAGGCCGGCACGACCACGCTGATCGCGCTCGGCGCGAATCATCGGCCGATCCTGCGCCGGACCGTGATCGTGCAGGTCGACACCGCGTCGCTGCAGACGGTGCTCGACGGCCGCTTTCCGCAATTGAAGCTGGCGGTGTCCGGCGCGCCGGGCTCGCTGATGGTGTCGGGCAAGGTGCCGAGCGCGGCCGACGCGGACGCCGTGATGCAGTCGCTCGCGCCGTATGTGAACGACAAGGAAAAGATCGTCAACCGGCTCACGCTGTCGCGCCCGATCCAGGTGAACCTGCGCGTGCGCGTGACGGAAGTGAGCCGCAACATCACGCAGCAGCTCGGCATCAACTGGAGTTCGCTCGGCGCGGCCGGCAACTTCATCGGCGGGCTGTTCAACGGGCGCACGTTGTTCGATTCGACGAACCGGTTGTTCAACCTGTCGCCGACGGGCGCGTATTCGGTGGTGGGCGGCTTCCATACGGGGCGCTGGTCGATCGACGTCGTGCTCGACGCGCTCGATCAGGAAGGGCTGATCACGATGCTCGCGGAGCCGAACCTCACCGCGATGTCCGGCCAGACCGCGAGCTTCCTCGCGGGCGGCGAGATCCCGATTCCGGTCGCGCAGGCCGGCAACACGACCGGCGCGATCACGGTCGAATTCAAGCCGTTCGGCGTATCGCTCGACTTCACGCCGACCGTGCTCGCCGACAACCGGATCAGCCTGAAGGTGCGCCCGGAGGTGAGCGAGGTCGATCCGAACAACAGCGTGACGACCGGCGGCGTCACGGTGCCGGGGCTCTCCGTGCGGCGCGTGGAGACGACGGTCGAGCTGTCGAGCGGGCAGAGCTTCGCGATCGGCGGGCTGCTGCAGAGCCAGACGGCCAATACCGTGTCGCAGATCCCGGGGCTCGGCCGGCTGCCGATCATCGGCCGGCTGTTTTCGTCGAAGAACTTCCAGGACAACAAGACCGAGGTCGTCGTGATCGTGACGCCGTACATCGTGCAGCCGACCGGGCCCGGCCAGCTCGAGCAGGCGCTCGACACCGTCGCGCGGCCGAGCAGCGACCTCGAGTTCGCGATCCAGCGCAACCTCGGGCTCGACCTGCTGACCGGCGACACGCCGCGTCTCGTCGGCGCCGCGGGCTTCGTGTACTGACCGGAGGAGCACGCATGCGACTTCGAACCCTGTTCACCGCGCCGTTGCCGTTGGCGCTCGCGGCCTGCCTGTCGACGCCGCCGCCGATCAACCTGCCCGATGCGCGCGCGATCGGCTTCGACGGCGTCCGTGCGGTGCCGCCCGACTGCGCGAAGCTGATGCAGCCGTCGCAGCTCGTCGACGCCGGCTTCGGGCGGCCCGGCGTGCCGTTCGGCTGCGCGACCTACACGAATCTCGCGACGATGCTCGCGCGGCCGGAAGACCTCGTCGCGCCCGTGCCGTACGGCGGCGCCGATGCGCAGGTCGCGGCCGACGCGGTACGCCGCTACGTCGAGGATCGCGTGAAGCAGCCCGCGCCGGGCAAGACGCTGACGACGACCGGCTCGCCCGGCCATTGACCCCCTTCCGATGCGATCGCGATGCCGCCCATGAACGTCCTCGACCGCCAGAACGCCAAGCACGCCGCCGCAGCCGGTGCGGCGGACCTCATCGCGGTCGTGTCCGACGCCGGCAGCGAGGATGTGATCCGCCGCGTCGCGCAGGACCTGTCGATCGCGCGCGCCCACGTGCAGCCGGGCAACTGCGACGACGCGATCCGGCTGCTGCAGCAGCACGAGCGCTCGCCGCGCCAGCTGATCGTCGACGTGTCGGATTCGGTGCTGCCGGTGTCGGACCTGATGCGGCTCGCGGACGTGTGCGAGCCGTCGGTGCGGGTCGTCGCGATCGGTACGCAGAACGACGTCGGGCTGTTCCGCAACCTGCTCGGCATCGGCGTGCAGGACTACATCGTGAAGCCGCTGACCGTCGAGCTGATGCGGCGCGCGCTGACGACGACCGAGGCGGTCGTGCAGGTGCGCACCGGCAAGATCGTCAGCTTCGTCGGCGCGCGCGGCGGCGTCGGCACGACGACGATCGCGGTCAGCCTCGCGCGCTGCCTGGCGGGCGAGAAGCGGCGGCGCGTCGCCTACGTCGACCTGAACCTGCACGGCGGCGGCGCGAACTCGATGCTCGGGCTGTCGAGCAACAACGGGCTGATCGAATTGCTGAACATGGAACTGCGCCCCGACGACGCGCTGTTCGACCGCATGTTCGTCACGAAGGGCGACCGCCTGCACGTGTTGTCCGCCGAACTCGCCTATGGCGAGGACGCGTTGCTGCGCGACGATGCGATCGCGCAGCTCGTCGACATGCTGAAGGACCGCTTCCATTACGTGCTGTTCGACGTGGGCGTGCGTGCCGGCAAGTTGTTCGAGGATGCGCTGACGGCGTCCGATCTCGTCTATATCGTCGCCGATCGGTCGGTGCACGCCGCGTACGAAGCCGCGCGGCTGGCGCGCTTCGTGAAGGAAATGCCGGGCGAGCGGATGCTGTCGATGGTGCTGAACAATCCGCTCGAGCCGGTCAAGGGGCGCGTCGCGCAGTCCGATTTCGAGGACGCGTTCGGCGGTGTGCGGCTGCGCGAGCTGCCGCACGACGCGCAGTCGCTCGCGATCGCCGAGAACCTCGGCGAGCCGATCGAAGGCACGAAACGGAGCGGCTTCCTCGACGAGATCCGGCTGCTCGCGAACGGCATCACCGGCGAATCGATGGCCGTCGCCGAGCCGTGGTATGCGCGCTTCGTCAAATGGAGGAAGGGATCGTGACGTTCGGTACCCGCAAGCGGCGGACGCCGGACCCCGCGCCGGCGGGCTCCCGTACCGCGCCGCGCGACGACGCGCCCGCGCCGGCCGCGAGCCCGGTGCCGGCGTCGCTGTCCACGTCCGCATCCGCAGCCGCGCGCGCGGCGGCGACGGCCGATACGCAGGAGGCCCTCATCCGTTCCGGCAAGTTCGACGCGATCCGCACCGCGGTGTTCGCGTCGATGAACATGTCGGCCGCGCTGATGAAGACGCGCGACGAAGTGCGCGCGGGCATCGAGCAGGTGGCCGCGCACACGGTCGAGCGCGAGCGCCTGAAGATCACCGCGGGCGAGCAGGTGCTGATCGTCGACGCGATCCTGAACGACATGTTCGGCGTCGGGCCGATCGAGCCGCTGCTCGCCGACGACACCGTGTCCGACATTCTCGTCAACGGTCCCGACCAGGTGTACGTCGAGCGCGCGGGCCGGCTCGAGCTCACGTCGCTGAAGTTTCGCGACAACGCGCACGTGACGAGCGTCGCGCAGCGGATCGCGGCGGCGGTCGGACGCCGCGTCGACGAGAGCAGCCCGATGGTCGATGCGCGCCTTGCAGACGGCAGCCGCGTGAACGTGGTGCTGCCGCCGATCGCGATGCGCGGCGCGTCGATCTCGATCCGCAAGTTCGCGAAGCGCGACATCACGCTCGCGCGGATGGCGCATCAGGGCAACATCTCGCACGGGATGCTGCAGGTGCTGAAGATCGCGTGCGCATGCCGGCTGAACATCGTGATCTCGGGCGGCACCGGGTCGGGCAAGACGACGCTGCTCAACGCGCTGTCGCAGCACATCGAGGAGCACGAACGGATCGTGACGATCGAGGACGCGGCCGAACTGCAACTGTTGCAGCCGCACGTGGTGAGCCTCGAAACCCGCCCGGAGAATACGGAAGGGCTCGGCGGCATCTCGCAGCGCGATCTCGTGCGCAACGCGCTGCGGATGCGGCCGGACCGCATCATCCTCGGCGAAATCCGCGGTGCGGAGGCGTTCGACGTGCTGCAGGCCATGAACACGGGCCACGACGGCTCGATGACGACGATCCACGCGAACTCGCCGCGCGACGCGATCAGCCGGCTCGAAAGCATGGTCATGATGGCGAACGCGAACCTGCAGCTGCTGTCGATCCGGCGTCAGATCGCGAGCGCCGTGCACCTGTTCGTGCAGGTCGAGCGGATGCGCGACGGCGTGCGCCGCGTGACGCGGATCACCGAGATCGTCGGGATGGAAGGCGAGGTGGTGATCACGCAGGACCTGTTCGCGTTCCGCCAGGAAGGCGACACGACGCGCGACGCGGTGAAGGGCGTGTTCGAGGCGTCGTCGTTGCGGCCCGCGTTCGCGCCGCGCGCCGCGTACTACGGCGTCGAGGACGCGCTTTCCGAGGTATTCCGGCAATGAGGGCTGCCGATCTCTTCACGCTCGGCGCGTTCGTCGCGATCCTCGCGGCGGGCCTCGGGCTGTCCGCGTTGCTCGAGCGTGCGCGCCATACGCCGGAGCAGCGCATTCGCGCGCGGCTGCAGCGCCTTGCACCGTCGCTCGCGGGCCGGGACGCCGGTGAGGCCGCCGGGTCCGGTGTCGCGCTGTTCAACCTGCCGCGCCGGCAAAGCCGCGTACGTGCGTGGATGCAGCGCTACGTGACGCGCGTGCGCGCGGTCGGCGGCGAGCGCGGGCTGCGGATCGTCGTCGCGAGCACGATCGCCGGCGCGATCGCCGGGATCGTCGCGGTGAAGCTCGTCGCGCTGCCGAGCGTCGTGCATCCGGCGATTTACGTCGGACTGCCGCTGATTGCGATGCGCGCGAGCTACCGCATGCTGGTCGAGCGTTTCCGGCTGCGCTTTCTGGAGGCGTTCCCCGACGCGATCGACCTGATCGTGCGGGCGGTGCGCGCGGGCATTCCGGTCACGCAGGCGATCAGCACGGTCGGCGACAGCGCGGCCGAGCCGGTGCGCTCGACCTTCCGCACGATGGGCGACAGCCTGCGCGTCGGCGCGGATCTGAAGGACGTGCTGACGCACGCGGCGGACCGGCTGATGATCGCGGACTTCTCGTTCTTCACCGTCTACCTGCTGCTGCAGCGCGAGACCGGCGGCAGCCTCGGCGAGACGCTCGACGAGCTGTCGAGCATCATCCGCACGCGTCGCGACATCCGCCTGAAGACACGCGCGCTGACGGCCGAAGGGCGGATCACGACGAAGATCATCTCGGCGGTGCCGTTCGTGATGATCGGCGCGCTGTTCCTCGTGAACCGCGCGTACGTGATGCTGTTGTTCGACACGCATGCCGGCCGCGTGATGCTGACGATCGCGGCGGGGCTGCTGACGATCGGCCTGCTGGCGATTCACAAGATTTCGAAACTGGATACCGCGCGATGACGATGTCGATGCTGGCCGCCCGCGGCCTCGAACTGTTGCTGCTGATCGCGTGCGTCGCGGCGGCGCTCGCGACGCCGGGCGGCGGCACGCGCAAGCGGATCGCCGTGCGCGTGCAGCAGGCCGCCGGGCAGCGGCCGCCGTCGCTGGGAGGCGGGCGTCTGCAGCCGGGCGACGTGCGTCAGGATCTGACGCGACGGCTCGCGCAGCTCGGCGAGCGGCTGCCCGTGCTCGATCCGATGCAGCGCGTGAAGCTCGGGCTGCAACTGACGCGCGCGGGCTTTCGCGAACGGCGCGCGGTGTCGTCGATGATCGGCATCAAGCTCAGCTGCGGCGTGCTGTTCGCCGGCGTCGCGATCGTGTTCAGCCCGTATATTCCGCGCTTCGGCGAATACTTCGTGATCCGGGCGGTCGCGATGATCGCCGCGTTCGTGATCGGCGTGATCGTGCCGGAATACGTGCTCGGCGCGATGATCCGGCGGCGCCGGCGCATCATCGCCGCATGCTTTCCGGATGCGCTCGACCTGCTCGTGATCTGCACGATGGCCGGCAACAGCCTCGTGTCGGGCGTGCGGCGCGTCGCACGCGAACTCGAGCGCATCTGCCCGCCGCTCGCCGACGAGCTGACGGTCTGCGCGGACGAGCTGACGCTGAGCGGCAACGTGTCCGAAGCGCTCGCGCATTTCGCGCTCCGCGTCGATTTCCCGTCGGCGCGCTCGCTCGCCACGACGCTCACGCAATCGCAGCGGTTCGGCACGCCGATCACGCAGGCGCTGCGAACGCTGTCGCGCAGCGAGCGCACCGAGCAGATCGTCGCGCTCGAGGAACAGGCCGCGAAGCTCGCGCCGAAGATCACGCTGCCGATGATGCTGTTCATCCTGCCGACGGTCGGGCTGATCGCGGCAGGCCCGGCGGCCATTCGTCTGCTCGAGGTGTTCAAATGAAAGGCTCCGCGCGACGCGCGTTCGCGTTCGCATTCGCGGCCGTGCTGCCGCTGCTGGCCGGCGGCTGCGCGCCGGGCATCCAGACGCGGCCGGCGCTGTCGCACAAGAGCGACGACCCGCAGGCCGAATTGCGCATTGCCGACAGCGCGCTGGTCGGCGGCAACGTCGATCTCGCGTCGACGCTGTACGGCAAGGTGCTCGCCCGGCATCCCGACTCGCTCGCGGCGCAACTGGGGCTCGCCGACGTCAACTACCGCGCCGGCGATCTGGAGCGCGCACGCGTGCTCTACGAGCAGGCGCGGCAGCAGGCGCCCGCGGAACTCGGGCCGCAGGTCGGGCTCGCGCGCGTCGCGTTGCGGCAGCGGCGGCTCGACGAGGCCGCCAGCCGCTATCGCGACTTGCTCGCCGCCCAGCCGAACCTTCCGCTTGCGGCGGAAGGGCTCGGCACGGTGCTCGACCTGCAGGGCCGCCACGAGGACGCGCAGGCCGTGTACCGGGACGCGCTTCGCGCCCATCCCGACGCGCAGGGGCTGCGCGTCGACCTCGGGCTGTCGCTCGTGCTGAGCAATCGTCCGCGCGAGGGCGTGAACGTGCTGCTCGACGTGGCCGGGCTGCCCGATGCGCCGTGGCAGGCGCGCCAGAATCTCGCGTTCGCGTATGGCGTGCTCGGCAACACCGATTCGGCGAAGAAGCTGCTGTCCGCGGATCTGCCGGCGTCGGCGGTGGCCGACAATCTGCGCGTGTACCAGGCGGTGCGTGCGCAGCTCGCGGCGCGCCCGGTCGCCGATGCGGCGCGGCCGTTGAAGGGCGCCGCGCTCGAGCCGCGTACGGTGCCACCCGCCGCGGGGGCCGCAAAATGACACGCGCGGCGATGCGCGGCCGCCACGCGCGCGGCGTCGTATCCCTCGAGTTCGTCTTGATGCTGCCGTTCCTGCTGATGGTGCTGATCGGCATCATCGACGTGAGCCTGCTGCTGTGCGACAAGGCCGTGATCACGAACGCGAGCCGCGAAGCCGCGCGCGCCGGTGTCGTGCTGCGCGTGCCGATGCTGACCCCGACGCAGATCGCCAACGTCGCGCTCAGCTATACGCAGAACAGCCTGATCACCGGCGGCACGCCGACGACGCCGACCGTGACCGTGACGCAGGCGAATGGCACGACGGCGGGCACCGCGCTGACGGTCACGGTGACCTACACGTATTCCGGGATGGTGCTCGGTTCGGCATTCAGCGCGCTGACCGGCCCGGTGACGCTCACGGCCAGCTCGGTGATGCTCTATGAATGACGCGGCCGGCAAGCCATCCGGCGGCACGGCGCGCGAACGCGGCTCCGTCGCGCTGTTCTTCCTGATGTTCCTGATTCCGCTGCTGTCGTTCGGCGCGCTGGCGATCGACATCGCATGGATCGCCACGGTGCGCAACCAGCTGCAGAATGCCGCGGATGCAGCCGCGCTCGCGGCGGCCGATGCGATGATGTCGCCGACCGGCGGGCCGCTGAACTGGTCGCAGGCCGCGCCGGCGGCGAACGGCGTGATCGCGCTGAACTCGGCGGCGGGCGCACCGCTGGCGACCGGCACGGTGACGACCGGCTACTGGAACGTGACGCGCACGCCGGCGTCGATGCAGCCGACCACGATCACGCCGGGCCCCTACGACGTGCCGGCCGTGCAGGTGACCGTGTCGCGCGCGCCGGGCATCAATGGCGGATCGATCCCGCTGCTGCTCGGCGGGCTGCTGGGCATCCCCGGCGCATCCGGCCGCGCGACCGCGATCGCGGTGCTCGCCGCGCCGGGTGGCGTCGCGGCGGGCGGGCTCTTTCCGATCGCGATCGACCAGTGCGTGTACAACCAGTATTGGAACGCGCAGACCAACCAGCCGCTGATCAATCCGCTGACGGGCTTGCCGTACGAGTTTTCGATCACGAACGGCCAGACGTATGGCGCGCTGTGCATGGGCGGCCAGTGGACGTCGTTCCAGTCGACCGCGACCGACACGACGACGATGGGCGGCCTGATGGTGACCGGCAACCCGACCACGCTCAATATCGGCGACAGCATCAATCTCGCGACCGGCGTGAAAGCGACGCTCTACACGTCGGTGCCGGTCGGCACGACGGTCGTGCTGCCGGTCGTCACGCAGACGTCGAGCAGCACCTCCGTGCCGATCGTCGCGTTCGCCGCGTTCCGCATCGACGTGTCGCTGGGCGGCACCTACAAGTACATCCAGGGGCACTTCGTCGCCGGCGTCAAGATGACCGGCGTCGCGACCGGCGTCGGGCCGTATTACGGCGTGTACGTGCCGCCGCGGCTTGCGCTGTGAGTGTTGCGCGCGTCGTGCCGCGCGCGGCGCAGCAGCATCAATAGCGCGAAGAGCGTCACGGCCGGGCCGATCTGCGGCAGCTGCAGCCACGGGTTCAGGTATTCGGCGATCGGCAGTGCCCACATCAGCGCGATCGCCGCCTGTTCGCCGCGCAGCCAGCCGTCGCGCCAGCCGATCGACAGCATGCAGGCGATCGCGATCGCGAGCCACGAGAGCTCGTAGTGCCACACGTACGGGTTCGCCACGAGCGTCGCGACCGCCAGTACGGCCGCGCGCACGCGGGTGTCGCGCGATTGCGTCCAGACGACGCAGGCCGCGGCGATCGCGATCGCCGCGATGCCGGCATGGGCGACATACGCGGCGCCGAGCGGCACGCCCGCGAGGCGGAGCGCCGCGAACGGCGTCGGCGACGCGAGCCAGAACCCGACGCCATGCTCGAGGATGATCGAGCGGACGAGGCCGGCGCTCGCGACGAACAGGCGCAGCGACGCGACGCCGCAGACGAGCACGCTCGATGCGACGAATGCGCCGGTCGCGAGCGCGGCCCACATGATCGTGCGCCATGCGCGCACGGCGACCAGCACGAACGGGAGCAGCAGCGCCATCTGCGGCTTGACCGACAGCAGCGCGATGCACAGGCCGGCCCACAGCGGTCGCCGGTCGGCCCAATGAACGGCGAGCGCCGCACACGATGCGGTCAGGCACGCGTTCTGCCCGAGCGTCGCGGTGACGAACACGCACGGCGCGGCGATCAGCGCGAAGGCGCCGGCGCGCGATGCGCCGGGAATCGCGCGGAGGCCGGATACGCGCCACGCGGCGAGGCCGAGCATCGACACGCCGAACGCGACGAACAGCGGATACCCGAGCGCGAACGGCAGCAGCGCCAGCGGCGTCACGAGCAGCAGATAGGTGGGCGGGTACAGCCACGGCGCGAAGACGTCGCGCGGAAGGTGCGGGAACAGCGCGGTCGTCAGCCGCGAGAAGGCGGAAAAATCGTACGCGTGCGACGGCGCGCCGTGCAGCATGACGTACGACGCGGACCAGAACACCGAGAAGTCGGCGCCGGGCCGCGGCATCACGCCGCCGGTGACGGACGCGTGACGCGCGACCGCCGTCCAGATCGCCATGAACACCGCGTACGACACCAGCATCAGCGCGCTGTACAGGACGACGCGTCGCGACGTGAGCCATGCGACGACCGGCCGCTCGGCCGGGCGGGTCGATTGCCGGAGGATGTCCAATTGACGCGGCCCGGTGCTACTTGAACGACGTCTTGCGGGCGGTGATGCTCGCGGCGGCCGGCGTCGCGGCCCGGCGGCGTGCCGAGTGCGCACGCTTGAGCGGAAACTGCAGCAGCTTCGATGCCGGTCGCGCGGCCGCATCGCGCTCGGCACGGTAGTGCCGCCTCACGAGATAGACGGGGCGTTGCTTCGATTCATGATAGATCCGGCCGAGGTATTCGCCGATCACGCCGATGCCGATCAACTGGATGCCGCCGACGAACAGCACGACGGAAATCAGCGACGGGTAGCCGTGCACCGGATTGCCGTACAGTAGCGTGCGCGCGACGATGAACGCGCCATACGCGAGCGACAGCATCGCGAACGTGAGGCCGACATAGGTCCACACGCGCAGCGGCACCGTGCTGAAGCTCGTGATGCCCTCGAGCGCGAAATTCCAGCGCCGCCATCCGGAGAATTTCGAGCGGCCGCCGCTACGCGCCGCACGCGTGTATTCGACGATCTCGGTCCGGTAGCCGACCCACGCGAACAGCCCTTTCATGAAGCGCCGCCGTTCCGGCAACGCACGCAGCGCGTCGACGACCTCGCGGTCCATCAGCCGGAAATCGCCGACGTTCTCCGGCATCTCGACTTCGGAGAGCCGGTTGTGCACGCGGTAGTAGAGCGCGGCGGCCACCCGCTGCATCAGCGGGTCGCACCGGCGGTCGGTGCGCTTCGCGGCGACGACCTCGGCGCCTGCGCGCCAGCGTTCGAGCATCGCGGGAATCAGCGCAGGCGGGTCCTGCAGGTCGGCGTCGATCAGGATCACGGCCGCGCCGGCCGCTTCGTCGAGGCCCGCGGTGAGCGCCGCTTCCTTGCCGAAGCGGCGTGTGAGGTCCAGGACGTGCACGCGCGGGTCGCCGGCGGCGACCGAGCGCAGCCGGTCCAGCGTGCGATCGCGGCTGCCGTCGTTGACGCAGACGATCTCGAAGCGTACCGACGCGACCGACTCGAGAACGGGCAGCGTTTCGGCAAAGAACGCGTCGATCGTTTCTTCTTCGTCGTGAAACGGCACGACGAGCGATATCAACGGCTTCCTGGCTTGCGTGGACATCCTGCGGTCTCCCGAGAGATCTGGCCTGCGCTGCACCGTATGGTTCCCGTTGTCGTTTGCCGCACGGGTCGGGCCTGGGTCGGCGCGAATTCGGTTCCGGGCTGCTCGTTTGCCCACGAGCACGCCGTGCGGTTCAAATATCGTACGAAGAACTCGAAGATTCAAGCACGATTTTTGACGGTGCATGCGACATCGTGCTTTTGCGATCAACCTGGTATCGAATTTCTTCAGAATGACCCATGACGCTCAGCGCGGAAGAAGGTCCGCGACCGCTCGCGAAGTCGCCGCGGCGACAGAGGCGAGACTTCGCGCCGTGCGCGATGTTACGGCGAATAAAGTAGGGAACAAGAGCGTACGAGCTGCCCGGATCGCGACATGCAGCCCTTCATATCGTCTGACGACCATCTATACTTTCCGTGGTCATGCCGGATCGCGGGCGCCAGCAATTTTTTGCTATTGCTCGATTCGTATCAGGCTTCACTCGTCACAACGGCGCTCGCCGATGCACGGCGCTGGCTCGAGCGCCCCTTTTGCCGCCGGAAGAAGAACGACAAGCACGCGCGGCCGCCTGGCAGGCGATCAAGTGTCCGGGGCTCAGGAGGTGGGTGATGAACTGGATTGGCACGTGGCGTAATCAATATGGCTCTACATTGACCATCGCGGACGACAAGGATGGCGTCATCCGTGGCGTATTCAGCACGGCGTTGCGGGACAGCGCGTTCTTTGGTCATGATCTGCCCGTCTCCGGCGTCGGGTATGGCGATTGCATCAACTTCGCTTTCGGCATGTCGAACGACCTGGTGTCGGCGATCTGTTCTTTCACCGGCATGCTGCGTGACGGCAAGCTGCAGACCGTATGGCATGTCGTGACCAGCAAGGTGCCACGGCAAGGCTCACGATCATCGGCGTTCGGCTGGGCACATGCCGTTCAGACCAATGCGGATACATTCGAGAGAGTCGCCGATTAACGTACCCGGAAGCGGATGGTTCGGGGCAGAAGGGCGGGCCGGTCAGCGGGATGTCCGGGCAACCGAGGGCCGTTCCCGTTGAAAGCGTCAATCGTCCCTGCTCGAATCGTGTACGGCGGGCCCGTTTGATCGCCAGGCGACCTCCGCGGGCCAGCCCTCGTCACGCAAACCCCTCGTCACGCAACCCCCTCACTCGACCGTCACCGATTTCGCCAGGTTCCTCGGCTTGTCGATATCCGCACCCCGCAAGCACGCCGCGTGATACGCGAGCAACTGCAACGGCACGACGTGCAGGATCGGCGACAACAACCCGTAGTAATCCGGCATGCGCAGCACCGACACGCCTTCGCCGTTGTCGATCCGCGTATCGGCGTCCGCGAACACGTAAAGCTGGCCGCCGCGCGCGCGCACTTCCTGCATGTTCGACTTGAGCTTTTCGAGCAGCGCATCGTTCGGCGCGATCGTCGCGACGGGCATCGTGTGCGTGACGAGCGCCAGCGGCCCGTGTTTCAGCTCGCCGGCCGGATACGCTTCCGCGTGGATATACGAAATCTCCTTCAGCTTCAACGCGCCCTCGAGCGCGATCGGGTAGTGCAGCCCGCGCCCGAGAAACAGCGCGTTTTCATGCTGCGAGAATTCCGCCGCCCAGCGCTCGATCTGCGGCTCCAGCCCCAGCACGTCTTCGAGCGCGCCAGGCAGCCGCCGCAACTGTGTCGTATAGCGCGCGAGTTGCGCATCGTCGACGTAGCCGCGCAGCCGCCCGAGCGTGACGGCGAGAATGAACAGCGCGGCGAGCTGCGTCGTGAACGCCTTGGTCGACGCGACGCCGATTTCCGGGCCGGCCCGCGTCAGGAAGCGCAGGCCGGTCTGGCGCATCATCGCGCTGGTCGGCACGTTGCAGATCGCCAGCGTGTCGATGTGGCCGAGCGCCTGCGCGTACTTGAGCGCGGCGAGCGTGTCGGCGGTCTCGCCGGATTGCGACACGCTGACCACCAGCGTATTCGGCATCGCGAGCGCGTCGCTGTAGCGGTATTCGCTCGCGATCTCGACCTGCGCAGGGAGGCGCGCGATCGTCTCGAGCCAGCGGCGGGCAGTCAGGCCCGCGTAGTGGCTCGTGCCGCATGCGAGGATCAGCACGTTGTCGATCTGCTCGAACGCGCGCGGGGCGTCGGGGCCGAATACGGCCGGATCGAACAGTCCGGCATCGGGGATCGTCGCGGCCACGGCCTGCGGTTGCTCGAAAATTTCCTTCTGCATGAAATGCCGGTACGGCCCGAGCTCGACCACGCCCTGCACGGACGGAATGGTTTGTATCGCGCGTTCGATCGGCGTGCCGGTGCGATCGAGCACCCGCACGCCGCCCGGCGTCAGTTCGACGATGTCGCCTTCCTCGAGAAAGATGAAGCGGTCGGTGATGCCGGCGAGCGCGAGCGCGTCGGACGCGAGAAAGCATTCGCCGTCCTTCACGCCGACGACGAGCGGCGAGCCGGCCCGCGCGCCGATCAGCCGCTGCGGCTCGCGCTTGCTGAACACCGCGATCGCATAGGCGCCGTGCAACTGCGAGGTCGCGTCGCGGACGGCGGCGAGCAGGTCTCCGCGATACTTGCTGTGGATCAGGTGCGCGACCACCTCGGTGTCGGTCTGGCCGTCGAACTCGTAGTGTTCGTCGGATAGTTGCTTGCGCAACGTTTCGTGGTTCTCGATGATGCCGTTGTGCACGAGCGCGATTTCGTCGCGCGAGAAGATCGGATGCGCGTTGCAGGTCGCCGGCGCGCCGTGGGTAGCCCAACGCGTGTGCGCGATGCCGGTGCTGCCGGCCAGGCCGGCGCTGCGCACGTGGGCGTCGAGATCGGCGACGCGCGACACGCTGCGCTCGCGGCGTGCCTGGCCGTTGACGACCGTTGCCACGCCGCATGAATCGTAGCCGCGATATTCAAGGCGGCGCAAACCTTCGATCAGAATCGGGACGATGTCCCGTTGCGCGACCGCGCCGACGATGCCACACATGACACGTCTCCTTCCCTGTAGATTCCCCCGGACCGTGCGCACGCGTGGATCAGCGTGACGCGGTCTCCGTTGTCGCCGCCGTCGTGAAGCCGCATTGCGCGGGCGCGACCGGGTCGGCCATCCGGCTTTCGAATGCCAGGTAAAGCGCTTCCTCCAGGACGTTCCAGTGTGCGCCGTGCCGGTACGGGCCCGATAGCGCATGCCAGCACGCGACCGTGTTCCGGTCGTTCATCTTGAATGCGACCAGTGCGATCAAGCCCCACGGATAATCGGAGCTGGCCAGTTGCAGCCAGGTCTTGCCGTACTTCTGCATCCACTGCGCGTAGAACACATCGTTCGATTGCTGTGGAACCTGAATGCCGGACAGGAGCGGAAAGATCTGCGCCACTTTCGCCGGATAGAAGGTCGTGTCGCTGATGCGCTGCGTGCTCGGGCGAAAGCCCGACTGCGTGCCGCGCCAGAACACCTTCAGGATCGCGGACGCGAGCCGGTCGGCGCGCTGGCTCCACGGGCCGGCGCGCGTGGCGTCGCCATGCCGCACGTAATACGCGGCGAGCGCCTGGAACGCGCTGTGTACCTCGACGTTGTCCATCAGCAGCGCGACATGCAGCGTCGACGAGATCTGATAGACGCCCGTGGGCTTGCTGAGCAGCGTATCCAGATGCGCACCGGCGCGATTCAGGCTGAGTTCCCATGCGGCGGGCATGCCGTCGGGCGGCGCGAAGCGGGCGAGCAGTTCGATCCAGGTCGCCATCATCGCGTCGTCGGCGTCGGCTTCGGCGCATGAACTGTACTGGCCGCTCTTCACGCAATAGCGATCGAAGCCGCCGTCCGGACGCTGGCGCGGCAACAGCCACGCGATCCAGGCGAGCGCGGCCTGATGGGCGTCGAGCCCCGCATCGGTGGCGCCGAGCAGGGCTTTCGCGGCGAAATACGGATCGATGCCGGCGCCGTTCAGACGCACGGTGATCGCGCCGTCGGGGCGTTGGTAGAGCCCGTTGAGCTGGAGTTCGGCGGCGCCCGCATGCGGTGCGACGCCGCGTGCGGCGATACAGCAGGCGACGCACCACAGGCGGCATAGCCGGGCGGTGGCCGCCACGCGTGCGCGTGCGGCCGGGAAAAGCGCGGGCCGGTTCATGATGGGGGGCTCCTGCGCGGTGGTCCTGCGCAAATTCCGCCGGGCGCGGCGTTGGCCGCGTCGCGCGCCGGCGGGTGGGTCGATGTCGCGGCTCAGTGCACCTTGGCGCTGGTGAACTTGAGACTGGTCCCGCTGTTCGCGGTCACGAGCCAGTACGTCGAGTCGGTGATGACGACGCTACCGAGGCCTTGCGTGATCAACGGCAGCGCGAAGGCCTTCTTCGGCAGCAGCCACGTCATGTTCGCGAGGCTGGTCGGGTGGCTGGCGGCGAACGCCCAGCCGCTGCCCGTATCGGTGGCCGACCATGTGACGTTCAGGCGTGCGCGGTCGAACACCGTGATGTCGGTCATCGTGTACCACTTGAACTGACCGAGCAGCTTCAGCGTGTTGGCTTGATTGAAGATCGCGGACAGCGTCGACGTGTAGGACGACGCGCCGAGCGGGTGCGCATAGATCAGCCGGCTCGTGCGGTTCGCGACGACGAAGTTCATCAGGGATGCGTACCAGTTGTTCACGTCGGCCGTCGGCACCGCGTATTGCTGGAACTCCTCGAACGTCGCGTACTTGCCGAACGGCATCACGGGGTACGCCCACAGGCCGGGGTTCAGCAACGCGCCGTTGCGGTAGGCGCGGGTCGGTGCCGAGCCGGTGTGGCCGGTGAAGTAGTAGCCGTTGAAGCCGTTGCTTTCGAGCCAGTTGACCGACCACGTCGGCGTGTTGCCTTCCGGCGCCGCGTACTCGACGTCGGGCAAGGCCGTCGTCGCCTGGACGGCCTGATGGTTCATCACCAGGTACTGCGTAAACGTGCTCGCGTTGGTTTCGCTCGCATTCGCCCCCCAGTAGTCGTGGATCCAGCCGCCGTGGCTGCCGACGCGATGGCCCTTGCTCACGAAATACTTGAGGAGATTCTGCGCGGACGGGTTGTTGGCGAGATTGATGCCGCCACCGTCGCCGAACGCCGCTTCATCGGGGCCGGCCGTGACCACGAGCGAGAACGGCCCGTTGTTCCACACGCCGAGGCTCTTCAGGTAGAGCGCCGGCTGGATCTGGTCGCCCGCGCAGAAGTGCCAGTTGAACACGAGCCCGGCCATCGCCTTCGGCAGCGGCGACAGCGACGGCAGGTTAAGCATCTGCGTGCCGAAATAATGCAGGTAGCCGTGAATCAGCATGCCGTCGGTCTGGCCGTCGAGGTAGGCGAGCGGCAGGTTGACGAACAGCACGCCGCCGTTGCCGTACGTGTTGTAGCCGGACACCAGCCCGAAGGTCGGCGAGGTCAGGATCGTCGTGCCGGTGTACGTCCCCTGCGTGACGAAGCTCGGATAGGTGAGGAAGCCGTACACGTAGCCGGAGATGCCTTCGAGCGTGTCGGTGGTGGTGGCCAGCGTCGACGCGAGCGCGGTGGCCGTCTTGCCGGTCGACGTGCTCAGCAGCGAATTGGCGGTATACGTCGTGGTTTTCTTCAGCTTGCCGGTCACGGTGCCGGTCAGCTTCGGGGCCGTCTGGTTCAGCACGCCGCTGCCGGTGGACGGCGTCGTGTACTGAAACCATGCGCCGTGGTTGTAGTTGGCGAGGCCGCCGGGGTTCGACGGGCTGGCGGCGAGAAACTGTGCGCTGCCCGACGTCGAATTGGTCGACGTGCCCGAGGTGCCCGACGTGCTCGTCGAGGCGAGGGCGCTGGCGGTCGTGGTGGTCGACGAAGTCGTGGTCCATGCCATCGACTTGCCGGGGGGCACCTGGAGCGTGCGCAGCCAGCTGCTCATGCCGGTTACATTGCCGAGACCGATCATGTTGCCGCCGTATTGGTCATACAGCACATAGTCCACACCGGCCATGCTGCTGAAGCGCGATTTCGGGCTGACGTAGAAGCCGGCCGAATTCAGTACGCCGAAATCGTAGACGAGCATCACCTTGCCGCCGTTCAGCGCGTAGTTCTGGATCGCGGTCACGAGCGCGTCGGCGGCCGTCGTATGCACCTGATCGGGCAGGATCAGGCCCGGATACTGCGACAGCGTCGCGCCGGCCGCCATGAACTGGCTGTCGGTCATCACCTTGATCTGCAGCCCTTCTTCCTGGGCACTGTCGAGCCATGCGGATACGCGCGAATCGGGCAGCGTCAGCGTATCGGGCACCAACAGCAGAAGCTGGTTGGTGGCCGCCTGAACGCCGCCCGGACTGAATGCGAACGCGAGCGCGAACAGCGCGAACAGGATCCGCAAGAACTTGCCTGACTTTGCCAACATGGTGTGCTCCTCGCTCAAGGAATGGGGGCGTGCGGCAGCCGGGATACGCGTGCCGCCAGGTCGAGCATTCCAGCCCCGTAGGTGTGTTGCGGCTGTCCGGTTCGTCGGGTATCGAGCGGTGCGTGTCACGGTGGTCCGACCGCGCCAATGCGCCGGTGCGCCGCGCTGCCTTCGCCGGTGAGAGGACTCGATGCGACGCATGGAAAGAAGCGAACAACGTGCCATTGGCGCAGGAGGCCCGGTCCTGCTGGCTTCCTGCACTGCCGGTCGCGCGGCACGGTCGCAAACCCGACGGATTCGTTTCATCGCTGATACGGCGCGTTGGGACGCGCTATCAGCAGACGGAATCGCGATCGCGCGTCAGCGCGCCGGGCCAGCTCGCGCAGTAGGTATAGAGCGTGACCAGCAGGGCGATCAGCAGCGGCCCGCCGAGCAGGAAATAGCAGAACGGCAAAAACAGCAGCGAGCCGTGATGGACGATCGTCGCGTGCAGCAGCATCACGAACGGCAGCGCGAACACGAAGTAGCCCAGCACCAGCAGCGACGCGAAGGCTTTTTGCAGCAGCGAGAAATCGAGCGGGTAGTACAGCGCGGCCATGACCAGCGGAATCAGCGCGATCGCCGCGCCGTGCAGCACGAACATGTCGCGCAGATGCAGTTGCGGGACGTACGGGAACGTGCCGGGCGCGAGCCAGAAGTACGCGCAAATCAGCAGCTGGGTGAAGCTCGCGATACGTAACAGATATGCAACGGGCAGCCACCGCGCGCGCCGGATGAACGATGCGGCGAAGCCGATCATGCAGAGCGCGGCGGTGGCGACCAGCAGCGTGCCGCCCGGCATGCGGGCCGCGACGTCGATCGACAGCAGCGGCACGCGCGGTGCGTCGGGCGGATAGCCGATCACGATCACGTGAAGCGCCGGATCGATCTGGCGCGCGCCCCACGCCATGACCGCGCGCCAGTAGCGCCACGCCATCGGCAATCCGAACCACAGCGACGCGTACAGCGCGGGCGTCAGCAGCGCGATCGACGACAGCCAGCGCTGCGGGTGCGCGTGGGTGCGCAGCGAACGGTCGACGGGAGGACGGACGGGATGCGTCTGCATGGCGCCCGCCCGCTTACCAGCGATAGAAGACGCTGAGCTCGCCGCCGATTCGTGAGTAATACGGGTTGTGGTAGTACGCGAATTCGAGTTGCGTCCCCCACTTGCGCGTGACCCAGTAGCGCCATTTCGCGGTGATCTCGTGGCTGCGGAAATCCGCGATCTGCGAGCCCGAGCCGGTGACCTGATACGCCTCGCGGCCGACGCCGCCGCGCAGCACGATCACGCTCTTGCCGACTTCGCCGTAGGTGACGGCGCCGTAGTAGGCGGGCGCCTTCACCGATCCGGGCGAATCGACCGTATAGTTCGCGCCCGCCTCGAAAATCCACTTCGGCAATGCGTACCAGATCACGCCGGCGTGATAGAGCTGGTCGCGGTGGCCGCTGCGGTTCCACGCGTAGCCGGCGCCGAGCGACACGACCAGCGAACGATCGGACAACAGCTTGCGGTTGATCGATACGTCGACGCGCGCACTCGGCAGGATCGTGCCTGACGTGGTGCCGGAAAAGCCGATCCCGCCGAACCAGTCGGGGCCGAGGTTCTGCACGTAGGTCAGCGCGCCGAGCTGCGTGTTCTCGCCGAAGCGGTGCAGTTGCGCCAGTTCGCCGAGCACGGTGCGACTGCCGTCCTGATAGACGCCGCGCAGGTGCACGCCGTACCAGTCGCCGTAGCCGTGCGTCAGATGTGCGCTCGAATAGCCGAGCGACAGTTCGGTGTGCGATTCCTGCGGCGCCTGCACATGGGTGACGACTGCATCGGGCAGCGGCGGCCGGTTCGTATCCTCGGGCGTGAACTCGGCGAGCGGCACGCCGTCCGGCAGGCCTTCGGCGTCGACGCGCACGAACATCGATTCGTCGCGCATCCGTGGCGTGATGACGGTCGTGGGCGGCGGCTGCACGGCGGGCGCGGCGGCGGCATCGTCCGGCTGCTCCGCCAGCGCCGCGGGCGCGCCGAAGGCGACGCCGCACAGCATCGCGAGGGTGGCAACCGGCACGCGCGGGCCGCGATGGCTGGGGCGATCGGACATGAGGCGCTCCTTAACGGGATGTGTGGAACCAGCCGCTGCGCCACGCGACGAGATCGCCATGCAGGCAGGCATGATCGACGATCGATACGTCGCGCGCACACGCGCTGACCGGATGACCGGCGACGCCGATGCGCGCACCCGTCAGTCGCAACAGGCCGCCGGCCGACACGACGCCGTCGATGCAGCTCGCGTGGGCGAGCAACACGTCGTCGCGCGCGAATACCGCGCCGTGCAGCAACGCGTGACGTTCGAGTTCGACGCGATGCGCCTTGACGCTGCCGCGCAGCACGCAGCCTTCGCCGAGGACGAGCGTTCCTTCGACGATCAGGTTGCCTTGCACGACCGTGTGCGCGGGCAGGCGAACGTCGCACGGCAGCAGGTAACGACCGTGCAGGAAGCGATGCGGCAGCGACGCGAAGTGGCGGGTGAGCGTGATCGCGCGGCGCGGAGCGGCCGGTATGTCCGCGGGCCGCGGGCCGGGCGCCGCGCCGAAGACGAGCGGCTCGCCATACAGGCATGCGAAGCCGCCGGCGCCGCGCAGGCGCACCGTGTCGCCGACCACGACGCCGCGCAGCACCGCATCGTCGACGTCGATCAGCGGCGCATGCGCGAGCGTGCCGATCGTCGCGCCGGCACGGATGTCGATGCGCTGGCCGGCGAACGCGTACGCGGCCCGCGCGCCGTCGTCGAGCGTGATCGAACGGTCGGCGTAGAGCACGTCGTCGCGATGCGCGTCGCGTGCGACATGGATCGTGTCCGCATGCTCGACGGCCAGTCCGAGCGTCTGCCACGGCGGCGCGCCCGATACATCCGGCGGCGGCGTGCCGGCCACGTGCGCGCGCAGCGCGTCGTGCCAGCGCGCGGCGAGCAGCGCCTGGTCGACGAACGGCCCGTCGCCGATCGGCAGCGCCGCGACGTCGCTGCGCCGGATCAGTTCATGCAGCATCGGCAGGAACGGCAGCGTGAGCACGCCGGCCACCGGCACCATCACGTTGAAGGTCGTCATCGCTCATCGCTCCGGTTTCAACTGCCGGCGAAAACGCTCGGTCTTGTCCCACTTCAGTTCGCGGCGGAACGCCGCGTCGAGCGCGAGTCCCCACAGCGCGGAGACGACCGCCGCGATCGTCACGCAAAAGCCGACGACGTTGACCGGCACGAGCCGCAGCCGCGTCGCGCGGCCGTCGAGCCGCGCGGCGACGACGATCTCGAAGAACACGCCGAAGTTGCCGAAGGTGCTGAACGAGAACAGCGCGAACAGCGACAGCAGCAGGCCGAGCGCGGTCGAGTTGACGCCGTTGAACAGGTAGAGCGCGAGCGCGGCGCTCCACGCGATCGCGAGCAGCGCGGGCATCGTGAATACGCCGAGCAGCAGCGCGCCGTCGAGCCGGCAGCGGCGCGAGATCAGCGGGTTGCGCAGCACCGGAACCAGATAGCGCAGCATCGTCTGGTTGTGGCCCTTCGCCCAGCGCGTCAGTTGCCGCGCGCGGACAGCCCAGCGCTCCGGTACTTCCTCGTAACATTCGGCGTGGTTCAGATAGACCGTGCGCCAGTCGCTCAGCAGCAGGCGGTAGGTCATGTCGGTATCTTCGGCGAGCGTGTCGTCGCACCAGCCGCCCACGGCGTCGAGCGCGCCCTTGCGGATGCCGCCGACCGTGCCGCCGTACTGCGGCACCAGGTTCAGATTGTTGCGGGCTTGCTGGTTGACCTGATAGCCGCCCGCGCGCTCGAGATCGAGTAGCCGTGCGAGCAGGTTGCTGTCGGCGTTCTGCGGCACGACACGGCCCATCACCGCGCCGACTTCCGGGTCGAAGAACGGCGCGACCAGTTCCTTCAGCAGCCCCGGGCGCGGCAGGTAGTCGGCATCGAATACCACCATGATGTCGCCGCGGATGAAGCGCAGCGCATCCTTCAGCGCGGCTGCCTTGCCCGGCTTGCCGGTCTCGCGGTGAAACGGCTGAATCAGCTCGGGCGCGAGTGCGCGGACTTCGTCGATCAATGCGCGCGTGTTGTCGGTCGAGCGGTCGTTGACCGGAATGATCGTCAGCCGGTCGCGCGGGTAGGTCGTCGCCAGCAGCGCCATCAGGCAATCGACGATGACGGTTTCCTCGTTGTGGGCGGCGACGAAGACGGTGAGCCGCGGCCAGTCGCCGTGGGTCATCGTCCGGTAGGGCGCGTGTTGCGGCTTGAACAGGCGGTCGAGGCTGAATACGTAATGCCGGGCGGCATACGCGCACGTCAACAGCGTGAACAGCCACAGGTACGCGACGCACGGTATCAGCAGCAGCTCGGGATCGAATGCGACGCCCGGCGTGGCGGCGGGCGGCGGCTCGAGCGACGCGTCCGGATCGGGCGAGGCCGGCGCGACGAGCGCGATGCGCTCCATCGCGATCCCGGTGGTTGCGGCCGTTGCGGCGGGCACGCCGAACCGGGCCGGTTCGGCGATCGCCTGCGAGGCGGTGTCGCGCACGATCAGCGAGCACGCAAGCACGATCAGCAGCAGGATGCCTTGCTCGCAGAATGACGCCGCCCGCGTTTTCTTCATGTCCCCATCCCCGTGCCCGCAACGACGACCGATGAGAGCTGAAGGCGCTCCGTGGATCGCGCGGACGTCAATGGGAAACGATGGCGCGTTCGTCGCGGGGCGGTTGTCGGCTGCCCCGGACGGATGCGTCGCATCGTCTCCCGGCTTCGTTGCTTTGGCGCCCCCATCTGTCTGCTGCGATGCGCGTGCTTCGGGACGCACCTGTCCGACATCAAGCAAGGGGTGAGCCATCTGCCGCGATGCCCCGCGCAGCAAGGAGGCCCGCGCGGGAAGCGGATGCGGCATGCGTGCAGCCGGCGTGTTTTGATTCACTGACGAATCAGCGTGCGCGCGTCGCATCCGACCCCGCACGGTCGGCCGCGCGGCTCGAGCGCGTCGCGCGGTGCCCGGACCGTCCCAGCTGCCGATGCCGCGTGGCCGGGTGCGGCTTGGCATGGCTGGCCGTCGCGTGTCGTTCGGCATGCACGCGTCGGCCCGCGATCGCTACGCGCGCTGCTTTCACATGAGACGAATGGACCGGACTCCGATGTATTCGCCGGTTTCGAATCCGCGTTACACATTCGCAACATTTCCCGAGCCCCGATTCGTGTGATTCAACGCGGCGTCGGATGTGGGCGAAATCCTGCGCGCGCCACGGCGGTCGACGCTCGCGTGCGCGCCGCGCACTGCACAGACGAAAGGGGCGAATCGAGGCGACGCAACGCGCGTCGAAAGGTCCGTGCGATTCGCTTCGTCACGAGGGCTCGACATGCATGCGCGATTCGTCGGACGACGTCGTCAGACGGATCGCGCGAGCGTCCGGCTGTTTATCGTTGCCGCGTCGATCCGGCGATGCGGGTGTCCGTAGCAGTTGTGAAACATTCCATGACGCACCGTTCGCGGGCAATGGCCGCGGAGCGAAGCGGGCCGCGACGCGAGCCGGCTGGTTTGAATATTGCTGGTGTGGGAGGACGTGACGCTCGACACAGCGAGGAACGACTCATGACGTGATTGATCCAGTGCAACGGGACGCCGGTAGTACGACGATTCGCGCGGCCTGGACCGCGCGGACGCGGCAGCGCGCTCGCCCCGCCACACCGCCGCATGTCGATCGCGTGCGTGTACGGGATGCGCCGCCCGAATACATGCTTCGCGCCGCGTGCAGGATCGCCGGGCGCGAAGCGGCTAAACGAGGATAACGATGAAGAAGATCTTGCTTGTGTTCGGGACTCGGCCGGAGGCCATCAAGATGGCGCCGCTGGTGCGTGCGCTGAAGGCGCAGACGGATGTCGACGCCCGCGTGTGCGTGACCGCGCAGCATCGGCAAATGCTCGATCAGGTGCTGACGCTGTTCGACATCAAGCCCGACTACGATCTCAACCTGATGCGGCAAGGCCAGACGCTGACCGACGTGACGACCGGCATTCTTCATGCGATCGGCGTCGTCTTCGACGATTTTCGGCCGGACGTCGTGCTGGTCCACGGCGATACGACGACCACGCTCGCGGTGAGCCTGGCGGCGTTCTATCGCTATCTGCCGGTCGGTCACGTGGAGGCCGGCCTGCGCAGCGGCGACATCTGGTCGCCGTGGCCGGAGGAGCTGAATCGCCGCGTGACCGATGCGGTGTCGTCATGGCATTTCGCGCCGACCGGGCAGGCCCGCGACAACCTGCTGAGCGAGGGCGTGCCGGGCGGGGGCGTCTCGCTGACGGGCAATACCGTGATCGATGCGTTGCACGAGGTCAAGCGCATGCTGGATCGCACCGCCGCGCTGTCGGACAAGATCGCCGCGTACTTCCCGTTTCTCGAACCGTCGCGGCGCGTCGTGCTGATCACCGGCCATCGCCGCGAAAGTTTCGGGGAACCGTTCCGGCATTTCTGCGACGCGCTGTGCACGCTGGCGAACCGCTATCGCGATGCGCAGTTCGTCTATCCGCTGCACCTGAACCCGAACGTGCAGGAGCCGGCGCGCGCGCGGCTCGGCGGCGTGCCCAACATCTACCTGATCGAGCCGCAGGAATACCTGTCGTTCGTATTCCTGATGTCGCGCGCGCATTTCATCATCACGGATTCGGGCGGCATTCAGGAAGAAGGGCCGGCGCTCGGCAAGCCGGTGCTCGTCACGCGCGAGACGACCGAGCGGCCCGAGGCGATTCAGGCCGGCACCGCGCGGCTCGTCGGCACCGATCAGGACCGGATCGTGTGGGAAGCGTCGCGGCTGTTCGACAGCGAGAGCGCGTACGAGGAAATGTCGCGCGCGAGCAATCCATACGGCGACGGCCATGCGAGCGAGCGGATCGTCCACGCGCTGATGCGTACGCCCGGCGTGCCCACGAAGACGACCAGTTTCTCGATGGGCGCCGCGGAGATGCCGTTCAACGCGCTCACGCTCGGGTTGCAGGCGTTGCGCTCGCCGTGAGGAAGACCGTGCGGTAGTGCGTGGCGTCGCGTTCGGCGCAACCATCAAGCATCCGGTCCGGCCGTGAGGTCGGCCGGATGTTTGCCTATGTGCGACCCGGAACGCGCGCTCGCGATGCACGCTAAAGCCCCGTCGATGACACGCGCCATCTCCGGCCGTGCGTTCTCCCCGCTTGCCTGAAACGCCCGAATCGCCGCGACCCGACGTGAAATCCGAAATGGTTCGATAATGCGGGCGGCGATCCATGCGGACGAGCGCCGGCCGGGCAAAGGCGAAAGGTTGCGCAGGCAACCGGCCGACGGCATCGTTCGCAGCATCCGCCCGACCGTGCGTGCACGCGACACGGTCGACGAAACGGCGCCACGCCTGCCTGATCGTTCGGAATGTGCGCCGCGCCGTTCGAATCCCCACTCGATGCCTGCCCGGCGGGCATCGCAACCAGGAGGTGAACGATGATCACGCTGACCGTCAACGGTAGCGAGCAGCACTTCGACGGCAATCCCGACATGCCGTTGCTCTGGTATCTGCGCGATGTGCTCGGCCACACCGGCACCAAGTTCGGCTGCGGGATGGCGCTGTGCGGTGCATGCACCGTGCATCTCGACGGCGTCGCGATCCGCGCGTGCATCACGCCGGTCGCGGCGGCGGCGTCCAGGCGCGTGACGACGATCGAGGGGCTGTCGACGGATCTCACGCACCCGCTGCAGCAGGCGTGGCAGGAACTGAACGTCGCGCAATGCGGCTACTGCCAGTCCGGGCAGATCATGCAGGCCGCGTCGCTGCTGAAGACGAATCCCCATCCGACCGATGCCGACATCGACGATGCGATGTCCGGCAACATCTGCCGCTGCGGCACCTATACGCGCATTCGCGCGGCGATCCGGCTGGCCGTGCGCCGCGGAGGTGACGCATGAGCGCGCCCGAACTCTCCGTCGACAACGAAAGCCGTCGCGCGCTGCTGCTCGGCTTCGCATCGGGCGGGCTGCTGCTCGCGTTCGGCGTGCCGTCGCTCGCGCAGACGGCCACGCCGGCGCAGCCGCCCGTCAGCGCGAATCCGCAGTATGGCGGCGCGGGGATGCCGCATGGCTTGCGCGACGATCCGAACCTGTTCGTTGCGATCGCACCGGACGGCACCGTCACGGTGACCTGCATCCGCTCCGAGATGGGCCAGGGCGTACGCACGAGCGTCGCGCTCGTGGTCGCCGACGAACTGGGCGCGGACTGGGCGCGCGTGAAGGTCGCGCAAGCGGTCGGCGACGAGCCGCGCTACGGCAACCAGAACACCGACGGTTCGCGCAGCCTGCGCCAGAGCTTCGCCGCGCTGCGCCGCGCGGGGGCGGCCGCGCGCACGATGCTCGCGCAGGCGGCCGCTGCCGTGTGGGGCGTCGACGTGCGCCAGGTGAAGGTGACGGTGCACGAGGTCGTCGACACGAAAACCGGACGCAAGCTCGGCTTCGGCGAACTGGCCGGGAAGGCGGCCGCGCTGCCGGTGCCCGATACGAAAAGCGTGGCGTTGAAGGCGCCGGCCGAATTCCGCTATATCGGCAAGGGCAAGACGGCGCTGATCGACGGACGCGACATCGTCGGCGGCCGCGCGCGGTACGGGATCGATACGCGCCTCGACGGCATGCTGTATGCGGTTGTTGCGCGACCGCCGGCCTACGGCGACACGGTCGCGTCGTTCGATGCGTCGGCCGCCGAGAAGCTGCCGGGTGTCGTCAAGGTCGTACAACTGGCGTCGACGCCGCTGCCGTCCGGCTTCCAGCCGCTCGGCGGCGTGGCCGTCATTGCGCGCGATACGTGGACGGCGATCCAGGCACGCGCGCAGTTGAAGATCGACTGGAAGCGCGGGCCGCATGCGGGCTACGACTCGGCCGCGTATCGCAAGACGCTCGAAGCGGCCGCCGCGCAGCCGGGCGACGTGATCCGCAACGACGGCGATGCGGCGGCCGCACTCGCCGGCGCCGCGAAACGCGTGCGCGCGACGTACTACGTTCCGCATCTCGCGCACGCGACGATGGAGCCGCCCGCGGCCGTCGCGCGGGTGGCCGACGGCCGCTGCGAAGTGTGGACCTGCACGCAGGCGCCGCAGACCACGCGCGACGAGATCGCGAAGGCGCTCGGCGTGCCGGCCGAGCGTGTGACGGTCAACGTGACGTTGCTCGGCGGCGGCTTCGGCCGCAAGTCGAAGCCCGATTACGTGGTGGAAGCCGCGCTGCTGTCGAAGGCGGTCGGCGCGCCCGTGAAGCTGACGTTCACGCGCGAGGACGACATCGCGCACGACTACTTCCACGCGGTGTCGCTCGAAGCGTTCGACGGCGGGATCGATGCGGCGGGGAAGGTGGTCGCGTGGCAGCATCGCACGGTCGCGCCGTCGATCCAGTCGACGTTCCGCGCCGGCGTCGTGCACGAGCAGCCGGGCGAGCTCGCGCAAGGCATCGCGGATCTGCCGTTCGCGATCCCGAACGTGCGGATCGAGAATCCGGCCGCGCAAGCGCATACGCGGATCGGCTGGTTTCGCTCGGTGTACAACATTCCGCATGCGTTCGGCATCCAGAGCTTCGTGTCGGAACTCGCGCATGCGGCCGGCCGCGATCCGAAGGATTTCCTGCTCGACCTGATCGGGCCCGCGCGGCGTTTCGAGCCGCACATCACGGTGAAAAACGTGAACTACGGCGAGGATCCCGCGCTGTATCCGGTCGATACGGGGCGGCTGCGACGCGTGGTCGAGACGGTCGCGCGCGAGGCCGGCTGGGGGCGCAAGCTGCCGAAGGGGCACGGGCTCGGGATCGCCGCGCATCGCAGCTTCGTGTCGTACACGGCGGTGGTGTGCGAGGTGCAGGTCGACGCGGACGGCAGGATCTCGGTGCCGCGCGTCGACATCGCGATCGACTGCGGGCCGCAGATCAATCCGGAACGGGTGCGCTCGCAACTGGAGGGCGCGGTGGTGATGGGGCTCGGCATCGCGCTGCACGGCGAGATCACGTTCAAGGACGGCCACCCCGAGCAGAGCAACTTCAACGGCTTCCAGGTGCTGCGGATGAACGAGGCGCCGCGCGACATCCGCGTGCATCTCGTCGCGCCGGACGACTACGCGACGCCGCTCGGCGGCGTCGGCGAACCGGGCCTGCCGCCCGTCGCGCCGGCGCTGACCAACGCGATCTTCGCGGCGACCGGCACGCGCATTCGCAGCCTGCCGATTGCGGATCAGCTTTCGAAGCCGCAGGCGGGTTGACGCGATAGCTGTCCCGCGCCGGGCCGCCTCGTGCGGCCCGGCCCACTTCCCGGATACGCATACTGGCTGGCGTGTGTATCGTTGTCGTTTGTGAACGACCGTGCTAAATTCCTGCCAGCACTTGGCGCCACCCAACCCTTCATTCGGCTGACACGGCCGGCACCCCGGGAGGCAGCACGATCAGCCTGTCGATGTCGCGACGCGATCTCGCGTTCTGACGATGTTGCCGATGCCGTAGGGCATCGCATATGCGTCGTGAACCGGCCACGGGGAGATGTCCCGCACACCGTACCGATGCCCGGCCACGCCGCGCAAGGAGACAGAAGCGCATGAAAGCCCTGTTGTGTACCGCATTCGGCCCGATCGACCGCTTGCGCATCGAGGACGTCGCGATTCCAGAACCGGCTGCCGGGCAAGTCCGGATCCAGGTGAAGGCGGCGTCGCTCAACTTCCCCGACGCGCTGATCGTCCAGGGGCTGTATCAGGTGAAACCGGCGCTGCCGTTTTCGCCGGGCGCCGAGTTTGCCGGCGTGATCGACGCGGTCGGCGACGGCGTCACCGCGTGGCGGCCCGGCGATTCGGTGATGGCGTTTACCGGCCACGGCGGGTTCGCGCAGCAGTGCGTGGCCGACGCGCACCAACTCGCCGCGCTGCCGCCGGGCATGACGTTCGAGCAGGGCGCCGCGCTCGTGCTTGCGTACGGTACGTCGCTGCATGCGTTGCAGCAGCGGGCGCGCCTGCAGGCGGGCGAGACGCTGCTCGTGCTCGGGGCGGCCGGCGGCGTCGGCATCGCCGCGATCGAGATCGCGAAAGCGCTCGGTGCGCGCGTGATCGCGGCGGCGTCGAGCGCGGACAAGCTCGCGCTGTGCCGCGAAGCGGGCGCCGACGAGACGATCGACTATGCGACCGAAGACCTGCGCCGCCGCGTCGACGAACTGACCGGCGGGCGCGGCGCCGACGTCGTCTACGATCCGGTGGGCGGCGCATACAGCGAGGCGGCGTTGCGTGCGACCGCATGGCGCGGCCGGTTCCTCGTGGTCGGCTTCGCGGCCGGCGAGATCCCGAAGCTCGCGCTGAACCTCGCGCTGCTGAAGGAGCGCGACATTCTCGGCGTGTTCTGGGGCGATGCGGTGCGTCGCGATCCGGCGCAGCATGCGGCGAACATGCGGCTGCTCGCCGAATGGTTCGCGGCCGGCAAGGTGCGGCCCACGATCACCGAACGCGTGTCGCTGGACGGCGCGGCCGATGCGATCGCGCGGATGGCGAACCGGCAGGTGAAGGGCAAGGTGGTGATTTTGCCGGATGCGTGATCCGGGTTCGCCGCGCGGCGATTCAACGCAGGCTGCGCGGCCTGTGCTTCACGAAAGCGGGCGCGGTGCGACCTGCTGTAAAGGCGTCGCGATTACGTAGTCGGGCGCACGAGGCCGAGCGGCGGTGAAACGACCGCCGGCCGGCCTTCGCCAGCGGCTTCAATCCTTCGGCAAACGCAGCGTGTCGAGCGCGTGCTGCGAAAACTCGACCCAGAACCGTTCGTTTGCGATCCCGGCCTGCAGCACCAGATGCTGCAGGCGCTTCGTGCGTGAATCGCCGTCCGCCGAATCGCCGTCCGCCAAAAAATCACGCGCCTCGATCTGCAAATACAAGTCCAGCTTTTCCTGATGCAGCGCGATGCGCCGCCGGATCTCGTGCTCGAGGCCGGCCGGCCCGAGCACGGCTTCCGCGCGCAGGCGCACCATCAACGCCTCGCGCAGCGGCGTCGGATCTTCCGGTTCGGCGATCCAGCGGCGCAATTCCTTCTTGCCGGCCGGCAGGATCCGGTACGCGCGCTTGCGGCCGCGGCCGGACTCGGCGGGCAGCGATTCGACCCAACCCATTTCCTCGAGACGCCCGAGTTCGCGATAGATCTGCTG
The DNA here is from genome assembly GCF_016899425.1 of Burkholderia sp. MS389. Lineage (GTDB taxonomy): Bacteria > Pseudomonadota > Gammaproteobacteria > Burkholderiales > Burkholderiaceae > Burkholderia > Burkholderia sola. The sequence continues at coordinate 1,437,684 of NZ_CP045994.1, forward strand.
ATGCGTCGCCTGCCAGAAATAGCCGATCGAGCGATCGAAACGGTCGGCGAGCTCGGACCCCGAACCAGGGCGTTCGGCGAGGGCGGTGAGAAGCGCGTGAGGCAGGGACATGTCGGATCGAGGAAGGCTGCGCAATGAACCGAATCTTGCCATATCGGGGCCGCAGCACAAACGGCGCAGGTATGTTTGTGCAACATGTTGCACAAACGAAGTCGACGCGCTACCATCCGTGCAACTTGTTGCATAAAAGATGGAGACGCCCCGATGACCTCCCGTTATCCGCATTTGACGACCCCGCTCGAACTCGGCTTCACGTCGCTCAGGAACCGCGTGTTGATGGGCTCGATGCACGTCGGCCTCGAGGAAGCGCCGAACGGCTTCGAGCGGATGGCCGCGTTCTATGCGGAGCGCGCACGGGGCGAGGCCGGCCTGATCGTCACGGGCGGATTCGCGCCGAACGAGCGCGGCCGTCCGGCGCCGGGCGGCGCGATGCTGACGACCGAAGCGGAAGCCGAACGTCACCGCGTCGTGACGCGTGCGGTGCACGCGGAAGGCGGCAGGATCGCGTTGCAGATCCTGCATTTCGGGCGCTACGCGTATCACCCGGCGCTCGCGGCGCCCAGCGCGCTGCAGGCGCCGATCAACCGGTTCACGCCGCATGCGTTGACGAGCGACGAGGTCGACGAGACGATCGCCGATTTCGTGCGATGCGCGGCGCTCGCGCAGCATGCGGGCTACGACGGCGTCGAGATCATGGGGTCCGAGGGCTACCTGATCAACGAATTCATCGCCGCGCGCACGAACCATCGCGACGATGCGTGGGGCGGCGCGTACGAGAACCGCATCCGCTTCGCGGTCGAGATCGTGCGGCGCGTGCGCGAGCGTGTCGGCGCGAACTTCATCGTCGTCTACCGGCTGTCGATGCTCGATCTCGTCGAAGGCGGCTCGACGCTCGACGAGGTGATCCGGCTCGCGCAGGCGATCGAGGCGGCTGGCGCGACGATCCTCAATACCGGCATCGGCTGGCACGAGGCGCGCATTCCGACCATCGCGACCAAGGTGCCGCGCGCAGCATACGCGTGGGTGACGCGGGAACTGATGGGCAAGGTCGGCATCCCGCTCGTCGCGACCAACCGGATCAATACGCCGGAAGTCGCCGAGCAACTGCTCGCCGACGGCTATTGCGACATGGTGTCGATGGCGCGGCCGTTCCTCGCCGATGCCGAGTTCGTCCGCAAGGCGCGGGAAGGGCGCGCGGACGAAATCAACACGTGCATCGGCTGCAACCAGGCATGCCTCGACCATACGTTCGGCGGCCGGATCACGTCGTGCCTCGTGAATCCGCGTGCGTGTCATGAAACCGAGCTCGTGATCCAGCCGGCGCCGCGCCGCAAGCGGATCGCGGTGGTCGGCGCCGGGCCCGCGGGCCTCGGCTTCGCGGTCACGGCGGCCGAGCGCGGTCATGCGGTCACGTTATACGAAGCCGGCGCCGAGATCGGCGGCCAGTTCAATATCGCGAAGAAGGTGCCCGGCAAGGAAGAGTTCAACGAGACGCTGCGCTATTTCCGCCGGCAGATCGAATTGCGCGGCATCGCGCTGCACGTCAATACGCGTGCGACCGCCGAGATGCTGTTGCAGGAAGCATTCGATGAAGTGGTGATCGCGACGGGCGTCGTGCCGCGCACGCCGCCGATCGACGGCATCGGGCATCCGAAGGCGCTCGGCTATCTCGACGTGCTGCGCGACGACAAGGCGGTCGGTCGCAACGTCGCGATCGTCGGCGCGGGCGGCATCGGCTTCGACGTCGCCGAGTATCTCGTTCATCGCGACGGCGCCGAGCGTGTCGATGCGGACCGGTTCTTCAGCGAATGGGGCGTCGACCGGTCGTATGCGAATGCCGGCGGCCTGGGCCAAGCGCGGCCCGAACCGGCGGCGCGGCACGTGCATCTGCTGCAGCGCAAGGCCTCGAAGGTGGGCGACGGGCTCGGCAAGACCACCGGATGGATACACCGTACCGCGCTGAAGGCGCGCGGCGTCGGGATGTCGTCGTCGGTCACGTACCGGCGCATCGACGACGACGGCTTCCACGTGACGATCGACGGCGTCGACTGGACGTTGCCGGTGGACAACGTGGTGATCTGCGCGGGGCAGGAGCCGTCGCGCGAGCTGGCGGAACAACTGCAGGCCGCCGGATGCCGCGTGCACCTGATCGGCGGCGCGGACGAGGCCGCCGAACTCGATGCGAAGCGCGCGATTCACCAGGGCACGACGCTGGCCGCGACCCTTTGATACCGATTCGTTTCTGTTCCGTCCCACCACGATGCTGGAGACTTCGATGACACATTCCCCGCTGCATCTTCATCCCGCCGTCGCGAAATCGCTCGACGCATGGCATGCGATGGTCGAACGCAAGGATTTCGGCGCGCTGGAATCGATCGTCCATCCGGACGCCGTGTTCCGCTCGCCGATGGCGTTCAAGTCGTACGGGCCGGCGCCCGCGCTGCTGATGGCGCTGCGCACGGTGATCACGATCCTCGAGAATTTCACGTATCACCGCCAGTTCGCGGCCGACGACGGCAAGAGCGTCGTGCTGGAATTCGGCGCGACCATCGGCGACAAGGCGCTGAAGGGGATCGACATGATCCGCTTCGACGACGACGGGCGAATCGTCGAGTTCGAGGTGATGATCCGGCCGTTCAATGCGCTGCAGGCGCTCGGCGCGGAAATGGGCGCGCGGCTCGGGCAGCAGTTGCCGGCGTTCAAGACCGGCGGTTGAGCGCGGTGGCGGCTAGCATGCAACCGGCTTGCGGCCGCGTTGCGGGGCCCCGCGCGCGAGGGGGTGCGCAGCGTTGACGAGGCGCGCGGCAACGCAAGCTGTCAAAATCCTGACGGACCAAGTTGATATATTGTATCATCTGACGTTTTCGTCGCCGGTCGGCCGGCTGCCCGGGCCGCTCGCGTGCGACGACATTCAACGAAGATCGATACGACGTGACGAGAATCGGACCCACCCCGGCGCGCGGGGAGCGGCGCCATGCCGCGCCGCGCCGGCACGCGAGCGCCTGGCGCACGCGCGCGGCACGCAGTTGCACGACCCTGGTCGGCTGCGCGATCGCGACCACCGGCGCGCTGGCCGCCGAAGCCGTTGCATCGTCGCCGGACGACCGGCACGCGCTGCCGGCGATCAACGTCACGGCTTCGTCCGCACCGACCGACCCGCTGACGCAACCGCTCGAAACCGGCTCGCGGCTCGGGCTCGCGAGCCTCGACACGCCCGCGAGCGTCGAAGCCGTCACGGCCGATACGATAGACGCACGCGGCGATCGCACGGTGCTCGATGCGGTCACGCGCACCGCCGGCTTCGCGAGCGCGATCGCGCCGGGCACCGGCGGCACCGCGTTGAGCGTGCGCGGCTTCAGCGGGCAGGAATCGGTGATGACGCTGCTCGACGGCGTGCGGCTGATGCCGGCGGCCGGCACGAGCACGTTTCCGTTCGACACGTGGTCGGTCGAGCGCATCGAGGTGTTGCGCGGCCCGGCATCGGTGTTGTACGGCGAAGGGGCGATCGGCGGGGTCGTGAACGTGGTGCCGAAGCGGCCGCAGCGCACGCGCGAGACGACGCTGCAGGCCGGCATCGGCCCCGACGGCGCGAAGCGCTTCGCGTTCGATACGACGGGCGCGCTCGGCCCGCGGCTGTCGTACCGTTTTTATGCGAGCGATGCGCACGCGAACGGTCTCGCCGAGCGGGCCGATACGCATACGACGGCCATCGGCGGCGCGCTGACATTCGACGTGAGCCCACGACTCACGCTGACGCTCGACTACGACTACGGGCGCCAGATGCCCGCGACGTACTATGGCGTGCCCGCGCCGAACGGCGTGCTCGATTCGTCGCTGCGCAAGCTGAACTACACGGTCGGCGACGCGACGATTTCGTACTACGACCAGTGGACGCGCCTGTCGGCGCGCTACCGGCCCGCGTCCGGCGTGACGATTGACAATCAGCTCTACTACCTGACGTCGAACCGTCACTGGCGCAACGCCGAATCGTATGTGCTCGACCCCGCGACGGGACGCGTCACACGCGGTGACTATCTCGACATCGGCCACCACCAGCGGCAGATCGGCGACCGGTTGAGCGCGCGCTTCGACGGCACGCTGTTCGGCCGCGCGAACCGTTTCGTCGTCGGCACGGAATTCAGCCGGATCACGTTCAGCGGCATCAACAATTCGCCGTACGGCGGCGAAACGACGGTACCGGCGCACGGCTTCGATCCCGGCGTCTTCATGAGCCGCGACCCGACCGTGCCGCAGTTCAGCACGCGCGCGCGGCAGGTGGCGGTATTCGCGGAGAACCGGCTCGACGTGCTGCCGCGGCTCGCGTGGGTGAGCGGTCTGCGCTACGACCACATCGCGTTCAGCCGCGAGCAGGCGGCGACCGGCGCGGGTTTCGACAAGCGGTTCGCGAACGTCGGCTGGCGCACCGGTTTCGTGTTCGACATCGCGCCGACGTTCAGCGCGTATGCGCAGTACACGACGGGCGCGGAGGGCGTCGGCTCGCTCGTGACGCTGTCCGCGTCGCAGGCGGGCTACCGGCTCGCGACCGGCGAACAGTGGGAAGCCGGGCTCAAGCAGACGCTGCTCGACGGTCGCGCGTACTGGACGTTCGCGGTATACGACATCACGAAGCGCAACCTGCTCAGCGCCGACCCGTTCAATCCGGCGCTGCGCCAGCAGGTCGGCCGGCAGTCGTCGCGCGGCGTCGAGCTGACCGGCGGCGCGCGGCTGCCGCACGGCTGGACGATCGATGCGAACGTCGCGCTGCTGCGCGCACGCTACGACGCCTTCAACCAGACGGTCGGCGGCGCGACGGTGTCGCGGGCCGGCAACGTGCCGTCCGGCGTGCCGCAACAGACGGCAAACCTGTGGCTCGGCTGGGCGTTCGCCGAGCGCTGGCACGCGAATGCGGGCGTGCGCTACGTCGGCGCGACGTACGGCGACGACGCGAATCGCGTGCAGGTGCCGTCGTACACGGTGTTCGATGCGTCGCTGCGCTGGCAGCCGACGTCGCGCACCGAGCTCGCGCTGTATCTGCGCAATCTCGCGAACCGCACGTACGCGGTGACGACGTCGAACGGCGGCGAACAATGGCTGCTCGGCCCGTCGCGCTCGGCGGAGCTCGTCGCGACGATGCGCTTCTAGGGCGAGACGAAGTGCGCTCCATCACCCACATGCTCGACATCGAACGCGTGAGCTGGTCTCCCGGCGGCGCGGTGGACGTGCTCGATTCGGTGACGCTGACGGTGGCCGAAGGCGAATTCGTCGGGCTGGTCGGCCCGAACGGCAGCGGCAAGACGAGCCTGCTGCGCTGCGTGTTCCGCTACGCGCGGCCCGACGCCGGCCGCGTCGCGCTCGATGCGCAGGACGTGTGGCGGATGCGGCCGCGCGCGGTCGCGCAGCGCATCGCGGTGCTGCAGCAGGAAACGCCTGACGATTTCGGGTTGACCGTCGACGAACTGGTCGGCATGGGCCGCACGCCGCACAAGCGGCCGTTCGATGCGGAGTCGGCCGACGATCGCCGGATCGTCGAAGCCGCACTGCACGATGTCGGCCTCGTCGAGCGTCGCGCACAGCGCTTCGCATCGCTGTCGGGCGGCGAGAAACAGCGTGCGTTGCTGGCGCGTGCGCTCGCGCAACAGCCCGAACTGTTGCTGCTCGACGAACCAACCAACCATCTCGACCTGCGTCACCAGCTCGAACTGCTCGCGCGCGTGCGCCGCCTCGGCATCGCGACGCTCGCGACGATTCACGATCTCAATCTCGCGGCCGCATATTGCGACCGGCTTCATGTGCTCGCGCACGGCCGCGTCGTCGCGTCCGGCGCGCCGGACGACGTGCTGACCGAAGCGCTGCTGCGCGACGTGTTCGGCGTCGCCGCGCTCGTCGATCGCCATCCCGTCACGGGCCGCCCGCGCATCACGCCGCTTCATCCGGAATGACCGCCATGCCATTTGCTGATCTGTCCTCCGTCGTCCGCCGCCTGGTCGCCGCCGCCGTGCTCGGCGGCGCGGCCGTTCACGCGCTCGCCTATCCCGTCACCGTGCGCAGTTGCGATCGCGACGTGACGTTCGAACGCGCGCCGACGCGCGCGGTCAGCAACGACGTGAACCTCACCGAGATGATGCTCGCGCTCGGCCTGAAAGACCGGCTCGTCGGCTATACGGGCATCGGCGGCTGGAAGACGGGCACCGCGCGCGTGCGCGACGCATTGCGCGGCGTGCCCGAACTGGCGAGCCAGTATCCGTCGCTGGAAGTGCTGGCCGCCGCGCGCGCCGACTTCTATCTCGCGGGCTGGAACTACGGGATGCACGTCGGCGGGCCGGTGACGCCGGCGACGCTCGCGCCGTTCGGCATCCGCACGTACGAACTGACCGAATCGTGTTCGCACGTGATGAAGCAGTCGGCCGCGTCGTTCGACGACGTGTTCCGCGACCTGACCAATCTCGGCCGGATCTTCGGCGTCGATGCGCGCGCCGCGCAGGTCGTCGCCGGGATGCGCGCGCGGCTGGCGGCGGTGTCGCGCGCGATCGGGCGCCCGGCGCCGCTGCGCGTGTTCGTGTACGACAGCGGCACCGACAAGCCGATGACGGCGGGCGGCCTCGCGATGCCGACCGCGCTGCTCGCGGCGGCGGGCGCGCGCAACGTGATGGACGACCTGCCGCGCAGCTGGACGCAGGTGAGCTGGGAAAGCGTGGTCGCGCGCGATCCGCAGGTGATCGTGATCGTCGACTATTCGGCGGTCACGGCCGCGCAGAAGCAGCAGTTCCTGTCGAGCCAGCCGGCGCTCGCGCGCGTGGCCGCGATCCGCGACCGGCGCTTCGTCGTGATTCCGTACGATGCGGCGACGCCGGGCCCCGAGAACGTCGCGGCCGTCGAGACACTCGCCCGCGCGCTGTATCCGGCCGCATTCGCGGCAGCGGCACGATGAGCGTGCGCGGGCAGGCGGCGCGGCCCGGTATGCGCGTGGTGCTGCCGGGACTGGCCGTGCTGCTGATCGTGTCGATCGTCGCATCGGCCGCGTTCGGCCCCGCGCCGATCGCGATGCCGGCCGCGGTGCGGATCGTCGCCGCGCACGTCGCGTCGGCGGTCGGCGGCGGCGATGCGTTCGCGGCGGCCGCGGGCGACGACAGCATCGTGTGGCTGATCCGGATGCCGCGTGCGCTGCTGGCCGCGATCGTCGGCGCGACGCTGGCGGCGGTCGGCGTCGCGTTGCAGGCGGCGACCGCGAACCGCCTGGCCGATCCGCACCTGCTCGGCGTGAGCGCGGGCGCGATGCTCGGCGCGATCGCGGTCACGGTGGTGGCCGGCGCCGCGTTCGGCCCGTTCACGCTGTCGGCCGCCGCGTTCGCGGGCGCGCTTGCGGCGACCGCATGCGTGGTCGCGCTCGCTTACCGGAGCGGCCGGCTCGAATCGGACCGGCTGCTGCTCGCGGGCGTGTCGGTGTCGTTCATGATGGCCGCGTTCGGCAACCTGCTGCTGTATCTCGGCGATCAGCGCGCCGCGTCGTCGGTGCTGTTCTGGATGCTCGGCGGCGTCGGGCTCGCGCGCTGGGATCTGCTGCCGGTGCCGGCCGTGTGCGCGGTGCTTGCCGGCTGCGCGCTCCATGCGCGCCGGCGCGAACTGAATGCGCTGATGTCGGGCGACGTCGCCGCCGCGTCGCTCGGCGTGCCGAGCGCGCGGATGCGACGCGAGGTGTTCGTCGTCGCGTCGTTCGCGACGGGCGGGATGGTCGCGGTCAGCGGCGCGATCGGGTTCGTCGGGCTCGTGACGCCGCATCTGTGCCGTCGCGTGGTCGGCGCCGAGCACGGCCGGCTGCTGCCGGTCGCCGCGCTGACGGGCGCGATCCTGCTCGTGTGGGCCGATGTCGCCGCGCGCACGCTCGCGGCGCCGGAGGATCTGCCGATCGGCATCGTGACCGCGCTGTTCGGCAGCCTGTTCTTCGTCGCGCTGCTGCGCCGGCGCTGACGACGCGCGGCCGGCGACGGCGGGCGGGGCCCGCCGCCCGTTTCATCAAAGCGGGACGACGCTAGTCATGCCGCCGCGGCGGCGCGTATCGGCGTGCCGGTTCGCGACGTGCTGCGCGACGTCGAAGAGGCTGTCGGGCAGCGCGCGCACGGGCAGCGTGATCACGAAGCGCGCGCCGCCGAGCGGCGAATCCTCGAGCCGCACGTCGCCGCCGTGCACCTGCGCGACGCGCCGCACGATCGCGAGCCCGAGCCCGAAGCCGCCGGTCTGCCGGTCGCGGCTCGAGTCGAGTCGCTGGAACGGCTCGAACACGCGGGCGCGCTCGGCGGGCGGAATGCCGGGGCCATCGTCGTCGACGCTCAGCACGAGCGCGCCGGAGCGGTCGCGGGCGGCGGCCAGCACGACCTTGCGCGACGCATAGCGCGCGCCGTTGCGGATCAGGTTCAGCAGCGCGCGGGCGACGAGCTTCGGATCGCAGACGTGGGCCGCGGGCGCGTCGAGCGTCGACACGTCGAGCGCGATGCCGCGATCGGCGATGTCGTCCGCGACGTTGCCGGCGACGCTGTCGATCAGCGCGTCGACGACGACCTCCATCGGCGCGAGCTCGCTTGCCCCCTGTTCGAGCCGGCCGATCGTCAGCAGCTCGGTGACGAGCTCGTCGAGTTCGCGCACGTCGCGCCGCAGCGCGTCGCGGCGCTCGCGCATCCGGCCCGTTTCGTCCGCGTCGGCGAGCAGCGCGAGCCCGAACTCCAGCCGGGCGAGCGGCGTTTTCAGTTCATGCGAGATGCCGTGCATCATTTCGCGCTGCTGCTTGATCGACGCCTCGATGCGCGCGGCCATGTCGTTGAACTGCTGCGACAGCTCGTAGATGTTCGACTTGCCCGACACCTTCACGCGTGTCGACAGCATCCCGGCGCCGAACGCGCGCGCGGCGTCCTGCAGCCGGCGAATGTCGCGCCAGTGATAGTGAATCCACAGCACCACCGCGAACAGCGTCGCGAGCGCGAGCAGCATGTACGCATAGATGCGGATGTCGAGATCCGGCGCTTCGATCGGGCGCGCATGCAGCACCGAACCGTCCGCGAGCGGCATGTAGTAATCCTTGCCGTTGTAGCTGATCGCGATCCGGCCGGCATCGAGATCGCGCAGCGGCGCGCCGCTCAGTTGCGCGCGTGCGTCGGCCATCGACATGAAGCCGAACCCTTCGCGGCCATGCAGCGCGAGTTCGCGCAGTGCGAGCTCGCGCTGCGCGCCAGGATGGCGTTCGAGGTAGTCGTTCAGCACGAACGAATAGGTCGTCAGCGAGTCGCGTTGCGCCTGCGCGCCGCGCTCGTAGAAGATCCGGTCGAACGACAGCTGGATGAACATGATCGACGCGCCGACGCACAGGATCACGACGAGGTACAACCGAAGCAACGGGCGCAGCATTTATTCGTCCCACGCAGAAGGGCTGAAGAGGTAGCCGCGACCCCAGATCGTCTTGATCTTGTGCGGCTCCGATGACGCATCCTCGAAGCGGCGGCGCAGCTTCGAGATGCCTGAATCGACCGAGCGGTCGAGTCCGTCGAATTCGATCCCGCGCAACTGCTTCAGGATGTCGTCGCGGCTCAGCACGGTGCCGGCCGCGCGCGCGAGGATCAGCAGCAGATTGAATTCGGCGGTTTTCAGTTCGACCGGCTCGCCGCGCCACGTGACGGTGCGGTTCGGCGGCGAAATGGCGAGCTCGCCGAATACGAGCGCGTCGGGCGCGGCCGCGGGCGCTTCCGCCGCGGCCGGCTGCGCGCGGCGCAACAGCGCGCGGGCGCGCGCGACGAGCACGCGCGGCTCGATCGGCTTGGTGACGTAATCGTCGGCGCCCGTCTCGAGCCCGGCGACCTGGTCGTACACGTCCGCCCGCGCGGTCAGGATCAGCACGGGGACGTTGGTGAACGCGCGGATGCGCCGGCAAACCTCCATGCCGTCGAGATTCGGCAGCATCAGATCGAGTATCACGAGGGCCGGCTGGTGCTCGCGCACTGCCGCGACGGCAAGGTCGCCGCGCCGCACGACCGTCACCGCGAATTCATAGCCGTCGAGGTATTCGCGCACGAGCTGCGCGAGGCGGTCGTCGTCCTCGATCAGCAGCACGCGGTATTTGAGTGGAACTTCGTTCATGGTTTCCTCGGACGCACGCGCCATCTCGCACCCGGCAGACCGATGCGCGGCGCGGCACGCGAATTCTATCCGGCGGATCGACCGCCGGGGCAGCGGGGCGACAATCGCGAACAATCGAACACAATTGGGCACACATTTGCCGCACATTCAGGACAGTCTCGGTGCGGGGCGGCACCTAGACTGCGGGCTTCGCCACTCATATCTCAATATTGTGCGCCCATCCCTTCGCCGCTACCGCTATTGCATGCCGCTCGCCGGCCTGACCCTCGCCGCCGCCGCCCACGCGGAAAACCAGTATTCGTTGTCGCTCGGCGGCGGCGTCGCACCGCGCTACCCGGGCAGCAAACAGTATCGCGGCGTCGTTGCGCCGTCGTTTTCCGCCACGTTCGGCAATGGCTTCTTCGTCGACAGCACGCAGGGCGCGGGCTACAGGCTGGACCTGCCGCATGGGGCGTTCGTGTCGGCGGCGGTGAACTACGACGCGGGCCGCGCGGACGAGAACCGCTTCGACCTGCCGGGCTCCGACTACCTGAAAGGCATGGGCCGGATTCCGGGCTCGGTGCTCGTCGGCGTGCGCGCCGGCGTGACGCTCTTCGACACGGCGGAGCTGAGCGTCACGATCGATACGCCGGTGACGCATACGTCGCGCGGCGTGTCGGGGCACGTGGATCTCGCGGTGCCGGTGCTCAAGACGTCGCAGCACGAGATCATCGTGACGGGCACCGTGCACGCGGGTTCGGGCCGCTACATGCAGACCTTCTACGGCGTGACCGATGCACAGTCGATGACCAGCCGGTTCCGGCCGTATTCGGCGAGCGGCGGGATCGACAGCGCGTCGATGGCGGTTGCATGGAACTGGACGCTGTCGCGGCATTGGTCGGTGCTCGCGACCGGTGGCGTGACGCGGCTGCTCGGCCGCGCGGGCGACAGCCCGATCGTGCAGTCGCGCAGCAACTACTACGGCATCGCGGGCGTGACGTACAAGTTCTGAACGGATGGCCGACGCGGGCCGGCGCGCGCGGCGCGCCCACGATGCGTCGGCGTCGCGCCGTCGCCGCGAACCGCGTGCGGTAACATGCGGGCGGGTTCGGCGTCAGGCCGGCCTCCGACGCGGCGGCGCCGACGCGGCTCGGCCGGGTCGCAAAAGGCCGCCATGCGCGGGCCGGCTCCCGCAGGAAACGGCCGGCAGCGTGCGGAACCGATCACGCATGCGATGCCCGGTCGTGCACGAATGCCCCACATCGACCGCCGGGCCACGACACGGAGAAACCGATGAAGAACACGATCGCGATGCTCGTTGCACTCGTTGCGGGCGCAACCTTTACAGGATGTGCTGACATGGACACGAAGCACCGCAACGCCACCGCCGGTGGCGCGGCCAGGGCCCCGTTGCAGCCGGGCGCCGCGCAGGCATGCAAGGCGGACGCCGCGCCGGACGAAGCGCTGGTCGGCAAGAACGAGGCCGATGCGAGCGCGCTGCTCGACGGCTGCCTGTGGCGCGTGCTCGAGCGCGACGGCAAGTCGTTGCCGGGCACGATGGATTACCGGGAGGAGCGCCGCAATCTCGGCATTCGCGACGGGAAAGTGATCTGGGTGCGGCGCGGGTGACGGCGGTGTGACGATTCCGCCACCGGCGTCGTCGACGTCGCGCTATCTGCGCGCGTATTTCACGAAGCGCGGCACGGCCGCGCGCGAACTGCCCACGACCGCACGGAAATAATCGCCGCGATGCGCATGCGTTCGGACGTGCGTCACTTCGAGATGTACCACAGCGCGTCCGCGCTGGCGCGCGACGGCTGAGCGGCCGGTGCCTGAGCCGGCGCGGGCGGCGGCGTGTTCGACGTGATGGCCGTCGGCAGCGTGGCGGGAATATTCGCGGTCGAAGGCGAGGCCGTCGCCGTGCCCGACGTCGATGGCGTATTCACGTACCACAACGCATCGGCCGACGCGGTGCGTTTCGCTGGCGTATTGGCCGCCGTGTTCGTCGCCGCGTTCATTGCGGTTCCGGCCGACTTCTTCGATGCCGAGGCCGATGCCCCGGCCGTCGCCGTCCCCGCCTGCGCGGTCATGCCCGCGGCCGCCGCACTGCGCTGCGCCCGCGCTTCGAACGGTCCGAGCTGGAAGATCAACGTTTGCGCGGGACGCGTCACGACGGCATACGGAAACTGCAGCTCCCACGACATCAGCACGCGCCCGGCCGACGTCTCGGTGAAGATCGCCGGCACGTGCTTCATGTCGCTGAACTGCACGTAGACCCGCGCGCCGTCGTCGAACACCTGGGTCGGCTTGGCCTGGTCGGCGCCGGTGACCGTCCAGCCGAAGTTGTACGTGCCGGCCGGGCCGGCGGGGCCGCCCTGCGGCGCCGCAGGCGGCGAGCCAGGCGAGATCGTGCGGGCGCGCGCGACGGGCGGCGCCGACACGCTCAGGCTCGCGAACGGGTTGTACGTCTGTGCCTGTTGCGGCGGCGTAAAGGACGGTGGAAGGATGGGCATGGGAGTATCCGGCGAATCCGGCATGGTCCGGATTGCATCATAGACCTTGCGCGCATACGCGAGGCGCTTGTCGGGCGATGCGGAGTTGTACGCGCCGATCGCGTTCCAGTTGGGGCCGAGTTGGCGGATGTTCTGCGACAGAATCCACGCGCCGACATACGCGTTCGTGCAGGCATCGAACAGGCTTTCCCGCGTGATCCCTTCGCGCGCGAGCGTCGGCAGCCACGTGCTGTTGATCTGCATCAGCCCGATGTCGACCGTGCCGTTGGTATTCGTGTTCACCGCGTTCGGATTCATCCCCGACTCGACCTGCGCGATGCCGCGCATCAGCGCGACGCTCACGTGCTGGAACGCGGCCGCGTCGTCCAGGCAATCGGCCCGTGCGACGCCGGAGAGCGCGCACGAGAGCGCGATCGTCGAGGCGAGGGTCAGCGTGTGGCGGCTGAGCGGGCGAGTGGTATGACGCGACATGGCAGGATGGGGCGGAATCCGACCGCCCGGTGCAAGGAAATTACGCAGACGCGAAGTGTGCCATAGCAGGCGGGCAAATGGCTCGCGTCAAACTTTCCTTTGCATTTGCCCGTGCGTGCGCCGCGCACTTTTATTGCGCCGGATCACGGCCCCACGTGCTACGGGATCGGTAAAAATGGCCGAGATTGGTGCGAATGCAGGTGCAATGGCGACGACCCGAAAGCTGACGTATTACGTCACTCGAGCGGCGAAGCTGGCGATAAGCGGAGCGAAAGGGAAAATTCCCCGGCAGCGATTGGCGGGGCGAAAGAAAACGATAAAAAATCGGTGGCGAAGCCGCCGTCTGCGCAATGCGAATTCGGCCTGCCGCGCGGCGCGCGGCAAGCCATCCGCCGGTATCGCCGTCAGAAACGGTGGCGCAGCCCGAGGTTGACCATCGTCTGCGAACTCGTGCCCGCGTAACCGTACGAACCGATCGACGCCTGCGCGGCCATCGAGCCGCCGTTGCCGTCGCCGGTCTGGCCGCTCGCGTGCTGGTACGCGGCGGTCAGGTAGACGTCGGTGCGCTTGGACAGGTTGTAGTCGGCGCCGGCCGATACCTGGTGATAGGTCGCAGACGTGTCGCCGCCCGAGCGCGTGTAGCTGTAGCCGACGCCGACGAGCAGCGCGTTCGTCGCCTGGTAGTTCACGAAGCCTTGCCCCGTGTTGTAGTGCTCGTTCGAACCGAACACGGAGCTTGCGTCGCGGCGGTACTGCGCGTTGCTGTAGCCGACGCCGAACGTGAACGGGCCGGCGACGTACTGGCCCGCGATGCGTGCGATGCCGAACGCGTGCGCGCTCGCATAGCCGCTGTTGATCGGGCCGTCGAACGTGCCGTCCGACGAGCTGGTCCAGCCGTTGCGCACGCCGTTCGACGCGGGGCTGTTGGTCGCGTGGAAGTAGCCGCCCGCGACGCTGAACGGCCCGTTGTTGTACGACACGGCGGCCGAGTAAGACTGCGCGGCGCCGGTGCTGCCGGCGATGCCGCCGAACGAATACATCGCGGCGAACTGCAGGCCCGCATAGACGGCCGACGTGTACTTGACCGCGTTGTCGACGCGGAAGCTGTTGTCGTAGTTGTCGACGTCGCCCGGCGTCGCGAACGCGCTGCCCAGATAGTTGTCGGCGGTGATGCCCTGCACGAGGTCGACGAGCGGGTCGTACTGGCGGCCGAACGTGAGCGTGCCGTAGCGGTCGCTCGTCAGGCCGACGAAGGCCTGACGGCCGAACAGGCGGCCGCCCTGGCCTTGCCGGCCGTTGCTCGGGTCGAAGCCGTTCTCCAACTGGAACAGCGCCTTGAGCCCGCCGCCGAGATCCTCGGTGCCTTTCACGCCCCAGCGGCTGCCGGCGAGATTGCCCGCGCTGCTGTTGCCGAGCATCCACGCGTTGTCCTTGCCTTGGGCGTGGTTCACATAGGTGATCGACGTGTCGATCACGCCATACAGCGTGACGCTCGACTGCGCATGCGCGACGGACGTCGCCGCGAACGACGCGAGGGCGAACATTGAGAGGGCGAACATTGAGAGGGCCGTGCGTTTCATCAGTTGCTCCGAGAAACCCCGTCCTTCAGGACCGGGAGGAAAGGAGCGCCGTTGTTTGACAGCGGCATTCCCCCGTTAAAATGGCCGGCATGATCCTTGTCTATCGCTACCGGGTGAAATCGCTCAACGGACTGCTCAACAAGCAGAGCCGTGCGGTGAACTACGTCTGGAACTTCTGCAACGACACGCAGAAGCACGCGCTCAACTGGGGCAAGAAGTGGCCTACAGGATTCGACTTGAATGTGCTCACGACCGGCAGCAGCAAGGAACTCGGTATTCACTCCGGCACGGTCAACGCAACATGCGAGCAATATGCGAAGTCGCGCAGCCAGCACCGTCGGCCGTACCTGCGCTATCGCGGCAGGAAGTCGCTCGGCTGGGTGCCGCTGAAGGGCCGAGACCTGAAGCGCGAGGGCGAAGCGTTCCGCTTTGCCGGCAACACGTTTCGCGTGTTCAACAGTCGACCGCTTCCCGAAGGCAAGATCAAGGACGGGACCAACTTTGCGCAGGATGCACGCGGCAACTGGTTTCTCAACATCGTGATCGAGATGCCCGACGTGCAGGCCCGCCCGATTCGTTCCGGTGTGGGTATCGATCTCGGCCTGAAAGACTTCGCCACACTTTCGACCGGAGAAAAACTGCCGAATGACCGGTTCGGCCGACGCGCGGCGGAAAAGCTGGCGAAAGCGCAGCGGGCGCGAAAGCACAGGCGGCATATCGCGAAGCTGCACGCGAAGGCGGCGAATGCCCGCGCCGACTTCCAGCACAAGCTCGCGCTCGATCTGGTGCAGCGCTTCGATTACATCGCGGTTGGCAACGTGTCGGCTGTCAAACTCGCCAGAACCAGGATGGCGAAAAGCGTCTACGACGCATCCTGGTCGTCCTTCCGGAACAAGCTCCGCTACAAAGCGATCGCGCACGGAGCCACGTTCGAGGAAGTCGACGAAAGCGGTTCTACCCAGTCCTGTTCGTCGTGCGGGTCGCAAGCCAGCACGACGCGGCCGAAAGGTATCGCAGGGCTGCGAATAAGAGAATGGGCCTGCAGTGACTGTGGTGTCGAGCATGATCGAGATATCAACGCTGCGCTGAACATTCTCCGATGCGGACGTGCATCGCCAGGTGTGGGAATCCTCCGCCTTTAGGCTGGCGTAGGAGGACGTCAATTCATCTCCTTTGCGCATAGGTGTGGGTTCGTGATCCGGAAGAGCAGGAGACTACAGAGCCGCACTGAACGGCAAAAGTGGAATTCTTCGTTGTGGCCTGATGTAGACAGCGATGTTTCCCGGAATTCACCGTTGAGGGATCAGGATTATTGATAAGCGCGTATCAATGGGCTGCCATTCCACCGGTTTTTCATTGTGTTTTGCGCGTGTCGTGATAATTCGGCGTGATTTGCGGGTGAACTACCGCGATCTCGATATTGTTTTCGATCCGTCAAATCGTTATTTAACGAATTGAATCGGCTGCGCTGAAATGAATGTGATAAATGTGCGTCGCGCGTGAGCGGTGACGGCCTGTCGGTGCGTCGTAGCCGCCGCACGTTGAAACTCGGGCCGCGAACTCGCCTTGGCTCGTCAACGCGCCGCATCCGATCGCGGCCGGGCTGCCGGCCGGCACGACGAACGCGTACGGCAAGCAGGCGCCGATGAGCCGTGGCAAGCCGGGGCTCGGCGCGATCACGATCGCGACCGTGTACGGTCAACCCGACAACGCCGCGATCTTCGCGTACGAGAAAGGCGTGACGATGGACTACGAAACGCTCGCGCCCGCGCGCCGCCGCGACGCCGCCTCGATCAGTTGCGCCAGCGCTTGCGCGGGCTCCGACATCGTGCGCCGCGCACGATGCACGAGCCCGATGTCGCGATGAAACGTGTGATGCCCGAGGTCGATCGCGCGCACGCCGGCCGGCCAGCGGCGATACACGGCGGTCTGCGGCACGATCGCGACGCCGACGCCGTTCTCGACCAGCTTGACGATCGCGTCGAGCTCGTCGAGTTCGCAGGTGTCGCGCACCGCGATGTGCATCTTGCGCAGAAAGCGGTCGACCTGGCGGCCGCCGAACGACGCGCGGTCGTAGCGCACGAACGGTTCGTTCGCGAGCAGCGCGGCCCAGTCCTTGCCCTTCACGCCGCGCGGCACGATCAGCCGGAACGGTTCCTGTGCGAGCGTGGTCCAGTGCAGGTCGCTCTGCAGCGCAAAAGGCGGCCGGATGATCGCGGCCATGTCGATTTCGCCCGCGTCGACGCGGTTGACCAGCTCGATCGACAGCCCGGGTATCACGCGCGTGCGGCACCCGGGATGGCGGCGATGGAAATCGGCCAGCGCGGCCGGCAGCAGCGCGCTCTGCACCGATGCGATCGCGCCGATCGTCACGCGCACGGCGGCGGGCGAGCCCGGCGCGGCCGAGCTCAGGTTCTCGTACAGGCCGATCAGCGCCTGCGCCTGGTCGAGCACGTGATGGCCCCGCTCGTTGAGCCGCGCCGATCGCCCTTGCCGGTCGAACAGCGCGAAGCCGAGCTCGGCTTCGAGGCGCTGCATCTGTGCGCTGACGGCCGCCTGCGTGAGCCCGATACGGTTGCCGGCCGCGGCAAAGGTGCCTTCGCGGGCGACGGCGACGAGGGTTTTCAGTTCGCGGATCATTCATCAATTCCGTTTGTGAATCAGCCAATTTTATATTGATTTAATTTTTGCTCGGCGTTGTCTACCATGGTGCCGTCCTCGCGCCACGCGAGCGTTTCTTCACGAGGCCATCATCCATCATGAGTCTTTCCCCGTTTCACCTGGCGATTCCCGTCTACGACCTGCCGGCCGCGCGCGATTTCTACGGCCGCGTGTTCGGGCTGGAAGAGGGGCGTTCGAGTGCGCAGTGGGTCGACTTCAACTTTTACGGGCATCAGCTCGTGATCCACGAGCATCCGAAAACCGCGTCGCAGGAAGGCGCGCATACGAATGCGGTCGACGGTCACGACGTACCGGTGCCGCATTTCGGGATCGTGCTCGACTGGGCGAGCTGGGAAGCGCTGGCCGAGCGGCTGCGCGGGTTCGGCGTGACTTTCGTGATCGAGCCGTACGTGCGGTTCCAGGGGCAGGTCGGCGAACAGGCGACGATGTTCCTGTTCGATCCGTGCGGCAATGCGCTCGAATTCAAGGCGTTCCGCGACATCGGCCAGCTGTTCGCGAAGTGACCGGCCGGGGCGCCAGCGCCGATTGACGTTGGGTGCGAGAATGCGGCCTTCAGCCCGGCCGCGCGCAGGTGCGACGGCCGGCGCCGCGCCGCACGGCATCCGTCCGTGCGCGCCGTTCTCCAAGGAACCCGTATGGACAGTCACATCGCGCCGGTGGCGCTGAACAAGGCCTACCGTCTGCTCAATCACGGCCCGACCGTGCTCGTGTCGGCCCGCCACGACGGCGTCGACAACGTGATGGCCGCCGCGTGGGCGTGCGCGCTCGATTTCCTGCCGCCGAAGCTGACGGTCGTGCTCGACAAATCCGCGAAGACGCGCGAGCTCGTCGAGCGCAGCGGCACGTTCGTGATCCAGGTGCCGACGGCCGCGCAATTGCAGCTCACGCATGCGGTCGGCAGCCACAGCCTCGCGCAGCGGCCCGACAAGCTGCGCGAAGCGGGCGTCACGCTGTTCGACGTCGACGGTCACGACTTGCCGTTCGTCGCCGGCTGCTCGGGCTGGCTCGCGTGCCGGCTGATTCCGGAACCGCACAACCAGCAGACCTACGACCTGTTCATCGGCGAGGTGATCGGCGCATGGTCGGACACGCGCGTGTTTCGCGACGGCCACTGGTATTTCGAATCGGCCGATCCCGCGTTGCGCAGCCTGCACTACATCGCGGGCGGCAATTTCTACGCGATCGGCGAATCGCTGCACGTCGATCCGGACGCGCAGTAAGCGCCGCACGCCCTTTCCCGAATCGGGCGCGCTTCATGCGCGCTTTTTCAATTCCGCCAGCATGAGGTCGACGAACGCCTGCGCGACGCGCGGCAGCGTGCGCCCGCGCTTCGCGACGAGCGCGATCGGCCGCACGAACGCGGGATCGTCGATCGGCTTCGCGACCAGTTCGGGCTCGGCGCGCACCTCGCGGGCGGTCGCGGGCAGGATCGTCACGCCGAGGCCGCCGCGCACCATCGCGACGGCCGTCATCATGTAGGTCGGCTCGCACGCGATGTCGGGCGTGCAGCCGGCCGCGTCCAGCGCGGCATCGACGACGCTGCGCACGCTCGTGCCCTGCGCGGTGAGCACGAGCGGCACGCCGGCGACGTCGGCGGTGGTGACGCGGCGCTTGCGCGCGAGCGGATGATCCTGCGGGCACACGGCGACGAGCCGGTCGGCGCCCGCATACAGCACCTCCAGCGACGCATCGAACGTATCGCCGCCGGTCAGCCCGAGATCGGCATCCTCGTTGCGCACCAGCGCGGTGACGAGGCTCGCGACGCCGTCGCGGATCTCGAAGCCCGCGCGCGGCACGTCGCGCCGGAACGACTGGATCAGCTCCGGCAGCACACTCGACGCGAAGGTCGGCAGGCACGCGAGCCGCACCGTGCCGCTCGCGCCTTCGCCGAGCGCACGCGCATCGCGCAGCACGCGCTCCATGTCGTCGAGCGAGCGCTGCAACAGCGGCAGCAGTTCGCGCCCGGTCTGCGTGAGCGCGACGCTGCGGCTGTTGCGGTCGAACAGGCGCGCGCCGACGATGTCCTCGAGCCGGCGGATCTGCACGGTCAGCGCCGGCTGCGACAGGTGCAGCCGTGCGGCCGCGCGCGTGAAGTTGCCGGCGTGCGCGACGGTGACGAACGCGCGAATGTCGCGAAGATTCAGATCCATAACGGTTCGTGATTGCTGCGATCAAATCATTTCAATTGTGCTATCGCTGCGCCGACCTTACGCTCGTCTCCAACAAAAGACAAGGTAGGAGACACGGATGCTGCCGTTACTCGGGCTGGGCACGATCGTCGTGCTGCTGGCCGCCATTCTGTCGAAGCGGATGTCGCCGCTCGTCGCGCTGATCATCGTGCCGATCGCCGCGTCGCTGATCGGCGGCTTCGGGCTGCACACCAGCAAGTTCGTCATCGACGGGCTGAAGGGGCTCGCGCCCGTCGTCGGGATGTTCGTGTTCGCGATCCTCTATTTCGGGACGATCACCGACGCCGGCACGCTCGACCCGATCATCGACCGGATCCTGCGCGCGGTCGGCACGCGGCCGACACGCATCGTGATGGGTACGACGCTGCTCGCGCTGCTGATCCACCTCGACGGCTCGGGCGCCGTCTGCTTCCTCGTGACGATTCCGGCCGTGCTGCCGCTGTACGACCGGCTGAAGATGGACCGGCGCGTGCTGGCCGCCGCGGTGTCGATGGCCGCGGGCATCAACTTCCTGCCGTGGACGGGGCCGATGATCCGCGCGTCGGCGTCGCTGCACCTGCCGGTGTCGGCGCTGTTCAATCCGCTGATTCCGGTGCAGGCGATCGGGCTCGTGTTCGTGTTCGGCGTCGCGTACTGGCTCGGGCGGCGCGAGGAGAAGCGGCTCGGCCTGTCGCGCGACGATGCGTCGATCCCGCTGCCCCGGCGCGAACTGACGCCCGACGAGCAGGCGCTGCGCCGGCCGCACCTGTTCTGGTTCAACCTCGTGCTGACGCTCGTCGTGCTCGGCACGATGGTCGTGATGGGCGAGAAGATCCCGCCCGCGATCATGTTCATGGTCGGGCTGTGCATCGCGCTGATGGTGAACTACCCGGACGTCGACATGCAACGCAAGCGCATCGACGCGCATGCGCGCGCCGCGCTGATGATGGCCGGCATCCTGCTCGCGGCCGGCGTGTTCACGGGGATCATGCAGGGCAGCGGGATGCTGAAGGCGATGGCGCAGGCGGCGGTCGGCTTCGTGCCGCCGTCGATGGCAGGCCATATCCCGGTCGCGCTCGGCCTCGCGTCGATGCCGCTCAGCATGCTGTTCGATCCCGATTCGTTCTACTTCGGCGTGCTGCCCGTGATCGCGGAAGTGGCCGGCCAGCTCGGCGTGCCGGCGGTGCAGGTCGGACAGGCGGCGCTGCTCGGCCAGATGACGACGGGCTTTCCGGTCAGCCCGCTCACGCCAGCGACGTTTCTCGTCGTCGGGCTGTGCGGAATCGAGCTGGCCGAGCATCAGAAATTCACGTTTCCGCTGCTGTTCGGC
Source organism: Burkholderia sp. MS389 (assembly GCF_016899425.1). Lineage (GTDB taxonomy): Bacteria > Pseudomonadota > Gammaproteobacteria > Burkholderiales > Burkholderiaceae > Burkholderia > Burkholderia sola. The sequence continues at coordinate 1,458,586 of NZ_CP045994.1, forward strand.
GCGTCGATCGTGATGACGATCGCGTGCGTCGTGCTCGGCGTTTTTTGATATTTGCCGGCGATGCGCTCGCCGGACGACGGTACGGACATGACAGCAAAGCCATCACACGAACGGCGCGTGCGCATCGGCGCGGGCGCCGGCTACTCGGGCGACCGGATCGAGCCCGCGGTCGAGCTGGCCGAACACGGGCGGCTCGACTATCTGGTCTTCGAATGCCTGGCCGAGCGCACGATCGCGATTGCGCAGCAGGCGCGCCGCAAGGATCCGGCGCTCGGCTACGATCCGCTGCTCGACGCGCGGATGCACGCGGTGCTGCCGATTGCGGCGGCGAAGCGCGTGCGCATCGTGTCGAACATGGGCGCGGCGAACCCGCGCGCGGCCGCGCGGCGTACCGCGCAGATCGCGCAGTCGCTCGGCATCGCGGGGCTGAAAGTCGCGGCGGTCGAAGGCGACGACGTGCTCGACGTCGTGCTGCGCGGCGCGTTCCGCTTCGAGGAATCGGGCGACGACGTCGCCGCGTATCGCGACCGCATCGTGTCCGCGAACGCGTATCTCGGCGCCGCGCCGATCGTCGACGCGCTCGCGGCCGGCGCGGACGTCGTGATGACCGGGCGCGTCGCCGATCCGTCGCTGTTCGCCGCGCCGCTGATCCATGCGTTCGGCTGGCGGATGGACGACTGGGACGCGCTGGGGGCGGCGACCGTCGTCGGCCATCTGCTCGAATGCGCGGGGCAGGTGACGGGCGGCTATTTCGCCGATCCCGGCTACAAGGACGTGCCGAATCTGGCGCGGCTCGGCTTCCCGATCGGCGAGGTCGCGGCCGACGGCACGGTCGTGATCACGAAGGTGCCGCACGCGGGCGGCCGCGTGAGCGCGGCGAGCTGCAAGGAACAGCTGCTCTACGAGATTCACGACCCGGCGCGGTATCTGCAGCCGGACGTCGTGGCGGATTTCACGCGCGTGGCGGTCGCCGAGGAAGCGGCCGATCGCGTGCGCGTGACGGGCGGGCGCGGCACCGCGCGGCCCGATACGCTGAAGGTATCGGTCGCGTATGTCGACGGCTGGATCGGCGAAGGCCAGATCTCGTACGGCGGACCGGGCGCGCTCGCGCGTGCGCGTCTCGCGCTCGACATCGTGCGCGAGCGGCTCGCGCTGACCGGCATCGCGGCGAGCGAGCTGCGCTTCGACGTGATCGGCGTCGACGCGCTGTATGGCGACGCGACGCCGGCCGTGCGCGGCGAGCCGGCCGAGGTGCGCGTGCGGGTGGCCGGCCGCGCGGCGAACGCCGCCGAAGCCGCGCGGATCGGCAACGAAGTCGAGACGCTCTATACGAACGGGCCGGCCGGCGGCGGCGGCGCGTTCAAGTCGACGCGCGAGGTGATCGCGGTGCAGTCGGTGCTGCTGCCGCGCGCGGCCGTGACGCCGTCGTTTTCATTCGTGGAGGCCTGATGCAACTGCGTGAACTCGCGCATGCGCGCACCGGTGACAAGGGCAATACGCTGAACGTGTCGGTCATCTGCCGCGATCCGCGTCATTACGACCATCTGCGCACGCATCTGGATGCGCAAGCGGTGAAGAGATGGCTCGCGGGCATCGTGCACGGCGACGTCGTGCGCTACGAGTTGCCGGCGCTCGGCGCGTTCAACTTCGTGCTGCGCGATGCGCTCGGCGGCGGGGTGACGCGCTCGCTCGCGCTCGACGCGCACGGCAAGTCGGTCAGTTCGGCGCTGCTGGCGATCGAGGTGCCCGAGCCGGCGTGACGGCGCGACCGTGTGCGCGGCCAACCGGGCGCGCGCTCACGCTCACATTCGGACTCACGGGATCGGCAGTTCGCGACGCCCGTCCGCGCGCTCGATGCGCGCGCCGGCGACGTGCACGCGCTGATCCCGACGATGGTCGTGGATCGCGCGCTGCAGGTTGTCGTGCGTGTCGCCGTCGCGGCCGTCGAGCTGGACGATGTCGAGCTTCAGTGTCACGGGCGGTGTCGGTGGATGGTTCGTCGCGCGTGCGTGTACGCTAGGGCCTCGCGGGCCGATTCCCGCGCGCATCGAACGGATGCCTGGAATGAAGAACGAGATCGCGACGCCGGCCGGCGCGAAGGGCGCGGCGCGCGTCATGGTCCCGCATCAGGCCGCCGCGGCGCCACCGGTATCGCCGCGGCAACCTTGATCCGTCGAGTCTGCAACAATCCGCCACACATCCATCCGACCGAACCTCGTCATGACTGTCCAGAACCGGAACCGACGTCTGAAGCCGCTCGTCACCCTTGGCGCGTTCACGGCGCTCGCCGCGCTGTCGCCCGTTCATGCCGCCGAGCCGGCCCAACCCGACCGTCAACTGAAAACCTTCATCCACGACACGTACGGCGACTGGCGTGCGGACCGCAAGGGCTGGCAGGCGGAAGAGGGCGATTTCATCCATTCGCCGTGCGGCGTGCTGCGCGTGGCGACCGCGGACGGCCCGCGCATGCTGCTCGCGATGTGCGGCGAGACCGACGCGGCGGTGCAGAACGGGATGCCGGGCATGGATTCGGATGCGACGCCGGGCGCGATCGACCTGTACGTGCTGAAGCCTTCGCCGGACGGCAGGACGCTCGAGCCGGTCGCGAAGAAAACGGAGATCGCATCGGGCGAGCGCGGCGAACCGGGCACGGTGCGCATCGAGCGGCTTGGGCCGCACCTGTTCGGGTTCGTGATCGGCGAAAGCGATACGCGGCAGGGCTACACGCAACGCTTTCGTTCGATCTGGCTGCCGTACGGCAACGCGCTGGTGCATGCGGCGGCGCGCATCGACGAGGCGCTCGACAATGCCGAGTCGACGGAATGCGCGCATGCTCGCGCGCGTTGCGAGGAACGCCGCTTCGAGATCGCGCCGGACACGACCGGCTCGGGCGACGTCTACCCGCTGACGGTCACGGAAACGGGCACGCGCGGCGACAAGGCGATCCACGCACGCTACACGGTGAAGTTCGACGCCGCGCGTGGCCGCTACGTCGTGCCGAAGGCGCTGCGCGACGGATACTGATCCGCCGCGCGGGAACGGGCGGCATGGCGCCGCCCGCGCATCACACGTACAGGTAGCGCACCAGGTGGAAGAACACCGGCGCGGCGAAGCAGATCGAATCGACGCGATCGAGCATCCCGCCGTGGCCGGCGATCATCGAGCCCCAGTCCTTCGTGCCGAGCGAGCGCTTGACGGCCGACAGCACGAGGCCGCCGACGAAGCCCGCGATCACGATCGCGAGCGAGATCCCGAACGCCGCGCCGAAGCTGAACGGCGTCACGCGATACAGCGATGCGCCGCACAGCGTGGCGAGCAGGCCGCCGCCGATGAACCCCTCGATCGTCTTCGACGGCGACAGCTGCGGCGCGATCTTGCGGCGTCCGAACAGCTTGCCGACGACGTATTGCAGCACGTCGCTGATCTGCACGACGAACAGGAAGAAGAACAGCAGCAGCGCGTTCTGCCCCGCGTAGCGCGGAATGTCGAGGATCAGCACGGCCGGCGCATGGCTCAGCCCGTACACGCACACCATCAGCGCCCAGTTGATCTTCGCGTTGCGGCTCAGGAATTCGCGCGTGTCCTGCGTGAGCGCCGACACGAGCGACATCGCGAAGAACAGGTGCACGGGCACGAAGATCGAGTACATCCCGTACCAGTTGATGCCGAGCAGCAGGTACTGCACGGGGATCGCGACGAAGAACGCGATGAAGAGCGTCGTATGGTCGCTCGCGGTGGTCGGGGTGAGCGTGATGAACTCGCGCAGCGTCAGGTACGACAGCAGCGCGAATACCAGGTACGTGACGTTGTTGCCGAGGCCGATCGCGACGGCCATGATCGCGATCATCGCCCACCATGCGCGGATGCGCTGGTTCAGGTTGACGATGGTCGCGCTCGTGCCGCCGCTGCGCGCGCCGAGGATCGCGCCGATCACGGTCGCGACGACGAGCACGCCCGTGACGCCCGCGACCAGTTCCCAGAAGAGGGTTCGCATGGTTGGTATCCGGAAAAGGGAGAAGGGGCGCGCCGCGTTCAGCCGGCCGGCCGCTGCGGCGGCGCGAGCGCGATGACCGCGTCGCGCATGCGGGCGAGGAATGTCGGCTTGTCTTCCTGGGCGCCGAGCGCTTCGTTCGCGCCGAAATGCACCTTGCAGATCAGCGGCACGGGCCAGATCGCGCCCTTCGGCATGATGCGCTGCAGGTTCTCGAGATAGACGGGCGCGAGCGCGACGTCCGGGAACTCGGTCGCGAGATGGAACAGCCCGCTCTTGAACGGCTGCGGCAGCACGTCGGCGCCGCGCGTGCCTTCCGGGAAGATGATGATCGAATGACCCTGCCGCAGCGCATCGCGCACCGGGTCGAGCGGATCGCCGCCCGATTCGCGATGACGGTCGATCAGCACGACGTTCAGCAGCTTCTGCGCGATGTGGCGCTTCAGGTCGCTGCTGTCCCAGTAGTCGCGCGCGGCGACCGGCCGCACGACCGCGCGCACGTCGCGCGGCAGCGCGGCGAGGATCGCGAGCGTGTCGATGTGGCTCGTGTGGTTCGAGAAATAGATCTTCTGCGTCGGGGACGGCGGCGCCTGATGCCAGACCGGATACGCGCCGGCGACGAGCCGCACGATGGACAGCAGGAAGTCGCGCTGCCAGACGTTAAAGATGTTCATCGGCGCGCGGCCTCCTGCGTGCATGCCCGGCCCGCCGCGCACGCGCGGCGGACGGAACCCCGGAATGCCGGCGCGGCAGGATGCGCGCCGGACGGCTCTTGTTTAAATTTTTTCAAAGTTCGTGGCTGCCTGTCGCAGGTCCGCGATAATCGGACGATTCGCCGTCGCACGCGGTTGCGTCGCGGCGAATGCGCCGGTCGGCGGCGTGATAATCGGCTGTTGCACGAGTGCCCGTCTGCAGTTCGAATGGATCTCGCGGCGATCGGGCCAGCGGATTATCGCGAGTTTCGCCGAAAAACGCCAGATTGGCGCCACGCGGGCCGGCCGGGCCGCCTGCTTGACGCATCGGGGCGGCTCGGCGACGATGGGGGCCGTTCAATCCAGGCCGACGACGGCCGTTTCGCCGCCCGGGGCATGGCGGCGGGAAACGCATCCAACCGTGCCGCGCGAATAATACGAATACGAAACGATGAGCCTCTACGCACTCAAACCCAAATTCCAGAACCGTCTGCGCCCGTTCGCGAATTCGCTGGCCGAACGCGGCGTCACGGCCAACCAGGTCACGCTGTTCGCGGCCGGCGGCTCGATCGTCGTCGGCGCGCTCGCCGGGCTCGGCGTATTCGCCCGCGCGCTGTTCCTGCTGATTCCGCTGTGGCTGTTCGCGCGGATGGCGCTCAACGCGATCGACGGGATGCTCGCGCGCGAGCACGGGCAGAAGAGCACGCTCGGCGCGTACCTGAACGAGCTGGGCGACATCGTGTCCGACGTCGCGCTCGTGCTGCCGTTCCTCGCGATTCCCGCGTTCGCGCCGGCGGACGTCTGGCTGTTCGCGCTGACGGCGGTGATCGTCGAATGCGCGGGGCTGATCGGCCCGCTCGTCGGCGCGACGCGCCGCTACGACGGCCCGTTCGGCAAGAGCGACCGGGCGCTGGCCCTCGGCGCGTTCGCGCTGTGGATCGGCCTCGGCTTCCCGGTCGGCGGTGTCGCCGCGTGGCTGTGGCGGCTGTTGATCGTGCTGTCGATCGTGACGGCGGTGCGGCGCGTGCAGGCCGGCGTCGCCGAAGCGGGCCGCTGACGGGCCGCGCCGGAGGGCGGCGCCACATGATTCGAATAACGAAACGAGAGAGATCGCATGAACGCACGCACGGCCCGTGAGGCCGACTTCATCACGCACGACGGCGCAACGCTGTTCTATCGCCACTGGCCCGCGACGGGCCCGCGCTGCCGCGGCGCGATCGTGCTGCTGCATCGCGGCCACGAACACTCGGCGCGCGTCGCGCACCTCGTCGACGAGCTCGACCTGCCGGATTTCGCGTTTTTTGCGTGGGACGCACGCGGCCACGGCCGCTCGCCGGGCGCGCGCGGCTACAGCCCGAGCGCGGCCGCGTCGGTGCGCGACCTGCAGACCTTCGTCGAGCATATCCGCGACACGCACGGCATCGCGATCGAGGATGTCGCGGTGATTGGCCAGAGCGTCGGCGCGGTGCTCGCGGCGACCTGGGCGCACGATTACGCGCCGCCGATCCGCGCGCTCGTCGTCGCGTCGCCGGCCTTCCACATCAAGCTCTACGTACCGTTCGCGCGGCCAGGGCTGAGGCTGATGCACAAGCTGCGCGGGCTGTTCTACGTGAACAGCTACGTGAAGCCGACATTCCTCACGCACGACCCCGAGCGGATCGCGAGCTACGCGTCCGATCCGCTGATCACGCGGCCGATCGCGGTCAACATGCTGCTCGACCTGCACGATACCGCGCAGCGGATCGTCGCCGACGCGGCCGCGATCACCGTGCCGACCCAGTTGCTGATCTCGGGCGCCGACTGGGTCGTGCATCGCGGCCCGCAGGACCGTTTCTTCGAGCGGCTCGGCTCGGCGCGCAAGGAGCGCATCGTGCTGCCGGGCTTCTACCACGACACGCTCGGCGAGCGCGACCGCGCGCAGGCGCTCGCGCCGCTGCGTGCGTTCGTGCTGCGCGAGTTCGATGCGCCGAGCCCGCGCGTGTCGCTCGCCGATGCCGACCGCCGCGGCGCGTTCCACGACGAATACGCGGCGCTCGGCCGGCCGCCGGCCAACGTGTTCGCGCGGGCGTACTGGGCGCTCACGCGCGCCGGCCTGAAAGCCGGCGGCGCGCTGTCCGACGGCATCGCGCTCGGGTTGCGGCTCGGCTTCGATTCGGGCTCGACGCTCGACTACGTGTACCGCAATCGCGCGCAGGGGCGGTTCGGCATCGGCGCGCTGATCGACCGCACGTATCTCGATTCGCCGGGCTGGGTCGGCATCCGCCAGCGCAAGGTGCATCTGCAGGAACTGATCGGCACGGCGATCGGCCGCCTGCGCGGGAACGGCACGCCGGTGCGGATCGTCGACATCGCGGCCGGCCACGGGCGCTACGTGCTCGACGCGATCGCGATGGCCGCCGAGCGCGACGGCGCGGCGCCCGACGACATCACGCTGCGCGACTACAGCCCGCCGAACGTCGAGGCCGGCCGCGTGCTGATCGCGCAGCGCGGCCTCGAGCCGATCGCGCGCTTCGAGCGCGGCGATGCGTTCGACGAGGCGTCGCTCGCGACGCTCGAGCCGCGGCCGACGCTGGCGATCGTGTCGGGCCTGTACGAGCTGTTCGGCGAGAACGCGCTGATCGAGCGCTCGCTGCGCGGGCTCGCGCAGGCCGTGCCGCCGGGCGGCTATCTCGTCTATACGGGGCAGCCGTGGCATCCGCAGCTCGAATTCATCGCGCGCGCGCTGAACAATCACCGCGGCGAGTCGACCTGGGTGATGCGCCGTCGTTCGCAAGCCGAAATGGACGAGCTCGTTGCGCGGGCGGGTTTCCGCAAGCTCGACCAGCGCATCGACGAGATGGGCATCTTCACGGTCAGCCTTGCGCAGCGGGTCGACGCGTCATGAGCGCGCTCGGCGGCGGCGCGGGTGTGGATGCGGACGCGAGCGGCGGTCTGGCCGAGCCGGCAGCCGGCGCGCGCGCCGCGTCGTTCGCGCTGCGCTTGTGCTGGCTCGCGGCGATGGGCGCCGTGTTCTTCTCGACGTACGGCTTCGCGAACTGGCTCGCCGCGCGCCGCGCCGCGGTGCCGACGTTCGCGTTCGGCTGGGAGCATGCGATCCCGTTCGTGCCGTGGACGATCGTGCCTTACTGGTCGATCGACCTGCTGTATGCGCTGTCGTTCTTCTTCTGGACGCGCCGCGACGATCTGCTCGATCACGTGAAGCGGCTGCTGACCGTGCAACTGGTGTCGGTCGCGTGCTTCGTCGCGTGGCCGCTGCGCTTCGGCTTCGAGCGGCCCGACGCGGGCGGCGTGGCCGGCGCGCTGTTCACGCTGCTGATGGGCTTCGACAAGCCGTTCAACCAGGCGCCGTCGCTGCATATCGGGTTGCTCGTCGTGCTGTGGGCCGTCTATGCGAAGCACCTGCGCGGCACGTTCGCGCGCGTCGTGCTGCATCTGTGGTTCGCGGCGATCGGCGTGTCGGTGCTGACGACTTATCAGCATCATGCGATCGACGTGCCGACCGGGGCGGCCGTCGGCTGTCTCGCGCTGTTCCTGTTTCCGCTGCGCGATGCCGCAGGCCGCTTGCCGGGCGCCGATGCGTCGCCGTCCGCCGCCGGTCGCGCGCTCGCGCGCCGCTATGCGTTAGGCGCCGCGCTGGTCGCGCTCGCGGCGCTGGCGTGCGTGGCGCGCGCGCCGGGCTGGGCGCTGGCGGCAGGGTGGGCCGCGCTGGCGCTCGCCTGTGTCGCATGGGCCTACCGGCGCGGCGCGCCCGGCGCGTTCCAGAAGGATGCGGACGGGCGGTTTCCGGTCTTCATGGGCTGGCTGCTCGCGCCGACGATCGCCGGCGCGTTCGTCAATTCGCGGCTGTGGACGTTCCGGCAGCCGGCGCCGGTGCGGATCGACGAGCGCGTGTCGATCGGCCGGACGCCGACGACGCGCGAGATCCGGCGCCACGGCTTCACCGCGCTGGTCGACCTGACCGCCGAGATGCCGCGCTGGGCGGCGGCCGATGCGTCGCTCGCGTATGCGTGCGTGCCTCAGTTCGACCTCGTCGCGCCGACGGCGGCGCAGCTCGCGCAGGCCGTCGCGGCGCTCGATCGGCTGCACGGCGACGGGCGCGACGTGCTGGTCTGCTGCGCGCTCGGCTACGGACGCAGCGTGCTGTGCGCGGCCGCGTGGCTCGCGGCGCGGCGCGGGCTGACGGATGCGCGCGACGCGCTGGCCTCGGTGCGCGCGGTCCGGCCGCGCGCGGTGTGGTCGGATGACGGCGTGGCCGTGCTGCAGCAGTGGATCGATCGCCGTCGCGATGCGGGGCGCGTGTGATGCGCGATCCGTCCGGCCCGTTCAGGATCGCCGCCGCGCGCGGCGCGCTCGATGCGGGTGCGTGGGCGATCGCGGTCGCGCTGGCCGCGGCCGGCGCGGGCGGATGGCTCGCGGCGGGCTGGCCGCCGGCGACGCTTGCCCGCGTGCTGCTGGCCGTCGTCAGCACCGGATCGGGGATCGCGGCGCTGTGGTACGCGGTGCGCGTCGAGATCGATCGGCGGCTGTTTGCCGCGCTGGCGCGGGCGGTGGACGGCGACGGGTCGGTCGATGCCGGGCTGGAGGCGCTCGACCGCGCGCTCGCCGATCTGGGCTGGATCGATACGACGAAGGCCGGGCGCACGCTCGACGCGCGCGTGCGCGGCGCGGTCGGGCTGTGCCGGGCCGCCGTGCTCGTCGCGGTCGTGCAGTGGCTCGTCGTCGGTATCGCGATCGCGGTGTCGCCGATCGGCTAGCGATGCATGCGATGCGTCATGCGCGGGCCGTCCGTTGCGTCCGCGTGCGCTTGGCCTCGTACATCGCCTGGTCCGCATGCTCGATCAGCGCATTCATGTCGGTACCGTCCTCCGGCAGCATCGCGATGCCGACGCTGACGCCGAGCCGCAGCGGATGCCCGTCGAATTCGAACGGCTCGCCGACCTGCCGCGAGAGCCGCATGCTCTGCGTATGGGCATCGTCGCGGGTGCCGAGGTTCGGCAGGATCACCGCGAATTCGTCGCCGCCGACGCGCGCGACCGTATCCGAGCGACGCACCGCGGCCTGCATCCGCATGGCGACCTCGCGCAGCGCGGCGTCGCCCGCGCGGTGGCCGAATTCGTCGTTGATCGGTTTCAGTCCGTCCATGTCGATGTTGAGAATGCCGAGCCGGCCGCTCGCGCGCAGCGTCGTGTGCATCGACTGGCGCAGGCGGTCGTAGAACAGCGCGCGGTTCGGCAAGCCCGTCAGCGCGTCGTGCGTCGCGCGCAGATAGAGTTCGTTCGCTTCGTTGCGGGCCGCGTGGAACATCGCGGCGGCGATCAGGTCGGCCATCAGCCGCAGCGTGGCCGCGTCGGCCGGCGAAAAGCCGTCGACGTCCGGCGACATCACCTTCAGCACGCCGACCGTCGTGTCGGCGTGCGTGAGCGGCATCACGAGCATCGAGCGCAGGCCGACCCGGCGGCACGCATCGCGATCGACGCGCGGGTCGGCTTCCGAATCGACGCAGTGCAGCAACTTGCCCTGCTGCACGCACAGGCCCGACAGGCTGCCCGAGCGCCGCAACCGTAGCCCGAGCATCCCGGCGGCCGTGCCCGACGCGGCGCGGTACACCATGTCGTCGCCTTCGGCGAATTCGACCGCGGCGGCGCTCGCGCCGGTGAGCTGCGGCACCTGCTCGGCCACGTAGGCCATCACGCTGCCGAGGTCGAGGCCGAGTTTCGCGATTTCGGCTTGAGCGGCGATGATGCGCAGCAGCGTCCCGGCGGACGGGGTGGCGGCGTCGGCGATTTGATCCAAGTCAGTTTTCCGTGAAGAAAGTACGTCGCGCGGCGCGTACTTGCGGTAGCATACGCGCCGCTTGCGGCAGCGCATTCCGGGCGGTCCGCACGGAATGCAGGCGATGCCCGGCCAGCCGTATCGCGCCGGCAGTATGCCGTTCCAGCCGTCCGGCTGGCAACGGCGCAATTCTTGCCATTCACCCTTCCTGCTCGGCATTTCCGACCGAATTGAGATTTTTTCGCCTCTCAGTCGCGAATCACGGTAAGTTTTGTTCTATTTTTGAGATAGTGTGACGAATGATGGGCGCCGGTGCCAGGCGTCCCTCAGCGCGACGAACCGGTCATTGAAGCATCCGCCGCGTCGTCCCGATAAATGCAATCAAGCCAGATATGAGGGGAAGCAGAGGGGATGTGCACTCACGGGCATAGCTGCTTTGCGCGCGTCGGTTGCGACGCGCAGGATGACCGGACGATCGTGACGACGCGGGGCCGCGCATGAAGCCGGCCGTGTCGCTGTTCGTCCTGGCGGCCGCGATGACCGGCGCTTTCCATACGGCCGCGCTGTCGGCCGCGCCGCTGCCGGCGGTGCCGGCCGCTGCGTCGACGGCCGCGGCCGCTCACGCGGCGGCGCCCGATGCGGCGCCAATCGCGGTGCCCGCGGCCGCGCCGGCGGCGGCCAGCGTCCCGGCCGCCGGCCTGCCGGCGACGACCGTGCGTGTGCCGTTCGCGTCGCTCGGCGCGTTCGATCCGCTGCGCCTGCGCGGCGCCGACGACGCCCGCACGATCAACGCCGGCGTGCGGCTCGACCGCGTGATCACCGGCGCACGCTTGCGCCTGACCTACGCGTATTCGCCGTCGCTGGTCTTTGCGCTGTCGCACCTGAAGGTGTCGGTGAACGGCGAGGTGGTTGCGACCGTCCCGTTCGACGCCGCGCGCGCGGGCCGCACGGTCACGCAAGAGATCCCGATCGATCCGCGCTACTTTTCCGATTTCAACCAGATCGGCCTGCGCCTGATCGCGCATTACACGCTCGACCATTGCGAGGATCCGACGAACTCGGCGCTGTGGGCCGACGTGAGCCCGACGAGCGAGCTGATCCTCGACGAATCGCCGGTGCGCCTGCCGAACGATCTCGCGCTGCTGCCCGCGCCGTTCTTCGACCGGCGCGACAACGGCCGCGTGCGGCTGCCGTTCGTGCTGCCGGCCACGCCCGATTCGGCGACGCTGCGCAGCGCGGGCGTGCTCGCGTCGTGGTTCGGCGCGCTGGCCGACTACCGGCATGCGCGCTTCCCGGTGTCGACCGCGCTGCCGGCCGACGATCAGGCCGTCGTGGTCGGCACGGTCGCGACGCTGCCGGCCGGTCTCGCGCTGCCGCCCGTGAACGGCCCGCTGCTCGCGGTCGCCGACAACCCGGCCGCGCCGGGCCGCAAGCTGCTGGTCGTCACGGGCCGCACGGCGGCCGAGGTCGACGACGCGGTCGCGACGCTCGTGCTCGGCCGCGCGGCGCTGTCGGGGCCGGCGGCGGCGGTCGCGCACGTCGATCTCGGCGCGCCGCGCAAGCCGTACGACGCGCCGCGCTGGCTGCCGGTGAACCGGCCGATCGCGTTCCGCGAACTCGTGAACGACCCGCGCCAGCTGGAAGTGCGCGGCACGACGCCCGACGCGATCCGGCTGAACCTGCGCGTGCCGGCCGATCTGCATTCGTGGAACGGCGCGGGCGTGCCGATCACCTTGCGCTACCGCTACACGGCGCCGACCGTGCAGGACAATTCGACGCTCGCGGTCGAGATCAACGATCAGCTCGTGAAGTCGTACCGGCTCGGGCCGGCCCAGGCGGAGGACGCGCACGGCCGCATGCAGTTGCCGTTGCTGTCGGTGCCGGAAGGGCGCGTGACGAGCGACGTCGACATTCCCGCGTTCCGCGTCGGAAGCGGCAACCAGCTGCAGTTCCGCTTCACGCTCGATTCGCAGAAGACGGGCCTGTGTTCGAGCACGGCCACCGAGCCGCAGCGCGCGGCGATCGATCCCGATTCGACGATCGACTTCTCGCACTTCGTCCATTACGCGCAATTGCCGAACCTCGCGTTCTTCGCGAACAGCGGCTTCCCGTTCACCCGCTTCGCCGACCTGTCGCAGACGGCCGTCGTGATGCCCGACCGGCCGTCGCCGCAGGAGCTCGAGGCCTATCTGACGATGCTCGGCCACATGGGCGAATGGACCGGCTTCCCGGCGCTGCGCGTGCAGGTCGCGCGGCCCGGCGACGTCGCCGCGCTGTCCGGGCACAAGGACCTGCTCGTGATCGACGGCTCGCCCGCGTCGCCGCTGCTCGCGCAGTGGCGCACGGCGCTGCCGCTCGCGATCGGCGAGCAGGGCGCGGCCGGCGGCGCGGGCACGACGCGCGTCGCGTTCACGGTGAAGGAGCGCTGGCGCAACGGCGTGGGCGTCGCCGACGGCGGTGCGCACATCGAACAGGCGGGCCCGCTCGCGGCGCTCGCCGGTTTCGAGCTGCCGGGCAGCCGCGGTCGCAGCGTCGTCGCGCTGACCGCGACCGGCCAGCCGCGTCTCGGCGATCTGCTCGACGTGTTCGAGAACGCCGGGCTCGTGTCGCAACTGCAGGGCGACCTCGCGCTGGTGCGGCCGGGGCAGGTCGACAGCCTGCGGGTCGGCGAGCCTTACGTGGTCGGCTTCGTGCCGTGGTATGCGCGCGTATGGACGGAGGCGGCGCGGCATCCGGTCGTGCTCGGCGCGGTCGGCGTCGTCGCGGGGCTCTTGCTCGCGCTCGGCGTGTTCAGCGTGCTGCAGCGAATCGCCGCGCGTCGACGGGGGATGTAACGGATGGCGTGGGCAATGACGAAGCGACGGGCAACGCAGCCGGCGCGGCGTGTCGGCGCGATGCTCGCGCTGGCGGTTGCGGTGACGTGCGCGGCGGCCGGCATGGCTACGCGCGCGCACGCCGCGCCGGCCGGTGCGGCCGATGCGGCGGGCGCGGGATGCGGCGCGGCGTGGCCGCGCTGGGACGCGTTCAAGCGCGATTTCATCTCGGCCGACGGCCGCGTGATCGACGTCGGCTCGGCCGATTCGCGCACGGTATCGGAGGGGCAGGCGTATGGACTGTTCTTCGCGCTGGTCGCGAACGACCGGCGCATGTTCGACACGATCCTCGCATGGACCGAGAACAACCTCGCGCAGGGCGACCTGAGCGCGCACCTGCCCGCGTGGCTGTGGGGCCGTGCGCCCGACGGTGCGTGGCGCGTGCTCGACGCGAACGCGGCGTCGGACGCCGACCTGTGGATCGCGTATGCGCTCGTCGAGGCCGGGCGGCTGTGGCGCGAGCGCAGCTATACGGCGCGCGGTGCGCTGCTCGCGAAGCGCGTGCTCGACGACGAGACGGCGACCGTGCCGGGCCTCGGCCTCACGCTGCTGCCGGGGCCGACCGGGTTCAAGCTCGCGAACGGCCAATGGCGCGTGAATCCGAGCTATTCGCCGCCGCAGGTGATTCGCGCGCTCGGCGCGCGGCTGCCCGACGACCGGCGCTGGGCCGCGCTCGCCTCCAGCACCGCTCGCGTGCTGCTCGACACCGCGCCGAAGGGCTTCTCGCCCGACTGGGCGTTGTATCGCGCGGGCAAGGGCTTCGGGCCCGATCCCGACACGCACGCGGAGAGTGCGTACAACGCGATCCGCGTGTACCTGTGGGCCGGCACGCTCGACCGCGCCGATCCGCTTGCCGCGCCGCTGCTCGCGAAGTTCGCGCCGTTCGCCGACCATATCGCCGCGTATGGCGCGCCGCCGGAGAAGGTCGATACGACGACGGGCGTCGCGGGGCCGAACGACGGCAACGGCGGTTTCTCCGCGGCGGCCGTGCCGTTTCTCGACGCGCGCGGCCAGCATGCGCTCGCGGAGGCACAGGCGGCCCGCGTCGATACGCTCGCGCGCCAGTCGGCGCCCGGCTATTACACGAGCGTGCTGACGCTGTTCGGCCTCGGCTGGCGCGACGGCCGTTACCGGTTCGGGGCGGACGGCACGCTCGACACCCGCTGGGGAGGCCGTTCGTGCGCCGCCCGCTGAAGCGCGCCGCGCCGCACGTCGCGGGATTCGCGTGGCTCGCGTCGTCGGTGTGCGCGGCGGCGCCGGGCGCTGCGACGGGCACGGCGATCGCGAACCCCGCGACACCGGCGACCTCGGCCGCCGCCGATGCGCGGCGCGAGCTCGACACCGCGCGAATGTGGGGCACCAAGCATCGCGACGATCTCGCCAGCGATGCGTTGCGCAAGGGCCTGCTGATCGCGCCGGGCGACCCCGAACTGCTGGCCGAACAGGTGCGCGTGCTGCTGCGGCTCGGCGACGCGAAAGGCGCGCAGGCGTCGCTCGCGCGGCTGCAGGCGCAATCGCCGAATGCGCCTGCCACGCGGCGGGTGGCCGACGAATACCGCGTCGCGACGAGCGGGCGCGGCGAGATGGCGCAGATTCGACTGCTCGCGCGCAGCGGCCGCGCCGACGAGGCGGCCCGGCGCATCGTCGCGCTGTTTCCGAACGGCGCGCCGTCGGGCGCGCTCGGCGCCGAGTATTACCAGATCGTGTCGAACGCGCCGGGCGGGCGGGAGCCGGCGATCGCCGCGCTGCGCCGCGCGATCGCCGCCGATCCGCGGGACACGAGCGCGTCGGTCGCGCTCGCGCGGCTGTTGAACCAGCGCGACGACACGCGCGCGGAAGCGAACCGGATCGCGTCGTCGCTCGCGAAGCGCGCCGACGCGGACCATACGGAAGCGATGGCGCTGTGGCGGCGCGTGCTGCAGTCGGCCGGCAGCGATCCCGCGTATCTCGATGCGCTGCATGCGTATCTCGCGCTCGCGCCGGACGACACCGAATTCCGCGATCGTGCGGCCGGCCTCGACCGGCAGCGCGACGCGCAGCGCCGGCTCGAACGCGATCCCGACTACATCGCGCAGCAGCGCGGGCTGCAGGCGCTCGCGCGCGGCGACCTGGCCGCCGCCGATCCGCTGCTCGCGCGCGCCGCGAGGGCGCGCTCGGACGACGCCGATGCACTGGGCGGGCTCGGCCTGCTGCGTCTGCGCGAAGGGCGGCACGACGAAGCGCGCGCGCTGTTCGCGCGGGCCGCGGCGCGTGCGACCGACCAGCGCGGCAAATGGCAGGGCCTCGCGCGGACCGCGCAGTTCTGGGGGCTGCTCGCGCAAGGCCGCGAAGCGGCCAGCGCCGGGCGAGCGCAGGATGCCGAGCGCGCCGCGCGTGCGGCGCTCGCGATGCAGCCGGACAACCCCGACGCGAAGCTGCAGCTCGCCGATGCGCTGCTCGCGCAGCGCGACTGGGCGCAGGCGGAGCCGTTGCTGCGCGGCTTGCTGGCCGCGCGTTCGCCGAGCGTGTCGGCCGTGCGCGACACGGCCACGCTGTATGAAAACACCGGCCGCGCGGACCGGATCGGCCCGCTGCTCGACGCGCTGCAAGGGCGCGTGACGGGCGCCGACGATCGCCGTACGCTCGACGGCCTGCGCGGCGACGTGCTCGCGAACGAAGCGCGTGCGCTGGCCGACAAGGGCGCGCGCGGGCCGGCCGCGCAACGCTACGAGGCGGCCGTGCGCGCGGCGCCCGACGCGCCGTGGACGCGCTTCGCGCTCGCGCGCCTCTATCGCGACATGGGGCTGCCGCAGCTCGGCCGCACGGTGATGGACGACGGGCTCGCGCGCAGCGACACGCCCGAGATGCGCTACGCGAGCGCGCTGTACCGCAACTCGATCGACGATGTCGCGGGCGCGCAGGCCGCGCTGGCGCCGGTCGACGATGCGCACCGGTCGGACGGGATGCGGGCGCTGGCGCGCAAGCTCGATGCGCAAAGCGCGCTGGCCGACGCACGAAGCGCGCATGCACGCGGCGACCGCGCGGCCTTTGCCGCCACGCTCGCGCACGCGCAGGCGAGCGCGCCGGACGATCCCGACATGCTCGCGGCGATCGGCGCCCAGTGGATCGACGCGGGCGAACCGGAGCGCGGCCTCGCGCCGCTGCGCGACTGGATCGCCGCGCATCCGCGCGAAGCCGACGCGGACGTGCGCTTGCGCTACGGCGACCTGCTCGGCAGCGCGGGGCGCGACGAGGCGCTCGCCGCATGGCTCGACATGCTGCGTCGCGACCCGTCGCTGACGCCCGCGCAGACGGCGCGACTGGAGGACCAGTCGCTGCGGCTCGTGCTGCGGCAGACCGACGACGCGATCGCACGACAGGACTATGCACGGGCGCGCACGCTGCTCGATCGCGCGAGCCCGGCCGGCCGCGCGGACAAGCGTTACGCGCTCGAACGCGCCGATCTCGAACGCGCGCAGGGCCATTACGACGCGGCGCGCGACGCGCTCGCGCCGGTCGTCGCGCGTACGCCGGACGATGCCGATACGCAGCTCGCGCTCGCCCGGATCGACGAGGACAGCGGCAACCGAGCCGCCGCACGCGAGCGCGTGCAGGCCGTGCTGGCGCGCACGCCGGACGACGATGTCGACACGCAATTGTCGGCGGTGCGCCGCCTGAACGCGCTGCGCCGCCCGGACGAAGCCGCGCAGGTGACCGACCGGCTGCAGGCCGCGTATCCGGCGCGCGCCGACGTGACGGTTGCGGCCGGGCGCGTGGCCGAGGCGCAAGGCCGCTACGACGATGCGGCGTCGCTGTACCGGCTGTCGCAGTCGCAGGAACGCGCGACGGGCGTGAGCCCGGGCCGCGACGGGCTCACGCCCGCACAGGCCGCGTTCGCGGACCTCGCACAGCGACGCAATCCCGAGATCGAGACCGGCTGGATACCCGCGTACAAGTCGGGCGATGAAGGCATTTCGTCGTATCGCGCGCAGCAGGTGCCGATCTACATGCAGATGCCGATCCGCTACGACGGGCACGTGTTCGCGCAGATCGACACCGTGCATCTCGATCCGGGCACGCTCGATACGAGCGACCCGAACGCGTATTCGCTGAAGACGTTCGGCACGTACGCGGGGCTCAGGGCGCCGAACGGGCTGCCGCCGCCGTTCCAGCCGAATCCGCAGGCCGCCGCGCTGCTCGCGAATCCGTCGGGCTCGCTGCACCAGTCGACCACGGGCGTCGCGCTCGGCGCCGGTTACCTGTCCGATGCATGGCGCTTCGATCTCGGCACGTCGCCGCTCGGCTTCCCGGTGCATTACCTGGTCGGCGGCGTGCGCTACCGCTTCGACGCGGGCCCCGCGAGCTTCTCGGTGAACGCGTCGCGGCGGCCGGAAACGAGCAGCGTGCTGTCGTACGCGGGGATGCGCGACCCGTGGACCGGCGCGGTGTGGGGCGGCGTGCGCCGCGACGGCGTGAACCTGCGCGCGTCGGTCGACGTCGGCCGCACGAACCTGTTCGCGGAACTCGGCGCGGGCGTGCTGTCCGGCCGCAATGTCGAACGCAATGCGGAAGTCACGCTGCGCACCGGCTTCACGGTGCCCGTCTACGAGCGCGCGACGATGAAGGTCAGCACCGGGCTCGTCGGCAATGCGTGGCACTACGCGCAGAACCTGCGCTACTACACGTACGGGCAGGGCGGTTACTACAGCCCGCAGCGCTATCTGTCGCTCGGCGTGCCGATCGAATGGGCCGGGCGGCACGATGCGCTGTCGTGGGACCTGACCGTCACCGGCGGGATCTCCAACAGCTACGAGAAGGATTCGCTGTATTACCCGACGCTCTCCGGCCAGCGCGCCGCGCAGGTCGCGGCCGGGTTCGTGTACGCGGGCAGTTCGACGCGCGGCGTGTCGTTCTCGTACGGCGTGAACGGCATCGTCGAGTATCGCGTGAACCCGCACCTGAGCGTCGGCGCGCAGTTGCAGATCGACCGGTCGCACGACTATGCGCCGAGCTCGGCGCTCGTGTACCTGCGCTATGCGTTCGATGCGCGCGCGCCGCGCAACTGGCTCGTGACGCCGACGCCGGTGCGGCTTTATTCGGATTACTAGGGGACTGCCGTGAATACGGAATTCGATGCCACCCGCTCCGCGTCCGGCGCTGTCAGCCTGGTCGATCGCCTGCGCGCGCTGCTGCGTGTGGGGTCGGCGCGCGGCCGCGCCGGCGCATTGAGCCGGCTCGCGATCGACGGCCTGCCCGATACCTGGACGCAACTGGAGGCCGGCGGTCTTTACGCGATCTACGCGGCCGGCGGCACGCCGGGATGCGACGCGCTGGTGTGGGAAAGCGCGCGCCAGGCGCGCACGCGCGACGTCACGATCGTGCTCGCGCGCGATCCGGCGCGCGTCGCCGCGCAAATGGCATCGCTCGGCTTCGCGGGCGGCGCGCAGCCGGCCGGCTGGCCGCGCAACCTGAACGTGCTGGCGATGCCGCCGGCGGCAGAGCCGGCCGACGCCGGTGTGATCGCCGCTGCGCCGCGCGGCGTGGCGCCGGGCCCGTTCGCGCGGCTGACCGGCGGCTTGCGCGCGATGAAGCGCTACGGGCTGCATGCCCGTTCGCTGTATTTCGTCGAAGGTGCGCAGCGCTGGTTCAGTTGGGATGATCCGGTTGCGCTCGCGGATGAAGCGCACGCGCTGGCCGACTGGTGCCGCACGCGCCGGATCGCGCTCGTGCTGCTGCTCGATCCCGAAGCGACCCGGGCGGGCGACGACGCGCGCGCCGACGATGCGCCGCTCGTGCGCGACGCGGATCGTACGCCGCGCAGCGGCTTCCACGGGATCTGCTCGGGCGTCGCGCAGTTGCAGCGCACGCACGGCGAGCTGCTGTGGGTCGTCGATTTCTGGCGCGCGGGCGACACGCTCGCGGCCGGCGAGGTGCGCCCGCTGCGCTTTGCGCCGGGCGGCCGGCTGTCGGCGAGCGTCGATGGCGGCGCGACCGAACCGGCGCGCCGGATGAAGCTCGCGAGCGACGAGGATCGCGTGGTGGTCAGCCGCGCGGTGCTCGACGGCGCGAGCCGCGTGCCGGACGGCTGGGAGATCGTCGACGACAACGCGGCCGTCGTCGCCGCGTGCGCGGACGCGCAGGCCGCGACCGCGGTGCTCGTGTTCCGCTCGCATGCGCAGCTCGAAGCGCTGTGCGCGGACGTGCACGCGCTGCGCCGGCAGTGCGGCGGCGCGCTGAAGATCGCGGTCGTCGAGCGTGGCGAGGTGCTGCGCCACCAGTTCGAGGTGCTCGTGCTGAGCGTCGGCGCGAACCGCGTCGTCGCGCGCGACTTGCCCGTCTCGCGGATGCAGGCCGCCGTGCATGCGCTGCGCGGCCAGCTCTACGCGCGGCCCGTCGCGGCCGACTATCGCGCGGCGCTCGCGGCCGCGCTCGGCGATTCGGTGCTCGGCTATCTGCCGGTCGGCACGTTCTGCCAGCGGATTCGCGCGGTGCTCGACCGCGGCGCGGTGCTCGCGCTGCCGCACACGCTCGCGAAGCTCACGCTGCTGCCGGGCGTGTCGCACGTCGACGCGCTGCGGCACTGCCGGCCGCGCCGCGCGGGCGACGTCGTGACGGCCGATGCAGGGCATCTGTTCGTGTTCCTGTTCGCTTGCGAGCCAGTGGACGCCGACGATGCGCTCGCGCGGATCTTCGACGTGCCGGTCGATACGCTGTCCGATCGCGTCGTGTGCCTCGGCCAGGGCAGCATCGACACCGAGCTCGACGCGCTGAAGGCCGAGAACCGGCGCGCGCCGATCGCCGACTACAGCGACCTGTTCGCGGCGCCGCAACCGGCCGCCGCCGCGCGCGCGGCGCCTGCGCCGGCTGGTCCCGGCACGGCGTTGCCCGACGCGAGCGAGGTGAGCGACGCGATCGAGGCGATCGATACCGTCATCGCGCTCGACGCGATCGGCGTGCCGCAGGCATCCGCGTCCGGCGCCATCGACGCCGTCGACGCGTCGCCGCCGCAACCCGTCATTCCCGCCGCGCGTGCGCGCGGCGCCGTCCGCAGCGCGATGCCGCTGCGCAAGCAGGAGGACGCATGATCGCCGAACTCGTCATCGGCTTCATCGTCGGTGTCGCGATCGCGGTGCCGGTGTGGATCGTCGCGCAGCACCTGGGCATCGGCCGCGGCTTCCACGCGCCGCGCGGCATCGACCGGCGCGACGCGGTGCCGTGCGAACTCGTGCCGGTCGCGCTGCGCGGCCGCCTGCTGCCGGATGTCGGCGGCGAAGAAGCCGACGAACGCCACGAACGCCACGAACGCCACGAACGCGACAGCAAGGCGGCACGATGAAGACGATCGCCCTCACGTCGACGACGGGCGGCGCGGGCCGCACGACGCTGGCCGCCGCGCTCGCGGTGCTGCTCGCGCGCCGCGGCCGGCCGGTCGTCGCCGTCGAATTCGATGCACAGAACCTGATGGGCGCGACGCTCGGCCTCGATACGCTGGCCGAACACGGTCTCGCGCACGGCCTGCTCGGCGGCGCCGAACCGTGGCACGCGCACACGTGGCGCAACGCCGACGGCGTGCTGTTCGTGCCGTACGGGCAGGTCGATGCGGCCGGCGCCGCCGCGTGCGATGCGCGGCTCGCTGCCGATCCGGCCTGGCTGTCGCGCGCGCTCGACGAGATCGCGCTGCCGGCCGACGGCGTCGTGCTGGTCGACACCGCGCGCTATCCGTCGCCGCAGGCCGAGCAGGCGATTCGCCGCGCGGACCTGACGCTCGTCGTCGTGCCGCCGGAGCCGGTCGCGTGCGCGACGACGGCCGCGCGGCTCGGCGCGCTGCGGGCCGGCCGCGGCGAACTGCAGATCGTCGTGAACCGGCTGAACCCGGCGCGCGACATGCAGCGCGACGCGCTGGCGATGCTGCGCGCGGTCGCGGGGTCGGCGTCGATGCTCGAGCAGCGCATCCACGTCGACGCGGCGGTGCCCGAAGCGCTCGCGCGCGGCAGCTGGATCTTCGACGATGCGCCGTATTCGCAGGCGTCGCACGACCTGAACGGCGTCGCGAACTGGGTCGACACGTGGCTGACGGCGGCCGTCGCCGGCCGCGCGGGAGGCGTGCGATGAAGGCCGCGCTCGCGTCGCGACTGCGCGCGTTCGGCCGTCGCGCGGCCGACTGGTGCGCGCGCGGCATCGGGCTGCCGGCGGAACGCACGCGGGTGGACTGGTTCGTGCGGCTGTTCTTCCACGCACCGCCGCCCGGCCGCCCCGATCATGTGCGCCGCTGGGTGCGCGTCGCGTTCCTGCGGCTCGCGTACGACTGGGGCGTGCTGCAGCCGCTCAGCGTGCGCGAATGGCTGTGGCGCGCGATCGTGCGCGCGCCGCGTGCGGCCGACGGCCGGCCCGCGCGCGATCCGCTCGCGTGGTTCGATACGTTCGTCGTGCCCGTCTACGTGGCCGGCCGTGCGGTCGGCCGGCGCCTCAATGCGCTGCTCGAGCGCCTGCCGTGGGGGCGCTGGGGCGGCTGGCTCGATGCGCGCGCGAACGGCGTCGGCCGGCGCCCGTGGCTCGCGCCGCTGCTGCTCGTCGCCGGCGCGGTGCTGTGGGCCGCGGCCGGGATGTCGCCGCTGATGCCCGGCGCGCAGTTCGCGTTCTTCGCGATCGTCGCGGTGCTCGCGCTCGCGCTGCGCCGCCTGCCGGGCCATCTGCCGACCCTCGCGCTCGCGTCGCTCGCGCTGCTGGCCACGCTGCGCTACGTGTGGTGGCGCACGACGCAGACGCTCGACTTCCGCAGCCCGGTCGAAGCCGTCGCCGGCTACCTGCTGTACGGCGCCGAAGCCTATACGTGGATGATCCTGCTGCTCGGCTTCGTGCAGACCGCGTGGCCGCTCGACCGGCCGATCGTGCCGCTGCCCGACGATCCGGACACCTGGCCGACCGTCGACGTCTATATCCCGACCTACAACGAGCCGCTGTCGGTCGTGAAGCCGACCGTGTTCGCCGCGCAGAGCATCGACTGGCCGAGCGCGAAGCTGCGCGTGTACCTGCTCGACGACGGCCGGCGCCCCGAGTTCGCGGCATTCGCGGCCGAGGCCGGCATCGACTACCTGACGCGCGACGACAACCTGCACGCGAAGGCCGGCAACATCAACCGCGCGCTGCCGAAGACGCACGGCGACTACATCGCGATCTTCGACTGCGATCACGTGCCGACGCGCTCGTTCCTGCAGACGACGATGGGCGTGTTCCTGCGCGACCCGAAATGCGCGCTCGTGCAGACGCCGCACCATTTCTTCTCGCCCGATCCGTTCGAGCGCAATCTCGGCACGTTCCGCGAGGTCCCGAACGAGGGCAACCTGTTCTACGGCCTCGTGCAGTCGGGCAACGACCTGTGGAACGCGACGTTCTTCTGCGGCTCGTGCGCGGTGCTCAAGCGCAGCGCGCTGGAGGAGGTGGGCGGCGTCGCGGTCGAGACCGTGACCGAGGACGCGCACACCGCGCTCAAGCTGCATCGGCGCGGCTATACGTCGGCGTACCTGCCGACCGTGCAGGCGGCCGGCCTCGCGACCGAAAGCCTCGCCGGCCACGTGAAGCAGCGCACGCGCTGGGCGCGCGGGATGGCGCAGATCTTCCGGATCGACAACCCGTTCCTCGGGCGCGGGCTCGGCTTCATCCAGCGGATCTGCTACGGCAACGCGATGCTGCATTTCTTCTACGGGATTCCGCGGCTGGTATTCCTGACGATCCCGCTCGCGTACCTGTTCTTCCACCTGTACTTCATCAACGCGTCGTCGTTCGCGCTCGCGAGCTACGTGATCCCGTATCTCGTGCTCGCGAACGTCGCGAACTCGCGGATGCAGGGGCGCTACCGTCATTCGTTCTGGGCCGAGGTCTACGAATCGGTGCTCGCGTGGTACATCGCGCTGCCGACCACCGTCGCGTTCTTCAGCCCGAAGCACGGCAAGTTCAACGTGACCGACAAGGGCGGCAAGATCGACGAAGGCTACGTCGACTGGTCGACGTCGAAACCGTATCTCGTGCTGTTCGCGCTGAACGTGCTCGCGATCGTCGCCGGCCTGTGGCGGCTCGTGGCCGACCAGGGCGACGAGGCGTCGACGATCCTGATCACGCTCGGCTGGACCGTCTACAACCTCGCGATGCTCGGCGCGGCGCTGGCCGTCGCGCGCGAGACCAGGCAGGTGCGCGTCACGCACCGGATCGCGATGCGCGTGCCGGCGATGCTGCTGCTCGCCGACGGCTCGACCGCCGCGTGCTTCACGAGCGACTACTCGACCGGCGGCCTCGGGCTCGAAGCGGTGCCGGGGCTGCCGCTCGCCGTCGGCGACACGCTGACGGTGTGCGTGACGCGCGGCGACCGCGCGTTTCCGTTCCCGGTGCGCGTGACCCGTGCGACGCCGACCCATGTCGGCGTGAGCTTCGAGGAACTGACGCTCGAGCAGGAGCGCCAGCTCGTGCAATGCACGTTCGGCCGCGCGGATGCGTGGCTCGACTGGCACGAAAGCGCGCGGCCCGACACGCCGCTCGGCGGGCTCAAGGAAGTGCTGCGGATCGGGCTGGACGGTTATGTACGAATGTGGAAGGGTGCGGCGCGCGGCGTGCAGGCCATGCTCGCGCCGAAACTCGATCGCGCGCGCGACTGACGCGGCGCGCATCATGGAGTGGGTTAGATGACGTTCTGGAATCTGTATTTCATCCTGAAGTTCGCGCTGTTCGCGACCGGGCGCCTGCAGCCGTTCTGGCTCGCGAACCTCGCGTTCGCGGTGGCGCTCGTGGCGAGCGCGCCGATCCGGTCGCGCGCGTGGCGCATCGTCCGGCAGGTCGTGGCGATCGCGATCGCGGTGCCGCTGCTCGCGCGCGAGCTGCATGCGCCGCCGCTCGCCCGTCTCGCGGAGGCCGCGCGCGAGGTCAGCACGTTCCGTCTCGACTACTGGATGGAGCTGCTGCCGCGGCTGCTGCCGCCCGTGCTGGCGCTGACGATCGTCGGCGTGCTGATCGTCTATTTCATCGTCAATCGCTGGCTGCGCGTCGCGACGTTCGTGGTGGCCGTGCTGATCGTGATGCCGCTGTGGCAGGCCGGCAGCGGGCTGATGGCGCGCGTCGCCGCGCCGGCGCAGCCGCAGGCGAACGCGGCGGGCGCCACGCGCGTCGACCAGCCTGAGGATCACAACGCGGCGCTCGCGACATTCCGCGCGCAGGAGTCGCAGCGGCAGGTCGCGTTCGGCCATCTCGGCAGCGATCCGGCCGCGCAGTTCGACGTGATCGTGCTGCACATCTGCTCGCTATCGTGGGACGACCTCGATGCGGCGAAGGTGCGCAACCATCCGATGCTGAGCCACTTCGACTACCTGTTCACGAACTTCAGCACGGCCGCGAGCTACAGCGGCCCGGCGGCGATCCGCGTGCTGCGCGCGAGCTGCGGGCAGGAAGCGCATGCGGACCTGTACAAGAGCGCGCCGCAGCAGTGCCATCTGTTCTCGCAACTGGCGGGCGCCGGCTACACGGTGCAGTCGCTGCTGAACCACGACGGCCATTTCGACAATTTCCTGCAGGTGATCCACGACAACATCGGCGTGGCCGATGCGCCGATGATCTCGAACGCGGCCGCGCCGGTCGCGATGCATGCGTTCGACGGGTCGGCGATCAAGGACGACTACTCGACGCTCGCGAACTGGTACGCGCAGCGCGCGGCGGTGCCGGGGCCGGTCGCGCTGTACTACAACACGATCAGCCTGCACGACGGCAACCGTGTCGTCGGCAGCGCGCTGACGAGCATCGACTCGTACCCGCAGCGCGCGACGAAAATGATGACCGACTTCGACCGTCTCGCCGACCTGATCGCGCAATCGGGCCGCCGTGCGGTGATCGTGTTCGTGCCCGAGCACGGCGCCGCGTTGCGCGGCGACAAGAACCAGGTCGCGGGGCTGCGCGAGATTCCGACGCCGCGCATCGTGCACGGGCCGGTCGGCGTGCGGCTCGTCGGCTTCACGGGCAACCACGGCGCGACGACCGTGATCGACCAGCCGACCAGTTTCCTCGCGCTCGCGCAGTTGCTGTCGAATCTCGTGTCGAACAGCCCGTTCAAGCCGGGCGCGACGCTCGCGCAATACGCGGCCGATTTGCCGCGCACGCGGATGATCGGCGAGAACGAGGGCACGGTGACGATGCAGACGGCCGCGGGTTACGCGGTGAAAACTCCGGACGGCGTATGGATCGACGAACAGTGACGATTTCCGGCGAAGGCGACGACGATCGCCTGTCGCAACCGAACGACGTGATCGGCCTCGCGCGGCATCTGCCCGCGCTCGATCCCGAGCGCTACGTCGACGAACAGGCGCGTCGCGCGTTCGACGCGTCGCTCGATCGCTGGCCGACACTCGCGAAGCTGATGGGATTGAAGGCCTGAAGGAACAGCGGCCCGGCGGGAGATCCCCGATTTTAATCAGGCGTGGTTGACACGAAACTAGACCGGTCTATATCATTTGGCGCAGTCCATCGGGCATACGTTCCAGGCTGTTTCGGCTATTCCATCGAATAGCCGCGCGAGCAGCGCGTATGTTTATTCGATAAATGGACGATAAAAGTCAAATAATGGAGGGTTTATGCGTTCGGCAAGCGCTATTCTCGTCGGGCTGACGGTATTGCTGGTGTCCGGCTGCGCGGGTATCGCCGGCAGCACCAACATGCTGACCGACGACAAGATCAAGTCCAGTACGGCCGGCACGCTGGGGTACTCGCCCGATGAACTCGTCATCGTCAATCGCCGCACCGAAGGGACGAATACCTACGTCAACCTGAAAGCCAGGGACGGCAAGGAGTTCGCGTGCACGATCAACGGCGGCAATCTGCTGTCTTTCGGCATGACGAACCCGCCGGTTTGCAATCGCAAGGGGCAGCCGCGTCAGGGCGGCCCGTTCTCTTGAACGTAAAGGTCGTACGGTCGGGCTCTGACCGGCGCCGTCGCCAGGGCGGTCCGGCGATTCGCGTCGCAGCTGCCGGTGCCGGTCACCGCAGATTCATTGGGTGTTTGTCTCGTATCGGTTGGGGGCTGCCATGTCGTATCACATTCGGATCGCGTTTCGAACGGCAGGGCTGTGCGCGGCCATGGTCGCCGCGCTGTCGGGGTGCGCAGGGATGTTGAACGCATCGTCCGGCCCGCAGCCGGAACGCGTGGCGGCGCAGAAGGAAGACGGCGCACGCTATACCCAGACGCTGACGTCGTTCATCGCGCTGGTGTCGAGCGCCCAGGCCTCCACGCCCGACAGTCGCGCCAGAATACTCGACGCTTACCAGCGCGTCCTGTATCAATACTCGGTGGCTGCCGTGAGTTGGGTGCGGCTCGTCCATCCGTCGCTGCAGCCGCTGCCGCCGTCGCTGCAGCCGCTTCCCGCGCCGACGGGCACGCCCACGACGGCCGAGGTCGATCGCGGCTATGAACACGCGCTCGAGATGCGGGTGGCGATGTGGGATATCGGCGAGGCGGCGATCTGGGGGAAGACCTCGAAGATGTCGATCCCCCGCTACCGAGGCACCGCGCCTGCCGTGCCGGTGCCGCCGCCGCTGCCGCCATTCCAGGACGCGCGCGATCCCCGGTATGCGAGGCTGGTTGCGCTGACGAAGCAGGCGGACGACGCGCAGCGCGCGTCGATCGAGCAACAGCGGCAGGTAGAGTCCAAAGCGTTGGCCAACGCGCTTGCCATGGCGAGGGCCGTGCCGTACTCGCCGCCGCAAGCGCAGGCGCAGCCTCGGCAGGAACAGCGCTGGTGTACGCAGTCGGGTGGCGGGGTCGTGGGCCTCGTGCCATGCTGAGCGCGCATCGCCGGGCGGCCGTGGCCGCCCGTTGCGCGTGGCGTCATGCCTTGCGTTCCGGCTGCCGCGTCCATTCGTTTTCTTCGCCCGGCACCTTGCCGAACGTCTGATCGGCCCACGCGGCACGCGCCGCATCGATCTTCGCGCGTTCGCTCGACACGAAATTCCATTCGATGAAACGCTCGCCCGGCAGGTGCGCGCCGCCGAGCAGCATCACGCGTGCGCCGTTCGTGCTGGCCAGCGCGACGGTCGCGCCCGGTTCGAGCACGGCCATCGTCGCGGGGGCGAGCGGCGTGCCGTCGATGCCGAGGTCGCCGTCGACGAGATATACGCCGCGTTCGTCGTGCTCCGCATCGAGCGCGAGCTGCCCGCCCGGTGCGAATTCCGCATACGCATAGAGCGTCGGCGAGAACACGGCGACCGGCGACGCGTGCCCGAACGCGGTGCCCGCGATCACGCGCACGGTCACGCCGTCGCGCGTGAACGACGGCAGCGTGTCGGCCGCATGGTGAACGAACGCGGGCGTGGTGTCTTCGTGCTCGACCGGCAGCGCGACCCAGGTCTGGATCCCGTGCACCGGCTGCTCGCGCGGCCGATCCTCGTCGGGCGAGCGCTCCGAATGCACGATGCCGCGGCCGGCCGTCATCCAGTTCACGTCGCCCGGCACGATCTTCTGCCGGAAGCCGAGGCTGTCGTGATGCATCAGCGAGCCGTCGAACAGGTAGGTGACGGTCGCGAGCCCGATGTGCGGATGCGGCAGCACGTCGATGCCGCGGCCGGCCGGCAGCATGGCCGGGCCCATCTCGTCGAAGAAGATGAACGGGCCGACGAGGCGCGCGGCGCGCGCGGGCAGCACGCGGCGCACGACGAGGTTGCCGATGTCGCTTTCGCGCGGCGTGAGCAGGGTCTTGATCGAGGCGGACATGACGGGAATCTCGTGACGGGGGCGGTGGCGGTGACGGGAGGTACTCAGGCGATCGCCGTGTCGATCGCGATCGGGTGCGTGAGGATCTTGTGCACCGGGCACGCGTTCGCGATCTGCAGCAGGCGTTCACGCTGCTCGTCGGTCAGGTTGCCGTCGAGCGTGATGCGGCGCACGATCGTGCTGCCCGCGCTGCCCGATTCGTGCGCGAGCTTCACGTGCACTTCGGCGAGCGGCCAGCCTTTTCGTTGCGCAACCATCTTCAGCGTGATCGCCGTGCACGCGCCGAGGCTCGACAGCAGCAGGGCGACGGGCGTCGGCGCCGTATCGCCGCCGCCGAGCGACGCGGGTTCGTCGGCGCGCCACTGGTGGACGCCGTCGGTGAAGTGGACGAGGTAATCGACCGGGCCGATGCTCGCTTCGACGGTGAGTTCGCTCATTGAAATTCCAGGTGGGGAAAGGGGGCGGGCCTGCCGGCAGGCCGGACGTCAGGGTTCGAGCAGGCGCTGCAGCCGCAGCTCCTCGAAATCCAGTTCGGATTCTATGCGGTGCAGCACCGCGTCGTCGACCCGGCCGTCGCGATGCAGGCCGAGCAGCGCGTCGCGCGACACGCCGACGAGTTCGAGCTCGACGCGCAGCATCCGCGCGCGCACGTCCGCGGGCTCCGCGCCGTCGCGGTGCGCGCGTTCGTTGAACGCGACGCGGCTGCGGTATTCGGTCAGCAGCCGGTCGAGCGATGCGCGTTCGAGGCCGGCGCCGCGCTGCTCGCGCGCGTCGAGCTCGGCAAGCGCCGCGCCGAACGTGTGCGCGCGCACCGCGTGTTCGGACATCGTGCGGCGCGCGGCCGGGCGCAGTTTCAGCACGCGGATCAGCGGCGCGAGCGTGCCGCCCTGCACGACGAGCGTCGCGATGATCAGCAGGAACGTGCTGAACAGGATCAGGTCGCGGCCCGGGAAATTGGCCGGCAGCGCGATCGCGGCCGCGAGGCTCACGACGCCGCGCATGCCCGACCAGCCGAGCACGACGGCTTCGCGCCACGACCACGCCGCGCGGCCCGCGCGCCGCGCGCGCAGGCGGCCCGGCAGCCACATCGCGACGAACACCCACACGATGCGCGCGCCGATCGCGGCGGCCGTCGCCGGCAGCGCGACCCGCAGGCCGGCCATCAGCACCGCGCCTTCGTGGTTCACGCCCGCGAGGATCGCGTGCAGCGCGAGGCCGATCAGGATGAACACGAGCGCGTCGAGCACGAACACGATCGCCTCCCACGTCGCCTTCGCCTTGATCCGCATGTCGGCGCCGAACACGCGATGCTGGCGCACGCCGAGCACGAGGCCGCAGGTGACGACCGACAGCACGCCGGAGCCGTGGACGGCTTCCGCGATCCCGTAGCTGCCCCATGCCATCGCGAACGTCACGACGATGCCGAGCATCGGCTCGCGCAGGCGTTGCAGCACCCAGCACATCGCATGGCCGCACGCGAGGCCGACCGCGATGCCGATCAGCGTGAGCGAGAAGAACAGGCCGGTCGCGCTCGCCGCCGTGATCGATACGGCGAGCGCGGCCGACACGGCCATCTGGTACAGCAGCAGGCCCGATGCGTCGTTGACGAGGCTTTCGCCTTCCAGCACCGCGACGAGCCGCGCGGGCAGCGGGTGGCGCTGCAGGATCGCCTTCGCGGCGACCGCGTCGGGCGGCGACACGATCGCGCCGAGCGTGAAGCACGCGGCCCACGGCAGCGCGGGATTCGCCGCATGCACGGCGAGCGCGACCGCGACGGTCGTGAACGCCACGGCCCCGAGCGCGAGCGACGCGATCGAGGCGAGCTCCTGCCGGAATTCCTTCCAGGCGGTATAGAACCCGCTCGACATCAGCAGCGGCGGCAGCACGGCCGCGAGCAGCAGCGCCGGGTCCATGTCGGGCACGCGCTTGCCGGCGACGGCGACCACGCAGCCGCCGAGCAGCAGCACGACGGCCGGCGGAATCGAGATTCGCTCGGCGAGCCAGGTGAGGGCGCCCGCGCCGCAGATCAACAGCAACAGGTAATGGAACAGCTCGACGTTGGTCATGCGTGGCCGGCGGCGATGGGGTGGATCAAGAAGGCTTGCGGTCGTTCGCGGCGCCGCCCGGCAGCGCGCCGAACATGTGCTGGCTGCACTTCGCATCGCGCCATGCGGTGTTCAGCCGATGGCCGGACAGCATGCGCCGCGCGACGGGCAGGATCTGTTCGCCGGCCAGCATGCCGAGCAGGCCGACGAGCGCGATGACCGGCGGCGCGGGCGAGTTCACGCCGATCGCGCCGTAGATGACGCCGGCGAGGATGCCGGCGAGCAGCGACAGGACATACGGTTTCATGGTGGTGCGCCTCGTGATGGCCGAGCGGCACCGGAACGGCGCCGTCAGAGTCTTGAAAGCGTATCGGGTTTGCGTGAAGAAAAAAAGGGCGGGCGGCCCCGAACGGACATCCATTCGGGAATCGGATCGATTCCATTCCTTGGGTGTTCGCGCCGCGCGTTTGCGGCTTAAATGTGTCGGCCCGGATGATGACGATCCGGCGCCGACGCATTCCGGGCGCCTCCCGTTTTCACGGTCGAGGCGGGCCCCTTTTTCCGTTCACAGGACCCATCCGCCATGAGCAACCCGAAACTTGAGGTACTGACGCCGCAGAACAGCCAGCTGATCTTCATCGATCAGCAGCCACAGATGGCGTTCGGCGTGCAGTCGATCGATCGCCAGACGCTGAAGAACAACGTCGTCGGGCTCGCGAAGGCCGCGAAGGTCTTCAACATCCCCACCACGATCACGACGGTCGAAAGCGAGAGCTTCTCGGGCCCCACCTATCCCGAACTGCTCGACGTGTTCCCGAACCAGAAGACGCTCGAACGCACGTCGATGAATTCGTGGGACGACCAGAAGGTGCGCGACGCGCTCGCCGCGAACGGCCGCAAGAAGGTCGTCGTGTCGGGCCTGTGGACCGAAGTCTGCAACACGACGTTCGCGTTGTGCGCGATGCTCGAAGGCGACTACGAGATCTACATGGTCGCCGACGCATCGGGCGGCACGTCGCAGGCCGCGCACGACTTCGCGATGCAGCGCATGGTGCAGGCCGGCGTCGTGCCGGTCACATGGCAGCAGGTTCTGCTCGAATGGCAGCGCGACTGGGCGCGCCGTGACACCTACGATGCCGTGGTTGCGATCGCCAAGGAGCATTCCGGCGCATACGGGATGGGCATCGACTACGCGTACACGATGGTCCACAAGGCGCAGCAGCGTACCGCGACGCCGCACGAGTCGATTCCGGCCGTGCCGGCGAAGTAACGGGCCGCCGGCCGCGATCGCCGCGATCGCCGCGACGGTTACTGCGGCGATCGCGTGCCGTCGGCCGTCACGCGTTCAGGCGGCGGGCAGCGCCCACGGCGCGCGCGAGAAATGTTCGGCGAGGAAATCGAGCAGCACCGTCACGCGCGCGGCGCGCAGCATGCCGGGCGGCGTGACGAGGTTCACGTTGATGTCGGCGATCTTCCAGTCGCTCATCACTTCCTCGAGCGCGCCGCGCTGCAGTTCGTCCCACACCAGGAACTCGGGCTGCAGCGCGAGGCCGTGACCGCCGACGAGCGCGGGGAGGATCACGTCCGCATTGTTCGTGCGAATGCGACCATGCACGTTCACCCCGACATCCTCGCCGGATGCCGAATGGCGGAAGCGCCAGTGCTCGGGCGTCGGCAGGTTCGTATACGTGAGGCACACGTGCTGTTCGATGTCGCGCGGATGCGTGGGGCGGCCGCGCCGGTCGAGATACGCGGGCGACGCGACGAGCGGCCGGCGCACCGCGCAGAGGCGACGCGAGCGCAGCGTCGAATCGCTCAACTCGGCGATGCGGATCGCGACGTCGAAGCCGCCCGATACGATGTCGACGATGTGATCGGTGAGCACGAGATCGATGTCGACGCGCGGATAGCGCTCGAGAAACGCGGGCAGCACCGGCGACAGATGGTGCAGC
Source organism: Burkholderia sp. MS389 (assembly GCF_016899425.1). GTDB lineage: Bacteria > Pseudomonadota > Gammaproteobacteria > Burkholderiales > Burkholderiaceae > Burkholderia > Burkholderia sola. Next base: position 1,490,627 of record NZ_CP045994.1, read on the forward strand.
CCGAACGACATCGGCGCGTTCACGCGCACGAGGCCGTGCGGTTCGAGCGCTTGCGCGGTGGCCTCGTTCTCGATCAGTTCCGCGTCGGCGAGCAGGCGGATCGCGCGGTCGCGCAGCAGTTCGCCGGTCGGCGTGAGCGACAGCTTGCGCGACGTGCGGTACAGCAGCATCGCGCCGAGGCGCTTTTCGAGGCGCGCGATCGCTTTCGACACGGTCGGTTGCGAGACGCCGAGCAGCTCGGCGGCTTTCGCGAACGAACCGGTCTCCGCGACGCGCGCGAAGATGGCCCAGGCCTCGAGATCAGGAAGGTGTTGCATGGTCGGAACGGATGGCAGGGAAGCGAAACGGATGCGAGGGGAGCGTAGCATGCGGCCGATGCGATGCGGATCATTCTAATCCGGCCGGGAGAAATCGTTATGGAATCTTATCTAGTTTCATTGGGCGCCGGCGTGCTGATCGGCGTCGTGTACAGCGTGATCAAGGTACGCTCGCCTGCGCCGCCGCTGATCGCGTTGGTGGGCCTCGCCGGCATGCTGGTCGGCGTGCAGGCCATCGCGCCGGTTCGTCACTGGCTCGGCTTCTGACCGCATCGAGGAGATGTCAATGAGCGCAACCGATACTCGACCCGATCTGATCCTGCACAACGGGCACATCACGACGCTCGACCGCGCGAACCCGGTCGCGACCGCCGTCGCGATCAAGGACGGCCGCTTCGTCGCCGTCGGCAGCGAAGCGGACGTGATGCCGCTCGCGGGCCGCGCGGCGAAGGTGGTCGATCTCGGCGGCCGCGGCGTGCTGCCGGGTCTGATCGACAACCACTGCCACGTGATTCGTGGCGGACTGAACTACAACATGGAACTGCGTTGGGACGGCGTGCCGTCGCTTGCGCTCGCGATGGAGATGCTCAAGCAGCAGGTCGCGATCACGCCCGCGCCGCAGTGGGTGCGCGTGGTCGGCGGCTTCACCGAACATCAGTTCGTGGAGAAGCGACTGCCGACGATCGACGAACTCAATGCGGTCGCGCCGGACACGCCGGTGTTCATCCTGCACCTGTACGATCGCGCGTTGCTGAACGCGGCGGCGCTGCGTGTCGTCGGCTACACGAAGGACACGCCGGAGCCGCCGGGCGGCACGATCCTGCGCGATGCCGCCGGCAACCCGACCGGCCTGCTGCTCGCGAACCCGAACGCGACGATCCTCTACGCGACGCTCGCGAAGGGGCCGAAGCTGCCGTTCGAGTATCAATACAACTCGACGCGCCATTTCATGCGAGAGCTGAACCGGCTCGGCGTGACGGGCGTGATCGACGCGGGCGGCGGTTCGCAGAATTACCCCGACGATTACGAAGTGATCCGCAAGCTGCACGACGCGGGCGAGATGACGATCCGGATCGCGTACAACCTGTTCACGCAGAAGCCGAACGCGGAGAAGGAAGACTTCGTGAACTGGACGAAGAGCGTCAAGTATCACGACGGCACCGACTACTTCCGCAACAACGGCGCCGGCGAGATGCTGGCGTTTTCCGCGGCCGACTTCGAGGATTTTCGCGTCGCGCGTCCGGACCTGCCCGCGCAGATGGAGGACGATCTCGAAGGCGTCGTGCGCGTGCTCGCGGAAAACCGCTGGCCGTGGCGCATGCACGCGACCTATGACGAAACGATCAGCCGCGCGCTCGACGTGTTCGAGAAGGTCAACGAGGACATTCCGCTCGAAGGGCTGAACTGGTTCTTCGATCACGCGGAAACGATCACCGAGCAATCGATGGACCGGATCGCCGCGCTCGGCGGCGGGATCGCGGTGCAGCACCGGATGGCGTACCAGGGCGAATACTTCGTCGAGCGCTACGGCGCGCAAGCCGCGGAGGCGACGCCGCCGGTCGCGAAGATGCTCGCGAAGGGGCTCAAGGTGTCGGCCGGCACGGACGCGACGCGCGTCGCGTCGTACAACCCGTGGGTATCGCTTGCGTGGCTCGTGACGGGCAAGACGGTCGGCGGCATGCGCATGTATCCGCAGCGCAACCTGCTCGATCGCGAAACCGCGCTGCGGATGTGGACCGAGTACGTGACGTGGTTCTCGAACGAGGAAGGCAAGAAAGGCCGGATCGCGGTGGGTCAGCTTGCCGACCTGGTGGTCCCCGATCGCGATTTCTTCGGGTGCGCGGAGGACGATATCGCCGCCACGACCGCATTGCTGACGGTGGTCGACGGGAAGATCGTGTGGGGCGCGGGGCCGTTCGCGTCGCACGACGCGCCGATTCCGCCGGCGATGCCGGACTGGTCGCCGGTGCGCGAGTTCGGCGGCTATGGCGGCTATGGCGGCTGGGGCGCGACGCAACGCAACGGCGCGCCGCTGCAACGTGCGGCAGCGGCCGCCGCGATGTGCGGCTGCGCGAACGAATGCAACCTTCACCAGCATGCGCACGCGAGCGCATGGGCGAGCACGTTGCCGACGTCGGATGCGAAGGGCTTCTGGGGCGCGTTCGGGTGTTCGTGCTGGGCGATCTGACATGACGACGCGCACCGTCTACCGCACCCCCGCGTGGATCCGCGCGCTGCTCGCGCAACCATGGGTCCTGCCGCTCGCGCGCGTCGCGCTGGTGTCCGCCTATCTGCTCGGCGGCGTCGCGAAGGCGCTCGACTTCTCCGCCGCGGTCGCGGAGCAGGCGCATTTCGGCCTGCAGCCGGCCGCACTGTGGGCGGCGCTCGCGATCGCGGTCGAGATCGCGGGCTCGCTGTGCGTGGTGTTTCGCCGTTTCACGTGGCTGGGCGCCGGCAGCCTCGGCATGCTGACGCTCGTCGCGATGGTCGTGGCGAACGATTTCTGGAACCGTTCGGGTGCCGAACACTTCATGGCGCTCAACAGCTTTTTCGAGCATCTCGGGCTGATCGCGGCACTCGTGCTCGCGACCGTGCTCGACGATGCGCGGCAATCGGCCGATGATGGCCGTTCCATTCGATGACGATGCAACAACCAGGAAACCCTGTGATGAAATCCGTTCGTTCCGTGCTGCTCGCCGCGATGCTCGCGGGCGGCCTGGCCGTCACCCCCGTGACGTTCGCGAAACCGCCGGCGCCGCCCGCGGTCGTGCCGACGGTGGCGGTCGGTCCGCAGTACGACACGACGCACGTGTGCGTCGCACCCGAAGACTTCGATCGCTTCACCGACAGCTTCGTCGCGACGTTCGGCGGCAAGAAGTCGAAGCAGGGCGTGTTCCAGGTCACGCCGACGCCGAGCCAGACGATGTCGCAACTCGTGCTGACGCCGGTCGGCACGATTTCGGTGTTCGGCTTCAAGACGCCGATCCCGTATCCGTTCTGCGAGGAACGCACCGGCTATCTCGTGACCGACATGGACGTCGCCGTGAAGTCCGCACGCGAGCACGGTGCCGATGTGATCGTCGACACGTTCCCCGATCCGATCGGTCGCGACGCGATCGTCACGTGGGCGGGCGGCGTGAACATGCAGCTGTACTGGCACACGCAGGCGCCGAATTACGACGCGCTGCAGACCGTCCCCGAGAATCGCGTGTACGTGTCGCCGCAAAGCGTCCGCAAATTCGTGCACGACTTCGTCAAGTTCTCGAAAGGCAAGGTGGTGTCCGACAACCTGAAGGCGCCGGGCATCGAGATCGGCCGGCCGGACGATACCTACCGCCGGATTCGCATCGAATCGGGCTTCGGCAAGATGACCGTGCTGGTGACCGACGGCCATCTGCCTTACCCGTTCGGGCGCGAAATGACCGGCTACGAAGTCGCCGATCTCGCGGCGACGCTGAAGCAGGCCGAAGGCGCGGGCGTGACGGTCCTCGTGCCGCCGTTCAAGTCGGACGGCCGCGACGCGGCGCTCGTGCAGTTCCCGGGCGGCTACGTCGCCGAAATCCACGCGAGCGTAGCGCGATGAAGCACGAGGACACGATTCTCGCCGCGGTGGCCGGCTTCGTCGACACGCTGAGCTTCGTCGCGCTGTTCGGGCTGTTCACCGCGCACGTGACCGGCAACTTCGTGCTGATCGGCGCGGGCCTCGCGGGCTTCGGGCAGGGCGTCATACTGAAGCTCAGCGTGTTTCCGGCGTTCGTATGCGGCGTGATCGCGAGCAGCCTGATCGCGCGGTCGATGGCCGCGCGGCCCGCGTGGCAGGGCACGCGCGTGCTGCACACGGTGCAGGCCGTGCTGCTGCTCGGCTTCTGCGCGGCCGGCGTGTGGGCGACGCCCGTCACGCAGCCCGACAGCGTGGCGGCGCTCGTGGCCGGCATCGTCGGCACGTTCGCGATGGGCGTGCAGAACGCGCATCCGCGCGTGATCGCGCGCACGGGCGGCGTGCCGAACACGGTGATGACCGGCAACGTCACGCAGGCGATTCTCGATGCCGTCGACATGCTGTCGCCCGGCACGGCGGACAGCGTGCGCGCCACCGCACGCGCACGCTTCGCGAAGATGCTGCCGGCGATCGTCGCGTTCGCGCTCGGCGCGGCGGGCGGTGCGCTCGGGTTCCGCTACGTCGGGTTCCTGGCGCTGCTGGCGCCCGTCGGCGCGCTCGCGACGCTTGCGCTGTGCGCCGCGCAAGCGGCCGGTACCCCGACGCAGGAGCGTGCATGATCGAGCGGCGCAGGCGACGCCACGGCCGCCGCTTCGAGCGGGCCGCGCGCGCGTCGATCGTCGCGGGCCTGCTGTGCGCGGGCGCCAACGCGGCGTTCGCGGAAACGGCGGCTGCGTCGACCTCGACTTCGACGCAAGAACCGGCGCCGGCCTCGACGTCCGCGGCGACCACCGCATCGACGTGCACCGCCAAACGCCCGACCGTCCTGTTCAATCGTTGGCAGGAAGACTGGTCGGTGCTCGCGAGTCCCTGCGTGCCGCAGGAGCCGCTCGACGGGCTCAAATACATCCCGCTCGGCCACGATCCGCAGTCCTATCTGTCGCTCGGCGTGAACCTGCGCGAGCGGCTCGAGACCAACGACGCGCCGCTGTTCGGCATCGGCGCCGCGCAATCGGATACGTACGTGATCCAGCGCGTCGAAGTGCACGCCGATGCGCATCTCGGCCCGCATTGGCAGTTCTTCGCGCAATTGCAGGACGCACGCGCGTTCGGCAAGAACACGGTGTCGCCGGTCGACAAGAACCCGCTCGATCTCGAACAGGCGTTCGCGACCTACACGGGCGCGCTCGGCGGTGGCACGGTCAAGTTCCGCGTTGGTCGGCAGGAAATGGCGTTCGATTTGCAGCGCTTCATCGCCGCGCGCGACGGCCCGAACGTGCGGCTGGCGTTCGATGCGGTGTGGGCCGATTACGAATACGGCAAGTGGCGCTTCATCGGCTATGCGACGCAGCCGGTGCAGAACCGCGACGCGTCCGATTTCGACGACGTGTCGAATCGCGACCTCACGTTCAGCGGCGTGCGCTTCGAGCGACAGTCGGTCGGGCCGGGCGACCTGTCCGGCTACTGGTCGCGCTACAACCGCAGCAGCGCGCGTTTCCTAGATGCGAGCGGCCCCGAGCATCGCGACGTATGGGACGTCCGCTACACGGGCACGCACGGGCGCTTCGACTGGGATCTCGAGACGATGCTTCAGACCGGCACGGTCGGCAACGCCACGATCGGCGCGTGGGCCGTCGGTTCGATCGCCGGCTACAGGCTCGACGCGCCGTGGTCGCCGCGCATCGCGCTGCAGGTCGACGCGGCGTCGGGCGACCGGCATCCGCACGACGGCCGCGTCGGCACCTTCAATCCGCTGTTTCCGAACGGCTATTACTTCACGCTGGCCGGCTATACGAGCTACGCGAACCTGATTCACGTGAAGCCGTCCGTGACGCTGAAACCGTCGGCGAACCTGTCGCTGCTCGGCGCGCTGGGCTTCCAGTGGCGCGAGACGACCGGCGACGCCGTCTATCAGCAGCCGAACATCCCGGTGCCGGGCACGGCGGGCAAGGGCGGGTTGTGGACGGGGATGTACGTGCAGTTGCGCGCGGACTGGACGATCGCCGCGAACCTGATCGGCGCGGTGGAGGCCGTGCACTTCCAGGTCGGCGACGCGATCCGGCAGGCGGGCGGGCACAACGCCGATTACGTCGGCGTCGAGCTGAAGTACGGCTGGTGACGGCGGCGCGCGGCCACCCGCACGCGGCATGAAAAAGGGCAGCCCCGTGAACTGCGGGGCTGCCCTTCGTTCGTCCGGGCCGGTAGCATGGGCCGGCCCGTTCGCGGTGACGGCGATGCCGTTACAGGTTCGGCGACAGCGCGAGCGCGTTCGTCAGGTCGCCCATCGGCTGCGCGCCGTTCGCCTTCAGCGCGTCGTCGCGCTGCTGCAGGCCCGCGAGGCGCGGCAGCGAGAAGCGGCGCGTGATGAAGCGCAGGATCGAGCCCGTGTCGTACTGCGTGTGGTCGACGAAGCCCTTCTTCGCATACGGCGACACGATCAGCGCCGGAATGCGCGTGCCCGGGCCCCAGCGATCGGCATTCGGCGGCGTCGCATGATCCCAGAAGCCGCCGTTTTCGTCGTACGTGACGACCACGACCATGTTCTTCCATTGCGGGCTGGCCTGCAGGTGCGCGATCACGTCGGCGATGTGCTGATCGCCGGACGTGACGTCCGTGTAGCCCGGGTGCTCGTTCAGGTTGCCTTGCGGCTTGTAGAACGTGACCTGCGGCAACGCGCCCGCATCGATCGCCTTGATGAACTCGGCGCCGTTCGCGCCGCCGTCGAGCAGGTGCTGCGCACGGCTCGCGGTGCCCGGCGCCTGGTTCGCGAAGTAGTTGAACGGCTGGTGGTGCGGCTGGAAGTTCGGCGTCGACAGGTCGGCGCCGTAGATCACGTTCGACGTGCCGTTCTGGCTCGCCTGCAGCGCCTGGCCCCACGCGCCGGAATACCACGCCCACGACACGCCCGCGTTGGTCATCAGGTCGCCGATGTTGGTCGCCGTCTGCGGCGGCATCGTCGACGGATTGGCCGGGTCTGCGAGCAGCGGGTCGCCGCCCGCGGCCGCCTTGTTGCCGCTCGGCTGATACGCCGGCTGCATCGTGTTGATGCCGTAGAAGTCGGGCGTCAGCGCGCCGTCGTTGACGAACTTCGGCGGGCCGCTCAGCGCGGAGGCCGGCGAGTTCGTCGCGACCTTCAGCGACTTGCCGTCGGCGTTCAGGACTGCGATCTTGCCGGCCGCCGGGCTCTTGTCGGCGTTCGGGTAGTACGGCGCGCACGCGCAGACCAGGTACTGGTGGTTCAGGAACGAACCGCCGAACGCGCCCATGAAGAAGTTGTCGGCGAGCACGTACTGCTGCGCGATCTTCCACAGCGGCAGCTTCGACGGATCGGCCGTGTAATGGCCCATCGTCAGGCCGCCGGCATCGGTCCATGCGGCGTACATGTCGTTCTTGCCGCCGTTGATCTGCATCTGGTCCTGGTAGAAGCGGTGCACGATGTCGCGCGTCGCGATGCTCATCGACTGGTTGAAGCCTTTCGGATCGTCGATCGCGAACGGCGCGTTCGGCAGGTTCGCCGTCATCGCCTCGGTCACCGCCGGCGTGATGCCGGTCGCGGTCAGGCCGCCCCAGATCTTCGGCAGCGTCGCCATCGTCGAGCCGTCGCGGTCCTTCTGCACCGAGTTCGCGGCCGTCGCGTTCTGCAGACCGTTCGCGCCCGGGAAGTTGCCGTACAGGTTGTCGAAGCTGCGGTTTTCCGCGTAGATCACGACGACGTTCTTGACGGCCGACAGGCCCTGTTGCGTAACGTCGTCGCCGCCGCAGGCGGTCAGGCTGAGCGCGGCCGCGAGGGCGATCGGCGTGTAGCGAATCCAGGCGTGCTTCTTCATGCGATGTTCTCTCTCATTCGTCGTTGGTCGCGTGTGGGAACCGGGTGGCGGAAGGGCCGGCGCACGAACCTCGCGGTACCGCCCGGCTGCGCGCATTATCTGGAACCGATTTGACAGCCGGGTGTAGGGGCGCTTTCAATTGACTGTCGGTGGAACGTCATTGAACGGTCACGGGACTGACATAAGCTCCGGCCGATTGCCCACCGCTACCCGAACAACGAATGCACACCCTGCTGAAATCCTTCGCGTTCGCGCGATCGCTGATCCCTGCCGCGGCGACGCTCGCGGTGGCCGGCGCGCTCGCGGCGCTCGCCGGTTGCGATGCGCAGCCCGGCACGACTGCATCGGCCGCGTCCGTCGTACCGGCGGCCCAGGCCGCGCCGGCCAGCCCGGCGGTCGCGCCGGCCGGCCAGCCGCAGACGCGCGCGCAGGTGTTCGAGGGCGTGAAGCAGATGACGGCGCTCGGCAAGCAGCTGTTCTTCGATCCGTCGCTGTCCGGGTCCGGCAAGCTCGCTTGCGCGTCGTGCCACAGCGCCGAGCATGCGTTCGGACCGCCGAACGCGCTGTCGGTGCAGCTCGGCGGCGACGACATGCACCGTACCGGCTTTCGCGCGGTGCCGTCGCTGAAGTACCTGCGCGGCATCCCGCCGTTCAGCGAGCACTTCCACGATTCGCCGGACGAAGGGGACGAAAGCATCGACGCGGGTCCGACCGGCGGATTGACCTGGGACGGTCGCGTCGATACGCGCGATGCGCAGGCGCGCATTCCGCTCACGTCGCCGTTCGAGATGAGCAGTTCGCCCGCACGGGTCGCGAAGGCGGTTCGCGCCGCGCCGTATGCCGATGCATTCCGCAAGGCGTTCGGCGAAACGGCGCTCGGCGATGACCAGGCGACGTTCGGTGCGGTGCTCCGCGCGCTCGACGCATTCCAGCAGCAGCCGGCGCTCTTCGATCCGTACACGAGCAAATACGACGCGTATCTGGCCGGCCACGCACAGCTCACGCCCGCGGAGCTGCACGGGCTGCAGCTGTTCAACGACGAGAAGAAGGGCAACTGCGCGAGCTGTCACATCAGCCAACGCACGCTCGAAGGCGGCCCGCCGCAGTTCAGCGATTTCGGGCTGATCGCGATCGCGGTGCCGCGCAACCGCGCGCTGCCCGTCAATCGCGACCCGCGCTTCCACGATCTCGGCGCCTGCGGCCCCGAACGCACCGACCTGAAGGGGCGCGACGAATTCTGCGGGCTGTTCCGCACGCCGTCGCTGCGCAACGTCGCGCTGCGCAAGACGTTCTTCCACAACGGCGTCTATCACTCGCTCGAGGACGTGATGCGCTTCTACGTCGAGCGCGACATCCATCCGGAGAAGTTCTACCCGGTCGTGCACGGCAAGGTGCAGATCTACGACGATTTGCCGAAGCGCTACTGGCCGAACATCAACCGCGAGCCGCCGTTCGACCGCAAGCGCGGCGACCCGCCGGCGCTGAACGCGGCCGAGATCAAGGATGTGATCGCGTTCCTCGGCACGCTGACTGACGGATATCAGCAAACGGCCGCGTTAGCCAAGCCGTAGAAGGCGTTCACTGCAGCACGCATGCTATGCTCGCTCGCTGACGGTCGTGGCGCGCGCCGGAGGGCCGGCCCCCGGTTCGCCGGCATGCGCCACGCCGTTCGATCGAACATCCAAGGAGAAAAAACATGTCGATGCGTGCATCCCTTTCCGTCGTCACGCGCGTGCTGGCCGGCGCCGCGTGCGCAGGCGCGATGCTGCCCGCCCATGCACAGAACAACCTGAACTTCCTGAACGACACGCCGATCAGCTATTTCAGCAAGACCGATCGCGCGTCGCTGTCCAAGGCGGTCGTGCAGGCGCGCGACGAAGGCAAGGACGGCGAAACCACGACATGGCAGAGCAGCGGCCGCGGCACGCAGATCGACGCGAAGCTCACGCCAAGCACGACCGAGACGGACGGCAAGACCTGCCGCGAAATCGCGACCGAAATCACCGCGAAGGGCCAGACGATGACGCTCAAGCCCGTCTACTGCAAGACGGCCGCGGGCAAGTGGCAGCTGCAGAAGCGCTGAGCACGCACGTGACGAAGCGGGGCGGCGCGCCGCGCACGGTGTCGTGCGGCGTCGTGATCCTCGATGCGGATGGCCGCGTGTTCCTCGCGCACGCGACGGACACCACGCACTGGGACATCCCGAAGGGGCAGGGCGAGCCGGGCGAGACGCCGGCCGACGCCGCGCTGCGCGAACTGCTCGAGGAAACCGGCATCGAGTTCGCGCCGGCGCGCTTGCTCGATCTGGGCCGCTTCGCGTACCGGCACGACAAGGATCTGCACCTGTTCGCGGTGCAGGTGGCCGACGGCGAGATCGATCCCGCGCAGTGCACGTGTACGTCGCTGTTTCCGAGCCGTCGCGACGGCTCGATGATTCCCGAGATGGACGCGTACCGCTGGACCGTGCCGGGCGACGTCGACACCTATGCGAGCCGCAGTCTCGCGCGGCTGTTTCGTACGAAGCTGTCGCTGGTGGAGTTGCATCGGCGATTGTCGGGTGCGTGAACGGGCGCCGCGGCTTCCACGCCTGCCGTCCTTCGGCGCACGCCCATGAAAAAACCGGCCCTCGAGCCGGTTTTTTTCATGGGCAGGCAGCGGGGCGACTTGCGAAGCCGCCCGCCGCCGCGCGGAGCAGGCCGTCAGGCCGGCTTGCCCCAGCTGTCGCGCAGCCCGACGATCCGGTTGAACACCGGCTTGCCCGGCTTCGAATCGACACGGTCTGCAACAAAGTAGCCGTGGCGCTCGAACTGCAGGCGCGTTTCCGGCGCGACATCGCCGTTGCCCGGCTCGACGTACGCCTGCACGATCTTCTTCGAATCGGGGTTCAGCGCCTCGAGGAAGTTCGAGCCGCCCGCGTCCGGGTGCGGCTCCTTGAACAGGCGGTCGTAGATCCGCACTTCGGCCGGCTGCGCGTGCTTCGCGCTGACCCAGTGGATGTTGCCCTTGACCTTGTACGTGTTCGCGCCTTCGGTGCCCGACTTGCTGTCCGGGAAGTAGTTGCAGTGCACGGCCGTCACGTTGCCGTCGGCGTCCTTGTCGAAGCCCGTGCATTCGATCACGTAGCCGTAGCGCAGGCGCACCTTGTTGCCCGGGAACAGCCGGAAATAGCCCTTCGGCGGATTCTCGACGAAATCCTCGCGCTCGATCCACAGCTCGCGCGAGATCGGGAACGTGCGCACGCCGCGGTCCGGATGGTGCGGATGCACGGGCGCCGTGCACGCTTCCTCGAGGTCTTCCGGATAGTTGTCGATCACGAGCTTCAGCGGATCGAGCACCGCGACCGTGCGCGCGGCCTTGTCGTCGAGGTCGTCGCGCAGCGCGCCTTCGAAGATGCTCATGTCGATCCACGAATCGATCTTCGTCACGCCGATCCGCTCGCAGAACAGGTGGATGCTCTCCGGCGTGAAGCCGCGGCGGCGCACGCCGACGATCGTCGGCATCCGCGGGTCGTCCCAGCCGTCGACGTGGCCTTCGGTGACGAGCTGCAGCAGCTTGCGCTTGCTGGTGATCGCGTACGTGAGATTCAGCCGCGAGAATTCGATTTGTTGCGGCAGCGGACGCGCGAACACGCCGGCTTCCGCGAGTTCGTTCAGCACCCAGTCGTACAGCGGGCGGTGATCCTCGAATTCGAGCGTGCACAGCGAGTGCGTGATGCCTTCGAGCGCATCCGAGATGCAGTGCGTGTAGTCGTACATCGGATACACGCACCAGGCGTCGCCGGTGCGGTAGTGGTGCGCGTAGCGGATCCGGTAGATCACCGGGTCGCGCATGTTCATGTTCGGCGACGCCATGTCGATCTTCGCGCGCAGCACGTGCTCGCCTTCCTTGAACTCGCCGGCCTTCATGCGGCGGAACAGGTCGAGGTTTTCCTCGGGCGAGCGGTCGCGGAACGGCGACGGCTTGCCGCCTTCGGTCAGCGAGCCGCGATTCGCGCGCATTTCGTCGGCGCTCTGGCTGTCGACGTACGCCTTGCCGCGCTGGATCAGCAACTCGGCGAACTCGTACAGCTTGTCGTAGTAGTCGCTCGCGAAATACTGGTGATCGACCGCGTCCTTGCGCCAGTCGAAGCCGAGCCAGCGCACCGCGTCGACGATCGAGTCGACGTATTCGACGCTTTCCTTTTCCGGGTTCGTGTCGTCGAAGCGCAGGTGGCACACGCCGCCGTAGTCGCGCGCGACGCTGAAGTTCAGGCAGATGCTCTTCGCGTGGCCGATGTGCAGATAGCCGTTCGGCTCGGGCGGGAAGCGCGTCTCGACGCGGCCGCCCCATTTGCCGGTGCGGTTGTCGTCGTCGATGATGTTGCGGATGAAATTGGAAGCCGCGGGGGCGTCGTTGCGTTCGGTGCTCATGCGGTTGGCGTCAGGGTTGTGTCGGCGCGTCGCGCCGGTTTAATCCTGTAATTCTACCTGACCGGGGTCCGTCCCGCGCGGGCTGCCGGTCGGGCGCCGTCGGTTCGCGATGCGTATCGCAATATATCGAGTGTGTGTCGGCTGTAACACGACGTAAATCGGATTGCGGGCGTCGTTCGGCTTTTCCTATGATGGCTTCACCGATTCAATGCCGCCAATCGCGATTTTTGCGAGGCGGGAGGAAGCCAACAATCATGATGAAGAAGACCACTTTTCTCGTTCGTACCGCGGTGATCGTCGCGGCCCTGTCGCAACTCGGCGCCTGCGCGATGACGCATACGCAGCGTAACGCCGGTATCGGCGCGGCCGCGGGTGGCGCGCTGGGCTACCTGATCACCGGCGGCCCGGTCGGCACGGTCGCCGGCGCGGCGGCAGGCGGCCTGGTCGGCGCCGGCGTACGCTGATTCACGCCGGCGGGCGTACCCGACCGCCGGCCCCTGGTCGTGACGCCTGGCTGAGTGCGTCACGACCGCTCGAAGGTCACGCACATCCCCCGGATTTTGACAGGCACCATCAGGGAGAGGCGGGTGTGCGACACTGCGTCGACGCTACAACACGATTCCATTCGTCGACGAATCCTTCCATGACCGACCCCGTCGTTTTCGTCTTGCCCGGCTACGCCAATTCGGGCCCGCTTCACTGGCAGAGCCGCTGGGAGCGCGCCGATCCGCGTTTCGTGCGGATTGCGATGCCGGACTGGAACCACGCGTTTCGCAACGGCTGGTGTCGCGCGCTCGACCGGGCGGTCGAAGCCGCGCGCGGGCCCGTGCTGATCGCCGGCCACAGCCTCGGTACGCTGACCACCGCATGGTGGGCGACCCGCTACGCGCGGCCGGCCGCGCTCGCGAAAGTGCGCGGCGCGCTGCTCGTCGCATTGCCCGATCCGGCCTGGCCCGTGTTTCCGGCTGACGCGCACGGCTTCGGCCCGGTGCCGCACGAGCGGTTGCCGTTTCCGACCTGCGTGGTTGCGAGCAGCGACGATCCGTACGGTTCGATCGCGTTCGCACGCGGCTGCGCGAACGCGTGGGGCAGCACGTTCCATAACGTCGGCCCGCGCGGCCACATCAACGCCGACAGCGGGCTCGGCGACTGGCCGCAAGCGCGCGGCTGGCTCGATGCGCTGGGGACCACGGACTGACCGCCGGTCGTGGTTCACCGAATCGGACACCTTTTTTAACAAAGCGCGAATCTCATGCGACGCGTCGCGGCGGTACGTGCGCCTTGCTGCCCGTACGATTGGCTTGGGCGCGACAGGCAACCGACTGCATTGTGTGACGAACCCCATGACTTCGTGATCGGCCGGGCCGATAAAGTGACGGTCTATTCAATTCGATCGGAAGGACGGGCCATGTCGAGCGGCGCAAGGCGGAATCAGCAGGTCGGTGGAATAAGATCGCCGGCGGCGAAACGAATCGTCGTTCACCTCTCGAGTCAGAGCGTGGAGGCGTTTGACGGGGCGGCGAGGGTGTTCCGCTTCGATTGTGTGACTGGAGATAGTGAGCATCCGACCGATCGTGGTGCCTTTCGCATCATGCAGAAATACCGGTTCTATCGCAGTCGTGCCTATAACGTGCAAATGGATTACGCGATGTTCTTCACGGGAGACGGCAAAGCGCTTCATCAATACCACGGGCCGATGCCGCTGTCGCTTGTGAGAATGGCGCGCAATACCGTCAGCGACTGGTTCGGATCGCACGGCTGCGTACGTCTGGCCGAGGCCGATGCGAAACGACTGTACGAGTGGGCTCCGATGGGAACCGTGGTGCAGGTATCGTGAAGAGCGCATTGGCAACGCGATTCGCGATCCCGTGTCTGGCGATGCTGGTCGGTCTGCTCGCCGGTTTCGGCTGGCGCAGCCTCGCCGACTGGACCGACAGCCGCATACGGATCGATCCCGGCACCGAGCTGTTCGGCGTGCTGCCCGACGAGGTGATGTCGCTGACCTATACGACCGCCGCGCTGACGCTGGCCGCGCAGCGCTCACAGCCCGCGGCGCGGTTCGCCGTGCAGGTGACTTATGCAGACGGCCGTGCCCCCCGGCAATGCATGGCGTCGGCGGATCTGGCCGGGCATCTTGGGTCCTTTTCGACGATCGTCGCGCAACGACAGGTCGATCTGGCCGACCTCGCGCGCGAATTTCCACGGCAGATCGGGCGGCTGGACATCCGTGATCGCATCGCGTCCGAGCCGCCGCTGTCGCTCGTCTTTCTGGCCGCGGCGGATTCGGACGCGGTCGCCGTTACCGTCGACAGTCTGTCGGTCGGGCACGGTGGTTACGCGGCCGTCGTGCGTTCGCCATCGCGCGCGGCGCTTGCGGCGCTGGCCGGCGGCTGCGAGACGCTGGCCCGGCGCTGACCGGCCGGGGTCCCCCCGTTCCGGCCCGCCGCTGCGCCGCGTCAAATCGCCTGCTTCGCCTTCAACGCGGCAATCCGCTCGTCGTCGTAGCCGAGCATGTCGCGCAACACGTCTTCCGTCTGCGCGCCGAGCAGCGGCGGGGCCGTGCGCGCGTCGGGCGGCGTCGCGCTCATCCGGATCGGGTTGCGCACGAGCTTCACGTCCGCGCCGCACGGATGCGGCAGCGAGACCTGCATCCCGCGCGCGACCACCTGCTCGTTGTCGAATACCTCGTCGAGATCGTTGATCGGCCCGCACGGCACGCCGGCCGCTTCGAGCGCGCCGATCCAGTCGGCCTTGTCGCGCGCCTTCACCATCTCCGCGAGGATCGGCACCAGCGTATCGCGGTGACGCACGCGCGACGGGTTCGTCGCGAAGCGCTCGTCGTCGGCCAGCTCGGGTTGGCCGCCGGCCTCGACGAACTTGCGGAACTGCCCGTCGTTGCCGACCGCCACGATGATCCAGCCGTCGCGCGTCTGGAACGTCTGGTACGGCACGATGTTCGGGTGCGCGTTGCCCCAGCGCACCGGCGGCTTGCCGCTCGCGAGGAAGTTGGTGTTCATGTTCGCGAGCAGCGCGACCTGCACGTCGAGCAGCGCCATGTCGATGTACTGGCCTTCGCCCGTGCGGTCGCGGTGCGCGAGCGCGGCGAGCACGGCGATCGTCGAATAGAGGCCGGTCGCGAGATCGGCGATCGCGACGCCGGCCTTCTGCGGGCCGCCGCCCGGCTCGCCGTCGCGTTCGCCGGTGATGCTCATGAAGCCGCCGATCCCCTGCACGATGAAGTCGTAGCCCGCGCGATGCGCGTACGGCCCGGTCTGGCCGAAGCCGGTGACCGAGCAGTAGACGAGATCGGGCTTCACCGCCCGCAGCGAGTCGTAATCGAGCCCGTACTTCTTCAATTGCCCGACCTTGTAGTTCTCGAGCACGACGTCGCTTTGCGCGGCAAGCTCGCGCACGATCTGCTGGCCTTCCGGCGTCGCGATGTCGACCGTCACCGAGCGTTTGTTGCGGTTCGCCGCGAGGTAGTACGCGGCCTCGGCGGTATCCGCGCCGTCCGCGTCCTTCAGGTACGGCGGCCCCCAGTGGCGCGTGTCGTCGCCGGCGCCCGGGCGCTCGACCTTGATCACGTCCGCGCCGAAATCGGCGAGGGTCTGCGCGCACCACGGGCCCGCGAGCACGCGGGTCAGGTCCAGCACGCGGATATGGCTCAGGGCACCCATCGTCGAATCGTCTCCTTTCATGGCGGGCCTGCGTTGTCGGCAAGGCCGATTGGCATGTCGAGCATCTTAAGGCGAATCGGCCGCGCGGGTGGCCCAGGCCGGTGGCCCAGGCCGGTCGCCCAGGCCGGTCGCCCGTCGCAGCGGGCCGCTGCCGCTTGGGCGGGCGGTCTGTATCGTATAATCGATCGTTTCCGAATCCATGCCGCCGCGCGCCCCGCCTTGGGGCGCCGGCGTTTGAAGCCGTCTTTGCCAGACTGTCCCCGCACGCCATGAAAGCTGCCGAAATCCGCGAGAAATTCCTCAAATTCTTCGAATCGAAGGGCCACACGATCGTCCGCTCGTCGAGCCTCGTGCCCGGTAACGACCCCACGCTGATGTTCACGAACTCGGGCATGGTCCAGTTCAAGGACGTCTTCCTCGGCACGGACCCGCGCCCGTACTCGCGCGCCACGACGGCGCAGCGCAGCGTGCGCGCGGGCGGCAAGCACAACGACCTCGAGAACGTCGGCTACACGGCGCGCCACCACACGTTCTTCGAGATGCTCGGCAACTTCTCGTTCGGCGACTACTTCAAGCACGACGCGATCAAGTTCGCGTGGGAGCTGCTGACCACGGTCTACCAGCTGCCGAAGGACAAGCTGTGGGTCACCGTCTACCAGGAAGACGACGAGGCGTACGACATCTGGGCGAAGGAAGTCGGCGTGCCGACCGAGCGGATCATCCGGATCGGCGACAACAAGGGCGCGCGCTACGCGTCGGACAACTTCTGGACGATGGGCGACACCGGCCCGTGCGGCCCGTGCACCGAAATCTTCTACGACCACGGCCCGGACGTGTGGGGCGGCCCGCCGGGGTCGCCTGAAGAAGACGGCGACCGCTACATCGAGATCTGGAACCTCGTGTTCATGCAGTTCAACCGCGACGCGCAGGGCAACATGACGCGCCTGCCGAAGCAGTCGGTCGACACCGGCATGGGCCTCGAGCGTCTCGCCGCGGTGCTGCAGCACGTGCACAGCAACTACGAGATCGACCTGTTCCAGAACCTGATCAAGGCCGCCGCGCGCGTGACCGAGATCAGCGACCTCACGAACAACTCGCTGAAGGTGATCGCCGATCACATCCGCGCGTGCTCGTTCCTGATCGTCGACGGCGTGATCCCCGGCAACGAAGGCCGCGGCTACGTGCTGCGCCGGATCGTGCGCCGCGCGATCCGCCACGGCTACAAGCTCGGCCGCAAGGGCGCGTTCTTCCACAAGCTGGTGGTCGACCTCGTCGCCGAGATGGGCACCGCCTATCCGGAGCTGAAGGAAGCCGAGCAGCGCGTGACCGACGTGCTGCGCCAGGAAGAGGAGCGCTTCTTCGAGACGATCGAGCACGGGATGTCGATCCTCGAAGCCGCGCTGGCGGATGTCGAAGCGAAGGGCGGCAAGGTGCTCGACGGCGAGCTCGCGTTCAAGCTGCACGATACCTACGGCTTCCCGCTGGACCTGACGGCCGACGTGTGCCGCGAGCGCGGGATGACGGTCGACGAGCCGGCCTTCGACGACGCGATGGCGCGCCAGCGCGAGCAGGCGCGCGCGGCCGGCAAGTTCAAGGCCACGCAGGGCCTCGAATACTCGGGCGCGAAGACCACCTTCCACGGTTACGAGGAAATCGCGTTCGACGACGCGAAGGTCGTCGCGCTGTACGTCGACGGCTCGGCCGTCAACGAAGTGAAGGCTGGCCAGGATGCGGTCGTCGTGCTCGACCACACGCCGTTCTACGCGGAATCGGGCGGCCAGGTCGGCGACCAGGGCGTGCTCGCGAACGCCGCGACGCGCTTCGCGGTGGCCGACACGCTGAAGGTGCAGGCCGACGTGATCGGCCATCACGGCACGCTGGAGCAGGGCCTGCTTAAGGTGGGCGACGTGCTGCGCGCGGAAATCGACGCGCATCGCCGCGCGCGCACGCAGCGCAACCACTCGGCCACCCACCTGATGCACAAGGCGCTGCGCGAGGTGCTCGGCGCGCACGTGCAGCAGAAGGGTTCGCTCGTCGACGCGGAAAAGACCCGTTTCGACTTCGCGCACAACGCACCGATGACCGACGACGAAATCCGTCGCGTCGAGCAGATCGTCAACAACGAAATCCTCGCGAACGCGCCGGGCATCGTGCGCGTGATGCCGTACGACGAAGCGGTGAAGGGCGGCGCGATGGCGCTGTTCGGCGAGAAGTACGGCGATGAAGTGCGCGTGCTCGATCTCGGCTTCTCGCGCGAACTGTGCGGCGGCACGCACGTGCACCGCACCGGCGACATCGGCCTGTTCAAGATCGTCGTCGAAGGCGGCGTCGCGGCCGGCATCCGCCGCGTCGAGGCGATCACCGGCGACAACGCGGTGCGCTACGTGCAGGAGCTCGACGCACGCGTGAACGAAGCCGCGGCCGCGCTGAAGGCGCAGCCGTCGGAACTCACGCAGCGCATCGCGCAGGTGCAAGAGCAGGTGAAATCGCTCGAGAAGGAGCTGGGCGCGCTGAAGTCGAAGCTCGCATCGAGCCAGGGCGACGAGCTCGCGCAGCAGGCCGTCGAAGTCGGCGGCGTGTACGTGCTGGCCGCGACGCTCGACGGCGCCGACGCGAAGACGCTGCGCGAAACGGTCGACAAGCTGAAGGACAAGCTGAAGCGCGCGGCGATCGTGCTGGCGGCCGTCGAAGGCGGCAA
The DNA here is from genome assembly GCF_016899425.1 of Burkholderia sp. MS389. GTDB lineage: Bacteria > Pseudomonadota > Gammaproteobacteria > Burkholderiales > Burkholderiaceae > Burkholderia > Burkholderia sola. The sequence continues at coordinate 1,509,213 of NZ_CP045994.1, forward strand.
GGTCAGCCTGATCGCGGGCGTCACGCCGGACGCGAGCAAGAAGGTCAAGGCCGGCGAGCTCGTGAACTTCGTCGCGCAGCAGGTCGGCGGCAAGGGCGGCGGTCGTCCGGACATGGCGCAGGCGGGCGGCACCGAGCCGGCGAACCTGCCGGGCGCGCTGGCCGGCGTGAAGGGCTGGGTCGAAGAACGGCTCTGATCGTTGCACGAACGATGCGATGCCGCCCCACCGACGGTATCGCGTGAATCGAAAAACGACCCGATCGGCAGATGCCGGTCGGGTCGTTTTGTTTGTGCGGGCCGTGCAGGCTGTGCGCGTCGATCGCCACGGCGGCGCGCGAATCCAGGTCAGGCCGGCACGGTCGCGGCCGGCTTCGCCGCGTCGTCAGGCTGAGGCGTGGCTTCGGTGAGCGCATCGCGCAATGCTGCGAGCGCCGCCGACGCATAACCGCGCCGCCACCCGAGCAGCGTGTCGATGCCCGCGAGTTCGGGAATCGTGTGCGCGGCGACGTTGCCGGTTTCAGGCTGCAGATCGAGCACCGAGCGCGGCGCGACCGCGACGCCCGCGCCGGCCGCGACGCACGCGACGATCGCGTGATACGAGCCGAGTTCGAGCACGCGCGCGGGCTTCACGCCGTGCGCCGCATACCACTGCTCGACGTATTTGCGATAGGCGCAGCCACGCTCGAACGCGATCAGCGTCGGCAGGATCACGTCGCGCGGCGTGCGTACCGGCGGATGGCCGCGCGGCGTGAGCAGCACGAGATCCTCGCGAAAGATCGGCATCGTCTCGAACGTGTCGGGCAGCGCGTCCGGCTCGGGCGGGCGCGCGAACAGCGCGGCGTCGATCTCGAAGTCGCGTACGCGGTCGATCAGGCAGCCCGTCGTGCCCGTCAGCAGTTCGAGCGACACGTTCGGCCACGCATGGTGGTAGCGCGCGAGGAGGGCCGGCAGGCGGCTCGCGGCCGTGCTTTCCATCGTGCCGAGCCGCAGCCGGCCGCGCGGCGTGTCCTCGCGCACCGCGTCGCGCGCCTCGTCGGCGAGCGCGAGCAGGCGCTCCGCATACGGCAGCAGCGTATGCCCGGCCGGCGTCAGCACGAGCCGGCGGCCGTCGCGCACGAACAGCGCCGCGCCGAGTTCTTCCTCGAGCTGCTTGATGCGCGTCGTGACGTTCGACTGCACGCGATTGAGCTTGGCCGCCGCGCGCGTCACGCCGTTCTCGCGCACGACCGCCCGGAAGATCGCCAGCGCCGCCAGGTCCATGATTCTCTCCGAAGGATGGGTTGATTCTTAATTATTCATTTTTTGAGAACGGTCGGTCAAGCTAGGATGAACCCATTCCGATTTCCGATCCGGCCGGCGTGCGCGCAGCGCCGGCCTTTGCCGCCATGTCCCGCTTCGATGCCCTGACCGCCGCCGCCCGCGGCCTTTCGTCCGACCAGGCCGACCGCCGTGCCCGCGCGGCCGCGCTCGCCTGCATGGTCGGCCTGGCCGTCGTGCTCGGCGTCGGCCGTTTCGCGTTCACGCCGCTGTTGCCGCTGATGCTCGCGGACGGCTCGATCGGTCTGAAAGCCGGCAGCTGGCTCGCATCGGCGAACTATGCGGGGTACTTCGCCGGCGCGGTCAGTTGCGCGGCGCTGCGCGTCGCGCCGGCGCGGATGGTGCGCTTCGGGCTCGCGGCGACCGTGCTGCTGACCGCCGCGATGGGCGTCGGTCACGCGCTGCCGGTGTGGCTCGTCGTGCGTTTCGTCGCGGGCGTCGTCAGCGCATGGACGTTCGTGTTCGTGTCGCAATGGGGGCTGCGGCGGCTGGCCGAGCTGCATGCGCCCGAATGGAGCGGGGTGATCTATGCGGGGCCGGGCGTCGGCATCGTGGTGACGGGGCTGATCGGCAGCGCGCTGGCCGGCCGACACGCGGCGGTGGGCTGGCTCGGTTTCGCGGCGTTGTCGGCCGTGCTGTCAGTCGCGATCTGGCGCACGTTCGGTGCGGCGCCGGCTCCGACACCGGCGCACACGCAGGCGACGCCACCGGCCGCCGCGCCGCATACGGTCACGAGCGCGTCGGCGTCCCCGGCAGCACGGGCCGGCACGCGAAGCCGCCGCGCGGACGCCGCGTGGCTCGTCGCGCTGTACGGCGCACCGGGCTTCGGCTACATCATCACCGCGACGTTCCTGCCGGTGATCGCGCGCGCCGCGCTGCCGGCCGGCTCGCCGTGGCCCGACTTGTTCTGGCCGATGTTCGGTGCGGCGCTGATCGTCGGCGCGATCACCGCCGCGCGGCTGCCCGGGCACTGGGACAACCGGCTGCTGCTGGCGGCCGGCTGCGCGACGCAGGCGCTCGGTATCGCGGCCGGAATCGTGTGGCCGAACGCGGCCGGCTTCTCGATCGGCAGCGCGCTGCTCGGGTTGCCGTTTACCGCGATCACGCTGTTCGCGATGCGCGAGGCGCGGCGCCTGCACGGCGAGCGTGCGGCCGGACTGATGGGCTATGCGACCGCATCGTACGGCGTCGGGCAGATCCTCGGGCCGCTCGTCGCGGCGCCGCTGGCCGCGCGCTTCGGGTCGTTTACGCCGGCGCTGTGGGTCGCGGCGGCGGCGCTGCTGATCGGCGCCGCCGGCTTCGCGGCGACCGCCGCATGCGGGCGCGGGTCGCCCTGATGCCGGTGGGGCCGGATCGTCTCGGGCGCGGGCAAACTCGCTAGAATGAAGCCTTTTCCGCGCCGAGCGGACGCGCGACGCGGCCTTCAGGCCGAGGCCGGGCGCTCGCCAGATCCCCATCGATGACCACCGCCGACTACCGCTTTTGCCCGCGCTGCGCGAACCCGCTGACCGAGCGTGCCGATCCCGACCATGAGGGCGGCCGCATCCGCCAGGCCTGTCCCGACGACACCTGCGGCTACGTGCACTGGAACAACCCGCTGCCGGTCGTCGCCGCGATCGTCGAACTCGACGGCAAGATCCTGCTCGCGCGCAACGCCGCGTGGCCCGAAGGGATGTTCGCGCTGATCACCGGCTTCCTCGAAAACGGCGAGACGCCCGAGGACGGCATCGCGCGCGAGGTGTTCGAGGAAACCGCGCTGAAGGCCGAGCAGGTATCGCTCGTCGGCGTGTACGAATTCATCCGCAAGAACGAGCTGATCATCGCGTACCACGTGCGGGCGTCGGGCACGGTGTCGCTGTCGCCGGAACTGCTCGAATACAAGCTCGTCGATCCGCCGCTGCTGCGCCCGTGGCGCGCCGGCACGGGCATCGCGCTCGCCGACTGGATGCGCGCGCGCGGCCTCGATTTCGAATTCGTCGACCGGCCGGGGCAGTGACGGGCCTGCCTGCCCGCAGGGTGTCGTCCGCCGTGCCGCGCGCGATCGCGGCGCGGTGCTTCGCTGCTGGCCGGCGCGTCGCTTCATGCGGCCGCCGCGCGTCGTCCCGATCGTCTCTTTCGTTCCCTTCGCCTCCCTCGTCCTGAGCGCCATCGCCATGTCCGACAAGCCGCAGCCGCGTCCGCGCGACGCCTATCGCCACTTTCTGCCGATCACGACCCGCTGGATGGACAACGACGTCTACGGACACGTGAACAACGTCGTCTACTACAGCTACTTCGATACCGTGGTGAACGAGTACCTGATCCGCGCGGGCGTGCTCGACGTCGAGCACGGGCAGACGATCGGGCTCGTCGTCGAGACGCAGTGCAACTACTTCGCGCCGCTCGTGTTTCCGCAATCGGTCGACGCGGGGCTGCGCGTCGTGAAGCTCGGCACGTCGAGCGTGCGCTACGAAGTCGGGCTGTTCGCGCAAGGCGACGCGTCGCCCGCCGCGCAGGGGCATTTCGTGCACGTGTACGTCGATCGCGGCACGCGCCGCCCGGTGCCGCTGCCCGACGCGCTGCGCGCCGCGCTCGAACCGCTCGCCGCCTGACGCGACGCGGTGCACGCGTTCGCGCTCCAGGCCTTCAACGGCCTCAGCTATGGCTTGCTGCTGTTCATGCTGTCGGCCGGCCTCACGCTGATCTTCAGCGTGCAGGGCGTGCTCAACTTCGCGCATGCGAGCTTCTACATGCTCGGGGCTTATGTCGGCTACAGCATCGCGGCTCATGCGGGCTTCTGGCCCGCGCTCGTGCTCGCGCCGCTCGCGGTCGGGCTGCTCGGCGCCGGCTGCGAACGTGTGCTGCTGCGCCGCGTGCAGGCACGCGGCCATACGAGCGAACTGCTGCTGACCTTCGGGCTCGCGTACCTGATCGGCGAGGGCGCGAAACTCGTGTGGGGTCTCGCGCCGCTGCCGGCGCCCGTGCCGCCGCTGTTCGACGGCGCGCCCGCGACCGTGTTCGGTCTTGCGTTGCCGCGTTACCGGCTGTTCATGATGGCGATGTCCGCGACGATGCTGGTCGCGCTCGGCGTGCTGCTGCGTGCGTCGCGCATCGGGCTCGTCGTGCGCGCGGCGCTCACGCATCGTGCGGCGGTCGAGGCGCTCGGCTACGACGTGCCGCGCGTGATGACGGCGCTGTTCGGTGCGGGCACCGCGCTCGCGGCGCTGGCCGGCGTGATCGGCGCGCCGCTTGCGGTGATCGAGCCCGCGCTGGCCGAGACCGTCGGGTCGGTCGTGTTCGCGGTCGTCGTGATCGGTGGCCTGGGTTCGCTCGGCGGCGCATTCGTCGCGTCGCTCGCGGTCGGCTTCGCGCAGACCTTCGCGGCCGCGAGCGACACGTCGCTGCGCGATCTCGCGCAATGGACGGGTATCGCGCTGCCCGACAGCGTGGCCGCGGTGTCGATCGCGCAACTGGCGCCGCTGGTGCCGTACCTGCTGCTCGTCGCGGTGCTGTTCGCGCGGCCGCGCGGGTTGTTCGGCGAGCGTGTCGATGCGTAGCCGCGCACTCGCCGGATGCGTGCGCTGGGCGCTGTTCGCCGCCTGCTTCGCGCTGCCCGCGTGGCTGTGGCCGCACGGCGCGGTGCTCGGCTATCTGGCGCAGACGGCCGCGCTCGTCGTGCTCGCGCTGTCGTACAACCTGCAGCTCGGCACGACCGGGCTGCTGTCGTTCGGGCATGCGGCGTTCGCGGGCTTCGGCGCGTTCGCGGCCGCGCACTGGTTCAATCACGTCGGCGGCCCGCTGCCGCTGTTGCCGCTCGTCGGCGGCGTGGCCGGCGCGGGCTTCGGGTGCGTCGCCGGGCTGCTGGCGACGCGCCGTTCCGGTACCGCGTTCGCGATGATCACGCTCGGGCTCGGCGAATGCGTCGCGGCGGCTGCGTGGAGCGTGCCCGCGTGGTTCGGCGGGATCGGCGGCGTGCCGATCGACCGCGCGAGCGGCGCGCCGTGGGGCAACGCGCATTTCGGCGCGCCGGCGCACGCGTATGCGCTGATCGCCGCGTGGTGCGTCGTGTCGGCATGGGCGATGCATGCGCTGAGCCGCACGCCGCTCGCGCGGCTCGCGAACGCGGTGCGCGACAACCCGGCGCGCGTCGCGGCGCTCGGCACCGATCCGCGCCGCGTGCGGCTCGCGATGGTCGCCTGCGCATCGTTTTTCGCCGGCGTCGCCGGCACGCTGACGCTGATCGACGTCGAGATCGCGACGCCCGACAGCGTATCGATGGCGCGCTCGGCGACCGTGCTGATCGCCGCGGTGATCGGCGGCACCGGCGCATTCTTCGGGCCGGCGGCCGGCGCGGCCGTGCTGACCGCGCTGAGCATCGTCGTCGCGGGCGTGTCGCGCGCGTGGGCGCTGTATCTCGGCGTGCTGTTCGTCGCGATCGTCGTCGCCGCGCCGGGCGGGATCGCGGGCATCGCGCAGGCATTCGCGCATGCGCTGCGGCGCGAGGCCCCGGCGACCGAGCGGTGGCGGCTGCTGTGCGCCATCGGCGCGTGTGCGTTCTGGGGCGTCGCGATCGTCTGCGCGGCCGAGCTCGGCTATGCGTGGCGCTTCGCGCAGGACGACGGCACGGGCGTCGCGTTCGGCGCATGGGGCATCGACGCCGATACGCCGATCGGCTGGGCCGTCGCGGGTTCGGCGGCCGGCATCGGCATCCTGCTGTGGGGCTGGCGCGCGCGGCTCGGGCACGGCGCGGCGGCCGCCACGCGGGAGGACGCGCGATGAACGGCAACGCGATCGCGCTGCACGGCATCGTGCAGCGCTTCGGTGCGCAGACCGTGCTCGACGGTGTCGATCTGCGCATCGCAGCCGGCGAGCGCCACGCGCTGATCGGGCCGAACGGCGCGGGCAAGTCGACGCTGTTCGGCGTGATCGCCGGGGCGACGCGGCCGACGCGCGGGCGCGTCATGCTGCACGGCGTCGCGCTGCGCGGGCGCGGGCCGGTCGTCGCGAGCCGCCTCGGCATCGGCCGCAGTTTCCAGCAGACGAGCGCGTTCGCGCGCCTGAGCGTATTCGACAACCTGCGCTGCGCGGCGCTGCATGCGCCGGCCGAACGGCGGCGCTGGTGGAACCGGCTGCGCGACTCCGCGTCGGTCGATCTCGCGGCCGCGCGCGTGCTGCACGACATCGGCCTCGACGCGCGGCGCGACACGCCGGCCGGCGAACTCGGCTATGCGGAGCAGCGCGCGCTCGATCTCGGCATTGCGCTCGCGAGCGGCGCGCGGACGCTGCTGCTCGACGAGCCGACGGCCGGCATGAGCCGCGCGCAGGCCGCGCGGATGATCGCGTTGATCCGCGCGACGACGCAGGGCCGCACGGTCCTGATGATCGAGCACGACATGGACGCGGTGTTCGGTTTCGCCGAACGCATCACGGTGCTCGTGCGCGGCACGGTGGTCGCGACCGGCGCGCCCGACGCGATCCGCGCCGATCCGCGCGTGCGTGCCGCGTATCTGGGCGAGGGTGCGGCATGAGCGTGGTGCTCGACATTCGCGGGCTGCGCGCGTGGTACGGGATGCAGCCCGTACTCGATGGCGTCGATCTCGCGCTCGCGCCGGGCGAGACGCTCGCGCTGCTCGGCCGCAACGGCTCCGGGCGCTCGACGCTCGCGAAGGCCGTGATGGGGCTCGTGCGCACGGCCGGCTCGGTGCGCATCGCCGGCGCCGAATGCGCAGGGGCGCGCACGTTCGAGATCGCGCGGCGCGGCGTCGCTTACGTGGCCGAAAGCCGCGACGTGTTCCCGCTGCTGACCGTGCGCGACAACCTGCGACTCGGTTTGCGCGGCGTGAGCGGCGCAGCCGAACGGGCGGCGCTCGACCGCCTGTTCGACCGTTTTCCGCTGCTGGCCGCGCGCGCGGACGTGAAAGCCGGGCGGCTGTCGGGCGGGGAGCAGCAGGTGCTCGCGCTGGTGCGCGCACTCGCCGGCGGCCCGCGCGTGCTGATCGTCGACGAACCGGCCGAGGGGCTCGCGCCGCTCGCGGTCGACGAAGTCGGCGCGTGTCTCGCCGCGCTGCAGGCCGACGGCGTCGCGATCGCGCTGATCGAGCAGCGGCTGCAGCTCGCACCGCGGCTCGCGCGACGCGTCGCGGTGATGGGGCGGGGAAGGATCGTCTACGACGGCGGGCTCGACGGGCTGTACGGCGAGGTGGCCGACGCGTGGCTGAGCGCGGGCTGACCACGCCCGGTCGATTGTTCGGCAAACTCCGCCAGTCAATTCGCGTCGAGCCGCTTTATCGCTGCGGTGCCGCAACGTAAATTTCCAGTCAGGCCGATTGCCGCGGCAACATCGTCGCGGCAACCGGCGCCATCCATCGAAGGTCTTCTGACTGAGGAATGAAATCATGAGCAAGCTGGCAGGCAAGGTAGCGGTCGTCACGGGCGCCTCGAAGGGCATCGGCGCGGCGATCGCGAAGGCACTGGCCGACGAGGGCGCAGCGGTCGTCGTCAACTATGCGAGCAGCAAGGCGGGCGCGGATGCGGTCGTGAGCGCGATCACCGAAGCGGGCGGCCGCGCGGTCGCGGTCGGCGGCGACGTGTCGAAGGCCGCCGATGCGCAGCGCATCATCGATACCGCGGTCGACACGTACGGCCGTCTCGACGTGCTCGTCAACAACTCCGGCGTGTACGAATTCGCGCCGATCGAAGCGATCACCGAAGAACACTACCGCCGGCAGTTCGACACGAACGTGTTTGGCGTGCTGCTGACCACGCAGGCGGCCGCCAAGCATCTCGGCGAAGGCGCGAGCATCATCAACATCAGCTCGGTCGTGACCAGCATCACGCCGCCGGCCAGCGCCGTGTACAGCGGCACGAAGGGCGCGGTCGACGCGATCACCGGCGTGCTCGCGCTCGAGCTCGCTCCGCGCAAGATCCGCGTGAACGCGATCAACCCGGGGATGGTCGTGACCGAAGGCACGCACAGCGCGGGCATCATCGGCTCCGATCTCGAAGCGCAAGTGCTCGGCCAGACGCCGCTCGGCCGCCTCGGCGAGCCTAACGACATCGCGTCGGTCGCCGTGTTCCTCGCATCGGACGATGCACGCTGGCTGACCGGCGAGCGCCTCGTCGCGAGCGGCGGGCTGCGCTGAGTCGGCATGAGTGGGGCCTGCGCGAGGCAACGTGCCCCGCGATCACCGCGTCGCAGGCCCCGCCGTCGTGGCATCCCCGCAGCGCAGCTCGGTCGGGTTTGCGAAAACGCGAATTTCGATATTTAATTCCTCTGAAGTGATCCGGCAGGTTTGAACGGTTTGCGGCCGGATGCAAACGGCGCACGTCGCTGGCAGGTCGAGCGAACATCGGCGGTGCGGCGCTCGACATGCGGCCGACGCCGGCATGGTTCGTTTTCGGGGAAGCGGGACATGAGACGTGCGGTCATCACGGGGATCGGCATTGCGTCCAGCATCGGCAGCGATGTCCCGACCGTGCGCGACGCGCTGCGCGCGGGCCGCAGCGCCATCGTGTTTTCCGAATCATTCAGGGACGCGGGACTGCGCAGCCACGTCTGGGCGCCCGTCGAGGCGCCCGCGCCGGATCGCGTCGATCGCCGGCATCTCCGATGGATGACCCCTGCCGCGCTGCAAGCATTCGCATGCATGCAACAAGCGATCGACGACGCGCGGCTGCCCTCGCGCCTCGTGTCGAACGAGCGCGCCGGCGTGATCGTCGGCAACGCGTGCGGGGTGTCGCTCGGTTACGTCCATGCGGTCGATGCGATGCGCACGCGTGGGTTGCGCGGCGTCGGCGCGTACGACATCGTGCATTCGATGCCGTCTGTCCATGCCGCGTGCCTTGCCGTCGCGTTCGGCGTGCGCGGCGTGAGCTACGCAATCTGCGGTGCGTGCGCCGCATCGGCACAGTGCATCGGCCATGCCGTCGAATTGATCAGGGCCGGCACGCAGGACATCGTGTTCGCCGGCGGCGCCGAAGAACTGGGGTGGGAAGTCGCGTGCCAGTACGATGCAATCGGCGCGCTGTCGACCCGCTTCAACGATACGCCGGTGCGCGCGTCGCGCCCCTACGATGCGGACCGCGACGGCTTCGTGATTTCAGGCGGCGCAGGGATCGTCGTGGTCGAGGAAATGAATCATGCAATCGAGCGCGGCGCGCCCGTCTATGCGGAAGTGATCGGCTACGGCACGACGACCGACGGTATCGACATGGTCGTGCCGTCCGGCGAAGGCGCCGAGCGCAGCATGAGGCTCGCATTGCGCGGTATCGATTTGCCGATCGACTATCTGAACACGCACGGCACGTCCACGCCCGTCGGCGATATCCGCGAATTACGCGCGATCCGGAACGTGTTCGGCGAGGCCGCGCCGCCGGTGTCGTCGACCAAGTCGACGACCGGCCACGCGCAGGGTGCGGCCGGTGTGCACGAATTCATCTATGCGGTGCTGATGATGAACGACGGATTCATTGCGCCGAGCATGAACATCGGGCAGCTCGACGACGGCGCGTGCGGCTTCGACATCGTCACGGCGACCACGCAGCGGAAACTGACGACCGTGATGACGAACAGTTTCGGTTTCGGCGGGGTCAATGCGACGCTCGTCATGACGAACGCCTATCGCGCGCAGATGCAATAGCGCGCCGCCGCATGCGTTTCCCTGAACTGCCGATTTCTCCCGGAGGTGTCGACATGCAGGTTGCTCCCAGCCATCGCAGCCATCATTTTTCGTTGCGCGTGCCGTTCGTCGATGTCGATCTCGGCGGCGTCGTCTATCACGCGAACTACCTGCGCTGGTTCGATCAGGCCAGGATGGAATGGTATCGCGCCAACGGTATCGATCTCGCGCACATGATGGCCGAACTGCGAACCGGACTCATCGTCTGCCGCATCGAGACGGCGTTCCTGTCGCCGGCGCGTCACGACGAACCGCTGACGATCCGCACGACGCTGACCGAGCTCACGCGTGTGCGTATCGCGTTCCAGCAGGAGGTCTATCGCGACGATACGCTGCTGGCAAAAGGGCGAACGGGGCTCGCCGGCGTGAATCTCGACACGCTGCGGCCGGTTCGGATTCCGTTTGCGTTTCGCGTCGAATGAAAGACGCATGCCGTGGCGCTGCGCGACCCGTAGACCGCCGGCCGCGAGCGGCCGCTACGCGCTCATCGCCAGCGCATTCGCGCCGACGTGCCACCGCAGGCATTCGACGACGAGCGCGTGATTGGCTTCGGAGCCGAGCCCCGCGATCGTCATCGCGCCGACGATGCCGGCGCCGGCAATCCGCAGCGGCACGCCGCCGCCGTCGAGCGCGTAGTCGTCGTCCGACAGGCCGTGCGAGCGCAGCGACCAGCCGGCACGCCGAAAGCATGCGCCGACCGCGAGCGAACTCTGGCCGAAACGCAGCACCGTGTTCTGTCGGCGGCGGATCGCCTCGCTGTCGTGCGCGTCGCTGCCGTCGAGCGCGCAGTAGAACAGCGGCGCCTGCCCGCCGACGATGCCGACCGCGATCGGCAGCCCGCGGCGCGACGCGAGGTTGACCGCGATTTCTCCGATGCGGCGTGCGACGGCTGCATTGAAGTGCGGCAGCGCCGGGTTCGACGCATCGTCGTTGAAGGCGTGGGGTTCGAGGCGAAAGGGGGGCGTCACCATGGCGGCTCCGTCGCGTTGCCGGCACTGTACGCGCGTGCCGGGCGTCGCATCGTCACGGGCCGCGCGCGGGCCCGTCTTTCGTTCAGTGCTTCGGCGTTTCGGCACGTCGACGTTTCAGCGTTTCAGCGCTTCAACGTTTCGGCGCCGCGTCGAGCATCCACTCGTGCGCGGGATCGTTCCTGAACGCCCACGCGCGGCTCGGGCCCGCCATCACGTTCAGGTAGTACAGGTTGTAGCCGTGCGGTGCGACGACCGGGTGATAGCCGCGCGGCACCATCACGACGTCGTGGTTCTCGACCGCGCACGCCTCGTCGAGGCTGCGGTCGTCGGTGTATACGCGCTGGAACGCGAAGCCCTGCGGCGGATCGATCCGGTGGTAATAGGTTTCCTCGAGCGACGTCTCGTCGGGCGCCGCATCGCGGTCGTGCTTGTGCGGCGGATAGCTGCTCGAATGGCTGGCCGGCGTGACGACTTCGACGACGAGCAGCCGGTCGGCGGCCGGGTTGTCGCCCATCAGGATGTCGCATACGTAGCGCGTGTTGGTGCCTTGCCCGCGCACCGAGCGGCGCATCCGTTCGCCGTCGAGGCGCTGAACCCGCTTGTCGCCGCTCGCGTACGGCGCGGTGCACAGCGCGACTTCCGCATCGCGCGTCGCGACCAGCGTGACGGTCTTGCCGCCCGGCACGTACAGCGCGTCCGGCGACACGTCCTCGAACACACTGTCGCGCTTGCCGAGCGCGTCGTACGTCTCGCCGTCGACTTCGGCGCGCACCGTGCCCGTCAGCACGACCACACACAATTCGCGCGTGTCGGTGTCGAGCGTTTCGGTGTCGCCGGCCTTCAGGCGCAGCGCGCGAAAGCCGACGTGCTTCCAGCCGGCCGATTCGGGCGTGACGTTGCAGATTTCGCGGTCGGCGGATGCCTTGACCAGCAGGGGTGAAATCGTCATGAAATAAGTCTCCGCAATAGGGTAGGGCGCGAACGCTCAGGCGCTTGCGCGCGAACTCACGCGCTCAACCGGTCGACGATCGCGCGCAGCGATTCGTAGCCCTTCTTCGCATACGCATAGCTCGGCGCGACGGCCGGGTCCTGCTCGGCCTCGACGACGAGCCAGCCTTCGTAGCCGGCGTCCTTCAGCGTGCGCAGCGTCGCGTCGTAGTCGAGCGCGCCGTCGCCCGGCACCGTGAAGGTGCCGTTGATCACGCCGTTCAAAAAGCTCCAGCCGTCGTTGCGTGCCTTGCTGACGACCTGCGGCCGCACGTCCTTGCAATGCACGTGCGCGACGCGCGACACGTGCTTCTGCAGCAGCGCCACCGGGTCGGCCGCGCCGCCGAAATACGCGTGGCCGGTGTCGAACAGCAGGAACACCTTCGCGGGATCGGTCAGCGCCATCAGCCGGTCGACGTCGTCCGGCGACTCGACGTACGCGCCCATGTGGTGATGGTACGCAAGCTTGATGCCGTACGTGTCGAGCAGGTGCGCGCCGAACGCGTCGAGACGCGCCGCATAGCGCCGCCACGCTGCATCGTCGACGAAACGCGGCCGCTTCGCGACCGGCGTGTCGATGTTGCCCTGGATCGTGCCCGCGCATTCGCCGTACACGACGACCTTCACGTCGTTGTACTGCAGCTTCGTCATATGCGCGCGGCAGCGCTCGATTTCCGCCGCGACCGCATCGGCATCGGTCATGCCCGGCGCGACTTCCGCGAGGAAGCCCGAATACCAGCCCGACACGCACACGAGCCCGAATTCGGCGAGCTTCGCCTTCAGTTCGGGGCCCGTCTTCGGAAACTTGTTGCCGAGCTCGAAGCCCGCATAGCCGATTTCGGCGCCTTCCTTCAGCGCCGTCTCGAGCGGCGTCTCGCCGCCGAGCGACGGCAGGTCGTCGTTCATCCACGACAGGGGATTGATACCGATGCGGACGTTCCAGCTCATGACGGGTTTCCTGGGTTCGAATGTTGTTGTGTCGGCGCGGCCGATGGAAAGGGGCGCGGATCAGCGCCGCTGGCGGGTCTTCGCGTCGAGATACGCGCGGTGCGCCGCTTCGACGCCGGCGCGTTCGGACACCTGCGGCACCGCGACTTCCCACCACGCGCCGCCGTCGTCGGTCGTGCGCTGGTGCGTGGTGTCGATCACGAGCACCTGGCTCGTCGTCGCCGCCCGCGCGCGCTTCATTTCGTGGCGCAGCTCGCCGATGTCGCGCACGTGCACGGCTTCGGCGCCCATCGCGCGCGCATGCATCGCGAAGTCGATCGTCGAGCGTTCGCCGCCTTCGGGCACGCAGTCGTCGAGCATGTTGTTGAAGCTCGCGCCGCCGCAATTGAGTTGCAGCCGCTCGATGCAGCCGTAGCCGCGGTTGTCGAGGATCACGACGATGAGCTTGCGGCCGAGCATCACGGACGTCGCGAGTTCCGCGTTGAGCATCATGTACGAGCCGTCGCCGACGATCACGATCACTTCGCGCTCGGGCCGCGCGAGCTTCGCGCCGAGGCCGCCCGCGACCTCGTAGCCCATGCACGAATACGCATAATCCATGTGATAGTTGCCCGGCACGCCGCTGCGCCACAGCTTGTGCAACTCGGCCGGCAGCGTGCCGGCCGCGCAGACGACGAGATCGTCGCGCGCGCTGTCGCGTCCCGCGTCGGCCGCGGAGTCGCGCACCGCGCCGATCACTTCCGCGTCGTACGGCAGCGTGTCCTTCGGAATCCGTGTGGTCAGGTCCGTCACGCGCGCGTTCCATGCGGCGGCCTGGTCGCGGTTCGCGGCGGTCCACGCCGGGTCGGCGCGCCAGCCGGCCAGCGCGGCCGACAGCTGGCCGAGGCCCGTGCGCGCATCGGCCACCAGTTGCCGGCCGCGTTTCTTGCCCGCGTCGAACGGCTGCACGTTCAGGCTCAGCAGCGCCGCGTCGCCGTAGAGCGCGTGCGAACCGGTCGTGAAATCCTGCAGCCGCGTGCCGACCGCGAACACGACGTCGGCCTGCGCGGCCGCGCGGTTCGCGGCGGGCGAGCCCGTCACGCCGATCGAGCCGAGGTTCAGCGGGTGGTCCCACGCGAGGCTGCCCTTGCCGGCCTGCGATTCGGCGACCGGCACGCCGTGCGTGTCGGCGAACGTGCGCAGCGCATCCCACGCCTGGCTGTACAGCACGCCGCCGCCCGCGACGATCAACGGCTTCTTCGCGGCCTTCAGCACGTCGAGCGCATCGGCGAGCTCGAGTGCGTCGGCCGGCGGCCGGCGCATCCGGATCACCGGCGGCGCGAAGAAATCCTCGGGCCAGTCGTACGCGAAGGTCTGCACGTCCTGCGGCAGCGCGAGGCACACGGGCCCGCACTGCGCGGGATCGGTCATCACCTGGATCGCGCGCGGCAGCGCGACGAGCAATTGCTCGGGCGACGTGATGCGGTCGAAGTAGCGCGTGACGGGCCGGAAGCAGTCGTTCGCGCTGACGTCGCCCTGTTCGAAATCCTCGACCTGCTGCAGCACCGGGTCGGGCAGCCGCGACACGAACACGTCGCCGGGCAGCAACAGCAGCGGCAAGCGGCCGACGTGCGCGAGCGCGGCCGAGGTCAGCATGTTGGTCGCGCCGGGGCCGATGCTCGACGTCGCGGCCATCATCCGCTGGCGGAAATGCGCTTTCGCGAACGCGACGGCCGCGTTGGCCATCCCTTGCTCGTTGTGCGCGCGAAACGTCGGCAGCCGGTCCTTCTCCGCATGCAGCGCCTCGCCGAGCCCGGCCACGTTGCCGTGGCCGAAGATCGCGAACACGCCGCCGCAGTACGGCAGGATCTCGGTCCGGCCGTCGGGCTGGACGACTTCGGCGCGCAGGGCGGCCAGGTAGCGCACGAGCGCCTGGCTGACGGTCAGTCTTACGGTGGTGGTCATCGTCGGTCGATAGAGAGAGGTCGGGTGGTCGTCACGAACACGGGCATCAGGCCGCGGCGGCGCGCGCGGCGGCCCGGCGGCCCAGCCACGCGTCGACCAGTTGCGCGAAGTTGCCGGCCACTTCGTCGATCAGCGCCTGGTCGTCGATCCGGCCCGCGAACCAGTTCAGCGACGCATCGGCCCACAGCGTGCGCCCGACCATGAAGCCCTTGACGATCGGGTTGGTCGCCGAGCGGAAGCTGTCGACGAGGTATTGCAGCGGCTGGTTCAGCCCGAGGATCACCGCGCCGCGGCAGTACGGGTCGCGCTCGGCGATCAGCGCGGCGAGCCGCGCCCAGCCGTCGGCGGTGAGCGGCGTGAGCTTCCACCATTCGGGTTTCACGCCGAGGTTGTAGAAGCGCGCGACCGTGCGCAGCACCGCGTCGTCCTCGGTGCCGGCCGGCGTGACCGCGCGCGGCGGAATCATTTCCAGCAGCAGCTCATTGCCGCTCGCGCGCGTGGCTTCCCACAGCTCCAGCACGCGCTGCTCCTGTTCGACGCGCAGGTCGACGTGGTCGTCGGGGTGATAGTGGACGAGGCACTTCACGACCTGTTCGGTCGGCCAGTGCGTGAGCGACGAGCCGACCGAACGCGTGTCGTCGAACCGCAGCGGCCGCGAGCCCGGCAGTTCGACCGGACGGCCGACCCACCAGCCGCGCCCGGTGGCCGACGCGAGCGCGTCGCTGCCGTACGCACCGCCGTCGATCAGCACGCCGACGTGGCCGGCGATCCCGCGATCGCGCTCGACCTGTTCGACCGCGCGCACGAGCAGGCGCTTCAGCGTCTTGATCCGCGCTTCGTCGGCGCCGGCCTGCACCGCGAGCTCGTAGAACTGGCTGCGATGGTCGAATGCCATCACGCAGAGATCGTCCCATTCGCGGCGCGGCACCGTCACGCGATGCAGGTGCGCGAGCGTGCGGTCGGCGTCGACCTGCGGATTGCGGCTGCCGTCGAACCAGTGCGCGAGTTCGGCCGGCGTCGGCATCGCGGCCGAGCACGCGTGGCGCGACACGACGATCGCGCCGCACGCGTTCGCGATGCGCGTCGATTCGGCCCAGTCGCGCCCGCGCAGCAGCCCGGACAGCAGCCCCGACAGGAACGCGTCGCCCGCGCCGAGTACATTGAGCACGTCGACGCGCTCGCCGAGAAAGGTCGGCGCATCGTCGATGCGCGCGGGAACATCGCCTTCGATCACGCAGCAGCCGAGCGCGCCGCGCTTGACGACCAGCGTCGCGTTCGTGATCGCGCGCACCGCCTGCAACGACGCGATCAAATCATCCGGCACACCGCCCGCGATCAGGAATTCCTCCTCGGTGCCGACCAGCAGGTCGAATTCGCCGAGCACCTGCTGCAACTGCCGTGTCACCTGCGCGTCGGGCACGTAGCGGTTTTCGCCGGCGCCGCGCGCGGTCAGCCCCCACAGCACCGGCCGGTAGTCGATGTCGAGGATCCGCACGGCGCCGTGGCGGCGCGCATACGTCAACGCGGTCAGCGACGCCTCGCGCGTGCCCGGCGTCGACAGATGCGTGCCGGTGATCGCCAGCGCGCGGCAACCGGCGATGAAGTCCTCGCTGATCTCGTCGGCGCGCACGGCCATGTCCGCGCAGTTCTCGCGCACGAACAGCAGCGGGAACGTATCGCGATCCTTCAGCCCGAGCAGCACCAGCGCGGTGAGGCGCTCGCGGTCGGTCTGCAACTGGCTCGTGTCGCAGCCTTCGCGCTCGAGCGTCTCGCGCAGGAAGCGGCCCATCTGCTCGTCGCCGACGCGCGAAATCATCGCGGTCTTCAGCCCGAGCCGCGCGACGCCGAACGCGACGTTGCCGGACGAGCCGCCGAGATACATCTGGAAGCTGCGCGCGTCCTCGAGGCGGCTGCCGTACTGCTGCGCATAGAGATCCACGGCCACGCGGCCGAGGCAGGCGAGATCGATGGGGCGGTCACTCGGAAAGTTCAGCAGGCTCATATCACGTGTCACGCTCGCGGCCGGCGTTCGGCGCTGCCGGCAGATTAGGGGACCGAACCGGCGGCGGCTGTCGCGGCAGGTGCTGCACGACGCGAGGCGGCCTGTCGCCGGGATTCGGGCTACGGAACGGAGTCTAGACTTTTTGGAAATCTAGTTCCCTAGGTGAAATCACGTAGAAATAAATTTCCAAATTGTCGAGGAAGTGATCTACAGTTTCATCCGGATGCTTCAGTCCCGATCGGACCCGATGGGGCCCCGATCGGACTCGGCCCGGCGGCGCGCAACGCGCCGTCTTCCGCCCCCCGGAGATGAGGAGACAGATTGATCATGAAGACCAAGCTGATGGCCGTCGCGGCCGCCGCGATCCTGGCTGCGCCGCTCGCGCATGCCGAGAAGATCGGCGTGACGATGGCATCGTTCGACGACACATTCCTGACCATCCTGCGCAACAGCATCGCCGATTCGGCGAAGAAGGACGGCGCGACGGTGCAGATCGAGGACGGCGGCAACGACGTCGGCAAGCAGTTGAGCCAGGTCCAGAACATGATCGCGCAGAAGGTCGACGCGATCATCGTGAACGCGGTCGATACCGACGCGACGCCGAAGATCACGAAGATGGTGACCGCCGCGAAGATCCCGCTCGTCTACGTGAACCGCAAGCCGGTCGATTTCGACAAGCTGCCGGCCGGCGTCGCGGTCGTCGCGTCCGACGAAAAGCAGTCGGGCACGCTGCAGGCGCGCCAGGTGTGCAAGCTGCTCGGCGGCAAGGGCGACCTGCTGGTGCTGATGGGCGAGCTGTCCAACGAATCGGCGCGCGCCCGCACCAAGGACATCGAGGACGTGATCGCGACGAAGGATTGCGCGGGCATGAAGATCGTCGACAAGCGCGAAGGCAAGTGGAGCCGCACGCAGGGCCAGGACATCACGATGAACTGGCTGAGCTCCGGCACCAAGTTCGACGCGATCATCTCGAACAACGACGAAATGGCGATCGGCGCGATCAACGCGCTGAAGGCCGCACGCAAGCTGACGCCGAAGACGGTCGTCGCCGGCATCGACGCGACGCCGGACGGGCTCGCGGCGATGAAGGCCGGCGAGCTGAAGGTGTCGGTCTACCAGAACGCGACCGGGCAGGGCGCGCAGGCGGTAGCCGCGGCGCTCAAGCTCGCGAAGAAGCAGCCGGTCGATCGCTACGTGAACGTGCCGTTCGAACTCGTGACGCCGGAGAACATGAACCAGTACGCGAAGCACTGACCGGTTTTTCCGCTGAACTGCGCGGGCCCGGCGCGGCCGGGTTCGCGCGCGATTTTCGAGGTACGTCCATGTTTACAGCCAGGATCGCGCGCTCGACGGCCAGCGAAAGCGCACCGGCCGCTTCGTCCGTCGCGCCCGGTGCGCCCACGGCCGACTGCGTGCTCGAGGTGCGCGGCGTCGGCAAGTCCTTTCCCGGCGTCGTCGCGCTCGACGGCGTGCAGTTCCGCGTGCGCCGCGGCACCGTGCATGCGCTGATGGGCGAGAACGGCGCCGGCAAGTCCACGCTGATGAAGATCATCGCGGGCGTCTACACGCCCGACCAGGGCGAAATCCTGATCAACGGCGAACCGGTCGTGCTGAACGGCCCGCTCGATGCGCTCGATCGCGGGATCGCGATGATCCATCAGGAACTCAACCTGATGCCGTACATGACGGTCGCGGAGAACATCTGGATTCGCCGCGAACCGAAGAACCGCTTCGGCCTGATCGATCACGCGGCGCTGCGCCGCCGCACGGCCGCGCTGTTCGAGCGGCTGTCGATCGACATCGATCCGGAGACCGACGTGCGCACGCTGACGGTCGCGAGCCGGCAGATGGTCGAGATCGCGAAGGCCGTGTCGTTCGACTCGGACGTGCTGATCATGGACGAGCCGACCTCCGCGCTGACCGACAAGGAAGTCACGCACCTGTTCCGGATCATTCGCCAGCTCCGCGAGCAGGGCAAGGGCATCGTCTACATCACGCACAAGATGAACGAGCTGTTCGAGATCGCCGACGAGTTCTCGGTGTTCCGCGACGGCAAGTACATCGGCACGCATGCGTCGACCGACGTCACGCGCGACGACATCATCCGCATGATGGTCGGGCGCGAGATCACGCAGATGTTCCCGAAGGAAGAGGTGCCGATCGGCGACGTCGTGCTGTCGGTGAAGGATCTCTGCGTCGACGGCGTGTTCCGCGACGTGAGCTTCGAGCTGCGCGCGGGCGAGATTCTCGGCGTCGCGGGCCTCGTCGGCTCGGGGCGCTCGAACGTCGCGGAGGCGCTGTTCGGCGTCGTGCCGGCCACGTCGGGCGAGATCCGCATCGACGGCAAGCCGGTGCGGATCGCGACGCCCGCGCAGGCGATGAAGCACGGGATGGCGTTCCTCACCGAGGACCGCAAGGATTCCGGCTGCTTCCTGAATCTCGACCTGCTCGCGAACATGGAAGCGGCGGTGCTCAGCCGTCGCTACGTGAAGTTCAACTTCGTGCAGCAGGCGCAACTGAAGCGCGACTGCGAGGAAATGAGCCGGATGCTGCGCGTGAAGTCGCCCGGGCTGCACGAGGAAATCCAGAACCTGTCGGGCGGCAACCAGCAGAAGGTGCTGATCGGTCGATGGTTGCTCACGCAACCGCGCATCCTGATCCTCGACGAACCGACGCGCGGCATCGACGTCGGCGCGAAGGCCGAGATCCACCGGCTCGTCAGCGCGCTCGCCGGCAAGGGCGTCGCGGTGCTGATGATCTCGTCGGAAATGCCGGAAGTGCTGGGGATGAGCGATCGCGTGATGGTGATGCACGAAGGGCGCATGACCGGCATCGTCGATCGCAAGGACGCCGACCAGGTCCGCATCATGGATCTCGCGTCGCGCTGAGCCGAAACAAGATTGGAGACACTGAAATGGGCAACCTGAACCCGGTCGCGGATGCGCAGACCATGACCCTCAAGTCGCGGCATGCGAAGTGGCCGCCCGAACTGAGCATCTTCCTCGTGCTGGTCGGCATCAGCCTGTTCTTCGAGATCGTCGGCTGGGTCGTCGTCGGCCAGAGCTTCCTTTTCAATGCCGAGCGGCTCGAGATCATCGTGCTGCAGATGGCCGTGATCGGCATCATCGCGGTCGGCGTGAACCTCGTGATCATCACCAGCGGGATCGACCTGTCGTCGGGGTCGGTCGTCGCGGCGGCCGCCGTCGTATCGGCGAGCCTCGCGCAGGTGTCCGACTTCCCGCGCGCGGTGTTTCCGCACCTCACCGACCTGCCGATCATCTGGCCGGTGCTGGCCGGCGTGTGCGTCGGGCTGCTGGTCGGCCTGCTGAACGGCACGCTGATCGCGATGACGGGCATCCCGCCGTTCATCGCGACGCTCGGCACGATGGTCGCCGCGCGCGGCTTCGCGAAGTGGTTCACCAACGGGATGCCGGTGTCGATGCTGACCGACCCGTTCGCGGCGATCGGCGCGGGCGCCAACCCGGTGATCATCTTCGTCGTGATCGCCGCGATCTTCCACGTCGTGCTGCGCTACACGCGCTTCGGCAAGTACACCTATGCGATCGGCGCGAACCGCCATGCGGCCGTCGTGTCGGGCATCAACGTCACGCGGCACCTGATCTTCGTCTATGCGATCGCGGGCCTGTTGAGCGGCATCGCGGGGACCGTGACCGCCGCGCGTGCGATCTCCGGCCAGTCGGGCATGGGCGTGATGTACGAGCTCGATGCGATCGCGGCCGTCGTGATCGGCGGCACGTCGCTGTCGGGCGGCCTCGGCCGCGTGACGGGCACCGTGATCGGCGTGTTGATCCTCGGCGTGATGACGTCGGGCTTCACGTTCATTCGCATCGACGCGTATTACCAGGAGATGGTGAAGGGCGCGATCATCGTCGCGGCCGTGATCGCCGACCAGTACCGCAACAAGAAGTCGCGCCGCTGATCGATTCCACCGCTGCCGAAATCACGAAACTGCCCGGGAAGACGATGAAGATCGCGCTGGACCCCTACATGATTCGCCACCTGCCGCTCGACCGGCTGCCGCACGCGGTGGCCGAGCTCGGCTACGACCAGATCGAGCTGTCGCCGCGCGGCGACTTTCTCGACTGGTGGGTGATGCCGCGCGCGACCCGTGAGCGGATGGCCGCGTTCCGCCACGCGATGCGCGCGAGCGGCGTCGGTCTCGCGTCGCTGCAACCGATGTACCGCTGGGCGAGCCCGTTCGACGACGAGCGGCAATGGGCCGTGCGCTGCTGGAAGAAGGCGATCGAGGTGGCGGTCGAGATGGAGTGTCCGCTGATGGTGTCCGAGTTCGGGCGCGGCGCGTCGCCGGAGCGCTCGGTCGGCGAGCGGCCGGGCGCGAACCCTCAGGCGCTGTGCGAGGCCGCGTGGTTTCGGTCGATGGACGTGCTGCTGCCGATCCTCGAGCGCGAGCGCATCGTGCTGTCGGTCGAGCCGCATCCGGAGGACTGGATCGAGCAGTTGCAGCCTGCGATCGACATCGTCACGAACCTCGGTTCGCCGTCGCTGAAGCTGTCGTATATCGCGCCGCATACGTTCTACTACGGCGACGACATGGCCGCGATGATTGCGGCCGCCGCGCCGATCCTCGCGCACGTGCGCGTGGCCGATACCTTCGACCACCGCAAGAGCAGCCAGCTGCGCTACATCGTGAACCCGCCCGGCTCGAACCAGATCCGCGTGCACCAGCATCTCGACATCGGGCAGGGCGAGATCGACTGGGACGTGTTTTTCCGCGCACTCGGCGCCGCCGGCTTCGACGGCGTGCTGTCGTCGTGCGTGTTCGCGTGGGAGGATCGCGCGGAAGCGTCGTCGCGCTATATGCGCGACGCGATCCAGCGCTACGTCGATCGCCATTTCGATCGCGCGGCGCGTTGACCGATGACCGATTGTTGACCGGCGCGGCATGGGCCGCGCCGCTGATGAACGAACGAATGGAGAGAACTGCATGACCTTGCAAATCGGCGTGATCGGCTGCGGCGCGATCGGCCAGGACCACATCCGCAGACTGACCCGCACGCTGTCCGGTGCGCGCGTCGTGGCCGTCAACGACATCGATCCGCAGCAGGCGCGCGACGCGGTGACGAAGTACGGGCTCGACGCCGAGATCTACGGCGACGGCCACGAAGTGGTCGCGGCCGCCGACGTGCAGGCCGTGCTCGTCACGTCGTGGGGGCCGACCCACGAAGCGTTCGTGCTCGACGCGATCGCGCACGGCAAGCCGGTGTTCTGCGAGAAGCCGCTGGCCGTCACGGCCGACGGCTGCATGCGGATCGTCGAAGCCGAAGTCGCGCACGGCAAGCGGCTCGTGCAGGTCGGCTTCATGCGCCCGTACGACGAAGGCTATCGCGCGCTCAAGCGCGTGATCGACAGCGGCCAGATCGGCGCGCCGCTGATGCTGCATTGCGCGCACCGCAACCAGTCGGTCGGCGAGCGCTACACGACCGACATGGCGATCACCGACACGCTGATCCACGAACTCGACGTGCTGCGCTGGCTGCTCGGCGAGGATTACACGAGCGCGCAGGTCGTCTATCCGAAGAAGACGCGCCATGCGGGCGCGCATCTCGCCGATCCGCAGATCGTGCTGCTCGAAACCGCGAGCGGCGTGCGCATCGACGTCGAGATCTTCGTGAACTGCCAGTACGGCTACGACATCCAGTGCGAGGTGGTCGGCGAGCAGGGCATCGCGAAGCTGCCCGATCCGCCGGCCGTCGGGCTCAAGCATGCGGCGCGGCAGTCGGTCGAGATCATGACCGACTGGAAGGAGCGCTTCATCGCGTCGTACGACGTCGAGCTGCAGGCATTCATCGACGGCGTGCGGCAGGGCGCGCTCACTGGCCCGTCCGCATGGGACGGCTACGCGGCGGCGGTCGGGGCCGACGCGTGCGTGCGGGCGCAGCAGAGCGGCGCGGTCGAGCCGATCGCGATGGCCGACCGTCCCGCGTTCTATCGCGGCTGACCCGCGGCCGTTCGCCGCCTGCTTGCCGGACCGACCGACATGACGATGAAGATTGGCTGCGCGCCGTGCTGCTGGGGCGTCGACGACGTGAAGAACCCGCATCTGCCGCCATGGCGGCACGTGCTGGCCGAGGCCGCGCAGGCCGGCTACTCGGGCATCGAGCTCGGGCCGTACGGCTACATCCCGCTCGACCTCGACGTGGTGAGCGCCGAACTTGAGCGACAGCGCCTGAGCATCACGGCCGGCACGATCTTCGACGATCTCGTGTCGCCGGAGAAACTGCCGAACCTGCTGCGCCAGACCCGCGACATCTGCGCGCTGATTACGCGGCTGCCGAAGCTGCCGACGCAGGACGGCCAGCGCTACGCGGCGCCGTACCTGGTCGTGATGGACTGGGGCCACGAGGAGCGCGATTACGCGGCCGGCCACGGCGATCGCGCGCCGCGGCTGTCCGACGCGCGCTGGGCGCGGATGGTCGGCCATATCCGGCAGATCGCGACGATCGCGCGCGACGAGTTCGGCGTGCGCGCGGTGATCCATCCGCATGCGGGCGGGTACATCGAGTTCGCGGACGAGATCGACCGGATCGTCGCCGATATTCCGGCCGACACGGCGGGCCTGTGCCTCGACACCGGCCACCTGCATTACTCGGGCATGGACCCCGAAACGTGGTTGCGCCGCCACGCAGCGCGGCTCGACTACGTGCATTTCAAGGATATCGACGCGGCCGTGTACGACGCGGTGATGGGCGAGCACATCGCGTTTTTCGCGGCTTGCGCGCGCGGCGTGATGTGCCCGATCGGCACCGGCGTGCTCGACTACCCGGCGATCCGCCACGCGCTCGCCGACATCGGCTACGCCGGCACCATCACGATCGAACAGGAACGCGACCCGCGCAACGCCGGCACGAGCCTGCGCGACGTCGCCGCGAGCCGCGCGTTTCTCGCGTCGGCCGGTTTTGCATGACCCTCTGAACCCGCACCAGGAACACCATCATGATTGACGGACAGATTCTGCTTGGACATTCGATTCGCTGGGGCATGGTCGGCGGCGGGCTCGGCAGCCAGATCGGCTACAGCCACCGGTCGGCCGCGCTGCGCGACGGCAGCTTCCAGCTGGTTGCGGGCGCATTCGATATCGATCCCGAACGCGGCCGGCAGTTCGGCGTGAAGCTCGGCGTCGCGGCCGAGCGCTGCTATCCCGACTACGCGGCGATGTTCGACGCGGAGGCGCGGCGGCCGGACGGCATCCGCGCGGTATCGATCGCGACGCCGAACAACACGCACTTCGAGATCTGCCGCGCCGCGCTGAACGCGGGGCTGCACGTGGTCTGCGAGAAGCCGCTGTGCTTCACGACCGAGGAAGCCGAGGCGCTGCAGCGGCTGTCGGTCGAGAAGAACCGGATCGTCGGCGTCGCGTACGGTTATTCCGGACACCAGATGATCGAGCAGGCGCGCGAGATGATCGCGCGCGGCGACCTCGGCGAGATCCGCATCGTGCAGATGCAGTTCGCGCACGGCTTTCACAGCGAGGGCGTCGAGGCCGCGAGCGCGGCCGCGCGCTGGCGCGTCGATCCGAAGTTCGCGGGCCCGAGCTACGTGCTCGGCGACATCGGCACGCATCCGCTGTATATCTCCGAGGTGATGGCGCCGGAACTGAAGATCAAGCGGCTGATGTGTTCGCGGCAGAGTTTCGTGAAGAGCCGCGCGCCGCTCGAGGACAACGCGTTCACGATCATGGAATACGACACCGGCGCGATCGGCTACGTGTGGTCGAGCGCGGTGAACGCCGGCTCGATGCACGGGCAGAAGGTGCGCGTGATCGGTTCGAAGGCGAGCATCGAATGGTGGGATGAACACCCGAACCAGTTGCGCTACGAAGTCCAGGGGCAGCCGGCACAGGTGCTCGATCGCGGAATGCCGTACCTGCATCCGCACGCATTGCGCGAGGACCGCATCGGCGCCGGGCATCCGGAAGGGCTGTTCGACGCATGGTCGAATCTCTACGCGCGCTTCGCGCTCGCGATGGACGCGGCCGATCGCGGCGACGCCGCGGCGGTGAAGGCGATCCGTATTCCGGACGTGCACGCGGGCGTCGAAGGCGTGCGCTGGGTCGAGAACTGCGTGCGTTCGGCCGACGCGGGCGGCGTGTGGGTCGACTATCGCTGAACGGAGGCGGGCCGGCTGCGCCGCGCTTCGTCGCGACGGCCGGCCTCGGTACACACCCTGATCTTTACGCCGCCGCGAACGCGTTGGACAATCGCTCCCAGTCTTGCCGTGGAGCGTATGCAAGCGATGATCGAGCGCGTGGGAGCGAGCAGGCGGCGCGGGCCGTGCCGCAAACGTGATTAAATTCGCCCTTCATGCATGTATCCAGTCGAGCCCCGGGCCGCGCCGGCCAGCCACGCGCGCGCACCGGGGCCGTCAACTTCGCGCTATCCGATGAGTTCATCCGAGAAACCTCCCGCCACCGTCGAGGCGTTCCTGCAGCACCTGACGCAGGAGTACGACGGCCTCAGCAATCGCCTGAAGGTGATCGCGCGCCACGTGGAAACGCATCGGGACCAGCTTGGGCTGGAGGGCATCCAGTCGCTCGCGGAAGCCTGCGGCGTCCAGCCGTCGGCCGTCGTGCGCTTCGCGAAGCACTTCGGCTTCTCCGGGTTCTCCGAGATGCAGCGGCTGTTCCGCGAAGGGCTCGCGCAGCAGATCGCGCCGGGCCGTGCGTACAACCTGCGCGTGCGCGACGTGATCGAATCGGGTTCGTCGAGCCTGCAACCCGAACAGATCGCCGACGAATTCATCAAGGGCAGCATTGCCGGGATGCAGCAGTTGCGGCAGACGCTCGACTCGCAGGCGCTCGCGCAGGCGGTCGACCTGCTCGCCGATACGCAGGCGATCTGGATCGCCGGGTCGCGGCGCGCGTTTCCGATCGCCGTGTATCTGGACTATGCGCTGCAGCACACCGACAAGCGCATCGGGCTGTTCAGCGCGCTCGGCAGCATGCATCTCGGGCAGATCCGATCGGTGCGCGAAGGCGACGTGATGATCGTGATCTCGTTCATGCCGTACGCGGACGAGACGGTACAGGTCGCGCAGCAGGCCGCGCAGCGCGGTGCGCGGCTGATCGCGATCACCGACAGCCGGATGAGCCCGCTCGCGCGGGAGGCGGAAGTGACGCTGATGGTGCAGGACAGCGCGACGTTCGGCTTTCGCGCGCTGACGGCGACGATGGGCCTTGCGCAGAGCCTGTTCGTCGCGCTCGCGTACCGGCTCGAGCTGTCGTACCTGCCGACCGCCGACGGCGCGCACGGCACGAAGGCCGGTTGATCTCGGCTACCGGTGCGCCGCCCGCCGAACGGATCGACGGGCGGCGCACCGGCCGGCTTACTTCGCGGTCGGCATCGCGAATTCGGCGCCCTTGCCGATGCTCGACGACCAGCGCTGCATCACAGACTTCTGGCGCGTGTAGAAGCGCACGCCTTCCTCGCCGTACGCGTGCATGTCGCCGAACAGGCTCTTCTTCCAGCCGCCGAAGCCGTGCCATGCCATCGGTACCGGGATCGGCACGTTGATGCCGACCATCCCGACCTGGATGCGCCGCGCGAATTCGCGCGCGATCCCGCCGTCGCTCGTGAAGCACGACACGCCGTTGCCGAACTCGTGCGCATTGATCAGGTCGACCGCTTCGCCGAAATCCTTCACGCGCACGCAGCCGAGCACCGGCCCGAAGATTTCTTCCTTGTAGATCCGCATGTCGGGCGTGACGTGATCGAACAGCGTGCCGCCGGTGAAGAAGCCGGCCTCGCGGCCCGGCACGCGCAGCCCGCGGCCGTCGACCACCAGTTGCGCGCCTTCGTTCACGCCTTGCTCGATATAGCCTTCGATGCGCTTGAGCGCTTCGCCGGTGACGATCGGGCCCATCTCGACTTCCGGCGACATCCCGTCGCCGATCACCAGCTTGCGCGCGCGCTCGGCGACCGCCGGCACGATCCTGTCGGCCACGTCGCCGACCAGTACCGCGATGCTGATCGCCATGCAGCGCTCGCCGGCCGAGCCGTACGCGGCGCCAATCAGCGCATCGACCGCCTGCTCGATGTTCGCGTCGGGCATCACGACGAGATGGTTCTTCGCGCCGCCCAGCGCTTGCACGCGCTTGCCCGACTGCACCGCGCGCTGCTGCACGTAGGCCGCGATCGGCGTCGAGCCGACGAAGCTGACGGCCTGCACGTCCGGGTGGTCGAGCAGCGCATCGACCGCGCCCTTGTCGCCCTGCACGACGTTGAACACGCCGGCCGGGAGGCCGGCCTGCGTGAGCAGGTCGGCGATGAACAGCGCGGCCGACGGGTCGCGCTCGCTCGGCTTCAGCACGAACGTGTTGCCCGTCGCGATCGCGACCGGGAACATCCAGCACGGCACCATGCACGGGAAGTTGAACGGCGTGATGCCCGCGACGACGCCGAGCGGCTGGCGCATCGTCCAGTTGTCGATGCCGGTGCTGACCTGGTCGGTGAAGTCGCCCTTCAGCAGTTGCGGCACGCCGCACGCGAATTCGACGATGTCGATGCCGCGCGCGACTTCGCCCTGCGCGTCGGAGAACACCTTGCCGTGCTCGGCCGTGATGATCGCAGCCAGCGTGTCGCGGTGCTCGTTCATCAGTTGCAGGAAGCGGTGCAGCACGCGCGCGCGGCGGATCGGCGGCGTCGCGGCCCAGTCCGGGAACGCGGCGTGGGCGGACGCGACGGCCCGCTCGACTTCGTCGTTGCCGGCGAGCGCGACGCGGCGCACCGCGCGGCCGAGCGACGGGTTGAGCACGTCCTGGAAGCGGCCGCTGCGGCCGGCGACGGGCGCGCCGTCGATGTAGTGGCCGACGTCGGCGTCGGACGTATACGCGGGAACCGTGGTCATGCGTGTCTCCTGGGAGTAGGGGGGGAACGGAACCAAGTCTAGGCAAAGCGGCGGGGCGGGAGAAGACCGCGCAGCTTGATTCACTGTTCAGAATTCTGAATAATCACTGGATGAATCAGCAAAATGTCCAGGCGCTCTGGCCGCATATCCATTCGCTGACGGTGCTGGCCGCGGCCGGCAGTTTCACGGCCGCCGCGCAGCGGCTCGGCATCAGCAAGGCCGCGATGAGCCAGCGCATCGCCGATCTCGAAAAGGCGGCCGGCGTGCCGCTCGTGCGCCGCACCACGCGCAGCGTGCGGCTCACCGATGCGGGCCAGACGCTCGTCGACAGCACGCGCGATGCGTTCGAGTCGATCGGCCAGCATTTCGCGCGCGTGAAGGATCTCGCCGGCGAGCCGCGCGGGCTGCTGCGCCTGACGGTGCCGGTCGCGCTCGGGCGCCAGCAGGTCGTGCCGCACCTGCCCGATTTCCTGCGCCAGCATCCGGGCGTGCAGATCGAGCTCGACCTGTCGGACCGCCTGCATTCGCTGACGCAGGAGGGCTTCGATCTCGCGATCCGCCATACGACCACCGCGCCGCAGACCCACGTCGCGTGGAAGCTGTGCGACACGCGTTCGCTGCTGGTCGCGAGCCGCGACTATCTCGACGCGCGCGGCGCGCCGCGCCACCCGAGCGAGCTCGTCGATCACAGCTGCCTGTGCTATCTGCGCGAGCACGAGCCGGCCGCGTGGAGCTTCGAGCCGGACGGCCGCCGCCGCGAGCGCGTGAGCGTGCCGGTGCGCGGCAGTTTCGCGGCGAACAACAGCGAGGCGATGCGCGAGGCCGCGCTCGGCGGGCTCGGCATCGCGCTGCTGCCCGATTTCAGCGCGCGGCGCGATCTCGACGCCGGCCGGCTCGTCGCGCTGCTCGACGGCTGGCGGCCGTCGGGCGCGTTCGGCGACCACATTTTCGCGATCCGCCCGTACAGCCCGGTCGTCCCGAGTGCGGTGCGCGCGCTCGTGCGGCACCTGCGCGAACGGCTCGCGGGCGGCTTCTCCGGCGCGTGAGCCGGGTGCCGGCGGGCGCCTGGCCGTGGGCGGCCCGGGCAAGCGCGGCGGCGCTGCGGTAAAATCGCCGCTTCCTCCCGCGCCACGTATGGCGCGTCATTCGAAGGTCGACAGCCGATGCAGATTCACAAGGAAGTGGACGCGCGCGGGCTCAATTGCCCGTTGCCGATCCTGCGTGCCAAGAAAGCGCTTGCCGATATGGAAAGCGGGCAGATCCTCAAGGTGCTCGCGACCGATCCGGGCTCGCAGCGCGATTTCGCCGCGTTCGCGAAGCAGACGGGCAACGAGATCGTCGAATCGACGACCCAGGACAAGACCTTCGTATTCCTGATGCGCCGCCGCTGAAGGCGCGCATCACGTGTCCCGCCGCGCCGGGCGCCTCGCCGGCTGTCCCTGGCCCGGTGCCCTTGCCCAGGCTCCTGTTCCATTGGAAAGCGCTGGCCACACTTCTCTGACAATTCTTAAACCTCGTTGCGCGACCGGCTGCGTATACTGACCCGGCCGGTCGTCCGCTCCCAGCGGAGGCGCCGGCCACGGTACGTCGCACGGCGGGCTCGGGGGCCATGCCTGACGCTACCGTCGTACAACGGGGAGAGGACATGTCCTTCAGACCAGGGACCCTTCGAAGTCCGTCCGGAGCGGAAAGCATCGCGCCCGTGCGCACCTCGGAATTGAGCCGGATCGAGCTCGATCCGCAACAGGACCGCCACGCGCGTGCCGCGCTGGAGGCCTATGCGGATTCGGCCGCGGCCGAGATGCCGTGGCTGGCCGAATGGCTGGACGAACGGCTGCGCGACGCCGCGCGGGACGACGGCGCGGGCCCGACCTACTGCGGTGCGACGATCGAACGCGTGTTCGATCTGGCGCAGGCATGGGCGGCGGGCCAGCCCGACTACGCGGCCGGCGCGTGGGAGCGCGTGCGCGACCAGTTGCAGCGGATGCTGGGGCAGCCCGTGCTGGGGCAGCCCGTGCTGGGGCAGCCCGTGCTGGCGCAACCGCCGTTGCCGCAGCGGCCGTCGCCGCGCATGCCGACGGATGATTTCGCCGAGCCGGTGGCCGGCATCGCGGGCGCCGAATAGGCGTCCGGTTGCGCAAGAGAAAGGATTATTCGAAGAAAGGGCGATAGTCCGCGCAATTTCTTGGCGAATTTCATACTACTATGATGAAATCGCCGGTTCGTCCGTGCCCCGTTTTTGAGATATTTAGCCGGGGTCGCCGGCTTGCGCAGGAGGCGCGAGCGGCGAACGACGGCTCGCCGGCCGGTATCCGGACGCCGCGCACAGGTGGCGCGGCCGGGGCAGGCGCGGGAGCCGAGTGGACGAGTCGACTTCGATTTGCGGGGTGCTATGAGAATTGCTGTACTGGATGACGATCCGGCCCAGACGGATTTCGTCAGTCAAACGCTGACGGCCGTCGGCCATACGTGCTATGCGTTCAAGGAAGGCAAGGCCCTGAAGAAGCGCCTGCAGCGCGAGACGTTCGACCTGCTGGTGCTCGACTGGAACGTGCCCGACATGTCCGGCGAGGAAGTGCTCAAGTGGGTGCGGGCGAACCAGACCGAGCACAGCCTGCCGATCATCTTCATGACGAGCCGCGACGACGAGGCGGGAATCACGCAGATCCTCAACGCCGGCGCCGACGATTACGTGGTCAAGCCCGTGTCGGGCCCGATCCTGCGCGCACGTATCGGTTCGCTGCTGCGCCGCGCGTATCCGGTCAATGCCGAGGCCACCGTCCGCGAGTTCGACCAGTTCCGTTTCGACGTGAACCTGAAGCAGGCGTACGTCGGCGACAAGGCCGTGAGTCTCACGCAAAAGGAATTCGAGCTCGCGCTGCTGCTGTTCCAGCATCTCGACCGGCCGCTGTCGCGCGCGCACATTCTCGACCTCGTATGGAAGCAGGCGACCGACATTCCGTCGCGCACGATGGATACGCACATTTCGATGCTGCGCACCAAGCTCGGCCTGCGGCCCGAAAACGGCTACCGTCTCGCGCCGATCTACGGATACGGCTACCGGCTCGAACGGGTCGGCCAGGGGGAACCGGAGTGACCGCGCGCATCACGCGGCGCACGGCGGGCCTGTGCACGGCGGCGCTGCGCGCGGCCTGCGCGGTCGCATTCGCGTTCGCAGCGCAGCAGGCCGCGGCGCAGCCGCCCGCCGCCGCGGGCAAGACGGTCGTCTATCGCACGCAGGCGGGCGACACGCTGTACGACGTCGCCGCGCGCTACCTGCAGGGCGTGGACGACTGGCAACTGCTCCAGCAGATCAACGGCGTGCCGGCGCCGAAGCGCCTGCAGCCCGGCATCGCGCTGAAGCTGCCGGTCGCGCGCCTGCGCAAGGAAAAGCTCACCGCACGCGTGATCGCGGTGCAGGGCACGGCCGAGCGCGCGTCCGGCGCCGCCTTCGCGCCGCTCGCGAACGATGCGACGCTCGCCGAAGGCGACCGCGTGCGTACCGGTCCGAACGGCTTCGTGACGATCGAGCTGACCGACGGCACGCACATGAGCCTGCCGCCCGACAGCCAGCTCGACCTGAAGTCGCTGCGCCGCACGGTGCTGACCGGCACGCTCGATCGCGAGTTCGAACTCACGCGCGGCTCGGTCGACAGCGAAGTCACCCACCTGAAGAAACGCGACGACCGCTTCCAGATCCGCTCGCCGTCGGTCGTCGCCGGCGTGCGCGGCACGCGCTTTCGCGTGAACTACGACGCGGCCGGCACGGCGTCGACGCGCGTCGAAGTGCTCGACGGCACCGTCGGCGTCGCGGGCGGCCGCAAGCCGGCCGGCGCGACGCTCGTGCATGCGAACTTCGGCAGCGTCGCGACGTCGTCGGGTGCGGTCGGCGCGCCGATCGCGCTGCTGGGCGCACCCGCGCTCGAGCATCCCGACAAGGTGCAGGACGAGCCCGGCGTCGCGTTCGACATCGCGCCGCTCGAGCAAGCGCATGCGTACCGCGTGCAGCTCGCGCACGATGCGGGGCTGATGGACCTGTTCCGCGAGACACGCACCGATTCGCCGCGCGCGGTGTTCCGCGACGTGCCGAACGGCAACTACTTCGTGCGGATCGCCGCGATCGATGCGAACGGCCTCGAGGGGCTGCCGCGCACCTATGCGTTCGAACGCCGCGTGATGGGGCTCGACGCGAGCGCGTCGCCGGGCGCCGGCGGTTACGAGTTCCGCTGGTCGCCGAACGGGGCGGGCAAGAACGCGCGTTACCGGTTCGTGCTGTCGCGCTCGAAGGACCTGAGCGCGCCGGTCGTCGATCAGGTCGGCCTGCACGCGCGCCAGATCACCGTCGCGCACCTGCCGCCGGGCGACTATTTCTGGGCGGTGACCGTCGAGGAATTCGAAGGCGGCAAGTTCTACGAGAAGACCAGTCCGGTCAGCGCGTTCACGTTGTCGCGCTGACCCGCGGCGCATGAAACCCGATTCCGTTTCCACACGGCGGCACCTCGGCCGCCGCTTCCTGATCGAATGGATCGCGATCGGCTGCCTCGGGGTCGCGGTGATCCTCGCGTGCGCGCTCGGCCGCCTGTCGTCGAGCGTCGACGGGCTGATCTACGACCGGCTGCTGATGCTGCGCAGCCTGCCGCTGTCGCCCGACGTGGTGGTCGTCGACATCGACAACCAGAGCGTGTCCGCGCTCGGCCGCTGGCCGTGGCCGCGCGACGTGCATGCGCGGCTGCTCGACACGCTCGCGCGCGCGCAGCCGGCCGCCGTCGTCTACGACGTGCTGTTTACCGAACCGTCGCCCGAGGATCGCGCGTTCGCGGACGCGATGAGCCGCGTGCCGACCTTCCTGCCGGTGCTGCTGAGCCCCGAGCAGGCGGACGGCACGCGTTCCGTCGATCCGCCGGTCGCCGCGCTCGCGGCGCGCGCGACGGGGCTCGGCCATATCAATCTCGAAGTCGATCGCGACGGCATCGTGCGCAGCGTCGCGCTGTTCGAAAGCGACGGCCGCGTGCGCTGGCCGCAATTGATGGTGCCCGTCTATCGTGCGATCCAGGCCGGCCGGCTGCATCCGGTCGGCGGCGTGCCCGGCGCGAACGCGCACGACCTGTCGCGCGATGCGGCGGGCGACGGCCGCTACCTGATTCCGTTCAGCCGCAACACGCCCGCGTATCCGACGCTGTCGTTCGACGACGTGCTCGAAGGGCGCGTGAAGCCCGACGCGCTGCGCGGCAAGATCGTCGTCGTCGGCGTGACGGCGTCCGGGCTGTACGATCGCTTCGCGACGCCGGTGTCCGGCGAATTCGGCCCGCTCGCCGGCGTGTACATCCATGCGAACGTGCTCGACATGCTGGCGACCGGCAGTGCGATCTCGCCCGCGTCGCCCCTGGGGCTGTTCGTCGCGTCGCTGCTGCCGCTCGCCGTGTTGCTGGGCGGCTTCCTGATGCTGTCGCCGTGGCGTGCGCTGCTGCTGACGCTGAGCCTCGCCGCGCTCGCCGTCGTCGCGAGCCTGGCGCTGCTGTTTGAGGCGCGCATCTGGCTGACGCCGGCGCCCGCGATCTTCGGGCTGATCGCCGTCTACCCGATCTGGAACTGGCGGCGGCTGGAAATGACGATGTCGTACCTGCGCCGCGAGCTGCAGAAGCTCGCCGACGAGCCGCACCTGCTGCCCGAGGCGCCGCGTACGCGCAGCGTCGGCGGCGACGTGCTGGAGCGGCAGATGGCGCTGATGGCGCAGGCCGCGCAGCGCGTGCAGGATATGAAACGCTTCGTGTGGGACAGCCTCGACAGTATGCCCGAGCCGATCTTCGTGACCGATCTCGCCGGCACCGTGCTGATCGCGAACCACGCGGCGAAACGCTACGGGTCGCGGCTCGCGCTGCCGCTGCCGGAAGGGCGGCCGCTGCGCACGGCGCTCGGCGAGCTGACGTTCATGAAGACCGTCGACGGCAACGCCGAGCACGACGCGGCGATCCGCGAGCGCTGGCCGGCCGCGCTCGACCCGACGCTCGAGGCCGAGCACGACGCGATGGCGCGCGGTATCGAGGTGCGCGATCGCGACGGGCTCGACCATCTGCTACGCTACGCGGCGTGTACGAACGCGCAAGGGCGCGTGACGGGCTGGATCGCCGGCCTCGTCGACGTGACCGAGCTGCACGCGGCCGAACGGCATCGCGAGGAAGCGCTGCACCTGCTGTCGCACGACATGCGCTCGCCGCAGTCATCGATTCTCGCGCTGGTCGAGATCGAGCGCGACCGCGTCGACAGCGACGCGATGCGCGGGTTGCTCGCGCGGATCGAGCGCTATGCGCACCGCGCGCTGTCGCTCGCCGACGAGTTCGTGCAACTGGCGCGCGCGGAGTCGCAGGCGTACCAGCTCGAGGTGACGAGCCTCGTTGACGTGCTGATCGACGCGAGCGACGAGGTGTGGCCGCAGGCGCAGGCGAAGCACATCCGCGTCGAGACCGACGTGGGCGCCGACATGTGCTGGGTGCGCGCGGACCGCTCGCTGATCACGCGCGCATTCGTGAACCTGCTGAACAACGCGGTCAAATACAGTCCGTCCGACACGGTGATCACGTGTACGCTGACGGTCGAGCACGCATCGAAGCGGATGTTCTGTACGATTCGCGATCAGGGATACGGCATTGCGCCGGAAGATCAGCGGCATCTGTTCGAGCGTTTCAAGCGATTCCATGCCGGCGAGCGGCCCGAAATCTCGGGCTCCGGGCTCGGCATGGCATTCGTGAAGACGGTCGTCACGCGCCATGGGGGCAGCGTGTCGGTCGACAGCGAAGTGGGTGTCGGCACCGCGGTGACGGTGTCGCTGCCCGCGATCGACGAGCCGTCCGCCTGACAGGGCCGGGCGCGACGGCAGGTATTTGGGGAAAGCCATGAGAAAGCAATGGGCGGCGACCGTGCTGGCGGCGTCGCTGTTGACGGGTTGCGCGGGCGTGACGAGCGGCGTGAGTGCGCTCGGGCAGCCGAATGCATTTGCATCGGGGGCGCACGGCTACGATTTCGTGCGGACGGCTGCGCAGGCGGGCGACGCCGAGTATCGGCAGATCGAGACGCTCGTGCGCGACGAACTCGCGCGCCGCGGCTTCGATGCGCAGCCGCTCAAGGACGCGCGCTACCGGTTGTCGATCGCGTATGCGACGCAGCCGGCGGCGGTCGCGGCGAGCGCCGCCGGCTGCGGCGCGGCGAGCAGCGCATGCGTGACGGTCGACGGGCCCGCGCCGTTCGCGCTGCCGTTCATGGGCCGCGTGTACCGTCACGTGCTGACGCTGCGCTTCGTCGATGCGAAATCGGGCGCCGACGTCTATCGCGTGTCGGCGTCGCTGCGCGACCGCGATCCGGGCACGCAGCAGGCCGCGCCGGCGCTCGTGAAGAGCGCGCTGGCGAAGGTGCCGTTCGGCGACGGCAGCGGCTGGCTCGTCAAGACGAAAAAAGACGACGCGGGCGGCATGCCGGGCGTCGTCTCGGTGAAGCCGGCCGACGCGCACTGACAGCGCTGGCCGCGAGGTGAGGGCGGGCCCGCCGGGCGGGCCCTTGCCGCGTTCAGACGGTCGGTTGTCCGCCGTCGCGCGTGCGCAGGTACGTTTCGAACTCCGCACCGACTTCCGGGTGGCGCAGCGCGAATTCGACCGTCGCCTTCAGGTAGCCGAGCTTGCTGCCGCAGTCGTAGCGCGTGCCCTGATACTTGTAGGCCAGCACCTGTTCGTCGGCGAGCAGCGCCTGGATCGCGTCGGTGAGTTGCAGTTCGCCGCCCGCGCCCGGCTTCAGCGCACGCAGATGCTCGAAGATCCGCGGCTTCAGGATGTAGCGGCCGACCACGCCGAGGTTCGACGGCGCGACTTCCGGCGCCGGCTTCTCGACGATCGCCGACATCTTGACGATCGACTCTTCCCATTCCTTGCCGTCGACGATCCCGTACGACTTCGTCTCCGACGGCGGGATCTCTTCGACGCCGATCACCGAGCTGTGATAGTGGTCGAACACGTCGACCATCTGCTTCATCACCGGCGGGTTGCCGTCGAGCAGGTCGTCCGCGAGGATCACCGCGAACGGGTTGTCGGCGACCAGCTTTTCCGCACACAGCACCGCGTGGCCGAGGCCGAGCGCTTCCGGCTGGCGCACGTAGAAGCAGTCGACATGGCTCGGCTTGATGCTGCGCACGAGTTCGAGCAGCTTTTCCTTGCCGCGCGCCTCGAGTTCGGCCTCGACCTCGTACGACTTGTCGAAGTGATCCTCGATCGCGCGCTTGCTGCGCCCGGTGACGAAGATCATCTCGGTGATGCCCGCCGCGATCGCTTCCTCGACCGCGTACTGGATCAGCGGCTTGTCGACGACGGGCAGCATTTCCTTCGGGCTCGCCTTCGTTGCCGGCAGGAACCGCGTGCCGAGGCCGGCCACGGGGAATACCGCCTTGGTGACTTTCAACATGATCGAACCTTTATTCCTGTAATCGACTTGTCAGACGGTCTATGTTCACGTTCGCATTATATTGAACGCAAATGACCTTACCGTTTGTTACGCAGGCAACCGATCGAGCTGCGCACGCAGTTTGTCGAGCGTGCTCTGGAATTCCGCGACGCGTTTCTGCTCCTGTTCGACCACGGCCGGCGGCGCTTTCGCGACGAACGCCTCGTTGCCGAGCTTCGCGTTGCATTTGGCGATCTCGCCCGTCAGGCGCGTGATTTCCTTCGACAGGCGCTCGCGTTCGGCCGCGACGTCGATCTCCACCTTCAGCACCAGCTTGTTCGGGCCGACGATCGCGATCGGCGCGCCGTGCGCTTGCCGGTCGAGCGCCGCTTCGTCCGCGAGGATCTGCACGTCCGACAGGCGCGCGAGCGCCTGCACGTACGGCGCGAACGAGCGCAGGCGCTCGGCGTCGCCGGCGGCCAGCAGCGGCACCTTGGTGGCCGGCGACAGGTTCATCTCGCCGCGCAGGTTGCGGCACGCGTCGACGATCGCCTTCAGGTCGGCCGCCCACTGTTCGGACGCCTCGTCGAGCTTCTGCAGGTTCGCGACCGGATACGCCTGCGTCATCAGCGACGCTTCGCCCTCGGCCTTGCCTTGCGGATAGCGGCCGGCGAGCGGCGCGACCTTTTGCCAGAGCGCCTCGGTGATGAACGGGATGACCGGGTGTGCGAGGCGCAGCACCGTTTCGAGCACGCGCAGCAGCGTGCGGCGCGTCGCGCGCTGTTGTTCCGGCGTGCCGTTCTGGATCTGCACCTTCGCGAGCTCCAGATACCAGTCGCAGTACTCGTCCCACACGAACTTGTAGATGCTGCTCGCGATGTTGTCGAAGCGGTAATCGGCGAAACCCTTTGCGATGTCGGCTTCGGTGCGCTGCAAGAGCGACACGATCCAGCGATCGGCCGCCGAGAAGTCGAGGTAGCCGCCGGGGCCGCAGTCGCCCGCGCCGCACACTTCCGGCTTGTCGGCGCCGCAGTCGTGGCCTTCGCAGTTCATCAGCACGAAGCGCGTCGCGTTCCACAGCTTGTTGCAGAAGTTGCGATAGCCTTCGCAGCGCGCGAGGTCGAAGTTCACGTTGCGGCCGAGCGTTGCCATCGACGCCATCGTGAAGCGCAGCGCGTCGGTGCCGAACGCGGGGATGCCGTCCGGGAATTCCTTGCGCGTCTTCTTCTCGATCGTCGCGGCCTGCTTCGGGTTCATCAGGCCCGTCGTGCGCTTCGCGACCAGCGCCTCGAGGTCGATGCCGTCGACGATGTCGATCGGGTCGAGCGTGTTGCCCTTGCTCTTCGACATCTTCTGGCCTTCCGCGTCGCGCACGA
Source organism: Burkholderia sp. MS389 (assembly GCF_016899425.1). Classification (GTDB taxonomy): domain Bacteria; phylum Pseudomonadota; class Gammaproteobacteria; order Burkholderiales; family Burkholderiaceae; genus Burkholderia; species Burkholderia sola. The sequence goes on from NZ_CP045994.1 coordinate 1,546,720, forward strand.
GGCCGTGCATGTAGACGGTATGGAACGGCACCTTGCCGGTGAAGTGCGTGGTCATCATCACCATCCGGGCGACCCAGAAGAAGATGATGTCGAAGCCGGTGACCAGCACCGACGACGGCAGGAAGTGCTTCAGTTCGGGCGTTTCGTTCGGCCAGCCGAGCGACGAGAACGGCACGAGCGCCGACGAGAACCACGTGTCGAGCACGTCTTCGTCGCGCTTGAGCGCCCCCGTGTAGCCCTTTGCCGCGGCCTGCGCGCGTGCGTCTTCCTCGTTGCGGGCGACGAACACCTCGCCGTTCTCGCCGTACCACGCGGGGATCTGGTGGCCCCACCACAGCTGGCGCGAGATGCACCAGTCCTGGATGTTCTCGAGCCACTGGTAGTAGGTGGTCGTCCAGTTTTCCGGGACGAACTTGATCTGGCCGTCGCGCACGACGTCGAGCGATACCTCGGTGATCGACTTGCCAGGATGGAACGTGCCTTCCGGCGCCGGCTTCGTCATCGCGACGAACCACTGGTCGGTCAGCAGCGGCTCGATCACGACGCCCGTGCGGTCGCCGCGCGGCACCATCAGCTTGTGCGGCTTCACGGAGTCGAGGAAGCCTTGCGCGTCGAGGTCGGCGACGATCGCCTTGCGCGCGTCGAAGCGGTCAAGGCCGCGATACTGCTCGGGGCCGTTGTCGTTGATCTTCGCGTCGAGCGTCAGGATCTCGATCGGCGCGAGCTTGTGGCGCAGGCCGACCTGGTAGTCGTTGAAGTCGTGCGCGGGCGTGACCTTCACGACGCCGGTGCCGAATTCGCGGTCGACGTAGTCGTCGGCGATCACCGGAATCTCGCGGCCCGTCAGCGGCAGCGTGACGAGCTTGCCGATCAGGTGCGCGTAGCGTTCGTCTTCCGGATGGACCATCAGCGCGACGTCGCCGAGCATCGTCTCGGGACGCGTGGTGGCGACCGTCAGCGAGCCCGAGCCGTCGACGAGCGGGTAGCGGATGTGCCACAGGTGGCCGTTTTCTTCCTCGCTGACGACTTCGAGATCCGACACGGCGGTGAGCAGCACCGGATCCCAGTTGACGAGGCGCTTGCCGCGGTAGATCAGCCCTTGTTCATACAGCGTGACGAACACGTCGCGCACGGCGGCCGACATCTTGTCGTCCATCGTGAAGTATTCGCGCGACCAGTCGGTCGACGCGCCGAGGCGGCGCACCTGGTCCGTGATCGTCGAACCGGATTTCTGCTTCCATTCCCACACGCGCTCGACGAACTTCTCGCGGCCGAGGTCGTGGCGCGACACGCCCTGCGCGTCGAGCTGGCGCTCGACGACGATCTGCGTGGCGATCCCCGCGTGGTCGGTGCCGGGCACCCACAGCGTGTTCTCGCCGAGCATCCGGTGATAGCGGGCGAGGCCGTCCATGATCGTCTGGTTGAACGCGTGGCCCATGTGCAGCGTGCCCGTCACGTTCGGCGGCGGCAACTGGATCGCGAAATCGGGGCGGGACGGATCGAATGCCGGGGCGGCATAGCCGCGTTTTTCCCACTCCGGCCCCCATTGGGACTCGATGGTGTGGGGTTCGAAGCTCTTCGCCAGCGTGTTGTCGCTCATGGTTGGAAATTTGCCGAAAAATGCTTGTTGGAGACTTGAACCGCACATTATAAGTCGCCGGGCGTCGAGCGGAGCCGTTCGCGGCTTACAGTCAGGTTCGCACGTGTCCAATTGCTGACGCGTGTTGGGACGGTTAACTTGCGGGTCAGGCTGCGGGTTTGAGTCGGCGAGGGCTCGCTGCCGCATCGGTCCGCCGTCGTCACCCAGGAGAGTGGAGTGATACGACCGACATTTGCCGCCGCGTGGGCGGCGTCAACGAAGATCTACGATCCGGCCCGTTCGGGCGAGAGAGTGGCACAGGTGATCGGGGGCAGCGTCGCTGCGCATATCCGGGATAAAAAGAACCCTCGGCGGATGCCGGAGGCGAACCCTCGCACTAGCCGCGCTTATTTCCAGTCGCTCAAATGAATATTTTTCGGGTGGTCTGCGCCGTCGCGCTATGTTCGGCACTGTCTGCCGAAGCAGCCGGTTCCGTCATGGCCGTGCGGCGCACCAATGCGGAGAATTACAAGGACAGGGCGTTGGCGGCGTGCCTGTCGCTCGCTTACCGGGGATCGTCGGCAGGCAAGGATGCCGACGTCACCAAGAGTGCGTTCCTGGAATGGACTTATTACGATGAGGAAAAAGGCGATCGGGCGGTCGAGCGGCTTGCAGAACACTATTTGCGCCGCGATTACGGCAATCCCGTGGAAGGTTACGCCGGGGCAAAATTTGCTCTGCTGAAATGCCCGGACCTGCATCACGGCCCCGAACTCGCCGAACAAGTTCGCCGGTATGTCCCTCATCCCGACTGGATCGGCGACCAACCTGCTGCCCCGCGCAGAAAATAACGCTGGTCACGCGTGCCGAAGCCGTCGCCGGCGGGGAAGGCGGCCTGTTGGGCCGCGATGCCACATCGGTCGGTCACGGTATCGCGCACGACGGACTTATAATGTCGGGTCCGCATTTTTCTCGCCCGTTAGCCGCCGCTCCATGCCCGATCTGCTCGCCAATCTGAACCCCGAACAACTCGCCGCCGTCACGTTGCCGAACGAACCGGCGCTGATCCTCGCAGGGGCGGGCAGCGGCAAGACCCGCGTGCTGATCACGCGCATCGCGTGGCTGATCCAGCAGGGCTATGCATCGCCGCCCACCGTGCTCGCCGTCACCTTCACGAACAAGGCCGCGCGCGAGATGATGGCGCGCCTGTCGGCGATGATGCCGATCGACACGCGCGGGATGTGGATCGGCACGTTCCACGGCCTGTGCAACCGGATGCTGCGCACGCACTGGCGCGACGCGGGCCTGCCGCAGACTTTCCAGATCCTCGATACGGCCGACCAGCTGTCCGCGATCAAGCGACTGATGAAAGCGGCGAACGTCGACGACGAAAAGTACCCGCCGAAGAACGTCCAGTACTTCATCAACAACGCGAAGGAGCAGGGGCTGCGCCCGGACAAGGTCGACGCGACCGACAACTTCAACCGCAAGTTCGTCGAGCTGTACCAGGCGTACGACCAGCAGTGCCAGCGCGAAGGCGTCGTCGATTTCCCCGAGCTGCTGCTGCGCTGCTACGAATTGCTCGCGTACAACGCGCCGCTGCGCGCGCACTACCAGGCGCGCTTCCGGCACATCCTCGTCGACGAGTTCCAGGACACCAACAAGCTGCAGTACGCGTGGCTCAAGATGCTCGCGGGCGGCGAGAACGCGATCTTCGCGGTCGGCGACGACGACCAGTCGATCTACGCGTTCCGCGGCGCGAACGTCGGCAACATGCGCGACTTCGAGGACGAATTCCGCGTGCGCAACCTGATCAAGCTCGAGCAGAACTACCGGTCGCACGGCAACATCCTCGACGCGGCGAACCAGCTGATCTCGAACAACGCGCACCGCCTCGGCAAGAACCTGCGCACCGACGCCGGCCACGGCGAGCCCGTGCGCGTGTACGAAGCCAGCACCGATTCGCAGGAAGCCGGCTGGATCGTCGAGGAGATCCGCTCGCTGATCAATACCGGGATGGCGCGCAGCGAAGTGGCCGTCCTGTACCGCAGCAACGCGCAATCGCGCTCGATCGAGCACACGCTGATGTCGTCGGGCATTCCGTACCGCGTGTACGGCGGCCTGCGCTTTTTCGAGCGGCAGGAAGTGAAGCATGCGCTCGCGTACCTGCGCCTGATCGACAACCCGAACGACGACACGGCATTCGCGCGCGTCGTGAACTTCCCGACTCGCGGGATCGGCGCGCGCTCGGTCGAGCAACTGGCCGACGCCGCACGGCTGTACGGCTGCTCGATGGCCGCCGCGATTCCGTACGTGACCGGCAAGGCCGGCACGAGCCTCGGCGGGTTCGCGAACCTGATCGCGAAGATGCGCGCCGACACGCAGCACATGAACCTGCCCGACACCGTCGAGCACATCGTGCGCGCGAGCGGCCTCGCCGATTTCTACCAGGGCGAACGCGAAGGTCAGGATCGCCTCGAAAACCTGCAGGAACTCGTGAACGCGGCCACCGCGTTCATCGCCGAGGAAGGCTATGGGCTCGACACGCCGGCCCGCTCGATTCCGCTGCGCGCGGGCGCGATCGCGGCACCCGAACTCGGTACCGCGACCGACGATCCGGCGGTCGACGTGCTCGATCCGGCATCGCCCGCCGACCCTGCCCAGAACCCCGACACGATGACGCCGCTCGCCGGCTTTCTGTCGCACGCGTCGCTGGAAGCAGGCGACAACCAGGCGCAGGCCGGCCAGGACGCGGTGCAGCTGATGACCGTGCACGCGGCGAAGGGGCTCGAGTTCTCGGCCGTGTTCATCACGGGGCTCGAGGAGGGGCTGTTCCCGCACGAGAACAGCGTGCTCGAATCGGATGGCCTGGAGGAGGAGCGCCGGCTGATGTACGTCGCGATCACGCGTGCGAAGGAGCGGCTCTACCTGTCGTTCGCGCAAAGCCGGATGCTGCACGGCCAGACCCGCTACAACGTACGCTCGCGCTTCTTCGACGAACTGCCGGAGCACGTGCTGAAGTGGCTCACGCCGAAGGTCGAGGCCGGGTCGCGCTGGGGCGGGCGCTCCGACAACGCCGGCTACGGGCGCGACTGGTTCGCGCGGCCGGGCGGCGGCAGCCGAGAGCAGATCGTCGATGCGGCCGTGTCCGCGCCGCTGCCCGCGTTCGCGGACAAGCAGCGCGCGGCCGACACCGGCTTCCGGGTCGGCCAGCAGGTGTTCCATACCAAGTTCGGCGAAGGCACGGTCACCGCGCTCGAAGGCAACGGCACCGATGCGAAGGCGCAGGTGAAGTTCAAGCGCCACGGCGAGAAATGGCTTGCGCTCGCGGTCGCGAAACTGCAGGCGGTGGAATGATGGACGTCGACCTCGTCGTGGCGCCTGCCGCGCGTCGGCTCGGCATTCTGGCCGCGCTGCCCGAGGAACTCGGCGACCTGATCGCCGCGATGCGCGCCGACGGCGCGATGAAGACGGTCACGCTCGGCCGCCGTGATTATCACGTCGGCACCGTGCACGGCGCGGCCTGCGTCGTCACGCTCGCGCGGGTCGGCAAGGTCGCGGCCGCCGCGACGGTCAGCGCGCTGATCCACGTGTTCGGCGTGTCGGGCGTGGTGTTTACCGGTGTCGCGGGCGGCGTGTCGCGCACGGTGCGGGTCGGTGACGTCGTCGTGGCCGATACGCTGCTGCAGCACGATCTCGACGCATCGCCGCTCTTTCCGCGCTACGAGGTGCCGCTGCTCGGCATCACGCGTTTCGCGACCGACGCGGCGCTGACGGCCCGCTTGCGGGCCGCATGCGCGCTGTTCGTCGACGAAGAGGCCGCGCGGTTCGCCGAGCGCTTCGGGCTCGCCGGCGCGGCGCTGCACGCGGGGCTCGTCATCAGCGGCGACCGCTTCGTGTCGAGCGAGCGCGAAGTCGTCGCGCTGCGCGACGCGCTGCCGGACGCGCTCGCGGTCGAGATGGAAGGCGCCGCGATCGCCCAGGTATGTGCCGAACACGACGTGCCGTTCGCGCTCGTGCGCACGATCTCCGATACGGCCGACGATCACGCGACGCAGTCGTTCTCGCACTTCCTGTCGGCGATTGCGAGCAGCTATTCGTCGGGCATCCTCAAGCGTTTCCTGACGCTGCATGCGACGACGGCGGCCTAGCAGGCTGTTGAAATTCGGAACGGTGTAAACGGGCGTTGCGAGCGGTGCGTTAGAGATATCGTGTTCATGACCTTGGGCAGATAAGAGCGATGCGCGGAATGGACGAGATGCAGGAACCGCTGTTCACGACGGTGAAGCTGGAAGATTTCGTGCCGGCCGATCACCCGTTGCGGCCGCTCCGGCTGCTGGTCAATCAGGCACTGAAGCGGCTCAACGGGTTGTTCGGCACGATCTACGCGGACAGCGGCCGCGCGTCGATTGCACCGGAGAAGCTGTTGCGTGCGTTGTTGCTGCAGGTGTTCTACTCGGTACGCAGCGAGCGCATGCTGATGGAGCAGATGCGCTACAACCTGCTGTTCCGCTGGTTCGTCGGCTTGGCCATCGAAGACGCCGTGTGGGACCACTCGGTGTTCTCGAAGAACCGGGATCGACTGCTGGAGCACGACGTGGTCGAAGCGTTCTTTACCGAAGTCATGAGCCTGGCCGACAAGCAAGGGCTGCTGTCCAGAGAACACTTCTCGGTCGATGGCACGCTGATCCAGGCTTGGGCCAGCCACAAGAGCTTCCGGCCCAAGGACGGTTCGGACGATCCGCCAGCCGGCGGTGGCCGCAATGTCGACACCGACTGGAAGGGCAAGCGGCGCAGCAACGACACGCATGAATCGAGCACCGATCCGGATGCGCGCCTGTTCCGCAAGGGGCGGCAAAGCGGAGCCATCCTTTGTTATCAGGGGCACATCCTGATGGAGAACCGCTCGGGCTTGGTGGTCGGCGCAGTGGTCAGCCACGCTGATGGTTTCGGCGAACGCGCGAGTGCGTTGCGCCTGCTCGATTGCGTGCCGGGTCGTCACGCCAAGACGCTCGGCGCCGACAAGGGTTACGACATGCGCGACTTTGTGCGGGATTGCCGAGCGCGCAAAGTGACGCCACACGTCGCGCGCAACGACACGCATCAAGGCGGCAGTGCGATCGACGGCCGCACCTCGCGGCACGCCGGTTATGGCATTAGCCAAGTGATTCGCAAACGCATCGAAGAGCACTTCGGCTGGGGCAAGACCGTCGGCAGGATTCGACAGACCGCGTATCGCGGCCTCAAACGGGTCGACCAGCACTTCAAGCTGACGATGCTGGCGAGCAATCTGACTCGAATGGCGCGAATGCTGACGGTGGTGCCGCCGCAAGGAGCGGTGCAATGAGCCGCCCAAGCGCGGCCGTCGTACGGCAACGCGCCGGCTGGATCGCTCGCGAACGGTCCAGCTTCGGCGATTCGTTGGCAACTCGGCAGCCAAGCGCATACGAAATCCTTTTAAACAGTGCCCCAGTCATCAAAGCGAGGCGCTTTTCAACAGCCTGCTAGGGCCTGTTCACGCTAATAACGGGCTTGCGCTGGCCCCACGAATGAATTTTTCCAAACAGGGGAACGTGCCTTTCCGCCCACATTGCGGCGTCGTGCGTCGCTTGTTTGGCACGGCCAAACGGCGCTCCTTACTCCTTGCACTGCGGGCGGAAAGGCACGTTCGCAAGCCCGTTATTAGCGTGAACAGGCCCTAGCCGCCGTCTCGTCTTTTCCGTTCAAACCGCTCGACCGGCCACGGTGCGCACGCCGCGGCCGGTCGTTCGTCACGCCTTTTTGCGCCCGCTGCCTTCGAGGTTCGGCAGGAACACCGTCAGCACGCCGATCAGCGGCAGGAACGAGCACACCTTGTAGACGAACGGGATGCTCGTCGCGTCCGCGAGCTGGCCGAGCACGGCCGCGCCGACGCCGCCCAGCCCGAACGCGAAGCCGAAGAACAGGCCCGCGACCATCCCGACCTTGCCGGGCATCAGCTCCGTCGCATAGACGAGGATCGCGGCGAACGCCGACGCCAGCACGACGCCGATGATCACGGTCAGCACGCTCGTCCAGAACAGGTTCGCGTACGGCAGCAGCATCGTGAATGGCGCGACGCCGAGGATCGACACCCAGATCACGTACTTGCGGCCGATCCGGTCGCCGACGGGCCCGCCGATCAGCGTGCCGGCCGCCACCGCCGCGAGGAACACGAACAGGTGGATCTGCGCGGCCTGTACCGACAGGTGGAATTTGTCGATCAAATAGAACGTGAAATAGCTGTTGATGCTCGCGAGGTAGAAGTACTTCGAGAACACGAGCAGCACCAGCACGCCGATCGCGCCCATCACGCGGCCGCGCGACAGCGTCGGGTGGCCGGCCGCCACGGCCTTCTTCTTCATCGACGGATGCTTCTTGTACCAGTGGCCGATCTGCGTGAGCACGATCATCGCGACGAGCGCGGCCGCCGAGAACCACGCGATGCTGTGCTGGCCGTGCGGAATGATCACGAGCGCGGCGAGCAGCGGCCCGAGCGCGGAGCCGGCATTGCCGCCCACCTGGAACACCGACTGCGCGAGCCCGTGCTGGCCGCCCGACGCCATCCGCGCGACCCGCGACGATTCGGGATGGAACACCGACGAGCCGCAGCCGACGAGCGCCGCGGCCACCAGCAGCATCGGGAAACTCGACGCCGCCGACATCAGCAGCAGCCCCGCGAGCGTGAAGCCCATGCCGACCGGCAGCGAATACGGCTTCGGACGCTTGTCGGTATAGAGGCCGATGAGTGGCTGCAGCAGCGACGCGGTGATCTGGTAAGTGAGCGTGATCAGGCCGATCTGCGCGAACGACAGCGCGAACTGGCTCTTGAGCATCGGGTAGATCGCGAGGATCAGCGACTGGATCATGTCGTTGAGCATGTGCGAGAAGCTGATCGCGCCGAGCACCGGGTAGACGGTGCGGGCGACGGGCGGTGCGGACGGCTGAGCGACGGCTGGGCCGGCGCCGGAGTCGAGGCTGGTTTCCATGTGAGCTGAACGAGTTGAGGTGGCTGGCGCGCTCTGTTGGGGATCGGCGCGTGGTTGATTCGTTGATGCGTCAAAGAAGTGTAATGTGGCGTGTCACGAATGTCCTGCCAAGTTTTATCGCGAATCGGACATTCGTCGGACGGATCGGCCGATGCATGTTTTTTTGGACGGGTATAACGCTGGCGGCGCGGTCGCCGCTTCAGCGGGGCCGCGCCGGGGCCCGGTGCGTGTTTTTCCGGACTCAAGAAACGGCGGTGGCGGCCGTAGAACGACCCAATGACAACACGCGCGCCGCGCCTGGCCCCGGCTACCCGCCGGGCGGGCGCCGGACGCGCGGCATGGCCTGCCATCGCGGGACCGCCGGACCGACCTTTCCGGCAGCGTGATCCATACGGGGATAGTTCGATGAAAGCAGCATCTTTGCATCCACAGCCCGGTGCGGCGGCCGCCGCATCCGGTGTTGCCGCCGGTCGTGTCGCACGGCGTGCGCGCGCGGCGCGTCGCGAGCGTCGGCCGTGGACCGTCAAGGCGACGTTGCGCGCCGCATTCGCGATCCTGCTGGCGGGCACGCTCGCGATCGGCATGTTTTCGCTGTGGCAGATCAGCCGGCTGAACGCGTCGATCGCGTCGGTCTACGAACAGGGTCACGTCGCGAGCCGGGCGGCGGCTGAAGTCCGCGCCGAGGTGCTGCGCGCGAGCCGCGCGCAGAAGATGCTGCTGACCGCGACGACCGCGAAGGAGCGCGACGAACTCGGCGCCGAGGTGAGCGCGGGGCTCGCGTCGATCAGCCAGGCGCTCGGCACGCTGCAGCGCTATGCGGATCCGGCCGATACCGGCGATTCGGCGCGGCTGCACGCGTTCTCGACGGCGGTCGGCACGTGGAGCACGCATCTGCGCGATTTCGTCACGCTGGTGCGCGCGCAGCCGCTCGACCTGTCGCAGATGAACTGGCAGGTCGGCACGCAGGACGTGTCGCTGCTGGTCGAAACCGGCAAGCTCGAAAAACTCGTCGCCGAACTCGTGAAGACGCGCGGCGAGAAGTCGAAGGCGACGCTCGATGCGTCCGCCACCATTTTTTCGTCGTCGTTCGCGATGATCGCCGCGATGACGGCCGCATTGATCGTGCTGGCCGTCGTGATCGCCGAGCGCGTCGTGCGGCGTCTCGCGTCGCAGCTCGGCGGCGAGCCCGCGCTCGCGAAGGAGATCGCCGCGGACATCGCGCGCGGCGACCTGACGCGGCCGATCGCGCTCGGCCGGCACGATCGCGGCAGCATGGTGCGCGCGCTGGCCGAGATGCAGACGGGGCTCGCGGCCACCGTCGGCGAGATCGCGGTGAGCGCCGAGGCCATCGCGGCCGCGTCCGGCGAAATCTCGACCGGCAACCTCGACCTGTCGCGCCGCACCGAACAGCAGGCCGTCGCGCTCGAGCGCACCGCGGCCAGCATGGAGCAGCTCACGTCGACCGTGCGGCAGAACGCCGAGAATGCGCGTCAGGCGAGCTCGCTCGCGGCCAATGCGTCGGCGGTGGCGGAGACGGGCGGGGAGGTCGTCGGGCGCGTGGTCGCGACGATGAGCGAGATCGACGACAGCGCGAAGAACATCCGCGACATCATCGGCACGATCGAAGGGATCGCCTTCCAGACCAACATTCTCGCGTTGAACGCGGCGGTCGAGGCCGCGCGCGCCGGCGAGCAGGGGCGCGGTTTTTCGGTGGTCGCCGGCGAGGTGCGGCTGCTCGCGCAGCGCTCGGCGACCGCGGCCAAGGAGATCCGGGAGCTGATCGGCGCGTCGGTCGAGCGCGTGGCCAACGGCGCGGCGCTCGCGCACGACGCGGGCCGCACGATGGGCGACGTGGTGCGCGCGGTCAAGCGCGTGACCGACATCATCGGCGAGATTTCGGCGGCGTCGGACGAGCAGAGCGCGGGGATCGACGAAATCGGCCGCGCGGTCACGCAGATGGATGCCGGCACCCAGCAGAACGCGGCGCTCGTCGAACAGGCGGCGGCTGCCGCGAACGCGCTCGACGAGCAGGCTCAGGCGCTGAAGGCGCTGGTCGGGCGTTTCCGCATCGCACACTGAGCGTGCGGCGCGCTCCGGCGCTTACGACTTCTTCTGCTTGTCCGGATCGATGATGACCGTGCAGGTCGTGCCCGCCGACAGCACCACGTCGGCCGGCACTTCGTCGATCCGGATGCGCACCGGCACGCGCTGCGCGAGGCGCACCCAGTTGAAGGTCGGGTTCACGTCCGCGACGAGGTCGCGGCTTTGCGGGTTGTCGCGATCGTAGATGCCGCGCGAGATGCTTTCCACATGGCCCTTCATCACGCCGCCGCTCATCAGCCGCATTTCGGCCGGCGCGCCGATCTTCACGCGCGGCAGCTTGGTTTCCTCGAAGTAGCCGTAGACCCAGAACGAATGGCTGTCGACGATCGCGAGCTTCGCCTGGCCGGCCACCGCATAGTTGCCCTTGAACGTCTGAAGGTTCGTGATGTAGCCGTCGACCGGCGCGACGACGCGCGTGCGTTCGAGGTTGAGCTTCGCGGCGTCGAGCGCGGCGATCGCCTGCTGGTACTGCGCATCGGCGCTCGACGCGCTGTGCGCCGCGTTCTCGCGGTTTTCCTTCGACACGACGAGCGCATCGAGGTCCGCGCGGCGGGCCGCGTCGTCGCGGCGCATCTGCAGTTCCGCGCGACGGGCAGCGACCGCCGCCTGCGCCTGCTCGACCGCGATCCGGTAGTGCGACGGGTCGATCTGCATGATCAGGTCGCCTTTCTTCACGAGCTGGTTGTCATGCACGGGCAGCTCGACGATCGCGCCCGACACGTCCGGCGCGACGTTGACGATTTCGGCGCGCACGCGCCCGTCGCGCGTCCACGGATCGTCCATGTAGTGCACCCACAGCGAGCGCCCGATCAGGATCGCGACGAGAAGGATGACGGCGGTCGCGACGAAGCCGAAGAGTTTTCTGAGCATCATGATGGTTCGGAATCAACGGTAAACGGCAAGACTCAGTCCGCCGCAAATGCAGACGAGAAGGCAGGCCCGGAACAGCGATGGGTGCCAGACAAGGCGATAGAGGCCCGTATAGGCGAGCAGGCGGTCGACGGCCCAGGTCGCGATCGCGCCGAGGACGAACATCAGCACCACCGTCGGCATGTAGGCATCGAGAATGGCGATTTCACGCGGCATCATGACGAGGCTCCTGGTTGGGGACGCACGGGGCGGTTGCGGTTGAGCGGCTCGAGCGGCGATTCCGGGTCGAGCAGCGCGGTCCGCACGAAATGCAGATGGCTCAGGATGCGCTGCAGCCGGTGGCGTTCTTCGCGCGACGGCTCGACCGCATCGAGCGTCTGCCGGGTCGCGTCGATCGCCGCATTGGTCGCGGCGAGCGTCGCGTCGAAACGTGCTGCGCTCGGCTTCGAGAACAGCGCCGACAGCGCGCTGCGCATCGTCTCGATCGCGCGCCGCCACGGCATCGCGCTCGCATAGCGCGGGTCGGACGGCAGCGTTGCGAGCTCCTGGCGCAGGTCGATCGTCGCGTTGCCGGCTTCGAGCACCGCGAACATCCAGCGCAGCGCGTCGCGCTGCACGTCCGGCTGGTCGGCCGACAGCGTGTGCGCCTGGTACATCAGGTCGCGCGCGCCGCTTTCGAAGCGCGTGCGCAGGCCCACGAGCCGCGCGTGACCGGCCGCGACGGCCTGGTGGCGCAGGTCCGCGAAGAGGCGCTTCTTGAGCCACGGCGCGGTCGGCGGGAACAGCACCGCGAACGCGATCGCCGACGCCAGCATCGCCAGCACCAGCGCGAGCGAGTCGTTCATGAAGCTGGTCGGATCGTAGTGCGTGATGTTGTCCGGGCCGGCGAGGAAGCTGAAGAAGATCAGGTAGCCCATCCCGTAGCCGGCGAGCTTCGGCTTCAGCGTCATGAAGATGCCGATCGCGAGCAACGGCGCGAGCGCGACGCACAACAGCGGAAAACCGTCGATGTGCGGATAGATGCCGAACGTCAGCAGGAAGCCCGTGCAGATCGCGAGTGCGGTACCCATGCCCATCTGCGCGGACATCGCTGTCGGGCGCGGCGTCGACGACGCGAGCGCGCAGGTGGCCGCCGCCGTCAGCGTCATCGTCACGCCGCTCGGCCACGCGGTCTCGATCCAGAACCAGCCGAGCACGAGGATCACGGTCGCGGTGCGGATCGCCGCGATCACCATCGCCGTCGCATTGGTGCGCGGCTCGTAGCGCTCGATCCAGCGTTCGCGCTCGTGGGTCGCGGTCGACAGCGACGCGTAGGTGGCCGCGTACTCGTGCAGGTCGGTGATGAAGCGGTAAAGCAGTTCGGCGGCCGTATCGAAGTCGAGCAGCGGAAAGTCCGGCTGCGTCTCGAGCGCGGCGCGCGTCGCGCGGATGCGGCGCGGCAGCGCGTCGCGCCACGCGAGCAGTTGCGCGGCCGCGTGGCCGGCATCGGCCGACGTGCGCACCGGTTCGCCGGCGGGCGTCAGCAGCAGCGGCGCGATCTCGCGAAAGTACGGCTCGATCGCGTCGATCGCGGCCTGCGCGCCGGCCGCATGCAGCCGGTTCATCAACTGGTGCAGCGCATGGAAGCGGCTCGACGCGCTCATGAACTCGCTGTTCAGCCGCGCGAGGCGGCCGCTGCGCATCCGCGTGTCCGGATCCTCGAACACGGCCATGCTGCGCGCGGCCTCGAACCCGACCACGTCGGCGACGAAGCGCGTATGGATGGTTTCGATATGCGCGCGGTCGAGCTTGCCCGACAGCGCCGCCGCGACGTAGTCGACGAAGCTGCCGAAGCGCTTGCGCACCGTCGTGCGCATCTGCTCGCCGGTGGTCCGCGGAAACACGAGCGCGCTGACCACGCCGGCCGACACGATCCCGACCATGATTTCGGCCACGCGCGTCATCGCGCTCATGAATGCGCCGTCCGGGTGCTGCGACGCGGGCAGCCCGATCAGCGCGGTCGTGTAGCCGGCCAGCAGGAAGCCGTAGCTGCGGAAGTTGCGGTTGCGCGCGGCGCCGGCCGTGCACAGCGCGACCCACAGCGCGACCGCCAGCAGGAACAGTTGCGGCTGCTGCGGGAACAGCCCGACGAAGGTGAGCGTCGCGATCAGCCCGAAGATCGTGCCGGCGACCCGGTAGAAGCTTTTCGCGAGCACCGCGCCGCTTTGCGGCTGCATCACGATGAACACGGTCGTCATCGCCGTTTTCGGCGCGGGCAGGTCGAGCCGCATCGACACGCCGGTCGCGATGAACGCGGCGAGCAGCGCCTTGAACAGGTAGAGCCACGCGGCGCCGTCGGTGCGGGCCCAGTCGCCGAACGCGTCGGTCCAGGCCGCGAACGGGCCGTCGACGCGCGGGGAAGCGGGGGAGGAAGCTGACATGGCGGCGCTCCGCGTTACCGTGCGGCCGGCGCGGCGCCGCCGGCGGTTGCGACCTGCGCGGGCCGGGCGGCGGCTGCCGCGGGCTTCGCGGCCGATGCGGCGGCTGGCGCGGCTACACCGACGGTGGCCTCATCCTTCGGCGGTTGGCCGCCCCGGACATCCGTCCCCGTCTCGACCCCGCCGCCGAGCGCGGCCATCAGCTGCGCGTGTGCGGCGAGGCGTTCCGCGTCGATGCGGGCGGCCGTCTCCTGCGCACGCAGCAGTTGCTGTTGCGCGACCAGCACGTTCACGTAATCGGTCAGCCCGCGGCGGAAGCCTTCGCGGGACAGTTGATAGCTGCGATTGTTGGCCGCCACCGACCGCGCGGCGTCCTTCTTCTGCGTATCGAGCGAGCGGATCCGCACGACCTGGTCGGCGATGTCCTTGAGCGCGCCGACGATCGTCTGGTTGTAGCGCTCGACCGCCTGATCGTAGCCGGCATTCGCGGCGCCGAGCTGTGCGCGCAGCCGGCCGCCTTCGAAGATCGGCAGCGACAGCGCGGGACCGGCCGTCCAGCCGCCGTTCATCGCGCGCAGGAAGTCGGTGAACGGCGCGGTCACGCCGAAGCCGCCGACCGTCGCGAGCAGGTCGATGTTCGGGTAGAACGACGCCTTCGCGACGTCGATGCCGCGCGCCTGCGCGTCGACCGTCCAGCGCGCCGCGACGACGTCCGGGCGGCGGCCGAGCAGGTCGGCCGGCATGGCCGACGGCAGGCCGGCCGGCGCCTCGAGCGCCAGCTGCGGCCGCTTGATCGCGTCGCCGGCGCCGGGACCCTTGCCGGCCAGTGCGGCGAGCTGGTGGCGCGCGAGCTGGATCGCTTCCTCATAGCTGTCGATCTGGCGCTCGTAGTCGGGCAGCGTCGATTCCGCCTGGCTTACGTCGAGCTGCGTGCCGAGGCCGGCCTGCAGCCGCTTGCGCGCGAGATCGGCGAGCGAGCGCTGGCGTTCGTACGTTTCGTGCGCGAGGTCGAGCAGCGCGTAATTCATCGACATGCCGACATACGCGCGCACGACGTTGACTTCGAGTTCGAGCTTTGCCGCCCGCGCGTCGGCGGCGGTCGCATGCGCGGTGTCGAGCGCACGCTCGGTTGCGTTCTTGTCCTTGCCCCACAGATCGAGGTGATACGACAGGCCGAGCGTGCCGGTGTTGTTCCAGGTGTCGGTATCGGCGAGCGGCCCCGGGCCGTAGTACACGTTGTCCGGCCAGTGCTGACGCATCAGCGACAGGTTGCCGTTGATCTGCGGCAGCTCGGCCGAACGGGCGACGCGCGCCATCGCCTGCGCTTCCCGCACGCGGGCCTCGGCCGCCGCGAGGGTCGGGTTGCCGGCCTGGGCGGCGGCGATCCACGCATCGAGCTGCGGATCGCGGTACGCGCGCCACCAGTCGGCGGCGGGCCAGCCCGCGTCTCGGTCGGCCGCGCGGATGGCCGCGCCGGCGTCGAGCGCGTTCGCTTCGATGCGAGTGGACTGGGTTTTGTTGTCGCCCATGCTCGCGCAACCGGCCATTATTAATGAGACTGCAAGAACCGCCAGTGCGAGCGTCCCTTTTGTCGCCGGAGACTGCACGATTTTCTCCCTTTCGGATATAGATGAGTCGGAGGCGATTATATTTTTCAGCGATTCCTGAATAAACGGACAACGGTGCAAGTCATTTTTACGAATCCTGAGATAATATTTGTTGGACCCTGTGCAACAATCCTTGCGGATTCACACGGGTAATCGGATGGATACGTTACAAAACATGCGGGTATTCGTCCGCGTGGTGGACGCGGGAAGCTTTACCGCCGCCGCCCAGCAGATGAATTCGACCACCGCCTACGCATCGCGCGCGGTCTCGGATCTCGAGGCCCACCTGCGCACGCGCCTCCTGAACCGCACGACGCGCCGGATCGCGCTGACCGAAGCCGGCGAGCGCTATCTGCAACGCTGCGAACAGATCCTGGCCTATGTCGACCAGGCCGAAGCCGAGGCCGGCGACGCGCATGCGCGCCCGTCCGGCAAGCTGAAGGTCCATTGCTTCACGAGCCTCGGCCAGCACTACCTGGTGCCGGCCATCGCGCGCTACCGCGAGCGCTATCCGGACGTGCACGTCGAGCTGACGCTTGCGCAGCGGATGCCGGACCTGCTCGACGAGGGCTACGACGTCGCGATCGTCGTCGGCCGCGATCTGCCGGATTCGGGGCTCGTGTCGCAACGGCTCGGCGAGAGCTACAGCGTCGTGTGCGCGTCGCCCGGCTATATCGAGTCGCACGGCTTGCCGCAGCGGCCGGCCGATCTCGCGCAGCACGTGTGCCTCGGGATGGTCGCGCCGGGCTTTCACTTCGACGAATGGGCGCTGGCGGGGCCGAACGGCGACGAAGTCGTGCCGATCACGGCGCCGCCGTTCCGCGTGAACGTCGCCGAGGCGCTCGCGGTGGCCGTGCGGGAGGGGATGGGCATCGGCGGCCTGCCGCTCTATTCGGCGATCGGCTGGCTGCGCGGCGGGCACATCGTGCGCGTGATGCCCGAGTACCGCTCGCACGTGATGAACATCTACGCGCTGTATCCGTCGCGTCAGTACCTCGACGCGAAAATCCGGACCTGGGTCGATTTCCTGCGCGAAGAGGTGCCGCTCACGCTCCAAGCCGACGAAGCCGCGCTCGAACAGTTCACGCGTGCGACATGATCGCGCGGTCGACCGCGATCTGACGAGATTTGTCCTTCACGCAACATTTTTTTACGAACGTGTGTCAGACAGTTTGATACTGTTGGAATTAACGAGATACACCACACCGGAGTAGCGATGGATACGCACCTGATGATCGGCCTTGGCGTCCTGCTGGGCGCGGCTGCCGCCGCGGCGGCGACCCGCGACCTGCTGCGTGCGATGAAGGCGAAGGCGCAGCTCAAGCCCGTGCCGGTCCGCGTGCGCGAGCCGCGCCGCCCCGGCCGCTGATCCCGCGGGCGTCACGCTTCAGGTCGGGAAGGCCGTGCGACGCGGCCGCCCGGGCCGGCGCTCAGCCGAGCTCGACGACCTTGTCCCACGCGAACGCGGGGTTTTCCCATTCGCCGGTGCGCCGGTGAAAGTAGCCGCGCGGATTGCACACCACGCGCGTGCCGCCGTCCGCAACGTAGTCGAATGACGTATGCGTGTGACCGTGCAGCCACAGATCCACCGGCGGCCGCACCAGTTCCGCCATGTCCGTGACGAACCCCGCGGAAGCCAGATCTTTCGCATAGCGTTCCGCCAGCGAGCGCCGGTGCGGCGCATGATGGGTGACGACGATCGTCCTGCCCGCGAACGGCGCGGCCAGCTGCGCTTCCAGCCATGCGCGGCCTCGCCGGTGCAGCGCGATCGCGTCGGCCGGCGCGAAATCCCGTTCCGGCGCCGCGGCTGTCGTATGCACCGCCGCGTCGTGCGGCCAGGTCACCTGGATCAATCCCTTGAAATCGAGCATCACGCGCAGCCCGGCGTCGGTCGCGCGCGCGACGCTGGCTTCGTCCCGGCCGAACAGCGAAAAATCGGCCCACAGCGTCGTGCCCAGCACGCGGAAGCGTTGCGCGGGATCGACGTAGACGCCGTTGTTCAGGTAATGCACGTTGTCGAGCGCATGCGCCGCGTCGCGCATTGACGATTCCAGCGCGCCGAATTCCCCGTCGTAATACTCGTGGTTGCCGGGCACGTAGATCACCGGCACCGCCGGGTCGAACGTCTCGGCGGCCCAGCGCAGACCTTCCGCGTGATTGTGGATGTCGCCGGCCAGCACGACGAGATCCGCGTCGGCATGCGGGATCGCGTCGGGCAGGTTGTTTTCGAGATGCAGGTCGGACAGGACGCGGACTTTCACGGGCGTGGCTCCTGAGTGGGCGGCTTCAGCGCAGGACCTTGCCGGGATTCATCAGGCCGCGCGGGTCGAGCGCGGTCTTCAGCGTGCGCATCAGCGTCGTTTCGACCGGCGACTTGTAGCGCTGCGCGTCGTCGATCTTCAACTGGCCGATGCCGTGCTCCGCGCTGATGGTGCCGTGGTGACGGTGCACGTTGTCGTAGACGATCCGGTTGATCGGCGCCTGGAACGCTGCGAGGAACGCCTTCGGATCGCCGCCTTCGGGCATCTGCACGTTGTAGTGCAGGTTGCCGTCGCCGAGGTGGCCGAACGTGACCATGCGCGCGCCCGGCGCGGCCTGCTGGATCGCCGCGTCGGTCTCGTCGATGAAACGGGCGATCGACGAGATCGGCACCGCGATGTCGTGCTTGATGTTGAGCCCTTCGTCCGCCTGCGCGAGCGGGATGTGCTCGCGCAAGTCCCAGAACGCACGCGACTGCGCGAGGTTCTCCGCGACCACCGCGTCGACCACGAGCCCGGCCTCGAACGCTTCTTCCATCAGCTTTTCGAACAGCGCGCGCGCATGCGCTTCGCTTTCGTTGTCGGACAGCTCCAGCAGCACCGTTTGCGCATGCGTCTGCGCGAACGGGTAGCGCAGTTGCGGATAGTGCTTGCCGACCAGCTGCATGCAGAAATCCGACATCAGCTCGAAGCCGGTCAACAGCGGCCCGGCCGCGCGCTGCGCGAGTGCGAGGAAATCGAGCGCCGCGTGCGGCGATTCGAGCGCGGCCAGCGCGGTGACCTGCGCGGCCGGCAGCGGATGCAGCTTCATCACGGCCGCGGTGATGATCCCGAGCGTGCCTTCGGCGCCGATGAACAGGTCGCGCAGGTCGTAGCCGGTGTTGTCCTTGCGCAGGCCGCGCAGCCCGTCCCAGATCTCGCCCTGCGGCGTCACGACCTCGAGCCCAAGGCACAGCTCGCGCGCGTTGCCGTAGCGCAGCACTGCGGTGCCGCCCGCATTGGTCGACAGGTTGCCGCCGATCGTGCAGCTGCCTTCCGCCGCGAGGCTCAGCGCGAACAGCCGGCCGCCTTCGCGGGCGCGCGCCTGCACGTCGGCGAGGATCACGCCGGCTTCGACGGTAATCGTATTGTTGTGCGGATCGAGCGCGCGCACGCGGTTCAGGCGCGCGACGCTCAGCACGGCCTGGCTGCCGCTCGCGTCGGGCGTCGCGCCGCCGGCGAGCCCCGTGTTGCCGCCCTGCGGCACGAGCGCGACGCCGTGCGCGTTGGCGAGCTTCACGAGCGCGGCGACTTCGGCCGTGTTCGCGGGCCTCAGCACCGCGCACGCGGCGCCCTTGTAGCGGCGGCGCCAGTCGGTCAGGAACGGTTCGGTATCGTGCGGATCGGTCAGCACGTGGTCGGCGCCGATCGCGTCGCGGCACGCGGAAACGAAAGCTTCGGAGGACATCATCACCTTGTCGCGTAAGGGTCAGGACGCGGCGCGCGGTTTTTTCGCCGCGCGCTTGAACGGCGCGACGTAGGCCAGCGCCGCCACGAAGAAGCCGACGGCAAGCAGGGTCTCGCACCAGCCGAGCGTCGCGGACAGCCCGCGATCGGACATGCCGCGCACGATGCCTTCGGCCAGATAGACGAGGATCAGCATGCTCGCCCACTGCATCGTATAGATGTTACGCCGCCAGACGCCGGGCAGCGCGAGCGCGAGCGGCACGGCCTTGAGCATCAGCGCGGAGCCGCCGGGGCGCAGCGGCGCGAGCCACAGCTCCCATGCGAGCGACAGCGCGATCAGCGCGACGAGACACGCGGCGGCGGCCAGCGCGTAGCGCGGCCGGGCCGCGACGGCGGGGCGGGCGGGGGCGGTCATGCGGCTTCGGCGGCCTGCGCGGCGGAAAGGGCCGCGGCGGCGCGCGCGAGCCGTACGCCGAGCGCGGCGGCAAGCGCCTTCTCGTCCGCCGACAGCCCCCCGGGCGCCGCGCGGTCGTGCTGCGCGACGTGCGACGCGCCGTACGGCGTGCCGCCGGTACGTGTCGTGCTGAGGGCGGATTCGGTGTACGGGATCCCGACGATCATCATCCCGTGATGCAGCAGCGGCAGCATCATCGACAGCAGCGTCGACTCCTGGCCGCCGTGCAGGCTGCCCGTCGACGTGAACACGCTCGCGGGCTTGCCGGTCAGTGCGCCCGATAGCCATTGCGGCGTCGTGCCGTCGAGGAAATACTTGAGCGACGCGGCCATGTTGCCGAAGCGGGTGGGTGAGCCGAGCGCGAGGCCCGCGCATTCCTCGAGGTCGCGCAGCTCCGCGTACGGCGGGCCGTCGGCCGGGATGTCGGGGGCGGTGGCTTCGCAGACGGCCGACACGGGCGGCACGGTGCGGATGCGGGCCTGCATGCCCGGCACGCTGTCGATGCCGTTCGCGATCGCGAGCGCGAGATCGCGCGTGGCGCCGTGACGGCTGTAATAGAGGACGAGAATGTCTTTCATGGGCGACGGAGCCGCGTGCGGCCGCGCGCGTGCCCGGTGCAGTCGGCCCCTGCTGGGATCGAGCGGCTATTATAGGGGCTGAAGCCGTCGCGCAGCGCGGCGGCGGCGCGCCGTGACGCGCGCAGTTTCGAGAAGGAGAAGCCGTTTGCCGAAGTTGAGCGTCGATCTCGACACCATCAAGCGCCTCGCGCAGTTCGCGGCCCGGCGCAGCGCCGAGGATCGCATCCCGCAGGTGGCGGGGAGCCTGACCTTCACGACGATGCTGGCGCTCGTGCCGCTGCTGACGGTCGCGTTCGCGCTGTTCACAGCGTTCCCGATGTTCGCGTCGTTCCAGATCTCGCTGCAGGGGTTCCTCGCGGATCACCTGATGCCCGCGCAGTTCAACATCCAGATCTTCAAGTACCTGAACCAGTTCGCGTCGAAGGCCAAGGGGCTGACGACGGCCGGGCTGATCGTGCTCGTCGTCACGTCGGTGATGACCATGATGACGATCGAATCGGCGTTCAACCTGATCTGGCGCGTGCGCAAGCCGCGGCCGTTCGCGCAGCGCGTGCTCGCGTACTGGGCGCTGATCACGCTCGGGCCGTTGCTGTTCGGCGTGAGCCTGTCGATTTCGTCGTACCTGTTCACGCAATCGCTCGCGTTCACCGGCGCGGGGGCGTCGACGTCGATCGTCGAGTGGCTGCTTGCACTTGCGTCGCTGCCGTTGACGGTGCTCGCGTTCACGCTGCTGTACGTGTACCTGCCGAACTGCGCGGTCGCCTGGCGCGACGCGGTGATTGGCGGGCTGTTTGCGGCCATCGCGTTCGAACTCGCGAAGCGCGGCTTCGGCTACTACGTCCGGCGCATTCCGACCTATACGGCCGTCTATGGCGCGTTCGCGGCGCTGCCGGTGTTCCTGCTGTGGGTGTATCTGAGCTGGTTCATCGCGCTGCTCGGCGCGATGGTCGCGTCGGCGCTGCCGGCGATTCGCGTCGGCCAGTTTCACCGGATCCACTATCCGGGCAGCGACCTGCTCGACGCGCTCGAACTGCTCGCGCGGCTGGCCGAAGCGCGCGCGGCCGGCAAGCGCGGCTACACGGCGCTGCGGCTCGCGACGATGCTGCGCTGCGACATGGAAACCGCGCAGCGGCTGCTGACGACGATGGAGGAGCGGGAATGGGTCGCGCGGCTCGACGGCGGCGAAGAGGCCACGCCGCGCTATATCCTGCTCGCGAACCCGGAGCAGCTGACGCTCGCCCAACTGTTCGACGTGCTGGTGATCGATCGTACCGAGTTGACGTACCAGCTCGAGCGGCGCCGCAGCCACGTCGAAGGCGCGGCGCTGCTCGAGGTGCTGTCGAGCGACCGGTTCGACGTGACGCTCGCGTCGTTGATCGCCGCGCACCGGCTCGCGGGCGGGCAGCCGGCCGCGAGCGCCGGGCCGGCGCCGGGCGCGGCCGACCCGCACGCGCGGCCGCCGCGGCCGGCCTGAAGGCGGGCCGGCGGCTACAGCGGGATCTTGCCGGTACAGATATCCTTGAACATCACCCAGTCGCCCATCAGGCTGTAGATCGGGTGCCGGAACGTCGCCGGACGGTTCTTCTCGAAGAAGAAGTGGCCGACCCACGCGAACCCGTAGCCGCAGACGATCGCCGCCGGCAGCCACAGCCAGTGGCCGGTCGCGACCGCCATCGCGACGCAGCCGATCACGCCGAGCGAGCCGATGAAGTGCAGCCGCCGCGACGTCAGGTTCTGGTGCTCGTTCAGGTAATACGGGTAGAAATCAGCGAAGCGGGCGAATTGCTCCGTATGCGTATGCGCCATGGCCGTCTCCTCGGGCCGCTGTTCATGAGGTCATTGTGCGGCCGGCGGGCCGCGTCCGCAAGCGGCGGCGGCCCGCCGCGCCGGCCCGTGCTTTCCTTTTGACAGGCTTTCCGATAGGATCGAAAGAGATTTTGCATTCAAGCATGAGGGGACTACGATGCGCGTCAGCGATATTCTGAAAGTGAAGGGCAACACGCTGTTTACGGTGACGCCCGATAAGCCGCTGCGCGAAGCGGTCGATACGATGGCCGAGCACGACATCGGTTCGCTCGTCGTGATGGAGTACGGCGATCTCGTCGGGATGCTGACGTTTCGCGAGATCATCCTGCGCCTGCACGTGAACGGCGGCGCGATCGGCGACGTGCAGGTGCGCAAGGTGATGGACGAGCCGCTCACGTGCACGCCGGAAACGGACGTCAACGAAGTGCGCCGGATGATGCTCGAGCGTCACGCACGCTACATGCCCGTGCTCGACAAGAAGGTGCTGATGGGCGTCATTTCGTTCTACGACGTCGCGAAGACGGTCGTCGAGGCGCAGAGCTTCGAGAACCGGATGCTGAAGGCGTACATTCGCGACTGGCCGGAATCGGAAGCCGAAGCGCACAAGCCGTGAATCGCGCCGCGCCCGGCACGTCGATGCATGGGCGCCGCCATCCGGCACGCGGCGGCGCAGGCATGTCCTGCGCCGCCGTTTTTTCAACGACAACACGAGGCCCGCGCAGCATCGCCCAGACGATGCGCGCGTATTCCGCATGAGCGATCACACGCAAGCCACATCGGGGCGGCGCGACGAACGTCGCGCCCACGCATCGCAGTTCGACCTGCTGCGCGAGCGCCGCTTCGCGCCGTTTTTCACGACCCAGTTCCTCGGCGCGCTGAACGACAACGTCTTCAAGATCGGCTTCACGTCGCTCGTCACGTATCACACCGCGCGGTTCTCCGGCGTCGATGCGAAAACGGCCGCGTTCCTGATTTCCGCGATCTTCATCTTGCCGTTCGTGCTGTTCTCGGCCACCTCGGGCCAGATCGCCGACAAATACGACAAGGCGACCCTCACGCGCTTCGTGAAATCGTTCGAGATCGTGCTGATGCTGGTCGGCGCGGCCGGCTTCGTCACGCACAGCGCGACGCTGCTGTATCTGTGCACGTTCATGATGGGGATGCATTCGACGCTGTTCGGGCCCGTCAAGTATTCGTACCTGCCGCAGCATCTCGGCGAACATGAACTGGTCGGCGGCAACGGGCTCGTCGAGATGGGTACGTTCATCGCGATCCTGATCGGCACGATCATCGGCGGCGCGGCGGCCGGCATCGAAGGCAGCGGCGAGCGCGTGCTCGCGGTGAGCGTCGTCGTCATCGCGCTGGCCGGGCGGCTCGTCGCGCAGCGCGTGCCGTCGACGCCTGCGCCGCAGCCCGATCTCGTGATCAACTGGAACCCGGTCAGCGAGACCTGGCGCAACCTCAAGCTCGCGCGGCAGAACCGCACGGTGTTCCTGAGCCTGCTCGGCATCTCGTGGCTGTGGTTCGTCGGCGCGACGTTCCTCACGTCGTTCTTCAATTTCGCGAAGGACGTGCTGTCCGCGAGCCCCGACGTCGTCACGGTCCTGCTCGCGACGTTCTCGGTCGGCATCGGCCTCGGTTCGCTGCTGTGCGAGCGGCTGTCGCAGCGGCGCGTCGAGATCGGCCTCGTGCCGCTGGGCTCGATCGGCATCAGCGTGTTTGCGATCGAGCTGTATTTCGCAAGCCACGCGCTGCCGTCGCCCGGCCATCTGCTGTCGGTCGGCGAATTCCTCGGCGGCGCGCGCCACTGGCGCATCCTGGCCGACCTGTTCCTGCTCGCGATGTTCGGCGGCTTCTACAGCGTGCCGCTGTATGCGCTGATCCAGAGCCGCAGTGCGCCGACGCACCGCGCGCGGATCATCGCCGCGAACAACATCCTGAACGCGCTGTTCATGATCCTGTCGGCCGTGATGGCGATGGGGTTGACCAAGGCCGGCATCGACATCCCGGGGCTGTTCCTCGTCACCGCGCTGTTGAACGTCGTGGTCGCGACGTATATCTACCTGCTCGTGCCCGAGTTCCTGCTGCGCTTCGTCGCGTGGGTGCTCGTGCATACGTTCTACCGGATCCGCCTCGTGCACGCGGAGCGAATCCCGGCGGAAGGGGCGGCGGTGCTCGTGTGCAACCACGTCAGCTACGTCGATGCGCTCGTGCTGGCCGCCGCGAGCCCGCGTCCGATCCGTTTCGTGATGGATCACCGGATCTTCAAGACGCGTTTCGCGAGCTGGGTATTCCGGCATGCGAAGGCGATTCCGATCGCGCCGCGCCACGAGGATCCCGCGATGCTCGCGCGGGCGTACGACCTCTGCGAGGCCGCGCTGAAGGACGGCGAACTCGTGTGCATCTTCCCCGAGGGCAAGCTGACGAAGACCGGCGACATCAACACGTTCCATCACGGCATCACCGAGATCCTGAACCGCACGCCGGCGCCGGTGATCCCGATGGCGCTGCGCGGGCTGTGGGGCAGCTATTTTTCGCGGCATACCGATGCGCGGATGCCGCGCCCCATCAAGCGCGGCGTGATGAGCCGGCTGACGCTGGCGGTCGGCGAGCCGATTCCGGCGTCGGTGGCGACGCCCGAGGCGCTGCAGGTCGCGGTGACCGAGCTGCGCGGCGCGCGGAAGTAGGCGGGCGGGCGTCGGGTCCGGCGCGGGACGGTCGATCCGCGCACCGGGCCGGGATGGCGGCCCGGTTCGGCGGGTCCCGAGCGCAACGCCGAGGGCCTGCGATTGCCACACCTGCCTCGCATCCGCCCTTATCCGCGGCCGGCCCGTGTGGTCTGAACGGTTCACCCGGCCCGCGGGCCCGGGACGGCTGGCATAATAGCGGTTTACCTCTTTCTCGACCGGCAAACGATCGACCTGCCTGCGGCGCCGGCAGCGCATCGGTTTGACCATTTCTCTTTGGGCGGTTCCATCATGTCCGGCAATACCCTCGGCACGCTTTTCACTGTCACGACCTTCGGCGAATCGCACGGTCCCGCGATCGGCTGCGTGATCGACGGCTGCCCGCCGGGGATGGGGCTGACCGAAGCCGACATCCAGGTCGAGCTCGATCGCCGCAAGCCCGGCACGTCGCGGCACGTGACGCAACGACAGGAGGCCGACGAGGTCGAGATCCTGTCGGGCGTGTTCGAAGGCGTGACGACCGGCACGCCGATCGCGCTGCTGATCCGCAATACCGACCAGCGCAGCAAGGACTACGGCAACATCGTCGAGACGTTCCGTCCCGGTCACGCCGACTACACCTATTGGCAGAAATACGGCATCCGCGACTACCGCGGCGGCGGCCGCTCGTCCGCACGCCTGACCGCGCCGATCGTCGGCGCGGGCGCGGTCGCGAAGAAGTGGCTGCGCGAGCGCTTCGGGGTCGAGGTGCGCGGCTACATGAGCGGCCTCGGCGACATCGACGTGCCGTTCGTCGACTGGTCGTACGTGCACGAGAACCCGTTCTTCTCGCCGAACGCGGCGGTCGTGCCGGAGCTCGAGGCGTACATGGATGCGTTGCGCAAGGACGGCGATTCGATCGGCGCGCGCATCGACGTCGTCGCGTCCGGCGTGCCGGTCGGCTGGGGCGAGCCGGTATTCGACCGTCTCGATGCCGATATCGCGAAGGCGATGATGAGCATCAACGCGGTGAAGGGCGTCGAGATCGGCGCGGGCTTCGACAGCGTCGCGCAGCGCGGCTCGGTGCACGGCGACGAACTGACGCCGGCCGGCTTCGTCGGCAACCACGCGGGCGGCGTGCTCGGCGGGATTTCGACGGGGCAGGACATCACCGTGTCGATCGCGATCAAGCCGACGTCGAGCATCCGCACGCCGCGCCGCTCGATCACGAAGTCCGGCGAAGAGGCGACGGTGGAAACCTTCGGTCGCCACGATCCGTGCGTCGGCATTCGCGCGACGCCGATCGCCGAATCGATGCTCGCGCTGGTGCTGATCGACCATGCGCTGCGCCACCGCGCACAGTGCGGCGACGTCGAGACGGCCACGCCGAAGATCGCGGGCAGCGCGACCTGATAGAAGCGGGCGCGTCGCGTCGGCCGTCGAACGATGAATGCAAGCGGGGCGCTGCGTGATGCAGCGCCCCGTTTCGTTTGCGGCGGTGGTGTGCCGTGACCAAAAAACGCGCCGCTCGCGGCGGCGCGTTCCGGCAGCTTACATGTTCGGGTAGTTCGGCCCGCCGCCGCCTTCGGGCGTGACCCACACGATGTTCTGCGTCGGGTCCTTGATGTCGCAGGTCTTGCAGTGCACGCAGTTCTGCGCGTTGATCACGAGGCGCTCGCCGCCGTCGTCGTTCTTCACGAACTCGTACACGGCCGCCGGGCAGAAGCGCGCCTCCGGCCCCGCGTACGTGCGCAGGTTCACGTTCACCGGCACGCTCGCATCTTTCAGCGTCAGGTGCGCCGGCTGGTTCTCCTCGTGGTTCGTGTTCGAGATGAACACCGACGACAGCCGGTCGAACGTCAGCTTGCCGTCCGGCTTCGGATACGCGATCGGCTCGCACTGCGACGCCGGCTTCAGCATCTCGTGGTCCGCGTGCTGGTGATGCAGCGTCCACGGCACGTTGCCGCCCATCACCTTCTGCTCGAGCCCGACCATCAGCGTGCCCAGGTACAGGCCCTTCGCCATCCATTGCTTGAAGTTGCGCGCGCGGTACAGCTCCGTGTACAGCCACGATTGCTTGAACGCATCGGGGTACGCGTTCAGCTCGTCCGACTGACGGCCGGCCTGCACCGCGTCGAATGCGGCGTCGGCCGCGAGCATGCCGGTCTTGATCGCCGCGTGGCTGCCCTTGATCCGCGATGCGTTCAGGAAGCCCGCGTCGTCGCCGATCAGCGCGCCGCCCGGGAACACCGTCTTCGGCAGCGACAGCAGGCCGCCCGCGGTGATCGCCCGCGCGCCGTACGACACGCGCTTGCCACCTTCGAGGAACGCGCGGATCGACGGGTGCGTCTTGTAGCGCTGGAATTCCTCGAACGGCGACAGGTACGGGTTCGTGTAGCCCAGGCCCACCACGAAGCCGACCACGACCTGGTTGTTGTCCATGTGATACAGGAACGAGCCGCCGTACGTGTCGGACTTCAGCGGCCAGCCGGCCGTGTGGATCACGAGACCCGGTTTGTGCTTGGCCGGATCGATTTCCCACAGTTCCTTGATGCCGATCCCGTACGCTTGCGGATCGGCGTTCGCGTCGAGCTTGAACGTCGAGATCAGCTGGCGGCCGAGGTGGCCGCGGCAGCCTTCGGCGAACAGCGTGTACTTCGCGTGCAGCTCCATGCCGAGCTGGAAGTTCTCGGTCGGCTCGCCGTCCTTGCCCACGCCCATGTTCCCGGTGGCGACGCCCTTCACGGAACCGTCGTCGTTATAGAGAATCTCTGCAGCCGGGAAGCCGGGGAAGATCTCGACGCCCAGCGCCTCGGCCTGCTGGCCGAGCCAGCGGGTCACATTGCCCAGCGAAATCACGTAGTTGCCGTGATTCTTGAAGTTGTCCGGCAGCGCCCAGTTCGGCGTCGTGACGGCGCTCTTCTCGGACAGGAACAGGAAGCGGTCTTCGCTCACCTCGACGTCGAGTGGCGCACCGCGTTCCTTCCAGTCGGGAAACAGCTCGGTGATCGCGCGCGGGTCCATCACCGCGCCCGACAGGATGTGCGCGCCGATCTCGGAACCCTTCTCGAGCACGCACACGCCGATCTCGGTGCCTTTCTCGGCGGCCAGCTGCTTGAGCCGGATCGCGGCAGACAGCCCGGCGGGGCCGCCGCCGACGATCACGACGTCGTATTCCATCGATTCGCGCGGGCCGTATTGCTCGATGAGGCTTGCGGGGGTCATTGGCGTTCCTCTAACCGTTAGAATGCTTTTATTCGGGAGCGTATTGTCTGCGAAACGAAACGCTTGCCGCAACAGCATGCGGGTAGATTAGCACGATCGTTCTATTTTTTGTGCTAGGGTAATGCCGCCCGGGCTGTGCCGTCCGGGCTGGCGCAACGATATCGAAAGGGGATGTGCAAATGGGTCGATCGATCAATCTGGAGGGCAAGGTTGCGCTGGTCACGGGCGCGTCGAGCGGCCTCGGGCAGCGTTTTGCGCAGGTGCTGTCGCAGGCCGGCGCGAAGGTCGTGCTCGCGAGCCGCCGCGTCGAGCGCCTGAAGGAGCTGCGCGCGGAGATCGAGGCGGCGGGCGGCGCCGCGCATGTCGTGTCGCTCGACGTGACTGACGTCCAGAGCATCAAGGCGGCCGTCGCGCATGCGGAGACGGAAGCCGGCACGATCGACATCCTCGTGAACAATTCGGGCGTGTCGACGATGCAGAAGCTCGTCGACGTGACGCCGGCGGATTTCGAGTTCGTGTTCGATACGAACACGCGCGGCGCATTTTTCGTCGCGCAGGAAGTCGCGAAGCGGATGATCATGCGCGCGAACGGCGGCGGCAATGGCAAGCCGCCGTGCCGGATCATCAACATCGCGTCGGTGGCCGGGCTGCGCGTGTTCCCGCAGATCGGGCTGTACGCGATGAGCAAGGCCGCGGTCGTGCAGATGACGCGTGCGATGGCACTGGAGTGGGGCCGCCACGGGATCAACGTGAATGCGATCTGCCCCGGCTATATCGATACCGAAATCAATCATTACCTGTGGGAAACCGAGCAGGGCCAGAAGCTGCAGTCGATACTGCCGCGCCGGCGCGTCGGCAAGCCGCAGGATCTCGACGGGCTGTTGTTGCTGCTCGCGGCCGACGAGTCGCAGTTCATCAATGGCTCGATCATCTCCGCGGACGACGGCTTCGGCCTTGCGTGAGCGGATGACATTTCGCAACAAAGAAGACAGCAATGAGCGCAACAAGCGATTACTCCCCCGTTTTTGAGATGTCGATGCCGATCCGTTGGGGCGACATGGACGCGTTCGGCCATGTGAACAACACGGTCTATTTCCGCTACATGGAGCAGGCGCGGATCTCGTGGTTCGAGCAGCTCGGCATTGCGGGCGGCAACGGCGAGGGGCAGGGGCCCGTCATCGTCACCGCGTCGATGGAGTTCCTCAAGCAGCTGCACTATCCGGGCGACGTGATCGCGAGGATGTCGGCCGCGAAGCCCGGCCGAAGCAGCTTCGACACCGGCTTCGAGCTCACGCGCGCGGACGATCCGCAGCATGTCTATGCACGCGGCAACGCGCGCTGCGTGTGGGTCGATTACGCGCTCGGCAAGTCGGTGCCGCTGCCGCCGCTGCTGCGCGACACGATCGAGCACGCGCTCGCGACGAAAATCGGCTGAGCGCGCATATCGGCAGGCCGTGCGCACCGGGTCGCCGGTGGCGCGCCGTGCCCGTCGTTTCCGTCAATCGGCCGCCATGTGCGGCCGATCGTCATTCGCGCGCCGCGATGCAATGCGCGTTCACTGCCCGAGCAGGCGCTGCAGCAGCTCCGGCGTATTGTTCGTCCCGTATTTGCGCATCAGTCGCGCGCGGTAGATATCGACCGTGCGGGAGCTGATGTCGAGCACGCGCCCGATCTGCTTGCTGGTCTTGCCGGTCGCGAGCTGCGCGGCGATCTCGCGTTCGCGCGGGGTCAGCTCGACCGCGACGCGGCGCGTCGCGCTCAGATCCTCAAAGGTCCAGATGCCGGCCGCGAGCGGCGCGGTGCGGTCGAGCGCGCGGCCCGTCACGTGGCACCAGAACAGTTCGCCGTCCGCGCGCTTCATGATTCTGTCGTCCGAGTAGACGCCGTTCGCGACCATCACGCGTGCGATGCGCTCGCCGATTCGCTGGAATTCGTCCGTGGACGGGTAGAGCACCGCATACGATTTTCCGGTCAGGTCTGCCCGCGCGCAGCGGAAGATCGACGCGAGCGCGTCGTTGCAGTCCTCGATCACGCGGTCGCGCGACAGCACGAGGCCGAGCGGCGCGAGGTGGAAGGCGGTCTGGTAATCGAGATCGGGCATGGCGCGGGGGCGGAGGGAAATGCTTATGTATTTTTGCGTATTGTGCCGCATCCGCGCCGCATCGTACCCTTTCAGGCATCTCGCGGCGTTCGTCGCGACATAAAAAGCGTGCCTCGACGCAGGCATCGCCGCGCATGCATAGAATGGTGCGGCGGGCTTGCGCCACGTGGCGCATGAACCGGTTTTGCTGGTTTCCATAGAGGAAGGGACAACTGATGAACAAAGTCTATCCAAGCGCGGCTGCCGCGCTGGAGGGGATCGTCCGTGACGGACAGACCTTCGCGGTGGGCGGCTTCGGCCTGTGCGGTATTCCCGAGGCGCTGATCGCGGCGTTGCGCGATTCGGCCGTCAAGGGCATCACCTGCATCAGCAACAACGCGGGCGTCGACGGTTTCGGCCTCGGCCTGCTGCTGGAAACGCGCCAGATCAAGAAGATGATCTCGTCGTACGTCGGCGAGAACAAGGAGTTCGAGCGCCAGTACCTGGCCGGCGAACTCGAGCTCGAATTCACGCCGCAGGGTACGCTCGCCGAGAAGCTGCGCGCGGGCGGTGCGGGCATCCCCGCGTTCTTCACGAATACCGGCTACGGCACCGTGATCGCGGAAGGCAAGGAAACGCGCCAGTTCGGCGATCGCCACTACGTGCTCGAGCAGTCGCTGACGGCCGACGTCGCGCTCGTCAAGGCGTGGAAGGCCGACAAGTCCGGCAACCTGATCTATCGCCGCACCGCGCGCAACTTCAACCCGATGTGCGCGATGGCCGGCAAGATCACCGTGGTCGAGGTCGAGGAGATCGTCGAGAACGGCACGCTCGATCCGGATCAGGTTCATACGCCGGGAATCTTCGTGCAGCGCATCGTGCTGAACGCGACGCCGGAAAAACGCATCGAACAACGCGTCGTACGCGCGAAAGGAGACTGACATGGCCTGGAATCGTGACCAGATGGCTGCGCGTGCGGCGAAGGAACTGCAGGACGGCTTCTACGTGAACCTCGGTATCGGCCTGCCGACGCTCGTCGCGAACCACGTGCCGGAAGGCGTCGAGGTGTGGCTGCAGTCGGAGAACGGCCTGCTCGGCATCGGCCCGTCGCCGACCGAAGACGAAGTCGATGCCGATCTGATCAACGCCGGCAAGCAGACCGTCACGACGCTGCCCGGTTCGTCGATCTTCTCGTCGGCCGATTCGTTCGCGATGATTCGCGGCGGCCACATCAACCTCGCGATCCTCGGCGCGATGCAGGTCAGCAAGCAGGGCGACCTCGCGAACTGGATGATCCCCGGCAAGATGATCAAGGGGATGGGCGGCGCGATGGACCTCGTCGCGGGGGTGGGGCGTGTCGTCGTGCTGATGGAG
The DNA here is from genome assembly GCF_016899425.1 of Burkholderia sp. MS389. Taxonomy (GTDB): domain Bacteria; phylum Pseudomonadota; class Gammaproteobacteria; order Burkholderiales; family Burkholderiaceae; genus Burkholderia; species Burkholderia sola. The sequence continues at coordinate 1,578,190 of NZ_CP045994.1, forward strand.
CATGTCGCGAAGGGCGATCAGCACAAGATCCTCGACGAATGCAACTTGCCGCTCACGGGTGTCGGCGTGGTCGACCTGATCATCACCGATCTCGGCGTGATCGAAGTGACGCCGTCCGGGTTGAAGGTGCTCGAACTCGCCGACGGCGTGAGCGTCGACGAGATCCAGACGAAGACGGGCGCACCGCTCGACGTCAGCGCCGTGGCCTGAGCACGACCCTGGTGCGTGATCCTCGACGCCCCGCGTTCCCGACGGAGCGTGGGGCGTTTTGTCACGAACGCACGTACGCGTCACGCAATCGCGCCGCCGCCGTCGATCAGTACCGTCGAACCGGTTGCATAAGGCGTGGCCGCCAGATACAGGATCGCATTCGCGACATCCTCCGGCTGGCCGACCCTGCGTGCCGGAAGCCGTTGGGCGGCGCCCGCGTACATCGCGTCGCGTGCGTCGGGCGCGAGCTTATCCCACAGCGGCGTCGCGATCAGGCCCGGCGACACGGTGTTCACGCGAACCGGCGCCAGTTCGAGCGCCAGCCCTCGGGCGAGCGCCTCGAGCGCCGCGTTGATCGCGCCTTGCAGGACCGACGACGCGCTCGGCCGCACGCTGAGGAACCCCGACACGAACGTCAGCGAGCCGCCTGGCGCGATATCGATCGCGCGGGCGATGCGGTAGGCGCCCCAGAACTTGCTGTCCATCGCTGCCTGCGCGTCGGCGAGCGGCAGCGCACGGAGCGGGCCCGTGGCCGTCTTCGCGGCTGAAATCACGACGTGGTCGAACCGGCCGACGCGCGCGCAGAACGCATCGACGTCCGCCGTATCGGTGATGTCGAGCGCTTCGGTCCGCACCTGCGCGCCCGGTATGGCATCGATGCCGAACCTGGCCGGATCGCGCGACGCGATCGTCAGATGCGCACCGCGCCGCGCGAATGCCGTCGCGGTGGCGGCGCCGATGCCGGAGCTTCCGCCGACGACGAGTACGTTCTTTCCGTGGAGCGGATCGTTCATGAAAGTCTTTCCTGGGTAGTGAATTGAGCAGAGTTGAGCGGAATCCGGTCAGATCGTTTCGGCCTCGCGCAGCGTCGACGGGCTGTGCAGCGCGAAGCGCGCGATGTCGTCCTTGCGCATGAAAACGACCCCCGGGTGTGATCGAGCGTAGTGCAGGAAGGTGTCCCACGCGCGGACCATCTGCGGCGTGCCGCTGATCCGGTCGTGCGCGCTGATCGACATCAGTCTGCGCCGCTGTCCGGCTTCCGCGTACAGCTGGTCGAAATCCAGCTTGATCTGCTCGACGAACATCGTCGGCGAGTAGTTGCGGCCTTCGATCAGCAGGATGTCGTTGTTGCGCAGCGTGTACGGGACCACCGCGAAATCGCGGCCGCCGACGGTCTCGATGAACGGTTCGTCGCGGCTGACGTCGTCGATGTGATACACGTAGCCGAGTTCCTGCAGCAGCGATAGCGTATGCGGGCCGCGCCGCAGCCAGTTGCAGTTGTAGCCGGTGGGGCGCTGGCCGGTCACCGCCTCGACCATGTCACGCGCGTCGGTCAGGAAGCGGCGCTCGTCGTCGCGGCTCATCGCGAATTGCGCGCGCCACGTCGTGCCGTGCGCGGCGGCTTCGTGGCCGCGCGATACGATTTCGCGTGCCAGTTCGGGGTGCCGGCGCGCGGCTTCCCCGATCATGTGCGACGTCACTTTCACGCCGTGCCGGTCCCACAGATCGAGCAGGCGCGGAATGCCTTCCCGGTAGCCATACGCAAACCAGGTGGCCGACGCGAGATCGACCGGCACCGACGGCGGGAACGCGACGGCCGGAAACGGGCTGTCCGCGCCCGTGGGCGGTTGGCCGCCCGCCTCGAACTGCATCGAGATCGAGATCACGAGCCGCGCGCCGTCCGGCCAGAACGGCGTGGTGCCCGGTGCGGCAGGCATCGGCGTCGGCGCGGCGGTGGCGGGCACGGACGTGCCTGCGGCCAGCGCGACGCCGGCCGCGAGCCCGGCGCCGGCCTGGGCCAGGAACGTGCGGCGCGGCAGCGGCGTCGCGGAAGTGTCGTTACCGTGAGTCATCGTCCCCTCCGTCAACCGACGAGCCCAAGCTGACGCATCAGCGTCAGGTTGTCTTCGATGTGCCAGTTTTCCGCGATCCGGCCGTGGTCGATCCGATAGATATCGGTCGCGATGAAGTCGATCGCCTGTCCGCGCCCGGCCGTTCCGTTGAACGCCCCGGTGAAATGCCCGCGGAAATGCAGGTGCACGACGACCCGGTCGCCGGCGACGATCATCTGTTCGATGTCGCAGCGCAGGTCCGGGATCGCGCCGCGCATCGTGCTGGACGCCGCGAGCGGCCCCGGTAGGCCCTGTTCGCGGCCGGGCGGCAGCGTTCGGTCGGTGAAGTCGTCGGCGAGCGCCGCGCGGGCGAGCGCGGGGTCGCCGGTATTCCAGAAGCTGCCGTAGCGGCGCGCGGCCAGCACTTGCGCGCGGGCCTGCGCGGCCGGCAAGCCCGCCGCGATGGTCAGCGTGTGCGGCTCGACGAGATCGGCGGCATGGGCCGCGACGGGCCAGAGCGCCACGACGCAAGCGGCTGCCGCGAATGCGTGCGCGACGGGGCGGGTGGCCGAACGAAGGCGGATCGACATGGTTTCGAGGGTCCTGTGAAAGCGTCAGGCGACGACGCGGAACAGGTATGGTAGGTTTCCGTTCTGCATGCAAATACGGGCAAAAGACGAATGGATTATTCGAAAAAAGGAAAGGTTTGGGTGAGGCGGGCGCCATGACGCTGATCGACGATTTCCCGGCGCTCGATACCTTCGCGCGGATCGTGTCGGCCGGCAGCCTGTCGGCGGCGGCGCGCGAGCTCGACCTGTCGCTGTCCGTCGTCAGCAAGCGACTCGCGCATCTCGAGTCGCGGCTCGGCGTGCGCCTGCTGCACCGGACGACGCGGCAGCAAACGCTCACCGACGACGGCGCGCAGTTTCACGCGCAGGTGCTACGCATCCTCGCGGAGGTCGAGCAGGCGGAAACGCTGATGCGCGATCGCCGCGGCACGGTCAGCGGCGTGCTGCGCGTGACGGCGCCCGGCGAGCTCGGCCGCCTGCGAATCGCGCCGCTCGTGGCGGCCTTTCAGCAGCGACATCCGCAATTGACCGTACAGCTGATGCTGACCGATACGGTCGTCGATCTGCTCGCGTCCGACATTGACGTCGCCGTGCGGATCGGCAATCTTGCCGATTCGACGATGATCGCGCGCGAGCTGGCGCCGAATCATCGCGTGCTGTGCGCGTCGCCGGGTTATCTCGCGGCGCACGGGTCGCCGGCCCATCCGGTCGAGCTTCGTGCGCATCGATGCATCGTGATGGGCGACCAGCCGCGTGCCGAATGGCGGTTCGACGGCGCGCAAGGCGGCGTGGCGGTCGAGGTGACGGCCGCGCTGCTGACCAACGACGGCGGCGCGGCGCGCACGCTGGCGCTCGAGGGCGCGGGCATTGCGCTGAAGTCGATCTGGGACGTCGGCGCCGATCTCGACGCCGGCCGGCTCGTACGCGTGCTGCCGGCCTTCGCGGCGTCCGCCGCGCCGCTGCATGCCGTCTATCCCGGCGGCCGTCACGTGCCGCTGCGCGTGCGGACATTCGTCGATTTCCTGCGCGAGCAGTTGCGTCATGCGTGGCACCGCCACGACTGAACCCACCCCGGGTGGCGGGCCGGGCGCGTGGCGACCCGTCATTCCGAAGCGGTTTACAATCGTTTGCATCGGGCGTCGCAAGCGTTGCCCCGCGCGTCGCCCCCCGTTCGACAGGATGCCAACGATGCCAACGACCTCAGCGAATCCCCCGGTTCCCCGCCAGCGGCGCGTGCAGTGTGCGAGCACGGCCGGCCTTCACCACGTCGCCTATACCGAGTGGGGCGACCCCGCGAATTCGCGCGTGCTCGTCTGCGTGCACGGCCTGACCCGCTCCGGCCGCGATTTCGACCGGCTGGCCGCCGCGCTGTCCGATACGTATCGCGTCGTCTGCCCCGATGTCGCCGGGCGTGGCCGCTCGGACCGGCTGGCCGATCCGCGGCTCTATGCGATTCCGCAATACGTGGCCGACATGGTGACGCTGATTGCCCGGCTCGACGTCGAATCGGTCGACTGGTTCGGCACGTCGATGGGCGGCCTGATCGGCATGGCGCTTGCCGGGCTGCCCGGTTCGCCGCTGCGCCGGATGATCGTCAACGACGTCGGTCCGCGCATCGAGCCCGATTCGCTGACGCGTATCGGCGAGTACCTCGGCGTGCAGCCGCGCTTTGCGACCGAGCAGGAGGGAGTCGATTATCTGACGTCGCTGTCGCTGCCGTTCGGTGCGCTGAGCGCCGACGAGTGGCGCGAGATCAACGGGCCGCTGCTGCACGAACTGCCCGAAGGCGGCTGGACGATGCGCTACGATCCGCGCATCGCCGAGCCGTTCAAGGCGACGACGCCCGAACTGGCCGCGCTCGGCGAGGCCGCGCTGTGGCGCGCGATCGAGACGACGGACGCGACGCTGCTCGTCGTGCGCGGCGAGACGTCCGACCTGCTGTCGCGCGAGACGGCGGCCGAAATGGTCCGTCGCGGCCGGCATGTGACGCAGGTCGAGATTCCGGGGGCAGGGCACGCGCCGGCGTTCGTCAGCGCGGACCAGATTGCGCTCGCGCGGCGGTTTTTCGTCGAAGGCGACGCATAAACGCGTCATAATATGCGGTTCGGCGGCACGCGGGCCGTGCCGCCGCCCGAATCCCTACCCATCACGACCGGAACATTTCATGGCAGTCATTCGTCACCACGTCGGGGCCCGTCTCTCCGAAACCGCGATCCACAACGGTACCGTGTATCTGGCCGGCCAGATCGCCGAAGACACCACGCAGGACATCCGCGGCCAGACGCGCGAAGTGCTCGGCCACATCGACCGCCTGCTCGCCGAAGCGAACAGCGACAAGGCCCATCTGCTGTCGGTGCAGATCTACATCTCGGATCTCGCGAACTTCGAAGGCATGAATGCCGAGTGGGACGCATGGGTTGCGGAAGGCAACGCGCCGCCGCGCGCGACCGTCGAGGCGAAGCTTGCCGATCCGGCGCTGCTCGTCGAGATCGTGGTCGTCGCCGCGCAGCGGAGCTGAGCGTCAGCCAAAGATGACCGTATTCCGGCAGGCCGTGCAATGACCGAATCCGTTTCCGCTTCTCCCGTCGCGGCGCCGTCGTTCGACGACGTGCTCGCGTTCGTGCGCGAGCGGGCCGGCGACGCGCGCCTGTCGTCCGGCGAGCTGCTCGCCGATCACTCGGCCGGCACGGCGTCGATCATGCGCACGCTGAACGTCGATCCGCACGCGATGCAGGCCGCCGCGCTGTTCGTGCTGACGCCGCATCTGAGCGACCCCGAACGCGAGCTGACCGAGCGTTTCGGCGACGAAGTCGCGCGGCTCGTGGCCGACGTGCGCAAGCTGTTGCGGCTCGGCACCGTCAGCCTGCGCGCCGCGCAGAACGCGAAGCCCGACTCCGGGCGCGACGCGGCGGAAGAGCGGCGCACGCAGATCGAGGCGCTGCGCAAGATGCTGCTCGCGTTCGCGCAGGACATCCGCGTGGTGCTGATCCGCCTTGCTTCGCGCTTGCAGTCGCTGCGCTACTACGCGGCCGCGAAGCTCGATCCGCCGCCCGACGTCGCGCGCGAGACGCTCGAGATCTATGCGCCGCTCGCGAACCGTCTCGGTATCTGGCAACTGAAGTGGGAACTCGAGGATCTCGCGTTCCGCTTCGAGGATCCCGTCACCTACAAGCGGATCGCGAAGCTGCTCGACGAGAAGCGCATCGAGCGCGAGGCGTACGTCACGCAGGCGATCGCGCGGCTGCAGCACGAGCTCGCGCAAGCGCACATCCAGGCCGACGTCAGCGGCCGGCCGAAGCATATCTACAGCATCTGGCGCAAGATGCGCGGCAAGGAGCTCGATTTCTCCGAGCTGTACGACGTGCGCGCGTTTCGCGTGATCGTGCCCGACATCAAGGATTGCTACGCGGTGCTCGGCATCGTGCATCACCTGTGGCAGCCGGTGCCGAAGGAGTTCGACGACTACATCTCGCGGCCGAAGCCGAACGGCTACAAGTCGCTGCATACGGTCGTGATCGGCGACGACGGCCGTGCGTTCGAAGTGCAGATCCGCACGCAGGAGATGCATCGCTTCGCCGAGTACGGCGTCGCCGCGCACTGGCGCTACAAGGAGGCCGGCGCACGCGGCTATGGCGGCCAGTTCTCGGCGAGCGACAAGTACGACGAGAAGATCGCGTGGCTGCGTCAGTTGCTCGCGTGGAAGGACGACGTCGAGGACGGCACCGAGGTGTCGGGCGATCAGGCGTGGGCGCAACTGCGCGAGACGTCGCTCGACGACGACCACATCTACGTGCTGACGCCGCAGGCGCGCGTGATCGCGCTGCCGCAGGGCGCGACGCCGGTCGATTTCGCGTACCACCTGCACAGCGAGCTCGGCCATCGCTGCCGCGGCGCGCGCGTCGACGGCGTGATGGTGCCGCTGAACACGCCGCTTTCGAACGGCCAGACGGTCGAGATCGTCGCGGTGAAGGAAGGCGGGCCGTCGCGCGACTGGCTGAACCTGCAGCTCGGTTACCTGAAGAGCCCGCGTGCGCGGCAGAAGGTGCGTGCGTGGTTCAACTCGATCGAGCAGGAAGAAAACATCGCGCACGGCCGCGCGCTCGTCGAAAAGACGCTGCAGCGCGAGGGCAAGACGTCGGTCAGCCTGGACAACCTCGCCGCGAAGCTCGGCTTCAAGTCGCCCGAGGAGCTGTTCTCGGTCGTCGGCAAGGAAGAATTCAGCCTGCGCAACGTCGAGCACGCGCTGTCCGACGCGCCGCCGCCGGAACCGGCGCCCGAGGCGCCGGCCGATTTCGAGAAGCGCAGCAGCGGCGCGAGCGTCGCGCACGGTGCATCGACCGGCGTGCTGGTGGTGGGCGTCGACGCGCTGCTGACGCAGCTGGCGCGCTGCTGCCGTCCGGCGCCGCCCGATCCGATCAGCGGTTTCGTCACGCGCGGCAAGGGGATGTCGATCCACCGCACCGACTGCCCGACGTTTCGCCGGATGGTCGAGCGCGCGCCGGAACGCGTGCTGCAGACGACCTGGTCGGCCGACGTGCTGGGCGGGCGCGGCGCGTCCGTCTATCCGGTCGACCTGATGATCGAGGCGAGCGATCGGCAAGGGCTGCTGCGCGATATCTCCGAAGTGTTCGCGCGCGAAAAGATCAACGTCGTGGGCGTGAAGACGCAAAGCCGCCGCAATGCGGCCTTCATGCAGTTCACGGTCGAGGTCTCGAATTCGGCGCAGGTGCAGCGCGCGTGCACGCTGCTCGGCGAGGTGCAGGGCGTCGTGCGGGCAGGGCGGAAATCCTGATGGGGTTGGATCCGCGTTATTTTGCTGCGACCGCATAAAACACTTGCCAAGCCTGCAGCCACTCCATATAATCTTAGCTTCTCTAGGCTCGTAGCTCAGTTGGTTAGAGCACCACCTTGACATGGTGGGGGTCGTTGGTTCGAATCCAATCGAGCCTACCAACGAATTGAGAATGCCCGGCCTCCGGGTGTTCGAAGCAGTACACAACTCAACGCGAACAAGGCGAATACGGTTATGACACCGCGAACGTTGACCGAAACCACTTCGGAGCGACGCTAGTCGAGGAACGTTTTCGCCCTTTCAGTTTGAGTGAAGTATCGAATGCGGCCCCTCGAAAGCGGGGCCGCATTTTTTTTGTCGCGAATTTTCACGCGCGAGTTGATCTCGCGTACCTGGTCTGCCGCCCACTGTCGGCATCACGGAGAATGCTATGGTTTCGATACGCTTGCCTGACGGCTCAGTTCGACAATACGAGCATCCGGTGACAGTTGCCGAGGTTGCGGCCTCGATCGGTCCCGGCCTCGCCAAGGCTGCGCTGGGTGGCAAGCTCGATGGCGAGCTCGTGGATACGTCGACGCTGATCGACCGCGACGCGTCGCTCGCGATCGTCACGGACAAGGATGCCGACGGCCTCGACATCATCCGCCACTCGACCGCCCACTTGCTCGCGTATGCGGTGAAGGAGCTGTATCCGGACGCGCAGGTGACGATCGGCCCGGTGATCGACAACGGTTTCTATTACGACTTCTCGTACAACCGCCCGTTTACGCCGGAAGATCTGGAAAAGATCGAAAAGCGCATGCAGGAACTCGCGAAGAAGGACGAGCCGGTCACGCGCCGTGTCGTGTCGCGCGACGAGGCGGCCGGTTACTTCCGCAGCATCGGCGAGAAGTACAAGGCCGAGATCATCGAATCGATTCCGCAAAGCGACGAAATCAAGCTGTATTCGCACGGCGGCTTCACCGATCTGTGCCGCGGCCCGCACGTGCCGTCCACCGGCAAGCTGAAGATCTTCAAGCTGATGAAGGTCGCGGGCGCGTACTGGCGCGGCGATTCGAAGAACGAGCAGCTGCAGCGCATCTACGGCACGGCCTGGACGAAGAAGGAAGACCAGGACCAGTACCTGCACATGCTCGAGGAAGCGGAAAAGCGCGACCACCGCAAGCTCGGCAAGCAGCTCGACCTGTTCCACATGCAGGAAGAGTCGCCGGGGATGGTGTTCTGGCATCCGAAGGGCTGGGCGCTGTGGCAGCAGGTCGAGCAGTACATGCGCCGCCGCGTGAACGACGCCGGCTATCTCGAGATCAAGACGCCGATGATCATGGACCGCTCGCTGTGGGAAGCGTCGGGCCACTGGCAGAACTATCGCGAGAACATGTTCACGACGGAGTCGGAGAAGCGCGACTACGCGATCAAGCCGATGAACTGCCCGGGCCACGTCCAGGTGTTCAAGCACGGCCTGCGCTCGTACCGCGACCTGCCGCTGCGTTACGCGGAATTCGGCTCGTGCCACCGCAACGAGGCGTCGGGCGCGCTGCACGGCCTGATGCGCGTGCGCGGCTTCGTGCAGGACGACGCGCACATCTTCTGTACGGAAGATCAGTTCATCTCGGAATCGATCGCGTTCAACACGCTCGCGATGAGCGTGTACAAGGACTTCGGTTTCGATCACATCGACATCAAGCTGTCGCTGCGCCCCGACCAGCGTGCGGGGACGGACGAAACGTGGGATCGCGCCGAGCAGGGTTTGCGCGACGCGCTGACCGCCTGCGGCCTCACGTGGGAAGAGTTGCCGGGCGAGGGTGCGTTCTACGGCCCGAAGATCGAGTACCACATCAAGGACGCCCTCGGCCGCTCGTGGCAGTGCGGCACGCTGCAGCTCGACATGGTGCTGCCGGAGCGCCTGGGCGCCGAGTACGTCGCCGAGGACAACAGCCGTCGCCGGCCGGTGATGCTGCACCGCGCGATCGTCGGTTCGATGGAGCGTTTCCTCGGCATCTTGATCGAGCACCATGCTGGTGCAATGCCGGTCTGGCTCGCGCCGTACCAGGCAATTGTGCTCAATATCGCCGAAAGTCAGGCCGAATATGCGCACGCTCTGACCCAAACGTTGCAAAAACAAGGGGTTAGAGTGGCGGCCGATTTGCGCAACGAGAAGATTAGCTATAAAATACGCGAGCACACGCTGGAAAAGGTGCCTTATCTCCTCGTCGTGGGCGATAAGGAGCGTGATGCGCAAACGGTAGCCGTGCGTGCCCGTGGCGGCGTCGATCTTGGCGTTATGCCGGTCGAAGCCTTCGTTGAGCGTCTGCAGGAAGACCTGCGCTCGTTCAAGTAACCGCCCTGGCAGCGCGGCTCATTTTTTTAATTTTTAGAGGAAACGTAACATCGCTACTGATAAGTCGTCGCACCGCATCAACGGTGAAATCACTGCGCCGGAAGTGCGCCTGGTCGGGATCGAGAACGAACCGCTCGGTATCGTAAAACTCGCTGACGCTTTCCGTAAATCGGAAGAACTGGATGTTGACCTGGTGGAGATCGCGCCGCAAGCGGTGCCGCCGGTTTGCCGTCTGATGGATTACGGCAAGTTCAAGTACCAGGAATCGAAGAAGCAGCACGAAGCGAAGCTGAAGCAGAAGGTCATCCAGGTCAAGGAAGTCAAGTTCCGCCCGGGTACCGATGACGGGGATTACAACGTCAAGCTCCGCAATCTCGTGCGCTTCCTCGAAGAGGGCGACAAGACGAAGATCACGTTGCGTTTCCGCGGCCGCGAAATGGCTCACCAGGAAATCGGTATGCGGATGCTGGAGCGTCTGCGCACGGATCTCGAGGAAGTCGGCCAGGTCGAGCAGATGCCGAAGATGGAAGGGCGCCAGATGATCATGGTGCTCTCGCCGAAGAAAAAGAAGTAACGAGCCCGCGCGCATCGCGCGCAGGTTCGACAGTGGTTCGGCGCGTAGCCCGGTCAGGGCGGCGCGCCAACGATGACGGCGGCTGCGCAAGCGGTGCGCCGTACACAAGTGGACTGGGTTTCGAAGGGCGGGTCAAGGGCGCAAGCCAACCGCACACCCATCGCCATCTAATAAACTGGAGTTGTTCGTCATGCCTAAGATGAAGACCAAGAAGAGCGCTGCAAAGCGCTTCGTGGTGCGTCCGGGCGGTACCGTCAAGCGCGGTCAAGCCTTCAAGCGTCACATCCTGACCAAGAAAACCACGAAGAACAAGCGCCATCTGCGCGGCGCAACGGCAGTTCATGATTCCGATCTGAACTCCGTCCGCGCGATGCTCCCGTTCGCGTAACCCCTCAACTGATACTCCAAGGAGAGAAACATGCCTCGAGTCAAACGTGGGGTAACCGCACGGGCCCGCCACAAGAAGATCATCAACCTGGCCAAGGGTTATCGCGGCCGCCGCAATAACGTCTACCGCATCGCCAAGCAGGCGGTGATGCGCGCTGGTCAGTATGCGTATCGCGATCGCCGCAACAAGAAGCGTGTGTTCCGCGCACTGTGGATCACGCGTATCAACGCGGCAGTTCGCCAGCACGACATGACCTACAGCGTGTTCATCAACGGCCTGAAGAAGGCGTCGATCGAACTCGACCGTAAGGTGCTGGCCGACATGGCGGTGTTCGACAAGGCTGCTTTTGCTGCGATCGTCAAGCAGGTGAAAGCCGCCGTTGCAGCCTAATTGCGAAATTAGCACTGCGTGGTTAGTTGCAGCGAGGTTCCGGTAGTCTCGGCCGCTGCAGCGAAAACGGGGCTCTTCCGAGCCCCTTTTTTGTTTGGCGAGGCCATTTCGCTCGCCGAGACCGAATGACGTTGGAAATGATGGGATCTATGGATCTGGACCAGATTGTCGCCGACGCGCAGCAGTCCTTCGAACAGGCTGCCGACATCACCACGCTCGAAAACGAGAAAGCCCGATTTCTCGGCAAATCGGGTGCGCTGACCGAGTTGCTCAAGGGCCTCGGCAAGCTCGATCCCGAAGCACGCAAGACCGAAGGCGCACGCATCAACGTCGCGAAGCAGCAGGTCGAAGCCGCGCTCACCGCCCGTCGCCAGGCCCTGGCCGACGCGCTGCTGAATCAGCGCCTCACCGCCGAAGCGATCGACGTGACGTTGCCGGGCCGTGGCGCCGGTGCAGGCAGCCTGCACCCGGTGATGCGCACGTGGGAGCGTGTCGAACAGATTTTCGGCTCGATCGGTTTCGACGTGGCCGACGGCCCCGAAATCGAGACCGACTGGTACAACTTCACGTCGCTGAACAGCCCGGAGAACCATCCGGCGCGTTCGATGCAGGACACCTTCTACGTCGAAGGCAAGGATGCCGACGGCCGCCAGCTGCTGCTGCGCACGCACACGAGCCCGATGCAGGTGCGTTATGCGCGCATGAACCGTCCGCCGATCAAGGTGATCGCGCCGGGCCGCACGTATCGCGTCGACAGCGATGCGACCCACTCGCCGATGTTCAATCAGGTCGAGGGGCTGTGGATCGACGAAAACATCAGCTTCGCCGACCTCAAGGGCGTCTATACCGACTTCCTGAAAAAATTCTTCGAGCGCGACGACATCCTCGTGCGCTTCCGTCCGTCGTATTTCCCGTTCACGGAACCGTCGGCCGAGATCGACATGATGTTCGAGCACGGCAAGAACGCCGGCAAGTGGCTCGAAATTTCCGGCTCCGGGCAGGTGCATCCGACCGTGATCCGCAACATGGGCCTCGACCCCGAGCGCTACATCGGTTTCGCGTTCGGCAGCGGCCTCGAGCGCCTGACGATGCTGCGCTACGGCGTCCAGGATCTGCGGCTGTTCTTCGAGAACGACCTGCGTTTCCTGCGCCAGTTCGCATAACGCCGCTCGCCGCGCCGACCTGTGCCCGCGCATGCCCCGACGGACGTTTCCGACGGAGCCCGGGCGTCGATCTAACCTGTTTCGAACGTAGACATCCATGCAATTCCCTGAATCTTGGTTGAGAACCTTTGTCGACCCGCAGCTGACGACCGACGCCCTGTCGCACGCGCTGACGATGGCGGGGCTCGAAGTCGAATCGCTGAGCAAGGCTGCGCCGCCGACGTCGAAGATCGTCGTCGGCCGCGTGCTCGAAGTCGTCAAGCATCCGGATGCGGACAAGCTCAATGTCTGCCAGGTCGACGCCGGCACCGGCGCGACGCTGAACATCGTGTGCGGCGCCCCGAACGTGGTGCCCGGCATCAAGGTGCCGGTCGCGCTGGTCGGCGCGGAACTGCCGCCGGCGGAAGAGGGCGGCAAGCCGTTCGCGATCAAGCTGTCGAAGCTGCGCGGCGTGGAGAGCCAGGGGATGCTGTGCTCGGCGCGTGAGCTGAAATTGTCCGAGGATCACAGCGGGCTGCTGATCCTGCCGGAAGATACGCCGATCGGCCAGGACATCCGCGAGACGCTCAATCTCGACGACACGATCTTCGAAATCAAGCTGACGCCGAACAAGGCCGACTGCCTGTCAGTGTTCGGTATCGCGCGCGAGACGGCCGCGATCACCGGCGCACCGCTGACGCCGGTCGACATCCGCCCGGTGAACGTCGAGCTCGACGAGACGCTGCCGGTGCGCATCGCCGCGCCCGATCTGTGCGGCCGCTTCTCGGGTCGCGTGATCCGCGGCGTGAATGCGCACGCGAAGACGCCGCAGTGGATGGTCGAGCGCCTCGAGCGTTCGGGCCAGCGCAGCGTGTCCGCGCTCGTCGACATCTCGAACTACGTGATGTTCGAGCTCGGCCGCCCGTCGCACGTGTTCGATCTCGACAAGATCCACGGCGGCATCGAAGTGCGCTGGGGCAAGCGCGGCGAATCGCTGAAGCTGCTCAACGGCAACACGGTCGAACTCGACGAAACGGTCGGCGTGATCGCGGACGATCGTCAGGTCGAAAGCCTGGCCGGCATCATGGGCGGCGACAGCACGGCCGTCACGCTCGATACGACCAACATCTACCTCGAAGCCGCGTTCTGGTGGCCGGACAGCATCCGCGGCCGCGCGCGCAAGTACAACTTTTCGACCGATGCGGCCCATCGCTTCGAGCGCGGCGTCGATTACGCGACGACCGTCGAGCACGTCGAGCGCATCACGCAACTGATCCTCGAAATCTGCGGCGGCAAGGCCGGCCCGGTCGACGATCAGGCGGTGAACCTGCCGCAGCGTGTGCCGGTGAAGATGCGTGTGTCGCGCGCGAACCGCATCATCGGCGTGAAGATCGACGCCGACGAGATCGCGAACATCTTCACGCGCCTCGGCCTGCCGTTCGAGCGTGAAGACGACGCGTTCCTCGTCACGCCGCCGTCGCACCGCTTCGACATCGAGATCGAGGAAGACCTGATCGAGGAAGTGGCGCGCATCTACGGCTTCGAGAAGATTCCGGCGCGGCCGCCGGTCGCGACGAGCGAAATGCGTGCGACCCACGAGACGCGGCGTTCGATCCACGACATCCGTCACGCGCTCGCCGCGCGCGACTACGCGGAAACCGTCAACTTCAGCTTCGTCGATGCGGAGTGGGAGCAGGATTTCGCGGGCAACGACAACCCGATCCGTCTGCTGAACCCGATCGCCAGCCAGCTTTCGGTCATGCGCACGACGCTGTTCGGCAGCCTGATCTCGGTGCTGCGCCACAACCTGAACCGCCGCGCCGATCGCGTGCGCGTGTTCGAATCGGGGCGCGTATTCATTGCCGATCCGTCGGTGAAGGCCGGCGAATTGGCGGTCGAAGGTCATGCGCAGCCGAAGCGCGTCGGCGCGCTGGCGTACGGTCCGGCATTCGACGAGCAGTGGGGCGTCGCGACCCGCGCGGTCGATTTCTTCGACGTGAAGGGCGATCTCGAGGCGCTGCTCGCGCCGGCGGTCGCGCGCTTCGTGAAGGCCGAGCATCCGGCCCTTCATCCGGGCCGCAGCGCGCGCATCGAAGTCGATGGCCGTGCGGTCGGCTGGATCGGCGAGCTGCATCCGCGCCTGATGCAGAAGTACGAGCTGCCGCACGCGCCGGTGATGTTTGAAATCGACGCGGATGCGCTGACTGCACGTGCGCTGCCCGCGCCGACCGACGTGTCGAAATTCCCGCCGGTCCGTCGCGATATCGCCGTTGTCGTCGATCAGGCGGTCGAGGTTCAGGCACTTTTCGACGAAATGAAGAAGGCGCTTGCCGAAGACGCCTGCCGATTCGTTCAGAAGGTTGTACTCTTTGACGAATTTCGTGCAAAATCAAATACTTCCGGTGGTCTTGCCGCGAACGAGAAGAGCCTTGCCTTCCGCGTGACGCTGCAGGACGCGGCTGGCACGCTGCAGGACGAGGTCGTCGATCAGGCGATCCAGACGCTGGTCGAGCGAATGGCTCGTGCCGGTGCGCGCCTGCGCGGCTAAGGAGAGGGCCCGCCCGTTCGCGGGCGGCTTTTTCCATCGTAAGTTTTGATTCAACGCGCTGTATGGCAGATATGAACGACATGACCTCGAGTGAATTCGAAGCCCTCCTGACGGCGCAACGCAGCGCCATGAACCGCGACGCTTCGGCGCCGGCGTCCACGGAGACGCCGACGCTGACGAAGGCGGAACTGGCGGAGCTGCTGTTCGATAGCGTCGGGCTGAACAAGCGTGAAGCGAAGGACATGGTCGAGGCGTTTTTCGAAGTGATCCGCGATGCGCTCGAAAACGGCGAAAGCGTCAAGCTGTCGGGGTTCGGCAATTTCCAGTTGCGCGACAAGCCGCAGCGCCCGGGCCGCAACCCGAAGACGGGCGAGGCGATTCCGATCGCGGCCCGCCGGGTGGTAACTTTCCACGCGAGCCAGAAGCTGAAGGCGCTGGTCGAAAACGGCGCGGAGTAATACGCGCCCACGCCCCGCGCGGCCGCCGCGCACCCTTACCGACGGTTAACCGATGACCACCACGGTTGAGAAAGTCGTCTTGCCTCCGATTCCCGCGAAGCGCTACTTCACGATCGGCGAAGTCAGCGAACTGTGCGGGGTCAAACCACACGTGCTGCGTTACTGGGAACAGGAGTTCACTCAGCTGCGGCCGGTGAAGCGGCGTGGCAACCGGCGGTATTACCAGCATCACGAAGTGCTGCTGATCCGGCGGATTCGCGAGTTGCTGTACGAGCAGGGCTTCACGATCAACGGCGCGCGCAACCGGCTCGATTCGCCGGGCAGCGATCGGGCCGCGGCGGAGCCGGTCGAATCCGATGTGCAGGCCGCCGATGCGCGCGGGGCGGCCAACGCGGGCGCAAACGTCGATGTGACCGCGTTGCGGCAGGCGTTGCTGGACGTGATCGACGGACTGAAACACGACTGAGCGCACGGTGCGCAGGATGTATGGGAAAGCCCGGTTGGCGACCGCCACCGGGCTTTTTTCATGCGGGTCGCGCCTGCGGATCAGCGCGACGCGAGCGGATTCTTCCGGCCCATGTCGACGACCAGCGTGCCGTCCGGCAGCATCCGCACCGAGCCCTGCGCGACCTGGTTGCGGTACCCGTACAGGTCGAACCGCATCGGGCCGGCCTCGGCCGAATTCCGGATCAGCGCGCGCACGTTCAGTTCGAGCACGTTGAACATCTTCATGTCGCCGCCTTCCATCCACATGTAGCTCGGCGCATCGATCTGCGGCCGCTTCGGCGCGGGCGCGCCCGGTGCGCGCCGGAACGTCAGACGCAAGCCGTCGCGCTCGACCGTCGCCTGGCCGAGCTTGCCGTTCAGCACGGGCGGCGGGAACACGGTGTACTGGTCGAGCACGAGCGTGTCGCCGCGCAGTTCCGCGCCGCGCCGCTGCAGCGGCGTCAGCGACGACAGCTCGATGCCGAGCGAGCGCAGTAGCGTCGCCTGCGGGATGCCGAGCACCGACACCTGCGACGGCTTGAATGCGAGGTGGCGGTCGTCGAGCACCGTCAGCGAGCCCTTCATGTCGGTCGGCAGCCAGACGCCCGGCACGTGATTCCACAGCTTGATGCCGCCCTGGACGCGCAGGTTCTGCCCGTCCGCGCTCAGTTGCAGGCCGTTCAGCGAACGCGGCGAATAGTCGAGCAGGTAGTCGTTGAACAGCGCCGACATCGCCTTCCACGACTCGACGACCGTGCCGCCGAGAATGCGGATGTCGTACTGGTTCGGGTCGTCGAGATCGACGGGTTCGCCGGCGCGCTTCGACACGAGTTCCACGTCGAGATCTTCGACATGAAAACCGATATCGCCGGACAGGTTGAAGTCGACGTTGCGCAGATGGATCGTCGGGTTGCGGTTCGACACGTGCCGCTCGTTGAACGGCGTCGTCGACGTGCGCCGCATCGCGACCTTCTGCATGCCGGGCCGCGCGGCGTCCGCCGCGAGCGCGTACGCTTCCCAATGCTGGCGCACGTCGCGCAGCGCATTCTGCTGCGCGGCGAGGAAGCTGTCGTTCAGGCGCGCGGCCGCGTTGCCGAGCAGCGCGCCGCTGGCCGGGCCCGCATATGTAGGCATCCGGATCGCCATCGCGCCGCTTTCGTCGAAGTTGAAATAGCCGGCCGATACCTGGTCGCGATAGTGGTACAGGTCGAACACGAACGTCTGGTCGCGCTTCGACGCGTCGAGCGGAGCGATCAGGATGTCCGCGTTCATCGGCATCGAGCGCATGAATTTCACGTCGCCGCCGCGAATGTACATCGCCTGCTGCGGCGCGTTCGCGGGCATCGCGAAGCCCGCATGCGTGCCGTCGTCGAGCTTCAGGTCGAGGCCCGCCGGCGTCACGCGCAGCGCGGTGATCGTCAGCTTCAGGCGCGGCGGCGGCATCAGCTTGTCGACCGCCATCACGAGATCGTCGCCGGCGAGTTGCGCGATCGGCGTCTCCACCTTCAGCAGGTCGGCCATTTTCACGTTGGCCGCGCGCATCACCGGCTGCGCGTCGAGGCCCGACACGCGTACGCCGGTCGGGTGGAACACGAGCTGGCTGCCGTCGCGAATCGCGAGCGTGCCGGTCAGCGAGAACGGTACCCAGCCGTCGCGCTGCATCTCGCCTTGCAGATGGATCACGCCGTCGCCGGCCGATACCGCGAGCTTGCGCAGCGGCGCGTTGCGATAGCCGAAGATGTAGGTGTTGAAGAGGGCGGTCAGCTTCGCGTTGTCGAGCGTGACCGTGCCTTCGTGCACGTCGATCTCGAAGCTCGTCGGATCGTCGAATACGATCGGCGCGCCGGCCTGCGTGGGCACGAGCGTGGCCGACAACTGATGAATGAAGAAGCCGAGATTGTTGACGACGCGGAAATCGACGTCGCGCAGGAACGTCATCGCGCCGTTCTGGCCCGAGTCGCGCAGCGTGAACGGGCGCGGTTGCGTGAGGCTGATCGACGC
Organism: Burkholderia sp. MS389; assembly: GCF_016899425.1. Taxonomy (GTDB): domain Bacteria; phylum Pseudomonadota; class Gammaproteobacteria; order Burkholderiales; family Burkholderiaceae; genus Burkholderia; species Burkholderia sola. The sequence goes on from NZ_CP045994.1 coordinate 1,595,918, forward strand.
GAGCGACGGCACGGTGCGCGCGATTTGCTGCTCGCGCGCGAGGCGCTCCGCCTTCGTGCGTTCTATCTTCGTCGATGCGATCGACGTGTTGCTGTCGCGCTGCGCGGCCGATTCCGCGCAGCCGGCGCAGAGCAGCGTGAGCGCCAGCGCGCCGCAGCCGAACACGCGGGATGTCGTGTGTGATCGCGGGGCGGCCGTGCGTCGCAGGCCGGCAACCCGGTCGAAAATTGCCAAAGGCGAGCGATGGCCGCGCCGGACCGCATTCCGCATCGTCTGTCTCCATGTCTTGTCTTGATCGACGGGGGCGCGCGCCACTGCACGGCGCGAGCGTCGATGCCGTGCAGTGTGTCATAGCGCGCTAGAGCGGCGTTACCAAACAACGGCCGCCCGGTTACGGCGCGCTGGCGGGCTGCCGGACAATGGTTTCGCGGTGGATGGACGGGCGGATCAAACGGTCGTTTGGTTTGTCCGGACCGTCGGCCGGCGTCTTTCGACGCGCCCCTGAAAACCCGCGGTCGACCATGACCGGCGCGGGTTTCACCGGATGCCGAAGTGGCGCGGCCCCGGGCATCGACGGATACGATCGGCGAGGGCGGCGAGGTAAGATCGGCTCAGTGGCGAATTCGACATCACAACACGGCAGCCATCACGGGGAAGCGCCATGGACCTGAAGGAAGTCGACGTACTGGGTGCGGGAGTGGGCGATCACTGGTACTACGCGTCGAAGGCGAGCGCCATTCGCCGGTTCCTGGGCGCGTCGGGCGTGAACCGGATACTCGACGTCGGTGCGGGCTCCGGCTTTTTCTCGAAGCATCTGCTCGAGCGCACGCCGGCGACGGAAGCATGGTGTGTCGACACGAGCTACGCCGACGACAGCGATGGCGAAGAGGCCGGCAAGCCCATCCACTTTCGGCGCTCCGTCGATCGATTCGATGCCGATCTCGTGTTGCTGATGGACGTGCTCGAGCATGTCGACGACGACGTCGGGCTGCTGACGCAGTATGTGAAGGGCGCGCCTGCGGGCAGCCGGTTCCTGATCACGGTTCCCGCGTTCCAGTTTCTTTGGAGCGGCCACGACGATTTTCTCGAGCACAAGCGCAGGTATACGCTCGGCGGCCTCGAGGACGTGGTCCGGCGCGCGGGGCTCGACGTCGAGCACGGCGCCTACTATTTCGGCCTGACGTTTCCGCTCGCGGCCGCACTGCGGCTGGGCGAGCGGGCGCGTTCGCATCCGCGCGAGCCTGCGTCGCAATTGCGCCGTCATCATCCGTTCGTCAACGGTTTGCTCAAGACGATCTGCCGCATCGAGTTGCCGATGTTCCGCTTCAACCGCATCGCCGGCCTGACGGTCATCTGTATCGCGCGCAAGCGGTGACGGTGACGGTGAAGGCGATGCGGGTTCGATGCCGCGGATTGCTTGCATCGGCACGATCGCGCCAAAAAATTTCACGAGGGCAGGCACAAAATGCATGCGACCCGTTCTAAATCGGGGAACTGTCTGTTATAATTTTTTTCTTTCGGGGCGTAGCGCAGCCTGGTAGCGTACCTGCATGGGGTGCAGGTGGTCGGAGGTTCAAATCCTCTCGCCCCGACCAGACAAGAACCCGCGTCAGTTCAAGCTGACGCGGGTTTTTTCTTGGCCGTCGCTTTTTTGCACATCGCGGCGCGGCCCCGGTAAAATGCACGGTTGATCCACGGAAAGCGCCGTGATTTAGCGGAAGAGGATTCCCCGAACATGACTGATCTTCGTCTTACCATGCGGTTCGCTGCAGTGCTCGCCACCGGCGCGCTCGTCGCCGGTTGCGGTACGTCGTCGCCCACGAAAGTGGACTACAAGAGCGATTCGAAATCGAAGGAAGCGTCGCTCGCAGTGCCGCCCAACATGCTCGACGAGACGGCCGATCAGCGTTCGCTGCCGCCCCAGGGCGGCGCGACTTCCCTGTCCGCGCTCAAGCAGGTCCAGCAAGCCGCGCCCGCGCTGGACACCGTCGCGCCGGCCGTGGCCGGCATGCATATCCAGCGCGACGGCACCGAAAGCTGGCTTGTGATCGACGGCAAGCAACCGGCCGCGATCTGGCCGCAGGTTCGCCGTTTCTGGCAGGAGCAGGGCTTCCTGCTCGTCGTCGACCAGCGCGACAAGGGCGTGATGGAAACCGATTGGAACGAAACCCATCCGCAGATCAACGACGGCCTGATCCGCAGCGTGATCTCGAAGGCGATGGGCAATTCGTACGTGACGGCCGAGCGCAACAAGTACCGTACGCGTCTCGATTCGGCGCCGAACGGCGGCACCTACGTGTTCATCAGCCAGAAGGGGATGCGCGAGGCGATCACCGGCGCGAACAACGATTCGAGCAAGTGGGAGCCGAAGCCGAACGATCCGGCGCTCGAGACGGAATACCTGAAGCGGCTGATGGCCGTGCTCGCGCAGAACGAGCAGCGCGCGAAGAACGGCGAACCGCCGATCGCGAACATCAAGGACGACGCAGTACCGAAAGACAAGAAGGCCGATGCCGACGCGTCGTCGAAGGCCGCTGCGGCAATCGCCGCGCAGAACGTGTCGCGCACGTCGGCGCAAGGCAGCGACGCGGCTGATGCGGCCGTGCCGTCCGAAGTCACGCTCGGCGAGCCGTACGACCGGTCGTGGCTGCACGTCGGTCTCGCGCTCGATCGCGCGAACTTCACGGTCGACGATCGCGATCGCTCGAAGGGGCTGTATTTCGTGCGCTATGTCGATCCGAAGGATCTGAGCTCGGCCGAGCAGGGCTTCTGGAGCCAGCTGTTCCACGGCAAGAAGGAAAAGCAGGCGAAGCAGTATCGCGTCAACGTGAAGGCGCTCACTGCCGATCAGACGCGTGTCGCGGTCGTCGACGATGCGGGCGCGATCGACACGTCGTCGCCGGCTCGGCAAATCATGGGATTGCTCGTGAATCAGCTCCGCTGATCCCGGCGTTTCCCGCACTCCTGAAAAGCCCGCCATCCGGCGGGCTTTTTTCATGGCTGCTCGCTGGCGCGTGCGATTGTTCTAGTGGTTCGGCCCGCCTCGTGACGTTACGTAACATTCGGGCGTTACGACGACAGAACACGTGTCACATTGTCGCCGATCCAAAAAATTGTCCTTACAAATCAAAGGAGTGTCGTGCATGTCGAGCTTGGCACGTAACCTGCTTTATAGGTTGGAATCGTTAGAACGGGGAGGCTGGCGTCAGCGTCCGGAGCGTGCGCCGCGTGCGCCGAACAACGGTCTCGATGCCTTCACATGCCGACGCGACAAGCGTCCGCACAACAGATGATGATCCGCACCCGCGTGCGGATCTCGATGGCCCCGTCGCCTATCCTCGTAGGGCGACGGTTTCGCCCGCGCTTCTCTGAAGCGCGGGCTATTTTTTTTGTGCCATCGTCATGCCGTATCGGCGTAGCCGATGCGCGCTGCGGGATTCGCGTATTCTCGGACTTTTTCGGACGAAGGAGGCGGGAATGGCGGAAATTGCAGTCGTGGCGCTGATCGTGGCGAAGCCGGGCGCGGAGGAAAAACTGCGCACCGTGCTCGAGGGTATCGTCGAGCCGACCCGCAACGAAGCCGGCGCATTGCAGTACGACTTGCACCGGGATCTGAAGGAGCCCGCGCGGTTCGTATTCGTCGAGCGTTGGGAGAGCGAGGAGGCGTTGGCTGCTCATGCGCGTTCCGCGCATATTCTCGCTTATCGCGAGGCGGCCGCGGACTGGATCGAGCGTTCCGAAATCCGCGTGCTGTCGAAGCTCCTCTGAACGCGAGCAGGCCAGGGCGACCGGACGTGTCCGGTCGCGGGCGGCGCGTCAGTGCGACGTGCCGGGTACGTCCAGGATCAGGATGATCGTCCAGTCGGCGTCGCCGTCATGGTGATACTGGCGCTCGGCAACGATGAACGGTTGCTGCTTGCCTTGCGGGCCGAGGAACAGCACGTCGCCTTCCATCGGCAGGCACTCGATCGGCGGTAGCGCGAGGAACGCGTCGGCCGAGCCGCGGGGCATCAGTTGCTTGATCTGGCGAGTGGCGGCTTCGGTCCACTCGATGTCGAGTTGAATGTTGCTCATGCTGTCCTCCGCACCGGGGTGCGCACGGGTGGAAAATTTCGGTGCGCGACTTTAGCACAGCGCGCAGGCGCCGCAACCAAAAAAGCCGAACCCGGCTGCCCGGATTCGGCTTTTCGCTGAAGCGGTGCCGCCGAACTTACTGGCTGGCAGCGTCTGCAGCCTTCGCCTTCTTGGCGGCCTTCTTGTGATGCGCAGCCTTCTTGCCGTGGTGATGCTCTTCCTGCGCCGCCGGCTGAGCCGCTTCGGCCGCTTGTTGCTGTTGCAGCGCTTGTGCACGCTGCTCGATCTCGGCGATCTTGGCCGGATCGGTGATGGTTTGAATCTGCGTGCTCTCTTGCGCGTACGCTGCGCCAGTCAGCGCCGACATCGCTACCAGGATAGCCAGGGACGTCTTCTTCATTGCTTTACCTCCGCTAAGTGGTGATGAACCCGAGTGTTGCCGTTTTGTCTGGCGACTGCCGTCGAGTGCGTGTCGAGTGTAACAAAAGTGACGGATCAATGTGCACCGGATCGTCGCACGACGCAAGACCTCGTTGAAGTCGCGCAACGCTTCGCGCACTTCGTCACGCGTCTGCCATCCGGGTGGCACCGCGATTTTCGCGCCGGGTTTCCCGGTGTCGTCAAAACCAGCCGAGCCAGCGATACACGTGGAATTGCGCGATTCCCACCAGCTCGTGCAGCGCCTGCGCGGCGTTGGCCACATTGCGCCAGCGCGGCAGCCAGCCAGTCTGCGCGCGGCGGAGATTCGCATAAACGGGCTGCGGATCGATGCCGAAACGGCGGAAATCGAGCAGGGCGCGGCGCATCTGATACGACGACGTGACGAGAATGCGCGCGTCGTCATACTGTGAGCGTAGTATAGACGCAGTGAATTTCGCGTTTTCGTAGGTCGTGCGGCTGTTCGGTTCGAGCACGAGGTCGGCGGGCGCCACGCCCTGCGCGACGAGCTGGCGTCCGTAGACGGCCGCCTCCGTGTCGCCGTGATGTTGCGGGTCGCCGCCCGACATCACGACGGTGCAGCGCTGGGCCTGCTGCCGGCACGTGCGATAGAGCGCCGCCACCTTGCGGATGCGCGCGACGCCGTCCGGCGGCGGCTGCAATCCGGTGTCGGTGCGGTGCGTGCCGGCGCCGATGAGGATCAGCGTGGTGCGCCCATGCATGTCGGGGCGCTCGACCGGCGTGACGCCGGCCTCGGTCCACGCGATCAGCGGCGCCGCGAGCCAGCCCGTCGCGAGCAGCCAGAACAGCGCGGCGGCGGCGATCGAAATGGTTCGACGCTGCTTGCGGCAGAGCATGAAACCGATGAAGAGAAGTACAAATGAATCGAACAGAATCAATTTGATTGGGGTATGGTGTCTTTTTATGGACGGCTGACGAGACGGCCCTGACGCGACGCCGAACAACGTTGGCCTCCAGAATCGGTGGCGGTTTCGGCGGGCGGAGACCCCGCCCGGTGCGCCGCTTCGCATTGTCGCTGCACTTTAAGAAAGAATCGAGATGGCCACGTATTCCAACGAAGCGGTGCTCGACGCATTGAGACGAGTGCAGTACCGCCAGGTACCGTGGGCACGCCGCCCGGGCGTGTTCGAGTATCTCCGTTCGCTCGGGCTGATGGACACGGTCAGGCAGAAGACCGTTGCCCCCGCACCGGGCTTTCATGCACCGGTCGACATTGCCGTACTGACCGACAGCGGTCGAGCCGAATTCTCGCGCCTCGAGCGCGCCGAAAAATTACTTTCCTGGACTGATCGCCGCATGGACGACTACGCATTGAGCGAAGCGGGCGCCGTGGCGATTCTCGAAAGCCGCCTGTAGCGGGCTTCATCCCGGCCCGTGCATCGCCGCGCAGGCCGGCGATGCAAAAAAAAGCCCGTATCGCGAGGATACGGGCGTACCGGATACTTTTGCTGCTGCCACGCTGTGCTCATGGCAACGATGTGACTCGCCGCATGCGGCGCAGTTCCCGGATCCGGGCATTTTCTTTGGCGAAATCTCGAAATCGACAGGACTACGGATGACGCGACATGCCGGGTGGCTGTGAGCCGATCCGCGCCCGAGCGTTGCTGGCGATATCGCCGCGCAAGTCGCCGCGCGGCACGGTTTGCCGGCTCGACGAGTTGGCGGCCGGCGGCTGGCGGAGGCTGTTGCGGTGGTCCTGCTGGCGATGGGGCGGCTTCGCGCGATCGTCGGCATGGGCCGGAGCGGCCAGCGCCACGGAAACGACAATGCCGCATGCAACGAGCAGTGACATTGTTTTCATGGCGGGGCTCCCTCTCAAGCCGTCCGTGCGGCCTGTTGATATGACGCTAAGGTAAGCGTGGGAGTGCAGGCTTGCTGTAAATATTGGTAAATAGATGTTTCGCGGCACGACAACGGTAATCGACGGCAAAGCGTGCGACGCAACGAAGTCGCGTCGCAGAAAGACACCGGGCGGCCGCAGCCGCCCGATCGAGCATTCGTTACGCCATCTTGACGGGGGCGCGCCAGGATTCCGGATTGGTCCAGAAGGCGCCGCGCAGCCGGTCGCGGCTCGGCGGGGCGGGCGGCTTCGCCGCGCTTGCGCCGATGCGTCCGCGCAGCGAGATTTGCCGGCCGCTCGTGCCGAGTCGTTTCACGATTTCGGCGAGCGTACCGTCCGCCTGCCATTCGTCGAAGCGGCGGCGGCAGGTCGGCGGGGACGGGTAGCGGCCCGGCAGTTTCGACCAGCCTTCACCCGTCGACAGCACCCACAGCACGGCGTTGACCACCGACCGGGCTTCCACGCGGGGACGGCCGCGCCGCTCGCTCCGCGCGGGCTCCGAGCAAAACAGACCCTCGACCAGCGCCCACTCGTTATCTCTCAAATCGTCGAACAGCATCATGTCCTCACCTCAGCGAAGCTAACTCCGGTGCGCTGCCCTGCGCCGCGCACTCTTCAAGCACTCGAGCGTCGAGTGCCGGGTGGGGGCGTCCGGTTGGCCGGCAGCGGCGTTTCTGCTCTTCCGTCCGACGAACCTGCACCCTGTGCGCAAGGTAATGCACGAAGCGTGCCATGTCGGAGGTGAATCCCTCGAGAGCCGCTTGGCAGCGAGCTAACGGCTAAGTCAGCTAGGGGCGTATAAGACGCCAAAATAACCCGTCAGCAAATCGGGACAATCACCAATCTTGTGCAATTCGCCCATGTCACGTGCGTTTGCGAATCTATTGCACCGCAGCGAAACATGGACGGCGGGGGCCAGATTCGCTCACCGCGGACGGCTTCGCACATTAGAATCACGCATCGATATCGGCGATTGATGAGGTCGGGACATGAACGTTACGCTGCGCCAGCTTCGCGTGTTCATCGAGGTCGCGCGGCTCAAGAGCTTCAGTCGGGCGGGTGACGAGATCGGGCTCACGCAGTCCGCGGTCAGCCGTTGCGTGCGTGAGCTCGAGGCCGAACTCGGGTTGAAGCTGATCGACCGGACGACGCGCGACGTGCAGCTGACCGACGTCGGCGGAAACCTGATCGCGAGCGTGTCGCGCCTGCTCGACGATCTCGACGACACGCTGCGCGAGATTCGCGAGATTGGCGAGCAGCGTCGCGGGCGCGTGATCGTCGCGGCAAGCCCGACGATCGCCTGCAGGCTGATGCCGCGCGTGGTGGCGTCGTGCGAGCGCCAGTTCCCGTTCGTGACGCTCGGCCTGCGCGACGACGTGCAGAGCGACGTGCTGCGCAAGGTGAAGTCGAGCGAAGTCGACTTCGGCGTCGTGATCGGGCCGCTGACGGTCGCCGATATCGTCTGCGAGCCGCTGATGACCGATTCGTTCTGCCTCGTCGCGCGCGCCGACCATCCGCTTGCGGCGCGGGCCGAGGTGCCGTGGACGGCGCTCGACGGCGAGCGCCTCGTGCTGCTCGATCATGCGTCGGGCAGTCGGCCGCTGATCGACGCGGCGCTGGCCACGCATCGCGTCAACGCGACGGTCATGCAGGAACTCGGGCATTCGGCGACCGTGTTCGGGCTGGTCGAGGCCGGTGTCGGCGTGAGCGTGCAGCCGTGGCTGTCGTTGCCGCTGCCTGCCGGCTCGACGCTGGTCGCGCGGCCGCTCACGCCGCGCACCGAACGCACCGTCGAGCTGGTGCGCCGCCGCGACCGGTCGTTGTCGCCCGCCGCGCAGGCGATCTGGGAGCTCGTGCGGCAGATGCCGGCAAGGGCCGAGGATCTCGACTGACGTGCGCCGCCGTGCGCCGGTCCGGCTTGCCGGCCGGTACACTACGCGGATCGTGTTCCTCCGCGGTGTTCTCGATGACGCATTCCGCAGGTTTTTTCCCGCCGCACGATGAGCCGGCGGCGCGCACCGCGGTGCATGCGCTGCGGCCGTCGCTGATCCGCGAGGTCGCGAACGCCGGTTTCGGCGTGCCGGACATGCTGCCGTTCTGGTTCGGCGAATCCGATCGCGTGACGCCGGACTTCATCCGCGACGCCGCGGCGGCGGCGCTGCGCGACGGCGCGACCTTCTACACGCACAATCTCGGCACGGCGCCGCTGCGCGACGCGATCGCGGCCTACGTCAGCGCGCGTCACGGTGCGACGGCGGCCGACACGGTCGCCGTGACGAGTTCGGGCGTGAGTGCGCTGATGCTGGCCGTCCAGATGCTGGTCGGGCCGGGCGAGCGTGTCGTCGCCGTCACGCCGCTGTGGCCGAATCTCGTCGAGATTCCGAAGATTCTGGGAGCGCAGGTCGATTGCGTGCCGCTCGGCTACGGCGACGCGGGCTGGCAGCTCGACGTCGGCCGGCTGCTCGCGGCGCTGACGCCCGATACGCGGATGCTGCTGATCAACTCGCCGAACAACCCGACCGGCTGGACGATGTCGCGCGACGATCAGCTGGCCGTGCTCGCCCATTGTCGTCGTCACGGCATCTGGCTGGTCGCCGACGAGGTGTACGAGCGGCTTGCCTTCGACGAGGGCGGCGCGCCGTCGTTTCTCGACATCGCGTCTCGCGACGAGCGCGTCGTGGTCGTGAATTCGTTCTCGAAGGCATGGGCGATGACGGGCTGGCGGCTCGGATGGCTGATTGCGCCGGCCTCGGTGATGGGCGACCTGTCGAAGCTCGTCGAATACAACACGTCGTGCGCGCCGGGCTTCGTGCAGGCCGCGGCCGAGGTCGCGTTGCGCGACGGCGAGCCGTTCGTGCGGTCGTTCGTCACGGCGCTGCGCGACGCGCGCGATCACCTGGTCGCCGCGCTGCGGACGCTGCCGGGCGTCGAGGTGCCGCCTCCGCCGGGCGCGATGTACCTGTTCCTGCGGCTGCCGGGGGCGGCCGACAGCCTGGCGTTCTGCAAGACGCTGGTGCGCGACGCGGGGCTCGGCCTGGCGCCCGGGCGTGCGTTCGGCCCGGAGGGGGAGGGGTTCGTGCGCTGGTGTTATGCGTGCGATCCGGCGCGGCTCGACGCGGGCGTCGAGCGGCTGCGCCGGTTCCTTGCGCATGGCGCGGGCGCCCGCTGAAGCGGGGACGGAGCGGGCGCGCCGCCCGGGCGGCGGCCTGTTCCACTCATCTTTACGCACCGGGCAATTTTGCGTAATATGGCGCTCAGTCACGCGGTTCCGTCGTTGAGCCGTGCTGTTCCGTCCGGTTTGGGCCTGGCCTGAAGTTGGTTCGCCGCCCCCGGTTCGTGCTCCCATCAATATGACCGATCAGAATCGGGCGAGCGCGTCTTCCGTTCCTTTCGTCTGTTTGTTGATCCGGTTCGTTTGACCACAGGGTCTGGCCTAGCTGCATGAATACCCAAGAGGCGAAGATCGTCCTCGAGACTGCTTTGATCTGTGCGCAGGAACCGCTGAAGCTTGGCGATTTGCGCAAGCTCTTTGCCGACGGCGTGTCGGCTGACACGGTCCGCACGTTGCTCGAAGACCTGAAACAGGATTGGTCCGGTCGCGGTGTCGAACTGGTGGCGCTGGCGACCGGGTGGCGCTTTCAGAGCAAGCCGGCGATGCGTCATTATCTGGATCGCCTGCATCCCGAGAAGCCGCCGAAATATTCGCGCGCGGTGCTCGAAACGCTCGCGATCATCGCGTACCGGCAGCCCGTCACGCGCGGCGACATTGAAGAGATTCGCGGCGTCACGGTCAATACGCAGGTGGTCAAGCAACTCGAGGACCGCGGCTGGATCGAGGTGATCGGTCATCGCGACGTGCCGGGGCGTCCGGCGCTGTATGCGACGACCAAGCAGTTCCTCGACGATCTCGGCCTGAAGGCGCTCGACGACCTGCCCGCGCTCGAAGAGCCGGCTGCGAACATCGAGGCCGCGCTGCTCGCGCAGCAGGCGATGGATTTCGACGGTGACATGCCGGCGGCCGACGCGCCGCAGGCGCTGGCGGATGAAGCAGTCGCCGGCGAGTCGACCGACGGGGCCGGCGATGCCGCGGCCGACGTCGCGTCGACGCAGGAAATTCCGGGTCGCGATACGCTCGATGCTGATCGCGGGCAAACGGAACAGATTGAACGGACGGAACAGGTTGGCGCCGAAGCAGTGCCGACCGATGTGCAGCCCGAGCCGCAGCGTGCGGATTGGAGCGAGGAAGATCGCAAGCCGGCCGCCGAAGCGGCTGCCGGAGACGGAGCGGAAGCGGCCGGCGGCATGCCCGGCGAGGCCGATCAGGCCGACGCATCCCGCCTCCGTCCTGCGGACGACGAGGCGCTGGACGACACGTCCGACAGTCTCGCGGATGCCGTGCGAAGCGCCAGTGCGCCCATCGGCGCCGACGCGCTGCCGGACGACGAAGCAGAACCCGAACAGCGTCGCGCCTGATCGCGGCCAACTTCTTGCCGCGCCCGCGCCGGGCGCGAGACCTGACATTTTGAGGTTGTTTTGACAGATATCCACGATATTGAATCGTCCGCGCCTGCCGTGCAGGCAGCGCGTGCCGACGATGCGCCGGAGCGGGATGCTTCGGCCGCGGGTGGCGACGAGCGTCCCCGCCGCGGTCTGCGGCGCGGCCCGCGCAGCCTGATCGCGCGGCGTCGCGCGGCGGCCAAGTCGAAGGGCGCCGAAGGCGAGCAGCCGGGTGCCGAGGGCGCGGATGCGCAGCCGGCCGACGCTGTCGACGCGCAGCCGGCGCGTGCGCCGCGCAAGGAAGGCGCGGCCAAGGGCGGTCGCAAGCCGGCCGCCAAGCGCGAAGGCGCACCCAAGGGTGGCCAGGGCGGCCAGGGCCGTCGCGGTGCGGCGAAGGCTGAAGGCGGCCCGGCGAAGGCGGCGGAAGGCGATGCGTCCCAGGACGAGCTGTTCGCATACGTGACGTCGCCCGCCTTCGACGCGGACAACTCCGCGGGCGGCAGCGGCGTGCGTGCGCCGATGCTGCGCCGCGGCCGCAGCCAGCCGGCGAACAAGCGCGTGCTGTCGCCGGACGACGACGCGCCGAAGCTCCACAAGGTGCTGGCGGAAGCAGGCATGGGTTCGCGCCGCGAAATGGAAGAGCTGATCGTCGCCGGCCGCGTGTCGGTGAACGGCGAGCCCGCGCACATCGGCCAGCGGATCATGCCGACCGACCAGGTGCGGATCAACGGCAAGCCGGTCAAGCGCAAGCTGCCGAACAAGCCGCCGCGCGTGCTGCTGTATCACAAGCCGACCGGCGAGATCGTCAGCCACGCGGATCCTGAAGGCCGTCCGTCGGTGTTCGACCGTCTGCCGCCGATGAAGACGGCGAAATGGCTCGCGGTGGGCCGCCTCGACTTCAATACCGAAGGTCTGCTGATGCTGACGACCTCCGGTGATCTCGCGAACCGCTTCATGCATCCGCGTTACAGCGTCGAGCGCGAGTACGCGGTACGCGTCGTCGGCGAGCTGGCCGAAGGGATGCGGCAGAAGCTGCTGCACGGCGTCGAGCTCGACGACGGTCCGGCGAATTTCCTGCGCATCCGCGACGGCGGCGGTGAAGGCACGAACCACTGGTATCACGTCGCGCTGGCCGAAGGCCGCAACCGCGAAGTGCGCCGGATGTTCGAGGCGGTCGGCCTGATGGTGAGTCGGTTGATCCGGACGCGTCACGGCCCGATTCCGCTGCCGCGCGGCCTGAAGCGCGGTCGTTGGGAAGAGCTCGACGACGCGCAGGTGCGCAAGCTGATGGCAACCGTCGGCCTGAAGGCGCCGGCCGAGGAGAAGGGCAAGCGCGGCAGTGCCGGTCCGGCCGAGCGTCGCCAGCCCGACCCGATGGAGACGTCGATGGGCTTCATCAGTCGCGAGCCGGTGCTGACGACGCACGGGCAACTCGACCAGCCGCGTCGCGGCGGTGGCCGACGCGGCGGCCCGGGTCTGCCGGGCCTGAGCGGCTACGGCAGCCTGCCGGTTGCGCCGTCGGGTTATGGCAACCGCGCGGGCGGCGGCCGTGATGGCAATCGCGCAGGCGGCGGCCGCGACGGCAATCGCACCGGCGGTGGTCGCGATGTCGACGGCAATCGCGCGTCGTATGGCGCGGGCCCGAAGCGCGGCGGCAGCAAGGGTGGCGGCAATCGCAATCCGAACGGCAATCGTGCGGACGGCGCCGGCAACGGCGGCGCGCGCGGTGGCCAGCGTCCGCAGCGCAGCCGCACGCGCGGCCGCTAAGCGTCTATTGGGGCACGGCGGCGTAGAGCCGCCGGCGTGCCGGCTCGATCGGCGTCCGGCCGATTTTTCCGGCACGACGCATCGCGTCGATGATCTTCGGCTGTATCCATGCCGCGTGCCGCGGCAATGCCGATCATCGGCGCGGCGGGATGCGCCGGTCGACCGGACAAGCCCGATTTCGCATTTTCGGTCCGTAAAGGCGGCCGACGCGCTGCTTTTACCGGCTGGCTTGGCGTTTGCGCCAAAAATCGCTATAATCGCGGAGTCGCTGGGCGTACGGATTCAATGTGCGGCTCAGGTGCGACCACCAGTAAGAAGATGGGCGTTCCGCCCATTTTTTTTTGCTGAAACGGTTAGGCATCTCGGGTAGCGCTTCCTGCGCCGGCTAAGGCGCGCGCCCGCGGGTGAATCGCGAGCGGCGGGCGCGAACACCTGAGAGGACACTGTGCAACTGACGGAACTGATAGAAACCACGGTCACCGGGCTCGGCTACGAGCTGGTGGAACTCGAGCGCACCGGGCGCGGCATGCTTTGCATCTATATCGATCAGCCTGCCGGCATCTCGCTCGAAGATTGCGAAAAGGTTACGCGTCAGCTCCAGCACGTCTTGACGGTCGAAAATATCGATTACGAACGGCTCGAAGTCTCGTCCCCGGGGCTCGACCGCCCGTTGAAGAAGCTGGCCGACTTCGAGCGCTTCGCCGGCAGCGAAGTTTCCGTGACCTTGAAAAAGCCGCTGGACGGGCGCAAGACGTACCGGGGCATTCTGCACGCGCCGAATGGCGAAACGATCGGTTTGGAATTTGAGGGGAAGAAGGGCGAGGCAGCCATGCTGGATTTCACGCTGGCCGATATCGATAAAGCCCGCCTGATTCCGCAAGTTGACTTTAGGAGCCGCAAATAATGAGTCGCGAAGTGTTGATGCTGGTGGATGCGCTGGCGCGCGAGAAAAACGTCGACAAGGATGTGGTGCTGGGCGCCCTCGAGGCTGCGCTCGCGTCCGCTTCCAAGAAGCTGTTCGACGAAGGCGCCGAAATCCGCGTCCATATCGATCGCGAAAGCGGCGAGCACGAAACCTTCCGTCGCTGGCTCGTCGTGCCCGACGAGGCAGGCTTGCAGGAGCCGGATCGCGAGATCCTGCTGTTCGAAGCACGTGAGCAGAAGCCCGACGTCGAAGTCGGCGAGTATGTCGAGGAACCCGTTCCGTCGATCGAATTCGGTCGGATCGGCGCGCAGGCCGCGAAGCAGGTGATCCTGCAGAAGGTGCGCGACGCGGAGCGCGAGCAGATCCTGAACGACTACCTCGAGCGTGGCGAAAAGATCATGACGGGTACGGTGAAGCGGCTCGACAAGGGCAACTTCATCGTCGAATCGGGCCGTGTCGAGGCGCTGCTGCGCCGCGATCAGCTGATCCCGAAGGAAAACCTGCGCGTGGGCGACCGCGTGCGGGCATACATCGCGAAGGTCGACCGCACCGCGCGCGGCCCGCAGATCGAGCTGTCGCGCACGGCGCCCGAATTCCTGATGAAGCTGTTCGAGATGGAAGTGCCGGAAATCGAGCAGGGCCTGCTCGAGATCAAGGCGGCCGCCCGCGACCCGGGCGTGCGCGCGAAGATCGGCGTGATCGCGTACGACAAGCGGATCGATCCGATCGGCACCTGCGTCGGCATCCGCGGTTCGCGCGTGCAGGCCGTGCGCAACGAGCTCGGTGGCGAAAACATCGACATCGTGCTATGGTCGGAAGATCCCGCCCAGTTCGTTATCGGCGCGCTCGCGCCGGCAGCCGTCCAGTCGATCGTCGTCGATGAAGAAAAGCATTCGATGGACGTCGTCGTCGACGAGAACGAACTGGCTGTCGCGATCGGCCGCAGCGGTCAGAACGTGCGCCTTGCCGGCGAACTGACCGGCTGGCAGATCAACATCATGACGCCGGACGAATCCGCGCTGAAGCAGGGCGAAGAGCGCGACCGGCTGCGTGCGCTGTTCATGGCGCGTCTCGACGTCGACGAAGAAGTTGCCGACATCCTGATCGACGAAGGCTTCACGAGCCTCGAGGAAATCGCGTACGTGCCGCTCAACGAAATGCTCGAAATCGAGGCGTTCGACGAGGACACCGTGCACGAACTGCGCAACCGCGCACGCGACGCGCTGTTGACGATGGCCATCGCGAACGAAGAAAAGGTCGAGAATGCAGCGCTGGATCTCAAGAGCCTCGACGGCATCACGCCGGAGCTGCTCGCGAAGCTGGCCGAACACGGCGTGCAGACGCGCGACGATCTCGCCGAACTGGCTGTAGATGAACTGGTCGACATGACCGGAATGGAAGAGGATGCCGCTAAGGCGTTGATCATGAAAGCACGTGAACATTGGTTCCAGTGAGAAATGACCATGGCGCACTGATTTGATGGCGGCCGTATGGCCTGACCCGATGCTAACCGCAAGGAATCGGTCCTTGCACTAAGAGGAATGAATGGCGAGTAACAACGTAGCCCAATTTGCCGCGGAACTGAAAATGCCTGCTGGTGTGCTGCTCGAACAGCTGCAGGCAGCGGGCGTCCAGAAAGCGAGTGAAGACGATGCGCTGTCCGAAGCGGACAAGGCGCGTCTGCTCGATCATTTGCGCAAGTCGCACGGCGCAACCGACGGCGACAAGCGCAAGATCACGCTGACCCGCAAGCATACGTCGGAGATCAAGCAATCTGACGCGACGGGCAAGGCTCGCACCATTCAGGTCGAGGTCCGCAAGAAGCGTACGTTCGTCAAGCGCGACGACGTGGCCGACGGCGCGGAACAGGGTCAGGCGCAGGTCGCCGAAGCGGACGACGATGCAGAACTGAAGCGTCGCGAGGAAGAGGCGCGCCGCGAGGCCGAGCTGCTCGAGAAGCAGGCGCAGGAGCTGCGCGAGCGTCAGGAGCGCCTCGAGCGCGAGGAAGCCGAACGTCGCGCCCGCGAGGAAGCGGCCGAGGCCGAGCGCCGTCGCGCCGAGGAAGAAGCGGCGACGAAGCGTGCCGCGGCGGAAGCCGCCGCAGCCCAGCAGCAGGCGGCAGCGCAGCAGGCTGCTGCTGCCGAGCAGGAAGCGACGCCGACGCAGTCCGCGCAGGACGAAGCACGCGCAGCCGCCGAACGCGCGGCGCAGCGCGAAGCGGCGAAGAAGGCCGAGGACGCTGCCCGCGAGGCAGCCGACAAGGCGCGCGCCGAGCAGGAAGAGATCAGCAAGCGTCGCGCGGCGGCAGAAGCCGAAGCACGCGCGATCCGCGAAATGATGAACACGCCGCGCAAGGCCGTGGTCAAGGCAGTCGAGCCGCCGAAGCCGGTCGAGCCGCCGAAGCCGGCTGAAGCGAAGGGCACGCTGCACAAGCCGGCGAAGCCGGAAGGCGCACAGGCGCGTCCGGCCGTGAAGAAGCCGGCGGGTGCGGCGGCTCCGGCCACCACGCAGGCGCCGGCAGGCGCGGGCGACCGCAACAAGAAGCCGGGCGCAGGCAAGGGCGGCTGGCAGGACGACGCATCGAAGCGTCGCGGCATCAAGACGCGCGGCGACTCGAGCGGCGGCGTCGACCGCGGCTGGCGCGGCGGCCCGAAGGGTCGCGGCCGTCACCAGGACAGTTCGACGTTCCAGGCGCCGACCGAACCGATCGTTCGCGAAGTGCATGTGCCGGAAACCGTGTCGGTTGCCGATCTCGCGCACAAGATGTCGATCAAGGCCTCCGAAGTCATCAAGGTGATGATGAAGATGGGCCAGATGGTCACGATCAACCAGGTGCTGGACCAGGAAACGGCGATGATCAT
The DNA here is from genome assembly GCF_016899425.1 of Burkholderia sp. MS389. Taxonomy (GTDB): domain Bacteria; phylum Pseudomonadota; class Gammaproteobacteria; order Burkholderiales; family Burkholderiaceae; genus Burkholderia; species Burkholderia sola. Next base: position 1,612,341 of record NZ_CP045994.1, read on the forward strand.
CGTCGAGGAACTGGGCCACCGCGCGGTTGCCGCGAAGCTGGACGATCCGGAAGCGCTGCTCGTCGAAGGCGAAACCGGTACCGATGCGGAGCAACTGCCGCGTCCGCCGGTCGTCACGGTGATGGGTCACGTCGACCACGGCAAGACGTCGCTGCTCGACCACATCCGCCGCGCGAAGGTTGCAGCGGGCGAAGCGGGCGGCATTACGCAGCACATCGGCGCTTACCACGTCGAAACGCCGCGTGGCGTCATCACGTTCCTCGATACGCCGGGTCACGAAGCGTTCACGGCAATGCGTGCACGCGGCGCGAAGGCGACCGACATCGTGGTGCTGGTGGTGGCGGCCGACGACGGCGTGATGCCGCAGACGAAGGAAGCCATCGCCCACGCGAAGGCGGGCGGCGTGCCGATCGTCGTCGCGATCAACAAGATCGACAAGCCGGATGCGAACCCCGATCGCGTCAAGCAGGAGCTGGTCGCGGAAGGCGTCGTGCCGGAAGAATACGGTGGCGATTCGCCGTTCGTGCCGGTGTCGGCGAAGACGGGCGCGGGTATCGACGATCTGCTCGAGAACGTGCTGCTGCAGGCCGAAGTGCTGGAACTGAAGGCACCGGTCGAAGCGCCGGCCAAGGGCATCGTGATCGAAGCGAAGCTCGACAAGGGTAAAGGCCCGGTCGCGACGATCCTCGTGCAGTCCGGTACGCTGAACCGCGGCGACATCGTGCTGGCGGGTACGGCCTACGGCCGCGTCCGTGCGATGCTCGACGAGAACGGCAAGCCGACGAAGGAAGCCGGCCCGTCGATCCCGGTCGAAATCCAGGGTCTGTCGGAAGTGCCGGGTGCGGGCGAGGAAGTGATCGTGCTGCCGGACGAGCGCAAGGCACGTGAAATCGCGCTGTTCCGTCAGGGCAAGTTCCGCGACGTGAAGCTCGCGAAGCAGCAGGCCGCGAAGCTGGAAAGCATGCTCGAGCAGATGGGCGAGGGCGAAGTGCAGAACCTGCCGCTCATCATCAAGGCCGACGTGCAGGGTTCGCAGGAAGCGCTCGTGCAGTCGCTGCTCAAGCTGTCGACCGACGAAGTGCGCGTGCAGATCGTGCACAGCGCGGTGGGCGGCATCAGCGAAAACGACGTCAACCTCGCGACGGCATCGAAGGCGGTCATCATCGGCTTCAACACGCGTGCGGATGCTCAGGCACGCAAGCTGGCCGAGGCGAACGGCATCGATATCCGCTACTACAACATCATCTACGACGCAGTGGATGAGGTGAAGGCGGCGATGTCGGGCATGCTGGCGCCGGAGAAGCGCGAAGTCATCACCGGCATGGTCGAGGTGCGCCAGGTCTTCAAGGTACCGAAGATCGGCACGGTCGCCGGTTGTATGGTCACGGACGGTATCGTCAAGCGCTCGTCGTCGGTGCGCGTGCTGCGCAACAACGTCGTGATCTTCACGGGCGAACTCGAATCGCTGAAGCGCTTCAAGGACGACGTGAAGGAAGTGAAGCAAGGCTTCGAGTGCGGTATGTCGGTGAAGAACTTCAACGATATCGTCGAAGGCGACCAGTTCGAAGTCTTCGAAGTGACCGAAGTCGCGCGTACGCTGTAATCGTCGCGCATCGGCTCATGGGCGGGGCAGGCTTGGGCCTGTCCCGCCCATTTTCATGGTGGCGTGCCGAAAACGGCCGCCGCTTCATCCTGATAAACGGATCACGGATCGATCATGTCCAGGAAACGTACTTCCCCCAATCGCAACGTTCAGATCGCCGACCAGATTCAGCGCGATCTGTCCGAACTCATCATGCGCGAGGTCAAGGATCCGCGCGTCGGCATCGTGACCATCCAGAGCGTGGAACTCACGCCGGACTATGCGCACGCGAAGGTCTATTTCACGGCGCTCACCGGCGATCCGGACAAGACGCAGGAGGCGCTGAACCATGCGTCGGGTCACCTGCACAACCTGCTGTTCAAGCGCCTGCACATTCATACGGTGCCGACGCTGCATTTCCATTACGACCAGACGATCGAGAAGGCCGTCGAAATGTCGCGCCTGATCAAGGAAGCGAACTCGACCCGCGCGAAGGACGACGACGAGGCCGACGCGCCTGCCAAGGACGACTGAGCTCGACGGGCCTATGACGAATGCAGCACCCCAACGTCCGCGCGTGCCCCGGCGCGTGCTGGACGGCGTTCTCCTGCTGGACAAGCCGGTCGGCCTGTCCAGCAACGATGCGCTGATTCGCGCGAAGCGCCTGCTTCTCGCGAAGAAGGCCGGTCACACCGGCACGCTCGATCCGCTGGCTTCGGGCCTGCTGCCGTTGTGTTTCGGCGAAGCGACCAAGTTTTCGCAGGATTTGCTCGACGCCGACAAGACCTATGAAGCGACGATGCGTCTCGGCCAGCGCACGGCCACCGGCGACGCGGAAGGCGACGTGATCGACACGCGGCCGGTCGAATGCGATCGAGCGGCGGTGGAAGCCGCGCTCGTGCGCTTCACCGGCGACATCGTGCAGGTGCCGCCGATGTATTCGGCGCTCAAGCGCGACGGCAAGCCGCTGTATGAATATGCGCGCGCCGGTCAGACCGTCGAGCGGAAAGGCCGCAACGTGACGATCCACTTGCTCGAACTACTCGCGTGCGAGCTGCCCGACGTGACGTTTCGCGTGACCTGCAGCAAGGGCACGTATGTGCGCACGCTGGCGGAGGATATCGGCGAAGCGCTGGGTTGCGGCGCGCATTTGACGATGCTGCGTCGCACGGGCGTCGGTGCGCTGACGCTCGAGCATGCGGTGACGCTCGACGCGCTGTCGGACGCGGCCGAATCGGCGCGCGATGCATGGCTGCAGCCGGTTGATGCGCTGCTGTCGACGTTTCCGCTGGTGCGTCTCGACGAAGCCAGCGCGAAGCGGTTTCTGCACGGGCAGCGGCTACCGCTGTCGGCGCTCGAACCGATCGACGCGGGCGAGGGCGAGCGCGTGCGCGTGTACGACGCAACGCGGTTGCTCGGCGTGGCGCGCAAGGCGAATGGCGTGCTCGCGCCGGAGCGGCTGGTCGTGACGGCTGAGTGATGCGAGGCGCGCAAGCGCCATCGCCGGCACAAAAAACCCGGTCGAAATCGACCGGGTTTTTTGTTGGGTGCATTGCGTTGAACGTGGTGCTCAGTGCGCGGCCGACGCCGCCGCACCCGCATCGCCGCCGCCCGCGCGTTCGGGCTTCGTGATCCAGATCAGTCCGATCAGCAGCACGAAGATCGCCGCCGAAATGTAGAACAGATCGTTCACGCCCAGCTGCGCAGCCTGCTGCGTGGCCATGTTGTTGATCAGGCCGTGTGCCTGCTGCTGCGTAAGCCCGAGATTGCCCATCTGAGTGACGGCCTGATTGAACGTCGGGTTGTACGGATTCGTCTGCTCGACCAGCTGCGCGTGGTGGAAGTTGTTGCGGTGGTCCCACGCGGTCTGGAAGATCGACGTGCCGATGCCGCCGCACATGATCCGCACGAAGTTCGACAGGCCGGACGCCGCCGGAATGCGGTGGCCGGGCAGACCCGACAGCGTGATCGACACCAGCGGGATGAAGAAGCCCGCCATCGCGATGCCCTGCACGAGCGTCGGCAGCGTCAGCGACCATTCGTCGACGCCGGTCGTGTAGCGCGAACGCATCCAGAAGCACAGCGCGAACGTGAGGAACGCAGCGGTCGCGATGTAGCGCGGATCGGTGCGCGGCAGGAACTTGCCGGTCAGCGGCGACAGCAGGATCGCGAACAACCCCACGGGCGCCATCACGAGCCCCGCATCGGTGGCCGTATAGCCGATCTGGGTCTGCAGCCACAGCGGCAGCAGCACGAGATTGCCGAAGTAGAGCCCGTAGCCGACCGCAAGCGCGATCGTGCCGCCCGTGAAGTTGCGCATGCGGAACAGCGACAGGTCGACGACCGGATGTTCCGCGGTCAGCTCCCAGATCACGAAGAACGCGAACGAGATGACCGCGATCAACGCGAGCGCGACGATCGTGGTCGACGCGAACCAGTCGAGATCCTTGCCCTTGTCGAGCATGATCTGCAGCGAGCCGACCCACAGCACGAGCAGCGCGAGGCCGACGCCGTCGATCGGCGCGCGGCGCACCGTCGATTCGCGCGTACGGTAGATCGACCACGTGGCAAGCGCGGCGGCGATGCCGACGGGGATGTTCACGTAGAAGATCCAGGGCCACGAATAATTGTCCGAGATCCAGCCGCCGAGGATCGGCCCCGCGACCGGCGCGATCAGCGTCGTCATCGACCACAGGGCGAGCGCCATCGGCGCCTTCGCGCGTGGATAGCTCGACAGCAGCAGCGATTGCGACAGCGGAATCATCGGGCCCGCGACGGCACCCTGGAGCACGCGTGACGCGAGCAGGAATGGCAGGCTCGGCGCCAGCCCGCACATCCACGACGAGATGACGAACAGGATGATCGACGCGAGGAACAGGCGAACTTGCCCGAAACGGTCGGTCAGCCAGCCGGTCAGCGGCACCGAGATTGCGTTGGCGACCGCGAACGACGTGATGACCCACGTGCCCTGGTCGGACGACACGCCGAGGTCGCCCGAGATGGTCGGGATCGCGACGTTCGCGATGGACGTGTCGAGCACGTTCATGAACACCGCGAGCGACACCGCGATCGTGCCGAGCACGAGTTGCCCGCCCTGCAGGGGCGGGTAGGAGACAGGAGCCTGTGCCATGTCGGTTGTCTTTCCGGAGTCGGAACGGTTACATCATTTTCGCGGCGGCGTTCTGCTTCGCCGCGACCGGCGCCGACGCGTTGCCGCCTGCGTTCTCGGCGATGATGCGCGCGATTTCGGCGTCGGCTTCGTCGCCGTATTTCGCGAACACGTTGGTCTCGTAGACGGTGTTCGGCGCGTTGACGAGCTGGTCGCCGCGTTCGTCCTTGATGTCCACGTCGACCTGCATCGACAGGCCGATGCGCAGCGGATGCTTGTCGAGATCCTTCGGGTCGAGCTCGATACGCACCGGCAGGCGCTGCACGACCTTGATCCAGTTGCCGGTCGCGTTCTGCGCCGGCAGCAGCGAGAACGCCGAGCCCGTGCCGGCCGAGAAGCCGACGACCTTGCCGTGGTACGTGACCGACGAACCGTAGATGTCGGCCGTCATCTCGACCGGCTGGCCGATGCGCATGTGCTTCAACTGGACTTCCTTGAAGTTCGCGTCGACCCACACGGCATTGAGCGGCACCACCGACATCAGCGGGTTGCCGGGCGATACGCGCTGGCCGACCTGCACCGAGCGCTTTGCGACGTAGCCGGTGACCGGCGCCGGCAGCACGTTACGCGCGTTCGCGAGGTATGCGTCGCGCACCTTCGCGGCGGCGGCCATCACGTTCGGGTGCGATGCGATCGTCGTGTTCGCGGTCAATGCGCGATTCGATGCGAGCTGCTGCTGGGCGGCGTCGACCGATGCCTGCGCGGCCTTCACCGCGTCGCGGGCGTGCGAGATTTCTTCCTGCGACACGGCGCCCGTCTGCGCGACGGCGAGGCGGCGACGCAGGTCGTCCTGTGCCTTCGACAGGTCGGACTGGCGCAGCGCGACTTGTGCGCGGTACTGGTCGTCGTTGACGAACAGGCCGCGCACCTGGCGCACCGTCTGCGCGAGGTTGGCTTCCGCCTGCTGCAGTGCGACCTGCGAATCGGCCGGGTCGAGCACGACGAGCGGGTCGCCGGCCTTGACCGTTTGCGTGTCGTCCGCCTTCACGGCGATCACGGTGCCGGTGACCTGCGGCGTGATCTGCACGACGTTGCCGTTCACGTACGCATCGTCGGTGTCTTCATGGAAGCGGGCGACGAGGAAGTAGTACAGGCCGTATGCGATGGCCGCGATCACGATGACCGCGACGAGCAGCGTCATCATTCGTTTGCGCTTGCCGTTGTTCTGCAGCTGCGCGCTGGCGGCGTTTTGTTGGTCGCTCATGGCGATTTTCTCCGTCCGTTATTTCGAGTGTCTGCGTAGTGGTGGCGCCGGCTCAGTTGGCGGCTTGTTTGGTCGGCGTGGCCGCATCGGGCGCGGCGAGCGGCGTGCCCGTCGCGTCGAACCCGCCGCCGAGCGCCTTGATCAGCGCGAGCTGCATGTCGCGGCGACGCATCTTCAGGTTGGTCACCGTCTGCTCCGATGCGAGGCGGTTGCTGTCCGCCGTCAGCACTTGCAGTTGCGGCGACAGGCCGGCCTTGTAGCGGATGACCGCGAGATCGTACGCGCGCGTCGATGCGTCGAGCGCACGTTGGGCGTCGCCCATCTGGCGATCGACCGCGCGGATCGACGCGACCTGCGTCGCGACGTCGTTCAGCGCGCTGATCAGCGTCTGGTTGTAGTTCGCGACCGACAGGTCGAAATCGGCGTAGCGGCCCTTGAGCTGGGCGCGCAGCGCGCCGGCATCGAAGATCGGCAGGTGGATCGCCGGGCCGAACTGCGCCTGGCGGCTCGCGAAATTCAGGAATTTGCCCCAGCCGAATGCATCGAAGCCGAAGCCGGCCGCGAGGTTCACGTCGGGGTAGAACTCGGCCTTCGCTTCCTTCACGTCGTGCATCGCGGCTTCGACCTGCCAGCGCGCGGCGACGATGTCGGGGCGGCGCGACACGAGATCGGCCGGCAGGTTGCCGGGCAGCGTGACGTCGCCGCTCGGGTTCATCACGGGCGCCGCGATCTGCAGCCCGCGATCCGGGCCCTTGCCGAGCAGCGCGGCGAGCTGGTAGCGCACCGTCGTGATCTGGCCGTCGAGGTCCGACAGCGAAGCCTGCGTCGTCGCGATGTTGCCGCGGGCCGTCTGGCGTTCGACGTTGGTGTCGAGGCCGGCCGATACGCGGCCGTCGGTGATCTTGCCGACCGTCTCGCGGTTGCTGATCTCGCGCTGCGCGATGTCGCGCAGCGCATAGAGCTGCGCGAGCGAGTTGTAGGTGCGCGCGACCGACGACGCGAGCGTGATGCGCGCCTGCTGCATGTCGGCTTCGGCGGCCTTTTCCTGCGACACGGCCGTGTGCAGGCGTTCGCGGTTCTTGCCCCACAGGTCGAGTTCCCACGACGCGCTCGCGAGCGCGTTGTTCTCGCTGTACCACTGGCCGCCGTACGGAGGCGGGAACAGTGCGTTCGACGAATACAGCTCGCGCGTCCACGAATAGCTGGCTTCGGCCTTCGGCATCAGGTTCGAGCGGGACGATTCGATGTACGACGACGCCTTCGCGATGCGTGCCTGCGCCTGCGCGATCGACGGGTTGCCCTGCAGCGCTTCGTCGATCAGCTTCGGCAGTTGCGGATCGCCGAACTGGCTCGCCCAGTCGAGCGCCGGCCACTGGCCGCCCTGGGCCGGCAGGCTCTGGGCGGATTCGAATTGCGACGCGGGGGCGATCTGCTTGTCGCTCTTGATGCCGATGTAATTCGCGCAGCCCGCCAGCGCCAGCGCGGCGACCGCGGCGGCGACGGCGGCGCGGCACGACCCGGCGCGCACGGACAACGGGGAGGTTTTCATCGCGCTAACCCCTGACTCGGAATGAATGATGGACACTGCAAGGATTTCCTTACATTAATCTGTCAAAAGTAATTGTTATGGCAACTATTACGTGACGCTGCCGCCGGCCGTCTCGCAATAGTTGCTGAGAATGCGGCGCAGCATGCTCTTCAGGAACCCGACTTCTTCCGGCGTAAACCCGTCCAGCACCTGGTCGAGCACGCTGCGAAAAATGGGCGGCAGCCGTTCGGCTAGCGCACGGCCTTCGTCGGTGAGTTCGAGGCGCACGACGCGCCGGTCCTCGATGCTGCGCACGCGCGACAGCAGGCCGCGTTTCTCGACCCGGTCGAGCAGGCGCGTGACCGCGCTCGCGTCGATCCCGTATTCGCGCGCCAGTTCGGCGGCCGTCGAGCACTTGCCGACCGCGATCATGAACAGCATGCTCGCCTGCGTGCCGGTGATGCCGAGCTCTTCCTGCGTGCGCTGAGTGACGAGGTTGGTCATCACGGACTTCACGCGCGACATCAGATAGCCGACGCTGTCGTTCATCTGATACGTGGACAACGGCGAAACGGGCGGTGGGGTAGGAGAATCCGACATAAAACCCTGAAGCTGCAATAGTTGACTAGGCAGCAGTATAGGCACAATTGCTTGCCGCGGCAAATGTTAATCGAACGGCTAAGCGCGTGCTCGGCACGGCGAGAATCCCTTGTCTCGATAAGGTTTTTCGTCCGGGCGCGGTGGGGCGAAGCGGATTGGCGCAGCCTGTTTTGCTGCGTTGCAACGCGCGGGACAGCTGTCGACACGCACACGTGCTATAATTTGAGGCTCTCCAAGCTGCAACGCGCGCGCCCCGTGGAAAACGAGCGCGCGCGTTTGCGCGTTCAAACGATTTCCAGGTTTCTATGACCCGCGCCCTTCGCAATATCGCCATCATCGCCCACGTCGACCACGGCAAGACCACGCTCGTCGACCAGCTGCTCCGCCAGTCCGGCACCTTCCGCGACAACCAGCAGATTGCGGAGCGGGTGATGGACTCGAACGACATCGAAAAAGAGCGCGGGATCACGATTCTCGCGAAGAACTGCGCGGTCGAATACGAAGGCACGCACGTCAACATCGTCGACACCCCGGGGCACGCGGACTTCGGCGGCGAAGTCGAGCGCGTGCTGTCGATGGTCGACTCGGTGCTGCTGCTCGTCGACGCGGTCGAGGGCCCGATGCCGCAGACGCGCTTCGTCACGAAGAAGGCGCTCGCGCTCGGCCTGAAGCCGATCGTCGTCGTCAACAAGATCGACCGTCCGGGCGCGCGGATCGACTGGGTGATCAACCAGACCTTCGACCTGTTCGACAAGCTCGGCGCGACCGAAGAGCAGCTCGATTTCCCGATCGTCTACGCGTCGGGCCTGAACGGCTATGCGTCGCTCGACCCGGCCGCGCGCGAAGGCGACATGCGCCCGCTGTTCGAGGCGATCCTCGAGCACGTGCCGGTTCGCCCGGCCGATCCGGAAGCGCCGCTGCAGCTCCAGATCACGTCGCTCGACTATTCGACGTACGTCGGCCGGATCGGCGTCGGCCGCATCACGCGCGGCCGGATCAAGCCGGGCCAGCCGGTCGTGATGCGCTTCGGCCCGGAAGGCGACGTGCTGAACCGCAAGATCAATCAGGTGCTGTCGTTCAAGGGCCTGGAGCGCGTGCAGGTCGAATCGGCCGAAGCGGGCGACATCGTGCTGATCAACGGGATCGAAGACGTCGGCATCGGCGCGACGATCTGCGCGGTCGACACGCCGGAAGCGCTGCCGATGATCACCGTCGACGAACCGACGCTGACGATGAACTTCCTCGTCAACTCGTCGCCGCTCGCCGGCCGCGAAGGCAAGTTCGTGACGAGCCGCCAGATCCGCGACCGTCTGATGAAGGAACTGAACCACAACGTCGCGCTGCGCGTGAAGGATACCGGCGACGAAACGGTGTTCGAAGTGTCGGGCCGCGGCGAGCTGCACCTGACGATTCTCGTCGAGAACATGCGCCGCGAAGGCTACGAGCTGGCCGTGTCGCGTCCGCGCGTCGTGATGCAGGAAATCGACGGCGTGCGTCACGAGCCGTACGAGCTGCTGACGGTCGACGTCGAGGACGAGCACCAGGGCGGCGTGATGGAAGAGCTCGGCCGCCGCAAGGGCGAAATGCTCGACATGGCGTCGGACGGCCGCGGCCGTACGCGCCTGGAATACAAGATCTCGGCACGCGGCCTGATCGGCTTCCAGAGCGAATTCCTGACGCTCACGCGCGGCACGGGCCTGATGAGCCACATCTTCGACTCGTACGCACCGGTCAAGGACGGCTCGGTGTTCGAGCGCCGCAACGGCGTGCTGATCTCGCAGGACGACGGCGCGGCCGTGGCCTACGCACTGTGGAAGCTGCAGGATCGCGGCCGCATGTTCGTGAAGCCGGGCGACGCGCTGTATGAGGGCATGATCATCGGCATCCACAGCCGCGACAACGACCTCGTCGTGAACCCGATCAAGGGCAAGCAGCTGACCAACGTGCGCGCGTCGGGTACCGACGAAGCCGTGCGTCTGGTACCGCCGGTCCAGATGTCGCTGGAATACGCGGTCGAATTCATCGACGACGACGAGCTCGTCGAAGTGACGCCGCAGTCGATCCGCCTGCGCAAGCGCTTCCTGAAGGAGCACGAGCGTCGCCGCGCGAGCCGCGAAGGCGCGGTCGACTAAGCATCGACTGTTCCCGCGCACGACGAAAGAGGCTGCCTTCGGGCAGCCTTTTTTGCATTCGCGCATCGCACAACCGGAGTGCCTGCAAAACACTGTTCCGGCGGGTCGCGGCAATCCGGCAAAACCCCGCCACGCGGTGCTTTCGGGCACATTTCACCGTGAACTCCGGTATCGGTTCTGTGATATGCTGCGCGCACGCAAGTTTTAGGTCCTTCCAAGCAAGACTTGATTCGCAATCCGCTAAACGGTCAGGCCGTGTCGCGGAAGGTTGAGTAACCCGCTATTTCTCGAGAAGCTCGAAGAAAGGTGAGCGTAAAATGTCAGATGTAATGAAGCAGTTTCAGCTGAACTCCTATCTGTTCGGCGGCAATGCTTCGTACGTTGAAGAACTGTACGATGCATACCTCAACAATCCGGCGTCGGTGCCGGAGAACTGGCGAGAGTATTTCGACGCGCTGCAGAACGTGCCCGCGACGGACGGCTCCAACGCCAATGACGTCGCTCACTTCCCGATCGTCGAATCGTTCGCCGAGCGCGCGAAGGCCAATGCCTTCATCCCGCGCGAAAGCACCAGCAATCTGGCAACCGCGCGCAAGCAGGTGCACGTCCAGTCGCTGATCAGCGCCTACCGCTTCCTTGGCTCGCAATGGGCCAACCTCGATCCGCTGAAGCGTCGCGAACGTCCGGCCATTCCGGAACTCGAACCCGCGTTCTACGACTTCTCCGAAGGCGACCTCGACCAGACGTACAGCGCAAGCAACCTGTACTTCGGTTTCGACCAGGCTTCGCTGCGCGACATCGTCAAGGGCCTGCGCGACACGTACTGCGGCACGATCGGCGCCGAGTACATGTACATCAGCGACCCGGAACAGAAGCGCTGGTGGCAGGAGCGCCTGGAATCGACCCGCGCGACGCCGGCTTTCTCGGTCGACAAGAAGAAGCACATCCTGAATCGCCTGACGGCCGCCGAAGGCCTCGAGCGCTACCTGCACACCAAGTACGTCGGCCAGAAGCGCTTCTCGCTCGAAGGCGGCGAAAGCTTCATCGCGGCGATGGACGAAGTCGTCCAGCACGCGGGCAAGAGCGGCGTGCAGGAAATCATCATCGGCATGGCTCACCGCGGCCGTCTGAACGTGCTGGTCAACACGCTGGGCAAGATGCCGGCCGACCTGTTCGCCGAATTCGAAGGCAAGCACGTCGACGACCTGCCGGCCGGTGACGTGAAATACCACAAGGGCTTCTCGTCGGACGTGTCGACGGAAGGCGGCCCGGTCCACCTGTCGCTCGCGTTCAACCCGTCGCACCTCGAAATCGTGAACCCGGTGGTCGAAGGTTCCGCGAAGGCGCGGATGGACCGTCGCGGCGACGAAGACGGCCTGCAGGTGCTGCCGGTGCAGATCCACGGCGACGCGGCCTTCGCCGGCCAGGGCGTCGTGATGGAAACGCTGAACCTCGCGCAGACGCGCGGTTACGGCACGCACGGCACGCTGCACATCGTCATCAACAACCAGATCGGCTTCACGACGTCCGACCCGCGCGACGCGCGCTCGACGCTGTACTGTACCGACGTCGTCAAGATGATCGAAGCGCCGGTGCTGCACGTGAACGGCGACGATCCGGAAGCCGTCGTGCTCGCGATCCAGATCGCGATCGACTACCGGATGCAGTTCCACAAGGATGTCGTGATCGACATCGTCTGCTTCCGCAAGCTGGGTCACAACGAGCAGGACACGCCGGCGGTCACGCAGCCGCTGATGTACAAGAAGATCGCGCAGCACCCGGGCACCCGTGCGCTGTACGCCGAGAAGCTCGTGCAGCAGGGCGTGATCACCGCGGAAGACGCCGACAACTACGTGAAGGCGTACCGCAAGGCGATGGACGACGGTCACCACACCGTCGATCCGGTCCTGTCGAACTACAAGAGCAAGTACGCGGTCGACTGGGTTCCGTTCCTGAACCGCAAATGGACGGATGCAGCCGACACGGCCGTGCCGCTCGCCGAACTGAAGCGCCTGGGCGAACGCATCACCACGGTCCCGGAAAACTTCAAGGTTCACCCGCTCGTCGAGCGCGTGATCAACGACCGCCGCAACATGGCGCGCGGCGACCAGCCGCTCGACTGGGGCATGGGCGAACACCTCGCGTTCGCGTCGCTCGTCGCATCGGGCTACTCGGTGCGCCTGACGGGCCAGGACTCGGGCCGCGGCACGTTCACGCACCGTCACGCGGTGCTGCACGACCAGAACCGCGAGCGCTGGAACGACGGCACGTACGTGCCGCTGCAGAACATCGCCGACGGTCAGGCGAAGTTCACGGTGATCGACTCGGTGCTGTCGGAAGAAGCGGTGCTGGGCTTCGAATACGGTTACTCGACCGCCGAGCCGAACACGCTCGTGCTGTGGGAAGCGCAGTTCGGCGACTTCGTCAACGGCGCGCAGGTCGTGATCGACCAGTTCATCTCGTCGGGCGAAGTGAAGTGGGGCCGCGTGTCCGGTCTCACGATGCTGCTGCCGCACGGCTACGAAGGCCAGGGTCCGGAACACTCGTCCACGCGTATCGAGCGTTTCCTGCAACTGTGTGCCGACCACAACATGCAGGTCGTCCAGCCGACGACGCCGGCGCAGATCTTCCACCTGCTGCGTCGCCAGATGATCCGTCTGTTCCGCAAGCCGCTGATCGTCGCCACGCCGAAGTCGCTGCTGCGCCACAAGGAAGCGGTGTCGGATCTGTCGGAACTGGCGAAGGGTTCGTTCCAGCCGGTGCTGGGCGAAACCGATGGTGGCATCGACGCGAAGAAGGTCAAGCGCGTGCTGGCATGCTCGGGCCGCGTGTATTACGACCTCGTCGCGCATCGCCGTGAAGCGAAGGCGAACGACGTCGCGATCATCCGTATCGAGCAGCTGTATCCGTTCGCGCACAAGCAGTTCGAAGCCGAAATGAAGAAGTACGAGAACGCGACTGAAGTGGTCTGGGTGCAGGACGAGCCGCAGAACCAGGGCCCCTGGTTCTACGTCGAGCACCACCTGAAGGAAGGCATGAAGGAAGGGCAGAAGCTGGCATACAGCGGCCGTCCGGCTTCGGCCTCGCCGGCGGTTGGCTACTACGCGAAGCACTACGAGCAGCAGAAGGCCCTGATCGAAGGGGCATTCGGCCGCCTGAAGAGCGCATCGATCGCGAAATAACCGACGTCAAGCGACACGGGAAGGCGCGCGGCGCTTTCCCGTCCCTTTTGGCCCCCGCGCGCGTCGCGCGCCGCACCGGCCGAAGGAATCGCACGAACCTCGTCACACCCCAGATTAAGCATCCAGGAAAATCACATGGCTATCGTAGAAGTCAAAGTCCCCCAGCTGTCGGAGTCGGTGTCGGAAGCCACCATGCTGCAGTGGAAGAAGAAGCCGGGCGAAGCAGTCGCGCAGGACGAAATCCTGATCGAACTCGAGACCGACAAGGTCGTCCTCGAAGTGCCGGCGCCGGCAGCGGGCGTGCTCGCGCAAGTGCTGCAGAACGACGGTGACACGGTGGTCGCCGACCAGATCATCGCGACGATCGACACCGAAGCGAAGGCAGGTGCTGCCGAAGCAGCGGCAGGCGCCGCCGAAGTCAAGCCGGCCGCCGCGCCTGCAGCGGCCGCGCCGGCCGCCCAGCCGGCTGCCGCGACCGCATCGAGCTCGGCCGCCGCATCGCCGGCCGCCGCGAAGCTGCTGGCCGAGAAGGGCCTGTCGACGGGCGACGTCGCAGGGTCGGGCCGCGACGGCCGCGTCACGAAGGGCGACGCGCTGGCAGCAGGCAGCGCACCGAAGGCGGCTCCGGCCGCCGCACCGGCGAAGACCGCCGCCGCGAAGCCGGCGCTGCCGGAAGTGAAGGTGCCGGCGTCGGCAGCGACCTGGCTGAACGACCGTCCGGAACAGCGCGTGCCGATGTCGCGCCTGCGTGCGCGTATCGCCGAGCGTCTGCTCGAATCGCAGCAGACCAACGCGATCCTGACGACGTTCAACGAAGTGAACATGGCGCCGGTCATGGAGCTGCGTAACAAGTACAAGGACAAGTTCGAGAAGGAACACGGCGTGAAGCTCGGCTTCATGTCGTTCTTCGTGAAGGCGGCCGTGCATGCGCTGAAGAAGTTCCCGCTCGTGAACGCGTCGATCGACGGTAACGACATCGTCTATCACGGCTACTTCGACATCGGTATCGCGGTCGGTTCGCCGCGCGGCCTGGTCGTGCCGATCCTGCGCAACGCGGATCAGCTGAGCCTCGCCGAGATCGAGAAGAAGATCGCCGAATTCGGCCAGAAGGCGAAGGACGGCAAGCTGTCGATCGAGGAAATGACGGGCGGTACGTTCTCGATCTCGAACGGCGGCGTGTTCGGCTCGATGCTGTCGACCCCGATCATCAACCCGCCGCAGTCGGCCATCCTCGGCGTGCACGCGACGAAGGAGCGTCCGGTCGTCGAAAACGGCCAGATCGTGATCCGCCCGATCAACTACCTCGCGCTGTCGTACGACCACCGCATCATCGACGGCCGCGAAGCCGTGCTGTCGCTTGTCGCGATGAAGGATGCGCTGGAAGATCCGGCACGCCTGCTGCTCGACCTGTAAGCCGAGTCTCACCGCATCGACCCGGTCCGCGGGTTCGCGCCCACGCGCGAACCCACGGGCGTACAAGTAGAAAGGATTGTCATGTCCAAGGAATTTGACGTCGTCGTGATCGGCGCCGGCCCCGGCGGCTACATCGCCGCGATTCGCGCCGCGCAGCTCGGCAAGACCGTTGCCTGTATCGAGAAGTGGAAGAACCCGGCCGGCGCGCTGAAGCTCGGCGGCACTTGCCTGAACGTCGGCTGCATCCCGTCGAAGGCGCTGCTCGCGTCGTCGGAAGAGTTCGAGAACACGTCGCATCACCTGGCCGACCACGGCATCACGGTCGACGGCGTGAAGATCGACGTCGCGAAGATGCTCGGCCGCAAGGACGCGATCGTCGAGAAGATGACGAGCGGGATCGAGTTCCTGTTCAAGAAGAACAAGATCACTTGGCTGAAGGGCCATGGCAAGTTCACCGGCAAGACCGACGCCGGCGTGCAGATCGAAGTGAGCGGCGAGGGTGAAACCGAAGTCGTCACCGCGAAGAACGTGATCATCGCGACGGGCTCGAAGGCGCGTCACCTGCCGAACATCCCGGTCGACAACAAGATCGTGTCGGACAACGAAGGTGCGCTGACGTTCGACGCGGTGCCGAAGAAGCTCGCCGTGATCGGCGCGGGCGTGATCGGCCTCGAGCTCGGCTCGGTGTGGCGTCGCCTGGGTGCCGAAGTGACGGTGCTCGAAGCGCTGCCGGCGTTCCTCGGCGCAGCCGACGAAGCGCTCGCGAAGGAAGCGGCGAAGCTGTTCAAGAAGCAGGGCCTCGACATCCATCTCGGCGTGAAGATCGGCGACGTGAAGACGAGCGCCGACGGCGTGTCGATCGCGTACACGGACAAGGACGGTAACGCGCAGACGCTCGACGCAGACCGCCTGATCGTGTCGGTCGGCCGCGTGCCGAACACCGACAACCTCGGCCTCGAGGCCATCGGCCTGAAGGCCAACGAGCGCGGCTTCATCGACGTGGACGACCACTGCCGCACGGCGGTGCCGAACGTGTACGCGATCGGTGACGTGGTGCGCGGCCCGATGCTCGCACACAAGGCGGAAGACGAAGGCGTGCTGGTCGCGGAAGTGATCGACGGCCAGAAGCCGCACATCGACTACAACTGCATTCCTTGGGTGATCTACACGTACCCGGAAATCGCATGGGTCGGCAAGACGGAGCAGCAGCTGAAGGCCGAAGGCCGCGAGATCAAGTCGGGCAAGTTCCCGTTCTCGATCAACGGCCGCGCGCTCGGCATGAACGCGCCGGACGGTTTCGTGAAGATGATCGCGGACGCGAAGACCGACGAACTGCTCGGCGTGCATGTGATCGCGGCGAACGCGTCGGACCTGATCGCGGAAGCCGTGGTGGCGATGGAGTTCAAGGCGGCGTCGGAAGACATCGCCCGCATCTGCCATCCGCACCCGTCGATGTCGGAAGTGATGCGCGAAGCGGCGCTCGCGGTCGACAAGCGCTCGCTGAACAGCTGAGCGCGGTATAGCGCCGGCCGGCCACCGGCTGGCGCAACCGTCTCATGACGAGGGCGGGCGGGTTTTTCCCGCTCGCCTTTGTTTTTTCCGGTTTGCCCTGATGAACGTCACCGAATACTACACGCGCGAACTGACCACGCGCGGCTATCAGTCCGATCCCGCTCAGCGCGCGGCCGTCGATCGCCTGCAGCGCTGTTTCGACGAATGGGTCGACTACAAGGCGCGCCGCTCGAACGCGTTCAAGAAGCTCATCAATCACCCGGATCTCCCGCGCGGCGTCTACATGTGGGGCGGTGTCGGCCGTGGCAAGAGCTTCCTGATGGACAGCTTCTACGCGGTGGTGCCCGTGCAGCGCAAGACGCGCCTGCATTTCCACGAATTCATGCGCGAAGTGCACCGCGAGCTCGAGGAGCTGAAAGGGCAGGCCGATCCGCTCGACGAACTCGCACGACGCATCGCGAAGCGTTACCGGCTGATCTGCTTCGACGAGTTCCACGTGTCGGACATCGCCGACGCGATGATCCTATACCGCCTGCTCGACCGCCTGTTCAACAACGGCGTGCAGTTCGTGATGACGTCCAATTACGATCCCGACGACCTGTATCCGGATGGCCTGCATCGCGACCGCATGCTGCCGGCGATCGCGCTGATCAAGGAAAAGCTCGACGTGCTCAACGTCGACGCGGGGGTCGACTATCGCCAGCGCACGCTCGCGCAGGTGAAGATGTATCACACGCCGCTCGGCGCGGAGGCCGATCGCGAACTACGCCATGCATTCGGCAAGCTCGCGGCCGTGCCCGACGAGAGCCCGATCCTGCATATCGAGAAGCGCGAGCTGAAGGCGCTGCGCAAGGCGGACGGCGTCGTGTGGTTCGATTTCGCGACGCTGTGCGGTGGCCCGCGTTCGCAGAACGATTACCTCGAGCTGGCGAGCCGCTTCCATGCGATCGTGCTGTCCGAGGTGCCGCAGATGTCGCCGCGGATGGCGTCCGAAGCGCGCCGCTTCACGTGGCTCATCGACGTGCTGTACGACCACAAGGTCAAGCTGCTGATGTCCGCGGCGGTGCCGGCCGAGGCGTTGTACGTCGAAGGGCCGATGGCCAACGAATTCGCGCGTACGGTCTCGCGCATCGTCGAGATGCAGTCGAAGGAATATATCGAGACGCCGCGCCGCATCGTCGATACGTCGTTGACCTGAGCCGATTGCCGGCTCGGGTAATTGGCGACATTTAAACGTCAATTTCGGTTAAATTCAGCGAATCTCAGGGTATTTTCGGATTTGTCTTATATTCATCGTTGAGGTGAGCCGATATTGTGGTGTCATGGTTATTAAGGCTGGAGATGTCCATGACCCCGTATCGCGATTTGACCGACCACCAATGGCGCTGCGTCGCGCCGCTTCTGCCCGAAATGCAGCCGCGCACCGAATTGCGCGGCCGGCCGTTAGCCAATACGCGCGCCGTGCTGAACGGCGTGCTCTGGGTGATCTACAGTGGCGCGACATGGTCGGCCATGCCGCGCCGTTACCCGTCGTATCAAACATGCCATCGACGCTTCAAGGCGTGGCACGAAACGGGCACGCTGATGAACGTGATGCGTGAGCTCTATGGCGACGTCGGCATGAATCTCTGCAATGAGCTGTCCGCGCGGATGCGCAAGCACACGCAATCGAAGGCGGCGGAGGCGCGTAGCCACGCGGCACCCGCATATCGTGCGCCGGGCAGCTATCCATCGGATGCGATGAAGCACGCGGCGTGAAGCCCATCGGTTTTTCGTTGTGCGTGCACCAAAAGAAATCGGCCTGGCGACGTCGTCGCAGGCCGATTTTTCATTGAGCCGCGCGTACTCGCGCGTACGGCGTTATTGCTGGCGCACCCAGGTCTGCGACCGGCCCAGCAGCGACACGCCGATGTAGCCGCGCACCACGAGCTTCTGGCCGCCGTCTTCAAGCGTCATCTTGCACTTGTAGACCTTGCCGTTCTCCGGGTCGAGAATGTTGCCGCCGTCCCAGTGGTCGCCGTCCTTCTTCATCGCCTTGATGATCGTCATGCCCTTGATGAGCTGATCCTTGCGCTCGTCCGTGCATGCGGTGCAGCGGCGATCGGGCGTATCATTCGCGCCGAGGCCCTTGACGACCTTGCCCGTCAGCGCTCCGTCGCCGTCCTCGGCGATCTGCACGAGCGCCTTCGGTTGATGGGTGTTGTCGTCGATCGTTTGCCACATGCCGATGGGGCTGTCGGCTTGTGCGAGCGTGGGGGCTGCGCACGCGAGCAGGGCGCCGGCGATGGCGAGTGCACGCAACGGGCGAGTCAGTTGAATCATTGTCATCCTCCTTGTTTTGCATGTCTGTTCGATTCGCTCGCACGACCGTCTGCATGGGGCGGGCATGTTGCGAGCTTCGCCAGAATACGTGAAACCGCACGCCGCGTTTGATAGAGGGGACTCTAATCGAAACGGCCAGCATGACGCTCGCCGTTCGTGACTTTGGTGACCGATCAGTTGAGCTGATAAGAGAACGCCGCGTTGATGCGCGGGCTGCGTGACGCGCTTTCGACCGGCGCATCGCCGACCGGTTTGGCGACGTTCAGATCGAGGCTGTAGTAGCGGCTGTCCGTGAGTCGCACGCCGATGCCGACCGACGACATGCGATTCGGCGATGGCGTGCCCGCGTGCAGATACACGCGCGCCATGTCGTATGCGATGTACGGCGTGATCGATTTCAGATACGTCCAGCCCGGCGTGAAGCCGCGGTTGACTTCGAGCGACATCCCCCAGCCCGAGTCGCCCGACGTTTCACCCGGCTGATAGCCGAGCGCATAGCGGGTCGAGCCGAACGAGATCTGCTCGGACGTCGGCAGCGAATCGGGACTGTATTGCCCGGTCAGCGACACCGACGTGCCGATGCGGAACGGCCATTCGTTCGTCTGCGTGAAGGTCGCGCCGGTTCGAACGAAGGTCAGCGAGATCGGGCTGTCCGCCGAGATCGTCGTCGTACCGATAGTCGTGTCCTGCGCTTTCGACGCGCCGAGGATGTTGAAGCCCTTCGCGACGTTGACGCTCAGCTTCTGCACCTGTTTCGGCTGGACGCTCGTGTAGTCGAGCTGCATCTGCAGCACGCGGACTTGCGAGCGCGTATCGATGCTGTTGCCGTTGATTTTGCTCTGGTAACGGTCTTCGTTGTGCGACGCATAGCCAGACACGGTACCGAGCAGGCTACGCTGATTGTTCAGCAAGATCGGATAGGAGGCCGAAAGACCGAGCTTCTCGTTCTTGACCGTGCGCTCGACCGACGACGGCAGGCCGGGGTTGTCGGTCGGCTTGCCGCGATACGTGCTGGCATCGAGGCGCGTGATGAGGCCGTTGCTGCCGATCGGCACCGCGCCGCTGAACGCGAAGTAGGTCTGCTTGTCGCGTCCCGGCGGCGCGAGCGCCGAGATGCTCAACTGCTCGCCGAACCGCGTGAGGCCGTTTTCGGTCGCGGTGATGAGGCCCTGGACGCCCGGGTGGTTGAAGTCGATCCCCGTGCTGACGTTGAACGGCTTGCGATCGACCGCGAGTTCGAGCGTCGTCGCGCCGTCGGTGGTTTGCGGCGGCGGCACGTTCGCCTTCACCGTGAGGCCCGGCAACAGCCCGAACGTGTTCACGTAACGCTCGAACGTCGCGCGGCGCAGCGGGCGATCGTCCGTGATGTGGGCAGCAATCGCGCGAATCTTGGGTTCCATCGCGCCGGGTTTGCCGGTGACCTTGACGTCCGACACATAGCCTTCCACCACCGTGATGCGCACGACGCCGTTCTCGAACGTCTGCGCGGGAACGAACGCGAACGACAGCGCGTAGCCGCGTTCCTGATACAGCTTCGTCACGCCGTTGGCGGTTTCGATCAGCTCGCCGATCGTGATGTCCTTGCCGACGAGCGGTGTGAAGCGGCGCGTGATTTCCTCGAACGGTATCGACTTCACGCCTTCGACCTGGAACGTCTTCGGCGTCAGGTGCCGCGACAGCAGCTCCTGCAATTGCGGCGCCTGCGGCGCGACCTGAACGGTGACGTTCGGGCCCGTCTTCGGTGCGTTGATCTGGGGAAGGGAGTCGAGCGGGTTGCCGCCGACGCGCGTTTGCGCCTGTGCCGTGCCTGCTGCCGCGATGGCGAGCAGCATCATCCATCTGTCGAGTCTGGATTTCATTGTTCTTCCTCGTAGGCCTTGCTTTTCGTCTTCTTTGTAATGCCGGCGCGCGACACCCAGGTGTCGCGCGCCGCGTGCCGCCATGCCGGTTGTGTTCGTACGGCCGCGTCATTCGCTCCGGCTGCGATGACGCGACCGTCCTCCTTACTTGCCGACGCTACCCAGCGTACCCAGCAACCCCGTGACCGGTGCCAGCAGGCCCGTCGAACCGCTGCCCGACGATGCCGTACCCGACACGCTGCCGACCAGCGACGTGACCGGCGCGAGCGGGCTCGAGCCCCCGGACCCTGCTGCACCGCCCACTGCTCCGGTGACAGTATTCAGCAAACCGGTGACGGGCGCGAGAGGGTTTGCACTGCCTGCGCCGCCCGTCGCGCCGCCGAGCGCGCCGGTGACCGTCGAGACGAGGCCCGTGACCGGTGCGAGCGGGCCGCTGCCCGAGCCGCCCGTTGCGCCGGTGAGCGAGCCGAGCGGTGTCGAACCGAGACCCGACAGCAGGCCGCCGAGCGGATTCGTCGAAGCGGAACCCGACGACGAGCCGTTCTGGACGGTTGCCGTCGAGCCGCCGACGAGGCTTGTGATCAGGCCGGGGATCGGTGCTGCGCCGTTCGGGCCGTTCGGATTGACGAGGCCGCCCGCGTTGGTCACGGTATTGCCGACCGCGGTCACGAGCTGACCGACGTCGCCGACGAGCGGCTGGCTCGACGTCCCGCCGACCTGCTTGCCGGCCGAGCTGATCGCGCCGCCGATCTGGCCGAGCAGGCCCGACACGGGTTGGCCGAGACCGGTCGTCGTGCCGACCTGCTGCGTGACCTGGCCGGCCGTGATCACGAGCGGCGTGATCGCCGAGCTGATCGGTTGCGTGACCTGCTGCACGGCGCCCGACGACAGCGTCGAGCCGATCGTCGTGCCGGCGGCCGTCAGGCCGTTGGCGACCGTGTCGAGCACGGTGCCGACCGGCGTCGTGACCGGTGCGAGCGGCGCCAGCGGGCCCGCGCCCAGCGCCTTGACCGTCGAGCTCAGGCCGGACACCGTGTTGCTCGTCGCGCCGACGACGTTGCCGAGACCGGCGACCGTCGTGCCGACCGGATCTTTGATCGAGCCGGTCTGGCCGAGCCCGTTGCTCAACGCATCGGCGGCCGCGTCGATGATCGTGCCGGTGCTCGACACGGTGCTGCCGACGCCCTTCGTCACGCCGTCGCCGAGGCCCGGCAGGCTGACGTTCCCGATGGTGCTGCCAAGGTCGGTGGCGGTTTGGCCGAGCGTGCTGACGGCGCCCTTGGTACCGGTCGTCGTGCCGCTGGTGCCGCTCGTCCCGCTGGTACCGCTCGTGCCACTGGTGCCGCTCGTCCCGCTGGTGCTGCCGCTCGGCGGCGCGCTGACGCTGTTGCCGCCGCACGCGGCGAGCAGGCAGGCCGTCGCGAAAACGGTAAGGGGTACGCGCCATTGGCGCAGGGTGGTCGTCGTGTTGGAACGCTGGGACATGATGGACTCCTCGCTGTCTTGTCGATGAATGGATGTCGGATTACTTGTGCGTGCCGCCGAGCAAGCCGCCGATCAGCGACGTGACGGGTGCGAGCAGGTTCGTGCCGGAGCCGGAGCTCGTGACGGCACCCGTGCCGCCGCTCAGCGCCGGCGCGCCGACGGTGCTGGTGGCTGCGGGGACCGGCGCTGCAATCGGATTGCCGCCGCCCGTTACGCCGCCGAGTGCGCCGGTGACCGCGGAGACGAGGCCCGTCACCGGGGCGAGCGGGCTGCCGCTGCCGCCTGCCGCACCGCCGAGCGCGCCCGTCACGGTGGAGACCAAGCCGGTGACGGGTGCGAGCGGGCTGCCGCCCGCGCCGCCCGCCACACCGCCGAGCGCGCCGGTGACAGTGGAGACCAGGCCGGCGACCGGAGCCAGCGGGCCGCCACCTGCGCCGCCTGCGGCGCCGCCGAGCGCGCCGGTGACGGTGGAGACGAGGCCGGTGACCGGAGCCAGCGGGCCGCCGCCTGCGCCGCCTGCGGCGCCGCCGAGCGCGCCGGTGACGGTGGAGACGAGGCCGGTAACCGGAGCCAGCGGGCCGCCGCTCGTGCCGCCTGCTGCACCGCCCAGACCGCCGACGGTGCCGAGGAGGCCGGCGAGCGGCGCGAGCGGATTCGTCACGCCGCCCGTGCCACCTGTGAGCAGGCCGCCGACGGCCTTCACGGTGTTGCCCGTCGACGAGACGGTGCCGCCGAGGCCCGTGGTGACCGGGTTGCCGCCCGTCGATGCGATCAGCGCGCCGGCCTGGTTCAGCCCGTTGCCGATCGTGCCGAGCAGCGTGTTGACCGGTGCGCCGAGGCCGGTTGCCGCGCCGATCGTCTGCGTCGTCTGGCCGACCATCGTCGTGATCGGCGTGATGGCCGAGCTGACCGTTTGCGTGACTTGCTGGATCGGGCCGGTCGACAGCGCGTTGGTGAGCGTGGTGCCGCCGTTCGACACGGCGCCGCCGAGCGTCGATACGAGGCCGCCGACGGCGCCCGTGACCGGCGCGAGCGGCGACAGCGGGCCGCTGCCGAGGCTCGTGACCAGATTGCCGGTTTGCGTGACTGCGCCGCCGAGCTGATTGACCACGCCGCCGGTGCTGGCGACCGTGGTGCCGACCGGATCCTTCGTCGCGCCGAGCTGGCCGAGGCCGCTGCCGAGGCCATTGCCCAGCGCGGTGACCGCGCCGCCTACGCTTTGCACGATGCCGCCCGCGGCTTGCGTGGTGCCCGGATTGACGCCCGGCAGCGACTGGCCGGCGATGACGGTGCCGAGACCCGAGACGGCGCCGCCGAGCCCCGTGGGGATCGTGCTGGCTTGTGCGAGGACAGTTCCCACGGCGTTCGACGAGACACCCGAGGTGCCGGACGTACCGCTCGTACCCGAAGTTCCGCTGGTGCCGGACGTGCCGCTCGTACCCGAAGTTCCGCTGGTGCCGGAGGTACCGCTCGTGCCGCTCGTACCCGAGGTCCCGCTGGTGCCGGAGGTGCCGCTCGTACCCGAGGTGCCGCTCGTGCCGTTGCCGCCCGACGTGGAGATCGTATCGCCGCCGCCCGAGCTGGAACCGCCGCCGAGGCCCTGGCTGATGGAGCCGGAGCCGCCGCACGCGGAGAGGGAGAGCATGGCTGCAACGGTGGCCGCGATCAGAGTCGTCCGGAACACGCCATGAGGGATAACCTTAATGTCCATTTCTTCCTCGCATTAAAAATGTGTTGTGAACTGCGTTGTGTTGAGTGGTGCGAGGACTACTCTGCAACTGTCGTGCCATTTCGAGGCCCGACGGTTCGACAACCGGTTTTAAACGAGGCAATTCCTTGTCGGAAAAGGAAGTCGCGGGAATTGAAAGATTGTTGAATCTGTTTAAAAGCAGATGAATGAGAACGGTTTCGGCCGTTTCGTAACGTAACGTCACAACATTGGCGTTACGCGTGCGGCGTAACGTGGGCCCCGCGCAGGCTTGGTGGACACGGCAATGGTTTTACTGATGGATTAGGTGTGCACATCTAACCTATCGTAAATCCTATGTGTAAGTCGTACCGAAACGCCGTACAAATACGTCGTGCTCCTGGTCTTTTTTTCCGTCAGAGCGGTTAAAAGAGGTTGGAATTTAAATAGGAACGGATATAGAATCGGGAGCAGATGTAAGGAAATGTACGGTTCGGTACACTACGTTCGAGGAGGAGCGCTATCGCGAATGTTAACTTGCATCAAATCGTGAGCAATGCCCTTCGGGGCGACCTATAAAGAAAGCGCACCCGGTTGACGTTACAGCAGATGTGACGAACGGTTGGGGCAAACGGCCAGAATGCGGGGATGTATACGTATAAAGGCCAGAAAACGTAAATACAGGCACGAGGAATAAAATGAAAGCAATCATCAAGCGTTTCCTTAAGGAAGAAGACGGGGTTACCGCAGTCGAGTATGGCCTCATCGCAGGGCTGATCGCCGTTGCTCTCGTCACTGCCGTTGGCACGTTGACGGGCGGCATTTCCGGGGCGTTCAGCTACATCGCGAACCAGCTACCGAAGGCATAACGAACGAGCTTTTGCTCATTTCCCTGTTGTCAGGGGCGCGGATTGCTTCGGCAATCCGCGCGGTAAGTTTTGCCGTTCGGGGCGCAAATGATCCTGCTAACTGGCGTCGGGGTTTTCCTCGCGTGGGCGACGCTCGTCGCGCTTGAGGACATCCGGCATAGGCGCATACCGAATTCACTGGTGATCGGTGGGTTCGTATCCGCATTTGTGCTCGCCGGACATAATCCATTAGGCATATCCGTGAATCAGGCGCTCATTGGCGTACTGGTCGGCTTTCTCGGTCTTTTCCCGTTTTTCGTGCTGCGCGTCATGGGCGCAGCAGACGTCAAGGTATTCGCGGTGCTGGGCGCGTGGTGCGGCCCGCAAGCATTGCTGTGGCTCTGGATCGTCGCAAGCCTGCTGGCATTCGCGCATGCGGGCATGCTGGTCTTCTCCACCCGTACGCCGGTGTCGGCCCTGTGGCAGCGGCGTTCCCCGACGATGCAGATCGCCGGTTTCCGGGCCTCGCCGTATGCCGCGTTTCTCGTGATCCCCGCGGCCCTGTGGTGCCTGTACCGGATCGCGACCGGGGGAGTGCAATGACGGCGGTTCGTCCGGCATCCGGGACGCGGCGGCGCGAGCGTGGCGCGACGGCGATCGAATTTGCGCTGATGCTCCCGGTGTTTTTCCTGATCCTGTACGCGATCATCACGTACGGGATGATCTTCGCGGCCCAGCAAAATCTGACGCTTGCCGCAACGGAAGGCGCGCGCGCCGCGTTGAACTATCAGCAGGTCGGTGCGGCCGCATCGGTGCAGGCAGCGCAGCAAGCCGCGCTGGCGGCGCGGGCCCAGGCCGCATGCACGGCCGCGACGAACCTGACCACCTGGCTGAAAGGGTCGACATGCTCGCCCACGCAGCAAGGTAACTGTTCGTACGACGCGACGATGCTGTGCGTCCAGATCACGCTGACCTACCCGTACGCGCAGAGCCCGCTGATTCCGTCGTTCCCGCTGCTCGGTTCGCTGTTGCCGGTGCCGTCGACACTCACCGGAACCGCGATGGTGCAGATCAGCCCGGTCAACATCATATAGACGGCGGCGACGGCGCCGTGCCGGTCGAGGGCGCCCGGTCGGCGACGTCGCGCGGAGAATTCAATCGTGAGTAGCGGGGAAGCATAACAACACCATGGCCAACAACCTGACGAAGATCATCGCGGGCTTGCTGATCGCGATCGCGATCCTGCTCGGCATCTATGCGTGGATGCTCGGTCGCAAGCCGGCCGACGTCGCGCCGGTTGCGTCGACGGTCGCGACGCAGAGCGTGCCGGTCGTCGTGACGACGCGGCAACTGCAAGCCGGCCAGCCGATTCCGGCCGATGCGCTGAAGGTCCAGCAGTCGAGCGCCGCTCCGCAGGGGGCGTTCGCCGATCCGCTGCAACTGGTCGGCCGCATTCCGGCAGCGGACATTCCCGCGCAGGCGGCCGTCGTCGGGAGCGCATTGTCGTCCGGCCTCGCCGAGCAGATTGCACCGGGAGAGCGCGCCGTGGCGATCAAGGTCGACGAGACCAACGCGGTTGGCAACCGCGTGCGGCCGGGCAACTATGTCGACGTGTTCGTGAATCTGAAGCGCGACGGGACCGGCGTGGCGATCGGCGGGACGTCGACGGCCGAGATCGTGAATACTCAGGCGCGGCTGCTGATGTCGAAGGTCCGCGTGCTGTCGTTCGGCGATGCGACGACCGAGCGGGACAGCTCGAACGGCTCGGTGATCGGCACGCGGACCGCGGTGCTGGCCGTGCCCACGGCGCAGGTCGACGCGCTGACGCTCGCCGAGCAGAGCGGCCGGCTCGTGCTCGCGCTGCGTAGTCCGCGCGACGACGACGTCGCGGCGCAAACCGTCGCCGTTCGCGTCGGCGACGACAAGAGTCCGTCGGCGCTTGCCGCGGCCGGCATGGTGCTGGGCGAGTTGTCGAAGAGCGCGACGACGGCGCCGGCCCCGCGTGCGGCGCCACGGGTGGTCGCGCGGCATCCGAGCGGCGGCAGCATCGAAGTCATTCGGGGTGGGCGGACCGAAACGGTCGCTTATTGAGCGGGACGAAGACGGCAAAACAATGAAAAAGAAACTGGTTGGTTTGGCGATTGCATTGAGCGCACTGGCGATGCCGCCGCTGTCGGACGCGGCCGACACGAGTGGCACGATCAGCCTTGCGGTCGGCGCGCAGCGGCAGCTTGCGACGGGGCGCGCACTGCAGCGGGTCGCGGTCGGCGATCCGTCGGTGGCCGACGTGCTCGTCGTGAAGGGCGGGCGCGGCGGCGTGCTGCTGGTGGCGAAGAATGCCGGTGCGACGAACGTGATGATCTGGGAGCGCGGCCGCGACGAGCCGACCGCCTATAACGTGAACGTTACGAGCGGTGCGGCGCGGGCGCTGCTGGACGGCGCGTCGCCGAGCGTGAACACGTACGGCGGCGCGACGGTGATCGGCGGTGCGGCCGCAACGCTCGACGGACATCAGCGGGCAGTCCACGCAGCGAAGACGGTCGGCGGCAAGGACGGAACGACGCTCGATGCGTCGACGATCTCCGGCAAGAATGTCGTGCAGGTCGACGTACGTGTCGTCGAATTCAGCCGTTCGGTGCTGAAGCAGGCGGGCCTGAACTTCTTCAAGCAGAGCAACGGCTTTGCGTTCGGCGCCTTCGCGCCGACGGGGCTCACATCGATTACCGGTACGCCGGGCGGTTCGCTCACCTACAACACGAACGTGCCGATTTCGTCGGCGTTCAACCTCGTCGTCAATTCGGTGACGCACGGGTTGTTCGCCGACCTGTCGATTCTCGAGGCGAACAACCTGGCCCGCGTGCTCGCGCAGCCGACGCTCGTCGCGTTGTCCGGCCAGAGCGCGAACTTCCTCGCGGGCGGCGAGATTCCGGTGCCGGTGCCGCAATCGCTCGGCACGATTTCGATCGAATGGAAACCCTATGGCGTCGGGCTCACGGTCACGCCGACCGTGCTGAACCCGCGGCGGATCGCGCTGAAGGTCGCGCCCGAGTCGAGCCAGCTCGACTTCGTGCATTCGATCACGATCAACGGCGTGCAGGTACCCGCGCTGACGACGCGGCGCGCGGACACGACGGTCGAGCTCGGCGACGGCGAGAGCTTCGTGATCGGCGGCCTGATCGACCGCGAGACCACGTCCAACGTCAACAAGGTGCCGTTCCTGGGCGATCTGCCCATCATCGGTGCGTTTTTCAAGAATTTGAGCTACCAGCAGAACGACAAGGAACTCGTGATCATCGTGACGCCGCATCTCGTTGCCCCGATCGCGCAGGGTGCACCGCTGCCGGCGACGCCGGGCGAGCTGTCCGAGCAGCGCGACGGTCCGGTGTGGCGTTCGTATCTGGGCGGCATGGCATCGCCGGACGCGGGGCCGGGGTTCTCGAAATGAGCGCGCCGAATCGTTACCGGACCGCGCAGGCCGTCGCGTACGACGCGATGCCTTGCTTCATTGGGAGTATCCAAGATGAATGCGAGAACCTACTCTTTGGCTGAGCCCGCCGTCACCGACTACTTCGTCTGTGCATCCGCGCTCGCGGAGCATGTGCACTGGCTGTCGCAATCGCTCGTGTCCGCCGGCGCGGTCGAAGGGGTGCCGCTCGACGGCGCCGCGCTGTCGCAGCGTATCGGCGTGCTGAATCCGGCACTGGTGTTCATCGATTTTTCCGGTGACTGCGCGGCGGCAAGCACGGTGGTCGCCGCGGTACGCGCGGCGCATCCGGGCGTGCCGGTCGTCGCACTGGGCTCGCTCGCGCAACCGGAAGGGGCACTCGCCGCGCTGCGCGCGGGCGTGCGCGATTTCGTCGATTTTTCCGCGCCGGCCGATGAGGCGCTGCGGATCACGCGCGTATTGCTCGACAACGTCAGCGAGCCGGCCA
The DNA here is from genome assembly GCF_016899425.1 of Burkholderia sp. MS389. Taxonomy (GTDB): domain Bacteria; phylum Pseudomonadota; class Gammaproteobacteria; order Burkholderiales; family Burkholderiaceae; genus Burkholderia; species Burkholderia sola. The sequence continues at coordinate 1,640,796 of NZ_CP045994.1, forward strand.
ACCGTCACGGGAAGGTCACCGCGTTGCTCGGCGCACGCGCCGGGATGGGCGTGAGCACGCTCGCCGCGAACCTGTCGGTGCTGATGCAGCGGCGGCCGGCCGACCCTGCGCGCACGGCGGCGCTGCTCGATCTCGGGCTGCCGGCCGGCGACGGCGCGTTGTTCCTGAACACGCGGTGCGAATTCCATTTCGTCGAGGCCGTGCGCAACCTGCGCCGGATCGACCGCACGTTCGTCACGACCGCGCTCGCACGTCATTCGAGCGGCGTCGCGTTGACGACGCTGCCACCGAATCTCGCGGAGTTGCGCGACGTGGCGACGGCGTCGTGCGCGGCGTTGCTGAACCGGCTGCGCGCGTTCTTCGATCACCAGATCGTCGATCTCGGCGGCTTCCCGAATCGCGAATTCATCGCGCAGGTCGTGAACCTGGCGGACGAAGCATGGCTGGTCTGCGACCAGGGCGTGGCATCGGTCGTGTCGGCGGTCGAGATGCTGGACGGGTTGCGCGAGGCAGGCGCGGCGACCGACCGGATCCGGCTCGTCGTCAACCAGTTCGACGCCGAGCTTGGGCTGATGCCCGCGCAGATCGCCGAACGGCTCGACCTGTCGCTGGTCGCGACGCTGCCGTCGCGGCGCGTGTCGATCGGGCATGCGGCGAACCAGGGCAAGCTGATCGCCGAGGTCGCGGAACGCGATCCGTACGTCCGCGCGCTCGGGCCGCTGGTCGAGCGCCTCGCGGGCGCGCCGGCGCCCGGAGCGACACAGCGTGCGGCCGGCGGCCTCTCGGCGCTCAGGCGAATCATTCAATCCTCAACGAAGCGGTCGTAAGCGATGGCACACGACATTCAATTTGCCGACGGCGCAGCGCCGTTCTCGCAAACGCAACAGTTTCACGACATCAAGAATGCCGCACACGAGCATCTGCTCACGCGGATCGAGGAACTGGGTGCCGAATTCGGCCGTTGGTCGCGACAGGCGATCAACCAGTTCGTCGATCTCGAAATCGACAGCTTCGTGCGGCTGCGGCGCATCCCGCTCAACGAGAGCGAGGTGCGCGCGGTGGCCGAGGCGCTGACGAAGGAGCTCGCCGGCTTCGGGCCGATCGAAGACCTGTTGGCGGACCCGCATGTCGAGGACATCCTGATCAACGGCTACAACGACATCTACGTGTCGCGCCACGGGATCCTGTCGAAGCTGCCGATCCGCTTCACCGACAACGCGCATCTGCTGCGGATCGTGCGGCGGATTCTCGCGCCGGTCGGCCGGCGGCTCGACGAATCGAACCCGATGGTCGATGCGCGGCTGCCCGACGGCGGGCGGGTCAACGTCGTGATCGAACCGCTGTCGATCGACGGCCCGGTCGTGTCGATCCGGAAGTTCCGCAAGGATCCGCTGAAGCCCGAGGACCTGCTGGGCAACGGCACCTACAACGAGGAAATCGGCCGGCTGCTCGAGGCTGCGGTCGATGCGCGCTGCAACGTCCTCGTGTCGGGCGGCACCAGCTCGGGCAAGACGTCGCTGCTGAACGCGCTGGCGTTCCACATCCCGATGGCGGAACGCGTCGTGACGATCGAGGATACGGCCGAACTGTCGTTGAATCACCCGCACGTCGTGCGGCTCGAGAGCCGTCCCGGCGGGTTCGACGGCAGCGGCATCGTGACGATTCGCGACCTGCTGCGGAACACGCTGCGGATGCGGCCGGACCGGATCATCGTCGGCGAAGTGCGCGGCGGCGAAGTGCTCGAAATGCTGCAGGCGATGAATACCGGCCACGACGGATCGATGGGCACCGTGCACGCCAGCTCGCCGCGCGAATGCCTGTACCGGCTCGAGATGCTGGCCGGTTTCGCCGGTTTTCAGGGCACCGAAGCAAGCCTGCGGCGGCAGATCGCCAACGCGATCGACTTCATCGTGCAGATCGGGCGGCTGTCCAACGGTCGCCGCCGCATCCTGTCGATCACCGAAGTCACCGGCATGTCGGACAACATCGTGTCGACGCAGGAGCTGTATCGTTACGAGGCGCGCGTCACCCCGGAGGGCGAAGAGATCGATCATTGGGAGTCGCTCGGCATTCATCCGCATTCGCCGAAGCTGGCACGTTTCCGCAGCACGCTGGTGTCGTCCGGCGGCGGCGGGTTCGGTGGCCACTTCGGGCGAGGCGGAGGCTTCAATGTCTAGCGCCACCTTGCTCGCGCTGATGTTCGCGCTGATCTGCGCGGCGGCCGGGTTGCTGCTGTGGCGTGCAAGCCAGGTGCGGGAAGGGCGTGCGCATGCGCAGCGGTTCTTCGACAGCCGGGTGGGACAGGGCGCGCGCGCCGCGGCCCCGGCCGGCGAGACGCGCACCGCACGCGCCCCGGCGGCCGGTACGGCCAACGCGCAGGAGCCCGAACAGGGGTTCGCGCGATGGCGCGCGTCGGCGTTCGGTGCATGGGCCGTGCTGTCCGACCGTGTGGGCCTCGACGAAGTGCGCACCGGCCTCGTGCTGGCGCTCGGGGTCCTTGTGATGCTCGCGCTGTGGGCCGGCATGGCTGGCGGCGTGCTCGCCGCGGCAGCGGCGGTCGTTGCCGGCAGTGTGCTCGTCGTGCTGTGGATCACGTCGCGCATCAGCCGGCGCCGCCTGAAGATCGTCCGTCAGTTGCCGTCGTTTCTCGACGGGATCGTGCGGCTCGTGACGCTCGGGAACAGCGTGCCGGCGGCGTTCCAGTCGGCGCTTCAGACGACCGAAATGCCGCTGCGCCGCTGCCTCGACGACGTGTCGCGGATGCTGCGCTCCGGTGTCGAGATCGATCGCGCGATGCTGCACATCGCGCACACCTATCGTATCCGCGAATTCGAACTGGTCGGTGCGGTGCTGCGTCTGTCGGTCCGCTACGGCGGGCGGGCGGACGTGATGCTCGACCGGATGTCGACGTTCATGCGCGATCTCGAGCAGGCGGAGCGCGAACTGTCCGCGATGTCGGCCGAAACGCGGCTGTCCGCATGGGTGCTGGCGCTGTTGCCGATCGCGGTCGGCAGCTTCGTCATCGCCACGAGCCCGCGCTATTTCACGACGATGTGGAGCGACGATAGCGGGCGTCAGATGATTTATCTGGCGTTCGTGCTGCAGGCGGTCGGCGGTTTCTGGCTGTACCGGCTCGCGCGGCTGAGGTGAATCGATGGATGCAAACCGTTTAGGCGCCCTTGCGCTGGTGCTCGGATCGGTCGGCGTGCTGCTGCTCGCCGCACTCGCGATCGTTCGCATCGTGCTCGTGCAGCGTGCCGAGCGCGCGCTGGTGGATGCGCTCGATCGCCGGACAGCGGCGATCGAAGCGGCCGCCGCGCGCGCCGGTGCCACCGAGCCCGCGCGCGACGCGGCGGCGCCTGCCGCGCCGCGCGTCCGTTTCGCGGGGCTGCGCGAACGCTTCGAAGACGTCGGGATGCGGTGGCTCGAGACCGGCTTCAGCCGGTATCTGATCGCCGACGAAGACCGCCAGTTGCTCGAGCAGTGCGGTTTCGTCGACGTGCGCGCCAGAGCGCTGTTCGTCGGCGCGCGCATCGTCTGCGCGATCCTGCTGCCTGCGCTCGCCGTGCTGGTCCTGATCGGCCGCGGGCAGCAGACGCGCTGGCCGTTGTGGATCTCCGTCGCGCTCGTGACCGGCTACATGCTGCCGAAAATCTACGTGCGCCGGCGCGCGACCGCGCGCCGGCAGAGCATCGGGGCCGAACTGCCGCTGCTCGTCGACATGTTGCGGCTGCTGCAGGGCGTCGGCCTGTCGCTCGACCAGAGCATCCAGGTCGTCACGCACGATTTTCAGACGATGCTGCCGGTGCTGTCGTGGGAGCTCGGCGTCGCGCAGCGGCAGTTCGCGGCCGGGCGCACGCGCGAGCAATCGCTGCAACGCCTGACGAACAGTTTCGACAACGAGGATCTGCGCGCGATCGTGCGTTTGCTGATTCAGGTCGACAAGCATGGCGGCGCGGTGCAAGAGCCGCTGAAGCAATTCGGCGATCGTCTGCGCGAAGGGCGTCGCGCGACGCTGCGCGAGCAGATCGGCCGCCTGACGGTGAAGATGACCGGCGTGATGATCGTCACGCTGTTGCCGGCACTGCTGATCGTGACCGCGGGGCCCGGGATCATGACCGTGCTGTCCGCGCTCGCTGCGTTTCAGCGCTGATGCGGCATGAGGGGAAGGAGCGACACAAGATGAATCGATTGGGGTGGGTTCGCACGATTGCAGGCGCGACGGCGTGCGCGTTGCTGGCCAGCGGGTGCGCGATGTTCAAGGAGTCCGGATACGGAATCGGTGCGCAGGCCGAACGTGGCGCGCTGATGCAGGCCGCCGCCGACAAGAATGCGACGCCCGATACGCCGGGCATGTATCTGGGCCTGATCGAGCGGATGCAGGCGCAGGGGCTGTATTTTGCGTCGCTCGCGCACATCGATCAGTACGAGAAGCAATATGGCGCATCGCCGGATACGATCCTGCTGCGCGCCGACGCATTGCGCGCGACCGGCCAATACGACGCCGGCGTGGCCGCCTATACCCAATTGCTGACGACGCCGCTCGCCGCGCGCGGCTATCGCGGGCTGGGCCTGACCGCCGGCGCCCGCGGCGATTTCGCGCTGGCCGCGCAGCGGCTCGAACAGGCGACGACGCTTGCGCCGACCGATGCGGCGACGTTGTCCGACCTCGCCTATTCGAAGATGCGCGAAGGCGATCTGGCGGGCGCGCGCGTGCCGCTGCTGAAGGCGGCCGAACTCGAGCAGAAGAACCCGAAGATTCTCAGCAACTTCGTGCTTTACCTGTTCGCGACCGGTCATGCGAAGGACGCGCGGCGGCTGATGGATCAGCAGAAGCTGTCGCCCGCGGTGCGCGGCCAGATTCGAGACGACGAGACGAAGGTCGCGGCCGCGATGCGCGCGAAGCAACGCGCCACCGCCTATGCGCCGGCCAATGTGTCCGTGCCGTCGGTGGCGAGCAGCGACAATCTGGATCTTGCCGTGCCGCTGCTGCAGCGTTTCGCGCGATAACGACGATATTCACGGAGGCCATCATGTTTCACCTTTCCTCAATCCGCGTGTGGGCCGTGGGCATCGCGTTCGCCTGCTCGCTGGGGGCGGGCGTCGCGCATGCGCAAGGCGACACGCCGGCGGCCGAAATCGGTCATGCGACGAGTGCGCTGCTCGACCTGCAGCGCTCGAACCGCGCGGCCGCCACGCCGCAACCGATCGATGGCGCCGCCGGTACGTTTGCCTATCAGCGCTATATCGACTCGTTCAAGACGCCGATTCCGCAGTGGTTCGGCACGATGTCGGCGTCGGGCGGCGGTAGCGGCGGCGGCAGCGGCGGACTGTCCGGTGGCGATCTCGCGCGCTGACGGAGCACCACGGTGACTATCCGGCACAGTGGCGGCACGATCCGTCGCGCGTCACGACAGCGCGGCGCGTTCTCGGTGATGGCGATCATCGCGACGCTGATCGCCATTACGACGCTTGGCGCCATTGGCGTCGGTAATCTCTTTTACCAGCGTCGGGACGTGCAGCGGATTGCCGACATGGCCGCGCTCGCGGCCGTGCAGAGGATGGACGACGCCTGTTCGCAGCCGACTGCCACCGCGACCAGCAACGCGCAGTCGAACGGGCTCAACGCGTCGAACGGCGACACGATCAACATCGAGTGCGGCCGTTGGGATACGTCGGTCAACCCGTCACCGAGCTACTACGCTGCCGCGACATCCGGGGCCACGCAGTTGAACGCGGCCAAGGTGATCGTCAGGCGTCAGGTGCCGTTCTTCTTCGTCGGACCCCCGCAGACGATATCCGCGGTATCGACCGCGCGTTCGACGAACATCGATACATTCTCGGTTGGTGCAACCTTGGCCGCGCTCGGCGGGGTCGGTTGCGCGGGCGGATCCGCGCCGGCGTCCGGCAATCCGGGGCTCGTCAACGGGCTGATCGGCGCGCTGCTGGGCGCCAACCTGAACCTGAACATCGCATCGTATCAAGCGCTGGCGTGCACGAACGTGACGGTCGGCGATCTCGTTGTGGCGGCGGGCGTCGGCACGGTCGATCAACTGCTCGCGCTGAAGCTCACGTTGCCGCAACTGATCCAGTTGATGGTGAACGCGGCCACGAAGACGGCCGTCGCGAACGCAAGCCTGCAGGCGAGCATTGCGACGCTGCAAGCGATTCTGAACGCGAACGTTCCGGGCACGTCGATCGGTCTCGGCGGCGCGGGCGGGTTGCTGAACGTCGCGCTCGCGGATACGCAGGCGGCGCTCAACGCGCAGGTGGATCTGCTTGATCTGCTGATGGTCGGTGCGGAGATCGCGGCAACGGGCAAGCCGGCGGTCGCGGTCAACGTGCCGTCGGTGAATCTCGGCGGGCTGACGGGGACGCAGTTGCAGGTGCAGATCATCAGCCCGCCGTCGATCGGTGTTGGCGAGGGTGGGAAGGATCCGGCGACGGGAACGTGGCGGACGAAGGCGTCGACGGCGGCGGTGGGTGTGTATCTGAATGTCTATCTTGGGACGGCGCAGTTGCCGCTGCTGGGCGCTTTGCTGGCGTTGCTGAACGTGAAGGTCGATGTCAATTTGCCGATTTATCTTCAGGCCGGTACCGGCACCGCCACATTGAACTCGACGCAATGCGCTTCCACGCAGGCGGCAAGCACGGCCGTCATTACCGCCCAACCGGGCGTGGCCAATCTGTGCATCGGCAAGCCGCCGCTCGATTCATCCGGCAAGATCAGCCTGTCGTCGAATTACAGCTGTACGTCGCCTGCACAGATCATCAACTCCAATGTTCTCGGGCTGGCCCAGTTGACAGTTTCCATGTCCAACATATCGGTTCAGGTCCAAGGCGCGTCCCAATCGCATACGTTCAGTGGCGTACCGGGGATCGATGCGAATTACTGGACGGTGAACTCGAATGCGCTCGGTTCGGCGCTTAGCTCGGCTTTGACGCAACTCGCGGCTGCGAATATCACCGTCAACCTCGGCCTGTTCGGCGCCAACGTCCTGACGGTCCCGGGGAACTTCGTCTCCACATTGCTCACGTTTTTGACCGGCCTGCTCGGCCCGCTCCTGTCGAGTCTCGACGCAGTCCTCGTTCCGCTGCTGAATCTCCTCGGCGTCCAGGTCGGTGCGGCGACGGTCCATCAGATCTCGCTCAATTGCGGGGTCGCCCAAACGGTTTACTGAAGAAGCAGATCAGATGAGAAATACGCCCGCAATCGAAGAGCTCGACCTGTACGTCTGGGAAGGCAAGGCGGACATCGTCGACCGCGTCGCCCGGTGCATGGCGAGCTTCGACGTCGAAGTGATCCGCGCCGACAACGCGACGGTCTCGCCCGAGCGCGCCGCGATGCGGCGGTCGCTCGCGATCATCAGCGTGACGATGATCGAAGGCGGCGCGGCATTCCTGCGCGACTGGCAGGCCAATATCGGCATGCCGGTCGTCTGGGTCGGCGCGGCGCGCGACCACGACGCGTCGCAGTATCCGCCCGAGTACTCGCACATCCTGCCGCTCGACTTCACGTGCGCGGAACTGCGCGGCATGATCGGCAAGCTCGTCACGCAACTGCGCGCGCACGCCGCCGAAACGTTGCAGCCGTCGGAACTCGTCGCGCACTCCGAATCGATGCAGGCGCTGCTGCACGAAGTCGATACGTTCGCCGACTGCGACACCAACGTGCTGCTGCACGGCGAAACCGGCGTCGGCAAGGAGCGCATCGCGCAACTGCTGCACGAAAAGCATTCCCGCTATCGGCACGGCGAGTTCGTGCCGGTGAACTGCGGCGCCATTCCGGATGGCCTGTTCGAATCGCTGTTCTTCGGCCATGCGAAAGGGTCGTTCACGGGCGCGGTTGTTGCGCATAAAGGCTATTTCGAGCAGGCGGCCGGCGGCACGCTGTTCCTCGACGAAGTCGGCGATCTGCCGCTGTACCAGCAGGTCAAGCTGCTGCGCGTGCTCGAGGATGGCGCGGTGCTGCGCGTCGGCGCGACGGCGCCGGTCAAGGTCGATTTCCGTCTGGTCGCGGCGAGCAACAAGAAGCTGCCGCAGCTCGTGAAGGAAGGGCTGTTCCGCGCGGACCTCTATTACCGGCTCGCGGTGATCGAGCTGAGCATTCCGTCGTTGGAAGAGCGCGGTGCGGTGGACAAGATCGCGCTGTTCAAGTCGTTCGTCGCGCAGGTGGTCGGCGAGGAGCGGCTCGCCGAGTTGTCGGACCTGCCGTACTGGCTCACGGATTCGGTGGCGGACAGCTATTTCCCCGGCAACGTGCGCGAACTGCGCAACCTTGCCGAGCGCGTCGGCGTGACGGTGCGGCAGACGGGCGGCTGGGATGCCGCGCGGCTGCAGCGGCTGATCGCGCACGCACGCAGCTCGGCCCAGCCGGTGCCGGCGGAGAGTGCGGCCGAGGTGTTCGTCGATCGCAGCAAGTGGGACATGAACGAGCGTAACCGTGTGATCGCGGCGCTCGACGCCAACGGTTGGCGGCGTCAGGACACGGCCCAGCAGCTCGGCATCAGCCGCAAGGTGTTGTGGGAAAAAATGCGCAAGTACCAGATCTTCGACGAAGAGCCCGAGACCCGCGAAAGCGAGTAATTAATGAGATAAAATCGCGTGGAATGACAACGATCCGCGCGGGAATAAAACTTCATGAGCCATATGACGGGGTTGGGGCGGGTGAGCGTATTGCTCGCCCTGGTAGGAGGCATGCAAGGCGCGTTCGCGCAGGGGCTGGCAGGCAGCGATCCGTCGGCGGTGCAGCCGGCGTCGGCGCCGGTGGCCGCGATTCCGGTGATCGATTCGCAGGCACCGACGTCGGTGCAGCCGCAGGCCGGCGAGTCGACGGGGCCGAGCACGGTCGACGATTTGCAGCGCCAGATCCAGGCGCATTCGCTGACGGAAATGCGCACGAGCTACAACGGCAGCTACGGCGCGAGCCTGCTGTTCAATGTCAAGGACGGTGCGTATTTCGTCGCGCTGTTTCAGCAAAAGGCGTTCTGGCGCGTGATCAAGACTTACAACGAAGCGCGGGCGGAAGCGATCTATCGCGATTTCTCGCACCAGGCCGAGCGGCTGGCCGTCGACGAACTGCGCGCGGCGAAGCTGGAATCGCAGAAGGCGCAGATGGACAAGCAGATCGAAGTCGTGCAGGACCGCGCGCGGCGTCTGCAGGCGGACATCTCGATCGCCCGCCAGCAGCAGGCGGCGGTGGCGGATCGCCAGAAGAGCGTGCGGAGCGAAACGGCGACGCTGCAGGCGCAACAGGCTCAACTTCAGTCGCAACTGCGGGCGTTGCAGCAGCAGGTGCGTTCGTTGCAGCGCGAGGCCAACGCGGGCCTGCCGACGACGGCACGCTGAACCCGGTCGCGGCGGCGGTGCGGCGACGTGCCGCGCCGGCCGTACCAGTGAAAAGGGCAAGCCGGTTGGCTTGCCCTTTTGTTTTACTGGCCGTCCGGCACGATTCGCCGGCGCCGCGTCACGATGACCGGCCCGTTGCCGCCGCGGGAATCCGACGGCGCGGCGTTGCCGGATGCGTCGCCGGTGTCGCGCGGCGCGCCGTAGCTTTCGCGGGGTTCACGCGGAGCGCCGTAGCCTTCGCGCGGCTCACGCGAGCCGTAACCCTCACGCGGTTCGCGCGAACCGTAGCCTTCACGCGGCTCGCGAGAGCCGTAGCCGCCGTCGCCGCGCGATTCGCGCGGGCCGCCGTGCGAGCCGTACGGGCTGTGACCGCCGCCTTCACGGCCGCCGGGGCGACCGCCGGTGCGCGGGCCGCGGGGGCCGCCGCCGCCGGGGCGCGAGCCGCCCGTATCGAGCTGGATCGTGGAAATCGCGCGCTTGTAGATGCCTTGCAGACCCACGGGGGTGCGCAGCATCACCAGATACTGGTCGAACGACTCGATACATCCCGTCAGACGAATGCCGTTGACGAGATAGATTTCAACACGCTTACGTTCCTTGCGCGCCGAATTGATGAAGTCGTTTTGCGGATGGGATTCTGCGGGATTGGCCATTGAGGTGCGGCAGGAGCCTGCGTCAGAGAATATGTTGTGCGTGTGTGTGGCGTGTTCGTCCACAAGGCGTTTGGCGGAATTCTACCCTGTTCGATAGGGGAGCGCGCAGTCGCGATTGTGTCGAACCGTAACCCACTATAGACGTTCCGGCGCATTTTCGCGATTAGGCCGAACGGCCGAAGCCGTTTCGTTACGCTGCGTTACGACTCTCGCAGCCCCGTATCACCTCGGTGCGCGCGCCGCGCTTACATTGGTCGCGCGAGCCGGGCGGGCCGGCTTATCAGGGATGCGGAGCATGAACAAGAGGCAAGTCGCAGTGGTGATCGGGAGCATGGCGTTGCTCGTTTCCGGCAGTGCAATGGCGGGGCGTGTGGATCTGTCGGTCGGCATCGGCGTACCGGTCGCGCCGGTAGCACCGGTCTATGTCGAGCCGGCGCCGGTCTATGTAGCGCCGCAGCCCGCCGTCGTCGCCTATCCGGGCTACGGGTATGGCTATTACGGCGATGACGACGACGACCGCTACCGCAAGTGGCGCAAGCACTATTACAAGCACTGGCATCGTCACCACGACGACGATGACGATTGAACCCGCGGTGAGCCGCGCCGACGCGCGTCAGAACGCGTAATCCGGGTTTTTCGGGTCGAATGCGGTGTCGTCGAGGGGCGTCGGCGCGATTTTCTCGATGACGATCCGCTCGAAGATCCTGCCGTCGTTGTCATAGGATTCGACGGTTCGGAAATAGGGGGCGTGCAGGTCGAGCCCCAGCACTTCCTTTTTCGCATAGAACTGCGGCCGGCCGGTCGGCGTTTCGTAGGTGAGCGCGACGACGCGCACGCCGTCGATCGTCCGGGCCTCCACGTCGGTCGGCCGCTGCACGCCGGCTTCCACGTATTTCTTCCCTTCGGTCAGGTACAGGTTCGCGATGAACTCGGTGCCGAGATCCTTCACCTGATGATTCGACTGGGCGCGCGCGAGCGCGCCGTCGATCGCCGTCCACAGCGGAATCTTGCCGAGCAGGCCGCCGAGGTGGCCGTACATCTCGTCCTTGCGCTGCGTCGTGTCGTAGATCGTCTCCTGTCCGGCATGCGCGCCGCCCGGCAGCCATTTCGCATACAGGCGCAGCGGCTCGCGGGTCGTCTTCACGAGCATGCGATCGGGCGTGTCGGGCCATTTTCCGCTGATGCGCTCCTGGCGCACCATCGTGAACTGGTAGGACGGATAGCCGTTCGGGCCGTGACGGATATAGAGCGGCACGGCGAGCGGATCGAGCGCCTTGAAGAGCGCGGTGAGCGTCGTGTCGTCGAGCTGAGCGAGCGTGCCGCGCTGGGCCGCCGTGCGCAGCCAGCGCGCCTGTTGCGCAACCGGCTCGTGCGTGACCTTCGCGAGCTCCGCCGGCAGCGCGGCCGCCGGCGCCGCGCTCGCGGCGCCGGCCGTTTCCTGCGCATGCAGCGCGGCTTGCGCGAGCGCCAGCGCGCACGCGACGGTCGCCACGGCGGCATGCCGCGCGCGGCGTTTCATTCGTTCGTTCATCGACGGCGTCTCCCGGAGCGATGGATCGTTCAGCCTTGCTTCGCGGCCTTGAGTTTGGCGAGTTCCTCGTCGCGCAGCGCGCGGCGCAGGATCTTGCCGACATTCGTCTGCGGCAGCGCGTCGCGGAACTCGACGAATTTCGGCATCTTGTAGCCGGTCAGGTTCTTGCGGCAGTGCGCGAGCACGTCCTCGGCCGTCAGCGACGGGTCGCGCCGCACGACGAACACCTTGATCCGTTCGCCCTGGACCTCGTCGGGAATGCCGATCGCCGCGGCTTCGCTGATGCCGGGATGCATCACGAGCACTTCCTCGATCTCGTTCGGATACACGTTGAAGCCCGACACGAGGATCATATCCTTCTTGCGGTCGATCAGGCGGATGAAGCCGCGCTCGTCCATCACGCCGATGTCGCCGGTGGCGAGCCAGCCGTCGGCGTCGATCACCTTCGCCGTCTCGTCGGGGCGCTGCCAGTAGCCGCGCATCACCTGCGGGCCGTGCACGCACAGCTCGCCCGGCTCGCCGATCGCGGCCCAGGTGCCGTCCTCGCGGCGAAAGCGCACGACGGTCGACGGCGCGGGCAGCCCGATCGAACCGCTGAACGCGGCCATGTCGTTCAGGTCCACGGGATTCATCGTGACGATCGGCGAGCACTCGGTGAGGCCGTAGCCTTCGACCACCGGCCGGCCCGTCACCTGCTGGAAGCGCTCGGCGACCGCGCGCTGCATCGCCATCCCGCCCGCCATCGCGAGCTTGAGCTTCGAGAAGTCGCGCTTGCGGAATTCCTCGTTGTCGAGGAACGCGTTGTACAGCGTGTTGATGCCGGTGATGCCCGTGAACGTCTCGTGGCGGATGATCTTCATCACCATCTTCATGTCGCGCGGGTTCGCGATCAGGATGTTGCGCCCGCCGAGCCCCATGAAGATGAACGCGTTCACCGTCAGCGAATAGATGTGATAGAGCGGCAGCGGCGTGAGCACGGTCTCGACGTCGCCCGACACCTGGTCGGCGATCCAGGCCTTCGCCTGCAGCAGGTTCGCGATCAGGTTGCCGTGCGTGAGCATCGCGCCTTTCGCGACGCCGGTCGTGCCGCCCGTGTACTGCAGGAACGCGAGATCGTCGCGCGTGATCTGCACCGGTTGCGGCTTGCCGCGCGCGCCGAGCGCGAGCGCGGAACGCAGCCGGATCGCCTGCGGCAGGTGGTAGTCCGGCACGAGCTTCTTCACGTGCTTCAGCACGAAATTGATCAGGCGGCCTTTCGCGTTGAGGCCGTCGGCGAGCAGGTCGCCGAGCGCGGTGACGACGATGTGCTTCACCTGCGTTTCCGGCAGCGCGTCCTGCAGCGTGCGCGCGAAGTTCTCGAACACGACGATCGTCTGCGCGCCGCTGTCCTTCAACTGATGCGCGAGTTCGCGCGCGGTGTAGAGCGGGTTCACGTTGACGACGATCGCGCCGGCCTTCAGCGTGCCGAACAGCGCGACCGGATACTGGAACGTGTTCGGCAGCATGATCGCGACACGGTCGCCGGGCTTCACGCCGACGCTTTGCAGATACGACGCGAATGCGTCGACCTTCTGCGCGAGCGTGCGGTAGGTCATCGACGCGCCGGCGCTCACGTAGGCGACGCGCTCGGCGAAGCGGGTCGTGCATTCGTCGAAGAACTGCACGAGCGACGCGTATTGCGTGACGTCGATCTCGTGCGGAACGCCGGGCGGGTACGACGCGTACCAGACGGCGTCGGTGTTCGGCGGAAGTTGGGCCGAGGTGGGTGCTGCGGAAGATGACATGACGTGTCTCCGGTCTTGGCTCTCGGCGAGGGCCCGCGCGTCAGCGCCTGCCCATGCCCCGTGCTTCGCGGCCGGCCGACGCGGGCGTCTCGACGCCGTGCCCGACCGCGCGTATCAATCAAATCGTGAACAGGAAGCCGCGCGTGGCCTCGCGCGCTCAGTTCGTGGAATGCAGTGTCGTAGCCTCGGCGGTCGTCGTCGGGCACGACTGCGGCAGCCCGAACGCTTCGCTTGCGCCCGCGTCGTCGAGTACGGCCGCGAAGATCGACAGTTGAGCGCTGTCGGGCATCGGCGCCTTCAGCGCGGCGACGATCAGCGACGACAGCCGCGCGATCATCTGCACGTCGTTCATCGTGCGGCCTTGCGAGAATTCGTCGATCAGGCTTTCCGTTTCGGCGCCCGCGAGCGCGCCGGACAGCGCGCCGATCGCGAAGTGCAGCCGCCAGCCGAGCTCGGTGCGCGGCAGGTGCGGCAGCGCGCGCTGGAACGCGTCGAAGAAGCGGCCCGCGACGCTCGCGTAATGCGCGGTCAGGAAGTTGCGCACGAACGGCGAAGGATCGGTGTACGCGCGGCCGATCAGCCGCAGGAACCCGGGCCCGCCGCGTTCGGGGTTGCGCGATGCCTTCAGCGCCGGAATGAACATCGCGCCGAGCACGTGCTCGCAGGTGATGTGCATGCCGAGCTGCGCATCGAAGCGGTCGAGGATGCCGAGGCGTTCCTGGTTCAGCTGGTCGAGCCGGCGCGACAGCATCGCGTGGATCAGCGCTTCCTTGCTGCCGAAGTGGTAGTTGACCGCGGCGAGATTGACCGTCGCGCGCGACGTGATCTGCCGCATCGACATCGCTTCGAAGCCATGTTCGATGAACAGGTCCTCGGCCGCATCGAGAATGCGCGCCTTCGTCCCGCCGGTCTGCCGCGTGCCGGATGACCGTGCCCCCGACGGCCGTCCCGCGGATGGCCGCCCCTCCTGACTTACTGCCATGTTCCGCCTCCCATGCCGGTTTCCCGGCCGCGAACTGGTGATTTGATTATCTGATTCAAACAGTCGTTTTTATTAAGATAAAAAATCGCGGGTGGACCGGGCAAGCGCGGAATCTGGATCAATTCCTCTAGTTCGATGTGCGGGTGCGGAAAGCACGGCGCCCGCGCCCGGCGGGGCGCGGCGCGCGCGATGACGCGGTGCCGCAACGTGCGGGGTCACCCGGTAGTGGTACGCGTATTGACCGATTGCGTCATGTCGATGCCGCGCCGCTCGCGGCTGAACAGGATCAGCACGGCGATCGCGACGGCGACGATGCCGGCCACGAGCGCGAGCGCGAAGCCGTAATTGTCGTGGTTCGACACGGCGAGCGACGCCTGCATCGTCGCGTTGCCCGACGCGAGCAGGTTGCCGAGCTGGTAGACGACGCCGGGGAAGGTCGCGCGGATCTCGTCGGGCGAGATCTCGTTCAGGTGAACCGGTATCACGCCCCATGCGCCCTGTACCGAGATCTGCATCAGGAACGCGCCGGCGGCGAGCGCGATCGCGCCGCTGGAGAACGCCCACAGCGGCAGCACGGGCAGCGCGATCAGCGCGGCGATGAAGATCGCGCGGCGCCGGCCGATCCGCTCCGAGATCGCGCCGAACGACAGCCCGCCGACGATCGCGCCGATGTTCAGCACGATCGTGATCCACGACACGGTATGGGGATCGAAGTGGTGCTGTTCGCGCAGGAAGGTCGGATAGAGATCCTGCGTGCCGTGCGAGAAGAAGTTGAACGCGGTCATCAGCACGATCGCGTAGATCGTGAGCTTCCAGTTCTGTTTCAGCGTGGCGCCGAGGCTCGGGCGCGCGCGCTTCTCCATCTGTTTCCAGGCCGGCGATTCGGGCACGTGTGCGCGGACGTACAGCACGAGCAGCGCGGGCAGCACGCCGACCATGAACATCCCGCGCCAGCCGATGTATTGGTAGAACAGGCCGAACACGACCGACGCGAGCAGATAGCCGCTCGGGTAGCCGGCCTGCAGTAGCCCGGACACGAGGCCGCGCGCGTGGGTCGGCACGGTTTCCATCGTCAGCGCGGAGCCGACGCCCCATTCACCGCCCATCGCGATGCCGAACAGCGCGCGCAGCACGAGCAGCGCCGTCAGGCTCGGCGCGAAACCCGACGCGAGTTCGAGTAGCGAATAGCATGCGATGTTGACCATCAGCGTCGGGCGGCGACCGAAGCGGTCGGCGAGCCGGCCGAAGATCAGCGCGCCGAGCGGGCGCATCGCGAGCGTCAGCGTGAGCGCGAACGCGACGGCGGGGATCGTCGACGCGAATTCCGCGGCGATGTCCTTCAGCACGAAAACCATCAGGAAAAAGTCGAACGCATCGAGCGTCCAGCCCAGATAGGCGGCGATCGTGACGTTGCGTTGCTCGCGGGTCCAGCTCATGTGCGGGTCTCCTCGTTGGCTTGCGCGCTCGCGATTCTGCATGCGGATGCCGGCCCGGCTCGCGCGCGGCTCGCGCGCGGCGCGGGGCACTGATCGAGTGTAGGCTTGCGCGCCGCGCGAGGTGGCGCGCGATAGCCGCGAATCGGGAATAATCCCTACGAAATGCACTGTTTCGGAAATGGAAACGGAGCCGCGCGAGGCGCGCGACCGGACTCTGTATCATTCCGGAAGGCTTTTTGTATCAGTTCTGTAATGCGCGCGCTGCGCATCGCCACCGAACCAGGAGTCCCGATGAACGACCGTTCCGCCACTGCATTGCCCGTGCTCGAAACCGCGCGGCTGTGGCTGCGTCCGCGCGTGCTGGCCGATCTCGATGCGTGCATCGAGATGGATCGCGATCCCGAGGTCACTCGCCACATCGCGGGCCCGTGGCACGACCCCGTCGAGCATCGCCGCTTCGTCACGCACCGGATCACGCGCGACTATCCGCCCGGTCTCGGCTACTGGTCGATCTTCGAGAAGGCCGCGCCCGAGGTGTTCATCGGCTGGATCCTGCTGATCCCCGACTACAAGGACGGGTCGCGCGACGTCGAGATCGGCTGGCGGCTCGTGCGTGCGACGTGGGGGCGCGGCATCGCGAGCGAAGCCGCGGCGGCCGTCGTGCGGCACGCGTTCGACACCGTGCGCCTGCCGCGCGTGATCGCCGATATCGCGGAGGCCAACAGCGGCTCGCTGAACGTGGCGCGCAAGCTCGGAATGCGGCGCGTGAGCATCGTGCACGACGGCATTCCCTACATCCGGCATCGTCTCGAACGCAACGATTTGCGCGCGTAGCGCGCCGTCGTGCAGGCAGCGGGCGTCGCGGATCGTCGACCGAACGCGGATCAAGACGATGACGGATTAACGGCGCGCGCGATCAGGAGTATCGTTGCCGGAATTTCGCTACATGGGGTACGACCATGGCACTCGGCAACGACGTTCATCTCATTCCCGTCAGGCTCGACGCGCTGCGTCCGACCCAGATGACGGTCGGCTATCGCGAAGTGAAGGCGAAGCGCAAGCACTGGAAGGCGCTGAACCGGCGCGCCCGCAAGGCCGCGATCGAATCGCACTGGTTCCCGGCCGTGCTCGGCCCGGGCGGGCTGCACTACATCACCGATCATCATCATCTCGGCCTCGCGCTGATCGAGGAGGGCGAGGCACGCGTGAACGCGATGCTGCTGAAGGATCTGTCGTGGCTCGACGACACGATCTTCTGGCGGATGATGGAACACAACCAGTGGGTGCATCCGTTCGGCCCGGACGGCTCGCGGCGCGACTATGCGCATTTGCCGAAGGCGCTGACGGGCCTCGAGGACGATCCGTACCGCAGCCTCGCCGGCGAGCTGCGCACGGCGGGCGGCTATGCGAAGGACGCGACGCCGTTCAGCGAATTCCTGTGGGCCGACTATCTGCGCCAGCACGTGACGCTCGACCAGATCCGCAAGAACTTCGCGAAGGCGCTCGACGTCGCGCTGCATCGCGCGCACGAGCAGGATGCGCGCTATCTGCCCGGCTGGTCGGGCGTGATTGCCGTCAAACCCTGACCGGCGCACGGCGCGCACCGCCTCATGACGATCGCCCCGATCCGCCCCGACGCCGGCCCGCAACATCCGGACCATTTCGCGACGCTCGACGCGCCGCCCGCGCCGCGCACGCGGCGCGTCGGCCTCGATGCGCTCGCCGGCCTGTCGATTGCCGGCCTGCTGATTCCCGAGGCGGTCGCGTATGCGGGGCTCGCCAATCTGCCGCCGCAGGCCGGCCTGATCGCGCTGCTGTCGGGGCTCGTCGTCTATGCGCTGACGGGCAGCAGCCGCTTCGCGATCGTGTCGTCGACGTCGTCGTCGGCCGCGGTGCTCGCCGCGACCGTGCTCGCCGAATCGGGGATGGCGCTGGCCGCGCAGCTCGCGCTGGCGGCGGCGCTCGTCGCGATGACGGGCGCGCTGTTCATCCTGGCCGGCGTCGCGCGGCTCGGCGGCATGTCGGATTTCGTCGCGCGGCCTGTGCTGCGCGGCTTCACGTTCGGTCTCGCGCTGACGATCGTTATCAAGCAGCTGCCGAAGATTCTCGCGATTGCCGTGCAGCACAGCGACGCGCCGCACGTCGCGCTCGACCTGCTCGCCGGCGCGCCGCACGCGAATCTCGCGAGCGTCGTGCTCGGCGCGACCGCGCTCGCGCTACTGTTCGTGCTCGGGCGCCGCTCGCGCGTGCCCGCGACGCTCGTCGTGATCGTGCTGTCGATCGCGGCGAGTTATGCGGTCGACTGGCAGCGGTACGGCATGGCGATCGTCGGCCATATCGACTTCCGGCACCTCGAATTCGGCTTGCCGCATCTCGATCGCAATGCGTGGATGCAGACGGTCGAGCTCGCATTCGCGCTGATGCTGATCCTGTACGCGGAATCGTACGGATCGATCCGCAATTTCGCGCTGAAGCACGGCGATACCGTATCGCCGAACCGCGACCTCGTCGCGCTCGGCTGCGCGAACCTCGTGTCGGGCCTGCTGCACGGGATGCCGGTCGGTGCCGGCTATTCGGCGACGTCGGCGAACGAGGCGGCCGGTGCGCAGTCGCGCGTGGCCGGCCTGTGGGCAGCCGGCGTGGTCGCGCTGATCGTCTGGCTGCTGCTGCCGCAGCTCGCGCGCACGCCCGAGCCGGTGCTCGCGGCGATCGTGATCTTCGCGGTCAGCCATTCGCTGCATCCGTCCGTGTTCCGGCCGTACTGGGCGTGGCATCGCGACCGGCTCGTCGTGATCGCGGCGCTGCTCGCGGTGCTCGTGCTCGGCGTGCTGCACGGGCTGCTCGCGGCCATCGGCGTGAGCCTGCTGCTGACGCTGCGCAAGCTGTCCGAGCCGAACGTCAGCGTGCTCGGCCGGCTGCGCGACAGCCACGATTTCGTCGACGTCGCGAGCCATGCCGAGGCGAAATCGGTGCCGGGCGTGCTGATCGTGCGGCCCGAGGCGCAGCTGTTCTTCGCGAACGCGGACCGAATGCTCAATCGCGTGCGGGCGCTGCTGAAGACCGCGCCGGACACGCATACCGTGATGGTGAGTCTCGAGGAAACGCCGGATGTCGACGGCACGACGATCGAATCGTTGCGCACGTTCGCGGCCGAATGCGCGGCGCGCGGGCTGCGGCTCGCGCTCGTGCGACTCAAGGTGCACGCACTGCATGCGCTGCGCCGCGCGGCGGACGGTACGCTGCACGCCGACGTGATGTCGGAGCTGAGCGTCGACGAGAGCCTGCAACTGTTGCAGGCGGGCAGGCCGCCGAACGGCAGCGGCGGCCGCGAAGGCACGAGCGCCGCGTGACGGCGCGGCGCGTCGGCGCCGTCTATGGCGAAAGCGCGGCGCCGGCGGCGGTGCGCTCGATCATGTCGGCCACTTCCGCGGCCGTCGGCGCATAGGCGCCCGCATGTTCACACGCCACGGCCGCGCACGCGGCCGCGTGGCGCAGATGCTCGGCGGCCGACGCATCGGGCCGCGCAAGCTGGCTCGCGAGCCAGCCGCCGATGCTCGCATCGCCGCAGCCGACCGTATCGGCGACTTCAGTCGGGAACGCAGGCTGGAACAGCACGGTATCGCGATGCAGCAGTTGCATGCCGGCCGCGCCGCGCGTGACGAGCATCGTCGCGTCGGGCGCCCACGTGCGCAGTTGCGCGAGCGCGGCTGCTTCGTCGAGTTCCGGAAACAGCCCGCGCAAATCCTCGTCGGATACCTTGATCCAGTCGGCGAGCGCGGTCAACCGGCGCAGCGTGTCGCGATACGACGGTGCGGCCATCGGCGCGCGGAAGTTCGGATCGAACGAGATGCGCTTGCCGGCCGCGCGCGCGGCCTGCGCGAGCGCGATCAGGCGCGACGCGAGCGGCTCGCGCACGACGCCGAGCGAGCCGACGTGCACGATGTCGGCCGCGTCGAACGCGCCGGCCGGCAAGTCGGCCGGATCGAACGCGAGATCGGCGCTGTTTTCGCCGATGAAGAAATAGTCGGGCGGCTGCTTCGATACGACCATCGCGAGCAGCGGCGCGCGGTCGACCTGCCGGATGAAGCGCATGTCGAGCCCCGCGTCGGCGCTCTTGCGCATCAGCTCGTCGCCGAAGGTGTCGCGGCTGACCGTGCCGGCGAAGGCCGTCGGCACGCCGAGTCGCGCGCCGACGCGCGCGACGTTCCAGCACGAGCCGCCGGCGATGCTGTGCCAGTGGTTTGCGTCGTCGCGGATGAAATCGGTCAGCGCTTCGCCGAACACGATCAGGCGGGGAAACGTCGTCGTCATGTTGAAACCTTGTGCCGCGGCGTCGCGCGCGGCCGTACGGCGGTTGATCTGAATCTGAACGGTCGGGCAGTACGGGCCGTCGCGCGCGGCGACGCGGCCCGCCACCGCCCGGCGTCGCGGGCGGGCGGCGCGCTCGCCGCGATCAGCGTGGGGCGCTCCAGCCCTTGTAGGTCTTCACGTTGTCGCGCGTGACGAGCGTCGGCTCGATCAGGATCATCGGGTTGGCCGGCTTCTGGCCGTTCATGATCCCGTAGCCGACGTTGACGGCCTGCTGCGCCATCGCCCACGGATCCTGGCTCGACGACGCCTGCACGAGCGTATTCGACTTGAGTGCGACCTCGATGTCGGGCGCGCCGTCGACCGACGTGATCACGATGTTCGGACGGTTCAGCTGTTTCGCCGCGAGATCGGTGCCGATCGCCTGCGGGTCGTTGATCGCGAACACGCCGTCGAGCTTCGGAAAGCGCGTCAGGTAGCCCTGCATCGCATTCATCCCGCCTTCGCGCGAGCCCTTGCCGTCCTGGTCGCTCGACAGCAGCTTGATGCCGGCGTTTTTCGCGAGCACGGCCTTGCAGCCGTTCACGCGATCGATCACGGCCGACACCTGCGGGCCGTTCTCGATGATCACGTTGCCCTTGCCGTTCAGCTTCTTCGCGAGGTAGTCGCACGCGAGTTCGCCGGCCTTCACGTTGTTGGTCTGCACGGTCGCATTCGCGCCGGCCGCCGCGACGTCCACCGCGACGACCGTGATGCCGGCTGCCTGCGCCTTCTTCACCGCCGGCTCGATCGCCTTCGGATCGGTCGCGTTGAGCAGGATCATGTCGACGTGCGCGGAGATGAAGTTGTCGATCTGCGTGAACTGCTTGTTCAGGTCGTAGTCGGCCGAGACGGCCGTGACCTTCGCATTCGGGTTGAGCTGCTTCGCGCGCGCTTCGGCGCCTTTCACGATCGTGACGAAGTACGGGTTGCCGAGCGAGCCGACCGTGACGCCGATCGATTTCAGCGGCTTGTCGGCTGCATGGGCGGCGGCGCTGAAGGCAAGTGCGCAGGCGACGGCGGTCAGGGCGGCGGTGTGCTTGAACATGTCGTTGTGTCTCCGAGAGGTCTGTTGGCGAACGGGCGCAGGAGGACCTGCCTGCACCTTGATGGTTGAATGGTAAGAGACGGGTATCAGGTACGGGCCGAGTCGCGCTGGCGGTAGCGGTCGAGCGCGACCGCGCCGATGATCACGAGCCCCTTGATGATGTACTGCCAGATGTCGGACACGCCGAGCAGCACGAGGCCGTTGGTCAGCACCGCGATGATCAGCGCGCCGATCAGCGTGCCGACGATCGAGCCGACGCCGCCGACGAAGCTCGTGCCGCCGAGGATCACCGCGGCGATCGCGTCGAGCTCGTACGACTGGCCGAGCTGCAGGCCGTTGGCCGCATACAGGCGCGCGGCCGACATCACCGCGCCGAGGCCGGCGAGCAGGCCCGACGCCGCATACACGAACAGCTGGATCGCCCGCACGTTGATGCCGGACAGGCGTGCGGCTTCCGGGTTGCCGCCGACCGAGTAGATCCGCATCCCGAGCACCGTGCGGCGCAGGATGAACCACGAGATCGCGATCACCGCGCACGCGATCACGACGAGCCACGGCACACCGAGGATCGAGCCGTTGCCGATGAATGCGAACGGCAGTTGCGGGTTGAACACGGTCGTGTCGTTGCCGATCAGCCGCGCGACGCCGCGCACGGCCGTCATCGCGCCGAGCGTGACGATGAACGGCGGCAGGCGCAGGAACGAGATCAGTCCGCCGTTGATCGCGCCGAACACGAGGCCGACGACGAGCGCGAACGGCACGCCGAGCCAGCCCCAGCCGGGAATGGTCGACGCGATCAGCGCCGCGACGGCCGCGGCGGCGAGCACCGAGCCGACCGACAGGTCGATGCCGCCCGTCAGGATCACGAAGGTCATGCCGGCGGCGAGCACGATGTTGATCGACGCCTGCTGCGTGACGATCGACAGGTTCTGCAGCGTGAAGAAACCGTCGGTCAGGAAGCCGAAGCCGACGCACAGGACCAGCAGCACCGGCAGCATGCCGGCCGTACGGATCAGCGATTGCATGCGGGCGCGATGATCGGCGCCGCGCATCAGGGGCGTGCGGTTGGTGACCGGATGGGCGGTCGCGGAAGCGAGGTTCCGCTGCTTGGTCGGGTTGATCATTTCGGTACCTTGAATGAAGAGGGAAATGAAGGGGCCGTGTCAGTGCGCGTCGGCCAGTTCGGCCTGCGAGCCGGTGGCGAGCGCGATGATCGCTTCCTGCGTGATCGGCGTATGCGTGTGCCCGCCGAGTTCGCCCGCGATCTCGCCTTCGCGCATCACGAGCACGCGGTCGGCGACGCCGATGATTTCCGGCAGTTCGCTCGAGATCACGATCACGCCCACGCCGGCACGGGCCAGTTCGTTGATGATCCGGTAGATCTCGGATTTCGCGCCGATGTCGACGCCGCGCGTCGGTTCGTCGAGGATCAGCACGCGCGGCTTCGTCTCGAGCAGGCGCGACAGCAGCACTTTCTGCTGGTTGCCGCCCGACAGCGCGCCGACGTTGACGTTCGCGTGCGGGACGCGGATCGACAGCGATGCAATCGCGTCGCGGGCGCGTTCGGCGCCGCGGGCGAGGTCGAGCGCGCCGAGCCGCGCATCGCGGTTGCATACCGAGATGTTGATGTTGTCGCGCACGCTCATGTCGAGGAACAGGCCCTGGCGCTTGCGGTCTTCCGTCAGGTAGACGAGGCCCGCGTCGATCGCGTCGCGCGGCGAGTGTGCGCCGAACGTGCGCTCGCCCAGCTTCACGTCGCCGCGCACGCGCGGCTCGGCCCCGAAGATCAGCCGCGCGAGCTCGGTGCGGCCCGCGCCGACGAGGCCCGCGATGCCGAGCACTTCGCCCGCGTGCAGGTCGAGGCTGCAGCCGCGCACGCGCGCGCCGTCGGCGATGTCGCGGACCGACAGCAGCAGGTGGCCGGGGTCGTACGGCGCGTGTTCCTTCTTGTAGAAACCGGAGATGTCGCGGCCGACCATCATCGCGACGAGCCGCTCGGCCGACAGCGCCTCGCGTTCGAGCGTGCCGACGTACGTGCCGTCGCGCAGCACCGACACGCGATCGGACAGCTCGTAGATCTCCGCCATCCGGTGGCTGATGTAGATGATCGCGAGGCCTTCCTCGCGCAACTGGCGGATCAGGCGGAACAGGTGTTCGGTTTCGCGCGACGACAGCGGCGTGGTCGGCTCGTCCATCACGAGGATGCGGGCGTGGGTGTGCACGGCGCGCGCGATTTCGACGAGCTGCTGTTCGGCGATCGACAGCGTGTCGACGAGCGTGTCGGGCCCGAACGGGGCGCCCAGGCGCGCGAGCACGTCCTGGCAGCCGCGCGCCATCGCCGCGCGATCGATCGTGCCCCAGCGCCGGTTGCCGCGGCGCAGTTCGCGGCCGACGTAGATGTTTTCCGCGACGGTCAGGTTCGGCGACAGGCACAGCTCCTGGTAGATCACCGCGACGCCGGCATCGCGCGCGGCGAGCGGGCCGTCGATGTCGACGCGTTGGCCGTCGATCAGGATCTCGCCGCCGGCGTCGGCGCGATAGGCGCCCGACAGGATCTTCATCAGCGTCGATTTGCCCGCGCCGTTCTCGCCCATCAGCGAGTGGATCTCGCCCGGATAGACGGTGAGGCTGACGTTGTCGAGCGCGCGCACGGCCGGGAACGTCTTGCTGATTCCGCGCATCTCGAGCAGCGGGCGGGGCGACTCAGAACGCGACATGGTGGACCTCCTGCGAATCGGTGCGGGCGCCCTTGAGGATGCCGGCCCGCGGGGAGAAGTTGAAAAACATAGGCAGCGTGGCGGCGCCGATCGCGCCGGCATCGGCGCCGAACGTGCCGCGCACGAGGACCGGCGTGCCGCGCGCCTCGGGCGCGGTGGCCACGAGCGCCGCGCGCAGGCGGGACGTGAGCGCGTCGAGCAGGCCCGCGTCGGTGTCGGCGTCGATCACGACCACCGGCGCGTCGATCACGCACAGCACCGCGCGCAACGCCGGCGCAAGCGCGTCGACGCAATCGTCGATCCATTCGTCGACGGCCGGCAGGCCGCGGGCGATGCAGGCTTCGAGATCGGCGCGGTTCTCGACCGTCTCGCCGTGATGGCGCAGGTGGCGCACGAGCGCATGCAGCGAGGCGCGTGCGAGCAGGATGTCCCACGGGCCGCGCGGCGGCGGCGCGGAGGCCAGCCGGCTCGGCGGCACCGGAATCACCGCGATGTCGCCGGCATTGCCGGTCACGCCGCGCAGGCAGTCGCCGTCGATCGCGATGCCGCCGCCGATCGCCGGCCCGATGAACAGGTAGACGAAGTCGTCGCACTGCCGGCCGTACCCGTAGAACAGTTCGGCGATCGCGGCCGCGTTGCCGTCGTTTTCGCCGAATACGGGCAGCGACAGCGTGCGGCCGAGGTCGGCCGCGAAATCGACGTCTTCCCACGCGCGGAACGTGTCGGGCGCGAGGCCGAGCTCGCGCATCCACGCGCCGAGGTTGTACGGCTGCGCGACGCCGACGCCGGTCAGGCGCGCGCGTTCATGGTCGGGGAGCAGGGCCTGCATCGCGTCGATGTCGTGACGCACGATCTCGAGCACGTCGGCGGGCGGGGGAAGCAGCGTGTCGTGCGAGCGGCGGCCGAGCACGTCGCCCGCGAAATTGACGAGCGCCGTCTCGATGCGCATCCGGTCGAGATGGACGCCGATGCCGAACGCGCCGCGCGGATCGAGGCGGATCAGCGACGCCGGCTGGCCGCGCTGGCCTTCGGTGCGGCCCGCGAATTCGATCAGCTTCGCGTCGGCGAGCGACGCGATGATGCTGCCGACCGCCGTCCCCGTCATGCTCGCGAGACGGGCGAGATCGGCCTTCGATGCACTGCCCGCACGGCGCAGCGTCTTCAGCAGCAGGCGCTCGTTGTAACGGCGCACGTTGGCCGAATTGCTTCCCTGGCCGAAGTGCGGGCTTCTCATGGCGTCTCCTTCCATGTCGCACCGCTCGGCGGCGCATTAAATAAATCACGTTGATTTATTTAACCGCGCGAACGGCGGTCTGTCAGCCTAGGGAAATCCCGGTCGTATCCGGGAACGGCAGCGTGGCTCGGGCGTCCGCGGCTCGTTTCGGGGCCGGGAATTTCGAATTCGTCTGATGGATTTGCTGCCGGCCGCGCGTCACGATTGCCGGCTCGGCTGCATGCGAAAGCACAGCCGGAAGAGGGCGATGTCTGCGGGCGCCGCGTGATGCGGGGCCGGCAGCGTCGGTCGTTCATCGTTTACTGGACGCGGGGCGGCGGGAGCCGTCCGGCGTCTGCACTCGGGAGAAACGCCATGCATCGTACGACGCGGCCGTCGGTATCGCTGCTCGATCCTTATACCGGCAGCGAACCGCTGCCGCTTTACACGACGACGGTGACGGTCACCGGCGGCGAAGCGGCCCACGGACGTTCGTCCGGCCACGCGCGTTCGACAACCGGCGAACTCGATGTGTCGTTGCGCCTGCCGGTCGAATTGGGCGGAGTGGGTGGCGGTACGAATCCGGAGCAGTTGTTCGCGGCCGGCTTCGCGGCATGCTTTCACGGCGCGTTGACGCTGGTGGCGATGCGGCGCCGGGTGCGCTTGCCGCCCGATCTCGCGATCACGGCCAGCGCAACGTTTCAGCGCGATCCGGTGGATGGCCTGTTTGCGATCGCGCTCGATCTCGAGGTCGGCATGCCGGGCGTCGGCGCAACTGCCGCGCGCGAGCTGGTCGCGGAGACGGAGGCGATTTGTCCGTACGCGAAGATGGCGAGGGACGGGATTCAGCATGTCGTGCGCGTCACCGGGACGGTGTAATCACGACGCCAGCCGGCTGCGCTTGCAAGCGCAGCCTTTCGAGCCCTCGCGCAAGGCGCACAGGCGCTTTGTTTCCTGGGCTTGAAATGAAAAAAGGCCGGCTAGAAGCCGACCTTTTTAGAAAACAGATGGTGCCCAGGAGAGGACTCGAACCTCCACGATGTTGCCACCGCTAGGACCTGAACCTAGTGCGTCTACCAATTCCGCCACCTGGGCACGTTTCGCTTGCTGCGATGCGAAGACCGCTATTTTAGCGTGCTGACGGAGTCTGTCAACACAATTTCATCCGGAGCGATAAAAATAATGCGCGCGTGGCGTGGCGCGATCGTCACGCGCCGATCGGTTCCGCGCGCTTCGCGGTGAAATTCCAGCGCTCCGCCTGGCTGGTATCGACGCGGGCGGGCAGCAGTCCGGCCGCCAGGAACGTATCGGCGATCTTCTGTTGTTCGCCGAAGTTTTGCGCGGCCACCGCGCGGACGAGGTAGCTGCGTCGCGCATTCGCCCGCGCGATCGTCGCAGCATCGAGCCCCCAGATCGGCGCGAGCGTGTTCGCGGCGTCCTGCGGATGGTCGCGCAGCCACGCGCCGGCCTGGGACAATTGGTCGAACAGAATCTGGACGACGTCGGGGCGCGCGGCGGCAAAGCTGCTCGATGCGAGGTAGTAGCGCTGGTACGACGCGAGTCCGCTGCCGTCGGCCAGGATCCGCACGTCGGGATTCCGGTCGACCGACGCGACATAGGGGTCCCACGTGATCCATGCGTCCACGCTGCCGCGCTCGAATGCGGCGCGGCCGTCCGCGGGCGTCAGGTAATGGATCGCCACATCGGCGGGCGCGAGCTTCGCGCGGGCGAGCGCGGCGAGCAGCAGGTAGTGGCTGCCGGCTGCCTTCGTGACCGCGATACGCCGGCCCTTGAGATCGGCGAGCGTGCGCAGCGCGCTGTCCTGCTTGACGACGATCGCCTGCGCCTTCGGCGAAGGCGCCTCCTGCGCGACATACACGAAACGCGCATGCGCGGCCTGCGCGAAGACCGGGACCGTATCGGCCACATCGGCGCTGAAGTCGACGGCGCCGACGTTGAGCGCTTCGGTCAGCGGCAATCCGCTCGCGAATTCATGCCATGACACGGTCACGCCGAGCGGCGTCAGCGCCTGCTCGAGCGTGCCGCGCGTCTTGAGCAGCGTGATCAGCGTCGACGACTTCTGGTAACCGATGCGCAGTGCGGCCGGCGCGTTCTCGGCGTGCGCGCGGACACCGGCGGCCGTGAGGCCCGCGGCCAGCATCGCGCGTGCGAATGTGCGGCGGTTCATCGACGTCATGAAGGGGACTCCTCGTTGGATGCGTTGAAAGCGAGGCGGCTAACGTAACAACGGGGAGGGGGATTGATAACCGATAAATTCTGCTATCGATCGGAGCGGCCGACATAAGGGGCGAAGACGGGCAGTCGCGATGGAAGTGCCGAAATGAAAAAGGCCGGCTGAAAGCCGACCTTTTTAAATACAGATGGTGCCCAGGAGAGGACTCGAACCTCCACGATGTTGCCACCGCTAGGACCTGAACCTAGTGCGTCTACCAATTCCGCCACCTGGGCACGTTTCGCTTGCTGCGATGCGAAAGACCGAAATTATAGCGGGTCCGAAGTGGCTGTCAACACAATTCCACTGGAACCCACCAAAAATATTCGTTCGCGCTCGATAGCCGCCGGCACCTCGACGGATCGGACCGCGCCGTTGCACGACGAAACTGCGGCGCGATGGCCCTGTATCGACGCGAACCGGCCCGCGACCCGTCGTCCCGTTGCGCAGACAACGGCGGAGCGTTGCCGTCCGTCCTCGTCGTGGGCAGCACGCTTGATTTCGAGGGATAAGACAAGTACTAAAGTGCGGATAAATCCTATGGGACAAGAGATAATTGAATCTGGAACTTGAAAAAAATCAAAGCGATTCGAGCAACATGTCGGTCTGGTAACCGGCAGCCGAATGCGGCGCGGTTGTGTGTTGAGGAACCCGAGCCCGCCTGCGCGGTAGTCGCGCGGCGGGATCGCCAGTGCGACGAAGAATGCGGACGATCCGCCGCAAGACAATTCAGGAAATGCGCACCATCGAACTCGGGCAAATAAAACAATAACGCGGAATGCCATCCCATGCCTGACTGGCTCAATCGAGTCTGGAGAATCGCGACGTCCGTGCGGCCCGCCGTCTGGCCGCTGTCGGCCGGCGTTGCATTGCTGGCGGTGCTCAGCTGTACGCCGGCGGCCGAGACCTTGCTGTCTCCGCTCGACCGTCTGTACTGGAATCTGGTCACGACCGGCGTCGATTACGGCGCGCGCGACGATGTCGTCGTCATCTCGATCGACAAGAAGACGGTCGCCGAACTGGGGGGCGATGCAAGTTATACGCGAGCCGCCTATGCGCAAGTGCTCGATCGTCTGGGCGGCGCATCGAGCGTCGTGCTCGACATGACGATGTTCGGCCCGGCGCGCGGCGACGACGCGCTCGCGGCTGCGCTGGCCCGGCACGGGCGCGTCGTGCTGCCCGCCCACGTGTCGCCGGAGGGCACGCGCGCCGACACCGTGCTGCTGCCCGCGCCGCGGTTGCGCGGCGCGGCGGCGGCCGTCGGCCAGCGCAGCGTCGTGCTCGGCAGCGACCATCTGGTGCAGGGCATCGTGCCGTACGTCCGGGCCGGCGATTCGGACCGCGAACTGTCGCATGTCGCGCTGGAGGCGATTCGTGTCGCGGGGAGGTCGCTGCCGGCCGGCGACGTGCGCCTTCACGTGCAGGATCACGTGTCCAGGATGGGCCATGTCGAAGCGAGCTCGCTCGCGTTGCTCCTGCCGGCGCGCTTCGATCTCGACCGCTATTCGTACGTCGATGTGCTGAAGGGGCGGATCCCCGAGTCGGCGTGGCGCGGCCGCATCGTCTTCGTCGGCGACGCGATGTCCGATCTCTCCGGCGTCTACGACCTGTCGACGTCGGCGGGCGGACGGCTGCGTCGCGTCGAGGTGGATGCGCTGGTGACGCAGGCGCTGGTCGACGGCCAGATCCTGTGGCGCGAGCCGATCGCGATCCAGATCGCCGTCAGCATCGCGGTCGCGACGGGGATGCTGCTGATCTGCCTGCTGGTGCCGGGCTGGCGCATGTATGCATTCGCGATCGGGTGGCTGGCCGCGTTCGTCGCCGCCGAAATGCTGCTGCTCGTACATGGGTCGTACTGGACGCCGATCGGACCGTTGCTTGCCGTGTGCGTATTGATTTTCGCGATATGCGGCTGGCGGCGCGCCGGCAGCCTGCGGGCGTTCCTGCTGAGCGAATACGGGATGCTGCGCGGGCTGGCCGGCCAGCACGCGTTCGTCGGCTTGCCGCCCGCGGCCGGCGCGGACAGCGGGCTGCCGACGACGGATGAAGTCGACCTCGCGATGCAGCGCATTCGCGAATGGCGGACGGCGTATGTCGACATGATCGAGACGCTGCCGTATCCGATCTTCGTCGAACAGCGTGGCGAGATGCTGATGTGCAACGCACGCGGCCGCGCGATGCTGGCGGCGCTCGACGCCGACGGCGACGCGGCGGTACGGCGCGTGCTGTCGATCGTGCGCGACGAAGTGCTGACCGCGAAGGCGAGCGGCAAGATCCATTCGGCCGAGCTGGCGCTGAACGGGCGCACGCAGATGGTGATGGTGACGCCGTTCGGCGATGGCGAACGGCACAGTTCGACCGCGAGCATGATCTGCCTCGTCGATATCCACAACATCAAGGCCGCGGTCGAAAGCGACCGGCGGACGCTGCGGCACATGGCGCACGATCTGCGCAACCCGCTGTCGACGGTGCTCTCGCTGCTCGAGGAGCGCAACCAGGCCGATGGCGCGAGCGACGAGGGTTTCCTGGCCGACCTGCACAAGCTCGTCGACTACAGCCTGCGCGTCGCCCAGGATTTCACGCAGTTGTCGCGCGCCGAGCACCTTGACACGCATGCCTACGTGCCGATGTCGGCGAGCGACCTCGCGACGGAAGCGGTCGATCATGTCTGGCACAGCGCGAACGGGAAGCGCATCCGCGTCGAGGGCCCGCATTACGAGGGTGACGACGCGTTCGTCCTCGGCAATCGCGACATGCTGCTGCGCGCGTTGACCAATCTGCTCGACAACGCGATCAAGTACTCGGCCGAGGACACGGTGGTCGACGTGTGGATCGATGCCGACGACCGGCAGGTTTCGGTCGCGGTGCAGGACCAGGGGATCGGCATTCCGGCCGACGCGATGCCGCGGCTGTTCGAACCGTTCTTTCAGGTCGACGGCATGTATCGCGACGCAAGTGGCGGTGTCGGCCTCGGGCTGCCGTTCGTGAAGGCAGTGATCGAGCGCCACGGGGGATCGGTCGAGGTGACGTCGGCGCCGGGGCAGGGCAGCCGCTTTACCGTACGCTTGCCGAGAACCGCAGCGCAAATGCTCGAAGACGCGTAACCGCCGGGTACCGGAACGGCAGCGCGGGCGTGCGCTTTGCCGAAGCCGGGCGAGGATTGAAACCCGATCGATGAAAGGCCGGATCCCGTGCCGCGCGGGTCCGGCCTTTTTGCGTTTCGGCGGGGCATTCGTCACGACGACGAATACCGAGGCCCGGACAGCGTGTCGAATGACGTCACGTGTGCCCGGCTCGGGCGGAAGGAAGCGTGAAAGGGTTGCGTGCGTCTTGCTGTCGTACCGCCTACCGCTTACCGCACGACGGCGAGGCCGCGAATGCCGCCAGGCGATGACGATCCGGCGGCCCGGCCCTGTCGGCCATCGCGCGCACCATCCGGCGCGTTTGCAGGCTGATCCTGCGGCGTACGGATGCACGCGCGGCGGCACGGCAAGCGCCGGAAGCCGACACGGGAGACCGACGCCTGAAACGGCCGCGCATCGCCCGGTCCCGAAACGAAAACGCCCCCGCACGAGGCGGGGGCGATTCAGGCATTTGCCGTTGTGCGTCGTTGGACGCGGGTTTCACATCGGCCGGGGCGCCGCGATGGCGCGGCCGGCCGGACCTGGCACGTCGTCGGTCTTACTCCTTGTGTTCCTCCCACGCCTGGTCCCATGCGGTGCCCTTGCCCGGCTCGTAAGCCCAGGCCGCCATCGAGCACCAGTTGGTGTACGGGAACGGCTTGCAGCGGTACAGCTTGCCGTTGTTGGAGACGACGTCGCCGGCGTTGTACTTCGTCCCTTCCTTGTACTGCGGGTGGTCGCCGCCGCCGTTGCCGCCGCCTTCGCCTCCGCCTTCGCCGCCACCGTTGCCGCCGCCTTCGCCTCCGCCTTCGCCGCCGCCGTTGCCGCCGTCACCATGGAGCGTCCACGCGTCGTTCCACGCGAAGCCCTTGCCCGGTTCGTATGCCGCCGGCGCGCCGGAGCACCAGCCGCTGTACGGGAACGGCTTGCACTGGTACAGCTTGCCGAGGTTCGACACGATGTCGCCAGCGTTGTATTGCGTACCGGCCTTGTATGCCGGGTACTCGCCGCCGCCATTGCCGCCGCCTTCGCCACCGCCGTTACCGCCACCCGCATCCTTCGCCTTCACGAGGACCGTATGTTTGGCGCTGCTCGACAGCTTGCCGTCGCTGACGGTGACCGAGAACGTGAACGACTGGTCCTTCGCGAGTTCGGGCGCGGAGAAGTTCAACGTCGCGCCGCTCGGCGTTGCGTTGATGCCGGTCGGGACGTTCCACTTGAAGCTCAGCTTGTCGCCGTCCGGGTCGGTCGACTTCGCGGCCGACAGCGTCACGGCCTGGCCGGCTTCAGCCGTTGCCGGGCCGCCGAGGTGCGCGACCGGCGGACGGTTCTCGGCGGGCGGCGGCTCGACCGTCGCGTCCGCCTGCGCGGTCACGACCACCTGCGCCGTATCCTTCAGCCCGGCCGGATCGGTGACCGTCACGCGGAACGTGTACTTCGTGTCCTGTTTGACCGACGGCACGTCGACGCTCGCGGTCGCGCTCGTCGCATTGACGAGCTTCAGCGGATCGCCGCCGACCTGTTCCCACTTGAAGCTCAGCTTGTCGCCGTCGGGGTCGCGCGACTTCGACGCATCGAGCGTCACCGTCTGCGGCCCGGTCACCGTCATGTCGGCGCCTGCGTTCGCGACCGGCGGATGGTTTTCGGCACCGCCGCCGCCTTCGTCGCCGTGGCCGAGGCCCTTGTGCATCGCGTTCAGGATGTCGCCGTTGTCCGCGTCGATTTCCCACGAGAACAGGCCGCCCAACTGATGCGCACGCACGTAGTCGCCCTTGGCGAGGACCGAACGCTCGTCGTCGAACGTGAGGAGTTCGCCGGTGCTCTTGTTGAACACGTACGGCGCTTCGGCCGTCTGGTCGTAGTGGTATTCGTAGCCGTTGATGCCGGCGTTGTTGGGCCCGATCATCTCCGCCTTGAGCTTCTTGTAGTCGAGGATGCCCGGCTCCCACTGGCCCTTGTGCGGGCCCGTCGCCGTGCCGGTGAACGGATTGCCGTCGGCATAGCCGTGCACGCCGTTCCAGCCGCGCGCATACGCCGCCGCGCCGACCACGAGCTTCTTCGGATCGACGCCCTGCGCGAGCAGCGCCTTGATCGAGTTGTGCGTCGTGTACGCGGTGTCGGGCTTCCAGTCCGGTGCGTACAGCGCGGTTTGATGGCCCAGCTCCGTCAGACTGAACGCACCGTAGAAGTCGTACGTCATGTCGAAGATGTAGTCCATGTACTTCGTGGCTTCCTTGTAGTTCACCACGTCGATCTTGTCCTTGCCCGCGCCGATCGCCGACGTCAGCTCGTAGGTCTTGCCGGTTTCCTGCGACAGCTTGTCGAGCATCTGCCGCAGTTCCTTCATCAGCGTCACATACAGCGGGCCGTCCTTCACCGGATCGCCGAGCGACGGATTCACGCCCTTGCCGCCGGGGAATTCCCAGTCGATGTCGACGCCGTCGAAGAACTTCCACGTGCGCAGCAGTTGTTCGGTCGAATCGACGAACACCTTGCGCTTCGCCGGATCGTGCATCTGGAAGAACGGGTCGGATAGCGTCCAGCCGCCGATCGACGGCAGGATCTTCAGGTTCGGGTTGCGCTTCTTCGCGGCCATCATCTGGCCGAGCACGCCCTTGAGCTTCGAATTCGCGGTCTGGCCCGGCAGCGCCTTGGCCATTTCGCCGTACGTGTCGTGGATCGCGACGCTGTAGTCGGGCAGGCCCTTGCAGCTTTGCATCAGCGTGTTGAACGAGCCCGGCAGGTCCTTCGCGAGCGACGCGTTCACGTCCGCGCCGCCGCAGATCGGGATGAAGCCGTACAGCATGTGCGTGAGGTTCTCGACCGGCACGTTGTCGACGTTGAACTTGCGATCGTAGATCGACCAGGTCGCGAAGTAGGTGCCGACCACCGAGCCGGACGTGTTCGCATACGGCTTGTGGGTCTTGCTCGCGTTGTTCGGCAGGTCGTCCGCCAGTTCGGGAATCGTGTCGAACACGACCACGTCGAGCGGCGCGCTGTCGGTCGAGGCGCCGTTGGCGTCGATCACGCGAACCTGCATCTTCTTTACGCCGGGCGTCTTCACGTTCGCGACGACCTGGCCGCTTTGCGTGCCGCCGGGCGTCATCCGGACCTCGGACGCCGGATCGACGACACCGTTGACCACCGCGACCGCCTTCACCGCGGTGCCGTTGCTCCAGATGTCGAACGGTAGCGGCACGTCGACCTTCTTGTTCAGCTTGACGATGTCCTTGTACGGCGCGACGCCGGCCTTCTGCATGTCGATCTCGACGAAGCCGTGCGGCTGCGACGTGATTTCGTACTGCTTCAGGCTGGGCTTGCCGGGCGCGGCCAGCGCGGCGTTCGCGAAGCTCAGCGCGCTGGCCGCGGCGAGCGCGGCATAGGCAACGTGCGCACGACGCAGGGAGCGGCGGCGGATCACGATGTCGGGAGTGCGTTTATGCGATTTCAATTTGATAACCATCCATCCGGGTGTTGAAAAAAAGTGCGGGAAAGCGAGCACATTCTTTTTCGAGGGCGGCATGGCGGCAACGATTCTCAACGCAATCTAAAAGCGGGCGGGCTGGGGGCGACGATTCTTTGAGAGATCGTTCAGGAAGGTACGCCGAAGCGCGGCGCCTGACGATACTGCACCCAGCGTTTCGTCAGCAGGACATACGTCACGCACATTCCGGCGGATCGTTCGCGATTCGCTTAACGAGGCAACTCCATTCAACGCTCAACCCAACGGAATCAGATGAGAACCCGATCAGCCAAAAAGACCCTCTTTACCCTGTCGCCGCTCGTAGCCTGCGCGTCGATGTTCTTCGCGCAAGCCGCGTTTGCCCACGGCTACCTGTCGGAGCCGCCGTCGCGCGGCCTGCTGTGCAGTTCGAAGGCGGGCAAGGTCGAAAACTTCAACTGCGGTTCGGTCACCTACGAACCGCAAAGCATCGAAGGCAAGCAGGGTTTCCCGGCAGCCGGCGCGCCGGACGGCGAGATCGCGAGCGGCGGCGTGACGCAGTTCAGCGAGCTCAACGAGCAGTCGGTCGATCGCTGGAAGATCACCGACATCAAGCCGGGCGCGCAGAAGTTCAAGTGGACGTTCACCGCGCCGCACGTGACGAAGGAATTCAAGTACTACCTGACGAAGCAGGGCTGGAATCCGAACGCGAAGCTCACGCGCGAGCAGTTCGACCTGGCGCCGTTCTGCACGATCGACGGCGGGATGAAAAAAGCCGACGAGA
Source organism: Burkholderia sp. MS389 (assembly GCF_016899425.1). Lineage (GTDB taxonomy): Bacteria > Pseudomonadota > Gammaproteobacteria > Burkholderiales > Burkholderiaceae > Burkholderia > Burkholderia sola. Next base: position 1,675,436 of record NZ_CP045994.1, read on the forward strand.
TCGGCCCGCACGGCTGCACGATCCCGTCGGACAAGAAGGGCCATCACGTGATGCTGACGACGTGGCACGTCGGCGATACGGCCGGCATGTTCTATAACGTGGCCGACCTGAACATCACCGACGCCGGCGGCCCGACCGATCCGGGCAAGCCGAACTGGTCGAACGTCGGCAGCATCGCGCCGACGATGGACCTGAAGACTGGCGACAAGGTCACGAACCGCGTGTTCAAGTCGGGCGGCGAAGTGCCGTCGATGAAGACCACGGTGACGATCGGCTCCGCGCAGCAGGGCGAACGCAACATGTGGCCGATGCTGCTCGCGAAGGAAATCAACCGCACGCAGGCGGCGAACCTGATCGCCGGCGTCGAGCGCGACGGCCGCATCGAGCCCGCGCTTGGCAAGAACGACGTGTTCTCGAAGAGCACCAGCGGCATCGTGCGCACCGAGACGACGATCGATCACCAGCCGGAAGGCGGCCTCGACGAAGGCTTCAGCATTTCGAACAACGGCGAGTTCAAGATCCAGAACGGCAAGGCGACCGCGAAGTTCTTCCTGAAGTTCAATCACACGAAGGACACGAACGTCACGGTGAAGGTCTACGACGCGGCGAACTCGCTGGTCGGCTCGAAGTCGTCGACGATGCGCATGCAGGGCGACGTGAACGTCGATATCGCGAACGCGAAGGCGGGCGACCACACGGCCGTGGCGACGTCGCAGATCGAGGGCGGCACGCTGAAGCAGGAAACCACCACGTTCAAGCTGACCGGCGAATCGGGCGGCGAAGGCGCTCAGTGCCAGGCTGCATGGAAGCAGGGGACGGCCTACACGGGCGGTGCGAAGGTGCAGCACAACGGCCGCACGTACGAGGCGCGCTGGTGGACCCAGAACGAGGTCCCGGGCGATCCGGCATCGACGGGCGCCGACCATACCGGCAAGGTGTGGAAGGACCTGGGCGCCTGCAGCAAGTAACGACCTGACAAGGAGATGACGTGAGCCGCGCGCAGCCATGCGCGCGGCTTTTTTGCTGACGCGCGGTCGCGAGTCGGCCGATTCAAAACCGTTTTTGATATTTCGTTGATGAAGGTGGTGACGCTTCCCTTCCCCCGGGAAAATGACCTCATCGATCGGCGCTTTCCTTCAATCGAACCACCTCTCCGAAAGCGCCTCACTCACCTGCCGTCTGCAACACGACGGCCCCCGGCCGCGACGCCGTGCCGGGATCTCTACAGAGGGCAAACGACGTGAAACAGAACTACCGGAAATGGGCAACGCGCCGCGGCCAGCAGGGCTTTACGCTGCTGGAGCTGCTGGTCGTGCTGCTGATCATCGCGCTGCTGGCCGGCTATGTCGGTCCGAAGCTGTTCTCGCAGGTCGACAAGGCCAAGGTCAAGTCGACCGAAGCGCAGATGAAGACGCTGGGCGACGCGGTCACGCAATTCCGGCTCGACACGGGCCGCTATCCGACGGCCGACGAAGGGCTCGACTCGCTGGTCGCGCAGCCGCAAGGCAGCGACGGCTGGAACGGTCCGTACCTCGCGAAGGCGGTGCCGAAGGACGGCTGGGGCCGCGCCTACCAATGGAACGTGCCGGGCCGCGAAGGCGAGGCGGAGATCGTGTCGCTCGGACGGGACGGTCGTGTCGGCGGGAGTGGTCTCGATGCGGACCTCGTCTATGACATGTAAGGGTCCGCGCCGCTGGATCGCGGGGGTGGCGCTGTTCGCCGCCTGCGCGTCCGGCGCCGCGGCCAAGGATTGCTGGACCCGGGCGGGCGATCGTCACGGCATCGATCCGTTGCTGCTGGTCGCGATCGCGAAAGTGGAATCCGCGCTGAACCCGCGCGCGATGAACTGGAACCGGAACGGCACCTACGACATCGGGCTGATGCAGATCAACAGTTCGCATTTGCCGCGTCTCGTCAAGGTCGGCGTGACGCACAAGCGATTGATCGACGAGCCGTGCACGTCGATCGACACCGGCGCGTCGATTCTCGCCGGATTCATCGACCGGCACGGCTACACGTGGAACGCAGTCGGCGCGTACAACGCCGGGTCGTCGACGAAACGGGAACCCGCGCGCAAGGCTTATGCGACCAAGGTCTGGCGCGTGTACCACGCGCTGACGAGCGATCGCGACGCGAGCCTTGCGCTGCTCGACGACTGGCGGAGGTAGCGATGGACGCGTTTCGGGTACGCGTGCTTGCCGCCGGCAAGGTCACGCAGCAGGCGGTCGAAGCGGCAAGCGAGACGGACGTGCGGGCGCGCTTCGCGGCGCAGGGCGCGGTCGTGCTCGAGGTGCGGCGCGATGCCCGTTTCGGGCGTCGCAGACGGGCGCCGAAGTTCGCGCTCGCGCTGTTCCTGCAGGAATTGTCGACGCTGCTCGACGCGGGCCTCGTGCTGATCGAGGCGCTCGAGGCGCTGCGCGACAAGGCGGATTCGGGCCGGGATGCGAAGCACGTGATCGACCGGATCCTGGCGGTGATGGTCGAGGGGCAGCCGTTGTCGAAGGCGCTCGCGCAGCAGCCCGCCATTTTTCCGCCGCTGCTCGTCGCGACGATCGAATCGTCGGAGGGCAGCGGTCAGTTGCCGCTCGTCCTCAAGCGCTATCAGCAATACGAAGTGCGAATCGAACAGGTTCGCAAGCGCGTGATCGGCGCGCTGATCTATCCGGCGGTCGTGATCGGCGTGGGCATCGCGATCCTGCTGTTCATGGCGTTCTTCGTGATCCCGCGTTTCGCGGTGGTGTTCGAATCGCTCGCCACATTGCCTGCGACGGCCCGCGCGATGCTCTGGTGGGCGAACCTGCTGCGCGAGAACGGGATGGCGGTCGGGCTCGCGGTCGCTGCGTCGTTCGTCGGCGCGGCGCTGGGGCTCCGCTCGGCCGCGTTCAAGCGTGCGGTGCAGCGCCTGATGTGGCGCGCGCCGAAAGTGCGCGACATCTGCGCGCTGTTCGCGCTCACGCGGTTCTACCGGACCGTCGGCCTGCTGATCGCGGGCGGCACGCCGGCGATCGTGGCGCTGGAGCTGTCCGGCAAGGTGTTGCCCGAGCACTTTCGCGCGCGGCTCGCCGTCGCGCTGACCGAGATGCGCGCAGGGCGGCCGGTCGCGGCCGTGCTCGCCGCGCATGGATTGACGACGTCGGTCGCCGAGCGGCTGTTGCGCGTGGGCGAACAGAGCGGCGACCTCGGCGGGATGTGCGAGCACATCGCGCAGTTTCACGACGGCGCGCTCGACCGCGCGATCGAGATGCTCAGCAAGGTGTTCGAACCGGTCCTGATGCTCGCGGTGGGCGCGACGGTCGGCGCGGTGGTCCTGCTGCTCTACATGCCGATCTTCGAATTGGCCGGCAGCGTCGGATAGCCCGAGCGCCAACGCGTTCGCGATTCCACTGTCCAACTGGAGAAAATTCAATGAAAACGGAACACATCGTTCAACGCTGGCAGTCGGAATCCGACGCATCGGGCGTCGATTTCGCGCAGTACGTCGGCGGGTTGCTGGCCGCCGATGCGGCGCTGCTCGCACAGGCGGCCGCCTGCCTCGGCATCGGCGCAGTCGACGCGGATGCGCTGCGCGCGGCGCGCACGCGCTTCGACCTGCTGCCGCTGCACGACGCGCTGACCTGGCGCGTGCTGCCGGTCGAACTCGACGGCGCGCCGTGCGTGGTCGTCGCCGATCCGTTCGCCCGCCACGTGCGCGACGAACTGCTTGCGCGCTTCGGCACGCGGCCGATCGAACTGGCGATGAGCGCGCCGGGCGAGGTCGAGCGGCTGCTCGGCGACATCGAGTCGAGCGAGCGGCTGATGGATGACGTGACGATCGATACGCAGGGCGATTCGCTCGCGCAGGCGATCGAGTCGATCTCGCTCGCGAGCATCGCGAAGGACGAAAGCCCGATCATCCGGCTCGTCAACACGACGCTCTACGACGCGCTGCAGAGCCGCGCCAGCGACATTCATCTCGAAGCGGTGCCGGACGGCCTGTCGATCCGCTACCGGATCGACGGCGTGCTGCAGTCGATCCGCCATATTCCGGGGCTCGAGGCGGCCGCGCAGACGCTGTCGCGTCTCAAGGTGCTCGCCGCGCTCGACATCGCGGAGAAGCGCGTGCCGCAGGACGGCCGCTTCAAGGTCGTGATGCAGGGCCGCGAAATCGATTTCCGCGTGTCGATCATTCCCGGCACCCATGGCGAAAACGCGGTGATGCGCGTGCTCGACAAGTCGCAGCGCGGCGACAGCGTGAGCCTCGACGTGCTCGGCTTCGATGCGCCGACGGCGCGGCGCGTGCGCGCGCTCGCGCATCGTCCGTACGGGCTGATGCTCGTGACGGGGCCGACCGGCAGCGGCAAGTCGACGACGCTGTACGCGGTGCTGTCGGAGGTCAACACCGGCGACGACAAGATCATCACGATCGAGGACCCGGTCGAATACGAACTGCAGGGCGTGCTGCAGATTCCGGTCAACGAGCGCAAGGGGCTCACGTTCGCGCGCGGCCTGCGCTCGATCCTGCGTCACGATCCGGACACGGTCATGGTCGGCGAGATCCGCGACGAGGAGACCGCGTCGATCGCCGTGCAATCCGCGCTGACCGGCCACCGCGTGCTGTCGACCGTGCATGCGAACGACGGGTTCAGCGTGATCGACCGGTTCATCTACATGGGCGTGGAGCCATCGACGTTTCTCGAGGCGCTGAACGGCGTCGTGTCGCAGCGCCTGGTACGCCGGATCTGCGCGAACTGCGGCGACGCCGCGCACGGCGCCGACCTGCGCGACGCGCCGCTCGACGAACTGAAGCGCGTGGTCGCGCCCGGCGCGGGCTGCGAGACGTGCCGCGGCACCGGCTATCACGGCCGGATCGGGCTCGCGGAAGTGCTGACGCTCGACGCCGCGATGAAGGTCGCGTTGCTCGAACGCTCGATCGAGAAGCGGACGCGCGCGCTTGCGGACAACGCCGACTACCAGTCGATGCGCGACGCGGGGCTGGCGGCGATTCGCGCGAGGCTCACGACGTTCCAGGAGGTGCAGCGTGCGATCGCCGTGGAATAACGCCGTCGCGGTGCTCGACGCCGACACGCTGCGCGTGTGGACGAGCGACGGCTGGCGCGTGCGTCGCGCCGGTCCGCCGCAGATCGTCGTCGCGCACGACGGACTGCCGGCCGACGCGCTGGCGCGGGTGCTGGGCGACCTGCCGAAGCAGCGCCTGCCGATGTGCAACCGCCTGCGGATCGTCGTCGGCCATCCGTGGACGCATGGCGTCGTGCTGCCGTGGCAGGACGGGCTGGTGTCGGACGCCGCCTGGGACGGCTATGCGCGCGCGCTGTTCGCCGCCCGCGCGCAGCGCGGTGCGCTGCGCATCCGTATCGAAGCCGCGCGGCACGGCCGCGCACGTCTGGCGGTGGCGGCCTGCGACACGTTGCTCGCGTCGCTCGCGACCGTGAGCCGCGCCACCGGCTGGCGGCTCGTCAGCGTGCGCGATGCGCTGTCGGCGTCGCTCACGCTGCATGCGGGCCGCCTGAGCGCGGAAGACTGCCGCTACGCACTATTGCAGCCGCGCGTCGTCACCTGCGTGTTTCGCCGCGCTGGCGAGTGGGCCGACGTGGTCACGCTGCCGCGTGCGGGCGGCCGGCGGCTCGACGACTGGTTCGCCGCCGCCGCGCTGATGGCCGGGCAACCGCTGGCCGGCGCGGCGTTCGCGAGTGCGCTCGACGGCGCGCCGCCGGCCGCGGACGACGTCACGCTGCTCGACGACGGGTGGGGCGACGTACCCGTGTGCGCATCCGGAGAACCGGCATGACGCGCGTCGACGAACTGGATTTCGCGGCGCCTCGCACGCGCGTCACGCCGTGGGCGGCCGTCGCGCTGTGCTGCGCGTTGCTCACCGGTGCATTCGCCGCGAGCGAGTGGTCGCGCGTCGACCAGTTGCGCGACGACGTCGACCGCCTCGAAAGCCGTATCGACCAGCGCAAGCGCGCGATCGAGCGCGAGCAGCGCCGGCAGAAGAGCATGACGCCGGAGCAGCGCCGCATCGAGCGCGTGCTCGCCGAGCAGAAGACGAGCGCCGCGGGCTCCGGGCTGTCGGTGGTCGACTGGATCGAGCACGCATGGACGCCGCAAATCGCGCTGAAGTCGCTGACGGTCGACAAGGCCGGCCGCGAGGCGCGCATCGAAGGCGGCGCGGCGGAGTTGTCGCACATCTACATCTTCGTCGATCGTCTGAACGACCGTCACCCGGACCGCAAGATCGGCCTGCTGCAGCACCGCACGAAAGCGGAGGACGGCAAGAACATCTTTCACTTCAGCCTGAGCATCGAACACCCATGACGAACCTGAAAGCAATCGACACGACGGCGCTTGCCGCGCGGCTGCGCTGGGGCGCCTATGCGGCGACCGCCAAGCTCGGCGTGCCGGGGCTGCTCGCGGGCGGACTGGTCGTCGCGCTGATCGGCGCTCACGCGCTGCACCTGCAGCCGGACGACGAGCGGCTCGAGGCCGAGCGTTCGGCGCGCGTGGCGGAGCTGGCCGCGCTGCCGAAGCCGGGCAAGCAGGCCGGCGCCGGCGGCATGACGCTGCAGCAGGTGCAGCAACTGCGCAGCAGCGAGCAGGCGTACTCGATTTTCCAGATCCTGTCGCAGCGCGGCATGGATCGCAAGCACGCGACGTATCGCCGCGAAGTCGAGATGAAGGGCAAGCTGCGCCGGCTCACGATCAGCATCGCGCTGAGCGGCAGCTATGTCGGGCTGCGCGAAGCGATGCGCGAGATCGCGGACCAGCCGATGGTGCGCATCGAGGGCGTGTCGATCGAGCGCGACCGGATCGACAGCGCCACCGTCACCGCCGACCTGCGGGTCAGCCTGCTGGGGCCCGATACATGATGCGCACCGTCCTGATCCCGCTGGCGCTCGCAGTCGCCACCGCTTGCCTCTCCGGCGGCAGCGCCGCGCACGAGAGCGGCAGCCCGGCGCCGATCGTCGACGTCTTCCCGGCGCAGAGCTGGGCGTCGCTCGGCGCGGAGCCGGCGCGCGACGACCCGCCGCCGGTCGCGGCGCCCGAACCCGCACCCGAACCGGAACCGCCGTCGCTCGACACGCCGATCGACGCGCCGCCGGCCGCCGCCGTCCCGTTCGAGATCGCCGGGGAGTGGCGCGAGAGCGGCCAGCGCATCGTCGTGCTGGAAGGCATCGGCAAGACGTTCCTGCTGTGCGGATCGCGCTGCGACGTGCGCGACGCGGTACGGCCGGGCGACGAGATCGCCGAAGGCTACCGGCTGAAGAAACTGGGCGAACAGGGCACGGTGATCGTGACCCGCGGCAGTGCCGATGTCGAGTTGTCGCTGCCCGTCCCGATCCAATGAACCCCGAATCCAACCTCTGCCGAACACCATCATGAAACGTAAAGTCAGTCTGTTGCTCCTGATTTCGGCGCTTGCGCTGACAGGATGCGCAAGTACCCCGTTCAATCCCGCGCCCGATGCCGCCGCGACGCCCGCCGAACGACTCGGCACGCTGCAGCAACAGCAGGCCGCCGCGCCCGACGACATCGCCGTCGCGACCGCCGTCGAATTCAGCCGGCAAGCGTATGTGCGCGCGGAACTGAAGGAAGCCGACCGCCAAGTCGCGCAGGGCAACCATGCGGCCGCGATCGATCACCTGGAGAACGTGCTGGGCGAAGATCCGGGCAACCTGAAAGCCGCCCAGACGATCGAGCAGGTCAAGCGCCGCCAGCAAATGGCGGTCGACCTCGCGCGCGCGCAGCGCATCGGCGGCGAGAAACCGCAGGAGGCGCTCGAGATCGCGCGGCGCATCCTCGCCGAGCAACCGAACCACGCGGGCGCCAAACGCCTGCGCGACACGATGCTGCGCCAGTCGCAGGCCAGCCGCGCGGTGCGCCCGCAACTGTCCGACGCGCTGCGCAAGCCGGTGTCGCTCAATTTCAAGCAGCAGCCGCTGGCCAACATCTTCGACGTGATTTCGCGCGTGTCCGGCGTGAATTTCGTGTTCGACCGCGACGTGGACACCAGTCAGGCCGCGACGCTGCTCGCGGAGCGCACGACCGCCGAAGACGCGATCAACCTGCTGCTGCGTACCAACCAGCTCGAGAAGAAGGTGCTCGACAAGCACACGCTGCTCGTCTACCCGTCGCAGCCTGAGAAGGCCCGCAATTACACGGAGTTCGCGATTCGCACGTTCTTCCTGTCGCATGCGGACGCCAAATCGGTGATGGCCGCGCTGCGCCAGATGGTCAAGCCGAAGGACGTGTACGTGGACGAGCGGGTGAACGCGGTCGTCATGCGCGACACGCCGGAGACGATCCAGGTCGCGGAGCGCGTGGTGATGGGGCTCGACATCCCGCAATCGGAAGTGACGCTCGACGTGCAGGTGCTCGAGGTGAACATGAACGACAGCCTCGATCTCGGCGTCCAGTATCCGGGCAAGATCCAGTTCAACGCGCTCGGCGGCGTGGAAGGCGGTGCGCTGACGCTCGGCGACCTGCTGCGGCTGAATCGCGACCGCGTCGGCGTGTCGAGCGAATCGGGCGGCCTCGCGCTCGCGATCGATCTGCTGCAGAAGCAGGGCAAGACGAAGACGCTCGCCAATCCGAAGATCCGCGTGCGCAACATGGAGAAGGCGAACATCAAGATCGGCGAACGCGTGCCGATCGTCACGACCACCAACGCGAACGGCGTCGTGACCGAATCGGTCAGCTACCAGGACGTGGGCCTGATGCTCAAGGTCGAACCGCGCATCAGCCTGAACGAGGAGGTGAGCGTCAAGGTGAACATGGAGGTCAGCAGCATCCTGTCGAAGGAAACCACGAAGACCGGCCTGGTCGCGTATTCGCTCGGCACGCGCAACGCCGAGACGCTGATGACCGCGAAGAACGGTGAAACGCAGATCCTCGCCGGCCTCGTCAAGCGCAACGAAAGCGACAGCATCGCCGGGCTGCCGGGCGTATCGGGCCTGCCCGTGCTCGGCCGGCTGTTCGGCTCGAACGGCCGCAGCAACGAGCGCTCGGAGATCGTGCTGCTGATCACGCCGCATATCGAGCGCAATCTCGACCTGCCGATGTCGGCGGTGACGACCTTCCTGTCGGGCACCGAGTCGCGCGTGACCACCGAAGCGCTGACGCTCGAGTCCGCGCAGGCCGTGCCGGCGCGCCTGCCGTCGCCGAACGGCCCGGATCTGGACGCGCCGATCGAGCCGTCGCCGCCCGCGGGCAACCGTGCAGCCGCGGAGCGCGACACCGCCGACTCGGCAGAGTCGGCCGACGCGCAACCGCAGGCGCCCGCGGAGGCCCGGCAGGACGACGCGACGAGCCCTGCAGTCGAGCCCGGCGTGCGCGGCGCGGGAATGATGCGTACGCGTGCCGCGGCCGGGCAGCAGCCGGTTGCCGCCGTCAAGGTGGCCGCGCTCGCCCCGGCCGGCACGGCGGCGAACCGTCGGACGGTAGCGCCGCGAGAGGATGCGCCGCACGCGGCCGCCACGCCGGCGAAGCCTGCCGGCCTGCGCGCGGAAATCGCGATGGCGCGAATCGAGCTGGATCGCGCGAGCGACATCGACGGGGCGTCGCAGCGCGCGCGACCGGCCGCGCTCGAGCATGCCGGAGCACCGGCGCCGGACGCGCAGGCGAGCGCCGCCGCTGCGCCTGCGCGCGGCGAGCACCGGGTCGCTACCGCGGTGCGCTCGCTGATCGCCACGCTGCAGGCGTTCGTCGATCGCTTCGTGGGCGGGCCCGAACCGGCCGCGCCGCTGTACGCCGACGCGCCGATGCTGCTGTCCCGCACGCGGGGCTTCGCATGAGCGTCCGTCGACGTGCCCGTGCGCGCGGCTTTACGCTGATCGAGCTGATGGTGGCGATGTCGCTGCTGGCGTTGCTCGCGACCGTCGCGCTGCCGTTGACGGATCTCGTCAAGCGGCGCGCGGACGAGGCCGAGCTGCGCCGTACGCTGGTCGTGATCCGCTCGGCACTCGATGCATACAAGGAGGCGGCGAGCGACGGGCGGATCGAGCGCAGCGTCGACGCGAGCGGCTACCCGGCCGACCTGCGCGTGCTCGTCGACGGCGTCGTCGACAAGAAGTCGACGGACGGTGCGCGACTGTATTTCCTGCGCAAGATTCCCGCCGATCCGATGTGCGAATGCGACGGCAAGGCGCCCGAAGACACGTGGGAAACGCGCAGCTACGCGAGCGATCCCGATTCGTTTTCTTCCGGTGAGGACGTGTTCGACATCCGCTCGACCAACCGCAAGGAGGGCCTCAATGGCGTCCCGTACAACCAGTGGTAGTCGTGTGCGCCGCGCCGCCGGCTTTACGCTGATCGAGTTGCTCGTCGTGATGGCGATCATCGCGGCGCTCACCGCGTTCGTCGCGCCCGGCTACCTGAAGCAGAGCGACCGCGCGAAGGAAACGGTGCTGCGTCACAACCTGAACACGCTGCGCCAGTCGATCGACGACTATCGGGCGGATCACGGCCGCGATCCCGCCACGCTCGATGCGCTGGTCGAGCAGCGCTACCTGCGCGAGCTGCCGCTCGATCCGGTCACCGGCAAGCGCGGCTCGTGGCGGCCGCAGGCCGGCGAGACGGGTGGCATCGCGGACGTGAAGAGCGGGGCGAAAGGGCGTGCGCTCGACGGGAGCGACTATGCGACGTGGTGATCGGCGATGCGGCTTGCGCAGACAGCGCGGCATCGCGTATCTCGGCGTGCTGATGCTGGTCGCGGCGCTCGGGCTCGGCATGACGCAGGCGGCGCGGATCTGGACGACGGTGCAGCAGCGCGACCGCGAGGCGCAGCTCCTGTTCGTCGGCGACCAGTTTCGCGCGGCGATCGCAAGCTACTACAATGCGGCGGGAGGCGGCCGCTATCCGGCGTCGCTCGACGCGCTGCTCGAGGATCGTCGCGGGCTGCCGACGGTGCGTCACCTGCGGCGCCTGTACGCCGATCCGCTGACCGGGTCGACGCAGTGGGGGCTCGTGAAGGCGCCGGACGGCGGCATCATGGGCGTGTTCAGCGAGGCGCCCGGGCAACCGCTGAAGCGCCAGGGTTTCCCGGCGCGATACGACGCGTTCGGCGACAGCGGCGCGTACAGCGAATGGACTTTTGTTTATCTGCCGCCCGCTCCGGTCGACGCTGCGGCGAACGGGCCGGGAGACGGGGCGGCATACTGAGATCAGGACGAACATGATTGTCGCAATACTTGAAGACATCGTGACCCAGGCAGGCGTCGTGGCCGGCTGGCTCAACAAGGCCGGCTACGACACGGAGGTGCGGCACGACGGCGACGGCTTCATCGAACTGGTGCGCACCCAGCGCGTCGACGTGCTGCTGCTCGACTGGGACGTGCCGGGCAAGTCGGGGATCGAGGTGATGCGCTGGGCGCGCGAATCGTTCGCCGACGCGCTGCCGATCATCATGATGACGCAGCACGACGGCGAGAACGACATCGTGTTCGGTCTGAACAGCGGCGCCGACGATTACCTGATCAAGCCGCTGCGCGAGCGCGAGCTGGTTGCACGCGTGAACGCGCAGGCGCGCAAGTACTATCCCGAGACGCAGCGGGCGAAGGTCGTCGAGGTCGGCAAGTTCGCGCTCGACGTGAGCGCGCACGCCGCGACCGTGGACGGTGCGCCGGTCGAACTGTCTCTGCGCGAGTTCGAGGTCGCGCTGATGCTGTTCGAGAGCGTCGGGCGGATCGTGTCGAAGGACATGATGATCAAGCGCATCTGGGGCGTGGTCGACCGGAAGTACGACGCGACGCTTGCCACCTACGTGAGCAAGCTGCGCTCGAGTCTCGGGCTGCGCGCAAAAAATGGCCTCGTGATCACGACGGTCTACAACTACGGATACCGGCTCGAGCGGGCCTGAGCATCCGGCCGGATAGCGGCCGCTTCGTCTCCCGATCCGGCGACGCGGGGTGGCGCACCGCCTCGGCTCGCTGGCCTTCCGCCGCCGTTCGGCATTGCAACGATGCACGTCGCGACGCTGTCGTGATGCGCGGCGGCGCGCTTCGCGATCCATTCATCCACCTGTTCTTTCTCTGTCATTTTCCACCGGTTCGAACGGCACGTTCGGTCACGCCGGTGCGAGATCGCGCTCGCGCTCGGCGCGCGTGCGGCGCCTGTCGGGCGATCGTTGAGGATCTCTTCACATTTGTTGGGTGGCGGCGACCGGGCCGGAATAATGCCTGTGAACTCGACGGGTTCACGGTTCCGCTGTCCGGGACCGGCAGTGAAGCTCCTTACTTTTCCCCAAGACATTCGATGAAACAGTTCCAGAAACCTTTCGTGCTGCTCGCCCTGATGGCGGCATTCGGTTCGACGTCCGCGTTCGCGGCCGACGGCACGGTGAACTTCCACGGCAAGATCGTCGCGACGACCTGCAAGATCGACAACAGCAATATTCAGGTGCCGCTCGGCGCAATCGGTATCGACCAGCTCGCCGAAGCGGGCCGGGAAAGCCGTCGCGTGCCGTTCCAGATCGCGCTGAGCGAGTGCAATGAGCAGTTGAGCGGCGTGCGTGCGCAGTTCGAAGGGCTGTCGCACGGCGAAGATGCGACGCTGCTCGCGGTCGGCACCGGCAGCAAGGACGACGCGAAAGGCGTCGGTATCCAGTTGATGCACGAAGACGGCAAGCAGATCGGCATCAATACGGAGTCCGACACACTCCAGTTGACGCCGGGCAGCAACGTGCTGAACTTCGCCGCGAACTACGTTTCGACGTCGGACCAGACCGAGGCGGGCGAGGCGAACGGTACGGCGTCGTTCACGCTGAACTACCGTTGAGCCGAGGGGGCCAGCCGATGACGCATCGCTTCGTACCCCGCGTGCTTGCCTGCATGCTCGGGCTGTGCATGACTCACGGCGCGCTCGCGGGCATCGTGGTGGGCGCGACCCGCGTGATCCTGCAGGAAGACCGGCGCGAGGCCGTCGTGCCCGTGAAGAACACGGACGGCCAGCCGTATGTCGTGCAGGCGTGGATCGACGGCGGGCCCGCGCAGGCCGGCGCGAAAGCGCCGTTCTTCGTTACGCCGCCGCTGTCGCGGCTCGATCCCGGCAAGGAAAACCTGCTGCGCGTGATGCGCGTCAAGCACGCACTGCCGGCCGATCGCGAGTCGATGCTGTGGCTGAACGTGAAGGAAATACCGGTCGCGGCGAAGCAGGAGAACGTGTTGCAGATCGCGATCCAGACGCGGCTCAAGGCGTTCTACCGCCCGCAGGGCCTGACCGGCTCGGCGGCCGATGCACCGGCGGCGCTGACCTGGCGCATCGTGCCGTCGCGCGCCGGCGCGATGCTGGCGGTATTCAATCCGACGCCTTATCACGTCACGTTCGCGAAGATCGACGTCGATGCGGGGGCGACCGAGGATGTCGATCTCGAGACGGCGCCGCCGTTGCAGGCGACGACCTACCCGCTGCGCAACCTCCGTGCGCTGCCGGCGCAGCCGGTCGCGCTGCGGTTCAGCACGATCAACGACTACGGCGCCGTGACGCCGACCGTCACGGTGACGGTGCCGGCCGACGCCACCTGATGCGACGCGGTCGCGCAGCCGCGGCCGACGGGCGCTTCACGATCCGCTTTTACGACCTTTTCATCCTTCAGACCTCACGCGGCGCGCGTTCATCCGGCGCGCGCCGCGCCTTTCGTTCATGACACGACGCCTTCACCTGCTGCGCCGATGCGTGCTCGCGCTCGCCTCGACCCTCGCGATCGGATTGCCGATCGCGGGCGGCGGGTCCGCGCACGCGCAGACGGCATTCAATCCCGCGTTCCTCGCGTTCGGCAACACGCAGGCGGACGTGGACCTCGACGCGTTCGCCGAGGCGAACGTGCTGCTGCCCGGCATCCATCCGGTCGAGGTGGCGGTGAATGGCGAATCGTACGGCCTGAACGACATCCGCTTCGAGCGCGGCGCCCCCGACGAATCGGTACGGCCGTGCCTGAGCGCCGCGCAACTCGATGCGTTCGGCGTGAATCTCGCGGCGTTTCCGCGACTCGCGGATGCACAGGACAATGCGTCCGCTTGCATGAACCTGCGCGACGCGATGCCGGACGCGACCGTCACGGTAGACCCGGATCGCCAGGCGCTGTCGCTGACGGTCCCGCAGGCGAAGATGAAGCGGGTCCCGCGCGGCTCGGTCGATCCGTCGCGCTGGGACAACGGCATCGATGCGATGCGCATCGACTACCGTGTCAACGCCGCGCAGCGGCGCTACGGCGACCTGCCGTCGGGCCACGCGACGGAAGCCTACGGCAGCGTGCGCGCGGGCCTGAACCTCGGCGCGTGGCGCCTGCGCGGCAGCGCGATGGCGAACCGCAACGCGTCCGGTTTGCAGACGCAGTTCTCGAACGCCTATCTCGAACGCGACATCCCCGCGTGGCGCAGCCGCGTGACGCTCGGCGACAGCTTCACGTCCGGCAGCGTGTTCGACAGCGTGGCCTTCCAGGGCGTGCAGCTCGCGTCCGACGACACCATGCAGCCGGACAGCCAGCGCGGCTACGCGCCCGTCGTGCGCGGCATCGCGCAAAGCCACGCGAAGGTCGAGATCCGTCAGAACGGCTATCTGATCTACAACAGCTACGTACCGCCCGGCCCGTTCGAGATCGACGATCTGTATGCGGTCGCGTCGAACGCGGATCTCGAGGTGACGATCATCGAGGCCGACGGGCAGGCGCGCAGCTTCATTCAGTCGTCGGCGAGTATTCCGACCCTGCTGCGCCAGAACGCGTGGTCGTATCGCGCGGCCGCGGGCCGCCTGCGCGCCGATTCCGGCCGGCCGCAGTGGTTCGCGTCGGCGAGCGCCGCCTATGGCTTGCCGGGCGAGACGACGATCTACGGCGGCGCGACCTTCGCGAGCGGCTATGCGGCGCTGGCGGCCGGGGTCGCGCGCAACATGGCGCGCCTGGGCGCGGTGTCGGTCGACGTCACGCATGCGCGCCACCGGAACCACGCGGGGCAGGCGGGGGCCGGCAGCGCCGCGCGCCTGATGTTCGCGAAGGCGTTCGCGGCCACCGGCACCGAGCTGCGCGCCGCGCACCATCATTATTCAGACGGCTATCGCAGCCTGTCCGACGTCGCGGTGCGCTATGCGGCGTCGGTCGACCGGTGGGCGTATCGCGCCGGCAAGCGCAGCCGCAGCGAGCTGAGCGTGTCGCAGAACCTCGGACGCGCGGGCTCGCTGTACGTCAACGCGAGCCGGCGCACGTACCGCGACGGCGCGGGGGAAGACCGGCTGGTGCAGCTCGGCTATTCGGGTAGCGTATCGCGCGTGTCGTACAACGTGAGCGTCAGCCACGAGTCGCGCGCCCGCGGCGCGAGCAGCCGGCAGGTGTCGCTGAACCTGTCGCTTCCGATCGGCGGCGGGCGCACGGCGGCGCCTCGCGCGTACGGCAGCGCGACGCTGATCGCCGGCACTGCCGGCACGGAGCAGCGCGCGGGCGTGTTCGGCACGCTGCTCGCCGACGATAGCCTCAGCTATGGCGTCGACGCCGATCGATCGGCGAACGGCCTCGGCGGCGCCCTGAACCTGAACTATCGGGCGACGGCCGGCCAGTTCTCGGCCACCCACAACCAGGCGCGCGGCGGCTCGCAGACATCGGTCAGTGCCGCGGGCGGCGTGCTCGTGCACGGCGGCGGCGTGACGTTGTCGCAGCCGCTCGGCGAAACCGTCGCGCTCGTGCGCAGCGAGCGCGCGGCCGGCGTCGGCGTGGTGGCGCATGCCGGCGTGCGTACCGACCGCGCGGGTTATGCGGTCGTGCCGCATGTCACGCCGTACCGGCAGAACCGCATCGCATTGCGGACCGCGGAGCTCGATCGCCGGCTCGAGATCCGCAACGCGATCGTGCACGTCGTGCCGACGCGCGGGGCGGTCGTGCTGGCGCCGTTCGAGGTCGAGGCCGGGCGCCTGATGCTCGATCTGGTCGACGACGCGGGCAAGCCGGTGCCGTTCGGCGCGGCCGTGCTGACGGCGAACGGCAAGGCTGTCGGCATGGTCGGCCCGAACGGTCAGGGCTTCGTCACGGGGATCGACCGCGCCGGCGACCTGCTCGTGCGCTGGGGCATGCGTGCGGACGAACGCTGCGCGCTGTCGTACGACATCGGCGAATCGACCGCGCATCGCAATTTTCCCGAACTCGCGGCCGTCTGCTCGCGCGCGCATCCGGCGCTGCGGGCCGACGCCGCGTCAACCTCGTCATCCCGATCATGAAACCCTCGACTTTCCGATTTGCCGCGCGTCTGCGCCGCTGGGCGGCACTCGTCGCGCTGACGCTCGGTACGGCGCCCGCGTTCGCCACGTGCCTGAGCGCGCCCGAAGACTTCAATCCGCTCGAGTTCGGCCCGATCGCGGCCGACAGTGTCGACGCCGGCGGCATCGTCGCGTCGGCGCGTTTCACGCTGACCGTCACCTGCTCGCGCAACGGCCAGAACGTGCCCGAGCCACGCACGTTGCGGTATGCGAGCGAGTTCGGTCCGCTGCCGGGCATGAACCTCTGGGCGAGCAACCTGCCCGGGCTCGCGCTTCGCGTGGCGCGAGATGGCGAGGATCTCGGCGGCCAGACCGACGGGTTGCTCGGCGTGCATCCGGGCGATGGCACGGCGCGCGAGTACGTGATCGACGTGGAACTCGTCAAGACCGGGCCGGTGACGCCCGGCTTCCTGCAGGGGCAGGTGCTGAGCGTCGATGCATCGGCCGCGATTGGCGACCCCGACCACAACGTGGTGCACAAGCACATCACGAGCAGCTATGTGCGCGGTGTCGCCTGCACGGTCAATACCGATTCCAAGCATCTTGTCGTGCCGCTCGGCGCGGTGCCCGCGAACGCTTTCGATGGTCCGGGCTCGACCCGTGCGTCGCGGGAATTCGCGATCAACCTGACCTGCAGCCCGTATGGAGAAGCGCGGCCGACGCCGCTGTCGATCCAGTTGCTCGGCGAGACGGTGCCGGGCACGGCGGACGTGCTGAAGCTGCATGGCGACGCTGCCGCGCAAGGGGTGGGGATCCGCGTGCTGAAGGACGAAGCGCCGGTGGCGTTGAATGCGTGGCACAGCCTCGGCGATGCGACCGTCGGCGCGACCACGTTGCCGTTCACCGCGCAGTACTACCAGTACGGCGAGCGCGTGACGGCGGGTTCGGGCGACGGCGTGATGACATTCCTGATCGAGATGCGTTGACGCCGGCCGGCCACGCGGCGCTCGTCCGCGCGCCGGCCAGCGCCGGACCGGGCGTTTTGAAATCTTTGAGGATGCTTATCCATACCGGAATCGACGTCGATAATTTCATCCACTGTTCCAACACAACACTGCAATGGCAATCGATAAAGGATGAATCATGCATACGGTTTCTCAGACCAGTTTTCGGCAAGCGTCTTCGGATGACGGCCGCTACGATCGCTTTTCCCGCGCACTGCACTGGATCTTCGCGGTCGTGATCCTGTACACGATGGTGGCCGGATTCTCGCTGCACTTCATTACCCAGCCGGACGTCTGGCGTTTCGTGTCGACGCTCAACATGTCGCTCGCGAGCAGCCTGATCGTGCTGTTTCCGCTGCGCTACGTGTGGTCGTTCTTCCGTCGGACGCCGCCCGACATCGCGTCGATTCCTTCGAAGCAGCGGTCGATCGCGCATCTGGTGCACTCGCTGATTTACGCGCTCGTCGCGTTCGTGCTGTTCAGCGGCTTCGTGATGGTGCCGGACGGCTACTGGCTGTTCTGGGCGGTTTACGTGAATACGCCGTTCAGCGCGGGGCCGGTTACCGAGCACTGGTTCGTCCTGCACAAGATCGGCTGCTATCTGCTGGCATTGCTGGTGGTCGCGCACGCGGGCGCCGCGCTCAAGCACCATTTCGTGTCGAAGAACGGCGTGCTGAAGCGCATGCTTTGACGAGGCCGCCGCAGTGAGTCGATGAAAGGGAAGGCGGGCGCGCAGGCGCTTTACTTCCTGGGCCGAAAATGAAAAAAGGCCGGCTAGAAGCCGACCTTTTTAAATACAGATGGTGCCCAGGAGAGGACTCGAACCTCCACGATGTTGCCACCGCTAGGACCTGAACCTAGTGCGTCTACCAATTCCGCCACCTGGGCACGTTTTGCAGTAGCTGCTTGCTGCAAAGAAGCGAAATTATAGCGCCCCAATTATTCCTGTCAACACTTTTTTGCGATGCATCGCAAACCGGCCGTCGCCGCGCGCGCCGGCGGCATTCCCGTCTTTTGGCGACACGGGCGGGTGATAGAATGACCCGCCGCCGTCAATATAGAACTGTCAGACGGACACCTCTATGTTGATGCCGTGCACCATCAGTCAACGCAACGAGAACAATCATCGACAAACCCTTGAGCAAATATCCGTACCCCATTCCGAGCCGTGAAGAGATTCTCGGCGTGCTGCGTACGAGCGACGCGCCGCTGGCCGCCAACGACATCGCCGAAGCCCTGTCGATCAAGCGTCAGGAGCGCGAGGGGTTCTTCCGGCGTGTCGCCGCGATGGAGCGCGACGGCCAGATCCGCCTCGACAAGCGCGGCCACTACCAGTTGACCCATCCGTCGAATTTCGTCGCAGGGCGCGTGCAAGGGCATCGCGACGGCTACGGGTTCGTGATCCGCGACGACGGCCAGGACGACCTGTTCTTGCCGAACGGCGAAATGCAGAAGGTGATGCACAACGACCGCGTGCTCGCGCGGATCGTCGGCTACGATCGCCGCGGCCGGCCGGAAGGGCATGTCGTCGAAGTCACCGAGCGCGCGAACAAGCGTGTGATCGGCCGCCTGCTGAACGAGAACGGCGCGCTGATCGTCGCGCCGGAAGACAAGCGCATCGGCCACGACATCCTGATCACGCAGAACGTGAAGAAGGCGAAGGTCGGGCAGGTCGTCGTCGTCGAGCTGACCGATTTCCCGAGCCGTCATTCGCAGCCGCTCGGCCGTGTCGTCGAAGTGCTCGGCGACATCGACGATCCGGGCATGGAAATCGAAATCGCGGTGCGCAAGTACGGCGTGCCGCACGAATTCAGCCAGCCGGCGCTCGACGAAGCCGCCGCGCTGCCCGACAAGGTGCGCCCCGCCGACCTGCGTTTCCGCGTCGACCTGCGCGACGTGCCGCTCGTGACGATCGACGGCGAGGACGCCCGCGACTTCGACGATGCCGTCTACTGCGAGCCGGTCAAGGTCGGCCGCGGCGACGGCTACCGGCTGATCGTCGCGATCGCCGATGTGTCGCACTACGTGCAGCCGGGTAGCGGGCTCGACGCCGACGCGCTCGAGCGCAGCACGTCGGTCTACTTCCCGCGCCGCGTGATCCCGATGCTGCCGGAGAAGCTGTCGAACGGCCTCTGTTCGCTGAATCCGCAGGTTGATCGCTGCGTGCTCGCGTGCGACATGGTGATCACCGGGCGCGGCGAGATCAAGGCATACCAGTTCTATCCGGCCGTGATCCATTCGGCGGCGCGCCTCACGTACACGGAAGTCGCGGCCGTGCTGTCGAACACGAAGGGGCCGGAGGCCGCGCGCCGCGCCGACCTGCTGCCGCACCTGCAGGATCTGTACGGCGTCTACAAGTCGCTGTTCGCCGCCCGTCAAAAGCGCGGCGCGATCGACTTCGACACGACCGAGACCTACATCGTCTGCAATTCGCAGGGCAAGATCGAGCAGATCGTGCCGCGCCAGCGCAACGACGCGCACAAGCTGATCGAGGAATGCATGCTGGCCGCGAACGTCTGCGCGGCCGATTTCCTGAAGCGCAACAAGCATCCGGGCCTGTACCGCGTGCACGCGGGGCCGACGCCGGAGAAGCTCGAGAACCTGCGCGCGTTCCTGCGCGGCATGGGTCTGTCGCTCGGCGGCGGCGACAAGCCGCATGCGAGCGACTACGCGGCGCTGATGGCGCAGATCCGCGACCGGCCGGACGCGCAGATGCTGCAGCCGATGCTGCTGCGCTCGATGCAGCAGGCGGTCTACAGCCCCGACAACATCGGTCACTTCGGTCTCGCATACGAGGCGTACGCGCACTTCACGAGCCCGATCCGCCGCTATCCGGACCTGCTCACGCACCGCGCGATCTACGCGATCCTGTCGGGCAAGAAGTACGCGCCGAAGGCGCCGGAAGGCTTCGAGCTGAATACCGCGTTGTCGCCGCGCGCCCGCGCGATGCAGCAGGCCGACGACGAAGCGCGCGGCCGTTCGCGCTCGAACACGGCGATCTGGGAAGAGCTTGGCCTGCACTGCTCGGCGAACGAGCGCCGTGCGGACGAAGCGTCGCGCGACGTCGAGGCGTGGCTCAAGTGCTACTTCATGCGCGACAAGCTCGGCGAGGAGTACGGCGGGATGGTGAACGGCGTGACGTCGTTCGGCATCTTCGTGCAGCTCGACACGCTGTTCATCGAAGGGCTCGTGCACGTGACGGAGCTCGGCTCGGACTACTTCCAGTACGACGAGATCAAGAACGAGCTGCGCGGCGAACGCACGGGCATCCGCTATCGCCTGTCGGATCGCGTGCGCGTGCAGGTGAGCCGCGTCGATCTCGATGCGCGCAAGATCGATTTCCGCCTCGTGCGCGATACGCCGGTGAAGGCGCCGCGTCCGTCGCCCGCGCCGGCTGCCGGCGTCGATCGCAACGGCGGCGGCCCGCGCGTGCGTGCGCTGCCGCCGGTCGACGAAGCCGCGCCGCGTCGCAAGCCGGCCGCGAGCGCGCCGAGCGTCGCGGTGAAGGAAGCGCGCGCCGCGCGTGGCGCCGCGA
This sequence comes from Burkholderia sp. MS389, assembly GCF_016899425.1. Classification (GTDB taxonomy): domain Bacteria; phylum Pseudomonadota; class Gammaproteobacteria; order Burkholderiales; family Burkholderiaceae; genus Burkholderia; species Burkholderia sola. The sequence continues at coordinate 1,696,145 of NZ_CP045994.1, forward strand.
AGAAGAAGGGCGGCGGCGGTGGCGGCGGCGCACCCGCGAAGCCGACCGCGAAGAAGGCCCGCGCCCGCAAGAAGTATTGAGCGTTCGGGGCGGCGTACGCGCACGCCCCGCAGTATCGAGAGACGCCGCGTCACCGGTCATCGGCCGGCCACGCGGCGCTTTCCTTTTCCATGGATCGCGGCCGCGCACGTCGCGCGGCCGCACGTTTGATCGAAGGTTGTTCCAGTCATGTCACGTCTGAAGGTTCTTTACGGTTTTCATGCGGTGACCGCACGTTTGCGGCACGATGCATCGACGGTGGCGGAGGTGCTGTACGACCAGACGCGCCGCGACCGCCGCATGCAGGACTTCCTGCACACCGCGAAGGAAGCGGGCGTGCGGCTGATCGCGGCCGACGAAACGCGCCTGTGGGGCCTCGCGCATACCGAGCGCCACCAGGGCGTCGTCGCGCGCGTCGAGGACATGCCGCTCGCGCAGAACCTGTCCGAGCTGCTCGACGGGATCAACGGGCCCGCGCTGCTGCTCGTGCTCGACGGCGTCACCGATCCGCACAACCTCGGCGCATGCCTGCGGGTCGCCGATTCGGCCGGCGCGCACGCGGTGATCGCGCCGCGCGACCGGGCGGTCGGCCTGAACGCGACCGCGGCCAAGGTGGCGAGCGGCGCGGCCGATACGGTGCCGTACATCACGGTGACGAACCTCGCCCGCGCGCTGCGCGAGCTGAAGGAGGCCGGCGTGTGGATCATCGGCACGTCGGACGAGGCGTCGGCGACGCTCTACGACACGAAGCTCGACGGCCCCGTCGCGCTCGTGATGGGCGCGGAAGGCGAAGGCATGCGCCGGCTCACGCGCGACACCTGCGACGAAGTGATGAGCATCCCGATGGCCGGCAGCGTCGAAAGCCTGAACGTGTCGGTCGCCAGCGGCGTGTGCCTGTACGAAGCCGTGCGCCAGCGGCGCGTGAAGGGCTGAGCCCGGGGCTGCCCCGTCCCGCGCGCGATGCGCGGGCGTCGAATGACCCGAACGACGCGCGCCGCGATGCAACGCGGCACGCGGCTCTGCGGAACCCGCGACCGATGACCCTGTTTCGTGTTGGCGTCTCCTGCGCCGTGCTCGGCCTGCTCGCAGCCTGCACGTCGCCGTCGCTCGTCGAACGCGGCACCTACTACGCCGACACGAGCCTGCACGCGCGCGGCGCCGATTCGCGGATCCGCTTTCTCGTGATGCATTACACCGAAAGCGACGAGACGAAATCGCTGCGCACGCTGACCGGCGAGTCGGTCAGCGTGCACTACGTCATCCCGCCGCAGCCGCGCACCGAGCGCGGGATGCCCGTCGTCTACCAGCTCGTTCCGGAAGCGCGGCGCGCGTGGCACGCGGGCGTCAGCGAGTGGCAGCGCACGACCGAGCTGAACGCGGTGTCGATCGGCATCGAGAACGTGAACCGCGGCCCGCTCGACGCGCAGCAGCGTACCTGGCAGCCGTATCCGCCCGAGCAGGTCGACGCGCTGATCCGTCTGTCGAAGGACATCGTCGCGCGCTACGGGATTGCGCCGACGCGCGTGGTCGGGCACAGCGACATCGCGCCGCAACGCAAGATCGATCCCGGTCCGCTGTTCCCGTGGCATGCGCTCGCGCAAGCCGGCGTCGGCGCATGGCCGGACGACGCGACCGTCGCCGCGCGGCTCGGCGGCCGCGACCCGCACGCGCCGGTCGACGTGCGCGACCTGCAGTTCAAGCTCGCGCGCTACGGCTACGACGTGCCGACCGACGGCGTGCTCGACACGCGCACGCAACGCGTGTTCGCGGCGTTCCAGATGCATTTCCGGCCGTCCGATTACGCGGGCAATCCGGACGCGGAAAGCGACGCGATCGCGCAGGCGCTGCTCGACAAGTACTTCCCCGGCACGCAAGCGGCGGCCCCCGCACCGGCGGCCGACACGCGCTGACTACGCGGCGTATCGCACGCCGAAAAACGCGGAGGCGTCCGCCGACTCCGGTAAACTGGCAGTTTTCCGCAATCCCGCAGCATTACCACGCCATGACTCAAGACGAACTCAAACGCCTCGTCGGCCAGGCCGCCGCCGATTACGTGATCCAGAACGTGCCGGAAGGCGCCGTGATCGGTGTCGGCACCGGCTCGACCGCCAACTGCTTCATCGACGCGCTCGCCGCCGTCAAATCGCGCTATCGCGGCGCCGTGTCGAGCTCGGTCGCCACGACCGAACGCCTGAAATCGCATGGCATCAAGGTGTTCGACCTGAACGAGATCGAGTCGCTTCAGGTGTACGTCGACGGCGCCGACGAAATCGACGCAGGCGGCGCGATGATCAAGGGCGGCGGCGGCGCGCTGACGCGCGAGAAGATCGTCGCGTCGGTGGCCGACACGTTCGTCTGCATCGCCGACGCCAGCAAGCGCGTGCCGGTGCTCGGCGCGTTCCCGCTGCCGATCGAGGTCGTGCCGATGGCGCGCACCGCGATCGGCCGGCGCGTGACCGCGCTCGGCGGCGTGCCCGTGCTGCGCGTGACGAAGGACGGCGCGCCCTACATCACCGATAACGGTAACGAGATCATCGACGTGAAGGGCCTGCAGATCGCCGATCCGCGCGGTTTCGAAGCGCAGCTGAACGCATGGCCGGGCGTCGTGACGGTTGGCCTGTTCGCCGAACGCGGCGCGAATCTGTGCTTGCTCGGCACGGAAAACGGCGTCGAAACGATCGTTTATCCGGCTGGCTGAAACTGAATGAGAAGCAGTCCGTAACGGTGCGGTATCGGCCGTCATGGATCGGATGGTTAAATCTTGTGGAAACCGGGGTCCGGCAGGCGCGGCGCGCTTCCCGGGCCTTTTTTTTAGCCGTATAAATCACCTCGTTCAAAAGAGGGATAACCCTGTCAGGTGTTTACCAGATAGCGAAATATCGTCGAACTCATCAACTTATAGATCATAAGAACAGAGTAGTAACCAGGGCCGGCGGAACTGCGGAGCAGGTGTTCGCAAATCGACGCACGGGGAGGTGTCATGGAGCAGGGCAAAGACCGGTCACTGGTCGCCAAAGTGATGGATGGGCTTGTCGCGGGTATCGTCGAGGACAAGTACGGCGGCATCTTGCCGCCGCAGGACGTGCTGTCGAAAGAGTTCGATGTGAGCCGCACGGTGATGCGGGAAGCGTTGTCGATGTTGCTTGCGCGCGACATGCTCGACGTGCGTCCGAAAGTCGGGACGCGCGTGCGGCCGATGCGCGACTGGCGGATGATCGACGAGGACGTTGTGAGCTGGCGCTTTCGGGCAAAACCCGATCCGCAGTTCATGCGCGACGTCATCGAATTCCGGATGCTGATCGAGCCACGTGCGACCGCGCAGGCGGCGGTGCGTGCGACGGCGGCCGACATCGCGGGCATTCGCGAAGCGTTCGATGCGTTCAAGGTGCTGCAGCCGGGCGACGCCGGCTACGACACGGCGGACGAGTTGCTGCATACGCGGATCGTCCAGGCGAGCGGCAACCAGTTCTTCCAGCAGATGGCGGCGATCGTGCGCGGCGCTGTGCGTCTCGTGAACCCGCGCGTCGTGCAGAAGGAGGGCGCGCACGACACCGCGGTGAAGGCGCATGCGCGCGTCGTCGATGCGATCGAGCGGCGCGACCCGCGCGAAGCCGAAGCGGCGTCGCTCGCGCTGATCGATTTCAGCGCGGACGAGATTTCGCGCGATTTCTCGGTCGACGTGCCGGTGCGCGCCTGACGCGGCGCATGTCGCTCATCCTCGTGCCGCCGGGCCGTTTATCATGACGGCCGGCCGGCAGCGTGCCGGCCACCGTCATACGACCGACACGGAAGATCAGGATGAACGACAACGACCATCGCCCGGTGCGCTTCGGCATCGTCGGTGCAGGCAGCATTGCGCGCCGCTTCGCGCAAAGCCTCGCACACGTGCCGGGCGCCACGCTCACCGGCGTCTGGGCGCGCCGCGCCGACGCGGCTGCCGCCTTCTGCGGGGCATACGGCGGCACGCCTGCCGCGCGCCTCGACGCGCTCCTCGCGAGCGACGAAATCGACGCGGTCTACATCGCGACGCTCCATGACAGTCACGCGCGGTACACGCTGGCCGCCCTGGCTGCCGGCAAGGCCGTGCTGTGCGAGAAACCCGCGGCGCTGAACGCCGCGCAACTCGACACGGTGCTGGACGCGGCGCGCGATGCCGGGCGGCTCTTCATGGAGGCGATGAAGCCGCCATTCTTCCCGCTGTATCGTCAACTGCGTGCGCACCTGCGTGACGATCCGATCGGCGAGATCCGGCTCGTGCGGGCGGGCTGCGCATCGTCGTCGGTGCCGGACGACCATTCCGTCTATCGGCTCGATCGCGCAGGCGGCGCGTTGCTCGACATCGGCATCTACGAGGCGTTTCTCGCTGTCGACTGGCTCGGCGCGGCGCGCGACGTACAGACGCTCGGCCGCGTCGGTGCGACCGGTGTCGACCTGTTCGCAAGCCTGAACAGCGTGCATGCGAACGGCGGGATCGCGCAGCTCTTTTGCGGGCTCGACGTGATGGGGCGCGGCGACGCGCTGATCGCCGCGGCCGGCGGCCACGTGACGATTCACGAGAAGTGGTGGAACCCCGAGCGTGCGACGATCCGCTATGCGGACGGGCGCACCGTCGAACTCGACGCACCGGCCGCGGGCGGCGGGCTGAACTACGAAACCGCGCATTTCTGCGACCTGCTGCGCGCGGGCGAGACCGAAAGCCCGATCATGACGCACGACCATTCGCGGCAGATGATTGCGATGACCGATGCGGCGCGCGCCGTGCTCGGCGTGCGTTATTCGGGCGAATAGGCGGAATGGACGAAACAGGCGGGAAGGAAGGCGCCGGGCCCGCGAGCGCGGCCCGGCGTAACTGCGCGGCTCAGTGCCGCGACGGCAGCGACAGGCGCTTTTCGTACCAGCGCTGCACCCATTCGAGAATCTGGCACAGGATCCAGTACACGGCCGCGGCGGCGAGATAGAGCGGCAGCGGCTGATAGGTCGCCGCGATCACTTCCTGCGCGCTGCGCAGCAGTTCGGTCACGGTGATCACCGACACGAGCGACGTGTCCTTGATCAGGCTGATCAGGCTGTTCGACAGGCTCGGCACCGCGATGCGCAGCGCCTGCGGGCCGATCACGTAGCGCAGCGTCTGGCCCCACGACAGCCCGAGGCTGTATGCGGCGAGCCATTGGCCGCGCGCGATCCCGTTGATCGCGCCGCGCATGCTTTCCGACATGTAGGCCGCGACGTTCGCGGACAGTGCGATCACGCCGGCCGGCGTCGGGTCGAGCGAGATGCCGAGGCTCGGCAGCCCGTAATAGATCACGAAGATCTGCACGAGCAGCGGCGTGCCGCGCATCAGGCTCACGTACGCGCGCGCCAGCCACGCGAGCGCGTTGACCCAGATGCGCTCGAAGCCGTCGAGCGCTTCGCTTTGCCGGATGCCCATCATCGCGAGCACGACGGCGCCAAGCAGGCCGAACACCATCGACAGCACGGCGAACTTGACGGTCAGTACGGCACCCTGGGCGAGCACCGGCAGCGATTGGACGAGCAGGGACGTTGTCGACATGGAATACGAAGCGAATGCGTGCGCGAAAGCGCAATCATAAACCGGACCGATAAAACAAAGGGCGGCATCGTTGCGGATGCCGCCCTTTCCGGCCCGCCGTCAGGCGGGAAATGCAGGCGTGCTTACTTGATCGGTTTCGTCACGTCGATGCCGAACCACTTGTCGGAGATCTTCGTGAACGTGCCGTCGGCCTCGAGCTGCGTCATCGCGTCGTCGATCGCCTTCTGGAGCTTCGGGTTGCCCTTCTTGAACGGGATACCCGACGGGTTCGCCGAACCGACGTTCGCGCCCGGGCGCAGCGGCAACTGCGAGTTCTTCGTCAGGTACGCGAGCATCAGGCGGTCGTTGAGCGCCGCGTCGAGGCGGCCGGCCGCGAGATCGCGCAGGTACTCGGGCGCGCCCGGGTACGTCTTCACGTCGATGCCGGGCACCGATTTCGCCATGTCCATGTAGTTGGTGCCGAGCGCGACGCCGAGCTTCTTGCCCTTCAGGTCTTCCAGCGACTTGAACTCGCGCGTGTCGTCCTTGCGCTGGATCAGCTGCGCGGACGAGAATGTGTATGCAGGCGAGAAGTCGAGCGTTTCCTTGCGCTTGTCGGTGATGCCGACCTGGTTGGCGATCACGTCGAACTTGCCCGCCTGCAGGCCCGCGATGATGCCGCTCCATTCGGTCGTCACGAACTCGGCCTTCACGCCGAGCTTCGCGGCGACGGCCTTCGCGATGTCGACGTCGAAGCCGACGAGTTCGCCTTGCGGGTTCTTCGAGTTGAACGGCGGGAACGTGCCTTCGAGGCCGACGCGCAGCGTGCCGCGCTGCTTGACCTGGTCGAGGAGGTCGGCCGCGTGGGCGGTTGCCACAGCGAACGACGTGCCGATCACGCCGGCAACCAGCAGCTTCTTCAACAGCGAAAATTTCATCGTGTGTGTCCTTGCCCTGTCCGGGTCAATGATTCTGATCGTGAAGCGATGATAGCAAAAATGCTATTGATATCTAAATAAAGTTTGTTTATGGCTATATTACGCGGTGCGTTCGCGGGCGATCGCCTTCACGCATTCGGACACGAGCGCCGGGCCGCGATAGATGAAGCCGGTATAGAGCTGGACGAGCGCCGCGCCGGCCGCGAGCTTCGCACGGGCATCCTCGCCCGAGAAAATGCCGCCGACGCCAATGATCGGCACGTCGTTGCCGACTTCGGCGTGCAGCTTGCGGATCACCTCGTTCGACGCGTCGAACACCGGGCGGCCCGACAGGCCGCCGGCTTCGTCCGCGTGCGGCAGGCCCTGGACCGCCGCGCGCGACAGCGTCGTATTGGTGGCGATCACCGCTTCGATCTTGTGGCGCAGCAGCGTGTCGCCGATTTCCTTGACCTGCTCGTCGTCGAGATCGGGCGCGATCTTCAGCGCGAGCGGCACGAGCTTGCCGTGCAGGTCGGCGAGGCGCTGCTGCTTGTCCTTCAGCGCGGCGAGCAGCGCGTCGAGCTCGCCCGCGCCCTGCAACTGGCGCAGGTTCTTCGTGTTCGGCGACGAGATGTTGATCGTCACGTAGCTCGCGAACGGGTACACGCGCTCGAGGCAGTACAGGTAATCCTCGGCCGCGCGTTCGATCGGCGTGTCGGCGTTCTTGCCGATGTTCAGGCCGAGGATGCCGCGATAGCGGGCGGCCTGCACGTTCTTCACGAACTGGTCGACGCCGTGGTTGTTGAAGCCCATTCGGTTGATCAGCGCTTCGGCCTGCGGCAGCCGGAACATCCGCGGGCGCGGGTTGCCGGGCTGCGGGCGCGGCGTGACCGTGCCGACCTCGATGAAGCCGAAGCCGAGCGCCGCGAGGCCGTCGATGGCCGCGCCGTCCTTGTCGAGGCCGGCCGCGAGGCCGACCGGGTTGCGGAACGTGAGCCCCATCACGGTGCGCGGCGCGTCGGGCACGCGGGCCGACAGCGCGCAGGCGAGGCCCGTGCGTCCGGCCGCGCCGAGCGCGCGCAGCGTAAGGTGGTGAGCGTCTTCCGCATCCATTTTGAACAGGGATGCGCGGGCCAGCGGGTAGAGGGAACTGAACACGGGAATGGGGCGGACGGCCGAAATGAATGACAACCCGCTATTTTACCGGGAGTTGCGCGGCACGGGCGTGCTTCGCTTCGTAGCCGCCGCGACGCGCGTCAGCCCGAGCCGGAATGTCCGCCCGGCAACGGCGCGCGCGCCAGCGCCGCGTCGACGGGCGGCAGGTCGATCCGTTCCGGATCGAGCGTCTTCCAGCGGCCGTCGATCAGCCCTTCGAGCGGATGGAAGTTCGCCTTATAGGCCATCTTCGGGCTCTCGCGGATCCAGTAGCCGAGGTACACGTAGGGCAGCCCGAGGCTCTTCGCCTGCTCGATCTGCCACAGGATGTTGTAGGTGCCGTAGCTCGTGTGCCGGTCGTCGGGCTCGAAGAACGTATAGACCGACGACAGCCCGTCGCCGAGGATGTCGATCATGCTGACCATCCGCAGCTTGCCGGGTTCGCCGCCCGGTGCGTCGAGGTCGCGGAATTCGACGAGGCGCGAGTTGATCCGGCTTTGCAGCAGGAACTGTTCGTACTGGTCGCGACTGTCGCGATCCATGCCGCCGCCCGCGTGGCGCGCGGACTGGTAGCGCATGTAGAGCGCGTAGTGCTCTTCGTCGTAGTGCAGCGGCGACACCGTCGCGACCAGCGTGCGGTGCCGCTTCCACATCCTGCGCTGCGTGCGCGTCGGCGCGAACTCGCCGACCGGCACGCGCACCGGCACGCATGCGCGGCAGCCGTCGCAGTACGGACGGTACGTGAAGACGCCCGAGCGGCGGAAGCCGGCCTTCACGAGTTCGGTGTAGATGTCGGAATTGATCAGGTGGCTCGGCGTCGCGACTTGCGAGCGTGCGATGCGACCGTCCAGATAGCTGCACGGATAGGGCGCCGTTGCATAGAATTGCAACGCCGAAAGCGGTGAAAGCGGCAGCTCAGTCGGGTGAGTCATGGGCAGCTCTCGATGCAGGGAAGGAGTGCCGCGCTAGCGCTCGCTCCCGGTGGGCGCCGCCGTTTCGGCGGGGCTCGTCAGCGCGGCGAGCACGCGCTTGTCGAACTGCCACGGAATCGGCGGTTCGGCTGCCGCGCGGCGCACGTGAGCGACAAAGGCCTGGCGTGCGATCTCGCGGCCGCCGAGCGACGCTAGATGCGACGTATTCTGCTGGCAGTCTATCATTTCCAACCCCTGCTCGCGAAGGTGCGCGACGAGCGCGGCCAGCGCGATTTTCGATGCATCGGTCACGTCCGCATACATCGATTCGCCGAAAAACATCCGGCCGAACGACACGCCATAGAGGCCGCCGACGCGGCGCCCGTCGTGCCACGTTTCGATGCTGTGCGCGTTGCCGGAGCGGTAGAGCGACGTATAGGCGTCGATGATCTCGGCGGTGATCCAGGTGCCGCGCTGCCCGCGGCGCGGCGCCTGCGCGCACGCGCGCATCACGCCGGGAAAGTCGTGATCGACGCGCACTTCCCATTCCGGCGTGCGCAGCACGCGCTTCAGCGTCTTGCGCAGCGACGGCGACACCTTGAATTCGGCCGGCACCAGGATCATGCGAGGGTCGGGGCTCCACCACAGCACCGGCTGGCCGTCCGAGTACCACGGGAAGATGCCGCGCCGGTACGCGTCGATGAGGCGCGACGGCAGCAGGTCGGCGCTCGCGGCGAGCAGCCCGGGCGCGCCGGTCGCGGGGCCGAGCGCGCGTTCGATGGACGGAAACGGATCGTCCGGGCCGAGCCAGGGAACCATGGGTGGGGGCTCAGCCGTTGCGCAGCGAGCGGAAGATATCGCCGGTGTGCACGCCGTAGTCGCCGGCTGCGCGATCGGCGAAGAAGAAGCGCAGCGTCTGGCTGACGGTCGGGAACGCGATCTCGTCCCACGGAATGTCGGCTTCGTCGAACAGTTTCACTTCGAGGCTTTCCTCGCCGGCTTCGAAACCCGGATCGGTGAGCCGCGCGAGGTAGAACAGATGGACTTGATGCACGTGCGGCACGTTGAGCAGCGTGAACAGGTTCTGCACCTCGACGCGCGCGCCGGCTTCCTCGAGCGTTTCGCGCGCGGCGGCTTCCGCGGTCGTCTCGCCCATTTCCATGAAACCCGCCGGCAGCGTCCAGAATCCGTAGCGCGGTTCGATCGCACGGCGGCACAGCAGGATCTGGTCGCCCCAGACCGGCACCGTGCCGACGACGTTGCGCGGATTCTGATAGTGGATCGTGCCGCAGTGATCGCAGACGAAGCGTTCACGGTTGTCGCCAGGCGGAATGCGCGCGAGGACTTCGTGACCGCAGACGGAGCAGAATTTCATGTCGAGTGGAAGGGACGAGGTGATGCGAGTGTATCACCGGCCCGCGGCATTCTTGAACGCCTGCGCATGCGGCGGCGTGTCGGGCGAAACGGCGCGCGCGTGCGCGAAGAGGGCGCGGCGTCCGGACGCGCGAAAACAAAAAGCCCGGCGCGAGGCCGGGCTTTTTGCGACATTCTGGACGGTTGGTTGCGGGGGTAGGATTTGAACCTACGACCTTCGGGTTATGAGCCCGACGAGCTGCCAGACTGCTCCACCCCGCGTCCGTCGAAGAAATGAATTATATGGGCTAACCCAGATGCGTGCAAGTGTTTTCTGACAACCGCATGGCAGGCGCTGGTGGGGCCGGTACGCGGTGGCACGTGCGCTAGAATCGAGCGGTTTGTGTCGCCATCCCGGCAGCGGCGCTGCGCGATCGCATCGGCGCCGCTGCAATTCTCATTACTGCATCGACGGATTCATGGATATCGCTCACGATCTGCAATCGATCGGCGCGCAGGAACAGGCGCTCGTGTTTCCCCATTTCGACCCGGCCCGCGCGTGGGCGCTCGGCAACCGGATGCACGCGCTCGCGACGTCGCGCGGCCATGCGATCGCGATCGACATCGTCACGTTCGGCCAGCCGCTGTTCTACGCGGCGCTCGCCGGCGCGACGCCCGACAACGCCGACTGGGTGCGCCGCAAGCGCAACGTCGTCGCGCATTTTCGCCGCAGTTCTTACGCGATCGGCCTGCGCATGCAGCAGGCCGGCGCGACGCTCGCGGACAAGCACGGGCTGCCGGCCGCCGACTATGCGTCGCACGGCGGTTCGTTTCCGCTGACCGTCGCCGGCGCCGGCGTGATCGGCTCGATCACCGCGTCCGGGCTGCCGCAGCGCGCGGACCACGAGTTCGTCGTCGAGGCGCTGTGTGCGGAACTCGGTCACGACTACGCGGTACTGGCCCTCGCAAGGAGCTGAGCGATGCAACTGCCCGGTTACGCATGGCTCGCGATCGCGATCGTCGCGGAAGTGATCGGCACGTCCGCGCTGCGCGCGGCGGACGGCTTCACGCGCCTCTGGCCGTCGGTGCTCGTCGTCGCCGGTTACGGCGTCGCGTTCTACTGCCTGTCGCTCACGTTGCGCACGATGCCCGTCGGCATCATCTATGCCGTCTGGTCGGGCGCCGGCATCGTGCTGATCACGCTCGTCGCGATGCTGCTCTATCGCCAGGTGCCGGACGTGCCGGCGGTGATCGGTCTCGGGCTGATCATCGCGGGCGTCGTGGTGCTGAACCTGTTCTCGAAGATGCAGGCGCACTGAGCGTGCGACTGCCGTTTGCCGGATGACCGTCATGACCGATTCCACTCCCGCCGCCGTTTCCGCCGAATCCGCCCAGCCCGACGTGCGCGCGTACGTCGCGAACCGCATCGGCTTTCTCGAACTGAACCGGCCGAAGGCGCTGAATGCGCTGTCGGTCGGCATGATCCGGCTGATGCAGCAGGCGCTCGACGCGTGGCGCGACGATCCCGACGTCGTCGCGGTCGTCGTGCACAGCCCGCATCCGCGCGCATTCTGCGCGGGCGGCGACGTGCGCTTCTTCCACGACGCGTGGCGGCGCGGCGACCGCGATGCGGTCGACACGTTCTTCATCGACGAATACACGCTGAACCATGCGATCTTCACGTATCCGAAGCCGTACATCGCGCTGATGCACGGCGTCGTGATGGGCGGCGGCATGGGGATATCGCAGGCGGCGCGGCATACGGGCGGCCTGCGCGTCGTGACCGACTCGACGAAGATGGCGATGCCCGAAACGCGCATCGGCCTGTTCCCGGACGTCGGGATGAGCTGGTTTCTCGCGCGCACGCCCGGCGCGATCGGCCGCTATCTCGCGGTGACCGGCGCGACGCTCGACGCGGCCGGTGCGCTGTACGCGCAACTCGCCGACGTCTATCTGCCCGACGCCGCGCTGCCGGCGCTGCTCGACACGCTGCGTACCGCGCGCATCGACAGCGGCGCGCAGGCCGTCGCATGCGTGAAACATGCGGCAGCCGCGCACAAGGTCGTGCCGACGCCCGACACGTCGGCGCTCGCCGATGCGCGTGCCGGGATCGACCGGCATTTCGCGCAGCCGGACATCAACGCGATCCTCGCGTCGCTCGACGCCGAGCAGGATTGCGCGGCGGTCGACGGGTGGGTCGAGAAGGCGACCCACGCGACGCGCGAGCAGTTGTCGCCGCTGTCGATGGCCGTGTCGCTCGAAGTCGTCGAACGCGCGCGCGGCGCGACGATGGCCGATTGCCTGCGGCGCGATCTCGATCTCACGCGCTCGACCTTCGCGCGCGGCGACGTGATCGAAGGCGTGCGCGCGCTGATCGTCGACAAGGATCACCAGCCCGTGTGGCGTTTCAAGTCGGCTGCCGACGTCCGGCGCGCCGACGTGCTCGCGATGTTCGACAGCCCGTGGGCGCCCGACGCGCATCCGCTGCGCGAGCTGAAGGACTGACGTCGATCAGGCTGACCCGCGCGAGCCGATCGACGCGCGACACGGAAACGAAAAGGCCGCGTGCACGATGCACGCGGCCTTTTTCATGGAAGTCGGCCGGTCCTGAAGGGCGCGTCGCCCGCGCCGCGGCGTTATTCGTCGCCCGCGTCGTCCGACATGAACGCGCGCATGAACACGAGCGCGCCGAAACCCCACACCGCATTGGCCGCGAAGCCGGCCGCGAGCACGGGCATCATGTTGCCCGACGGCCAGATGCCGCGCAGCGGATCGATCGCGAACACGCGAGCCGCCGTCAGCACGATGCCGCCGAACACGAGTGCGCCGATCCACGATGCTTCGCGTTCCGGCGACACGCGCAACAACCACGCCATCGGAATCGCGCAGCACGCGCTGATCAGCGCATTCGCGACAAATTCAGGAATGCCGAGCGGCGCGAACGGTTGTGTCGAGAAGCCGGTTGCGGCGATCAGGTCGGCCGTGTGAAGGAGGGCGAGCGTGGCCTCGCGGAAGAACAGTGCGGCCAGGAAGCCGGACAGGAAGGGCAGGATGACTTTCTGCATCGATGAGTGCACCGCAGGCGCGCACGGCCGGGGCCGGGCGCGCGGAGTTATTCGGATAGGTGCGCCATTATAGGGCCCGGCCGCGGCGATATTCGCTCCAGCGTCGTGCTAATCACGAAAGCGGAAAACCTAAGCTCAAAAAAATCGTTCCAAAGCCCTGTACCGGTCCCTAGACTGATTTCCCAGAAACAGCCGTGCAATCGCGTCCTCGTCCGCGGCACGGCCTGACCGGCGAGCCATCCCGATTCGAATGCACACCATGCATGCGTCGCTCATCCGCGACGCGAGCAGGGCGATGTCTTTTTCAAATTTCGGCAGTGACAGTCAAGCAGGAGCAGCAGATGAATGTGTTCTGGTTTATCCCCACGCATGGCGACAGCCGCTATCTCGGCACGGCCGAAGGCGCGCGAGCCGCGGACTACGATTACTTCAAGCAGGTCGCCGTGGCGGCCGACACGCTCGGCTACGACGGCGTGCTGCTGCCGACCGGCCGTTCCTGCGAGGATGCGTGGGTCGTCGCGTCGAGCCTGATTCCGGCGACGCAGCGTCTGAAGTTCCTGGTCGCCGTGCGTCCCGGCATCGCTTCGCCGGGGCTGGCCGCGCGGATGGCCGCGACGTTCGACCGCCTGTCGGGCGGCCGCCTGCTGATCAACGTCGTCACGGGCGGCGATGCGGCCGAGCTCGAAGGCGACGGCCTGTTCGCCGATCACGACACGCGCTACGAGATCACCGACGATTTCCTGAACATCTGGCGCGGGCTGCTGACCGCGTCGCACGACAACGGCGGATTCGACTACATCGGCAAGCACCTGCAGTCGAAAGGCGGCAAGGCGCTTTATCCGCCGGTGCAGCATCCGCATCCGCCGCTGTGGTTCGGCGGCTCGTCGCCGGCCGCTCACGCGATTGCCGCCGATCACATCGATACCTACCTGACCTGGGGCGAGCCGCCCGAGGCCGTCGCGAAGAAGATCGCCGACATCCGCGCCCGTGCCGACGCGCGCGGCCGCAAGATCAAGTTCGGCATCCGCCTGCACGTGATCGTGCGCGAGACCGAGGACGAAGCATGGCGCGACGCCGAGCGGCTGATCAGCCGGCTCGACGACGACACGATCGCGCGGGCGCAGAAGGCGTTCGCGAACATGGATTCGGAAGGCCAGCGCCGGATGGCCGCGCTGCACGGCGGCAAGCGCGGCGGCCGCGAGGCGCTCGAGGTCTATCCGAACCTGTGGGCCGGCGTGGGGCTGGTGCGCGGCGGCGCCGGCACGGCGCTCGTCGGCAATCCCGAGCAGGTCGCCGAACGCATGCGCGAATACGCGGATCTCGGTATCGAGACGTTCATCCTGTCCGGCTATCCGCACCTCGAGGAGTCGTATCGGTTCGCGGAACTCGTGTTCCCGCTGATCAAGGGCCAGGGTGTCGAGAAGGCGGCCGGTCCGTTGTCGGGGCCGTTCGGCGAGATCGTCGGCAACAACTATCTGCCGAAGACGAGCCAGAGCTGAGCGACGGAGGCTTGCGATGACAACGAAAACGTCGAAGACGGGCGTCGCCGTGGCCGCCCGCGCATGGCGCGGCGTCGCGCCGTGGCTCGTGCCGCTCGCGTTGCTGGTGGTGTGGGAAGTCGGTGCGCGCACCGGCTGGCTGTCGACCCGCGTGCTGCCCGAGCCGGTGGCGGTCGTGCGCGCGGCCTGGTCGCTCGTGACGTCGGGCGAAATGTGGGCGAACGTGAAAGTGAGCACGTGGCGCGCGCTGTTCGGCTTCGCGATCGGCGGCGGCGTCGGCCTCGCGCTGGGGCTTGCGACCGGGCTGTCGAAGGCCGCCGAGGTCGCGCTCGACTCGACGATCCAGATGATCCGCAACATCCCGGCGCTCGCGATGATTCCGCTCGTGATCCTGTGGTTCGGCATCGACGAGAAGGCGAAGCTGTTCCTCGTCGCGCTCGGCGTGTTCTTCCCCGTCTACATCAATACGTATCACGGGATCCGCTCGGTCGACGCGAACCTGATCGAGATGGCGAAGAGTTACGGCGTGCGCGGCTTCGCGCTGTACCGCGACGTGATCCTGCCGGGCGCGCTGCCGTCGATTCTCGTCGGCGTGCGTTTCGCGCTCGGGCTGATGTGGGTGATGCTGATCGTCGCGGAAACGATCTCCGCGCAGTCGGGCATCGGCTACATGACGATGAACGCGCGGGAATTCCTGCAAACCGACGTGGTGGTGGTCGGCATCCTGCTGTACGCGGTGCTCGGCAAGCTGGCCGATGTGCTGGCGAAATGGATCGAGCGCGTGACGCTGCGCTGGCACCCCGCCTATCAATCAGGAGCAAAGGCATGAATGCGACGACTTCGGCGGCCGCCTACGGCCCGCTCGCCGGCGCAGACCTCGAGGCCGAGCTGGCGCAGGCCCGCGTCGCGGACGGCGATGCGCGCGATGCGGCCATCCTCGAACGTGACGGCGGCGCATCGGTCGTGCCGCTCGCGCGGCGGCGCGCGGGCGGTCCGGCATCCGACGACGCGGTCACGCTGTCGGGCGTCAGCAAGCGCTTCGGCGCCCGCACGGTGCTCGACAACGTCGAGCTGAACATCGCGCGCGGCAGCTTCGTCGCGATCGTCGGCCGCAGCGGCTGCGGGAAATCGACGCTGCTGCGTCTCGTCGCGGGACTCGAGCAGCCGAGCAGCGGCGCGCTCGTGACGCACGGCGACGGCGGCGGCGCGCTCGATACGCGGATCATGTACCAGGACGCGCGCCTGCTGCCGTGGAAGACCGTGCTGCAGAACGTGATGCTGGGCCTCGGCCGCGGCGCGCGCGACCGGGCCCGCGCGGTGCTCGACGAAGTCGGGCTGCTGGAACGCGCGAACGACTGGCCCGCGCAACTGTCGGGCGGGCAGCGGCAGCGCGTCGCACTGGCCCGTGCGCTCGTGCACCGGCCGCAACTGCTGCTGCTCGACGAGCCGCTCGGCGCACTCGATGCGCTGACCCGCATCGAAATGCACGCGCTGATCGAGCGCCTGTGGCGCGAACATCGATTCACCGCGCTGCTCGTCACGCACGACGTGCAGGAAGCCGTCGCGCTCGGCGACCGCATCCTGCTGATCGAGCAGGGGCGGGTGGCGCTCGACCAGCCGGTGCCGCTCGACCGGCCGCGTGCCCGCGCGTCGGCGGCCTTCGCGGCACTCGAGGATCGCGTGCTGAAACGCGTGCTCGCCGGCGGCCCCGGCGCGGTCGATCAAGACACGCAGCATGAAGCAGACAAGGTTCGACCGGTCGGGCAGATCCGCTGGGCCGTTTAATGCCGGGCGGCTCCGGCCGCCCGTTCTGAGACTTTTTCTTCGGAGCGATCATCCCGATGAGCATCACCGCAATCAACGTACGTAACCAGTTCAAGGGCAAGGTCAAGGAGATCATTCGCGGGTCCGTGGTCTCCGAAGTCGACGTCGAGACGCCGTTCGGCATCGTCACGTCGGTGATCACCACCCGTTCGGTGGACGAACTCGAACTGAAGGTCGGCGCCGAAGTCGTCGCGCTCGTGAAGTCGACGGAAGTCTCGATCGCGCGTCTCTGAGCGCGTGGGTCGCGCGTCGGTGCGGCGCCGCCGGGCAGGCAACGTGCCCGGCGGCGCCGCATTGCATTCGTGGAGCGCGTTTGCCTCGGTATTCGACTGCCGGACGAAGTGCTAGGATGGAACGACACCGATGCCGGAGGCGAACGCATGACCCCCATCCTTTCCCCCGAAGCCATCGAGGCGCTGAAATGGATCGACCAGTTCGGCGACAGCCGGCCGGTTCCCGCCGCGTTCAATGACGTTATCTACGCATTGCTGAACGACGGGCTGATCTATCAGGCGACGGCCGACCGGGTCGACCTGACGGCCGATGGCCGGTCATTTTTGTCAGACGAATACGATTGAGCGCGCGATGGAACCGAGAGGCAGCGACCTCGGCGATTTCAGCGAGCCGTACCGCGGCTTCGAGATCGAGGTGAAGACCGAGCAGGTCTGGGACGGCGAGCATGCGCATTACCGCGTGCTGCGAGGCGATACCGTGCGGATCGACTGGCGGCTGGTCAAGGTCGACGGGATGCTGTTGACCGAGCGGCACGTGATCGAGCGCGTGTTCGACGAGGCGCGCCGGGCGGTCGATGCGGAGCTGGGCGACCGGTAGCGCGCGTGTCGGGCGGGCATGGCCGGGATTGCGGTAAAATACCCGGTTGTTTCCGCGCCGCCTGGCCTGTACCCGAATTCCATGTCCGTTTCGTCCTCGCTTCCTCCCCGCCGTGTATCGGTCGCGCCAATGCTCGACTGGACCGACCGCCATTGCCGGTCGTTCCACCGCACGCTGACGCGCAATACGTGGCTGTATACGGAGATGATCACGACGGGCGCGCTGCTGTTCGGCGATGCCCAGCGGCATCTTGCGTTCACGCCGAGCGAATCGCCGGTCGCGCTGCAACTCGGCGGCAGCGAGCGGGACGACCTCGCGCGCGCGGCGAAGCTCGGCGAGCAGTGGGGCTACGACGAAATCAACTTGAATTGCGGTTGCCCATCCGAGCGCGTGCAACGCGGCGCGTTCGGTGCATGCCTGATGAACGAGCCGCAGCTCGTCGCCGACTGCGTGAAGGCGATGCGCGATGCGGTGTCGGTGCCGGTCACGGTCAAGCACCGGATCGGCGTCGATGCGGTCGAGGACTACGCGTTCGTGCGCGACTTCGTCGGCACGGTGGCCGAGGCCGGTTGCGAAACGTTCGTCGTGCATGCCCGCAACGCGATCCTGAAGGGGCTGTCGCCGAAGGAGAATCGCGAGATCCCGCCGCTCAAGTACGACTATGCGTATCGGTTGAAGCGCGATTTTCCGTCGCTGGAGATCGTGATCAATGGTGGCATCACGACGCTCGATGAAGTCGCGCAGCATCTGGAGCATGTCGACGGCGTGATGCTCGGCCGCGAGGCGTATCACAACCCGTACGTGCTGGCGGAGGTCGATGCGCGCTTCTACGGATCGAGCGCGGCGGTGCCGACGCGCGAAGCGGCCGAAGCGCAACTGATCGCGTATTGCGCGGCCGAGCTGAAGCGCGGCACCTACCTCGGCGCGATCGTGCGGCACGCACTCGGGTTGTATCGCGGCATGCCGGGCGCGCGTGGCTGGCGTCGCGTGCTGTCCGACAACAAGAAGCTCGCACGCGGCGATCTGGCCGTGTTCGACGAGGCACGCGCGCATCTGAACGAAGCCGAAGAATTTTTTGAAAAAAAGGCTTTGCAAGATTCAAAAGTGTTCGTATAATCTTGTTCTTCGCTGCTGAAACAAAACAGCGAAACGAAGCAAGCAGTATCAGTGGTGGCTGTAGCTCAGTTGGTAGAGTCCAGGATTGTGATTCCTGTCGTCGTGGGTTCGAGTCCCATCAGCCACCCCAACAAATTCAAGCAAAAAGCCCGGTTCATTGAACCGGGCTTTTTGCTTTCTGGCGTTCGGACACAGCTAATGCGTGTCTTGGTCCCGGCTTCTTTAACGAAGTGGCATTCCCGTATTCAGCGAATCAACCACGGCGCCATTTCGGCCTCGCGCGCGTCAAAAGAGCGGTTGCATAAATCGAGTCGTCCCGGCGATATGACTTCGCTACCGAATATGAGACCTCGAATGAGACGACGCGGGCAGGTATCGGAATCGGGCGCGCGATCGTTCGTGGTATCGACGGATGGCCGCTTGTCCCGCATCGCCGATGTGGATGACGGAGATGGCGACGAGGCCCCCGGGCCTGCTTCGTATCGCGTTTCCTTGTCGTTGCGCTGACAACGTTCGTACCATGCTCGCGCCGTTTCCTTTCCCGCCTAAGGTTCCCGCGCGCCGTGCCGTTATCTTCTCTGGACAGCCCTCGTGCCTCGAATGCTGATCCGTTTTCTTGCCTGCTCGCGCTAAACGCGAGCGGGCTTTTTTCGTTTACGGCCGCTCGTAACCGGCTGATTGGCGGAATCGAACAAGGGCTTGGCGCAAACCGACAAAGCGCAACAGTCTTACATGCGTGTAATGTAGGACCTTCCTCGTGCCCTCATGCTTTGCAGGGCCGTTCGATCCCGACGACCGGAGAAGGTGTCGGGATTTTTTTTGGGCGCTCGCCGACGATCGCCGACAAGCCCTGCGAAATGCATCCCGCAAAGCGCGGTATATTTTGCGACGACACAGGCCGATCAAGAGAACCTACACGAGGAGTGGCTATCGATGCCGGACACGGTCACACTGCGCGCCGCGACGCGGCCCGACGCGAGCCACATTGCTCGCCTGCACACGCTGAGCTGGCAAACCGCCTATAGCCACATCCTTCCGGCCAGCTATCTGTCCGACGAGGTGCCGACGGAGCATGCGATCCGGTGGCGCAACTATTTCGATCGCAACGAGAGTGAGTGGGGTCTCGTGCTGATCGCCGAGTCGAACGGCGAGCCCGTCGGCTTCGTCAGCGCCGAGCGCCCCGTCGATCCGGCGCTGGGTGTGCTGCTCGACTGCCTGCACGTTCATCCTTCGCATCACGGCGGCGGCACGGGCAAGCGCATGATCGAAGCCGTTCGCGCATGGGCTCGCTCGATCGGCGTGGACAAGGTCCATCTGCAGGTACTCGAGGGCAACGTGCGTGCGATCGGGTTCTACGAACACAACGGCTGGCAATTGGCCGGTGTCGAAACGTGTCGCATCGGCCAGACGCAAGTCACCGACCGGATTTACGCAATCCACGCTTGAACGCCGGCCGGCATCGATGCGAGCGGCGGCAAGCGAGTGCAATTGCGCCTGGCTGCTAGGGAAGCGCCGGGTGAAAGCCGAACGGGCTTTGCCCTCACTCGCCGCAATACCGCACAAGCAAATCGGCTTCGGTCTCGTGAATTTCGACGGGCAAGATCGTCGCGCCGGCATAGGCGAGATAGCGCGCGCGATGCTGGCCGTTACGGAACGATGCGACGCCGATTTTCGACAGGCCGGGAATGCCGAGCAACGTTCGCGTTCTCGTCTCGCGAAACGTGATGAACGGCATGTCCGGAATCCGGTCCTGGCCCGGATCGAGAAATTCGCGAATGCCCGCGGCTTTTCCAGGGGCCCAGTACTGGACCGACGGCAACACATAGTCGGTGGTGTCCCGGTCGGCGCAGGCGAGCAGTTTACTCAGGTCGATCGTCACGACCCGATGGCGAGAGTCGTCGGACGAGAATACCCGCTTGAGGTGCGTGTAGGCATAGGGAACGTGCCCGGGAAGCTGGACGATCCAGACATCTACGCCGCTTTGTCGTGCGTGAGCGAGCGTCATTATTTCCTCTGGTAGCGCAAGCGGTCTTTGTGATCCGAGTTTAGCAGCGCGGACGGCTGCGCAGCAGGTCGAGACCAAAAATAGGAAAACAGAGCGACTTGCGGCTCAATCTGCAAAAGGAATGGGGGCGGCCATCCGTTGACGGCCCATATCGACGGGCCGCAACAATATCGCGATACGGCCAGCGAGAATGAAGCGCTGCGCGAAATTCTCGCAAGATTCATACTGTGTGGCGAAGCATGCGTCACGCACCGGGCATCACGAAAACTGAGAGGGCACATTGAACGGAGAGGCCAAGTCGTCGAAACTCGAGATCGACCATCTCGATTACCGCTTCACGGCAACGCTCGAAATCACGGAGTCCGGCCGTACCGCCGTTGTCGACAGGCAACTCGAGTCCGAGGTACGCAGCAAGACGCTCGGGTGGATCGTGTTCGATCGTTTTCTCGAGCGGAACGATTTCGCCGATGAGGCGGACGCGCGCGCCAATATCGTCGACTGGCTGGCGCGGCTGGCCGATCCGAGGTCCGTTGCCTCGGCCGAGATTGCGAAGGCGCGCGCGGTGGCAACCGGCGTGGTGGCGGCAGATCTGTCGACAGCCGAAATCGTCGGCGGCGTCGCTATTGAAATCGCCGGCAATCTCGACTGGATCGATAGGACGGTCGACTGGTTTTCCAGTGGTGCGTTGTAGCGACGAACGCGTGTTTTCGTGACGTAGATCATTGCGCGCAAGAAATTCCGCACATAAAAATGAGATGGAAATCGCATTGCGCAAAAAAATAGAATAATCCTGCTTTGACAATATCTGCGACTTACCGGAAACTGCCGCGGGTCTGAAAACGAGATTTGAATTAAAAAGAAATAAAAGGCTGGAATGAAAAACCGAACGCGGTCGGCCGGTTCCTCGCGCTTGAATCACGATGGTATTCGCCGGCACGCGCGCATGCCGGTTGCCGTCGCGTTGTCACTAAAGGGTGAGTTGCCGCACAGACCGTCGCGCAGCCCGCGATCACAATTTGACCGGTTGACCGTTCTTCCCCGGCCCGGTCAACCGTTTCCCCGCTCGCTCGTGCAGGAGCGGGGGCTTTTTGCCCCCCGACGCCGGAAGATTGCGTCGGCGGAATCGGACAGGCGTTCGGCGGGCTGCGCGACGGCACACGTTCGCCCCCGACATCCGTTCGCCCGATCCGGACGAATTGCTTTCCTCGTGCCTGAGCGAACCCTCAGGCCCATCGCCGGTCCTTGCCGGCGATGCCTTGTCCCGGCGGCGCGTCACAGCGCTGCCGGGATGTTTTTTGCGTCACGTCACATCGCGCGTCACGGGCATCGCGCTCCGCTCAGCCCGCCTGTTCGACGCTGGTTTCCCATCCGTCATAGTTGCCGCCGAGCGCGCGCACCTCGCGATTGAGCGCGACCGTGTGGCGCGTGACGTCGGCGAGCGCCATCGTGCCTTCGTGCGAAAACCGCACCGCCGACTTGCCGTCCTCGGTCGGCGCGACCGATTCGACCGGATAGCCTTTCGCTTCGGCCCAGTCCGCGAACTGGTGCGCGTCGCTCGGGTCGGGGAAGTACGCCCAGTGCATCACGCGCCGGCTCACGTCCGGCGCGTCGCCTTGCTGCCGCAGCGCGTCCAGCGTGCGCATGTCGCGCATGATCTGCCAGTCGTCGTCGGTCGGGTAGAGCGTCTGCCAGTATGTCGTCTTGTCGGGGTCGTCCTGATGGGCATACTGAAGCGCATAGGTCGTCTGGTCGGCCAGCGAGTCGACGATCTCCGCGGCCGCCTCTTCGTCGAACGGCACGTAGAAAAGAAAATCCCGGTTGCCGTCGACGGTGATGCGGCCGACCTGCACGCCGCCTTTCGCGACGATCGCGGCGTCGAGCAGATCCTCGATCTTCGCGAGATCGGCGAATTCGTCGCCGGTCGGCAGACCTTCGGGCGACGGATGTGCAAAGGGGACGCGCACGCTGAGCAGCGACGTGCGCGGATCGCCTTCGGCGATTTCCGCAAAGCCGTGATTGAAGCTGATGAAAGCCTGATGGTCGCCCATTCTGGCAGGGAAGGTTCCCCAGGCGTCGCTCATGTGTTTCTCCCGTACACGATTGTCTGTTGACGGTTGCAAAGCGTCCCAATGTATCATCGAAAATCGCGTTGGCCGGAGCCGCGCACCCGATCGCGGGCCGTGTGCGCCGCGCCCGCGGGATCCGGGCTGTTCGCAGCGCGCCGCATGCATGCGGCCGGCCGCAAAAATTCAAGGGAGATGCCGATGTCGACGTTCGCGGTGAATGGTGTCCGAATCGATCCGCTCAGCGCGCGCGTGACGCACGTGCGCTGGGCGGCCGTGAACCCGGCCGATCGCTCGTGGGCGGCGACGCCCCGCGAGGCACCGGTGGCGGACGTGGCGCGCGCGCTTGCGTCCGGTAACGATGTCCGCGCGATCTTCTCGGCCTCGGACACCACCGCAATCGGGCCCAGGCTGAAACGCGTGCTGTATCGCGATGCGTCGGAAGGCATCGAGCTCGACATCGATGCAACGAGCGAGTCGCGCACGTTGCGCGATCTGCCGCAGATCTGACCGCGAGCCGTTTCCCCAACCGAATCGCGCGAACGCGCCCACGACCATGTCCAGATTCGCCATTTTTCCGCTGGCATTCGCGCTTTGTCTGGCGCTTGCCGCCTGCCAGACCGCGTCCGGGCCGACGCCCGTGCACCCGTCGCCCGAAACCGCGTCGACGACCGTTCCCGCATCGTCGCCGCCGGCCGCGCCGATTCGCGGCATCGGCGTCGCGCCTCGTCTGGCCGGGCAGAGTCACGCGGCCGTCGGTCAATGCACGACCAGCGGTACCGTCAACGTATGCAATTGACCGGCGTCGGCGCGATGGCGCGTGATGCGTGCAAACGGAATCGGAATCCCGACATGTCGCCTGCGTCGATGGACGGGCGGCCGTCGACACGAGCCGGCGAGCAATGAACGACGAACGCGAAACGACGGATTCCGGCTGGCACGTCGATCCCGTTGCGGGAACGGTCACCGGCGCGTTGCCGGTGACGCTCGCGGTCGACAGCCGAAGCCTGAAAAGCAGGGCGGTCGTGTGTGCGGGGCTGGCCGCGGCGAGCCTGTGCGGTTACGTGGCCGCCTCGACGCTCTGGCCGCTAGCGGCGCTGGCCGCGTTGCTGGGGCTCGCCAGTGCCGCGTTGTTCGTCTCGTCGCGGCGCAAGCTGGCGCTGCAGGTCGACGAGACGGGCTTCCGGCTGATCGGTTCCGCCCGCGAAAAACCCGTCACGCCGTGGCGGGACGTCGCTGAATTCCGGATCGTCAGCGTCGCCGGTAATCGTTACATCGGCTACCAGTTCTCCGTACATTCTTCCCGTACGAAGGTGCCGGGCGGCGTAATGCTGCCGATCGCCCGGTTTGCCGATCTTCCGCTCGACGCGGTGGCCGCGTTGCTGGAGGCTTGCCGCCGGCAGTTCGGCTTGCCGGACCAACCGGCCGACCGAACGGGCCGGTAACGCCCGATGCGGCTTCCTGCGCGCCCCGTCACTCGAGCAAACAGAAAAATCCCGGGCGCCGTGTCGATTTCCGCGGGAGTCGTCCGTCGTAGCATCGGAGGCGTGCGCATCGCGCGTCCGTCCCGATTTTCGATACGACAACCGACTGAAGGAGCGACACCATGGCCACATCCGTCAAGCCGATCCCGGAAGGGATGCGCACGCTGACCCCGCACCTGATTTGTGCGGGCGCTACCGCCGCCATCGACTTCTACAAGCGCGCGTTCAATGCGACCGAACAGTTTCGCCTCGCGATGCCCGACGGCCGGCTCGCGCATGCGTGCCTGGCGATTGGCGATTCGACGCTGATGCTGGTCGATGAAATGCCCGAACACGGCGCGCTGGGGCCGAAGGCGCTGAAAGGCACGCCCGTCTGCCTGCATCTGTACGTGCCGGACACCGATGCGGCGATCGAGAGGGCGGTCGCGGCCGGTGCGACGGTCACGATTCCGGCGGCCGACATGTTCTGGGGCGATCGTTACGGGCAGGTCGAGGATCCGTTCGGGCATCGCTGGTCGCTGGCGACGCATCAGCGCGATCTGACACCCGAGCAGATCGCGGACGCCATGGCCAGCGCGCCGCCCTGCGGCAGTTGAATCGACACCGTCGCACGAGCGCGGCGACGGCGGCGACGGGCAGCGCGGCGGCTTGATCGCGCCGCGCCGGCCTGGCTCGTCGGCGGTCATGCGCGGGCCGTCCGGCCGCGCTGCTTGTGTTAGTCCATCCGCCGATCGGCCGAGCCAAGCAGGTCGGCGACGGTGCGATGGCGGGCGGGATCATAGGCAACGTGTCCGACCGGGCCGCCACGTCGGCCGGTTTCGGTGCGATTTGCGTGAGTCTTGTCTCGTGTCCCGACTGTCAGGTCGGTCATGGTTCGTCGAACAGTATTGCGCACGGTTCGATGCATCGCCACGCTGCAACTCCCGCCGCGGCGGCGATCGGGTTCGCGAGTGTCGGTGAAGATGCGGCGAGAAGCGAGGGGCATCGGCCCGCGTTCCGTCCCGATGCGGAATCGGACCCGCGATGCCTCAAGGGCGCGCGTCGCCCTGCCGTAAACAGGACGAGTCCAATCGTTCATCTCATCTCATCCGATCGCACCATGGTTCGAATTCTGTACGCGGGCTATCTCGCGTTTGCGCTGTATCTCCTTTACCCGCTGGTTCAGAACACGCTGATGTTCAGCACCGCGTGCGTGCGCAGCGTGCTGCCGATGGGCGACCACGGGCTGTCGGCGAATTCGGCCAGCGGCGCGGACGGGCACGCGAGCCGTTGTGTCGCGAGCGCGCCTGCCCGCGTCGCGACCGGGCGGGCGCCGGAAATCCATTGAACGCGGCGCGTCGCGCGTGAAGGGCGCTTCGCGACGCCGCGTGCTGGCCATTCGGCCGAATTGAACATCGCGCCATGCTCGCCGATCATCTGCAACGCGGCGGCAGAAATGCGAGGGGCGAGCGCCACGAGAAAGCGTGTGTCGGCGTCAGTAGCTGGAGCGATACGGCGTGCCCTGGTCGAAGCGGCTTTGCCAGTGCGTGAGGTAGCGTGACGCGAGTTGCGGGTTGTTCCAGACCACGACGACGTTCTCGGAATTGCGGCTGGCCGCCGACGCACTGTAGTTGAACGAACCCGTTTCGACGTGCTCGGCGTCGATCACGAGGTACTTGTCGTGATGGATCGCATAGGCATCGATCGTGCGCGTCGGGATGCCGGCGTTGACGAGCAGGTTCAATGCCTGCTTGCTGCTCTTCGCGCGATTGCCCTTGTCGTCGACGACCACCGCGACGTTGACGCCGCGGCGCTTGGCGGCAAGCAGCGCGCGCGCGACGGGCGGCGACGTGAACGAGTACGCGGCGACCCGGATCGAGGTGCGCGCCGCCCCAATCGCTTTCAGCACGAGCGCCTCGGCGCCGCCGTCGGGCGAGAATGCCGATTCGACGACCTGGGTCGCGGGGGCTTCGTGAGTGGGGGCCGGCAGCCATCGCGACACGAGGTCGATCGCTTGCTGGAGCAGCGATTCGCTTTGCGTCTTGCCGAAGGCGGCGAAGGGTGTGGCGAGCAGGGAAGCGGCGAGACAGGCGGCGGCGAGGCGATTGCGCGACAACATCTTGGACAGCGAATAATTTCGAGACAGCGGGCCGTGAGTGTAACGCACGCATGCCGGCCCGGTCACGCGCGGATGCGAAACGAGGGCGTGCGCAGTGATCGGCAGTGGTGGACAGGGTGACGCAAAGTTGCGTTATGCAGCCGGTGCGGGCGAGCGGGCGATCAACGCACAGCGATAGTGCCGGCGATGGCAGGCGATTGCGTTTGCCGTTGCGGCGCACCGGCGTGCGAACGATGCGTGCGCCGGCGGGCGGACTGCGACTCGATGCGGCCTGTGGCCCAAGCGTATGTCTAGCAGGCGCGTCGGAACGACATCCGTGCGCGACGTATCGTCAATCCGTGGATGCGGACGCCTCGGTCCCGTCGGACGCGATCCATCTGGGCCCCGGCTCGGGCTGCACGTCGCGTGCGTCGAGCGGTTCGCCGCACGCCGAGCATACGGTGACCGCGTGCATCAGTTGCCCGCAGGCCCGGTGGCGTAATTGCACCGGCGGCCCCTGGCCGTCGTCCTTCCAGCGATCGCCCCACACCATCAGCGCGAGCAGGGCCGGGTAGAGGGCGAGGCCCTTTTCCGTCAGCCGGTATTCGAAGCGCGGCGGGCGTTCCTGATACGCGCGCTTGACGAGCACGCCTTCGTCGACGAGCCGCGCGAGCCGTTCGGCCAGCACGTGGCGCGTCAGGCCAAGCTGGGCCTGGAACGCGTCGAAGCGGCGGCAGCCGAGGAATGCGTTGCGCAGGATCAGCATGGTCCAGCGGTCGCCGAGCACGGCGAGCGTGCGCGCGACCGAACAGTTCAGCGTGCCGATGTCATCCCATTTCATTGTCGAGTCTCGTGCCCGTTGCGGCAGTCTTGCGGCGGTTCAGCGAAATAGCGGGTTCGATTATAGAACCCGCCTTCGGTCGCAACGGGCGCAGCCGCGTTGACAACGGCCCGCCTCGTTGACAATAATGAGTTCCAATTTAGAACTTACGCGCGCGGCGACGCGCTTTCAACCCGGAGACAACCCGATGAACCCGCTTTCCCTGTCTGGCCTCGATCTGCTGCGTGCCGCCGCGTCCGGAGACGCGCCCCTTGCGTCGATTTCCGAGACGATTCCGATGCGCCCGCTCGACGTCGAGCTCGGTTACGTGAAGTTTTCGGCGCGGGCGGACGGCCGGCACCTGAACCCGCTGGGCGGCGTGCACGGCGGGTTCGCCGCGACGGTGCTCGATTCGGTCACCGGGTGCGCGGTACATTCGATGCTCGACGCGGGCGTCGGTTACGGCACCGTCGATCTGCACGTGAAGATGCTGCGGCCCGTGCCGCGCGACGTCGACCTGATCGCGGAAGGACGCGTGATTCACCTGTCGCGTTCGCTGGGCGTCGCGGAGGGCACGCTGAAGACGCCGGACGACAAGATCGTCGCGCATGCGTCGGCGACCTGCTTCATCCAGCGACCGCAGTGACGGAGCGCGGCCGCATCCGGGCGGGCGCGTGAACGCGCGGGGCAGCGCTGGAGGCCGCCTGTAAGCGTGCGCCGCGCCTGCCTGAAGCAGTTGCGTCAATGTGATAGCTTTCCTGCTTTCCACCGACGCGACAGGAACAGCATGGAATACCGCACACTCGGCGATTCGGGTCTCGAGGTCAGCCTGATCGGTCTCGGCACGATGACGTGGGGCGAGCAGAATTCGGAGCGCGACGCGCACGAGCAGATCGACTACGCGCTCGGGCAGGGCGTGACGCTGATCGACGCCGCGGAGATGTATCCGGTGCCGCCGAAGCCCGACACGCAGGGCCGCACCGAGCAATACATCGGCACCTGGATCGCGCAGCATCGCGCGCAGCGCGACCGTATCGTGCTCGCGACGAAGATCGCGGGCCCGGCGCGGCAGCCGCACAATCCGCGCCATATTCGCGGCGAGGGCAACCAGTTCGACCGCAAGAACCTGACCGAAGCGCTCGACGGCAGCCTCAAGCGCCTGCAGACCGACTATGTCGATCTCTACCAGTTGCACTGGCCCGATCGCAGCACGACCACGTTTGGCCGGCCCGCGTATCCGTGGGTCGACGACACATACACGGTGCCGATCGAGGAAACGCTCGGCGTGCTCGCGGAATTCGTGAAGGCCGGCAAGGTGCGCGCGATCGGCGTGTCGAACGAAACGCCGTGGGGTGTCGCGCAGTTCCTGCGCGCGGCCGAAAAGCTCGGGCTGCCGCGCATCGCGAGCATCCAGAATCCGTACAGCCTGCTGAACCGCACGTTCGAGAACGGGCTGTCGGAATTCACGCATCGCGACGGCGTCGGCCTGCTCGCGTATTCGCCGCTTGCGTTCGGCTGGCTGTCCGGCAAGTACGAGAACGGCGCGCGTCCGGCCGGTGCGCGCATCACGCTGTTCGAGCGTTTCCAGCGCTACAGCAAGCCGCAGGCCGTCGAGGCGACGTCGCGTTACGTCGCGCTCGCGCGGCGTCACGGGCTGTCGCCCGCGCAACTGGCGCTCGCGTTCGTCAACAGCCGCCCGTTCGTGCGCAGCAACCTGGTCGGCGCGACGTCGCTCGAGCAGTTGAAGGAGAACATCGGCAGCATCGACGTGGCGCTGTCCGACGAGATCCTCGCCGAGATCGACGCATTGCACGAACGGCAGCCGAACCCGGCGCCGTAAACGGCACGCGGCCCGCGCGGCAGCGATGCCGCGACGGGCCGAGTCGGGCGGTTGCGGCGGCGCCGCGCCGCGCCGTCGTTTCTCGCGTCAGCGCATCTTCAGCCGCGTGCGCGCGACGAACAACGCGGCGAGGCTCAGCAGCGCGCATCCCATCAGATAGAGCGCCGGCGACAGTCGGTTGCCGGTCGTGCTGATCAGCCAGGTGATGACGAACGGCGCGAAGCCGCCGAACAGCGTGACGCCGGTGTTGTAGCTGACCGCGAGCCCGGTGGCGCGTGTTTGCGACGGGAACAGTTCGGCCATCAGCGCCGGCAGCGCGCCGCAGTACATCGCCTTCAGCGCGCCGATCCAGATCAGTGCGGCGAGCATCGTCGCGAACGACGCGTGGCGCGTGAGCCACGCGAACGTCGGCCACACGGTCAGCAGCATCAGCACGGCCGCGACCGCCATCATGCGGATCCGCCCGGTGCGGTCGGACAGATGGCCGACGACCGGCGTGACGAGCGTCAGCACGAAACCGGTCGCGAGCGTCGCCGCGAAGCCCGTCGATGCCGGCAGCCCGAGCTGCTTGATCGCGTAGGTCGGCATGTACAGGATCATGTAGTTGACCGCGGTCGAGATCACGAGCGCGCCGATCGACAGCAGCAGCCGCACCTTCTGGTCCGCGAACAGCTCGCGAACCGGCGCCTCGGAGCGCGCCTGCGTCTTGAACTCGACGCCTTCGTCGACGTAGCGGCGGATATACAGCCCGACCGGGCCGATCGCGAGCCCGAACAGGAACGGCACGCGCCAGCCCCAGCTTTCGAGTTGCGCGGTGGTCAGCGTGGCCGTCAGCAGCGCGCCGAAGCCCGACGCGAGCAACGTCGCGAGGCCCTGGCTCGCGAACTGCCAGCTCGACATGAAACCGCGCCGCTGCGGCGCGTGTTCGACGAGAAATGCGGTCGAACTCGCGAATTCGCCGCCCGCGGAAAAGCCCTGCATCAGCCGCGACAGCATGATCCCGAGCGGCGCGAGCATGCCGATCGATGCGTAGGTCGGCATCAGCGCGATCAGCAGCGTGCCGACCATCATCATCGCGATCGACAATAGCAGCGACGCCTTGCGGCCCGCGCGGTCGGCATACGCGCCGAGCACGAAGCCGCCGATCGGCCGGATCAGGTAGGACAGCCCGAACGTGCCGAGCGTCAGCATCAGCGACGTCGCTTCGCTCGTGGCGGGGAAGAACAGCTTGGCGATCGTCACCGCGAAGAAGCCGTAGACGATCAGGTCGAACCATTCGAGCGCGTTGCCGATCGACGCGGCGAAGATGATGCGCCGGATTTTCGCGGCGCTCGGGCGCGCGGCGTCCTGCGCGGTGAGGGTGGTCGTATTCATCGTGTGTGCAGATCCCGTGAAAGGGGCGAAGCGCGTTACAGGGCGGCGCCGGCCGCGGCGGATGCCGCGCGGCGAACGGGCGGCGCGTCGTCGCCGAGATCCCAGAAGAGGCCGGCCATCATCTGCAGCCCCTCGCTGACGACGCTCGCGAGCAGATGCTCGTCGGGCGCGTGCTGCGCGCACGCCGGGTAAGAGTGCGGCACCCACAGCGTCGGCAGCCCGAGCGTGTCGGCAAACACCTCGTTCGGCAGCGTGCCGCCGAGATTCGGCAGGATCGCGGGCTTCTTGCCGGTGGTGCGCGCGAGCGACGCGACGGCCCAGCGCACCCACGGATCGTCCGGCGGCACGCGCGTCGCCGGTGCGCCGCGCTCGACGTCGATCTCGATGTCGGCGAAGCCGTGCGCATCGAGGTGCGCGCGCAGGTGCGCATGCAGTGCTTCCCAGTCGGTGCCGACGACGAAGCGCAACTGGCAGTGCGCATACGCGGCGGGCGGGATCGCGTTGACGGGGTGCTCCGGATTGCCGGCCTTGAACGCGAGGATCTCGAACGTGTTCCAGCCGAATACGCGTTCGGCCGCGGACAGGCCGGGCTCGCCCCAGTCGGCGTCGAGCGCCGGGTCGCCGGGGCCGCCGCCGACGGAAAGATCGGCGAGCGCGTCACGCACCGCGGCCGGGATCGGCGGCGGGCGCAGCCCCGCGACGCGAATCGCGCCGCGCGCGTCGACGAGGCTCGCGAGCGCATGCGCGAGCACGATCGCCGGATTGCGCAGCAGTCCGCCCCAGTTGCCGGAATGATGCGCACCGTCGCGGGCGCGCAGGCTCAGCTTGAAGTTGACCGCGCCGCGCGAGCCGAGGAAGACCGTCGGGCGCGCGGCGGCGATGCGTGGGCCGTCCGACGCGATCAGCACGTCGGCCGCCAGCGCGTCGCGCTCCTGGCGGCACAGCGCGTCGAGCCCCGGCGACCCGGTTTCCTCGCCCATTTCGATCAGCAGCTTCGCGTTGAAGCCGAGCCGGCCGCCGCGCGCATCGAGCACGCTCGCCAGCGCGGCGAGGTTGATCGTGTGCTGGCCCTTGTTGTCGGCGCTGCCGCGGCCATACCAGCGATCGCCGTCGGCCGTCAGCGTCCACGGCGACAGCGGCGCGCGCCACTGCGCGTCGTAGCCGCGCACGACGTCGCCGTGGCCGTAGATCAGCACGGTCGGCAGCGCGTCGTCTTCGTGGCGCGACGCGAGCAGGAACGGGCCGCCGCCGTCGACCGGGTTGTCGACGATCCGCGACGTGAAACCGAGGCGGGCGGCCTCGGGCGCGATCTCGTCGGTCAGATAGGCGCGCAGCGCGGCGCCGCTGCCGCATTCCTGGCTTTCGGTGCGCAGGCCGACGCGGCGGCTCAGGGTCGTGAAGAACGCGCCGGATTCGAACTGGTTCAGCGCATGCTGGATGGCGGCGGTACGGCTCAAATCGTGTCTCCTCGG
This sequence comes from Burkholderia sp. MS389, assembly GCF_016899425.1. Lineage (GTDB taxonomy): Bacteria > Pseudomonadota > Gammaproteobacteria > Burkholderiales > Burkholderiaceae > Burkholderia > Burkholderia sola. Next base: position 1,727,520 of record NZ_CP045994.1, read on the forward strand.
TCGGGTTCGCCGTGCGCGGGCCGCGCAGGCAACGTGAAGTGCGATCGATTCTAGAAAGCCGCTTTTTTTGTCACAATGATCGAATTTCGAACCTTTCTTTGCCGAAAAGGCAAAGCAGCGCGGCCGGATGCGGCGCGGAGACAGAACGATGGCGGCTTTCCTGCATGGCCTGGGGTTGCGGTATTTCGTCGAGGTGGCGCGTACCGGCTCGATCAGCGACGCGTCCGCGCGGCTGCACGTGGCCGTGTCGGCGATCAGCCGCCAGATCGCGAAGCTGGAGAGCGAGCTCGGCGCGCCGCTGTTCGAGCGGCGGCCGCGCGGGATGGCGTTGTCGGAGGCGGGGGAGCGGTTGCTGGCGTTCGCGCAGCGCAGCCTGCTGGAGGCCGAGCACGTGATGAAGGACATCGGCGGGCTCGACGCGCTGCACGGCAGCCTGCTGAAGATCGCGTGCTCGGAAGGGTTCGCGATCGATTTCCTGCCCGGCGTGCTCGCGAGCTTCAAGGCGCGCCACCCGGGCGTCGATTTCACCGTATGGGTCGTATCGCCGGCGGACGCGACCCGGCGCGTGCGCGACGGCGATGCGGACATCGCATTGACGTTCAGCCTCGCGCCGGAGAAAGGCGTGCGCGTCGACCACACCGAGCGCGCGCCGGTCTTTGCGCTGGTCCGGCACGATCACCCGCTCGCGGCGCGCGATGCGGTGTCGCTTGCCGATGTCGCGCGGCACGCGCACGTGCTGCCCGAGGCCGGCACGACGGTGCGCCAGTTGATCGACATCGCGTGCGCGCTCGACGGGCTGCTGCTCGAGCCCGAACTGACCAGTAACAACACAGCGGCGATGTACGGCTACGCGCGCCGCACGGGTGCGGTGATGTTCACGGGGCTGTTGTCGGTGCGCGATCGCGCCGATGCGGACGGCTTCGTCGTCGTGCCGGTGACGAACCCGCAACTGCGCGAACGCAGCATCCAGGTGCAGACGATGGCCGGGCGCGATCTGCCCGCGTCGGTGCGCGCGTTCCGCGACCATCTGATCGACGCGATGCAGGCCGCGTCGTCGTCGCCGACTGCCGCACGAGGCCCGGGACGCCGGCCCGTGAGATAATCGTCAATCCGCCTTCCGTGCCCATGCGGCTCCCCGAGCCGCATCGCCCCTGTTCGACGCCAAATTGAAGAACCTGATTGTCACCCTCGATCGCGCCGGCGAGTTCGACGAGATCATCGACGTGCGCACGCCGCTCGAGTTCGCCGAGGACCATATCCCCGGCGCGCTGAACGCGCCCGTGCTCAGCAACGAAGAGCGCGTGCTCGTCGGCACGATGTACCGGCAGGTGTCGCCGTACGAGGCGACGCGCGTCGGCGCGGCGATCGTCGCGCGCAACATCGCACGCCATCTCGACACGACGTTTGCCGACCGGCCGCGCAACTGGCGACCGCTGATCTACTGCTGGCGCGGCGGCAAGCGTTCGGGCTCGATGACGACCTGGTTCAACCTGATCGGCTGGAAGGCGCGCCAGCTCGACGGCGGCTACAAGGCATACCGCCGGTCGGTGTGCGCGACGCTCGACTCGCTGCCGACGCGCTTTCGCTACATCGCGCTCGTCGGCCATACGGGCTGCGGCAAGACACGCCTGCTGAACGCGCTGCGCGACGTGGGCGCGCAGACGCTCGATCTCGAAGCACTCGCGTGCCATCGCGGCTCCCTGCTCGGCGCGCTGCCGGGCAAGCCGCAGCCCACGCAAAAGGGGTTCGATTCCGGGCTCGTCGAGACGCTCGGGCGTTTCAACTCCCAATGGCCAGTATTCGTCGAGTCGGAAAGCCGCAGGATCGGGCTCGTGCAGTTGCCGATCGCGCTGATCGAAGCGTTTCACGCGGGGCCGTGGGTGCAGGTCGAAGCGGCGCACGACGAGCGGATCGCGTTCCTGCTCGACGATTACGCGCACCTGTTCGACGAACCGGACGCATTCAAGGCGCAGCTTCATCGGCTGATCGGCCTGCACAGCCGCGAAGAGGTGATGCGCTGGAAGGCGCTGATCGATGCCGGCGCGCGGGCCGATCTGTTCACCGAACTGATCGACAGACATTACGATCCCGCCTACGCACGCACGTATCGCGCGACATACGACAAGCCGAACCGCGCGCTGACGTTCACGTTCCGGCCCAACGCGGACGACGTACGCGCTCAGGCGCGCACGCTGCTGGCCGAACTCGCGCAGGCCGGATTGCCCGCATCGGCCGCGCTTGCCGGCGGCACGACATCCGAAACCGACAAAAACCAATCGACGATCACCACACGATGACGACCACACGCACCCAACCGAACCCGGCCCTCGGCTGGATGACCTTCCTGCTGATCGCGGTCGCGGGACTGTTCTACGTAAAATGGTTCCCGTACTACAACAAGGCGTTCGTTGCCGCCGAGCACCATTCGATCGGCCAGTCGATCCTGATGGGCACGTCGGCGGCCGCACCCGAGCCGTCGCTGAAGGCGGCGCTCGACTACGCATGGGCATACGGCAAGGCGATCTGGCAGGCGATGGTGCTCGGCCTGCTGCTTGGCTCGGCCGTGCAGGCGCTGCTGCCCGCGCATTGGGTGGCGCGCGTGCTCGGCCGCACGGGCTTCGGCAGCGTCGCCGCGGGCGGGCTGCTGTCGCTGCCCGGGATGATGTGCACGTGCTGCGCGGCGCCGGTCGTCGCCGGCCTGCGTGCGCGCCATGCATCGCCGGGCGGCGCGGTCGCGTTCTGGCTCGGCAATACGGTGCTGAATCCGGCCGCGCTGGTGTTCATGGGCTTCGTGCTCGGCTGGCACTGGAGCGCGCTGCGCCTCGTGCTCGGCATCGCGATGGTGTTCGGGATCGGTTATCTGCTGAACCGCATCGCGCGCCCCGAAGACCGCAGCATCGACGATGCGCAGCTCGCCGCGCTGGCGGCCGAACAGGCCGCTGCCGGCAATCCGTTCGTCCGCTGGATGAAACTGCTCGCGCGCATGGCCGTGCGGCTCGTGCCCGAATACATCGTGCTCGTGCTGCTGCTCGGCGCCGCGCGCGCGTGGCTGTTTCCGCACATCGGCCCGGACATCGGCAATCATCTCGGCTGGATCGTCGCGTTCGCGGTCGCGGGCATGCTGTTCGTGATCCCGACGGCCGGCGAGGTGCCGATCATCCAGGCGATGCTGTCGCTCGGCATGGGCGTCGGTCCGGCCGCCGCGCTGCTGATGACGCTGCCGCCGATCAGCGTGCCGTCGCTCGCGATGCTCGCGCGTTCGTTCAAGCCCTACATGCTGGCGATCGTCGCGACGCTCGTCGTCGTATTCGGGATCGTGAGCGGCTTGCTCGCGATCGCGTTCGGGTTCTGACAACGCGGGCGACACGCCGGCCCGGCGCACGCGTCGCATTCGTATTCATCCGGCGCCGCCGCTTCACGCGTGCGGCGCCCTTTACAAGAAGCAAACAGGAAAACGCATGACCCAACCGAAGATCCATCCTCGACTCGAAAAGGCGCTGACGCGCGGCGATCTCGCGATCCGCCAGGCCAATTCCGCGCGGGCGACTGCCGTGCTGAACGCGCTCGGCACGATGATCATCGAGGCATCCGCAACGATCGGCGTCGAGGCCAGCATCGACATTCCGCAAGGCGATCGCATCTACGATCCGGTCAACGGCCTGTGGCCGCAGAAGATGCTGGTGTCGTTCGACGGCCCGGTGAACGAAGCCGACAAGGAAGAACTGCGCACGGTCTATCTGGTGGCCGACGATCCGGGCACGCAGTTCCGCGTCGAATGGCATCGCGCGGACGGCAAGCTCGGCCGCCAGGAAGGCGGCCCGCTCGCGACCGTCGCGTTCCTGACCGACGTCGAAATTCCGTGGAGCGACGACGACGAGTAACGTCGTCGCATGAAGCCGGCGCCCGGTGCCCGACGCCCGGTGCCCGGTGCCCGGTGCCCGACGCGCCGGCCGTCAGCGCATCATCCGCCGCCGGAACAGCCACGCGGACAGCAGGAACCCGCCGACCGCGTAGCCGGCGAGCACCACGACGTGCAACGCGATGTCGGTCGCCGGCCGACCGAGCATCGCAGGCCGGATCAGCTCGACCGCATTCGCGAGCGGCAGCGCCTGCGCCGCGTGCCGCGCGAGCGGCGGCAACTGCGTGATCGGGAAGAACACGCCCGACAGCAGCAGCATCGGCGTCAGCACGAGCGTCTGGTAGAACATGAAGAAATCGTAGGATGGCGCGAGCGCCGTGACGATCATCGCGAGGCTGGCGAACGCGAGGCCGGCCAGCGCGATCACGGGCAGCACCGCGAGCATCGACGGAAACGCCGCGTAGCCGAGCACGCCCGCGACGAGCATGATCGCGCTCCCCGACAGCATCGCCTTGCTGGCCGCCCAGACGATCTCGCCGAGCACGATGTCGCCGAGCGCGAGCGGCGTATGCATGATCGCTTCCCACGTGCGCTGCACGTGCATCCGCGAGAAACCCGAATACATCGATTCGAAGCTCGCGGACATCATCACGCTCGAGCCGACCGTGCCGGCCGCGAGGAACGCGATATACGACACGCCGTCGACATGGCCGAGCATCAGGCCGAGCCCGAAACCCAGCCCGAACAGATAGATCATCGGATCGGCGAGATTGCCGAACATCGACGCGAGCGCGAGCTTGCGCCACACGAGATAGTTGCGCCGCCAGACGGCGACCCAGTTGCTTGCGTTCGCCGGCATCGCGATCGCGAAGCGCGACGCGCGCGGCGGGGCCGATGGCGTGGTGGCGGAATAGTTGCGGACGTCCATGGTCGATCAGTCCTGCATCTCGCGGCCCGTGAGCCGCAGGAACACATCCTCCAGATTGGCCGGGCGATGCAGATAGCGCAACCCCGGGCGGCCCGTGAGTCGTGCGCTGACCGGTTCGGGGTCGGTCACGTAGCAGAACAGCGTCTCGCCGCTGATCTCGGTGTGCTTCGCGAATGCCGACAACTCGTCGCGCAGCGCGACCGGATCCGGCCCGTAGATCTCGATCACGTCGCAGCCGATCTCCGATTCGATCAGTGCATGCGGCGCACCTTCGGCGATCTTGCGGCCTTCCTCGATCACGCACAGCCGATCGCACAGGCGCTCGGCTTCTTCCATGAAATGCGTGGTGATCAGGATCGTCTTGCCGCGCGCGAGCAGCGAGCGCAGCCGCTCCCACATCAGGTGGCGCGCCTGCGGATCGAGGCCCGTCGTCGGCTCGTCGAGCACCAGCACGTCGGGATCGTTGACGAGCGCGCGGGCGAGCGTGAGGCGGCGTTTCATGCCGCCCGACAGTTCGCCGACTTTTGCATCGGCCTTGTTTTCCAGCTTCGCGAATTCGAGCAGGGGCGGCACGAGCGCGCGTGCGGCCTGCGCGGACATCCCGAAATAGCGGCTGAACACGAGCAGGTTTTCACGGACGGTGAAGTCGGGGTCGAGGTTGTCGAACTGCGGGACGACCCCGACTCGCCGGCGTGCATGTCGCGCACGCGATGGAACCGGTTCGCCGCACAGCGCGATCGTGCCTGCGTCGGGATGCGCGAGGCCGAGCAGCATCTTCAGCGTCGTGGTCTTGCCGGCGCCATTCGGCCCGAGCAGACCATAGCATTCGCCGGCCTTCACGTTGAAGGACAGGCCATTGACGACGAGCTTGTCGCCATAGCGCTTTTCGACGTTGCGGAAATCGATTGGTGCGACGGACATGGGCGTGTTGTCGTTGTAAGCGGGTGCGTTCCGCCGCCCGGCCCGCGGCCCGTGTGCGAACGGATCGCGCGAAGGCGTGTCACATGGGCATGGCCGAAGCATACGACGCCGGCGCGAGCTGGCCCGCCGGACGTGGAACGGGGCCATTCTAGTGCATCGCTGCATCGCTTGAGGGCATGCGCGCACGGTGCGATTCAAGCGCGCAGCGATCGTGCACCGCATCATCGCGCACGCGCCGAGCGGGGCGAATCAGCGTTTTCCATCCCTTGCGTCCTGAATTGCGGCGCACCATGATGAATGCGTAGGCTCGTTGTCGCGATAGGGAGGCTTCATGGCTAGCTACAACAAGATTTTGCTGTGTTACGACGGCACGCTCGAAGGGCGCAAGGCGCTGCGTTACGGCGCCAATCTCGCAATGGACCTGAAGGCCGAAACGCACTTGCTGTCGGTCGTGGACATGCGTTCGAGCATCGCGCAAAGCGCGGGTTTGCTGACCGACGTCGCATGCGGCCGCTTCGAGGAAACCGCGCGCGAAATCCTGCAGGAAGGCGTGAACTGGCTGCGCGAGCGCGGCGTCCAGGCCGAAGGCCATTTCGCATTCGGTTATCCGATCGACGAAATCGCGAATCTCGCGTCGGAGCTGAAGGTCGACCTCGTCGTCGTCGGCCACCGGTGCCGCAGCGGATTGTCGAGATGGTGGATGGGGTCGGGCAATACGCAACTGCTCGATCGCGTGAACTGCAGCATTCTGGTCGCGTGCTCGTCGGCGGAAGAGCAGAAGGCCGAAATCGCGCGCGAACGTGAAGCGGCCACGGCGAGCAGCCAATGACCTAAAGGCTGGATGACCCTGACAGCCCGACCGGCGATGCGGGCCGGTCAGGCGTCGCGCTGCATTGGCAGCGCGCGCACCGAGCGTGGCCTGTTATGCGTGCAGGTCGATTCCGGACAATTTCCACGAGAACAGCCCGAAGCGGTGGAAGATCGCCGCATAGCGCGTGCCGTCGGCGCTGCGCTGATATGTGACGACGAATTCATCGATATTCCGGTAGCCCGCGCTGGTTTGCTGCTGGCGCGGCGCTTGCGTTGCTTCGCTCGGGCTGGCTGGTGCGGCGGGCGCAGGTGCCGGCGACGATGCGGCCGAAGCGGCTGGGTTGCCGCCCGGTACCGCAGCACTTGCCGGCGCCGGATTGACGGGCGGTGCGGCAGGCGGGTTGCCGGACGCATTGCCTGCTGGCGGCTGATTCGACCACTCGGGCGGGCGCTCGCCGGGATTGCCGCGCGGCGGCAATCCGCTCATCAACGCGGCGACGCCTTCCGGGGTCGCGTACGCATCGACCAGCGGGCCGATCAGCGCCGACCCGATCAGCGCGCCAATCACCGCTAACGGATTGTTCTTCTTCACGGCGTCGATCCGGCGCATCAACTCTTCCGTGACCTGCTGCTTCAGGCTGATGCGCAGCGACGGAAAATCGACATACTCGCTGATCGCCTGCGCATCGCGCGCATCGATCGCCGATTTCAGGCGACCGAGCGCGACATACGGTGACGCGTACGCATAGCCGAGCGCCGCAATGAGGGCGACGACCAGCGCGACGATCAGCAGCGGCTTGATTCGCCAAGCGCGGCGCGACGATTCAGTCACGTTGCCTCCGGTGCGGGAAGGTTCCGCAATCAGAGACCGCCCGGCGTGGCCGATCGTTCCTCCGCGATGCAGCGATCGATCATCCGGCACACGGCATCGATCGTGCCCACCATGATCAGGCGCGAGCGGCCGTGATAGACGCGCACCGGCGCGCGGCGCGCGGGTTCCGCATGGTTCAGACCGGCGTTCAGCGACACCCGCGCGAACGCGGGGAGCGCTGACGGCAGCACGGACGCCTGCCGTTCGACTGCGATTTCTTCTTGCACAGGCGCCGCCGCGGACAGCGGTGCGCAGGGCGTGCGGCCGCGCAGATGACGCAGGCGACCGAATTGACGGAAAGGCAGCAGGCGGGAAAGGCGTTCCATGATGTTCTCCTAGCGAGACGGAATGTCAGAGTTCGCCCGAGCGGATCAGCCCGACGGCGATGCCTTCCAGCGCGAAATCCGCGCTGCCGGCCTTGACGAAGATGTTTTCGTAATCCGGGTTCTCCGCGATCAGCTCGAGGCCGCCGGGCCGGCGCATCAGGCGCTTGACCGTGACGTCGTCGCCCAGACGCGCGACGATGATCTGGCCGTCCTTCGCTTCCGTGCGCTTCTGCACGGCGAGGAGGTCGCCGTCGAGAATGCCGGCGTCGCGCATCGACAGGCCGCGCACCTTCAGCAGATAGTCGGGCTTGCTGGTGAACAGCGCGGGATCGCACGCGTAGTGCTGCGAGATGTGCTCCTGCGCGAGGATCGGGCTACCGGCCGCGACGCGGCCGACGAGCGGCAGCGACAGTTGCATCAGGCCGGCGTGCGGCAGCGTGAACTGATGTGGGGCGTCGTCGAGGCCGAGCAGCCGGATGCCGCGCGACGCGCCGGCCGCCAGCTCGATCACGCCCTTGCGCGCCAGCGCGCGCAGGTGCTCCTCGGCGGCATTCGGCGAACTGAAGCCCAGCTCGGCCGCGATCTCGGCACGGGTGGGCGGGAATCCGGAGCGCTCGATCGCGCGACGGATCAAGTCGAACACTTGCTGCTGACGGGCGGTGAGTTTGGTCATGGCTGAACTGTATGGATAGACAGTGAGCTGTATTTTTATACAGTACTTGGGGAATTTCAAGTGTTACTTGAGGTTCGACGCGATCGCGCCGGTTCCGGCGTGATTTCGCGACGTCCTGACGCCGGTTTGTCCGCCGCAACCGTCCATCCCGTCTGCGTTAGCACTTTTGAGTATTAAAAAATAAGGAACGATTATTTTTAATCATGTAACCCGTTCGATAGACTGGCCCGACATCGCAATACCGACAACACTGGAGAACCAAGGATGGCGAAGCGCAATACGGGGCTGGTGGGCGGAGTGGGTCGCCTGATCGCAACACTCGCGCTGGGCGCGGCGGCGGCGCTGGGCGTCGCGACGCATGCGCAGGCCGATACGACCTTCCTGAACGTGTCGTACGACCCGACGCGCGAGCTGTATCAGGATTTCAACCAGGCGTTCGGCAAGGAGTGGAAGGCGAAGACGGGCGAAACGGTCAACTTCAAGCAGTCGCACGGCGGTTCGGGCGCGCAGGCGCGCTCGGTGCTCGACGGGCTGCAGGCCGACGTCGTCACGCTGGCGCTCGCGTACGACATCGACGCGCTCGCGAACAAGGGGCTGGTGAACAAGGATTGGCAGAAGCGCCTGCCCGACAACGCGTCGCCGTACACGTCGACGATCGTGTTCCTCGTGCGCAAGGGCAATCCGAAGGGGATCAAGGACTGGGACGACCTGACCAAGCCGGGCATCTCGATCGTCACGCCGAACCCGAAGACCTCGGGCGGCGCGCGCTGGAACTACCTGGCCGCATGGGCGTACGCCCAGCACAAGCCGGGCGGCAACGAGCAGACCGCGAAGGAATTCGTCTCGAAGCTCTACAAGAACGCAGGCGTGCTCGATTCGGGCGCGCGGGGCGCGACGACGAGCTTCGTGCAGCGCGGGATCGGCGACGTGCTGATCGCATGGGAAAACGAGGCATTCCTGTCGGTCAAGGAATTCGGCACCGACAAGTTCGAGATCGTCGTGCCGTCGGTGAGCATCCTGGCCGAGCCGCCCGTCGCGGTGGTCGACAAGGTGGTCGACAAGAAGGGCACGCGCAAGCTGGCCGAGGCATACCTGAATTTTCTGTACAGCCCGCAGGGCCAGGAAATCGCGGCGCGCAACTACTACCGGCCGCGTTCGAAGAACGTACCGGCGGAGCTGACCAAGCAGTTCCCGAAGCTGAAGCTGTACACGGTCGACGACACGTTCGGCGGCTGGACCAATGCGCAGAAGACGCATTTCGCGGACGGCGGCGTGTTCGATTCGATCTACAAGCCGCAGTAACGCACGCAGTCACACCATAACGACAAGCGGCGCGCCACGACAGCGCGCCGCGTCCCCGACGGCTCGCCGGCGCGATTCACTGCGCCGGCGTTTGCGTCGGACCCGTGAGCAGCATCGACCCAGCAAGAGCATCCGATGACGACGTACACCTTTCGCAAGCCGAGCGCGCTGCCCGGTTTCGGCGTGACACTCGGCATCACGGTGGCCTATTTGAGCCTCGTGGTGCTGATTCCGCTCGCCGCCACGTTCCTGAAGACCGCGACGCTGTCGTGGGACCAGTTCGTCACCGCCGTCACGTCGCCGCGCGTGCTCGCGTCGTACCAGCTGACGTTCTCGGCCGCGCTCGGCGGCGCGCTGATCAACGCCGTGTTCGGCTTCCTCGTCGCATGGGTGCTGGTGCGCTACACGTTCCCGTTCAAGCGCCTCGTCGACGCGGTCGTCGACCTGCCGTTCGCGCTGCCGACGTCGGTGGCCGGCATCTCGCTCGCGGCCGTCTACGCGACCAACGGCTGGGTCGGCCAGTATCTGGCGCCGCTCGGCATCAAGATCGCGTTCACGCCGGCCGGCGTGCTGGTCGCGCTGACCTTCATCGGGCTGCCGTTCGTCGTGCGCACCGTGCAGCCGGTGCTCGAGGATTTCGAGCGCGAGCAGGAAGAAGCCGCCGCGTGCCTCGGCGCGTCGCGCTGGCTGACGTTCCGCCGCGTCGTGCTGCCGGCCGTGCTGCCGGCGCTGCTCACCGGTTTCGCGCTGTCGTTCGCGCGCGCGCTCGGCGAATACGGGTCGGTGATCTTCATCGCCGGCAACGTGCCGATGAAATCCGAGATCACGTCGCTGCTGATCATCACGAAGCTCGAGCAGTACGACTACGCGGGCGCGACCGCGCTGGCGGTCGTGATGCTGGTCGTGTCGTTCCTGATGCTGCTGCTGATCAACACGCTGCAGTGGTATCTGCAGCGTCGTACGAGCAAGGGGGCGAGCGGCCCGGCGCCCGCCACCGTCACCGCCGCTGCTGCCGCCGCAGGAGGCCAGCAATGAGCCAGGAGGCCACCGTCGTGCTGAAAACCCCGTCGCCGGCCGCGCGTGCCGCGAAGCGGCTCGACCCGGTCAGCGAGTCGCGCGTCGTGCGCTGGCTGCTCACCGGCATCGCGCTGGCGTTCCTCGCGTTCTTCCTCGTCGTGCCGCTCGCCGCGGTGTTCGTCGAGGCGTTGCGCAAGGGCGTCGGCTTCTATCTCGAATCGCTCGCCGATTCCGATGCGTGGTCGGCGATCAAGCTGACGCTGACCGTCGCCGTGATCGCGGTGCCGCTGAACCTCGTGTTCGGCGTGTGCGCATCGTGGGCGATCGCGAAATTCGAATTCCGCGGCAAGGCGCTGCTGACGACGCTGATCGACCTGCCGTTCTCGGTGTCGCCGGTGATCTCGGGCCTCGTGTACGTGCTGCTGTTCGGCGCGCAGGGCTGGTTCGGGCCGTGGCTGCAGGATCACGACGTGCAGATCATCTTCGCGGTGCCGGGCATCGTGCTCGCGACGATCTTCGTCACGTTCCCGTTCGTCGCGCGCGAGCTGATTCCGCTGATGCAGGCGCAAGGCACCGACGAGGAAGAAGCCGCGCGCGTGCTCGGCGCGTCGGGCTGGCAGATCTTCCGGCGCGTGACGCTGCCGAACGTGAGGTGGGGCCTGCTGTACGGCGTGATCCTGTGCAATGCGCGCGCGATGGGCGAGTTCGGCGCGGTGTCGGTCGTGTCCGGCCACATTCGCGGCGTGACCGACACGATGCCGCTGCACGTAGAGATCCTGTACAACGAATACAACTTCGCGGCGGCGTTCGCGGTGGCGTCGGTGCTGGCGCTGCTCGCGCTCGTCACGCTCGCGCTGAAGCTGATCGCCGAGCGTCATCTTGCGGCCGAACTGGCCGACGCGCACGACGCCGTTCCCGCACATGCCGGCCCCGTCGGCGCCGTTTCGTCGAAATCGTAAAGAGGCAACCAGAATGGGTATCACCGTCCGTCACCTTCAGAAGCGCTTCGGCGATTTCACGGCGCTCGACAACGTCTCGCTTGACTTCCCGCCCGGCGAACTGGTCGCGCTGCTCGGGCCGTCCGGCTGCGGCAAGACCACGCTGCTGCGCGTGATCGCGGGCCTCGAGCACGCGGACGCCGGCCAGGTCGTGCTGCAGGGGCTCGACGTCGCGTCGGTCGGCGCGCGCGAGCGGCAGGTCGGCTTCGTGTTCCAGCATTACGCGCTATTCCGCCACATGACGGTGTTCGAGAACGTCGCGTTCGGGCTGCGCGTGAAGCCGCGCCGCGAGCGGCCGTCCGAAGCCGCGATTCGCGAGAAGGTGCACGAGCTGCTCAAGCTCGTGCAGCTCGACTGGCTCGCGCAGCGCTATCCGTCCGAGCTGTCGGGCGGCCAGCGTCAGCGCATCGCGCTTGCCCGCGCGCTCGCGGTCGAGCCGAAGGTGCTGCTGCTCGACGAACCGTTCGGCGCGCTCGACGCGAAGGTCCGCAAGGAGCTGCGCGGCTGGCTGCGTCGCCTGCACGACGACCTGCACATCTCGACGATCTTCGTCACGCACGACCAGGAAGAGGCACTCGAAGTGGCCGATCGCATCGTCGTACTCAATCGCGGCCACGTCGAGCAGGTCGGCAGCCCGCAGGACGTCTACGACCATCCGCAAAGCGCGTTCGTGTACGAGTTTCTCGGCGCGGCGAACCGGCTGCCGGGCACGGTGGCCGGGCGCGGCTTCGTCGCCGAGGGCGCGGCGGCGCCGATCGAGGTCGACGCCGATTTCGCGGGCCCCGCGAACGCGTACGTGCGGCCGCACGATCTGCAGCTGTGGCCGGCGGGCGAAGGGCACAGCGACGGCATCGCGGTGGACGTACGGCGCGTGATTCCGCTCGGCGGTTCGGTGCGCGTGGAGCTCGAGGCGCGCGCGGGCGGCGCGCTCGAGGCGGAACTCGACCGCGACGCATGGCGCGCGCTTTCGCTGCAGGTCGGCGACGGCGCGACCGCCGTGCCGCGCGCCGTGCGGGTATTTCCCGCGCGTTGACGAGACAACGCAGGGCAGAGGGCGGGATTCGCGCCGATTCGACAATCAAACAACGACAGCCTAAGAGGCATACCCATGAATTTTCAGCAATTGCGGTTCGTGCGCGAAGCGGTGCGCCAGAACATGAACCTGACGGAAGTCGCGAACGTGCTGTACACGTCGCAGTCGGGCGTGTCGAAACAGATCAAGGATCTGGAAGATGAGCTGGGCGTCGACATCTTCATTCGGCGCGGCAAGCGGCTGACGGGGCTCACGGAGCCCGGCAAGGCGGTGCACCAGCTGATCGAGCGGATGCTGCTCGACGCCGAGAACCTGCGCCGCGTCGCACGCCAGTTCGCCGATCAGGACAGCGGCCACCTCGTCGTCGCGACGACGCACACGCAGGCGCGCTACGCGCTGCCGAAGGTGATCCGGCAGTTCACCGAGGTGTTCCCGAAGGTGCATCTCGCGCTGCGTCAGGGCAGCCCGCAGCAGATCGCGCAGATGATCCTGAACGGCGAGGCCGATCTCGGTATCTCGACCGAGGCGCTCGATCGCTATCCGGACATCGTCACGTTCCCGTGCTATTCGTGGCACCACACGGTCGTCGTGCCGAAGGGCCACCCGCTCGTCGGTCGCGAGAACCTGACGCTCGAGGAAATCGCCGAATACCCGATCATCACGTACGACCAGGACTTCACGGGCCGCTCGCACATCGACCAGGCGTTCACGCAGGCGGGCGCGGTGCCCGACGTCGTGCTGACCGCGATCGACGCGGACGTGATCAAGACCTACGTCGAGCTCGGGATGGGGATCGGCGTGGTCGCGGCGATGGCCTACGACCCGCAGCGCGACACGGGGCTCGTCGCGCTCGACACGCAGCACCTGTTCGAGGCGAGCACGACGCGGGTCGGGCTGCGCAAGGGCGCATTCCTGCGTGCGTATGCGTACCGGCTGATCGAAATGTTCGCGCCGCACCTGAACGAAGCGGAAATCGCGGGGCTGTTGCGCGAAGCCGTTTGATTCGCGCGTGTCGCGCGCTGTCCGGGCGGATCCCGCGGACGGCGCGCGACACGCATGACGCGCACCTTGCCGTACGCCGCACCGGGCGGCGGCGGGGGATGGCCGCCGTCACGCTTCAAGCATCGGCCGACGCTGCCGGTCCGGTCCGGTCCGGTGCGTCGCGTCAGCCGACGATCGACCTGCGTTCCCGTGCGGACAGAAAAACAAGAACAACCGGCAACGCAGAACCTGCATGCACCGCGCTTCGGCGAACCGCCGCCGGCATCGCGAGTGTCGTATTTGCGCGTCGCGAAGCGCGCTCGCGCGCTCCGAATAAACCCTTAAATATTGATTAGACAGGTTGCGCGCCGAAGCGAATCGGTACAGCATAGCCTTCACTCCGCCGGCGTCCCGCCGGCGGTGGCGCGTCAACGCCAGCACGCGCCAGGCAGTCGGCCGTCTGCCTCGCTTCCATTCCGTGGTACCGACAGCAACATCGATGGCCATTGCCCGGGTAGTGTGGCGCAAACGTTTGCTCACATTAAAACAACAACCGAACAACAATCGGCCTTCGGGCCAGTCGCCAGGAGATGTGTATGAATGTCCGCTTTCGCCGTCGCTTCCTGACCGCCGCGCTCGCCGCCGTCGCGGTGGCCGCTGCCCCGGCTGTCCACGCGCAGTCCGCGGCCAAGCCGAAGGTCGCGCTCGTGATGAAGTCGCTCGCCAACGAGTTCTTCCTGACCATGGAAACGGGCGCGAAGGAATACCAGAAGCACAACGCGAACCAGTTCGACCTGATCACCAACGGCATCAAGGACGAGACCGACACCGCGAACCAGATCCGCATCGTCGAGCAGATGATCGTGTCGAAGGTCGACGCGATCGTGCTCGCGCCGGCCGATTCGAAGGCGCTCGTGCCGGTCGTGAAGAAGGCCGTCGACGCCGGCATCGTCGTCGTGAACATCGACAACCGGCTCGATCCCGACGTGCTGAAGTCGAAGAACCTGAACGTGCCGTTCGTCGGCCCGGACAACCGCAAGGGCGCGCGCAAGATCGGCGACTACCTCGCGAAGCGGCTGAAGGCGGGCGACCAGGTCGGCATCGTCGAAGGCGTGTCGACGACGACCAACGCGCAGCAGCGCACGGCCGGCTTCCAGGACGCGATGAAGGCGGGCGGGATGAAGGTCGTGTCGGTGCAGTCGGGTGAATGGGAGATCGACAAGGGCAATGCGGTGGCCGCCGCGATGCTCAACGAATACCCGAACCTGAAGGCGCTGCTGTGCGGCAACGACAACATGGCGATCGGCGCCGTGTCGGCCGTGCGCGCGGCCGGCAAGCAGGGCAAGGTGCTCGTGGTCGGCTACGACAACATCAACGCGATCAAGCCGATGCTGAAGGACGGCCGCGTGCTCGCGACCGCCGACCAGTATGCGGCGAAGCAGGCCGTGTTCGGCATCGACACGGCGCTCAAGGCGATCGCCGAGCATCGCAAGCAGGCCGACCTGTCCGGCGTGGTCGAGACGCCGGTGGATCTCGTGACGAAGTAACGCCGCACCGGTCCGGCCGCCGCGCTCAAGAATCCGGCGCGGCGGCCGTTATCCGGTGTGAGCGCGATCACGGCCACTGCATGCACTTGTGAGCGTCATACCCGCGCGCCCCGTGCGCGCGGCCGCAACCAGGATCGCGATGGAACCGACCTTCCAACCCTCCCGTTCAGCCCACCCCGTGCTGTCCGTCTCCGGCATCGGCAAGACCTATGCCGAACCCGTGCTCGCCGACGTCACGCTGACGCTCGACGCGGGCCAGGCGCTCGCGCTGACCGGCGAGAACGGCGCCGGCAAGAGCACGCTGTCGAAAATCATCGGCGGGCTCGTCGACCCGACCACCGGCACGATGCAGCTCGGCGGCGAGGCCTATGCGCCGGCGAGCCGCACGCAGGCCGAGGCGCTCGGCGTGCGCATGGTGATGCAGGAGCTGAACCTGCTGCCGACGCTGAGCGTCGCCGAAAACCTGTTCCTGAACCGCCTGCCGCGGCGCTTCGGCATCATCGATCGCGCGCGGCTGCGCGACGACGCGCGCGCGGCGATGGCGCAGGTCGGGCTCGACGCGGTCGACCCCGATACGCCGGTCGGCGCGCTCGGTATCGGCCATCAGCAGATGGTCGAGATCGCGCGCAACCTGATCGGCGACTGCCGCGTGCTGATTCTCGACGAACCGACCGCGATGCTGACCGCGCGCGAAGTCGAGCTGCTGTTCGAGCAGATCGACCGGCTGAAGGCGCGCGGCGTCGCGATCGTCTACATCTCGCACCGGCTCGAAGAGCTCGCGCGCGTCGCCGAGCGCGTCGCGGTGCTGCGCGACGGCCGGCTCGTGCATGCGGGCGACATGGCGGCGACGACGTCCGACGGGCTCGTCACGCTGATGGTCGGGCGCGAGGTCGGCGAACACATCGATCTCGGCGAGCGCCGCTTCGGCGCGCCGCGGCTCGCCGTATCGGGCCTCACGCGCGGGACGGCGGTGCGCGACGTGTCGCTCGAGGTGCGCGCGGGCGAGATCTTCGGCATCTCGGGGCTGATCGGCGCGGGACGCACCGAGCTGCTGCGGCTGATCTACGGCGCCGATACGCCGGATGCCGGGACGATCGCCGTCGGTCAGCCGTTGAAGCCGGCGCGGATCGCGTCGCCCGTCGATGCGGTGAAGCTCGGTATCGCGCTGATCACCGAGGATCGCAAGGGCGAAGGGCTGCTGCTGTCGCAGTCGATCACCGCGAACGTGTCGCTCGGCCAGCTCGACCGGCTCGCGCGCGGCGGCATCGTCGATTCGGCCCGCGAAACGGCGCTCGCCGAGCAGCAGATCGATGCGCTGCGGATCCGTACGCACGGCGCGGCGCAGCCGGTCGGCGAGCTGTCGGGCGGCAACCAGCAGAAGGTCGTGATCGGCCGCTGGCTCGCGCGCGACATGGGCGTGCTGCTGTTCGACGAGCCGACCCGCGGGATCGACGTCGGCGCCAAATTCGAGATCTACACTTTGATGGGCGCGCTCGCGCGCGAAGGCCGCGCGCTGGTGGTCGTATCGAGCGACCTGCGCGAGCTGATGCTGATCTGCGACCGGATCGGCGTGATGTCGGCCGGGCGCATGACCGCCGTGTTCGAGCGCGGCAACTGGACCCAGGACGCGCTGCTGGCCGCGGCGTTCGCCGGCTTCGGCCGCGAGACGCCGGCGGCCGCCATGCAGCATCCGGACCCGGAGCACGCGCGCGGCGCCGCTCCGGGCACTTCGACGACAGGACGACAGCAATGACCCAGCCTCCCGTATCCCCGACCGACGCAGGCGCGCAGCAGGACGTGACGGGCCGCCGCGCGCGCACGCTGTCCGGCACGCGGCTCGGCCTGTCGAACTATCTCGGGCTCGCCGGCGCGCTGGCCGCGATGATCGCGCTGTTCTCGGTGCTGAGCTCGCATTTCCTGACCTACGACACGTTCAGCACGATCGCGAACCAGATTCCCGATCTCGTCGTGATGTCGGTCGGGATGACCTTCGTGCTGATCATTGCCGGGATCGACCTGTCGGTCGGCTCGGTGCTCGCGCTCGCCGCGTCGATGGTCAGCGTCGCCGCGCTGAAATGGCAGTGGGGGCCGCTGCCGGCCGCGCTGATCGGGATCGCGGTCGCGACCGCCACGGGCGCGCTGACGGGCGCGGTCACGGTCGGCTGGCGGATCCCGTCGTTCATCGTGTCGCTCGGCGTGCTGGAGGCCGCGCGCGGCCTCGCGTACCAGCTGACGAATTCGCGCACCGCGTATATCGGCGACGCGTTCGACTTCCTGTCGAACCCGATCGCGCTGGGCATCTCGCCGGCGTTCCTGATCGCGGTCGCGGTGATGATCGCGGCCCAGTTCGTGCTGACGCGCACGGTGTTCGGACGCTATCTGGTGGGCATCGGCACGAACGAGGAAGCGGTGCGACTTGCAGGGGTTAACCCGCGGCCGTATAAAATCCTCGTATTCGCACTGATGGGCGCGCTCGCGGGGCTCGCGTCGCTGTTCCAGATTTCGCGGCTCGAGGCGGCCGATCCGAACGCGGGCGCGGGCCTCGAACTGCAGGTCATCGCCGCCGTCGTGATCGGCGGCACGAGCCTGATGGGCGGGCGCGGCTCGGTGATCAGCACGTTCTTCGGCGTGTTGATCATCTCCGTGCTGGCCGCGGGGCTCGCGCAGATCGGTGCGAACGAGCCGACGAAACGGATCATCACGGGTGCGGTGATCGTGGTGGCGGTCGTGCTCGATACGTATCGCAGCCGGCGTACGCGCGTGCGGTAAAAAGACAGACAGAACAGACCAGAGAGAAACGGGAAATGGCGACGATCAAGGATGTGGCGGCCATGGCGGGCGTGTCGTTTACGACCGTCTCGCACGTGGTGAACAATTCGCGGCCGGTGTCCGCCGACGTGCGTGCGAAGGTCGAGGGCGCGATCCGCGAGCTGAATTACGTGCCATCGGCCGTGGCGCGCTCGCTGAAGGCGCGGGCGACGGCGACCATCGGCCTCGTCGTGCCGAACAGCACGAATCCGTACTTCGCCGAGCTGGCGCGCGGCATCGAGGATCAGTGCGCGGCCAACGGCTATTGCGTGTTCTTCTGCAATTCGGACGACGATCCCGTGAAGCAGCGCAACTACCTGCGCGTGCTGCAGGAAAAACGCATCGATGGGCTGATCGTCGCATCGGCCGGCGAGGACGCGGTGCTCGCGCAGACGCTCGCGGATATCCATGCGCCGCTCGTCGTCGTCGACCGCAACATCGAGGGGCTCGCGGCCGATCTCGTGCAGATCGACCACGAGCGCGGCGCATACCTGGCGACGCGCCACCTGCTCGAACTCGGACACGCGAAGATCGGCTGCATCACCGGGCCGACCGACACCGCGGTCAGCGCGATGCGCGTACACGGCTTCATCCGCGCGATGGCCGAGCGCGGCGTCGACATCGTGCCGGGCGCGATCGCCGAAAGCGATTTCTCATGCCTCGGCGGCTATCACGCGGCGTCGCGGTTGTTCGAATCGGTACGGCCGAGCGCGATCTTCGCGGGCAACGACCTGATGGGGGTCGGCGCGCTGCGCGCGGCGGCCGAGCGCGGGCTGCGCGTGCCCGACGACTGTTCGATCATCGGCTTCGACGACATCGAATTTTCCCGCTACACGTATCCGGCGCTGTCGACGGTCGGCCAGTCGGTGCGCGCGCTCGGCGAAATGGCCGCGCAGACGTTGATCGAACGGATCGGCGGCGGCTCGACCGCCGTGCCGAGCCGCCGCCGTGTCGTGTCGCCGCGCCTCGTGCTGCGCGAATCGACGGCCGTCTATCGCGAGCCGGCCGCGCCGGGTGCGCGCGCATGACGGCGAGCGCAACGGGCGCCGGCCGCGTGACGGTGGTCGGCAGCCTCAACATGGATCTCGTCGTGCGCGCGCCGCGGCTGCCGCTGCCGGGCGAAACGCTCGCCGGGCACGCGTTCGCGCAGGCGGCGGGCGGCAAGGGCGGCAACCAGGCCGTCGCCGCCGCCCGGCTCGGCGCGCAGGTCGCGATGATCGGCTGCGTCGGCGCGGATGCGCACGGCGCGGCACTGCGCGCGGGCCTCGAGGCCGAGGGAATCGACTGCACGGGGCTCGCGACGAGCGCGTCGGCGTCGACCGGCGTCGCGCTGATCGTCGTCGACGATGCGAGCCAGAACGCGATCGTGATCGTCGCGGGCGGCAACGGCGAGGTCACGACCGACACGATCGCACGGTACGAGGCCGCGCTGGCGACGGCCGACGTGCTGATCTGCCAGCTCGAGACGCCGCCGGCCGCGGTGTTCGCGGCGCTGTCGGCCGGACGCCGGCTCGGCCGCACGGTGGTGCTCAATCCGGCCCCGGCCGTCGCGCCGCTGCCGGACGGCTGGCTGCAGCTCGTCGATTACCTGATCCCGAACGAGGTCGAGGCGGCCGCGCTGACCGGGCTGCCGGTGCGCGACCCGGCCGACGCCGAAGCCGCCGCGCGGGCGCTCCAGGCCGGCGGCGCGCGCAACGTGCTGATCACCCTCGGCGCGCGCGGCGTGCTCGCGCTGACGGCCGACGGCGCCGCGCGGCACTATCCGGCGCCGGTCGTGCAGGCCATCGACACGACGGCGGCCGGCGACACCTTCATCGGCGGCTTCTCCGCACGGCTCGCGGCCGGCGCGGACGTCGATACCGCCATTCGCTTCGCGCAACGCGCGGCGGCGCTGTCGGTGACGCGCGCGGGCGCCCAGCCCTCGATCCCGACGCGGGCGGAACTGGCCGACTAGGGCCGGATCCCCGGTCTCGCGTTTTCGGTTCCCCACGCGCCCGGTCCGTCGCACGAGACGGCCGGGTGCGCTGCATTGGCGCGCCGACGCGCGTTCGCCCCCGTTTTCGCTCCGACCCGAATTGCGTCGATTATTCAGTCTTATTCAATAAACAGACGAATAATGCGAAATAAACACGGCAAAACCATCAAGTTATGCGCCGCGCGGTCGTAAATGCACCGAGTGAAGCAATGCTTCGAGCCAACGGGCCGGGCCCGTTCATGACGACGCAACACAGGGTGGATGATGGTGTTCAGGAACCTGACGATTCGTGCGCGCATCGGTTTGACGATGGCGTTTCTGGCGGTACTGCTGGCTGTCACCGGCGTGCTTGGTCTGCACGGGATGACGCGTTCGAACGAGTCGACGCGCGAGATTTACACGAACCAGATGCCGAGCGCGGTCGACGTCGCGGTCTCGGAAATGTTCGCCGCACGCGAGCGCCTCGCACTCGACCGTGCGGCGCTGCTGGCCGGCACGCCGGACTCGGCGGCGGCCATCGAGCGCAGCCGCGCGATGCGCACGCAGTCGGACGCGTGGTGGCAGAAATACCTTGCGCTGCCGCGCGACGCCGACGAGGACCGGCTCGCACAGGACGTCGCCGCCCGGCGCAAGGTGCTGCAGGCCAGTTGCGACGCGTTCGCGAGTGCGGTCGCGGCCGGCGATCATGACCGGATCGGCGACGGCGCGAAGCAGCTTCAGGCGCGCTATACCGAGCTGGCCGCGGCCGGCGAAGCGCTGCGCAACTTCCAGTTCACCAATGCGCAGGCGCACTTCGATCAGGCGGAATCGGTGTTCGAGACGATGCGCGTGCTGTCGATCGTCGTGCTGTTGGCCGGCATCGGCGCCGCGGTGCTGTCGTGGCTGACGCTGAGCCGCGCGATCGGCCGCCCGATCGCCGACGCGCTGTCGCATTTCGACGCGATCGCCGCGGGCGACCTGCGCCGGCCGATCGTCGTGGACCGGCGCGACGAGATGGGCCAGATGCTGGAGGGCCTCGCGAGGATGCAGCGCGGGCTCGTCGACACGGTGCGCACCGTGCGCGGCGGCAGCGAGTCGATCGCGACCGCGGCCCGCCAGATCGCGGCCGGCAACATCGACCTGTCGTCGCGTACCGAGGAACAGGCCGCCGCGCTGCAGGAAACCGCGTCGAGCATGGAGCAACTGACCGGCACCGTGAAGCAGAACGCGGACAATGCGCGTCAGGCAAGCTCGCTGGCCGCGAATGCGTCCGAGATTGCAAACAAGGGCAATACGGTGGTCGGCCAGGTGGTCGGCACGATGGGCGAAATCAACGACAGCTCGGCGAAAATCGCGGACATCATCGCGATCATCGAGGGAATCGCGTTCCAGACCAACATTCTTGCGCTGAATGCGGCCGTCGAAGCCGCGCGGGCCGGCGAGGAAGGCCGAGGCTTCGCGGTTGTCGCCGGCGAAGTGCGCAGCCTCGCGCAGCGTTCGTCGAGCGCGGCGAAGGAAATCAAGGCGCTGATCGACGCGTCGGTGGAGCGGATCCGGACCGGCTCGACGCTGGTCGACGAAGCCGGGCGCACGATGAGCGACGTGATCAGCGCGGTTCAGCGCGTGACGGACATCATGGGCGAGATCGCGGCGGCGTCCGAGGAGCAAAGCGGCGGGATCGACCAGGTGGCGCGCGCGGTCACGCAGATGGACGAGGTCACGCAGCAGAATGCCGCACTCGTCGAGGAAGCCGCGGCTGCCGCGCAGTCGCTCGAAGAACAGGCGGCCCGCCTGCGCGAAACGGCGGCGGTATTCCAGCTCGACGACGGAGCGGCACGCGCGGGCGCCGTCGTTGCGGTGGCGGCGCGTCCTGCTCCGCGTGCGCCTTCCGCTCCGGCGGCGGCCCCCGCACCGGCTGCCGCGCGCGTCGAACGCGACGCCGCGCCGAAACGTGCGGCCGCTGCAGCGACGGCGCCGGCGCGCAAGCCTGCCGCCGTCTCGGCTGCGCCCGCGCCCGCGCCGGCCGCCGCGACCGTCGGCGGCGACGACTGGGAGACGTTCTGATCGGCGCGCGCCGCGTATCGATCCCCATTTGGTGACCAACGACGCCCGCGATTGCGGGCGTCGTCGTTTCTGCGACAGTTGAATGTGACAGCGTGGACGATCGGTCGTGCATCGGCACGTGCGTTGCGCATCGTGCACCGACGGACCCTCGGCGATGCGCTGCATGCGCGTCATGTTCCCCCGTTCGTCGTACGGGTATGTCCGTAAGGGACTGCGAAAAAAATCTGTAACGGTGCGCGCGGCGTGTCATCGCACGCGACCGCTCGAACGTATAGGAATGAAGGGAGAGGCGACGACGTCGGAGGTGTCCAACGCACGAGACGTTTCGATGTTCGACGAGACGCGGCGGATGCAGTTTCTGCGGCTCGGGAGGTCGATTGTAAAACGACGAAATGCGTTGTCCAAGCGGTGTTGTCGAGAATGACGAACTTCATACGAAGAGTTCGTGAAAAAAAATAAGAAAGGGTTTAGGATGAATTCGAACGCGCTTGCTTCTGCGCAGTCAGACGAAGGCAGGCACGTCTTCAGACTCAGGCGAGGGAGGTAGCATGGATATTTACAGCAGCTTCGCGAACCGCTTCGAAAAAACGCGAGAGGAAGAGCTCTCGCTGGAGGAGTATCTCGCGCTCTGCAAGAACGATCCATCCGCGTACGCGACGGCTGGTGAACGCATGCTGGAAGCAATCGGGGAACCTGAACAGATCGATACCCGCAACGATCCGCGCCTGTCGCGGATCTTCGCGAACAAGGTCATCAAGGTGTATCCGGCATTCCGTGAGTTCTACGGAATGGAGGAGGTGATCGAGCAGGTGGTCGCATACTTCCGCCACGCTGCGCAAGGTCTTGAAGAGAAGAAGCAGATTCTCTATCTGCTGGGCCCGGTGGGCGGCGGCAAGTCGTCGATCGCCGAGCGCCTGAAGCAACTGATGGAGCGCGTGCCGTTCTATGCACTGAAGGGCTCGCCCGTCAACGAATCGCCGCTCGGGCTGTTCGACTACGACGAGGATGGTCCGATCCTCGAGGAACAGTACGGCATTCCGCGCCGCTACCTGAAAAGCATCCTGAGTCCGTGGGCCGTCAAGCGCCTGCACGAATACAACGGCGACATCCGCCAGTTCCGCGTGGTGCGCCGCTATCCGTCGATCCTGCGGCAGGTCGGCATCGCGAAGACCGAGCCGGGCGACGAGAACAACCAGGACATCTCGTCGCTGGTCGGCAAGGTCGATATCCGCAAGCTCGAACAGTACGCGCAGGACGATGCCGATGCGTACAGCTACTCGGGCGGCCTGTGCCTCGCGAACCAGGGCCTGCTCGAATTCGTCGAAATGTTCAAGGCGCCGATCAAGGTGCTGCACCCGCTGCTGACCGCCACGCAGGAAGGCAACTTCAAGGGCACCGAAGGTTTCGGCGCGATTCCGTTCGACGGCGTGATTCTTGCGCACTCGAACGAATCGGAGTGGAAGGCCTTCCGCAACAACCGCAACAACGAGGCACTGCTCGACCGGATCTTCGTCGTGAAGGTGCCGTACTGCCTGCGCGTGTCGGAAGAGATCAAGATCTACGAGAAGCTGATCCGAAATTCGTCGCTGGCCGAGGCCGTATGCGCGCCGGGCACGCTGAAGATGATGTCGCAGTTCTCGGTGCTGTCGCGCCTGCACGAGCCGGAGAATTCGAGCCTGTTCTCGAAGATGCAGGTGTACGACGGCGAAAACCTGAAGGACACCGATCCAAAGGCGAAGTCGTACCAGGAGTATCGCGACTACGCGGGCGTGGACGAAGGGATGACCGGCGTGTCGACACGGTTCGCGTTCAAGATCCTGTCTCGTGTGTTCAACTTCGATACGAGCGAGGTCGCGGCGAACCCGGTGCATTTGATGTACGTGCTCGAGCAGCAGATCGAACGCGAGCAGTTCCCGCCGGAAACCGAGCAGAAGTATCTGTCGTTCGTGAAGGACGTGCTCGCGTCGCGCTACGCGGAGTTCATCGGCAAGGAGATCCAGACCGCGTATCTCGAGTCGTATTCGGAGTACGGTCAGAACATCTTCGATCGCTACGTCACGTATGCGGACTTCTGGATCCAGGATCAGGAATTCCGCGATCACGACACGGGCGAGAGCTTCGACCGCGCCGCGCTGAACGCGGAACTGGAGAAGATCGAGAAGCCGGCCGGGATCAGCAATCCGAAGGATTTCCGCAACGAGATCGTGAACTTCGTGTTGCGTGCGCGGGCGGCGAACGCCGGCAAGAATCCCGTGTGGACGAGCTACGAGAAGTTGCGCGTCGTGATCGAGAAGAAGATGTTCTCGAACACCGAAGAACTGTTGCCGGTCATTTCATTCAACGCCAAGGGTTCGGCGGAGGAGCAGCGCAAGCATGAGGACTTTGTGAACCGGATGGTCGCGAAGGGCTATACGCCGAAGCAGGTGAGGCTGCTTTGCGACTGGTACCTGCGCGTGCGCAAGTCGTCATGACGCGCGCGGTATCGCGCCCGTACGGCGAGTCCGTACGGGCGCTTTCAGAGGCGCCGCCCGCATGACGGCAGACGGCATGCGCGGCGAGTGCCCCGGCAGATCGACTTTCGAGCGGGAGACCGGGAGTGCTTCATCAAATCATCGACCGCAGGCTGGCCGGCAAGAACAAGAGCATCGCCAATCGCGAACGCTTTCTGCGTCGCGTCAAGAACTACATTCGTCGTGCCGTGTCCGACGCGGTGCGCGACCGTAGCATCAAGGATATCCAGAGCACGCAGAGCATCACGATCCCGCGCAAGGACATCGCGGAGCCGAATTTCCGGCACGCGCCGGGCGGGCGTCGCGAATATGTGCACCCGGGTAATGAAGACTACGTGCGCGGCGACAAGATTCCGCGTCCGCAGGGCGGCTCGGGCGGCGGCGGCAGTCAGGCGAGCAACGAGGGCGAAGGGCAGGACGACTTCGTGTTCGAGCTGTCGCGCGACGAATTCATGCAGTACTTCTTCGACGATCTCGAACTGCCGCGCCTCGTGAAGACGCACCTGCTGACGGTGCCGAGCTGGAAGAACGTGCGCGCGGGCTGGTCGGCGGAAGGTACGCCGAACAACATCGACGTCGTGCGTTCGCTGCGCAGCGCGCTCGGCCGGCGCATCGCGCTCGGCTCGCCGCTCGTCAACGAGCTGCGCGAACTCGAGGCGCAGCTGGAGGCGCTGAAGAGCGACCCCGAAGACCGCCGCGCGGAAATCGCGACGCTCGAGGCCGAGATTCATCACCTGAAAGGGCGCATCTGGCGGATTCCGTTCATCGATCCGTTCGACCTGCGCTACATCAACCGAGTGAAGCAGCCGCAACCGTCGAGCCAGGCCGTGATGTTCTGCCTGATGGACGTGTCGGGCTCGATGGACGAGCAGCGCAAGGATCTCGCGAAGCGCTTCTTCATCCTGCTTTACCTGTTCCTCAAGCGCAACTACGAGCGCATCGAAGTCGTGTTCATCCGCCACCACACGCGCGCCGAGGAAGTCGACGAGGACACCTTCTTCCATTCGACCGAAAGCGGCGGCACGGTCGTGTCGAGCGCGCTCGAACTGATGCGCAAGGTGATGGACGAGCGCTACTCGCCGACCGAGTGGAACATCTACGGCGCGCAGGCATCCGACGGCGACAACTGGACTGACGATTCGCCCAAGTGTCGCAAAATCCTGGAAGAGGATATCCTCACCAAGACGCGTTACTTCGCGTATATCCAGGTCGCGCCGGAAGAGCAGAATCTGTGGCTGGAATACGCGCAACTGGCCCTGTCGCAACCGCATCTCGCGATGAAAAAAGTGGAATCGGCTGCGGACATTTACCCGGTGTTTCGCGAATTGTTCGAAAAGCAGGTGGAAATGTCATGACGACCCGCCATCTGCACAACGAGTCGCGCGGCTACGAGCCGCGCCCTTCCGGCGACGATACGGCCGGCCCTGCCGCACCGCAGCAACGCGCGCAGGCCGAACCGCCGCCGCCGGCCGCCGACTTGCCCGGTTCCGGGCAAAAGGAAGCGCGTATGAACGTGGCCGAACGCAAGCCGTTGCCGTGCCCGTCCGACTGGACGTTCGAATTGCTCGAGGAATACGACACGCACATCTCGCAGGTCGCCGAACAATACGAGCTCGACATCTACCCGATCCAGCTCGAACTGATCAGCGCCGAGCAGATGATGGATGCGTATGCGTCGGTCGGGATGCCCGTCAACTACCGTCACTGGTCGTTCGGCAAGCACTTCCTCGCGACCGAGAAGAGCTACCGCCGCGGCCAGATGGGCCTGGCCTACGAAATCGTCATCAATTCGAACCCGTGCATCGCGTATCTGATGGAAGAGAACACGATGACGATGCAGGCGCTCGTCATCGCGCACGCGGCGTACGGGCACAATTCGTTCTTCAAGGGCAATTACCTGTTCCGGCTGTGGACCGACGCGCACGCGATCATCGATTATCTCGTGTACGCGAAGAACTACGTCGCGGAATGCGAGGAGCGCTACGGCCTCGATCGCGTCGAGGAACTGCTCGACTCGTGCCACGCGCTGATGAATTACGGCGTCGACCGCTACAAGCGGCCGCAGAAACCGTCGCTGTCGAAGGAGGCGGCGCTGCGGCGCGAGCGCGAGGCGTACCTGCAGTCGCAGGTCAACGAGCTGTGGCGTACGCTGCCGGGCAAGAAACCGGAGCTGACGGAGGAGCAGGACGACCGCTATCCGTCCGAGCCGCAGGAGAACCTGTTGTATTTCGCGGAGAAGAATGCCCCGCTGCTCGAACCGTGGGAGCGGGAAGTGATCCGCATCGTGCGCAAGATCGGCCAGTATTTCTATCCGCAGCGGCAGACGCAGGTGATGAACGAAGGCTGGGCGACGTTCTGGCACTACACGTTGCTCAATACGCTGTACAACCAGGGGAAGCTGGAAGACGGCTTCATGATGGAGTTCCTGCATTCGCACAGCAACGTGGTCTACCAGCCGCCCGTCACGAAGCCGTACTACAGCGGGATCAACCCGTATGCGCTCGGTTTCTCGATGATGAGTGACATCCGACGGATCTGCGAAGCGCCGACGGAGGAAGACTACAAGTGGTTTCCGGAGATCGCGGGCACGCCGTGGCTGCCGGCGATGCACTACGCGATGCGCAACTTCAAGGACGAGAGCTTCATCGCGCAGTACCTGTCGCCGAACCTGATCCGCGAGATGCGGCTCTTCTCGGTGCTCGACGACGACATGCGCGATTCGCTCGAGGTATCGGCGATCCACGACGATTCCGGTTACCAGTACGTGCGGCAGGCGTTGTCGCGGCAGTACGACATCCATCACCGCGAGCCGAACATCCAGGTGTGGGCCGTCAATACGCGCGGCGACCGCAGCCTCACGCTGCGCCACTTCATGACCGACAACCGCCACCTGTCCAACGACAGCGACGAAGTGCTCAAGCACATGGCGCGGCTCTGGCAGTTCGACGTGTACCTGGAAAGCGTCGACGAGGCCGGCACCGTGCGCAAGCGCTACGAGTGCCGCTACGTGCCGCCGGAAGTGCGCGTGTGATTGTCGCCGCAGTCGGAAATGTTTGCATCGAACGCCAGCCTTCGGGCTGGCGTTTTCATATGACGAACGCGTGGCGGGAGAAAATTTTTCTACATCCGGACGAACCCGGAGCGCTTGTTACTTTACATTTCGCTAAAATCCCGTAGCGCCGTGCGCCGGAACCGGTGCCACGTGCGACCGCACGCGGCGGCCCCCAGCCGTCTCGCCCAGAAAGCACTAAAAGGAACAGACCAACCCATGGACGTCCAGACCGACCAAGCTGCGCTGTCCGCGCATGACACCCGGCGGCGCGTGTTCGCCATCGTCGGCGCCTCATCGGGCAACCTCGTCGAGTGGTTCGACTTCTACATCTACTCGTTCTGCGCGCTGTACTTCGCACCGGCGTTCTTCCCGAGCGGCAACACGACGACGCAGTTGCTGAACACGGCCGGCGTGTTCGCGGCTGGCTTCCTGATGCGTCCGATCGGCGGCTGGCTGTTCGGCCGCATCGCCGACCGTCACGGCCGTCGCGCGGCGATGATGATCTCGGTGCTGATGATGTGCGGCGGGTCGCTCGTGATCGCGGTGCTGCCGACCTATGCGCAGATCGGCGCGCTCGCGCCGGCGCTGCTGCTGGTCGCGCGCCTGTTCCAGGGCCTGTCGGTGGGCGGCGAGTACGGGACGAGCGCGACCTACATGAGTGAAGTCGCGCTGAAGGGCCGTCGCGGCTTCTTCGCGTCGTTCCAGTACGTGACGCTGATCGGCGGCCAGCTGTGCGCGCTGCTGGTACTCGTGATCCTGCAGCAGACGCTGTCCGCCGGCGAGCTGAAAGCATGGGGCTGGCGCATTCCGTTCGTGGTCGGCGCGGCGGCCGCGCTGATTTCGCTGTACCTGCGCAAGTCGCTCGACGAGACGTCGACGAGCGCATCGCGCGACAAGAAAGACGCCGGCACGATCCGCGGCGTGTGGCAGCACAAGGGCGCGTTCTTCACCGTGGTCGGCTTCACGGCCGGCGGCTCGCTGATCTTCTACACGTTCACGACGTACATGCAGAAGTACCTCGTGAACACGGCCGGCATGCACGCGAAGACGGCCAGCAACGTGATGACCGTCGCGCTGCTCGTCTACATGCTGATGCAGCCGGTGTTCGGCGCGCTGTCGGACAAGATCGGCCGCCGCACGTCGATGATCCTGTTCGGTTCGTTCGCGGTGATCGGCACGGTGCCGCTGATGCACGCGCTGAAGGACGTGACGAGCCCGGTGGCCGCATTCGTGCTGATCACGGTGGCGCTGGCGATCGTCAGTTTCTACACGTCGATCAGCGGCCTCATCAAGGCCGAGATGTTCCCGCCGGAAGTGCGCGCGATGGGCGTCGGCCTGTCGTATGCGGTGGCGAACGCGATCTTCGGCGGCTCGGCCGAGTACGTTGCGCTGTGGTTCAAGTCGATCGGCAGCGAGGAAACCTTCTACTGGTACGTGACCGTGCTGTGCGCGATCTCGCTGATCGTGTCGTGGCGGATGCGCGATCCGAGCAAGGAAGGGTATCTGCGTCACGAGCCGTGATCGGGCTGCGCGTCGCGCGTACTTGCATGATGACGAACGTCCCGCCGGTTGGCGGGACGTTTTTTTTGCGGCGTGCGATTCCGCACGCGCCGGCATGAGCGTGCCGCGTCATATCGATATGGAAATCGATTCGTTGTCCATGACGGGCGATTTCCTTAATCTGGCTGCGTAGTTCGTGTGACACCTCCTTGACTGGGATTCGCGCCCGCTGCTTGCAGCGGGCGTCTTTTTTTGTGTGACCGCGTGCGTGACCGCAGCCCATGTGCCTCATCACGAAACCCGCAGAGCAAAGCACCATTTGTTGGTTCGAATTCGCCGCACGCGCTGATACGTTAGCGGCTTCGCGACGACACACTTCGTCGCGATGTGTTTCGAACCGTGCCGCCGCGCGATCCGCGGCGGCCTCCATAACAAATCAGGTCGTGCTCATGAAAATCAACACGCTCGCTACGTGGCTCATCGGGGTCGCGCTCATCTCCGCAGGCACCGTCGCGCATGCGGACCGTCTCGACGACATCAAGAAGGCCGGCGTGCTGCGCGTCGCGACGTTCGACAGCAACCCGCCGTTCGGTTATGTCGACGCGAAAAGCAACCACATCGTCGGTCTCGACGTCGATTACGCGAAGGCGCTCGCCGACAAGCTCGGCGTGAAGCTGCAACTGCAACCGACCAACCCCGCGAACCGCATTCCGTTTTTGACGTCCGGCAAGGTCGACCTCGTGCTCGCGAACTTCACGATCACCGACGAGCGTGCGAAGCAGGTCGACTTCAGCATCCCGTATTTCTCGTCGGGCCAGCAGTTTCTCGCGAAGAAGGGCGTGCTGAAATCGGCCGACCAGCTGAACGCGCTGCGCGTCGGCGCGGACAAGGGCACGACGAACGAGATCACGCTGCGCGAGAAATTCCCGAAGGCGACGATCGTCGCGTACGACGACACGCCGTTCGCGTTCGCCGCGCTGCGGGCCGGCAACGTGCAGGCCATCACGCAGGACGGCCCGAAGCTGATCGGCCTGCTCGCGAACGTGCCGGACAAGCAGAACTACGAGATCCCGGCGTTCACGATCTCGAACGATTACATGGGCGTCGGCGTGCCGAAGGGCGAGACGCGCCTGCTCGGCTTCGTCAACGACACGCTGAAGGGGCTCGAGGCGAGCGGCCGCGCCACGCAGATCTACGACGCGTGGTTCGGGCCGACGACGAAGACGCCGCTCACGCGCATCTTCCGGATCGGCGACAAGACCTGACCTTCGCTGCACGCGCGCCGCGATCGGCCGGAACACCGGCCGCGCGGCGCTTTTCGTTTTCATCCGACCGCGCGCGTCGTGCGCGCTCTCCAGCATGCTCGGATTGGCTCCCAAATATCTGTCCTGGCTCTGGCAGGGCTTCCTGCTGACACTCGGCCTCGCGGCCGCGTCGGCGATTGCCGCGACCGTCGGCGGGCTGCTGCTCGCCGTGATGCGGCATGCGCGCGGCAGGGCGCCGCGCGCGGCCGCCGCCGCGTATGTCGTCGCGTTCCGCAACACGCCGCTGCTCGTGCAACTGCTGTTCTGGTATTTCGGCGTCGCGTCGTTGCTGCCCGATACGTGGATCGCGTGGCTCAATGCGCGTCATGCGGTGAGCGCCGGCCCGTTCACGATCGCGTGGCCGTCGTTCGAATTCGTCGCGGGCTGGGTGGGATTGAGCGCCTATACGGCTGCGTTCGTCGCCGAGGAATGCGAAGCCGGCCTGCGCGGCGTACGGCGTGCGCAACACGATGCGGCGGCCGCGCTCGGCCTCACGCCGACGCAGTCGCTGCGTTACGTGGTGCTGCCGCAGGCCGTGCGCATCGCGCTGCCGCCGCTGTTCGGCCAATACATGAATCTCGTGAAGAACTCGTCGCTCGCGATGGCGATCGGCGTGGCCGAGCTGTCGTATGCGTCGCGGCAGGTCGAGACCGAGACGTTCAAGACGTTCGCCGCGTTCGGCGTCGCGACGCTGCTGTACGTCGCGGCGGTGGCCGCGATCGAGGCCGGCGCGTATGCGGCCACGCAATGGCGCGACCGGCTCGGAGCGGGGCGCTGACGATGGACCTTTCGCTGCTGCTCTCGAATCTGCCGTACCTGTTGGTCGGTGCATTTCCGGACGGCCCGCTCGGCGGCGCCGCGCTGTCGCTGGTGCTTGCGCTTGCGTCCGCGCTCGCGTCGGCCGTGCTTGGCGTGGCGCTCGGTGTCGCGATGGCGCTCGCACGCGGTCCGGCGCGCGTGCTGCTGCTCGCGTTCATCGGCTTCTTCCGCGCGATTCCGGTGCTGATGCTGATCTTCTGGACGTATTTCCTGATGCCCGTGCTGCTGCACATGGACGTGCCGGGGCTCGCGACGGTCGTGTGCGCGCTGGCGCTGGTCGGCGGTGCGTATCTCGCGCATGCGGTGCATGCGGGGATCGTCGCGGCGGGCGACGGGCAATGGCAGGCGGGGCTCTCGCTCGGGCTCACGCGCTGGCAGACGGTGCGCTACGTGCTGCTGCCGCAGGCGATCCGGATCATGACGCCGTCGTTCGTCAACCAGTGGGTCGCGCTCGTGAAGGACACGTCGCTCGCGTATATCGTCGGCGTGCCGGAGCTGTCGTTCGTCGCAACGCAGGTGAACAACCGGCTGATGGTGTATCCGGCGCCGATCTTCCTGTTCGTCGCGGTGATCTACCTGGTGCTGTGCACGTCGCTCGATGGCGCGGCGCGGTGGTTGTTGTCGCGGGGCGCGCAGGCGCGGCGTGTCGAGAGCACGGCGGTCGAACGGATCAAATCCTTGCAATGATGTCATCCCGATAAGCAATTACAAGAGATCTGATTACAGGTCGCATGCCGATTCGACCTCGCAATTCTGTCAGGGATTTTTTTGAACTGACGGGTGAGGTAAGATTCGCCCGGATTGCCGTTAACAATACCGTCGATATTTGCAGTCGACGGAGTATTTCATTATATAAAATATCAAGATAGTCGGATTGGCATGGCAGTAATCGACCGATGTATCGAGTCGTCTCGTCCATCGCATCTCGGCGACGATTGACACTCGTTGACGGTGCCTTTCCACGATTTCAAATAGATTCCACGCGATGTCCGAGGCCGTCAGGGCGGATCGAACGAAAATCGCGAGTAGACCAAGAAGATGAACAAAAACCATTATCGGCTGGTATTCAGCCGCGTACGGGGTATGTTGGTTGCCGTCGAAGAAACGGCCAGCAGCACGGGGAAAACAAATACGGGCGAGACTCGCCGTTTCGCCAAGCGCGGCGCCGAGCATCCGGCAGCGAAGTTCGCATTACGGGTGACTGCATTCGGCGCGCTGGTCGCAGCCGGCGCGAATCCGATATGGGCGACTGCGCAGATCGTCGGCGGAGGGGCTCACGCGCCCGCGGTGCTGCAGACGCCCAACGGCCTGCCGCAAGTCAACATCAACACGCCGAGCGCTGCCGGCGTGTCGTTGAACACCTATAACCAGTTCGACGTTCAGAAGAACGGCGCGATCCTGAACAACGCGTCGACGATCGTCAACACGCAGCAGGCCGGCTATATCAACGGCAACCCGAACCTGAGCGCGGGGCAGGCGGCGCGCATCATCGTCAACCAGGTCAACAGCACCGCGGCCAGTCAGATCAAGGGGTATGTGGAGATCGCGGGCAGCCGCGCGGAGATCGTGCTGGCCAACCTGCCGGTATCGTCGTGGACGGTGGCGGGTTCATCAATACCTCGCGCGCGGTCTTGACAACCGGCGTGCCGCAGTTTGGCGCGGACGGGTCGTTGACGGGCTTCAATGTCAATCGCGGCCTCGTAACCGTGCAAGGCGCGGGCCTCGATACTTCGAATGTTGATCAGACCGACATCATCGCCCGTGCCGTACAGGCTAATGCCGCGATCTATGCGAAGAATCTCAATGTAATCGCCGGTGCGAACCAGGTTAATCACGACACGCTTGCCGCGACGCAGATCGCCGGTGACGGTCCTGCACCTGCTGTCGCGATTGACGTCGCTCAGTTAGGCGGCATGTATGCCAATAGGGTGTTTCTGGTTGGCAACTCCGCAGGCGTTGGTGTCGCGAACGCAGGGACGATCGCGGCGCAGGCAGGCGATTTGACGTTGCAATCGGACGGCCGGCTCGTGCTCGCGGGCAAGACCACGGCAAGCGGCAACCTCGCGATGTCGGCGTCGGGCGGCATCCAGAATAGCGGGACCACGTATGCGCAGCAATCGTTGTCGGCGAACACCGCAGCCGATCTGACGAACAGCGGGACGCTCGCGGCGCAGCAGAATGCGACGGTCAACGCCGGCAGCGTCAACTCGACCGGTACGCTCGGCGCGGGTGTGAACAACGACGGTTCCGTCGCGCACAGCGGCGACCTGAACTTGAGTGCGTCGGGCCAACTGACCGCGACCGGCCAGAATGTGGCGGGCGGTAACGCGTCGCTGACGGGCGGCAGTGTGAATCTCGCCGGCAGCCAGACCGCCGCGAACGGCAATCTGTCGCTGAACGCGACGGGCGGCGACGTGAATCTGTCGAACGCGACGACGAGCGCGCAAGGCGCCATTCAGGCGAACGCATCGGGCACCGTGATCAACGACCGCGGCAGCCTGTCGAGCGGCAACAGCATGACGCTGGCCGGCGGGAACCTGTCGAACCAGGGCGGCAAGGTGTCGTCTCAAGGCGCGCTGTCGGTGAATGTCGCCGGCCAGATCGCCAACCAATCCGGCGAACTGGTATCCGAAAGCACGGCGGACGTGCGTGGCGGCGCCATCGCGAACAACCAGGGCACCGTTCAAAGCGCGGCTGGCACGACGGTGGCCGGTGTGTCGCTGGACAACACGGCGGGTCGGATCACGTCGCTCAACAGCGACGGCCTCTCCGTGACGACCAGCGGCCAGTTGACCAACGCAGCGGGCAAGACTGCAAACGGCGCGCAGGGCGGCGTGATCGGTGGCAACGGCGACGTCACCGTGCATGGCGGCAACGTTGCCAACCACGGGACGATGACGTCCAGTACGAATCTGCATGTCTCGGGACAATCGGTCGACAATAGCAGTGGCGTTTTGCAGGCTAAGCAAAAGGTGGCGGTCGATGCGGGTGCGCGCCTGATCAACAGCGGCGGCTCGATTGTCGCTCAGACGGCGGCACTGACCGGCACGACCCTTGACAATAGCGCGGGCGCCGTGAAGGCCGACAAGGTGTCGTTGAACGCGACCGACCTCGTGAATCACGGCGGCACGATCACGCAGATCGGCACCGGCGCGATGAGTGTGAACTTGTCGGGCACGCTCGACAATTCCGGCGGCGGTACGTTGCAAACCAACAGTAGCGACCTGACGCTCGCTCCCGCGTCGCTGGTCAATGACGGCGGCAAGATCACGCACGCGGGCACCGGCACGCTTACGCTCGGCAACGGCACGGGATCAGTGTCGAACGTCGGCGGTACGATCGCGAGCAACGGGCACGTGGTGGCGCAATCGGCCACGCTGAACAACACGTCCGGCTCGATCAGCGGGCAAACCGGCCTGTCGGCCACGGTCGGTAGCGCGCTGAACAATACGAATGGCAAGCTGCTGTCCAATACGGACCTTGGCATCACCAGCGGCACGCTCGCGAACGACGGCGGTCAGATTAGCGCGACTACGAACGCGATGATCCACACAGGCTCGATGACGAACCTGAGTGGATCGGCCAGCGCGTCCAATCTGTCGGTGACGGCCGATTCGACGCTTAACAATAGCGGCGGCAAGCTCGAAGCCAACCAACTCGCGTTGACCACACCGAACCTGACGAACCATGGCGGCACGATCACGCAATACGGCTCGTCGACCATGGCTGTCAACGTCAGCGGCACGCTCGATAACGCGGCAGCCGGTGTGATTCAGACGAACAGCACCGACCTTACGCTGACTCCGGCTTCGCTCGTGAACGATGGCGGCACGATTACGCATGCAGGTACCGGCACGCTGACGATTGGCAACGGCACTGGTTCGATTTCGAACGCGGGCGGCTCGATCGCGAGCAATGGGCGAGTCGTCGCGCAAAGCGGTTCGCTGAACAACACGTCGGGGGCGATCAATGGCCAAGCCGGGGTGACGGCGACGATCGCCGGCGCATTGAACAACACGCGTGGCAAGCTATTGTCCAGTACGGACCTTGCCGTTTCCAGCGGCACGCTGACGAACGACGGCGGCCAAATTGGCGCAAGCGCGAACGCGATGATCCACACGGGCGCGATGTCGAACCTGAGCGGATCGATCGTTGCGCCTAACCTGTCGGTGATGGCCGACTCGACGCTTGACAACAATGACGGTTCGCTCGAAGCGAATCAGCTCGCGTTGAGCGCGTCGAATCTCACGAACCGCGGCGGCACGATTACGCAACTTGGTTCGTCGGCCATGGCTGTCAACGTCAGCGGCACGCTCGACAATTCGAATGGCGGCACGCTACAAACCAACAGTACGGACCTGACGCTTTCTCCTGCATCACTCGTGAACGATGGCGGCACGATCACGCATGCCGGCAGTGGCACGCTGACGCTTGGAAACGCGACGGGATCGGTATCGAACGTTGGTGGATCGATTGCAAGCAACGGTAGCGTCGTGGAGCACTCGGCCACGCTGAACAATACGTCGGGATTGATCAACGGCAAATCCGGATTGACGGCGACGGTCGGCAGCGCGCTGAACAATACGAACGGTAAGTTGCAGTCCCGTGCGGACCTTGGCATTTCCAGCAGCACGCTGACGAACGACGGCGGTCAGATTGGCTCGAGCACGAACGCGTCGATTCACACGGGCTCGATGACGAACCGGAGCGGATCGGTCAGTGCGTCCAACCTGTCCGTGACGGCCGATTCGACGATCGACAACAGCAGGGGCAAGCTCGAAGCCAACCAACTTGCGTTGACCGCGCCGAACCTGACGAACCACGGCGGGACGATCACGCAATATGGCTCGTCAGCCATGGCTGTCAACGTCAGTGGTTCGCTCGACAACTCCGCAGCGGGCGTGATTCAAACGAACAGTGCGGACCTGACGCTGGCCGCTAGCCAATTGAACAATGCAGGCGGCACGATCACGCATGCCGGTACCGGGACGCTGACCATCGCGCCGGGTAACGGCGCGAGTGCGCTGAACAATGCAGGCGGGACCATTGTCACCAAGGGGCAGGCGGTTGTCGACGCGGGCAGCTGGGACAACTCGAACGGCATTCTCGCGGCACAGGGCGGCGTGACGGCGACGGTCGCGGGCGACGTGAACAACGTACAAGGGCTGGTGCGTGCGGGCGCGTCTCTGTCGTTGACGAACGGCGGCGCGCTGGTGAACCGGGCCGGGCACGTTCAGGCCGGTCAGACGACGGCCGGCGACACGAGCACGATCGCTGTTCATTCCGGCTCGATCAATAACGCCGACGGGGCCATTACCGACCTCGGCACGGGCGCGATGACCGTGCAGGGCGGCAGCCAGATCACGAATAGCCGCGCGGGCAACGTGTCGGGCATGGGCGCGATCACCGGTAACGGCGACGTTACGATCAGCGCGACATCGATTTCGAACACGCAAGGCGGGCAGTTGAGCGGCGCGAGCCTCCATGTTCAAGGGGCGACCTTGGACAACAGCGGCGGGCAAATCGGCAGCGTTGCGAATTCGAGCGGCAACGTGGACATGACGGCGAGCGCCGCACTCACGAATACGAACGGGCAAATCAGCTCGACGCACGACCTGACGATCACGGCTCCGACACTGCAAGGCGGCGGCGCGTATAGCGCAGCGCACGATGTACACGTGAATCTGCAAGGTGATTACACGACAACGACGGATACGCAGTTCAACGTCGGCAACGACCTTACCTTTGCGCTGCCCGGCACGTTCACCAACAACGCGGGTTTCCAAACCATCAATGGCCTGAACATCAACGCGGCCAATATCGTCAATTCGGGCGCGTTGTCGGCCGGTGGACTGCTGCATACGCAATCGAGCAATCTGTCCAACACCGGGTCGCTGGTGGGAGGGAGCGTCTCGCTCAACGCAACCGGCACGGTGTCGAACGCTGGGTCGACGGCGTTGATTGGCGCATCGGACAGCAACGGCAAGCTTGAAATTCTCGCGCACGACATCGAAAACCGTGACGACACGACGGCGGCCGATTCAATGCCGACGACGGCGATTTTCGGGATGGGTAAGGTTGTGCTCGCGGGCGGCAAGGATGCGGGCGGCAATTACACGAATGCGGCACTGGTCAACAACGTATCAGCTCTGATTCAGTCCGGCGGTGATATGGAACTGCACGCCGACAAGGTGACGAGCACGCGTCGTGTGATGAGCACCTCGGGAAGCACGAGTAACGTTGATCCGGCGGCCCTCGCGCAATACGGCATTAGCCTGTCAGGTTGCGCATCGTACTTCGCGGTGAATTGCGCGGGAGGGGGACAGATGATCGCCGGTCTCGGGCCCTCCAACCTCACACCGGCCATAACAGCCGCCTTGATCGCCCAGCCGGGCGGTATGTACATTGACCCGCCGCACGGCGGCCAGTGGAACAGCGGGTACTTCTACACGACCTATACTGGAACGGCTGTGGGGAACACGGTCACGGCATTGAGCCCGACTGCGCAAATCGTGTCGGGCGGCAAGATCGATGCCTCATCGACCGGCAACGTACTCGGGCCAGTATCACTACAACAACTACGATAGCAGCGAATATAACTGGCAATTGCCGTTTGGCAACGCGCCATTTGTGACGGGCAATCCGGGGGGCTACACCCAAGCTGCGCCAGCGGACGTCAAGACCTACAAGCTGCCGGGCTACGATTCGACCTTGGGTTCGAATGGCACAATTTCCGGCACGGGCGTGAGCATCAACAATACTGCGAGCAACGCATCGCTTCCGTCCCTTGGCTTGTTGCCCGGTCAATCGGTTGCGGGGTTGACGCCTATTTCGCTTAATGGCGCTGCGACAGGGTCCGGCACGACCGTGACGCCTGCCACGCTCAACGGCAATGCGACGGCTTCGGCTACAACTGGCGGCGTCGTTCGAGGGACGGTCACGGGCGCGGGCGCGCAATCGACGGCGCCGGTGCACGGCGTGGGCTCAACACAGGTCGATCCGGTCATTGCAAGCGCGACTGCGTTGAACGTGCTGAACAACCTGACGATTCCGCAGGGGGGGTTGTATCGACCGAATCCGTCGCCGAGCGCGAGCTACGTGATCGAGACGAACCCGGCGTTCACGAACCAAAAGAGTTTCATTTCAAGTGACTATTTCTTCGGTCAGATTGGCGTCGACCTGACCCATATTCCGAAGCGACTGGGCGACGGGTTCTATGAGCAACAGCTTGTTCGTAATCAGGTGACGGCGCTGACCGGCCGCGCGGTATTGGGTCCATACGCGGACCTTCAGACGATGTATCAGCAGCTTATGGCGGCGGGTGCATCGTTGGAGAAGTCGCTTAATCTGCCGCTGGGCGCGAGCTTGTCTTCCGAGCAGGTATCGAAGCTGACCGGTAACGTGATCATGATGGAAACGCGCGTGGTCGACGGTCAGTCGGTGCTCGTGCCGGTCGTGTATCTGGCGCAGGCGAACCAGCAGAACGTCAATGGTCCGCTGATCACCGCCACCGACATCGATCTGAAGGACGCGCAGAACTTCACGAACAGCGGCACGTTGAAGGCGGACAATTCGTTGTCGATTCAAGGCAAGCAGATCGACAACGCGTTCGGTGCGCTGCAAAGCGGCGGCCTTATGTCGCTGAAGACGGATGGCAACGTCGATCTCACATCGGCGAAGGTCAAGGCGGGTAGCTTGAACCTGAACGCAGGCGGTGATCTCGTTCTCAATAGCGCTGTGAATACCGACACCCAGGTAAGCCGCGACGGTGCGACGAGCGTCAAGACGACGCTTGGGCCGATTGCGCAACTCGACGTCAAGGGCGACGCGGCGATCATCACCGGGGGCAACCTTGAACAGCATGCGGGTGCGCTGACAGTTGGTGGGAATCTCGGCCTGCTTGTTGGTGGGAACTACGACCTCGGTACGCAGCAAGTCGGCGAGCACAAGATCGTGCAGCGCGCGAATGGCGTATCGAATACCGACATCAATGACGTGGTTGGTAGCGCAGTGAATGTTGGTGGCGTGTCGATGATCGGAGTGAATGGTGATTTGACCGCGAGCGGCGCGCAAATCAACCTGCGCAACGGGGGAACGGTCGCTGCCAAGGGCAATATCACGCTCGGCGCTGCGAGTGCCACATCGACGGTCGACAGCAACAGTTCGGGCAGCGATCACCACGGCAGCTATTCGGAAACATTGCACACGTACGATCAGACAGTGGTTGGCACGACGGTGCATAGCGGCAATACCGTGAACGTTGCTTCGAGCAAGGACATCAACGTCATCGGAAGCACGATCTCGCTTGATCAGGGCAATGTGGGCCTCATGGCAGTCGGCAACGTGAACGTCGGCGCGGTGACCGAAACCCATGTGTCGAACATGGACGAATCGCACGACCACGGTGGCGTCGCAAGTCATGCGAGCGCGACAAACCGGGTTGATCAGACCACCACGTATGCCAATGGCAGCACGATCTCGGCCGACGGCGTAACGGTCGTAAGCGGGAAAGACATCAACGTCACCGGTAGCTCCATTGTCGGGACGCACGATGTGGCACTGTCGGCCAAGGACAATGTCAACATCACTGCAGCAACCAACACGTATCAGGACAACGAGTATCACCAAGAGAAGCATTCGGGCCTGTCCGGCTCGGGTGGTCTGGGTATCACGATCGGATCGAGCGAAAAGAGCGATCGATATAACGCAACTTCGACGACGCAAAGCCAATCGCGCAGTTCCGTCGGCAGCGTCGAAGGCAACGTGAAGGTGTCGGCCGGTAAGGACGTTCATATCGGCGGCAGCGATGTGGTCGCCGGCAAGGCGGTGGGCGACGTCAAGGGTGCGACGGGTAACATCAGCATTGCTGGCGAGAACGTCACGATCGACTCGGGACAGGACCGTGCGCAATCGCATGATCAGCAAGAAGCGCGTTCGAGCGGATTGACGGTGGCGGTCACTGGTACGCCGTTTGATACGGTGCGCAACCTGAAAGCGGATGCGTCCTCGGGCAACGGTTTCCAGCGAGGCCAATCGGTGCTGACCGAAATCGGCGCAGGTGCGGCCGATGTGCCGTCGATTTCGGTGACGTACGGTCGGAGCCGTAGCAGCAGTACGACCGACATGTCGAGTTTGACGAATGCGGGAAGCACGGTGCGTGGCGGCGGCAACGTGACCGTGAAAGCGACCGGCGGTGCGCAGAAAGATGCGAATGGGAACACTGTGGACGGCGATATTGCCGTGATTGGCTCCGCGATCAGCGCTGGCGGTACGGCGGCGCTGGATGCCAACCGCAACGTGACGTTGCAGGCGTCGACAGATCAGATTCGGCAGAGTACGTCGTCGAGCAGTTCCAGCACCAGCCTCGCGTTACTGTCGACGCCGAGCCTTGGAGACGTCGCTCGCTGGATCGGCGGCACGGCCAACAGTGGCGGGAACAGTCCGTCTCCGTACAACGCGAGCCGGGGCAATTCGGACGGCAGCCAGACGATGACCCAGCAAACGGCGTCGTCGGTCACTGGTAATAGCGTTGTCATCAAGAGCAAGACGGGCGACATTAACGTCGTCGGGTCGGGCATCAGCGGAACGCAGGGCGTCGATCTCGTCGCTACGCAGGGCGCGATCAATGTACTGGCGGGTCTCGACACCAACGTGACGCACCTGGAGTCGAGTAGCCGCCAGGTTGGCAGCCTTGGTAGCAACGGCACGGCGACCGGTTTTTCGGTCGGTGTGGCGAATAGCCATAGCGTGCAGGACACGTCGTCGCAAACGCAGAGCACGATGCGCAGCCAGATTGTGAGCGGCAAGGGCAACGTGACGCTCGATGCAAAGCAGGACATCACGGTCGCAGGCTCCGATCTGAGCGCGGGTAAGGATCTAACACTGATCGGTAAGAACCTGAATCTCGATCCGGGAACGGATGCGACGCAGAGTCGGATGAGTCAGGATTCCAGCCAGTTCGGCGTGAGCGTTGCGCTTGGTGGCGCAGTCGGTAATGCCATCGCGCAGGCCAATCAGGCATTTGCGCAGCCGGCGCGTGGCGGCGATTCGCGATTGGCGGCGCTGGATAAGGCTCAGGCCGGACTTGCGGCTTACAACGCGTATCAAGTTGGAAGCGCGTTGAGTGACGGAAAGCCGACGAATCAGGCACTGATCAAGGCGACGGTCAGTATCGGCGGTGGCACCAGCCATAGCGAAGCGCAATCCAGTTCCGTCGCCAACGACGGGAGCACTCTGCACGCAGGCGGTAAGGCAACGCTCATTGCAACAGGAAGCGGTGCCAAGGATGCGAACGGCGTTGCGACCGATGGCGATATAAACGCCAGTGGGACGCAAATTACCGCGCAGAACGTGGACTTGAACGCCGCACGCGATATCAACCTGACGAGCGCGAAGGATACGAGTCAGCAGTCGAGCAGCAATAGCAGCAGCGGCGGCAGTATCGGTGTTGGCGCAGCTATTGGCGGCCAGCAGAACGGTTTCACGCTTGAACTGGGCGCGAGCACGGCGCACGGCCATGCAAACGGTAGCAGCATCACGAATCGGGATACGCAGGTTACCGCAGGCAATGCGCTGTCGATAACGAGCGGACGCGATACGAATCTGCGCGGTGCGGAAGTGTCGGGCAATACCGTCAACGCGAGTGTTGGGCGCGACCTCAATATCGCGAGCCAGCAGGACACCAGCACGTACGACAGCAAGCAATCGAGCGCTGGTTTCCAGGCAAGCATTTGCGTGCCTCCGTTCTGCTACGGCCAAACGGTCAGCGGTAGCGCGAGCGCGAGCCAGCAGAACATTAACGCGAACTATCAGTCGGTGAACCAGCAAAGCGGGATCTATGCGGGCACGGGCGGGTACAACGTGAATGTCGGGAATCGTACGCAACTCGATGGTGGCTTGATTGCGAGCACGGCGACACCAGACAAGAACAGTTTGTCGACGCAGATGCTGGGCTTTACGAATCTGGAAAACCACGCCTCTTACTCCGGCGATACGGTCGGCTTCAGCGCGAGCGGTGGCTTCGGGAACAGCACACCGGCTGGTGTGAACCTCAATACGCCTGTCAAACAAGGCGCGAACAACGTACCGGGAGCGCAGAATTCGCAAGGCTTGGGACCGAGCGGGTTCTCGGCGGCGGGCACGAGCAGCGACGCGTCGGGAACAACCTACGCGGCCGTCGCTCCCGGAGCGATCACGGTACGCGGCGACGCGGGTACCGGGCATGACAGTACGGCGGACCTGAGCCGCGACACGGCGAATGCGAACGGCGCGGTGCAGAACACGTTCAATGCGCAGAACGTGCAGAACGACATGGCGGTTCAGCAGTCGGTCGGCCAAGTCGGTATGCAGGTGGTGGGGGATGTCGCGAACGCGCTGCAGAACAAGGCAATTGCAGACGAGGCCAAGGCCCGACTGGCATATGCCAACGCTAGCGCCGCCGGCGATACAGCCGGGATGGCACAGGCGCAGGCCGATTTCACGGCGGCGCAACAGCAGGAAGCTTTGTGGGGTAACGATGGCGCAGCTCGGATCGCATCACACGCCGGTATAGCGGC
This sequence comes from Burkholderia sp. MS389, assembly GCF_016899425.1. Classification (GTDB taxonomy): domain Bacteria; phylum Pseudomonadota; class Gammaproteobacteria; order Burkholderiales; family Burkholderiaceae; genus Burkholderia; species Burkholderia sola. Next base: position 1,770,352 of record NZ_CP045994.1, read on the forward strand.
AATCGGTGCGGCGATGGGGGGCGGCAATGTCGCCGGGGCCGTCGCTGGCACGGTGGCCGGTGATATGGCGGGCAATGCCGTTGGGAAGGCGCTCGGCGATACACTGGGCGGCACGTTGTTGGCGAATGCGGCATCGGGGCTGGCTGGTGCGGCGGCGGGCGGCGCTTTAGGCGGTTCGGCTGGAGCGATGAGTGGCGCGAACGGTGCATTGAGTGCCGATCTGTTCAATCGTCAGCTCCATCCGCAAGAGCGTACGATGATTTCCACGGTGGCGAAGGGTATAGCAGCCGCCAACGGCAAGACTCCGGCTGATCAGGCGAAGCTGGCGGACTACTGGACCAATATGCTGACATTGGCTGCCGGCGCGAAGGTAGACGCTCAGGCACAGACGCAGCTCACGCAGTATGAAATTCAGTTAGTGCAGGCGGCTCAAGCGTCTGGTAACTCGCAAGCGCTCGATACGTTTATGCAGAATCTGAAGATTGCACAGAATGCGATCAATCAGATGTCCGGCTACACGATCTCGGGCACGACCGGCGCGATCGTAGCGGATGGCAGCACAGTCAAGACGTTCCAGTCGACGAGCGCTCAATTCAACGACTCGACGTTGTTTGGTACGCCGGGGGGAACAGCGCATGCACTCGCCCCGGGCCAAACGCCTCAGACGGCCGGGATCGGATCGCAGTATTACGTTGATCCGAACGGCCCGACCAACCAACAGGTGGCGGGGTTTGCGCAAGATCAGATTACAAAAGCGGGTACGTCCAGGGATGCAATCGCACCAGAACACACTGCCGAAGATATGATTGCGGCAACTATGGCTGGGGGATTGGCGACCGGAGCCGTTAAGGCGATCGTTGGGCGGGTCATCGGAGCCATCGCTGACGGAGCCGCCAGCAAGAGTCTTTCGGCTTTGGAGGGTGCCACGCCGGCAGTGCCATCCGCTTCCGGCTTTGTGAATGCAACGAAGGTTTGTGAAAGCGGTTGCGTGTTGAACGCTTCGACGCCCGAACAAAAAACCTTGGTTCAGACCATCATGCAGAAAGGAGACCCTTCAGGTCAGCTGACGGAAGACCTCATCAATTCGATCAGCAAGAGCGAAGGCTATAGTAGCCTAGCAGGTGGCAAGTACGGCGCGAACAACGGGTTCGATCACGTCCTTGAGGACGCTTCCGGAAACGTAACTTTGCTGATAGACAGTAAGCAAATCACCAACGGATCGTTTTCGTTGTCTGCAAGCGGTGCTGGCGGGAATATGCAGTTGTCGAACGGGTGGATTGATTCCGTTTTGAGTAGGCTAGACAGCACGTCTCCCGCATATCAAGCTATCGAACAAGCGCGAGCCACCGGCAAGTTAATTACCGCTGTGGCAGGTGTTGACAAGTCGACCGGACAGGTGGTTGCGGTTCCTGTAAAGATTAAATGAGTGTGATATGGCAAAAGAACTTGATTATTCGGATATTCAGAGTAAGGGGCTGGAGCATGTCGAAAAGCACCTTCTGGCCCTTTCTGATAAGGTGAAATTCTTTTTGGAGATTATCTCAAGCGGTAGCGGAGATCCTGATTTTTGTATGGTACGCCTTCGCTCTCACGCCATGGCTGCAGCCTTGGTATCATGGTTCAAGGGGCGTGACTTAATTTCCTTTAAGCAGTGGTGCTATGTATCTGGAAAACTGGAATCCATCACGTTTCAACGAGAGCCGAAAAGTTGGTACCCAGCGTATCTTCTATTGATGCCGTTGTTATCGGATCACGAGGGGTTGATTCAATGGTTCTCAAGCAATGATCAGCCGTTCGACATGATTCGAGCCAATGATCCGGCGACAGCGGAATTTCATGGATACCAGGCGCTTTTGGCTCTGCGCGGTGAGTGGAAGACGTTGGAGGAGCGTTGCCTCAAGATCATTGGAAATTCGTCGACAGAGATGAAAAAGTACGAAATAGATCATCGTTTCTATCTTGCATTGTCCCGTCGAGATGTGCCGAGCATGGAGGCGACGTTACAAGAGCTCACGTCGCCAAAAGTTGCTAAGGTGCGAAACGCCGAACACGCGTTCGGCTTTACTGAAAAACTCATTGGCACCCATGCGGTGATATACGCGAAAATCGCGTGGCGCCACGGATTGAGGGTGAGGGTTGACACGCCTTGGATTCCGGAGGAGTGGCTGCCGATTGAGCCGCTAGACAATTACCTCGATCCTTACGAGTTTATGGGGAATTTTAAAGTTTGATCGATTATTCTGCCCCTCGAATTTTTGCTCGAGCGTGGTGGTGATCATTTGTTGGGATCAGGCGGAATCAGGGATTTAAGAACAATGAAAATCAAGAAGCGGCTGGCGGCATTGCCGATCACAGCCTTAGTATCGCTCGGGGTGCAGGCGCAGCAAGCCCCCACGCCTGCCGATCAAGCCGCCGCAGCTCGCGCGAACGCCGAACAGGATCGGCAGGCGCAGCAGCAACGTGACGTGCAGCAGCGCGACGCGGCCGTACGTACTCCGTCCGTGCGTTCCGACGTGCCAAAGGTTGAAGCGTATCCGGCACTTCCCTCGGAGACGCCGTGCTTCCGCATCGATCGATTTACGCTCGATGTGCCGCCCTCATTGCCTGATGCAGCGAAGGCCCAAGGGGCATCCGCCTTGCCGATGGATCGTTTCGCGTTCGCGCGCGAATGGCTGAACCACTACGCAGGGCAATGCGTCGGTAAGCAAGGCGTAGACGTGTTAGTCAAAGGGCTGTCCCAGGCGATTCTGGCGCGCGGCTACGTCACGACGCGCGTGCTCGTTCCCGAGCAAGACCTATCGAACGGCACGCTCAGACTCTCGCTGATTCCCGGCACGATTCGCCATGTGCGCTTCGCTGATGAAAAACTGCGGGGTACATGGAAAACGGCTTTCCCCACCCGCGACGGTGAGGTGCTGAACCTGCGCGACCTCGAACAAGGCCTTGAGCAAATGAAACGCGTATCGAGTCAGGATGTTTCGATGCAACTTGTTCCGGGCGAGCTTCCCGGTGAAAGCGACGTCGTGCTCGACGTAAAGCGTGGCAAGCCGTGGACCGTCGTCGCATCGGTCGACAACGCCGGCACGCGCGCGACCGGCAAGCTGCAAGGCAACCTGTCGCTTGGCATCGACAACCCGCTCGGCCTGAACGACGTCTTCAACATCGGCGTGAGCCAGGACCTCGAATTCGGCGACAAGCGTCTCGGCTCGCACGGCTGGAACGGCTTCTACTCGATTCCGTGGGGCTACTGGACGGCCACGCTGTCCGCCTACACGAACACGTACTACCAGCAGATTGCCGGCGTGAACCAGACATTCGTCGCGAGCGGCAATTCGAAGACGGTCGATTTCAAGCTGGCCCGCGTGCTGTCGCGTAGTCAGAATGATGTATTCGGCGCATACGTTCGCCTGTCGCGCCGTTTCGGACAAAGCTTTATCGAAGACACCGAGATTTCGCAGCAGCGCCGCAATAACACGATGATCGAGCTCGGCCTGACCGATCGACACTATTTCGGCGGCGCGCAGTTCGATGGCTCACTTGCATATCGTCAAGGCGTCGGTGGGTTGGGTGCTCAGGACGATACGTTGGCGGCGGGTGGGGGGCCGACCTATCGGTTCAAGATGGCGGTGCTCGACGCGAACCTGGCGGTGCCTTTTGCGATCGGCAAGCAGCCATTCCGCTATGTCGGCACATTCCACGGTCAGTACACCGGGAACACGCTGTACTACATCGACGACTTGACGATTGGCAGTCGCTATACAGTGCGCGGCTTCGATGGCGAAACGATGCTCGCGTCGGCACGCGGCTTCTACTGGCGCAACGAACTGCAGGCGCCGATCGGGCAGACGGGGCAGGCAGTTTATGTGGGACTCGACTATGGTCGCGTATGGGGCCCGCAGCCTGTGGCCCTCGTCGGGACGCAGTTGGCCGGCGCCGTGATCGGCATAAAAGGCAGCATGGGCACGCGATTCGGAGCCTATGCGTACGATCTCTTCGCGGGTACGCCTGTCTACAAGCCGTCGGGTTTTCCGACTGCGCGAGTGACGCTCGGTTTTCAGGTGACCGCTCAGTTCTGAATAAACGCGGTCTTGTTTGTCATGAGGGAACCAACCTCGGTCGACTACGAGGGGCAAGCGCACACCGCCGACGGTATCGAGCGCAGTTCTACTTTTACCTCGCGCCAAAACATTGGCTCAAGCCCGTGACCAACTGACGGTGTAGAGAAGAGCGCGGGAGCATTCTGACAACCGTGCGCTCTTCTCCAACCACCACGATCGTGTGCCTCGGCGTCAGCCTCGTTCTGCCGAGTAGTGCGTATCGAAAACCGCCCGCAGCGTCGACGGACCGGTCGCGAAATCCCCCCACAGCGGCCCGTCGTTCTGCGCGAACGCGAACGGCGTCTTATTGATCGACGCGAGGCGGAAGCGCCATTGCGCGGCTTCCTGGCGGAATGCGGTGAGCTGCATGTCGGACAGCCCCGTCTGCGCGTTCGCGAGCGTGACGAGCGGATCGACCGGATCGTTCGCGACCCGCACCTCGAAATGCAGGTGCGGGCCGGTGGCCGCGCCCGTCATCCCGACCGAGCCGATGCGCTGGCCCTGCTTCACGGTTTCGCCGACCTTCAGCCCGCGAGCGTACGCGGACAGGTGCGCGTAGTACGTCGAATAGCCATCCGCATGATCGACGATCACATAGCGGCCGTAGCCGCCCGGATCGGTGCCGACGAACGACACGACCCCGTCGGCCGCCGCATCGACCGGCGTGCCGCTCGGCGCGGCGAGATCGACGCCCGTATGGAACGCCATCGCCTGCGACAACGGATGGACGCGCTCGCCGAAGAACGAACTGATGCGCGTCCACTTGACCGGCATCGTGAACGCGGCGGCTTCGAGCGGCGAACCGTCGAGCGTGTAGTACGCACCGTGCTCGGCGCCCGGCGCGCGGAACCAGATCGCGCCGAACGTGCGGCCGGCGACGCGCAGCTCGAGCGCGGTGAGCCGCGGCGTGCCGTCGTTCGTGTCGAACGCGACGCGGTAATAGTCGCCGCGCTGCGCACTCGCACGCATCGCGACCTTGCCGGTGACGAGGTCGCCGAGCTGGATGCGCACTTCGGGCGGCACGTCGAGACGGTTCAGCGTATCGGACAGCGTGAGCTCGATGTCGCCCGCGCGCATCCCTTGCGGGCGATCGGGCGACGCGAACTGAAACAGGCTCGCGTAGCCGAGCATGTCGTTGCGATGCGCGCTGAGCGGCGCGAACAGGCCCGGCTGCAGGCTGCGATCGTTGCGATCGACGTGTTCGTTGCGCTCGCCGATCGTGCGGGCGAGTTCGCTCGTCACGAAATGCTGCGCGGTGGGAAACGGCGTATCGGACAGCACGCGCTGCGGCAGCGCGGCCGTGCCCGAATCGACGGCGCCCGGCAATTGCGACACGGCCGGCAGCGCGGCGGCGAGGCCGAATGCGGCGAGGGCGCCGAGCACGGCGGCCGGCACGAGCGCGCGCACGGCGCGCTGCGCGCGACCGGGCGCGACGGCATCAGGGGTTGCGACAGACTTGACCAAGGTGTCCACATCCAGGAAAGCGGTTCAAAGGGGTGTGGGCGGGGGCCGCCGGCGGCACATCCGTCGAACGGCGACGGGGCGGGCGGCGGGCGTGCAACAAAACAGGCCCCGCCAGGGGCCTGTGTCGTTTCCGTTCGACCCAACCTGCGGGGCGGTGCCCGCTTCGAACGGCGGCGTGCATACCGGGTCGAACCCGGTTATCACGAAGACGCTAAAGAAAGATGACAGCGTCAGTCTACCGATGTTCCGCGAAACGTTAAAAATTTTAAAGAGGGTCGGCTCACTCGTTTCGCACTGCGGTAAATCGGGTTAAATCAGCATTTGTTACGACGATTTCCGTTAGTCCGGCAATTTTTGCGCGCGTCTGCGCAGGGCGGCGGACGTGCGCACGGCGTCGAAACCGGCGTCGAGCATCGCCTCGGCGTCGTTCCATAGGTTGCCGCGCAGCCGGTTGGTCCAGATCATCGACGCGAACACGCCTTCGAGCAGCGACACGAGGTAGACGGCGGCCAGATGCACGTCGAGATCGGCGGCCACTTCGCCGGCCGCGATCGCGCGACGCAGCAGCGCCTTGGTGATCCGCAGCATCTGCAGCTCGAGCAGCATGCGGCGCCGCTGCAGCGCGCCGTTTTCCTCGCTCTGCTCGCATTTCGTATAGAGGATCACGAGCACGCGCTGCATCGGGCCCGGCTCGCCGCATTCCTGCAAGTAGTGCGACGCGGCGCGCCGCAATGTAGCGAGCGGCGGCAGGCCGTCGCCCGCGTCGAACCCCTCGGACGTGCGCGCGAACGCGCGGTCGCACATCGCCAGACACACTTCCATCTTGTTGCGGTAGTGGCCGTAGACGGCGCCCCGCGACATCCCGGCGGCCTCGGCGAGGTCCGCCATCGCGGTTTGCGCGACGCCTCTTTCGAGCAGCACGAGCTCGGCGGCGTCGAGGATCCGGTGCTTGATGGCGAGCGATTCTTCCCGGGTCTTGCGGGCCATGTCGTGAAATTCCTTACAGTTCGCTGTCGTTTTATTGAGACAGTGCGTCAGCCGGATGGAAAGCGGATGTATTTAATCAGTCGTGACTGATTATAATCGGCCACCCTGAGCCGCCGCATTGTATCGGCGGCGAACGATCCGAGGTCAGAACATGAATAACAAACGCACCCTGTGGCGCCGCCTGCGGCTGGCGCCGTTCGCGCTCGCGGCGCTGCTGGCCGTGGCCGGATGCGGAAAGGGCGACAAGAACGCCGCGCCGGAGACCGCGAAGCAGGCCACCGTCGTGACGGTGCGCCCGACGGCCGTGCCGATGACGGTCGAACTGCCGGGCCGGCTCGATGCGTACCGGCAGGCGGAAGTCCGCGCACGGGTCGCGGGCATCGTCACCGCGCGCACCTACGAGGAAGGCCAGGAGGTGAAGCAGGGCGCGGTGCTGTTCCGCATCGATCCCGCGCCGCTGAAGGCCGCGCGCGACGCCGCGCAGGGTGCGCTCGCGAAGGCGCAGGCCGCCGCGCTCGCGGCGACCGACAAGCGCCGTCGTTACGACGATCTCGTGCGCGATCGCGCGGTGAGCGAGCGCGACCACACCGAAGCCGTCGCGGCCGATACGCAGGCGAAGGCCGAGGTCGCGTCCGCGAAGGCCGAACTCGCGCGCGCGCAACTGCAGCTGGACTACGCGACCGTCACCGCGCCGATCGCGGGCCGCGCACGGCGCGCGCTCGTGACCGAGGGCGCGCTCGTCGGCCAGGACCAGGCGACGCCGCTCACGACCGTCGAGCAGCTCGATCCGATCTACGTGAACTTCTCGCAGCCGGCCGCCGACGTCGACGCATTGCGTCGCGCGGTGAAGAGCGGGCGCGCAACGGGCATCGCGCAGCACGATGTCGCGGTGACGCTGCTGCGCGCCGACGGCACCGCATATCCGCTGAAGGGCAAGCTGCTGTTCAGCGATCTCGCGGTCGACCCGACCACCGACACCGTCGAGATGCGCGCGCTGTTCCCGAATCCGGAGCGCGAACTGCTGCCGGGCGCGTATGTGCGGATCGCGCTCGACACGGCGGTCGACCGGCGCGCGATCCTCGTGCCGCGCGACGCGCTGCTGCGCACGGCCGACCGTACGTCGGTGCGTGTCGTCGGCGCGAACGGCAAGGTCAAGGACGTCGAGGTCACGGCCGACCAGATGAGCGGCCATGACTGGCGCATCACGCGCGGCCTCGCGGGCGGCGAGCGCGTGATCGTCGACGACGTCGCGCAGTTCGCGCCCGATACGGCCGTCCAGCCCGTCGAAAAGGCGCCGCCGTCGAAGGCGGCGCCGGCAGCGGCCGCTTCGCAGGCGGCCGCCCGTCAAACCTGACCGGTTCAAACCAACATGGCACGTTTCTTCATCGATCGCCCCGTCTTCGCATGGGTGATCGCGATCTTCATCATGCTGGGTGGCCTGTTCGCGATTCGCGCGCTGCCCGTCGCGCAGTACCCGGACATCGCGCCGCCCGTCGTCAGCATTTATGCGACGTACCCGGGCGCGTCCGCGCAGGTCGTCGAGGAATCGGTGACCGCGCTGATCGAGCGCGAGATGAACGGCGCGCCGGGGCTGCTGTATACGTCCGCGACGAGCAGCGCCGGCGCGGCGTCGCTGTACCTGACGTTTAAGCAGGGCGTGAACGCCGATCTCGCGGCCGTCGAAGTGCAGAACCGGCTGAAGACGGTCGACGCGCGCCTGCCCGAGCCCGTGCGCCGCGACGGCATCCAGGTCGAGAAGGCCGCCGATAATATCCAGCTCGTCGTGTCGCTGACGTCCGACGACGGCCGGATGACCGACGTGCAGCTCGGCGAATACGCGTCGGCGAACGTCGTGCAGGCGCTGCGCCGCGTCGAGGGCGTCGGCAAGGTGCAGTTCTGGGGCGCCGAATATGCGATGCGGATCTGGCCCGACCCGGTGAAGCTGGCCGGGCACGGGCTCACCGCGTCGGACATCGCGTCGGCCGTGCGCGCGCACAACGCGCGCGTGACGATCGGCGACATCGGCCGCAGCGCGGTGCCGGACAGCGCGCCGATCGCGGCGACCGTGTTCGCGGACGCGCCGCTGAAGACGCCAGCCGATTTCGGCGCGATCGCGCTGCGCGCGCGGGCCGACGGCGCCGCGCTGTTCCTGCGCGACGTCGCGCGCGTCGAATTCGGCGGCAACGACTACAACTATCCGTCGTACGTGAACGGCAAGGTCGCGACCGGGATGGGCATCAAGCTCGCGCCGGGCTCGAACGCGGTGTCCACCGAGAAGCGCGTGCGCGCGACGATGGACGAGCTGTCCCGATACTTCCCGCCGGGCGTGAAATACCAGATTCCGTACGAGACGTCGTCGTTCGTGCGCGTGTCGATGAACAAGGTCGTCACGACGCTGATCGAGGCCGGCGTGCTGGTGTTCCTCGTGATGTTCCTGTTCATGCAGAACCTGCGCGCGACGCTGATCCCGACGCTCGTCGTGCCGGTCGCGCTCGCGGGCACGTTCGGCGTGATGTATGCGGCCGGCTTCTCGATCAACGTGCTGACGATGTTCGGGATGGTGCTCGCGATCGGCATCCTCGTCGACGACGCGATCGTCGTCGTCGAGAACGTCGAGCGGCTGATGGTCGAGGAGGGGCTCGCGCCGTACGACGCGACCGTCAAGGCGATGCAGCAGATCAGCGGCGCGATCGTCGGGATCACCGTGGTGCTGACGTCGGTGTTCGTGCCGATGGCGTTCTTCGGCGGTGCGGTGGGCAACATCTACCGGCAGTTCGCGCTGTCGCTCGCGGTGTCGATCGGCTTCTCGGCCTTCCTCGCGCTGTCGCTGACACCCGCGCTGTGCGCGACGCTGCTCAAGCCGGTGGCCGGCGACCATCACGAGAAGCGCGGCTTCTTCGGCGGGTTCAACCGCTTCGTCGCGCGCGCGACGCAGCGCTATGCGACGCGGGTCGGCACGATGCTGAAGAAGCCGCTGCGCTGGCTCGTCGTGTACGGCGCGCTGACCGCGGCCGCGGTGCTGATGCTCACGCAGTTGCCGACCGCATTCCTGCCGGACGAGGACCAGGGCAACTTCATGGTGATGGTGATCCGCCCGCAAGGCACGCCGCTCGCGGAAACGATGCAGAGCGTGCGCGCGGTCGAGTCGGCGATCCGCCGCGACGAGCCGACCGCCTATACGTATGCGCTCGGCGGCTTCAACCTGTACGGCGAAGGGCCGAACGGCGGGATGATCTTCGTCACGCTGAAGAACTGGAAGGAGCGCAAGGCCGTGCGCGATCACGTGCAGTCGATCGTCGCGCGCATCAACGAGCGCTTCGCGGGCACGCCGAACACGACGGTCTTCGCGATGAACTCGCCGGCGCTGCCCGATCTCGGCTCGTCGAGCGGCTTCGACTTCCGGCTGCAGAACCGCGGCGGGCTCGACTACGCGACGTTCAGCGCCGCGCGCGAGCAACTGCTCGCGGCGGGCGGCAAGGATCGCGCGCTCACCGACCTGATGTTCGCGGGCACGCAGGACGCGCCGCAACTGAAGCTCGACATCGATCGCGCGAAGGCGTCCGCGCTCGGCGTGTCGATGGACGAGATCAACACGACGCTCGCGGTGATGTTCGGCTCCGACTATATCGGCGACTTCATGCACGGCACGCAGGTGCGACGCGTGATGGTGCAGGCCGACGGGCGGCACCGGCTCGATCCGGACGACGTGAAGAAGCTGCGCGTGCGCAACGCGCGCGGCGAGATGGTGCCGCTCGCGGCGTTCACGACGCTGCACTGGACGATGGGGCCGCCGCAGCTCACGCGCTACAACGGCTATCCGTCGTTCACGATCAACGGCTCGGCCGCGGCCGGCCACAGCAGCGGCGACGCGATGGCCGCGATCGAGCGGATCGCCGCGAAGCTGCCGGCCGGCATCGGCCATGCGTGGTCGGGGCAGTCGTTCGAGGAGCGGCTGTCGGGCGCGCAGGCGCCGATGCTGTTCGCGCTGTCGGTGCTCGTCGTGTTCCTCGCGCTCGCGGCGCTCTACGAGAGCTGGTCGATTCCGTTCGCGGTGATGCTGGTCGTGCCGCTCGGCGTGATCGGCGCGGTGCTCGGCGTGACGCTGCGGATGATGCCGAACGACATCTATTTCAAGGTGGGGCTGATCGCGACGATCGGGCTGTCCGCGAAGAACGCGATCCTGATCGTCGAAGTCGCGAAGGATCTCGTCGCGCAGCGCATGTCGCTCGTCGACGCGGCGCTCGAGGCCGCGCGCCTGCGGCTGCGGCCGATCGTGATGACGTCGCTCGCGTTCGGCGTCGGCGTGCTGCCGCTCGCGTTCGCGTCGGGCGCCGCGTCCGGCGCGCAGACGGCGATCGGCACCGGCGTGCTCGGCGGCGTGATCACGGCGACCGTGCTCGCGGTGTTCCTCGTCCCGCTGTTTTTCGTGATCGTCGGCCGCCTGTTCGACGTCGGCCCGCGCCGGCGCGGCGGTGCGCAGCCGACGACGATGGAGGGTTCGCAACCATGATGTTCGCGCTGAATGCACGCGCCGCGCGGCGGGCGCCGGTCGCGCTGGCCGCCGCGCTCGCGCTCGCCGGGTGCTCGCTCGCGCCGCGTTACGAGCGCCCGGCGGCGCCGGTGCCGGCGTCCTATGCGCCGGTCGACGGCAGTACGGCGCCGGCGGCCCTACCGAGCGCGGCACGGGATGCCGCGCTGCTCGACGACTGGCATGCGTATTTCACCGATCCGGCGCTGCAGGCGTGGATCGACGCGGCGCTCGCGAACAATCGCGACCTGCGGATCGCGGCCGGCCGGCTCGAGGAAGCGCGCGCGCTGTACGGCGTGCAGCGCGCGGACCGGATGCCGTCGGTCGACGCGAATCTCGGCTACGAACGCGCGCGCCAGTACGACCCGGTCGTGCGCGAAAGCGCGATCAGCGGGCTGTATCGTGCGGGCGTCGGCGTCAGCGCATACGAGCTCGATCTGTTCGGCCGGGTGCGCAACCTGTCCGACGCGGCGCTCGCCGAGTATTTCGCGACTGCCGACGCGCAGCGCACGGTCCGTATCGGTGTGATCGCCGAGGTGGCGGGCGCGTACGTTTCCGAACGATCGTTGCACGAGCAACTGGCGCTCGCTGAGCGCACGCTCGAAGCCCGCGAACGGGTGGCCGCGCTCACGCAACGCCGCTATGCCGCCGGCACGAGCGACGCGATCGAGCTGCGTTCGGCCGAGATGCTGGTGGCGTCCGCGCGCGCATCGCAGGCCGCGCTGCAGCGCGAGCATGCGCAGGCCGTACGGGCGCTGCAACTGCTGGCGGGCGACTTCGCGCGCAACGTGCCCGACGACGCGACCGCGCTCGACACGCTGTCGATCGCGCCCGTGGCGCCGGGCGCGCCGAGCGAACTGCTCGAACGGCGGCCAGACATCCGGCAGGCCGAGGCGCGGCTGAAGGCCGCGAACGCGAACATCGGCGCGGCGCGCGCGGCGTTCTTCCCGCGCGTCGCGCTGACGACCGACTACGGCTCGGTGAGCGACGCGTTCTCGAGCCTGTTCGCGGCCGGCACCAGCGTGTGGACGTTCGCGCCGCGCATCACGCTGCCGATCTTCGCGGGCGGTCGCAATCGCGCGAACCTCGACGTCGCGCACGCGCGCAAGGACATCGCGGTCGCCGAATACGAGAAGGCGGTGCAGACCGCGTTTCGCGAAGTGGCCGATGCGTTCGCCGCGCGCGACTGGATCGACCGGCAGCTTGCCGCGCAGCAGGACGTATATGCGGCGGACGGCGCACGGCTGAGGCTCGCGGAGCGCCGCTATGCGGGCGGCGTCGCGACCTATCTCGAGCTGCTCGACGCGCAGCGCAGCACGTACGAGTCGGGGCAGGAGCTGATCCGGCTCAGGCAGCTCAGGCTCGCGAACGCGATCGCGCTGTATCGCGCGCTCGGCGGCGGCTGGGCGCCGGCAACGGCGGAGGCCGCGGCTTCCGCGTGACGTGCGACGCGTCGCCTGACGCGGCAGCGTGTCGGGCGACATGACGGCGGCCGTACGATTCAACGTGCGGCCGCTGCTTCGACAGCGCGTGATGCCCGTCGTTTCGCCGCGCGGCATCGGCGCTTCCTGGCGCTGTTCCGCGCCTCCTTTTCATCTCCCGGCAGGGCGGAGCGGTTGCTTCCCTGCCACCCGCATCCGGCGACCGGTCGTGCCGCTCCCCGGCGCAAACGTGTGCCGCGTTCTTTCCTTTTTCATCTCGTCCAATCCGGCAAGCGAGCCGCGTTCCAGCGGCCGCGCATGCATGCGATTCAAGATCGGCAATTGACGAATGGATTAATCAACATATCGGAATTAATGGTGGCGGCAAAGTGTCGCGGTAAAACGTTTGTATTCTTGCGCAATCGTTTGCGCGATAAATCCATATTGATGGAATGCCATCGTTAATTTCCTGTCAGTTGAAAATGATTAGATATTGGCGTTGTAATCGGACAACGATGGCGGTGTTGGACAATGTTTTGTCCTTTGAGTGGCGGTCCTGCTCAAGCCAGCGCCAGTAAGGAAGTGCGCGGCGTCGATGATTATCGGCAAGAAATTCCCTTAATCTTCAATCGGTTCCGGAAAATAAAAAAGGACTGCGGATAAAAAATCCGGGATTGAAAATGGAGGGGAAATAATGGGGTTTTAGAGGGGTAAATCGAACATTGTCAGATGCATTTGACAATGATTTACAGACATCTTTCGTGGTTATCTCGATAATGCCGCCTCGTGTCGGACGGGAGCCACCACGCGCTGTCGTTTGTGTCCGCCACGTCGTCCATTCCATTTGCACTCCTTACGGGAAACCTCATGAAAAAATCCATCCTGAGCGCTGTCGCACTCGCAGCCCTGTCCACCTCGGCCTTCGCAGCGGGCACCGGCACGATCAACTTCACGGGCGAGATCGTCGCGGGCGCATGCGGCATCGACTCGGGCTCGGTCAACCAGACCGTGAACCTCGGCAAGGTGCCGACCAACGTGTTCAAGCAAGCCGGCGACAAGTCCACGCCGACCAACTTCGACATCAAGCTGACCGATTGCGACACCAGCGTCGCGAAGAACGCGTACTTCACGTTCACGGGCACGTCGAGCGCGGGCCAGCCGAAGCTGCTCGCCACGATCGGTTCGGCAACCAACGTCGGCATCCGCCTGCAGGCCGCGTCGGGCGAATACCTCGACAACGGCGCCGAGCAGAAGGCGCCGACGCTGCTGCAGAACGGCACGAACATCGCGCGCTTCGCGGCGATGTACGAAGCGACGGCAGCCGGCGTGACGCCGGGTACCGCCGACGGCGTCGCGAACTTCACGGTCCGCTACCAGTAAGCATCCGTACCGGAGGAGGGATGCGTGCATCCCTTCCTCCTTCGTCCTTCCTCTCGTTTTCCTTCTCCTCGGACTCCCGGTAGCACCGCGTGCGAATCAGACATTCCTTCCTTTGCGTCTCCGTGCTGGTCGTCGGCAGCCAGAGCCAGGCGACGGAATTCAATTCGTCGTTCCTCGACATCGACGGAACGCGCAACGTCGACCTGTCGCAGTTCTCACAGGCCGACTTCACGCTGCCCGGCGAGTACATGCTCGACGTGCAGGTCAACGACCTGTACCTCGGATTGCAGCCGATCGAATTCGTGGCGGTCGATGCGACGGGCGCGGGCAAGCCGTGCCTGCGGCCGGAGCTCGTCGCGCGGTTCGGCCTGAAGCCGTCGCTGGTCAAGGACCTGCCGCGCTTCCGGGGCGGTAGCTGCGTCGACCTGGCCGCGATCGAAGGGGCGACCGTGCGTTACCTGAAAAGCGACGGGCGGCTCAAGATCACGATTCCGCAGGCGGCGCTCGAATTCACCGATTCGACCTACCTGCCGCCGGAGCACTGGTCCGAAGGGATTCCCGGCGCGATGCTCGACTATCGCGTGATCGCGAACACGAACCGCAACTTCGGTGCGGGCGGCGGGCAGACGAATGCGATCCAGGCGTACGGGACGGTCGGCGCGAACTGGGATGCGTGGCGTTTTCGCGGCGACTACCAGGCGCAATCGAACGTGGGCAACACCGCGTACGCGGACCGCACGTTCCGCTTCAGCCGGCTTTATGCGTTTCGCGCGCTGCCGTCGATCCAGTCGACGGTGACGTTCGGCGACGACTACCTGACCTCCGACATTTTCGACACGTTCGCGCTGACGGGTGCGTCGATCCGCAGTGACGACCGCATGCTGCCGCCGTCGCTGCGCGGCTATGCGCCGCTGATCTCGGGCGTCGCGCGCACCAACGCGACCGTGACCGTGTCGCAGGCCGGCCGCGTGCTGTACGTGACGCGCGTGTCGCCGGGCGCATTTGCGCTGCAGAACATCAACACGAGCGTGCAGGGCACGCTCGACGTCGCGGTCGAGGAAGAGGACGGCAGCGTGCAGCGCTTCCAGGTGACGACGGCCGCCGTGCCGTTCCTCGCGCGCACCGGCCAGTTGCGCTACAAGGCCGCGGTCGGCAAGCCGCGGCTGTTCGGCGGCGCCGGCATCACGCCGTTCTTCGGCTTCGGCGAAATCGCGTACGGCCTGCCGTTCGACGTCACCGCCTATGGCGGCTTCATCGCCGCGTCGGGCTATACGTCGATCGCGCTCGGCGTCGGCCGCGATTTCGGCGCGTTCGGCGCGGTGTCGGCCGACGTCACGCATGCGCGGGCGCGCTTGTGGTGGAACGGCGCGACACGCAACGGCAACTCGTATCGGATCAACTATTCGAAGCACTTCGACGGGCTCGATGCGGACGTGCGCTTCTTCGGCTACCGCTTCTCCGAGCGCGAGTACACCAGCTTCGCGCAGTTCTCCGGCGACCCGACCGCGTACGGCCTCGCCAACAGCAAGCAGCGCTATTCGGCGACGCTGTCGAAGCGCTTCGGCGACACGTCGACCTATTTCTCGTACGACCAGACGACCTACTGGGCGCGCGCGTCCGAGCAGCGCGTCGGCCTGACGCTCACGCGTGCATTCTCGATCGGCACGCTGCGCAACCTGAACGTCAGCGTGTCGGCATTCCGCACGCAAAGCGCCGGCGCGAGCGGCAACCAGTTCTCGGTCACCGCGACGCTGCCGATCGGCGGCCGCCACACCGTCACGTCGAACCTGACGACGGGCAACGGCAGCACCAGCGTGAACGCGGGCTACATCTACGACGATCCGGCCGGCCGCACCTATCAGGTCAATGCGGGCGAGACCGACGGCCGCGCGTCGGCGAACGCGAGCTTCCGGCAGCGCACGTCGGCGTACCAGCTCACCGCGCAGGCATCGACGCTCGCCAATGCGTATGCGGCCGCGTCGCTCGAAGTCGACGGCTCGTTCGTCGCGACGCAGTACGGCGTGTCCGCGCACGCGAACGGCAACGCGGGCGATACGCGGCTGCTGGTGTCGACCGACGGCGTGCCCGACGTGCCGCTGTCCGGCACGCTCACGCACACCGATTCGCGCGGCTACGCGGTCCTCGACGGCATCTCGCCTTACAACGTGTACGACGCGACCGTGAACGTCGAGAAGCTGCCGCTCGAAGTGCAGGTGACGAACCCGATCCAGCGCATGGTGCTGACCGACGGCGCGATCGGCTTCGTGAAGTTCTCCGCCGCGCGCGGCAGCAACCTGTACCTGACGCTGACCGACGCGGCCGGCCACGCGCTGCCGTTCGGCGCGTCGGTGCAGGACGCGGCGAACGGCAAGGAGCTCGGCATCGTCGGCGAGGGCGGCGCGGCGTTCCTGACCCAGGTTCAGCCGAAATCCGCGCTGGCGGTGCGGGCGGGCGAACGCACGCTGTGCACGATCGACGCGCTGCCGAATCAGCTCCAACTCGAAGGCACGCCGATTCCGGTGACGTGCCGGACACCGGGCGAGTCGCATGCGGCGGCCGCGCGGGTCGAACGATGATTTTCATGGATCCAGCGATGAAGAACGCTTTCTCCCTTTCTTTCCCGCGGCGCGCGCTGTGCGCGTTCGCGACCGTCGGCGCGATGCTGGCTGGCGCCGCGCAGGCGGCGATCGTGCCCGATCGCACGCGCGTGATCTTCAACGAAGGCGAGCAGGCCGCGATCGTGACGATCACCAACAAGAGCGCGACATATCCGTATCTCGTGCAGTCGTGGCTCGAGGACGCGAAGGGCAACAAGACCACATCGCCGCTGATGGTCGTGCCGCCGCTGCAGCGCATCGAGGCGAACGAGCGCAACGTGCTGCGGATCGCGAAGCTGCCGGGCACCGAGTTGCCGGCCGATCGCGAAACGGTGTTCTACCTGAACATCCGCGAAGTGCCGCCGAAGACCGATACGCCGAACACGCTGCAGATCGCGCTGCATACGCAGATGAAGCTGTTCTACCGGCCGAAGGCCGTGCAGCCCGCGCGCGACGAGGACTGGACGCTGCCGATGACGCTGCGGGTGGAGGCGGCCGCGCACAAGCTGGTGTTCGACAACCCGACGCCGTACCACGTGACGGTGGTCGACGTGAGCGCGGGCGCGCAGAAGACGCCGGTGCCGATCGAGCCGGTGATGGTGAGCCCGATGAGCACGGCCGACGTGCCGTTCAAGGCCGCGACGCCGGCGACGCTGTTCGTCACGCATATCGACGATTACGGCGGCCAGGTGGCGGTCGAGTATGCGTGCGACGCCGGTGTGTGCAAGAGCGTGAAGCAATGAGCGCGGGCATGCGTCATCGGGCGGCGCCGGCGGCATGGCTGCGCTGGGTCGTCCTCGCGCTGCTGATCGCGGCCGTGCAGCCGGCGTGGGCGCTGCGCTGCCTGACGAACAGCGGCGCGACGTCGTTGACCGAGCCGATCGGCGGCGTGGCGTCGTATCCGACCGACGCGCCGGACGGCTACGTGATCTGGGTGTCGCCGGTGCGCACGACGTCGGGGTATTGCTACAAGGACCTGGGGGACGCCGGCAGCCTGAAGGTCGTCGACAACATCTACTTCTACGCGAATCCGAATCGTACGGACCCTGCCGCATGGGGACTCGAGATCGGCATCCGCTACAAGGGCGTCGATTATTTCGACAAGACCAGCAATCGCGGCGGCGGGGTGTTTACCGGGTATTCGGTGCCGCCGTGCACCCGGTACGACTTCGACCGCGGGCGTTGTCAGCGCACGAACATCAGCATCGACTACCAGGTCGTCGTGCGCAAGAAGGGCAACTGGATCCAGCCGCCGAGCGATATCTACACGGTGTTCCAGTTCGACGGCGAGTTCGGGCTGAATGCGTTCGGCACGAGCTTCCAGTACCGGCTGAGCGGCCTGCGCAACCTCAAGCCGACACCGTGCTTCGTCGACGTCCTCGTGACGCCCGAACCGGGCATCGTCAATTTCGGGCAGGTGCAGGCGGCGGGTAACGGCTTCATGCCCGCGGTGCCCCGCAAGCGGTTCTCGTTGTCGCTGACCAAGAAATGCAACGTCGCGGTGCGGGTGGACGGGTATTTCGAAACGAGTTTTCCGGTCCAGAACGGTTTGCTGGTGCCGGCGCAGGACAGCAATTTCGGGATCGGCATCGAGGATAGCCAGGGCAAGGCCATTCCGTTCAACCAGCAGTTCACGCTGGCTCAGTTCGCGTCCAACGTAATGAATCAGAGCGTGCTGATGGACGCGGTGCTGAAGTCGTTCGGGCCGCCGAAGATCGGGCGGTTCGATGCGACGGCGACGATCCGGTTGTTCATCTACTGACGGCGGTGGGCGCGGCCGCGTCGTGAATCTCGGCCGTTTCGGTCACCGGGCAACTTCCTTCGGCCCGGAAAGCTTGCCGTGCTTCGTAGACCCGTCGCGTTCGTCCTGTCCGCCGAAGCAGGCATTCCGGCAATTGTTCAGACAAATCCCACTAACCTAAAGGGTTATCTCGTAATCGGATTGAGAATGATTTGCGTTTACGTTAAATTCCCTTATCTCGGAATTTGACGGAGCAGATCGATGGCGATGGCGGAAGTGCTCGACCGACCGGTAGCGGCAGCGGCAAACCCGTTCCTCGGCAGTTATCCGGACCTGCCGCCGCGCGCCGCGCCGCGTGCGCGCCGGGCGTCCGAGCCGCGTGCGCAGGGCGCGCTGCTCGATGTGCTGATCTCGCATCGCGCGATGCTCGTCAACGTCGCGCGCGGCTTCGTCGGCTGCGCGAGCCGCGCGGAGGACGTCGTGCACGACGTGTTCGTGAAACTCGTCGAGTTCCCCAATCAGGACGCGGTGCGCCAGCCGGTCGCGTACGTGACGCGGATGGTGCGCAACGCATCGATCGACGCGTGCCGCCGGCAAAGCCTCGAAAACGTCTATCACACCGAAGAGGACGACGGCTACGACGTGCCGTCGCCCGAGCCGACGCCGGAAGCCGCGTTGATGACGCGCGATACGCTGCGGCGCGTGTGCGCCGCGCTCGACGACCTGCCGGCGCGCAGCCGGGCGGCATTCGAGATGGTGCGGCTGCGCGAGGAGACGCTGCAGACCGCGGCGCGCGCGCTGAACGTGTCGCAGACGCTCGTGCATTTCATGGTGCGCGACGCGGAGCGCCACTGCGCGGAATGCCTCGACGCATGCCATCGCGGCGTCGCCTGCCCGGTGTTCCTGGGCGGCCGCGCACGGCGGCGGTAAAAAAACGCGCCGGCCAACCGTCTATCAGACAGGAGCGGCCGAATTCGCCGCTTCGCTTCCTTCAACCGCCCAGCGATTTCCGATCATGACGCAAGCCCCGACGCCTTCCGCCGACACCGACGATCTCGTCTATACGGTCGTCATCAACGACGAAGAACAGTATTCGATCTGGCCGACGTTCCGGCCCGTGCCCGCCGGCTGGCGCGAGATCGGCGTGAGCGGCCCGAAGGCCGACTGTCTCGCGCACATCGAAACCGTCTGGACCGACATGCGTCCCGCGAGCCTGCGCCGCGCGATGGACGGCGAGCGCGCGACGCGCGCGTCGTGACCCGTTGCGCCGCACGTGCGGCGCGTCACCTGAAGAGGACGTTGCATGACCCTGCTTTCGTTGCCGACGCTCGACGACCTGCGTATCGAGCCGGGACTGCCCACCGTCGTGTCGCCGCGCGGCAACGACGGGATGTCGATCGACGACGTCGCGCCGCTCGCGCGCGAGATCGCGGTCGACACGCTCGAACGGGCGGGCGGCGTGCTGTTCACGGGCTTTCGCGTGCCGTCGATCGACACGTTCCAGCAATTCGCGGCCTCGTTCGGCGATCCGCTGATCGGCTATGAATACGCGTCGACGCCGCGCAGCCAGGTCGAAGGCGCGGTCTACACGTCGACCGAATACCCGCCGCACCGCGCGATTCCGCTGCACAACGAGCAGTCGTACACGCGCGAATGGCCGCTGCGGATCTGGTTCCACTGCGCGCTCGCCGCGCCGAAGGGCGGCGCGACGCCGATCGCGGACAGCCGCGCCGTTTACCGCGCGCTCGATCCGGCGCTCGTCGCGCGCTTCGAGAAGCGCGAGCTGCTGTACGTGCGCAATTTCGGGCAGGGTCTCGATCTGCCGTGGCAGCAGTCGTTCGGCACCGACGAGCCGGCCGAGGTCGAGCGGATGTGCGCGGCGCGCGGCATCGAGTGCGCGTGGCGCACCGACGACGACGGCGAACTGCTGCTGCGCACGCGCGAGCGTTGCCAGGCCGTCGCGCGCCATCCGCGCACGGGGGACCGCGTATGGTTCAACCAGGCGAACCTGTTTCACCTGTCGGCGCTCGACGACGACATGCAGGAAGCGCTCGTCGACGCGGTCGGGCTCGAGAACGTGCCGCGCAACGTGTATTACGGCGACGGCGAACCGCTCGAGGCCGACGCGCTCGCGCAGATCCGCGGCGTGCTCGACCAGCAGCGCATCGTGTTCCCGTGGCGCACCGGCGACGTGCTGATGCTCGACAACATGCTGACCGCGCATGCGCGCGACCCGTTCGAGGGGCCGCGCAAGGTCGTCGTCGCGATGGCGCAGAGTTACACGGTCCCGCGCGACCGAACGGAGGATTGATGACGCGTAGTACCGCCGCGCTTGCCGCGCGCGGGCTGTCGGTGGGATATCGCGACCATGTCGTGATCGACGGGCTGGACCTGTCGATCGCGGCCGGTCGCGTAACCGCGCTGTGCGGACCGAACGGCTGCGGCAAGAGCACGCTGCTGCGCACGCTCGCGGGCCTGCAGCCCGCGCGTGCCGGCCACGTTGAAGTCAACGGCAAGCCGCTCGCATCGTTTCGCCGTCGCGCGCTCGCGCGCGAGCTGACGATGCTCGCGCAGTTCAACCAGATTCCGTCGGGCCTCACGGTGCGCGAACTCGTCGCGTACGGGCGCTATGCGTACGGCGGCTTCCTGCGCGGCCTGTCGCGCGCCGATCATGCGGCGATCGACGAGGCGCTCGACACGAGCGGCCTTGTGAACGATGCGGAGCGCGACGTCGGCGCGCTGTCGGGCGGCGAACGCCAGCGCGCGTGGATCGCGATGGCGCTCGCGCAGCAGGCGCCGATCGTGCTGCTCGACGAACCGACGACGTATCTCGACATTCATCACCAGCTCGACATCCTCGATGCGCTGCGTGCGCTGAACCGCGCGCGCGGGCTGACGATCGTCTGGGTGTTGCACGACCTGAACCAGGCGGCCGCGTACAGCGACGAGATCGTGCTGATGCGCGCGGGCCGTCTCGTCGCGCAGGGCACGCCCGACGCGATGCTCGAGCCGGCGCGGCTGCGCGCGGCGTTCGGCGTCGAGATGCTGAAGCTCGCGCATCCGCAGACGGGCGCGCCGATGTGCGTGCCGGCCTACGGGCCGTCGACCGACGGCGCGCCGCAGGCGGCCGGCGTCTTCGACCGGGATCTCGCCGTATGACGACGTTCGCGATGCGCAAGCGCCTCGCGGCGACGGGCAAGAGCGCGGCGAAGGGCCGGGCCGGCGCGATCGCGTTCGGTCTCGTCGCGCTGATCGCGCTGCTCGCGGCGCTGCGGATCGCCCCCGATCTGCGCGTGTGGTGGGACGCGGCGCCCGGCAGCGATGCCGCGTCGCTCGCGCACGTATTCCTGTTCGACCTCAATCTGCCGCGCGTCGCGGCCGCGCTCGTCGCGGGCGGCTGCCTCGGCATCGCCGGCGCACTGTTCCAGTCGCTCACGCGCAATCCGCTCGCGTCGCCCGACCTGCTCGGCGTGACGGGCGGCGCCCAGCTCGGCCTGCTCGCGGCGATGCTGGTGCCGGCGCTGGCGGGCGTCGCGTCGGTGCCGCTGCTGTTCGTGTGCGGGCTCGCGGCTGCCGCGTGCGCGATCGTCGCGGCGGGCGGCTGGCGCGCGACGCCGTTGCGGCTCGTACTCGCGGGCAGCGTGTGCATGCTGCTGTTCGCCGCGCTGTCGACGCTCGTGCTCGCGTTCTTCGAGCAAAACATCGCGGGCGCCGCGCTGTGGACCAACGGCAGCCTGTACCAGCCGGGCGCGGCGGGCCTCGCGCTCGCCGCGCGCTGGCTCGTCGTGCCGCTGGTCGCGCTGCCGTTCGTGATCCGGCCGCTGAATCCGCTCACGCTCGGCGACGATGCGGCGGCCGCGGCCGGCGTGCGCGTCGATGCGACGCGGCTTGCCGCGACGATCGTCGCGGTCGCGTTCACGAGCGTGGCGGTCAGCATCGCGGGCCCGCTGTCGTACGTCGGCCTCGTCGCGCCGAACCTGCTGCGCCAGGTGCGCGGCGCGCGCGCGGCGCGGCTCGGCGTGCTGGTGTCGCTGTCGGCGCTCGCCGGGGGCGCGCTCGTGCTCGTCACCGATAGCGCGGTGCTCGCATCGGGCCTCGACGCGACGCTGTCGACCGGCGTCGCGATCGCGCTGGTCGGCACGCCGCTGATGCTCGCGATGATCCGGCGCGGCGCCGCGTGGTCGGGCGTGCTGCACGCGGATGCCGAACGTGCGGCGGGCGGCGGCTCGACGCGGCTCGTCGGCTGGCTCGAACGGCTCGGCTGGCCGTTGCGCACCGTGCTGTTCGTCGTGGCGGGCCTGCTCGTGGTTTTTGTCGGCGTGTCGGCCGGCCCCGAATGGCTGTCGCCCGCGCGCTGGTCGGCCGCGCTGTCCGGTCACGATGCGCTCGCGCGGATGCTGATCGACCTGCGCCTGCCGCGCTTGCTGTGCGCGCTGCTCGCCGGCGCGTTGCTGGCGGTCAGCGGCGTCGCGATGCAGAGCGTCGTGCGCAATCCGCTCGCGGGCCCGGAAGTGCTCGGCGTCACGCAGGGCGCGGGGCTCGTCACGCTGTTCGCATTGTCGACGTGGCCGCTGATGGGCCACGTGACGCTGGCCGCCGCCGCGCTGATCGGCGGCGGGCTGTCGCTCGCGATCACGCTCGCGCTGAATCACCGGCATCGCTACGCGCCGCTCGCGGTCGCGCTGACCGGCATCGTGATCGGCGCGCTGTGGACCACGCTCGCGCAATGGCTGATCACGCAGGAAAGCGTGCAGCCCGCGCGCTTCGTCGTATGGCTCGTCGGCGGTACGTACGGCCGCAGCTGGGGCGAGGTGTCGATGCTGCTGCCGTGGTGCGTGCTCGCGGTGCCGGTGTTCGCGTGGCTCGCGAAACCGCTCGACATGCTCGCGCTCGGCGACGATCAGGCGGCCGCGCTCGGCCTGCCGGTGGCCGCGCTGCGGCCGCTCGCGCTGACGATCGCGACGCTCGCCGCGTGCGCGGCCGTCGCGGCGGTCGGGCCGGTCGGTTTCATCGGGCTGATGGCGCCGCACGTCGCGACGATGCTCGGCGCGCGCCGACATCGCACGCGGCTGTGGCTCGCGGCGGCGTGCGGCGCACTGATCCTCGGCGTCGCGGATCTCGCGGCGCGCACCGTCGTCGCGCCGCGCGAAGTGCCGGCCGGCGTGCTGACCGCGCTGATCGGCGCGCCGTACCTGCTCGGGCTGCTGATTCTCGAGGGGCGCCGCGCCCGGCGCGCCGGGCGATGACGCCGGCGCTCGACGGCGCGCGCGCCACGCGTTTTTCGGCGTTCGCGCCGGGACCGTTCGCCGAGCACCTCGACGCCGTGTGGCTCGGCATGCCCGACGATGGGCACGCGCCGGGCCGCATCGTCGTGCCCGTCAGCGCGTTGCCCGCGCACCGCGACGCCGTGCTCGCCGCGATGGTCGACCATTACGGCGGCGATCCGGCGCAGCATGCGCGTGCGCTGATGTCGCAATGGAGCAAATACTATTTCGGCCGCGCGGCGCCGGCCGGCGTCGTCGCCGCGCTGACGCTCGGCCGGCCGCTCGACATGACGCCCGAGCGCACGTTCGTCGCGCTCGACGACGGGATGCCGGCCGCACTGTATTTCGCGAGCGATGCGCTCGGCGCGCCGTGCGACGAACCTGAGCCGCGCTATGCGGGGCTCATCGCGCATCTCGGCGCGGTGATCGACCTGCTCGCCGCGATGGGCCGCGTCACGCCGCGCGTGCTGTGGAGCAACGCGGGCAACCTGCTCGACTATCTGCTCGATACGTACCGTTCGCTGCCGTGCGCGGCGGATCCCGTCCGCGATGCGGACTGGCTGTTCGGCTCGACCTGCGTGCGCGGCGAATCGAATCCGCTGCGCCAGCCCGTGCGCGATGCCGTGCCGCGCTCGCCGCTGCTGCCGACGCCGTTTCGCGCGCGCCGCGTGTGCTGCCTGCGCTACGAAATTCCTGGAGAAACGCAACTGTGTGGAAGCTGCCCACTGCTACTGACGATGGAGGACGCGGCGCTGGCCGAGCAGGACGCGATCCGGTGACGCATGCCGGCCGCCGGCATGTGCTTGGCACGCTCGCGGCCGCGCTCGGCGCCGCATGCTGCGGCGCGTTTTCCGCATCGGCCGCCGCAGCTTCCGTGGCCGGGAGCGCCGGCGGTACGCAAGGCGCCGTGTCGCTGGCCGGCAATCCCGTCGTGTCGCAGGCCAGCGCGAAGATGCCCATGCGGCCGCAGCGCGTGGTCGCGCTCGACTTCATGTTCGCGGAAAGCGTGATCGCGCTCGACCTCGTGCCGGTCGGGATGGCCGATACCGGGTTCTATCCGGGTTGGCTCGGTTATCGGAGCGAGCAGCTCGCGCACGTGACCGACATCGGCTCGCGGCAGGAGCCCGGGCTCGAGGCGATCGCGGCGGTCAAGCCGGACCTGATCATCGGCGTCGGGTTCCGGCATGCACCGATCTTCGACGCGCTCGACCGGATCGCGCCGACGATCCTGTTCCAGTTCAGCCCGAACGTGTCCGAAGGCGGCGTGCCCGTCACGCAGCTCGACTGGATGCGGCAGATCTTCCGGACGATCGGCGCGGTGACGGGGCGCGACGCGCGCGCGCAGGCGGTCGAAGCGCAACTCGACGCCGGCATCGCGCGCAATGCGGCGCGGCTCGCGGCCGCGGGCCGCCACGGCGAGCGCGTCGCGCTGCTGCAGGATCTCGGCTTGCCCGATCGTTACTGGGCCTATACCGGCAACAGCACGTCGGCCGGCCTCGCGCGGGCGCTCGGGCTCGATCCGTGGCCGAAGAAGCCGACGCGGGAAGGCACGCTGTACGTGACGTCGGCCGACCTGCTGCGGCAGCGCGACCTGGCCGTGCTGTTCGTGACCGCGTCGGGGATGGACGTGCCGTTGTCGACGAAACTCGATTCGCCGGTGTGGCGTTTCGTGCCCGCGCTGCGCGAGCATCGGATCGCGCTGATCGAGCGCAACATCTGGGGGTTCGGCGGGCCGATGTCGGCGCTGAAGCTGGCCGACGAGATGACCGATACGATGCTGAAGCTGCCGGCCGTGCGTTGAGCGTGCGGACGAGGCCGCGTGGACGGGCAGGGCGTGGCGACCGACTTGACGACGCGGGGCTTCCGCCTGTCCTTTCGCTACACGTCAGCCACATTCCCCGCTGAAACGACCATCGCCGACACACTGCCCATGCAGCATGTCGGCGATTTTTTCGATCGACTGTCGGTGTCGTGTTACGCGCTCAGCGCATCGACGCCATCCTGCGCGCGCAGGCGCGCCGGCTGCGTGTCGCTGACGATGCGCCCGTTGTCGAGCTTCAGCAGACGATCGGCGAGATCGAAATAGCGGTCGTCGTGCGTGATCACGATCACGGCCTTGCCGCGCGCGCGCAGCTCGGGCAGCAATTGTTCGTAGAACACGGCCTTGAACGACGGATCCTGGTCGGCCGCCCATTCGTCGAACAGGTAGAACGGGCGATCTTCCAGGTATGCGACGACGAGCGCGAGCCGCTTGCGCTGCCCGGTCGACAACGCGCGCGTCGAGAATGCGCCGTCGACCACCTTCACCTTGTGGTCGAGCGCGAGTTTCGCGACGAGCGCGTTCGCCCGCGCATCGGCCTGCGCACGCGACGGATCGTCGGGGTCGACGATGCCGAGCAGCGCATCGAACAGATGGAAATCGTTGAACACCGCGCTGAAGCGCTGCCGGTAGGCCGCGCGTTCGCGCCAGCCGATCGTGCGGCCGTCGACCTCGATCGTGCCTTGCTCCGGCTCGTACAACCCCGTCAACACCTTCGCGAGCGTCGTCTTGCCGCTGCCGTTGCCGCCGACGATGAACACGAGTTCGCCCGGCTTGATCGTCAGGTCGATCGGCCCGATGCTGAACATCCGTTCGTCGCGCTCGTGGAAATACGCATGCGTGACGCCGCGCAGCGTGACCGCGCCGGCCGGCGGCACGTCGGGCGCATCGGCCGCGGGCGGCACCGTGCGCAGCGCGCCGAACTCGGCCATCACGCCTTCGATCCGCGTGAGCGACACGCGCGCCGCGTTGACGGTCGGCAGGTTGTTCAGCAGGCCGTCGAGCGGCACGAGCATGAACAGGAACACGACGACGTAGCCGGCGGCCGCGGCCGGATCGGCATGCACGCCGAGCTGCGGCCAGAACGACGCGATGCCGAGGAACACGTAGAACAGGAAGATGATCCAGCCGACGCCGACCGCATACGCGCTGAACGCGCGGCGCCGATGGTCGCGCACTTCGCCGATCGCGGCGCCGAGCTGGCCGTCGACGAACTGGCGGGCGCGCGCATCGTGCAGCTTCAGCTCCTTCGCGCCGGAGAACAGCGAGCCGAGATAGCCGAACAGGCGGTCTTGCGCCTGGCCGGCCGCTTCGAGCGCCGCGATCGCGCGGCGGTCGCCGGTGTGATAGCCGAGCGAGCCGGCGACGATCGCGGCCAGCGCCAGCACGCACACGGGCCAGGACAGCCACGCGAGATAGCCGAGGCAGCCGAACACGATCGAGCCGTGCATGACCAGGTTCGGCAGCGCGAAGAACAGCATCGACACGTTGGTCGCATCGTCGGTCAGCACCGACTGCACGGGCGCCGCGCCGATCCGCTCGATGTCGCGCAGTTCGGCCGCGCCGACGCGCCGCGCCAGATGCACGCGCAGCCGCGCCATCGTGTCCTGCGACAGGCGGGCGAACAGCGTGCCCGACACGATCCGCGTGACGAGCGCGATCACCGCGCACAGCGCGAAGCGCCACGCGAGCGCGGCGTCGGCGGCGCCCGGTTGCGACAGCGCGCGGTTCAGCGTCGCGACGAGCAGCACGCTCGCGACGCCGTTCAGCACGCACGCGGTGAGCGCCAGCGTGAGCGACACGCGGCTTTCGCGCAGCAGCGCAAGGATCAGGCGCGCCGCGGGGCGGCCGGGGGAAGCGTCGAGGGACGGCGGGGAAGAAGGCTCGTGGGCGGCTGTCATCGGCAACGTCGGTAAAGGGAAGGCAGGCAATAACGCGAAAAACGGCAAATCTGACGCGAAAGCGGCGGGCGGGGCGCGCCCCGTTCCGGCTTTCCTTCCTGATAGACGAACGGGCCGCGCAAATATTTAGCGACATCGCCAAAAAAAGCGGTCGCACGCATTTTGCGCACAAAGCGGTAAAAAATCGGCCGCGTCGTTCGTCACACCAGTGAAGCCGCCCCAAGCGGCCCCGAGACTTGGCCGAAGCGGCCGGACCGAAGGATTTCACGCACATGACGAGTTTCCCGACTGCGCTGCATCACCGAATCCGCGAACTGGCGCGCATCGCGCCCGACGCGCCCGCCATCGCGGTGCCTTTCCAGAACGACCTGCGCCTGTCGCGCGGTGCGCTCGACGCACGTGCGTCGCAACTCGCCCGGCAACTGCGGGCGGCCGGCGTCGGCGCCGAAGTGCGGGTCGGCGTGTGCGTCGAGCGGTCGGGCGACCTGTTCGTCGCGCTGCTGGCCGTGCTGAAGGCCGGCGGCGTGTTCGTGCCGCTCGATCCGCGCCATCCGGCCGCGCGCCTCGACTGGATCGTGCAGGACGCGCAACTGCGGCACGGCATCGTCGACGCCGCCGGCCGCGCGGCGCTCGGCACGCCGTTCGAACACGCGTTCGACGCAGCGGTGGAAGCATCGGGCGTCGCGCAGGATCACGTGTTCGATGACGACATCGTGACCGTGCATCCGCGTTCGGCCGCTTACATGATCTATACGTCGGGCTCGACCGGCACGCCGAAGGCGGTGGTCGTCGAGCACGGGCCGCTCGCCGCGCATTGCGACGCGCTCGCGGCCGCGCTGCCGATCGAGGGCGGCGACCGTCTGCTGCATTTCGCGTCGGTCAACTTCGACGCCGCGCACGAATGCTGGCTCGCGCCGCTCGCGGTCGGCGCCGGCATCGTCGTGGCGCCGCCGCAGCCGTTCGCGCCGGTGGACGCGCATGCGCTGATGGTGCGCGAAGCCGTGAACGTCGCCGCGTTTCCGCCCGCGTACCTGCGTGAATTCGCGGCCGTCGCCGCGCGCGACGGCGTGCCGCCGGCCTTGCGCGTGCTCGCGTTCGGCGGCGAAGCGCTGCCGCAGCAGGCGTTCGAATTCGTGCGCCGCACGTTCCCGGCGGTGCGCCTGATCAACGGTTACGGGCCGACCGAAGCCGTGATCTCGCCGATGCTGTGGCCGGTCGAGCCGGGCGAGATGCCGGTGCTGGCCGCGGACGACGCGTATGCGTCGCTGCCGATCGGCCGCGTGATCGGCCCGCGGGTCGCGTGCATCGACGGCGCCGACGCCGATGGGGTGGGCGAACTGCTGCTCGGTGGCGTGTGCGTCGCACGCGGTTATCACGGTCGTCCGGCGCTCACGGCCGAGCGTTTCATTCCCGATGCGGACGGTGAACCCGGCGCGCGCGTCTATCGCACCGGCGACCTGGCACGCCTGCGCGACGACGGCGCATACGATTATTTGGGCCGCCTCGACGATCAGGTCCAGGTGCGCGGCGTGCGCGTGGAACCGGCGGAAATCGCCGCGTGCCTGCGCTCGCACCCGGCCGTGACCGACGCGGCCGTGATGGCCGACACCGCCAACGGGCCGACGCGCTTGATCGCGTGCGTCGCGCTGCGCGCGGCGGCCGACGATGCCGCATTGAAGGCGCATGTGGCCGCGCAATTGCCGGCCGCGTGGCAGCCGCACGGGTTCGTGCGGTGCGATGCGCTGCCTTACACGCTGAACGGCAAGCTCGACCGTGCCGCGCTGCGCGAGCGGATTGCCGCCCAGCGGATTGCCGCCCAGCGGATTGCCGCCGCGCGCGACACGACGCAAGCCGCGGGCGATGCGCCGCGCACACCGACCGAACAACAGATCGCGGGCCTCTGGCAGACGCTGCTGGGCCTCGACGCCACGCCGTCGCGCGACGATCGTTTCTTGGCGCTGGGCGCCGATTCGCTCGCCGCGATGCAGTTGCAGGCCGCGATCCGTGCCGCCATGCGCGTGAACCTGCGGCTCGACACGCTGTTCGCCGATCCGGCGCTCGCCGAACTGGCCGAAATCGTCGACCGCGCGGAACGCGAGACCGGCGAACCGCTGGCCGCGATTGCCGCGCGCCGCGCGCCGGCCGATGCGGCCGCGTCGGGTGCGACGTACGTCGATCGTGCGGCATCGCTCGCCCAGCAACGCTTCTGGGTGCTCGCGCAAACGCGCGACGCAAGCGCGGCGTATCACATCGCCGCGCACTGGACGATCGACGGCGTGCTCGACCGCGACGCGCTGCAGCGCGCGCTCGATCACGTGATCGGCCGACATGAAGCGTGGCGCACGACACTCGTGGACAACGACGACGGCGTCGTGATGCAGCGGATTCACGCGCATCTGCCGGTGTCGATCGCGTCGGTCGACCTGCGCGAGCAGCCGCCGGCTGCCCGCGACGCGCAAGCCGCGCGTCTTGCCGAGCGCGACGCGGCCGAACCGTTCGACCTCGCGCGCGGCCCGCTGCTGCGCGCGACGCTGGTCGTGCTCGCGGACGACCGTCACCGCCTGCTGCTGACCGCGCATCACGCGATCACCGATGGCTGGAGTTCGCGGTGCGCGTTCGACGAACTGTCGGCTGCGTACTGCGCGTATGCCGAAGGCCGCGAACCGTCGCTGCCCGGATTGCCGATCCAGTACGCGGACTACGCGGACTGGCAGCGCGACATGCTGGCCGGCGGCGAGGGCGAGCGCCAGCTCGACTACTGGCGCGGCGCGTTGTGCGACGTGCCGGGCCCGCTCGCGCTGCCGGTCGACCGCCAGCCGGGCGCCGCACGCACGCTGCACGGCGCGCGCGTATCGGTGCGCCTGCCCGATGCGGTCGCGGCCGACGTGCGGCAACTCGCGCGCGACGCGCAGGCGACCGTCTTCACGGTGCTGCTGGCTGCGCTCGACGCATGGCTGTCGCGACTGACCGGCGAAACCGACGTCGTCGTCGCGGTGCCGGTCGCGCATCGTCAGCGCCCCGAAACGCGTGCGTTGCTGGGTCTTTTCCTGAATACGGTCGCGCTGCGCGTCCGCGTGGCGCCGACGCTGCCGTTCCGTGCGCTCGTCGATGCGGCGCGTACCGCGGCGCTCGACGCGGTCGCGCACCAGGACGTGCCGTTCGAGCGCGTCGTCGACGCGGTGAAGCCGCCCGTCAAGCGCGGCGACGAATGGCTGCGCGTGAAGTTCGCGCAGCAGTTCGACGCACGGCACGACAGCGTGCTGCCGGGCGCCACGGCGGTCGCGACGCCGGGGCCCGATCTCGCCGCGCGCTTCGATTTCGCGCTGGATTTCACCGACGACGCGAACGGGATCGAACTGGTCGCGGCCTATGCGACCGACTGCATCGATGCCGATACCGCGCGTGCGTGGCTCGACAGCTATGCGGCGCTCGTCGCGTCCGCCGCGCATGAACCGCACGCGACGACGGCCGCGCTGCCGTGCGATGCATCGGTGGCGTCGCGCCAGCCGCGCGACGGCCGTGCGCTGCGCATCGAACATGCCGACATCGTCGCCGCGTTCGCGCGGCAGGCGGCTGCCTATCCGCATCGCGTCGCACTTTCTGACGCATCGACCTCGCTGACGTTCGCCGAACTCGACGACGCATCGAACCGCATCGCGCGGGCGCTGACGCAACGCGGCGTCGCCGCCGAAGCGGCGGTCGTCGTCTGCATCGAGCGTTCGGCACGGTTCGTCGTCGGCCTGCTCGGCGCGCTGAAAGCCGGCGCGCTGGCCGTGCTGCTCGACCCGGCGCAACCGTCCGCGCGCCTCGCCGCGGCGGCCGCCGACTGCGGCGCGCGCTGGGCGCTCGTCGCGGACCCGGCCGCGTGGCCGGCCGGCACCGACACGCAGCCGCTCGACGTCGACGCGCTCGCGCAGGACGCGACGCTCGCCCATGCGGCCGGCATGCGCGTCGCGCCGCACCCGGAACAGGGCGCGTACCTGATCTACACGTCGGGCTCGACCGGCACGCCGAAGGGCGTCGTCGTGTCGCACGGCGCGCTGGCCGACTACGTGCAGGGGATGCTCGACGAACTCGCGTTCGCGCCCGACGCGTCGTTCGCGATGGTGTCGACCGTCGCCGCGGACCTCGGCCACACGACGCTGTTCGGCGCGTTGTGCGCGGGCCGTACGCTGCACCTGCTGCCGGCCGCGTGCGCGTTCGATCCGGACCTGTTCGCCGACGAAATGCGCCGCCGCGACGTGGGCGTGCTGAAGATCGTGCCGAGCCACCTGCAGGCGCTGCTCGACGCGCGCGTGCCGGCCGACGTGCTGCCGCGCCACGCGCTCGTGACGGGCGGCGAAACGCTCACGTGGGCGCTCGTCGCACGGCTGGCCGCGCTCGCGCCGGCCTGCCGCGTGATCAACCATTACGGGCCGACCGAAGCGACGGTCGGCGCGATCGTGTGCGACACGGCGTCGATTGCCGCCGACGCGCGCGATCCGGCGAGCGGCGTGCCGCTCGGCCTGCCGCTGCCGAATGCGCGCGCGCTGGTGCTCGACGCGTTCGGCGCGTGCGTGCCGGCCGGCGCGACCGGCGAGCTGTATCTGGGCGGGCCGGGCGTCGCGCGCGGCTACCTCGGCCGGCCCGCGCAAACGGCGGAGCGCTTCGTGCCCGATCCTTTCACGCCGGGCGCGCGGCTGTATCGGACGGGCGACCGCGTGCGGTTGCGCACGGACGGCCGTCTGGCATTCCTCGGCCGCATCGACGACCAGGTGAAGATTCGCGGCTACCGCGTCGAGCCGGGCGAGGTGAGTGCGGCCGTGCGCACGACCGGCCCGATCGCGCAGGCCGAGACGCTCGCGATCGAGCACGATGGCCGCCTGCGGCTCGCGACGTTCGTCGTGATGCGCGACGGCGCGGCGTTCGACGAAGCCGCGGTGCGCGCCGCGCTGGCCGCGACGCTGCCCGACTACATGGTGCCCGCGCAGTTTGTCTCGCTCGCGCGTCTGCCGGTGACCGCGAACGGCAAGATCGATCGCGCGGCATTGCGCGAACTGGCCGCCGTGCCGGTTGTGGTCGCGTCCGGCGATGCACCGCAAGGCGCGGTCGAAACGGTGCTTGCCGATGTCTGGCAGGCCGTGCTGAAGGCGCCGAAGGTCGGCCGCGACGACAACTTCTTCGAACTGGGCGGCGACTCGATCCTCGTGCTGCAGGTGATCGCCCGGGCGCGCAAGCGCGGTGTCCGCTTCACGCCGAAGCAGCTGTTCGACGGGCCGACCGTCGCCGAACTCGCGCGCGTCGCGAAAACGGATGACACGGCCGTCACCGCGCAGCACCCTGCGGTTGCGCCTGCAACGGCCACGCCGGCTGCCAAGCCGATCCTGACGCCCGCACAACAGCGCTTCTTCGCGCTCGATATCCCGCACCGCGGCCACTGGAACCAGTCGGTGTCGTTCGACGTGCGCGGCGCGTTCGACGCGGACGCATTCGCGCGCGCATTCGACGCGTTGCTCACACATCACGACGCATTCCGCCAGCGCTTCGCATGCGCCGCCGACGGCACGTGGCACGCGAGCGATGCGGCGAAGCCGTACGACGCGCTGCCGTTCGTCGAAGTCGCCGCACGCGACGAAGCCGATGCACTGGCGCGCTTCGACGCGCTGCAACGCCGTCTCGATCTCGGCAACGGGCCGCTCGCCTGCGCATGCGCGGCACGGCTGCCGGACGGTTCGACGCGGCTCTATCTCGCGATTCACCATGCGATCGTCGACGGCGTGTCGTGGCGCATCCTGCTCGACGATCTCGACACCGCCTACCGCGCGGCATGCGAGCGCACGCCGGCCCGCCTGTCGCAGCCAGGCCTGCGCGCGGACGCCTGGGCCGCACGGCTCGCCCGCGCGGCAACGGAACCGGTGTCGCCGTTCGCAGCGGAAGCCGCCTACTGGGCCGGCACGGCGCAGGGCGACGACATCGCGCCCGATCACCCCGACGCAGCGGCGACGAACGCCGATGCGGCCGTCGTCGTGCAGACGATCGACGCGACATTGACCCGCGCCGCACTGACCGACGCGCACGCGGCCTATCGCACGCAGACGATCGAGCTGCTCGGCGCGGCGCTCGCACTCGCGCTGGCCGGCGCGCGCGGTGCCGCATCGTGCCGGGTCGAACTCGAGGGGCATGGCCGCGAAGCGCTGTTCGACGACGCGGATGCCAGCCGCACGATCGGCTGGCTGACGAGCCATTACCCGGTGACGCTGCCGGTCGCAGCCACGGCCCGCGACACGCTGTGCGCGGTCAAGGACACGCTGCGCGCGGTGCCGCACAAGGGGCTCGGCTTCGGCGTGCTCGCGCACTACGGCGATGCGGCCACGCGTGCGGCGCTGGCCGCCGTGCCGCGTCCGCGCGTCACGTTCAACTATCTCGGCCAGTTCGACGCGCCGCGCGACGCGACGCTCGTCCCGCGCTTCGGCGGCACCGGCGTCGAGCGCGATCCTCGAGGCCCGCTCGGCAATACGCTCGCGATCCATGCGTACCTCGACACGGACGGCGACGGCGCGCGCACGCTGAAGGTGCACTGGGTCTACGGTGCGCCGCAATTCGAACGCGCGACGATCGACGCATTCGCCGAACGCTTCGCGACCGCGCTGCGCGAACTCGTCGATGCATGCGTGTCGCGCGTCGCGCATCGCGGCGCCGGCGCGACGCCGGGCGATTTCCCGCTCGCGCAGGCCGCCGGCCTCACGCAGGCCGCGATCGAACGCGCGCCGCTCGACTGGCGCGCGATCGACGACGTGTATCCGTTGTCGCCGATGCAGCAGGGCATCCTGTTCCATGCGCTGTTCGCGCCCGGCCACGCGAGCTACGTGAACCAGCTCGTCGCGACCGCGACCGCGCTGGACGCCGACCGGCTCGCGGCCGCATTCGACGCGTCCGTCGCGCGTCACGACATCCTGCGCACGAGCGTGATGCCGGACGAAGCCGCGCCGCTGCAATGCGTGCATCGGCACGCACGCATGCCGGTCGAGCAACTCGACTGGCGCACGCGCGGCGACACGCTCGACGCCGATTTCGACGCATGGCTCGCGGCCGACCGCACGCGCGGCTTCGACTGGCGCGCGCCGCCGCTGATGCGGCTCACGCTGATCCGCGTGACGGACGATGCGTGGCGGGTCGTCTGGACGCGCCACCACGTGCTGCTCGACGGCTGGAGCACCGCGCGCCTGCTCGCCGACGTGCTGCGCGACTACCGCGACCCGGACGCCGTGTCGCCGTTCGCGAGCCGCCCGGCGCTGCGCTATCGCGATTTCATCGCATGGCTCGGCACGCGCGACCGCGACGCCGACGAGCACTTCTGGACCGACCGCCTGGCGCGGCTCGATGCACCGACGCTGATCGCGGAGCGCACGGCCGATCGCGCGGATGCCGAGATGGTCACGTGGCGCGCGACGCTCGACGCCGACACGACGGCGCGCGTCGCGCAAACCGCCCGCGCGCTGAAGCTGACCGTCAACACGCTGGTGCAGGGCGCATGGGCGCTCGCGCTGCAGCGGATGACGCACCAGCCGGCCGTCGCGTTCGGCGCGACCGTCGCCGGCCGCCCCGATGCGCTTGCGGACGTCGACTCGGTGCTCGGCCTCTTCATCAACACGCTGCCGGTCATCACCGCGCCGGCGCCGCAGCAACGTGCGGCCGACTGGCTGCAAGCGCTGCAACGCGAGAACGCGGCGGCCGCCGAACACGCACACACGCCGCTCGCCGACATCCAGCGCTGGGCGCGCGGGTCGGGCGGCGCGCTGTTCGACACGCTGGTCGTGTTCGAGAACTATCCGGTGGACGAGTCCGTGCGTGACGCCGATCCGCGCGCGCTGGCGTTGAGCGGCATACGCAGCATCGAAGCGACCGATTTCGCGCTGACGCTCGTCATCGAAAGCGGCGCCGAACTGACGATCGACTACGGCTACGACACCGCACGCGTCGACGCGCGTCAGGTCGAGACCTGGCATCGCGCGTTTGCCTGCGCGCTCGATGCGCTGGCCCGTACGCCGGACGCGCTGCTGGGCACGCTGTCGATCGCCGACGATGCGACCCGCGATACGCTCGTGCATGCGCAGCACACCGCACATGTCTGGCCGTCCGAACAGCGGCAGCCGCTGCACCTGCAATTCGCCGACGCGGCACGGGCGACACCCGACGCGACCGCGCTCGAATACGCGGACGCTCACGGCCGCGTGCAGCGCGCGACCTATCGCGAACTCGACGCCGCGACGTCGCGCATCGCCGCCGCACTGCGCCGGCGCGGCGTGCAGCCCGACACACCCGTCGCGCTGTGCGTCGAGCGCTCGTTCGACATGGTGATGGCGCTCGTCGGCGTGCTGAAGGCCGGCGCCGCGTACCTGCCGGTCGATCCCGACTATCCGGCCGAGCGCATTGCGTACCTGCTGCGCGACGCGCGGCCGGCCGTCGCGATCACGCAGGCGCATCTGCGCGAGCAGGTCGAGGCCGCGCTGGGCGAGGGCGCCGACACGCAATTGCTGACGGTCGCGGACTTGCTGGCCGACGAAGCGCGCGAAATCGACCACGAAGCCGCCGCGATCGACGACGCGCAGCTCGCGTACCTGATCTACACGTCCGGCTCGACCGGCAAGCCGAAGGGCGCCGGCAACACGCACGGCGCGCTTGCGAACCGGATCGCGTGGATGCAGCACGCGTACCGGCTGACGCACGACGACGTCGTGCTGCACAAGACCCCGTTCGGCTTCGACGTGTCGGTGTGGGAATTCGTGTGGCCGCTCGCGATCGGCGCGAAGCTCGCGATCGCCGCGCCGGGCGATCACCGCGACCCGGCGCGCCTGGCCGCCGCGATCCACGCGCACGGCGTGACGGTGCTGCATTTCGTGCCGTCGATGCTGGCCGCGTTCGCCGCGCATCTCGACGATTTCTCGGCCGCCGCGCAATGCGACAGCGTGCGCCTGATCGTCGCGAGCGGGGAGGCGCTGGCGCCCGAGCTCGTCGCGAAGATGGCGCGCCTGTTGCCGAACGCGACGCTCGTGAACCTGTACGGGCCGACCGAGGCCGCGATCGACGTATCGCACTGGACCTGCGGCCCCGACGACGCGCAGGCGGTCGCGGTGCCGATCGGCCATCCGATCGCGAACCTGCAACTGCACGTGCTCGATGCCGCGTGGCAGCCGGTGCCGGCCGGCGCGACCGGCGAACTGTATCTCGCGGGCGCGGGCCTTGCACGCGGCTATCTCGGCCGTCCGGCGCTGACTGCCGAGCGGTTCGTGCCCGATCCGTTCGTGCCAGGCGCCCGCATGTACCGCACCGGCGACCTCGCACGCCGGCGCGCGGACGGCGCGCTCGACTACCTCGGCCGCGTCGACACGCAGGTGAAGCTGCGCGGCCAGCGGATCGAGCCGGGCGAGATCGAGGCGCTGCTGCGCGCGGCGCCGGGCGTCAACGATGCGGTCGTGGTCGTGCGCGACGAGCAACTGATCGGCTATGTCGCGCGCGGCGACGCGGGCCCGCTCGACCGTGCGGCGCTGCTCGGTGCGTTGCGCGCGCAACTGCCGGCGTACATGGTGCCGTCGCAGTTGATCGAGCTCGATGCATTGCCGGTCACGCCGAACGGCAAATGCGACCGCCATGCGCTGCCCGCGCCGGTGCGCGAAGCGACCGAAGCCGTCGAACTCGCGACCGATACCGAGCGCGCGCTCGCCGACATCTGGCAGCGCGTGCTGCATGTGGACGCGATCGGCCGCGACGGCGATTTCTTCCTGCTCGGCGGCCACTCGCTGCTCGCGACGCAGGCCCACGCGCAGGCGAACCTGCACTGGGGGCTCGCGCTGCCGCTGCGCACGCTGTTCGACACGCGCACGCTGGCGCGCTGCGCGGAAGCGATCGACGTGGCCTGCGCGGCACGCGGCGCGACCGATGCGGCGAGCGCGATCGACGCGCTGCTCGGCGAACTGGAAACCCAATAAGGACGACGGATGACGAAGGTTCAACCCGACTGGCTCGCGCTCGCGACGCGTTTCGCGCAACTGCCCGACGCGCAGCGTGCGGTCTTCATCGACAAGCTCGGCGCGGCCGGCATCGACTTCCGCGTGCTGCCGATCCCGCCGCGCACGCCGCGCAGCGATCGCGTGCCGGCATCGTTCGCGCAGACGCGGCTGTGGCTGCACGCGCGGCTGATCGATGCGCCGGACGCGTATCACATCACCGAGCGCCTCGCGCTGACGGGGCCGCTCGACGTGCACGCGCTGCGTCTTGCATGCGACGCGTTGATTGCGCGCCATGAGGCGCTGCGCACGACCTTCGACGAAGCGCAGGACGGCGTCGCGCAGACGATCCACGCACCGCTGCGCTGCCCGTGGCGCGAAACCGATCTCGAAGCGTTGCCGGACGCGCAGCGCGCGGCACGCG
Organism: Burkholderia sp. MS389; assembly: GCF_016899425.1. GTDB lineage: Bacteria > Pseudomonadota > Gammaproteobacteria > Burkholderiales > Burkholderiaceae > Burkholderia > Burkholderia sola. Next base: position 1,807,958 of record NZ_CP045994.1, read on the forward strand.
CGGAAGCCGTCGCGACGGCCGACGAAGCCGAGCCGTTCGATCTCGGCACGGCGCCGCTCGTGCGCGCGCATCTGGTGCGCTTCGACGCGACGCATCACTGGCTCGCGCTGACCGTCCATCACATCGTGTCGGACGGCTGGTCGTCGGGCGTGATGCTGTTCGAGCTTGCGGCGTTCTATCGCGCGTATGCGTCGGGCGAACCGGTGACGCTCGCGCCGCTGCCGATTCAGTACGCCGACTACGCGCTGTGGCAGCGCCGCTGGCTCGATGCCGGCGAGCGCGACCGTCAGCTCGCGTTCTGGCGCGAACGGCTCGATCCGCAGCGCGGCGTGCTGACGCTGCCCGGCGCGACCGCACGGCCGGCCCGTCGCAGTGCGCGCGGCGCGCGCCATGTGTTTTCGCTCGACGCGCGCGTCGCTGCGCAGTTGCGCGCGTTCGCGGCCGCGTCCGGCGCGACGCCGTTCGCGGTGCTGCTCGCCGCGCTCGATGCGCTGCTGGCGCGCGCGACCGGCGACGCGCGGATCTGCGTCGGCGTGCCGGCCGCGAACCGCGAGCGCGCGGAAGTCGCCGGCTTGATCGGCTTCTTCGTCAATACGCTCGCGATCGACGTCGACGTGCCCGCGCACGGCGATTTCTCGTCGCTGGTCGCGCGTACGCAGCGTGCGCTCGTCGATGCGCAGATGCACCAGGACGTGCCGTTCGAGCAGGTGGTCGACGCGCTCGGCGTGCCGCGCAGCGCGAGCCACCATCCGCTGTTCCAGGTGATGGCCGCGTATGGCGAACGCCGCGCGCTGCCGCCGCTCGGCGCGGCGTCGGCCGCGCTGCTGCCGTCGGGTACGCCGTCCGCGAAATTCGACCTGACGCTGTCCGTCGAAGCGACGCCGGACGGCACGTTCGACGCCGCCTTCATCTACGCGCTCGACCTGTTCGACGCGGATGCGATCGCACGGCTGGCCGCGCGCTTCGTCACGCTGCTGACCGATGCGCTCGCGCGCCCCGATCTGCCGATCGGCGATCTCGACTGGCTGCCCGCCGACGAACGCGCGCAGCTCTTCGCGTGGAACGCGCCGGCCGGCGCGACCGCCGCCGAGCCGTTCGTACCGGTGCATGCACGCATCGCCGCCCATGCGCACGCGCGGCCCGACGCACGCGGTGTCGCCGATATCGATCGCGCGTTGACGCGCGGCGAGGTCGATGCCCGTGCCGCACGTTTGGCGCGCCATCTGGTGGCGGCCGGCGTGCGGCCCGAGATGCGCGTCGGCGTCGCGCTGCAGCGCTCGGTCGACCTGCTCGTCGCGCTGATCGCGGTGCTGAAGTCGGGCGCCGCGTTCGTGCCGCTCGATCCGGCTCATCCGCGCGAACGGCTCGCGCAGATCGTCGGCGATGCGGCCATTGCGCACGTGCTGACCGACGCCGCGAGCGCCGCGTCGCTGCCCGACTTGCCTGAATTGCGCATCTGGCGCGCGGACGAAATCGCTGCGCTCGACGAAGCCGCGCATGTCGCGCTGCCGGACGTGCTGCCCGGTCATGCGGCGTATGCGATCTACACGTCGGGTTCGACCGGCAAGCCGAAGGGCGTGATCGTCGACCACGCGTCGTTCGCGCTGCATTGCGCGGCGATCGCCGAGCGCTACGGCGCGGGCGAGCACGACGTGTTCCTGCTGTTCCAGTCGGTCAATTTCGACGGCGCGCACGAAGGCTGGTTTTCGCAATACATGTCGGGCGCCGCCGTGTCGGTGACGGCCGACGTGCTGTGGCCGCCCGCGCAGACCTGCGCGATGATGATCCGCGACGGCGTGACGATGACCTACGTGCCGCCCGGCTGCGCGGCCCAGCTCGCCGAATGGGCGCTCGCGCACGGCGCGCCGCCGACGCTGCGTTCGCTGACCGTCGGCGGCGAGGCGACGTCGCGCGAGGCGTTCGCGATGCTGCGCCGCGCGCTGCCGAACGTGCGCGTGGTCAACGGCTACGGCCCGACCGAAACGGTCATCACGCCGACGCTGTGGATGTTCCGTCCCGGCGACGATCTCGCGAAGCTCGGCGACGCCGCGTATCTGCCGATCGGTACGCTGGTCGGCGCGCGCACCGCGCACGTGCTCGATGCGCGGCTGCATCCGCTGCCGGTCGGCGTGATCGGCGAACTGTATCTGGGCGGCGAGGGCATCGGCGTCGCACGCGGCTACCTCGACCGGCCGGCGCTGACGGCCGAGCGTTTCGTGCCCGATCCGTATGGTGCGCCGGGCGCGCGGCTGTACCGGACCGGCGATCTCGTGCGGCGCCGCGCGGACGGCGTGTTCGATTTCATCGGCCGCGTCGATCATCAGGTGAAGCTGCGCGGCCTGCGCATCGAACTCGGCGAAATCGAAGCGCAGCTCGCCGCGCACGACGCGGTGCGCGAAGCCTGCGCGGTCGTGCACGGACAGGGCGCGCTCGCGCAACTCGTCGCGTATGTCGAGTTGACCGCCGAAGCGCAGGCGGCCGCGCAGCCGGTCGAAGCCGCGACGCTCGATGCGCACCTGCGCCGCACGCTGCCCGACTACATGGTGCCCGCGCAACTGATCGTGCTCGATGCGTTGCCGCGCAACGCGAACAGCAAGGTCGACCGCGCGCGGTTGCCGGCGCCGGTGCGGGTCGAACGTGCGTACGAGGCACCGCACGACGGCGACGAAGCCGCGCTCGCGGCGATCTGGTGCGACGTGCTGAACCTCGAACGCGTGGGCCGCGGCGATCACTTCTTCGACCTCGGCGGCCATTCGCTGGCAGCCGTGCGCGTCGCGACGCGCGTGGCCGAGCGGCTCGGCCGCGACGTGCCGGTGCGTGCGTTGTTCGAGGCGCCCGTGCTCGCGCCATACGCGCGGCAGGTGGCCGATGCGCCGCGCGCCGCGCATACCGGCGCCACGGCGCCGGGCGTCGCCATGGCCAAACCGGACGCGCACGGCGTGTGGCCGCTGTCGCCCGCGCAGCTCGGCCTGTGGTTCCTGTGGCGCGCGCAGCCGGACAGCGCCGCATACAACATTCCGGTCGCGCTGCGCGTGCGCGGCCCGCTCGACGTCGATGCGCTGCGCGCCGCGTTCGCGGATGCCGCCGCCGGGCATCCGGCGCTGCGCGCGCGGCTCGTCGTCCGCGACGGCGCGCTGCCGGGCCAGCGGATCGACGCAGACGTTGCCGTCGATCTGCCGGTGATCGACCTGTCGGCGCAAGCCGATGCGCTGGCTCGCGCGACCGCGCTGACCGACGCGGATGCGCTCGCCCCGTTCGACCTCGCGGCCGACGCGCCGCTGTGGCGCGCCCGCGTGTTGCGGCTCGGCGCGGACGATCACGTGCTGTCGGTGACGATCCACCACATCGTGTCGGATGGCGAATCGATCGAGCTGTGGCTCGACGCGGTGCGCGCCCGCTATGTCGCCCGCGTGCAGCGCAGCGCCGTGCCGGCCGGTGAAGCCGTCGAACCGGCCGCGCCACCGCTCGTGCTGCCCGCGCCGTGCCATCCGGCGCGCGTCGCGTACTGGTGCGATGCGCTCGCCGATCTGCCGTCGCGCATATTGCCGCAGCGCACCGATGCGCCGGCCGTGCCGCAATGGCGCGCGGCCCGCATCGCATTCGAATTCGATGCGCCACTGATTCGCGCCGCGCGCGACGCCGCGTCGGCCTCGCACGCGACGCTGCCGATGCTGCTGCACGCGGCGCTCAACACCGCGCTGTTCCGCGCGACGGGCGCGGCCGACCAGCCGGTCGGCGTGCTCGCGTCGACGCGCGAACTCACGGGCGACGCGGCCCGCGCCGCGCTGGGCCTGTTCATCAACTCGGTCGTCGTGCGCACGCGGATCGCCCCGTCCGCGCGCCGTGCGGACGTGCTCGCGCAAGTGCGCGACACGGCGCTTGCCGCATATGCGCATGCCGACGTGCCGTTCGCCGACGTCGTGGCCGCGCTGCGTGCGCCGCGCGCCGCGCAGGCCAATCCGCTGTTCCAGGTGATGTTCAACTACCTGCGCCCGACCGGCGCCGCCGCACGCGACTGGGCCGGTCTGTCGCTGGCCGGATTCGACGACGTGCGCCATCGCGTCGTGTTCACGCTGGAGCTGGACGTCGTCGAGCATCCGGATGGCCGCGTGAGCGCCGCGTTCTCGTATGCGGACGAACTGCTCGCGCGCGATTTCGTCGAGACGCTCGTCGATCTGTATCACGACGAAGTCGCGCGGTTCGCCGGCGCGTCGGAGGCGGCGCTCGGCGCACCTGATAAGCACGCAGCCGCGCACGCTGCGTCCGGCGCACGCGCCGGCGCCGCGACCCAGCCCCATGCAATGTCGTCCCATGCGGCCGCCGCGCTCGCCGCGCTGTGGTCGGACACGTTCGCGACGGCCGCACCCGAGGCCGATGCAGACCTGTTCGAAGCCGGCGCGACGTCGTTCGACGTCGTGCGCTTCGTCGACGTGGCCGGTCGTGCCGGTCATGCGCTGACGGTCGCCGACGTGTTCGCGGCGCCGACGCTCGCGGCGCTCGGCGCGCGGCTCGATGCGCAAGCGGAAACGGGACAGGAGGCGCGCCATGCTGGCTGAAGTGCGCCCGGACGGATTCACGATGCTCGATACCTACCGCCTCGCGTTCGCGGACGGCCTGTTCGCCGCGCGCGACGGCGCGGAGATCCGCGTCGCGCAGGGCGACGGTATCGGCGCGCAGTTGCTGCGCGCGCAGCTCGGCGACGACGGCGCGCTGCGCCTCGTCGCCTATAACCATCGCGCGGCGCCGGCCGATCAGCGGCGGGCGCTGCTGGCCGCACTCGCCGCGGCGTTCTCGGACAGCGCGCGCCACGCGGCGATTCGGCTCGACCCGGCCGCATGGCCGGCGGTCGCGCTCGACGCGCTGCGCGCGAGCGGCGTGCTGGCCGACGGCGGCCGCTGCCTGCGCGACGGCTGGGCGCAGCAGGCCGACCTGTGGCGCGTCGGCGCGGCGCTGCCGTGCGCGACGCTGCCGACGATCACCGACGGCCGGCGTCATCCGCGCCGTCCGCCCGCACCGCGCGGCGACGTCTATGCGCGCGACCTGCCGGCGCTCGGCGTGCGCTTCACGCTGCGCGGCTGGCAGCCGGCGGAAGACACCGAGCGGCTCGCGCGCTGGTTCGACGAGCCGCGTGTGCGCGACGGCTGGCCCGGCGCACAGCCCGCGCCACGCGGCGCGGAAGGCGCGCAGGAAACCGATCCGCACGTGACGCGGCTGGTCGGCTGTTTCGACGACGAGCCGTTCGCGTATTTCGAAGCGTTCTGGCTGAAGGAGGACGCGCTCGCGCCGCACGTCGCGGCGCGCGACTACGACCGCGGGCTGCGGATGCTGGTCGGCGAGCCGCGCTGGCGCGGTGCGCACCGCGTGGCCGGCTGGCTGCCGTCCGTCGTGCATTACCTGTTTCTCGACGACCTGCGTACCGAAGCGGTCGGCTGTGCCGTTCCGGCCGGCCACACGCGGGTTGCCGACCATCTCGCGCGGCATGGCTTCGCGCGGCAGCGCCGTCTCGCGCTGGCCGACGCGCAGCCGCTGTGGATGCGCACGCTGCGCGAGACGTTCTTCTCCGGCCGTCACGTCTGACGGGCCGGATTCACCGATAAAGGGAGCTGAGACATGCAGAGAGAAACCGTATTCGACCTGATCGGCGTCGGCTTCGGGCCGTCGAATCTGGCGCTGGCCGTGCGCCTCGCGGAGCGCGGCGGCGCGCACACGCTCGCCCATTGCTTCATCGAGCGCCAGCCGGAGTTCGGCTGGCATCGCGGGATGCTGCTCGACGACTGCCGGATGCAGATCTCGTTTCTGAAGGATCTCGTGACGATGCGCGATCCGAAAAGCCGCTACACGTTCATCAACTACCTGTTCGAACGCGGCCGGCTGAACGAATTCATCAACCTGAAGAACTTCTATCCGACCCGTGTCGAATTCCACGACTACCTGAGCTGGGTGGCCGACGCGTTCGACGATCGCGTCCATTACAGCGAGACCGTGCTCGGGATCGAACCCGTGCGCGGCGACGGCGCGAAGATCGACGCGCTGCGCGTGCTGTCGCGCGACGCGGCCGGCCACGAGCGCCAGCGCGTCACGCGCGCGCTGTCGGTGGGCGTCGGCGGCACGCCGGCGATTCCCGATGCGTTCGCCGCGCTCGGCCGCGACCGCGTGATCCATTCGTCGACGTATTTGGCCGACATCGACCGGCTCGTCGCGTCGCCCGACGGCGAGCGCCGCCGCGTCGCGGTGATCGGCGCGGGGCAAAGCGCGGCCGAGGTGTTCATCGACCTCGCGCGCCGCTTCCCGCACGTCGACGCGAGCCTCGTGATGCGCGCGGGCGCGCTGAAGCCGGCCGACGACAGCCCGTTCGTCAACGAAATCTTCAGCCCCGAATTCACCGACGTCGTCTATGCGCAGCCGCACGACGCGCGCCGCGCGCTGCTCGAGCGCTATCGCGACACGAACTACGCGGTGGTCGACCGGCCGCTGATCGAGCAGATCTACGAAATGCTCTATCTGCAGCGCATCGACGGCACGCCGCGTCATGCGCTGCTCGCGAACAGCGCGATCGAGGCCGCGGTGCGCACCGCCGACGGCCGCATCGAGCTGACGCTGCGCGACCGGATGAGCGGCGCCACGCGCGTCGAGCGTTTCGACGCACTCGTGCTCGCGACCGGCTACCGCCGCGACACGCATTCGGCGCTGCTCGAAGGGCTCGCGCCGCACCTGGGCGATGCGCTCACGCGCGGCGACGTCACGCGCGACTACCTGCTCGCGACGCCCGAGCACTTCGCGCCGCGCATCTACCTGCAAGGCTGCTGCGAAGACAGCCACGGCCTGTCCGACACGCTGCTGTCGGTACTGGCGCGCCGCGCCGACGAGATCTGCGCGTCGCTCGAGGACGGGATCGCACCCGCGCACGACGAAGGCGCGGCGCGGGCCACGCACGAAAAACGACCGAACAACGGGGTGAGCGCGGGCCGGATGGCTTTCGCTCTTTGACAAAGGCGCGGTCGGAGACCGCATGAAAAAAGTGGAGCAGAAGAAGATGGAGTGGGCAACAGGCACGCGTTTGCGTGCGATCGCAGCCGCGGCAAGCGTCGCGTTCGGTACGGCGGCGGCAGGGCACGCGTACGCGCAGACGGCGCCGGCCGTGAACGCGGGCGCCGCGGCGTCGGCCAGCAGTGCGCAAAGCGGCGCGACGACGTCAACGTCGAGCACCGCGCAGAACGGCACGCTGCCGGCGATCACCGTCAACGCGGCCTCGGCCGGCGACGGCACGGTCGGACTCGTCGCGAAGCGCAGCACGACCGGCACCAAGACCGACACGCCGCTCAACGAGATCCCGCAGACGATCAACGTCGTCACCGCGCAGCAGATCGAGATGACCGGCGCCACCGACGTGAACGCGGCGCTGCGCTACGTGCCGGGCTTCTCGTCGTACGGGTCGGACAACCGCTCCGACTGGTACGCTGCGCTGCGCGGCTTCACGCCGACCGCCTACGTGAACGGACTGCAGGTGCCGAACACGATCAACCTCGCGAGCTGGCGCGTCGACCCGTACATGATCGACAGCATCAGCGTGCTGCGCGGGCCGACCTCGGTGCTGTACGGCGCGGGCGATCCGGGCGCGATCATCGACGTGCACACCAAGCTCGCCGACGGCGAGCGCGTGCGCGAAGCCGGCGTGCAGATCGGCAACTACGCGCGCAAGCAGTTCATGATCGACGTCGGCGACAAGCTCGATCCGGACGGCAAGTATGCGTACCGCTTCGTCGGCGTCGCGCGCGACGGCAACGCCATGACGGGCCCGAACAACGACCAGCGCGTCGCGCTCGCGCCGTCGTTCCGCTGGCGCCCGGACGCGGATACGTCGCTGACGCTGTCCGCGACCTACCTGCAGGACTGGGGCGACATCTCGTCGAACTTCCTGCCCGCGCAGGGCACGGTGCTGCCGAACCCGAACGGCCAGATCAACAAGGACATCTACGAAGGCGACGGCAGCTTCAACTACTACCGCAAGAAGCAGTGGTCGGTCGGCTACCAGTTCGAGCGCAACCTGACGCCGGCCTGGACGTTCCGCCAGAATACGCGGCTGATGCACCTGTCGCTCGACAACGGCTCGGTGTTCGGCAACGGCTTCGTCGACGGCAGCACGACCGACGTGTCGCGCTGGGCCGGCGTGTTCCAGATGAACTACAGCCGCTTCGACATCGACAACAACCTCGAGGGCCGCTTCGCGACGGGCCCGCTGCAGCACACGCTGCTGCTCGGCTTCCAGTACAACCGGCAGACCGCGACCGACAGCGAGTGGCTCGCCGCCGCACCGCCGCTGAACATCTACAACCCGGTGTACCAGCCGGTCACGACGGCGGTGTTCACGCCCGACGCGACGTTCCGCACCAACACGTACACGACGCTGAACACGTTCGGCCTGTACGCGCAGGACCAGATCAAGTGGAACCGCTGGACGCTGACGCTCGGCGGCCGCGAGGACTGGGTCAACATGCGGCAGGACGACCGCGCGGCCGGCACGTCGACGAAGGCCGACGTGACGGCGTTCACGGGCCGCGTCGGCCTCACGTACCAGGGCGACTACGGGCTGTCGCCGTACGTCAGCTACGCGACGTCGTTCAATCCGCTGATCGGCGTGAACCTGGTCGGCGGCGGACTGCCGCAGCCCACGCGCGGCAAGCAGATCGAAGCCGGCCTGCGCTGGCAGCCGCCCGGCAAGAACCTGATGCTGAACGCGGCGATCTACCAGATCAACCAGACCAACGTGCTCACGTCGGCGCTGCCGAGCCAGGACCCGACCGGCACGAAGTCGGTGCAGACGGGCGAAGTGCGTTCGCGCGGGATCGAGTTGAGCGCGACCGGCAAGGTCACGCGCAACCTGTCGGTGATCGCGTCGTACGTCTATCAGGACGTGAAGAACGTGCAGGCCAACGACGTTTCGCTGAACAACTGGCCGGTCGACATTCCGCGTCCGCGCCAGATGGCGTCGCTGTGGACCGACTGGACCTGGTACACGGGGCCGCTCGCCGGCTTCGGCCTCGGCGGCGGCATTCGCTACCAGAGCGCGTCGGCCGGTGCGGCCGACAACTCGCTGACGGTATCGAGCGTCACGCTGTTCGACGCGGGCCTGCATTACGACATGCGCAACTGGCGCTTCGCGGTGAACGGGACGAACCTGTTCAACCGCCATTACATCAGCGGTTGCCAGTCGAACAACGTCTGCATCTTCGGGACCGACCGCACGGTGATCGCCACCGCGAAATACAACTGGTGACGTCGCGCGCCGCGGCTCGCCGGCCGGCCTTCGTAGCCGGGGCAGGCCGGCCGCGGCGCCTTCGTCCGCTTTTTTCCACGACGCCTCCATGCCGAAGAAAAATCTCGTCTACATCCAGTCGCTGCGCAACGGCGCGGCCGATCGCGCCGGCCAGCCGGTCGCTTATCGCGGCGGCACGCGCTACATGAAGGCGCCGCTCGAATTCCTCGTCGAGCGCCTGAACGATTCGCCGCTCGGCGAACGCTACACGCTCCAGGGCGTGATCGTCGACGACGACGAAAGCTCGCCGGCCGACCGCGCGAAAGTGGCCGATTACGGCTTCGCGCGCACGCCGGGCCGCCCGTGGATCCTGCCGGAAGGGCTGACGGTGCAGGGCCGGCCGGTCGACGAGCTGTTCTGTTCGATCCCGTCGACGTACCGGCGGCTGCCGCGCGACGCGCGCGAGCGCGTGGCCGGCAAACAGGCGTTCGAGCGCCGCCTGCTCGAGCGCCTGCTCGAACTCGACGCCGACGTCGTCGTGCTCGACGGGCTGCTCGTGATCCTCGACGAACTCGTGCGGCCGGGCGCGCGCTTTCACCGGCGCATCGCGAACATCCACCCGGGCATCACCGCCGACGATTCGCCGTACCAGCGGCGCGGCGCGTGGGCGACGCTCGACGCGCTGCACGGCGCGCGCGGCGAACGGGTCGACTGGGCCACCGGCGCGACGTCGTCCATCGAACCCGTGACGATGACGGGCGCGTCGTTCCACTACGTCGACAACGGTATCGATTCCGGCGAGGTGATCTGCGACGTGCTCGACACGCCGATCGCGCCGGACGACACGATTCTCGAACTGCGCTGGAACAACTTCCAGCGCAGCCTGTTTCCGGCGCTCGAGCGCGGGCTGCATGTGCTCGCCGATCGCCACGACGCGGGAGCATTGTGATGCAAGACACGCTGACGAAACCGGCCGGCGCCGCCGACGCCGTCGAAGGTGAAGTGGCCGCCGCACTCGACGGCGCCGCGCACGGGCAGGCGGCGGCGGTCGTCGAGCATGCGCTCGACGCATGGCGGCCCGACGACGCGCCCGACGCGCTGCTCCCGACGTTAGTGGCGCTGTTCAACACCGACACGCGGCACGACGCGGCGACGATCACGGTGCCGCTCGGCGGCGCCGATGCGGCGGCCGTGGCCTCGTACGTCGCGCGGGCGGTGCGCGAAGGCGTGATCGACGGCGCGCAGGTCGCGGGCGACGCGCTGCGGCTCACCGTGTCGCGCACGACGTTCTGGCAGAACCCGCGGCCGTGGCTGAAGGCGCCTGCGTCGGGCGGGATGCCGCTGCGCTACGCGATCACGAACGGCCACCGGCATCCGGTGCGGCCGCCGTCGCCGGCCGGCGAGATCTATGCGCGCGCGATGCCGCAGGTCGGGATGACGTTCAGCCTGCGCACCGTCGACATCGACGCGCACGCGGACCTGTTCAGCGGCTGGATGAACCTCGACCGCGTCGCGCATTTCTGGGACCAGCGCGGCACGCGCGACGAGCATGCGGCGTATCTCGCCGAACGGCTGGCCGATCCGCACATGCACCCGATGATCGGCTATTTCGACGACACGCCGTTCGGCTATTTCGAGTTCTACTGGGCGAAGGAGGACCGCCTCGCGCCGTTCTACGACGCGCACGACTACGATCGCGGGCTGCACCTGCTGATCGGCGACTCGCGGTTCCAGAGCGCCGGCAAGCTGCATGCGTGGTGGAGCGGGGTGCTGCACTACATGTTCGTCGACGAACCGCGTACGCAGCGGCTCGTCGGCGAGCCGCGCGTCGATCACGTGCGGCATATCGCGTACATGCATCGGCTCGGGTTCTACACGCTGAAGGAATTCGATTTCCCGCACAAGCGCGCGGCGCTCACGGTGATCGAGCGCGATACGTTCTTTGACACTTTCCGGTTGCCGTGACGAGGCGGGCGCGCGGCGTCGGTGCGACGGCCTGCGTAGCCTGGCGATGCGCATGCATCGGCCGTCCGGTATATGGACCGCGCGGCCTGCGTCGTGAAGAATGGATCGCTCCTCTCATCGACGACAGGCCGGCAGCATGAATCAGACATCCGCGACAACGTGGGACGCAACCGCGAATGCGCGTCCCGACAAATTGACATATGCCAGCATATGTTTAGAATGGGCGCATCGTACTCCCATGGAGTGGCTCATGCGCACTGTTTCCATTTTCAAGAACGCCCGTAACCAGGCAATCCGCATCCCGAAGGACATGGAGTTCGAGGGTGTCACGGAACTCGAGATCCGCCGCGAGGGCGACACGCTGCTGTTGCGGCCGGTACGTCCCACGTGGCTGTCGTTCGCGAACGAACCGCTGGCCGATGCCGATTTCCTGGCCGAACGCCCGGCCGTCATCGAGTCCGGTCGCTTCGACCTGTCCGGCGATGCCGACGCGCCGTCGGAGTCCAACCGGTGACCACGCTCTACATGCTCGATACGAATATCTGTTCGTTCATCATGCGCGAGCGGCCGCCCGTGGTGCTGTCGCGGTTGCAGTCGTGCGTCAACGCACAGCACCGGATCGTCGTGTCGGCCGTGACCTACGCCGAGATGCGCTTTGGCGCGGTGGGCAAGAAAGCGTCGCCGAAGCATGCGGAACTCGTGACGGCCTTCGTTTCGCGGTTGGATGGCGTGCTGTCGTGGGATTCGGCGGCAGTCGACGCCACCGCCGCGATTCGGGCGGATCTCGCCCTACGCGGCACGCCGATCGGCGCGAACGATGCGTCGATCGCCGGACACGCGATCGCGGCCGGCGCGGTGCTGGTCACGAACAACGGCCGCGAATTCAGTCGTGTCGCGGGGTTGCCCGTCGAAGACTGGGTGGCTTGACCCCGACGCGCGGCAGCGTCGTCCGCTTGCCGGGCTGCGTCACGTCACACGCGGCGGGCGGGTGGGCCGGCAAGAAAGGCGTCACGGAACGCGTCGAGATACCGGTCCGCGTCGTCGTCGAACTCACCCGGCAACAGCGCGAACGCACGTGCCAGCAGGTCCTGCCCGAGCATCGCGTACATCGTTTCGTCGGCTAGCAGCGCGTGAATGGCGTCGCGCGTATGCGGCAACGCAATCCGTTTCGCATCGCGCGCCAGCAACGCCGCCGCCGCCAGCTCCGGCTGGAAACCATGTCGTTCCACCAGATCGGGCGCGACGTCCCAGATGCGCTCGCGATTACCCGCGTCGTGAAAATGCGTGAGCAGGAACAGCAGGTCGTACGCGTCGCTGTTCTGGCGCGCGCGCCGGTCCTTCCACGCAAGCAGCTTCAGCAGCACGAGCGCCGGCAGGCTGGCCACCGGCACCACGACGCCCGCGCCGACCGACACGGGCAGTGCCGTATCGACCGCCTCCTGGAAACCCAGCACGTTCAGCACGAACTCGCCGCCGGGCGGCCACGCGATTTCCCCGGGCGGCGTTTCGAGCGGCCCGAACGGCACGAGATCGAGTTCGGTGCGAAAACCCGGCGTGCCGCTGTCGAACAGCAGCTTCTGCTGATGCTTCGGCGCGTGCGCGAATTGTCCGGTCGCGACGAGCGCATCGACGAGCTGCGCGTGAAACGGCCAGCTCACCGCGCATACGGCAACGTCGACATCCCGCGTCGCACGCACCGGACGGATGCCGTGCACGTGCCACATCAGAATGTCGCGCGCGGTCGCACCGGCCACGACGAAGGCCGCGTCGAGATGCGCGCAGGCCGCGCCGACCGCTTGCAGCAGCGCGACCGCCGCCGGCTCGAGCGGCCGGCTCGCATCGATTTCAAGCGGGCGGGTGGGCGAGGTATCGGTCATGGAGCTGCGCGGCGGCGGCAAGGTTGCGGCTGTCTCCGGACGAGACGAGATCCGCATAGATCAGAAGCGGCGGCACGAGCGGCACATCCTGCTCGCGCCAGTCGAGCGCCGGCGAGCGCGGCCAGAACGCTTCGAGGATTTCGACGTCGCCACGTTCGTCCGGACGCATGCGGCCTTGCAGCAGCAGGCGGTTCGGCACGGCGCCGTGCGTATAGATGGTGATCGTGGCCGGCTTCAGATCGTGAGTCAGCAGATCGGCCGCGGGTTCGCCGCCGAGTTGCGCATCGAAGGACGCGAAATCGAAGTCGCGCCACCAGTCTGGCGAGATCGCGGCAAACCGCCGGGCCGGCAACTTCGCGCGCAGGCGGCTCGGGTAGAGCGCGACCCACTCCTGTACGAAGCGCGGCCAGTCGGGAATCAGGCGCTCGCCGTTGCGCCGTTGCGCGACGAGGCCGCGCGCGATCAGATCGTCCATCGCAAGGTTGACCGTGCCGAGCGCGACGCCCGACGCGGCGGCAATCCCCCGATACGGCTGCGCGACGAGGCCCGACTGCGTCGCGAGTGCGAACATCACGGCGAGCCCCTTCGGCGTGGTCGCGCGTGACGCCTGACGGCGCGGCGTGCGGGCAGGTTTCGGCCGACCGGCGATCATCACGGTGGCCCCCGGCTGGATCAGGCTCGCATTGCCGGCGGTATCGAGAAACGGGATGTCGTGCTCGATCAGGCGGGCGGCCAGTTCGGCGGAAAAATAAGGCGCGACCAGCATCAGCGGCCGCTCGCCCGGCGCCGGCGTGCCGCCGCGGCGACGCAGCGCCGCGAGCGCGCCCTGCAGCGATTCGACGCCGATGCTCACGGCCGCCGGCATCTCGATAGTCTGCCCGGCGATGTCGAAGCGGATCATTGCGTCGGCGCGCGCCCGGTACGTCGCCGGCACGCGCACGGGCCGCGCAGCGAAGCGCCGGCTCGCGCGCGCGAACGCGGCACAGGCCTCATCGAGCACGTGCTGTTCCGATATCGGAAGAGGAGCGTTTGCGGGCATCACGGAGGATCGCTTGTTCACTGTTTTGTCAGCGTACACAAAAAATGTACATTCGTCAAAAAATGAACAAACGTTCCCAACCATTTGATGTAAATGGATTATTCCAGATTGTTGAGCGACACCCAACGATCCCCTCCGCATGAAAATTCGAACCTGAACACACAGTGTCGTGCGTGCCGATCGCCAGCGGCAGTCGTCCGGACGGCATAGCGCTCGCGAGGGCCACGCTTCGACCCCTGCGTGCGCGATCCGACCGGCAATCAGTGGTTGCCGCCACGACGACTTTCTGTCTGTCCGGTTGCTGCTCGACGCACTATCCTTGCCTGCACATTCCCCACTGCACAACAGGAGACGACACCGTGACGCACAGCGTGATCCCCGCAGGCCTCGCCGACGAAATGATCGAGATCCGGCACCGCATCCATGCGCATCCCGAACTGGGTTTCGAGGAATTCGCGACGAGCGAGCTCGTCGCCGAGCAGTTGCAGTCGTGGGGCTACGCCGTGCATCGCGGGCTCGGCGGCACCGGCGTCGTCGCGCAGTTGAAAGTGGGCGATGGCGCGCAGCGCCTCGGCCTGCGCGCCGACATGGACGCGCTGCCGATCCACGAAGCGACGGGCCTGCCGTACCAGAGCACGATCGCGGGCAAGATGCACGCGTGCGGCCACGACGGTCACACGGCGATGCTGCTCGCGGCCGCGAAGCACCTCGCGCGCGAACGCCGCTTCTCGGGCACGCTGAACCTGATTTTCCAGCCGGCCGAGGAAGGGCTCGGCGGTGCGAAGAAGATGCTCGACGAAGGGCTGTTCGAGCAATTTCCGTGTGACGCGATCTTCGCGATGCACAACATGCCGGGCTTCCCGACCGGCAAGTTCGGTTTCCTGCCGGGGCCGTTCATGGCGTCGTCGGATACCGTCGTCATCGACGTGCAGGGCCGCGGCGGCCACGGCGCGGTGCCGCACCGGGCGATCGATCCGGTGGTCGTGTGCGCGCAGATCGTGCTGGCGTTGCAGACGATCGTGTCGCGCAACGTGTCGCCGCTCGACATGGCGATCATCACGGTCGGCGCGATCCACGCGGGCGACGCGCCGAACGTGATTCCCGATCGCGCGCAGATGCGCCTGTCGGTGCGCGCGCTGAAGCCCGACGTGCGCGACCTGCTCGAAACGCGCATCAAGGAGGTCGTCCATGCGCAGGCGGCCGTGTTCGGCGCGACCGCGACGATCGACTACCAGCGCCGCTATCCGGTGCTCGTGAACGATGCGGAGATGACGGCGTTCGCGCGCGGCGTCGCACGCGAATGGGGCGGCGAAGCCAATCTGATCGACGGGATGGTGCCGCTCACCGGCAGCGAGGATTTCGCGTTCCTGCTCGAGAAACGGCCGGGCTGCTATCTGATCATCGGCAACGGCGACGGGGAGGGCGGCTGCATGGTGCATAACCCCGGCTACGACTTCAACGATGCGGTGCTGCCGACTGGCGCGTCGTACTGGGTGAAGTTGGCCGAGGCGTTTCTGGTGTGATGGAGGATGCGGTGCGAGGTTGGGGCCGGGCATTCACAATCCGCTCCCAGTCATGACAGACGACATGTACCTGGCCTTGATATATGCCCATCGTGCTCAAACGAAGTGAATCATGTCGAGAAAAGCGCCTGTTTCTCCAGACGATCACGTTGTCGAGTACGTCGACGCCGGCGGGCTGTCGGAGCGATGTTCCGATAGCGACACCATGCGAGCGAGATGGCGGCCGCCCGAATCATGCAACGCACAGGTGCGCGTGTTGCATGACGCGCTGGACGCCGGGGAGGCCTCCGGTCATCCCAAGACGTTCGACGGAGAAACCTTCCTGGCTCGCATGCGGGCGCAACGCGTTGCGGTCAAGGCCGGTCACGCCTGGTCACACGCTTCCTGTCCCGAATCCTGAAGAGCGTTGGCGTCGTACCGCCGAAGGCCGGCCGATCATGTCTCGAATGCTTCCCCACCGAACAGCGCCACGACCGCATCCGGATTCGACGGCCAGTACATGTGCATGTACGTCGCGACGATCGCACCCGCGCGATAAACGGCTTCGCCGCTGCCAGCCTCGCCATCGGGCCGGGCCGCGGTCGCGACCGGCGCCAGCGCCGTATCCAGCCGCGAATAATGAAACGTATGGCCGCGCATCGGCCCGGTGCGCGTATCGAGCTGCTGCATGCCGAGCGCCGCGAACCGGCGCTGCATCGTCGCATGCCCGGGCAGCAGGCCGAGCATCGGCGTCGTCGAGCCGTCCACGTCGGTCAGCGATTCGCACAGGTACACCATCCCCCCGCATTCCGCGACGATCGGCCGGCCGGCTGCCGCATGCGCGCGAATCGTTCGTGCGGTCAGGGCATTCCCGGCAAGCGTCGCCGCGTGCAGTTCCGGATAGCCGCCCGGCAAAAACAATGCATCGCAATCGTCGGGCACGGGTTCGTCGGCGAGCGGCGAGAAGAACCGCGGCTCGGCACCGAGCGTATCCAGCAACGCGAGATTGGCCGGATAGATGAACGAAAACGCCGCATCGCGCGCCACCGCGATCCGCTTGCCGGCCAGCGCGCGCGGCAGCGGCGCGGCCACGTCCGGTTCCGCGAACGTGACGGCAGCCGGCAACTCGACAAGCGCGGTTTGCGCGAGCACATCGGCCGCGCGCTCGAGCCGTGCATCGAGATCGTCGATATCGGCCGGCTGATGCAGCCCGAGATGCCGCTCCGGCAACGCGATGTCTGCATCGGCCGGCACGTGCCCGAGCCAGCGCAGGTCGTCGGGCAACGCCTGTTGCAGCAATTCCGCGTGCCGTGCCGAGCCGACGCGGTTCGCCAGCACGCCGTGAAACGGCACCTCGGGCCGGAACCGCGCGAGCCCGAACGCGATCGCCGCGAACGTCTGCGCCATCGCCTTCGCCGAAATCACCGCGACGACCGGCACGCCGAACGCGGCCGCGAGATCGGCGCTGCTCGGCGTGCCGTCGAATAGCCCCATCACGCCTTCGATCAGGATCAGGTCCGCGTCGTGCGCGGCGTCGGCGAGCAGCGCGCGGCAACCGGCCTCGCCGACCATCCCGAGATCGAGCGCATGCACGGGTGCGCCGCTCGCGCGTTCGAGCAGCATCGGATCGAGAAAATCCGGCCCGGTCTTGAACACGCGCACGCGACGGCCGAGCCGGCGGTGCAACCGCGCGAGGCCGGCCGTCACCGACGTCTTGCCCTGTCCGGACGCGGGCGCGCTGACGAACAGCGCGGGGCAGGCCGGCATGCTCAGAACTCCACGCCGCGCTGCGCCTTCACGCCTTGCTCCTTGTACGGATGCTTGACGAGCCGCATTTCGGTGACGAGATCGGCCGCATCGATCAGCGCATCGGGCGCGTGCCGCCCGGTGACGACGACGTGCACCAACTCCGGTCGAGCCGTGAGCGTCGCGAGCACTTCGTCGAGCGGCAGGTATTCGTACTTCAGCACGGTGTTCAGCTCGTCGAGGATCACCATCCGGTAATCGCCGCTTTCGATCATCCGGCGCGCCTCGTCCCAGCCCTTGCGCGCGGTCGCGATGTCGGCGTCGCGGTTTTGCGTGTTCCACGTATAGCCGTCGCCCATCGTCACGAAATCGCACTCCGCGACCGCGCCGAGGAAGTCGCGCTCGGACGTATGCAGCGCGCCCTTGATGAACTGCACGACACCGAGCCGCATCCCGTGGCCGAGCACGCGCACGGCCATCCCGAACGCGGCCGTGCTCTTGCCCTTGCCGTTGCCGGTGTGGACGATCAGCAGGCCCTTTTCCTGGGTGGCGGCGGCCTGTTTCTTTTCATGGCCGGCGCGGCGGCGTTCGGCCATCCGCTGATGGGATTCGGAATCGGTCTTCATCGGGAGTCGTCCTGTCGAAAGCGAAACAATGGGTTCAAAGCGGGCCGGCGAGCGCGACCGTCACGCCGTCCCGGATGGATTTGGGGCCGAGCAGCCGGCCGTGCGGCGCGGCGAGCTGCGCGCACGGCTCGGCTACGCCCGCGATGCCGAAGCGGGCGAGCGCGGCGCCGGACGGACCGCTCGCGGCCAGTTCCGGGCGGCTCGCGAGTTGCGCCGCGTCGAACGCGACGAGCGGCCAGCCGCGGCGCGCGCACAGCGTGCGCAGCGCACGGGCGCGCGCCTTGTCGGCGAGCGTCGCGACGAGCGCCGGTTCGGCGGCCGGGTAGCACGCGAGCGCGGCGCGGATCGCGGCATCGAGTTGCGCGGCCGTGACGCCCGCGCGGAAACCGACACCGAGCGCGACGCGCATCATGCGTGGCCGCCGAGCGCCGCACGCACCGCCGGATCGTCGGCGAGCGCCGCGACGCGGCCGATCACGACGATCGCCGGCGAGCCGATACCGGTTTCCGCGATGCGATCGACGAGCGTATCGAGCGTCGCGACGACGTGGCGCTGTTCGGGGCGCGTCGCGTTCTCGATCGCCGCGCACGGCGTGTCGGCTGGCAGCCCGCCGTCGCGCAACGCCGCGGCAATCGCGTCGAGCCGGCGGATGCCCATGTAGACCACGATCGTCATGCGGGTGGCCGCGAGTGCGCGCCAGTCGGGCTCGTCGGCCCCCGCGCCGTGGCCCGTGACGAAGATCACGCCTTGCGCGTCGCCGCGGTGCGTGACCGGGATGCCGAGCGCGGCCGGCGCGGCGATGCCCGCGGTGATCCCGTTGACGACTTCCACCGGACAACCCGCCGCACCGAGCGCGATCAGCTCCTCGCCGCCGCGGCCGAACACGAACGGATCGCCGCCCTTGAGCCGCGCGACGCTGCGGCCCGCGCGCAGGTGCGCGAGCATCGCGGCCACGATCGCCGCCTGCGGCGTCGACGCATGGCCGCCACGCTTGCCGACGTGCTCGATCAGCGCATCGGCGCGCGCATGGCGCAGCACCTCGGGGTTCACGAGATCGTCGACGAGCAGCACGTCGGCCGCGCCGATCGCGCGCACGGCCCTGAGCGTCAGCAGGTCGGCGTCGCCGGGGCCGGCGCCGATCAGCCACGCGCGGCTCATCGCGCGCGGCACGGCGCGCACCGTGTCGAAACAGTGGAACAGGGAAGGCGGGCGGCGCATCGGCGGCCGGCGGGCAGGCAGTGCATGTCGGATCGGGCGAAACCCGCGCGAACG
Source organism: Burkholderia sp. MS389 (assembly GCF_016899425.1). Lineage (GTDB taxonomy): Bacteria > Pseudomonadota > Gammaproteobacteria > Burkholderiales > Burkholderiaceae > Burkholderia > Burkholderia sola. Next base: position 1,827,238 of record NZ_CP045994.1, read on the forward strand.
CGGGTGGAATGCGCACCCCATCCGTTCCCCGCGGATCGGGCGTTCGGCGAGCATCGCGCTCGCCCCTTGCGTCGGCCGGTATCCGGGCTGGCCGCTTGCCAGGCCGCAGCCTTCCCGCCCGTCGAAGGGCAGTGGCATCGCGGGCGGCCTGGGCGCACGCGCGGGAAAGCGCGTTGCGCGGGCGGCGTACCGTTGCGGGGACAGCACAGGCCGGGCGGATGTCCGCCTCCTGTTTCCCGTTTAACTGCATGCGCGGAATGCGCATGCGAGCACCGAACGCGGCGCATACGATAGCACAGCGTGCGTCGGGCGCGAGGCCGGCGAACCGCGCCCGCATCCGTCCGGGACTCAATCCGGGGAAGAAGCATTGCGTACCCGCAATATTGGTGTGCAATCATCTGGTCGACATCGTAAGCAAGGCGCCGGCTTCGGGCTGCCAGTCGCACGAAGCTGACGAGACCCATACCAAAATCGGCTCGCTCTGCCGGACCTGCAGGGCGATGGCCACTACATCGCGAAGTGCCGCGCCTATGGCGAACGTACGCAGATGGACAACCTCCAGTGGGGCCGGTTATGCACTCGCGATCGGCATGCTGGTCGTTTCGGCAGGACTGGCGCTGAAAGCCTGGCCGCTTGTTACGAAGACCGTGCTGGCGCAATCGGTTGCGGGGCTGGGGGCGCAAGTCGTGCAGCAGATCGACCTTGTGTTCGATTCGGCGGCCAGGACGCTTGCCGACGTGGATGCCTCCCCGTACGCGGACTGCTCGCCGCGAGACCTGCGCCTGTTGCGATCGGCTTCCGTGCAGTCGAAGTACGTCAAGGACGTCGGACGCCTGTCGGGCACCGATCTGCTTTGCACGACGATGCTGGGCATGCTGCCCAGGCCCTTTTCTCCGAAGCGACAGCCATTCCGGCTGACCGACGCGATGTCGGCCTTCTGGACCGTGCCGTTGTTGTCGAGCCCCGACACGCTGGGGCTCGTGGTCGCGGGAAGGAGGGCGAACCTGCTGATGGATCTGGACGCATTCAGGGTACTGCCGCCGTCAGGTCTGCACTACGTGATCGGGCTCAAAGGCCACCCAACCGCGCTCGTCATCGGGCTCGACGCGCGCGGCGTCCCGGCGTACGTCGATGCCAGCCAGGTGCCGGGGTTTCGGGACGGCAAATCATTCTGCTCGGCCCGCGTGCCGGTGTGCACGATCGTCGTCGTGACACCGCAAGCACTGGCAAACGCCAGTCGGCACGCCGCCTGGCTGCTGGGGATCGCCGGTGGCGCGGCGGGCTGCTGTCTGGGGCTCGGGGCGCTGATGCTGCACCGACGGTGGACGGCGCTTCCCGCGCAGATACGTCGAGCGCTGGCAAACGGGCAATTTGTCCTGCGCTATCAGCCGATCGTCGCGCTGGGCGCGTCATCGCGGATCGTCTCCGCCGAGGCGCTGATCCGCTGGATCGACGGGCCAGCCGCACCCGACGTATTCATTGCCGACGCCGAACGCGCCGGCATGATCGCCGACGTCACGGCCTTCGTCGTGCGCACGGTCCTGCGGGAGATGCGCCTGCTGTTCGACAGCGAGCCGGACTTTCGCGTGACCATCAACGTCAGCGCTGACGAACTGCGGGACGGCAGCCTGATGGCGACGCTGGACCGTTGCTGGCCGGCCGGATTGTCGCGCAAGCATGTCGGCTTCGAACTGACCGAGCGGTCGACCGTGGAACTGCCGGAAATTGTGCCGGCGCTTCGGCAATTGCGCGATCTCGGGCATCCCGTCTACATGGACGATTTCGGCACGGGCTACTCCAGCCTGAGCCTGTTGCAGCATCTTCCGATCGACTACATCAAGGTCGACCGTTCGCTTCTGCCAGCCGCGCCGCAGCATGATGGCACCTCGATCATTCCGGAGATCCTCGCGATTGCCCGTCGGCTCGGGGTCGGCGTGGTCTTTGAGGGCGTCGAGACCCGTGAGCAGGCGCAGATGCTCGACATCCCGGGGCTGTCGATCGGCGCGCAGGGCTGGTATTTCGGGCGTCCCGATACAGTGCAAGCGCTGCAGGAAGCGATCGCGGAGCAGTCGCCGCGAACCGGCTGAGCATCCGGACCGAAACGCCGGTCGCGACGACCGCTCGTCTTGACGCCGTCCCCCGCGGGCCGGCCGTGCGGGGCGTCGGCGCGGCCCGCGCGGTCAGAACTTGTACGCCGCCGTCAGCGTGAACGTGCGTGGCGCACCGGGCATGATCTGCGCGAGGCCCGTCGCATTCGCGTAATAGTCGCGATCGGTCAGGTTGACGGCCGCCAGCGTGACCTCGAAGTCGCGCGTGCGATAGCCGGCCTTGCCGTCCCAGCGAACGTAGGCGGGTAGTTCGAGCAGGTTGTCGCGATCGGCGTAACGCGCACCTTCGTACACCAGCCCGAGTTCGGCGAAAAATCCGCGCAGCGGCGCATGGCTGACGAACAGGCTGCCGTTCGCCCCGGACACGCCCGCCGACCGCTTGCCCGCGTACTTCGGCTCGGCGTCGACCACCCGCGCGTGTTGCCAGCCGATGCCGCCGCGGACGAACCAGTCGCCCGTGAGCCGGCCGGCGACGCCCAGTTCCAGGCCGCGATTGCGTTCGAGGCCGGTGAGGTCGAAAAAGCCCGGCCGCACCGGGTCGGCGACGCGGCGGTTGTACAGATCGAGCTGAAACAGTGCGAGGGTCGTGGTGAGCGCGCCGCCGCGCCAGTCGCTTTTCACGCCGATCTCGTATTGGCGGTTGTATTGCGGGCCGAGATCGTTGGCGTTGCCGCGCGCGTCCGGCGTGATGCCGATCAGGTCGCCGCCGACCGGCGCGAAGCTCTTGCTGTACGACGCATACACGCTGTGCGCGCGGACCGGCGACCACACGACGCCGAGCCGCGGGCTCCATGCCGTCGTCGTGCGCCGCGAATGCAGATCGTTCAGCACGTTGGTCGAATCGACGTCGAAACGTTCGCCGCGCAGGCCGCCGAGCAACTTCCACGCTCGACCGAGGTCGATGCGGTCCTGCGCGAAGATCGCGTAGTCGCTCACGCGATGGCGGTTCATCGCATACGGGCGCGGCGCCGAACCGGCCAGAGCGAAACGATCCGGTCCGCTGATCGGGACCGGCGTCGCGTCGGCCTGCCAGAGCGTCGGGCTGCGTTTCTGCCAGCCGTATTCGATGCCGAACAGCAGATGATGCAGCGCCGGTCCGGTCGCGACCTTGCCGCCGAGTTCGACGCCGGTCTGCACGTTGAGATGCGTCATGTCTTGCAGGTAGCGTGCCCGTTGCACGCGCCGGTAGTCGCGCGGCTTCGTGACGTAGCTTTGCGTGACGTAGGTATTGTCGAAGGTGCTGCGCAAATCCAGCACGCCCAGCGTATGACGCAGTTCCCAGTCGCCGCCGAGCGCGTGCGTGAAGACCGAGCGCCAGTTCATGTTCTGGTCGCGGATGGTGTCGCGTCCCGCCGCGCCGAAGAAGGTCGCGCGCCGCTCGGACGGCAGTGAGTACGCAACGGGTTTGCCGGCCGCGTCGAGCGCGGCGACCGGCGCCGGGATGCCGCGATCGGGCACGCGTCGGTACGCGTCGTATTCGAACTGCAGCAGCCAGCTGCGCCGCGCGTCCCGCCATTTGATCGACGGCGCGATGGTCTGGCGCGTGCCGTCGACGTGGTCGCGGAAGCTGCCGGCGTGTTCGCGTCCGGCATTGAGCCGCACGCTCCATGCGCTCGACAGCATCCGGTTGAGATCGACCGATGCGCCGAGCCGTCCATCACTGCCGGTCGCCGCCGACAGATGGCCGAAGTTTTCCGGCAACGGCTGCTTGGTGATCCGGTTGATGACGCCGCCGCCGCTGCCGCGCCCGTACAGCGCCGCCGCCGGCCCCTTCAGCACTTCGACGCGTTCGATGTTGCCGAGACTGCGCACGTATTGCGCATCGTCGCGCATGCCGTCGAGCAACAGGTCGCCCGCGGCGGAAAAGCCGCGAATGCGGAACGAATCGAAGCGCGTATCCGACGTATTGGACACGCCCGGCACGCCGGCCAGCGCGTCGGCCAGCGTGCGGCCGCCGTAGGACAGCGTTTCGTCGACTGCGACGCTGTCGATGGTTTGCGGGACGTCGCGCGGATCGCTCGCGGTGCGGGTTGCCGTGCTCACGCTTTCGGCGCGCGGATCGTTCGGATGACGGCGGCTGCGCACCTCGAGCGCGGGCAGTTCGTCGTCGAACTCGGCCGCCGGCGCAGGGAAGGAGGCCACGCCGGCGAGCGAGCACAGCGACAGGGCCAGCACAGGAAAGCGCCGCCCGGATATCTGTCGTTTCGACATGAAAATTTAAGGATGACTGAGTGATTGCCTCACATTGCCGTTGCGCGATGGTTTGCGTTGTTGTCGGCGAAGTTTATCCCGATCAGTTGAAAACGACAATCATTCGCGTTCGCCGAGGGCCGCTCGCCTTGACGCTCCCGGCCCCGCCGCCTACACTCGCACGCGTTTTGGTGCTCGCGCGCGCCGCTCCGGCACGCGCAGTTAAACGGGAAACAGGGAGCCTGCCTGCACCGCAGTCGAGCCAACCTGTGCTGCCCCCGCAACGGTAAGCGAACGCGTCGCGCGAGAAGCGCCACGCAGCGCCGCTTCGCCGCATGCCATGCGCATGCGGACGACCGCCACTGGATGCCGCGCATCCGGGAAGGCGAAGCGGCGTGTTCGTCAGCCCGGATACCGGCCTAAACGTTGGGGTTCAGCGCCGCGGGGAGGCGGCGCATCGTCCACGGCCGCAGCCGTGTTGGCATTCACGATGTCGACCGTTCGCAAGGAAGCACCATGTCCGATTCGTTGTTCCGCCCGCCGTGCGACTGTCCGCGCGGATCACGCGGCGAGCTTCCCGCGCACCGCCCGCTGAATGGCCGCGCCGCCCCCGACGCGACGATCCCGTCCTGATTCCCTCTTCGACACCGGACCTACCATGACCCTACGCAAGCTGCCCGTCACGATCGTCACGGGCTTTCTCGGCAGCGGCAAGACGACGCTGATGCGCCATATCCTGCAGCACGCCGAAGGCCGCCGCATCGCGGTGATCGTCAACGAATTCGGCGAGCTCGGCATCGACGGCGAAATCCTCAAGGGCTGCGGCATCGGCTGCGACGATGCCGACGGCGCGCAGGGCGAAGCGCCGGGCCAGCTGTACGAACTCGCGAACGGCTGCCTGTGCTGCACCGTGCAGGAAGAGTTCTATCCGGTGATGGAAGCACTCGTCGAGCGCCGCGCGGACATCGACCACGTGCTGATCGAGACGTCGGGCCTCGCGCTGCCGAAGCCGCTCGTGCAGGCGTTCAACTGGCCGACGATCCGCAACAGCTTCACGGTCGACGCGGTCGTGACCGTCGTCGACGGGCCGGCCGCCGCGAGTGGCCAGTTCGCGGAAAACCCGCAGGCCGTCGACGCGCAGCGCCGCGCCGATCCGAACCTCGACCACGAATCGCCGCTGCACGAACTGTTCGCCGATCAACTGTCGTCAGCCGATCTCGTGATCGTGAACAAGGCCGACCTCGTCGGCGACGCCGAGTTCGCGCAGATCGAAACCGCGATCCGCGAAGAAATCCCGCCGCAGGTGAAGATCGTGCGTGCGACGCGCGGCGAGCTCGATCTCGCGATGCTGCTCGGCCTCGAATCGGCGTCGGAGGACACGATCCATCTGCGGCACGACCATCACGGCTCGGCCGACGACGGCGATCACGATCATCATCACGACGATTTCGATTCGGTGGTGGTGTCGGGCGACGCCGGCACGCGCGAAGCGACGATCGCCGCATTGCAGCGGGTGGTCGAAGCGCACACGATCTATCGCGCGAAAGGTTTCGCCGCGCTGCCCGGCGCGCCGATGCGGCTCGTGATCCAGGGCGTCGGCCGCCGCTTCGACAGCTATTTCGACCGCCGCTGGCAGGACGGCGAAACGCGCGCGAGCCGCTTCGTGCTGATCGGCGAGGATCTCGACGCGGCCGCGCTGCAACGCGCGTTCGACGCCGCGTGCGCGGCCGAGCCGCAGCAGGCGTAACGCACGATGCATCTGTTGCGCACCACGCCGGGCGGCTTCGTCGACGATACGCAGGGCGTCGTCCGGATCGACCAGCAGCCGGCCGACATCGTGATCCTGAGTTCGGCCGACACGACGCTGTCGCTGCTCGCGAGCGTCGTGCCGCACTTGCCGGCCGGGTTCCCGAGCGTGCGGCTCGCGAACGTCACGTTCCTGCGGCAGCCTGCGTCGGTCGATTTCTATGTCGACGACGTGCTGCGTCACGCGAAGACGGTCGTGATCGATCATCTCGGCGGCGAAGCGTACTGGCCGTACGGGATCGAGCAGGCCGTGTCGCTCGCGTCGAAGCGCGGGCAGCAGCTCGCGATGTTCTCGGGCGACCTGCAGGAGGACCCGAACCTCGTCGCGAAGAGCACGGTCGAGGCCGAGCTGTGCCGGCTGTGGTGGCGCTATCTGCGCGAAGGCGGCGTGCACAACGCCGACGCGCTGCTGCGCAGTATCGCGTTTCACACGCTCGGGTTCGGCGACGAGCCCGAACCGCCGCGCCCGCTGCCGGCCGCCGCGCTGTATCACCCGGCGCGCGACCGTGCGAGCGTCGACGACTGGCGGCCGCGCTGGACGCCGGGCGCGCCGGTCGTCGCGATCCTGTTCTATCGCGCGCACTGGCAGGCCGCGAACACGGCCGTGTTCGACGCGCTGGCCGATGCGTTGATCGACGAAGGATTGAATCCGCTGCCGATCGCGGTGACGTCGCTGAAGGACGCGGTGAGCCGCGAGGTCATCACGCAGCTGTGCGACACGCATGGCGTCGCGCTCGTGCTCAACACCACCGCGTTCGCGGCCGGCGCGATCGACAGCGCCGAGCCCGACGTGCTGGCCGGCGACGCGCCGGTGCTGCAGGTGATTCTGTCCGGCGGCAATCGCGACGCGTGGGTGGCCGACAACCAGGGGCTGCACGCCCGCGACATCGCGATGCATGTCGCGCTGCCCGAAGTCGATGGGCGCATCGTCACGCGCGCGGTGAGCTTCAAGGGGCTCGCGTATCGTTGCCCGCACACTGAAGTCGACGTCGTGCGCTACCAGCCGGATGCGGAGCGGATCGCGTTCGTCGCGGCGCTTGCGCGCGGCTGGTGCCGGCTGCGCACGCTGGATAACGCCGACAAGCGCATCGCGCTGATTCTCGCGAACTATCCGCAAAGCGAAGGGCGGATCGGCAACGGCGTCGGGCTCGACACGCCGGCATCCGCGCTGCGCGTGCTCGCGGCGCTGCGCGATGCGGGCTACACGGTGGCCGATCTGCCGTCTGACGGTGATGCGCTGATCGCGCAACTCACCGAAGGCGTGACCAACGATCCCGCCTTGCGCACGCTGCGTCCCGCGTTTCAGAGTTACGCGCTGGCCGACTACGTCGCGCGCTTCGCGCGACTGCCGGCGGCCGTGCGCGACGCGCTGAACGAACGCTGGGGGCCGCCCGAAGCGGACCCGACGCTGCGGCAGCAGCGCTTCACGATCGCCGGCTGGCGCGCGGGCAACGTGTTCGTCGGCATCCAGCCGTCGCGCTCGCGCGACGACAACGACTACGCGAGCTACCACGATGCGGATCTCGTGCCGCCGCACGCGTATCTCGCGTTCTATTTCTGGCTGCGCGATGCGTATCGCGTCGACGCGGTCATCCATCTCGGCAAGCACGGCAACCTCGAATGGCTGCCGGGCAAGAGCGTCGCGCTGTCCGACGCATGCTGGCCCGACCTGACGCTCGGGCCGCTGCCGCATCTGTATCCGTTCATCGTCAACGATCCGGGCGAGGGCAGCCAGGCGAAGCGCCGCGCGCAGGCGGTGATCGTCGATCACCTGATGCCGCCGCTCACGCGCGCGGAAAACTACGGCCCGCTGCAGGATCTCGAACGGCAGGTCGACGAATACTATGAAGCGCTGATGGTCGATGCGCGACGCGCGAAGCTGCTGCGCAAGACGATCCTCGCGACGATCGCCGAGCATCGTCTGCATGACGAACTGAGCGTGTCGCCGCCGCGCGATGCGGGCGACGAGGATGCGCTGCTCACGCGCGTCGATGCATGGCTGTGCGAATTGAAGGAAGCGCAGATCCGCGACGGGCTGCACGTGTTCGGCGCGTCGCCGGTCGAGCGCCAGCGGCGCGACACGCTGCTCGCATTGGCACGTTTTCCGGTCGGTGACGGCAAGGGCGAACGGGCTGGCCTGATCGGCGCGCTCGCGCACGATCTCGCGCTTGGCAGCGATTTCGACCCGCTTTCGGCCGACTGGGCCGCACCGTGGACCGGGCCGCGGCCGGCCGTGCTGCAAACGCTCGACGCGTCGCCGTGGCGGCATGCGGGCGATACGCGCGAACGGCTCGAACGGCTGGCGCAGCATTGGCTCAACGTCGTGTGCGGAACCGCTTCGGAGGATCCCGGCCTCGACATGCCGCCGCCCGGCGAATGGCCGCATACGCTCGCGGTGCTCGAACGCGTGCGTTCGACGCTGTTGCCTGCGCTCGACGCGTGCGGCGGCGAGGAAATGCGGCAGTTGCTGCGCGGGCTCGACGGCCGCTTCGTGCCGCCGGGGCCGAGCGGTTCGCCGTCGCGCGGCCGTCCCGACGTGCTGCCCACGGGCCGCAATTTCTACTCGGTCGACACGCGCGCGGTGCCGACGCAGGCCGCGTGGTCGCTCGGGCTGAAATCCGCGCAGCAACTGATCGAACGCCATCTGCAGGATCACGGCGACTATCCGCGCGCGATCGGACTGTCGGTCTGGGGAACGGCCACGATGCGCACCGGCGGCGACGACATCGCGCAGGCGTTCGCGCTGCTCGGCGTGCGACCGAAATGGGCGCACGGCAGCCACCGCGTGACCGACTTCGAGATTTTGCCGATCGAGATATTCGACCGGCCGCGCATCGACGTGACGCTGCGCGTGTCCGGTTTCTTCCGCGATGCATTCCCGAACCTGATGCATCTGTTCGACGCGGCCGTGCAGGCGGTTGCCGCACTCGACGAGCCCGAGGAACTGAACCCGATCCGCGCGCGCATCGAGCGCGAACGCGAGAAGTGGGTCGCGCAGGGCATGGCGCCCGACGAAGCGCGCCGCCGCGCCGGCTGGCGCGTGTTCGGCGCGCGGCCGGGCAGCTACGGCGCGGGCCTGCAGGACCTGATCGACCAGCGGCGCTGGCAGACCGACGCCGATCTCGCGGATGCCTACCGTCGATGGGGCGGCCATGCATACGCGCAGAACAGTGCGGGCGACGCCGCGCCCGACGTGTTCGGCGAGCGGCTCGCGACGATCGACGTCGTCGTGCAGAACCAGGACAGCCGCGAGCACGACATTCTCGATTCGAACGACTACTACCAGTTCCAGGGTGGAATGACGGCGGCGGTGCGGCACCTGTCCGGGCAGCAGCCGAGTATCTATCACGGCGACCATGCGAACCCGGTCGCGCCGAAGATGCGCACGCTGCGCGAGGAAATCGCGCGCGTGATCCGCTCGCGCGTCGTCAACCCGAAATGGCTCGACGGCGTGAAGCGTCACGGCTACAAGGGTGCGGCCGAACTCGCCGCGACCGTCGATTACCTGTACGGCTATGACGCGACCGCGCGCGTGCTGTCCGATCACCAGTACGCGCTCGTCGCCGACGCGTACCTGTTCGACGACGCCACCCGCGCGTTTCTCGAACGGCACAACCCGAACGCGCTGCACGGCATCTGCGAGCGCTTCGTCGAAGCGATGCAGCGCGGGCTGTGGCAGCAGCCGGGCCCTTATCGCGAGCGGATCGAGGCGATCTGGCTCGCCAGCGAACAACGTCAGGAAGGAGGACGGCGATGACCGATCCGACGACGCACCGCGCCCGCGCGGTTTTTCCGTTTGCGGCGCTCGTCGCGCAGGACGCGTTGCAGCAGGCGCTGCTGCTCGCCGCGATCGACCCGTCGCTCGGCGGCGTGCTCGTCAGCGGCCCGCGCGGCACCGCGAAATCGACCGCGGCGCGCGGCCTCGCGGAGCTGCTGCCGGAAGGGCAGTTCGTCACGCTGCCGCTGTCGGCAAGCGACGAGCAGGTGACGGGCACGCTCGATCTCGCGCACGCGCTGGCCGAAAACGGCGTGCGTTTCCGGCCGGGCCTGCTGGCGCGCGCGCATCGGGGCGTGTTGTATGTCGACGAAGTGAACCTGCTCGCCGACGGGCTCGTCGATACGCTGCTCGACGTCGCCGCGAGCGGCGTGAACATCGTCGAGCGCGATGGCGTGTCGCATGCGCACGACGCGCGCTTCGTGCTCGTCGGCACGATGAATCCCGAGGAAGGCGAGTTGCGTCCGCAACTGCTCGACCGCTTCGGGCTGATGGTCGAGCTGGAGAACTGCTTCGACGCCGCCCAGCGCGAGCGGATCGTGAAGGCGCGTCTCGCGTTCGATCTCGATCCGGATGCGTTTCGCGCGCGTCACGCGGCGGCCCAGCGGGCACTCGCGGACCGGATTGATGCGGCGCGTGCGCGGCTGGCGACGCTGGATTTCGATGATGCGGTCCATGCGCGCGTCAGCGCGCTGTGCATCGACGCGGCCGTCGACGGGTTGCGCGCCGATCTCGTGATGCTGCGCGCCGCGCGTGCGCTGGCCGCGCTGGAGCAGGCCGACGCGGTGACGGTGTCGCATGTGGCGCGCGTGGCCGAAGCCGTGCTGCGGCATCGGCGCCATGCGGGGCCGCCGCCGTCGCAGCAAGGTGGTGAGCACGACGATCGTTTGCGCTCGGATACACCACGGCAGCCCGACAAGCGACACGGCGGCACCGACGACACAGAGGCCGACGCGTCCGCATCGCAGGGCGACTGGGGCTACCTGCCGCCCGAACCGACCGGGCTGCGCGACGTGAAAAGCGTGGTGCCGCTGCCGCTAAAAAAACGCTGAGCCATCGAGCCGGCGCCGCCGCGAACGCGATTCGCGGTCCTCGATGGCAGACAGGCGCCGCCGCGCGCGTGCCGGGCACGGCGCGCGCCGGCACGGCCGTCGCGTGGCCGGCGACGCTCGCCGCGAAACGTGGCGGCCCGCTGCATCGCGATCATCTGCGCTACGGGAAACGCGCGGGCACGCCGCACGCGCTACATTGCTTCGTGCTCGACTGTTCGGCGTCGATGTTGTCGCATGAGCGGCTCGCGCTCGCGAAGGGGCTGATCGTCGCGTATTTCGATCAGGCTGCGCGCGCACGCGTCGAAACCGCGTTGATCTGCTTCGGCGGCAACGGCGCCGCGCGGCGCTTCGGCCCGGCCGTACCGCGCTGGTGGAACGCGCGCTGGCTCGAGCCGGTCGACGGCGGCGGCGGCACGCCGCTCGCGGACGGTATCGCGACCGCCGCGCAGTTGCTTGCCCGCGCCGCTCGCCGCGAGCCCGGCAAGCAGCGTTGGCTGTGGGTGCTGTCCGACGGCCGCACGCGCGAGATGCCGGCCAGACCCGCGGCGGCCGATCACGTCGTGTTCGTCGACTTCGACGATGCGGCCGTGCGAATCGGGCAGGGCGCGCGGCTCGCCGCGGCGTGGGGCGCGCGATGGATGACGGTCGACGCGCTTCGCACGGATCTCGCCGGCTGATGGCCGGTCGGCGGTGCGCTATGATCGGCGTTTGCGCTTCTGCCCACTGGACACTCCCGCCATGCAAGTACTGGTCGATGCCGACGCATGTCCCGCCGTCATCAAGGACATGCTGTTTCGCGCCGCGCGTCGCGCCGAAATCCACGTGACGCTGGTCGCGAACCAGTTTCTGCGTACGCCGCCGTCGCCGTTCATCAAGGCCGTGCAGGTGCCAGCCGGCTTCGACGTGGCCGACGCGCGCATCGTCGAGCTGGCGGAACCCGGCGACCTCGTGATCACCGCCGACATCCCGCTGGCCGCCGCCGTCCTCGACAAGGGCGCGCACGCGCTCGACCCGCGCGGCAACTGGTTCAGCCGCGAGAACATCGAGGAGCGCCTGTCGACGCGCGCGATGATGGACCAGTTGCGCAGCGCGGGCATCGACACCGGCGGGCCGGCGCCGTTCGGCGCGCGCGACGGCAAGACGTTCGCGTCGCAGTTCGACCGGTTCCTCGCGCGGCACGGCAAGCCGTAACGGCATGCGTTTGCGCCCGTCTGCGCCCGGCCGGGATGCAGGTTCGCGCCGACGCTGCTATCGTGTGGCGCGAACCCTCAGCACAGGAGCGCACGCGTGTCACCGACCCAACTTCTCGTTCCGACCTACGCCCAGATGCTGCGCGCCCAGTCAGCGTGGCTCGACAAGGCCGTCGCCCACCGGCAGGCCGCCGGTGACGAACCCGACGCGGCGATGACGCTGAGGCTCGCGCCCGACATGTGTCCGCTCGCCGCGCAGGTGCGCTTCTCGTGTTTCCAGGCGATGGAGCCGGTGCACCGGCTGCGCGGCGAACCGCTGCCGGCGGCATTGCTCGCGTTGCGCGAGGCGGGCTGGAATGCCGATGCGCAACCCGGCTCGCCGGCCGATGCGCAGGCGCTCATCTCCGGCACGCTCGCCTTTCTCGGCGAACTCGCACCGGATGCGCTCGATGGCGGCGCAGCGCTGCCGATCTCGCTCGAGATGCCGAACGGGATCGCGTTCGACATGACCGGCGAATAGTACGCGCGCGACTGGGCGCTGCCGCAGTTCTACTTTCACGCGATCGCCGCGTACGCGATCCTGCGCCATCACGGCGTCGAACTCGGCAAGGCCGATTACGTGCCGCACATGCTCGCCTACGTGCGGCCGGGCACGATTCCGCAGGGTTGAGCCGGCCTCCGGGCGGCCGCGAAGCGACATGGCACGTGCTCTGTTCCTCTGCAGCCGCAACCGGCTGCGCAGCCCGACGGCCGAAGCGGTGTTCGCCGCGTGGCCGGGCGTCGAAACCGACTCCGCGGGCCTCGCGCCCGACGCGGACGTGCGGCTGTCCGCCGAGCAGCTCGATTGGGCGGACATCGTGTTCGTGATGGAGCGCGCGCACAAAGCGCGACTGTCGGCGCAATTCGGTGCGCATCTGAAGCACCGGAAGATCGTCTGCCTCGATATCCCCGACCGCTACGCGTTCATGCAGCCCGAACTCGTCGCGCTGCTCGAACGCAAGGCTGGCCCATTCCTGCGCGCGTAATCGCCGCGAGCCGTGCCCAAGCCTGAGCCGGCATCGACCTTAGCGAAGCGGTTCGCTCACGAATGCAGAAAACAGTCGAGCCGCAGCAGCTCGATGATCTTGCGTGTCGGCACGCTCGCTCGCAGCGTGTCGAGCCGGTCGACCGCGAACCACTTGCAGTGGGCGATCTCGTTGCTCGCGCGCGGCATCAGGTGCACCGGCACGTCGGCCACGAACACGTGATGCAACTTCGTCAGCCCGCCGAACTGCACCGCGTAGTCGAGCGCGAGTCCCTCGAGCCGGGTTTCCTCCGCGAGTTCCCGCCGCGCGGCTTCGAGCGGCGTCTCGCCGCGCCGGATCGTGCCGCCCGGCAGCGACCAGCGCGCCGTGGTGCGCGCGACCAGCAGCACGCTGCTGCGCTGGCGGCACACGATCGTGGCGCGTTCCTTGATGACGGCGAGGGTATCCGGCCCGGTGCTCATGTTCTGGCAAGACAGGTGCTGAATCGTGGAGAGAAGTGCACGCCGGCTGCCGTCGTCCGACAGCAGGCGGCGACGGCATGCAAGCCGCCGCGCCGATGATACCGGCCGTTCGTGACAGTTCCGTGCACCGCGGTCGCACGGCGGAATGGACGAAAGCTCACGCGTGCGTGTAGATCCCGCTGCGCGTCGGCTTCGTGTGGCGCGAATGGCGGCGCTTGTGAACCGCACGCCGGTGATGGGGCGACGGCGCGGTCACGTGCCGACGTGCGGGCGCGGGCCGGGCCGCCGGCGCGGCGGCATGCGGCGCGGCGCCCGGCATCCCGGTTTGCCCTTCGCCGAAATGGAAAGTCTGGTTCTGCGCATGCGCGACGCCCAGCGTCGACGCCAGCACGAGGGCCGCCAGCCACAATCGTTTCATGGAGATTCCGTCTCGTGTCGTTCGGGATGAACGTGATCCGTCAGCTTAGCGAACGGCGGGGCGTCACCGCAACCGGCCTGCGTTCGGCGTCGTTCCCGCTTGCGCGCGACGACGCGATCCGCGCGGCAGCCGGGTCCCTCCGGGCTTGACAACATAATTCTCCAGTGTGAATATAAATTCACACACAAGAATTATTCGTCAAATCCGGAGAAGCCGCGCGCAAGCGCCCGGCCACCGGAACCGGCGGTCCGATCGACCGGAACCAGGAGCGAGACGCATGGCGGAACACGAGCAGCAGGGCGCGCTGGCGGGATTGCGCATCATCGATCTGTCGCGGGTGCTGGGCGGCCCGTACGCGACCCAGATCCTCGCCGACCACGGCGCGGAGGTGATCAAGGTCGAGCCGCCGTCCGGCGACGAGACGCGCACGTGGGGCCCGCCGTTCGACGGCGACACCGCGTCGTATTTCCTCGGCGTGAACCGCAACAAGCTCGGCATCGCGCTCGACCTGACGCAGCCGGCCGATCGCGAGCGGCTGCTCGGACTGCTCGAACGCGCGGACGCGCTGGTCGAGAACTTCAAGATCGGCACGATGGAGCGCTGGGGGCTCGGGTTCGACGCGCTGCATGCGCGGTTTCCGCGCCTCGTGTATTGCCGCGTGTCGGGTTTCGGCGCGGACGGCCCGCTCGGCGGGCTGCCGGGCTACGACGCGGCCGTGCAGGCGCTGGCCGGGCTGATGAGCGTCAACGGCGAAGCCGGCGGTGCCCCGCTGCGCGTCGGCGTGCCGATCGTCGATCTCGTCACGGGGCTGAACGCGGCGCTCGGCGTGCTGATGGCGCTGCGCGAGCGCGATGCGAGCGGGCGCGGCCAGTTCGTCGAATCGACGCTGTTCGACTGCGCGCTGTCGATCCTCCATCCGCATACGCCGAACTTCTTTCATTCGGGCAACGCGCCTGTGCGCACCGGCAACGCGCACCCGAACATCACGCCGTACGACAGCTTTCCGACGGCGGGCGCCGACATCTTCCTGGCGGTCGGCAACAACGGGCAGTTCGCCGCGCTGTGCGACGTGCTCGGCACGCGCGACTGGCTCGACGATCCGCGTTTCGCGGACAACCGCGCGCGCAGCCAGCACCGCGCCGCGCTGCGCACGCTGCTCGAAACGGCGCTGGCCGCGCACGACGGCGCGACGCTCGCCGAGCACCTGATGCGCCGCGGCGTGCCGTGCGCGCCCGTGCTCGGGCTCGACGCGGCGCTCGACCATCCGCATGTCGCGCACCGGCAGATGAAGGTCGAGCTGGGCCGGCACCGCGGCATCGCGTCGCCGATCAAGCTCGGCCGCACGCCGGCCACGTACCGGCGGCCGCCGCCCGCGCTGAACGAACATGCGGCGCAGGTGTTTGAGGACGACAACGGCAACGACGACCACGGCCGCACCTGACCGGCATCGCGGCGTCGGCCGTGCCGCACAGCGGCGCACGGCCGCGCGCCGCGCACACCCACATTCGGACATCACGTCGGCCCGCGCATCGACACGCCCGTCGATGCGCGCCGGCTGAAGAGGAGACGCATCATGCTCGCATGGATCGGCGCGGTCGCCATCGTCGCGCTGTTCGGCCTGATCATCACGAAGCGGCTGTCGCCGCTCGTCGCGCTGATCGTCGTGCCGGTGGCCGCGTCGCTCGCGGCCGGTTTCGGACTGCAGACCGGCAAGTTCGTCGTGCACGGCGTACAGAACATCGGCCCGATCGCCGGGATGTTCGTTTTTGCGATTCTATTTTTCGGAATCCTCACTGATGCGGGGATGCTGGACCCGATCATCGCGGGCGTGCTGCGCGTGATCGGCTGCCATCCGCCGCGCATCGTGATGGGCTCGGCGCTGCTCGCGCTGCTGATCCATCTCGACGGCTCGGGCGCGGTCACGTTTCTCGTCACGCTGCCCGCGATGATGCCGCTCTATACGCGGCTCGGGATGGATCGCCGTATCCTCGCGTGCGTCGCGTCGATGGCGGCCGGCGTCAACTTCCTGCCGTGGGTCGGCCCGATGCTGCGCGCGTCGGCCGCGCTGCACATTCCCGGTTCGGCGATCTTCACGCCGATGATCCCGGTGCAGATCGTCGGGCTCGTGTTCGTGTTCGGCACCGCGTACGTGCTCGGCGTGCGCGAGGCGAAACGGCTCGGGCTCGACCGCGCCGGCGCGGCCGCGCTCGCGATCGCGCCGCGCGAGCTGACCGACGCCGAACGCGCGTTGCGCCGCCCGGGACGCTTCGGGATCAACGTCGCGCTCACGCTCGTCGTGCTCGGCACGCTGGTGTCGGGCATCGTCGACCCGATGGTGATGTTCATGCTCGGCACGGTCGCCGCGCTGGTGATCAACTATCCGGACGTCCAGGCACAGCGCGAGCGGATCGACGCGCATGCGAAGGCCGCACTGATGATGGCGAGCGTGCTGCTCGCGGCCGGCGCGTTCACCGGCATCATGTCCGGCACAGGGATGCTGAAGGCGATGGCCGAGGTCGTCGTCGCGCACGTGCCCGTCGAGCATGCGCGCCACATGCCGTTCGTGCTCGGGCTGCTGTCGATGCCGCTCAGCCTGCTGTTCGATCCCGACTCGTTCTACTTCGGTGTGCTGCCGGTGCTCGCGGAGAGCGGCAAGCTGCTCGGCGTGCCGCCGATCCAGATGGCGCAGGCCGCATTGCTCGGCCAGATGACGACGGGCTTTCCGGTGAGCCCGCTCACGCCCGCGACGTTCCTGATCGTCGGCCTGACCGGCGTCGAGCTCGCCGAGCACCAGAAATTCACGATTCCGTTCCTGTTCGCCGCCACCGTGCTGATGGTCTTCGCCGCGGTCGCGACGGGCCTGTTTCCATTGTGAGCGGCGCGGCCGTTCACGCTTTCCGGGAGAGCAGTCCATGCAGTTCGACCTGACCGACGACCAGCGCGCGATCGAAAGCGCGATCGAGAAAATCTGCGAACGCTTCGGCGACGACTACTGGCTCGAACGCGATCGCGCCGGCGGGTTTCCCGCCGATTTCCACGCGGCGCTCGCCGACGCCGGCTGGCTCGGCATCGCGATGGACCCGGCCTACGGCGGCGCCGGGCTCGGGATGACAGAGGCGGCGCTGATGATGCGCACGATCAGCGCGTCGGGCGCGGGGCTGTCCGGCGCGTCGGCCGTCCACATGAACATCTTCGGGCTGAACCCGGTGCAGGTGTTCGGCAACGACGCGCAGAAGGCGCGCTTCCTGCCGCCGCTGATCGCCGGCCACGACAAGGCGTGTTTTGCAGTAACGGAACCCGATGCGGGGCTCGACACCACGCACCTGAGCACGCAGGCGCGCCGCGACGGCGATCACTACGTGCTGAGCGGACGCAAGATCTGGATCTCGACTGCGCAGGTCGCGAACAAGATGCTGATCATCGCGCGCACGACGCCGCTCGACCAGGTCGCGAAGCCGACCGACGGGCTGAGCCTGTTCTATACCGACCTCGACCGTTCGCATGTCGAAGTGCGCGAGATCGAGAAGATGGGCCGCAAGGCGGTCGATTCGAACATGCTGTTCATCGACAACCTGCGCGTGTCGCGCGACGACCTGATCGGCCACGAAGGCGACGGCTTCCGCTATCTGCTGCACGGGCTGAACCCCGAACGGATCCTGATCGCGGCCGAGGCGATCGGCCTCGGGCAGGCCGCGCTGCGCCGCGCGACGCAGTATGCGTGCGAGCGCGTCGTGTTCGGCCGGCCGATCGGGCAGAACCAGTCGATCCAGCATCCGCTCGCGCAGGCGTGGATGCAGCTCGAGGCCGCGTGGCTGATGGTGATGAAGGCCGCGACGCGCTACGACGCGGGCCAGTCGTGCGGCGCGGAGGCGAATGCGGCCAAATACCTCGGCGCGGAAGCCGCGTTCCACGCGTGCCAGACGGCGATCGCGACGCACGGCGGGATGGGGTACGCGAAGGAATATCACGTCGAGCGCTATCTGCGCGAGTGTATGATTCCGAGGCTCGCGCCCGTGAGTCCGCAACTGATCCTGTGCTACATCGCGGAGAAGGTGCTCGGGCTGCCGAAGTCATACTGACCGTAGCGACCCGGCGGCCCGCCCGGCGCGCGGTTTCCCGTTCCGAATCAAGCGCTCGTCATGGACGTCAAACTCGTTGCCCGCACGCTCGACCTGTTCGAGCTGTTCGCCGCCGAACGGCGGCCGCTGCCGCTCACCGAACTCGCGCGCCTGCTCAATGTGCCGGCGTCGAGTTGCCTCGCGATGGCGCGCACGCTCGTGAGCCGCGGCTATCTGTACGAAGTGCGCAAGCGCGGCGGCTACTATCCGACGCGACGCCTGCAGACGGTCGCCGCCGCGATCGACGCGACCGATCCGGTCGTCGACATCGTGCATCCGCACCTCGTCGCGCTGCGCGACGCGAGCCGCGAAACGGCGGTGCTCGGCAAGATCCAGGGTGCGTCGGTCACGTATCTCGACGTCGTCGAATCGGAACAGGCGATCCGCTATACGCGTCAGCCGGGCGAGCTGCGGCCGCTGCATGCGAACTCGATCGGCAAGGCGATTTTCGCGGAACTCGCGAGCGATGCGCAGCAGGCGCTCGGCGCGCAACTGCCGTTCGAACGCTTTACCGACGCGACGGTGGCCGACCTCCCGGCGCTCGTCGCGCAGACCGCGCGGTTTCGCGAACTCGGCTGGGCCGAGAATTTCGGCGAGAGCGCGCCGGAGCTATCGGCGATCGCGGTCGCGCTGACGCTCGACGGCGACTGGTACGGGCTGTCGGTCGTCGGGCCGACCGAGCGGATCCGCCAGCATCGCGACACGCATGCGGCGCTGCTCGTCGACGCGAAGGCGCGGCTGCAGGCCGAGCACGCGCGCGGGTAGGGCAGCGGCGCGCGACGGCGCGGGCAACGGGCCGTCGCCGGCGTGCGGTCCCGCCACGCCGGAAGCGGCCCGCCGCACGTCACGCGCGGGTGTGTCGCACCGTCACGACTTCACCCACACGCCGCCCGCGCTCGGGTTGTCGCCCTGCGTCCACCATTTCGCGCAATACTTCGCGCCCTGATACGTCACGCACGTGCCGCCCTGATACGCGGTCGTCGCCGACCACGCGGGCGTGCCGCCGCTTATCGGCTTCCACACGGCCGCCTGGCCCGGCACGTCGCCCTGCGTCCACCACTGCGCCTGATACGTGGTGCCCTGGTAGGTGACCGTCGCGCCGGCCGTATAGACCTGGCCGGCCGCCCACGGTGCGCCCGGCTGCGGCGTGCCGCCGTCCGAGCCGCCGCCGTAGTTCGGATCCTGCGTGACGCCCGCGCCCCACTTGCCGTCGAGCTTCTTGAAGATCGTCGCGAATGCGTACGGCTGCTGCGCGACGCCGGAGCAGGTCGGCGACGCATACGTGCCGCCCGACGGGCACGCCTGATCGCGGCCGACCGACCAGTTGCCGAAGAAACCGTAGCCGTTCGCGACGGCCGCGTTCAGCACGGTCTGCGCATTCGCGAGCGTGAAGGTTTCGCCCTGCACGTCGTTGACGCCGATCATCGGCGTGACGCCGACCATCTGCCACAGCTGCGCGTTGGTCTTCGGCTGGCCGGCCGACTTGAACGCGGTGTCGAGCTGCGAATAGAGCGCCTGCGCGGCGCTGATCGCGGCGGCGCCCATGTCGATGTTCGCGGGGCCGTAATCCATCGCCATCACGTTGACCGCGTCGAACGTGGTCTTGTTCGCGATGGCCGCGTTGACGACGTTCACGCCGTCCTGCGTGAGCCCGGTCGGCATCGTCGGCAGCGTCAGCGTCACGTGCAGCGGCTTGCCCTTCGCCGCATAGTCGGCTTGCAACTGCGCGACCGCCTGGAAGTTGCGCGTGACCGCCGCCGTGTCCTGCTGCGACGCGCCCTCGATGTCGAAGTCGATATGCGTGAGGCCGTACGTGTCGATCACCGTCTGGTACGCGGTCTTCAGCGCGGGAACCGTCGAGCACGCCTGCATCAGCGGCGTGCCGTTCGCGCCGCCGAACGACACGGCGACTTCGCCGCCTTTCGCGCGGTAGCTCGCGATCGACGTGGACAGCGCGGTCAGCAGCCCGCCGCTCGCGCCGTTGCCGATCGGCTGCACGCCGCCCCACGACGGCACGCAGCCGTTGCCCGCGACCACGAATGCGAGCGTGAACTGCTGGATGCCCTGGCGCACGCCGATCTGATCGACCAACGGCGTTGGATAAAGCGTCACGTCGACATACGGCGCATAGACGCCGGCACCGTGCGACACGCTCGCCATCGCGAGCAGACAACCCGCGGCAAACCCACGCGGAATGAAACGCGGCAACACATTGTTGTTCATTCTGTGTTCTCCAAGTGGAAGAGGGATACGCTGGCCTGCGTATCGTCGCCGGGGGGCAACGCACGTGTCCCGCCGGCGGCGTGCCTATCTTGGAGGATTCGCGTCGAATAGGAAACTTAGGTGTTCTTCTTTTTGTTATTCGATTTCCGATACGTAACGAACTTGCCGATTCGGTCGAATATCGAAACGCGCGGAGGGCACTTTTTCCGATCGATCGCGCGCCGCCGCGCGGATGGACCGGTTCCAGCGAACCGGCATGCCGATCAACGGCTCGCTCGCATGCGCATTCACATTCGTGCGAACCCCGCCGGGATGCGGTATGCGCAACCCGGCGGGCGCAGCGGCGTTCAACGATACCAGCGCGGCGTATAGACCCATTCGCGTGCGTTGCCGATCGCGAAACGCCGCGTCGTCGACGAGCCGACGATCACCATCGTGCGCATGTCGACCTGGTCGCTGCGCAGCGCGCCGAGGGTCGTGGTCGAAAGCGTCGCGCCCGGCCGGCCGATGTCGCGGCCGAGCACGACCACCGTGTCGGCCGCGCGATGCACGCGCACGATATCGAGCGCACGGTCGAGCTGCCACGGCCGCGCACGCGAGATCGGGTTGTAGAACGCCATCACGAGATCGGCTTGCGCCGCATGCCGCAGGCGCGTCTCGATCACCTCCCACGGCTTCAGGTTGTCCGACAGCGAGATCGCGCAGAAATCGTGGCCGAGCGGTGCGCCGGCCTGCGCGGCCGTCGCGAGCGACGCCGAGATGCCGGGCTCCACGCGCAGGTCGACCGCGGCCCATTGCGGGTCTCGGGCTTCATCGAGCGCTTCGAGCACGGCCGCGGCCATCGCGAATACGCCGGGGTCGCCCGACGACACGACCGCGACGCGCCGGCCCTCGGCCGCCAGTTCGAACGCATGGCGCGCACGCTGCATTTCCTCGCGATTGTCGGTGCCGTGCACGCGCTGGTCGGCCCGAAACGGGCCGGCCATGTTCACGTAGGTGGTATAGCCGAGGATGTCGGTCGCGTCCGCGAGCGCCGCGCGTGCGGCCGGCGTGAGCCAGGCGGCGCCGCCCGGGCCGAGGCCGAGCACCGTCAGGCGGCCGCGTGCGCGGCCGAGCGTGGCCGGATCGACCGGGTGCGATGCGATCGCGCACGCGAGGCCGTTCGATTCTTCACGTAGCGTGTGGGCGACGCGTAATGCGCGGCCGAGCAGCGTGGTGGCGTCGGCGGGCGCGTCGCGGTCACTATCGCTATCGACGAAACGCAGCGGCACGTCGAGCGTGTTCGCCGCTTCTTCCAGCGCGGGTTCGCCGATCGCCGATGCGGGCGCGACGAGGGCCGCGAGCGCCAGCCGCGCGAGGCCCTGTGCGTCGAGCAGGGCTTCGATGCGCGCAGCAAGCGCTTCGCCGGCATGCGCGGCATTCGCGGCGACGCCGACCACCACGCTGCGCGGATGAATCACGAGTTCGTCGCGCGCGCCGCGCCACGCATCGGGCGTCACGCGAATCGCGTGCGCGGCTGCGGCATCGCGCGGCAGCGCGACGTCGTCGAGCCACGGCGCGGCGCCGTCGATGCGCATCGACGCGCCCGCGAGCAGGTCGGACACGAAGCGCTTGCCCTGCGCGAGATCGGCGAGCGCATAGCCTTCCGGCGGATTGAGCACGCACGCGCCGAAGCGCAGTTCGCCGCTCGTCGTGATCGCCGGCGCGACGCCGACGCATTCGGCGATTTCGCGCGCGATCACGTTGACGCCGGTCAGCCCCCCGAGCAGCGGCACGACGGCCGAGCCGTCCTCCGCGACCGCGAGCACCGGCGGCTCGACGCCCTTGTCGGCGAGCGCGGGCGCGAGGCAGCGGATCACGATGCCGGCCGCGCACAGCGCGACGATCGGCAAGCCGCGCGCATAGAGTTCGCGCAGGTGAGGGCCGAGTTCGTCGAACGGCACGTCGGCGTCGACGCGCGACGCGAGACCGTGCACGAGGGCATCTGGATAACGCGCCTGGATACGTCGCGCGGTATCGAGCGCGCCCGCGCCGAGGATCACGATCGCGGGCGGCGTCGTCATCCTTGCCATTTTTCCCCCGGCACGACGAGCAGCGAGAAATACGGCGACGCCATCGGATCGACTTCGTCGAGCGGCACGATGCGCTGGTTCGCCATCGTCGCGCGCTCGACGTAGAGCGCGCGCTTCGCGAGCCCGAGTTCGTCGAGCACGCGCCGCACCTTGTCGAAATTGCGGCCGAGCTTCATCACGACGGCCGCGTCGGCCCGCGCGAGCCGCTCGCGCAGTTCGTGCTCGGGCAGCACGCCCGACAGCACCGACAGGCTCTGGTTGCGATAGACGAGCGGCTGGCCGAGCACGGCCGTGCCGCCGAGCATCGCGCACACGCCCGGGATCACCTCGGTGTCGTAGCGCGGCGCGAGACGGTCGTGCAGGTACATGTACGAGCCGTAGAAGAACGGGTCGCCTTCGCAGATCACCGCGACGTCGCGGCCTGCATCGAGGTGCGCGGCGACGATCTCGGCCGCGGTGTCGTAGAAATCTGCGATCACCGTCTCGTAGCACAGCGGCGGCGGCAGCGCCTCGGTCGTCACCGGATAGACGAGGGGCAGTTGCGTCTGTCCGTCGAGCAGGTGCGCTTCGACGATGCCGTACGCGTTGCCTTTCTTGCCCTTCGCGACGAAATACGCGACCACGGGCGCCGCCTGCAGCACGCGTAGCGCCTTGATCGTCATCAGTTCCGGATCGCCGGGGCCGACCCCGACCCCGAACAGCCGTCCGCGCGCGCGCGTCATTCGACCTCCGTCGCGAGCGCATTCACCGCGGCGGCGGCCATCGCGCTGCCGCCGCGCCGGCCGAGCAGCGTGACGTACGGCACGCCGCGGCTGTCGGCGTCGAGCGCCGCCTTCGATTCGGCCGCGCCGATGAAGCCGACCGGGAAACCGACGATCAGCGCGGGGCGCGGCGCGCCGGCGTCGATCATGTCGAGCAGGTGGAACAGCGCGGTCGGCGCATTGCCGATCACGACGACGCTGCCCGCGAGATGCGGACGCCACAGTTCGAGCGCGGCGGCCGAGCGCGTGTTGCCGAGGCGTTGCGCGAGATCGGGCACCTGCGGCTCGCCGAGCGTGCAGATCACGCGGTTGGCCGCGGGCAGCCGCGCGCGCGTGATGCCTTCGGCGACCATCCTCGCGTCGCACAGGATCGGTGCGCCGGTCGCGAGCGCGGTGCGGCCGGCCGTGCCGGCGCCGGCGGAAAAACGCAGGTCGTACACGACGTCGACCATCCCGCTCGCATGGATTACGCGTACCGCGAGTTTCTCGATATCGGGCGGCACCTGCGACAGGTCGGCCTCGGCGCGGATCGTCGCGAACGACTGACGGTAGATTTCCTGCCCGTCGCGAATGTAGTCAAGCATCGGTGGTGTCCTGGCTGTGCCGCGCGTCCATGAGGCGGACCGCGGCCTGGTCAATCGTCAGACGGCGCGCGAGCAGGGCGCCGAGGCCCGCGGCCGCGTCGCGCCGATAAAGGTCGTAGCGTTCGGGCGCCACCGCGACGAGCGTATGCACGGCAGCGTGCGGCAGCGCGCAGTGGCGTTCGCAACCGGTCAGATGCACGTCGAGCGGATGGCCGATGCGCGCGGCGAGTGCAAGCGCGTCGCGTTTCGTGTCGGCGTGCGCTTTCGCGCAGCCCGCGCTGCCGGTGCAGGCGACGAGCGTCGCCAGCGGGTCGGACGCCGCGCACACGAGGCCGAGCGACGCGAGTGCTTCGCGCGTCGCAGCCGCGTGTTGGTTCGATACGCCGTGCATGAACACGCCTTGCCACGGCGTCATCGACAGCGTGCCGTCGCCGTCGGCTTCGGCCAGCGCGGCGAGCCGCTCCAGTTGCGCCGCGTCAAGCCGCCCGAGCGCGAATTGCGCGCCGATGCTGCAGCGTGCCGCGTCGCGCGACGGGTATGCGCCGAAACGCAACGCGGCGTCCGCGGGCGTGCGCCGCCAGCCGGCGAGCGTCGGATCGGCCGCGAGCGGGAACGGCAGATAGTGTTGCGCGCGCTCGAGCAGCATGCGTTCGCCGCACATCGACAGCAACGCGCGCATCCGCGTGACGTCGGCCGGCGCGAGATCGAGGAACGCGAGCAGCAGTGCGCGGACCAGTGCGACGCCCTGATCGATCGACACGTCGACCGACGCGGGCCGGTCGTCGTGCGCAACCGGAGGGCAGCCGGCCAGCCCCGCCGCGAGACGTACCGCGCCGTCGCCGCGACGCCACGCGGCGAGCCAGACGTCGTGCGGATGATCGAGCGCCGCGACCGCTTCGCCGCCGTCGAGCTGGATCGAGAATTTCGGCGACAGTTCGCCGCGGCGCGGCTCGCTCGCGAGCATGTCGAGCAGCGGCATGGCGAGCGCACGGCTATCGACGAGCGCGGCCGGGTCGTGCCCGGCGAGCGGGCTCAGCATCACGTTGCGAACGTCGTCGCTCGCCGCGAGCGCGGCCGCATCGATGGCGGTGTTGCCGGCGCTTGTGCGCGGGCCGAGCCCTGCTTCGAGCAGCGCGCGCGCGAGCGCATCGGACGCACCGTCGCGAATGCCGCGCAACTGGAGATTCGCGCGATTGGTCGCATCGATCTCGCCGGAGCCGTGCAGGCGCGCGGCGGCGGCGATCGCACGCGCCTGGCGCGTGTCGAGCCGGCCGCCCGGCAGCTTGATCCGGCACAGCCCGCCGTCGGCGGCCGCGACCACGCGCACGAGCCCCGGGCAAGCCGACGGGCGCACGATGGGCGACGCAGGAATCGAATCGGGGGCGGAATTCAACGGGATACCGGAACAGTGTGGCGCCACGGCCAACGCATCGGTACACCCCGCCCGACGCCGACTGGCACGCACTTTCTGGCCGGCAGGTCTCCTGGCTGACAGGTCGGCGCCGCCTCCCGGCCTTCCCGGTGAAACCAGTGGCATGAGGGGGAGATCGGCTCGCTGTCTACAGTTGCGGGGGCAGCCACAGCGGCGCGCGGTGCGCCCTGTGTTCCCTCTTCGGCCCCGAAGGGCACCGGCGAACGAACGGCCGTAGGATACCCGATTTCGGCCGCGATTCGCGACCTGCCGGCCGTTCGAGGCCGGCGAAGCGGGCAACGGTCGGGAGCGGGCGAGCCGGCAGATGAAACGCCGGGTGGAACACGGTACCATGCCGTTTTTTGCAACGCGGACGGCGGCACCGGCGCTTTCACGGCCGCGCGGCGACACGATGGAATCGAACGATGGGGAAGGGGGCATGACGGCGTGGCTGACGGTAGTGGGCATCGGCGACGACGGTTACGCGGGGCTCGGACGCCACGCGCGGCGCGCGCTGCTCGACGCGACGCACGTGGTCGGCGCGAAACGGCATCTCGACATGCTGCCCGCGCGGCTGCGCGCCGCGCGCGAAGCATGGCCATCGCCGTTCGACCTGTCGGGGCTGCTCGCGCGCCGCGGCGCGCCCGTGTGCGTGCTCGCAAGCGGCGACCCGATGCTGTTCGGCGTCGGCGCGACGCTCGCCCGCGCGCTTTCCCCCGACGAATGGCGCGTGCTGCCCGCGCCGTCGTCGCTGTCGCTCGCGGCCGCGCGGCTCGGCTGGGCGCTGCAGGACGTCGGCGCGGTCTCGCTCGTCGGGCGTCCGCTCGCGACGCTGGGCCGCCACCTGCTGCCGGGCCGGCGGCTGTTCGTGCTGAGCGCCGACGGCCGTACGCCGGCCGCGGTCGCGGCCGAACTCGTCGCCCGCGGCTTCGGGCCGACGCGCATCAGCGTGTTCGAACATCTGGGCGGCCCGCTCGAACGGCGGATCGACGGCCTCGCGCACGACTGGAACATCGACGAAACCGCCGCACTCAATCTCGTCGCGCTCGACTGCCGGGCGGGCCCCGACGCGCCGCGCCGCGCGCTCACGCCCGGCCTGCCCGACGACGCGTACCGCCACGACGGCCAGCTCACCAAGCGCGACCTGCGCGCGATGACGCTCGGGCGCCTCGCGCCCGCGGCCGGCGAACTGCTGTGGGACGTCGGCGCCGGCAGCGGCTCGATCGGCATCGAATGGATGCGCGCGCATCCATCCTGCCAGGCGATCGCGATCGAAGCGCATGCGGAGCGGCAGCGCTTCATCGAACACAACCGCGATACGCTCGGCGTGCCGGGCCTGCAACTCGTCGCGGGCCGTGCGCCCGATGCGCTCGCGGGGCTCGCCGCGCCCGACGCGATCTTCATCGGCGGCGGCGCGACGGCGCCCGGCGTGCTCGACGCGTGCTGGGCGTCGCTGAAACCCGGCGGACGGCTGGTCGCGAACGCGGTCACGCTGCAAGGCGAGATGGCGCTCGCCGCGTGGCGCGATGCGCACGGCGGCACGCTCACGCGCGTGTCGCTCGCGCACGCCGAACCGCTCGGCCGCTTCGACACGTGGCGGCAGCCGCTGCCGGTCACGCTGTACGACGGGCGCAAGCCCGACGCGACAGACGCGACAGACGCGGCCGACGCGGCAGGTTCGTCGAATAGGGCGAACCCGTCGAACCCAGCGGACGCGTGATGCGCGACGAAACCCCCGAACAGCCCGCGCCGCTGCGCTTCGGCTACACGACCGGCAGCTGCGCGACCGCGACGTCGCTCGCGGCCGCGCGGCTGCTGCTCGCGGGTCACGCGGACGACGCGGTCGAGATCGTGCTGCCGAAGGGACAGCGCGTGATGATGCGGCTCGAATTCTGCCGCGTCACGGCCGACGGCGCCGAAGCCGGCACGATCAAGGATGCCGGCGACGATCCGGACGTCACGCACGGCGCGCTGATCTTCGCGCGCGTCGCGCTCGCGGGGGCGCCCGGCGTGCGTTTTCATGCGGGGCCGGGCGTCGGCACGGTCACGCGTGCGGGGCTCACGCTGCCGGTCGGCGAACCGGCGATCAACCCGGTGCCGCGCCAGATGATGACCACGCACCTCGAAGCGCTCGCCGCTGAACACGGCTACACGGGCGGTTTCGACGTGACGATCGGCGTCGAAGGCGGCGAGGCGCTCGCGCTGAAGACGATGAACCCGCGCCTGGGCATCGTCGGCGGGCTGTCGATCCTCGGCACGACCGGCATCGTGCGGCCATTTTCGTGCTCGGCCTATATCGCGTCGATTCATCAGGGCATCGACGTCGCGCGAGCGAATGGCATCGCGCACATCGCCGCCTGCACGGGCAACGCGAGCGAGGATGCGATGCGCGCGCACTACCATCTGCCCGACATGGCGCTGATCGAGATGGGCGATTTCGCGGGCGCGGTGCTCAAGCACCTGCGGCGCGCGCCGGTCGCGCGCCTGTCGATGTGCGGCGGCTTCGGCAAGCTCAGCAAGCTCGCGGCCGGCCATCTCGACCTGCACAGCCGCCATTCGAGCATCGATCTGCCGCTGCTCGCGCAGTGGGCGGCGCAAGCCGGCGCGAGCGATGCGCTGCAGGCCGCGATGCGCGCCGCGAACACGAGCCAGGAAGCGTTGAAGCTCGCGCAGGCCGACGGCGTGCCGCTCGGCGATCTGGTCTGCGCGCACGCGCTGCGGGTCGCGCGCGACATCGTGCCGCCGTCGGTCGCGGTCGAAATGTTCGCGATCGATCGACAGGGCCGCTTCGTCGGGGAGGCGCGATGAGCCCGCGCATCCTGCTGCTCGGGGGCACCGGCGATGCGCTGAAAATCGCGCGCGCGCTCGGCCCGCATCATGTCTATAGTCTCGCCGGCCTTGGCAAGACGCCCGACGATTTGCGCTGCGACGTGCGCGTCGGCGGTTTCGGCGGCGCAGCCGGGCTGACCGCGTATCTTCGCGACGCCGGCATCGGCCTCGTGATCGACGCGACCCATCCGTATGCCGCGCAAATCAGCGCGAACGCCGCGGCGGCGACGCGCGACGCGGGCGTGCCGCTATGGGCGCTGCGCCGCGCGCCGTGGACGCCGCAACCGGGCGACGACTGGCGGATGGTCGACGACTGGGCCGGCATCGAGGCCGCGCTCGCGCCGTTCAGGCGTCCGCTGTTCACGCTCGGCCGCGAGCCGCTCGCGCATCTCGACGCGATCCCGCCGCACCAGTTCTGGCTCGTGCGCTGCCTCGATGCGCACCCCGGCAACGCCCGCGCGCAGGTCATCGCCGCGCGCGGGCCGTTCACGCCCGACGGCGAGCGCGCGCTATTCGCGCTGGCCGGCATCGACGTCGTCGTCAGCAAGAACAGTGGCGGCGCGGCCACCGAGGCCAAGCTCGACGTCGCGCGCGAACGCAGGCTGCCGGTCGTGATGCTGCGTCGGCCGCCGCTGCCCGATGCCGACCGCGGGTTCGACTCGGTCACGGCGCTCATCGACGCACTCGATCCGGCCGCGCGCGCCTGACGCGACGCAGCGGTCACCCCACGAATTGACGGAGAATTTTCGATGACGGTGTACTTCATCGGCGCGGGCCCTGGCGACCCGGAGCTGATCACGGTGAAGGGCCAGCGCCTCGTGCGCATGTGCCCGGTGATCCTGTATGCGGGTTCGCTCGTGCCGGCCGCCGTGCTCGACGGTCATTGCGCGGAGCAGGTCGTCAACACGGCCGAGCTCGACCTCGATGCGATCGTCGCGCTGCTCGCCGCCGCGCACGCGAAAGGGCAGGACGTCGCGCGCGTGCATTCCGGCGACCCGTCGCTGTACGGCGCGATCGGCGAACAGATCCGCCGCCTGAAAGCGCTCGGGATTCCGTACGAAATCGTGCCGGGCGTGACGGCCACGGCTGCGTGCGCGGCGACGCTCGGTGTCGAGCTGACGCTGCCCGGCGTGGCGCAGACGGTGATCCTCACGCGCTTCGCGGGCAAGACGACGATGCCGGAAGGCGAAGCGCTCGGCGCGCTCGCCGCGCATCGCGCGACGCTCGCGATCCATCTCGGCGTGCGCCATCTCGCGCGTATCGTCGACGAAGTGCTGCCGCATTACGGCGCCGATTGCCCGGTGGCGGTGATCTATCGCGCTAGCTGGCCCGACGAGGAACGCGTGACGGGCACGCTGGCCGACATCGTCGACAAGGTGCAGGGCACGCAGATCGAGCGCACCGCGCTGATCCTGATCGGGCGCGTGCTCGACGCCGAAGGGTTCGCGGATTCGACGCTGTACGCGAGCGGGGGCTGAACGCACTCGCGCCCGCGCCGCTGGCCCGCGGCGTCGCTCAGGCCCGCGCCATGCGTCGCACCCGCTTCGGCGCAAACCCCGCCGCCAGCGCGAACAGCGCGACACAGAGGCACGCCATCGCGATCCACGCGGGCGTCAGGTCCGCAAGATGCTGGCGCACCAGGCCGGCCGCGAACGGAAACAAGCCTGCGACCAGGTAGCCGACGCCCTGCACGAACCCCGTCAGCGACGCGGCATCGGCCGGCGTCGCCGCATGGTCAACCGTGACGATCAACGACAGCGGAAACAGCGCGCCGATCCCCGCGCCGAGCAGCAGCGCGGCCGGCAACGCGAGCGCGTCGGGCGCGGCCAGCATCACCAGCAAGCCGACGAACAGCGACGCGATCGCCGCATGCAGCGCGGGCCGGCGATCGGGCAGGCGGTCGATCGTCGCGGAAATGGTCAGCCCCGCGACGACTTCCGCGAGCGTCACGCCGCCGAGCAAGCTGCCGGCCACGGTCGGCGACCAGCCAAGCCGCATGTAGTACGGCGGCAGCCACGCGAGCACGAGCGTGTAAGCGCCCGTCGCGATGCCGAAGAACAGCGCGAGCCGCCATGCGCGCGGCGAACGCGTCGGCCGTGCATTCGATACCGACGCCGGCCCGCCGGCCAGCGCGTCGCCACCGCGGCTGGCCAGCGGCCACGCCAGTGCGGCGAGCGCCGCAGGCAGCGCCCAGCCCGCGAGCGCGGCGAGCCAGCCCCAGCGCGCCGCGGCGAATGGCGCGACGACGCTCGCGAGCACCGCGCCGCCCATGATCGACGTCGAATAGACGCCCATCGCGCCGCCGATGCGCGTCGCGAAATGCGCCTTCACGAAGCCGGGCAACAACGCCTGCACCATCGCGATCCCGACGCCCGCGCAGCACGCGCTCGCGAGCAGCAGCCATGCGTGCTGCGCACCGACGCGCGACGCGCAGGCCAGCCCGATCAACGCGACGCCGAGCCACACGCCGCCCACGATCCCGGTGATGCGCTGTAGCCGCCGCGCGCTCAGCGCGCCGAGCCCCATCAGCAGGATCGGGATCGTCGTCAGCAGGCTGGCCGCGCCGTCGCCAATACCCGTCGCGCGCTGGATCATGTCGAGCAACGGGCCGACCGCGGCGAGCGCCGGCCGCAGGTTCAGCCCGACGAGCACGATCGCGGCGAGCCGCCATCCGGGGGAAGTGAAGCGATTCATTGCAAGGCCCTCGATATCGGTGCGCGGCTGTCAGCGAGACGCCGCGCGTTTTTCCGGCAAAGTATCTCGACATCAAGATATATGGCGAGTTATCTTGACGTCAAGATAACTGGTGAGCCGAGGAGGGTTAATGGATCGAGCCGAGCATGCGCTCGCGCAATGGCGCGCCGAGCGTCCGGATATCGACGCAACGTCGATGGTGGTGATGGGGCGGCTGCAGGAAGCCGCGCTCGTGATCGCGCGGGACCGTCTCAATCCGCTGTTCGCGCGCTACGGCATGCAGCCGGGCGAATTCGACGTGCTCGCGACGCTGCGGCGCAGTGGCGCGCCGTTCGCGCTGACGCCGACCGCGCTGTACGACGCGCTGATGATGTCGTCGGGCGGGATGACCGCGCGCATCGACCGGCTGCAGAAGGCGGGGTGGGTCGAGCGTCGGCCGAACCCGGCCGACGGGCGCGGCACGCTCGTCGCGCTGACGGATGCGGGGCGGGCGCTGATCGATGAGGCGGTTGGTGCGCATATCGATAATCAGCGCGAGGTGCTGGCTGTGTTGTCGGCGGCGGAGCAGGCGCAGTTGTCGGAACTGCTGGGGAAGTTGCTGGCGGGGCTGGAAGGTGGGGCGCCGGAAGGGGGGGAAGGGACGTCGCGTTGAAGAATGCGTGATGGAACGTACGCGGCGGGCAAAAAATTTCTTCGTGAATTTTCGTGGGCGTCGCTTGCCGACCCGAAGCGGACCTGGACGTCTTGGCAAAACGGACGTTTACCGTGGAATGAGCGGGACCGTGACCTGGGTGTAAATCTGCGTGGCCGAAATGCATCATGGGGGCGTCAAAAGCCCTGTGGTTGTCTGGATTTCCAACCTGTCATCGGCGGGGCCGTCATCAAGAAAACATCGTGCGGCGGGCTCTCCGATCTAATGAACTCGGCTGCCCTTTGATTATTTCGTTCCGCAGCGCTCAGATCAATAGGAGGATCAGCACCATCCCAAATGCAATCGACCCTCGCTTCGAATCCAGGAAAATGCCATATGCCGCCTTCGATTCGAGCGACAACCAAGCCGTGTTGGGCCGCCCGCTCACAAACTGCAATTGCCGCGTCGGTAGAAAGCTTCATCACGATGCTTCCATCGAGGGAAAAAAAGTCATCCGACGAATCGTAGACGCGAGAACGATCGATGTTCATAGGGTGGTTTCAATACAATCCGACTGTGAGAAGTTCATTTTCGATTGTTCTTCACGATTGCGGACGACGCCAATGGCCGCTTTGCGCAACGGTTGTCGACTAGTCCGCTCCTGGCCGAAGACCGACAGTCTTCCCAGCGTTCCCCGAAAATTCGCGATGACCCAAAAAAACCCTCCGCACAATGCGGCGGGCGTCGCAGGTCGCAGGGCGCGGGCCGCACGTGGTGCGCCCGCGTAACCGATCAACCCCGCGCCGGAATATTAAGCCCCCGCGCGACAGCCGGACGAGCAACAAACGCATCAAGCACCCGCTTGACGTTCCGGAATTCGCTGAACCCGACCAGATCGCCCGCCTCATAGAAACCGACCAGGTTGCGCACCCACGGGAAGATCGCGATATCGGCGATCGTGTACGTATCGCCCATCACCCACTGGCGGTTCGCGAGATGGGCGTCGAGCACGCCGAGCAGGCGCTTCGACTCGTCGACGTAGCGCTGACGCGGTCGCTTGTCCTCGTAATCGCGCCCGGCGAACTTGTGGAAGAAGCCGACCTGGCCGAACATCGGCCCGATGCCGCCCATCTGGAACATCACCCACTGGATCGTCTCGTAGCGGCCCGCGAGATCCTTCGGGATCAGCTGGCCCGTCTTGTCCGCGAGATAGATCAGGATCGCGCCCGATTCGAACAGCGGCAGCGGCTGGCCGTCCGGGCCGTTCGGATCGATGATCGCCGGGATCTTGTTGTTCGGGTTCAGCGACAGGAATTCGGGCGACAACTGGTCGTTCGTGTCGAAGCGCACGAGGTGCGGCTCGTACGGCAGGCCGGTTTCCTCGAGCATGATCGACACCTTGACGCCGTTCGGCGTCGGCAGCGAGTAGAGCTGGAGACGGTCGGGATGCTGGGCCGGCCACTTTTGCGTGATCGGGAAGGCGGACAGATCGGGCATGAAGGTTCGCTCGTCGAAGTGAATGATCCGCGCTCCGCCCGTGCCGTCGCGCTCGCGCACGGTTCACGGCTCGGCGGCGGGGCGGAGCGCGCCGAAAGCGCCCACTGTAGCCGATCCGGGAAATCGATGCAGGGGTCGGTCGGCCGCCGGTTGTTCGACACGGTAGCCGTGGCCGGCGTCGTTCACAGTGCCGCAAGACACGGCGAGCAACGCGTGTCCGTCGGCCGCCGGACCGCATACGGCTCGATGCCCGTCGCCTCCCCCCGAGATACGACGTCCTAACACACCGTGCCAGGCGACGGCACAACCGCCCACAAAATCAACCACCGCGCAATTCGTCAACAAACGGAAGGTTTTTGTCAGGGAAAGTCCCGCCCCGCATTCCGTGGTTTTTTGTTGACCGACATCGTATAACGCCGTCATGATTTCCTGACAAGAAAGGTCCCATCCACCGACCGAAGTGAGGAGACATGAACACCACCCCGATCGCTCGCCGTGTCCGCCGGATCGCACTCGCCCTGGGCTTCACGCTGTCGGCCGGCGCGGCCGTTGCGGCCCCCGTATCGCTGAACATCGTCGACGTCGCAGGCAACCTGCAGCTCACGCAGAAGGCCATCGAGGCGTTCAAGGAGAAGAACCCGACCCTCGTCGCGAACGTCACGTTCACAAACGCACCCGCGCCGCAGTTGCCGGGCAAGATCAAGGCGATGCAGGCGGCGGGGCGCTCCGACATCGACCTCGTGCTGACGGGCACCGACGCGCTGGCCGCCGGCATCGAACAGAACCTGTGGCAGAAGCTCCTGCCCGACAACGCAGCCGCGCTCCCCGGCGTGCTCGACAAGTACGCGCCCGGCCCGCGCAAGATGCAGGATCTGGCGCAGGGCTTCGGCCTCGAAGTCACCTACATGCCGGCCGGCCCGTTGCTCGAATACAACCCGGCGAAGGTCTCCGACCCGCCGAAGACGCCCGACCAGTTGCTCGCATGGTGCAAGGCGCACCCGAACAAGCTGATCTATGCGCGCCCGGCGAACTCGGGCCCCGGCCGTACGTTCCTGATGGGGCTGCCGTACGTGCTCGGCGACAAGAATCCGCAGGACCCGATCAACGGTTGGGACAAGACCTGGGCATTCCTGAAACAGTTGAACGACTGCGTGCCGTATTACCCGGGCGGCACGTCGGCGGTGATGAAGGAGCTCGGCGAGGGCACGCGCGACATGACCGTGACCGTCACCGGCTGGGATCTCAACCCGCGCGCGCTCGGCATCGTACCGGCCGAATTCAAAGTCCAGGCGTTCGACAACATGACGTGGGTCAACGACGCGCACTACATGGTGATCCCGAAGGGCGTGCCGAAGGAAAAGCTCGACGTGCTGTTCAAGCTGATGAATTTCCTGCTCGAGCCGGCGCAGCAGGCGACGACCTACGACGACGGCTACTTCTATCCGGGCCCGGCGGTGAAGGGCGTGACGCTCGAGATGGCGCCCGCGCACAGCCAGGAAGTGATCAGGAAATTCGGCCGTCCCGAATACGCGAAGCTGCTCGCCGATCGTCCGCACGTGCAGCCGCTCAGCGCGCAGGCGATGGTCGCCGCGTTCCAGAAGTGGGATCGCGAGATCGGTTCGCAGAAATCGAAATAACGCATGAACCCGCGGGCGCTCGGGCGCCCGCGTCGATGGAGTTCGCGTACATGAAGCACAGTTTCGAACGGTTGCGGCTCGACGGCGTGTGCCGCAGTTTCACCAATGCACAAGGCGCGCAGGTTGCCGCGCTGAACGGCCTCGACCTCGAGATCCGGCGCGGCGAATTCATCGCGCTGCTCGGCCCGTCCGGCTGCGGCAAATCGACCGCGCTGAACTGCATCGCCGGGCTGCAGCCGCTCACGCGCGGCGGCATCTGGCTCGACGACACGCGCATCGACGTGCTGCCGCCCGAGCGTCGCGGCTTCGGGATGGTGTTCCAGAACTACGCGTTGTTTCCGCACATGTCGGTGCTCGACAACGTCGGCTTCGGCCTCAAGATGCGCGGCGTGGCGAAGCAGGAAACGCGGCGGCGCGCGCAGCAGGCGCTCGAGCTCGTGCAGCTCGTCGGTCACGAAGGCAAGCTGCCCGGGCAACTGTCGGGCGGCCAGCAGCAGCGCGTCGCGATCGCGCGGGCGATCGTGATCGAGCCGCCGCTCGTGCTGATGGACGAGCCGTTGTCGAACCTCGACACCAAACTGCGCATCGAGATGCGCGCCGAGATCCGCCGCATCCACACGCAGCTCGAACGCGCGACGATCTACGTGACGCACGACCAGGACGAGGCGCTGTCGATGGCCGACCGCATCGTCGTGATGAAGGAGGGCGTCGTGCAGCAGGTCGCGTCGCCGAAGGACGTCTACACGCGTCCGCACAACCTGCACGTCGCGCGCTTCATGGGCTATCGCAACGTGCTGCCGTTCACGCTCGAAGGGATGGCCGGCGACTGCGTTCGGGTGACAGCCGGTGGCGTGCGCCTCCTCGGCGTGCCGATGGCCGGCTTCGACGCGAAGGACGTCGTGATCGCGCTGCGCCCCGACGACATCGAACGCGCGCAAGCGGGTGCCGACAATGCGTTCGACGCGACCGTCGAGACGGTCGAATACGGCGGCCGCGACTCGCTGATCCGCGCGATCACGCCGTTCGGCCCAATCTGGGCGCGCGTGGCCGGCGAGTTCGCGCAAGGCGAGGCGCTGCGGCTGCGCGTGGCGCCGGCGCGCGCGCTCGTCTATGCGGGAGACGTGCAATGAACGGGCTGCGCCAATCGGCATGCGCGGGGGTACCTCGCCCGGAGGCCGCATGAGCACGCTCGCGACCGGCGGCACGCCGCGCGATGCGAAGGCGTGGCTCGTCACGCCGGCGCTCGCGTTCATCGCCGCGCTGTTCATCTATCCGTTCGCGTACGGCCTCGTGCTGTCGTTCCAGCCGACGAACGGCGGCGGCGCGCTCGCGAACTACGTGCAGTTCTTCACCGACACCGCGATGTGGCCGACCGTGCTCGTCACGCTGAAGCTCGCGGTGCCGGCGACGCTGCTCAACGTCGGCATCGCGGTGCCCGTCGCGTTCGCGCTACGCCGCAGTTCGCGGTACCAGAAGTTCGTCACGACGCTGCTCGTGATTCCCGTCACGCTCGGCACGGTGCTCGTCGCCGACGGGATGCTCACGTATTTCGGGCCGAACGGCTGGTTTCCGCAGGCGCTGCAGGGGCTGCACCTGTACACCGACGAAGTGCGCCTCACGCATAACTACTGGGGCGTGCTGCTGTCGCTGATCGTGTCGGGCTTTCCGTTCGCGTTCCTGCTGATGCTGTCGTACATCAGCGGCATCGACCCGACGCTCGCGCGCGCGGCCGCGACGCTCGGCGCGAACCCGTGGCAGCAGTTTCGCCAGATCTACCTGCCGCTGCTCGTGCCGGGGCTCACGATGGCCGCGTGCCTGTCGTTCGTGCAGGCGTTCTCGGTGTTCCCGTCGGCCGTGCTGCTCGGCGCGCCGGCCGGCCCGACGCGCGTGATCTCGATCGCGGCGGCCGAAGCCGCGTTCGAGAGCTACGACTATTCGCTCGCGTCGGCGATCGCGATCGTGATGGGCTTCGTGCAGCTGCTGGTGGTCGCGTCGATGCTCGGCGCGCGCCGCTTCTTCTATACGGGTGCGGTCACGGGAGGCAAGGGCTGATGGCGACCGACAATCATGCCGCTCGCACGTGGCCGCCGAAGCACGACGCGCCCGATGCGCGACCCGTCGACGCAAGGGAACCGCACCGGATGAAAAGCAATCTCGCCGGCCGCGCATGGAAGGCGCTCGTCTGGGGGCTGATGGCGTTCTTCCTGCTGAACGTGATGCTGCTGATCGCGACCGTCGCGGTGAACTCGGTCGCGACGCGCTGGTTCGGCACGCCGCTGCCGCAGGGCTTCACGCTGCACTGGTATGCGAAGGCGTGGGAGGATTTCCAGCTTGCGAGCGTGCTGTGGGTGACCGTCGAGGTCGTCGGCGCGGTCGTGCTGCTGTCGATCGCGCTCGGCGTGCCGGCCGCGTATGCGCTCGCGCGCGTGCAGTTTCGCGGCAAGCGCTTCGCGCTGCTGGTGTTCCTGCTGCCGCTGATGGTGCCGCCCGTCACCTACGGGATTCCGATGGCGACCGTGATGTACAAGATCGGGCTGGCGGGCACGCTGCCGGGCGTGATCCTGGCGAACCTCGTGCCGGCGCTGCCGTTCGTGATCCTCGTGATGACGCCGTTCATCGAGCAGATCGATCCGAACCTCGAAGCCGCCGCGCGCATCTTCGGCGCGAACACGTCGCGCTATTTCCGCTACGTGCTGCTGCCGCTGCTCGTGCCCGGCATGCTCGCGGCCGGGTTGCTCGTGCTGGTGCGCACGATCGGGATGTTCGAACTGACGTTCTTCACCGCGGGGCCGAGCACGCAGACGCTCGTCGTCGCGCTGTATTACGCGGTGTTCTCGACCGGCGTGCGCGCGCCGCAGTCGATCGACGCGATGGCGATGATCTACATGGCCATCACGCTCGTGTGGGTCGTGATCGCGTTGCAGTTCGTCAGTCCGACCCAGCTCGTGAGCCGCGTGAAGCAGGAGCGGCAGTAGGCGAGGGCGGCAACGGACGCGCCGGGCCGCCGTGCAATTGGTTACAAATGGATACCGCGCACGATACGCGGACGTTGCAGACTACGCGGCGTTCACCCGATCGACGAATATCCATGAAGTTTCAAACGCTGCTGACACTCGCCGGCGCCTCGACGCTGCTGGCCGCCTGCAATCTGCTCCACGACGGTCCCGGATCGAGCGACGTCGACGCCGCCGTGCGCCGCGCGCTCGAGGCCGAAAACCACGGCGGGCTGAACGCGCTGTTCGGCCAGCCGTTGCCCGTGTCGGCCGACGTCGTGTCGGCGAAACCCGACGGCGACTGCAAGAAGCTCGGCGACCGCACGTACTCGTGCGACGTCGTGGTCACGTGGCGGAATGCCGATTACTCGCCGTCGCGCGCGAACCTGACCTTCGTGAAGGCGGCCGACGGCTCATGGCAGACGTCCGGCGTCGATGCGGCGCTCGTGACGGGCACCGCGAAGTCATTGATCGACCATATCGGCAAGGCTTGGCCGGGCAATGCGGCGAGCGGCGCGTCGGCGGCGAAGTGACGCGAGGGCGGCCAGCCTGGACCGCACTGCTGCTTTTTCCCGATAAAAAAGGGCGCGAGCATCGCGCCTATCTCGTTTGAACGCACCCTCGGTATGCAGCCAGGGTTATAGGGAAAACCCTTATCTCAAGGTATAATTCCGACCATGAGAGAAAGGTCATCCCATGCCTGAACGCTTCCAAACCCTTGAAAAATTTGTGTTTTCCCTCGTCGTGATGTCCGCCGTCGTGTGCTCGGCCTTCCTCGCGTACGAGCGTCACCCCGAGATCAGGATCGCACTGCACGAAGGCGAAGCGCTGATGCGCGAGAGCGCCAAGTACTCGGTCATCTGCTCGCCGTCCAAGGTCGACCCTTGCGTCGAGATGTCCGCGTACTGAGCCGGCTTTCCGCTTTTCGGGCTTGGGCGACGTCACTGCCGGTCTCAATGCCCTGAAGTCGTCTCGTCACGTATTCGGAAACCGGCCGCAAGACAGCGGCGAATGCACGAACCCGTTACGTGCCGAGTCGCCCGCATAAGCAGCCCCGCATCCGGTCGGCCCCGCTTCGAGCAATCGAGCGGGGCCGTTCTGTTTGTGCATGTCTGCGCGTATCACACGACATGCCGCGGCTCGCCACCGACGAACGCGGCGACGTTGTCCACGAGCTGATCGGCCAGCGCCTGCATCGCTTCGTCACTGGCCCATGCGACATGCGGTGTCAGGATGAACGCCGGATGCGACAGGATCGCGTGAAACGGATGCGCGGCCGGCAGCGGCTCCTGCGTAACCACGTCGAATCCCGCGCCCGCGATCTGCCCCGACTGCAACGCGTCGACGAGCGCGCTTTCGTCCACGAGCCCGCCGCGCGCGGTATTGATCAGCAGCGGCCGGCGCGCCATCCGCGCGAACGCATGTGCGTCGATCAGATGCCGCGTCGCGGGCGTGAGCGGACAGTGCAGCGTGATCACGTCGCTGACGCGCAGCAGCGTGTCGAGCGGCGCATAACCGTCGCCCGCTGCGTCGTCGTGCGCGGCGAACAACACGCGCATGTCGAGCGCCCGCGCGATGGCGGCCACCGCATGCCCGAGCACGCCGTCGCCGACGATCCCGAGCGTCGAACCGGCCAGGTCGCGAATCGGATGATCGAAGAAGCAGAACTGCCCGCTGTCGAGCCAGCGCCCACCACGTACCGCGTCGCGATACGCGACGAGGCTGCGGCGCAGCGCGAAGATCAGCGCGAACGTGTGCTCGGGCACCGTACGCATCGCATAGCCGCGAATATTGCTCACGACGATGCCGCGTGCCGCACATGTATCGAGATCGACGATATCGGTGCCGGTCGCGGCGATCGCGATCATCCGCAACCGCCGCGCGTCGGCGAGAGCCGTCGCGTCGAGCCGCACCTTGTTGGTCACGACGATGTCCGCATCGCGGATGCGCGCCGCGACTTCGTGCGCGGCCGTCCGGTCGAACGTCTGCACCACGTGCGGAAACGGAAACGGCTTCAGCACCGTCTGCGGCGACAGCGTCGCGCGATCGAGGAACACGATCTTCGCGGGAGAAGAAACGGAAAACATGGCAGGTCTCGCTGACAGGCGCCCGGCGGCGCGGAACGGATCCGATTTTGCGCGCGGCGCGCGCGCCGCCGTTTGACCGTTGCGGGAGCGTGCTTTCCCGGATGGAAAGGCTGGTGCGTCACACCTGGCCGATACCGCGCTCGCGCCGTCGTCCGCCTTTCCGTTTCGGAAAGTCTGGTTGACCATCGATCGATTTTCGCCACGCGCGAACGCCGTCATGATCGTCGTCATCGACAACACGATTTCATCGGAGACGGTCATGACACGCCCCCTGGACGGCATCCGCGTGCTGGAACTTGGCCAACTGATCGCCGGGCCGTTCGCGGGCCGGATGCTCGCCGAATTCGGCGCGGAGGTCATCAAGGTCGAGCCGCCCGGCGTCGGCGATCCGCTGCGCAAATGGCGGCTGCTGCACGACGGCACGTCGGTCTGGTGGGCCGCGCAGTCGCGCAACAAGACCTCGCTCACGCTCGACCTGCGCACGCCCGAAGGGCAGGACGTCGTGCGCCGCCTCGTCGCCGACACCGACGTGCTGATCGAAAACTTCCGGCCCGGCACGCTCGAAGGCTGGGGGCTCGGCTGGGACGCGCTGTCCGCGATCAACCCGGGGCTCGTGATGCTGCGCGTGTCGGGCTTCGGGCAGACGGGCCCGTATCGCGACCGCCCCGGCTTCGGCGTGATCGCCGAGGCGATGGGCGGCCTGCGC
This sequence comes from Burkholderia sp. MS389, assembly GCF_016899425.1. GTDB lineage: Bacteria > Pseudomonadota > Gammaproteobacteria > Burkholderiales > Burkholderiaceae > Burkholderia > Burkholderia sola. The sequence goes on from NZ_CP045994.1 coordinate 1,867,506, forward strand.
CACCTGACCGGCGAGCCGGGCCGCACGCCGGTACGCGTCGGCATCTCGCTCGGCGATTCGCTGTCCGCGCTGCACGGCGTGATCGGCGTGCTGCTCGCGTTGCGGCATCGCGAACAGCAGGGCGGCAAGGGGCAGGTCGTCGACGTCGCGCTGTACGAATCGGTGTTCAACATGATGGAAAGCCTGCTGCCCGAATATGCGGCGTTCGGCGCGGTGCGCGAGCCGGCCGGCAGCAGCCTGCCGGGCATCGCACCGACCAACGCGTACCGCTGCCGCGACGGCCGGTACGCGTTGATCGCCGGCAACGGCGACAGCATTTTCCGGCGCCTGATGGAACTGATCGGCCGGCCCGATCTCGGCAACGATCCGGCGCTCGCGCACAACGACGGGCGCGTCGCCCAGGTCGCGCGCATCGATGCGGCGATCGGCGAATGGAGCGCGCGTCACGACCTCGACGACGTGCTCGCCGCGCTGAACGACGCGCGCATTCCGTCCGGGCGCATCTACGACGTGGCCGACATCGCGGCCGATCCGCACTACCGTGCGCGCGACATGATCGTCGACGCCGCGCTGCCCGACGGCACCCCGGTGCTCGTGCCGGGCATCGTGCCGAAACTCGACGCGACGCCCGGGCGCATCGAGCGGCCGGCGCCCGCGCTCGGCGCGGATACCGATGCGGTGCTCGAATCGCTCGGCATCGACGCGGCGACCCGCGACGACTGGCGCACGCGCGGCGTGATCTGAAACGACCACCGGGACGAAGACATGACCCCCCATCCGCAACGACTCCATATTCACGAAGTCGCGACCCGCGACGGTTTCCAGAACGAAGCGGCGTTCGTCGACACCGACGACAAGATCGCGCTCGTCGACGCGCTGAGCGCCTGCGGCTACGCGAAGATCGAGGTCACGTCGTTCACGTCGCCGAAGGCGATTCCCGCGCTGCGCGACGCGGAAGCCGTGATGCACGGCATCGCGCGCGCGCCGGGCGTCGTCTATACGGTGCTCGTGCCGAACGTGCGCGGCGCCGAGCGCGCGCTGTCGTGCGGCGTCGACGAGGTCAACCTCGTGATGTCGATGAGCGAGAGCCACAACCGCGCGAACCTGCGGATGACGCGCGAGCAGTCGTTCGCGCAGTTGCGCGACGTGATCGACGCGGTGCGCGGCACGGGTGTCGCGATCAACGTGTCGCTGTCGACCGCGATGGGCTGCCCGATGGAAGGCGACGTGCCGGCCGAAACGGTGCTCGCGTGGATGCAGCGCTTCGCGGATCTCGGCGTGCACGGCTTCACGCTGTGCGACACGACGGGCATGGCGTTTCCGTCGCAGGTGCGCGACTTGTCGCGCCGCGCACGCGAGCGCTTCCTGGCGTCGCAGCTCACGCTGCACTTTCACAACACGCGCGGGATGGCGCTCGCGAACACGCTCGCGGCGCTCGACGCCGGCATCGACCGCTTCGATGCGTCGCTCGGCGGGCTCGGCGGCTGCCCGTATGCGCCGGGCGCGACCGGCAACGCGTGCACCGAGGAACTCGTGCACATGCTCGAACTCGACGGCTACGATACGGGCATCGACCTCGTGGCCGTGCTCGCCGCGTCGGCGCGGCTGCCCGCGCTGATCGGGCACGACGTGCCGAGCCAGATCTTGAAGGCCGGGCGCCGCTCGGACCTTCATCCGCCCCCGCGCGCCGATACCTGCGACATGCCCGCGCAACGCGCTTTCTCGTGAACGTCAACAGAAACAGGAGCGAATCCCATGGCGCTGATCGACCACCTCGATCATCTCGTGCTGACCTGCGTCGATCCGGAGCGGACGAAGCATTTCTACACCGAGGTGTTGCAGATGCAGCTCGACACCTTCGGCGCGGGCCGGCTCGCGTTCCGTTTCGGTAACCAGAAGATCAACCTGCACGTGCGCGGCGCGGAATTCGAGCCGAAAGCGCACGTACCGGTGCCGGGCGCGCTCGATCTGTGCTTCATCGCGTCGGTCCCGCTCGACGACGTGATCGCGCACCTGCGGCGCGTCGGCTGGCCGATCGTCGAAGGGCCCGTCGAACGCACGGGCGCGACGCAGAAGATCCGCTCGGTCTACGTGCGCGATCCCGACCTGAACCTGATCGAAATCTCCGAACCGATCTGACCGGCCGCGCGAGCACCGGCACGCTGCGCGCACGCCGCCACAATCCTTCGCCGAAAGCGGACACGCAGGCGCCGCGCCCGCCGATTCGGGATAGCCGTGCGCGGCCGCGCTGCGGATAATGGCGCCACGGCGTCGGCGCGGCCGCCGCCTTCGCCGCGCACGGAACCCACCGGCCGCGCGCATCCGCAACCCGATCCAGGCACTTTCCGAATGACGATCCTCTATCGCGGCATGGACCGCACGGCGCTCGACGCCGCGTACCTGAACACGAAGGCCGTTCCCGATTTCCCCGCGTTGCTGGCGTCATGCCAGACGCGCAGCGCGGCGCTGTACGCGGCAACGCCCGGCCGGCGCGACCTGCGTTACGGCGCGCAACCCGCGCAGCGCTTCGACTGGCTGCCGTGCGGACAGCCCGACGCGCCGCTGTTCGTGTTCATTCACGGCGGCTACTGGCAGCACTGCACGAAAGAGGATTTCGCGTATGCGGCGAGCGGGCCGCTCGCGCGTGGCTACGACGTCGTGCTCGCCGAATACACGCTCGCGCCGGTCGCGACGATGACCGATATCGTCGGCGAGATCGGCGCGCTGCTCGACCATCTCGCGGCCGACCGCGACGGCCTCGGCACCGCGGGGCGGCCGATCTACCTGAGCGGCCATTCGGCGGGTGGCCACCTGACGGCCATGCATCGCGCGCATCCGGCCGTCGTGTCGGCACTCGCGATCAGCCCGCTCGTCGATCTCGAACCGATCGCGCTGTGCTGCCTGAACGACAAGCTGCAGCTCACCGCGCGCGAAGTCGACGCATACAGTCCGCTGCATCACATCGGGCCCGGCGCCCCGACCGTCATTGCGGTCGGCGACGCCGAACTGCCCGAACTCATCCGGCAAGCAGACGTCTACGCGACGGCGTGCGAAGCCGCCGGCGAGCGGATCGTCCGCACATGGCTGCGCGGCATGCAGCACTTCGCGGTGCTCGACGATCTCGCGACGCCGGACGGCGCGATGCTCGACGCCTTGCATGCAATCGCGCCGCGCTAGCCGGGCCATATCCCGCCATATCGCACGCGCACGGCCCGGCGTATGATCGGCGTCAGGCCGGCGCGCTGACGGCATACCCCGGCACGGCCTTCCAGGATTCCACGACATGGTGAACCCGCTTCATTTCGATCTGCAGTCGCTGCGCGTGTTCGCGCTCGTCGCCGAGCACGGTAGCCTGACGAAGGCGGCCGAACACGGCCAGCTCACGCTGTCCGCGGTCAGCAAGCGCATCGCCGAACTCGAAAGCGTGACCGGCAGCGCGCTGTTCGTCCGGCATGCGCGCGGCGTCGAGCTGACGCCCGCGGGCCGCGCGCTGCTCGATCATGCGGCGAAGGTGATCGAGCAGGTGAACCGGATGGCGCACGAGATGAGCGACTACGTCGCCGGCGTGCGCGGCCATATCCACGTGTGGACCAATACGTCAGCGATCGTCCAGTTCCTGCCCGCCGATCTTGCCGCGTTCCTCACCGACCACCCCGGCATCAAGGTCAGTCTCGAGGAGCGGCTGAGCCACGAGATCGTCGACGCGCTCGCGTCGGGCAAGGCCGATCTCGGCGTATTCGCCGACAACGTGCCGGCGCCCGGCATCGACCGGCGGCTGTACCGGCGCGACGAACTCGTGCTGCTCGTGCCGCGCACGCACCGGTTCGCCGCGCGCGACAGCATCCGCTTCGCGGATACGCTCGACGAGGACTACGTAGGCTTGAGCGACGGCAGCTCGCTGCTCGCGCGGATGACCGACGCCGCGTTCGCGGCCGAGCGCTCGCTGAAGCTGCGGATCCAGGTATCGAATTTCGACGGTGTGAGCCGGATGATCGAGGCCGGCCTCGGCATCGGCGTGCTGCCGCGCGACGCGGTGACCGGCGAGCGCGCGGCGCGGCTCGGTGTCGTGAAGCTCGACGACGCGTGGGCAACGCGCACGCTGTGGGTCGGCGTGAAGGCCGACACGGTGCTGACGACCGACGTCGCGAAGCTGTTTGATTTCATGTCGGCGCGGTGAATGCGATGGTGCGATAGTGCGATGAAACGGCGACGCACGGGCATGCGCCCGTGCGCTCCGTGCCGACTGCCGCGTCAAACCGGATTGATCTCATCCTGGCTGCGCCGCGTGGTCAGCGGCCCCAGCACGCGCAGCGTGACGGCGACGACGCCGAGCGCGGCCGAGATCACGCCGAACATCGCGCCCGCGCCGTAGTTGACGAGCACCGGCAGCAACACGAACGGCAGCGCGCCGCTGACGATGCGCGACAGCGCATAGGTGCTCCCGATCGCCGTCGAGCGTACGCGTGCCGGGAAGATCTCGGCCTGATACACGTGATACGCGTTGCTGAACACGTTCGACGCGCACGTCGTCAGGAATCCGAAGCCGACGATCAGCACGGTATTGCCCGAATACGCGAAGCACAGCCCGAACACTGCGATCGACAGGATCGACACGATCACGAGCGTGCGGCGCTCGATCCAGTTGAGCAGCGGAATCGACAGCAGCGAGCCGATCGGATAGCCGATGAACGATAGCGCGATGAACAGCGTGCTGTCCGTCACGTCGAAACCGCGACTCTTCACGACCGTGCCGGCCAGCGTACCGAATCCGTAATAGCCGAAGCCCTGGAACAGGTGAAAGATCGCCAGCATCAGGTAGCGCGCGCCATACGGTTGGCGGCGCAGCAGCGCGATGCGCTCGCCGAGCCCGAGCGGCCGCTGCGGCTCGGCCGGTTCCGCGAAGTGTTCGGGCGCGCGCACGCCGGCGCTTTCCGCAAAGCGCCGCAGCGCCGCGTGCGCCTCGGCCGTGCGGCCTTGCGCGAGCAGCCAGCGCGGGCTTTCCGGCAGCCGGTGCTGGACGAACAGCACGTACACGGCGCCGAGGCCGCCGATCGCGAGAATGATGCGCCAGCCGGCGACGCCCGCCACATGCAGCGGGTTCAGCCACAGCGCGAGAAAGCCGACGAGCGGCACCGCGACATACGAAGTCGTATAGGCCCACGCGGCGAGCCGGCCGCGCTTGTCCTTCGGCAGGATTTCGGACAGGAAGCTGTCGGCAACCGGATAGATCGCGCCGACGCCGATGCCGGTCAGGAAACGGCAGGCCACGAGCATGTCGGCGTTCACCGAAAACGCGCCGACCAGCGAGAACGCGCTGTACCACCCGAGCGTGAGCAGGAACGCCTTGCGTCGGCCGATACGGTCGGCCAGGCTGCCCAGGCACATCGCGCCGACGAACATGCCGATGAACGCGGACGCCAGCAACAGCTTGAAATCGGCGCTTTGTCGGCTCAGCCCGTATTCGTGCTGCAACGCGGAGCCGATCGTACTGACGAGAAAGATCTCGTACATGTCGAAGAACAACCCGATGCCGATCACCCAGACGACGAATCGATGCAACGCACCGACCGGCAGATCGTCCATGAAATCGCCGAGCGTGACGCGGCGGCCGGGGAGGGTCGCCGTGTCGGCGCCTGCGGAGGCGGCCGGCGGGCGGGCGGACGCGGGTCCGCCCGCGTGGCCGTCGAGGTCGAGGGATTGGCTGTTCATCGTGTCTCCTGATTATCGATATGCGGTGTTGCGGGCTCTGGCCGTTCGCGACCCGCGTAACACGTCGGCCGCCCGGCGCGACGACAGGCATCGCCGGGCTCGCGCAAGCGTCTGCCATGCGGGTTGCGCCGATCGTCCGATACATGGTGGGCAAATCGGCGGCACGTGATAATTGAGGATGTCTCAAGCCTCCTTTCCTGAGCAGAAAGGGTGGGGCGCGGCGGTGGCCAGATTCGCGCGGCAGGCCGTTGCAGCCTGCGTGGCGGGCGGGTGCATATCGAAAACGATGCGCACCCGCGCGATCCCTTGGCCCGGGAAAACCATGACGCCGATTCTAGGGATGAAACCGGAAATGCGATACCTGTCGCCGGGGCGGTAGATTTGCAATGTCCTGTATCCGCGCCGACTACCGATACAGTGCGATACACCGCCCGCGCGCGGGTTCGCTATAAAGCAGGCATGACCTCTTCCGGAGTCCATCATGTCTGCAACCTGGTTCAAGGGGTCCTGCCATTGCGGGGCCGTCAAATTCGAAGTCACGACGGCGATTGCGCCGGCCATTCGCTGCAACTGCAGTCTGTGCCGCCGACGCGGCGCGTTGATGAGCCCGATGTTCGCCGCCGCCAATCTGAGCGTCATCGAAGGCGAGGACGCACTGACGTGCTATCGCTTCAACACGCACACCGCGCGTCACTACTTCTGCAGCGGCTGCGGCGTCTATCCGTTCCACCAGACCCGCAAGGATCCGGCCTGCTGGCGCGTGAATCTCGGTTGCCTCGACGGCGTCGATCCGTATGCGCTCGACGCGGCGGTCGCCGATGGCGCGAGCCTCTCGGTCGTGGAGGACGCATGAAACGCTGGCTGATGATCCTGCTGTTTGCCGCGGGCGGGCTCGCGACCGAAATCGCGCATCCGGTGCAGTGCACGTTGCTGTCGGTGAGCCGTCAGCAAACCGGCAAGCGCCGCAAGCCGGGCTGAGTGCGCGGCGCGTCGGCCGATCGCCCCCGATTATCATGCTTCCGATAAGATCGCATGCGATATATAATGCGATTGTCTGCGACCGTTCGTGTCGCTGGAGGAAGTCCATGAAACCGACCGAAACCCCGTCGCCTGCCGCGCCGAAGCTGTCCGAGTTCCTGTGCTTTGCGATCTACTCGGCGAACCTCGCGTTCGGCAAGGCGTACAAGCCGATCCTCGACGAGCTCGGCCTCACGTATACGCAATACATCACGATCATCGCGCTGTGGGAGCAGGACAACCAGACCGTCGGCCAACTCGGCGAGAAGCTGTTCCTCGAATCCAATACGCTGACGCCGATCCTGAAGAAGCTCGAGGCAATGGGCTATCTGGAGCGGCACCGCGATCCGTCCGACGAGCGCCAGGTGCTCGTCAGCCTGACGAAAAGCGGCCGCCGCGTGCGCGAGAAAGGGCTCGACATGAACCTGGTCGAAGCGACCGGGCTGAAGCCGGACGAGTTCGCAAAGGTGCAGAAGGCGATCGTCACGCTGCGCGGCAACCTGATCCGCTCGACCGACGCATAAAAACACTCAGGCGCGACAAGCGGCCGACGCGGGCATCGCGCCGGCCGCGCGGTCATGCGCGCGCATCGTCCAGCACCAGCAGGTGCATCTCGCGACGGGCGACGAAACCGAGCGCGAGATAGCGCTCGATCGCCACCTGGTTCGTCGTGAGGACGTGCAGGAAAGGCGTTTGCGAACGCGCACCGATCGTCGCGATCAGCGACCGGATCAGCCGCGCCGCCAGCCCTTGCCGCCGAAACGCGGCATCCACGCAGACGGCGCTGATCTCGGTATATCCGTCCACCTGCATCCGCTCGCCGGCCATCGCGGCCAGCCGGCCGTCACGGCGCACGCCGATGTAGTGGCCGAGCTCGAACGTGCGCGGGCCGAACGGGCCCGGCTGCGCGGCGGCGGTCAGCGCGAGCATGTCCGGCACGTCGGCTTCGCCGAGCGGAACATGCTCCGATTCGGGGGCCGGCTCGAACGTCCGTTCGCAAGTCATCTGAAGCAACGTCGCGCGCCGGATCACCGACAATCCCGCCGGCGGCTCGATTTCGTTCGGCGTAACGAGCGCCGCCGGCCCGTGTGCGGCGATCAGCGCGCGCAGTGCGTCCAACGACGCCGGGCTCGTGTCGTCGATCGCGGCGAACGGCGCGATGGCCGTCGGGAACCGCAGCGCACGGCCGTCGCCGAGCGCAAAACGGCGCTGCCTGCCCGTGAGCGCATTCCAGACGACCCGGTCGAGCACGTGCGCATCGCCTGTCGTGTTTGCGGTCATCGCGTCCGGCATCGGCGGCTCCTTGATGGAAGATGGGGGCCGCACAGAATAATCCTGGATGGGCCGGGCAGGTAGCTCCGTCAACGCAGATCCGCGCAACATGAAAAAAGCGCATGCGATTACATCGCATGCGCTTTATATGGGGGACTTCGGCGACCGAATTCGCCGTACCGCGCTCAATGTCCGAAATAGATCGAGCGCTCGGCGGTGCGCAGCGTGTTTCGGCTGCCGGACTGCGAGGCGCCGCCGGCGTCGTTGCCGTAACCGGCTGTCTTCGTGTCGGCCGCGACGGCGCCGTCGTCCCGAATCCGTTTCAGCGCCGCCTGGATATTGTCCGGGTAGTTCGGATCGTTGGGGCGATTCGGCTGGTAGCCGGCTTGCTGCAACGCGGCCAGTTCCGCACGCACCTGCGCACGGGTGACGGTGCTTTCGCTTGCAAAAACCGGCGCGACGACGGTGGCCGACACGGCAACGAGAAGGGCGGCAATCAGTGGGGTTTTCATTTTTCACCTCGATAGAAAAGGAATTCGGGAAGCGCACCGCACGCCGGCCATCGGCGTCGTTCGCGTGTTCGTTCAATGGCCGAAGTAGATCGAGCGTTCGGCAATACGCGTCGCCGGCTGGCTGCCCGACTGCGTCGCGGCTGCGGCATCGATGCCGTAACCGGATGCCGACGTATCGGCCGCCACCGCATCGTTCGCATGAATGCGCGTCAACGCGGCCTGCAGGTCGGCCGGGTAATGCGGATCGTTCGCGCGGCCCGGCCGATAGCCGGCTTGTTCAAGCTGGACGAGCTCGGCGCGTACTTGCGCGCGGGACACGACGCCTGCGTCGGCAAACGCCGGTGCGGCGACGGAAGCGGAAACGGCGACGAGAAGGGCAGCGATCAATGGGGTTTTCATCATTCACCTCGAAAAAATGGCATCAGGAATAAAAGGACTCGCGGTTCACGTACCGGTGGGGTACTCAGTGACCGAAGTACACGGAGCGCTCGGCCACGCTGGCGACATAGCGGCGGCCGGATTGCGTCGCGGTGTCGCCGTTGCTGCCGTAGCCGGCAGCCTGTGCGTTGGCCGCGACGGCATCGTCGGCGTGGATCTGCGTCAGCGCGGCCTGCAGATCGTTCGGGTAGGTGGCGTCGGTCGCGCGGTTCAGCGGATAGCCGACGTGTTGAAGCTGCGCGAGTTCGGCGCGCACCTGCGCACGCGTCACGGCGGACTCATTGGCAAACGCCGGAGCGGCAACGGCAGACGAAACAGCGACGAGCAGCGCAGCGATCAATTGAGTCTTCATTTTTCACCTCGATAGAAAAGGAATCGGGAATTCGAGAAGGCGGCGTTCGGCCGCCCGATGCAACGTTCAGGCGATCCGGATCTCGACGTCGATGTTGCCGCGCGTCGCCTTCGAATACGGGCAGGTCTGGTGTGCGGTGTCGACGATGCGTTGCGCGACGTCGCGTTCGAGCCCCGGCACGCTCACGTTCAACCGGGCCTGCAGGAAGTACGCGTTGCCCGCCGTGCCAAGATCGACTTCGGCGTCGACCGCGAGATCGGCCGGCAGCGTCACCTTCTCGGCACGCGCCGCAAGCTGCATCGCGCCGATGAAGCAGGCCGACCAGCCGGCCGCGAACAGCTGTTCCGGGTTGGTGCCGGTGCCGGCGCTGCCCGGCGACGACAACTGGATGTCGAGGCGGCCGTCGGAGCTGCGCGCCGCGCCGTCGCGGCCGCCGGAAGTCGTATGCGTCTTGCCCGTGTACAGCACTTTGTCGATCTTGCTCATCATTTGCTCCGTCAGTTGAGGTTTGTGTCAGATGCGATTCGATCGCATGCGACGCAGTTTCCGCCTGGCTGCCGCTTGCGTCAAGCGTATTCGATTAAATCGTATGCGATATTTTGTATTTCAATGTATCTGAAACGGCCAGCGCCTTTCCTGGCAAGGCTTTCAGGCGATTTCGCCCCCAATGAACCACGGCCGCCAGGTAGACGATGCGGTTTCGCCGCTCTGGTTCTTGGCCGATAGGGTTCGGACGCTCGGCAAGGTGATCGCCGCGCGCGAATGTCGAAACGTGGCGAGCGCTCGCGAGGGAACCGATTTTCCGGTGGTTTGACGACCTGAACCTTCTGTCGCGGAACATGCAGTTGGATAAAACAATGCATCTATCCGGATAACTTTTCTTATCACAATAGCACTGTTGGCAAACCAAACTCGCCGTTTCAAAAACGCGCGGGCCACCGAACGTGCGCTCGATTCGAAGGGCAGGGAACTGAATGCGCCATCACGCCGGCGCGCTCATCCGCGCAAACAGCACCGTCAACACCTCCGCCGTTGCGCGCGAGACGTCGTGTGCGGTCGTGTCCACCAGCGCGTGCGCGCATTCGCGATACAGCGGGTCACGCATCCGGTACAGCGCGGCGAGCGTCTGCCGCGGCTCGCCCGCCTGCAGCAGCGGCCGACACCGCGCGTCGTCGCGCGTACGCCGCCACAGCACATCGGGGTCCGCATGCAGATAGATCACGCTGCCGCGTTCGCTCAGGCGTGCGCGGGTGCGCGGATTCAGAACCGCGCCTCCGCCGGTCGCCACGACCACGTTCGCGCGCTGCGTCAGCTCGTCGACGATCTGCGCTTCGAGCAGCCGAAAGCCGCCTTCGCCCACCCGGTCGAACAGCGCGGCGACCGAGCGCCCCATGCGCCGCTCGATCTCGTCGTCGCTGTCGGCGAACGACCAGCCGAGCGATGCCGCGAGCGCGCGGCCAAGCGTCGACTTGCCCGCGCCCATCATGCCGACCAGAAACGCGCGCCCGCCGGCCGTCGCTACGGCGGTGTTCATAACCGTCGCGCGAGCGGCCAGCGCGCCCGCGTCGCCAGACAGATCCGTCGCGCGCGCACTGCGTCCGACAGCGTGTCGAGCGCCGCGCCGGTCGACGCGTCATCGACGTCGAGCAGCGCGCCGAGTATCGGCTCGTCCGGATCGCCGGCCGCGATGTGTTCGGCCGCATCCGCCGCAATGGTTCGCGGCGTGCGTTCGGGCCCCGCGTCGCGGTCGGGCCGTCGCCACCTGTCGTGCAGATCGCGCCATCGCACGACCAGCCCGGAGAGCAGCGCACCGCCCGGCACGGCCGCGTCGTCGGGTGCCATCGCCGAGCCGTCGGGCGTCGTCGTACACCGTGTGACCCAGCTCGCGAATTCGAGCAGCGACGCATCGTGCGTGATCGTCGCCGCGTCGAGCGCGACGGCCACGCCGGCGTCCCGCAGCCGACCGAGCAGCGTCCGTACGCCGTCGTGCGCGCCACCGCACGGCTGCAGCAGCACCTCCAGCTCGTCCTCGTGGCGATACGCGAGCGCACGGTGCCGTTCGAGCGCAGCCGGCCCGAGCAAGGCCTGCGCCGCATGCCGGACGATCACGATCGCGCGATCGTCCCGCCGCTCCACGATCGCGCCGATCCGGCGCCGGGCGCGCGCCACCGCGCAGCTCACGCGTCGCTCCCGAATGGGTGCGCACGCATCACAGCGACCCCTGGAATTCGAGCACGCGCGTCTTGAATTCGTCGGGCACGGGCAGCGTCGTGTTGTTCGCGTAATCGAACATCACGTGCGTCGACACGCCGCGCGCGACGATGGTCTGGTCGTCGCGCTCCATCAGGTGTTCGAGATCGAAGCTCTTGCTGCCGAAGCGCACGATGCTCGAGCGGATGGTCAGGTTGTCGCCGAATTGCGCGGGCGCGAGGTACTCGCACTGCGTCTTCACCATGATGTGCGGCAGTTTCTCGCTGCGGGGCAGGCCGAGCAGGTCGAACATGTAGCAGAGATACGAATGCTGCAGGTAGTCGTAATAGACGGGGCTGCTCACATGCCCCATCGAATCCGTATCGCGATACTTGACGTGAATAGGGCTTTCGTAATGTCGTTTCGACATGGTGACTCTCCGCAATGACTGGGTTGATTTATATTTTCGAGCCCGAATGGCCCTCGGGCATCCGAAAATTAATCGAACGACTATCGGGCCGCCACTATCAGAACGAATAGCGACGCGCGGCGGAAAGTCGCATCAGCCTGCAGTCCCCTCTGCGAAATCACATCCCCATTTTCGAATGAAACCCAATGAATACGCGGTTCCACACGCCGCAAACGTACACGCACCGGGTTCCTCGATTATCGAATCCGACTCTTATTCTTCTCATTCATAAAGTTATGAATTAGAAACTGATAAATATGTTAGTTGCGCGTAGAAAGCGCCATTCAATACAGTCGCGCTGTAGTGAAAAAATCCCGTTCATTATCGACAGGAGGGCAGTCCCCATGCATGCAAACGCCTGGACGACAAACCGCGACGCCGTGTCGCGCTTGCCGTCCCCTGCGGATCTGGCCGGCGCACTGCCGCCGGCGTGGCGCGCGTCGCGCACCGTTCACACGACCCGCCGCGCGATCGTCGACGTGCTCGATGGCGCGGACGACCGGCTCGTGGTCATCGCCGGCCCGTGCTCGATACACGATCCCGACGCCGCACGCGACTACGCGGCACGGCTCGCGCTGCAACGCGCGCGCTTCGCGGACGAGCTGGAAATCGTGATGCGCGTGTACTTCGAGAAGCCGCGCACGACGGTCGGCTGGAAGGGGCTGATCAACGATCCGCTGCTCGACGGCAGCGACCGGATCGACGTCGGGCTGCAGACGGCCCGCGCGCTGCTGTGCGACCTCAACGGCGCGGAGATGCCGGCCGCGACCGAGTTTCTCGATCCGCTGTCGCCGCGCTACCTGGCCGATCTGGTCGCCTGGGGCGCGATCGGGGCGCGCACCGTGGAGTCGCAGGTGCATCGCGAGCTGGCGTCGTCGCTGCCGATTCCGATCGGCTTCAAGAACGGCACCGACGGCAATGTCCAGGTCGCCGTCGATGCGATGCGCGCGGCGGCGCACGCGCACCGATTCCTGTCGATCGATGCCGACGGCCGGCTATGCGCGAGCGCGTCGCCCGGCAATCCGCATACGCACGTCGTGCTGCGCGGCGGGCGCGAGCCGAACTTCGACGCGGCCGCCGTGCATGCCGCCTGCGAGCGGATGACGGCCGCGCACGTCGCCCCGCGCGTGATGATCGACGTCAGTCACGGCAACAGCCGACGCCAGTACCGGAACCAGCTCGCCGTCGGCGCGGAAGTCGCCGCGCAGGTGGCGGCCGGCGATACGCGCATCGTCGGCGTGCTGATCGAGTCGCACCTGATCGAAGGGCGGCAGGATCTCGTGCCGGGCGTGCCGCTGCGCTACGGGCAGAGCATCACGGACGCGTGCCTGTCGTTCGCCGATACCGCGCAGCTGTTCGAGACGCTCGCGCACGCCGTGCGTACCCGGCGACGCGGCCATGCGCTGCCGCTCGGCGCCGAGTTCGCGCACGAGCCGCTGCTTGCCTGCTGCGCGTGAGCGGCCCGGCGCGACGCGCTCAGATGGCGGCTTCGTCATGGATCCGCGTCGCGTCGCCGGCCCACGCATCGCGATAGCGGGCCAGCCAGTGTTCGGCCTGGGTCGGCGCGCCGGCGACGATTTCGTCGAGCGGCGCGAGATACATCGATTCGTCGCGTCCGGCCGCATCGTTGCGCGCCCGCGCGCGCAGGCCGCGATGCGCGATCGCGAGCGCATCGGCCGCCACCGCGCGTAACGACCGGCCGTCGGCCGGCGTGTCGAGCCCGGTACGCGGCACGTCGCGACGCAGCGCGAGCAGCGTGCCGCGATCGATCTCGGCAGCCAGCGTCTCGGCTTCCGACAGCGCGGCCGGATCGTACAGCAGGCCGGTCCAGAACGCGGACAGCGCGACCATCATGTCCGGCGAGCCGGCATCGGCGCCGCGCATCTCGAGATAGCGCTTCAGCCGCACCTCGGTGAACACCGTGGTCAGATGGTCCGCGAAATCGCCCAGCGTCGGCATCTCGCCTTCGAGATGCGGAATGCGCCGCCGCAGAAAATCGCGGAACGTGTGCCCGGTCGCGTCCGCATAGCGATCGCCGCGCCGTACGAAGTACATCGGCACGTTGTCGAGCAGCCAGCTCACGTAGCGCTCGAAGCCGAAGCTGCGCGACAGGAACAGCGCCGGCACGCCGCAGCGATCCGCGTCGGTATCGAGCCACGTGTCGGCGCGCGTCGACAGCAAGCCCGACGGGCGGCCGTCGCGGAACGGCGAATTCGCGAACAGCGCGGTCGCGACCGGCTGCAACGCGAGCGACACGCGCAGCTTGCGCGCCATGTCGCTTTCCGACGCGAAATCGAGGTTGACCTGCACGGTGCACGTGCGCTGCATCATGTCGAGCCCGCGCGTGCCGACGCGCGGCATGTAGCGCCGCATGATCGCGTAGCGCTGCTTCGGCATCCACGGCAGCGCGTCGCGCGACAGGTGAGGGTGAAAACCGAGCGGCACGCAGCGCAGGCCGAGCGGATCGCATGCCGCACGGGCCGCGGCGAGGTGCGCATGCAGTTCGGTGTGCGTATCGTGCAGCGTATCGAGCGGCGCACCCGACAGTTCGAGCTGGCCGGCCGGTTCGAGCGAGATCGCGGCGCCGTCGCGCTGGATCACGCCGACGGTCTGCCCGGCATCGACGATCGGCGTCCCGTCGCCGCGCAGCCGCGCCAGCACCTCGGCGATGCCGGACGGTCCTTCATAACGCGCAGCCGCGTGCGTCGCGTGGGAAACGACGAATTTCTCGTGCTCGGTACCGATCCGGAACTGCGCGGCCGGCTTGCAGCCGGCGGCCAGATGATCGGCGAGCTGCTGCTCGGAGACGATCGGCGTGTTGTCCGATCCGACGGCGTTCGACATCGACATCCTCCACAGGTCACATTGGGCGACCGACCGGCCGGTCGCACGGCGACTATAGCGACGTCGATGCGCGCGCAGTACTGGCAGGGGTGATAGGGGGCCGGGCGATGCCGCACGGCATTACGGCTGCTTGCGCTTCGCGAAGTAATGCGCGGGCGAATCGCCGAACGCGCGGCGGAACATCGCGATGAAATTGCTCGGCGTCGCATAGCCGAGCGCGTCCGCGATGTTGGCGACGCTGTCGCCGTTCGCCAGACGTTCGAGCGCATGCGTGAGCCGCGCCTGCTGCCGCCACTGCGCGAAGCTCGTGCCGGTTTCCGCGACGAACAGCCGGCTCAGCGTGCGGGCGGACAGCCCGGCCCATTCGGCCCACGCGTCGAGCGTCCGGCTGTCGTGCGGCTGCCCGAGGATCGCGTTGGCGATCCGCAGCAACCGCCGGTCGCGCGGCATCGGCAAGTGCAGCGGTTCGTGCGGCGCGCGGCGCATCTCGTCGAGCAGCACGACGCTCATGCGCGCCTGCTCGAGGTCGAGCCGGTCCTGGTCGGCCCACGACACCGCGCGCCGCACGAGCGCGCGCATCAGTTCGCTGATCGCGATCACGCACGGCTGGTCGGGCATCCGGCGGCTCGCGGCCGGTGCGATCACGACGCTCCAGCCGCTCAGCGCACCGCTGATGCTGACCTTGTGCTGCTCGCCCGGCGGAATCCAGCCCGCGCGATGCGGCGGCAGCAGCCACGAACCGTGCGGCGTGCGCACGTGCGCGAACCCGCTTTCGACGCAGAACACCTGACCGCGCAGATGGCTGTGCCAGTCGACCTCGCGCGTGCCGAGCTGGTAGGTGTTGCTGCCGTCGTCCTCGCCCCAGACGGCGATCAGCGATGGGCCGTCCGCGCGTTCGCTCGGATCGGCGTCGGCGCGTTGCGCCGCGCGGGCGGGAGAGGTGTCTCGGATGGGCATGGCCGGATTTCATTATTTTTTGTCTAAACAACATTATCAGCTTTGCCGGGGAGCGTCCAACAATGCGTGTCGTATTCAAACTCAAACGAATCCGAGGAATGCGATGCATGCAGTACTTGCTCCGCCGCCGCGCGATGCCGTCGCGCCGCGCGTCCTGTCGCGAATGGCCGTCGCCGTCGTGCTCGCCATGCTCGGCGCCTGCGCGAGCCGCGACGGGCTCACGCCCGCCGGCACGCTGCGCGGCGCCGATACGCTCGCCGCATCGCGCAGCCTCGCGCATGCGCCGGTCGCCGACTGGCCAGCCGCCGACTGGTGGGCTGCGCTGAACGATGCGCAGCTGAATGCGCTGATCGACGAAGCGCTTGCCGGCAATCCCGATCTCGCGACCGCCGATGCGCGTGCGCGCGAAGCGCAGGCGCTCGTGATCGAAGCGCAGGCCGCCCGGCTGCCGCACCTCGTCGGCCGCGCCGGCGCGAAAGGGGAACGCACGTCCGCCACGCAGTTCTCGCCGGGCGAGGGCGGCGGTGTCTTCAGCCACACGCGCGAGATCAATCTCGGCCTGAGCTGGGATCTCGATCTGTGGGGTGGCCGCCGCGCCGCGTGGGAAGCCGCGCTCGGCGAAGCACGGGCCGCGCAGATCGATGCACGGGCCGCGCGCGTGCTGCTGTCCGTCAACGTCGCGCGCGCCTACGTGAATCTCGCCTATGCGTTCGATCAGCAGGACGTCGCGCGCGCCGAATACGATCGCGCCGACGAAGCGCTGTCGCTGACGCGTCAGCGTGTCACGAAAGGCATCGACAACGTCGCGCAGCAGCGCCAGGCCGAAAGCGAAGTCGCGGCCGCGATGCGCGAGCAGGCACGCGCGGCGCAGGCGATCGACAGCGCGCGCATCGCGCTCGCGATCCTGCTCGGCGCAGGCCCCGATCGCGGCCTCGCGCTCGTGCGGCCCGCGCCGCTGCCCACCGCCGCGCTCGCGGTGCCGGCCGACCTGCCGGCCGCGCTGCTCGGCCGGCGCGCCGATCTCGTCGCCGCACGCTGGCGGGTGGAAGCCGCGAGCCGCAACGTCGCGGCCGCCCGCGCGGACTTCCTGCCCGACGTGAGTCTCACCGCGCTGATCGGTCTCGCGACGCGCGGCGGCGCATCGCTGTTCCAGGCCGCCTCGCGCACCTACAACGTCAGCCCGGCCGTGAGCCTGCCGATCTTCGACGGCGGCGAACGGCGCGGCGTGCTGCGCAAGCGCGACGCGCAATACGACGTCGCGGTCGCCGGCTACAACAAGACGCTGATCGGCGCGATCGGCGAGGTGGCCGACGATCTGCACCGGCTGCATTCGCTCGCGGCGCAGGCCGATGCGCAGCAGCGCGCGTTCGACGCCGCCACCGATGCATGGCGGCTCGCGGACGCGCGCTACCGGGCCGGCGTCGGCAGCTACCTCGACGCGCTCGTCGTGCGCCAGCAGCTGTTGATCGCGAGTCGCGAAGTCGCCGCGTTGCGCGCCCAGCGCGCGGACCAGTCGCTGCAGCTCGTCGCCGCGCTCGGCGGCGGCTTCCATGCCGAGCCGGACGACGTCGCGCTCGCCGCCACTCCTTCCCACCGTCCTTGACATCGAACCATGAGCAGCGACAACACCCTGCAGACTCCCGCGCGGCCCGCAACCGCCGATCCCGCCAGCGCCCGCCAGCCCCCGTCGGCCGACCACACCGGTGCGCCGCGCGCGCCGGGCGGGTCGGACGCCCGCACGCAACCGGCGCCGGGCGGCGCCGCACCGGCCACGCCGCCGCCCGCACGACGCAAGCACCTCGTGCGCGCGCTCGTCGCCGTGTTCGCGCTCGGCATCGTCGGCTGGGGCATCTGGTACGGGATCGTCGGCCGCTGGTACGAGTCCACCGACAACGCGTACGCGCAAGGCAACGTCGTCGAATTGACGCCGCAGGTGACGGGCACCGTCGTGTCGATCGACGCGGACGACGGCAACCTCGTTCGCGCCGGCACGCCGCTCGTCCGTCTCGACGCGAGCGACGCGCAGATCGCGCTCGCGGCCGCGCAGGCCGACCTCGCGGCCACGGTGCGCAAGGTGCGCGGCCTGTACAGCAACGAGCGCGGGCTCGCGAACAGCATCGACGGCGCGCGCGCCGACCTCGACGCACGGCGCACCGCGCTCGACAAGGCGAAAGCCGACTATCGGCGCCGCGAGGATCTCGGCCGCTCCGGCGCGATCTCGCGCGAGGAGCTCGCGCATGCGCTCGACACGCTGACGTCCGCGCAAAGCGCGTACGCCGCCGCGCAAAGCGCGCTCGCGACGTTGACCGAACAGCACCAGACGAGCAAGGCGCTCGTCGACGACACCGCGGTCGCGTCGCATCCCGACGTCCAGGCCGCGGCGTCGCGGCTGCGCGCCGCCTACCTGGCCCGTGCGCGCACCGACATCGTCGCGCCCGTCACCGGCTATGTCGCGAAGCGCACGGTGCAGGTCGGGCAGCGCGTGTCGCCGGGCGTGCCGCTGCTCGCGGTCGTGCCGCTGCGCGAGCTGTGGGTCGACGCGAACTTCACCGAAAAGCAGCTCGAACACATGCGGATCGGCCAACCGGTCGAGCTGACCGCCGACCTGTACGGCGACGCCGTGCGTTATACGGGCCGCGTGCAGAGCCTCGGCGTCGGCACCGGCAGCGCGTTCTCGCTGATGCCCGCGCAGAACGCGACCGGCAACTGGATCAAGATCGTGCAGCGCTTGCCGGTGCGCATCGAACTGACGGACCCGTCGCAACTCGACGCGCATCCGCTGCGCATCGGCCTGTCGATGCATGCGCGCGTCGACCAGCACGACCGCAGCGGTGCGATGCTGTCGCATCGCGCGCAGGATGCGCCGGTGTTCCGGACCGACGTGTACCGCGACGAGCTCGCGCGCGCCGACAGCCTGATCGCCGACGTCGTGCATGCGAACCTGCCGGCGGCCGTGCATGCGGAGCGTGTGCGATGAGCGGCCCGATGCCGGCCGCCGACGCCGGCTTTCGTCCGTCGAGCGTCGCGCTGACGACGTTCGGCCTCGCCCTCGCGGTGTTCATGCAGGTGCTCGACGGCACCGTCGCGAACGTGTCGCTGCCGACGATCGCCGGCAACTTCGGCGTCAGCACGACGCAGAGCGCATGGGTCGTCACGACGTTCTCGGTCAGCAATGCGATCGCGTTGCCGCTGACCGGGTTTCTCGTGAAGCGCGTCGGGCAGGTCCGGCTGTTCGTATGGGCGACGCTGGCGTTCACGTTCGCGTCGCTGCTGTGCGGCCTTGCGCAAAACCTGCCGCAGCTCGTCGCGTTCCGCGCGCTGCAGGGCCTCGTGGCCGGGCCGATGATCCCGACCACCCAGGCGTTGATGCTGTCGATCTACCCGCCGCAGCGGCGCGGCTTCGCGCTGTCGATGATCGCGATGGTGACCGTCGTCGCGCCGATCGCGGGCCCCGTGTTCGGCGGCTGGGTGACGGAACATTACTCGTGGCGCTGGGCGTTCCTGATCAATCTGCCGATCGGCGTGTTCGCCGCGATGTGCGTGTTCGCGCAGATGCGCGCGCGCGTCGAGACGACGGTTGCCGCGCGCGTCGACTATGTCGGTCTCGCGGCGCTCGTGGTCGGCGTCGGCGCGCTGCAGATCGTGCTCGACAAGGGCAACGAAGCCGACTGGTTCAACTCGACGTTCATCGTCGTGATGTCGGTGGTCGCCGCGTTCGGGATCGCGCTGTTCCTGATCTGGGAGCTCAACGAGCCGAACCCGATCGTGAACCTGCGGCTGTTCAAGCATCGCAACTTCGCGGCCGGCACGCTGACGCTCGTGCTCGCGTACTCGGCGTTCTTCGCGGTCAACGTGATCGTGCCGCAGTGGTTGCAGCGCACGCTCGGCTATACGGCGTTCTGGGCGGGGCTGGCCGTCGCGCCGATGGGCGTGATCCCCGTGCTGATGACGCCGTTCATGGGCAAGTACGCACCGCGCTTCAACATGCGCGTGCTCGTGTGCTGCGCGTTCGCGATCCTCGGCACGTCGTCGTTCCTGCGCGCGGGCTTCGTGCCCGACGTCGACTTCACGCACATCGCGCTGATCCAGCTGCTGCAGGGCCTTGGCCTCGCGCTGTTCATCATGCCGATCAACAGCATCCTGCTGTCCGACCTGAAGCCGGACGAGATCGCCGCGGGCTCCGGCTTGTCCACGTTCCTGCGCACGCTCGGCGCGAGCTTCGCCGTGTCGATCACGTCGTTCCTGTGGGACCGGCGCGCGATCCTGCATCACGCGCAGCTCAGCGAGCACCTGAGCAAGTTCGATCCGGCCGTTCGCGCCGAA
Organism: Burkholderia sp. MS389; assembly: GCF_016899425.1. Classification (GTDB taxonomy): domain Bacteria; phylum Pseudomonadota; class Gammaproteobacteria; order Burkholderiales; family Burkholderiaceae; genus Burkholderia; species Burkholderia sola. The sequence goes on from NZ_CP045994.1 coordinate 1,887,589, forward strand.
CTCGCGCAACTCGGCGGCGGCGATCCGCAACGCGCGGCGACGCTGCTCGGCAACCTGGTCGACGCTCAGGCCTACCAGATTTCGTTCAACGACGTGTCGTTCGCGCTCGGCTGCGTGTATCTCGCGGTGATCGCGGTGGTATGGCTCGCCCGCCCGCCATTCGGCCCCGGCGCCGCCGCGAAACGATGAAACGGGCGCCGCGCGGCCCGTTCCAACCCATGCTGTTCAATTCGATGGAGATTGACCCGATGCCTACCCACCACGCTGAAAACGCGCCGTCCGCACTGGCGGCGCTCGCCGTGTTCGACGTCACGGAATTTCCGCTCGTCGTCGTGCGCAACGATGCAATCGCATCCGCCGGCTACGCGCAGCGCTGGCTCGACGACATGCACGCGCTGATGCGGCACGGCGAGCCGTTTGTCATGATCTTTCCGCCGGCCCGGCCCGACGAGCAGCACGACGACCGCAAGGAACGCGGCATGTGGCTCAAGCAGAACCGCGCCGCGCTCGCCGCGGTCTGCCGCGCGCTCGTGTCGGTCGAACCGGACCCGCGCGAGCGCGAAGCGGCCATCGCCAACGCGGCCGGCATCGAAAAGGCGTTCGGGATTCCGTTCGACGTGACGGCTTCGCTCGACGACGCGAAGCAGGCCGGTCGGCGACGCTTGACGGAGGCGGTCTAGCGCGGCCCGTTCGCGCGCAACGCCTCGAACCGGTTGCGCAAGTCCGCCTGATTGCAGATTCCAACAATTAAACGGGGTGGCCTGTATGAAAGGACTGGATTGTCTGAAATGGTTGGTACCCGGCGACACGGACGCGTCATGGCAGCGAATGACCGACGCGGCCGCCGGCATGGGGTTCGACAAGGTCGTGCTGATCGTGTTGCCGTTCGCCGGCGCGTCGTTCGATCTCGCGCGCAAGTGGAGCAGCGGCGTGCCGGGCTGGACGGCGCTGTACCGGCAGCGGCAGTTCGACCGCATCGACCCGATGCTGCAGCATTGCTTCCGTTCGGCGCTGCCGCTCGTCTGGGACGGCGCGCTGTTCGGGCTGCCCGAGCAACGGCCATGCTACGAAGCGGCGGCCGCGTACGGCATGCGCAGCGGCGTCGTGCTGCCCGTGCGCGGCCCGAAGGGGGAGGTCGGCATGCTGTCGTGCGCGAGCGCGGACGATCTCGCCGCCACGTGCGAGCGCTGCGACCGGCATCTGGCGGCGCTCACGCTGTTGCGCGACATCGCCTGCGAAGCGATCGCCGGCACACGCTGCCACGCACCGCCCGACAGCGTGCCGCGCCTCAGCCGGCGGGAGGTCGAGTGCCTGCGCTGGCATGCGGCCGGCAAGACCTCGTGGGAAATCGGCCACATCCTGAACGTGACCGAGTCGTGCATCAACTTCCACTTCATGAACATCCGCCGCAAGTTCAACGTGTCACGTCGGCACGAAGCCGTGCTGCGCGCGGTCGAGTGGGGGCTGATCAGCATCTCCGACGTGACGGTGCCGACCTGACGCCGGCGTCTCGTCGAGCCAGCGGTCGAGAAACGCGCTGAGCCACGCGGCCGTCGCGCGGTCGTGCCGGCAGCCTTCGCTGGCCTGCGTCGCCAGGTCCTGCGCGCCGGGCACCGTCAGCTTGTGCGCGGCCGCCGTGCTCCAGCGCCGCATCATCGAATAGCTCACTTCCGGATGGAACTGGACACCGTACGCGCGCGGCCCGTAACGGACGGCCTGGTTCTCGAAATGCTCGCCGGTCGCGAGGATCTCGAGCCCGGCCACGCGCTCGAAGCCTTCGCGATGCCACTGGTACACGTGCGACGGCCATGAACCGAGCCGACGGCCGGCCGGCGTCGCGGCGATCGGCCAGTAGCCGATTTCCGCGCGCCCGTCGCGATGCGTATTCACGCGCCCCCCCAGATGGCGAATCATCATCTGCGCGCCGAGGCAGACGCCGAGAAACGGCGCCGCCTCGCGCAGCGGCACACCGATCCAGTCGATCTCGTCGCGGATCCAGCGATCGCCGTCGTTGGCGCTCATCGGCCCGCCGAACACCACGGCGCCCGCATGGTCGGCGAGCGTCGCCGGCAACGGATCGCCGAGCGGCGGGCGGCGGATGTCGAGTGGATGGCCGCGGGCGGCGAGCAGCCGGCCGATCCGGCCGGGGCTCGACTGTTCGCGATGCAGCACGATCAGGATCGGACGAAGGGCTAAGTGCGTCATGTCGGGTGGTCGGTAGAAGGTCAGCCCGGCTGGCCGCGCAACGCGTCGAACGACACCATCACCTGTTCGCGATAGGCGGGCCGTCGGCACAGGCGGGCGTACCAGGCCTCGACGTGCGGCAACGGCGGCCGCTCGACGTCGAGCGAGAAATAGCGGAACAGCGTCGCACCGGCCGGAATGTCGGCCAGGCCCGGCGACGCGCCACCGAGAAACGGCTGGGTCGACAGCAGCCGGTCGAGCAGCCGGTAATGCGTCGCGCTGCGCGCGGCCTTGTCGAGCACGATCGCCTCGTCGCGCCGCTCCGGCGGCGTTCGCACGAGCGCCCAGAACAAGCCGGTCATCACGTCGGGCTCGAGCGCGGTCTGCGACCAGTCCATCCAGCGCTCCGCGCGCGAGCGGGCGAACGTGTCGCGGCACCAGAACGGATTGTTCGGCACGCGCGCGGCAAGATAGCGCAGGATCGTGTGCGACTCCCACACGACGTCGCCGTCCCAGTCGATCACCGGAATTCGGCAGGTCGGATTCAGCGCCGCGAACGCGGGCGTCTGCAGCGAGCCATGCTCGCCGCCGACCGCAATATGCCGGTACGGCAGGCCGAGCTCGCCGATGAGCCACAACACCTTCTGCACGTTGAACGACGTGCGGCGGCCCCAGACGGTCAGCATCGCGCGGCATCCTCGCAAGCGGCGATCGACGCGCATGCCGCATAGCGGTCGAGGCCCGCCGCAAGATCGGCGATCAGGTCGTCCGCATCCTCGAGCCCGATGTGCAGGCGCACGCCGCGGCTACCGGACGGCCAGCGCGCCGCGAGGCCGTGCGCGTCCAGCTCGAACGGCAGCGCGAGGCTCTCGTAGCCGCCCCACGAATAGCCGAGCCCGAACAGCGTCAGGTGATCGAGAAACGCGTCGATCGCATGCGCGGGCGCGGGCTGCAGCACGATCGAGAACAGCGCCGACGCGCCGCGGAAATCGCGGCGCCACAGCGCGTGGCCGTCGTCGCCCGGCAATGCCGGATACAGCACCCGCTGCACCTCGGGACGCCGCTCGAGCCAGCTCGCGACGGCGAGCGCGTTGCGCTGGTGCTGCCGCAGCCGCACGCCGAGCGTGCGCAATCCGCGCAGCGCGAGATAGACGTCGTCGGGGCCCGCGCACAGTCCGAGATCACCGTGCAGTTGCTTCAGCGCGGGCCACGCGCGCGCGTTGGCCGACACCGTGCCGAGCATCGCATCCGAGTGCCCGACCAGATACTTGGTGCCGGCCTGGATCGACACGTCGATCCCGAACGCATGCGGCTGAAAGAACAGCGGCGTGGCCCAGCTATTGTCCGCGATGACCTGCGCGCCGTGCGCGTGCGCGAGCCGCACGAGGGCAGGGATGTCGTGCATGTCGAACGTGTAGGAGCCGGGCACCTCGACGTACAGTGCGCGCGTGTTCGGACGAAACACGGCCGCGACGGGCGTGCTGCCGTCGTACCACGTCGTCTCGACGCCGAGCCGCGCCAGCACGCCTTCGCATGCGTGACGCACCGGGCCGTAGACCGATGCGGTCATCAGCAGATGGTCGCCGGGTGTCAGGCACGACAGCAGCGCGAGCGTGCACGCGGACAGGCCCGACGGGCACAGCACCGCGCCGGCGCCGCCTTCGAGGCTCGTCACCGCGCGCTCGAGCGCGTCCGTCGTCGGCGTGCCGCGACGGCCGTAGATATACGGCTGCGTGCGGTTCAGCAGATCCGACACCGTCGGGCTGAGCACGGTCGACGCATGGTAGACGGGCGGATTGACGAAGCCGTGCCATGCGGCGCTGTCGCGGCCGGCGTGCGCGAGCCGCGTGTCGTCGTGCAGGCGGTCATGCATGCCGTCGCGCGGCAGCGACGGCGGTTCGTCACGCTTCACGGCCATAGCGCGCACCGCTCCCAGCGCTCGCCGGCGCGGCGATACGCCTGCCGCGCGAAACGGCGCGAACTGTCGGCCCGCCAGAACTCGACGTCGTCCGGCGCCAGCGTATACAGGTGCCAGTCGTCCGACACGAGCGCCGGATCGGCGGCCAGCCGTTCGAGCTGCGCGTCGATCGCACGCGCCAGGTCGGCCGGATCGTCGAGCCGTTCGCTTTGCCGTCCGGCCAGGATGCTCGCGCGCGACCGCTCGGGGCGGCTCGCGAAATCGGCATGGCCTTCGGCGTCCGGCAAGCGCTCGACCGGGCCGCTCAGCCGGATCTGGCTCGCGATCGCGGGCCAGTAGAACGTCAGCGCCGCGAACGGCAGGTTCGCGAGCTGGCGCCCCTTCGGACTGCGTGCGTTCGCCGCGAAATGCCAGCCGCGCGCGTCGAGGTTCAGCAGCACGACGGAACGTGCATCGGGCCGTCCGTCCGGGCGGACCGTCGACAGCGTCGTCACCTGCGGTTCGAGCGCGCCCGCGGTCACGGCCTCGTCGAGCCAGCGTTCGAACTGCGCGTGCGGCGTATCGGCCCAGTGGTCGGCCGGCACGTGCGGCGCGGCATGCGCGAGGGTTTTCAGCGCCTTCAGGCGCGTGGCGATCGTATCCATGGCGACACTCATGCGATGCCGAATTGCGTCGCGCGGGCGATCAGCCGATGCGCGGCGAGATAGTCGGGGACTTCCGCGAGGAAGCCGTCGACGACGGCGGCGGCTACACGACGGCCGCCGGAGGTACGCCGCGCGTGATCGAACGCGTCGATCACGCGGCGGGCGAGAGCGACTTCATCGGCCGTCGGCGTCAGCACGCGATTGACGGCCGGCACGAACTGCGCGTTGACGATCGCTTTCGCCTGGTAGCCGAGGTCGCGCGACACGCGCATGTCGAGCTCCGCGCCTTCGTTGTCGGCATAGCTGTACGGGCAGTCGATCGCAGTCACGCCGACCGCCGCGCATTCGACGCGAAAACGCGAGCGCACGTAGTCGAGCTCGCGGCCCGCACGGGTGCGCTCGGCACCCATGTCGGCCACCATGTCCTCGGTCGCGACGAGCACGGCCGACACGCGCGGGCTCGAGCGTGCGATCGCCATCGTGTTCACGAGGCCGAGCGTCGTCTCGACGTTCGGCACCAGTTCGGTCGAGCCCGGCGCGATGTCGTATTCCCGCTCGAAACGCGTGACGGCTTCGTCGAGCGCGACGACCTGCTCGGGCGTCGCGACGTACGACATCATCACGATGTCCGGGCGGCCGCGCATCGCGGCGCGCAGGTCGTCGATGCCGCCCGCGTCGAGCGGATTCACGCGTACGGACGCCAGCACGCCGGCGTCGCGCCAGCCGGCGAGCACCCGCTCGCTCAGTTCGCGCGCGGCCGGGCGCCGGTCGGGAGGCGTAAAGGTTTCGAGTTCCTGGATCAGCACATCCGCGCCGCTCGCGGTGCCGTCAACGAGCGCATCGTGATCGGCGCCGGCGAGAAACAGCCAGGAGCGGCGCAGGCGGGAAGGGCGTCGGTTCGTCGGTGTCATGCGTGGTTTCCTGTAGGGCGCGGGGTGCGCGTGGCGATGGCGCGGGCACTCAGCCGGCGCGCATCATCTGGTTGAAGATGTTCTTGCGATGCATTTCCTCGGTGCCGCCGACGCTCATGAAGCCCAGCGCGTCCGCCGCGAACGCGGCCACGGGCCCGGCCTGATAGCCGAGGCTGCCGTACAGCCGCACGAGACCGATCGCGCCGTCGACGAGATCCTGTGCGCCGACCAGCTTCGCGATCGAGCACGTCATCAACGCCTGCGGGTGATCCGTCAGCAACTGCGCGAGCGCGCCACGCGCGAGCCACGTGCCGCGCTCGATGCCGATCTGCAGGTCGACGAGGCGGCGCTGCACGTACTGGTGGGCATCGATCGTGCTGTCGAAGCTGCGTCGCTCGCGGCAATAGCCGATCGCATCGCGCAGATAGGGCGTCGTCACCTGCGCCGCGACGAGGCCGTAATAGAGACGGCCGAGCGAGATGATGTCGATCAGGTTGCCGAGCCCGGCACCCGGTTCGCCGAGCAACTGGCCGCGCGTGATCGGACAGTCGTCGAAATGCAGCGCGCCGGTGGGCAGGTCTTCGAGGCCGAGCTTGCGGTCGGGCGGGGACACCGTCATGCCCGGCTGATCGCGATCGACGATGACGAGCGCGGTGTTGCGCCGGCCCGGCGTTTCGATGCGCGTGACGACGAGAATGAAGCGCGCGAGCGGCGCATGCGCGATATTGAATTTGCTGCCGGTCAGCCGGTAGCCGTCGCCGTGCTCGGCGAGCGTCGTCGCGATGCTGCGCACGTCGGTGCCGGTGCCCGGCTCGGCAATCGCGGTCGCGCTCAGTTCGCCACGCAGGATCGCGCCGAAATAGCGGTCCTGCTGCGCCGCCGTGCCGTGGCGCTCGAGTGCGCGCACCATGCCGGCCTGCGCGATCACCGACAGCAGCAGCGCAGGGCGGCGGATCGACGACGCAAGCCCTTCGAGCGCCGCGGAAAAATGCCACCAGCCGTGACCGTCGCCGCCATACGTGTCGGGCACGATCATGTCCCACAGTCCTTCGTGCCCAAGCCGCGTCCAGCCGGCCTCGTCGAATTCGGCCGGCGTGCGGCCGTCCTGCTCCACGGCCGCGGCGATCTCCGCGCCGATATCGCGAAAGCGCGCACGTGTCGCGTACTGTTCCTGTGTCCAGTCGAATGGCATCTGTCGTGTCTCCGGTCGAAGCGGCGCGGCCGTCGACGGCGCGCCAGCGATGACGACAAGGTTAAGGGGGCAGGGACAGCGCAGGTACTGGCAGTAGTGGTAGTTGCAGGGTGAATGAGCGGTTTGGCGGGATCGGGAGAGGGCGACACGAGCCTGATCTATGTAGACAAAAACGGGGCGTCGCGTTGCGGCGGGGATCAACGACATGTCGCATTTCAGCCGCACGTTCTGCGAACGGTTTGCGACATCGTCGCGCGGCTCGCGGGAACGACGGGCGAGCAGGCGAGCGGTTGCATCGTCGATGGCTTCGTCGTCGATGCGCCTGCCCGATGTCGGCATGCGATGCACGTCAGCCGTCTGACCGGACGCCGCCTATAATCGCTATCAACTTCTCCACGAAATCGCGGTGACCAAGGTGAGGGGGTGTCCAAATGGGACCGTGCCGTCGCATCCGTTCGCGCTTCGTCCTCGCAAGCTCGATCGCTGGTCTGACAATACTGGCGTGCCCGGTACACGCGCACGCCGAGGACGGTCCTTCGAGCTCGCCGAGCGGGCCCAAATCATCGGAGAGAACGCTCAACGCCTATGCGGTGTATGGCGACGGACGCGCGACCGAAGGCGGCGACATGCATTGGCGTGCGTACGAAGTCGGCTTCGGCGACGTCTTGAATGACTACCTCTCCGTCTATCTTGCCTATTTGAACGAGGGGCATCCGCTGGATCACCACCGTGACGGTTTCGCCGCGTTGGGTTCGTTTCGTTGGCCGCTCGGCAGTCGTATGGCACTCGAATTTTCGGCGGGCCCGTATTTCAGCATGGACACGACACATGTCGACGACCAGCCACGCAATGAAAAGCGCTGGGGCGTGCGTGCGTCGGCAGCGGTGCGGTATTACGTCGTTCCCAACCGCTTCTTCCTCAAGCTGCAGTACAACCACGTCCAGATGATTGGCGGATTCAATTCCGACGCGGTGCTCTTCGGTATCGGCTCGGATTTCGGCGGCGCTCCTGGCCCGGTGTTTTCGGACGGCAAGACGCAGGTCGGCGTTTGGGCCGGGACGTCGCAGACGAACCGCCCTCGAGTGCCGATCGAAAAAGGATACATGGTCGAAGTCAAGCGGCCGCTCGGCAATGCGTGGGCCTATTCGGCGAGCTTCATCTATGAAGGCAACAATGGCGTGGCCGGCCGACGAGGCGTGGCCGCGCAATTCTGGTACGTCGCGCCGGTCACGAGCAAATGGACGCTTTCGGCCGGCGTCGGTCCGTATCTCTCGCGGGATCGGAACGACGTTTCCGGCACGACACGACTCAATGCGTTGCTCAGCGCGCAAGTGGCCTATCGGATCACGAACGAGTGGGCGGCGAGCTTGCGCTTCAATCGTGTCGCAACCGGCAACGACAAGGACCAGGACATGTTCATGGTCGGCGTGGCGCGCAATTTCTAGTGATGGTGGAATGTCATTGGCGTAATGACAACCATCAATCGTGAGTCAATGCGCGACGATATCGGGCGACGTATTTCGCCTGAGCGATGACTTTCCCGTGCATCTGATAGGCGACGAGTGCAGGACTCGCCGCCGGCGCCACGTCAATTTTTTCCACGTCCAAGGCCGACGCCGTCACGACATATCGATGCGACGCCCCCGGAGGCGGGCAGGGCCCACCGTATCCGGATTCGCCAAAGTCCGTCAACGTCTCGACAGCGCCCGCCGGCAGGAATTTCGGATTGCCGGAAGCGCCTTTTTCGATCGACGACTCCGAAGGTGGAATATTGACGATCTCCCAGTGGGTCCAGCCGAGCCCGCCGGTCGGCGCATCGGGGTCGAAAATTGTGACGACGATGCTCTTCGTGCCGCGCGGAACGTGAGTCCACGAAATTCGCGGCGAAACGTTCTGACCGCGACAGCCAAAGCCTCCGTACACGTGTTCGTTCGTAAAATGCCCGTGACTGAGGTCATCGACCATGATGGTGAACGGCGCCGCGCTGGCGATCGCCGGGATGACCGCTAGTGCCGCTGAAGTGCATAGAATCGCGGAAAATAAAATCCTCGATCGCATGATGTGCTCCGTTGAAGGGTAAGCGTTCAGTACAACGGTAACAACGGTATCGTGTAGCGATTCGTCCCGGAAGCCAGATTCGCGAACCACGGTGTTGCCTTCGCTGCAACGTCGTTGGCAGGACGTTCAGTCGATTCGATCGTCGCTCGTGCCGGCGAGGTCGAATCCGGCTGGCTGCATGGTCGGCTCCCGGGCTTACTCAACGAGCCGTCCAGCATGCCAGCAGTCAAAAACACGACATCTGTAAATAGCCAGAACACGACATTAGGATATGGCCGCTACAACAAAAAATGTTGATAATGTTGATTATGTCAAATTGGATGAAAAGGCTACGCCGTTGGCTGAACGCAGCCTATGCAACATGTATCCCGACACTGCCTCGCCCGGCAACACGCTAGAAAATCCAAAACTTCACGCTTCGAGACGCCTGCCACGAGCAGGCGTTTTTTTTGAACCGCGATTTGACGATACACGCGCCGACGACGTGCGTCATGCAGCCCTCGACGCGTGTTGCGAATATGCCAGTACAAATTCCGTATCTCGCCGACCACCACCGCCAACTGAGCCCCAGACAACGGCTCACGTTCCCACAATTCCAATTGAACCATAGCTAGGCGACACGCCTCGCGCTACCCGTCGCCAACGCCACCAGCGACTCGAAATCGCGTCGCAAAACGGCCGCGTCCGTACCAACACTCCGATATCGCACCACACGCAAACCAGCAGCAGCCGCAATATCGTCCTTAACCGAGTCACGACGACGTGCGCTCCCCGACGCATGCGACTTGTCATCCAACTCGATTACGTACAGTACGTCCCCGTCCGCGCGACATACCACGAAATCGAAAATCTTTCGGTCGAACGAATTCCGCGCCGAGCGGTTCGCCCCCTCAACATCAATAAGCGCAGCCATAGCCACCTGCGAATGAATCACCGCATCAGGAAGCGCCGCCCGTAACGCGCCAAAAAACTGAAATTCCCGAGCCGTCATGAGCCGACGGCGAACGTAACGCACAGAACCGCCGCGTCTAGGGGCGCTGGCACCTTTCTTAGCGCCACCAGTCATTAGAAGAATCGCAACCAGACCGACAGCTAAAATCGGAAGCAATCCGTGCATACCCACCCCGACAAAAAACACGAATGTCCGCTATTTAAGCAAACACTGACTACAATCTGTTGCAATCTGTTACGTTGGCTTCGAATACATTACCGACGCATTCAAAATCATTACGTCCCGTTGCCCGTCGCCATCCAGAAAACACCTATTCCCTGATTCCAGTAAAACTGCGCCCCGTCGCACGAGGAGCCGGCCGACAGCACCGCGCGATGCGCCTCGACAATGGCATCCTTCGCGCCAAACTCCGGTCCCAGATGCGCGTACGGCTCGACCTCGGGCACCACAATGCCCCGGCTCGTCCAATACCGTTTCTTGTTGAACGTCGATGCGTCGGCATCCTTGCCGATGTATTTCGCGATATACGTCGCGATCCGATGGCGCATCGCACGCCCCTTGCCGCCCATCCGGCGCACCAGCGCACGCCATTTCTTGTTGCCGGTGCTGTCATTGACCGCACCATCGGTGCCCGCCTTGCTGACGACCGACAGCCAGATCGAACGCAGCAGTTTCCAGTTTTGCCGGCCGCTCACCGCCACATGGATATGCCACGCACCGCGCTGCTGTCGCTCGAGCACCGCCACGTAGTGGAAATCATGGATACGATTCAGCCGGCGCCGAAACTCGTCCCACCACTTTGCCCACACCTCGACTCGAGTCTCGTTCTCACGCGTTGAGAGCGTCAGCATGCGGTCGGCGCCGATCGCCTTGCACCTCAACCGCACCATGCGCTTTGATCGCTCGATAGACGTTTGCAACGACTTCGACGCCCTCGCCGTAACCTGCTCATCAGTCTCACCGTCAGCTTTTTCGCGCTCGCCCCTTGCTGCCCTGGGACGTAACCTGATCTCTTGAAAGTGTCGCCGGATGCGCGCAGCAAAAGACACGACCTCTTGCTGGCCATCGGCAAAGCGCCGCGTGCGGACGATGTACTCGTCACTGAACGGCGAAAACTGCATCAAGCCATCGCCGTACTCGCGCCCACCATCGACTACAATATCGTTGCTCACGTTGGATAGCCCTTTATCCGATGTTTGCCACCGCCCGGGATCGTTGCCGCGATCGCCGGGTTTTTCTTTTACTGCCGCCTGTCTCCGCCTTGCTGCCAGCGCCCTGCTGTAGGCCGTTTCCGTTAAGTGTTAGAGGTACAAGTTTAGGCGCGCTGCGCGCGCCGGCCTTCGCGGCCTGCGGCTCGCGGGAGGCCCGCGCGCGCCCCGCCAGCATGTTCCCCTACACAACCATCGGCCGGCTCGCGAGAGCGCCCTACGCCGGCCCCTATAGCGCGGTAGACGCCCCGGAAAATCGGCTTAGCAATGAGGGGTGCCCCGGCATTGACGCACCGCCTACGTTCACGGCCTGCGCCGATACCCGCTACTCGGTCCCGCGAGGGGCCTTGAGAGGCCGCAGCCGCCCCGACTTCGCACAACCGCCGAGGCGGTACGTCGCTTCGAACACGGCGGGACACTCCTAACGCTAGACGCCCCGCCCGCACGCCGGCACTTACACCTTTTGCACTTGCAGCACGAGCACAACTTCGGTTCGTCCCTTCGAACGCGTATGCCCGTGCAGGAACGACGGCAACCAACGCTGACCGCTATGCGTCTCGCTGTCTTGATCCTGAATCAGCCCGCCGAGAACGATCACCTCGCCATCCTTGAGCGCCGCGACGGTTTGCAGTGACCTAGTGCTTTTCGTCGGCGAGCCGTTCACGCCCGTCGTCGTCGCCGCAAAGCTGGAAATTTCTTCATCGATGCTCAACTGGATCGTGTCTTGAAGCACGGTCGGCGTCACGTTGAAGATAACGCCGGCATCCTGGTATTCGATGGACTGCACAGGCGTGCCGCTCGTCCCTTGGTAACTGATGCTCGACACCGTCGGCACCCGTTGTCCGACATTGAGCTTGACCTGCTGCCCCGACACGCACCGCACGTTCGGCGACGACACCTCATGAAAGCGGGAATCGGTACTGAGTGCGGATATCGCGAAACCCAGCCGGCCGGCGCCAAATTGCAGGGCCGTTGTGTCGATGGCCGTCGAGCCACCACCGACTTGCACCCCCACGCCGAGCAGCCGGGAGACGATGCTAAAACCCGTATTCCCCCCGTCCGTATCGTCAACCTCATACGCCCATCCCCGTACGACGACCTCGCCCACCACCGTATCCAGTTCGGGCAACAGCGCCTTGACTTGCTTCACGTCGCTTGGCGCACCGACGAAAACGAGCTGATCACCGGCCGCTGCCATCGGCCCGTCATTACTCGGCATGGCCGCGCTCGGCACAGCCGCGGGAACGCCGGACGCCGAAGCGGGTACAGCCGCGGCGACCGACTGCACCGGCGGTACTTGCGCGACACTCGCAAGCCGACTCCCGAAAAGCGGCTGCACGAGTTTCAGCAGGTAGCCCGCGCTGCGATGGCGCGGCGTATAGACGAAGGTCTCGCGTTGAGCCGGACTCGCGTCACGCTTCTTCCCGACGAAATCCACGCCGTTACGCGTCACCACTTCGAAGCCTTGCGAATCGAGGAACGCCTTGAAGAAATCGTGCAAATCGCCCTTGCTGCTATCGAACTGAAACGACACGAGCCGGGTATCTTCGAGCACGTCCGACGAAATCACGTGCGGCACCTTGAGCGCGTCGCCATATACGAGATCGACCACTTGACCGACGTTCACGAATCGCAGGTCGAACGCTCCATTGCGAACCGGCGGCAGCGGCTTCAACGCGACCGCAGACATAGGCGCAGACGCGAGCGACGGCGGCAACGGAGGCAAACCCGGCACGTCCGCCCAAACCGCACCGCAAACCATCAACAGCGCAACACCTAACGCACGCATCATTTCTCTGCTCCCCGTAGCTTGCCCGACCACATCCCGACGCGTTGCCCGTCAACGGTCCCGACCGTCGCCAACCCTTCGCCCACGAAACGCGCGGAATCCTCGACCCGCAGCGCACCGCGTTCATTCGCGAGGACTACGAACGCGCGGCTACCCAACGCATAGCGGCCGACGACTCGCCAACTTTCCGAGGAACTATCCGATGCTGACGAAACGCTCGGTATCCCTGCGGCGGCCAAAGGTGCCGGGGCGGTGGCCGATGCTTGACCGCCCGATTTATTCGTCGCACCGAAGCCGCTATGAATCGACTTCAAACCGGCGTATGCCGCGACGACCGCGACGACAGCAGCAATCGGAATCAGAAACAGCGACTTTGGAATGACCGCCTTTGGTTTGGTATGGACCTCGGCGCTTGTGTATAGCCTGAACACCTCGCGCGGATATGCCCACACCGTCTTTACCGCGTCCTTAAGGCTCGCGACGTTATGGCAATGGTCCCACTCGTAGAGCATCGCCCGATTGAGCCCGAACAGCTTGCGCACGTGCACATGCCGGCCGACCAGATCGCGCACGGTCTTATTGATTCGCTGTGGGTGTTGCGTGATCAGGATGAAATCGACGCCCATATGGCGATGCACATGCAGCTTTTCGATATCCTCGCCCGGCTTCACGCTCACGGACGTAGGCGGCCAAATCCGCTGAGCCTCATCGACGACGATCAGGTCCTGCGCCTGCGCGTGCTCGAACCACTTGCGCAACCACGGCTCATCGACCATGACATGATCGAGCGCCAAGTCTTTGATGCCATCGACCATGAGCCGCCGACCGGCCTTAACCTCGCGCGACATTTCGAACACGGCCCGCAACGACTTGCCGCTACCGGGCACCCCCGTTATGAGCGTAATCATTTCAGGAAGAACCGTTTAGCAGCCGACAGGCCGAACATCGTCACGCGCGCAGTAAAGGCCCCGACGATGTACGAGACGCCTTGAAAAACGCCGCCGAGCGCCAGCACATTCGCCATGTCGCTCGGCAGCCCACCGACGCCGCTCGTAATCCATCCGATGGCCTGATTCAACGCCACATCGGTTCCAGCGACGGTCAAGACGCCGACGCCGAGCGCAATCAGCGCCTGAATCAGCATCGGCCCGACCAAAGACATTAACCACGCGGCAATCGTCATGATCGAAGCCCCGCAACAAAAATCCCCGCCGCGACGATCCCGCACATCGCCACGATAAATGGCCTAACGCGGACCATGAAATCGCACTCGGGTTGATACTGGATCACCAGTTGGCTACCGAATACATCAACGCTGACAGGTGCGGGGCAGACCGGATTCGACGGGCCACCCACCGAGACCGGCGACAATGAAACGGATGCGCTGCTCGACGGCAACGTCGGCGCCGACGCAGAGCCCAACTGCTGACACGCAACAATTGATGGGTTCAATCGGCAAAGGTCCGACGTGTCGGACGATCCGCCGGACGTACCACCACCTGTGCCCGTTCCCGTTCCTGTTCCCGGATCCGTTCCGCTACCGGTACCTGTTCCCGTGCCGGTACCGGTACCCGTTCCAGTGCCCGTACCTGTTCCCGTGCCCGTACCTGTCCCGGTGCCGGTACCCGTCGACGGACTCGGAATCACGTACGGATTACCACCGCCCGAAGGTGCCGCAACCGGTGCAGCCGCACCGCCCACTGTCGGCCATGCCGAAGGATTCGACTGCTGAACCGCGCCCGCATCCGATGACGTAACCGGGTTATCAACCGGATACGGAATGCCCTGATAGCCAGACTGTTGCGACGCATCCTGCCAAAGCGCATCAACAACGTCCGCGAGAACCTCGGGGTTCAGCGGTTGACTTAATTCGTCGCTCGATAAACCGCTAATAGCCTGAGGCAAGGACTCCGTCACCGGGGCCGGCGTCGTTGGCTTCGCCGGCACGTAAGCCGTACAAGTGCCGGTCTTATCGAGCATCCCGCTCGCACATGCCCCGCCGCCATACGTGCCATTTCTGTTTGCGATAAAGCCATCCTGCGTATAGTGGGAACCATCGCGCACTTCATCGATTTCGACAGTGCACGTTACTGACGTACTGCTCGTACCGGAACAACTCACCACGTGCTCAGACTTCCCATCTGAAGCGATGATCCCGCTGTTGTACTGCGAAAAAGACTGTACAGCGGCCTCGCCAGACGAACCGCACCACGAGTAATAGCACCACACGGCAACGCCCGGATTCAACGGCGGATAAGGACTTGAAACCGTTGCCCCCGATCCGTGCGCAAGCGTTACCGTCCCGTCCTTATTGAATTGCCACGTCGTCAACGTATCGTTACCCAACGATGTAGGGGTCGCCATTAGTCCCGCCCCTACAACCGCCTGTAACCCTACCAACAGCCAGGACGCCCCCGCCGCTGCGGCCGCCTCAGCTTGCGCGGCAGCCGACATTGCCTTTTCCGTCGCCACAACGATCTCATCCAACGCCGTGCCGGTGTAGCCGAGTTGCCCCGCCTTGTTCGCAATCAACTGCGCAATCGCACGCGGCACCGACGTTGAATCCGGCGACACCTGCGCATAAGCCACGTCGTGCGGCATCGTCACAAAGATGCCGTACAGCAGAACAGCACACGACGCAACGAAGTGAGAAAACCGCATAACGCCCCCGCGTATCGCTTCAGAGAAAGAGAATCAAGCCGACCGACCAGCACGTCCCCACGATGAGCGCCACTTCGAACCAGAAGCCGATATGCATCGCTTACCCCTCGGACGATGAATTGATCCAATTACGCACCACGCGAAACCCGTACGCCACCGCCAGCACGCCAAGGACCGCAGCGCCAATCGCCGAGCCGACCGCAACGCCGCCGTCATCGGTCGTATCGTTCGCGTTCAAGGCGACCAATTGCGTACTCATCTGCAGAACCAGTGCATTGCCGTTCGCGTCGGTGCCGCACGATACCGACTGACCCGCAGCACTCACATACGTGACACCCGCCAAGCCTTGCGGGCCGCAGACAACAATGTTTGCCGCCAACGCCGAGGACTGAGCACGCGCGCCGGTAGCGGCGAGCGCAACGACGAGCACGGCCAGCACGCGCCACGCACCGCACCACCGCCGCACACCGAAACCCGCCCTCATCGATCCGCCCATGCTCACGCCCTCGCCAACAAAAAGGGCGACGCCCTGGACACCAGAACGCCGCCCCAACACCACCGCTCCCGATCAGCGACCCACGAACGAGCGCACCATCTTGATACCCCATGCCACCGCGACGACACCCAACACCGCGCCACCAACGGAAACCACAGCGGGCACGACCGAGTTGATCGAGTTGACGATCGGCGTAACGTCGAACGACGAACCCGTCGTGCCGCCGCTCGACTGCGCAAACGCGCCCACCGAAGCGACCGCAGCCACCACGCCGACAGCCGCACGCTTCGAACCAGCCATCACTTTCTTGATTTGAAACATTGCTTTCTCCCTGATTCAGCCCACCGATTAGGAACCGTCCGATTGGGCCAGCTTCGAACGATTCAACTTCTTCGGCGGATCGCGCCGACCGATGACGGCCGACGCGTACCCGACACCCTTGCAGACGAGATACACACACAGAAGCACGTTCAACAACGCCAACTGCAATGCGATCCGATCCAACGCATCTATCGGAAGACTCTCCATTCACCACACTCCACACAGCCCGCCGAGCATCGCAAGGCTCGACGCCGCCAACCCGTGATCGCCTGCCGACAGCGCGTCAAGCAACCGAGCGCGCCATAGGTGTACCCACGTGCACGCCGAGCAGCCGCATCGAGCCACCACGGCCTTACGCCGTCGCTCCCACGCCCGCGCCCGGCTTAGGCTTTGCAACAGGCATGCCGAACGGCACCAGCGACGTGATACGCGGTTCGAGCCGGCCCTCCATCGACTGGAAGAACCCAAAGTCAGCCAAGTACTCACCCGGCTCCACGGCCTTGAGGTGGTCCGGCAAGTTGATCGTGCCAACGAGCAGTTGCTTTTGACCATCGACGTCCTGCTCCAAGACGCATTGCGCCGAATGAATCGCCCACGGCCGGCCCGTTTTTTGGGACACGCCGTCGCGCTTGATGACTTGAAGAATGGACAACTTTTGCTTGTTCATATCTATCTCCATTAGGACTACCAATCAGACGAAATAAGCCCATGTCGGGCGACAAAATGCGCTCTCAGCGCTCAACGACTCTCAGATCACTACAGGCACCACAACCACCAACACGGTCAACGCCGCACCAGCCGCAAATCTCATCCGCGACCTCGACCGGAACCGTCCGCACATCGCGACGCCGTACGTCCAGCGGCATCCGACGCGGCGGCACCGACGTGCGACCGTCGAACAGATCAGGCGTGACGTAATCGGTCGGGCTCTTTGCCACGACTCACACTCGGAAAGGATTGAACGTCGCGCCGACTTCAACAGGCACGAGCGTTAGGGAATTCGGTTGACGGCCCTGCCGATGCAACTCGGCACGGGCTTTCTGACGCGCGCTCTCGCCATCACGAGCGCGGACTTCGACCGTCGCGACACGCGTATGCGCGTGCGGCGTATAGGCATGGACTCGATATGCAGCCACGGAGACCCCCCGTCCGTTAACTTACAAAACCCCGACCAACGGGGTTTACCTTTCCCACCAGACTGCTAGACTGCGGTCTTGACTGATACGGCAAAAATTTGCCGGTTCGTCTAAATCTGAGTGGGATTATTTGTACGAACTGGCAAAACTGTCAAGGGGATATTTATGACGATTAGCGAATTACTCGACGCAGCCAAGCGAAAGCAAGGCTCACTCGGCGCTGTCGCCGACCAACTTGGCATAGAGCAGTCACGCCTTTCGAACTGGCGGAAAGGGACACGCCGACCAGACCCAGCCCAAATCATGCGGCTGGCTGAAATGGCGGGATTACCGCCGTTCGAGACACTCGCCGAAGTTGAGCAAGAGATCGACGAGAAGAACGCATCGGTATGGGCACGAGCCTTGGGAAACCTACGCGCGGCCGGGGTAGCCGCGACCGTGACCCTTGGACTGGCGATCTATTCGACGACGCCTAACGAGGCAGACGCCGCTGTCACAAATTTTGTGACACCTACCCCCGCGCAACCCGCGCCAGCGGAAGGAAATGGGGTCGGGGCGGTGTTGATTATGTCAAATAACAAAGATCGACTGCACGAGGTGCTGCTGGCCGAGCGCCTTCGCATTCAAACCCTCCACCTCTGATCCTCGTAGGAGTCGATGTGCTCATTCTTCGTCGTCCCGGCGCGGGCCGCGCGCCGGGACCGGTTGCCGCCTGGCGGCCTCCTCGCCGTCAGAACCGGTACGTCGCCCCGATCTGGAAGAAGCGGCCGAGATCCGTGTAGAGCGACTGGTCATAGCCAGTGATGTCGGGCACGGCTTGCCACTCGACGTCGAACGGCGGTTTCTTGTCGAAGAGGTTCGTGATGCCGCCGTAAATCGTCCAATGCTTGAAGCCGCGATAGTTGAACATCAGGTTGAACTGGCTGTACGACGCCACCGATCCCGTACCGCCGTCGCCGAATTCCGCGGCCACGGCGTTCGTATATGGCCCGGTGTATTGCCAGGTCAGCGTGGTAGTCAGCTGCCGGTAGTCCCAGCTCAGGCTCGTATTGCCCTTCCAGCGCGGGTTGCTCGCGCCGAACGGCTGCAGCAGCGCAAGGTTGTTGCCGGCGAAGTCCTGCGGTGCGGTTCCGGGGCTGTGCAGCTTGAAGTGCCACACATAAGTCCAGTCGCCTGCGAGCGTGAACGTGCCGTACTTGGTGCGCAGCGCTTTGCGGAAGTTGAGATCGAAGCCATCGGTATCGAGCGCACCGAGGTTCACGAAATGCTGAACGAGGTAACGCACCGACCCGTCAGCGTTGCGCACGACGCGCGAGGGATCGTTGGCGACGAGCACCGCGTTCGGATCGTCCGTGCCGATGACGCCGTCGATGCGGACCTTGTAGAACGCCGCGCCGATATCGGTCATCGCATCGGGTGAAAGCTGGAAGCCGATGTTGTAGTTCTTCGTGTGCTCCGGCTGAAGATTCGGATTGCCCGCGACTTGCTCCGTCGTGAAGTGCTTGGTCGGCACACCGCTCGGATCGTTCGGATCGACGAGGTTCTGGTGAGAGAGATAGACGGCCTGCGAGTTTTCGACGAGGGTCGGCGCGCGGAAGCCGCGACTGTACGATGCATACGTCGTCAGCATTTGCACCGGCTGGAAACGCAGCGCAAAGCTCGGCGAAAACGCCCCACCGAAGTCGCTGTAGTGATCGTAGCGGCCCGCCTGCGTGAACGTCAGATTGCGCAGGATCGGAATGTCGACCTGGTAGAACGCGGCGGCGACGTTGCGCGAACCCTCCACCGTCTGCACGTTCGCCGGTGCGGATACGCCCTGCGACGCGAGCGTCTGGGGGTTGATCGTCGACGATTCGTGGCGGAACTCGGTGCCCAGGCCCAGGCCGACCGGGCCCCCGGGCAGCGTGAAGAGATTCGACGTCGAGGCCTTGGCCGTCACGCTGTCGACCTTCGAGATGGCCTGCTGATCGTCGTCCGTGAAAACGCCGTTCAGGCCGTTTGGCGTGGAGGCCGGGTTCGAGAAGTTATAGGTGCCGTTCGCGAGCATGTTCTCGAGGCCCGCGGCGTTGATCCGGTTGCGATACGTCGTATCGACGGTGCTCTGCGAGTGGCCGTAATCGGCCGACCAGTCCCACGCGCCGAATCTGCCCGCGTCGAGCGAGCCTTTGACGCCCGTGTTCGCCATCCAGAACGTCGATACCGTGTCCGCCCTCACGACGTTGCCCGGGAAAGTCAAGTTGATCGCCGTCGGCACGCCGAACGGGTTATAAGGATTGCTCACCGGTACGGTGCGCGGCAGCGGCGAAACGGACCCGGTCGAAGGGTTGTAGACGTTCGTCGTGCTCGAGATCGACGCCGGTCCCTGCAACTGGACGGTTTCATCGCGGCTCACCCAGAAGCCCGCATAGGCCTGCGTGTTGTCGTCGATCTTGAAGGTGGCGCGCACCTTCGCGTTCAGGCGCGTCGTGGACGGAACGAGCGACGTCGACGCGGCCGGGTTATACGTGCAATTGGTCGCGCTCGTCTTGCTGCCGGGCGGGCACGGCGAAAGCGGCACCTTGGAGCCGTCCGCCAGCGACCAGTACGATTGCTGGTTCGGCCCGAGCGGCGCTGCCAGTCCGCCGGGATATTGCGTGAAGTCTTGCGCCGACGTCATGTCTCGATCGCCGAGCGTCGAACCCGAATCGCGGTAATAGCTGGCGGCCGCGGTGACGTTGAAGCGATCCGAATTCAGGTCGCCGAAGCCGGCCAGTACGCTGAAGTTGCCCTGCCCGTCGCCCGGATGCTGCGCCTTGCCGAGTTGGCCGTCGATCTGCAGGCCCTGAAAGTTCTTCTTCGTAATGATGTTGACGACGCCCGCGATCGCGTCCGAGCCGTAGACGGATACCGCGCCGGTCTTGACGATCTCGACGCGCTCCACCATGTTCAGCGGGATCGCGTTGACATCGAAGAACGTGTCGGTGAAGTTCACCGACTGCGCATAGTTCGCGACGCGCTGGCCATCGACGAGCACGAGCGTGTATTTCTCGCTGAGCCCGCGCAACGCCATGCCGGCGCCGCCGGGTGCCGAGCTGTTCATCGTCGTCTGGCCCCAGCTGCTTGCGGAATTGGCCGAGGTCGAACGCAGGAAATCGGCGACCGTCGTGTATCCGCTTTGCTGGATTTCCTTCGCGGTGATGACCTGCACTTCGGTGTGGCCGACCTTATCCGATGTGCGGATCAGCGAGCCCGTCACTTCGAACTTGTCGAGCTTTTTCACGGTCTGCCCGCCCGCAGCGGCGCCGGACGCCGGCGCGGGCGCGGCGGCGGCCGTGCTGCCGGTTTGCTCGGCGGCGACGCTCCCGTCGACAGGCGTTGTCTGCGCGTAAGCGGAGGTACCCAAAGCCGCCGTCAACGCGACTTCAGCCCATGCGATGCTGCGTATTGCCGATCCCAAAGCCGTTGGTTTCATAACACCCCTTTCCCTTTGTCGTCGCAAGGCCTGACCTTTTTGTATGCACGGAGACTCGCCGGCCTTTAAATAGCGTTGCCCCGCGTTCCTGATTCGTCATCTGACGATCACAACCATTCCGTCCACCTTCCCATTTATTTCAAAATTATTTCCTCCGCTTATGAGTGGAATGAATTTGAAATACAAGAAGCTGAATTTCTATAGAATTAGGAAGCCTAATTACATGGATCGGTATTTCCGCGTATCGAAAGGCTGCATACGCGCTACGCCCTGGAACATTCTCACCATGGCGCTTCGTCAATCAGTGCGTACGGGTTGCCAGGAAGGCAGTCTCCCGTTGAAAGGCTTCTTTACGTATTCACTTTGAAAGCATTAATTCACGGAACATGAATTACCGTTTACTACCAAGTTTTACATTGGACGCGAACATAGCAGGACAGAATCGACGCGTCAAAAAATATTTGATGCCACATAACTTTGTTTAGGTGCAATAGATGCACTCGGTTGGTGCCGAATAAAAATCGATATGGTTCATCAGCCGCTACCGTTGTCTTGTCTTCCTTGTTCGGCTGCTTTTTCACCCGTTCGCGCATGCGCCGCAATGGAGCATGCGGCCGGTACTCGCCAGTCCGAACTTTTTTGTTTACCAGAGGGAAGACGCGAATCCTTGGCATGGAAACAGTCCGAACGCGTGGTCGATGAATCCCCATCACTACCATCAATCGATCTCCAGATTCCCGGCCGTTTCCACGCGCGGCGCCTCGCGCTTCGTCACCGCTGCATGCCGCCCGCGCCGGCCTATGGACACGACTACCCGAAACGCCACCGGCGCGAACACCAGCCCGAATATCGTCGCCGCCAGCACGCCCCCGAACGCGCCGGTCCCGATCGAACGCCGGCTTTCCGCACCCGCGCCGGTCGCCAGCACCAACGGCACGACGCCGAGCAGGAACGCCATCGACGTCATCACGATCGGCCGAAACCGCACGGCCGCGGCCTCCACCACAGCCTGCCGCAGCGGCACGCCGCGCCCGACGAGTTCGCGTGCGAACTGCACGATCAGAATCGCATTCTTCGCCGACAATCCGATCACCGTAATCATCCCGACCTTGAAGTACACGTCGTTCGGCATCCCGCGAGCGAACGCCGCCGCCAACGCGCCCACGATGCCGAGCGGCACGATCGTCAGCACCGACAGCGGAATCGTCCAGCTTTCATACAAGGCGGCGAGCGCCATGAACACCGCGAGCACCGACAACCCGACCAGCAGCGGCGTCTGCCGCTCGGCAATCCGCTCCTCGCGCGCCGCGGCGACCCAGTCGTAACCGATCCCGGCCGGCAGCATGGCGGCCAGCCGCTCCATCTCCGCCATCGCCGCACCCGAACTGGTGTGGGTCGCCGCCCGGCCGCTGACGTCGAGCGACGGATAGCCGTCGTAGCGATTCAGCATCACGGGCCCGACCGTCCAGTGCGGCGCGGCGATGGCCGACAGCGGCACCATGTCCCCCGTCCGGTTCGGTACCGTCAGCGCCATCAGTTGCGCGTCGGTCGCACGCGCGGCCGGGTCGGCCTCGACGATCACGCGGCGCATCCGGCCCGACGCCGGAAAATCGTTGATGTAGTTCGAGCCGAACGTGCCGCCGAGCAGCCCCGCGATGCGCTCGAACGGCACGCCGAGCGCATATGCTTTCGCGCGATCGACGTCGAGCTCGATGCGCGGCGCGTCCGGCAAGTCCTCGAAATGCACGGACGCGAGCGCCGGGTCCGCCTTTGCACGCGCGGCCAACTGCTCGCGGGCGGCCTTCAGCGCGTCGAGCCCGACCCCGCCGCGATCCTCGAGACGGAACGTGAAGCCGTCCGCGTGACCGATGCCGGGCACCGACGGCGGCAGCGTCGCCTGTACGTCGCCGTCGAGAATCGCGTCGAAACGCCGGTTGAGGCGATCGCGCAACGTCATCGCATCGACGTCGCGCTGCGCCCAGTCCTTCAGGTCGACGAATGCCATCCCGACGTTCTGCCCGCTGCCCGCGAAACTCCAGCCGATCACGCTCGTCACGTTCGCGACGGCCGGCTCCGCGCGCAGGATCGCCTCGACGCGCTGGACGACCGCGAGCGTGCGCGCCTGCGTGGCACCGGCCGGCAACTGGATCATCACCTGCAGCTGCCCCTGGTCCTCGGTCGGCAGGAAGCCGCCCGGCATCGTCCAGTACAGCAGCCCGCACACGGCCAAGAGTGCGACATAGATGCCGACGACCGCACCCGTGCGGCGTACCGCCGACACGGTGACGCGCCGATAGCTGGCCTCGGCGCGCGCGAACGCGACGCCGAAGCGGTCGGCCACGCGCGCGCCGAGGCTGCGGCGCGGCACGCCCCCGCCCCCGCCTTCGTGACGGACGACCGGTTTCAGCAAATTCGCGCACAGCGCCGGCGTGAGCGACAGCGCCATGAACGACGACACGAGCATCGACGCGATCATCGACACCGCGAACTGCCGGTAGATGCCGCCGACGCTGCCCGGGAAGAACGCCATCGGCACGAACACGGCGGTCAGCACCGCGGTCACGCCGACGATCGCCCCGCCGATCCGCTTCATCGCGTGCCGCGTCGCATCGCGCGGCGACACGCCCGCCTCCATCACCCGGTGCACGCTCTCGACGACGACGATCGCATCGTCCACGAGAATGCCGATCGCCAGCACGAGGCCGAACATCGTGAACACGTTGATCGACAGCCGGAACACCCACATCGCGACGAACGCGCCCATCAGCGTGACCGGAATCACGACGGTCGGCACGAGCGTGTAGCGCAGCTCGCGCAGGAACAGCCACATCACGCAGAACACCAGCACGACGGCCTCGACGAGCGTCAGCACGACTTCCCGGATGGCGATCTTCACGAAATGCGCGCCGTCGAACGGAATCTCGACCGCGACGCCCGGCGGCAGCGTCTTCGACAGCTCGGCAAGCCGGGCGCGGATCGCGTTCGACGTTTCGAGCGCGTTGCCGCGCGGGCCGAGCTGGATGCCGACGGTGGCCGCCGGACGGCCGTTCAGCCGCGAATAGAACGAATAGTCGTCGCGGCCGATTTCGATGCGGGCGACATCGGCGACGCGCACGACCGAACCATCCTGCTTCGACTTCAGCACGATCCGGCCGAACTCCTCCGGCGACGTCAGCTGTCCCTTGACGACGATCGTCGCGGTGAGCTGCTGGCCGCGCACGAACGGCGCATCGCCGATCGCGCCGGCCGTCACCGTCGCGTTCTGCACGCCGATCGCCGCGATCACGTCGTCGGCGCCGAGGTCGTATTCGCGCAACTTGCTGGGATCGAGCCAGACCCGCAGCGCCTCGTCGGCGTCCCACAACTGGGCCGCGCCGACCCCGGGCGCGCGCTTCAGCTCGCGCAGCACGTAACGGTTCAGATAGTCGCCGAGCTGGGCGGAGTCGCGCGTGCCGTCGGTCGACGTCAGCGTGACGAGCATCAGGAACGTGTTGGCCGCCTTGAACACGCCGATGCCCTGCTGCACGACCTGCTGCGGCAGCCGCGGCTCGACCTGCTTCAGCCGGTTGTTGACGTCGACGAGCGCGATGTCCGGATCGGTGCCGGGCGCGAACGTCACGTCGATCTCGAGATTGCCGTGACCGTCGCTGCTCGTCTCGTAGTACTGCAGCCCGTCGGCACCGTCGAGGCTTTCCTCGATGATGCTGCCGACGTCGGCGTCGACCGTCTCGGTCGACGCGCCCGGATAGGTCGCGGTGATCACGACGCGCGGCGGCGCAAGGCGCGGATACTGCGCGATCGGCAATTGCGGAATGGCGAGCACGCCCGCGACGACGATCGCGAGCGCGACGATCCACGCGAACACCGGGCGGTCGATGAAGAACGATGGCATCGGCGTGCGTCAGCGAACGGTGCAGGCGCGCCGCGCCCGCTTCACGTCACTCATCCGCGCCCCCTTCCCGCTGCAGCGGACCCGGTTCCGGTGCGAGCATCGACGACGCGAGCAGCGCCTGCGTATACGGGTGGGACGGCGCGTGCAACACGTCGAGCGTATCGCCCTCCTCGACCACGCGCCCCGCCTTCATCACGATGACCCGATGGGCCATCGCGCGCATCACCGCGAGATCGTGCGTGATGAACAGGTAGCTCAGTTGATACTTCTTTTGCAGGTTCGTCAGCAGATTCAGCACCTGCTTCTGGATCGACACGTCGAGCGCGCTCGTCGGCTCGTCCAGCACCAGCAGCTCCGGCTCGACGGCCAGCGCGCGCGCAATCGCGATGCGCTGACGCTGGCCGCCGGAAAATTCGTGCGGATAGCGAAGCATCGCGTCGGCCGGCAGGCCGACCTCCTGCAGCAAGGCAGCGACCCGCGTGCGCCGCGTGGCGCCGGCCACCTCCGGCCGGTGCACGGCAAGCCCCTCGCCGACGATCTGCTCGACCGTCATGCGCGGCGACAGCGAGCCGAACGGATCCTGGAACACGACCTGCATGCGGCCGTACAGCGCGCGCCGGCCGCGTGTCGTGCGCAGCGACGCCAGCGGCATGCCGTCGATCTCGATGCCGCCCGACGCCGGCCGCTGCAGGCCGAGCACGGCCGCCGCCAGCGTCGATTTCCCCGACCCGGATTCGCCGACGATCCCGAGCGTCTCGCCGCGCCGCAGGCTCAGCTTCACGTCGTGCACGGCCCGGAACGCCGTCTTGCCGAACACCGCGCGCCAGCCCTTCGTCGCGATGCGGTAATCGACGGCGAGTTGCCGCACGTCGAGGATCGTCTGCGCACCGGCCGCGACCGGTTCGACCGCACGTTGCGGCGCGCTGTCGAGCAGCCGGCGCGTGTACGCGTGTTGCGGCGCGGCGAACAGCGCGCCGGTCGTGTTCGTTTCGACGAGCACGCCCTGCTCCATCACGGCCACGCGCTCCGCGAAGCGCCGCACGAGATTCAGGTCGTGCGTGATCAGCAGCACGGCCATCCCGCGCGCGGCGGCCTCCTGTTCCTGTAGTTCGATCAGCAGGTCGACGATCTGCTGGCGCACCGTCACGTCGAGCGCCGTCGTCGGCTCGTCCGCGAGCAACAGCCGCGGCCGGCACGCGAGCGCCATCGCGATCATCGCGCGTTGCCGCTGGCCGCCCGACAACTGGTGCGGAAAACTGTCGATGCGCCGCTCCGGCTCCGGAATCCCGGTGCGCCGCAGCAGCGCGATGCCGCGCTCGCGCGCGTCGCCCGGCCGCAGTCCCTCGTGCAGCCGCAGGCTCTCGGCGATCTGCTTGCCGATCGTATACAGCGGATTGAGCGCCGTCATCGGCTCCTGGAACACCATCGCGATATCGGCGCCGCGGATGCCGCGCATCTGCTGCTCGGTCTTCGCGAGCAGATCCTCGCCGTCGAACAGCATCTGTCCCGACAGCGTCGCCTGCTGCGCGAGCCGCAGGATCGACAGCGCCGTCACGCTCTTGCCCGAGCCCGACTCGCCGACGAGCGCCACGCGCTCGCCGCGCCCGACCGCGAGGCTCAGGTCCTGCACGGCGGCTTTCGCGCCGAAGTGCGCGGAAAACCGTCGAATGTCCAGCAAAGGAGTCGTCATCGTTGCTCCCCGCCGAAGGCCGAGCCGCGCGCGCGCGTGTCGAGCGCATTGCGCAGCGCGTCGCCCATGAACGTGAGCAGCAGCAGCGTGACGACCAGCGCCGAGAACGCGGAGATCGAGATCCACCACGCGTCGAGGTAGTTCTTGCCTTCCTGCAGTAGTTCGCCGAGGCTCGGCGTCGGCGGCTGCACGCCGAGGCCGAGGAAGTCGAGGCTCGTCAGCGACAGGATCGCCGCACTCATCCGGAACGGCAGGAACGTGATCACCGGCGTCAGGCTGTTCGGCAGCACGTGCCGCCACATGATCTGCCAGTTCGACAGTCCCATCGTGCGTGCGGCCTTCACGTAGTCGAGCGCGCGGTTGCGCAGGAACTCCGCGCGCACGTAGTCGGACAGCACGAGCCAGCCGAACATCGACAGCAGGACGAACAGCAGCCACAGCGACGGCTCGAAGATCGACGCGAAGATGATCAGCAGGTACAGGTCGGGCAGCGCGCTCCAGATCTCGATCAGGCGCTGCCCGACGAGATCGGTGCGCCCGCCGTAGAAGCCCTGCAGCGCGCCCGTCAGCACGCCGATCGCGACGCCCGAAACCGTCAGCGCGAACGCCATCAGCACCGACAGCCGAAATCCGTACAGCAGCCGCGCGAGCACGTCGCGGCCGAACTGGTCGGTGCCGAGCCAGTTGCTCGCGGACGGCGGCGCCGGATACGGCCGCGACGCGAAATAGTCGATCGTGTCGTAGCGGTAGCGGTTCGGCGGGTAGATCGCGAAGTTGTCGTGCGACTCGATCTTCGCGCGGATGTATGGATCGAGATAGTTGGTCTTCGCCGGGAAATCGCCGCCGAACTGCGTCTCCGGATAGTCCTTCACGATCGGGAAATAGAAATGCCCGTCGTAGCGCACCACCAGCGGCCGGTCGTTCGACAGTCCTTCGGCCAGCAGGCTGAGCGCGAACAGCGTGGCAAAGATCACGAGGCTCCAGTAGCCGAGCCGCTGCGCGCGAAACCGCCGCCACGTGCGTCGCCATGGCGACGGCGACGCCGCGCATGCGACGGCGGCCGGATCAGTGGTCCAGGCGGTTGAACTGGATACGGGGGTCGACGAGGACATAGCAGACGTCAGCAATGAGTTTGGTCAGAAGGCCGATGAGCGTGAACAGGAACAGCGAACCGAGCACCACCGGATAGTCGCGGCGAATCACCGAGTCGTACGAGAGCTGCCCCATCCCGTCGAGCGAGAACAGCGTCTCGATCAGCAGGTTGCCGTTCAGGAAGGCGCCGACGAACGCGGCCGGCAACCCGGTGAGCAGCGGGATCGCCGCATTGCGCAGTACGTGCTTCCACAGCACGTCGCGCTCCGGCGCGCCCTTCGCGCGTGCGGTCAGCACGTATTGCCGGCCGATTTCATCGAGGAACGTGTTCTTCGTGAGAATCGTGACGATCGCGAAATTGCCGACCACCGACGCCGTCACCGGCAACGCGATATGCCACAGATAGTCGAGAGCCTTGCCGATCAGCGTCAGCTCGTCGAAGTCGTCCGAGGTCAGGCCGCGCATCGGAAACACCTGCCAGAACGTGCCGCCGCCGAACAGCATCAGCAGCAGCACGCCGAGCACGAAGCCCGGAATCGCGTAGCCGGCGAGCACGAGCACGCTCGTTACCGTGTCGAAACGCGAGCCGTTGCGCACGGCCTTCGCGATGCCGAGCGGCACCGACACGAAGTACGTGAGGATCACCGTCCACAAGCCCAGCGTGATCGACACCGGCAGCTTCGAGCGGATCACGGCCCATACGCTGCGGTGCGCGAAATAGGACTGCCCGAGGTCGAACGTCGCATAGCTTTTCAGCATCAGCGCGTAGCGTTCGAGCGGCGGTTTGTCGAAGCCGAACTGCTTGCGGATCTGCGCGATCTGCTGCGGATCGACGCCCTGGCTGCCGTGGTAGCCGCCCCCGCCTCCGCCCGCCTCGCCTCCACGCGCGCTGCCGTGGCGCAATTGCGTGAGCACCTGCTCGACCGGGCCGCCCGGCACGAATTGCGTAACCGCGAACGTGATCGTCACGACGCCGATCAGCGTCGGGATCATCAGCAGCAGGCGCCTCAATATGTATGCAAGCATCGTCGCTCCCTCGTCAGGCCGCGGCGGCGGGTTGTGGCCGTGCTGCCGGCTTCTTCACGTACCAGTAGTCGATGATCCAGTCCTCGTACTGATAGGAAGCCGGCACGACCGGCGGATGGCCGAGCGTCGTCTTGTACGCGATCCGCGCGTTCGGCATGTAGTACTGCGGAACGAGCACGTACAGGTTGATCAGCACGCGGTCGAGCGCGTGCGTGGCCGTCTCGAGATCGTCGAGCGTATTGGCCGCAAGCGCCGCGCGGATCAGCGCATCGACGGCCTTCGACTTCACGCCCGGATAGTTCTCCGAGCCCGGCTGCGATGCGGCCTCGCTGCCGAAACGACGCGTCAGTTCCGCGCCCGGGATCGTCACGGGCGAGTAGATATACGTCGTCATGTCGTACTCGAAATTGTCGAGCCGCTTCTGGTAGAGCGCGCTGTCGATCTCGTGCAGGTACGCATGGATGCCGAGCGTCGCGAGCGCCTGCGTGTACGGCAGGATCAGGCGATCCATGCCGGGCTGGTCGTCGATGATCTCGATCGACATCGGCGTGCCGTTCGCGTCGCGCAGCGCGCCGTCCCGGTAGTGCCAGCCAGCCTGAGCGAGCAGGTCGCGCGCTTGCTTGAGGTTCGCGCGCAGCGAGCCCGGCGGCAACGTCGACGGCTGCTTGACCATCGGGCCGAACACCTCCGGCGGCAGCGTCGAGCGGTACGGTTCGAGCAGCGCGAGTTCCTTCGCGCTCGGCATGCCCGACGCGGCGAACGGGCTCGCGTCCCAGAAGCTGTTGGTGCGGCGGTACTGCCCGTAGAACATCATCCGGCTCATCCAGTCGAAGTCGAATGCCAGCGCAAGCGCGTGCCGCACGCGCACGTCCTGGAACATCGGTTTGCGCAGGTTCATCAGGAAGCCCTGCATCTGCGCGGGGCCGTCCGGGAACTCGCCCCTCTTCAGCATGCCGTTGCCGAAATTCTTGCCGACGTACTTGCGCGCCCACTGCGTCGAGCTGTACTCCATTCGCGCATCGACATCGCCGGCCTTGAACGCCTCGAGCGCCGTGTACTGGTCGAGATACAGCTTGAACGACACGCGTGCGAAACGGAACATCCCGCGCCGCGACGGCAGGTTCGCGGCCCAGTAGTGCGGGTTGCGCACGTACGCGATCTGCTTGTCGTTCCTGCGCTGCTCGATCAGGTACGCGCCGCTCGCGATCGGCGGCTCGTTCGCGATCTGGTCGAACGGCGGCCGCGTACCGTCCGCGTGTTGCCCCCACTTCGGCGAGAACACCGGCAGGTCGCCCGCGATCAGCGCGGCGTCGCGCTCCGCGTGCCTGAACTCGAAGCGGATCGTGTGGCCGTCGACGACCACTGCGCGCCGGATGATCGAGAACTGCGCGTTGTACAGCGGCGACGCCTGCGGGCTCGTCAGCGTATCGAACGAATACTTGACGTCGGCCGCGGTGATCGGGTCGCCGTTCGAGAAGCGCGCGGCCGGGTTGATGTGGAACGTGGCCGACTGCCCGTCGGGCGCCACCTCGACGTCGTCGGCAATCAACGCGTATTCGGACGCGAGTTCGTCCCAGCTGCGCTGCATCAGCGTGTCGAACATCAGGTTCTTGATGTCCGGTGCGGGCGAGCCGCGCACGAGGAACGGGTTCAGCGAGTCGTAGCTCTGCGCTTCGTCGTAGTTTTCGAAGTTGAGCGCGCCGGTGTCCGGCGCCTGTGGGTCCGCATAATCGAAATGCGCAAAGTCCGGCGGGTATTTCGGCTGGTCGTATTGCGCGATCGCCGACACCGCGAGCGCCGCACGTGGCATGGCGCTACCCGACACGAGCAGCACGGCGCATGCGAACAGCGCCGCGCGCGGCACGCCTGCCCATCGCCATTTCAACAGTTTCATGGTCGGTCTGTCCGAAAGCGTGCGGGCGCGAGGCCTGCGCGCGGTAGATTCCTGTGCAGGTTGCCGCGTGCCACCTGCATCCCACTGGTTGTTCGTGCTGAAAACGATCCTGCGAACTGCATCGCCGCACGTCCCGGTTGCAGGCCGTCGTGGCGCCAGGCGAAAAAGGGCCGCTCCAAAAAATGGGGAGGTGGACGTGGAGCGGCCGGTCTAAAGCCTATCGGTGCATCGCAATCGCCATCAGAACTTGTAGGTCGCGCCAACCTGCGCGAATCGACCGACATACGTGTACAGCGACGTGTCGTAGCCCGTCTGGTAGCTCGCGTTCATATAAACCGGGTCGAACGGCGGCGCACGATTGAAGATGTTGTCGATGCCCGCATAGATCGTCCAATGCTTGAAGCCGGTGTAGCTGACCATCAGATTGAACTGGCTGTACGAAGCCACGCTGTCCTGCATGTTCGGATATTGGCCCGGCGACAGGATGGCCTGGCTGTACGGTCCCGTGAACATCCACGTCAACGTCGCGTTCCATTGGTTGTGGTAGTTCCAGTTCAGACTCGTGTTGCCCTTCCAGCGCGGGAAGCTGCCGCCGAACGGCTCGTTCAGCGAACCGTTGTTGCCCGCGAAGTCGGTCGTCTCGCCGCCCACCGGCATCTTGAAGTGCCACACGTAGGCCCAGTCACCCGACAGCGTGAACGTACCGATCTTGGTCGACACCGACTGGCGGAAGGTGGTCTCGAAGCCGTCCGTATCGAGCGACGAGAGGTTCATATACGGCAGCAGCACATACGCGATCGAGCCGTTCGGGTTACGGATCACCTTCGACGGATCGTTCTGGTCGACCACCGTCTGGATGTCTTCCGTGCCAATCACGTTGTCGATGTGGATCTTGTACCAGTCGAAGCCGAAATCGGTATTGCGGGTGGGCGACAGCTGGAAGCCGATGTTGTAGTTCTTGGTCCGCTCCGGCTGCAGCTTGCTGTTACCGGTCTGCACTTCCTCGACGAGGTTGTATGCGTTCGGGTTGTTAGGATCGTTCGCGTCGACCGCGCCCTGCGCGCCGTAGGTCCTCGACGAGGTGTTTTCGATCAGCGTCGGTGCGCGGAAGCCACGGTTGTACGAACCGTACATCGTCAGCTCGCGGATCGGCTGGAAGCGCAACGCGAAGCGCGGCGAGAACGCGCCACCGAAGTCGCTGTAGTGGTCGTAGCGCCCCGACTGGCTGAACGTCAGGTTCTTCAGGATAGGAATGTCGATCTGGTAGTAGACCGCCGCGACGTTGCGCTCCCCGTTGACCGACTGCAGCGACGGCTGGATGAGCGTGCCATTCGCGTAGTCCGCGCCCGTACCGATGTACTGGCTCTGGTGCGTGAATTGCGTACCGAGACCCAGGCCGACGTTACCCGTGGGCAACGTGAACAGGTTCGGCGTCGACAGCGTCGCGTCGACAGCATCGAGCTTCGTGATGGCCTGTGTCGACGTGCTTCCGTACAGTCCGTTCAACCCGTTCGGTGTCGACGATGGATTGGCGAAGTCGAACACGCCGTTCTGGACGATATTTTCCAGTGCGGCCGCGTTGATCAGGTTCGAATAGTTGTTCGACACCGTGTCCTGCGAATGCGTGTAGGACGCCGTCCAGTCCCAATCCCCCACGCGTGGCGTGCTGAACGAGCCTTTCACGCCCGTCGCGGCACGCCAGAAGTTGGAACTCGTATGCACGGCCTGCGCGGCCGGGAATGCGTAGACCAGTTTGGCCGGCACGCCAAACGGGTTATACGGGTTGCTGCCCGGCACAAGGTTCGAAATCGGCGCGAGACCGCCCGTTGCCGGATCATAGGTCTGCGTGCTGTTGCCGAGGCGGCCGACGAAGTTGTTCGTGACCGTCGTATTGTTGCTTTCCCAGAGATCGGCGAACGCCTGCATCGCGTCGTTGATCTTGAAGTCGGCGTGCACCTTCGCGCTCAGGCGTTCAGTCCACGGCGACAGCGACGATGCGTACGCGGTGTTGTTTGCGCAGACCGTGCCGGGACCGTTGACCTGCGCGACGGAGGTGCCCGGCACGGCCTGGCCTCCGTTCGGACACGGGCTCAGCGGCACCTTCGCGCCGGTGGTCGGATTGCGCCAGTAGGAGACGCTCTGGTTCGACAAGCCGCCCGGGAAATTGGAGAAGTTCTGGTTCTGCGTCGTGTCGCGATCGGCGATCGAGATGCCGTTCGACTTGTAGTAGCTGGCCGCCGCCGTCACGTTGAAGCGGTCGGCGTTCAGGTCACCGAAGCCGCCGAGGATGCTGAACTTCGTCGTGCCCTGGCCGCCTTCACCGTTCGTTGCGCCACCGTAGCTGCCCCCCAATTCAAGACCCTGAAAGTTTTTCTTCGTGATGATGTTGACCACGCCCGCGATTGCGTCGGAACCATACTGAGACACCGCGCCTGTCTTGACAATTTCGATACGGTCGATGATGTTGAGCGGCAGCGTGTTCAGGTCGAAGAATTGATCGCTGCCGTTCACTGCGAACGCATACGGCGACACCCGCATGCCGTCGATCAGCACCAGCGTGTATTTCTCGCTGAGGCCGCGCAGCGCGATACCTGCGCCGCCCGGCGCGAAGCTGTTCGTCGAGCCCTCGCTCCAGCTGCTTGCCGAGTTGGCCGAGGTGCTGCGCAGGTAGTCAGCGACGCTGGTCTGGCCGCTGTTCTCGATGTCCTTGCTCGTGACGGTCTGAACCTGGTTGAAGCCGACCTTGTCGGCCTGCCGGATCAGCGAACCGGTCACTTCGAACCGCTTGATCTGCGCTACCTTGCCCTGTCCGTTCGCGCCGGGCGTGGCAGGCGTCGCCTCGGCTGCCGCACCGGACGCCGAGGCGCCCGTGGCAGCGACAGCGCTCGTCGCACCGTCCGCCTGTGCAACGGTCATCGGTGCGCCGTTCGCGACCGCATCCGCGATCGATGCGGCGCCCGGCGCCGGCTGGCTCTGGGCGAACGCCGGCGGCACCAGCGCGGCCGTCAGCGCCAGTTCCGCCCAGACTATCCTCTTGATGGCCAACGCCAAAACTCTCTGCTTCATCTTGTTCCCTCTCGCTCGTAGTAAGACCCCGCCTGCTGCGTGCCGGAACCTTGTGAATTCCTTGCGCGTCCTGGGTGCCCGTCTAACGGAACCCGCGATAGCCACTCTTCCGACTGCCGTGACTCGAACGGATCGGCCTCAGGGCACCCGTGCCACTCGGCATCACCATCTCGTTATATTTCGATTCGTGATACTTACTACATGTCCTGAGCGCGCTTCCTGCCACTTCCGATTCGAGGGATGGCGAGCCCAGCCCCGCCGTCGACGAAAATGCTCGCGCGCCATACTGCGTGCTGCCTTCCATCGATCGGGTACTTCTCCTGCATCGCGGCGTGCAGCACCTGCCGCCTCCGCTAGAACAGCCGCGGCGTACCGACCCAGACGATCACCGCCTCTTCGTCGGCCGTGTTGTGCCACGCATGCGGCAGCGTCGACTCGTAGTGCGCGGTGTCGCCCGCGCTCAACACGAACGTGCAATCCTCCAGCGTGAGCACGACCCTTCCGCGCATCACGTAGAGAAACTCCTCCCCGGCATGCGTCGTCACTTCAGACGGCGACTGCCCCGCCGGTATCCTGACGAGAATCGCGTCGAGCTTGCGACCGTCCACGAGATTCGTCAGCCGCGCAAAGGAGCTCGCCGAGTTCGCGAACTGGAAATACTGCAATGCGTCGCCGCGGCACACCGAGCGCGCCTCGGTCGGCGTGTCGATGAAGTACTGCATCGTCACACCGAGCGCCTTAGCGATTCGGACCAGCGACGTGATCGACGGCGTCGCGCGTCCGCGCTCGACCTGCGACAGGAATGGCTTCGAGATCCCTGCCGTCGTGGCCGCTTCGTCGAGCGTGAGTTTCAGCCGCTGCCGAAGCGCGCGGATCTTGTTGCCGAGCGAAACCGCAACGAGCACCGATTCATCGGGAGGCAAGACCATGGAAGAACGGAACCTCTCAATCGAAATCGGTTTGATGTCGGCAGGCCTTTCCCGGTGCCATGAGACTGCCGCCGCGGCGCGAAACTCCGGTCCCCTTCGCCGCCGGGCGCACGTCGCACGTGCCGCGAAACGGGATTCCCGCTTCGTGGCCGTGCGATTCACGCTCATTTCATTCGGTTTACTAATTAACAAGACTGCCCCTTTTCTTCACCTAGACAGACTTCCCCGCCTTCAGGTCGCCGCGGTACCACGTGTATGCGGCACGGCGCCCATCCCGCATCGCGCGCCTGCTTCCCCCTCCGTCGTTACCGCGACGCGACGGCCGTCCAGAGCTTCGCCAGATCCCCTGATCCGTCGTTACCCTTCACCGTGCGCAGTACCTGAACCGCGTGCGCCTTCTCGCCCGCCACGTAGTACGCCTCGCCAAGCCGCAGCCGCGCCGCATCGGGATGCTCGAGCCCGCCCTTCGCGATCGCCTGCTCCATCATCGACAGCCCCTGCGCCGCGTGGCCCGCGAACACCAGATTCATGCCGACGTCGATCGGGGCCACCGGATTGGCAGCGTCCGCGCCCGACTGCGCGCGCCTGGCGGCCAGCGCCTGCAGCCGTTTCTCGCGGTCCGCCTGCGCATCCTTGCCCAGCACGCCGGATGCGAAACCCTGGTCGATCACCTGCCGGCCTTCGGCCGGCGTGCCCGCCACCAGCGCGAGCTGCGTCATCTCCATATAGGCGTCGGCCGTCGTCAGCGAGCCCGTCGCCCTGCGCAGCCGGTAGATGTCGAGGTCGAGCGACGACAGGTAACCGGGGCTGCCGCGAATCGCCGAGACCATTTCCTCCCAGTACGCGGGGCTCGGATGATAAGCCACCAGCATGGCGAGCGCGCTGCGATACGCGCCGGCATCCTTGCTCTTTTGCGCGCAGGTCGCGAGCATCTGCAACTGCCCTTCGTCGGGCGCGCGGCCGGCCTTCACCTGTGCGTCCGCGCTTGCCTTCAACTGGCTCACGACCTGGCCGCAATCGTTCGACAGGTAATACGATTGCGTGAGCAGCGTACGCATTTCCGGATCCGTGCCGCCCGCCTTCAGGTAGCGCTGCGCGATTCGGATCGCCTGCGGATAGTTCTTCTGCTGGAAGTAGATCCCCGCGAGCGCCGCCGTCGTCCGCTGCTCGTCCTCGCCCGACAGGCGCCCCGAATTCAGCACGGTTTCGTACGCCTGCGCGGCCACGCCCGTATCGCCGGCCGCCATCGCCGCTGCGCCGCGCGTCGCTTCAACCATATAGGTTTCATACGGCGTGCGGTTGGGCACGGCGGCCGCCTGCGCGATCTTGCCGAGCGCGTCGCGATACTTGTGCGCGCGATACAGGTCCTGTGCCGCCGCCAACGGCTTCGCCACATCGGGCCGCAACGCGTCGGCCGCCCACGCCGGCCGGCCAAGCAAGCAGGCCGCACCGAGCGCCGTCAGCGCCATCATCCGTTTCCATCGTCGCTGGTTCATCGGTCGACCTGTCCCGTCATTGCATGAACTGCTCGTTTCCGATCAGGCCGATCTTCGTCGCGCCCACGCGCTGCGCGGACGCCAGTACGGCCGCCACGTCCTTGTACGGCGCCAGCTTGTTCGGCCGCAGATGGATCTCCGCCTGCACGGGCTCGTGCGCGACCTGCGTCAGCTTCGCCTCGAGTACCGCTCGGTCCGGCACCGGCGCACCGTTCCACGTCGTCGTGCCGTCGAAGTCGATGTCGATCTGCACGACTTCCGGCTGTGTGGCGGGCGGCGGCGGATTGCCCACCGGCAGGTCCATCTTCACCGAATGCATCTGGATCGGGATCGTGATGATCAGCATGATCAGCAGCACCAGCATCACGTCGATCAGCGGCGTGGTGTTGATGTCGACCATCACGTCCGGCTCGCTGCCGCCCCCGCCCGAAGGCACGTTCATTCCCATCGTCTGCTCCTGTCGATGCCTGCTCCGATCCGCTGCGTCGCCGTCGATCGGCAGCGGTGCGTATGCCGTTTCCAGGCAACGTTAGCCACCACGCGCCGGCGGTTCCGTAATGAACGACACCTTCGCGATACCCGCGCGCTCGCACATCGTGATGACCCGGCCGATGAACTCGTAGCGCGTGTTCTGGTCGCCGCGCACGTGCACGCTCGGCTGCGGCTGCTGCTGCGACACCCCCTTCAGCTTCGCGAGCAACGCCGACGTGTCCACCCGTTGCTCGCCCCAGAAGAAATCGCCGTCGCGGTTCACCGCGATCTCGACGCTCTTCGGCGTGGTCTGCAGCGGCTGCACGACCTCTTTCGGCAACTGCAGCTGGATCGTGTGCGTGACGACCGGAATCGTGATCAGGAAGATGATCAGCAACACCAGCATCACGTCGACGAGCGGCGTCGTGTTGATGTTCGCGATCACCTCGTCGCTTTCGTCCTGCCCGACGTTCATGCCCATCGCGCGCCTCCGTCAGCCGGTCAGTTCACGAGCGACGCGGCGGCCGACGGCACGCGAGCGGGACGCTTGCTGCCGGCCAGCAGCACGGTATGCAGCTGGGCGCCGAAGTTGCGCACCCGCTCCATCACCGACTTGTTGCGCCGGACCAGGAAGTTGTAGCCGAGTACGGCAGGCACCGCGACCGCGAGGCCGATCGCCGTCATGATGAGCGCCTCGCCCACCGGGCCGGCGACCTTGTCGATCGACGCCTGCCCCGCGATGCCGATCGCCGTCAGCGCGTGATAGATCCCCCAGACCGTGCCGAACAGCCCGACGAACGGCGCGGTCGAGCCGACCGTCGCGAGGAACGCGAGCCCGTCCTGCATGCGGTTCGACACGTTCGTGATCGAGCGTTCGACGGACACGTCGATCCACGTGTTGCGGTCCACTGCTTCGAGCAGCGCCTCGTCGTGATGCTCGCCCGCCTCGATCGCCGTTTCGGCGATGAAGCGGAACGGCGACGCCTCGTCGAGCAGCTTCGCGCCCTCGGCCAGCGACGGTGCGCTCCAGAGCTGCGCGTCGGCGAGTTTCGCGCGGCGGTTAGCCCGCAACTGCTCGACGAACTTCGTGATCATGATGTACCAGCTCCCCATCGACATGATCACGAGCAGGATCAGCACGAAGCGCGCGACGAAGTCGCCGTTCTTCCAGAGCGCGCCGAGCCCGTACGGATTCTCGACCGCTTCGGTCGCGGCCGGCGCCGGCGGCGGGGCCGACTCGGCGGCGGCGGGCGCCTGCGTCGACGCCGCGGCCTGTGTCGACGCGTCGGATGTCGCCGTGGCTCCGCTCGCTTGCGCGTAAGCGAGTTGCGGCGCAACGAGCCCGTCGATCGCAGCGACGGACATCAACAGGCTTGCCGCCAGCGCGGCCAGAGAACGTTTCGTCATACCCCACTCCAATTCTTTCGTTAAACTTACGATTTGAGTTCAAGCCGGTTTTCCCCGGTCCGGCTCCCGCCGGACCGCCCACTGCATCAATTCAGATTGAACGAGAACGGCACCTGGACCCGCACCGCCTGGCCTTGCGCCACGCATTTGAAGCGCTTCACGGTGTTGTAGGCCGCACGATCGAGCACCGGGTCGGCCGACTGGGCCACGCGTTCGTTCGTGATGTTCCCTTCCGCATCCACGACGAACTCGATCGTCACGTCGCCCGTGATGTTGTTTTCCTGCGCTTCCTTCGGGTACTGCATCGACGCGCGAATCGAGTCCGAATTCGGGCAGACGACCCCGACTTCGTGACTGACCGGCTTGGCCGGCGCGGGCGGTGCGATGACCGGCGCCTGCACGGCCGGCGCGGACGGCGCCGGGGCCGACTGGTGCGTGATCGTTGCCTGCTGCGGGGGCGCCTGCACCGGCACTTCGGGCGGCGGCACGAACGGCGGCGGCGGCGGCGCGAACTTCGGCGGCGGAAGCTTGACGACCGGCATCGGCGGGGGCGGCGGCGGCTTCACCGGCTCGATGATGCGGGTTTCGATCGGATGCTGGATCACCTGCACGACCTTGGTCGCGAGGCCGTTGAGCAATGCGTAGATCAGCACTGCATGCAACAGGAGGACGACTGCGATGCCGCCGAAACGGCGCACCGGATTCTGCTGCTTCGTGCCGAATTCCCGCGGACGGCCCAGCGTGGCCAGTCCGCTGTTCGAAGCAACCAGATGCTCTTCGACTTTCATGCCCACTATCCTTCCCCCAAGCGAATCGCCCAGTTTCGCGATGATGGCCGGCGCCGGAACCGGATCGGTTCCGTCTCCGCCTCAACCCGAAATTTCATTTTTAATTCAATTTGCAATCCGAATTGAAAGCATCGAATCCGGATCCTGATTTGTGCAATTTCAAGGAATCGTTTCAACCGCAACGGGATAGCCGCCCTATCCGGCGTCTACCCCGAACCAGCGCATTCAGGCAATTGTCAGCTGCGTCGACATAGTCACACTTTTCGCATGACGACTGGATCGTCGTTACACGCCGATGTCAGCCAAGCCGTTCGTCTTGGGTGCAGAAGATAGCAAGGAAAAAATTTGGGCGTCAAACTTTATTTGATAGCCGAATACAAAGTTTGGAGGCATTGCTCGAATAACGAGTTAGTAAACTTCATGAATCATTTTTCATTGATTTAGTAATTGATTTGTATGGTATCGCACTCATTTAGTGACTTGAGCATAAATAATCACCAGTTTAGTGCGGCGCACCGAATTGGCCCGCTCGGTGCGCGTGTTGCCGGATGTGTTTCGTGGGCGCGCCCGGCGACGGCAGCCGATGAACCACTGCCGCGCATGCATACCGTGCGAGGCCACAGCTCACGCATGCCGGGAACGGGCTTGCATCCGCGCGAACAGGCTCTAGCCGATTCCACGGCGGCTCGGCGATGCTCGGATGGCGCTCGCATCGACCATATATCAAGGATTCCAAATCAAAATCAATAGATCTCTCTGCTCGTCCGGTTTCCATTAAATGATTCGCACAACCAATCTAATTTTCGACTCAGGACTCCGCCGTATCAGCATGAACTCATTCCCCGCCCTCAGCGCGCACCGGCATCTCCCCCTCACCGAACCGGTGGAAAATGCCCGCGCGCATCCTTCCTCGACGAACGCCCGGCATCGCTCAGGACAGCATCATCCCCTGCATCCGGTGCGAGAAATGCGCGCGCTCGGCCGTCTCCATCAGCATCAGGAATTCGTCCTGCGTCATGTGAATCAGCGCCTCATGATCGCCGGCCTCGAAATAGACTTCCGGCTGCTGCGCGAGGTGCTCCTCGAGGAACGTTTTCATCCCGTACGCCATGCACACCGGCGGCAGCGCGCCCATGTCGCAATCCTTGAACAGCTCGCGCAATTCGACCTCGCGAGCGAGCACGAGATGGCGTCCCGTCTTCACCCAGAGATCCGACAGACGCACGGCGTGCGTCGTCGGCAGCACGGCGGCGACGTAACCCTCGGCGTCCTCGAGGAGCACGGTTTTCGCGAGGCGATCGCCGGGAATATGCGCGGCGGCGGCCGTCTCCATGCTCGTATGGCTATAGGGGTGGTACACGACTTCGTACCGCGATGACTTCTGGCGCAGGCAATCCTGCAGGGTGGCTGAGACCGGCATGGCGCACCTCGTCTGGGCGAATCGGGTCAATCGGGCGAACGGCGTTCGCTCTTGATTCGTTCAGCATAGGTCGCATTTCGGCCCAATGGAAACGCTCGTGTGCGACGCCAGTCCACCCGGCCCGGCAGCCGCCGCCCTCAGCTTCCGTCCGGGCCGCCCGCCCTCGCCGGCATGTGAAATCGGGCCCCGGAATACGTTTCGCAGCCCCTCACTTCCGCAGACAGATTTTGGGCAGTGCGCACGTAGATGCGGTCGCGCCCGGCAATTAGCCGATGTACAGACACTAGACCGTTAGTTGCATTCGAGGAAGAACACCAGGATACCTGCGGGCACGCATTGTTCCGAAGCGTGCACCCCAAGGCACGCCAGCCAACCCCGTCGCCAACGGCTTTCCCGGTGCCCTATACTGAGCCGGCCGCCCACCCTCCCGCGGCGGAAACCGACTCCTGGAGCGATCATGCATTACCAGTTGATCTACGAACTCGTCGACGATTACCTGTCGCGGCGCGACGCGTTCCGTGCGGAGCATCTCGCGCTCGCGCAGGCCGCGACCGAGCGCGGCGAACTCGTGCTCGCCGGCGCGCTGGCGGAGCCGGCCGATCAGGCCGTGCTCGTGTTCGAAGGCGATTCGCCGGAAGCGGCCGAATCGTTCGCGCGCGCCGATCCGTACGTGCAGAACGGCCTCGTGAAGTCGTGGCGCGTGCGGCCGTGGCGCGTCGTGGTCGGCAAGCACGCGCCGCGTCCCGCGTGAAATCGGGCCTGCGCAAGCCCGTTATTAGCGTGAACAGGCCCTACAGCCACCCTGCCCGCTTGAAGCGCCACCACAGCGCGAGATCGGCGATGGCCATCACCGCGATGCAGCCGTAGAACCCGTATTTCAGGTGCAGCTCGGGCATGTTCGCGAAGTTCATCCCGTAGATGCCGGCGATCATCGTCGGTATCGCGAACAGCGCGGCGAACGAGCCGAGCCGCTTGGTCACCTCGTTCTCCGCGAGCGAAATCATCCCGAGGTTGACCTGGATCGCGGTGACGACCATCTCGCGGCGCCCTTCGATCGTCTTCACGATCCGCTGCAGATGGTCGTACACATCGCGGAAATAGGCCGCCATCCCGCTGCAGACCTGCGGCACGCGCCCGCCGGTGAGCTTCGCGAGCGGCTCCATCAGCGGCGCCGTGTGCTGGTACAGCAGCACGAGCCGGCGCTTCAGCGAATAGAGATCCTCGATGATCGCGCGCGACGACGCAGGCGTCGCCTTCGCGAAGATGCGATCCTCGAGTTCCTCGAGTTCGGCTCCGAGCGTTTCGAGGATCGGGAAATACCGGTCGACGACCTGGTCCATCAACGCGTAGAACACAAACGCCGACCCCTCCCGCAGCAGATGCGGCTCCCGCTCGCAGCGCTTGCGCACGTCGCGGAAATCGTGCTCGGTATGGTTGCGGATCGACAGCACGTAATTCGGACCGACGAACACGTTCAGTTCGCCGACCTTGAATTCGCCGTCATCCTCGAGTTCGACGGTATGCAGCACCGCGAACAGCGAATCGCCGTATTCCTCGATCTTTGGCCGCTGATGTCCCTTGCGGGCGTCCTCGAGCGCCAGCTCGTGCAACCCGAATTCCTCGCCCATCAGGTCGATTTCCTCGGGCGTCGGATCCTTCAGCGCGACCCATACGAAGCATTCGGGCTTCGACACGTAATCGCTGATGGCGTCGATGTCGATGTCGGCCAGCTTGCGGCCGTCCTGGTAAGCAGCGCAGTTGATCAGCATGTTGTCCACGATGTTGCGGTTTGCGCATCAGTTTACCGGTTTGCTGCACGGACGGCCCGGCTTGCGCGGTACGCCGATATTGGTCATGATCGTGCTGCGTGCGCCGCAGCACGCGCGTCGGGGCACGTCGACAGGCCCGCCGGGCCTGCGTTGCGCAATGCACAACGACCGTGCGACCCCACCGTCAAGGAGACAGACCTATGTGGTATTTCTCGTGGATACTCGGCATCGGCGTGGCGCTCGGCTTCGGCATCATCAACGCGATGTGGCTGGAAGCGGAAGTGTTCTCGCGCGGCGACAAGCGCAGCGACACATCGCGCCAGGAGGCGGGGAGCCGGTATTCGTGACGCATCTCGTGTTCTTCTGCGGTCACGCCGGCACCGGCAAGACCACGCTCGCGAAGCGGCTCATCGGGCCGCTGATGCGCGCGACCGGCGAGGCGTTCTGCCTGCTCGACAAGGACACGCTGTACGGCCGCTACAGCGCGGCCGCGATGGGCGCGCTCACGGACGATCCGAACGACCGCGACAGCCCGCTCTACCTGAAACATCTTCGCGATCCCGAATACCAGGGCCTGCTCGACACGGCCCGTGAAAATCTCGCGCTCGGCATCGGCGCGCTGGTCGTCGGCCCGCTGTCGCGCGAAGTGCGCGACCGGCGCATCCTCGATCGCGCATGGCTCGGCATCGCGCCCGACGTCACGCTGACGGTCGTCTGGGTCCACACGTCGGAAGACGTCGCGCACCAGCGGATCGTCGCGCGCGCCAATCCGAACGATGCGTACAAGCTCGCGCATTGGGACGAATACCGGCAGCGCCGCTTCGTGCCGACCGGCCGCGAATGCGACGGCATCGTGATGTTCGACAACACCGCGCCGTCCGACGCAGACATCGACGCGCTGCTGCACCGCATCGTGCCGCCGCCGCAACCGGCGACGATCGTCCCGCCGCTGCCGGCCTGAGCGCGCCGCCCGGCGCCGTTCCCGCTTCTCCCAAAAAACAACGCCGGAAGCGCTGCTGCGCTCCCGGCGTCGTACGGCCCTCGTGCCGGAGATGGGCTGGCGAATCGTCTGATAACGACGGTCAGGCGACCGCGTGCACGCGCTCCATCGTGCCGCCTTCGTACAGTTTGCCGAAGCGGTTCGACAGGAACGCCTTCAACGACACCTTTTCCTGCGGGATGAAACCGCTCTGCGGCAGCTTCTTTTCGCGGAACAGATCGAGCACCGCGCACATCGCGCCGGCCGTCGTGATCTGGATCGCGCTCATGTGCATCCCGCACACGTCCTTCGCGAAGATCTTGCGCGTGAACACGTCCTGCACCAGCTGGCCGTCCTTCACGCCCGTCACCGTGACGAACACGAGCACGACGTCCTGCTTCGTCGACGGCACCGCGCGGCGCATGATCGACTTCAGCGTGTCGCGATCGGTCGACAGGCGCAGGTCTTCCAGCAGGAACTGCACGAGTTCGCGGTGGCCCGGGTAGCGCACCGACTTGTAGTCGAGCGTCTCGACCTTGCCCGACAGCGTCTCGCACAGCGTGCCGAGGCCGCCCGACGTGTTGAACGCTTCGTATTCGGTGCCGTCGAGCGAGAAGTGCTCGAGGCCTTCGAGCGGCTGCACCCACTGCTTGCGGCCGTCGCGGATCGCTTCGCACGGCTGGCAGTATTCGTTGATCAGGCCGTCGACGCTCCACGTCAGGTTGTACTTCAGCGCGTTGGTCGGATATTCGGGCAGCGCGCCGACGCGCATCTTCACGTCGCGCACTTCGCTGAAGCCGTTCACGAGCTCGTGCGCGGCGATGCCGATGAAGCCCGGCGCGAGGCCGCATTGCGGCATGAACGCGCGGTCGGAGCCGTCGGCCAGTTCGCGGATCGCATGGGTGGCGCGCACGTCTTCGGTCAGGTCGAAGTAATGAACGCCCGCGGCCTTCGCAGCGGCGGCCACGTTGACAGCGAGGTAGTAAGGCAGCGCGTTGACGAGCGCATCGAAGCCCTTCACCGCTTCGCGAATCGCATTCGCGTCGGCCGAGTCGACCCGTTGCGTCGCGATGCCTTCGCGCGACAGCTTCGCGAGCGCATCCGCGTCGCGGTCGAACGCGACAACTTCGTAGTCGCCCGTTTCGCGCAGCATG
Source organism: Burkholderia sp. MS389 (assembly GCF_016899425.1). Lineage (GTDB taxonomy): Bacteria > Pseudomonadota > Gammaproteobacteria > Burkholderiales > Burkholderiaceae > Burkholderia > Burkholderia sola. The sequence goes on from NZ_CP045994.1 coordinate 1,931,583, forward strand.
TGAGCAATGGTGTGGCCGATCAGACCTGCGCCGACGATGGCGATTTTCATGCGCTTATCTCCTGATGATGGGTTGGTGTTGTGGACGGCGTTGAGCCATGGACACAGTGTAGGGACGCTCAAAATCAGTTCCAAGATGAAGAATGATGCGAAACGACCTGTAGTTTCGACGTTATGACGATATATTTCGTCTAAACGACCAAATCATCTAAAAATCGCGTAGAGGCACTGCCGCAAACCGGCCGTTGGCGGTTGCGCATTGCGAGGACGAAAACGAGGACACACCGCGTGACATCGGACGCACGCACTGACCGTGCGTCAAGATGCAACACGCCGGTCAAAGCGGAATACGAAAGGAGATTCGGGAGAGATGCGCGAAGGGACGACCGCGGTCATCCGTGTCGATCATGAAGTACGACGAAGGCCAATACGAATGCGAGCGCAGACGTACCCGTCGTCAAGTCGAGCACCTGTGATGCACCGCTCCCTGCGCGGTGCATGCACGCGCGCCGTCATGCACGCGCCGCGTGCAGCAACAAGTCAGCCGCCGATCGTCCCGCGATCGATCTTGCGCGACAGGATGATCGACGTCGTCGTGCGCTCGACGCCTTCGAGCGTGCCGATCTGGTCGAGCAGATCGTTGAGCCGTTCGGGCGAATCGGCGCGCAGCCAGGCGACGTAGTCATACTCGCCGCTCACCGCGCACAGCAGCTGGACTTCCGGCATCCGGTCTAGCTTGCGCAATACGTCCTTGCCGAACTTCGGCGTGAGGATGATGCCGACGTACGCATAGATGCTCGCATCGAGCACGTCCTGCCCGAGCCGCACGCTGTACCCGGCGATCACGTTGGTGCGTTCGAGCCGCGCGATGCGCGCGACGACCGTCGTGCGCGCCACGTCGAGCTGGCGCGCGAGATCCGCGACGCTCGCGCGCGCATCGGCTTGCAGCAGCGCGACGAGCTGCCGGTCGAGATCGTCGAGTTGGTCGAGGCGGGGTGGACGCATGACGCTGGGCCGGCACGCACGTGCCGGCGGAGTGGAAAGTGACGCGATGATAGCGCCGAACGCCGGCGCGCCCAACCGGCATGGCCCGGATACGAACCGTCGATTTCGATTCGTATCGGATGTAAGCAAGTGTCGCATTCACTGCCGCCCCGCAGGCAACGTGCTACTAATAACGGCGACGCGAGAGGCGCGCCGGCGGCGATGGCCGCCGCGCCCGCTCGCAAGACACCACCCCGGAGAGCCAACCATGAAGAAAATCTCGCTCACCCTCGCTACGCTCGTCGTTGCAGCCAGCGCATTCGCGCAAACCCCGGCGCAGCCGCAAGCACCGGCCCAGGCGCCGGCCACGACGGCCGCGGCATCGGCCCCGAGCGCCGAGCAGCGCGCGGCACGCCACGAAGCGCGCACCGAGCAGCGCATCAAGTACCTGCACGACCAGTTGAAGATCACGTCGGCGCAGGAGCCGCAATGGAAGACGTTCGCCGATACGATGCGCGACAACGGCGCCACGATGGGCCGCCTCTACAGCGAACGGATGGCCAAGCACGACGTGTCCGCGCTCGACGACATCAAGCAGTATGCGGAGCTGTCGCAGGCGAATGCCGACGGCGCGAAGAAGCTCGCCGACGCGTTCGCGCCGCTCTATGAGAGCTTCCCGGCCGAGCAGAAGGCGCTGGCCGACACGACCTTCCGCAGCTGGCTGCACCACGGCGGCGAGCACCACGGCAAGGGCAGGACGAAGGGCAAGGAAGGCAAGGCGGCCGCCGCGCCGGCCGCGAGCGCGCCGGCGCAGCCCTGACGCGCCCCGCCGGCGCCGTGCCGGCCCGCTCGGGCCGAACGGCGCCGCGCCGCGATCGGCGACGGCGCGTCACACGGCGCGCCGAATTCGGGATAAGCTCCCGGCTTTTCCCGCTTTCCCGCCCTTCCCCGCCCTTCCCCGCCATGCTCGAACTCAAGCAACTCGATCTGCGTACCGATCCGCAGGCCCGTCGTGTCGTCAAGGACGAAACCGTCGCCGTGTCCTTCGCGGACGCCGACGGCGAACTGATGAGCCTCGAAGGCCCGAACCGTTATGTGACGGGCGACGCGCTGATCACCGGCTCGACCGGCGACCGCTGGGCCGTGTCGCGCGCGCGCTTCGACGCCAAATACCTGCCCGCCGACCCGGCGCTCGCGCACGGCGCAGCGGGCGCCTACCGCAACCGGCCGGCCGTCGTGCTCGCGCGCCGGATGGACGAACCGTTTACGATCGCCCGCTCGGAAAACGGCGACACGCTGCGCGGCGTGGCCGGCGACTGGGTGATGCAATACGCGCCCGGCGACTACGGCGTCGTGCAGGCGCAGCGCTTCGCGCAGGTCTACCGCGACGCGTAACGCGTCACGCGCCGGCACGCGGCCGGCGCCACCGCTCACGCAAAGTCTTCGTCGAGCTCGAGTTCCGCGTCGCGCTCGACGGCCTCGCCGGCCGCGTGCCGTTCTTCGAGCGACCCGAGCATCGCTTCCGTATACGCATGCAGCACCGCATGGCTGCGCGCGCGCTGCATCGGCTTGAGCGCCAGATAGCGCGCGAGCGCGGCCGGCACGATCCGGATGTCGAGCGTCATCCGCTTCGGCGTCGCGCCGAACCGCATCGCCAGCCAGTGCACGGACAGGAAGCGCCCGCGCGCGTCGCTGCTTTCGGCGAAGCGCGTCTGCTCCGGAAACAGATCGCAGATCACGCGCGCGAGCGCGTCGAATTCCGCGCTCTGGCATTCGATCAGGTAGTCGTCCATTCCGTCTCTCCCGTCAGGCCGCCGCACGCGACGGCCGGCACGTCTTCACCAGCACGACCACCAGCACCGCGGTCAGCACGAAATACGCGGCCTCGACCCACGCGGCCGGCAGCACGCGCACCTGGTACAGCAGCGTCGGCGTCGCCGCGAGCGCATGCAGCACGATCGCGAGCGGCAACACGGCGATTCGGCCGGCCCGCACGCCGCGCCACACCAGCACCGACAGCGCCAGTTGCACCGCGAATGCCGCGCAGCGTTCGAGCAGCAACAGCAGGATCGACTGGGCCGACAGCGTCGCGAGCATCATGTGCAGCCGCACCACGGTGTCCACCGGCAGGTCGGCCAGCTGCGTCTCGAGCTGGCCGCGGCTCGCGAGCCACGCGAGATACGACCACTGGCCCCACACGAGCACGCCGACGAACCACGCTTCGGCGCCGCCGTGACCGATCCCGTAGCCGATCCCGCGACCGTCGCCGGCCGATGCGCCGTAGCGGCGCTCCAGAAAACGCATCCCGAGATAGCGGCCGACTTCCTCGAATACGGCGGTCGCGAGCGCGCCGTATGCGACGAATGCGAGCGGCTGCGTCAGCCAGCCGTCCTCGGGCGTGTGGCTCAGCACGAGACCGTGGAACGCGCGCTCGAGAATCATCGCGAACAACGTGAAGACGGCGACGCCGACGATCGTGTCGCGGCGGTTGAGCGCAAGCGGCTTGCGCAGGATGCGGTAAAGGACGAGCGGCAGCAGCGCGATGATCAGCGTGGCGGCGATCAGCGCCGCCAGCGTGACGGGAGCGACAGTCATGTATTTCCTTGGTTCGGGGCAGCGCACCTGACGCGCCGCGTGCCCCGAATGATACTCAGCTTGCGGTCGACGCGCGCGCGATCAGCTCGCCGGGCAGCATCGCGACGCGCACGTCGCCCGCCGCGCCGTCGATCCGCTCGTGCACGAATTCGACGGCCTTGTAGCCGATTTCGTAGGTCGGCTGACGGATCGTCGTGATGCCGATCAGCTCGGCCCATTCCGGATCGTCGATCGACAGCAGCGCCGCCTGCTGCTGCCACGCGGCGCCGAAACGCGCGCGCAGATGGCGCGCGATCGCCAGCGCGACCGGTGCATTCGCGGCGAACAGTGCGGCGCGCACGCCGCGCCGGGCCGCATCGTCGAGGCGGGCATCGACGTCGGCGAGCGCCGCCGCGGCCGCGTCGGGTTCGTTCAGGTCGAGCACGATCGTCGGCGGCACCGGCAACCCGCGCGCCGCCAGCGCCGCGCGGAACGCGGTCTCGCGCACGCGCCGCGAGCTGACCCGCTCGAACGGCTGCACGACGAAATGGATCGCGTCGAAGCCGTGTTCGACCAGGTGCGCGAGCGCCGTCTCGATCGCGTCGGTATTGTCGAGGCCGATCAGGTCGGCCTCGAAGCCCTCGACCGTGCGGTCGACGAGCACGGCCGGAATGCCTGCGCCGCGCAGCGGGCGCAGCACGTCTTCGTCGGCGCCGAGCGCGTTGACGATCAGCCCTTCGACGCGGTAAGTCGTGAGCAGTTGCAGGAAGCGGCGCTCCATCTCGACTTCGTTCGCCGCGTGACAGATGAGCGGCATGTAGCCGAGCGCATGGCACGCGGCCTCGACGCCCTGCAGCACTTCGACGGTATAAGGATTGGTCAGGTCGGCGGCGAGCATGCCGAGCAGCCGGTTACGGCCGCGCTTGAGCCCGCGCGCCATCTGGTTCGGCCGGTAGTTGAGCCGCGCGATGGCCGCCTCGATCCGCTGGCGCAGATCGACGGACAGCACATGCGTCTCGCCGTTCAGATAGCGCGAAACGCTGGTCTTGCCCGTGCCGGCCTCGCGCGCGACGTCGCTGATCGTCGCCGGACGCGTCGTGGAAGGTTGCGAATCGGTCACTGTCGTGCCTCGCGACGTACGATCCGCGCCGCTTCGTGAGCAGACGGACCATTGTTGTTGGAAACGTAAGCCAACCGGCGGCCTCCCCTGTCGTGGCGCGTGGGCGCCTGCGCTGGCCCGGTGCGCTGTCGAGCCGCGCCCGCCAGCAGCGTGCTATGGCAGTCGGCCGCACCGGACCTGGCGCGGATGCCCGTCGCGCGACACCGCCGGCCGCGTGGCCGGCCGTCGATACGACGAGCGCGGGCGATCATAACGCAGCCGGCCCTCTCGCACCAAGATCATCGACTCTAATGGCGCCGGGCGGTTATCGCAGGCGGCTCAGGCATGCGCCAGCGCATCCGGATTGACGAGATTCGTGCGCAGCGTGCCGGCCAGCGCGCCGACCAGGTTCTCCGCGGCGCAACGCGCCATCGCATCGCGCGTCTCGTGCGTCGCCGAGCCGATATGCGGCAGCGCGACGACGTTCTTCATCTGCAGCAGCGGCGAATCCGCCGGCAGCGGCTCCTTCTCGAATACGTCGAGCCCCGCGCCGCGGATCGTCCCCGCGCGCAGCGCGTCGACCAGCGCGGCTTCGTCGACGACCGGCCCGCGCGACGCGTTGATCAGGATCGCGCCGCGCTTCATCTTCGCGAATTCGGGCGCGCCGATCAGGTGGCGCGTGTCGGGCGACAGCGGCACCTGCAGGCACACGAAATCCGACTGCGCGAGCAATTCGTCGAGCGTCACGCGCCGCGCGCCGTACTGCGTCTCGGCCTCCGCATGCGCGGACCGGTTCGCGTACAGCACCTGCATCCGGAAGCCGAGCGCCGCGCGGCGCGCGACCGCGCCGCCGATCCGCCCGAGCCCGACGATGCCGAGCGTCTTGCCCTGCACGTCGGTGCCGTACAGGTCCGGGCCGATGCTGCGATGCCAGTGGCCGGCCTTCACCCACTCGGCCAGCTCGACCACGCGGCGAGCGGAGGCCAGGATCAGCGAAAACACCGTATCGGCCGTCGACTCGGTCAGCACGTCCGGCGTATGCGCGAGCACGATGCCGCGCCGCGTGAGATCGGCGACGTCGAAGTTGTCGTAGCCGACCGAGATCGTCGACCACGCCTTCAGCCGCGGCGCGCGATCGAGCATCTGCGGCGTGACCTTCAGGCTCGCGCCGATCGCGCCGTCTGCGTCGCCCAGCGCGGCGGCGAGTGCGTCGGCGCCGTCGGCCTGCACGACGTCCGCATGCTCGCGCAGGTACGCGAGAACGTCATCGGGCAGCGGCTTGTACGCGACGATACGGGGCTTCATCGTTTCATTTTCCTTGCAGCGGCGCGGCGAGCGGATGCGCATCGCGCGCCTGGGGTTTGACGGACAGCGTGAGGATCACCGCGGCGACGAGCGCGGCGCTCATGAATGCGTACGACGCGACGGGCGACCCGGTCGCGCCGTTCAGGTAGCCGACGAAATACGAGCCGACGAACGAGCCGAGCGCGCCCATGCTGTTGATCAGCGCCATCGCGCCGCCGGCGACGTTCCTCGGCAGCAGTTCCGGCACGATCGCGAAGAACGGGCCGTACGGCGCATACATCGCGGCGCCCGCGACGACCAGCAGCGCATACGAGATCCAGAAATGCGACGAGCCGAGCGCGTACGACGCGGCGAACGCGGCCGCGCCGACCAGCAGGAACGGCCACACGAAACCACGACGCGAACCGACCTTGTCGGACGCCCACGACGCGGCGAGCATCGCGATCGTCGCCGCGAGGTACGGCAGCGCGGACAGCCAGCCGGTCGCGACCATCCCGAGGTCGGAGCCGTTCTTCACGATCGACGGCAGCCACAGCACGAAGCCGTACACGCCGATGCTCCAGCAGAAATACTGCGCGCACAGCTTGATCACGGCCGGCGAGCGGAACGCCTCGCCATAGTTGCGCACCGGCTTGATCGCCGCCTGCTCGGCCGCGAGCGCGGCGTCGAGATCGCGCTTTTCCTGGGCGCTGAGCCACGGCGAATCGGCCGGCTTGTCCTGCACGAGCACCCACCAGCACACGGCCCAGATGATGGCCGGCACGCCTTCGGCGATGAACATGTGGCGCCAGCCGAATTCATGCACGAGATAACCGGACACGATCGACATCCACAGCACGGTGACCGGGTTGCCGAGGATCAGGAACGTGTTCGCGCGCGAGCGCTCGTTCTTCGTGAACCAGTTGCTGATGTAGATCAGCATCGCCGGCATCACGGCCGCCTCGACGATGCCGAGCACGAAGCGGATCGCCATCAGCGACGGAATGTTGCTGACCACGCCGGTCAGCGCCGCGCAGCCGCCCCACAGCACGAGGCTGACGAACACGAGCTTCTTCACGCTGCGGCGTTCCGCGTAGATCGCGCCGGGGATCTGGAAGAAGAAATAGCCGAGGAAGAACAGCGCGCCGATCAGCGACGACAGGCCCTTGCTGATGCCGAGATCCTGGTTGATGCCGGCTGCGGCCGCGAACCCGTAGTTCGCGCGATCGAGGTAGGCGAGGCTGTACGTGATGAAGACGATCGGCATGATCGTCCACCAGCGTCGAGCTGCGAGATTGGCTGCCATCAGAGTGTCTCCTGAGTAGACCGGCATCGGCGCATCGTTGCGTCGTCCGGTCTCATGCAAAACCGTGCATGAAGCACGAAATGGATCCGCGGATTGTGCCGTGTCCGGCCTCTCATTGCGCGGTGACGGTTTCCTCTAAGCGATCGGCGCGATTGCTGACCTTTTCGAGCCGGTCGAGCGCATCGCGCGTCGGCAATCCTTCCGAATCGCCGATCACCTGGATCGCGAGCGCACCGATCCGGTTGCCGCGCGCGACCGCCTGCTCGACGCTGCGCCCTTCGAGCAGCGCGCTGACCACGCCGACCGCGAAGCCGTCGCCGGCGCCGACCGTATCGACGACCTTCTCGACGCGCTCGCCGGCGACCGTGCCTTCGCGGCCGTCGGCCGTGCGGAAATACGCGCCTTGTTCGCCGAGCTTGATCACGACGCCGCGCGCGCCCTGCGCGAGATAGAAGCCCGCGATGTCGGCCGGCGTGTCGTGCCCGGTGAGCTGCCGCCCTTCGGCGAGGCCCGGCAGCACCCAGTCGGCGAGCGTCGCGAGCGCATTCAGCGTCTTCGCCATCACGTCGGCGGACGGCCACAGCGTCGGGCGCAGGTTCGGGTCGAACGAGATCGTCTTGCCGGCCGCCCGCATTTCGCGCGCGAGCCGGAACGCGAGTTCGCACGACGTCGCCGAGATCGCCGGCGCGACGCCGGTCAGATGCAGGTGGCGCGCGCCGAGCACGTAGTCGGCCACGTAGTCGTCGCACGACAGGTGGCTCGCCGCCGAACCCTTGCGGAAATATTCGACGGTCGGGTCGCTGCCGTCGTCGTTGCGCGACTTCAGCTGGAAACCGGTCGGGTAGCGCGGGTCGACGGTCACGCACGACGCGTCGATGCCCTCGCGCGCCAGCGTGTCGAGCACGTAGCGGCCGAACGAATCGCTACCGACCCGGCTCATCCAGCCGACCCGGAAGCCGAGCCGCGACAGCCCGATCGCGACATTGAGATCGGCGCCGGCGATCCGCTTCGCGAATTGCCCGGCGTGCGCGAGGTGGCCGGGCTCCGTCGCGACGAACATCGCCATCGCTTCGCCATAGGTCACGACATCGAGTGCTGCTTTCATGACTGAACTCCTCAGGATCCTTCCGCGGTCACGCGGTTGCAAGCCACGCGACGCGCCGGCACGCATCGCCGGCCAGGTCGGCCGCGTCGAACGGAAACTCGATGCCGCGCGGCGCATGCTGCGGCAGCGCCGCGAGCACGCCGGTCACGAGCGGATCGTTCGGCGCCGGCGCGACGGCGAACCGGCGCGCGCCCTCGCCTTCGGTGGCCTTGCAATGAATGTATTCCACATGCGGCGCGAGCACCTGTGCGCAGTCGAGCGGCGCTTCGCCGCGCCACTGCCAGTTGCCGATGTCGAACGTCATGCCGAGCGCATCGCGCATGCCGGCATCGGCGAGCGCATCGAACAGCCCACGGAACTGCGCGAACGCGCCGCCGACCTCGAGCTGGCCGTTCTCGACCACCACGCGGGCCTGCGCGCCGCGCGACAGCGCGACGATTTCGGCCGCGTGCGCGTCGCCGGCGAAGCCCCCGAGCTGGAATTTCACGAAGCGTGCGCCGAGCGCATCGGCTTGCGCGAGCCCGTCGCGCAATGCGTCGGCATCGAGCGCGCCCGTTTCCGTATACAGCGAGTCCGGCGTCGAATAGACCGACCACAGCCCGTGGCCGGCGATCTGCGCGCCGAGCGCGGCCAGCGCACCGGGCGCCGTGTCGTCGTCCGACGCGAACAGTTCGCGCCGTACCTCGAAACCGGTCGCGCCGGATGCCGCCACGGTCGCGATGAATGCACTGTGGCCCTCCTGGCGCACCCGGTCCATCCCGAATGCACTCGCCACGATCACGATGTCTGCCATGTTGCCCTTTTTCACCGGAATGGAACCGGTTCCATTTGCTTGAGACGGATGGTGCGCTTCGCCTCGGACGCACGCCATAGAGGAAATCCCTAACGCTCCGTTATCGCACGAATGCGCGCCGCGCCCGCGTGCAACGCATGTTCCCGGCGCAACTTCGGTCGACTACGCGAGGCGCTGCGCGAGACTCATTTCGAGGAATTGCGCGGCGAGCCGCGACGGCGCGCCGCCATGCGGGACGAGAATGGAGAAATGCCGCGTGAGCGGTGCGGGCGCCAGCGAGCGCAGCACGAGCGCCGCATCGTCGTGACGCAGCGACATCGCGGACACGAACCCGACGCCCATCCCCGCGCGCACGGCCTCCTTCACGGCCTCGACCCCGGCGATCTCGAACGCGACGCGCATCGGCGCGCCGCCATGTGCGAACGCGCGCTCGACGAGCTGCCGTACGGCGGAGCCCGCCTCGCGCAGCACGAGCGGATGCGCGGCGAGCGCGTCGAGCGTCACGCCCGCGTCGTAGCCGGGCGCCGCGAGCGGATGGCCGGCCGGCACGATCGCGACGATCTCGTCCTCGTGCCACGCGTGCACGGCCGTACCGGGCGGCAGCGCCTCGCCGGGCGGCCCTTCGATCAGCGCGAGGTCGAGCGACGGCAGCGCCGCGACCACGTCGGCCGTGTTGCCGCTCATCGTCTGGATCGCCACGCGCGGCGCGCGCGGCTGGAACGCCGCGATCAGGTACGGCAGCAGGTAGCTCGCGGGCGTCGTGCTCGCGCCGATGCGCAGCGTGCCGGCTTCCAGCCCGCGCACCGCGTCGCGAAACGCACGCGCCTGCGCGAACGTGTCGCGCTGCGCGTTCGCGTACTGCGCGAGCTGTTCGCCGACCGGCGTCAGGCGGATGCCGCGGCCGTCGCGCTGGTACAGCGGCTCGCCGAACTCGTCCTGCAGCAGCCGCAACTGGCCCGATACGGCCGGCTGCGACAGATGCAGCGCCACGGCGGCGCGGCTGATGTTCAGATGCTCGGCGACGGCGGCGAACGTTATCAGTTGATCCGGGGTCATGGGAACGAATTATCGGCTTTCCGGATAGTTTACGTCACAAATCACAATTTTTCATATCGATATAACGAAATTAGGATTACACCATCGCCACACGCTCCATCACGGTGCTTCCATGTCCACTGCTCCGACTCCCTCTCTCAGCCACGCCGCGCCGTCGATGCGCGGCCAGTTGAACGGCGTGCTGTTCGTCGCGCTGTTCGCCGCCGCCGTCACGAGCCTGTCCGAGCTTCCCGCGATCGCGGGGCTCGGCCTGTCGCCGCTGATCGTCGGCATCGTCGCCGGCGCGTTGTACGGCAACGCGCTGCGCGACGGCATGCCGGCCAGCTGGGCGGCCGGCGTCAATTTCTCCGCCCGCAAGCTGCTGCGCATCGCGGTCGCGTTCTTCGGCTTGCGCGTGAGCCTGCAGGAAATCGCGCAGGTCGGGCTGCCGGGCCTCGCGGTATCGGTGCTGGTCGTCGTCAGCACGCTCGCGATCGGCACCTGGGTCGGCATGAAGCTGATGAAGCTCGACCGCGACGCCGCGCTGCTGACCGCCGCCGGCAGCGCGATCTGCGGCGCGGCCGCCGTGCTCGCGTTCGAATCGACGCTGCAGTCGAAACCGCACCAGAGCGCGATGGCCGTGGGCAGCGTCGTGCTGTTCGGCACGCTGTCGATGTTCCTGTATCCGCTCGCCTATCACGCCGGGCTGCTGAACCTCGATCCGGCCGGCCTCGGTCTGTTCTTCGGCGGCACGATCCACGAAGTCGCGCAGGTGGTCGGCGCGGCGAGCGACATCAGCCCGCAGGTCGTGCACGTCGCGACGATCGTGAAGATGACGCGCGTGATGCTGCTGGTGCCGGTGCTGCTGGCGCTCGGCTGGTGGCTCGCCCGTTCGGCGCGCTCGGCGCACGACGCGGCCGGCGGCACGCACGGCAAGCGCAAGGTGGCGGTGCCGTGGTTCGCGCTCGGTTTCCTCGGCTTCGTGATCGTCAATTCGCTGAACGTGCTGCCCGCGGACGTCACGCATACGCTGAACGTGCTCGACACCTTCGCGCTGACGATGGCCATGACCGCACTCGGCATCGAGACGCGCGTCGCGCAGATCCGCGCGGCCGGCCCGCGCGCGCTGATGACCGGCCTGATCCTGTACGTGTGGCTGATCGCCGGCGGCTACGCGATCACCTGGGCCGTGCAGCACTGGCTTGGCTGAGCCGCACGTCCGCGACGGCTCGCGCGCCGCGCCCTACGGGAAGCCCGACGGGGAAGTCCCGCGGGCGCGGCGCAGTGCTATGCTTCGCGTCGTTTTCCATCGCCCCCTTTCAGCCGTGCTCTCGTTCCTGCTGAAGCTGCGCACTCGCGCGCGAACGCTGCTCCGCCTGTCGGACGCCCATACGATGCTGATCTGGTCGGCCATCGTCGGCGTCGGCGGCGCCTTTGCCACGATGGCGTTCCGCGAAGGCATCGACCTGATGCAGCGCCTGATCTCGGGGCACAGCGGCAGCTTCGTGCAGATGGCGAAGAGCCTGCCGTGGTACGTGCGATTCTGGATGCCGGCCGCGGGCGGCTTCCTCGCCGGCTGCGTGCTGCTGCTCGCGACGCGCGGCGACAAGGCGGCCGCCAAGACCGACTACATGGAATCGGTCGCGCTCGGCAACGGCGTCGTGCCGGTGCGGCAGAGCCTGTGGCGCAGCGTGTCGTCGCTGCTGACGATCGGCAGCGGCGGCTCGATCGGCCGCGAAGGCCCGATGGTGCAGCTCGCGGCGCTCGCCGCGTCGCTCGTCGGCCGCTTCGCGCACTTCGACCCGCCGCGCCTGCGTCTGCTGGTCGCGTGCGGGGCCGCGGCCGGCATTACGTCCGCGTACAACGCGCCGATCGCCGGCGCGTTCTTCGTGTCGGAGATCGTGCTCGGCACGATCGCGATGGAGAGCTTCGGGCCGATGGTCGTCGCGTCGGTCGTCGCGAACATCGTGATGCGCGAATTCGCCGGCTACCGGCCGCCGTACGAGATGCCGGTGTTTCCGGCCGTGACGGGCGCCGAGGTGCTGCCGTTCGTCGTGCTCGGCGCGCTGTGCGGCGTGCTCGCGCCGCAGTTCCTGCATCTGCTCGACGCGTCGAAGACGCAGTTCAAGCGACTGCCGGTGCCGCTGCCCGTGCGGCTCGCGCTCGGCGGCCTCGTGGTCGGCGTGATCTCGGTATGGATTCCGGACGTGTGGGGCAACGGCTACAGCGTCGTGAACCACATCCTCCATTCGCCGTGGACCTGGCAGGCGCTCGTCGCGGTCCTCGTGTTCAAGGTGATCGCGACCGCCGCGACGGCCGGCTCGGGCGCGATCGGCGGCGTGTTCACGCCGACGCTGTTCGTCGGCGCGGTGTTCGGCTCGCTGTTCGGGCTCGCGATGGACGCGCTGTGGCCGGGCCATACGTCCGCGTATTTCGCGTACGCGATCGTCGGGATGGGCGCGTTCATGGCGGGCGCCACGCAGGCGCCGCTGATGGCGATCCTGATGATCTTCGAGATGACGCTGAGTTATCAGGTCGTGCTGCCGCTGCTGGTGTCGTGCGTGTTCGCGTATTTCGTCGCGCGCGCGACGGGCACGACGTCGATGTACGAGATCACGCAGCACCACTACCAGGACGCGCAGGAGCGGCAGCGGCTGCGCACCACGCAGATGCGCGAGCTGATCCAGCCCGCGCAGACCGTCGTGCCGCTCACCGCCAGCGTCGCCGACATGACGCGCGTGTTTCTCGAATATCCGGTGAAATATCTGTACGTGACCGACGACGCCGGGCGCTTTCGCGGCGCGGTCGCGCTGAAGGACATCACGTCCGATTTGCTCGACAAGCGCGACACGACCGACAAGACAGCCGCGCACTACGCGCATACGCCGTTTCCGCTGCTCACGCCCGACATGCCGCTCGCGACCGCGCTCGAGCGCTTCATGGCGTTCCAGGGCGAGCGGCTGCCGGTGATCGAGAGCGAAGCCGAGCCGACGCTCGCGGGCGTCGTCTACAAGACGTCGCTGCTCGACGCGTACCGGCGGATGACCGGCGAGCGCTGACGCGCACCGCCCGCGCCGCCTGCCGTGTTCAGTCCGGCGCGCGCCCCAGCACGACCCGCGCGAAGAACCCCGCGAGCACCGATTCGGCCACGTCGACCGATACGTGCTGCGGATCGGCCGTGTAGTACGACTGCACGCCGTCGCACAGGCACATCAGCCCGAACGCGAGCGTGTCGGCCGGCAGCAGCAGCGGCGTGCCCGAACGCTCGGCGAAGCGCTCGATGAATTCGGCCATCTGCACGCGCTTGCCGTGCAGGAACTGGTTGAAGCGCACGCGGAACTTCGCGTCGCGCGCCGCCTGCAGCTTCGCCTCGCCCCACAGCAGCGAGTATTCGTCGTCGCGAAACAGCGTCCGGTAATACGCGAGCGCCATCGATTCCATCTGCTCGCGCGTGCCGCCCCCTTCGAAAATCGCCTCGAAGTCGGCCCGCACCTCCTCGTGATTGCGCTCCAGCAGTTCCAGCAGCAGGTCGGACTTGCTGCGGAAATTCGAGTAGAACGCGCCGCGCGTATAGCCGGCCGCCGCTGCGATGTCCTCGACGCTCGCGGCCACATAGCCTTTCTTCAGAAAAATGCGATGCGCGGCTTTCAGCAGACGCTCGCGCGTCTGGTCCCTGCTCTGCTCGCGAGTTAAGCGCTGTGGTTTCATGCCGCGCAGTCTAGCATCTCTTCCCTTTCGGATTCATCTTTGCATTCAGATACAGGTGTGTATTAGAATCCGCCACAGTTTCCGAAGATGTCGTTCGTCTGTCCGTGTGCGCCGCTGCCGGCGCCACTTGGGGCAAGCGCCCGCCGCGCTTGCCGGCCTCGTTCCGCTCCACCTCACCTGGGGGTTTCGTGAATCGCTCCGGTTCCCGCGCCGCGCTGCTGATCGGCGCCGCGCTCGTCCTTGCCGCCTGTCATCCGAAAGAATCCGCGCCGCCCGCCCCGCGCCCCGTCGTCGCGCTGCCCGCGCGGGCCGACACCGTCGCGGCCGCACGCACGCTGCCCGGCGACATCCAGCCGCGCTATGCGACCCCGCTGTCGTTCCGCATCGCCGGCAAGATCATCGAGCGCCGGGTGCGGCTCGGCGATACGGTGAAGGTCGGCCAGGTCGTCGCGCTGCTCGATCCGTCCGACGTCGAGAAGAACGCGGCAAGCGCGCAGGCGCAATTCGATGCCGCGTCGCACAGCCTCGCGTTCGCGAAACAGCAGCTCGACCGCGATCGCGCGCAGGCCCGCGAAAACCTGATCGCGACCGCGCAGCTCGAGCAGACGCAGAACAGCTACACGTCGGCGCTCGCGCAGCGCGACCAGGCGCAGCAGCAGCTCGCGCTCGCGAAGAACCAGCTCCGCTACGCGACGCTCGTCGCCGACCATGCGGGCACCATCACGGCCGAACAGGCCGACACCGGCCAGAACGTGTCGGCCGGCCAGCCGGTCTACCAGCTCGCGTGGTCGGGCGACGTCGACGTCGTCAGCGACGTGCCCGAGGCCGCGCTCGCGTCGCTCGCGCCCGGTCATGCCGCCACCGTCACGCTGCCGTCGCTGCCGGGCCGCCAGTTCGCCGCGAAGGTGCGCGAAATCGCGCCGGCCGCCGATCCGCAAAGCCGCACCTACCGCGTGAAGCTCACGCTCGGCGCGCCCGATCCGGCGATCCGGCTCGGGATGACCGCGGACGTCGCGTTCGACGGCGCGCCGGCCGCGGGCGATACGCAGCCGATCACGCTGCCCGCGACCGCGCTGTTCCACGACGGCGCGCAACCGGCCGTGTGGGTCGTGCGCACCAAGGACGACACGCTCGAACTGCGCCGCGTCGACGTCGCGCGCTTCAACGAGCGCACGGTCACCGTGTCGCACGGGCTGCAGCCGGGCGAGCGCGTCGTGCTGCAGGGCGTGCATACGGTCAGCGCGGGCGAGAAGGTGCGCGCGATCGCGCCGCTGCATCCGGAGGACTTCGCATCGTGAGCGTCTCCCACGAAGAAGGCCGCTTCAACTTGTCCGCATGGGCGCTGCGCCACCAGGCGCTGGTCGTCTACCTGATCGCGCTCGCGACGCTCGCGGGCATCCTCGCTTACACGCGGCTCGCGCAATCCGAAGACCCGCCGTTCACGTTCCGCGTGATGGTGATCCGCACCTTCTGGCCGGGCGCGAGCGCGCGGCAGGTGCAGGAACAGGTGACCGACCGGATCGGCCGCAAGCTGCAGGAAACGCCGGCCATCGACTTCCTGCGCAGCTATTCGCGCCCCGGCGAATCGCTGATTTTCTTCACGATGAAGGATTCGGCGCCCGTGAAGGACGTGCCCGAAACCTGGTACCAGATCCGCAAGAAAGTCGGCGACATCGGCTATACGCTGCCGCCCGGCGTGCAGGGCCCGTTCTTCAACGACGAATTCGGCGACGTCTACACCAACATCTGGACGCTCGAGGGCGACGGCTTCACGCCCGCGCAACTGCACGACTACGCGGACCAGTTGCGCACCGTGCTGCTGCGCGTGCCGGGCGTCGGCAAGGTCGATTATTTCGGCGACCCCGACCAGCGGATCTTCATCGAGGTCAACAACGCGCAGCTCACGCGCCTCGGCATCTCGCCCCAGCAGCTCGGCCAGGCGATCAACGCGCAGAACGACATCTCGTCGACCGGCGTGCTGACGACCGCGGACGATCGCGTGTTCGTGCGGCCGAGCGGCCAGTTCGACAACGTCGACGCGATCGCGAATACGCTGATCCGCATCAACGGCCGCACGTTCCGGCTCGGCGATCTCGCGACCGTGAAACGCGGGTACGACGATCCGCAAGTCACGCAGATGCGTACGGCCGGTCCAGGCACCAACGGCCATGCCGTGCTCGGCATCGGCGTGACGATGCAGCCGGGCGGCGACGTGATCCGGCTCGGCAAGGCGCTCGACGCCGAATCGAAGGATTTGCAGGCGCAACTGCCGGCCGGACTGAAGCTGACCGAGGTGTCGAGCATGCCGCACGCGGTCTCGCATTCGGTCGACGACTTCCTCGAAGCCGTCGCCGAAGCGGTCGCGATCGTGCTGGTCGTGAGCCTCGTGTCGCTCGGGCTGCGCACCGGGATGGTCGTCGTGATCTCGATCCCGGTCGTGCTCGCGGTCACCGCGCTGTTCATGTACCTGTTCGACATCGGGCTGCACAAGGTGTCGCTCGGCACGCTCGTGCTCGCGCTCGGGCTGCTCGTCGACGACGCGATCATCGCGGTCGAGATGATGGCCGTGAAGCTCGAACAGGGCTACACCCGCGCGCGCGCCGCCGCGTTCGCGTACACGAGCACCGCGTTCCCGATGCTGACCGGTACGCTCGTCACGGTGTCGGGCTTCCTGCCGATCGCGCTCGCGAAATCGAGCACCGGCGAATACACGCGCTCGATCTTCGAGGTGTCGGCGATCGCGCTGATCGCGTCGTGGTTCGCGGCCGTCGTGCTGATCCCGCTGCTGGGCTTCCACATGCTGCCCGAGCGCAAGCGGCACGCGCACGAGGCGCACCTGCCCGATGATCACGAGCACGACATCTACGACACCCGCTTCTACCGGCGGCTGCGCGGCTGGATCGACTGGTGCATCGAGCGGCGCTTCGTCGTGCTGCTGATCACGGGCGTGCTGTTCGTCGTCGCGATGATGGGCTTCTCGCTCGTGCCGCAGCAGTTCTTCCCGAGCTCCGACCGGCCCGAGCTGCTGGTCGACCTGCGGCTGCCCGAAGGCGCGTCGTTCGCGGCGACGCTGCGCGAAACGGAGCGCCTCGAGAAAGCGATCGACAAGCGGCCCGAGATCGACCATGCGGTGAACTTCGTCGGCAGCGGCGCGCCGCGCTTCTATTTGCCGCTCGACCAGCAGTTGCAACTGCCGAACTTCGCGCAGTTCGTGATCACCGCGAAATCGGTCGAGGATCGCGAGAAGCTCGCGACCTGGCTCGAAACCACGCTGCGCGACACATTTCCTGCCGTGCGCTGGCGCCTGTCGCGGCTCGAGAACGGCCCGCCGGTCGGCTATCCGGTGCAGTTCCGCGTGAGCGGCGACAGCATCGCGACGGTCCGCTCGATCGCCGAGAAGGTCGCGGCGACGATGCGCGGCGATGCGCGCACGGTCAACGTGCAGTTCGACTGGGACGAGCCGGCCGAGCGCTCGGTGCGCTTCGAGCTCGACCAGAAGAAGGCGCGCGAGCTGAACGTCACGTCGCAGGACGTGTCGAGCTTCCTCGCGATGACGCTGTCCGGCACGACCGTCACGCAGTATCGCGAGCGCGACAAGCTGATCGCCGTCGACCTGCGCGCGCCGCGCGCCGACCGCGTCGATCCGGCGAAGCTCGCGGGCCTCGCGCTGCCGACGCCGAACGGCCCCGTGCCGCTCGGCTCGCTCGGCCGCTTCACGCCGACGCTCGAATACGGCGTCGTGTGGGAGCGCGACCGTCAGCCGACCATCACCGTGCAGTCGGACGTGCGCGCCGGCGCCCAGGGCATCGACGTCACGCATGCGGTCGACGCGAAGCTGAACCCGCTGCGCGCGCAACTGCCGGTCGGCTATCAGATCAACATCGGCGGCTCGGTCGAGGAAAGCGCGAAGGCGCAGGCGTCGATCAACGCGCAGATGCCGCTGATGGCGATCGCCGTGTTCACGCTGCTGATGATCCAGTTGCAGAGCTTCTCGCGCGTGCTGATGGTCGTGCTGACCGCGCCGCTCGGGCTGATCGGCGTGGTCGCGACGCTGCTGCTGTTCGGCCAGCCGTTCGGCTTCGTCGCGATGCTCGGCGTGATCGCGATGTTCGGGATCATCATGCGCAACTCGGTGATCCTGGTCGACCAGATCGAGCAGGACATCGCGGCCGGCCACGGCCGCGTCGACGCGATCATCGGCGCGACCGTGCGGCGCTTCCGCCCGATCACGCTGACGGCCGCGGCCGCGGTGCTCGCGCTGATCCCGCTGCTGCGCTCGAACTTCTTCGGGCCGATGGCGACCGCGCTGATGGGCGGCATCACGAGCGCGACCGTGCTGACGCTGTTCTACCTGCCTGCGCTGTACGCGACGTGGTTCCGCGTGAAGCGCGCCGAACGCGACCCGCAGGACGGCCCGCCGCCAGGCGGCACGCCTGCCGCGCCGTCGGGAGCCTGACCATGGATCGATCGATGACCCTGAAAAAGAAAGCCGTGCGGGTGCTCGCCGCGGCGAGCGTCGCCGGCCCGCTCGCGGGCTGCGCGTGGTTCGCGCCGAGCGGCGAGCCGCCCGCGATGCCGTCGCCCGCGCACTACGGCGCCGCGCCGCAAGTCCAGCAGACGGTGTCCGCACAAGGCGTCGCGCAACAGTTCGAGGTCGGCGCGCAGCCGGTGCCGGACTGGTGGAAACAGTACCGTTCCGATGCGCTGAACGCGCTCGTCGACGAAGGGCTGCGCAACAGCCCGACGCTGAGCGCGGCGTCGCATTCGCTGGATGCGGCGCGCGAGCAGTTGCGCGGGCAGATCGGCAGCTCGATGCTGCCGTCGATCGACGCGGTCGGCCAGGCCACGCGCCAGCGCGCGCTCGGCGTGCCGATTCCCGCGCTCGGCGCACCGACGCTGCTGTACGACACGTTCGTCGGGCAACTGCAGGCGAGCTACACGGTCGACCTGTTCGGCGTGTCGCGCTTCGCGAACCGCGCGCTCGCGAAACGCGTCGACGTCAGCGCGTTCCAGCTCGAATCCGCGCGGCGCGCGCTGGCCGCGAACATCGTGACCGCGTCGATCACCGTATCGGTGCTCAATGCGCAGATCGACACGACCGAGCGGCTCGTCGCGCTCGCGAACGACCAGGCGCACGACGCCGAGCGCCGCCATGCGCTCGGTTCGGCCTCGCGCAGCGACGCGCTGAACGCCCGGCAAAGCGCCGACACGTTCGCGGCAAGCCTGCCCGCGCTGCGCCAGCAGCGCGACTCGGCGCGCCACGCGCTCGCCGTGCTGGTCGGCCGTACGCCCGACCGGCCGCCGACCGATCTCGCGCTCGCCGATCTGCATCTGCCCGAGCAGGTGCCCGTCGTCGTGCCGTCGGACCTGCTGCAAAGCCGCCCGGACATCCAGGCCGCCGACGCGGGGCTGAAGGCCGCCGCCGCCGAAGTGGGCCTCGCGACCGCGCAAATGTTTCCGCAACTGTCGCTGTCGGCGGCGATGGGCAAAGGTGGCTTCAGCTGGCCGGCGATGCTGTCGGGCGCCGGCGCGATCTGGAACGTCGGCGCGTCGCTGAGCCAGCCGATCTTCCACGGCGGCGCGCTGCTCGCGCAACGCCGCGCGGCGAAGGCAACCTACGAGGCCGCGGTCGACCAGTACAAGCAGGCGGTGCTCGGCGCGTTCCAGAACGTCGCCGATTCGCTCGCGGCGCTCGAGCACGACGCCCAGGCGCTCGATGCGACGTCGCGCGCCGCGCTGTCCGCGCGTGGCGCGTACGACGACGCGGCCGCCCGCGTGCGGCTCGGCGCGCTGCCGCCGTCGGCCGCGCGCGCGAGCGAGTTGCAGTACCGCAATGCGCGGCTCGACGAGATTCGCGCGACCGGCGCACGGTTCGCGGATACCGCGCGGCTTTACCAGGCGATGGGCACGCCGCCGGCCGACAACGGCGACACGTCCGGTAAAAGCGGCCACGCCGCCGGCGACGGCACGACCGGCACGCAAGCACGCGCCGCCGCGCCCGACCCCGCTCCTTCGGCGCAATAACCGCCATACCCCCCCTCCGATCGAACGTGCGTGCGGCGCCCCGCCACGCGCGTTCGATCGCCGATCTTCCGCTTGACCCTCACGTAGCGTAACGTTCGAGACTCCAGTGTGCGTACCGAACGGAGGAACGAATGCGACTGAAAGTGGGAGAACTGGCGAAACGCAGCGGGCTGACCGTCCGCACGCTTCATCACTATCACGCGATCGGTCTGCTGACGCCTTCGGCGCGCGCCGACAACGGCTACCGGCTGTACGACCGCGACGACATCGCCCGGCTCCACCAGATCCAGGCCCTGCGTCGCTTCGGACTGTCGCTCGCCGAAATCGGCGACCACCTGAACCAGCCCGGCACGCCGCTCGTCGATCTCGTCGCGAAGCAGATCGCGTCGCTCGACCGCCAGCTCGCGCAAACCGCGCAGCTGCGCGAGCGGCTCGCGAGCCTGCATGCGCAGCTCGCGGCGGGCACCGAGCCGGAACTGGCCGATTGGCTCACCACACTGGAGTTGATGACCGTGTACGACAAATATTTCTCCGAGGAAGAACTCGCGCGCCTGCCGATGTACCAGAAGAGCCAGGCCGGCGACGCGGAATGGATCGCGCTCGTCGACGAGGTCCGTACGCTGCACGAGGCGGGTGTGCCCGCCGAGGACGAGCGCGTACGTGCGCTTGCCGCGCGCTGGATGGCGCTGCTGGTACGCGACACGAACAACGATCCGCGGTTGCTCGCGAAGCTGAATCTGATGCATGAGCAGGAGCCGTCGATGCAGTCGAAGATCGGCATCTCGACGGCGTTGCGCGACTATGTGCTGCGGGCCTCGTCGGAAACGAAGATGCGGCTCTTCGAGAAGTACCTCACGCCGGACGAGAGCCGCTTCATGCGCGCGCACTACCGTCAACGGGCGATGGAATGGCCGCAACTGATGGCCGACGTGCGCGACGCGATCGATGCGGGCACGCGGCCCGATTCGCCGCAAGGCCGCGCGCTCGCGCAGCGCTGGCTCGAGCTGTTCTGCAGCTACGCGGGCCACGATCCGGCCACGCACGCGAAATTCCGCCACGCGCTGATGAACGAGCCGGCGCTGACGAAGGATTCGTGGACCGACGACACGCTGCTCGGTTTCATGCGCGAGGCGACGGCGCAGCTGGCGCCGGCGCGCTGATCGCGTGATTCGCGGGCGGCAAGCGGGGTTCCCGTGTGCCGCCCGTTTCACCATTGGCAGCCGGTATCGCGAACCGCATCCAGCGCGAGCATCGGCAACGCGAGCAGGCCGGCACCCGCGTACGCGTTGCGACAATCGGCGCGACGCGCGCCCGACATGCCGTCGGCCAGCCTGGCGTCGATGGCGCGACGATGCGCAGATGTGTCGCCGGACGATGCGCCCAGCGCGCCGACGGCCGCCTGCGCGGGGCTGCGCGCTGTGCGTGGCTGTGCACCGATTGCATCCAGATCGCGACGCCAGTCGAGATCGGGGCTCGCAGCGGTCGCCGGCTCGTTGGCACTTGCACTGGCCGTCGTCTGGCCTTGCCTGTGCGATGCATCCGGCATATCCGCAGACGAACGCGCGGCCCTTTGCGCGTTCGCCACCACCGCAGAACGTTTCGCCGATTGCACGTTGCCGCGCCCGCCTGCATTCGGGCCGACCCGCTCGATCTCGCGTGCGATCACCTCTGGCGTCGGCCGCGCGGGAATCAACTCGACGCGCAGCGCGGTGCGCGGCCGCTCGACGGATTTCGGGCTACCCGCTGGCGGCACTCGTTGCATCAGCAACCATCCGAGCAGGTGGAGCGATACGGACACCACGACCGCGAGCGCGACGACGCGCGACCGACGGCGCCCCGCCGCATCGGCACGCCGCGAGCGCGCTGCGTCAGTCGGGCGTGCCGCCGCCGTCATCGCTGAACGCGAGCAGGTCGCCCGGCTGGCAGTCGAGATAACGGCAGATCGCGTCGAGCGTCGCGAAGCGGATGCCCTTCACCTTCCCCTGCTTGAGCAGCGACAGATTCTGTTCGGTGATGCCGACGGCGGCCGCCAGATCCTTCGAGCGGACCTTGCGCATCGCGAGCATCACGTCGAGCTTGACTACGATCGTCATCGCGCGCCTCAGACGAACTGCCGATGCTCGGCATCGAGCTCGCTCGCCTGCCGGAGAATGTGCGCGATGATCGCGATGCAGGCCGCGGTGAACAACGCGACCACGTACGGCATGGTGAAGCCGAGGCTGACCACCCGATGGCCGACCGGTTCGCGCAGCGTCGCCCACACGCTCAGCAGCGGCTCGCACAGCAGGCTCAGCAGCACCCACAGGCCGATCGCCCGCCCCGTCTTGCCGAGATGGCCGGCCGCCTGTGCGGAGAAATAGTCGCGCCGCGCATACGTGCGGAACAGCGCGCGCAGATGCCGCAGGCCATTCGCGAGCGCGACGAGCGGCACGCTCGACAGCAGGATGCCGACCGCCTTCTGCCACCACGGGAACGCGGCAACGTCCACGTGCAGGTTGGTGAGTACCGAATCCGTGAGGCCGAATACGAAGCCGGGCCCCGAGGCTGCGCTCAGCGACGGAAACAGCCAGCACGCAGCGTTGAGCACCAGCATGCAGACGATGAACCCCAGCGTGACGGTGGCCATCTGCTGGCTGATACGGGCAATGCGATCGGAATGCATGGCGTCTCCTCGACGACGATTGAACGAGCGTCGATTGTACGTCGATAATTATCGTAAAACGATAATTAATTGTCGTCTTGTTGTGATTTTTTATTGCGTGGCAGGCTCAACCCGTATCGACCCGCCCGTACCGCACGCAACGGCCGGGCATCCGCCTAGGGCGTGTTCACGCCCTAGTCGTTGCGCATGCTGATCCCGCGCCAATGCTTCGTCATATAGCGTAGAAACGCGGGCTGCGCCTTCAGGTCTGCGTTCGGCACGGGCGCCGCGCCCCCGTCGACGAACTTGCCGTTGACCGTGACGATCTCCTCGCCACGAAGCACGTATTTCGTCCCTGCGTCGATCAGGAAGTACTTGACCTGATCGGCACTCACGTCGCCGCGGCAACCGATCTTGTACGCGAACAGGAACTGCTTGCGGCCGTTGCCGAGCAGGTCGCGCATTTCGATCGACTTCGGCACGACGTCGAGAATCACGTCGACCGGGCATGCCTTCACGTAGTCGCGCACTGCCCAGTCGGGGCGGCCGTCGAGCGTCGCGGACACCTTGAGTTCGACGTCGTCGCCGGACGCGGTTCTGGCGAGCGTCACCGCGTGCGCGCCGGCCGCATCGGTCCACGTGTAATCGGCGGCGTGCGCCGGGCTGGCCAGCGCTGCGACTGTGAGCAACAGACAACTCGAAAGAACATGTCTTTTCATCGGAGATGGAGAGAGAGCCGGAATCGAACGCGCCATTATCGACAAAGCCGCGTGCCGCTGCCAGCGGCACGCACCACGCCCGTTCAGCGCTCGCGCGTGCCGAGCCCGAGCGCCTTCATCCGGCGGTACAGCGTCCGTTCGCTCAATCCGAGCTGCGCGGCGAGCGCCTTGCGCGTGCCGTCGAACGCGCGCGCGATCCGGACGAGCTCCGCATCCGACACGCCGCCCGCATCCGCCGCCTGCGCATGCGGCGCCGCCGCCGCCACGACGAGCTCGGCCGGCAGATGTTCGACGCGGATCGTCCCGTCGTCTGCGAACAGGCACGCGCGTTCGAGCACGTTGCGCAGCTCGCGGATGTTGCCGGGCCACGCATACGCATCGAGGCACGCGCGCGCACGCTCGGTCAGCGTGAACGGTCGCGCATTCGCGTCGCCCGCGTTGCCGCGCGCGTTCGCGATCCGCCGCAGGATCGATTCGGCCAGCAGCGCGACGTCGCCCTGCCGTTCGCGCAGCGCCGGCAGCGGAATCGGAAACGCGTTGATCCGGTAGTAAAGATCCTGCCGGAACCGGCCGTCGTCGATCATCTCGCGCAGCGGCTTGTGCGTGGCCGCGACGAGCCGGAAATCGGCGCGCAGCGCCTCGACGCCGCCCACGCGCCGGAACGTACCCGATTCGATCAGCCGCAGCAGCTTCACCTGCATCGGCAGCGGCACGTCGCCGATCTCGTCGAGAAACAGCGTGCCGCCCTGCGCGGTCTCGACGAGGCCCGGCTTGCGCTGGTTCGCGCCCGTGAACGCGCCTTTCTCGTAGCCGAACAGTTCGCTCTCGAACAGCGTCTCGGCGATCCCCGAGCAATCGACGACGACGAACGGCCCCATCGCGCGATCGCTCGCCTCGTGCAGCGCGCGGGCGAACAGCTCCTTGCCGGTGCCCGATTCGCCGAGCAGCAGTACCGGCAGCGTCGACGGCGCCACGCGCTGCAGCGCGCCGAGCGCCGCGTTGAACGCGTCCGAGCCGCCGACGAGCCCTTCCGCGCTCGGCTGCGCGGACGCGCTGCGCACCGTCGTCAGCCGCTCGACGTACGCGATCACGTTGCCGTCCGCGTCGAAGATCGGCCGCAACTCGACGTCGACATGCTCGGGGCCGCGCGGCGTGTGATGGATGTGCAGCACGCGGTTGAGCCCGCGCGATTCGAGCGCCTGCTTCATCGGGCAATGCTCGCCGGCCTGGTCGCACGGCACGTTGTAATGATGCGACACCTGAAAACAGTGCCGGCCCACATGCTCGACGCCGGCCACGCCGAACTGGCGCCGGTACGCATCGTTCGCCGCGAGGATCCGGTAGTCGGGGTCGACGACGATCATCGGCTGCGGGTCCTGCTCGAGATATGCGACGAGCGCGCGTACGTCGGGCATCGCGTCGTGACGCGCGGAGGGGACGATCGGAATGGTGTCGTGCGGATTCATGCGGCGGCTCGCTCGGCGAAGGGGCGCCCGGATGGACTGCCAGGCTGACTGCCAATTCTGCCACGACACTGCCAGATGTGGCAGTTCTCGTCCGCCATCGGCTGTCGTTGACATCTCCACAGGGCCGCCGACGTCCCGAAAATCCGAGCCGAATCAAGCCCCTGCCACATTGGCCGGTACCGCGCCGCAGGTTGGCATGCTTCTTGAGATAAAGATCGCGATTGCAGATGCAGCACCCGATCGAGGACACCCCGTGAGCAACGCCCCCGCCCTGTCGGTCGAAGGCTTTTTCGACCCGGCGACCCACACCGTCAGCTATCTCCTGCTCGATACGACAAGCCGCGCATGCGCGCTGATCGACAGCGTGCTCGACTACGACCCGAAATCCGGCCGCACGCGCACCGCCAGCGCCGACCGGCTGATCGCGCGCGTCGCCGAACTCGGTGCGACCGTGCACTGGCTGCTGGAGACGCACGTGCACGCCGACCACCTGTCGGCCGCGCCCTACCTCAAAGCGCAGGTCGGCGGCCAGATTGCGATCGGTTCGCACGTGCGCCGCGTGCAGCACGTGTTCGGCACGCTGTTTAACGCAGGCCCCGGCTTCGCGGAAGACGGCCGCCAGTTCGACCGGCTCGTCGACGACGGCGACACGCTCGCACTCGCCGCGCTGACGATCCGCGCGCTGCACACGCCGGGCCACACGCCCGCGTGCATGACCTACTGCGTGGACGACGCGACGCAGCGCGCGGCGTTCGTCGGCGACACGCTGTTCATGCCCGACTACGGCACGGCCCGCTGTGACTTCCCCGGCGGCGATGCGCGCACGCTGTACCGCTCGATCATGCGCGTGCTCGCGCTGCCGCCCGACACGCGCCTGTACCTGTGCCACGACTACCAGCCGGGCGGCCGCGACGTGCAGTTCGTGACGACCGTCGCCGAGCAGCGCCGCGCGAACGTGCACGTGAGGGATGGCGTGAGCGAGGACGATTTCGTCGCGATGCGCACCGCGCGCGACGCGACGCTCGACATGCCGGTGCTGATGCTGCCGTCGGTGCAGGTCAACATGCGCGCCGGCCACCTGCCCGAACCCGAGAACAACGGCGTGCGCTACCTGAAGATCCCGCTCGACGCGATCTGAGCCGCGCGCCCCCAAACGGAGCCCCCCCAATATGACCATCCGCAAGCTGACCGACACGCTGTCGGTCTCGCCGCAGATCGCGGCGGCCGACCTGCCCGCGCTTCACGCAGCGGGCATTCGCGCGATCATCTGCAACCGGCCCGACGGCGAAGGCGCCGACCAGCCGACCGTCACCGAGATCCGCGCGGCCGCCGCGCCGCTCGGCATCGACGTGCACTACCTGCCGGTCGATACCGGCAAGGTGACCGACGACCAGGCCGCGCAGTTCGGCGCGCTCGTCGCGTCGCTGAATGGGCCCGTGCTCGCGTACTGCCGCAGCGGCACGCGGTCGGCCACGCTGTGGGCGCTGTCGCAGGCGGGGCTGCGCCCGCTGGACGACCTCATCGCCACCGCCGGCGCGGCCGGCTACGACCTGAGCGCGCTCGCCTCGCGTATCGCGCAGGACGGCCGCCAGAGCGCGCCGGCCGTGGACGCGCGACACGACATCGTGATCGTCGGCGCGGGCGCGGCCGGCATCGCGGTCGCGTCGAGCCTGCTCGCGCGCGACGCGTCGCTCGACATCGCGGTGATCGATCCCGCCGACGTTCACTACTACCAACCCGGCTGGACGATGGTCGGCGCGGGCGTGTTCTGCCCCGAGACGACCGCGCGCAGGATGACCGACGTACTGCCGCGCGGCGTGCAGCGGATCCAGGCCGCGGTCGCCGGCTTCGAACCCGACGCGCACGTGGTGGTGCTCGACGGTTGCCGGCGCATCGGCTATCGCCGGCTCGTCGTGTGTCCGGGGCTCAAGCTCGACTGGCATGCGATCGACGGCCTCGCCGACACGCTCGGCCGCAACGGCGTCACGTCGAACTACCGCTACGATCTCGCGCCGTATACGTGGGAGCTGGTGCGCGCATTCCGCGGCGGCAATGCACTCTTCACGCAACCGCCGATGCCGATCAAGTGCGCGGGCGCGCCGCAAAAGGCGATGTACCTGTCGTGCGATCACTGGCGGCGCACGGGGCGCCTCGACGCCGCGAACGTCGAATTCCTGAATGCGGGCGGCGCGCTGTTCGGCGTCGCCGATTACGTGCCCGCGCTGATGGAGTACGTGAAAAGCTATGACATCGCGCTGTCGTTCGGCCACAACCTCGTCGCGATCGACGGGCCCGCGCGCCGTGCGACGTTCTCGCGCGCGCTGCCGGACGGCGGCAAGGAAACCGTCGAGCGGCCGTTCGACATGATCCACGTGGTGCCGCCGCAGAAGGCGCCCGACTTCGTGCGCGCGAGCCCGCTCGCCGACGCGGCCGGCTGGATCGACGTCGATCCGGCGACGCTGCGCCACAAGCAGTTTCCGGACATCTACGCGCTCGGCGACGTCACCAACACGACCAATGCGAAAACGGCCGCGGCCGCCCGCAAGCAGGCGCCCGTCGTCGCGCACAACCTGCTCGCGTCGCTCGGCCGCGCACAGGGCGACGCCGCGTACGACGGCTACGGCTCGTGCCCGCTCACCGTCGAGCGCGGCAAGATCGTGCTCGCCGAATTCCTGTACGGCGGCAAGGTCGCGCCGACCTTCCCCGCCTGGCTGATCGACGGCAAACGGCCATCGCGGCTCGCGTGGCTGCTGAAGGAACGCATGCTGCCGCCGCTCTACTGGAAGGCGATGCTCAAGGGCCGCGAATGGCTCGCGAAGCCCGCGATCGCCCGTTGACCGGAGCGCGATGACGTCATGCTGATTTCCCTCGTACTCGGCGGCTTCGTCGGTGCCGTGCTCGGCCTGACCGGCGCCGGCGGCGGCATTCTCGCGGTGCCGGCCCTCGTCGTCGGGATGAGCTGGCCGATGCAGCAAGCGACGCCCGTTGCGCTCGTCGCGGTAGCCGGCAGCGCCGCGCTCGGCGCGCTCGAAGGCTTCCGCCGCGGGCTCGTGCGCTATCGCGCGGCGCTGCTGATGGCCGTGGCCGGCGTGCCGCTGACCACGCTCGGCGTGCGACTCGCGCACGTACTGCCGCAGCGCCTGCTGCTCACGTTGTTCGCGCTGACGATGCTGGTCGTCGCCAGCCGCCTGCTACGACAGGCGCTGCGGCGGCAGGCGACCGACGCGGACGCGTCGCCGCTGTGCGTCGGCCGCGTGAATCCCGATACGGGCCGGCTCGTGTGGTCGTGGCCCGTGGGCATCGCGCTGGCGTCGACCGGCGCGGTCACGGGCTTGATGACGGGATTGCTCGGTGTCGGCGGCGGCTTCGTGATCGTGCCGATGCTGCGCAAGTTCACGAACGTGTCGATGCATGGGGTGGTCGCGACGTCGCTGATGGTGATCGCGCTGGTCGGTACCGGCGGCGTGTTCGCGACGCTCGTGTCGGGCACGCGCGCGCCGCTCGACGTGACGCTGTGGTTCAGCGTCGCGACCGCGCTCGGCATGGCCGCCGGCCGCGGCGCGTCGCGCCACCTCGCCGCGCGGCACGTGCAGGCCGGGTTCGCGGCCGTGCTCGTCTGCGTCGCGCTGGGATTGCTGGCGAAGGCGGCGCTCGGCGCATAAACGCCGGCGATGGGCCGGCGATCGTTACGCGCCGCCAAACAAAACGCCCGGGCCGACTCGTCGTCGGCACCGGGCGTTTTTCTTGAAGGCCACAACCGCCGTATCAGGCCGCAAACCCCGCCATCCGCTTGCGTTCCTGACGCAGCATCACGAAGTTCGCGATCACGACGCCGGCCGTCACCGCGATGATGAACAGCGTCGCGAGCGCGTTCATCTCCGGGTTCAGCCCGAGGCGCACGCGCGAGAACACGACGAGCGGCAGCGTCGTCGAGCCGGGGCCCGACAGGAACGCCGACAGCACGAGGTCGTCGATCGACAGCGTGAACGACAGCAGCCAGCCCGCGATCAGCGCCTGCGAGATCAGCGGCAGCGTAATCGTGAAGAACACCTTCAGCGGCGTCGCGCCGAGATCGAGCGCGGCTTCTTCCAGCGACGGATTCAGCTCGCGCACGCGCGACTGCACGATGATCGCGACGTACGAGATGCACAGCATCACGTGGCCGAGCCAGATCGTGAACACGCCGCGCTCGGCCGGCCAGCCGATCCACTTCGCGAGCTCGATGAACAGCAGCAGCAGCGAGATCCCCTGGATCACCTCGGGGATCACGAGCGGCGCGTTGATCATCCCGCTGAACAGCGCGAAGCCGCGAAAGCGGCCCATCCGCGCGAGCACGAAGCCGGCCCACGTGCCGATGAACACCGACGCGAACGCGGTCAGCACGCCGATCTTCAGCGACAGCCACGCGGCCGTCAGCAACTCGTCGTCCTCGACGAGCGCCTCATACCAGCGGAACGAGAAACCCGACCACACGGTGACGAGCTTCGACTCGTTGAACGAATAGACGATCAGGCTGATGATCGGGATGTACAGGAACGCGAAGCCGACGAACAACGCCGCGAACTGCAGGTAGCGATTCGGCTTCATCGACGGCCTCCCTGTTCCTTCGCCTGGAAGTGCTGGAACATCGCCATCGGCACGAGCAGCAGCAGCACCATCGCGCAGGTCACGGCAGACGCCATCGGCCAGTCCGCGTTGTTGAAGAACTCGTTCCACATCACGCGGCCGATCATCAGCGTATTCGCGCCGCCGAGCAGCTCCGGAATCACGTACTCGCCGACCGCCGGGATGAACACCAGCAGGCAGCCCGCGATGATCCCGTTCTTCGACAGCGGCAGCGTGATCTGCACGAACGCCTTCCACGGCTTCGCGCCGAGGTCGTACGCGGCTTCGAGCAGGCGCAGGTCCATCTTCACGAGGTGCGCGTAGAGCGGCATCACGAGGAACGGCAGGTACGAATACACCATCCCGATGTACACCGCATAGTTCGTGCGGTACAGCTCGATCGGCGTATGCGTGAGCCCGATCCACATCAGGAAGTTGTTCAGGAGCCCGTTGTTCTTCAGGATCCCGATCCAGGCATACACGCGGATCAGGAACGACGTCCAGAACGGCAGCATCACGCCCATCATCAGCAGGTTGCGGGTGGCCGGGTTCGAGCGCGCGATGTAATACGCCATCGGATAGCCGAGCAGCAAACACAGCAGCGTCGTGATCGCGGCGACCCACACCGAGTTCACGTAGGTCGCGAAATACAGGCTGTCCGTGAACAGGAACGCGTAGTGCGACAGGTTCAGCGCGACGTGCACGACGCCGTCGGCGTACGACGCGAGCTCCGTATACGGCGGGATGCCGAGCTGCAGCTCCGCGAAGCTGATCTTCACGACCAGCACGAACGGCACGAGGAAGAACAGCACGAGCCACGTGAACGGCCCGGCCACGACCGCCGTGGCGCCCGTCAGGTTGAAGCGCCGCACCGGCCACTCGAGCAGGGACTTGAACGCGTTCATGACGTCAGCACCACGCCGGCGGTCGCGCTCCAGCGCACGTAGATCTCGTCGGCGAGCACCGGCGTGTCGAGTTCGGAAATCGCGAGGCTCGACACGTTCGCGATCACCGTCTTGCCCCCGTCGAGCTTCACGTGATACAGCGAATAACCGCCCATGTACGCGACGTTGCTGATCCGGCCGCGCGCCCAGTTGAACGCGCCTTCGGGCGGCTTGCGCGTGAGCGCGATCCGCTCGGGGCGCACCGACACCGTGACCGGCATCCCGAGCGGGCCCGAGATCCCGTGGCTCACGTACAGCCGGCTCGGCAGTTCCGGCGATTCGATGTACACGTGATCGGGTTCGTCCTCGACCGTCACGCCGTCGAACAGGTTCGTCGAGCCGATGAATTCGGCCGAGAAGCGGCTGTTCGGGTATTCGTACACTTCGTTCGGCGAGCCGATCTGCACGATCTGCCCTTCGCTCATCACCGCGAGGCGGTTCGCCATCGTCATCGCCTCTTCCTGATCGTGCGTGACCATGATGCAGGTGACGCCGACCTTGTTCAGGATGTTGACGAGCTCGATCTGCGTACGCTGGCGGATCTGCTTGTCGAGCGCGGACATCGGCTCGTCGAGCAGCAGCAGCTTCGGGCGCTTGACCAGCGAACGCGCAAGCGCAACGCGCTGCTGCTGGCCGCCGGAAAGTTGATGCGGCTTGCGCTTCGCATACTTGCCCATCTGCACGAGTTCGAGCGCGGACGCGACGCGCGCCTTCAGCTCGGCCTTCGGCGTGCCTTCCTGCTTCAGCCCGAACGCGACGTTCGACTCGACCGACATGTGCGGGAACAGCGCATACGACTGGAACATCATGTTCACGGGCCGCTTGTACGGCGGCATCTGCGCGAGGTCCTCGCCGTCGATCAGGATCTTGCCCGACGTGACCGTCTCGAGGCCCGCGAGCATCCGCAGCAACGTCGACTTGCCGCAGCCCGAGCTGCCGAGCAGCGCGAACAGCTCGCCCTGGCGCACGGTCAGGTTGACGCTGCGCACGGCTTCGGTGTCGCCGAATTTCTTGACGACGTCGACGATCTGGACAAAGTTCTCGGCGCGCGCATCGGCGCCGGAGGAGGAAACGGAGAACGGCGCGCCCGCGACCGGCGCGCCCGACTGGCTATTCATGATGTGCTGCTTCTCTCCTGCGTTAGACGAACAAAGCCCCCGGGGGCACCAGGGGCTTCATGACTGCGGGTTCACTTCGGCTCGCGTCAGCGGCCCGACTTCAGCTCGGTCCACAGACGCGTCTGCAGACGCTGGATTTCAGGCGGCAGCGGCTTGAGCAGGAACAGCGTCTTCACGACGTCGGCCGGCGGATACACGGCCGGGTCGTTCGCGACGTCGGGCCGCACGTACTTGCGTGCCTCGGCGTTCGCGCTCGGGTAGTACACCGCGTTCGTGATCGCCGCATGCACCTTCGGATCCTCGATGTAGTTGATCCACTGCAGCGCGGCTTCCTTGTTCTTCGCATCCTTCGGGATCGCCATCACGTCGAACCACACCGGCGCGCCGCCCTTCGGAATGTAGTACTCGACCTTGTACGGCTTCTTCGCCTCGATCGCACGATGCTTCGCGATCACGACGTCGCCCGACCAGCCGAACGCGAAGCAGATGTCGCCGCCGACCAGGTCGTTGATGTAGCCCGACGAGTTGAATTGCGTGATGTACGGACGGATCTTCTTCAGCACGTCCATCGCGGCCTTGTAGTCGGCCGGGTTCGTGCTCATCGGGTCCTTGCCGATGTAGTGCAGCGTCGCCGCGAACATCTGGTCGGGTGCGTCGAGCACCGACACGCCGCAGGTCTTCAGCTTCGCGAGGTTTTCCGGCTTGAACAGGATGTCCCAGTTGTCGAGCGGTACCTTGCCGAGCGCCTGCTGCGCCTTCGTCAGGTTGTATGCGAGGCCGGTCGTGCCATATGCCCAGGGCACCGAATACTTGTTGCCCGGGTCCGCGCCGGCGACGAGCGCCATCAGTTGCGGATCGAGGTACTTGAGGTTCGGCAGCTTCGACTTGTCGAGCGGCGCGAAGATGCCGGCGGCGATCTGCTTGCCCGCGTAGTTGCTGGTGGGCACGACGATGTCGTAGCCCGAGCTGCCGGTCAGCAGCTTCGCCTGCAGCGTGTCGTCGCTGTCGTAGTTGTCGTAGCGAACCTTGACGCCCGCCTGCTTCTCGAAGTTCGGGATCGTGTCCTTCGCAATGTAGTCCGACCAGTTATAGACATTGAGCTGCGTATCCTTCGCCGCTGCCGCCGACGCCCCCACGCACAGCGCGAGCGCTGCGAACCGGCCCACTACCTTTGCTTTCATCCCGTTCTCCCTTCGGCCGGACGCGTTGCCCGGCTGCCGTCTGCCTCGTCATGGCGGCGCATTCTGGCGCGCCGCCCCTCGAAAACCCCGAAAACTACCATCATTCGCGCCCCGTCACAAAAAAATCATGCCGGTGTCGCGCAAACGGAACAGATTCCCGCCGCCGGTCGGTCGAACCGCCCGTGCGGCGGGGCGTTCCGGGGGAATTCTATCGGGTAATCGGCGGCTGTCCACCGGGAAAAACGGGCAGCGGCGAAGCGGCGTTCGGATGGCGGGCGCGTGCGCCCGGCGCCGGCGGCCGGCCGGGCCGTCGCGATGCATTAAAATGGCGGCTGACGATTCAACTGCGCGAACCCTCCCGATGGCCTCCAATCTTCACGACCTCCCCGACAGCCCCTGCATCGGCGTGTGCTCGACGCTCTTCGACGAAGTCTGCAAGGGCTGCGGCCGCACGGCCGCCGAAGTGTCGAACTGGGTGTTCCTGAGCGACGACGAAAAGCGCGCGGTGTGGGAGCGCATCACGCGCGAAGGCACCGCGATGCGTTTCCAGTACGACAAGCTGTAAATCCACTGCACAAAAAAAGAGCGGCATGCCGACCGCCATGCCGCCAACCCCAACTCTGTTCCTTTCGCGCGAGCGCGTCGTGTCTAGAACTTCATCCCGACGCCGATGCCGACGATCAGCGGATCGATGTGCAGCGTGCCGATGCCCTTGTCGCCGAGCGTCGCATCGGTGCTCATCCAGATCTTCTTCACGTCGACGTTCATGAACACCTTCTTCGTCAACTGCACGTCCACGCCGAACTGCAGTGCCGGACCGAAGCTGCTCTTGTTGATCGACACGCCCTCGCCGCCGACGTTGAGCCCGTTGTTGTAGAAGTACGTGTAGTTCAACCCGGCGCCGACGTACGGACGCACCTTGCCCGCATGGTTGAAGTGATACTGCAGCAGCAGCGTCGGCGGCAGCACGCCCACGCCGCCGAGATTGCCGAGGCTCGACGTCATTTGATGCCGCGACGTGCCGAGGATCAGCTCGACGCCGAGGTAGTCGCGGATCATGTACGTGAAGTCGAGCTCGGGCACGATCGCGTTGTTCACGCCGGTGTTGATCGCGCCGAGCGTGTCGCTCGCGCGCTCGTTCGGCTGGATGCTGATCGCGCGCAGCCGGACCAGTACGTCACCCTGATTGATGCCGTCGCCCGGCGACGCCGCGTGCGACAGCGACGGCATCGCGACGAGGCTGGCCGCGACGGCGGCTGCGGTGACACATGTTCGAATCGTTTTATGCATGGTACGGACCCCCAAAGAATGGTTTCCATTCTCCCTGTAGGGTCTTTTCGTCATCTTGATATTGGTCAAGCCAGCGTAAACGTGGGACGGTTTGCCGCAGGCTCGGTCGCACTGCCCGTCAGCAGCAGGTCGAGCAGATCGCGCACGCTGCGGATCGCGCGGCCGAACGGCAATGCTTCGCGGCCGCGGAAGAACAGCCCGTTCGAGACGTCGCCGCGCAGCGCGGCCGCAAGCCGCGTGTCGATGCAGAAGTGGCCGAATTTCTCGATGCCGTCGCGCAGCCCGCATACGCTCAGGCATTCGAGCGCGGTCGGGCAGCGCTGCTTGAACGCGCCGAGCTTGTTGCGAATGCGCGTCTCGTTGCGCAGGTAACGATCGAGCCACGGCGTCTTCACCGCGCGTGCCGGCAGCCCCGTCACGCTGACGAATTCGACGATGTCGTCGGGCAGCGCATCGGCCAGCACACGCTTGAAGTTCGGGTGCGCGTCGCCTTCTTCCGTCACCGCGAACGGCGTGCCCACCTGCACACCGTTCGCGCCGGCCGCGAGCGCCGCGCGCACCGTGTCGTGACTGTTGATCCCGCCGGCCACGATCAGCGGGATCGTATCGCGCGCGAGGCCGAGCGACGCCATCACCTGCGCGGTCTCGTCGAGCACGCGCGCGAAATCGAAGCGCGCATCGTGCATGTCGTCGATCTGCGTGACGCCGAGGTGGCCGCCCGCGTGCGCCGGATGCTCGATCACGATCGCATCGGGCAGCCGCCCCTTCTTCATCCACTTCTTCAGCACCAGCGCGATCCCGCGGCTGTCCGACAGGATCGGAATCAGCGCGATGTCGTGCCCTTGCGTGAGATCGGGCAGATCGAGCGGCAGGCCCGCGCCCATCACGATCGCGTCCGCGCCCTCGTCGCACGCGACCCGCACGTAGTCCGCATGCGCGCTCACCGCCTTCATCACGTTGACCGCGATCATCCCGCGCCCTTCGCTGTACGTCTTCGCGAGACGGATCTCGCGCGCGAGCGCGTCGAGGTTCGCCGCCTCGAGCGTCGCGCGATCGGGGTGCGCGCGGCAACGCGCGAGCAGGTCCGCATGATGGTGGCGCAGGTCGATGCTCGCGATCGTGCCGACCGCGCCTTCGCGCGCGACGCTGCCCGCCAGCCGGTGCGCGGAGATGCCGACGCCCATGCCGCCCTGCACGACGGGCAGCAAGGTGCGACCGCGGATCGTCAGCGGCGGAAAGGAAGTGCGTACGGTCATCTGAAACCTCGTCGGAACATCGAAATCGCGATGATCGACGATCCACCGCCGCGCACCTTGACGGCCGTCAATAAAAAACGGCACGCGAGCGTGCCGTTGCGCGGTCATGCGGGATGAAACGCTCAGGCCGGCTTCGCCGGCCTCAGCTGCATCGACTTGTATTCGAGGTATTCCTCGAGCCCGTACACGCCGTTCTCGCGGCCATGCCCCGACTGCTTGAAGCCGCCGAACGGCGCGGCGGCGTTCCACGTGCCGCCGTTGATGTCGACCTGCCCCGTGCGGATGCGGCGTGCGACGCGCATCGCGCGTTCGTCGCTGCCGGCCCACACCGCGCCGCCGAGCCCGTACGGCGAATCGTTCGCGATCCGCACGGCCTCGTCTTCGTCGCGATACGTGATGATCGACAGCACCGGCCCGAAGATCTCTTCCTGCGCGATCGTCGCTTTCGGATCGACGCGGCCAAACACGGTCGGTTTCACGAAGAAGCCCTTCGCGAGCCCTTCCGGCAAACCGGTGCCGCCCGTCACGAGTTCCGCGCCTTCGTCGATGCCTCGCTGGATGTACGCCTGCACGCGCTGCTGCTGCGCGGCCGACGCCAGCGCGCCGAGGCGCGTCGTCTCCTGCCGAGGGTCGCCCGCGACGTACGTTTCGGCCGCGGCCTTCGCGATCTCGCGCGCTTCGTCGTAGCGGGCTTCCGGCACCAGCATCCGCGTATGCGCGGAGCAGGTCTGGCCCGCGTTCAGGTAGCACGCGTTGACCGTGCCCTTCACCGCCGTCGCGAAATCGGCATCGTCGAGGATCACCGACGCCGACTTGCCGCCCAGCTCCAGCGCGACGCGCTTGACGCCCGCGGCCGCCAGCTCGGCCACGCGCTTGCCCGCGCGCGTCGAGCCGGTGAACGACACCATGTCGACGTCCGGATCGGTGACCAGCACCTCGCCGACGACCGGGCCATACCCGCACACGAGGTTGAACACGCCGGCCGGCAGCCCGGCTTCGTGGATCGCTTCGGCGAGCATGAACGCGTTGAGCGGCGCGACTTCAGACGGCTTCAGCACCACCGTGCAGCCGGCCGCGAGCGCCGGCGCGACCTTCAGCGTGATCTGGTTGAGCGGATAGTTCCACGGCGTGATCGCCGCGACGACGCCGACCGGCTCGCGCACCACCAGCGAATTGCCGACCCGCGCCTCGAATTCGAACGATTCGGCGAGCTTCGCGTACGCCTTCCAGTTGTAGACCGGGCCGCCGACCTGGATTGCGCGCGACAGCTTGATCGGCATGCCGACTTCGCCGGTGATCGACTGCGCGAGTTCCTCGCTGCGTGCCTGCAGATGCTCGACGATCTTGCGCAAGTAGCCCGCGCGCGTCGCGGCCGGCGTGGCCGCCCACGCGTCGAAGGCCGCGCGCGCCGCGCGGATCGCGTCCTGCGCGTCGGACGCGACGCCCTCGGGAATCCGGCCGATCACGGCTTCGGTGCCCGAATCGATCACGTCGATCGTGCCGGCGCCGGCCGGTTTGCGCCACGCGCCGTCGATGTAGAACTGGTCGTAGATTTTCATCGTGTTCCGCCTCCAGGGAAGCCGCCATTCTAGCGAGCGTTTCGGTGGCTGGTGTGACGAATGACAGCCATTCGAAAGGACCGGCGCGCCCTAGCGCCGGTGCTCCGCCGCGCGCCGCGCACGGCAGGCGCCGCACGCTTCGGGCCGCCGTCACGTCGGCATCCGCCCGGGTGCGCGGCCGGGCCCGCATCGTGCTATGTTTTTAATATCGGCATCGGCCCGTTGCGGCCGGCGCCGCCCGGAATCGACGCACTTCGTGAGCGCTGCCATGTCCGACGCATCCCATACCCTCGGCTCGCAAGACCGCCTGGAGCTGCTTTGCTGGCTCACCTGCGGCAACCTCGGCGCGTTTTACCTGAACGAATCCTGGCCGGACGCCGCGTTCCAGGTCCAGGCCGCGCACCGCTGGCTCGACCGCCATCACCGCCAGGCCGACTGGCTCTCGGTCGCCCGGCTCGCGGCGCTCGCGCAGGACATCGCGAAGCGGCATGCGGGCTTCGTCGACGCGTCGTGGGCGCGCGACGCGGTCGAGGAAATCGTCGATACCGACGATCTCGACTATCGGGCCAAACTCGTGCAGTGGGTGTACGAGGACTGCTGCAAGGCGCTCGCCGACAAGCGGCTGGCCGATTGAGCGGCGCCGGCGCCGCCCGGTGCGCGAGTCGCGGTGTCGCCGGGCGCGACGCCCTTTCGCCGTGACGACCGTCACGGCCGGAACGATTGTCGGGGTACGGTGCATGCGCGCTGCCCCGGCGCCCGCACGCGCGAAGCGTCATACAATCGTCGCCGCCGGCCATTCGGCCGCCGCGGCCCGACCTCGATCTCGACCATGAAAGACACTCGCGTGGCGCTCGCCCATCGACTTCTGCTGATCGCCGGCGCATCGGCCGCACTGACGGCCGGCGCCACCGGTGCTGCGCCCGCAGCCACGGCGGCCGCGGCCTGTGCATCGCCTGCGTTCGACCGTTACCCGGCACCGGCCGCCGCCGCCCGCGCGCCGCGCAAACCGGCTGCCGCGCCTCGGCTCACCAGCCACGAAGCGCGCCTCTATCGCACCGTTATTCGTGACGCGTTCGCGCAACCGGCCAACTTTGCCGGTCACTACCGCGTCGCGATCTGGGGTTGCGGAACGGATTGCCGAAATTTCGCGATCGTCGACAAGGACACGGGCGCGACGTACACGATGCCCGGCGTGACGGCCGTCTCGGGCGTGATGGGCAACGACGACGAGCGCGTCGACTTCCGTGCCGGCAGCAGGCTGCTGATCGTCGCCGGCTGCTTCAACGACGATTGCGGCGACGGCAATGCGAAAGCGGCCCGATTCTTCTACGAATGGACCGGCACCCGGCTGCGTCCGGTCGGCACGTGCCCGCTGGCCATCGAGCCAGTTCAGTGAGCGGCCCGGGCAACCGATGATATCCATTCATTTCAGTTTCGACGACGGCCCCGGGCCCTCGACGCC
Source organism: Burkholderia sp. MS389 (assembly GCF_016899425.1). Taxonomy (GTDB): domain Bacteria; phylum Pseudomonadota; class Gammaproteobacteria; order Burkholderiales; family Burkholderiaceae; genus Burkholderia; species Burkholderia sola. The sequence continues at coordinate 1,969,735 of NZ_CP045994.1, forward strand.
CGCGCTGCTCGACGTGCTGCGCGATGCGTCGTGCACGGCGACCTTCTTCGTGCTCGGCAAGCATCTGGCGGGCGCGCTCGGCGTCGCAACGAGCATCGCGCGCGAAGGCCACCGGCTCGGCAATCACACCTATTCGCACGCGAAGCCGGGCGCGCTCGCGGACGCCGCACTGATCGACGAAATCGACATGACCGATGCGCTGATTCGCGATGTGTATCGCCGCGCCGGCGTTGCCGCGCCGCACGCGATCCCGCTGCGGCTGCCGTACGGGTTGATGCCGCACGACGATCGCGCCGCCGTGCTCGCGCGCCTGCAACGCGAACACACGGGCTGGACCGCGATACTGGACGACTGGCAACGGCCGGCGCCCTCGTCGCAAGCGCTGTTCGACGCGATGTGCGCGCATGTCGACGCGTGCACGGCGCAGCATCGCGACGTGCTGTTCTGCCTGCACGACGGGTCGCGGCACGGCGACGCGCGGCCCAACACGGTCGAAGCCGTGCGCCTGTTCCTGAACCGGCAGCGCGCCGACGCGACGCCCCGCTAACCCGCGGGCACCGCCCCGTCCAGCAACCGGCGCCAGCCGCCGAGGAACCCGATGCCGGGCCCCGGCATCCATAGGCCGCGCTGCGCGGCTTCGAGATGGATCAGCGACTGGTCCGCGCAGAACAGCGTCGTCAGCGTGTCGTGGTTGTCGCGCAGCCAATCGGGCGCCGCATCCGGCCGCGTCGCCATATAAGTGTGCAAGCAGGCCGTCCATCGCCCGCGGTCGAATACGAAGCCGTCGTCCCGGCCCGCATCGCGCGACAGCGCGAACGACGCGAAGGCCGCCTCGAGCCATTGCGCGCCCTGCCCCACATCGTCGAAATCGAGCACGCCGTTCACCGCGTTGCCCACATACAGCAGGTTGCCCGCGTGATAGTCGCCGTGCAGCCACTGCACGGGCCCCGTGAGCCACGACGACGCCGCGTCGAGATGCGCGCCGATCCGCCGGATCACCGTGTCGTAGTCGTCGTGCAAGTCGGCCGGCAACGACGGCATCGCGCGCGCCGCCACGCGTGCATGACGTGCGGACAGCCATGCGAGCGGCGCCGCTTCGCTCGCGGGGATCGCGGCCAGCGCCGTATGCAGATGCGCGAGCATGCGCATCGCATCGATCGCTCCCGCGTGCCGGTCGTCCGGCAGGCCGGGACGGCCGTCGATATGCTCGAACAGATGCAACCAGCTTCCGTCGGGCGTCTGCACGCCGGTTTGCGCGTCGACGGTCGGCCGCAGCCGCGGCAGCGCGGGCAGCGTCGAGGCCATGCGCGCCTCGCCAAGACGCGCGAGTATCGACGCCTCGCGCCGCATCTGCGCGACCGGCTTGCCGGCCCACGACACGCGCAACACCGTCCGCCCCGCATCGCACTCGACGAGATAGGTTTTGTTAGTATGGCCCGACGCCAGCGCCTGCAGGCGCGCCGGGCCGATGTCCCAGTACCGGTGAAGCCACGGTTCCAGCGTTTTCACGTCACTCCTACTCGTTGCATCGACCATGTCAGAGCGTCCTTCGGCCCGCATGCGGGACATCAACATCGAATGGCTGACGCGCGCCGGCGAATTCGGCCATCTGTTCCAGACCCGCTGGCTCGGCGAGCGCTTCTTCCATCTACCCGGCGACATGCTCGCGCTCCAGGAACTGATCTGGCGCGAGCGCCCCGACTGCATCGTGCAGACCGGCATCGCGGCAGGCGGCGGCGTGGTGTTCACCGCGTCGATGCTGGAACTGGCGGGCACCGAGGGCCGCGTCGTCGCGATCGAACCGCGCCTGCGCGACGAGGTTCGCCAGCGCCTGCAATCTCACCGGCTCGCCCATCGCATGATGCTGATCGAAGGCGAATCGTGCGCGGCCGACACGCTCGCCTCGGTGCGGGCGCAGATCCACGACGGCGCGCGCATGATGGCGATCCTCGATCTCACTCATACGCACGCGCACGTGCTGCGCGAACTCGAATGCTATGCGCCGTTCGTGACGCCCGGCAGCTACGCGATCGTGATGGACACCATCATGGAGTACCTGCCCGAGTCGATGTTCGACGGCAAGCCGTACGGCCGCGGCAACAACCCGGCCACCGCCACACGCGAATTTCTCGCCCGCGACGACCGGTTCGAAATCGATCACGACATCGAGGACCGCGTGCTCATGACGCTGTCGCCAGGCGGCTTCCTGAAGCGAGTGCGCTGACCAGGCGGGCCGCTTGCGCGGAGCCGTCGCACGCGGCATAGCTGTCGCGGATCCGCGCCGCGTGCTCGCGCAACGATCCCGCACGCAACAGGCGTTCGAGCGCGCCGGTAATGGCCGCGATACCGGCCTGCCGCAGATCGAGCACGCAACCCGCGCCGGCCCGCTCGACGAAGTGCGCCGAATGGAACTGGTCGTTGCAGAACGGCGACAGCAGCATCGGCACGCCGCACGCGAGCGACTCCATCACCGAATTCGCGCCGCCGTGGCTGACGAACGCATGCGTGCGCCGCAGCAGCGCCAGTTGCGGTGCGTAACGCACCGCGATCACGCGTTCGTCGCCGGCCGGCAGCAGATCCGAATCGACCAGTTCGCCGACCGACAGCACCAGTTGCGCGGCGCTCGCGCGCGTCGCGTCGATGACCTTCGCGAACACCTCCGGGTGGTAGTAAAGCTGGCTGCCGAGCGACATGTAGACGAGCGGACGATCCGCGTCCAGGCGCTCCCATGGAAATGCCGTCTCGTCGCCGCGCGGGCCCGACGGCATCGCGGGGCCGACCAGATCGACACCGCGCGGCGGCGCGCCGACCAGCGCGTCGGTCGTGAACGCGAGCGTCAGGTGCGGCGACAGCACGTCGCAACCGCGAAAGCGTGCGTCGAGGCCGTAGCGCGCGAACAGGCGCGTGCGTTCCGGTGCGAGCCATCGCACCGTGCGCAGCAGTTCCGAATCGAGATCGTCGGGCAGCACCGGATTCAGCGAATTCGACATCGATACCCACGGCAGCCCTTCCAACTGGGCCGCAATCGCCGCCGCATACAGCAGCGGGTCGATCACGACCACGTCGGGCTGCCATTCGCGCAGCACCGCGCGGATGCCGTCCACCTGCGCGGGCGCCAGATCGATCAGCAGCGTGCGGATCCAGTGCCGCAGCCAGTCGGCGTCGCGAATGTTCGCGGCGAAGCTCGCGCCGCGCGACAGGTCGTGGCGCTCGGGCGTCTCGCGCGGCCCGACGAACGCGAAGTCGCCAGCGCCGTCGAGCTGTGCGCTGATGTCGGCCGGCGCATAGAACGCGACGTCGCAGCCGGCCGCGCGCAAATGCTGGGCCGGGCCGATGCACGGATTGACGTGGCCCTTCTCGGGCACCACGCAGAACAGGATGCGTTTCATGAGCGGCTCAGGTTGGGCGATGCGCGGCATCGGGATGAAGGCGACCGAGATGATCGAGGATCAGTGTCAGCGTCGTCCACAGCACGCGTTCGGTATCTGTCTGCAAAGTGGGCGTGGCAAGGCCGAGCGTGTCGGCCAGCGCATGCGTGCGGTCGCGATCGAGCAGCGGCGCCAGATTCATCGCCGGCGCGAGCCGCCCGCGCTTCGGGCCGTGCACGAGACGCTCCGGCAGGTTCAGGCGCGCGCCGAGATCGCGCAGGCACTGCTTGTCCGGGTCGGGCGCGATGCTCGTCAGATGCGCGACGACGGCGGCGTCGACGAACGGCGGATGCAAATCGACCGACGCGGCGTCGAACAACGCATGGCACAGCGGCAGATAGTTGGCCGACCGGTCGCGGCGCAACACCTGGTCCGCGCCGTCGCCGGTAATCGCCACCTCGACGCCGTCCACCGCCATCGCATCGGCCAGCAGCAGCTTCGCGACCGGATGCAGGTTGAACATCGGCTCCTCGACCGCGTGGGTCGTCCTCGGCAGCGCCGCGACGAAATCGGCCTCGTTCGCGCGCACGATCTTCACGTTCGCCTGCATCTGCGCGGCGAGTTCGAGCGCCGCGTCGCGTTCGCAGTAATCGGGCATGTCGGTCGCGAGGATGTAGGCCATCACGTGCCGCAGCGCGCCGAGTTCGCGCAGCAACGCGAGCAGCAGCGCCGAATCGAGCCCGCCGCTCAGCGCCAGCGCGACGCGCTTGCCGCTGTCGAGCGCGCGGTGCAGCGACGCGCGCAGCGCGGTGTCGAGATCGGCTGGCTGCGGCCGCTCGGGCGCCGGCTGTACCGTCAACCCTTGCGGCGACCGGATCAATGCATGACCGGGCGGCACCGCGAGCACGTCGCGCAGCACGGTACGGCCGATGAGGCGCTCGCCGCTCAGGTAGCCAGCGATGGCCGCCGTGTCCGGCGCGCCGGCCGGTTGCCCCGACGCCCGCAATACCGCGCGGATGCCGGACGCCGACACGCCGCTGCGCGGATGGTAGTGCAGACGATCGAAACCGAACGAGTCGCGCGTGCCGACGATCATGGATAACGAGCCTTCAAGGTGTTCACTTCAATGCGTTTCAGGATGCGATGCGGCGCCACCGGCGCGCTGCCGCCCTGGCAATGCAGGCAGGCTTCGAGCGGCGTCTCGCGTTGCAGATAGGCAAGCATCGCGTCGAGCATGCCCGCGTCGTCGCGCAGTGCCAGGCCGTCGGCCTGAAAATCCTTCTCGCCCTTGTACAGCGTGTGGAAGTGCGCGGGACGCGTGCACGTGTAGAACATGCCGTCGCGAATCATATGGCAGCGCTCGCGGATCCAGCAATCGTGATACAGGCGTCGGGCTTCATCGCGATCCGTGCCGGGCCGCGCACGGTTCATCGTCGTGAACACGTTCTGCACCTTCCAGTTCAGCCGCACGTCGAAGCGCGCGGCCTGATGCTCGACATGCGCGATCAGGTCGGCGGAAAGCGCGGGTTTCGGATAGCGCGAGATCGTCAGCGCATCCACTGCCTGCCAGAACGCGTCGGGCATCTCGCCGAGCTTCAGGCCGTTCGTCGTGACCGAGATCACGGGCGCGATGCCGGTGCCACGCACGCGCTCGACGAGTTCGACGAGCGCCGGATGCAGCAACGGTTCGCCGCCGACCAGCTTGAACATGTGCGGACGCAACACCTTCGCGGCCTTGCGCAGATCGGCTTCGATCGATTCGGGGCTCGCGTACCACTCGGGCAGCAGCGGCGACAGCGAGCAGCATTCCGCACAGGTCAGGTTGCAGTGATCGACGATATGTGCTTCCAGCGAACGGGTCTGGACGCGCCCGTCCTCGACGCGGTAATCGCGATCCAGCGGCGGCGGAAACACATGCTGCCGCTCGCCGGCGCGCAGCGGATTCGGGGTCTCGTTCGGATTCGCACTCACATCAGCTTCCTGCTTCCACGCAACGGGAAAAGAAATCGATCAGACGGTCGCGCGCGTCCACCATCGCGGACGCCATCGTCATCGCGCCGTTCAGGTGCGACGCGAAGCGCGACGGATCGTCGAGCCAGCCTTGTACGATCCACAGCTTGAGCGCGTGCTGCACGCATGCGGCATCGACCGCCCACGCGATGTACGCCGGGTTTGCCGGCCGCACGCGCAGGTACGCACGCACGAACGCTTGCGCGAGGTGCGGTGCCTCCAGCGGCAAATGATTCAGGCAGCGCACCAGTTCGTATTCGCGCGGCGCGCCGATCGACGCTTCCCAGTCGACGATCAACGGCGGCAGCGTGCCCGTGAACAGATAGTTGAACTGGTTGTAGTCGTTGTGGATCGGGTGCTGCGGATCATCGGCCGGGAACGCATCGACGCTGCCCGGATAGTAGCGGTCGAGCATGCGTAGCGCGAGATCGACGTAGCGGCGCAGGTTCGTGGCGTCGGCGGCGTTCGCATCGGCTCGATCGAGCGCGTCCAGCAGGCTGCGGCGCACCGCATCCGCGTCGATCGCGGTCAGCCGCGCGCGGATCGTATCGAGCGACGGCAGAGGCAATTGTTCGAGACTCAGGTGCAACGCGGCCAGGCTCGCGCCGAGCGCACCCCATTCGGCTGGCGAAAACGTATCGTAGGTTTTGAATTGCCCGGCTTCCCAGCGCGTCAGCATCGCATGGGAATGTTGTCCCGACCAAAGCGATTCGCCGGACGTCGTGCGCTTCAGCGTCTGCACGTGGAAGCGAGTATCGCCGTGCGTTTCGAGATGCGTGAGGACGGCGGTTTCCTTGAGTGCGCGCGCATGGTGTTCGGGCGCATAGCGTTTGACCGCCACGCCCGCGCCGCTGCTGGTCGGCAGATGCCACACCCGCTCGCTGACCTGCGTCGGCGGGCCGCCGCGACCGAGCCCATAGGCATCGCGAATCTCGTCGAAGGTGACGGCGAGCGAATCCATTCAGATGTGCTCGGCCGGCCCGTGCCGATACGGATGACCGGTCAGGAACGTGTTGTGTCCGACGTAGCGCAGCTTGTACATCGCCGGCCGGAACAACACCGACGGATCGTTGTTCGCGATGCCGAGCAGCGGGTACAGGTCGTGTCGCACGAAGAACGCGTTGTTGCCCATGTCGTCGCAGCAGACGAGTTCATAGCCTTTCTGGCGGCCGAGGTGCACGAGCGATTCGAGGCTCGCGCCGTAATAGGTCGAGCCGTCCCATTCGTGGTCCGGATTGAAGCACATGACCCAGCGCTCGGGCGGCGTGTAGTACGGGTTGTATTCGATCACGACGATGCGCGGCTGGAACGCTTGCAGGCCGCGCCACACCCAGTAATCGTTGCCGTCGATGTCGATCGACAGCAGATCGAAGTCGGTCGGTACGTTCGCATCGGCGAGCAGTTGATCGACCGTATCGGGCTGCACGCGATCGTGGTGCAGGCGGACGCGCTCCGCGCCCGCGTAGTGGGCGGCAAGCTTGCCGAACCGGTATGCGCTGCCTTCCACGAGTACGCCGGCCCAATCCTGTTCGCGCAGCAACCGCGCGGTGTTGCTGTTGCGCAGGCCGTCGCTTGCGCCGATATCGACGCAGAAGCGGTTGGTCGGTGTGAGGCGCTCCATCAGGCGCGACAGGATGCCCTCCTCGGCGCCCTGCGCGTACAGGCTGGGCGCAAGGCCGGACAGGTCGAGCGGGAGAGGATGGTCCTGCATCGAGGGCGGCTCCGGGGTGAAATGGGGAATGATGGGGGCGTTGGGTGGGTAATTTACCTGAAGTCGATTACGCGGAGGAAACTGGAAAGCGCCGCGTGGCGGGGTTTGGCCGCGGGGAAATGAAAAAGCCCGCATCGACATTGCTGTCGATGCGGGCCTGTAGCGCTTCTGGCGGCTCGCTCCGTGTGGTGATGCTTAAGCTCGACTCACGACCGGAGGAAACCTCAGGACACTTACTCCTGCCCCTGACTCGTCAGGAACTCCTCGTAATTCCCGCCGAAGTCGAACAGCGTGCCATCCGTCTTCACTTCGATGATCCGGTTCGCCAGCCCGCTCACGAACTCACGGTCGTGCGACACGAAAATCAGCGTGCCTTCGAACTGCTCGAGCGCGATCTGCAGCGACTCGATCGACTCCATGTCCATGTGGTTGGTCGGCTCGTCCATCAGCAGCACGTTGTGGCGGCCGAGCATCAGCTTGCCCCAGATCATGCGGCCCTTCTCGCCGCCCGACAGCACCTTCACCGACTTCCTGATGTCGTCCGACGAGAACAGCAGGCGGCCCAGCGTGCCGCGCACCATCGTTTCGTCGTCGCCGTCCTTGCGGTACTGGTCGATCCAGTCCATCAGCGTGATGTCGTTCGGGAATTCCTCGTACGTGTCCTGCGGCATGTAGCCGACGTTCGCGTTCTCGGACCACTTCACCGTGCCGTGATCGAGCGGCAGCGCGCCGAGCAGCGAACGCAGCAGCGTCGTCTTGCCCGCGCCGTTCTCGCCGATGATCGCGATGCGCTCGCCCGGCTGCACCGACAGGTTGAAGTTCTGGAAGATCGTGCGCTCGTACTTCTTCGTGATCTCTTCGGCGACCACCGCGACGTTGTGCAGCTTCTTCTCGAACTCGAAACGGATGAACGGATTCTGGCGCGACGACGGCTTGAATTCCTCGATCTTGATCTTGTCGATCTGCTTCGCGCGGCTGGTGGCCTGGCGCGCCTTCGACTTGTTCGCCGAGAAGCGGCGCACGAAGTCCTGCAGTTCGGCCACGCGTTCCTTCGCACGCGTATTCGCCGCGGCCTGGCGCTCGCGCGCCTGTGCCGATGCGAGCATGTAGTCGTCGTAGTTGCCCGGCCAGACCTTCAGCGTGCCGAAGTCCATGTCGGCCATGTGCGTGCACACCGAGTTCAGGAAGTGACGATCGTGCGAGATGATGATCATCGTCGAGTTGTACTCGTTGAGCGTCTGCTCGAGCCAACGGATCGAGTTGATGTCGAGGTTGTTGGTCGGTTCGTCGAGCAGCAGCACGTCCGGCTTCGAGAACAGCGCCTGCGCGAGCAGCACGCGCAGCTTCCAGCCCGGCGCGACGTCGGCCATCGTGCCGTTGTGGAACTTCTCCTCGATGCCGATGCCGAGCAGCAGCGCACCCGCGCGTGCTTCGGCGTCGTAGCCGCCGTATTCGGCGAACTTGCCTTCGAGCTCGGCCGCGTGCATGTAGTCGTCGTCGGTGGCGTCCGGGTTCGCGTAGATCGCGTCACGCTCGGTCATCGCGGCCCACATCTCGGTGTGGCCCATCATCACGACGTCGAGCACGCGCACGTCTTCGTACGCGAACTGGTCCTGGCGCAGCTTGCCGAGGCGGACGTTCGGCTCCAGCGCGACGTTGCCGGCGCTCGGCTCGAGGTCGCCGCCGAGGATCTTCATGAAGGTCGACTTGCCACAGCCGTTCGCGCCGATCAGACCGTAGCGGTTGCCCTCGCCGAATTTGACCGAGATATTCTCGAACAAGGGCTTCGGCCCGAATTGCATCGTGATGTTGGCAGTAGAAAGCACGGCAGGTCCCGTTAAGAGAGAAATCGACGGAAAACCGTGTATTTTAGCAGGTGTCGGAGAAACTGCCGACCGCCCCGCCCCGGCAGCGTATTCCCGGCCCTCCCGCCGGCCCGTCAACATGACGGCACGCGCGTCACCGCCGTCTCACCGGAATCCCGCATGCTCGCCAGCCAGCTTCGCGAACAACTCGTCGGCGCATGGCGCCTCGTGTCGTACGAAATCCGCCCGCGCGACGGGAGCACCGTCACCTATCCGCTCGGCCGCGACGCGCGCGGCTGGATCCTGTACACGCCCGACGGCTACATGTCCGCGCAACTGATGGCGGCCGGCCGCCCGCCCTACGCGGACGGCGACCTGCAAGGCGGGAGCGTCGAGGAGCGCGCGGCCGCGGCGCACGGCTACATCGCGTATTCAGGCCCCTTTAGCGTCGACGACGACGGCACGTTGACCCATGAAATGGACGTCAGCCTGTATCCGAACTGGATCGGCAACGTCCAGCAGCGTGTCGTGAGCCTGGACGGCGACCGGCTGCAGCTCGGCACCGCCGGACCGGTGCGGATCCGCGGCCGGGAGGTCGACCCGGTGCTCGTCTGGGCACGCGCCCGCCGTTGAGCGCGCTGGCCGCGCAGCACGGCCGGCGCTCAGCCAGGCGCGGCAACGACGCCGAGGCCGCACGGTGGCGCATGCCGCGCCCGTGGCCGCGCGTCACTTGCCGGCCTTCGCCGCCCCCTTCTGCGCCGCCTTGGCCTTCAGCTGCCCGAACAGTTCCGAGCACGGCACGTCGCGATTGTTGCTCGGCGCGATCAGCGGGATCAGCGCCGCGAACGGGTTGAGCAGCCCGAGCCCGACCATCGCACCGGCGCGCAGCGCGAGCGCGCCCGCATCGACGCCGACCTTCGGGTTCTTGAACGTGCCCTTCGCATACAACGGCGAGCGCAGCGAGAAGATCCGGAAGCCCTTCGTGTGCGGATGGATCTTCAGGTCGATCGATTCGTCGCGCAGGTTGATCGGGCCGTCGACGTTGATCAGCGCATCGTCGGTATCGAGCGCGAACACCTTCGGGTCGAGCATGCCGTCGGTCGCCACGAAGTCGATCGCCGCGCAGTTGATGTTGACGTCGCGGTTGCCGAACAGCTTCTCGTAGACCACGTTCGCGACGTTCAACCCCGCGGCCTCCATCAGCAAGCGACTGATGCGGCCGTTGGTGATCAGCGCCTTCACTTCGCCGGTCGACGTCGCCGCGAGCGCGGCCGGCGAATTGCCCGTTGCCGACAGCGACGCATCGCCGTTGATTTCGCCGAGGGCCGTCTGCATCACCTTCTGCGTCGGGAACAGCTGCTTGAGCTTCAGATGCCGCGCGGCCAGCGTGAAGCGGCCCTTCAGCGGCGTACGGCTGCCGTCGAGATGCGCATTCGTCGCGAGCGTGCCGCCCGCGACGCCGAACTGCAGCGGCTCGAGCGTCAGCACGCCGTCCTGCAGCAGGATATGCGTGTACAGGTCGGTGATCGGCAACTGCGGGCTCTTGATCAGCTTGCGGCCGGTGAACTTCACGTCCGCATCGATCGCGCTCCACCGTTCGGTGCGGAACGCCGCGACCGGCAGCACGCGGTCCGGCGGCTGGCGCGTCGTGTCGCCGCGCTTCTTCTTGCTGGCAGCCGAGTCGGCGCCGATCACCGGCGCGAGGTCGGAGAACTGCAGCAGGTTCGACACGAGCTCACCCGACAGCTTCGGACGCGGCTCGCGCTGCGCCCACGTCAGCGTGCCGTGCAGATCGCTGCCGCCGACGCGCCCGTTGAAGTTCTCGTAGCGGAACGTGCTCGCGTCCTGCTTGATGTTGCCGATGAGGTGCCCCTCGGTCGCATACGGCGGCGTGTCGGGCAGCGTGATCCCGGTGAGCTGGTAGAGATGCGACATCGACGTGCCCTGCAGCCACAGTCGCAGGTCGAGCGCCGCCAGATGCATCGGATCGGTCAGCGTGCCGACGATCGCGAGCCGCGTGTCGCCGGCCTTCACGTCGGCCTGCAGCGGGAACGGCTGCGTCGCGTTCTCGATCGCCAGCACGCCGCCCACCTTGCCGGTGCCGGTGACCGGCACGTTCTTGTAGCGGCCGTCGAACTTCAGGCCGAACGCATAGGTCGGCCCGGACGGCTTCGCGGGCACGGTGGCGCCGGAGGTGGCCGATGCGCCGCTCGCGCCGGATGCCGACGCAACCGTCGATGCGGACGAAGCCGTATTCACCACGGACGCAGGCAGCACACCCGATGCGGACCCGGACGTCGATGCCGCGCTCGGGACCTGCGCCGCCGATGCGCGGGATGCATCCGACGCAGCCTCGGCGTTCGCCTTCGCGCTCAATTGCGCGGCGCCGCGCTTGCCGACGCGCTGGGCGGACGCCGCGCGCGACTTCTGTTCCTGCTCCTTCAGCACGTCGCCGAGCGGGACCGGCTGGCCGAGCGTATCGATCCCGATCGTCAGATCGGCCTGGGTGATCGCATCGCGATAGACGACGGTACCCTTCGCGAACCCGAAGCTGTCGAGCCGCACTTTCCACTTGTTCGGTTGCCCCGATTGCTTGAACTGGAAGGTCCACGTATTGCTGCCGTCCGCGCGCCGTTCGAGATCGACGGCAGGATTGACGACGTCGATCGAAGGGATGACGATTTCATGCGCCAGCAGCGGCAAGAGCGCGAGATCGAAGTGCGCGGCATCGAGCGTGACGAACTTGGGCGCCTGCGCCCAGTCGGGATTGCCGATCTCGAGTTGCGTGGCCGAGAAGCTCGGCCAGGGTATCCATGCACGCCAGCCGGTCTCGCCATCGGGACGGCGCCAGCCGACCTTGATGTCGCCGTTGATCGCAAACGGGCGGCCGAGCGCGGTACTCACGTGTTCGTTGACCCACGGTTTCGCGCGGTTCCAGTCGAACGTGAAAATAAAGATGCCGGCCGCCGCGATGAGCACCGCGACGATACCGACGATCCATGCAGCCGATTTGCCGATGGTTCGGGCTAGCGTCATGGCGGTTCCGTTGTTGTTCTGAAGCGTTGCCGCACGATGCCGGGCCGCTTGCGTGGACGAACGGCGCACGACAACGGCGGCTTTTCAATGGGTATTATGGCGCACGACATGGCGGCCTTTCGGCGCCATTAACGCTTTTTTTCATTTGTGACATGACCTCCCCCACCGGCCTCATCGACGCGCAGCACATCACGCGGCGCGACGCCCGCAGCGGCAAGACGCTGCTCGCTCCGACCGATTTCAGCCTCGCCGCGGGATCGCGAATTGCTATCACCGGACCATCCGGGTCGGGCAAGAGCGTGCTGCTGCGCGCGCTCGCGCTGCTCGATCCGCTCGACGGCGGCCACCTCCTGTGGCGCGGCCGCCGGATCCGGCGCAGCGCGATTCCGCGCTATCGGCGCAGCATCGCCTATGTCCGCCAGCGCCCCGCGCAGATGGACGGCACCGTCGAATCGCAGTTGCGCTACCCGTACTCGCTCGCGATCTATCGCGACGTCGCGTTCGATCGCGCCCGCGCAGAAGCACTCGCCGCGCAGGCCGGCCGCGGCGCCGATTTTCTCGACCAGCGCGCAAGCGACCTGTCCGGCGGCGAAGCGCAGATCACCGCGCTGCTGCGCGTGCTCCAGCTCGATCCCGACGTGCTGCTGCTCGACGAGCCGACCTCCGCGCTCGATCCCGAATCGGCGCGCGCCATCGAAGCGCTCGTCGGCGCGTGGTTCGACGCGGCGCCCGACGCCCGCGCGTACATGTGGATCTCGCACGATCCGGCCCAGGCCGCGCGGATCGGCACGATGCGGCTCGTGATGCAGGCGGGCGTGCTGCACGCGGCCGACCCGACGGAGGCCGCGCAATGAGCCCCACCTTGCAGGACTTGAGCCTCGTCGACGTCGGCATCGCGGCCGCGCTCGTCGCCGTCAACGGCGCGATCTCGGCGGCGCTGTCGCTTGGCCTCGGCCGCAAGCTCGCGCTCGCGGCGGTACGCACCGTCGTGCAATTGCTCGCGATCGGCTACGTGCTCGGCTGGGTGTTCGGCCATCCGCACTGGTACGTCGTGCTGCCGCTCACCGCGCTGATGACGCTGATCGCCGGGTTCGCCGGCGCGGGGCGCGGCAAGCGCACATACCGCGGCCAGCGGATCGACAGCATCGCGTCGATCTGGTTCAGCAGCTGGTTCGTCGCGGTGGTCGGGCTGTTCGTCGTGATCCGCATCCATCCGTGGTTCGCGCCGCAATACGCGATCCCGATTCTCGGGATGATTCTCGGCAATACGCTGACGGGCGTGTCGCTCGGCGTCGAGCGGATGATGGAAGAACTCACCGCGCGCCGCGATCGCGTCGAGACCGCGCTCGCGCTGGGCGCGACGCGCTGGGAAGCCGCGCAGCACGCCGCGCGCCAGGCCGTGCGCGCCGGCATGCTGCCGACGCTGAACCAGATGGCGGTGGTCGGCGTCGTGAGCCTGCCGGGGATGATGACGGGCCAGGTGCTGGCCGGCCAGTCGCCGCTGCAGGCCGTGCGCTACCAGATCGTGATCATGTTCCTGATTGCCGCGGCGTCCGCGCTCGGCACCGTCGGCGCGGTGCTGATGACCTATCGCCGGCTGTTCTCGGCCGATCACCGCTTTCTCGCGTCGCGGCTCGAAGAGCGAACGCACTGACGCGCGGCGGCGGCACATCGTGCGATCGGCGCGATCAGTGCGCGCCGCGTCGCTTGCCGATTGCCTGCCGAAGGGCGGCCGCGATATCCGCGTCGGGCGCGAGCCCGTCGACCGATGCGACGAGCCGCACCGCACGCGGCGTCGTCACATACGCCTGCGCGCCGACGTAGCCGCCGCTGCCGGCCGAGCGCGTGGTCACGACGAGCGCCTGCGGCGCGCGTGCGCCGAGGTCGGCCGTGTACGCATCGGCGACCGTGCCGTCGCGCGCGTGCAACGTGCCGGTCACGTAATCGTCGGTATCGAAGCCCGGGGCGGCATGCGCGGTCGAATACACGCGCACCGCGTAGCTGCCGGTCGAGCACGCTTCGAGTGCGCCGCTGGATACCACCGCCACCTGCTGTCGCGACGGCAGCTCTACCTTCTTCACGAAACTGCACTCGTCGGCCGCATGAGCGTGCGCGGCGACGAACGCAATGGCGGACAGCAGCGCACGCATTCGAAGTTTCATCGTGGTGTCGTGACGGAAAGGAAAGAATGCGGGCGAGCATAACGTGACATCCGCATGACGTCACGCATCGCCGTTGCACGGTCGGCGCGCCGTACCGCGAAGCAGGTTGAGGAAACGCATGGCAACGGCGACGCGGCGCGATCTGCTCGCGTGCCGCCCTGCTCGTTCCGCCAATCGAACCGGTTGCGCGCGCACCGGACGAAACGCCGGCCCACGCGCGCCGCTCAATGCTTGATCGACACCGTCACCTTGGTGCCGTCGCTCATCGTCACGGCCTTCGACCCGCCGTTGGTCGGCAGCGACACCCACTTCACCTGGCTCACCGACACGACGTCCGGACACTGCAGCGACTTGCCGCCGGCCGTCACGCTGCGCGTGCCCTTCGGCGCGGCCGCCTGGAAGCTCAACTGCACGTTCGCGACACCCTTCGCGTCGACCGACGGCGCGAGCCGCACCTGGGTCTGCCGCACCATCGCGCCGTTCGCGTCGCGCGGCAGGTTGTCGGCGTTCGGGCAGCCGTCCGGCATCGCGACCGCGCCGCTCGGCGGCACCGACTTCCAGTTGAAATCGTCCGTCTCGCCCGAGCGGATCTTGCGGGTCTCCTGCGTATTGCCGAAGGTCTTCGAGTCGACCTTGACGGTGTATTCGAGTTGCCCCGTCCCGCCGCCCTTCAGGCTGCCCTTGACCGGCGGCGCCGCGAATACGCTCGCGCTGGCGCACACCGCCGCGAACACGACCGACCACGATGCGGCGACCGACAAGCTGCGTTGGCTCATGCTGACCTCCTTGTCATGCGGCGGCACGCGCGTGCCGCGCGGTTTTAGATGCATGATGCGTTGCCAGTCTACCGCCAAGCGCGATGCAATGCGCCGCGAACGCATCGGGTGTTACCCCGCTTGCGTTCGCGGCGCCGTCACCTTATTGGCGCGCGCTGCCGGCTCAGAAGCCGCTCAGCACGAGCTTGCCGATCGCGCGCCCGCCCTCGAGCATCCGGTGCGCGCGCCGCACGTTCTCGGCATTGATCGCGCCGAGCCGTTCGCCGAGCGTCGTACGCAGCGTGCCGCCGTCGACGAGCCGCGCGACCTCGCTCAGGATCTTGTGCTGCTCGATCATGTCCGGCGTCTCGAACATCGCGCGCGTGAACATGAACTCCCAGTGAAACGCGGCGCTCTTCGCCTTCAGCAATTCGACCGGCACCGGCTTCGCGTTCTCGACGATCGTGCAAATGCCGCCCTGCGGCCGGATGACTTCCGCCGCGGCCGGGAAATGATGGTCGGTATCGTTGAAGATCAGCACGTAGTCGACGCTCGGATGCCCGGCCTCGCGCAATTGCGCCGGCAAATCGCCGAAATGGTCGACCACCGCATCCGCGCCGAGCGTGCGCACCCATTCGGCCGATGCCGGCCGCGACGCGGTCGCGATCACGTGCAGCTTGCCGAGCGTCTTCGCGAGCTGGATCGCGATCGAGCCCACGCCGCCCGCGCCGCCGATGATCAACACGGACTTGCCGGCGTCCGCGCCCTGCGGCGACACGCGCAACCGGTCGAACAGCGCTTCCCACGCGGTCAGCGCGGTGAGCGGCAGCGCGGCCGCCGCCGCGAAGTCGAGCGTGCGCGGCTTCAGCGCGGCGATCCGCTCGTCGACCGCGTGGAATTCGCTGTTCGCGCCGGGCCGCGTGATGCTGCCCGCGTAGAACACTTCGTCGCCGGGCCGGAACAGCGTGACGTCGGCGCCGACCGCGACGACCGTGCCGGCCGCATCCCAGCCGAGCACGCGCGGCGTCTCCTCGACCTGCGGCTTCGGCGCACGCACCTTGGTGTCGACCGGGTTCACGGAAATCGCATCGACTCTCACGAGCAGGTCGCGCGGGCCCGGCACGGGCTGCGGCAGTTCGACGTCGAGCAACGCTTGCGGGTCGTCGATCGGCAGATAACGGGTCAATCCAACGGCTTTCATCTCGATACTCCTTTCAGGGGATCCGGCAGGCTGCGGCGCAACCTCCATGCGTGCCATCGTAGGCAACCCGATCATTCGAGAAAACCGCTATATTTCCTGAAACATTTTCAGGAATTTCAGAATAATGTCGTCTGATCCGACGCCTGCTCCCATTCCCGCGCCCGACAAGCCGCTCGACCTGCTCGACGTCGCGCTGTTCGTGCGCGCGGCGCTGCTCGCGAACGTCAGCGCGGCCGGTCGCGAATTCGGCGTGTCGGCCGCGGTCGCGAGCGCGCGCATCGCCCAGCTCGAACGCCAGCTCGGCGCGCGGCTGCTGCACCGCACCACGCGCCGCATCAGCCTCACGCAGGACGGCGAAATCTTCATGGCGCGCGCCGACGCGCTGCTCGCGGCGGCCGACGCCGCGCGCGCGTCGGTCGGCCGCGGCCGCAGCGAGCCGTACGGGCGGCTGAAGGTGTCGATGTCGTCGTCGTTCGGCCGCCAGCACGTCGCGCCGGTGATCCCGGCGTTCCTGCGCCGCTACCCGTCCGTGTCGCTCGATTTGCGCCTGTCCGACGAGATCGTCGATCTGGTCGACGACGGCTACGACGTCGCGATCCGCCTCGGCGCACTGAAGGATTCGACGCTCGTCGCCCGCAAGCTCGCCACCAACCGCCGCGTGCTGTGCTGCTCGCCCGCCTATCTCGCCGAACGCGGCATGCCGCGGCACCCGGCCGATCTGACGCAGCACGAGTGCGTGATCCTCGGCGACCAGCGCGACTGGTCGTTCGCGACGCCGCAGGGCCCGCTCACGGTGCGGGTCGGCGGCCGGCTCGTCGCGAGCAACGGCGAGGCGATCCGCGAAGCGCTCGTCGACGGCTTCGGGATCGCGATCAAATCGACCTGGGACGTCGGCCCGCTGCTCGCGAACGGCGCGCTCGTCACCGTGCTCGACGACTATCCGTTCGCGGACGACGTCGCGATCTGGGCCGTCTATCCGAGCCGCGCCCACGTGCCGCTGAAAACGCTCGCGTTCATCGCGTTCCTGGCCGAGCATTTCGGCGATCCGCCGTACTGGGATCGCGCAAACGGGTGACCGCCGCCGTACCGCGCCCGGTTTCGCGCCGGCACCGGCCGCCACGCGCGACCAACCGGCTACAATGGCGCGTTCGCGACGCACGGGCCCGCAGCCGCACGGGGCCCGCGCGCGCAGGCGGCCACCCGTGGGCCGCGCACGTCATTCATTCGCTTCCCAACCACTCGTCATGACCCACAATCTCGTCATCCAGAGTCTTGCGCCGCTGTCGGACGCCCATCACAAACCGCTGCTCGCGCTGTCGCGCGGCACCCGCGTCGTGCAGACCGACGATCACGCGCTGCGCATCGAAAACGCGAGCCCGGCGCAACGCCTCGACATCGACGCGTACTGCGGCACGCATGCGCTCGACTTCGGCTTCGTCGAGGCCGGCCGCACGCTCGGCGATTTCGGGCTCGCGGTGATGGACATGGATTCGACGCTGATCACGATCGAATGCATCGACGAGATCGCCGATTTCTGCGGGCTGAAAACGCAGGTCGCGGAGATCACCGAAGCGGCGATGCGCGGCGAGATCCGCGATTTCAACGAAAGCCTCACGCGCCGCGTCGCGCTGCTGGCCGGGCTCGACGCGCACGCACTCGAGCGCGTGTACGAAGAACGGCTGCAACTGTCGCCGGGCGCCGAGACGATGCTGGCCGGCGTGAAGGCCGCCGGCCTGAAGACGCTGCTCGTGTCGGGCGGCTTCACGTTCTTCACCGAGCGGCTGAAAGCCCGCCTCGGCCTCGACTACGCGCATGCGAACACGCTCGAGATCGTCGACGGCAAGCTGACCGGCAAGGTGCTCGGCGAGATCGTCAACGCCGACGTGAAGGCGCGCCTGCTGCGCGACACGTGCGCGTCGCTCGGCCTCGAGCCGAGCCGCGCGATCGCGATGGGCGACGGGTCGAACGACCTGAAGATGATGGCCGAAGCCGGGCTGTCGGTCGCGTTCCACGCGAAGCCCGTCGTGCGCGATGCGGCCACCGTCGCATTCGACCATGTCGGCCTCGACGGGCTGCTGCGCCTGTTCTGATCCCGCGGCACCGTCAATGAAAAACGCCGGCGCGATGCGATATCGCGCCGGCGTTTCGCTTTTCTGCCGGACGTTGCCGGCGCGCAATCAGCCGAGCGTGGCCTGCATCGCCCGCTCGATGTCGGCGCGCAAATCCGCTTCGTCTTCCAGACCGACGTAGAAACGCACCAGCGTGCCGCGATGCGGCCAGTCCGGGCGCATCGACGCGACGTCGTAAGGCATCGCGAGGCTGCACGCGCCGCCCCAGCTCCAGCCGATCGCGAACAGCTCGAGCGACTCGACGAAACGGTCGATCTGCTCCGCGCTGTAGCGTGCGTCGAACACCACCGAGAACAGCCCGCCCGCGCCCGTGAAATCGCGCATGAACGACGCATGCCCCGGGCAGTCGGCGATCTGCGGGTGCAGCACCGTCGCGATCTCCGGCCGCGCCTTCAGCCACTGCGCGAGCGCGAGCGCGCTCTTGCTGTGCGCATCGAAGCGCACCTGCATGCTCGGCAGGCTGCGCAGCACGAGCGAGCAATCGTCGACCGATACGCCGATCCCGCAGCGCATCCGCGCGAGCTTCAGCTTCGCGTGCAGTTCCGCATTCGCGGTGATCGTCGCGCCCATCAGCACGTCGCTGCCGCCCGACTGATACTTGGTCAGCGCCTGCACCGAAATGTCGACGCCATGCGCGAACGGCTTGAACGCGAGCCCCGCCGAAAAGGTGTTGTCGATCGCGGTGACGATGCCGCGCGCCTTCGCGGCGGCCGCGATCGCCTGCACGTCGGGCACCTCCATCGTCACCGAGCCCGGCGCCTCGAGCCAGATCAGTCGCGTGTTCGGCTGGATCAGCTCGGCGATGCCGGCGCCGATCAACGGATCGTAACCGCGCACGGTGATGCCGAAATCGTTCGCGAGCCAGTTGCCGAAATCGGCGTTCGGGCCGTACACGTTATGCGGAATCAGCACGTCGTCGCCCGCTTTCACGATCCCGAAGTAGACGTTCATGATCGCCGCGAGGCCCGACGGTTGCAGCAGCGCATGCGTGCCGCCTTCGATCTCGGCGAGCCGCTGCGCGAGCGCGAGCGACGTCGGCGTCGCGTGCAGCCCGTAGCGCCACTGGTTGTCGTCGTGCCAGACCAGCGCGCGCATCGTCGCGAGATCGGGGAACACGACCGTCGACGCGCGCGCGACCGGCGGCACGAACGAACGGAAGCCTTCCGGAATGACGTCGTCGGGTTGAACGATGCGGGTTTGCAGCGCGCGCTTGGGAGTGGATGCAGTCATGACTGGGGGCCGGGCACGAGGCCGTTCGGTTGCGGAATATGTCGTTAGAGTAGCCAAAATCGGCGCGCTTGGCCCGGTACAATGCGCGCCGCGCGCACCGAGCCAGCACGTGCTCAGTCGTCGGTACGCAGGTTGACGACGCCGCCCACCGTCTCGATTTCCTGCACCCGGCCGTCGCGCACCTGCAGCGCCGCGCGCTTGCCCGGCGCCAGATGCAGCACGACCGGCTGCGGGTCCGATTCGTCCGAGTTCATCCGGTCGGCCTTCAGGTCGCCCGTCGCGTCGAAGCGGCCGATCCACACGCCGGTGATGTTCGTGCCGTCGTTCGACTCTTCGATCTCGAGCGTATCGCCGTCCCGGTCGCCCGCGAGCAGCACGACTTCGCCCGTGTCGGCGAACTGGTATTCGCCGTGCACGCCTTCCTCGTCCGTCTTCGGGCCGAGATGCACGACGATCGGCCGATCGCCGAGCGTGCCTTCGTAGCGCGGCAGGCCGGCGAACTCGGGATTCGGCTTCAGCGGCCGCGCGGGCGCCGGTTCATCCTGCTGCACGGCCGGTGCGACCGCCTGCGCGGCGACCACCGTCGGCATCGCGATGCCCGCTGCCAGCGCACCCGCGACGACGAGCGCCCGTTGCCATTCCGAATATCGACCCACCTTGTGTTACTCCTTGCTTCAGATTCGCCCGACCATCGCGGACCGTGCCGGGCCGCGACCCGGTTCCTGCATGACCACGCAAGCCTGCGCCGCGAATGCGCGGGCAGGCGCGTGTCGCGTCAGCCCTGCATCAGGCGTTCCACCGCGTCGCGATGCGGAATCGGCGCGACCGCACCGTAACCGGTCGTCGACAGCGCCGCCGCCGCGTTCGCATAACGCGCGGCCGCGAACGGATCGTCGCCCGCGACGATCCGCGCGACGAACGCGCCGCCGAAACAGTCGCCCGCGCCGGTCGCGTCGACGGCCTCGACCGCGAAGCCCGGCACGACGCGCCGTTCGTGCGGCGTCGCGACATACGCGCCTTCCTTGCCGAGTTTCAACGCGACGACCTGCGGCCCGTGTTCGAGCATCGCGTCGACGATCGCGTCGCGATCGTTCGCGCCCGTGAGCGCCGTGACGTCGTCCCAGCTCGGCAGGCAGATGTCCGTCTGCCGCAGCGCCTCGCGCATCACCGCACGGGCACGCGGCAGCGGCCACAGCTTCAGGCGCAGGTTCGTGTCGAAGCTGACCTTCGCGCCGCTGCGACGCGCATGGTCGATCGCCGCGAACGCCGCGTCGCACGCGGCCGTGCTGATCGCGAGACTGATGCCCGACAGGTGCACGGCCTTCGCGGCCGCGAGCGCGTCGAGCGGCAGGTCGGCCGTCGCGTAGCGGCTCGCCGCCGACCCCGCGCGCAGATAGTCGAACTGATGGCCGTCGGCGCCGTGCGTGACGAAATACACGCCGGTCGGTGCCGAGCGGTCGATCCGCACGTACGTCGTGTCGACCTGCTCCGACGCCCACATGTCGGCCAGCAGGCGGCCGAACGGATCGTCGCCGATCGCCGACACGAAGCCCGTCGATGCGCGCTGGCGCGCCGCCGCGATGCAGAAGTTCGACGTGTCGCCGCCGAAGCCCTGCAGGAATTCAGGACGCCCCGGCTGCGACTGGTTGAATTCGATCATCGCCTCGCCGAGCGCGAGGATCTCCGGGAATGCGGCGGCCATCGCTTACACCTCGCCCCACAGATCGTGGCCGTCGGCGCCCGTGATCTTCACGGACACGAAATCGCCGACCTTGTAGCGCTTCGATGCCTTCGCCGCCGGCTCGACGTAGACGACGCCGTCGATCTCCGGCGCATCGGCTGCCGTACGGCCGATGCCGCCTTCCGCGCTGACTTCGTCGATCAACACCTTGAGCGTCTTGCCGACCTTGCGCTGCATGCGCTTCGCCGACACTTCCTCCGCCACTTCCATGAAACGCGCGCGACGTTCCTCGCGAACCTCGTCCGGCAGCGCGCCATCCAGGTCGTTCGCGGTCGCGCCTTCGACCGGCGAATACGCGAAACAGCCGACGCGATCGAGTTCCGCTTCGCGGATGAAGTCGAGCAGCGTTTCGAACTGTGCTTCCGTCTCGCCGGGGAAGCCGGCGATGAAGGTGCTGCGGATCGTCAGGTCCGGGCAGATCTCGCGCCACTTCTGCACGCGCTCGAGCACCTTCTCGGCGTTCGCCGGCCGCTTCATGCGCTTCAGCACGTCCGGATGCGCGTGCTGGAACGGCACGTCGAGATACGGCAGCACGTGGCCCTTGAACGGGCCTTCGGCCATCAGCGGGATCACCTCGTCGACGCTCGGATACGGATACACGTAGTGCAGGCGCACCCACGCGCCGTACTGCGCGGCGAGTTCGCCGAGCGCGGCGACCAGGTCGGTCATCCGCGTCTTGATCGGCTTGCCGTTCCAGAAGCCGGTGCGGTACTTCACGTCGACGCCGTATGCGCTCGTGTCCTGCGAGATCACGAGCAGTTCCTTCACGCCCGACTTGAACAGGTTCTCGGCTTCCAGCATCACTTCGGCGACCGGCCGCGACACGAGGTCGCCGCGCATCGACGGGATGATGCAGAACGTGCAACGGTGGTTGCAGCCTTCGGAGATCTTCAGGTACGCGTAGTGACGCGGCGTGAGCTTGATGCCGGCCGCGGGCACGAGATCGACGAACGGGTCGTGCGGCTTCGGCAGGTGCGAATGCACGGCCTGCATCACCTCGCCCACCGCGTGGGGGCCGGTGACGGCGAGCACCTTCGGGTGGACTTCCTCGATCAGGTTCGAGCCGCTCGCGCTCGACTTCGCGCCGAGGCAGCCGGTGACGATCACCTTGCCGTTCTCGGTCAGCGCTTCGCCGATCGCGTCGAGGCTTTCCTGCACGGCTTCGTCGATGAAGCCGCAGGTGTTCACGACGACGAGGTCGGCGCCGTCGTAGCTGCCGGAGATTTCATAACCTTCGGCGCGCAGCTGCGTGATGATTTGTTCGGAATCGACGAGCGCCTTCGGGCACCCGAGGGATACGAACCCTACTTTGGGGGATTGGGACATCTGGAATGGGGGGCGTGGCAGCAAAAGCGTGAGTTTACAGCGATTTAGGGTCCAGCGAGCCAAAATGAGCGGTTGGCGGCAGCACCCATCGGCAGTTCGAGCACGCTGCCCGCTGGGGGCCGACAACGAGATGGAGTTTTATATGACCCTATCACTTCGGGGAATCGGACACGAAGAGCAAGCGCGTGAAGGCGGCGACCCGCCGGCACTGCCAGAGCTGGATCGCGGGGACGTGGCGCGCGCCGATCCGCGTCAGAGGAGATCCGCATGGGGTAGAGCCGACAGTGGCGTCGGTCGCGCGCGCGAAATCCAGCCTGGGCCTTTCGCGAAGCTGCTCGGCGTGGGGTTGCGCACGTTCCGGCAGTACGAGCAGAGAGACCGCAACCTAACCGAACCTTCAGCGGTTTGATGTCTATGGGTGTCGGTGCAGTCGTCAGGGCATGGCTCCGCGCGAAATCGACAAGATCTTTCGTGCGCGGCTGCTCCGCTCGCGTCAGGCCCCGCGTCAGGGCTCAACCCTGATCAGCGGGGTTGTAACTCCAGATCACGAGTCCCCAATTCGTCGACTTGATGTCGGGAAATTTCTCCCCCTCCTTAAAATAGCGCCGCCCCTGTTCACTCCCGAGTGCCGGGCTAGTCCACCATCCACTCTGCGGTACCACGTCGCCGGGCCGGCCCTTCAGTCTCGACGAGGCGACCTTCTGGGCAGGCTCGCTCGAACCGATCACAACGGGACACCATTCGATGGCGCGCCCATTCTCCGCACTGCCCGCGGCAACCGCACGGCGGGCTTCCGGTATATCGTCGAACCGAGTCCGGTAGGTCGTCTCACCCTGCAGCACGTCACCGAATGTGCCACCAAGAAAGCGCACACCCGTCAGGTCCGCGCCCCTGAAGTCAACACCGCTCAGATCGCAATTCTCGAACGTGGCATCGATCAGCCGTGCGCCATCGAGCCGGGTTGCCGTCAGTCTGCACTCGACGAAACGGGCCGCCACGAAAGCGCATCGCGTCGTCGTGTTCCAGCGCCATTCGCTCTGCTCAGCGAGCATGCCGGAAAAATTGCATTCGATGAGCTCCGAAAAATTCAAACTGCTGTCGGACAGCGTCACGCCGGAGAGATCGCTATTGCTCAACTTGGCATACTCGATGAACGATTGCCGGAATCGAGCATGGCGAAAATCAGCACCGTTTCCGTAGACAGGCAGCATCTGTGCCAAATGAAACCCGCATTCCTTGAAAGAGACACCGTCCAGGATCGCGTGTTGAAACCCTACT
This sequence comes from Burkholderia sp. MS389, assembly GCF_016899425.1. Taxonomy (GTDB): domain Bacteria; phylum Pseudomonadota; class Gammaproteobacteria; order Burkholderiales; family Burkholderiaceae; genus Burkholderia; species Burkholderia sola. The sequence continues at coordinate 1,993,487 of NZ_CP045994.1, forward strand.
TCCTCGAACTGCGAGGCATCGAACACAGCAAAGCCGAGATGGCTGTAGCTCAGGTCCAGGTTCTCGAGTTTGCCGCCCGGCAACGGCGCCCCGCGCAGGTCGATCGTCGGCGAGCCATCCAGCATATGTGGCAGGGAGTCGCACAAAGGCACCCATTCATCCTCTGGCAACGCTTCCTTGATTGCGTCGAGCAGTTCTTTGTACTTCCCGATTTTCCATCGATCGCGCAATTCCCGCACGTCGGTGTCGTTCGTCAACATGCAATTTCTCCGGGCAAATATGTGATTACCGTGGCAGTTTACGCGCCATCAATCTTCCGCTTCGGCTCATCACCACTTCATACACCGCCTCCACCTGTTCCGGCTTGACTCTTCCCGGCACTGCAATTTCCACCTCGCCGTGCACGGCGTTACCGCCGAAACTGCCGTCGGGCTTACGCACCCGCCCCTCGAGTACGGCATTCACGTCGTAGCCCTTCACGTTCTTCAGTTCGATCACAAATCCGCCTTCGTCGGCCCACAAGATCGCGCCGGCCTGACCGTCGGGCGTCATCATCATGACCGTTGTGCCGCGAAACGCGCGATCGTGTGCGCCGCCGGCGTGTTCAACCAGATCGATATTGTTGCCTCGTCCCGGCAGACCTTCCGTATATATCTTTGCCGCGACCTCCTTGGCCGACAGCTGCGTATCGACGCCGAGCGTGGCTCGGTCGGCCCCGTGATACAACTTGTCGTAAAGCAGAGGCTTGATCTTGACACCGTTTACCACTGCATACTGCTCACCCGGCGTATGCACCTCCTCGATCTTCACATTCGGCTGACCAGTCGGCGGCGGCGGCACGTTCGGCTTCTCTTTGCGGGCCGGCGCGGAACCCGTCCTCGCGCTTCCATTGGTGCCGTCGGCACCGTGCGCCGCCGGATCACGAAGCGTCGCCCCTGGCGTGTCGTGGATCTCCTGCTTGGGCGGCGCGACGGCTTGTGGCTTCGTCGCTGTCACCCCTGCGGAGACCACGTGGCTGTCCTTTGGTGCCTCCTGCGCCAGCAACCGGTCGAGGCGCTGCTGCAACTCTGCCACGGCCCTCGGAATCTGCTGGATGCCTTCCTGCTGTACCGCGTAGAACCGCTGTTCCCACGTCGACAGCTTCTGGACCAGATTCTGGACCGACTCGAAATGATCCGCGATCTTGACATGAAACACTCGGGCTTCCAGAAGCTTGCCGCGTACTTCCTGCACGATGCCGATCAGCTTGCCCGTAGTCTGCTGAAGAATTTCGAGCAGCGACTTTTCATAGTTGGCAAACTTCACTCCCTTCAGAAACTCAAGAATGTTGCCTTTGATGAATTTGTTGAGAAAGCGGATCATTTCGGCTAGCTTTCCCGACTTCTCGATCAGCATCAGCATCACGGCGCGCAGCGCAGCCGCGAGTTCGTCACCCATGACGCCGGTGACCACCGCGCCGACGCCCGCGGCGACCGCACCGGCGGCGGCCATCACCAGCGGCAAGGCCAGGGCGATTAAGCACGCGCACAGCAGAATCCACTCGGACACTTCCTTGCGCCGCTCAGGGTGCGTGGAAAGACGGACTATGATGGCGACCGCATCGCGCGCGCTCGTGACGATAATGACGCCCGGCACGAAGTTCGCGAGCATTTCGGCAACGATCACGGAGAACGGTCGGTCTGGAACGAACTCGCCCAGCAGGAAATCCTTCAGCCAGTTGAAGGTGGTCGCCGCGTCGCCGAGCACTTCCTTCCAGATTGCGTCCAACAGGCCGCTGCTTGACGATTCGCTCATACTGTCCCGCTCCGATCAGGATCGTTGGAATTGCCTGCGTCGGCCACAGGCTTGGCCGTAACCTTTATCGACTGAAACAGACTCCAGTCGGAATCAGTCTTGATACCAACCTCCGACTTGGGTGGACTCTTGTCCGTCAGGTATTGGACTTTCGCGCTGGTGCCGGCAGGTACGCCACTGATCTTCGCGTAACCATCCGCATCCAGTACGCCGTGTTTGACAGAGCCGTCACTGAGCGTCGTTTTGTATTCCACGCCGGGACTGGGGCGCCCGTAGGGATCGACCAGGCGGAATTCCAAGTCGGTCGGGGCCGCTACGCCCTGGGGCAAGTGCGGCATGACGAAATTTGTGCTCGCTGGCCCCGCGAACGTATGTGACGCGCCCTTGATATCGATTTTTCCGGGAGCATGAACTTCGACATTTCCATCTTTGATCAGGATGTAGGCGCCACCGCTCGTCAGCAGAATTCCTTGGTCGGCCGCGATCTCGATCCGGTCCGTCGCCGATACAACCTTCACTGCTTTCTGCGCGGTCACCTCGATGTTGTCCGACTGCGCCTGGATCTCGACCTTGCCCTTGCCCGCAAACAGTTTTATTCCCGCGTTCTGCACGAAGAGGCTCAGTTTTTGCCCGACGCTCGCCAGTAGCGATTTGCCTATGGCGATGTGGGTACTCTGCCCGCTAACCAAGTTGACATGCTGGTCCGCACTCACGTGAACGGATTGATGTGTCGAGAGGCCGATGCTGGCCGGGCTGCCGAACAACATCACCGACTCTTTGAATGCACTCGCCGAGCCAGTGCCACCGCCCGCCGTGCGCCCGCCCGACGTTGCGCCCGACACACTGTCCTGAGTCGCATCGGTGAACGCACGCATGGCATCGCGGCCCGGTTTAAGCGATTCCGCCTGGTGCAGTTCGCTGGTGCCCGACAGCGATTCGAGCAGGCTTTCCGCGTTCACAAGTTGCTGCTGCGTCTCACACACGTCGAGCGGCTGGCTCGTCGGCGATTTCGGATGCGTGGTCACGTATAGGCCACGGGTCGCGCGCACCGCACCATACGCGTCCGTGCGCAAGTCGAAGCCACTGCCGAGGTAGGCCCCGCGCGTGTTGCCCTCCTGATCGATTAGGTAACCCAGGTGCAGAATGCTGTTGCTAGAACTGCTCATCAACCGCACACGATTCTGCGAAGTGGCATCGTCCAGCGCCAGTTCGTTGAAACCGCTGCCGGCATACTCCTTCGAGCGGTACCCGGACAGAAGCCCGTTGCTGTGCCACTGCGGCTGGGTCACCCCGTTGTAAACGCGGCCCACGACCAGGGGCCGATCGCAATCACCGCCGACGTGATCGATCAGCACTTCTTCGCCGATCCGTGGGACATGGACACCCCCGTAACCGCCCCCGGTGTCGGACTGAACGACGCGCACCCAGCACGACGCGCTCTCGTCACCCTCGTTCACGCGATCCCAGACGAAGTGAACGCGGATCCGGTTCAACTCGTCGGTGTAAACCTCCTCGCCCGATGGGCCAACGACGACGGCCGTCTCCAGATGCATCTTCGGCTTCTCGTGCTCAAACAGGCTGCGGTACGGCACACTCGCGCGTTGCGCTTCGACCTCGACGAGGTAAAAGCCGACGGAACCGTCGGCATGCGGCACCTGCAACGACGCATCGCCCGGGTGACTAGCTCGTGCGTCGGCGATATCGTCATGCAGGCTATACGGAAAATTCGACTCAAGAGTGATCGGCAGGTTGTTCTCGATCCACCAGGATGACTTGATCGTCGCGAACTCGCGCTGATCGACAGGATCGGTGTCGTGCACCGGATGGTCTGTCAGCACGAAACGCCGGCCCGCTTCAATTGCACGGAGTCCTCCTATACCGTGAAAGCGCTTCGCGCGCGACTCCCATTCCTCCATCCGAAAGCGAGATTGTGCGTCTCCGCGCTGCTGTTGCAGGTACGTGTATGCACCCGTGTATTCGTAGACTTCGAGTTGGTCCGGGACATTGCCTTGGCTCTCGATTGTCGGCACCGTCGTGCCCTTGGGGTTCGAGGGATCGGACGGGTTCTTGTAGTCGAAGGTTCGAGTAGTAAGGGTGACGCTTTGGAGCGTGCGCGTACCGGCCCACTGCGTGAGCGCGTCGACCTCGGTCTTTGCGCCCCCGCGGTAAAACGAAATGCTCTTGGGCGACAGGTCCGGAAACGTATCCGGTCTATCGGTGATCACCAAGGTGTGCGATTTTCCGTCGTCGGCCTGCTCCCAGTAGCCGAACAGCCCCTCGCTCTCGAGCAGACGGTGCACGAAGTTCCAGTCGGTCTCGCTCTGCCGGGTGTATGAGCGGTTTGGTAACGACTGGGATAGCGTGAATCGAAACCGGCCACGAGCCTCGGGGTGCTGTTTCAGGACATCGGAAACGATGTCCTCGACCGTCTTGTCGATCCAGATCCTTTGGTCCCGCCGGAACTTCAGTATGTGCATCCACGCTTGCAGCGTGATTTGATACGTTGTGAGACCACCGTCGGCGCCCAGCCGGCGCGCGGTATAAACATAACCGTTGATTGGGCGATAGTCGCCACTCGCTTGCTGGATCCACAGGGTAACCGGTTGGGCGATGAGCCTCTTCAGCTCGATCGCGCTGTCAGTCGACACCACGTCCAGCGTAAAAATGTAGTCCCGGCCGACCGTCGAATGACCGATGGCCCGCTGCACCACAAGGGAGTTCGGTCCCAGAGGCGTATCGAGTTTCAACAACCGGCCCTGCTGAATCAGGCCACCGCGCAATGCAGCAGCCAAGTTCTGCACGTTCATTGTTAGCCTTTCATTATTATTACAGCGCTCTCGGATAGCGTCTGATTAATGCTTGCTCAATTTTACCCGAGCCAAGGACGACCTTCATGTCGCGAGGTACCGTTGTGGGAGGGAACCAGTATCGAAGCCCATGAAATCGAGAACGGGTTAAATGCGGTCGGTTATTCCAAGCCCCGCTCGACCGCCATGAGCAGCCGATGCCAGCATACAGCCAGCGCCTCAACACTTCGCCAAACGGCCCGAGCCGCAACTCGATCACCGGCGCGCGCCTAGGCAAGCGCCAGTGCGGCCCCTTTCTCGGCAACCGGATGAAGTGACGGGGATCCAGCCGCACGCGTCGCTTCCCGACAATTCCGCCGGATCCGCCCTGTCGCTATGCGAAAATCGCAGCGTCCACTCTCTTCCATCTCTTCCATTACCCAACGGGACTCGCATGACCACCCACCTCACGATCGAATTCACCGAACACGCCGCAGAAGCCATCGGTGAGCAGACCAACACCAGCTTCTCCTACGACCAGGGCGCGCATGTCCCGCAGCCGGGCGACTTCGTCGAGCTCGAAAATTCGCGGCAGACGTTTCTCGTGATCGGCCGCGTGTTTTCGCTCAAGGCCAACTACAGCGCGGTCAAGCTCGTTCTCGATCTACCCCCGTCGGATGGCGAAGACTGACTCGATCCGACGCTTATCGCTGCCGTCGGGCACCGTTTGAACCGGACCGCATCGTCGCCATCGCCGATCGGCCACAGCTCCGTACGGAGTTGCGGCCGACCGGTTGTCGGCGCAGGCGCGTGACTATCGCTATCGCCGCCCCCCACGCACCTCACCCAGCCTGCGCGCCATCGTCATCGCACCCGGCGCCAGCGCCTCGCAGAGCGCCATCGGGCGAATCTTCCCGCCATCGGCCACAGTCATCGCGCGATACTGACAAACGCACCGGTGGCCCAATCCTCGCTCCGGCTGCAGACACGCGCACGATGCTGCACGTGTAGCGCACCGAAACACGGATACGAAACGTGTGCGCCCCGCGCATCGCCCGGAACGAAATCGCAGCTCGCTTCGAAGCCCGCCAACGGGCCGCCCGTCTATTCCGCGAGCACTGGCGCTCGGCCCGCGCCAGCGCGATCAGCCCTTTGCCCGTCCGATCGGCCCGCACGGCGGCACGCTCGCCGATGGCCTTGCGCATTTCAGCGGTGATCATTCAAAAAATCCGGCCGCGCAAATAAAAAATAGAGAAATAAATTAAAAAAAACCACAAACCAAACCACAACCAAAAATCGTCGATAAATTTATTTTGTTGCAACCGTCCAATTACCACCAGCCCTTATTCGACCTCACAACACACAATTCACAAGAATAGTTTGAAACGCTCAACAATCCACAAAAATCATTTCCAAATCCGCCACCCCCATTCAACGCCCGATTAATCTCCGATACATTTCACATCGATCAGACATCGGCACCTATTCGGCCAGCCAATACTGAACCGTGCATGACCCGCATCACAACCCCAGCAATCCACTCATTCACCAAGGAAAGACCATGAGAAAACTCGCGGCCACCCTCGTTTGCGCCATGACGCTTGCAGCATCCTCGTACGCGTCCGCGGAATCGCTTTGCAAGGCAGGCAAGATCGACAAGATCGAAACCGATACGAGCGGCAACCTCCTCGTATCCATCAACGATGGCATTTACTCGTTCAGCGCCAAGGAAGTTTTCCCGATCATCTACTCGGCATTTTCCGAAAACAGAAATCTCTTTATTTACGGAAATAACTGCGCGAACGGATCGGCGGCAAGCCGCTTCGCGGTTCGATAAGCCGGCCGAAAATCCGGCCATCGGCATCTTTTACAATCAGCGCTTTATCTGATATTCGGCCGACCGGGCTTTGCCGGTCGGCCTTGTTCGTTTTATTTGCACTGAGGCGCTACGGCACGACGACGCCCATGCACGCGCGTGCGATGTCGCCGTGCGAACAATCGTTCCGCGACGCGGCCCGTTGCCGTCCCGAATGGGTCGTCCCAAACGACCGTCCCGCACGATGCCGGCGCGACACTTTGCGCGTCCACGCCGGCTCGCCGCTTACTTCTTTTCGGGCTCCGGCGCGCCCGGCTGCTTGAACGGGAACGTGCTGAACATCGACTTCGCCTGGTTCTGCATCTGCTCCTGCATCTGCACGAACATGTTCTTCGACTGCTCGATGTAGCTCGTCATCATCCCTTGCATCATCGGCGCCTGCATGTTCATGAACTGCGACCAGACTTCCGGATTCATCGCGTTACCTTCGTAGAGGTTCTTCGATTGATCCGCGAGCTTGTTCTGGATGTCGATGAATGCCTGGATGTTCTTTTCCAGGTACGTGCCCATCATGCCCTGCATCGCATGACCGTAGAAACGGATGATCTGCGACAGCATCGACGACGAGAACATCGGCACGCCACCGCTTTCCTCTTCGAGGATGATCTGCAAGAGGATGCTGCGCGTCAGGTCTTCATTGGATTTCGCATCGACGACCTTGAAATCCTCCTGCTCCAGCACGAGTTGCTTCACGTCGGTCAGCGTAATGTACGTGCTTGTCTCGGTATCGTAGAGCCGGCGGTTCGGGTATTTCTTGATGAGCCGTTCGGCCGTCTTCTTTGTAGTAGTCATGTAACGCCTTTGAGTGCAGCGTAGCGCAAGTGACGAATCCCCGCCGCCCGAATCCGGGAGGCGGGGGCCTTCGGAAAACGCCCGGCTGCGCGGCCGTCCGGCTCGCGCAGCCCGGACGCTCAGCCCATGTGCAGGCCGCCGTTCAGCGAGAAGTCGGCGCCCGTCGCGAAGCCGGAATCGTTCGACGCGAGCCACGCGACGATCGAGCCGATTTCCTCCGGCCCGCCGAGACGCCGCACCGGAATCGTCGCGACGATCTTCTCCAGCACGTCCGGACGGATCGCCTTCACCATGTCGGTGCCGATGTAGCCCGGCGACACGGTGTTGACCGTCACGCCCTTCGTCGCGACTTCCTGCGCGAGCGACATCGTGAAGCCGTGAATGCCGGCCTTCGCGGTCGAGTAGTTGGTCTGGCCGAATTGCCCCTTCTGGCCGTTCACCGACGAAATGTTGATGATGCGGCCCCAGCCACGTTCGACCATCCCGTCGATCACCTGCTTCGTCACGTTGAACAGGCTCGTCAGGTTGGTGTCGATCACGGCCGTCCAGTCTTCATGCGTCATCTTGCGGAACACGACGTCGCGCGTGATGCCCGCATTGTTGACCAGCACGTCGATCTCGCCGACTTCGGCCTTGACCTTGTCGAACGCTTCCTTGGTCGAGTCCCAGTCGCCGACGTTGCCTTCCGACGCGATGAAGTCGTACCCGAGCGCCTTCTGGTCCTCGAGCCATTTCACCCGGCGCGGCGAGTTCGGGCCGCAACCTGCGACCACCTTGAAGCCGTCTTTCGACAGGCGCTGGCAGATGCTGGTGCCGATGCCGCCCATCCCGCCCGTTACGTACGCAATTCGCTGAGACATAAATCTCACTCCATTTTTTGGTTTCGAGAGCTGCCGGAGCCCCCTCTGACTTCACGTGACGCCGGCCGAAGCCGCAATCGGCCGGCGCACGAATTCGGTTCGCCAGTGGCGAACGGCCGGTGACGGAAGGCAGGTTACGGACGCTCGACCGCGAGCGCGACGCCCATCCCGCCGCCGATGCACAGCGACGCCAGCCCGCGCTTCGCGTCGCGCTTGACCATCTCGTGCAGCAGCGTCACCAGGATCCGGCAGCCCGACGCGCCGATCGGGTGGCCGATCGCGATCGCCCCGCCGTTCACGTTCACCTTCGACGTGTCCCAGCCCATCTGCTTGTGCACCGCCAGCGCCTGCGCCGCGAACGCTTCGTTGATCTCCATCAGGTCCAGGTCGCCCGGCGTCCAGCCCGCGCGCTCCAGCGCCCGGCGCGACGCCGGCACCGGCCCCATGCCCATCACGCTCGGATCCACGCCCGCGTTCGCATACGCCTTGATCCGCGCCAGCGGCGTCAGGCCCAGCGCCGCCGCCTTCTGCGCCGACATCACCAGCACCGCCGCCGCACCGTCGTTCAGCCCCGACGCGTTCGCCGCCGTCACCGAGCCGTCCTTCGCGAACGCCGGCTTCAGCCCGGCCAGCGACTCCGCCGTCACGCCGTGACGCACGAACTCGTCGGTCGCGAACTGCAGCGGCTCGCCCTTGCGTTGCGGGATCGACACCGGCACGATCTCGTCGTTGAAACGGCCCGCCTTCTGCGCGGCTTCCGCCTTGTTCTGCGACAGCGCCGCGAACGCATCCTGCTCTTCGCGCGTGATCCCGTATTCCTTCGCGACGTTCTCCGCCGTGATGCCCATGTGGTACTGGTTGTACACGTCCCACAGCCCGTCGACGATCATCGTGTCGACCAGCTTCGCGTCGCCCATCCGGAACCCGTCGCGCGAGCCCGGCAGCACGTGCGGCGCCGCGCTCATGTTCTCCTGGCCGCCCGCGATCACGATCTCCGCGTCGCCCGCGACGATCGCATTCGCCGCCAGCATCACGGCCTTCAGGCCCGAGCCGCACACCTTGTTGATCGTCATGCCCGGCACCGCGCTCGGCAGCCCCGCCTTGATCACCGACTGCCGCGCCGGGTTCTGCCCGGAGCCGGCCGTCAGCACCTGGCCCATGATCACTTCGCTGACCTGGTCGGGCTTCACGCCCGCACGCTCCAGCACCGCGCGGATCACCGTCGCGCCCAGTTCCGGCGCCGCAATCTTCGCGAGCGAGCCGCCGAATTTGCCGACCGCGGTCCGCGCGGCCGATACGATCACTACATCCGTCATTTCCCTTTCCTCCAGGCCCGCACGACACGGCGCATCGTTACCGGCCCTGTTAAAAAAACTGCGGTGCGCCGGACAGCGTGCGCCGCTGTCCGGTTTTCGTCAATCGCGCTGCAATACGTAGCGCCCGGGCGCCGGCTCGATCACCGGGAATTGCGCGGAACCCGGCTGGGCCGGCGGCGCGACCTTGCGGCCGCCGTACGCGTCGAGCCACTCGACCCACGTCGTCCACCAGCTTCCCGGCTGCTCGGTCGCCGCGGCGAACCAGTCGTCCGCGGATTCGGGCAGGTCGCCATCGTTGACCCAGTAGCTGCGCTTCTTCTTCGCCGGCGGATTGATCACGCCCGCGATGTGTCCCGACGCGCCGAGCACGAACTTCAGCGGCCCCGACAGGATCGACGTCGACGCGTAGGCCGTCTGCCACGGCACGATGTGATCCTCGCGCGAACCGTAGATGAAGGTCGGCACGTCGATCAGTGACAGGTCGACCGATTCGCCGCATACGGTCAGCGCGCCCGGTTCGCGCAGCTTGTTTTCGAGATAGGTATGGCGCAGGTACCACGCGTACATCGGGCCCGGCAGGCTCGTCGAGTCGCTGTTCCAGTACAGCAGGTCGAACGGCGCGGGCGTGCGGCCCTTCAGGTAGTTGTCGACGACGTAGTTCCACACGAGATCGTTCGGCCGCAGGAACGAGAACGTGTTCGCGAACTCGACGCCGCGCATCAGCCCCGGTTGCGCCCCGTTCTTGCCGCCGATGGTCTGCTCGCGCATCTGCACGTGCGCCTCGTCGACGAACACGTCGAGGATGCCCGTATCGGTGAAGTCGAGCATCGCGGTGAGCAGCGTCATCGATGCGGCCGGATGTTCGCCGCGCGCGGCGAGCACCGCGAGCGCGGTCGCGAGCATCGTGCCGCCGACGCAGAAGCCGAGCGTGTTGATCTGTTCGCGGCCGCTGACCTGCTGCACCGCGTCGATCGCCGCGAGCAGCCCTTCGTTCATGTAGTCGTCCCACGTCTTGTGCGCGACCGATGCGTCCGCATTGCGCCACGACACGAGGAACACCTGATGGCCGCTCGACAGCGCGTGCGCGACGAGCGAATTCTCGGGTTGCAGGTCGAGGATGTAGAACTTGTTGATGCACGGCGGGACGATCAGCAGCGGCCGCTCGAACACCTTGTCCGTCTTCGGCGTGTACTGGATCAGCTGGATCAGGTCGTTCTCGTACACGACCGCGCCTTCGGTACACCCGAGGTTCTTGCCGACCACGAACTGCGATTCGTCGGTCTGCGAAATCTTGCCGCGCTGCAAGTCGCCGAGCAGATTCATCATCCCCTGCCGCAGGCTTTCGCCGTGCGTTTCGAGGATCGATTTCTGTGCGTCGGGATTGAGTGCGAGGAAGTTGCTCGGCGCGGCGGCGGCCGTCCATTGCTGGACCGTGAAACGGATGCGCTCGCGCGTCTTCGGATCGGTCTGCAGCGCGTCGGCCAGTTCTTGCAGATAGCGCGCGTTGAGCAGATACCAGGCGGCCGCGAACGCATGCGCGGGCGACGCCTTCCACGCGTCGCCGCTGAAGCGGCGGTCTTTCAATTCCGGCGACTCGATCTTCGCGGCGGCCGCCTGCTGCATCAGCGTCATGCAGTCGCGCGCGTAATCGGCCTGCAATGCCTGGAGCCGTTCGGGCGGAATCGCGGCCACCGGCAGCTTCAGCCCCGCGAACGGCGACGCCATCGCGCCGAAGTCGGGCATCGACGGCATCTGGAACGGAAACGACGTCGGAAACTGGAATGTCGCGAATGGATTGACCGAGGCCGATACCGTCGCGGCACGCGCCGGATCGGCAAAACCGCGCCACGCGTTCAACCACGACTCGAACATCTGCTGCATCGGCTGGGCGGCCGGATCGACACCGGCGCTGCCCGCGGAAGTGCCCGCATGCGCGGACGTCGACGAATTTTTCGATGCTGTCATTACCTGCCTTACCGGTGATTCGTGAGCGTCAATCGTGAAATCCTGCTCGCGCGCGGCGTGCCGGCTGCGAGCCGGGCCGTCATGCTCTGGAGAGGCGTCTCCAGATTCTGCCGCAGTGCGGTATTTTTATCATTATCGTTTTCCCCATGTGAAGCGCGAGATCAAACCACTGAACATTTCTGCACGGAGATAATCCACGCGCAACAGACGGGACAAGGGTTCCGGCGAAACATAAAACATTTTTTCCGGCTTGACCTCGGGATTTTTCATTCAGTCGCGCATGCAACGCCGCATTGCCGCCTCAATATCGAGATAACCCGATTTCGCGGCGCAACAAAACCACGCGCGCATGCGCATGCCATCAATCGGCCAGCCAGATTGCCGCGGCCATGCGGCCCGTCACGCGGTCGCGCCGGTACGAATAGAAGCGCGCGCGTTCGGCGACCGTGCACGCCGTCCCGCCGCTCACGTGCGCCACGCCCACACGCGCGAGGCGCAGGCGCGCAAGCGCGTAGAGGTCGGCCAGAAACTTGCCGGGCGCGCCGTCGATCGCGACGAACGCATGACGGGTTTCATCATGCTCCGACTGCGGAGCCGTGTCGAGAAACGCGTCGCGCACGTCGGCGCCGACCTCGAACGCCTGCGGGCCGATCGCCGGACCGAGATACGCATGCAGCGCGTCGATCGCGCCGCCCGCGAGCGCCGCGACGCGCGCGGCCGTCTGCTCGACGATGCCCGCCGCAAGCCCGCGCCAGCCTGCATGCGCGGCGCCGACCGCGCGGCCCTGCACGTCGCACAGCAGCACGGGCAGGCAATCGGCCACCATCACCACGCAGACGGCGCCTGGTCGGTTCGTGACGCTCGCGTCGGCCCGCACCGGCGCCGTTGCAGCGGGCGCCGCGGCGATCACCTCGTCCGCCTGCACGATCTGCGCGCCGTGAACCTGCTCGAGCCACGCGGCGCCCGACTGGCCCGCGAGGGCGAGCACGCGCGCGCGATTGACGGCGACATGGTCGGGATCGTCACCGGTATGCAGGCCGAGATTCATTCCGCCCGGCAGCGCGGCACCGTCCCGCCAACGCCCGTACGGGCCTTCGCTCACACCGCCGTCGCGCGTCGTGATCAGCGCGCGCACGCGCGGCGATACCCGCCAGTCGGGCCGCACGCAGTCCTGCCACGTCAACGGCGCCAGGTTCGTCATCGACACTCATTCCTCCTCATCGTCCAGGTACGGCTCGTCGTCGCGATACTCGCCGCCGAAATCGTCATCGTCGTAGACGCCGTCGTCGTCGTCGAATTCCTCGTCGCCCTGCCCGAAGCCGAGCGCCGCGACCAGTGCGTTCATGTCGTCCGGCAGCGGGCAGCGCCACTGCATCGCCTTGCCCGTGACCGGATGCACGAGGCCGAGCCGCCACGCATGCAGCGCCTGTCGCGCGAACCCGTCCGGCAGCGGCGCGACCGAGCGCTTGCCGCGCGCGCGCCCGTAGACGGGATCGCCGAGCAGCGGGTGCCCGGCGTGCGCGCAGTGCACGCGGATCTGGTGCGTGCGGCCGGTCTCGAGATCGCACTGAATCGCCGATACCGGCTGACGTTGCCACAGGCATGTGTCAACCGTTCGGAAATGCGTACGCGCGGGCTTGCCCGACGCGCCGGTGACGACAGCCATGCGCGTGCGCTCGCGCGGGTCGCGGCCGATCGGCGCGTCGATCGTGCCCTCCTCGGGCATCGTGCCCCACACCAGCGCGAAATAACGGCGCTTCACCGTGCGGGCCTGCAGTTGGCGCACGAGATCCGTCTGCGCGGCCAGCGTGCGGGCGACCACCATCAGGCCGGAGGTTTCCTTGTCGAGCCGGTGGACGATCCCCGCGCGCGGCAGGCCGGCCGCCGCGTCGCCGTAACGATGCAGCAGACCGTTGAGGATCGTGCCGCTCCAGTTGCCGGCGGCCGGATGGACGACGAGGCCGGCCGGCTTGTTGATGACGACGAGCGCGTCGTCCTCGTAGATCACGTCGAGCGGCACTGGCTCCGGCGTGAACGCGAGCTGCTCGGGCAGCAGATCGGGCACGAGCTGGATCTTCGCGCCCAGCGGCACCGGCTGGCGGATCTTCGCCGGCGCGCCGTCGACGAGCACGCGCTGCGCCTCGATCCAGCTCTGCAGGCGGCTGCGCGAGAATTCGGGGAACAGTTGGGCAAGCGCCTTGTCGAGGCGTTCGCCCGCGAGCGACAGCGGCACTTCGACGATACGCGGCGCGTCGTCGCGCGCCGCGGACGGCACCACGGGCGGCGGCAATGCGTCGCCGGCCAGATCGTCATCGAGGGAATCCCCCGACGCAGCGTCGGCGGGCCGATCGCTTGGGCTATAATCTTCGCGATTTGGTGTGCCCGGCTGGGCATTCTGCGAACTTGAACGGGTCATTTAGACTGGGTCACCGAGACTTGAAGCTAGGACATGCGAGCATGATGAATTCGACCAAACGCACGGCCAGAACCGTCGCCGCCCGGGCTGCGGCGGTAGCGGCCGCGGCCCTCATCGCCGGCTGCCACGGCTTGCCGCAGAAGCAGGACGAGACGGCTACCTGGTCGAACAACAAATTATACTCAGAGGCCCAGGACGCACTGTCCGGCGGCGACTGGGGCAAGTGCGCGAAATATTTCGAATCGCTGCAAGGCCGCGATCCGTTCGGCCATTTCGCGCAACAGGCGCAGATCAACGTTGCATACTGCAACTGGAAGGACAACGAAGCGGCAGCCGCCGACCAGGCCGTCGATCGCTTCATCCAGCTCCACCCCGATCATCCGGACATCCCGTACGCGTACTACCTGAAGGGGATGATCCACTTCAACGACGATCTCGGCCTGTTCGGGCGCTTCTCCGGCCAGGACATGAGCGAGCGCGATCCGCAGGCGCTGCGCGAATCGTACGATGCGTTCAAGGTCGTCGTCGACCGCTTCCCGAAGAGCAAGTACGCGCCCGACGCGGCTGCACGGATGCGCTACATCGTCAACGCGCTCGCATCGCACGAAGTGCACGCGGCCGACTACTACTACCGGCGTGGCGCGTATGTCGCGGCCATCAACCGCGCGCAGCTCGCGATCAAGGACTACAAGGGCGCCCCGGCGATCGAGGATGCGCTGCACATCATGATCCTGTCGTACGGCAAGCTGAACCAGCCGGAACTCGCCGAGGACACCAAGCGCGTGCTCGCCGGCACGTTCCCCGACAGCCCGTACGTGACCGGCCATTCGCGCCCCGGTACGAAGAAGTCGTGGTGGCAGTTCTGACGCACGGCGCGATGTAACACCCGTTGCGCACGCAAAAAACCCGGCCATCGAGCCGGGTTTTTTATTGGCGCCGCATTCGGGCGGCGTCGGGGCGTTCACGCGGCATGCGCCGCGCGTGCGGTCACGCACCCTTGTCGGAGCGGCGCTCGTCGAAGAAATCCTGCACGACCGCGATCTCGCGCGTGCGCTTGAACGGCGGCAGGCTTTGCCAGATCCGGCGCCCGTAAGGCTTGTCGACGAGCCGCGTGTCGCAGATCATCAGCACGCCGCGATCCGTCTCCGCACGAATCAGCCGGCCCGCGCCCTGCTTCAGCGTGATCACGGCCTGCGGCAACTGGTGCACGGCGAACGGGCTCAGCCCCTTCTTCGTCAATGCATCGAGCCGCGCGGCCAGCACCGGATCGTCCGGCGGCGCGAACGGCAGCTTGTCGATCACGACCAGCGACAACGCATCGCCGCGCACGTCGACGCCTTCCCAGAAACTCTGACTGCCGACCAGGATCGCATTGCCGTACGCGCGAAAGCGGTCGAGCAGCTCGGTGCGGCTGGCGTCGCCCTGCACGAGCAGCGGCGTGTTCCAGCCGCGCGATTCGATCACGTCGCGCAGCTTCGACGCGATCCGGTCGACCGCGCGCAGCGTCGTGCACAGCATGAACACGCCGCCGCCGGATGCGTCGATCGCCGGCAGCGCGGCATCGAAGACGGCATCGGTAAACGCCGGCGACGACGGCTGCGGCAGGTTGCGCGGCACATACAGCAGCCCCTGCGACTGGTAATCGAACGGGCTGGCGAGCGTCATCGAACGACGCGAACTGAGGCCCATCTGCGCCGCGTAGTGCGTGAAATCGCCGCGCACCGACAACGTGGCCGACGTAAACACCCATGCGCGCGGCACGCCCGCCCGCTGCTTCGCGAAAATCGGCGCGACCGACAGCGGCGTTTCGTGCAGCTGCACGGTATGCGCGAACACCTCGACCCAGCGCACCTTCTCGTTCGGATCGCCCTCGGCTGCCGCCTTGTCGCCGGCTGCCGCCGCATCGGCCTGCGCGGCTGCTTCCGTCGCGCCGGGCGCGACCCAGCCGGCCAGCAGGTCCTGCAGCTCGCGCGCGCGCCGCAGGCACGCACCGAGCGATTCCGCGCGCTCGGCCTGGCCCGCGAGCGCCGATGCGAGCGCATCGAGCGCAGCGTCGAGCGCGTCGAGCGCGCCGAACATCGGGTGATCGTCGCCGAGCTGCGCGAGCGACATGCGAACGATCTGGTCGTTCGCGAACGCGAGGCGCAAGTCGCGCGCCGCGCGCTCGAGATCGCCGCCGAGCTTCACCCATTCGACCGCGTCGCGCGCATGGCTCAGGCCTTCGGCCACCGTGTCGCGCGCGAGCTCGAGGATCTGCGTCGTCGACAGCGTCTCGCCGAAGAACAGCGTCGCCGTCTCCGGCAACTGGTGCGCTTCGTCGAAGATGATCGTGTTCGCGTTCGGCAGCAGTTCGGCCATCCCCGTGTCGCGCAGCATGATGTCCGCGAAGAACAGGTGATGGTTGACGACGACGACGTCGGCCTGCTGGGCCTCGCGCCGCGCCTGCATCACGAAGCATTCCTTGTAGTGCGGGCATTCCTGGCCAAGGCAGTTGTCGCGCGTCGACGTGACCATCGACCACACGGGCGCGTTTTCCGGCACGCTCGCGAGCTCGGCCTTGTCGCCGCTCTTCGTGATTTTCGCGAAGCGGACGATTTCCTGCAGATAAGCGGTGTCCTGCCGCGACGGCAGCCGGCCGTTGTCGGCCGTGCGCTGCAGGTAGTAGTGGCACAGGTAGTTGGCGCGGCCCTTGAGCATCGCGACCGTCACCGGCACCGCGAGCGCGTTGCGCACGGTGGGGATATCGCGCTGGAACAGCTGGTCCTGCAGGTGCTTCGTGCCGGTCGACACAATCACCTTGCCGCCCCACAGCATCGCGGGCACCAGATACGCATAGGTCTTGCCGGTACCCGTGCCGGCCTCGACGATCAGCGTGTTGTCGCCGGCGTCGCTGTCGGATTCGGTTGCCGCGGCATCCTCCGCGGCCGGCCCGCCCGGCTTGTCGGCGTCGCCCAGGCGGCGCGCCGGCCGCTTGCGGGTTTCGAAGATCTCGGGCTCGGGCATCCGGCGCGCCGACGCTTCCATCGCGGACGCGACCGCGCGCGCCATCTCGATCTGCGACGTACGCGGCCGATAGCCGTCGAGCGCGCGCGCCAGCAACCCGCCAACGCCAAAGATCGTGTCGAGTTCGTCGACGCGTTTGCGGCTCAGCTCGAAGGTGCCTTCGGGCGCACGAGCGCGCCCGGCGGACGTCGTGTCACGCCGGGCATCGGGGGTGGCTTCAAGCGGTGAATTCAAGGCAAGCGTTCCTGTGTCCAGCGCCCGGGCGGCGCCGGCGCTTGCCAGGCCGCGCTCAGGCGCGCTTATCCGGTTCGAGCTGCGATTGCAGCAAAATGATTTTGTCCTTGGCCGCCAGCTTTTCCTTCTTCAGCCGGTGCAGCGTGATGTCGTCGATGTCGGAGTGTCCTTCCTTCAGCTCGATCTCCCGAGCGAGCTGCTGGTGCTGCTCCTGCAATGCAGCCAAACGGTTGTGCAATTCCTGCTGCTGTTCCGTGTGACGGTTTTGCATACTTGCCTCCTCATCGAAGCAGCGCGACGACTGGCGTGCCGACGCGCCCGAGACTGATCCCGATCAATTCAACACGTTACTGCCCCTGCTGTTGCTGCTGCTTGGCCTTCTGGGCCGCTTCCTGCTGACGCCGCTCGACATCGGCCTTGTGCTGCGCGGCTTCCTTCTGCTTCTGCTCGTAACGCGTGGCGTTGTCCGCCCGCTCCTGCGCCTTCTGCGCGGCCTGCTGGTGCGCCTGGTCGAGCTTGCGCTGGAAATCCGCCTGCTTCTGGTCGTACGCCTGCTTGCTCGCCGCGCGTTGCGGCCCTTCCGCGCCGCGCTGCGCCTGCTTCAGTGCATTCTGCTCCTGCTTGTCGCGGAATGCAGCCGCGTTGGCCGCGTCGTTCGCCGCCCGCTGCGGCGCTTCCGCCGCGTTCTGGGCCTGCTTCAGCGCCTGCTGCTGGTCGCGCTGCTGCGCCCGCACCGCGCGCTGCTCGTCGTTGAGCGCGAGCTGCTCCTGGCGGATGCTCGCGCGCTCCTCGCGCATCTGGTCACGCGCCTTGCCCAGACAGTGATTGACGAAGAATTTGTTGTAGCAATCGTGCTCCGCCACCGCATAACGATAATCGTTTTCCGCGGAGCGTTGATTGAGCACTTTTTGACGGGCGTCGAAATCCGGGGCGGCGGAGGCGGCAACGGACGCGGACGCGGACGCGGCGGCGTCCGAGGCCTGCGCGAATGCGCCGGAAGGCCCGGCAGACAAAGCCGCGGCGAGCGCTGCGCCGAGCGCGACGAGAGAAATACGGGAAGTTGGCAACGTCGTAGGAAAGCTGCGGGACATGTGTCAAATTCTATCACCCCCGGCTGGACGCTCCGCCATTTATGGCAAAATGCCCCGCTTCATTCACCCGCGGCCTCTGGCCCGCCGGGCCCGCCGGGCAGCCCGCCGCTTCGGGCCTGCCGGCCCGCGCCGCGATTTCAGCAGGCAGACAGACCATCCACGACATGACGGAAACCGTAGCATTCAAGATCGTACAGCGCATCGCCACCGAACTGTCCGTCCAGCCGCGCCAGGTCGCGGCGGCCGTGCAACTCCTCGACGAAGGCTCGACCGTTCCGTTCATTGCCCGGTACCGCAAGGAAGTGACCGGCAACCTGGACGACACGCAGCTGCGCAACCTCGAGGAACGCCTCCTGTACCTGCGCGAACTCGAGGATCGCCGCGCCGCGATCCTGTCGAGCATCGACGAACAGGGCAAGCTGACCGACGAACTGCGTGCCGCGATCGACGCGGCCGACAGCAAACAGGTGCTCGAGGACCTTTATCTGCCGTACAAGCCGAAGCGCCGCACGCGTGCACAGATCGCCCGCGAAGCCGGCCTCGAGCCGCTCGCGCACGCGCTGCTCGCGAACCCGCTGCTCGACCCGCAGGCCGAGGCGGCCGCGTATGTCGACGCCGACAAGGGCGTCGCCGACGTGAAAGCGGCGCTCGACGGCGCGCGCGACATCCTGTCCGAGCAGTTCGGCGAGACGGCGGAGCTGCTCGGCAAGCTGCGCGACTACCTGCACAGCCAGGGCGTCGTGTCGTCGGCCGTCGTCGAGGGCAAGGAAAACGAGGAAGGCGAGAAATTCCGCGACTATTACGACTACGCGGAAACGATCAAGACCGTGCCGTCGCACCGCGCGCTCGCGCTGTTCCGCGGCCGCAACGCGGGCGTGCTGACGATCAAGCTCGGCCTCGGCGAGGAACTCGACGCGCAGGTGCCGCATCCCGGCGAGGCGATGATCGCGCGCCATTTCGGCATCGCGAACCAGAACCGTCCGGCCGACAAATGGCTGTCCGACGTCTGCCGCTGGTGCTGGCGCGTGAAGGTGCAGCCGCATATCGAAAACGAATTGCTCACGCAGCTGCGCGAAACGGCCGAAACCGAAGCGATCCGCGTGTTCGCACGCAACCTGAACGACCTGCTGCTGGCCGCGCCGGCCGGCCCGAAGGCCGTGATCGGCCTCGACCCGGGCCTGCGCACGGGCGTGAAGGTCGCGGTCGTCGACCGCACCGGGAAGGTGCTCGCGACCGATACGATCTACCCGCACGAGCCGCGCCGCGACTGGGACGGCTCGATCGCGAAACTCGCGCGCATCGCCGCGCAGACGCAGGCCGAACTGATCAGCATCGGCAACGGCACCGCATCGCGCGAAACCGACAAGCTCGCGAGCGAACTGATCGCGAAACACCCGGAGCTGCGGCTGCAGAAGATCGTCGTGTCCGAAGCCGGCGCGTCGGTCTACTCGGCGTCCGAGCTCGCCGCGAAGGAATTCCCGGACCTCGACGTGTCGCTGCGCGGCGCGGTGTCGATCGCCCGCCGCCTGCAGGACCCGCTCGCCGAGCTCGTGAAGATCGAACCGAAGGCGATCGGCGTCGGCCAGTACCAGCACGACGTGAACCAGCGCGAACTCGCCCGCTCGCTCGACGCGGTCGTCGAGGATTGCGTGAACGCGGTCGGCGTCGACGCGAACACCGCGTCGGCCCCGCTGCTCGCCCGCGTGTCGGGCCTGAACGCGACGCTCGCGCGCAACATCGTCGACTACCGCGATGCGAACGGCCCGTTCCCGTCGCGCGAGCATCTGCGCAAGGTGCCGCGCCTCGGCGACAAGACCTTCGAGCAGGCCGCCGGCTTCCTGCGCATCAACGGCGGCGAGAATCCGCTCGACCGCTCGTCGGTGCACCCGGAAGCGTATCCGGTCGTCGAACGGATGCTCGCGAAGATCAACAAGCGCATCGACGACGTGCTCGGCAACCGCGAAGCGCTGTCGGGCCTGTCCCCGACGGAATTTGTTGACGAACGTTTCGGCCTGCCGACCGTGCGCGACATCCTGGCCGAACTGGAGAAGCCGGGCCGCGATCCGCGCCCGGAATTCAAGACGGCCACGTTCCGCGAAGGCGTCGAGAAGGTATCGGATCTCGTGCCGGGCATGACGCTCGAAGGCGTCGTGACGAACGTCGCCGCGTTCGGCGCGTTCGTGGATATCGGCGTGCACCAGGACGGCCTCGTCCACGTGTCCGCGATGTCGACGAAGTTCGTCAAGGACCCGCACGAAGTCGTGAAGGCCGGCCAGGTCGTCAAGGTGAAGGTGATCGACGTCGACGTGAAGCGCCAGCGCATTGCGCTGACGATGCGCCTCGACGACGACGCGGCAGCGCCCGGCATGACGTCGCGCGGCGGCCAGGATCGCGGCAACGCGGGCCGCGGCGCCGCCCGCCCGCAGCGTTCGCGCGAGCCGGAACCGGCCGGCGCGATGGCCGCTGCATTCGCGAAGCTGAAGCGCTGAGCACGCGAAGCGTCGACGCACAAAAAACCCGCCGAAAGGCGGGTTTTTTATTGCTTCGGCGACACGCGCCGCCTGCTCGGCATGGTCCGCCGCATGGGCGGCCCCATCGCGCCCGTCAGATCTCGATCTTGGTGCCGAGCTCGACGACGCGGTTCGCCGGAATCGAGAAGAAGTCGGTCGGCTTCGCCGCGTTCTGATGCATCCACGCGAACACGCGCTCGCGCCAGATCGACATCCCCGGCAGATGCGTCGGCACCACCGTTTCGCGCGCGAGGAAGAACGACGTGTCCATCAGTTCGAACGTCATGTCGTGCGTGCGGCCGAATTCCTCGAGCACGGCCTTCACGTCCGGCGTCTCGTTGAAGCCGTACTCGGCCTTGACGATGTACAGCCCGCCGCTCGCATCGCGCGAACTCAGGCGCTTGTCGTCGCGCACGTACGGAATGTCGCGCGTGACGAACGTCAGGAAAATGGTCCGCTCGTGCAGCACCTTGTTGTGCTTCAGGTTGTGCAGCAGGCTGACGGGCACGAGCTTGTCGTTGCCGGTCAGGTAGATCGCGGTGCCCGACACGCGGTGCGGCGGATGCGCGAGCAGCCCCTGCAGGAACGGCTCGAGCGGGATACCGTCGGCCGCCGTGCGTTCCTTGACGATGTGACGCCCCTTGTACCAGGTCATCAACAGGAAGAACAGCAAGGCGCCGATGCCGAGCGGCAGCCAGCCGCCCTGCGCGACCTTCAGCAGGTTCGCGCCGAAAAAGCCGAGGTCGATCGCGAGGAACACGGTGATGATCGCACCGACCAGCAGCCGGTTCCAGTTCCACACCTTGACCATCACGACGCACGCGAGCACGGTCGTGATCACCATCGTCGCCGTCACCGCGATGCCGTACGCGGCCGCGAGGTTGTCGGAGCTCTTGAAGCCGACGACGATACAGAGGATCACGGCCAGCAGCAGCCAGTTCACGACCGGCACGTAGATCTGGCCGATCGCGAGCTCGGACGTATGCAGTACCTTCATGCGCGGCACGTAGCCGAGCTGGATCGCCTGCGACGTCAGCGAATACGCGCCCGAGATCACCGCTTGCGACGCGATCACGGTCGCGACCGTCGACAGCACGACGAGCGGCAGCAGCCCCCATTCGGGCGCCAGCAGGAAGAACGGGTTTTCGATCGCCTTCGG
Source organism: Burkholderia sp. MS389 (assembly GCF_016899425.1). Taxonomy (GTDB): domain Bacteria; phylum Pseudomonadota; class Gammaproteobacteria; order Burkholderiales; family Burkholderiaceae; genus Burkholderia; species Burkholderia sola. The sequence goes on from NZ_CP045994.1 coordinate 2,015,289, forward strand.
ATTCTGGATCAGCAGCGCGCCCTGACCGAAGTAGTTCAGCACGAGCGACGGCATCACGAGCCCGTACGCGGCGTACCGGATCGGCTTTGCGCCGAAGTGCCCCATGTCCGCGTAGAGCGCTTCCGCGCCGGTCAGCACCAGCACGACCGAGCCGAGCACGACGTACGCCTGCAGCAGGTGGTCGGCCATGAACGACGCCGCGTAATACGGATTGATTGCCGCGATGATGCCCGGCACGCGCACGATGTGGTACACGCCGAGCGCCGCGATCACGACGAACCACAGCACCATGATCGGGCCGAACAGCTTGCCGACCAGCGCGGTGCCGTGCCGCTGGATCCAGAACAGCGCGATCAGGATCACGATCGTGATCGGCAGCACGAGATGGGACAGGTGCGGCGTCGCGATCTCCAGACCTTCGACGGCCGACATCACCGAGATCGCCGGCGTGATCACCGCGTCCCCGTAGAACATGCACGCGCCGAATATCCCGAGCGCCATCAGCGCGCCCGCGACCCGGGTTTTGGAATCGAGCGGCCGCAGCGACAGCGCCATCAGCGCGAGCACGCCACCTTCGCCGTTGTTGTCCGCCCGCATCACGAATAGCAGGTACTTGACGCCGACCACCAGCACGATCGCCCAGAACAGCAGCGAGATCACGCCGAGAATCGACCCTTCGGTCAGCGGGATGCCGTGCGCGGGGCTGAACGCCTCCTTGAGCGAATACAACGGGCTGGTGCCGATGTCGCCGAACACGACGCCGATGGCTGCTATCGCTAGCGCCCGCATCGAGTGTTGTTGCGTCGAATGCGGCGCGTGTGCGGCGTCGGTCGCGTGAGTCGTGTCGTTCATATGAAGCGTAATAATCGGGTCCGGGTCGGACAAAACGAGCGCTATTCTACTCGCGCCCCCGTGAAACACCGCCCTGCCGTGTTGCCGTGGAACCACGCGATCCACGCTGCGCATGCAATCCGGCGCGAGCTGTGGCAGGGCTGCCATCATAGCCGGGGCCGCGCCGCCTGCCTATCGGGTACGCAACGCGCACCGCGTGACGCACCGCGCGCGCCAACGAAAAAACGGCGCCGCAAGCGGCGCCGTACAAGGCTTTCCTTCGATCGGCCGGCCGCTTACGCGCCCGAACCGTCGCGCTGCGCGCGACCGCGCTTGATCCACGCCTCGAGGTTGTGCGGACGCACCGTGTCCCACTCCTCGAACGGCTGATGAATCCACGGATTCGTCGGCAGGAACTGCGTGTGATAGTCCGGCTTGACCTTCGAGCAACCCTTGTACCAGAGCACAGCCGAACGCACGGCCGTGACCGCCGGATAGCGCTCCTTCAGGTGCTCCTGCACGCGCGCGAGCGTGACGCCCGAATCGACGAGGTCGTCGACCAGCAGCACGTTGCCCGCGAGATGGCCGCGCGTCATCGTGATGTACTGCGCGATGTCGAGCTCGCCCTGCTCGGTGCCGGCCGCTTCCCGGTACGAGCTCGTCGCGAGGATCGCGAGCGGCACGTCATAGATACGCGACAGCTGGTCGCCGACGCGCAGGCCGCCGCGCGCGAGGCACAGGATCTGGTCGAACTTCCAGCCCGACGCATGCACCTGGAGCGCGAGCAGCTCGATCAGACGGTGATACTCGTCCCAGCCTACCCACAGATTCTTGTCGTCGTTGCGCGGATCGGTCATCAAGTCTGCCGCCGTCATCGTGATTTGCTGCGTCATCTGGCAATTACACCTTGAACGGATGGCGGAGCAGGATCGTTTCGTCGCGGTCCGGGCCCGTCGACACCATGTCGACCGGCACGCCAGCCACTTCCTGGACGCGGGCGAGGTAGGCCTGCGCATTCGCCGGGAGCGCGTCCCACGTATTGATCCCGACGGTGCTTTCCTTCCAGCCGGGGAACGTCTCGTACACCGGCTCGCAACGCGCGACGTCAACCGCGCCGCGCGGCAGGATGTCCACGTCCTTGCCGTCGACCCGGTAGCCGACGCACAGCTTCACTTCGTCGAGGCCGTCGAGCACGTCGAGCTTCGTCATGCACAGGCCCGACACGCCGTTGATCTGGATCGAGCGACGCAGTGCAGCCGCATCGAGCCAGCCGGTGCGGCGCGGACGGCCGGTGACTGACCCGAATTCCTTGCCGACGTTCGCGAGCGTGACGCCGATCTGGTCCTGACGCTGCGGGTTGTCCGCATCGTACAGCTCGCTCGGGAACGGGCCCGAGCCGACGCGCGTGCAATACGCCTTCGTGATGCCGAGGATGTAGTTGAGCTTCTGCGGACCGACGCCCGCGCCGGCCGACGCCGCACCCGCGACGCAGTTGCTCGACGTGACGAACGGATAGGTGCCGTGGTCGATGTCGAGCAGCGTGCCTTGCGCGCCTTCGAACAGCAGGTTCTGGCCCGCGTTGTTCGCGTCGTACAGACGGCGCGACACATCGGCCACCATCGGCTTCAGGCGGTCGGCATAGCCGAGCATCGTGTCGAGCGTGGCCTGAAAATCGACGGCCGCGCCGCCCAGATACTGGGTCAGCACGAAATTGTGGAAATCGAGATTTTCGCGCAGGCGATCGGCGAACGTCTTCGCGTCGAACAGGTCCTGCACGCGCAATGCGCGGCGGCCGACCTTGTCTTCGTACGCGGGGCCGATGCCGCGGCCGGTCGTGCCGATCTTGCCCGCGCCCTTGCGCGCTTCGCGCGCCTGGTCGATCGCGATGTGGTACGGCAGGATCAGCGTCGTGGCTTCGGAGATGAACAGACGGTCGCGCACGTTCACGCCGGCTTCTTCAAGCTCGCCGATTTCCTTGAACAGTGCTTCGGGGGACAGCACGACGCCGTTGCCGATGTAGCAGGCGACGCCTTCACGCATGATGCCCGACGGAATGAGGCGCAAGATCGTTTTCTTGCCGCCGATGATGAGGGTGTGGCCGGCGTTGTGACCGCCCTGGAAACGCACGACGCCCTGAGCGTGGTCCGTCAGCCAGTCGACGATCTTGCCCTTGCCTTCATCACCCCATTGCGTTCCCACGACGACGACATTGCGCCCGGGAGTCACGTTCACTGCGCTGGCAGACATGTTGATTCGTTAGCTGGTTAAAAACGTATTCTACCTATGTTCGCGGGCGTTTCCGAATTTTTCCGTTTCGCTTCAACGATATGCACGCCGAAGCACGGCCCGCGAACACCTCTTTATCGGGGTTCGACCACCCATGCGCCGTTACGCTCGACGAGCGAGCGATCGCACGCGAACTCGTCGAGTACGTGGTCATGGCCCGGCAGCGCCTGGATCACGACCTCGCCCGCATCGCGCAGCGCCGCGACGGCCGCGCCCAGCGCGTCGTCCTGCGCCCACGGCGCGAGAATCGCGGTGCCGCGCGCCTCGACCGGCGAGATCCGCGCGAGCTCGCGCAGGTCCAGCGAGAAGCCGGTCGCCGGACGGGCACGACCATAGGCCTGCCCCACGTGGTCGTAACGGCCGCCGCGCGCGATCGCGTTCGGCACGCCGTCGACGTAGGCGCTGAACATCGCGCCGCTGTGGTACGCGTAGCCGCGCAGGTCGGCGAGATCGATCGCGACTTCGACGCCCTTCGCCTGCGACGCAAGCTGCGCGAGATCGTCGAGCGCCCGCGTGATTTCGGGCAGCACCGGCAGGCGCGTGCGCGCCTCGGCGAGCACGCTCGCGTCGCCGTACAGATTCGGCAGCGCGCGCAGCGCGGCGCGCGTATCGGCGCCGAGATCGTCGGTGAGTTCGTTCAGCAGCGGCACGTCCTTGCCCGACAGCGCGTCGTACAGCGACTCGCCGCGCTCGGCAGCCTGCGCGTCGCGCGCCAGCAGCGCCGCGAGCACGCCCGCGTGACCGAGGTCGAGACGGATGCGCGACAGGCCCGCCAGATGCAGCGCATCGAGCATCAGTTGCTGGATCTCGAGATCGGCTTCGAGCCCGGCGTGCCCGTAGATTTCGGCGCCGATCTGGATCTGCTCGCGCGTCGCGTGCAGACCGCGCGGACGCGTATGCATCACGTGGCCCGCGTAGCAGAGGCGCGTCACGCCCTGACGGTTCAACAGGTGCGCGTCGATCCGCGCGACCTGCGGCGTGATGTCCGCGCGCAGGCCGAGCGTGCGGCCCGACAGCTGATCGACCAGCTTGAAGGTGCGCAGGCGCAGATCGGCGCCGCCGCTCGTCAGCAGCGACTCGAGATATTCGAGCAGCGGCGGCATCACCATTTCGTAGCCGTACGAACGGAAGCGGTCGAGCAGCCTGCGGCGCAGCTCCTCGATCTTGCGCGCTTCCGACGGCAGTACGTCGGCGATATTCTCGGGAAGTAACCAGGTCGACATCGGTACGGTCCTACGACGGGAAATGGCGCGCGTCACGCGCGCCGCGAGTTGAATCGGAACTTCGAAATCGGGCGGAACGAACGGCGGATGCGCCGTCCGGATCAGGGTGCCGGTCAGGTCGCGAGCAACAGCAGCACGAGCCCGAGCACCATCACGATCAGCCCGCCGATCCGGATATGATGCGGCGGTCGCTCCGCTATTCTACGAAACGTGTCGCGCCATGCGGACGGAAACACGAAGGGGAATGCACCCTCGATAATCAGCATCAGCGCTACTGCGAGCAACAACGAGCCAGCCAGGTCCATGCGAGCGACGGCGCCGCTCGACGCGGCGCCCCAAGGTCAATGTTTGCGGGGAGCAGGCGCCGCCGGTGCGGCACCGCCCGTCGGGCTGCGCATGAAGCGGAAGAACTCGCTGTCGGGATCGACGACGATGATGTCGTTGCGCTTGAACGTGTTCCGGTACGCCTGCAGGCTCGCGTAGAACTGATAGAACTGCGGATCGCGGCCGAACGCGTCGGCGGCGATCGTCGCGGCCTTCGCATCGCCCTCGCCCTTGATCGTCTGCGCGGACTTGTACGCGTTCGCGAGCACGGCCTGCTGCTCGCGTTCGGCGTCGGCCTTGATCTGCTCGACGTCGGCCGCGCCTTGCGCACGCACCTGGGCCGCCTGATCGCGCAACGCGCCGATCATCCGCTGATAGACGGCGTCCGTCTGCGCGGCCGGCAGGTCGACACGTGTCAGCTGCACGTCGACCACGTCGACGCCGAAACCGGACGCTTGCGCCTTCGCCGCATCGCGCGCCGCATCGGCGATCGCGCGCTGACCGCCGAGGGCGTCGTCGAGCGCGCGCTTGCCGAATGCGTCGCCGAGCGCGCCCTTCAGCGCGCCGGACAGCCGGTCGGCCGCCGCCGCCGGATCGCCGCCCGTCGCGGTGAAATATTTCATCGGATCGCTGATCCGGTACTTCACCGCATACGCGACGAGCAGGTCGTGCTTGTCCTCGGTCGCCAGCTGCAGCGGATCGGACGACTCGAGCGACTGCACGCGCGTGTCGATCAGCGTGGCCGTCTGCAACGGCGGCGGCAGCTTGAAATGGACGCCGGGGCCCGCGAGCTCGGGCTGCGCGCCGTCGCGACCCGACAGCACGGCCGCATGGCGCGGATCGACGGTGAGGACCGTCGACGACGCCGCGAAGGCAACGATCACGATTGCGACGACGAGCGCAATGATTCGGTTCATGTTCTGCGCTCCCCGTTACTTCGTATCGTCTTCACGCGACCGGCTGCGAAACGCTTCACGCGATCGCAGCACGTCGACACCCGACGCCGTGGCGGCCGGTGCGGCGCTCGCCGGCGCGGCTGCGGCCGGCGCCGTGGCCGCCGGTGCCGACGCCGCATCGGGCGCGGACGCGCCGGTCGACGCCGCGGCGTTTTGCCGCCCCTGCTCGACGAGCTTGTCGAGCGGCAGGTACACGACGCTGTTGCCGCCCTTGTTGCCGACGAACACCTTCGTCGCGTTCGAATAGATTTCCTGCATCGTCTCGAGGTACATCCGCTCGCGGATGACCGCGGGCGCCTTCGAGTACTGCGCATAGACCTGCTTGAAGCGGTCCGCGTCGCCCTCGGCTTCCGTGACCACGCGATCGGCATACGCCTTCGCTTCGTCGACGAGCTTCGCCGCATCGCCCTGCGCCTTCGGCAGCAGGTCGCTCGCATACGCCTGCGCGGCGCGCTTCGCGGCCTCGCGCTCGTCGCGCGCCTTCGCGACTTCGGCGTACGCGGCCTGGGTCTGCTCGGGCGCCGCGACGCTCTGCATCGTGACGGCCGTCACCTCGAGCCCCGACTGGTAGCGGTCGAGATCGCGCTGGATCGCGGTGGAAAGCTGCTCGCGCAGCGCATCGCGATCCTGATTCAGCATGTCGGCCGCGCTGCGCGTGCCGACGATCGCGCGCACCGCGGCCTGCGCGGCCTGCGACACGCTGCGCTCGGGATCGACGCTGCGGAACAGGTAATCGGTGGCGGAACGGATCCGGTACTGGACGATGAAGCGCACGTCGACGATATCGGCATCGCGCGTCAGCATCGCGGCTTCCTTCACGTTCGCGAGGCGCACGACGTTGTTGCGGCCGATCTCGATCGAGCGGACCTGCGACGTGTCGACGATCTCATGCGACGCGAACGGATACGGCGCGCGCCAGTGCACGCCCTGGCCGACCGTGCCCGACAGCTTGCCGAACTGCAGCACGACGCCCGTCTGGCCGCCCTGCACGACGAACAGCCCGCTGCCCGCATACACCGCGACCAGCACGCCGATCACGATGCCGACGCCGACCCGGGCGGCCCGGCCGTTGTCGGGACGGAAGCCGTTGCCGCCCTTGCCGCCGAACAGGCCGCTCAGGCGCCGGTTGAAGTTGCGCCACATCTCGTCGAGATCGGGCGGACCGTCGCCGTCGCCGCCTTGCGGACGCTTCGATTCGTTCGCGCGGGGGCGGGATCCGTCCTTGCCATTGCCTTCGCCGCGTCCCCAGCGGGGATCGTTGATCGACAGCAAGGCGCGCATCCGCCGCCAGGTACTCCGCTCGTTGTATTCGTTCACCAGAGTTTGTTCACCAGATTGGACGCCGGCGAACCGGCCGGGACCGGTTAGCGCCCGTGTTCGGAAATCGTGTGGTCTTCGTGCGGTTCAGCGGACGTGCCATCGAGCGCGTCGGACAACGTCGCGCTGGAGAGATGTTCCGCGGAGGCGATTTCGGCGATGGCGGCACGCAACGTATCGAGACCCTGACCGGTGCGCGCGCTCAAAAAGACGCGCGAAATATTACCATACTCGTCCCGCTCGACCGCGTCGCCGCGGGCCGCCAGCTCGGGCACGGCGTCGATCTTGTTGAACACCAGCACCTGGCGGATCGTGTCCGCGCCGATCTCGTGCAGCACGCCGTTGACCTGCTCGATCTGCTCGAGCCGGACCGCGCTCGACGCATCGACCACATGCAGCAGCAGATCCGCGTGGATCGTTTCCTCGAGGGTCGCGCGGAACGCCGCGACGAGCTGGTGAGGCAGCTCACGAATGAACCCGACCGTATCGGACACGACGATCTGGCCGACCTCGTCGCCGAGGTACACGCGCCGCGACGTCGTATCGAGCGTCGCGAACAGTTGGTCGGCCGCGTACGCCTGCGCTTTCGTCAGCGCATTGAACAGCGTCGACTTGCCCGCGTTCGTATAGCCGACGAGCGACACCGACATCGTGCCGCTGCGCGCGCGCTGCCGGCGCTGCGTGCTGTGCTGGCGACGCAGCCGGTCGAGCCGCGACTTCAGCATCTTGATGCGTTCGCCGATCAGCCGGCGGTCGGTTTCGAGCTGGGTTTCGCCGGGGCCGCGCAGGCCGATACCGCCCTTTTGCCGCTCGAGGTGGGTCCACGCGCGAATGAGCCGGGTCGACAGGTATTGAAGCTGCGCGAGCTCGACCTGCAGCTTGCCTTCGTGGCTGCGGGCGCGCTGCGCGAAGATGTCGAGGATGAGGCTCGTGCGATCGACCACGCGCCTGTTAAGTGCCTGCTCCAGATTACGTTGCTGGGCGGGCGCCAACGCGTGGTTGAAGATGACGATTTCGACGTTGTGCGCGTCGCAGGCAAGCCGCAGTTCTTCGGCTTTGCCGCTGCCGATGAACATCTTGGCATCGGGACTGGCGCGACGACCGGTGAGGGTGACGGCGGGACGGGCCCCCGCACTGGAGGCGAGAAGACTGAGTTCTTCGAGACTGGCTTCGAAATCGGTCTTGCCGAAATCGATGCCGACGAGCGCTGCGTTGATCAAATTATCGGGTGTCAAGATAAGGCGGCTGGCATCGGTCGCTCGCGGCGACCGGATGCCGGCCGCTGCGATAGGTTAGGACGAGGCTTCCGCGTCCGGGTGGAAATTCACCGGGCGCGCCGGCACGACCGTCGAGATGGCGTGCTTGTAAACCATCTGGGTCACCGTATTACGGAGCAACACGACGTACTGGTCGAACGATTCAATGTTCCCTTGAAGCTTGATGCCGTTGACGAGGTAGATCGAAACGGGAACGTGCTCTTTGCGCAGTGCGTTCAAAAACGGGTCTTGTAACAATTGCCCTTTGTTGCTCATGGCGTACTCCATCTTTTTTTGCAGGTTGATCTGGATTGGCGGCGAAGAAAAAGAGATCCGGCGCCAATCGCTACACTATAGCTGATTTTGCCTGCCCCGCCCGGCCACTGGCCATGCGGCCGATGCCTTGCGCGGCGTGCTTCAGCCCTTGTCCGCGTACGGGTTGTTCGACGAACGGAACTCTATGCGCAATGGAGTCCCGGTCAGCGAGAAAGTTTCGCGGAATCGGTTTTCGAGGTAACGCTTGTAGGTTTCCGTCACCGCGTCGAGCGCGTTGCCGTGGATCACGATGATCGGCGGATTCTGGCCGCCCTGGTGCGCATAGCGCAGCTTCGGACGCACCGGGCCGCGACGGCGCGGCTGCTGGAATTCGACGGCGTCGATCAGCGCGCGCGTGAGCTTCGGCGTCGGCAGCTTCGCCATCGCCGCCGCGTACGCGTCGTCGACCGAGCGCATCAGCGTGCCGATACCCGTTTTCTTCGCGGCCGAAATGAAGTGCGATTTCGCGAAGTCGAGGAATTTCAGCTTGCGGGTCAAATCCGCTTTCGCACGGTCGCGCGCGTGATCGTCGAGGCCGTCCCACTTGTTGACGCCGATCACGAGCGCGCGGCCCTGCTCGACGACGAAGCCGGCGATGTGCGCGTCCTGGTCGGAAATGTCCTGCTGCGCATCCAGCAGAAGAATGACGACGTTCGCGTCGGAGATCGACTGCAGCGTCTTCACGACCGAGAACTTCTCGATCGCCTCGAACACCTTGCCGCGGCGTCGCAGGCCGGCCGTGTCGATCAGCGTGTATTTCTTGCCGTTACGCTCGAAGTCGACGTAGATCGAGTCGCGCGTCGTGCCCGGCATGTCGAACGCGATCACGCGGTCCTCGCCGATCAGCGCGTTGACGAGCGTCGACTTGCCGACGTTCGGGCGGCCGACAATCGCGATCTTGATGCCGCGCGACGGATCGTCCTCGTCCGCTTCCTCGGGCTGGCCCGCATACGCGACTTCCAGCGCCTCGTTGATCATGTCGGTCACGCCGTCGCCGTGCGCGGCCGAGATCGCGCGCGGGTCGCCGAGCCCGAGCTCGTAGAAGTCCGTCGCGACCGCGGTGTACTTCATCCCCTCGGCCTTGTTGACGACGAGGAAGATCGGCCGGCCGGTCTTGCGCAGGTAGTCGGCGATCGACTTGTCCTGCGGCGCGAGTCCGTTACGGCCGTCGACGATGAACACGACGACGTCGGCTTCCTCGACGGCCTGCCGCGTCTGGCGCGCCATTTCGTGCAGGATGCCGTCCTTCGCGACGGGCTCGAAGCCGCCGGTATCGACGACCAGGTACGGTCGTTCGCCGACGCGCCCTTCGCCGTAATGGCGATCGCGCGTGAGGCCCGGCAAGTCGGCGACCAGCGCATCGCGCGAGCGCGTGAGCCGGTTGAACAGCGTGGATTTCCCCACATTGGGGCGCCCAACGAGGGCAATGACCGGTTTCATCTGTGTTTTCTACGGTGATGCGCAGCAGCGGGAGGCCCGCTGCTGCGGGCGGCTGCGCTGAATGAAAATATCACGAATTCGCGCCGCGCCGGATGCGCGCGCCCGGCGCGCGTTGCGCGCCGTCGTCTTTCGTCTCGTACTGCCTTTCAAATACCGAGCGGCCGGGAACGCCGGCCGCCTTCAAGTCGCGCGACCGCGGCGCGCGGGACCTGCCCGCCGCGCCACGGCCGCACCGGTTTCCTGCGTGTCAGCGCGGGCGGAACCCGTACAGGCCGCCGTCCTTCGTCTGCACGACGAGCGTATTGCCCGCGAGGACCGGCGCCGCCGTGATCGCGCTGCCGTCGGTCTTCATCCGCGCGATGAAGCTGCCGTCTTCGCGCGACAGGAAGTGCACGAAGCCCTGGTAATCGCCCATCACGACCGCGTGCCCGAGCAGGTACGGCACGCCGACGTCACGGCTCTTCAGCTTGTCGTTGCGCCAGAGCTGGTTGCCCGTGGCCGCGTCGTACGCAGTGACGACCGACCAGTCGTCACCGCCGGCGACCACCGAATCGTCCTGCGCGAGGCCGCTGCGGCTCGAGAACGGCTTTTCCCACAGCGGCCGGCCCGAGTTCGCATCGAAGCAGCCAAGCTGACCCTGGAACGTCACCGCGCAGGCTTGCGCGCCCACGAGCGTCGGCGGACCGCTGACGTCGTTGATGCGCTCGACTTCGGTCACGCCCTTCGGGAACGACACCGGGGTCTGCCAGAACGGCTCGCCCGTCTGCAGGTTGATCGCGACCAGACCGCCGCCCGGGAAGCCCGCGAGCACGGCCGCGTCGCCCGCGAACGTCATGCCGGCCGACACGCGCAGGTTCAGCGGCACCGCACGGTTGCGGTAGTTCCACTTCTGCTCGCCCGTCTGCGCGTTGAACGCGATCACCTGGCCGTCGATCGTGCGGACGACCACGAGGCCGTTGCCGACGAGCGGCGGCGAGAAGATCTCGCCCTGCACGCTGGTCTTCCACAGCTGCTTGCCGTCCGGGCCCAGCACGAACACGCCGCCCTTCAGCGCACCGACCGCGGTCAGGTTGCCGTCGCTGCCGACACCGGCCGACAGGTCGGAACCGACCTTCGAACGCCACAGCGTCTGGCCCGTCTTCGCGTCGATCTTCTCGACCGAACCGTTTTCGCCCGCCGCATAGACGGCGTCGCCCACGGCCACCGGCGAAAACAGGTAGCGTCCGCCCTTGCCGACGCTCGCCTTCCAGACCTGTTGCACGTCCATGACGGGCTTGAACTCGGTGAGCGGCGTCGGCACGCGGCGCGCGTCCTTCGACGACGAGCAAGCCGCCAAAGCGAGGACAGCCGCCGCGCAGGCAACGGGCACAGCGTAACGTTTCAGCAAATTCATCGGTTAGCGAAGCAGAGTTAAGAGGTTGAGGGGACCGGGATTCAGCCGCCGAGCGCGTCCAGCTTGAACTGCACGAGCTGGCGCGCGGACTGGTCGTCCTTCGACAGGCCGTCGAGCGCGAGCTTGTAAGCCGCGCGCGCATCGTCGGTCTTGCCTTGCGCGGCAAGCAGATCGCCGCGACGATCGGCCACGAGGCCCTTGAATGCATCGACCGGCGTACCCGACAGCAGCGCGAGGCCCGCATCGTACGCCTTCTCGTCGAGCAGCAGCGACGCGAGACGCAGCTTCGCGATCTGCTTGTACTCGTCGTCCTTGGCGTGATCGACGGCCCATTGCAGCTGCGCCTTCGCGCCTGCCGCGTCGCCGGCCGCGTACAGCGTCTTCGCGGCCGCGAGCGCCGTCATCTGCGCATACGGCGTGCTGCCGAACTTGTCTTCCATGTCAGCGGCCGCGCGGGCCATCGTCGCCTTGTCGTTCGCGGCGGCGGCCTTCTGGACCTGCTCGTACAGCCCGGACGCCTCGGCAGCCTGACGGCGCTGCCAGTAGTTCCAGCCGTTGAAACCGGCCGCGACGACAAGCGCCGCGAGCACGATCCACGTGGTGAGGTTACCCCAGCGGGCCCACCACGCCTTGAGACTTTCAATCGATTCTTGTTCGTCGTGATAACTCATCGGCGAGCGATTCCTTCTTCCTGTTCAGGCTTTTCTTGTCGAGCGGATGCCAGCGCGATCAGTCGTCGCCGTCTTCGGCGGATGCAACCATCGCATTGATTAGGAATTCGGTCAAGCTTTCGACCGGTACGGTCTGCTGAACGTTCTTTTCCCCTTCCGCACCCACGCCGCGCAACGCTTTCACGCCCACCGTGCCGTTCGCGACCTCTTCTTCGCCGAAGATCACCGCGAACGCGGCGCCGCTCGCATCGGCCCGCTTCATCTGCGACTTGAAGCTCGCCGGCGCGCCGTCGGCGCTGCAGTGGAAGATCACGTCGAGGCCCGTGTCGCGCAGGCGCTCGGCCGCGATGAACGCCTGTTCGCGCGCGGTCTCGCCCTGGTGCACGACGTACACGTCGACGCCTTCCTGCTCGGGCGCGAGATCTTCTTCCTTCAGCAGCTCGAGGATCCGCTCGATGCCCATCGCCCAGCCGCACGCGGCGGTCGGCTTGCCGCCGAGCTGCTCGATCAGCGGATCGTAGCGGCCGCCAGCCGCGACCGTGCCCTGCGCGCCGAGCTTGTCGGTCACCCACTCGAACACGGTCAGGTTGTAGTAATCGAGGCCGCGCACGAGACGCGGATTGATCTTGAACGGAATGTTGTTCGCGAGCAGCAGGCGCTGCAGCCCTTCGAAGTGCGCGCGCGATTCGTCGCCGAGGAAGTCGATCAGCTTCGGTGCGTTCTGCGCGATGTCCTGCAGCGCGGGATTCTTCGTGTCGAGCACGCGCAGCGGGTTCGTATACAGGCGGCGCTTCGCGTCCTCGTCGAGCACGTCGGCGAACTGCTCGAGGTACTTGATCAACTCGACGCGGTGCGCGGCGCGCTCCTCGGCGAGGCCGAGCGAGTTGATCTCGAGCTTGATGCCGGTCAGGCCGAGGTCGTCCCACAGGCGCTGGCACATCATGATGATCTCGGCATCCGCATCGGGGCCCGCGAAGCCGAGCGCCTCGACGCCGACCTGGTGGAACTGGCGATAGCGGCCGCGCTGCGGACGCTCGTGACGGAACATCGGGCCGATGTACCACAGGCGCTTCGGGCCGTCGTACAGCATGTTGTGCTCGATCGACGCACGCACGACGGCCGCGGTGTTTTCCGGACGCATCGTCAGGTTCTCGCCGTTCAGCGCGTCGGTGAAGCTGTACATCTCCTTCTCGACGATGTCCGTGACTTCGCCGATGCCGCGCGTGAACAGCTGCGTGTGTTCGACGATCGGCGTGCGGATGTTCTGGTAGCCGTACGCGCGCAGCAGCGATTTCACGGTAGCTTCGAAGAATTCCCACAGGCCGGCATCCTGCGGAAGGATGTCGTTCATGCCTTTGACGCCGGTGAGCTTCTCGATCTTGCGTTTCTGTTCAGTCATCGTTCGTGTGTGTGGACGAATTAGTTCAGGGCCTCGGTGCGGCCGTAATTGCGTGCGACGTAGTCGCTGACGATCTGCTGGAATTCCTCGGCGATCCGCTCGCCGCGCAGCGTCTTGACCTTCTCGCCGTCGATGAAGACGGGCGCGGCCGGGTTCTCGCCCGAACCCGGCAGGCTGATGCCGATGTTCGCGTGCTTCGATTCGCCCGGGCCGTTGACGATGCAGCCCATCACCGCGACGTTCATCTTCTCGACGCCCGGATATTCCTTGCGCCACGCCGGCATCTGCTCGCGCAGATACGTCTGGATCTGCATCGCGAGTTCCTGGAACAGCGTGCTCGTCGTGCGGCCGCAGCCCGGGCACGCGATCACCATCGGCGCGAACGAGCGCAGGCCCATCGTCTGCAGGATTTCCTGGCCGACGATCACCTCGCCCGTGCGCGACGCGCCCGGTTCCGGCGTCAGCGAGATGCGGATCGTGTCGCCGATCCCTTCCTGCAGCAGCACGCCAAGCGCCGCCGTCGACGCGACGATGCCCTTCGAGCCCATGCCGGCCTCGGTCAGCCCGAGGTGCAGCGCGAAGCCGCAGCGGCGGCCGAGTTCGCGATACACGGCGATCAGGTCCTGCACGCCGCTGACCTTGCACGACAGCACGATGCGGTCGCGGCCGAGGCCGAGCTCGACCGCGCGTTCCGCCGAGCCGATCGCCGACTGAATCAGCGCCTCGTACATCACGCTCTGCGCGTCCCACGGCTGCGCACGCGCGCCGTTCTCGTCCATCATGCGCGCGAGCAGGTCCTGGTCGAGGCTGCCCCAGTTCACGCCGATCCGCACCGGCTTGTCGTACTTCGCCGCGGCCTCGATCATCTGCGCGAACTGCGTGTCGCGCTTCGCGCCCTGGCCGACGTTACCGGGGTTGATCCGGTACTTCGACAGCGACTCCGCGCAGCCCGGGTAGTCGCGCAGCAGCAGGTGGCCGTTGTAGTGGAAATCGCCGACGAGCGGCACGGTCACGCCCATCCGGTCGAGCTGCTCGCGAATCGCCGGCACGGCGGCCGCGGCTTCGGGCGTGTTGACCGTGATGCGCACCAGTTCGGAGCCCGCGTTCGCGAGTTCCTTGATCTGGATCGCCGTGCCGATCGCATCGGCCGTATCGGTATTCGTCATCGACTGCACGCGCACCGGCGCGTCGCCGCCGATCGTCACGAGTTGCCCGCCCCAGCGGACATCCACCGCATGCGATACGCGGCGCGGCTGATGCCCGCCGAACACCGGCTCGGTTGAACAAATCTGACTGCTGCGTGGGGATTGAGCTTCGGATTGCATCGATAGATCCATTTACGCGGAATGCGCCGCGACGCGGCGCATGAATTGAAAAAGCGCCGTGCCCTCACGGCCTGCCGGTATCGACGGCAAGCCTTCGCCACGGCGCTTGACGTCAGGGCAACGTGAACCGCGCCACGTTACCCCGCGCTGCCGAATATTTTGCCGGATCGACCGGTTTTCCGTCGAACGCAACCGCGTCGAGGCCGGCCTTGTTGCCGATCGTGACCTTGAACGGCCCGTCACCGGCAACCTGCTTCGTTTCGCCGGCGCGCACCAGCGCCGAGAACAGCTCCTTGCCGTTCTTGTCGCGCACGCTGAACCAGCAATCCTGCTTGACCTTCAGTTCGACCATCGACTGGCCTGCCGCCACCACGACGCTCGCCGGCTGGGCCGGCGCCGCCGTGCTTGCCGCCGCCGTTGCCGCAACGGGCTGCGACGCAGCCGCCGTCGCGACCGGGGCCGCCGGCGCCGGAACGGCCGATGCGATTGTCTGCGCCGGTGCAGCCGATGCAGCGGCCGGGGCCGGAACCTCATTCGCGACCGCCGTCGACGCGCCGTTCGTCGCCGCTTCTTCGGCGGACGACGATGCCGCCGCGCTCGCCGCCGACGCATGTCCGGCGTCGCCGCCCTTGAAGCGCGCGAGCAGGCCCGACGAATCGCCGCCAGTGTGCCACATCAGTACGGCGACCACCGCGACGATGACGATCCCCGTTCCCCACAGCCACGGATGGTGGCGCGACGAACCGCCGAGCGGAATCGACACGCGGCCGCGCGGCAGATCCGTGCCCGACGACGCCGGCATCGACAGGTCGACTTCCGGCACCCCGCGCTCGCGGCGCAGCGCCTGCGCGAACGGTTCCGGATCGACGCCGAGCATCTTCGCGTAGCTGCGCACGACACCGAGCGCGAACGTCACGCCGGGCAAATGGCTGATGTCGCCGGCCTCGAGCGCCCGGAGCTTTTGCGGTGCGACCTTGAGTCGCGCCGACACGTCGTCGACCGACCAGCCCTTCGTCTCCCGAAGCTGCGCCAGGCGGCTGCCGACCGCGGCCAGCGTTTCCAGTCCCGCCGGTGCCGGCTTCGCGGCATTCGTCTCTGCGCCGTTAGACGGCTGCGGCTCACTCATCCTTGTCCTCGCGTCGATTCTTCTTCACTGGCGGCTGCCGCCGGCTCCTGCCGGCCGGCACCCGCTACGGTTCATACCATGCGCGGCGCCGAGGCGCCGCGACCGATCGCTATTCGCGTGTTGCACCGCCAAAGGGTTCGGGCACCCCGGCCAACTGCCCCCAACTTGGCGTCCCCGACTTGGCGTCCCCGACTCGGCGTCCCCGTCAAACTGCCCGAACTTCGATGATTTTTCCTGCTGCGCCCGTCCGCTCCGCGAGGCGCGTGCGATCCTTCACCGCGCCGGCCAGCTGTCCGCACGCGGCATCGATGTCGTCGCCGCGCGTCTTGCGCACGGTCGTGACGACACCCGCATCGATGAGGATCTGCGCGAAGCGCTTGATCTGCTCTGGCTTCGAGCGGATGAGGCCCGATTCCGGAAACGGATTGAACGGGATCAGGTTGAACTTGCACGGCACGTCGCGCGTGACGGCCAGCAGTTCGCGCGCATGCGCTTCGGTGTCGTTGACGCCGTCGAGCATGCAGTATTCGAATGTAATGAAGTCGCGCGGCGCGACTTTCAGATAACGCTGGCACGCGGCCATCAGCTCGCGCAGCGGATACTTCTTGTTGAGCGGCACCAGCTCGTCGCGCAGCGCATCGTTCGGCGCGTGCAGCGAAACGGCCAGCGCGACAGGCAACTCGGCGCCGAGGCGGTCCATCATCGGCACCACGCCGGACGTCGACAGCGTGACGCGACGGCGCGACAGGCCGTATGCGTTGTCGTCGAGCATCAGCCGCATCGCGGGCACGACCGCGCTGTAATTCAGCAGCGGCTCGCCCATGCCCATCATCACCACGTTGGTGACGACCCGTTCGGCCTTGCCGTTCGGTCCGGGCGCCCGGCCCAGCGACGCTCGCAATGCAAATTCAGCCATCCGGAGCTGGCCGATGATTTCGGCTGTCGACAGGTTGCGGGAGAAGCCCTGCTTGCCCGTCGAACAGAAGCGGCAGTTCACCGCACACCCGGCCTGCGACGACACGCACAGCGTGCCGCGCGTCTCTTCCGGGATGAACACGGTTTCGACCGCATTGCCGTTTCCGACGTCGATCAGCCACTTGCGCGTGCCGTCGGCGGAAACGTGATCGCTGGCGATGTCCGGCATCACGATCGATGCGCGGCCCTTGAGTTTTTCCCTCAGGGACTTCGCGAGATCGGTCATGCCGTCGAAATCGCCGGCGTTGTATTGGTGGATCCAGCGCTGCAACTGCTTGGCGCGGAACGGCTTCTCACCCAGGCTGCCGCAGTACGCGACAAGACCCTCGGCGTCGAAGTCGAGAAGATTGACGGAAGTTTCGCTCGTCATGATGTGCTGCCTTGCCGCGTGCGCTGAATCCTGCCTACTTGCTGTCAGCCAGGGCTTAACGCGAGTAAACGTTCATTTCCGGGAAGAAGAACGCGATTTCGACCGCTGCCGTTTCCGCAGCGTCCGAGCCGTGCACGGCGTTCGCGTCGATGCTGTCGGCGAAGTCGGCGCGGATCGTGCCCTTTTCCGCCTTCTTCGGATCCGTCGCGCCCATCAGGTCGCGGTTCTTCAGGATCGCGCCTTCGCCTTCCAGAACCTGGATCATCACCGGGCCCGAGATCATGAAATCGACGAGATCCTTGAAGAACGGACGCGCTGCGTGAACTGCGTAGAACTTCTCTGCGTCAGCACGCGACAGGTGCGCCATGCGCGATGCGACGATCTTCAGGCCGGCGCCTTCGAAACGGCTGTAGATCTGGCCGATCACGTTCTTTGCCACCGCATCCGGCTTGATGATCGACAGGGTGCGCTCGATTGCCATAAAAACTCCAAAAAATTAAGAAGTTACAGGTTCAAATGAATCCGCTATTGTAGCACGATCCCGTGTATCATTGCGATTGAACCCTTACACGCATGAAAGGTTCAGAATCCGTATGTTTAGTTCCGCCGGGCCATTGAAACCTCCGGGCACGGAACGTATCTTAGCCATAGCTGCCCCGGTTTGCTGCGCCGCACATCGCGTGCGCCGAACCGGCCCCGGACGCCCACGCGTTCAATGTTAGGAGAAACCATGAACGACTATCCGTACAATTTCGGCCGCGGCGGTTCCGTCAGCACCGCCGAGGTTCGCAACCGCGTGCTGCGGAACACGTACTGGCTGCTCGCGCTGTCGATGGTGCCGACCGTGCTGGGCGCCTGGGTCGGCGTCGCGACGGGCTTCTCGCTGTTCGCGGCCACGAGCCCGATGATGAGCCTGCTCGCGTTCTTCGCGATCGCGTTCGGCTTCATGTTCGCGATCGAGCGGACCAAGAACAGCGCGGCCGGCGTGTTCGTGCTGCTCGGCTTCACGTTCTTCATGGGCCTGATGCTGTCGCGGCTGCTGAGCTTCATCCTCGGCTTCTCGAACGGCCCGTCGCTGATCATGCTCGCGTTCGGCGGCACCGGCATCATCTTCGCCACGATGGCGACGATCGCCACCGTCAGCAAGCGCGACTTTTCCGGGCTCGGCAAGTGGCTGTTCATGGGCGTGATCGTGATCCTGCTCGCGTCGGTCGCGAACATCTTCCTGCAACTGCCGGCGCTGATGCTCACCGTGTCGGTGCTCGCGATCGCGATCTTCTCGGCCTACATGCTGTTCGACGTCCAGCGCGTCGTGAACGGCGGCGAGACGAACTACATCTCGGCCACGCTCGCGATCTACCTCGACCTGTACAACGTGTTCACGAACCTGCTCGCGCTGCTCGGCATCTTCGGCGGCAACCGCAACTGACGTTCGGCACGCACCATGAAAAACCGGCCCGCGGGCCGGTTTTTTTACGTCCGCCGCCCGGCTCAGTCGCGCTCGAACAGCGCGATCGATTCGACGTGCGACGTATTCGGGAACATGTTCACGACCCCGGCGCCCTTCAGCCGATAACCGGCTTCGTGCACGAGCAGCCCCGCATCGCGCGCGAGCGTCGACGGGTTGCACGACACGTAGACGATGCGCTTCGGCAGCGGACCTTCACCGCTCTGCGCGATCTCGGCCAGCGCCTTCGACACCGCGAGCGCGCCTTCGCGCGGCGGGTCGATCAGGAACTTGTCGAATGCGCCGAGCGCGCGCAGATCGTCGCCCGTCACCTCGAACAGGTTCCGGCACGCGAACGTCGTGTGGCCGTCGACACCGTTCTCGCGGGCGTTCGCGAGCGCACGCGTGGTCAGCGTGTCGCTGCCCTCGATGCCCATCACTTCGCGCGACAGCCGCGCGAGCGGCAGCGTGAAGTTGCCGATCCCGCAGAACAGGTCGAGCACGCGATCGTCGCGCGACGGCGCGAGCAGACGCAGCGCACGACCCACCAGCACACGGTTGATCTGGTGATTGACCTGCGTGAAGTCGGTCGGCTTGAACGGCATGCGGATGCCGAATTCCGGCAGCGTGTAATCGAGCGATACGTCGAGCGGGTAGAACGGCGTCACCGTGTCCGGCCCCTTCGGCTGCAGCCAGAACTGCACGTTGTGCTCGTCCGCGAACGCGCGCAGCAGCGCTTCGTCGTCCGCGTTGATCGGCTCCAGCACGCGCAGCACGAGCGCGGTGACGGCCGAGCCGACCGCGAGTTCGATCTGCGGCATCCGGTCGCGAATCGACAGCCCTTCGACGAGCCGGCGCAGCGGCACGAGCATCGCCGACACGTGCGGCGGCAGCACTTCGCAGCTCGTCATGTCGGCGACGTAGCTGCTCTTCTTCTCATGGAAGCCGACGAGCACGCCGCCTTTCTTCGCGACGTTGCGCACAGTCAGGCGCGCGCGGTAGCGATAGCCCCACGACGGGCCGTGGATCGGCGCGAACATCGTTTCCGCGCGCAGCTTCGCCAGGTGCCACAGATTGTCTTCCAGCACGCGTTGCTTGACCGCCACCTGCGCACGCATGTCGAGATGCTGCATCGAGCAGCCGCCGCAGGTGCCGAAGAATGCGCACTTCGGCTGCGTGCGCATCACGCTCGGGCGCAGAATGTCGACAACCGTCGCCTGCTCGTAGCTCGGCTTGCGGCGATAGCTCGAATAGGTCACGCGCTCGCCCGGCAGCGCGCCTTCGACGAAGATCACCTTGCCCGGCTGACCGTCCTCGGTCATCGTGCGGCCGACACCGCGCGCTTCCATGTCGAGCGATTCGATCTCGAGAACCGGGGCGGGCCCGGGCGCGACGGGCGCGTTTTTCGATTTGCGCGCAGAAGTGGGGACGGCTTCGGACACCAGCTTTTCCTGACAAACGTTGAAGAAGGCGAGATTGTAGACGACGAAGGCTCCCGTCGCGCGCTTTCGTCACGCAAGCGCCGATGCACGTGGCGCGATGCGTGGCGCGTGAGCGGCTGACAACCGCGCGCCCGTTGCGCGCCGACCTGCCGCGCGCAATGCGTGGCGCGGCCCCACCGCGGCACGGGTTCTGCTCGCAGCACCGAGCCAAGGAGACTCGACCATGCGATTGATCGACTGGAACATCCAATGGGGTCGGGATGCGGACGGCATCGTCGACCTCCCGCGCACGATCGCCGCCGCCCGGCAGTTGAGCGATTTCGACGTGCTGTGCGTGCAGGAAGTCACGCGCGGCTTCGACGCACTGCCCGGCCGGCCAGGGCCGGACCAGTTCGCCGAACTCGCGGCGCTGCTGCCTGGCTATACGATCGTCGACGCCATCGGCGCCGATCTGCCGGCCATCCGGCCGGGCGCACCGCGCCGCCAGTTCGGCAACGCGATCGCGACGCGGCTGCCGGTCGGGCGCGTGCTGCGCCAATCGCTGCCGTGGCCAGCCGACGCCGGCGCGCCGTCGATGCCGCGCGTCGCGCTCGATATCGCGTTGCGGGCGCCCCTCGGGTGGTTGCGCGTGGTCACCACGCATCTGGAGTATTACTCGGCGCGCCAGCGGCTGGCGCAGGTCGATGCGCTACGCGACCGGCATCGCGAAGCCTGCGCGCATGCTGACCATCCCGCTCCCGCCGAAACCGCCGACGGGCCGTTCAGCGCGACCGGACAACCGCGCGGTGCGATCGTCTGCGGCGATTTCAACAGTGCATTCGGCGCCGATGCGTACCGGCGCTTCCTGGAGCCGATTGCCGACGCACCGGGTTTCGTGGACGCGTGGGTCGCACGGCATCCCGGTCGTACGCCGCCGCCGACCGCTGGCGTCTACGACACTGTGCAATGGTCGGACGGCCCGCTCGCGTGCGACTTCGTGTTCGTGACCGACACGCTGTTGCCGCGCGTCATCCGCTGCGAGATCGACGGCGACGTACGCGCGTCCGATCACCAGCCGGTGCTGCTCGAACTCGGCTGATCGCGCCGGCTACGGCGCGGCCTGCCCGCACTACGCGTCGAAGCCGGCCAGGTATTCAGCCCAGTGCGGCGCCGGCTCCAGCGCGAGCGCGTTCTTCACGAGCAGGATCTCGTCCGCGTACTCGCTCGGCGTCAGGCCGCCGCGCATCAACTGGAACCGGCAATACAGCAGGTACGTATTGACGACGTCGGTTTCGCAATAGTTGCGGATTTCGTCGATCCGGCCGTCGCGGAACGCCGGCCATACCTGGCTGCCGTCCATCCCGAGCTTGCCCGGGAAACCGCACAGCTTCGCCAGCGCGTCGAGCGGCGCGTTCGCGCGCGCCTGATACATCGCGAGCACGTCCATCAGGTCGGTATGCCGCGAGTGATAGCGCGCGATGTAGTTGTTCCACTTGAATTCGCGGTCGTCCTCGCCGAGATCCCAGTAGCGGGTGGCGGGAATGCCGTGCACGAGCGCGCGGTAATGGAGGACCGGCAGATCGAAACCGCCGCCGTTCCACGACACGAGCTGCGGCGTGTATTTCTCGATCACGCGGTAGAACGACTGGATCAACGTCGCTTCGTTGTCCTGCGGCGTCCCGAGCGAGCGCACGCGAAAACCGTTGTTGTCGCGAAACACGCACGAGATCGCCGCGATTCGCTGCAGATGATGCGGCAGGAAATCGCCGCCGGTCTTCTCGCGGCGTGCGGCAAACGCATGTTCGGCCACCGCCGCATCGTCGAGCGTCGCGGGCAGGTCTTCCAGACGGCGAATGCCGTCGACATCGGGAATCGTCTCGATGTCAAAAACAAGGATTGGGGTCATCGGTTACAGAACGGCGTCCTTGCGCACGCCGTTGGAGGCGAAGAACCGCTTGAGGCGCACCAGCGCCTCCTGCTGGATCTGCCGCACGCGCTCGCGCGTGAGCCCCATCTCGTCGGCGAGCTCCTCGAGCGTCGCCGGTTCGATGTGGTTCAGGCCGAAGCGGCGCTCGATCACATGCCGGTGCTTGTCGGACAGCCGCGACAGCCACGCGCGCGTCAGCGTTTCGAGCTCGCGGTGCTGCACTTCGGCGTCGGGCGACTGGCTCTGGTCGTCGGGCAGCAGGTCGAGCAGGCTGCTCGCGGGATCAAGATCGAGCGGCGCGTCGAGCGACGCCGTGTGTTCGTTGAGCGCGAGGATATCGGTGACTTCCTCGGCGGTCTTGCCGGTGAGATAGGCGATGTCGTCGATGCTGGCTTCGCGGCGCTCGGCCGCCTCGCCCGTCGACATCGAATTCTTTTCGAGATGGCGCTTCGCGCGCAGCACCTGGTTCAGTTCGCGGATCACGTGCACGGGCAGGCGCACCGTGCGGGCCTGGTTCATGATCGCCCGCTCGATGCTCTGCCGGATCCACCACGTCGCGTAGGTCGAGAAGCGGAAACCGCGCGTCGGGTCGAATTTCTCGATCGCGTGCATCAGGCCGAGATTGCCTTCCTCGATCAGGTCGAGCAGCGGCACGCCGCGGTTCAGGTACCCCTTCGCGATACTGACGACGAGACGCAGATTGCGCTCGATCATCACCTGCCGCGCCTCGAATTCGCCGGCCTTCGCCAGACGAGAATAGCGCTGCTCTTCCTCGACGGTCAGCAGCGGCTTCACGCTGATGCGGTTCAGGTAATGCTGGATCGTGTCGGCCGTGAGCTCGGCCTGCAGCAGCGTGCGGAAATCGTCGACGTCGGGCGCGGCTTCCTGGCGGCCTTCGCGCTCGTCGTCGCCGCCGTCCGTGTCGGCGTCGCGCGCCTCGAGATCGCGTTCGTTTTCCGCGACGTCGTCCTCGTCGTCCGTCGAAGCACCTACTCGCCCCACCGATGCTTGCGTGGCACGACTGATCTTCTCAGACTCGGCTTGCGGCTCGTGGCGCTTCGATTTCGGCATGGTCGTCTCGGTTATTGAGGCGGCAAATACTTCAGCGGATCGACAGGCTTACCCTGCCGGCGAACCTCGAAATGCAGCATCACGCGGTCGGCATCGCTGTTACCCATCTCGGCGATCTTCTGCCCCTTCGTTACCGCGTCCCCCTCTTTTACCATCAAAGAGCGATTGTGTGCATACGCCGTGAGGTAAGTTGCATCGTGTTTGATGATAATGAGGTTGCCGTAGCCACGCAGACCGTTGCCGGAGTAAACGACGCGGCCGTCCGCCGCCGCCTTCACGGCCTCGCCGGCCGTCCCGCCGATATTGACACCCTTGTTCTTCGCATCGTCGAACCCGTTCAGCACGGGGCCGCGCGCGGGCCACGCGAACGTCACGGGGCCGCTCGGAGCAGCCGCCGTATCGCTCGACGCGGCTGCCGCGGCAGGCGCCGTCGCGCTCGACGACGACGTACCGGCAGCCGGCGTCGCGGGGCCGCTGCTGAGCGGCGCGGTCGCAACGGCGGCGCCTCCGATCGGCGCGGCGACCTGCGTACCCGCGACCGCGGCACCGGCCTGCGGCGACACGCGCAGCAGTTGGTCGACTTCGATCTGATTCGGGTTCGCCAGATTGTTCCACGCCGCGATGTCGCGATAGTTCTGCCCGTTTTCGAGTGCGATCCGGTACAGCGTGTCGCCCGGCTTCACCCGGTAGTAACCCGGCGGCGCCGGCGGAAGCGGCGCCGCGGGCTGCGCGGCGGCGGTCGTACCGAGCGACCCGGAGCGGTCGACGACGGGCGCGTTGTCGAGCCGCGTCGCACAGGCGGCCAGTAGCGTAGAGAACGCAGCCACACAGATCGCGCGCTGGGCGAGCGTGAGCGGTTCCCTGGATCGGTTGTTTTGCATCGCGCGCAACATACTCATCGGTTTCAAATCACTCCGGATTTTAAAGGGACAAAGAAAACGCGATCAAGCCGGGACTCTCGCCATTGCGCGTGCGCGACGCGCTCGACGAGCGTGAGCACCTGGTGCTGTCCGCTCTGCGCGCCGACCGGCGCGACGAGCCGCCCGCCGATCGCGAGCTGCTCGAGCAGCGCCTGCGGCACGTCGAGCCCGGCCGCCGCGATCACGATCGCGTCGAACGGGGCCGCGGACGGCAGGCCGACACGCCCGTCGCCGTAATGCAGACGGATGTTCGGCACGCGCAGCGGCCGCAGGTTCAGCTTCGCGCGCTCGTAGAGCGGCTTGATGCGTTCAATCGAATACACGTCGCGTGCCACGTGGCTCAGCACGGCGGCCTGATAGCCGCAACCCGTGCCGATCTCGAGCACGCGCTCGAGCGTGCGGCCGGCCATCGCGAGCTCGATCATGCGCGCGACGACCGACGGCTTTGAAATGGTCTGCTGGTGGCCGATCGGCAACGCCGAATCCTCGTAGGCCTGCGTCGCGAGCCCGGGATCCACGAACAGGTGGCGCGGCACCGCGGCCATCGCGTCCAGCACGCGCGCATCGGTCACGCCGTTCGCGCGCAGCCGTTCGACCATCCGCTCGCGCACACGTTCCGACGTGAGCGCGAACGCGCCGGCCGGCGCGATGCTCGGCGCAGCCGGCTTCGGCAGCGCGGGTTTCAGCGCGGTCGGCTTCGGTGCGGTCGCCGGCTTCGCGGCGGCGATACCCGGCAGCGGCGCCCGCGCGGCGGCCGGCTTCACCGCAACCGGTTTCAGTACGGCTGCGGGTTTGTCGGCGGCCTTAGGCACCGCACCCGCCGCTTGGCGTTCGCCGGGCCGACCTTCCGATTTGCGTGGCGCTCGTTTGAGATCTTCGAGCGCGAGCGGGAACCGCTTCGCGCGCTCGCCGCTCATGAAGCCCGCCCTCCGGCGCGCGCCCATTCGCGCGTCGCGGGCAGCATCTGCGTATGCGTGAGATCGAGCTGCAGCGGCGTGATCGATACGAAACCGTTTGCGACGGCGTGAAAATCGGTGCCTTCGCTGGCGTCCAGCGCGTCGCCCGCGGCGCCGATCCAGTAGATCGGCTCGCCGCGCGGGTCGGTCTGGCGAATCACCGGCTGCGACGGATGACGCTTGCCGAGGCGCGTGACCTGCCAGCCCTTCAGTTGGTCGTACGGCAGGTTCGGAATATTGACGTTCAGCAACGGGTTGCCCGGCAGCGGATGCGCGAGGTAGTGCTCGACGATTTCCGCGGCGACGCGCGCGGCGTCGGCCAGATGGGCCCAGCCCTTGTCGACCAGCGAGAACGCGATGGCCGGCACGCCGAACATGATGCCTTCGGTGGCGGCCGCAACTGTCCCCGAATAGAGCGTGTCTTCGCCCATGTTCTGGCCATTGTTGATGCCGGACACGACGATGTCCGGCCGCGCGTCGGCCATCCCCGTCAGCGCGACGTGCACCGAATCGGTCGGCGTGCCGTTCACGTAGAAGAAACCCGTACCCGCTGCGCGCTGCACCGACAGCGGCCGCGACAACGTGAGGGAATTCGACGCGCCGCTGCAGTTCTGCTCGGGCGCGATCACCGTAAGCTCGGCCAGCGGCTGCAGCGCTTCGCTGAGCGCGGCGAGACCGGGGGCGAGATAGCCGTCGTCGTTGCTGAGTAGGATTCGCATCCGGCGATTGTAACCGAGGAAAGATGGCGCGAGAGCGACAGTCCGGCCGCCGTGGACGGGCGGGTATACGCATGGGCACGCGATGCGCCGCCGCACTGCGCGGCGGCGTTCCGCGCGTTGGGGAAAACACCGGGCCGCCGGGTTTTCCGCCCGCCGAAAATCTCGTCGGGGAACCCTTCGTCGAGCGGCCCGGCGCAAAGCGCTACGCCGGCTGCGCTCAGATCGCGCCCGCCTCGCGCAGCGCGGCAATCGCGTGCGCGTCGTAGCCGAGGCCGCGCAGCACCTCGTCGGTATGCTCGCCCAGCTCGGGACCGAGCCAGCGCGTTTCGCCCGGCGTGTCCGACAGCTTCGGCGTGATGTTCGGCAGCGGAATGTCCGTACCGTCGGCCAGCTTGAAACGCTGGATCATCTGGCGCGCGACGAACTGCGGATCGGTGAACATGTCGGCCGCGCTGTAGATGCGCCCGGCCGGCACGTCGGCCGCATTGAGCACGACGAGCGCCTCGTCGATCGTGCGCGGCGCGAGCCACGCGGCGATCGCGTCGTCGATTTCCTGCGTGCGCGGCACCCGCCCGTCGTTTTGCGCGAGCGCGGGATCGTCGGCGAGGTCGTCGCGCTCGATCGCCTTCATCAGCCGCTTGAAGATCGGATCGCTGTTGCCGCCGATCACGATGCTGCCGTCGCGGCACGCGTACGTATTCGACGGCACGATGCCCGGCAGCGACGCGCCGGTGCGCTCGCGCACCATCCCGTACACGCCGTACTCGGGCACCACGCTTTCCATCATGTTGAAGACGGCTTCATAGAGTGCAACGTCGACCACCTGCCCCGCGCCGCCGTTGACCTTGCGGTGATGGAGCGCCATCAGCGCGCCGATCACGCCGTGCAGCGCGGCGATCGAATCGCCGATCGAGATCCCGATGCGCGGCGGCGGCAGATCCGGATAGCCGGTGATGTGGCGCAGCCCGCCCATCGATTCGGCTATCGCGCCGAAGCCGGGGCGGTCGCGGTACGGGCCCGTCTGCCCGTAGCCGGACAGGCGCACCATCACGAGGCCCGGATTGTCGGCCGACAGCACGTCGTAGCCGAGCCCGAGCTTTTCGAGCAGGCCCGGACGGAAATTCTCGATCACGATGTCGGCCTCGCTCGCGAGCTGCCGCGCGATCGCCTTGCCGGCGTCGGCTTTCAGATTGAGCGTGACCGATTTCTTGTTGCGCGCCTGCACCGACCACCACAGCGACGTGCCGCCCTGCTCCGGATGGAGCTTGCGCCACTTGCGCAGCGGGTCGCCGCCGTTCGGATCCTCGATCTTGATCACTTCCGCGCCGAATTCGGCGAACAGCCGCGACGCGAACGGTCCCGCGATCAGCGTTCCGAATTCGAGCACTTTGACGCCCGCGAGCGGGCCCTGGCTGGTGCTCATGTGTCTCCTAGGGTCTGTTTACATCTGGCACGTGCATGCGTTGCCACGAGAAACGGCGCCGCCGGCAGGCGGCGCCCGGCTTACATCGTGCGGCGGTCGAGCATCGCGCGGGCGATGGTGCCCGCGTCGACGTACTCGAGCTCGCCGCCCACCGGCACGCCGCGCGCAAGGCGCGTGACGGCCAGCCCGCGCGCCTTGAGCGTCTGGCCGAGGTAGTGGGCGGTGGCTTCGCCTTCGTTCGTGAAGTTGGTCGCGAGCACGACTTCCTTGACGACGCCGTCGGATGCGCGCCGCACGAGGCGGTCGAAATGGATTTCCTTCGGGCCGATTCCGTCGAGCGGGCTCAGTCGCCCCATCAGCACGAAATACAGCCCGCGGTAGGTCATCGTCTGCTCGAGCATGATCTGGTCGGCAGGCGTCTCGACGACGCACAGCAGCGTCGGATCACGCTCCTCGTCGCTGCAGACCTCGCAGATCTGCGCTTCGGTGAACGTGTTGCACTTCTCGCAGTGCTGCAGGTGCTCGGTTGCGAACAGCAGTGACCGGCCGAGCCGCTCCGCGCCCTCGCGGTCGTGCTGCATCAGGTGAACCGCCATGCGCTGCGCGGATTTCGGCCCGACGCCGGGCAGCACGCGCAACGCTTCGACGAGAGCGGACAAGGCGGACGGCTGTTTCATACGGCGGCAAACGGTGGCAAGGACGCGGCGCTCAGAACGGCAGCTTGAAGCCCGGGGGCAGCGGCAGGCCCGACGTCATGCCGCTCATCTTTTCCTGCGACGTGGCTTCGGCCTTGCGCACCGCGTCGTTGAACGCAGCGGCGACGAGATCCTCGAGCATGTCCTTGTCGTCCGCGAGCAGGCTCGGGTCGATCGACACGCGGCGCACTTCGTTGCGGCACGTCATCGTCACCTTGACGAGGCCGGCGCCCGACTGCCCTTCGACCTCGATCAGCGCAAGCTGCTCCTGCATCTTCTTCATGTTTTCCTGCATTTGCTGCGCTTGCTTCATCAGTCCGGCGAGGTTGCCTTTCAACATGGGAATACTCCTTCTTGATCGTGTGAAAACCGGCACGCGGCGCGTGCCGGCCAATGTGTGCGGGGCGTGATTGTGCCTGTCGCGGGGCGGTCAGTTCAATGCAGCGTAGGCGGCGCGCCGTCCGGCGCCGAATCGGCGAGCGGGCGCACCGAGCCCTCGACGATGCGCGCACCGAAGTCGCGCACGAGCTGCTGGACGAACGGATCGCCGTGAATCTCCTGCTCGGCTTCGCGCTGGCGTGCCGCGCGCGCGGCCGCATCGAGCGCCGCCGCGGTGCGCCGGGCGGGCCCGACCTCGACGCTCACCTCGACCGGCTTGCCGAGCGCATCGGCCAGTGCGGCCTTCAGCTTCGCCACCTGCGCGGCGTCCGCATACTGCGGCACCGGCACCGACAATTTCAATGCGCTCGCATCGACGGCCGTCAGTTCGCTGTTGAACGCAAGCTGGTACGCGACGCCCTTCAGCGGCAGCCGCGCGGCGAGCGCCGGCCATTCGCCGTCGAAGCCGATCGCATCGAGCGCGATCGCCGGCGGCAACGGGCGCGTGTCGATCGGCGCGGCCGGACGGGCTTCCGCCTGCTTCGGCGTCACGCGCACATCGTCGGGACCGCTGTCGAACACCGGCACGAAGCCGTCGTCGGAACCGCCGAACATCTCGTCGGCGCTGAGCGGTACGTAGTCGTCCGGCGGGATGTCTTCCCACGGCGGCGACGGCTGGCGCGAATCGGCTGCTTGCGGCGCACGCGCAGCGGCACGCGGCGTCGGCACCTGAACGGCGGGACGCGGCGCGGCCGGTTTTTCGGCGGCCGGCTGGGCCGCCGCCGGCTTCGCTGCCGCGCCTGCGCGCCCGCGGTCCGACGACACGCGCATCCCTGCATTGCGCAGCACGTCGAGCGCGGCGGCGGCACCGCCCGCGCGCGCCGCCGGACGGGCGGCGGCCGGCTCGGGCGACGCGGCGCGCGGCGCCGGTGCGGGCTGCGGCACCGGTTCGTCGTTTCGCTGCGCGGCGGCAACGGCAGGCGGCTCGGGTTCCTTGCGGGCGGGAGGCGGCGCGTCGCCGGCGGGCGCAGCCTTCTCCTCCGGCTGCGGCGGCTCGATCGCTTGAACGTCGGCCGCGACCGGTGCCGGAGCTGCCTTTTCGGGCGCCGAAACGGGTGCTTCCGCCGGTGCCGAAACGACCGCCGGCTTGGTGACCGGCCGGGCGGCTTCGTCACTGGACTGCGCCGGCCCCGAACGCGCGACCGGCGCAACAGGCGCAACAGGCGCAGCCGGCGCCGCGGCTTGCGGCCGTGCTGCGGCAGCTACCGGCTTCGCCGCAGCAGCGCGCGGAGCCGGCACCGCACGCGGCGGCACGGACGGCTGACCGGCCGACGCACTGCCGGCGCCAGCGGCCGGCTCGAACGCGAGCATCCGCAGCAGCGTCATCGTGAAGCCGGCGTATTCGTCCGGCGCCAGGCCGAGCTCGGCGCGCCCAACCGTCGCGATCTGATAGAACAATTGCACCTGCTCGGGGCTCAGCGTCTCCGCGAAACGGCGCAGGTCGGCCGCTTCCGGCCATTCGTCGAGCACCGAGCCCGGCGCGAACTGCGCCCACGCGATCCGGTGCAGCAGGCTCGCGAGATCCTGCAGCGCGGTCGAGAACGACAGGCTGCGCAGCGACATCTCGTCGGCAATCGCGAGGATTTCCGGGCCGTTGCCGGCCGCGAGCGCGTCGAGCAGGCGCACCATGTAAGTCTGGTCGAGCGCGCCAAGCATGCCCGACACCGCCGACTCGGTCACCTCGTTCGCCGAATAGGCGATCGCCTGGTCGGTCAGCGACAGCGCGTCGCGCATGCTGCCCTGCGCGGCGCGCGCGAGCAGGCGCAGCGCCTGCAGCTCGAACGTGATCTGCTCTTCGCCGAGGATCCGCTCGAGATGCGACACGATGTGCCCGGCCGGCATCTGCTTCAGGTTGAACTGCAGGCAGCGCGACAGCACGGTGACGGGGATTTTCTGCGGATCGGTCGTCGCGAGGATGAACTTGACGTGCGGCGGCGGCTCTTCGAGCGTCTTCAGCATCGCGTTGAACGCGTGGTTCGTCAGCATGTGCACTTCGTCGATCATGTAGACCTTGAAGCGCGCATCGACGGGCGCGTACACCGCGCGCTCGAGCAGCGCGGCCATCTCGTCGACGCCGCGGTTGCTCGCCGCGTCCATCTCGACGTAATCGACGAAACGGCCCTCGTCGATCTCGCGACAGGCGCGACACACGCCGCACGGCTGCGACGTGACGCCGGTTTCACAGTTGAGCGCCTTCGCGAAGATCCGCGACAGCGTCGTCTTGCCGACACCGCGGGTTCCGGTAAACAGATAGGCGTGATGGAGACGCCCGCCGTCGAGCGCGTGCGTAAGCGCCCTGACGACGTGCTCCTGGCCGACGAGCGAAGCGAAATCCTTCGGACGCCACTTGCGTGCGAGAACTTGATAGGTCATCGGGAAATTGTATCAGTAACGCTGCGTCGCGCCGACACGCGAAACGGTGCGGAACACGGGCAAGGCGCAGGTCGAACGGAGTGTAATGCAGAAATAAAAAACGCCCTGCGAACGGGGCGAGAAGGAAGGTGACGAGCCCAACCCTCGGCACTGGCGGAAAACGATTGTGGCTGCTTCGTTCCCGACCTGACCAGGTTCACCGCCCCACCATGCGAGGAGGCCCGTCACGGCATATTCTATCACCGCTTCCGGACGAATGCGACCGTTTGTTCGCATCAATGCGAATCTCGCCGGGCAAACCGGCGCGTCGTCCATTCGGACACGCCGCATGCGGCCCGCCCCTTGTAATTGGCGGACCGGCCTCCACCTGCATGGCACAACGGTCGAACGTCGCGTCGTACCCCTACTCGCGTAGCGGCTACTATCGCCGCCCGCAGCAGATAGCAATTTAGGCTAATATGACGCCCGAACGACCCGCGAGCCGCGGATGCAGCGCTTACGCCCCTCCTTTCCGGAAAGGCGGAGTGACCTGCCGCAGCGGCCGGCAGCCTACGGCGGCCGGTACGCCGCAACGCGCAAGCAGGCAGTCCCCGAACCGTAAGAGGTATTGACCCAATGAGCGAACAGATCAAACACATCAGCGACGCATCGTTCGAACAGGACGTCGTCAAGTCCGACAAGCCCGTGCTCGTCGATTTCTGGGCCGAATGGTGCGGCCCGTGCAAGATGATCGCCCCGATCCTCGACGAAGTCGCGAAGGACTACGGCGACAAGCTGCAGATCGCGAAGATCAACGTCGACGACAACCAGGCCACGCCCGCGAAATTCGGCGTGCGCGGCATCCCGACGCTGATCCTGTTCAAGAACGGCGCGGCCGCCGCACAGAAGGTCGGCGCGCTGTCGAAGTCGCAGCTCACCGCGTTCCTGGACAGCCACCTGTAATACCGGCAGTTCCGCGGACGTGTTGTCAGTCGGCAACACGTCCGTTGTCAAGCCGCCGATCGCTCGCTCAAGCGCGAATCGGGCTATGCTAGAATTAAAAAACGTCGACAAGACGCATTTAAGTCTCTGAGCGCTTCCGCTCGCCCTCCTCCCTTATTTTCTTTCGTCGCATCTCCTCCCTGGCGGGTTCTCCGTATGCATTTATCCGAGCTCAAGTCTCTGCACGTCTCCGAACTGATCGAAATGGCCAATGGCCTGGAGATCGAAAACGCGAACCGCCTGCGCAAGCAGGAGCTGATGTTCGCCATTCTCAAAAAGCGCGCCAAGACGGGAGAGACGATCTTCGGCGACGGTACGCTCGAAGTGCTGCCGGACGGCTTCGGCTTCCTGCGCTCGCCGGAAATGTCGTACCTCGCGAGCACCGACGACATCTATATCAGCCCGTCGCAGATCCGCCGCTTCAACCTGCACACCGGCGACACCATCGAAGGTGAAGTCCGCACGCCGAAGGACGGCGAGCGCTACTTCGCGCTGGTGAAGGTCGACAAAGTCAACGGGCAGCCGCCCGAGGCCTCGAAACACAAGATCATGTTCGAGAACCTCACGCCGCTGCACCCGAACAAGCCGCTCTCGCTCGAACGCGAAATGCGCGGCGAGGAAAACGTCACGGGCCGCATCATCGACATGATCGCGCCGATCGGCAAGGGCCAGCGCGGCCTGCTCGTCGCGTCGCCGAAGTCGGGCAAGACCGTGATGCTCCAGCACATCGCGCACGCGATCAAGCAGAACCACCCGGACGTGATCCTGTTCGTGCTGCTGATCGACGAGCGTCCGGAAGAAGTGACCGAAATGCAGCGCTCGGTCGCCGGCGAAGTGATCGCGTCGACGTTCGACGAACCGGCCACGCGCCACGTCCAGGTCGCCGAAATGGTGATCGAGAAGGCGAAGCGCCTCGTCGAAATGAAGCACGACGTCGTGATTCTGCTCGACTCGATCACGCGTCTCGCGCGTGCGTACAACACCGTGATCCCGGCGTCGGGCAAGGTGCTGACGGGCGGTGTCGACGCGAACGCGCTGCAGCGTCCGAAGCGCTTCTTCGGCGCGGCGCGCAACATCGAGGAAGGCGGCTCGCTGACGATCATCGGCACCGCGCTGATCGAAACCGGCAGCCGCATGGACGACGTGATCTACGAAGAGTTCAAGGGCACCGGCAACATGGAAGTGCACCTCGAACGCCGTCTCGCGGAAAAGCGCGTGTACCCGTCGATCAACCTGAACAAATCGGGCACGCGTCGCGAGGAAATGCTGATCAAGCCCGAGATCCTTCAGAAGATCTGGGTGCTGCGCAAGTTCATCCACGACATGGACGAAGTCGAGGCGATGGAATTCCTGCTCGACAAGATCCGCCAGACGAAGAGCAATTCCGAGTTCTTCGACCTGATGCGCCGCGGCGGCTGATCGCCGTCCCGCTCCGCAACACGGCCGCCCGCGCATCCTGCCCGGCGGCCGTTTTTCGATCCCAACCTGAACGTGAACGTACAGGTTGATCTATAATCGCGTCATTGTCCCGCCGAATTCCCCACCTCCGATGCCGAACGACGCCGCCACCCCGCTATTGACCGTCGGCGACGCCGCGTCGCGGCTCGGCGTGACGCCACGCACGCTCAAATACTACGAAGAGCGCGGGCTCGTCACGCCATCGCGCAGCGAAGGCCGCTACCGCCTCTACGACGAAGCCGACCTCGAGCGCTTCGCGCGAATCCTGCGGCTGCGCGCGCTCGGCTTCTCGCTGCACGGCATCACCGAAATGCTCAAGCGCCCGCTGGAAGAAACCGGCGACGGCCGGCGCCGCTATTCGGATGCGTCGCTGCGCGACATCCGCGCCGGCCTCGCCGAGCAGATCGACACGCTCGATCGGCGGATCACGGCCGTCCAGCGCGAGCTGAAGGAAGCCGTTTCGCTGCGCAAGGAACTGCAGCACGACATCGACTACGTCGAGCGGCGCCTCGCCGGCGAGAACGCCGATGCGCTGATCGCGCAGCGGCGGGCCGAGGCCGGCACGCGGCGCGCACGCAAGGATCGCGAATGAACACGGTGCCGGGCCGGCCGCTGTGGAGCCGCGCGAACCTGCGTGCGGACCTGTTTCCATGGGCGCTCGCGCTCGTCACCGGCATCGACTACTTCGACAACGCCGTCTTCTCGTTCTTCGCGAGCTACATCGCGGGCGGCATCAACGCGTCGCCCGACGAACTCGTGTGGTCGTCGAGCGCCTACGCGGTCACGGCCGTGCTCGGCATCCTGCAGCAGCAATGGTGGGTCGACCGGCTCGGCCATCGCCGCTACGTCGCGGGCTGCATGCTGATGTTCTCGTTCGGCGCGATCGCGGCGGCACTGGCCGACACGTCGCTGACGCTGGCGTTCGCGCGCGGCTTCCAGGGCTATTTCATCGGCCCGATGATGGGCGCGTGCCGGATCCTGATCCAGAGCAGCTTCAAGCCGCAGGCACGGCCGCCCGCGACGCGCGCGTTCCTGGTCATGATCCTGCTCGGCAGCGCGCTCGCGCCGATCGTCGGCGGGCTGCTGGTCGCGCATTCGACGTGGCGCGCACTGTTCGCGTGCACGGCGCCGGCCGGCATCGCGTTCGCGATCCTCGCGTTGCTCACGCTGCCCGATTCGGGCCACACGCCGGACGACGAACGCGGCTCCGGCCATTTCTGGCCGTACGTCGTGTTCGCACTCGCGCAAGGCGCGCTGCAGATCGTGCTGCAGCGGGTGCATTACCAGCTCTACAGCGGCTCGCCGATGCTGATCGTGCTGACGATCGCGGGGCTCGGCGCGCTCGCATGGTTCGCGTATCACCAATGGCATCATCCGACGCCGCTCGTGCGGCTGCACGCGTTTCGCGAGCGGACGTTCCAGGTCGGGCTGCTGCTCTACATGTTCTATTACTACGAGACGACGGGCTTCAGCTACCTGACGGCGCGGTTGCTCGAGGGCGGCCTCGGCTATCCGGTCGAGAATGCCGGGCGCCTGGTCGGCACGACGTCGCTGCTTTCGGCCACCGCGCTGTTCGCCTACCTGCGCTACGCGAAATTCGTCACGCACAAGAAGTGGTTCGTCGTACCGGGGTTCGCGATCGCCGTCACGGCCGCGCTATCGATGACGCGGATGACGCCGCAGGTCGGCGAAGCGGCGCTGGTCGTCCCGCTGCTGCTGCGCGGATTGTTGCTGCTGTTCATCGTGCTGCCGGTCGCGAACCTCACGTTCCGGATCTTCGCGATCGACGAATACTCGCATGGCTATCGGGTGAAGAACATCGTGCGGCAACTGACGATCTCGTTCGCGACGTCCTCGGTGATCATCGTCGAGCAGCACCGGCTGGCCATGCATCAGACGCGGCTCGTCGAGCGCGCGAACGTGTTCGATCCGCTGTTCCAGCAGACCGCCGACGCACTGACGCGCGGCTATGCGGCTGCGGGCCACGCGCTGAACGACGCGCATGGCCTCGCGATCGCGTCGATCGCGCGGATGGTCGCGCAACAGGCGTCGTTCCTCGCATCGCTCGACGGTTTTTACTTCCTCGCGGGCGTCGCGCTCGTCGGCGGCCTCTTCGCGGCATGGCAAAAACAGATCGATTGAGTTAAAAGACAGGCTTTGGATTTTCGTCCGAAGCCTCCATGCTCTCGAAACTGACCCGCTGGTTCGACGACCGCCGCCGCGACCGCGCGCTGCGCAGCCATCCGATTCCGGACGCGCTGTGGCAAGAAACCGTCGAGCGCCTGCCGTTCCTCGCCGCCCTGCCGCCCGACGCGCTCGGCCGGCTGCGCGAACTGACGAGCCTGTTCGTCGCGAAAAAATCGTTTTCGACCGCGCACGGGCTCGAGCTGACCGACGCGATGATCGTCGCGATCGCCGCGCAGGCCTGCCTGCCCGTGCTGAATCTCGACCTGTCGCTGTACGACGGCTGGGTCGGCGTCGTCGTGTATCCGGGCGAATTCTTGATCCGCAAGACCGTGCAGGACGAGGACGGCGTCGTCCACGAAGTCGAGCAGGACGCGAGCGGCGAGGCATGGGAAGGCGGCCCGGTGATCCTGTCGTGGGAAGACGCGCAGATGACGGACGGCCGCGACGCGTACAACGTCGTGATCCACGAGTTCGCGCACAAGATCGACATGGTCAACGGCGCTGCCGACGGCTATCCCCCCCTTTTTCGCCGCTGGCATGCGCCGCACCTGGACGCACAGGCGTGGGCCGACGTGTTCGAACCCGCCTACGACCAGTTCTGCGCGCGCGTCGACGCGGTGCCGGACCGCGCATGGGCGCGCTTCGAGCGGGATTCGCTGATCGATCCCTATGCGGCCGACCACCCGTCGGAATTCTTCGCGGTGTGCAGCGAGGCGCTGTTCGTCCGGCCGAAGCCGTTCGAGTCCGAATTTCCGGAGCTGTACCGGCTGCTCGCGCGCTACTATCGGCAGGATCCGGCCGGCACCGGCGCGCTCGACGCGCCGTGAAAATTATTCGTCAACCGTCTGATTTTCTGGCATAATCGCCGTTTTTCGACCTTAGGCAAGTGGCTCGCGCCGGGCTTGGCGTCGTCTGGTGATACGCAAATGGGCGTACCCGGCACGGCAAGCGGCGGGTTGGCTACCGCTCTCACCAAGGAAAGACCATGAAAGAAGGCATCCACCCGAATTACCGCGAAGTCGTCTTCCAAGACATGTCGAACGGCTTCAAGTTCATCACGCGCTCGACGATCCAGACGCGCGAAAACATCGAACTCGACGGCAAGACCTACCCGCTCGCCAAGATCGAAGTGTCGTCGGAATCGCACTCGTTCTACACGGGTCAGCAAAAGATCATGGACACGGCAGGCCGTGTCGAGAAGTTCAAGAACAAGTTCGGCGCACGCGCCAACGGCAAGGCTGCAGCAAAGTAAGCCTTGCACCGATCCGGCGGCGGCAACGCACCGGTACCGCACGAAAGGGCAGCCCAGGCTGCCCTTTTTTGTCTCTGCTCGCCCGGAAGACACCGGCCGGCGCCCGGGAAACGACCTGACGCACAACAGCGGGCGCGACTACAATGCCGGATGCTCGAAACCGGCTCGGCCGCGCGCGATCGCGCCGGCTGCCCGCCCATAACAAATCGCTCATCTGCATGAAGCCTGTCGTCCGTCTCACCGCCTCCGCCACGCGTGCGCTGCCGCGCTGGCTGCTGCTCACGCTCTGCTTCGTCTACGCGGCGTTCGGCCTGTTCGGCCGCGACCCGTGGAAAAACGAGGACGCGGCGGGCTTCGGCGTGATGTGGACGATGGCCAAGGGCGGCTGGCACGACTGGCTGCTGCCGAACCTGGTCGGCAAGTTCATCACGACCGACGGGCCGCTCGGCTACTGGCTCGGCGCGCTGTCGATCCGCGGCCTCGGCCCGTGGGTCGACGCGAGCAACGCGTCGCGCGTCGATACCGGCGTGCTGTTCTGCGTCGCGTGCGCGTTCGTCTGGTACGCGGCCTACCTGCTCGGCCGGCGCGCCGAGGTTCAACCGTTCAAATACGCATTCGGCGGCGAACCCGAGCCGCGCGACTACGGCCGCACGCTCGCGGACGGCGCGCTGCTGGTGCTCGTCGCCTGCTTCGGTCTCGCGGAACGCGGGCACGAAACGACGCCGCAGCTCGCGCAGTTCGCGTGGATCGCGATGCTCGTGTACGGGATCGTGCGCGGCATCGACAAGCCGCTGCAGGGCGCACTGTGGTGGGGCCTCGCGATGGGCCTCGTCGCGCTGTCCGGCAATCCGGTGCTGGTCGTCGCGCTGCTCGCCGGCACGGCCGCGCTGTGGCTCGTCACGCCCGAGATGCGCAACCTGCGCCTGCCGCTGGTCGGCCTGCCGCTCGCGGCCGCGATCTCCGCGCTGTGGCCGCTCGCCGCGTACGTCGCGGCGCCCGACGACGCCGCGTGGTTCTTCAACCAGTGGATCCACGGCAGCCTGATGCGCTTTTCGGGCCCGCCGACGGCCGTGCTCGGCTATGCGGCGAAGAACCTGCCGCTGTTTACGTGGCCCGCGTGGCCGCTCGCGATCTGGGCGTGGTGGAGCTGGGCCGGCATGCGCCGCCGTGCGCACATCGCGATTCCGCTGTCGGTCGCCGTGCCGCTCGTCGCGCTCGTGATCCTGCAAAGCCAGCAGTCGAACCGTATGTACATGCTGCTGCTGCCGCCGCTCGCGGTGCTCGCGACGTTCGCGCTGCCGACCCTCAAGCGCGGCGCGATCAACGCGATCGACTGGTTCGCGGTGCTGAGCTTCACGATCCTCGGCACCTTCGTGTGGCTGGTGTGGCTCGCGTCGCTCACCGGCTTCCCGCATCCGCTCGCGCGCAACCTCGCGCGCCTCGTGCCCGGCTACGAGCCGCATTTCAAGATTCTGTCGTTCATCTGCGCGGTGATCGTCACCGTGTGCTGGTGCTTCATCGTGCGCTGGCGCGTGTCGCGACAGCCGAAGGTGCTGTGGCGCAGCGTCGTGCTGTCGGGCGCGGGCACCACGCTGATGTGGGTGCTGCTGATGACGCTGTGGCTGCCGATCGTCAACTACGGCCGGACCTATCGCGACGTCGCGCAACAGATCGCCGTGCACCTGCCGTCCGACTACGAGTGCATCTCGCCGGTGCGGCTCGGCGACGCGCAGATCGCGACCTTCGCATACTTCGGCAACATGCACTTCGATTTCTCCGGCGACTGCGACGTGATCCTGCGTCAGGACCGCGCGGACTTCGGCGAGCCGAGTTCGATGTCGCAATACGTGTGGCGTCTCGTCTGGGAAGGCCGCCGCGTCGCCGACCGCGACGAGCGCTTCCGCCTGTACGAGCGCATCGAACGGCCGAAGACGCCCGTCAAGCGACGTCCGCCGCGCCGCCAGGCGGCCGATTGACGATGTTCGGCGACATCCGCCGGATCGTCGGTCTCGCGTGGCCGGTGCTGGTCGGCCAGCTCGCGATCATCGCGTTCGGCGTGATCGACACCGCGATGGTCGGCCGCTACTCGGCCGTCGATCTCGCCGCGCTCGGGCTTGGCTCGTCGATCTACGTATCGATCTATATCGGCCTGACCGGCATCCTGTCCGCGCTGCAGCCGATCACCGGGCAACTGTACGGCGCGCGGCGCCATGCGGAGATCGGCGAGGAAGTGCGCCAGGCGCTGTGGCTTGCGCTGCTGCTCTCGATTCCGGGCTTCCTGCTGCTGCATTTTCCGGAACCGCTGCTGCGCGTCGCGCACGCACCCGCCGCGCTGCACGAGCGCACCGTCGACTACCTGCGCATCCTGTCGTACGGGCTGCCCGCCAGCCTCGTATTCCGGATCTACAACGCGCTGACCAACGCGGCCGGCAAGCCGCGGCTCGCGATGATCCTCCAGATCGGCGCGCTGCTGCTCAAGTTTCCGCTGAACGTGTGGTTCATCTTCGGCGGCTTCGGCGTACCGGCGCTCGGCGGCCCCGGCTGCGGGCTGGCCAGCACGCTGATCAACTGGGCGCTCGCGTTGATCGGCTACACGCTGCTCGCGAAGCTCGACGTGTTCGCGCCGCTCGCGATCTTCTCGCGCTTCTGCTGGCCCGTGTGGGAACGGCAGAAGGCCATCCTGAAGCTCGGCGTGCCGATGGGCCTGTCGTATCTGATCGAGGTGACGTCGTACACGTGCATGGCGCTGTTCATCGCGCAGTTCGGCACGACGACGCTCGCCGGCCACCAGATCGCCGGCAACATCGGCGCGGTGCTGTACATGACGCCGCTGTCGATCGGCGTAGCGGCGTCGACGCTGGTCGCACGCGCGCTCGGCGCCGGACGCGCGGACGAAGCCCGGCTGCTCGGCCGGCACAGCGTGATGTTCGCGTGCGGGGTTGCCGCCGCGTACGGCGTGCTCGTGTTCGCGCTGCGCCCGCTGATCATCGGCGGCTATACGCCGAACCCGGCCGTCGCCGCGGCCGCGATGCCGCTCGTCGCGATCGTCGCGTGCTACCACGTGTTCGATGCGCTGCAGGTCACGTCGGC
Source organism: Burkholderia sp. MS389 (assembly GCF_016899425.1). Lineage (GTDB taxonomy): Bacteria > Pseudomonadota > Gammaproteobacteria > Burkholderiales > Burkholderiaceae > Burkholderia > Burkholderia sola. The sequence continues at coordinate 2,054,854 of NZ_CP045994.1, forward strand.
GTTCGTGCTGCGCGCGTACAAGGTGGCGGTCGTGCCGACCGTGATCTACGCGGTCGCGCTGTGGGGCGTCGGCCTCAGCGGCGGCTACGTGCTCGGCTTCGACGTCGGCGGCATCGCGCCCGCGTGGCTGACGGGCGCGCGCGGCTTCTGGTTCGCGAACACGGTCAGCCTGATGCTGGCGGGCGCGGGGCTCGTGCTGTACCTGCGCCGCATCAGTCGCGCGCACGCCGCCGTGGCCGCCGCCTGACGCGCGGGTGCGCTACGCGTCCTCCAGCACGTCGGCTGCGTGATATGACGACCGCACGAGCGGGCCGGCGACGACTTCCCTGAAACCGAGCGCGAGCGCCTCGTCGCGCCACGCGGCGAACGCGTCCGGGCTCACGTAGCGCCGCACCGGCAAATGGTGCGCCGACGGCGCGAGATACTGGCCGAGCGTCAGCACGTCGACCTCGTGCGCGCGCAGGTCGCGCAACGTGTCGCGCACCTCGTCGTCGCGTTCGCCGAGCCCGAGCATCAATCCCGATTTCGTCACGAGCGTCGGCCGCGCGGCCTTCGCCTGCGCGAGCAGTTCGAGCGAGCCGCGATAGTCGGCGCCCGGCCGCGCCGCCCGGTACAGCGACGGCACCGTCTCGATGTTGTGGTTGAACACGTCGGGCCACGCCGACGACAGCGCGTCGAGCGCACGCGCCGCGCGGCCGCGGAAGTCCGGCGTCAGCACCTCGACGCCGATGCCCGGCACGCTCGCGCGCACCGCCGCGATGCAAGCGGCGAAATGCGCGGCGCCGCCGTCGCGCAGATCGTCGCGGTCGACCGACGTGATCACGACGTAGCGCAATCCGAGCGCCGCCGCCGCGTCGGCCAGCCGCGCGGGCTCGGCGGGATCGAGCGGCTCGGGACGGCCGTGCGCGACGTCGCAGAACGGACAGCGCCGCGTACACAGCCCACCCATGATCATGAAGGTCGCGGTGCGCTGCGCGAAGCATTCGCCGATGTTCGGACACATCGCCTCCTCGCAGACGGAATGCAGCCGATGCTCGCGCAGCACGGCGGCCATGTCGGCCACCGCCGCGCTCATCATCGGCCGCGCGCGCAGCCACGGCGGCTTCGGCAACGCCGCGGCGGCCGCGGGCTCGATGCGCACCGGAATGCGCGCAAGCTTGTCGCGACTTCTCGCGCCGGGCTGGCCGAGCGCCGTGAGGCTGGGTCGTTCGAGCGCGGCGGCCATCGTCAGTCTCCGAGGAATGCGACGATCAGGCGGTTCACGTCGGCGGCCGACTCCATCTGCACCATGTGCCCGCTGCCGGCGATCACCTCGGCGCGCACGCCGCCCGGCAAGTCCTGCGCATGCTGCGCCGGAATCACCTGGTCGCGCTCGCCCCAGATCACGAGCGTGCGCGGCGCCAGCGACGCGAGCCGGTCGCGGAACACGCGCCGCTGCGCGGCGCCGTCGAACGCGGCATGCGCGATCTTCTCCAGCGCGGCCTGCACGCCTTCGAGCCGCTTGTACTTGACGAGATCGTCGACCAGTTGCCGCGTGACCAGCGCGTCGTCCGCGAACAGCGCGCCGAGGTGCGGCTTCAGCGTGTTGCGGCTGTTGCCGGCGACGAAGCCGTCGATGTACGCTCGGTTGATGTCGGCGCCGAGCCCGGCGCTCGCGATCAGCGTGAGCGACGCCACGCGCGCCGGCGCGCTGTCGGCCAACGTCATCGCCACTGCGCCGCCCATCGAATGGCCGATCAGGTGCGCGCGCTCGATGTGCTGCGCATCGAGCAGCGCGAGCACCGCGTCGGCCAGTTCGTCGAGGGTGCCGCTCTCGACCGCCTTGCCCGATTCGCCGTGGCCGGGCAGATCGAGCGCCCACACCGGCCGGTGCGCGGCGAGCTCCGCGTGATTGAACAGCCAGTTGTTCAGGTCGCCGCCGAAGCCGTGGATCAGCACGGCCGGCGTGCCCGACCCGTCGCCCAGCTTCAGGAAGCGGATCATACGGCCGCCGATCTGCGCCTTCTCCGGCTGCGGGCCGGCCGCCTCGTCGGACGCCGCGCTCGGCACGAAATCGCGCTGGAACTCGGCGATCGCCGCATCGATGTCGGCGTCGCTCGCATCGGCGGCCGCGACGACGCCGAGCAGCGCGCCGACCGGCAGCGTCTCGCCCTCCTGCGCGACCTGCCGGCGCAGCGTGCCGTCGAACGCGCATTCGACGCCCGACGAGATCTTGTCGGTCTCGACGTCGAGCACCTCGTCGCCCTTCGCCACGCGTTCGCCGATCGCCTTCAGCCAGCCGTTGACCTGCCCCTGCTCCATCGACAGCCCCCACTTGGGCATCGTGATCATGTGAATCGACATCGTGTCAGCTCCTCGTCTTGAGTACCGCCCGCGCGATCGCATCGGCGGACGGGATATACAGGTCTTCCAATACGCCGGCGAACGGCGTGGGCGTATGCGGCGCGGTCACGAGCTCGATCGGCGCCTTCAGCGAATGGAACGCACGCTGCGCGACGAGCGCGGCGATGTCGGTCGCGATCGAACAGCGCGGATTCGCTTCGTCGACCACCACCACGCGCCCGGTGCGCTCCGCGCTTTCGAGGATCGTTTCCTCGTCGAGCGGCGACGTCGTGCGCAGGTCGATCACGTCGCACTGGATGCCGTCCTTCGCGAGCGTCGCGGCCGCGTCCATCGCGAGATGCACCATCCGGCCGTACGTGACGATCGTCGCGTCGTCGCCGTCGCGCAGCACGCTCGCCTCGCCGAACGGAATCGCATAGGACTCCTCCGGTACGTCGCCCTCGCGCGTATAGAGCAGCTTGTGTTCGAGAAAGATCACAGGATCGTTGTCGCGGATCGCCTGGATCAGGAGCCCCTTCGCGTCGTACGGCGTCGACGGGCACACGACCTTCAGCCCCGGGATGTGCGTGAACAGCGACGTGAGCATCTGCGAGTGCTGCGCAGCCGCGCGCAGGCCCGCGCCGTACATCGCGCGAATCACGACCGGCGTCACGGCCTTGCCGCCGAACATGTAGCGGAATTTCGCGGCCTGGTTGAAGATCTGGTCGAAACACACGCCCATGAAATCGATGAACATCAGTTCCGCGACGGGCCGCATCCCGCACGCGGCCGCGCCGACCGCCGCACCGATGTAGCCGCCCTCCGACAGCGGCGTATCGAGCACGCGGCCCGGAAACTTGTGGAACAGCCCCTTCGTCACGCCGAGCACGCCGCCCCATGCGTCGTCCTCGCCCGGCGCACCCGCGCCGCCCGCGTTGTCCTCGCCCATCACGATCACGCTGTCGTCGCGCGCCATTTCCTGCGCGAGCGCCTCGTTGATCGCCTGCGAATAAGTGATCTTCCTTGCCATGTCTGTCTCCTGGAATATTGGGTTGCCGTGCCGGCTGCCGGGTCAGCCCGCGCTCACGGATACGACACGTAGACGTCGGCCAGCAGGTCGGCGGCATCCGGCAGCGGCGCGGCCTTCGCCTGCGCGACCGCGTCGTCGATCAACGCCTTCACTTGCGCGTCGATCGCGCGCAGGTCGTCGGTCGTCAGCGCCTCGGCGCGCACGACGCGCGTTTCGAAATGCTTCAGGCAGTCCTTCTCGTCGCGCAGCTTCTGCACCTCGCCCGGCGCGCGGTAGGTTTGCGCATCGCCCTCGAAGTGGCCGAAATAGCGCGTGAACTTCACCTCGACGAGCGTCGGGCCGCCGCCGTTGCGCGCGCGTTCGACGGCCTCGCCGAGCGCCTCGTGCACCGCGAAGAAGTCGAAGCCGTCGACGATCACGCCCGGCATCCCGAACCCGTTCGCGCGATCGGCGATGTTGTCGGTCGCGACCGACCAGCTCGACGACGTCGCTTCCGCATAGCCGTTGTTTTCGGCGACGAAGATCGCGGGCAGCCGCCACACCGACGCGAGGTTCATCGATTCGAAGATCACGCCCTGGTTCGACGCGCCGTCGCCGAAGAAGCACACGCCGACGCCGCCCGTCTTCTTGTGCTTGGCCGCGAGCGCCGCGCCGCACACGAGCGGGCCGCCCGCGCCGACGATCCCGTTCGCGCCGAGCATCCCCATCGACAGGTCGGCGATGTGCATCGAGCCGCCCTTGCCGCGGCAGACGCCCGTCTTCTTGCCGTAAATCTCGGCCATCATCCCGTGCACGTCGACGCCCTTCGCAATGCAGTGGCCGTGGCCGCGGTGCGTGGTGGCCACGTAGTCGTCGAGGCCGAGGTGCAGGATCGTGCCGACGGCGGACGCCTCCTCGCCCGCGTACAGGTGAACGAAGCCGGGAATCTCGCCGGTCGCGAATTCGACGTGCAGGCGTTCCTCGAATTCGCGGATCGTGCGCATCAGCCGATAGGCGTCCAGCAGCTTGTCCCTGCCGAGCTGTGTCGAAGCGGTCATGTGTGTCTCCTGGTTAGGTCTGACTGCGAATGCCGCCCCGGCCGTGCCGTGGCGGCGGATTGCACGGCCTCGCGGCCGTCAGTGGAACGTGAAGCCGCCGTCGACGTTCACGGCCTGGCCCGTCACGTTGTCCATCGTCGCGAAGAACAGCGCGAGCCGGCCCATGTCTTCCGGCGTCTGCGCGCGGCCCTGCGGAATCAGCGTCAACTGGTGCCGCTGCCACGATTGCTCGACCGATTCGCCGTCGGTCTTCCATTCGTCGGACAGCCGGTCCCACATGTAAGTGCGGACGATGCCGGGACAGATCGCGTTGACGGTTACGCCGTCGCGCGCGAGTTCCTTCGCCAGCGCATTGGTGAAGCCGACGACCGCGAATTTCGATGCGCTGTAATGCGCGAGATTCGGAAAGCCTTCCTTGCCCGCGATCGACGCGACGTTGATGATCCGGCCGCGGCCCTGCGCCTTCAGGTGGGCCAGTGCCGCCCGGCAGCCGAGGAACGTGCCCTTCGCGTTCACGTCCATCACGAAATCCCAGTCGCGCTCGGTCAGTTCGGCGACCGGATGAATGCTGATCACGCCCGCGCAATTCACGAGGATGTCGAGCCGGCCGAGTTCGGCGAGCGCCTGCGCGACCATCGCGTCGACCTGCGCGGCCTGCGTGACGTCGACCTTCGCGATCGCGGCCCGGCGGCCGAGCGCGCGGACCTCGCGCGCGGTGGCGTCGAGCGCGTCGTCGAGCAGGTCGGCCAGCAGGATGTCCGCGCCGGCGCCGGCAAGCGTCAGCGCGATGCCGCGGCCGATGCCGCGCGCGCCGCCCGTGACGATGGCGACCTGTCCTTCGAGAGGGGCTGTCATGCGATGTCTCCTTGATGATCGTTATGGATGGCGAAGCGTCTTCGTCAAACCGGTGTATCAGTCGTGCCACGCGCCGGCGGCGCGCAGCAGCTGCCGCGACGATGCGTAGCGCAGCGTGCGACCGACGTCGACCGTCAACGGCCCGCGCCAGTCGAGCGCGATCTCGTAGCGATCGCCGCGCGCGACCTCGATCTCGCGCTCGCCGTCGAACGCGAGCGTGCCGCGCTCGAACGGAATCGCGTGCCACGTGCCGGGTTCGAGCCGCTCGCAACTGCGCATCACGACACGATCGACGCGCCCCGGCGCGATCGGCGCGACGAGCGGCGTGCCGGCCGCGTTGCCGGCTTGCGCGAAGCGCATCGAGAGCCCGTGCGGCGCGCTGCGCTCGAGCGGCGCCCACGCGCCGCCGAGCGCGGACAGGCCGATGCCGTCCGGTTCCGCGAACGTCAGGTAGAGCGAGTCGATGTCGTCGGAGCCGGAAATCGCGCGCGCGCCGATGAAGCGCTGCCGCGCGGCGCACACGTCGACGAGCGCAATCTCCTCGCGCCCCGGCTGCGCGCCCGCGACGCAGCGCACGACGAGCCGCTTGTTGCGCACGAACGCGACCTCGGCCGGCACGGCGCCGGTCGCGGCGAGCCCCGCGGCGACGCCCGCGACGGTTGCCTCGCGATGTTCGGGAAACGCGTTGTTGGTGCCGGTGGACAGCGCGACGAGCGGCGTCGCGCCGCAATGCGCGGCCACCGCGCGATGGGTGCCATCGCCGCCGAGCACGACGATCAGCGACACTTCCATCCGATGCAGATAGGCAGCGCCCGCCTGCGTGTCGGCGACGCTGTCGGTGATCGGCAGGTCGACGAATTCGACGTGGGGCCAGCGCTCGTGCGGCGCGACCGCGCGATGCGTGTCGATCGCGCGCAGCAGCAGCGTCGCGATGCCCGTGCGGTCGCGCAGCGTCAGCACGCGCTCGACGCCCATCGCGCCGAGGCCGGCCAGCAGGCGCACGATCATGTTCGCCTTCTCCGCGGTCGGAAACACGGATGCATGCGTCGTGAGGCGGCGGATGTCGCGCCCCGATGCGGGGTTCGCGATCACGCCGACGGTAACGGGCGTCGTCACGGGTTTGTCTCCATCCAGTCGACGGAGCCGGCGCATTGACGCGCGCCGGCTCCGCCTGTTTCGTCCGCAGCCATCGACGGGCGGCGGATCGTCGTCGCCGACGCGATCGCGGCGGCTTGCCCGTCATTACTGCAAGCGGCATGCCATCGTGCGTGCGATCGCCGCGAAACCCGCGTGGACGCTGGCGCGGCGGGCATGCGCGGGTTCCGGATGCGCGGCCGTGACGACGCAGCGCGCGTCGAATTCGCGCAGACGTCTCACGTCGCCGATACGGCGACGCGATTGCCGCGGCGCCCGTGCATGCGCGGCGTACCGCCCGCAAACCCTGCGTTCGCGCCGCGCCGCGCACGCGACGCCCCGCCGCACGGCCGCCGCGCGCCGCGCATGCGGCCGTCTCAACTGCGCGAGACACGGCGCGATACCGGTGAGACGACCGTCTCATGCGCGCCGCGTGCTGCGATGCAATGTGATTCGCCGAACCGGATGTGCTACAAGAACAGCGACATCCCCGCCGTACGGAACCGGAGCCGACCATGCCCTACGCCGTCCCCCAGGCCCAGCACGCCGACCGTGTACTCGGCGCGCTCGCCGGACGCCTGCCCGCGCCGGCGGATTCCGCGCGCCTCGTGTCGTCGTGGCAACGGTCGCTGGAGCGCTACCGTCTCGACCCCGCTTCGTCGATCGGCCCGCGCGTGCTGACCGCGGCGGAGCTGCGCGAGGTGCGCGACAAGGAGGAAGCCTTCCTGCGCGCGTCGGGCCAGTGCCTGACGCGGCTGCACGACATGATTCGCGTCGCCGACTACTGCGTGATGCTGACCGACGCGCACGGCGTGACGATCGACTACCGGATCGACCGCGAACGCCGCAACGACTTCCGCCATGCGGGGCTGCACATCGGCTCGTGCTGGTCGGAAAGCGAGGAAGGAACGTGCGGCGTCGCGAGCGTGCTGACCGATCTCGCGCCGATCACCGTGCACAAGACCGATCACTTTCGCGCGGCGTTCACGACGCTCACGTGCAGCGCGGCGCCGATCTTCTCGCCGGGCGGCGAACTGATCGGCGTGCTCGACGCGTCGGCCGTGCATTCGCCCGACGGCCGCGACAGCCAGCGTCTCGTCTACCAGCTCGTGCGGCAGAGCGCGGCGCTGATCGAGGACGGCTACTTCGTGCACAGCACCGCGCAGCACTGGATATTGTTCGGGCATCCGAACCGTCACTACGTCGAGGCGCAGCCCGAGTGGCTGATCGCATTCGACGAATGCGGCAACATCGTCGCCGCGAACCGGCAGGCGCGCGACGCGCTGCCGGCGCTGCGCGAGCCGCGCCATATCGACGAGATCTTCGATGCGACCGAGATGCCGCTGCGCGACGCCGCGCGGCTCGACACGATCGTCGCGCTGCGCGTGCGCGCGACCGGCGCCCCGCTCTACGCGCGGCTGCGTGCGCCGCTACGACGCGCCGGCCGCGACCCCGGCGCGGCGTCGCGCCGCCCGGGCACCGCTGCGCCGCGTCACGTCGGCGCGCTGACGCCGTTCCTGCACAGCAGCGATGCGCGCATCGCGCAACAAGCGGAACTCGCGCTGCGCGTCGCGAGCAAACGGCTGCCGATCCTCGTGCTCGGCGAAACCGGCGCAGGCAAGGAAGTGTTCGCCCGCGCGATCCACGACGCCGGCGCGCGGCGCGCGCGGCCGTTCGTCGCCGTCAACTGCGGCGCGCTGCCGGAAGCGCTGATCGAGAGCGAACTGTTCGGTTATGCGGCCGGCGCGTTCACCGGCGCACGCAAGCACGGCGCGCGCGGCAAGATCGCGCTCGCCGACGGCGGCACGCTGTTTCTCGATGAAATCGGTGACATGCCGCTCGCGCTACAGACGCGCCTGTTGCGCGTGCTCGCCGACGGCGAGGTCGTGCCGCTCGGCAGCGATACGCCCGTGCGCGTCGATCTCGACGTGATCTGCGCAACGCACCGCGATCTCGCGCGGATGGTCGCCGACGGCACGTTCCGCGAGGATCTGTACTACCGGTTGAGCGGCGCGACGTTCGACCTGCCGCCGCTGCGCGAACGCGCGGACGTGCGCGACGTGATCGCCGCCGTGTTCGCCGAGGAAGCGCAGGCGACCGGCCACGTGCTCACGCTCGACGCGACGCTCGCCGAACAGCTCGCCGCGTATGCATGGCCGGGCAACGTGCGGCAACTGCGCAACGTGCTGCGCTATGCGTGCGCGGTGTGCGACGCCGCGCGCGTGACGCGCCGCGACCTGCCGGCCGACCTCGCCGCGCAACTCGGCGGCGCGCCGCCGGGCGCGCTGCCCGACGACGAACGCGGCCGCATCGTCGCCGCGCTCACCGCGCATCGCTGGCGGCCCGACGCGACCGCCCGGGCGCTCGGCATGTCGCGCGCGACGCTGTACCGGCGCATCGCGAAGTACCGGATCGTCGCGCCGCACCGCGCGTGACGCACGGGCGCACGCCCCGTCATGCGGGCTGTCCGGCCGCTTCGTTCGCGTCGTCCGTCACGCCGGCCGCCTCGTCGCGCCGCGCGAACACCTCGCGCGCGGCGAACAGCGCGTTCAGCGCGGCCGGCATCCCCGCATACACGGCCATCTGCATGAACACCTCGACGATCTCGTCGCGCGTGCAGCCGACGTTCAGCGCGGCCTCGATATGCACCTTCAGTTGCGGCTGCGCGTTGCCGAGCGCGGCCAGCGCCGCGATCGTCGCGATTTCGCGCGCCTTCAGGTCGAGCTGCGGCCGGCTGTAGATGTCGCCGAAGCTGAATTCGACCAGGAGCCGCGCGAAGTCCGGCGCGATCGGCGCAAGCGCCGCGATCACGCGTTCGCCCGCTTCGCCGTCGATTTCCTTCAGTTTGTTCCAGCCGCGCGTGTAGCGATCCTCAACGAGTCGTTCCATCGTGTCCGTCCTGTTCCGATAAAGAGTGAGAAGGTTTCGCCCGTCGTTCCGTTTCCCGTTCCTGCGCCTCGTAGTACGCGATCTTGTCGCCAATCGCGTCGAGGCTCGCCTGCAACTCCGCGATATGCGCGCGCACCGCGTCGCGATGCGCGACCAGCAAGTCGCGCCGCGTGCCGAACGTCGACGCGCCCTGCTCGCGCAGCACCGCGAACGCCTGCATCTGCGCGATCGGCATGCCGGTCGCCTTCAGGCGCATCACAAAGGCCAGCCAGTCAAGGTCGGCCGGCGCATAGAGCCGGTGCCCGGCCGCCGTGCGCGAAATCGCGCGCAGCAGCCCAGCCTGCTCGTAATACCGCAGCGTGTGCGTCGACACGCCCGTCAGTTCGGCGACTTGCCCGATCGTCAGCGGACCGGCGGCGGAGGGTTGGGATACGGTTTTCGACATGGCAGGAACAAGGTTAGGAGTTAGAGTTCACTCTAAGTCAAGCATTGTCTGACGGCCAGTGGCGCGTTCACCCGCGATACGCTCGCGATACCCGGCGACACCGTAAAGAATGGTCAAAATCGGCGCCCCGCAGCGGTTTCGGCCTTTACAGCGCCGCAAGCCTTCAGCAAGATTCGGTCAGCCTGTCTCAAAAAGGGCACGCATTTGTCCTATGCTTAACGGCGACGCCCGGCGAGCTCGCGCGTCGTCGTCCGTTGCAACAGCCATTCATCCGTCAGAACCAGGGAGCCCTTGCCATGCTGAAAAAGCTGCTGATGCTGTTTGTCGCGCTGTCGCTGTCGCTCGCCGCCGGCCTTGCCGCGGCCGTCGAAGTCAACACGGCCGACCAGGCCGCGCTCGAATCCGTGAAGGGGCTCGGGCCCGTGAAGTCGAAGGCGATCATCGACGAACGCACCAAGAACGGCCCGTTCAAGGACGCCGACGATCTCGCGAACCGCGTGAAGGGCCTCGGCACGAAGTCGGTCGGGCATCTCGAGGAAAACGGCCTGACGATCGGCGGCGCGTCGACGCCGCCGAAGGGCGTGAAGCTGTCGAAGCCGGCCGCGACGACGTCGGCGGGCACGTCGACCACGACGTCGGCGGGCACCGCCTCGACGTCCACGACCGCGACGGCCGGCACGACGACCGCGGTGCCCGCGCCGTCGGCGAGCGCACCGGAAGCGGCGAGCAAGCCGGCCAAGACCAAGCGCGCGTCGAAGAAGGAAAAAGCGGCAGCCGCTGCCGCGGCATCCGCCGACGCCGGCGCGAGCGCACCGACCGCCGCGTCGTCCGCGAAGGCGACGAAGGGTTCGAAGAAGAAGAGCAAGAAGGACAAGGCCGCCTCCGCCGCCGCGGCGTCGGGCGCCTGATGTGCGCCGCGCGCGCGCGACGGCGTGCGCGCGGCATTCGTTCAACGGGCGCCGTCGTCACGGCGCCCTTTTCAGTGAAGGTGAAGAACCATGGGTCTCCTCGACATCGTTGGCGGTCTGATCGGCGGCCAGGCCGGCGGCAACTCGCAAAGCGCGCTCATCGCGACCGCGCTCGAATTCATCAACAACCAGCCGGGCGGCCTGAACGGGCTGATCGAGAAGTTCAAGGCCGGCGGCGCCGGCGAGATCATCGGTTCGTGGGTCGGCACCGGCGAAAACCAGCCGATCTCGCCGGATACGCTGCAAAACGTGCTCGGCTCGGACGTCGTCGGCTCGCTCGCGAGCAAGGTCGGCATCGATCCGTCGCAAGCGTCGTCGATCCTCGCGCAGGTGCTGCCGCACGTCGTCAACGGCGCGACGCCGAACGGCGAAGTGCCGGCCAGCGGCCAGCTCGACACGTCGAACGTGCTCGGCACGCTCACGCAGCTCGCCGGCATGTTCGGCGGCAACAAGGCCTGAGCCCGCACGCCTGACAGCCCGGGCGGCCGCTTCGAACGTTTCGGCCGCTCCATAAGCAAACACCCCGCCTGAGCGGGGTGTTTGTTTTTGCGCGCCCGGCGGTGCGAACCGGGCGCACCGCCGATTACCGGCGATCAGTGCACGACGCGGTCGAACACGAACTGGCCGTCGTTGACGTCGACCGGGATCACGTCCTTTGGACCGAAGCGGCCGGCGAGGATCAGCTTCGCGACCGGGTTCTCGATCTCCTGCTGGATCGCGCGCTTCAGCGGCCGCGCGCCGAACACCGGATCGTAGCCGACCTTCGCGATCTGCTCGAGCGCCGACGGCGACACGTCGAGCGCCATGTCGAGTTTCGCGAGCCGGTCGTGCAGGCGGGCGAGCTGGATCTTCGCGATCGACTCGATGTTGCTGCGGTCGAGCGCATGGAACACGACGACGTCGTCGATCCGGTTCAGGAACTCGGGGCGGAAATGCTGCTTCACCTCGAGCCACACCGCGTCCTTGATCTCGTCCTGCGGCGCGCCCGTCATCGCCTGGATTACCTGCGAGCCGAGGTTCGACGTCATCACGATCACCGTGTTCTTGAAGTCGACCGTGCGCCCCTGCCCGTCGGTCATGCGGCCGTCGTCGAGCACCTGCAGCAGCACGTTGAATACGTCCGGATGCGCCTTCTCGATCTCGTCGAGCAGGATCACGCTGTACGGCTTGCGGCGCACGGCTTCCGTCAGATAACCGCCTTCCTCGTAGCCGACATAGCCCGGCGGCGCGCCGATCAGCCGCGCGACGCTGTGCTTCTCCATGAACTCGCTCATGTCGATGCGGATCAGATGCTCTTCCGAATCGAACAGGAACGACGCCAGCGCCTTGCACAGCTCGGTCTTGCCGACCCCCGTCGGGCCGAGGAACAGGAACGAGCCGTACGGACGGTTCGGATCGGCGAGACCCGCGCGCGAACGACGGATCGCGTCGGCCACCGCACTGATCGCCTCATCCTGGCCGACCACGCGCTCGTGCAGCTTTTCCTCGATGTGCAGCAGCTTCTCGCGTTCGCCCTGCATCATCCGCGACACCGGAATCCCGGTCGAACGCGACACGACTTCCGCGATTTCCTCGGCGCCGACCTGCGTGCGCAGCAGGCGCGGGCGCGTCGGGTTGTGCTGCTCCTGCTCTTCGGCCTGCGTGACCTGCTTGAGCTGTGACTCGAGCTGCGGCAGCTTGCCGTACTGCAGCTCGGCGACCTTCTCGAGCTTGCCTTCACGCTGCAGGCGCGCGATATCCGCCCGCACCTTCTCGATCTCTTCCTTCAGTTGCGCGCTGCCCTGCACCGCGGCCTTCTCGGCGGTCCAGATCTCTTCCAGGTCCGCATATTCGCGGCCGAGGCGGTCGATCTCTTCCTCGATCAGCTGCAGGCGCTTCTGCGACGCTTCGTCCTGCTCCTTCTTCACGGCTTCGCGCTCGATCTTCAGCTGGATCAGACGACGGTCGAGCTTGTCCATCTCTTCGGGCTTCGAATCGATTTCCATCTTGATCTTCGAAGCGGCTTCGTCGATCAGGTCGATCGCCTTGTCGGGCAGGAAGCGGTCGGTGATGTAGCGATGCGACAGCTCGGCCGCGGCGACGATCGCCGGGTCGGTGATGTCGACACCGTGGTGCAGTTCGTACTTCTCCTGCAGCCCGCGCAGGATCGCGATCGTCGCCTCGACGCTCGGCTCGTCGACGAGCACCTTCTGGAAGCGGCGTTCGAGCGCGGCGTCCTTCTCGATGTACTTGCGGTATTCGTCGAGCGTGGTCGCGCCGATGCAGTGCAGCTCGCCGCGCGACAGCGCCGGCTTCAGCATGTTGCCCGCATCCATCGCGCCTTCGGCCTTGCCCGCGCCGACCATCGTGTGGATCTCGTCGATGAAGACGATCGTCCGGCCTTCGTCCTTCGCGATGTCGTTGAGCACCGCCTTCAGGCGTTCCTCGAACTCGCCGCGGTACTTCGCGCCGGCGAGCAGTGCGGCCATGTCGAGCGACAGCACGCGCTTGCCCTTCAGCGTCTCGGGCACCTCGCCGTTGACGATCCGCTGCGCGAGCCCTTCGACGATCGCGGTCTTGCCGACGCCCGGCTCGCCGATCAGCACCGGGTTGTTCTTGGTGCGGCGCTGCAGGATCTGGATCGAACGGCGGATTTCGTCGTCGCGGCCGATCACCGGATCGAGCTTGCCCGCACGGGCGCGCTCGGTCAGGTCGACCGTGTATTTCTTCAGTGCCTCGCGCTGGCTTTCCGCGTCCTGGCTGTGCACCTGCGAGCCGCCGCGCACCGCGGCGATCGCGGCTTCGAGCGCCTTGCGCGTGAGGCCGTGCTGACGCGCGAGCTTGCCGGCGTCGCCCTTGTCGTCGGACACGGCAAGCAGGAACATCTCGCTCGCGATGAACGTGTCGTTGAGCTTCTGCGCTTCCTTGTCGGCCTGGTTCAGCAGCCCGGCCAACTCACGGCCGATCTGGATGTCGCCGCCCGTGCCCGTCACTTGCGGCAGGCGCGAAATGGCTTCGTTCAGCGCGCCTTGCAGCGCCTGCACGTGCACGCCCGCACGCGACATCAGCGAGCGGGCCGATCCGTCCTGCTGCGCGACCAGTGCCGCGAGCACGTGAACGGGTTCGATGTATTGATTGTCGCGGCCGGCCGCGAGGCTTTGCGCGTCCGCGAGTGCTTCCTGGAACTTGGTGGTGAGCTTGTCGATTCTCATTTGGTTGAGACCTCCAATTTTCGATTAACACCAAGATGAGGATGGTTATGCGGCTTTCAAGCGAAATTCGGGTTGATTCAGCGCAAAAAATGCCGGACACCCTTAAAACGGCCCGGCGGTGTGATCGGATGGACGCAGGGGCCCGCGGCGCCCGCGTGTCAGTGGGCGTTGGACGACGGCTCGGCGGCCGTCGGCGCTTCGTCCGGCGTCGGCGCGGCGCGCACGAGCGCGACCGGACGGATGCCGAGCAGCGCCGCGAGCGGCGACGCGGGCTCGGCCAGTTCGCCGAGCGTGTGACGATCGAGTTCCGCGAAGAACGCATCGCGTGCGGCCGCCAGCACGCCCTTCAGCCGGCACTGCGGCTCGATCGCGCAGCCGCGCGACTCGCCGCCATCCGACGAAAAGCAGCCGACCAGCGCGAAGTCGTTTTCGGTCGCCCGCACGACCTGGCCGACCGTCAGTTGCAGCGAATCGGCGAACAGCCGCAGCCCGCCGTTGCGGCCGCGAACGGTGTCGACCCAGCCCAGCTCGCCGAGCTGCTGGACGACTTTCATCAGATGGTTCTTCGAGATGCCGTAGGCGTCCGAGATCTCCTGGATCGTCGCGAGTCCCTCGCCGCGCACGGCGAGGTACAGCATCACGCGCAGCGAATAGTCGGTGTAGTCGGTGAGTCTCATGAGCGAATACGGAAAAGATCGATCGTGCCCCAACGACGTGAGCCGGGCCGATCGCGACGCGTGCAAGGCCGATCGAGGATCCCGCGGCGCGGCCCCGGGTTGCCGGGATCGCGTGCGCGCAATAAGATGCGTGATATCTGCACGTTTTCCAGGGGTTACAGGACGCTATTTTGCGTCAAAATCCGGCCGGCGTCCTGCTCGTTGCCTGCGCCGGCGCCCTGTCGCTGCCCTGCTCCACCGGCCCTTTTTGTCATGACTGCCCTGCCTGCCTCGCCCGAACCCGTACCGGCCCGCCCCCGCGACGCCGAGCCGACCGAAGACAACATCCGCGCTCTCGTCTACGCGTTTTACGACCGCGTGCGCGCCGATCCGCTGCTCGGGCCCGTGTTCGACGCGAAGCTCGCCGGCCGCTGGGACGATCATCTGCCGAAGATGGTGATGTTCTGGTCGAGCCTCGTGCTCGGCACCAAGGGCTATCGCGGCAACGTGCAGCAGGCGCACCAGCCGCTCGACGGCATCGAGCCGGCCCATTTCAGCCGCTGGCTGTCGCTGTTCCTGAACACCGTCGAAGCGCGTTACGCGCCGGCCGCGGCGATCCGTTTCATGGAGCCCGCGCTGCGGATCGCGCAGAGCCTGCAGTTGAGCCGGTTCGGCTGGGACTACCGGATTCCGCCCGAACAGCAGGCGCTGCTCGACGCGGTCGCGCCGCGCCGTCGCGACACGGGCGACGATCCGCACGCGTTGCCGTCGCGCGCTCGCGGCGAGCCGTTTCCGACGAAGATCATCGGGCGCGGCGTCGACCCGGACGCGTAATACCCGTCACGCGCGACGACGCCGCACCTGCGGTACGTCGCCGCATCGTCCGCGCGCCGCACTCAGCGCCGCGTATTGCCCGACTCGACGCCCCAGCGCGCGAGCGCCGCGTCGTCGGTACTGCGCGCATCGACCCAACGCTCGCCGTCCGGCGTCGTTTCCTTCTTCCAGAACGGCGCTTCGGTCTTCAGATAGTCCATCACGAACTCGCATGACGCGAACGCATCGCCGCGGTGCGACGCGACCGTCGCGACCATCACGATCTGGTCGAGCGGCAGCAGCCTGCCGACGCGATGCACAATCGCGACGTCGATGCCCGGCCAGCGCCGGCCGGCCTCCGCCGCGATCTTCTCGAGCGCCTTCTCGGTCATGCCCGGATAGTGCTCGAGCTCCAGCGCGGCGACCGCATCGCCTTCGTTCAGGTCGCGCACCGTGCCGACGAAGCACGCGAGCGCGCCGATCTTCGGGTTGCGCGCGCGCAATGCCGCCACTTCGGCGTTCAGGTCGAAATCGTCGGTCTGGATTCGTATCGTTGCCATCACCGGTCCCATGCAAAGCTCAGCCGCCCGTCACCGGCGGGAAGAACGCGACCTCGCAGCCTTCGGTGAGCCGCGTGTCGGGATCGGTCATCTCGTGGTTGCAGGCCATGCGCAACGCGCGCCCTTCGGCGAGCGTGTCGGCCCACGCGCCGCCGCGCACGCGCAGCCACGCACGCACGTCGCCGACGGTCGTCACGCTGTCCGGCACGTCGGCTTCTTCGTCGGCCACGCCCAATGCTTCACGCACGCTTGCAAAAAATTTAAGCTGAATCTTCATGGTTCGGAAGCCGCCGCGTTACGACAGCAATTCGGAAAACGGAATGAAACGCACGGTCTCGCCCGCGCTGATCGCGTGCTGCGGCGGATTGTCGATCAGGCCGTCGCCCCAGACCGTCGACGTGAGCACGGCCGAGCTCTGGTTCGGGAACAGGTCGAGGCCGCCGGCCGCATTGACGCGCGCACGCAGGAATTCGTTGCGCCGGTCGCCCTTGCTCTGCGAAAAATCGGCACGCAGCGACAACGCGCGCGGCGCGACGTCGCGCACGCCGGACAGGCGCAGCAGGAACGGCCGCACGAACAGCAGGAACGTGACGAAGCTCGAGACGGGGTTGCCGGGCAGTCCGATGAAGTGCGCGTCGGCGCGCGCGTCGCCACGGCGCACCGCGCCGTACGCGAGCGGCTTGCCGGGCTTCATCGCGATCTGCCACAGCGCGAGCCGCCCTTCGGCCTCGACGGCCGGCTTCACGTGGTCCTCGTCGCCGACCGACACGCCGCCGCTCGTCAGGATCACGTCGTGATCGCGGGCGGCCTCGCGCAGCGTGTCGCGCGTCGCGGCCAGCGAGTCGGGCACGATTCCGTAGTCGGTCACGTGGCAGCCGAGCCGCTCGAGCAGCCCGCGCAGCGTGAAGCGATTCGAGTTGTAGATCGCGCCGGGCTTCAGCGGCTCGCCGGGCATCGTCAGTTCGTCGCCGGTGAAGAACACCGCCACGCGAATCCGCCGCGCGACCGACAGTTGCGCGCAGCCGACCGATGCGGCGAGGCCGAGCGCCTGCGGCGTGAGCCGCGTGCCGGCCGACAGGATCACCGAACCCTGACGAATGTCCGCGCCCTGCGCGGTGATCCATTCGCCGGCCTTCGGCGTGTGGAGGATCTCGACCGCGTCGCCGTCGGCCGACGTCTGCTCCTGCATCACGACGGCGTCGGCGCCGGGCGGCACCGTCGCACCGGTGAAGATCCGCGCGGCCGTGCCGGCCGCGAGCGGCGCGGCCGGATACCCGGCCGGAATGCGCTGCGACACCGGCAAGCGCCGATCGCCGTGCAGCAGGTCGGCGACGCGCACCGCATAGCCGTCCATCGCGCTCGTATGCATCGGCGGCACGTCGAGCGGCGAGCTGACGTCGGCCGCCAGCACGCGGCCGAGCGCGTCGAGCGTGGCGACGGTTTCGGCGCCGGGCAGCGGCTTCGCGGCATCGAGCAGCGCGGCGAGCGCCTCGGCGGTCGACAGCATCGGCGCGCGCGGCGCCGCGGGATTCGGGTTCGACATCGATGGAATCGGGGATCGTTGGAATCAATACGTCATTGTAGCGACGCCGCCGTACGCACGCGCGATATGGCGAACATGCGAAGACTGTGATCGGCGCGAACCCGCAGGTCTGACACTTGTTTCGCGCATTTCGCGCCACATGCGATGTCCGCGTACCCAACCCGCGGGCCAAACGAAACGGCCGGAACCCCGATCCATTCGACGAATCGGCATTCCGGCCGTCCTGCCTGCACGCCGGGCTCGCGCCCGGCGGCACATCATGCGCCCGTATGGGCGGCGATGAAGTCCTTCACCTGCTGCGCGTCGGCCTTCACGACCTCGAAGCGCTGCGGCAGCGCCTCGAGCCCGTCGAATGCGGCCGGCCGCTCGGCTTCGCGATCGAGCGCTTCGCGGATCGTCTCGCCGAACTTGATCGGCTGCGCCGTCTCGAGCACGACCATCGGCACGCCGGCCTCCAGATGCTCGCGCGCGACCTTCACGCCGTCGGCCGTATGCGTATCGATCATCGTGTCGTAGCGCGAGAACACGTCGCGGATCGTCGCGATGCGGTCGGCGTGGCTGCTGCGGCCCGACACGAAACCGAATTCGGCGACGCGCGCGAAATCGCCGCTGGCCGCGAGATCGAAGCCGCCCTTCTCCTCGACGTCGCGGAACAATTGCATCACGCGGGCCGGATCGCGGCCGAGCAGGTCGAACACGAAGCGCTCGAAGTTCGAGGCCTTCGAGATGTCCATGCTCGGGCTGCTCGTGTGATAGGTGTGCTCGGCGCTGCGCACGCGGTATGCGCCGGTGCGGAAGAACTCGTCGAGCACGTCGTTCTCGTTGGTCGCGACCACCAGCTTCGCGATCGGCAGCCCCATCATCCGCGCGATGTGGCCCGCGCAGACGTTGCCGAAGTTGCCCGACGGCACCGTGAACGACACGCGCTCGTCGTTCGACTGCGTCGCCGCGAAATAGCCCTTGAAGTAGTACACGACCTGCGCGACGACGCGCGCCCAGTTGATCGAGTTGACGGTGCCGATCTTCTGCTGCGCCTTGAATGCGTGATCGTTCGATACGGCCTTCACGATGTCCTGGCAGTCGTCGAACACGCCTTCGACCGCGAGGTTGAAGATGTTCGGATCCTGCAGGCTGAACATCTGCGCGGTCTGGAACGCGCTCATCTTCTTGTGCGGCGACAGCATGAACACGCGCACGCCGGCCTTGCCGCGCATCGCGTATTCGGCCGCGCTGCCGGTATCGCCCGACGTCGCGCCGAGGATGTTCAGCGCTTCGCCGTGCTTCGCGAGCGTGTACTCGAACAGGTTGCCGAGCAGCTGCATCGCCATGTCCTTGAACGCGAGCGTCGGGCCGTTCGACAGTTCGAGCAGCGACAGCGCCGTGCCGTGCTCGGTGCCGAGCGTCTTCAGCGGCGTGATGTCGGATGCGTTCTCGCCGTGGCGCGTGTTGCTGTACACGGCAGCCGTGTACGTGCGGCGCGTGATCGCGCGCAGGTCGTCGGCCGGCACGTCGTCGCAGAACTTCGACAGGATCTCGAACGCGAGATCCGCGTACGGCAGCGTGCGCCAGCGCGCGAGCTCGTCGGCGGACACCTTCGGATACTCGGCCGGCAGGTAGAGCCCGCCGTCCTTCGCGAGACCGCCGAGCAGGATGTCGGAGAACGTATGGCGCTCGCCGATGCCGGCGCCGCGCGTGGAGATGTAGTTCATGTCGTCAGCCTCAGTTCAGCGCTTCCATGCGCAGCTTCGTCACCTTCGACACGACGGTCGCGAGGCTCTCGATTTGCGCGATCGCCGCGTTGACGTTCTTCTCGACCGTCTCGTGCGTGATCAGGATGATGTCGGTTTCGCCGTTCGCGCCGTCGATCTGCTCCGATTCCTTCTGCAGCAGCGCGTCGATCGAGATGCCCGATTCGGCGAGGATGCGCGTGATCGCGGCGAGCACGCCGGTCTGATCGGCGACGCGCAGGCGCAGGTAGTAGCCGCTCGTCACTTCCTCGATCGGCAGAATCGGCGTGTTCGACAGGCTGTCCGGCTGGAACGCGAGGTGCGGCACACGATGCTCGGGATCGGCCGTATGCAGGCGCGTGACGTCGACGAGATCCGCGACGACGGCCGAAGCGGTCGGCTCCGCGCCCGCGCCCTTGCCGTAGTACAGCGTCGTGCCGACTGCGTCGCCGTGCACGACGACCGCGTTCATCGCACCCTCGACGTTCGCGAGCAAGCGCTTTTCCGGGATCAGCGTCGGGTGCACACGCAGCTCGATGCCGTTTGCGGCGCGGCGCGCGATGCCGAGCAGCTTGATCCGGTAACCGAGCTCTTCCGCGTAGCGGATGTCGGTCGCGTCGAGCTTGCTGATGCCTTCGACATACGCGCGGTCGAACTGCACCGGCACGCCGAACGCGATCGCGCTCATGATCGTCGCCTTGTGCGCGGCGTCGACGCCCTCGATGTCGAAGGTCGGATCGGCTTCCGCGTAGCCGAGCGCCTGCGCGGCCTTCAGCGCGGTCGCGAAGTCGAGCCCGCGGTCGCGCATTTCGGACAGGATGTAGTTCGTCGTGCCGTTGATGATGCCGGCGATGTACTGGATGCGGTTCGCGGTCAGGCCTTCGCGCAGCGCCTTGATGATCGGGATGCCGCCGGCGACGGCCGCCTCGAACGCGACCATCACGCCCTTCTCGCGCGCGGCTTCGAAGATCTCGGTGCCGTGCACCGCGAGCAGCGCCTTGTTTGCCGTCACGACGTGCTTGCCGTTCGCGATCGCGCGCAGCACGAGCTCGCGCGCGATGCCCGTGCCGCCGATCATCTCGGCGATGATCGAAATCGACGGATCGTCGACGACCGCGTTGAAGTCGTCGGTGATCTGCGCGGTGCCGGCGTGGGCGCCGAGCGCCGCCTGCGCCTTGGCCGGGTTGCGCACGGCAATGCGCGCGACCTCGATGCCGCGCCCCGCGCGTCGTTTGATTTCTTCCTGGTTGCGGTGCAACACCGTGAAGGTGCCGCTGCCGACGGTGCCGAAGCCCAACAGGCCAACTTTGATCGGTTCCATGCTGCGTGTGATCGATGAGTAAGAAGTAGTGAGTTCCGTGAGACGCTGCCCGCTCAGACCGAATGGCGCTTGCGGTAGCCGTCGAGGAAGCGTGCGATCCGGTTGATCGAATCGGTCAGGTCGTCGAGGTTCGGCAGGAAGACCACGCGGAAATGGTCCGGCGTCGCCCAGTTGAAACCCGTGCCCTGCACCAGCAGCACGCGCTCCTCGAGCAACAGGTCGAGGATGAACTGCTGGTCGTTCTGGATCGGGTAGAGCTTCGGGTCGAGGCGCGGAAACATGTACAGCGCGGCCTGCGGCTTCACGCAGGTCACGCCCGGGATCGACGTCAGCATGTCATACGCGAGTTCGCGCTGCTTGTACAGGCGCCCGCTCGGCACGATCAGCTCGTTGATGCTCTGGTAGCCGCCGAGCGCCGTCTGGATCGCGAACTGGCCGGGCACGTTCGCGCACAGGCGCATCGACGACAGGATGCCGAGCCCTTCGAGGTAATCCTTCGCGCGCCGGCGGTTGTCGCCGCCGAGGCCCGACACGGCCATCCAGCCCGCGCGATAGCCGCACGACCGATAGCTCTTCGACAAACTGTTGAACGTGACGGTGATCACGTCCTCCGACAGCGCGCCGAGCGCCGTGTGCTCGAGGCCGTCGTAGACGATCTTGTCGTAGACCTCGTCCGCGAACACGATCAGCCCGTGCTGGCGCGCGATCGCGAGCAGCTCGAGCAGCAATTCGTCGGAATAAAGCGCGCCGGTCGGGTTGTTCGGGTTGATCACGACGATCGCCTTCGTGTTCGGCGTGATCTTGCTGCGGATGTCGTCGAGATCGGGCATCCACGCGTTCTGCTCGTCGCACACGTAGTGCACGGGCGTGCCGCCCGACAGGCTCACGGCCGCCGTCCACAGCGGGTAGTCGGGCGCGGGCAGCAGCACTTCGTCGCCGTCGTTCAGGAGCGCCTGGGTCGCCATCACGATCAGCTCGGACGCGCCGTTGCCGATGTAGATGTCGTCGAGACCGACGCCGACGACGCCCTTTTCCTGCGTGTAGTGCATCACGGCCTTGCGCGCCGAGAACACGCCCTTCGAATCCGAATAGCCGGACGACGCCGGCAGGTTGCGGATCATGTCCTGGATGATTTCGTCCGGCGCGTCGAAACCGAACGGCGCGAGGTTGCCGATGTTCAGCTTGATGATGCGGTGGCCTTCTTCCTCGAGGCGCTTCGCGTGCTCGAGCACCGGGCCACGGATGTCGTAGCAGACGTTGAGCAGCTTGTTCGACTTCTGAATCGGTTTCACGACGACACGGTTCCTGGGTTGGCCTTGCGGCCGGGGGACGGGATCAAAACTGGAAAGCGGCCGGTCTGTGCGCGCTGTCTAGACTGGGAAAAAGCGGCGGCCGGACGCGGCTTGTGGCGACGCACGACGCAAGTGGCGCCCGCGGGCGACCAAAAAGTTATAATTTAGCGGATTTTGGCCGACTTTCGCAATGCACCATAGCCGCGCCGGGCCCGCGCCGTCGGGCGTCCGCGCGTGGCCGGGCGCGCGAAACCGGCCTGCCGGGCCCTTGCGGCCCGGCCAACCCATTCCCCTACGGAACCGCGGAATACCGATTTGAAACTGCACCAGGACACGAGCGGCGCGCTCAACACCGTCACCGGCTACGGCCCCGATTATGTCGACGTCAATCTCGAACGCCATGAAACGAGCGTCATCGTGCTGCCCGGCGCGCCGGTCCAGGCCTGGCCCGTGTCGTCGTTCGACGCGCTCGCGCCCGAGCATTTCGCGATGCTGCTCGATCCGACGCCCGAACTCGTGATCTTCGGCAGCGGCGCGCGGCTGCGCTTCCCGCACCCGCGGCTCGTCGCGGCGCTCACCGCGAAGCGGATCGGCGTCGAGACGATGGATTTCCAGGCCGCCTGCCGCACCTACAACATCCTGATGGCCGAAGGCCGCAAAGTCGCCGCCGCGCTCTTAATTGAACGTTAATCCCGGTTGCGGTAAAACTCGGGCCGGCGCAGCGGGTCGATCCCCCGGATCGCCCCGGCCAGGCCGCCCGCCGCCGGCGCACCCCGCCGGCGGCCCGTCACACCAACCAACAGGCTGAAAACCCATGAACGATACGCCGTCGAGGCTACCGCTCAATCGCATCACGCTCGTCCTCCTGCTCGTCGCGTTCGCGATCGTCTGGTTCGCGCCGCTCGGGCTGCGCCACCTGATCCCGAGCGACGAAGGCCGCTATGCGGAAATGGCGCGCGAGATGTTCGTCACCGGCGACTGGATCACGCCGCGCTACAACGGCTACAAGTACTTCGAGAAGCCGCCGCTGCAAACCTGGCTGAACGCGCTGACGTTCGCATGGTTCGGCATCGGCGAATGGCAGGCGCGCCTGTATACCGCCGTCGCGAGCTTCGCCGGCGTACTGCTCGTCGGCTACACCGGCGCGCGCCTGTTCAACCCGCTGTCGGGCTTCCTCGCGGCCGTCGTGCTGGCCAGCGCGCCTTACTGGAACCTGATGGGTCACTTCAACGCGCTCGACATGGGGCTCGCGTTCTGGATGGCGCTGTCGCTGTGCTCGCTGCTGCTCGCGCAGCGGCCCGGGCTGCGCCCGGCCGCAGTGCGCGGCTGGATGTGGGCGTGCTGGGCCGCGATGGCGTTCGCGGTGCTGTCCAAGGGCCTCGTCGGGCTGATCCTGCCGGGCGCCGTGCTCGTGCTGTATACGGCGATCGCGCGCGACTGGGCGCTGTGGAAGCGCCTGTATCTGGTCAGCGGCCTCGTGATCTTCTTCGCGATCGTCACGCCGTGGTTCGTGCTCGTCCAGCAGCGCAACCCCGAATTCTTCAACTTCTTCTTCGTCGTCCAGCAGTTCCGCCGGTACCTGACCCCGGAACAGAACCGCCCGGGCCCGCTGTACTACTTCGTGCCGGTGCTGCTGGTCGGCTTCCTGCCGTGGCTGTCGGTCGCGTGGCAGAGCATCCGCCATGCGCTGCGCATGCCGCGCCAGCCGAACGGCTTCTCGCCGATGCTCGTGCTGCTGATCTGGAGCGCGTTCATCTTCCTGTTCTTCAGCGCGTCGCATTCGAAGCTGATCTCGTACGTGCTGCCGGTCGCGCCGGCGCTCGCGCTGATCATCGGCGCGTACCTGCCGCTAATGACGGCCGAGCGCTTCCGCCGCCACCTGCTCGGCTATCTCGTGTTCTTCGTCGCCGCGGCGTTCGGGATCATCTTCCTCGCGTACCAGGGCGACGCCCGCACGCCGAACGCGCTGTACCGCGCGTTCCAGATGTGGCTGTACGCCGGTCTCGCGGTCTCGGCCGCGCTGACGCTCGCGGCCGCGTGGCTGAACCGCCGCGCGGGCGTAGCCGCCGCGCTCGCCGCGTTCGGCGCCGCATGGCTCGCGTTCGGCACGATCGGCGGCACCGGGCACGACGAGTTCGGCCGCTACAGCTCGGGCGCGCTGCTCGCGCCGGCCGTGCGCGCCGAACTGGCGAAGCTGCCGCCCGACACGCCGTTCTACTCGATCGAAATGCTCGATCACACGTTCCCGTTCTACATGGGCCACACGACGATCATGGTCCAGCGCCAGGACGAGCTCGCGTTCGGGATCTCGGTCGAGCCGAACAAGTGGATCCCGACCGTCGGCGAATGGGTCACGCGCTGGAAGCAGGACACCCATGCGCTCGCGATCATGCCGCCCGGCCAGTACGACGCGCTGGCCAAGGAAGGCGTGCCGATGCGCGTGGTCGCGCGCGACAACCGCCGCGTGATCGTCGAGAAACCGCAATCGTAAGGACGTCCTTCGCATGAATCCCGTTTCGTTCGTCTGCATCATCACCGGCGTGATGCTCAACGCCTGTGCGCAACTTCTGCTGAAAGCCGGCGTCAACGCCGTTGGACACTTCGAATTCAGCCGTGCGAACATCATCCCGGTCGGGTTCAAGATCGCTACCCAGTTGCCGATCATTGGCGGGCTCGGCTGCTACGTGCTGAGCGTCGTCGTGTGGATCGTCGGGCTGTCGCGGGTCGACGTGTCGATCGCGTACCCGATGCTGTCGCTCGGCTACGTCGTCAACGCGTTCGCGGCGTGGTACCTGTTCGGCGAGGTGCTGTCGATCCAGAAGTTCGTCGGCATCGGCATCATCCTGATCGGCGTGCTCGTGCTCGCGCGCAGTTGAGCGCGGCCCGCGGCCCCGGCGTTCGTTAAGCGTCCGCCTACAAAAAATCACGGTGCGAATCGGCCAACCGGTGTTTAATGCCGGTTTCGGACGGATCGCCCGACCCTTTTATTACACGCCATTACAGGCCCAACGCGTTCATGAGCCAGACTACCGCTCCGTTTCTGCCGTTCACCCGCCCCGAGATCGATGAGGAAACCATCCAGGGCGTCGTCGACGTGCTCCGCTCGGGCTGGATCACGACCGGCCCGCAGTGCCAGAAATTCGAAGCCGCGCTGTCCGAGTACTGCGGCGGCCGTCCGGTCCGCGCATTCAATTCGGGCACCTGCACGCTCGAGATCGGCCTGCGCATCGCGGGCGTCGGCCCCGGTGACGAGGTGATCACGACGCCGGCGTCGTGGGTCTCGACCAGCAACGTGATCATCGAAACCGGCGCGACGCCCGTGTTCGCGGACATCGATCCCGTCACGCGCAACATCGACCTCGACAAGCTCGAGCAGGCGATCACGCCGCGCACGAAGGCGATCATCCCCGTGTTCCTGTCCGGCCTGCCGGTCGACCTGGACCGCCTGTACGCGATCGCCCGCGCGCACAAACTGCGCGTGATCGAGGATGCCGCGCAGGCGTTCGGCTCGACGTGGCACGGCAAGCGCATCGGCGCGATCGGCGACATCGTGTCGTTCAGCTTCCACGCGAACAAGAACCTGACGACGATCGAAGGCGGCGCGCTCGTGCTGAACGACGAGGACGAAGCCGTGCTCGCGCAGAAGTACCGGCTGCAGGGCATCACGCGCACCGGCTTCGACGGGATGGACTGCGACGTGCTCGGCGGCAAGTACAACCTGACCGACGTCGCCGCGCGCGTCGGCCTCGGCCAGCTGCCGCACATCGAGCGCTTCACCGCGCAGCGCCGCGCGCTCGCCCGCGCGTATTTCGCCGCGTTCGACGGCGGCGCGGCCGTGAAGCTGGGCCTCGGCCTGCCGGTCGCCGAATTCGAGAACGGCAACTGGCACATGTTCCTGGTCACGCTGCCGCTCGAGCGGCTGACGATCACGCGCGCCGAATTCATGGCGCAGATGAAGGAACGCGGGATCGGCACCGGCATCCACTACCCGGCGATCCATCTTTTCACGCTGTACCGTGCGCGCGGTTTCAAGGAGGGCATGTTCCCCCACGCCGAACGGTACGGCGCGTCGACCGTCACGCTGCCGCTGTTTACGCAGATGACGGAAGGCGACGTGCGTCGCGTGGCCGACGCCGTCAATCAGATTTGCGAACAATACGGAAAATAAGCGTACATGAGTCACCTTGAAGCACGCGCCGGGCATTCGGGCGCCGGGCACCCGGGCGCCGCGCATCTGGACACCGACCGGCCCGAAGTATCGGTCATCATCCCCGTATACAACGAGGAAGACGGCCTCGCCGCGCTGTTCGCGCGCCTGTATCCGGCGCTCGACGCACTCGACGCGTCGTACGAAGTGATCCTGATCAACGACGGCAGCCGCGACCGCTCGGCCGCGATGCTCGCCGATCAGTTCCACGTCCGGCCCGACACGACGCGCGTCGTGCTGCTCAACGGCAACTACGGCCAGCACATGGCGATCCTCGCGGGCTTCGCGCAGTCGCGCGGCGAGATCGTCATCACGCTCGACGCCGACCTGCAGAACCCGCCCGAGGAAATCGGCAAGCTGATCGCGAAGATGCGCGAGGGCTACGACTACGTCGGCTCGATCCGCAAGCAGCGCCAGGACAGCCTGTGGCGGCGCAAGGCGTCGCAGATGATGAACCGGCTGCGCGAGCGCATCACGCGCATCAAGATGACCGACCAGGGCTGCATGCTGCGCGCGTACAGCCGCCGCATCATCGACACGATCAACGTGTGCGGCGAAGTCAACACGTTCATCCCCGCGCTCGCGTACACGTTCGCGCAGAACCCGACCGAGATCGAAGTCGCGCACGAGGAACGCTTCGCGGGCGAATCGAAGTATTCGCTGTACAGCCTGATCCGGCTGAACTTCGACCTCGTGACGGGCTTCTCGGTCGTGCCGCTGCAGTGGCTGTCGTTCATCGGCGTGATCCTGTCGCTCGGCTCCGCCGCGCTGTTCGTGCTGCTGCTCGTGCGCCGCTTCATCGTCGGCGCGGAAGTGCAAGGCGTGTTCACGCTGTTCGCGATCACGTTCTTCCTGCTCGGCGTGATCATCTTCGCGCTCGGCCTGCTCGGCGAATACGTCGGCCGCATCTACCAGCAGGTGCGCGCGCGTCCCCGCTACCTGATCCAGGCCGTGCTCGAGCAGCACGACGGCATGCCGCCGGTGCCGGCCGCCGCGAACCGCCCGGGAGCCGCGCAATGAAGCCGCGCGCGGTCGTCTTCGCGTATCACAACGTCGGCGTGCGGTGCCTGCAGGTGCTGCTCGCGCGCGGCGTCGACGTCGCGCTGGTCGTCACGCACGAGGACAATCCGAACGAGAACATCTGGTTCGGCAGCGTCGCGTCCGTCGCGGCCGAGCACGGCATTCCGGTGCTCACGCCGGCCGACCCCACCGATCCGGCGCTGCGCCGCGCGGTGTCCGACGCGCGGCCCGATTTCATCTTCTCGTTCTACTACCGGCACATGCTGCCGGTGGACCTGCTTGCGATCGCACCGCGCGGCGCGTACAACATGCATGGTTCGCTGCTGCCGAAATACCGGGGTCGGGTACCGACCAACTGGGCCGTGCTGAACGGCGAGACCGAGACCGGCGCGACGCTGCACGAGATGGCCGCGAAGCCCGACGCGGGCGCGATCATCGGCCAGACGGCGGTACCGATCCTGCCGGACGACACGGCCGCGCAGGTGTTCGACAAGGTCACGGTGGCCGCCGAGCAGACGCTGTGGCGCGTGCTGCCCGCGCTGCTCGCGGGCGAGGCGCCGCACCTGCCGAACGATCTCGCGACCGGCAGCTACTACGGCGGGCGCAAGCCCGAGGACGGCCGCGTCGACTGGTCGAAGCCGGCCGCGCAGGTCTACAACCTGGTGCGCGCGGTCGCGCCCCCGTATCCGGGCGCGTTCACGGACGTCGACGGCGCGCGCTTCGTGATCGCGCGTGCGCGCCTTGCAGCGCCCGGCAGCGCGGCAGCGGCCGCCGCGGCGGATTTGCCGCCCGGCCTGCACGTAAGCGATAATGCGCTATTCGGCGTCTGCGGCGACAGCCGCGCCCTATCCATTCTCGAGCTCTGGCAGCAGCGCGACGGCAGCGAAACCGTCGTGACGCCCGCGGAATTCGCGCAGTTCATTCATTCTTCCCGTCATTCATGAAAGCAAAAAAAGTCCTGATCCTGGGTGTGAACGGCTTCATCGGCCATCACCTGTCGAAGCGCATTCTTGAAACCACCGATTGGGAAGTGTTCGGCATGGACATGCAGACCGACCGGCTGGGCGACCTCGTCAACCACGAGCGGATGCATTTCTTCGAAGGCGACATCACGATCAACAAGGAGTGGGTCGAGTATCACGTGAAGAAGTGCGACGTGATCCTGCCGCTCGTCGCGATCGCGACGCCGGCGACCTACGTCCAGCAGCCACTGCGCGTGTTCGAGCTCGACTTCGAGGCGAACCTGCCGATCGTGCGCTCGGCCGTCAAGTACGGCAAGCACCTCGTGTTCCCGTCGACCTCCGAGGTCTACGGCATGTGCTCGGACGAGCAGTTCGACCCGGACGCGTCGGCGCTCACCTACGGCCCGATCAACAAGCCGCGCTGGATCTACGCGTGTTCGAAGCAGCTGATGGACCGCGTGATCTGGGGCTACGGGATGGAGGGCCTGAACTTCACGCTGTTCCGTCCGTTCAACTGGATCGGCCCGGGCCTCGACTCGATCTACACGCCGAAGGAAGGCAGCTCGCGCGTGGTCACGCAGTTCCTCGGCCACATCGTGCGCGGCGAGAACATCAGCCTCGTCGACGGCGGCTCGCAGAAGCGCGCGTTCACCGACATCGGCGACGGCATCAGCGCGCTGATGAAGATCATCGACAACAAGGGCGGCGTCGCGTCGGGCAAGATCTACAACATCGGGAATCCGAAGAACAACTTCTCGGTTCGCGAACTCGCGCACAAGATGCTCG
Organism: Burkholderia sp. MS389; assembly: GCF_016899425.1. Classification (GTDB taxonomy): domain Bacteria; phylum Pseudomonadota; class Gammaproteobacteria; order Burkholderiales; family Burkholderiaceae; genus Burkholderia; species Burkholderia sola. The sequence goes on from NZ_CP045994.1 coordinate 2,083,612, forward strand.
AACTGGCCGCGGAATTCCCCGAGTACGCGGATTCGGCCAAGCAGGTGAAGCTCGTCGAAACGACGTCCGGCGCCTACTACGGCAACGGCTACCAGGACGTGCAGAACCGCGTACCGAAGATCGACAACACGATGCAGGAACTCGGCTGGGCGCCGCAGGCGACGTTCGACGACGCGCTGCGCAACATCTTCGAAGCGTATCGCGGCCACGTCGCCGACGCGCGCGCGCTCGTCGAACAGCAAGGCTGACCGGGACGTTCGCTTGGCTCGCATTGTCCTCAAGATCGACGTCGACACGCTGCGCGGCACGCGCGAAGGCGTGCCGAACCTTGCGCGCATCTTCGACCGCTTCAACGCGCGCGCGACCTTCCTCTTCAGCCTCGGGCCGGATCACACCGGCTGGGCGCTGCGGCGCGTGTTTCGCCCGGGCTTCCTGAAGAAGGTGTCGCGCACGTCGGTGGTCGAACACTACGGCGTGAAGCAGCTGATGTACGGCGTGCTGCTGCCCGGCCCCGACATCGGCCGTCGCGCGATCGCCGACATGCGCGCGATTCACGAGGCCGGCTTCGAATGCGGGATCCACACGTGGGATCACGTGGTCTGGCAGGACAACGTGCGTGCACGCGATCGCGACTGGACCGCCCGTGAAATGCAGAAGAGTCACGCGCGCTTCGTCGAGATCTTCGGCGCGCCGCCCGTCACGCACGGCGCGGCCGGCTGGCAGATGAACGACGCCGCGTTCGAGCAGATCGACGCATGGGGAATGCGCTACGCATCCGACGGTCGCGGCCATTCGCCGTACCTGCCCGTCGTCGGCGGCCGCACGCTGTCGCACGTGCAGATGCCGACCACGCTGCCGACGCTCGACGAAGTGCTCGGCGTCGACGGCATCGACACGCACAACGTCGCCGCGCACATCCTCAAGTTCACCGAAACCAATCCGCACGACCAGGTATTCACGCTGCATGCGGAGCTGGAAGGCCAGAAGCTCGCGCCGGTGTTCGAGCAACTGCTCGCCGGCTGGCGCGCGCAAGGCCATACGTTCGCGACGATGGGCGACTACCACGCGACGCTGGACCGCGACTCGCTACCATCGTACCCTGTCGCGTGGGGCGAAATCCCCGGCCGCTCCGGCGAACTGGTCGTCCAGCCCGACTGAATTCGCGCGAGCCGGCGTCGCCGCCCCGCCCTTGCGGCGCGCTGCCGCGACGCCCCGCCGAACCGCGCCGCCGCAGCGGCGCCATTCCATAACAACAGGAGAAGCACGTGTCCGTCGAAGTTGACCGTCAAGTTCCCGATTTCACCGCACCGGCCACGGGCGGCGACATTTCGCTGTCCGGCCTGAAGGGCAAGAAGCTCGTGCTGTACTTCTATCCGAAGGACAACACGCCGGGCTGCACGACCGAAGGGCTGCAATTCCGCGATCTCTATCCGAAGTTCAAGAAAGCCGGTGCGGAAGTCATCGGCGTGTCGCGCGACAGCCTCCGCTCGCACGACAATTTCAAGGCCAAGCTCGAACTGCCGTTCCCGCTGATCTCCGATGCCGACGAAGCGCTGTGCGCGTTGTTCGATGTCATCAAGATGAAGAAAATGTATGGCAAGGAAGTGCGCGGAATCGAGCGCTCGACGTTCCTGATCGACGCCGACGGCGTGCTCCGACAGGCATGGCGCGGCATCAAGGTACCGGGTCACGTGGACGACGTGCTAAAGGCTGTACAAGCGCTTTGAGGCGCGTTATATTGGGCCGCAATGAATGCCAGTTCGCCCCATATTTCTCGTAGCTGCGCCGGTGCCTGTTGCAATGCTTCACGGCACCTGACGCGCATCACGACGGCATCAGCCGAGCCGCATGTCCCTGTCGACGGGGCAGCGGCTTTTTTTATGGAACGCGCGCCGGCCCGCCCCGGTCCGGCCTTTACCGCATCGAGGAGCTGATCGACACTTAGGCGAACCGGCTAGACGAAATTCCTGTGCGCCACCGCGCGCAAACTGCATGCGTCTACGTCACGCAGGATGCGATCAGCGGCGCACGCCATGCGACACGATTCCTCCCGAGGGACACCATGCCTTTGCCTACTCCCCCCAGCAAGCTCGGCAGCCTGCTGCCGCCCGACGAATACAAGGCGAAAGCGCGGCCCGCGAAAGCCGCGAAGAAATCCGCCGAAGGGGACGCATCCACAGCCGGTGACTATGGTCCGGCCAGCGTGGCCCAACCGATGATCGAAGCCGCGAACACGGCCGCGCCGCTGCGCGCCGTCGCGTCTTCGGCGCCCGAGGCCGCAAGCGCCCCCGCGCGCGGCCGCAAGACGAGGCAGACGGCCGCGCTGCTGCAGCCGCTGCAGACGCCCGCCGAACCGGCGGCACCGGTCGTCGCACGCAACGACAAGCCGGCCGCCGACAAACCGGCCGCCGCGCCCGCGCGCGATGCCGGCGCCGCGACGAAGTCGCGCAGCCGCAAGCCCGCCGAAGCCGAACTGCAGAAGCTGTTCGTGCTCGACACCAACGTGCTGATGCACGACCCGAGCAGCCTCTTCCGCTTCGAGGAACACGACGTCTATCTGCCGATGATGACGCTCGAGGAACTCGACAACCACAAGAAGGGGATGTCCGAAGTCGCGCGTAACGCCCGCCAGGTCAGCCGTACGCTCGACGCGCTCGTCGCCGACGGCGGCCCGATCTCGGCCGGCATTCCGCTGTCGCGCCTCGGCAGCCGCGACGCGCTCGGCCGCCTGTACTTCCAGACGAAGCTCGCCGACATCGCGCCCATCGAAGGCCTGCCCGAAGGCAAGGCCGACAACCAGATCCTCGGCGTCGTGCGCGCGCTGCAGCGCGACCGGCCCGATCGCCAGGTCGTGCTGGTGTCGAAAGACATCAACATGCGGATCAAGGCGCACGCACTCGGCCTGCCCGCGGAAGACTACTTCAACGACCAGGTGCTCGAGGATTCGGATCTCCTGTACAACGGCGTGCGCGAGCTGCCGCAGGATTTCTGGACCAAGCATGCGAAGGGCATGGAGAGCTGGCAGGACACGAAGACGGGCACCACGTACTACCGCGTGACGGGCCCGCTCGTCGCGTCGATGCTCGTCAACGAGTTCGTCTATCTCGAGCCGCAGAACGGCGAGCCGACGTTTCATGCGATCGTCCGCGAGCTGAACGGCAAGACGGCGCTGCTGCAGACGCTGCGCGACTACAGCCACCACAAGAACAACGTGTGGGGCATCACCGCGCGCAATCGCGAGCAGAATTTCGCGCTGAACCTGCTGATGAACCCCGAGATCGATTTCGTCACGCTGCTCGGCCAGGCCGGCACCGGCAAGACGCTCGTCGCGCTCGCGGCCGGCCTCGCGCAGGTGCTCGACGACAAGCGCTACAACGAAATCATCGTGACGCGCGCGACCGTGCCCGTCGGCGAGGACATCGGTTTCCTGCCCGGCACCGAGGAAGAGAAGATGCAGCCGTGGATGGGCGCATTCGACGACAACCTCGAGGTGCTGCAGAAGACCGACGACGCGGCCGGCGAATGGGGCCGTGCGGCGACGCAGGAGCTGATCCGCTCGCGCCTGAAGGTGAAGAGCATGAACTTCATGCGCGGCCGCACGTTCGTCGACAAGTACCTGATCATCGACGAGGCGCAGAACCTGACGCCGAAGCAGATGAAGACGCTCGTCACGCGCGCGGGCCCCGGCACGAAGATCGTGTGCCTCGGCAACATCGCGCAGATCGACACGCCCTACCTGACCGAAGGCAGCTCGGGCCTGACCTACGTCGTCGACCGCTTCAAGGGCTGGGGCCACAGCGGCCACGTGACCCTCGCGCGCGGCGAGCGCTCACGGCTCGCCGACTACGCGTCGGACATTCTGTAACGCGCAGGCCGGCCTCTCGGCCGGGCTTTCGACGCCCACGCGGCGCTCCGTTTTTTGGGGCGCCGTTTTCATTTGGGGTCGAAGAGAAAAGTAACGCTTTGTCACGCAACAATGCAGTTTACGCGCGAAACTTCAAGTAAATTCTCAAGAATGGTTGCTTAAGCCCCGTCGGAGCGTCTACCATCGGGTCTGTCTGTTGTCATACGATTCGCGAGCGCGTCGCGCTCGCCCGCCTTGCCATGCTTCGAATCTGGGTTCCCGTCGCCGTCGTCTCCCTGCTTGCGGCCTGCTCCAGCGTGCCGCCGCAGTCGGCATCGCGTTCCGCGTCGGGCATGAAGATCACGACGCCGCGTGCGTTCCCGGCGCCCGCCAATTTCCCGAAATTCGTCGACCACAGCGTCGGTCAGGAAGAAATCTCGATCCAGGCGATGAGCCTCGTCGGCGTCCCGTATCGCTGGGGCGGCAACACGCCGACGAGCGGCTTCGACTGCAGCGGGCTCGTGCGCTACGTGATCGGCCGCGCGGCCGACGTGAACCTGCCGCGCACGACCGCCGACATGAGCGGTCGCGGCGTGTCGATCGAGCCCGACGAGATCGCGCCGGGCGACCTGATTTTCTTCAACACGACCGGACGGCCGCATTCGCACGTCGGCATCTATGTCGGCAAGCTGCGCTTCGTCAATGCGCCGTCGACGGGCGGCACCGTGCGGCTCGACTATCTGACGAACCCGTACTGGGCCAAGCGATTCGACGGCATTCGCCGCGTCGCGCCGCCGCGCTCGGCCCCGACGCCGTTCGATGCGCCGACCTACGAGGCCAAGCGCGACGAGCCGCGCAATCCGCCGGCTGTCGCGGTCGCGCCGGTGGTCGTGACGGCTGCCGCCGCGTCGCGGCAGCCCGCGACTGCGTCGTCGCAAGCGAGAGCGACGCAGGTGCCGGCTCCCGCTCCGACCGTTCCGAGCACGCCGGTCGTGACGGCTGCCGCAGTTGCACCGGCAGCCCAGGCCGCCGACCCGTACGAGCCGCCACCACCGCGGATGCAGGTGGCCCGGCAGCAGGCCACGTCGGTAAATGACGATGCGGCCGCGACGACGGCCAACGCCGCACCGGCCGCGCCGGCGGAAGTCGGCACGCAGATTCCGACGACCGCGCTGACGGCCGCCCAGGCCGCCGCGTTCGATGCCGAACCGCCGCCCGCCGCCGCGTCGGCGCCCCCACGCAATATCGAGCCCGCGCCCGTGCAGGTATGGCGTGCGTCGACGCAATCCGCGCCCGTCAGTCCGCGCACGAGTACGGCTGACGATCCGATCGCGCGATTCGCGAACGGCAGTTACTGACCGCTCGTTCTTGCCGAGCGGCGGTGACGTCGAAGGTATTGTCGGCCGCCCCACCCGCGCCGCAGCACGCTTTGGCCACCCCAAAAGAAATGCGCCGCAGCCTTTCGGCTTGCGGCGCATTTTTCATGTCGATCCGGGCGTGTCGGCGATCAGAAGATCTGATGCCCGAGCCACCACCCGCCGGCCGCAAACAGCGCGGCTGCCGGCAGCGTCAGCACCCACGCCCACACGATATTGCCGGCGACGCCCCAGCGCACGGCCGACAACTTCTGCGTGGCGCCGACACCGACGATCGCGCCGGTAATCGTGTGCGTGGTCGACACCGGAATGCCGAGGAACGACGCGACGAACAGCGTGATCGCGCCACCGCTTTCCGCGCAGAAGCCGCCGACCGGCTTGAGTTTCGTGATCTTCTGGCCCATCGTGCGCACGATGCGCCAGCCGCCGAACAGCGTGCCGAGACCCATCGACAGGTAGCACGCGCCGATCACCCACGCCGGCGGCGCATCGGCGGTCGCCGACGCGTAGCCGCTCGCGATCAGCAGCATCCAGATGATACCGATCGTCTTCTGCGCGTCGTTGCCGCCGTGGCCCAGGCTGTACAGGCCGGCCGACAGCAGCTGCAGCCGGCGGAAGCGCCGGTCGACCTTGCTGGGCGCGGTACGGAAATACAGCCACGACACGCCGAGCATGAACAGCGAACCGAGGATGAACCCGAGCAGCGGCGAAATGAAGATGAACGCGATCGTCTTCAGCAGACCGTCGACGTTCAGCGCACCCCAGCCGGACTTCGCGAGCGCCGCGCCGACGAGGCCGCCGATCAGCGCGTGCGACGAACTCGACGGAATCCCGTAATACCAGGTAATCACGTTCCAGCCGATCGCACCGACCAGCGCGCCGAACACGACGTAATGGTCGACGATCTCGGGATCGATCGTGCCTTTACCGACGGTCTGCGCGACTTTCAGGTGGAAGATGAAATACGCGATCACGTTGAACGCGGCCGCGAACACCACGGCCTGCTGGGGCTTCAGCACGCCGGTCGACACGACGGTGGCGATCGAGTTCGCCGCGTCGTGAAAGCCGTTCATGAAGTCGAATACGAGCGCGACGAGCACCAGCGTCGCGACCATCCATAGGGCGAGTTGTATCGAATGCATCGTGGTCCGCTCAGGCGTTTTCCAGCACGATGCCTTCGATGATGTTCGCGACGTCCTCGCACTTGTCGGTGATCTCTTCGAGCAGCTCGTAGATCGCCTTCAGCTTGATGAGCGTCTTCACGTCGTCTTCCTCGCGGAACAGCTTCGACATCGCCGCGCGCAGCACGCGGTCGGCCTCCGACTCCCAGCGGTCGATTTCCTCGCATTGCTTGAGGATCTGTGCAGACTGCTTCATGTCGGACAGCAAGCCGACGGCCTGCTGCACGTGTTGCGCCGACTGCGTGACGATGTGCGCGAGCTGGCTCGCCTCGGACGTGACGGACTGCACGTCGTACAGCGACACGGCCGTCGCGACGTCCTCCATCAGGTCGAGGATGTCGTCCATCGTCGTGATCAGCTTGTGGATCTCGTCGCGATCGAGCGGCGTGATGAAGGTCTTGTGCAGCAGATCGATCGCCTCGTGCGTGAGCTTGTCGGCGGCCTTCTCGGCGATTTGCACGTTTTGCTTGTGAATCTCGGCGTCGGCGAGATTGTCGATCAGCAGTTCGAGTTCGCGGCCACCGGAAACGATGTGCTTCGCGTGCGCGTTGAAGAGTTCAAAGAACTTGCCCTCGGTGGGCATGAATCGACCGAACATGGGATTCCTGAGAGATTGTCAAACTACTGTCACGAAAACGGGCGACATTGTACCGGTTTCGGTCCCGACGCGACGTGCGCATATGCGCACGCCGGGATTGGATACAACAATTGGCGAAATAGGTGTTTACAACCGGCTTTACTCGCCGTAGAAGGTCTGCGCCCCGGCAAAATTGTCGAACTTCGTGTATTGCCCCAGGAACGTGAGCCGAACAGGCCCGATCGGGCCGTTACGCTGCTTGCCAATGATGATTTCGGCCGTCCCCTTGTCGGGGCTGTCCGGATTGTAGACCTCATCGCGATAAATGAACAGGATCACGTCCGCGTCCTGTTCGATTGCGCCCGATTCGCGCAAATCCGACATCACCGGACGCTTGTTCGGGCGCTGTTCGAGGCCGCGGTTCAGCTGCGACAGCGCGATCACCGGCACGTCGAGCTCCTTCGCGAGACTCTTCAGCGAACGCGAAATTTCCGAAATTTCGGTCGCGCGGTTCTCGCCCTGCGACGAACCCGACATCAGCTGCAGGTAGTCGACGATGATCAGGCCGAGCTTGCCGCACTGACGTGCGAGGCGCCGCGCGCGCGAGCGCAGCTCCATCGGGTTCAAGCCGCCCGTCTCGTCGATGAAGAGCTGCGCCTCGCTCATCTTCTGCACCGCGTGCGTCAGCTTCGGCCAGTCCTCGTCCGTCAGGCGGCCGGTACGCATCCGGTGCTGGTCGAGCCGGCCGATCGAGCCGAGCATACGCATCACGAGCTGGGTCCCCGGCATTTCCATCGAGAACACCGCGACCGGCAACCCGTACTCGACCGCGACGTATTCGCCGATGTTCATGGAAAAGGCCGTTTTGCCCATTGACGGTCTTCCGGCCACGATGATCAATTCGCCGCCATGCATCCCCGACGTCATCCGGTCGAGGTCGACGAAGCCGGTCGGCGTGCCGGTGACGTCGCTCGGGTTCGCGGTGTGGTACAGCGTGTCGATGCGCTCGACCACCTGCGTGAGCAGCGGGCCGATCTCGAGGAAGCCCTGGTTGCCGCGCGCGCCCTCTTCGGCGATCGAGAACACCTTCGATTCGGCCTCGTCGAGCAGCTGGCGGACTTCCTTGCCCTGCGGATTGAATGCGTCGGCCGAGATCTCGTCGGCGACCGACACGAGCCGGCGCAGCACCGCGCGGTCGCGCACGATTTCCGCATAGCGGCGGATGTTCGCCGCGCTCGGCGTGTTCTGCGCGAGGGCGTTCAGGTACGCGAGGCCGCCGACGTCGTCGGCCTTGCCGGACGTGGTCAGCGCTTCGTACACGGTCACGACGTCGGCCGGGCGCGTCGACGCGATCAGGCGGCCGATGTGCTCGTAGATGATCCGGTGGTCGTAGCGGTAGAAGTCGCCCTGCGACAGGAAGTCGGCAATCCGGTCCCATGCCGCGTTGTCGAGCAACAGGCCGCCGAGCACCGACTGCTCGGCTTCCACCGAATGCGGCGGGACTTTCAGCGATTCGATTTGGGGATCTTGCGGCGCGTTCATGGGTTGGGATTATCGCGAATAGATGGCGGCAGCGCTACCACCGCTTGCCGGCGAGCAGGCAATAAAAAAGGCAGGCCCCGGTTACCCGGGCGCCTGCCCTTGTCCGGACGGCGGAAGCCGCCCGGCAAGCTTGCGTCTACGCTTACGCGTGGTCGCCGATCACGTTGATCGTGACGTCGACGACGACGTCCGTATGCAGCGCGACTTGCACGTTGTGCTCGCCGATCATCTTCAGCGGGCCTTCCGGCATGCGAACTTGCAGCTTCTCGACTTCGTAGCCGGCCTTCTTCAGCAGTTCCGCGACGTCGCCGTTCGTGACCGAGCCGAACAGACGGCCGTCGACGCCCGACTTCTGCGTGATTTCGAACGACTGGCCGTTCAGCTTCTCGCCGACTGCCTGCGATGCCGCCAGCTTTTCAGCGGCGATCTTTTCGAGTTCAGCGCGGCGCACTTCGAATTCGGCGATCGCTTCCTTCGTTGCACGGCGAGCCTTGCGGTTCGGGATCAGGAAGTTGCGAGCGTAACCGTCCTTGACCTTGACGATGTCGCCGAGGTTGCCCAGATTGGCGACTTTTTCCAACAGAATGATTTGCATTCGAATTCTCCTTATTGCGTCGCCTGATTACGCCTTGTGCTGATCGGTGTACGGCAGCAGCGCGAGGAAACGCGCACGCTTGATTGCCGTATCCAGCTGACGCTGATAGTGGGCCTTCGTACCCGTCAGGCGAGCCGGCGTGATCTTGCCGTTTTCGCCGATGAAGTCCTTCAGCGTTTCCGTGTCCTTGTAGTCGATCTGCTCGACGCCGGCAGCCGTGAAACGGCAGAACTTCTTGCGCTTGAAGAGCGGGTTTTGTTGCTGACGACGCTTGTCGAATTTCTTACCAGTCGGGCGGGCCATGATTTCAGTCCTTTCCTGTGTCCTGCAATGCAGTGATGTGAAACACCAAGGTTCTCGCGTTGCGGCTTTTCTTGGCCAGGAAGCCCGTGAACAGCGTTTCGACGCCCATTTCACGACTTTCCAGCTTGCCGCTCGCCTCACCGGCCGCCACCGCCTCGATCGTCATTTCGACCTGACGGGGAATGCCTGCTTCGACGACTTCCGTGCGGTGATGCAACGTGGCGCTTGCGATCGGAACACCGGCCGGCGTATATCGCACCGGTGCGCGTTCGACGACGCTCGCCGTCAATTGCAACCTGTTCACGTGAGTGGCGCGCTCCTTGATGGCTTAATAAGTGACGAACTTAAGCCTGCGCTTCGGCCGGCTGAGCGGCAGCCGCCTTCTTGGCTTCTTCGCGCTGAACTTCCTTCATCATCGGCGACGGGCCGGTTTCGGCCTTCTTCATCTTGACGATGAGGTGACGCAGCACGGCGTCGTTGAACTTGAACGCGTGTTCGAGTTCGTCGAGCGTCGTCTGGTCGCACTCGATGTTCATGCAGACGTAGTGAGCCTTCGCGAGTTTCTCGATCATGTAGGCCAGCTGGCGACGGCCCCAGTCTTCGACACGGTGGATCTGGCCGCCGTGCGACGTGATCGTGGACTTGTAGCGCTCGATCATCGCGGGCACTTGCTCGCTTTGATCCGGGTGCACGATGAATACGATTTCGTAATGACGCATACACACTCCTTGTGGATTAAAGCCACCCGGGCGTCTGAACCGGTGTGGCAAGTGAGAAGCCGAAGATTCTAACCCGGTTACGGGGCGCATGCAAGGCCAATCGACGATTCGCCGACTGATTCGGCCGTGTTTTCAAAGACTTGAACGGGTATGCGGGCTCGCGAGCGCCCTTCGCCCTTTCGCGGCCGGGGTCGGAACAAGAGTGCACCTCCCCATAACGGCATGGTCATTCGCCGTGCGCGCCGGCCAGCCGCGCGTCGAGCGCCGTCCGGAACGCCGCGAGCGCCGACGGCTCGGCGTCGGTCACCGCCCACCACGTCATGCCGGCCGCGTTCCAGCGGTCCAGCGCATAGCCCTGCGACACGGTCGCGTACGGGGCCGCCGGCCGTTCGCCGGCCGGCTGCACGTAGACGTCGACCACGTGCTGCCGGTGGCGGTAGACGAGCACTGCGACGCGACGCCGCCCGACGTAGTCGAGCCGGCCGCCGACCAGCGCGAAACCGTCCGTGGCGAGATTCTCGACCGGCGGCGCATAGTCGAGCCGGCCGTTGAACCACGGCTTGACCGTGTGCTGGTCGGTCGAGATCACGTCGATGTCGCGCGCCGACAGGTCGGCCCGCACGTGGCTCGCGACCAGTTCGTCGACCGTGCGGTCGGTGTCCGCGTGGCGGGCGGACCACGCCACGCCGCCCGCCGCCGCGACCGCCATCAGCAGCGCGACGCCCCAGCCGAGGCCCGGCCACGCGGCCACGCGCGACCCGGCGCCCGTGCCGGCCGACCCGGCCCGCCCGGTCAGCCAGGCGAACCAGTCGCGTCCGCGCGGCCGCCGGGGCGGCGCTGACTGCCGTTCAGGCCGGGGCGCGGCCCGCGACGGCTCATGGGCCGGCGCGTCGGCCGCGGCCGGCAGGCTCGCGAGGATACTCGCCCGCAGCGCGTCCGGCGCACGGTGATAATCGGCCTGCCGCACCGCCTGCACCAGCGTGACGATCCGTGCGCGTTCGCGGCGGCATGCGTCGCACCCTTCGACATGCTGCTGGACCCGCAACGCATCGGGCGCCGACAGCTCGCGGTCGACGTCCGCGTCCAGCAACGCTCGCGCTTCGTTACAGTCCATCGATCGCCTCCGATGCGGTTCCGCCAGCCGGCGCACGGCCCGGCCGGCCTTCGGTCGCCGGCGCCTGTGCCTCGCCCAGCAGCGCGGCAAGCTTGCGCCGGCCGCGCGCGAGCCGCGACATCACCGTGCCGACCGGCACGTCCGCGATCGCCGCGATCTCGCGATAGCTCAGGTCCTCCATCTCGCGCAGCACGAGCACCTCGCGGTATTCCGGCGGCAGCTTCGCGAGCGCCGCGTTCACGAGCCGCACGTTCTCGCCGCGCAGCAGCTGCGCGAGCGGGTCCTCCGTCGCCGGCTGCCAGTCGTCGGGCACGTCGGCATCGTCCAGCGTGTCGGGCAGCGCGACCTCGTGCGCCTGCGTGCGCCGCCGCCACTCGGTGTACCAGGTGTGGCGCACGATCGTCAGCAGCCACGGCCGCGCGTTGTCGCCGCGACACGAGTCGACGAAGCGCAGCGCGCGCATGCACGCGTCCTGCACGACGTCGTCCGCATCGCCGGCGCTGCCGCTCAGCCAGCGCGCGAGGTTGTACGCGGCGTCGAGATGCGGCAGCACGAGCGCGCGAAACCGCTCGCCGCGCGCGAGCGCATCGTCCACCGCCCGCTCATCGACCGCCTGTCCGGCTTGCCCCACATGGCCTCCCTGGTCCCGGCGGCCGACGCCGCGCCCGTTCCGCGCACGGCGCCCGGACAGACCGGCAACGTGCGCGCTCGATGACCTTACCGCTGCTGCGTCGAGTTTATTCCCGCGCCGCGCGCATGAAGCGTAAAAAATCGCCGGACGGCCGGGCAGCCCGCCCCGTTACGGCGTGGTGCTCCAGTAACCGGGGCGCGCATACGCTTCGCGCAGGTAGTCGATGAAATAGCGCACGCGCGCCGGCACGTAGCGCTGCTGCGGGTAGACCGCGAGGATGTCGTAGTCGGGCAGCGCGTACTCGTCGAGCACGGTCTCGAGTTCGCCCGTTTCGAGCTGCGCGGCGATTTCCCACGTCGAGCGCCAGCCGAGCCCGAGCCCTTCGGCCACCCAGCGATGCAGCAGCTCGCCGTCGTTGCAGTCGAGATTGCCGGTCACGCGCATCGTCGCGATCTTGCCGTGGCGCTGGAAATACCAGCCGCGGTTCTGCCCGCCCTGCAGGTTGAAGGCCAGGCAGTTGTGCTTCAGCAGGTCATCGAGCGATTTCGGCCGGCCGTGCTGGCGGAAATACCCGGGCGTGCCGCACACCACGCGCCGGTTCGACGCGAGCTTCACCGCGACGAAGTTCGGATCGACCGCGCCGCCGATCCGGATCGACAGGTCATAGCCCTCGCGCACGAGATCGACGACGCGGTCGGTCAGGTTGAACGACAGCTGCATTTCCGGCTTGTCGGCGAGAAAACCGGGCGCGTGCGGCGCGACGTGCTTGCGGCCGAACGCGGCCGGCGCCGACACGATCAGGTGCCCGCTGACCGCGCGCCGCCCGGCGGCCAGCTCGTTCTCGGCCTGATCCCATTCGGACAGCAGCCCGCGGCAGCGCTCGAGGAACGCGGCGCCCTCCTCGCTGACCACCAGCCGCCGCGTCGAGCGGTACATCAGCTTCACGCCGAGGCGCTTCTCCAGCGCGTCGATCCGCCGCCCGAGCACCACCGGCGACACGCCCTCCTCGAGCGCGGCCGCCGCGAGGCTGCCGGCATCGGCCACCCGCACGAACGTCTCGATCTGCTTGAAACGATCCATCTGCTGTCTCCGTCCCGGCTCCGACACCGGCGGGAAGCCCCGTCCGGCCGTCATTCCATACTTTTAGTTTCGAAATAAGCGACTTCGGCTGATCTTATCAAACCTTTCGTGCATCCCTAAAGTGTCCTCAACAGACCGATTCGCAAGATCCCACTATCCAAGGAGACATTCATGGCCAAGATGAGAGCCGTCGACGCAGCCGTACTCGTGCTCGAGAAGGAAGGCATCCAGACCGCGTTCGGCGTGCCGGGCGCCGCGATCAACCCGTTCTACTCGGCCATGCGCAAGTCGGGCGGCATCAGCCACGTGCTGGCGCGCCACGTCGAAGGCGCATCGCACATGGCCGAAGGCTTCACGCGGGCGGCGCCGGGCAACATCGGCGTGTGCATCGGCACGTCGGGCCCCGCCGGCACCGACATGATCACCGGCCTCTACTCCGCATCGGCCGACTCGATTCCGATCCTCGCGATCACCGGCCAGGCGCCGCGCGCGCGTCTCTACAAGGAAGATTTCCAGGCCGTTGACATCGAATCGATCGCGAAGCCGGTCACGAAGTGGGCGGTCACCGTGCGCGAACCGGCGCTCGTGCCGCGCGTGTTCCAGCAGGCATTCCACCTGATGCGCTCGGGCCGTCCGGGCCCGGTGCTGGTCGACCTGCCGATCGACGTGCAGCTCGCCGAAATCGAATTCGACATCGACACGTACGAACCGCTGCCGGTCTACAAGCCCGCGGCCACCCGCGCGCAGATCGAGAAGGCGCTCGCGATGCTCAACGACGCGGACAAGCCGCTGATCGTGTCGGGTGGCGGCGTGCTGAACGCGGCGGCCGAAGACCTGCTCGTGCAGTTCGCGGAAACAATCGGCGTGCCGGTGATCCCGACGCTGATGTCGTGGGGCGCGATTGCCGACGACCACCCGCTGATGGCCGGCATGGTCGGCCTGCAGACGTCGCACCGCTACGGCAACGCGACGCTGCTCGCGTCCGACTTCGTGCTCGGCATCGGCAACCGCTGGGCGAACCGCCACACGGGCAGCGTCGAGGTCTACACGAAGGGCCGCAAGTTCGTGCACGTCGACATCGAGCCGACGCAGATCGGCCGCGTGTTCGGCCCGGATCTCGGCATCGTGTCCGACGCGAAGGCCGCCCTCGAGCTGTTCGTCGCGGTCGCGCAGGAATGGAAGGCCGCCGGCAAGCTGAAGGATCGCAGCGCGTGGGTCGCCGACTGCCAGGCACGCAAGCGCACGCTGCAGCGCAAGACGCACTTCGACAACGTGCCGGTCAAGCCGCAGCGCGTGTACGAAGAGATGAACAAGGTGTTCGGCCGCGATACCTGCTACGTCAGCACGATCGGCCTGTCGCAGATCGCCGCCGCGCAGTTCCTGCACGTGTTCAAGGCGCGCAACTGGATCAACTGCGGCCAGGCCGGCCCGCTCGGCTGGACGATCCCCGCCGCGCTCGGCGTGCGTGCGGCCGACCCGAGCCGCCCGATCGTCGCGCTCTCCGGCGACTACGACTTCCAGTTCATGATCGAGGAGCTCGCCGCCGGTGCGCAATTCAAGCTGCCGTACGTGCACGTCGTCGTGAACAACTCGTACCTCGGGCTGATCCGCCAGGCGCAGCGCGCGTTCGACATGGACTACTGCGTGCAGCTCGCGTTCGACAACGTGAACGCGCCGGAACTGAACGGGTATGGCGTCGACCACGTGGCCGTCGCGGAAGGCCTCGGCTGCAAGGCGCTGCGCGTGTTCAAGCCGGAAGAGATCGAGCCGGCGCTGCGCCAGGCGCAAACGCTCGCGGAAGAGTTCAGCGTGCCGGTGGTCGTCGAGGTGATCCTCGAACGCGTGACGAACATCTCGATGGGCACCGAAATCGACGCGATCAACGAATTCGAGGATCTCGCCGATAAGGCCGAGCACGCGCCGACCGCGATCTCGATGCTCGACTGAACCGCACGACATTTTTGACCGACCGAAGAGGCTTAGCTCATGCCGAAGTTTGCTGCAAACCTGACCATGCTGTTCAACGAAGTGCCGTTCCTCGACCGTTTCAAGGCGGCCGCGGATGCGGGTTTCGACGCCGTCGAGTTCCTGTTCCCGTACCCGTACGCGAAAGAAGAACTCGCCGAGCAGCTCGAGTCGCACCGCCTGCGCCTCGTGCTGCACAACCTGCCCGCCGGCAACTGGGATCAGGGCGAGCGCGGCATCGCGTGCCTGCCCGATCGCGTCGGCGAGTTCCAGGAAGGGGTCGGCCGTGCGATCGGCTACGCGAAGGCCCTGAAGGTGCCGCAGCTGAACTGCCTGGTCGGCATTCCGTCGGCGAGCACCGCGCGCGACAAGACTTTCGTGACGATCGTCGACAACCTGCGCTTCGCGGCCGATGCGCTCAAGCGCGAAGGCATCCGCCTGCTCGTCGAGCCGTGCAACCGCTTCGACATCCCGGGCTTCGCGCTGAACTGCTCGTCGGAAGGGCTCGACGTGATCCGCGCGGTCGGCTCGGACAACCTGTTCCTGCAGTACGACATCTATCACATGCAGCGCATGGAAGGCGAACTGGCCGCGACGATCGAACGCAACCTCGCATCGATCGGCCACGTCCAGCTCGCGGACAACCCGGGCCGCAATGAGCCGGGCACCGGCGAGATCAACTATGCGTTCCTGTTCGCGCTGCTCGACCGGCTCGGCTATGCCGGCTACGTCGGCTGCGAATACAAGCCCCGCACCACCACGACGGAAGGCCTCGGCTGGCTGCAAAGCGTGGCCGGCTGCGCACCGGCCTCGGCGCGTCGCGCCGCCTGAGTCGCCCCCTTCCCGTTTTCAGCCCCAGAGGAGACTTTCACATGGCAATCATCGGTTTCATCGGCCTCGGCATCATGGGCGCGCACATGGCGCGCAACCTGCTCAAGGGCGATCACCAGCTCGTCGTGAACGGCGCGTTCCCGATTCCGGACGATCTGCGCGGCAGCGCGAAGGTCGTCGCGAACTCGACCGAAGTCGCGCAGCACGCGGACATCATCATCGCGATGGTGCCGGACACGCCCGACGTGCGTAACGTGCTGTTCGCCGACGACGGCGTCGCGAAGGGCCTGACGGCCGGCAAGCTCGTGATCGATATGAGCTCGATCTCGCCGCTCGACACGCAGGCATTCGCGAAGCAGATCAATGCGCTCGGCTGCGACTACCTCGACGCGCCGGTGTCCGGCGGCGAAGTCGGCGCACGCGAAGCGACGCTGACGATCATGGTCGGCGGGCCGGAAAAGGCGTTCGAGCGCGCGAAGCCGCTGTTCGAGAAGATGGGCAAGAACATCACGCTCGTCGGCGACAACGGCGCGGGTCAGACCTGCAAGGTCGCGAACCAGATCATCGTCGCGCTGAACATCGAAGCGGTCGGCGAAGCGCTGCTGTTCGCCGCCCGCTCGGGCGCCGATCCGGAGCGCGTGCGCCAGGCGTTGATGGGCGGCTTCGCCGCGTCGCGCATCCTCGAAGTGCACGGCGCGCGGATGACCAAGCGCACGTTCGATCCGGGCTTCCGCATCGAGCTGCACCAGAAGGACCTGAACCTCGCGCTCGACGGCGCACGCAAGCTCGGCCTCGCGCTGCCGCACACCGCGAGCGCGCAGCAGCTGTTCAGCGTATGCGCGTCGCACGGCGGCAAGGCGTGGGATCACTCGGCGCTCGTGCGCGCGCTGGAGATCATGTCGAACTTCGAGATCGGCCAGACGCCGGCCGCGTAACGCGGATGCAGCAACGCGCGTTTCGCTGCAATGGTGAAACGCGTGTCACGAACAGACGCGATCCGGTTACGGCCGGTCGCATCGATGCGCGACGCACGCGCGCATCACGGTGGGGCGCCCCGCCCTGCATCGCCAACGGCATGCGGGACGGGGCGAAAAACGCCGCTCTGGGCTGAGAGCGGCGTGGTGGGGTCCGCAGCGGCACCCGGCGGCGCCGGGGAAGCCTTGGTCGGTCAGACGTCGTCGTCGGGTGTCCGCCTGTCGGATTTCGCGTATTACATTTCTTTACGTTCGAGCGTGCGATTTTTCATGCATTCGTCGCGATGAACGCCTACACTTTCGCCACGCCTTTCGAGAAAACCGCCGCGCCTGCGCGCCCCTTCCGGGCCCGCACCCAGCGCGGTGTTTTTTTCGCCACTTCACGGCGCGTTTTCTTTTCAACCACCTAAGGAGTGCAACGATGGGTCTTCTTTCGTTTATCAAGGAGGCGGGTGAAAAACTGCTGGGTCACGCCGATGCACAGGCAGCGGAAGATCCGAATGCCGCGAACCAGACCGCGGCCGATGCGATCAAGAATTACATCAACTCGCAAGGTCTCGACACGTCGAACCTGACCGTCGCGTTCGACGGCGCCTCGCGCACCGTCACGCTGTCGGGCAGCGTCGCCGATCTCGACACGAAGGCGAAGGTCAAGGTCGCGGCCGGCAACGTGCAGGGTGTCGCGGGCGTCAACGACGACGATCTGCAGCCGGACGATCCGGAAGTGCGGTACCACGACGTGAAGCCGGGCGACACGCTGTCGGCGATCGCCAAGGAAGTGTACGGCGACGCGAACAAATATCCGGCGATCTTCGAGGCGAACAAGCCGATGCTGTCAAGCCCGGACCGGATCTACCCGGGCCAGAAGCTCGTGATTCCGCCGCAGTCCTGAGCATTCGCGCAGCACTGACGTAAAAATGGCAGGCTATTCATTGGCCTGCCATTTTTTTATGCTTTCTACGCGCCGCCCGAGCGGCGGCCATCGGTCACAGCGTGTCGAATACGCGTTGCAATGCGTCGCGATCGCGAATGCCGTTCGCGAGTGCGAGCATCAGCAGCACACGCGCCTTGAACGGGTGCAGCGAGCCCGCGCTCACGAAACCGAGCGCATCGTCGCTCGCGGCGCCGTTGCGCATCACGTGCCCCGAACCGACGCGCGACGCACGGACCACGGCCACGCCCGCGTTCACCGCATCGGCGAGCGCCGTCTGCAGCGTCGCATGGATCGACCCGTTGCCGGTGCCCGCGACGACGAGGCCGCGCACGCCGGCCGCGACGAGCGCGTCGACGGCCGTGCGCGTCACGCCCGCATAGCTCGCGACGACTTCGACCGGCGGCCAGGTCGCGGCGATCGCCAGTTGCGCGTCGCGCGTGCGCGTGACGCGGCGGGCGAATTCGACGCGGCCGTCCTGCACCCAGCCGAGCGCACCGAGCTCCGGTGACTGGAACGCGTCGACCGCGTACGTGCTCGTCTTCACGACGTCGCGCGCGCCATGGATCCGGTTGTTGAACGCGACCAGCACGCCCTGCCCGCGCGCGGCCGGATGGGCGGCCACGGTCACCGCGTTCAACAGGTTCAGCGGGCCGTCGGACGACAGCGCGGTGGCCGGCCGCATCGCGGCCGTCAGCACGACCGGCTTGTCGCCCCGGACGACCAGATGCAGCGCGTACGCGGTTTCCTCGAGCGTATCGGTGCCGTGGGTGATCACGATGCCGTCGATGGCCGGATCGGCCATCAGCGCGTCGATCCGCGCGGCGAGCGTATTCCATAGCGGCAGCGCGAGATCCTTGCTGTCGATGCTGGCGACCTGCTCCGCGTCGATGCGTGCGACCGACGCGAGCGCCGGCACGGCGTCGACGAGGAAATTGACGCCGAGCGCGCCGGCCTGATAGCCAGCCGTGCTGGCCGCGTCGGGCGCGGCGCCGGCGATGGTGCCGCCGGTGGCGAGTACGGCGATGCGCGGCAGCGCCGCCGCGGACGAAGAGGATGCGGTGTTCGGTGTATTCATGGCCGCGATTGTAATGGCTCGCGCCCGGCATCCGGTAGGTCCGGCGCGAACGCGCGCTGCGCGCGCCCCGTGTCATGGTTTGTCCCGATCGCCGGCGCGTGCGCGCCGTCAACGGCCATGCCGCCCCCCGCGTTATAGAAAGGCCGTTTTGGTGTTTTCACATTGATTTGCCATAATCGGAGCGCGCGGCGCGATGCGACCCTGTTCACGTCGCGCCGGGCTTCGTGACGGCGTCGATATAAAACGCAATTCACCCCATGGGAGTGTCGAAATGAAAATCCAATCGCTCGTAGCCGCAGTGCTTCTCGGCGGCATGCTGGCTTCCCCCGCATTCGCGGCGAACAGCCAGCAGGACAAGATGAAGGCCTGTAACACGCAGGCAGCCGGCAAGACGGGCGATGAACGCAAGGCGTTCATGAAGGACTGCCTGTCGGCGAAGCCCGCGAAGGCGATGACGCAGCAGGAAAAGATGAAGGCGTGCAACACGCAGGCCACCGGCAAGAAGGGTGACGATCGCAAGGCGTTCATGAAGAGTTGCCTGAGCAACCAGCCGGCCGCCTGAGTTCCGGCGCTCCCGTCTCGAATGCCGCGCCCCGCTTCGGCGGGCGCGGCATTTTTATATTCGTTGCACGCGCATCGACGCACGCATTCCCGTTCTTTCCGCCCTGTTTTTCCGGCCTGCCGCCGCGGTGCCGTCACATGGTGCGGCAATTCGCCGCGTTTTCTTCTATGATGGCTGCAACGCGGCCCACCCAAGACCAAGAAGCGCCATCGGGCCGCCCTCGAGACGGACGCGCACGCGCGTCAAACGGAGGCTTGGATGGCATGGAGACAACACCGCTGGTTCCGCCGCTGGCTGATCGTGATCGTGTTCTGGGCGGTGCCCGTCGCGATCATCGCCGTGCGCGAGATCCGCGAGGAAATGTCGTACAACAAGGCGGACCTGCAGCTCGCGCTGACCACCTGGCAGCTCACCGACGCGCAGCAGGCCGCCGGCGCCGCCGCGAAGTGCCACGGGGATCCTGACGAGGCGCGCGCGGCCGGCTGCCCGGCCGACGTGCTCGCCGCCAACGCACCGCGCCAGCAGGCGGCCCGCGACGAATACGTGGTGCGCCGCAATACGCTCGCCGGCTATCTGTGGCATGCGTTCGTCGGCTACTGGGTCGTCCCGGCCGCGTTCCTCTTCGCCTGCGGCGTCGTGATCGCGCTGATCCGCCGCGCGCTGCGCCGCCCGCCGATCAAGCCGCCCGTTCCGCCCGTCACGCACTGACACCGACGCACATCGACGCACACCGCAAGCGCCGCCGCTCTCCGCTCGCCCCTCGCGTTCGCCGCACGCCGGCCACGCGCGGGCCACGCGTCGCGCGTCGGCGTCGTTTCGTCCGTTGGCGCGCCGCGACATCCCCGCGCGATTTGACGCTTTTTCACACGGCAACGAAAAAAGGCCGTAATCCGCTGTGATATAACTGCCGACGTGATCCGCTCCTTGAGCGAGACTCACTCCGAACGTCATCCGATGGAGAACAACGATGCAAAAACGGACTCTTGTGCTCAAAGCCGCCGCCGCGCTCATCGTCGGTAGCCTCGCGCTCACCGGTTGCACCACCACCCCGGACAAGCCGGACAACGCCGCGACCAACGCGTCGAAGCGTCAGTCGATCGACGCGAGCGTCGACGCCACGCTGTCGCGCATGTACTCCACCGTCAAGGGTTCGCGCGAGCTCGTCGCGAAATCGCGCGGCGTGCTGGTCTTCCCCGAAGTGCTGCAGGCCGGCTTCATCGTCGGCGCCCAGTCCGGCAACGGCGCGCTGCGCGTGGGCGGCAGCACCGTCGGCTACTACAACACGTCGTCGCTGTCGGTCGGCCTGCAGGCGGGCGCGCAGTCGAAGGCGGTCGTGTTCCTGTTCATGACGCAGCAGGCACTCGACGAATTCCGCAACTCGGACGGCTGGGCAGCCGGCGCCGGCGCATCGGTCGCACTCGTGAAGATGGGCGCGAACGGTGCGGTCGACTCCAACACGGCCACGGCGCCGATCCAGGTCGTCGTGCTGACCAACGCGGGCCTGATGGGCGACGTGTCGATCAACGGCACGAAGGTCACGAAGCTCAAGATCTGACGTCGACGCACTGCCCGCGCGCATGGCGCGCGGGGCATGCGCAAACGGCGATGTCCTTGCGGGCATCGCCGTTTTTTTATCCGCCCGCGACGCGCGCCAGGTCGGACAGGTTGCTCAGGCCGATCAGGTCGTCGAATCGATCACCTTGAAGCGCGAGCGCTTCTGCGCGCGGATCACCGACTGGTACACGTCGACGTACTGCTGCGCCATCCGGCGCGACGTGAAGCGCTCCTCGAAGCGCTGCCGCACGCGCGCACGCGGCAGCAGATGCAGCCGGTTCACGGCGGCCACCGCGCTGATTTCATCCTCGACGATGAAACCCGATACGCCCTCGTCCACCACTTCGGGCACCGCGCCGCGGTTGAACGCGATCACCGGCGTGCCGCACGACATCGCCTCGATCATCACCAGGCCGAACGGCTCAGGCCAGTCGATCGGAAACAGCAGCGCATGCGCGCCCGACAGGAATTCGGCCTTCTCGTGATCGGCGATCTCGCCGATGTATTCGACATGCGGCAACGCGAAGAGCGGCTTGATCTCGCGGTCGAAGTATTCCTGGTCGGCCGCGTCGATCTTCGCGGCGATCCGGATCGGCAGCCCGCACTGGCGGGCAATGCGGATCGCAGTGTCGACGCGTTTTTCCGGCGAGATGCGGCCGAGGAACGCGAGATAGCGCGGCTCGACCGGCTGCGGCATGTACAGCGTATCGGGCAGCCCGTGATAGACGGTCGTCAGCCATTTCGCCTGCGGCAACGGCTGGCGCTGCGAATTGGAAATCGAGATCACCGGCGCCGTGTTGAACGTGTCGAACACCGGTTGCTGCTCGGGCAGGTCGAGCCGGCCGTGCAGCGTCGTCACGTAAGGCGTTTCCTGCCGGTTGAAGACCGAGAACGAGTAGTAGTCCATGTGGAAATGGAGCACGTCGAAATCCTTCGCGCGGCGCGCGACCGTCTCCATCAGCAGCATGTGCGGCGCGACGCGGTCGCGGATCGACGAATCAAGCCGCAGCGCGCGCGGCCACACGGGCTCGAGTTTCGCCCGCGTCGTCGAATCGCCGCTCGCGAACAGCGTCACGTCATGGCCGAGCTCGACGAGCGCCTCGGTGATGTAGGACACGACGCGCTCCGTGCCGCCGTACAGCTTTGGCGGCACGGATTCGGTCAGCGGGGCGATCTGGGCAATTCTCATGGTCCACGTCTCCTGTGTCGTGTCCGTTGCGGCACGGCCGGCCGGGCCGCGCTCGCGCGCGCCGTCCGTCTCCCTGCCGCGCCGGCCGGCGTGGGGCCAGCCGGATATCTCATTATTATTCGCGATCCCGACGAGCGGAACCGCAGGTCTTGCATTTTTTGGGGGTTGTTACAGACCGGATACATTCGACCGAGCGGGCCCGGCCGCCTCGCGTCGGGCCCCGGTCGGGCCGATCCCGCGCCACCGGGCGCCGATCGCCACCCCGAGCACGCGATCGGGCTCTCAACGCGACGGCCACTTCCACGCCGGCAGGTCGCGCGAATCGGCATCGACGAGCGCGGTCGCGCCGAGCTGCTTGTCGAGCACCAGCGATTCGCAGCCGGCCTCGCGCTCGAGTGTCGCGATGAGCCGCGCCGCGTGCGACACGACCAGCACCTGCGAGTGCCGGGCCGCCTGCGCGATCAGGCGGCCGAGCGCGGGCAGCAGATCGGGATGCAGGCTCGTCTCCGGCTCGTTCAGCACCATCAACGCAGGCGGCCGCGGCGTCAGCAGCGCGGCCGCGAGCAGCAGGTAGCGCAGCGTGCCGTCGGACAGCTCGGCCGCCGCCAGCGGCCGCAGCAGCCCCGGCTGGCGCATCAGCACGTCGAAGCGGCCGCGGCCGCCCGGATTGTCGATCTCGACCGACGCGCCGGGAAACGCGTCGTCGATCGCCGCGTCGAGCGCCGCCGCGTCGCCGATTTCGCGAATCGTCTGCAGCGCGGCGGCCAGGTCGGCCCCGTCGTCCGCGAGCACCGGCGTATGGGTGCCGACGTGCGACTGGCGCGCTGGCGCCTGCGCATCGGTCCGGAAATGGTCGTAGAAGCGCCACGAGCGGATCCGTTCGCGCATCGCGATCATCTCGGGCGCGCCGGTCGGATCGGCGAACTCGGTCATCATGCTGTCGAAGCTCGCGACCGGCTGCGGAATCGTCCGCCAGTCGCCCGATGCGGTGCGCGCACGGATCTGCGCGCCCTGCCGGTCGACCAGCAGCGTGGACGGGCGCGGCACCGCGCCGCCCCAGATGCATTCGCGCTTGACCACCGGATCGAGCGCGAACTGCGAGCGGCTCGGCAGCGGCAGGCCGAGATCGATCGAATAGCCGAAATCGTCGCACGCGAAGCCGAGCTTCAGGCTCACCGGGCCATTGCGCACGGTGCCCGTCACCGGCACGTCGCCCGCCAGCATCGCGCGCGAAAAGCGCTCGGGGCCGGCCCACAGCGTCGACGGCAAGCCGCCTTCGCGCGCGAGCGACGGGATCACGCGACCCTGTGCGGTATCGGCGAGCAGCCGCAGCGCGCGGTACACGCTCGACTTGCCGCTGCCGTTCGGTCCCGTGACGACGTTGAGCGCCGCGAGCGGCACGATCAGCTCGCGCAGCGAGCGGTAATTGGCGATGGCGAACGTCTTCAGCGCGGTCATGGGAATGGGGGCGGAAATGGCAGGCCGGGCCGCGTTCAGCGGCCGTCGACAGCCTGCGGATCGGCTGCGGTGTTGGCCGCGGTACTGGCGGCAGGCGAGCGCGCATGCGGCCGTTCGGGATTCGGCGCGGCCGGCGCCGATTCGTGCGGATACAGCTCCATCCGGCTGCGCGGCAGGCATTGCGGATAGCGGTTCTGCAGATAGGCGATCAGCCCTTCGCGCACGCGGCAGCGCAGATCCCAGCACGACGACGAATCGGCCGCGCTGACGAGCGCGCGCAACTGCATCGTGCGCTCCGTCGCGTCGGTCACCTGCAGCACCTGCACGCGGCCGTCCCACTCGGGCGCGGCATGGACGAGCCGCGCGAGTTCCTCGCGCAGCGGCGCGAGCGGCGTGCGGTAGTCGACCGACAGATACACGGTGCCGATGATTTCCGCGCTGCTGCGCGTCCAGT
This sequence comes from Burkholderia sp. MS389, assembly GCF_016899425.1. GTDB lineage: Bacteria > Pseudomonadota > Gammaproteobacteria > Burkholderiales > Burkholderiaceae > Burkholderia > Burkholderia sola. The sequence goes on from NZ_CP045994.1 coordinate 2,107,570, forward strand.
TCGTGAACGGGTTCTCGATGATCCACTGCAGCGGCACGACGAGGCGCCGCTGGTCCCACAGCCGCACCGACACGAACGAGCCGGTGATTTCCTCGATGCGCCCCCACTCGCCCTGGATCACGACCACGTCGTCGAGCCGGATCGGCTGCGTGAGCGCGATCTGCAACCCGGCGATCAGGTTGCCGAGCACCGGCCGCGCGGCGATACCGGCGACCAGCCCGGCCACACCGGCCGATGCCAGCAGGCTCGCGCCGACCTGCCGTACGTTGGGGAACGTCATCAGCGCGGCGCCGGTGCCGATGATCACGATCAGCACCATCACGGTCCGCACGAGCACCTTGGCCTGCGTATGGACGCGCCGCGCCTGGAGGTTGTCGGCCGTATCGATCGGATGGGCCTGGATGATCGCGTCGCCGACGCCGGCCGCGAGCCGCACGAGCAGCCACGTGAGCGACACGATCGAGCCGACCGCGGCCGCGGTGCGCATGCCGCGCACGAACGATATGCCGTCGTCCGCCTGGACCCACAGGAATTCGAGCGCCAGCAGCGCCAGCACGACGAGCGACGGCTTGTCGATGTAGCGCAGAATCGCGCTCATCAGCGGATACGGCTGCGCGATGCGCTTGACGATGCGTGCGCCGAGGCGGTGCACGACCGTGACGACCAGTATGACGATGGCCGACACGAACAACGTGCCGAGCCACGAATGCAACGGCGCATCGGCGATGCGCTGCAGTTCCTCGATTGAAATCATCGGCGCCCTCGAGTGATGAAGCGCGCAGGCTTCGTCCTGGATGCGTCGGCGACGTCCGGGCCACGTGCGCGCCCGGACACGGCGTCAGATCAGTTGCCGCTCCTGCAGGGAAACGCCTTGCCGAGACCGAGCGACACCGCGGTGCTCGCGTTGTAGTCGGCCAGCTTCGGATTTTCCGCGATGTACTTGCGTACCGCGTCCGTCATCTGTTGCGCCCGGATGTCGGGCGGCAGGCAGAAGTACTGGCCGACGCGCGGCCCCGTGGTGCCGCCGATCGCATCGATCGTGTTGTAGACGCCGTCGGCGGCGCCTTCGATATAGGCCGCGCACGACGCCCGCGACTTGACGTCCGTCTTCGCGCACAGCCGGTCGAGATCCGCGCCCGTGAAAGCCGCCGCCGACAACGGCACGGCAAACGCCGCGGCACAAAACATTGCGCGCAACATGGTGTTCCTTCTTATGTCAATGCGGCCGGAGACCGCCTGCTGCCTTGGCCGGTGCGGCGCCGGACGCCCTGCTCCGGCCGGAAAGCCGGCCGGGCGGACACGCGCCGCCGCACCAAAAAACGTTATTTTGCACTCTTTTGAGCATCTGCCGGCGTCGCCGCACCGATACGCGTCGTTCGCTTGCTCAGGATCTCGATCGCGTCCGGCGCGTTGTAGTGCTTCGCGAACTCGAGCGCGGTGATGCCGAGCTGGTTCTTCACCTGCGGATCGGCGCCCTGGTCGAGCAGCAGCGTGACCGTCGACGCATGGTTGCCGCGCGCGGCCATCATCAGCGGCGTCGTGCCGTTCGGCGATGCGGTGTCGATGTACGCGTCGTGGTCGAGCAGCACCTTGACGACCGCGTCCTGGCCGTTGGTCGCCGCGTAGTGCAGCGGCGCCCAGCCCTTCTTGCTCACTTCCGCGCCCTTGTCGATCAGCAGCTTGACGAGGTTGAGGTCGCCGTTCAGCGACGCGAGCATCAGCGCGTTTTCGCCGGCCTTGTCTTCCTTCTCGAGATCGACGTTCGGCGTCGTGGCGATCGCCGCCGCGACCTTGTCGGACTTCTCGCGTGCGGCGATCACGAGGAGCGGGTCGCCGTTCGGCGCGACCGTGTTCGGGTCGAGCTTGCCGCTCTTGAGCTGCTTGCCGATATCGGCGATGTCGTCGAACTTGACGGCCTTGACGATCGCGTCGAGCGACTCGGCATGCGCGCCGGCGGCGGCGAACAGGCCGCTCGCGACGAATGCGGCGGCAACGAGTGCGCGTTTGGGCAGATGGTTGGTCGGCTTCGTCATTGTTGTGGGCTCCTTCCCTGGGTTGTCGGCTGCGCGCCCGTCGTTAGCGGGCGATCTTGAACAGCCGGAAAAAGTTCTGCGTCGTCGCATCGGCGAGCGCCTCGACGGCGATCCCGCGCTCGGATGCGATAAAGCGTCCGACATGGCTGACGTACGCAGGTTCATTCGGCTTGCCGCGATACGGCACCGGCGCGAGGTACGGCGAGTCGGTCTCGATCAGCAGCCGGTCGAGCGGCACGCGCCGCGCGACGTCCTGCACGTCGGTCGCGTTCTTGAATGTGACGATGCCCGACAGCGAGATGTGGAAGTTCTGCGCGAGCGCCTGCTCGGCGACCGGCCACGGCTCGGTGAAGCAGTGCATCACGCCGCCCGGCACGTCCGCGCGCTCCTCGGCCATGATCCGCAGCGTGTCTTCCGACGACGAACGCGTGTGGATGATCAGCGGCTTCATCGTCGCGGTCGCCGCGCGGATGTGCGTGCGAAAGCGCTCGCGCTGCCATTCCATGTCGGCGATCGAGCGGCCTTCGAGACGATAGTAGTCGAGGCCGGTTTCGCCGATCGCGACGACCTTCGGATGCGCGGCCAGCTCGATGAGCTCCGCGAGCGTCGGCTCGCGCATGTCCTCGTGATCGGGATGCACGCCGACCGACGCGTACACGTTGTCGTGCGCTTCGGCGATCGCGAGCACGTCGGGCAGCGTCTCGAGATCGACCGACACGCACAGCGCGTGCGTGACGTCGTGCTCGCGCATGTTCTCGAGAACGGCCGGCAGGCGGTCGGCCAGGCCCTTGAAATTGATGTGGCAGTGAGAGTCGACGAACATCGTGTTTCCTGAATACGTGAGACGGGCGCTCATGCGCCCGCCGGCATGCGGCACCGGGCGACGTAGGCGGGCCGGCCGGCCACGGTCGCGCCGCCACGTGATCCGTTCATCGTTTCGCAACGCATCGGAAACAATGCCGGATCAACCAAACATTTCCCGATATCCGAGAAACAATTCCTCGAATACGAGCCGCGCGTTGAGCGGATGGTTCTCGGCCGTGCGCTGCCGCGTCACGGCCTTCATGAAGCGCGCGAATGCGTTCGCATCGACCGCTTCCGCGCAGCGCGCCAGGGCGGCCGCGTGCGTCGGGAAGTAGCGCGGCGCGCCGGCCATCCGCTGCGCGAGCAGATCGTACAGCCAGCGCTGCAGCCAGCCGAGCACCAGCGGCACCGGCAGCTTCTGCAGCGCCTCGCCGCACGCGAACGGATCGCAGCCCGCACCGGCGGCCAATTGCCCGAGCGTGTAATCGCGCAGCGGGCGATTCTCGTCGCTCGCGAGCGCCAGCGCGGCGAGCGGCGCGCCGCCGGCCTCGGCGAGCAGCGCGCTGGCGTGGTCGACGCCCTGCGCCGCGAGCCACGCGGCGGCGGCCTCCGGCGCCGGCACGGTCATCGGCCACTGCCGGCAGCGGCTGATGATGGTCGGCAGCAGGCGGTCGATGCGCGCCGACACGAGCAGGAACACGACGCCCGGCGGCGGCTCCTCCAGCGTTTTCAGCAGCGCGTTCGACGCGGCGACATTGAGCGCCTCGGCCGGATACAGCACGACGACACGCGCGCCGCCGCGGTGCGAACCGACCCCGCAGAAGTCGAGCAGCGCGCGCACCTGCTCGATCTTGATTTCCTTGCTCGGCGCCCGCGTCTTCTTGCCGCCTTCGTCCGCGTCGGCCGGCTTCGCGTCGTCGGCCGCACCCGGCGCCTCGCCCGCCAGCGCCTCGGGCAGCACGATCCGGTAGTCCGGATGGTTGCCCTGCGAGAACCAGTTGCAGGCCGCGCAGGCGCCGCACGGCTCGCCGTTCGGCTGCGGCGATTCGCACAGGAAGCCCTGCGCGAGATGCTGCGCGAACTGCAGCTTGCCGATCCCGGCCTGACCGTGCAGCAGCAGCGCATGCGGCCATTGCGCGCGCAGTTGCTGCAGGCGGTCCCAGTCGTCGGTTTGCCACGGATAGATCATGGGTGCGTTCCTTGCGGGTTACAGCGCGGCGAGCACGCGTTCGAGCTGCTGGCGAATCTCGGGAATCGATCGCGTCGCGTCGACGATCGCGAAGCGGTGCGGCGCCTCTTCCGCGCGCCGCAGGTATTCGGCGCGCGTGCGGGCAAAGAACGCGTCGGACTCGCTTTCGAACTTGTCGGGCATGCGCGCGGCGCCGCGACGCTCGCTCGCGACCTGCGGCGCGACGTCGAACAGCACCGTAAGGTCGGGCTGGAAGCCGCCCTGCACCCAGCGCTCGAGCGTCTCGAGCTTGTCGCGCGGCAGCCCGCGGCCGCCGCCCTGGTACGCGAACGTCGCGTCGGTGAAGCGATCCGACACGACCCAGTCGCCGCGCGCGAGCGCCGGCTCGATCACGAGCGCGAGGTGCTCGCGACGCGCGGCGAACATCAGCAGCGCTTCCGTCTCGAGATCCATCGGCTGGTTCAGCAGGATCTCGCGCAGTTTCTCGCCGAGCTGCGTGCCGCCCGGCTCGCGGGTCACGACGACCTGCCGGCCGGCCGCGGCCAGCCGGCCCTGGAGGCGTTCGCAGAACCATTGCAGGTGGGTGGTCTTCCCCGCGCCGTCGATGCCTTCGAACGTGATGAATTTACCGCTCGCCATTATTGACCTCGTATGTATTTATCCACGGCCTTGTTGTGGTCGCCGAGCGTGTCCGAGAACACGCTCGTGCCGTCGCCCTTCGCGACGAAATAGAGCGCGCTCGTCGGGGCCGGATTGATCGCCGCCTGCAGCGCGGCGACACCCGGCAACGCGATCGGCGTGGGCGGCAGCCCGCGTCGGGTGTAGGTATTGTAGGGAGTGTCGGCCTGCAGGTCGCGCTTGCGCAGACGGCCGTCGTACGCGTCGCCGAGCCCGTAGATCACCGACGGATCGGTCTGCAGCGGCATGCCGATGCGCAGCCGGTTCGCGAACACGGCCGCGACGAACGCGCGATCGGCCGCGTGGCCGGTCTCCTTCTCGACGATCGACGCGATCGTCAGCATTTCGTAAGGCGTCTTGTACGGCAGCCCCGGCGTGCGCGCGGCCCAGGCCTCGTCGATGCGCGTCTGCATCAGGTGGTACGCGCGCCGGTAGATGTTCAGGTCGCTCGTGCCCTTGTCGAACAGGTAGGTATCGGGGAAGAACAGCCCCTCGCCGCTGCCGCGCTGCACCGCGCCGTCCGATGCGCCGATCGCGCGCAGCAGCTCGGCGTCGCTCATGCCGGCCGTCGCGTGCGACAGATCCGGGTTCGCGTCGAGTTCCGCGCGCATCCGCTTGAAGGTCCAGCCCTCGATGACCGTCGCGACGTACTCGTTCACGTCGCCGCGCGCGATCTTCTGCAGCACGTCGTAAGGCGTGATGCCGGTCTTGAATTCGTAGTTGCCCGATTTGAGCCGGCTCGACAGCCCGAGCACGCGCGTCATCGCGACGAACGCGAACGGCTCGACCGGCACGCCGCCGTGCTTGAGCTGCAGCGCGACGCTTTTCACGCTGCTGCGCGGCTTGATCGTGACGTCGAGCGATGCCGAGCCCAGCAACAGCGGCCGGGTCGCCCAGTAATACCCGCCGCCCGCGCCGGCAGCGGCCACAACGACGGCCAGCGCCACGATCGTCGCGGCGCATTTCTTCAGTAGGGACATGGAAACGTGACTCAGGTAAGACCCATATAATACTTGCTCGCCTCCGTCAAAGTCAGGGTTGACTGTTCCCTCATTCCATGAGCACACCGTTCGCTTCACCGGCTGCCCAGGCCGCATCTGCCTCGCTCCCCGTTTTCCCCCGCCCGCCTGCCGCCGATTTCGATGCGCCGGGCGCCTGCATGCCGCTGCCGCAGTTCGGCGTGATCGACGTGGCCGGCGACGACGCCGCGACGTTCCTGCACAGCCAGCTCACCAACGACATCGAGCATCTCGATGCCGGCAGCGCGCGGCTGTCCGGGTACTGCTCGCCGAAGGGCCGCCTGCTCGCGTCGTTCCTCACGTGGCGCGCCGGCCACGACGTGCGCCTGCTCGTGTCGAAGGACGTGCAGCCGGCCGTGCAGAAACGGCTGTCGATGTTCGTGCTGCGCGCGAAGGCGAAGCTGACCGACGCGAGCGACACGCTCGCGGTGGCCGGCTTCGCGGGCGACGTGCGCGACGCGCTGTCGGGCATCTTCGATGCGCTGCCCGACGGCGTGCACGTGAAGGTCGACGGCCCGGCCGGCGCGCTGATCCGCGTGCCCGATGCGGCCGGCCGCAAGCGCTATCTGTGGATCGGCCCGCGCGCCGAGGTCGACGCGCGCCTCGCGGCGCTCGCCGGCACGCTGCCCGTCGTGTCGCCCGCCGTGTGGGACTGGCTCGACGTTCGCGCGGGCGAGCCGCGCATCACGCAGCCGGCCGTCGAACAGTTCGTGCCGCAAATGGTCAACTTCGACGTGATCGGTGCCGTTAACTTCAGGAAAGGGTGCTACCCGGGCCAGGAAGTGGTGGCGCGCAGCCAGTACCGCGGCACGATCAAGCGCCGCACCGCGCTCGCGCACGTCGCCGGCGAGACCGATACCGTGCATGCCGGCGTCGAGCTGTTCCACAGCGACGACCCGGGCCAGCCGTGCGGGATGATCGTCAACGCGGCGGCCGCGCCGGCGGGCGGCGTCGACGCGCTCGTCGAGATCAAGCTCGCCGCGCTCGACAGCGGCACGGTGCACCTCGGTTCGGCCGACGGCCCGCCGCTCGCGTTCGACGCGCTGCCGTACGCGTGGCCGACCGAAGCGTGATGCACTGACAACCCGTTCGCGCGCCGGCTCGCGAGTCGCAGCCGGCGCGCGACGTTTCCTGCGAGAGATTCGCCCGATGTGTCTGATTGCCTTCGACTGGCAGCCCGATGCCGCCGCCGGTCCCGTCTTTACCCTCGTCGCCAATCGCGACGAGTTCTTTCGCCGGACCAGCGCGCCGCTCTCGTGGTGGGAGGACGTGCCGGGCGTGCTGGCCGGCCGCGATCTCGAAGCGGGCGGCACGTGGCTCGGCGTCTCGCGCGACGGCCGCTTCGCCGCGCTGACCAACTACCGCGCGCCGTTCGACATCCGCGCGGGCGCGCCGACCCGCGGCAAGCTGGTCTCCGACTTTCTCGGCGGCGCGTCCGTCGCGCCGCTCGACTATCTCGCGCAGCTTGCCGAGCATGCGGCCGTGTACAACGGCTTCAACCTGCTCGTCGGCGACTGGCGCCGACGCGAGCTCGCGTGGTTCTGCAACCGCGCGCCCGAAGGCGAAAGCCGTGTCGCCGCGCCCGTCGCGATCGCGCCGGGCGTGCATGCGCTGTCGAATGCGCGGCTCGATACGCCCTGGCCGAAAGTGGTGCGCAAGCGCGCGGAGCTCGGCACGCTGCTCACCGACAACCCGACGCCGTCGCTCGACGAACTGATCGCGCTGATGCGCGACCCGCACGTCGCGGACGACGACGCGCTGCCGCACACCGGCATTCCGATCGAGCGCGAGCGCGCGCTGTCGGCCGCGTTCATCGAGACGCCCGAATACGGCACGCGCGGCACGACCGCGCTGCGCGTCACGATGAAGGAAGGCGTACGGCTGACGGTCGAGATCAAGGAACGCAGCGACGACGACGGCTCGCACCGCACCGTCCGCCCCGGCGCGTTCGAACGCGCGGTTACGTTCGATATCGACGCGGCGCGGCCGCGCTGAGCGCACACGTGGCGCGCTACGGCGCGCGCGCCATCTCGACGTGCGGCACGCCGGCTTCGACGAACGGCTCGCCGACCGCCGCGAAGCCGTGCCGCAGATAGAACGACACCGCCGAATCCAGCGCGTACAGCCGCACGACGGCTTCGCCGCGGCGGCGCGCGGCGTCCAGCAGCGCATTCAGGACGGCCGACCCGACACCCTGCCCGCGCATGTCGGCCAGTACCGCGACACGGCCGATCGTGCCGGACGGCAGCAGCCGCCCCGTCGCGACCGCACGGCGCAGCCCGGTCGCCGCGTCGGTCCGGTACGCGACCGCATGCAGCGACAGCGGATCGTCGTCGTCGAGTTCCCATTCCGGCGGAATCTGCTGCTCGCGCACGAACACCGCGTCGCGGATCCGCGCGGCGTCGCCGCCCAGCACCGTCCAGTCGCCCGTTTCCACCCCGCCCACGCCGTTCGTCATCGCCATCCTCCCGCGGCGCGCGCGCCTTCCGCGCTCGCCGTCAAACCTCGTCGAATGCAGCCTTCAGCGCCGCGACCGCATCGGCATGCGCGACGCGCACCTCCGGCACGTAGCCGCCCATCTTGAAGAATTCGTGGATCATCCCCGGATAGCAGACCAGCGTGACCGCGTTGCCGGCCGCGCGCAACTTGTCCGCGTACGCGGCGCCCTCGTCGCTCAGCGGATCGTATTCGGCCGTCGCGATCCACGCCGGCGCGACGCCCGCGAACGACGGCGCATCGCGCGTGCCGTCGAGCGGCGCGAAACGCCAGTCGTCGCGATCCGCCCGATCGCGCACGTATTGCGTGAAGAACCACTGGATCGTGTCCTGCGTCAGCAGGTGGCCGCTGGCGAGCCGCGCGTGCGATTCGGTGTCCTGGTCACGCGTCACACCCGGATAGATCAGCAGCTGCAGCGCAAGACGAATGCCCGCGTCGCGCGCGAGCACCGCGCAGACCGTCGCGAGCGTCCCGCCCGCGCTGTCGCCGCCGACCGCCAGCCGCGCGGCGTCGACGCCGAATGCGGCGGCCTCGCGATGCAGCCATTGCAATGCATCGTCGGCATCGTTCACCGCGGTCGGAAATCTGTGTTCGGGCGCGAGCCGGTAGCCGACCGACAGCACCGCGCATTGCGCATCGCGCGCGAACATCCGGCACAGCGCATCGTGCGTGTCGACGCTGCCGACCGTGAAGCCGCCGCCGTGGTAGTACACGAGCGCGGGCAGCGGCTCCGCCAGGCTCGGCGCGACCGGCAGATACAGCCGCGCACCGATCGTGCGGCCGTCGCGCGTCGGCACCACGCATTCCTCCACCGAATGCATCGGCGCCGGCACGACGTCGAGGATCGGCGCGCTCTTCTCGTACGCGGCGCGCGCCTGCTGCGGCGTCTGATGGTGATACGACGGACGTTTCGCGCGCTCGATCATGTCGAGCACCTGGGCGATCTTCGGATTCAGCGGCATCGGAGTGGACGGCGCGGGCGTGGCGCCGTGAACGGACAAGCGTGACATGATGCCACGTGGGGGGCCGGACAGCAGCGGCGCGCCGCGCCGTGTGCCGTTCCGTCCTGCCAAACGAAACGGCCCTGCCGCATCGAAGAGACAGGGCCGCGCGTGGCGAATGCTTACGCGTCGCTCGGCCCGGGATGGGCGTCCGGCGCCGTGCGCGAGCGTTGCCGCTTGATGTCGCGGCCGACCGCGAGCCGCCGCATGTACTTGAACGTACCGAGCGCCTTCGCGACGAAATTGCCGTCGCTGTCGCGCACTTCGCCTTCGCAGTAGGCCATCGTCGTCGAGCGGTGCATCACGCGCCCGTAAGCGCGCAGCTCGCCGCGGCCCGGCTGCATGAAGTTCACCTTCATCTCGACCGTGACGACGCCGACGCCGTCGTCGGTCAGGCTGCGCGCCGCCATCGCGAGCGCGATATCGGCGAGCGTCATCGTCACGCCGCCGTGCGCGATGCTCCACGTGTTCATGTGGCGCTCCTCGAGCGGCAGCACGATCTCGCTCGCACCGTCCTTCGCGAACACGAGCTGCACGCCGAGCAGATCGACGAACGGGCTTTCGATCGACGGGCCTTCCGTCGGGGTTGCCGCGTCGCTCATCGTGCGACGTCGACGATGTAGTCGACGCACTCGCGCGATTCGGCCACCGCGACGACGAATTTCTTCACTTCCTGGTGAACCGGATGCACCTGGTACGCGTCGAGCGCCGCCTTGTCGGTGAAATCGGAGACGAGCACGATGTCGGCGGTCGCGTCGAGGCCAGGTGTCGCCAGGCCGACGTCGATCTGCAGGGTGCCGGGCACGAGGTCGCGGCAGCCTTCGAGCTTTTCCTTCAGCTTCAGCGCGTTCTGTGCACGCGTCGCGCCTTCGGCGGATTCTTTCAACTTCCACATGACAATATGTCTAATCACTTCGTTCGCTCCTGTTCGTGTTGGTTCGCGAATTTGCCGAAAACCCTTTCCGGACGGTCGTCTTTCACCCTTCCACCGTTCGCTTACGTTCGCCGGAAATCGTGTCCAGCCGGAAAAAAAGGGGGTATAAAAGGGGGTATCATTTTGACCATCTAGAGACGATACCCCCTTTTTCACCGTGCCACTTACCGACATCAAGATCCGACAAGCGAAGGCGGTCAACAAGCCTACCAAACTTACCGACGGCAATGGACTGTATCTGTTGGTGAAGCCGTCCGGCTCCAAGCTCTGGCGATACAAGTACAGGATTGCCGGGAAGGAAAACCTCTTCGCGATCGGCGAATATCCCACGATCAGCCTTCAAGACGCACGCGCGGCGCGTGACGATGCCCGCGAACTCGTCAAGAAGGGACTGCACCCATCGCATGCGCGACAAGAAGTACTGTCGGCGCGCATCGACGAAGGCAAAGCAACTTTTCGCTCAGTCAGCGATGAGTGGCTGGAGAAGAAGCGGAAGACCTGGACCGAGCGGCACTTTGGCGAAATTCTCCGCATGCTCGAAGCCGATGCGTACCCGTTCATCGGGAACCGCCCCATGCGTTCTGTTACCGCCCATGACGTGCTTGCTTTGATGCGTCGGGTCGAAGAGCGTGGCTCCCCTTCCGTAGCGATCAAACTACGCCAGTACGTGTCCAATGTGTTCCAGTATGCGGTGATCACACTGCGAGCTGATACAGATCCCGCGTCGGTGCTGCGTGGTTCGGTCCTGAAACCTCCGACAGAGAATGCTCGGGCGTTGACCCGTGAAGAACTGAAGAAGCTTTTTCGCCAGCTTCCCACCTACAAGAGCAGACGGACCGCGATTGCGATTCGATTGCTGATGATGCTGTTTCCACGAACGATCGAGCTTTGCCGGGCGCGATGGGAAGAAATCGACCTGGGAACCGCCGAATGGAGGGTACCCCCGGAAAAAATCAAATCACGACGCCTGCACATCGTTCCCCTCCCCACGCAAGCAGTGACACTGCTGCGCGAGCTGCAGGAAATGTACGGAAATCGCGGGTACATCCTGCCGATTCTGCATAGCAACCGAAAGCGCCCACACATGAGTCGCGCAACGATCAACCGGGCGATCGACTACATGGTTCCGGATAACCCTGAACCGATAACTGGTCATGACTTTCGGGCAACAGCGTCGACCAACCTCCATGAAATGGGATGGAAGGACGAAGTCGTCGAAATGCAGTTGTCGCACAAAGACAAGGACAGGACTCGCTCGACATACAACCATGCCAAGTATTTGCCAGAGCGTCGGGAGATGATGCAAGCGTGGGCGAACTGGCTCGACGACGTCGAGGCGGAGGTAATCTCCAACGCAGGAGGTGCTGCAAGCACGCCACGTCAGTAAGCGATGACGCAGCTGTAGGGCCAATGATCTAGACTAGACCGGACCGTCAAGGACCCTAGTCAACCCGAGTACCTCGCTCCGCTGCTGGTTGCACTGGGTCGAGCACATGCGCGGCAGTGCTTCTGAGCGTCGATCCTATGCGCGCGGTTGCAACGTTACTCGTAGCCTGCGAGACTCCCTTGCCCCTTGGCACAAAATTCCAATTAGAAAGTTGCGCCACAACTTACGCTCCACGGAGAAAAACGACATGACGCAGAAAAAGAAAGAGCCACGCGTTCGACGCTCCAAAGCTGAAATTCAGAACGCACTCCGCTCCCAGCTCGCGCTTCTGGCGAAATCGTGCCGAGAGTTTGACGAAGGTGACCGCGATGAAATTGTGCGGATTGCACAGGCGTTGCGCGTGATCCTGAATTCAAATGGTCGCGACAACGTATCCTTGGTGGCTCAACTCGGCGAAAATCAGGCCCGGTTCATCGACACGGCAGCACGCTTCTCCGAGACAAATCTACTGACTTACGCGGGCTTGATTCGCGTGCGAATCGATGTGTCTCCCGATTCTCAAACCATGCGCCCATTGCCTGTATTCGACAATCAACTCGGACATTCACGGAAACTTGTCCGCTTTGCGGACTGGTGGAATATCTTCCCGGTGATTCGAGACAACACTCGTGAGAAATTCACGCGCCGACAACTAGTTGGTTGGATGGCAAATGAAGACGGCGGAAGTCACGTTGACCCCGGACTCACCGCCGCTTACCATCGTCTGTCCCGCACAAACGCGCTGGGACACGTTCTCAGCATCCCCGGCTCCGATGAGATTCCGCTCCTCGGAGCCGTTGATGCAACCATTCGGCAGATCGCACATGAGGTGCTTCGGACGTTTCAACGCAGGCACCCTGAATGGCTTCACGGTGTCCGCTATGAAATGTATATGACGTCAACACCTCCAGACGAGCCTATCGCAGCGTCTATGCCGTAGTTCAGGGAATGGAATGATAAGCGCAAGGCTTGTCCAGCAAAGGTTCCGCCCCTTGCTGTAGCAAATTTGTAGCACGTGAAAAAGCCCGCTCGCGGCGGGTTTTTGTGCTTTTGGGCGCCGATCCTGCCACTTGGTTGCAAAGCAATTTGCAGTGCCCGATGATGCAGCAGTACCTGTACCTTATCTGACAAGGCCCTGCGCACAAACCCGCCCCCTCGTGCCCGTCCATACGAGTGAAAAAATGACATTAAGTACCCCAGCCACCCCGGACTACCCTCGCGTTATGCAACGTAGTAGCGCTCCCGTGTTTCGAGGAGCGGCTCATGGTGTTCAACTACTTTGCGAGCAATGTCAGAGTGTGCTGGTAGAAGGATACGAACCTAGGCGCCTTATCGCACTTGATATCCAGTGCTTCGCGTGCAGCGGTGTAACCCGCACTCCATCCTGGCCCGACGATGAGGCGCTTCCCACGCCGTTAGTGTCGCTCGGTCGTACCGGACGCTTTAGTGTGACTACTGTCGATCTAACTGCTGGCGCAGCGGTATTTACGTGTGATCAGGAAATTGAACGGGTGCGCGCCCTCACTGGAGCGGCACGACGAGCCGCAAATGGCGACGCGATTTCGTTGAGCAACGATGACTTAGATGCAATGGTAGAAGAGTTAGATCTACTGACCGGACAGTCTTTCAAGCCCGCAATCAAGTCCGTTGAGCGAGCGATCCGCGCTGGAAATCACTATTTTCTCCAGTGTCCTCCTGCATGGGCCGTGGTACACCTCAGAGAACGATTAGCCGCCGGTGAAATCGGAGCCGTCGACGACCAGCATGCAATCGGCTACCTGCAGCTCGCCCGCCACTTTTGCGGCCGATGGAGCCATCATCGCCTCTTTCCGGTTATCGGGAGGTCGCTATGTAATGAATTTCATCACGCGATGACTATGCTGGGCATCGCGAGCCATCTTGATGATCATGGCACGGCGATCGGAATCACTGCCCCAGTCCGCCAAGGACAATCGCCGGATTTGTACGTCAACGTCTCGGCAAGCGATCGCTTGTCCGTAGAAGTGAAGGCGCCCAAAGCACTATTCTGGCCCTCGTTGGCTCCGTCAAAAGAAGAGATTGAAAGATGCATGAGGAAAGAACTTCAGGCAGCTCGTAACCAACTCACCGGCGCTCTTGGAGGTATCGTAGTGATTGGGGGTAGCCATCCCGAGCCTGCCGTAGGTCGCGCTTTCTCTGAATGCATTGAGGAGATCATGGACGGAAAGAGACACGTCTCCTCGCGCATAGCAGCAATAGCCGGTGTTTTTTTCACCAGCGCATTTGACATCGGTACCACGCCTACATCCGCGACATTCCAGCAACAATGCGCCGTCACGGTACGCTTGAATCCAAAATTCGACGGGCCAAACCCGGTGGTCCCCACGGAAAGGCCACGGAACTAGAATCGTGTATGAAAGCTTGCAGTCAACCAACGTTCTTGCTACTGCTCCTAGCGCGAGAAAGTTACTTTGACTCCGCAATCAGCTCGCCGGCAGGATACAGGCGCAACATCGAGCGCGCGGCTTCAACGTCGGATGTTGTGAGCCACTCCTCCCAGTCGTCCGGCCTCAAGATCACGACAGACCGCTTTTCATCGGCCGGTTTGTGCATGCGCGACATCAGCGGATGGCCGTCGGCGTTGACGGTGAGCATCGCCGTCGCATGAACGTCCGATCCGTCCCGGCGGCGCAGCGTTTGCCAGATACCGGCGACGCACATCGTGGGGCGATCGATTACGCTGATGCGCTGCCACACGCACGGACCTAGCAGGCTGTTGAAATTCGGAACGGTGTAAACGGGCGTTGCGAGCGGTGCGTTAGAGATATCGTGTTCATGACCTTGGGCAGATAAGAGCGATGCGCGGAATGGACGAGATGCAGGAACCGCTGTTCACGACGGTGAAGCTGGAAGATTTCGTGCCGGCCGATCACCCGTTGCGGCCGCTCCGGCTGCTGGTCAATCAGGCACTGAAGCGGCTCAACGGGTTGTTCGGCACGATCTACGCGGACAGCGGCCGCGCGTCGATTGCACCGGAGAAGCTGTTGCGTGCGTTGTTGCTGCAGGTGTTCTACTCGGTACGCAGCGAGCGCATGCTGATGGAGCAGATGCGCTACAACCTGCTGTTCCGCTGGTTCGTCGGCTTGGCCATCGAAGACGCCGTGTGGGACCACTCGGTGTTCTCGAAGAACCGGGATCGACTGCTGGAGCACGACGTGGTCGAAGCGTTCTTTACCGAAGTCATGAGCCTGGCCGACAAGCAAGGGCTGCTGTCCAGAGAACACTTCTCGGTCGATGGCACGCTGATCCAGGCTTGGGCCAGCCACAAGAGCTTCCGGCCCAAGGACGGTTCGGACGATCCGCCAGCCGGCGGTGGCCGCAATGTCGACACCGACTGGAAGGGCAAGCGGCGCAGCAACGACACGCATGAATCGAGCACCGATCCGGATGCGCGCCTGTTCCGCAAGGGGCGGCAAAGCGGAGCCATCCTTTGTTATCAGGGGCACATCCTGATGGAGAACCGCTCGGGCTTGGTGGTCGGCGCAGTGGTCAGCCACGCTGATGGTTTCGGCGAACGCGCGAGTGCGTTGCGCCTGCTCGATTGCGTGCCGGGTCGTCACGCCAAGACGCTCGGCGCCGACAAGGGTTACGACATGCGCGACTTTGTGCGGGATTGCCGAGCGCGCAAAGTGACGCCACACGTCGCGCGCAACGACACGCATCAAGGCGGCAGTGCGATCGACGGCCGCACCTCGCGGCACGCCGGTTATGGCATTAGCCAAGTGATTCGCAAACGCATCGAAGAGCACTTCGGCTGGGGCAAGACCGTCGGCAGGATTCGACAGACCGCGTATCGCGGCCTCAAACGGGTCGACCAGCACTTCAAGCTGACGATGCTGGCGAGCAATCTGACTCGAATGGCGCGAATGCTGACGGTGGTGCCGCCGCAAGGAGCGGTGCAATGAGCCGCCCAAGCGCGGCCGTCGTACGGCAACGCGCCGGCTGGATCGCTCGCGAACGGTCCAGCTTCGGCGATTCGTTGGCAACTCGGCAGCCAAGCGCATACGAAATCCTTTTAAACAGTGCCCCAGTCATCAAAGCGAGGCGCTTTTCAACAGCCTGCTAGCACCCATTTGCCATCGTTCCCTTGATAGGCGTCCGGATACGACGGCTCGACGACGTACTTGGCCGGGATGAGGCAGCGGCCCCCGGCTCGCCACGTTGGAGCGAATAGCCGCGACTTCCCGACGTTGTCATCGCGCACGTTCATCAGCGTGCGCATTATGTCCGGCTTCTTGCCGGCCGCCTTTGCCGCTTCAATCCGCTCCTTCTGAATCGCACGCGGCACAAAGCCGAAGCTGGCGAGCAGCGGCTTGAACTGCCCGTCGACGTAGCCGACGATCGGCGCGTCGTAGTCCTGGTAGATCTCGGGCTTCCACGGGGTCCAGCGGTACAGGTCACGGAAGCTGTCGATCTTGAGCTCGCTCAGGCCCGGATCCTCGCCCGGCGCCACGTAATTCGTGCACATCGCCGTCCCCAATTTTCGATCTTGACGGCACCATCTTACCCCGCGCTACACTGTACATCCATACAGCATCACGTCGCATCATGAAACCGCGCTGGGCCTATATCTGGGAGTACACGCACCTCGAATCCGGGGAGCGCCGGCGCACGCACCTCCCTGTGACGCGGGGAGAATTTCAGTCCTACACCGGACAGTTCCCCGATGAATCGGACCCGCGCCCGCTGGAGGAGACGAAGGTCGATCGAAATGTGGTGCCGCTTAGGGAGCCATGCCGCCGCCACGTGCCGATGCCGGACTTCGTCGCCCCGACCGAAGCGGAGCTGCGCGAGCTCTGGCGCACCAACCGCGACCCCGAGGTACGGCGCCTGATCCTCGAGATCGTGGCGCTGCGAAAGTCTCTTGAGAAGGTCATGGACTGGTGGCAGACGACCGAAAGTGCGACGTCGAACCGTGGCGATCTGGACGGTCCGTTTGGGCCGTTTCGAAAGCTATACCACCTGCTGGGAGAAGAGATGCTGCGCGCCGGCATGAAGTGAGGGCGCGGCTATGGCATCCTGAACGTTCGTCGCACTTGGAGATCGACATGCGCACGATTGCGGAAGAATTCAGGGATTCCGACGACGACTGGTTTGGCTTCGCCTCGGCGCAAGACCGGAAGGACGGCCATTCGCTGCGAGCGTACCTGCTGCGTTACCTGGACCGCATTCCGGAACACCATGTCGTCGTGAACGTCGAGCTCGTACTACGCACGGAGTATCCGCCTCGCGGCGTTCGTCCGCCGTACCTCTGCGTCGTCCACTTCGATCCGGGGCACTCGACCGACTTGCCGCTCACATGGAAGCGCAACATCGAGGAACTCAAATTCGATTCCAAAACTACGTACGTCGAATGCGGATACGACATTTTCGACTCGTTCAGCGACGTCAAGATGGACCTGACGGCGCGCGGATTCTACATCGAACCGCTCAACTAGGCTCCAACGGACGATAGGTCCCGGACAAACCCTGCGGTGTCCCGGCGAACGATGCGACGTGTGAGCAGACACCCGCGCGCAAATCCCACTTGTCACCGCTGCCCCAATTCGATTAGCGAACGTAGACAGCCGTGAGGGGCGTCATTGGGCGGTCGTTCCTCGGTTGATGGTAAATTCATACAAAAACCACACCTACGAGAGAACATATGGCCCGAGCCATGATCTGCGTCGGCGACACGACGACGCATGGCGGCCGCGTGCTGGAGGGCAGTGCGACCGCGACCATTGATGGAAAGCCCATTGCCGGCGTCGGGCACAAGGTACTTTGCCCACAGTGCAAGGGGGTCTTTCCGATCCTTGCGACTGGGCGACAATACTCGCACACGTTCGACGGACGAGAAACCGCCGTCGAGGGCATGAAAACCGCGTGCGGAGCGACGCTGATCGCATCGCAGTCGTCAGCGACGTTCGAGGACGTCGGATCAGGAAAAGCGACGACTGGCGGCGCAAGTACCGCCATCGCAGCGACTGCCGCAGCGCTTGCTCCCTCACCGACGCTCTGTCTCGAATGCCTGAAAGCTGCGGCCGAGAATGCCGCGACGATGATCGCGCGCGGGTAGCCCATGACCGGAAATTCGATCGAAGCCTTCTTCTTCAAGCGTCAACAGCAGTTGACCATGCAGGTGCATCTGTACGCCCTCGTCGACGGCCTTCTCTACGCTGATGCGGCCGGCGGTTCATCGCCCCAACGATCGCAGTCGGCCATAGCTGTATTCGATGGCACGCAGGACGCGTCACTCGCAGACGCTGGGCCGTGGCTTTTTGCGTACGAGGCTGCGGCCGGCAATATCCGACGAACTCTCTCCACAATGGCCAGCGGCTCCACCGGCGTGTCGTGGCTGATCAGCGCATATCCGATCGAATCACTCGCTGACGAGCTGCGCGGCCGCCTCGACGTACGCTTGCCCAATGGAAGCACGGCCCTGCTCCGCTTCTACGATGCCCGCATCATGGCCGACATGGCGTCGCTGATGGAATTCACGCAGCGCATGCAGTTCTTCGTGCCGACATTCGACTGGCTCGTCGAAGTGAATGGAAAACTCAGGGGAGTACACCCGCATGCTTGAGCTGACAAGCGAACAGGTCGCCGGCCTCACCCAAATCGACGCGCGCGGATACGTCGAGCGCGTCAGGCAGGATCTCGTCAAAGTCGATCCAAAACTGGCCGACGATAGCACTCTGTCAACGCGTCTATGGAACGCATACGTCGCGGCTCGACAGTTGGGCATTCAGTCCGATGAAAACGTGGCGGCGTTCCTTCGAATCGAGGCATACGCTCCGAAGTTTTACGAAAAGCCGGCCACGCGCGCATGGATGACGCGGCCCGGCCGATCTGCCGACGAACGCTTTCACGACTATTTCCGCGTCATCAAGTGGCGCATCGAACATTCGGAATACGATAGGAGATCAATCGATGGCGGGGTTCGTGGGACCGATAATCGAAGCGGCAGCAGTGGAGCTTGGGCCGCTATTGGCGCGCGCTGGCGCAGCCTTGTTGGGCGGGGCAGCAGTGGCGGGAACGGGGAGTCTGTCGGGTGATACGCCGAGGGACGAAAGCAAGGCGACGCCGGACGTCCGCGCAGTGCCTCGTACTGGTGAAAAATGCCAGCAATGCCCGCCCGAATTAGGCGGTGCGCCGGCCCGGCGCCGTTACCACATGAATCGCGGGCCTCGCGAGTATCAAGGACGCATCACTGGACGGCCGTACAGCGTCGAGGAAGGATGGAGCGAGGAGTGGGCATGGAATGGCACCGACTTTGATGGATTCCAACAACCGGCCTGCCTCCTGCAGGAAGCGAAGGGGGACTATGACCAGTTCTTCGACAGCGAGACGAAGAAGCCCGTCACGTGGTTCAAGGGGTTTTCTAAAATCACGGTGGAAATCGAAGAGCGAGCAATGAAGGTCCATGCCAACCCACCGACCAAACTCCAGTACTATTTTCAGACTCCGCTAACGATGTCCTACTTCCGCACAACTCTCGCAGAAAACGGGATTCCCTACGTTGTCACTGGCTGAATATGAAAATCACCTCCCGCTTCAGAGATCCGCAGCATGACGCATCCGACCTGCCCGTCGTCTTTGAACAGCTCGGATCAGTCGCGCAGGCAATACACGCTCACGCGCCGCAGTTCTCCCAATGGTTCCTGACAGGCGAGTCGAAAGAGGAAGCCCGTCTGTATCCTGCGTTTGAGGACTGGAAGCCGACGGCCGCTGCGCTGGCAGTGTTGCGAACCGAGTTCGAAGGCGCGGAACATCGGCCGCAGATTGTTTCACTGTGGGATGGCGGCGATGACCAACGGACTGGCGCAACATTGACGTATCTCGTCGCAACGAAAGAGCGCCCGAAGAAAATCGAAGCGGACTTCAATGACGAACGACTGCTTTCGGAACAACAAGCCATTGCGATCGTCGAAGCTATTGTCCAGCACACCGCGCCGGCATACGTGACAGTCGAGCCTCAAGGTTACGTCGACAAGCAGGTCTTCGACGACAAGCCCGGCGTCGGTTGGATGCTGTACTTACCGAAGATCATCACGCAACAACAAGTCCCCGAGGCACGCGCCCTGATCCCTGTTCCCGAAGCCGGCAAAAACCAGACCGGTACAATCATCGTCAGCGTGACAGATGCCCCATTCTCGATCGACAACCCCGAGCACATCGAGGTTGCCAATCGCATCGAAATCCGCCTCGTCGATCAGGATCTTCTCCCGACCTACTCGAGTATCTGAGTCAGGTGGGGCAATCGCCCCACCGGCTTCTCTTCCTCTTCAGAACAACCCGACCGGCTGCGCCGCGTCGTCCCAACTGAAAATAATCAGTTCGTTTCGCTCGACGCCCTTGTGACCACCGGCAACCGTATACTGGAGCGGCACCGTCTCGATATGAAAGCCTTCAAACACGCGCCGGATGTCGGGATGGTCGTTCAAGCTGACAATCGCTCGCCCCTTAATTTTTCGAAGACGGTCCGCAATCTTCTCGTATTCCTCAAAGGCAAACTCGACGCCGTAACCGCGTGTTTCGTAGTACGGCGGATCGAGATAAAAAAGCGTGTGCGGACGGTCGTATCGTTCCATGCATTCGCTCCAATGCATCCGCTCGATGTACGCACCCGCGAGGCGTAAGTGCGCGGCTGACAGCTCCTCCTCCAAACGAAGCAGGTTCAACCCGGGCGGCGCAGTCGTCGCGGTACCAAATGTCTGACCGTGCACAATGCCGCCAAAGCAACTTTTCTGCAGGTAGTAGAACCGCGCAGCACGCTGGATATCGGTGAGCGTTTCCGGGACCGTCTGCTTCAGCCACTCGAACACCTGCCGGCTCGTCAACGCCCACTTGAACTGACGTACGAACTCCTCCAGGTGATGCTGCACGACGCGATAGAGGTTGATCAGTTCCCCGTTCACGTCGTTGATAACTTCGACCTTGGCCGGCGGCCGCAGAAAGTACAGCGCAGCCCCACCCGCGAACACTTCGACATAGCAATCGTGCGCCGGGAAACGCGGGATGAGATGGTCTGCAAGACGGCGCTTGCCGCCGATCCAAGGAATAATGGGATTTGCCATTGTGAAAGCCGTTTTTTGAACTTGGTGTAGAATCCGGCCCGCCTACCGGTAGGTAGCAGGGCCTTGGCTGATTCACTGGCGCTATCAGTGGAAAGGCGACCGGGCGAATGCTCCAACATTCCCCCGGCCGCCCTGTTTCTTCAATGCCTCGCTGCCGTCACAGCGTTCGGCGCTCGGCTGGAACCGATGCAATCGCCTTCGGATCGATCGGGCCGCCCGTCACCGTGATGTCGGGCGACACGGCGAACTGCGTAATGCGGTCCGCTTGCTTGTCCGCCCGCGACGAGGATCCGAAGAAGTACTCCTTCGAGCCGATCACCATCGTGATCAGCACACCGAGCAGCGTGTCGAGCGTGCTCTTCACGACGTCGGGCATCTTGATCTCGCCGATCGCCAGATAGAACTCCAGCCCGATCACGACGAACAATGCCACCGTGTACATGTAGGCGAGGTTCCGCGCCGTGTGGTCGTGTTCGGCCGCAGCGTACTGGCGAGCGCTCGCGCGATCGTCGGCCGCGACCTTGTCGGCCTGCACCTGAATGCCCGCCATGCTTTCCGCATGCTCGAAACCGGCCTGCCGCATCTTCAGCTCGAAGTCCGCGTCGGCCTGCCTCAACGCAAGCAGTTGCTCGGGCGTCACCGACTGACCGGCCAGCGCTGCCTTCACGGCGTCCACCGAACCGTCACCGAAGCCAAGCTTGTCCGCGATCGTCGACGCGGCCATCGCCGCGATACCGGGCACACCGCCGGTCAGCGCCGTGACCAGCCACGGCGCAACAGTCTTCAGGATGTCGAGCATCGTCACACCCCCAGTGCGCGGTTGAGCTGCCACCCGTATTCGAATGTCTCGTTCTCCGGCCGGCACTCGGCCAGCTCGATGTAGAACACCGACTGTTGCGCGGCGACCATGCCATACAGCACGCGATGCCCGTCCGCCCCACGTTGCTGCAGGAACGCCTTCAGCGCCGTGATCGTCATCGGGCCGATGCCGCCGTCGACCGAGATATCCGGGAACGTCTTTTCGTTCTGGTTCAGCACGTTCAGCGCCCGCTGCATGAATTTGACGCCGGTCGGCGGCCCCGTGTTCACGCCGATGTCGAACAGCTTTTCCGCGAGCGTCGACGAGATTGCGTCGACCTGGTCGAACTTCGGACGCTGCCAGTACCGCGACTCGTAGATCGCGACGGCCGTCGAGCGCGGCATGTCCTTCATCGGCCCCGTGTATCCATACGCGCGCGCTTCGGCGGCCGTCACACCCCACATGGTTCCTTCGAGCTTCCCGAGATACCAATTGCCGCGATCGTTCGAATCGTTCGAGAACCCGCCTTCGCGCCCGATCAGCGCGTCAATCTTCGCCGTTACGTTCATTGCTTCCCTCCCCGGCTCACCGCCTGTTCCAGTAAATCGATGCGCTGCTGCTGCAGACGATTGAGCGCATCGCCCTCGTTGATGTGCGTGAAGACCCAGACGATCGAACCGACCAGAAACGTCTGCACCACACCGAGACACACACCGAGCACCCACATCGCGCCCGTTGCCTTGTTCTTCATCGCGTCGACCTTGCGATCGACGTCGGCGATCTCGTCGGCCAGCTCGCCGCGAGCACGCTCTTCCGCCCGCGACCGGCTCCACAGCAGTCCGATGTCCTCTCGCGTCGTCTCCGCTCGCACGGCCATCTCTGCGAGTCGCCGGTCGAGATCCGCGAACGGCTGCACCGATCGCTTGATGTCCTCGACACTCGCCGCGACGGCGCGCATCTGCTGCGTCAACGTCGCGATCTGAACGGCCAGCCCCTCCTGCTTTTCATCACCCATCAAACCCCCGCTGAAAATAAAAAAGCCGCCCGGGTTGCCCCGAGGCGGCTGCCAGAAATTGATACGCTCGCGTGTTACTTCGGCGGCGACGGTACGACCAGGTCGACTTTCTTCGTCGGCTTCTTGCGATGGCCGACCTTCGCCTTCCCCTTGTTGCCGGCGTTCAGCTCCACCGACGTCTCCCACCCGTTACCGGCATAGGTATGTCGGACGGAATCGACCAGAAAATCGCCGTCCGCCTCCTGCTTGAAGCCGGAAAGCTTCACGGTCTTCTCGGCCGATATGTCGGTGCGCCCCTTCATGCGCAGCACGCTGCGCGCCGTATGCCGGTTCAGCTTCTCCAGACGAGACTTCGCGCCGGCCTTGGCCGCCTCCGGACTGGCGAACGCATGGCGCTCGGTATGGACAGCGGCGGCTCCCGGCGGTGCGTCTGGATTCGGGATCGTCAGGTCGATCTTCTTCCCCGTTTTCTTGTCGTGCACCTTCGCC
Organism: Burkholderia sp. MS389; assembly: GCF_016899425.1. Lineage (GTDB taxonomy): Bacteria > Pseudomonadota > Gammaproteobacteria > Burkholderiales > Burkholderiaceae > Burkholderia > Burkholderia sola. The sequence goes on from NZ_CP045994.1 coordinate 2,130,551, forward strand.
CGTACGGCAACGAAGCTGGCGCGGTCAGGAAACGAGATCTCGTAGTCCGTCAGATCGGCCGGCGTCAGGGTGATGGCCGGCAGCGGCTTGCCGCTCGCGCTCTTGCCGCCGCCGATCGGCCCGACGATCAGCTTGCCTGCCTTCACCGTCGCCGTTGCGCCGTACTGCCGCGCGATACGCGTGATGAAATGCAGGTCGCTCTCCCCGAACTGATCGGCACGCGGCACGGCGGCGTCGACCGAGCACGCGGCCACCCATTTGTTGCGCCGAGCGACGTCGCCGACGATGTCGGCCAGCTTCACGTTCGTCCAACTACCGTTGCGCTGCGTCTTCGAGGTCGCTCGCATGTTGGACGGTCGGCCGCGGATGATGATCGTCGCCGGCGGCCCGCGCAGCACGATCTCGTCGACGGCATACTCGCCGAGCATCGACAGCCCCTGCCCCTCCCAACCGAGCGAGATCTTCAACGTCGCGCCTTTCGGCGGGAATCGGACCTTGCCGTCCCGATCGTCCAGCTCGACCTCGCATTCGTCGGCCTCAAGGCCCGGCTTGTCGGTTGTCTGGATCCGCAGTACGCGATCCTGAATCACGCGCGTGATGTCGTCGCCGTTCGCGACGACCTGAAAAATTGCACGCATCGTCCCTCCGTCACGACCAGAGCTGAATCGGTTCGTCGCGCGGCGTGTCGAGATCCGGCATCGTGATCAACACGCCCGACCGGAACGGCTGCGGCTCGCGCGCAAGGCCGGAATTGGCTTCGTACACGGCCTCGACGGTGCCCTTCAACGTCCCGTAATGGGCGTAGCAGAGCGAGTCGAGGATGTCCCCGTCAGAGGTTCGCAAAATCTTCGCCATAGCGGCCAAACTCCAGACTGTAGGTTTGCTTGCGGGGCGCACCGTCCGACATCAGCGCCTCCTGCTCTTCGTCGACGCTGTGCAGATACCAGCGTCCGAGCACGTCGCCCGTGCCGGCCGTCAGTTGCACCGGCTTCAACTTCGCGCCAATCGCGCGCAGCGTTTCCAACTGACGGAAACCGGCACCGAGCGACGGAAACACGACGCCGGACAGCGTGATCGTGTCGCCACCCTGACTCACCGGCTGCTGCGCCTCTTCGCGATTCAAGCGTTCCTGCGACGCGATCTTGAAGCGCGTCGAACGCCGCAGCTTGTCGTACGCCGCCGTCGACAGCCCGAAGTGGAACGCGTCCCCGTCATCCGTTGATAGCGTCAGCAGATGAGGGGTGGAAGACGTCGCGCTATCGAACAGGCCGGAGAGAACCGAACTCAGGCCGGTCGTCTGCGCGAACGACTTCAGCGCGCCCATCGTCTGCTCGCCGACCAACGCGGTGAACTGCGTTTTCGCGTCGCCCAACGCGCCCATGACCGACTGCGCGGCCGACTGGATCAACGGGTGATTGACGCCCCCGATCATCTTCAGCACGCCACTGACGGCCGCACCGGTTGCCGAGAAGCTGCGCATCACCGTACCGATCTGCGGACTCAGGTCACCGGCGACCGACAGCAGGCTCGTTGCCCCGCGCAGCAGGTCGGCGGCCGACGTAAGGTTTCCCATCGCCAACTTCGTCAGCACGTCGACCGTGTTCTGACTCGCGCTCCGGTTCCGATCGAACACGCGCACCACGTGCCGAACACGTTCGGACGCGATGCTCGCTTGCGTTGCCGCCTGCGTCACACTCGAAATGAAGTCCATCCACTCCCCCTTACAGATGCGGCGCGTCGAACATGGCCGACCGGTTGCTCTTGTCCATCGACTCGGTCATCGTTCGCTGAATCAGCGGATTGATGCGCGCGAGCAGCTTGTCCGCGATCTCCGCGTCCGTGCCGCCCTCGACCTTGATGTGGAACACCGGCGCAAACGAGTTTTGCTGCTCGACCTTGAACGGCCGCGACTGCGGCGAGTCCGGGCCGGCCGCCACCTTCGCGGCCGCCTTCGCCGCGTTGCTGTCGCCGTCCTTCGAACCCGTCGCCAACCGCGCCATCGCCCCAAGTAACTTTCCACCGGCGAACGTACCGATCGCACCGCCGACAACACCACCGACCGCCACACCAATCGGCCCGCCGAGCGCCCCGATACCTGCCCCGAGCTTCGCCCCGATCATGCCCCCTGCGAGCGAGCCACCGATGCTCGCGTACCCTTCCGCCTTGCGCTCGGACGGCTGATCGCTGCGTGCAACCGCGTACGCATCCTTGGCTGCGAATGCGATTTTCATGACACTGGCGGCGACGGCCAGTTTTCCCGCGTAAGGCGCGAAACGACCGACGATCGTCCGAAACGCCCCGATGACACGGCCGAGACGACCGCGCGGAACCGGGCCACCACCCGAGCCGCCTCCGGCCAGATCGCCGAGCAGGTCACCTGCGGCCCCAGCAACGCCGCCAAGGCCGCCGCCCGGCAAGTTGACAACGAATACGCGCTGTACGCCCCCGCCAGCGCCACTCAACGCATCGAGCGCCTTACCAACGCGCCCTCCGGCGGCACCGCCCCCGGCCGCTCCACCGCCACCGCGTCGCGCCATCCAACCGCCGCGCAGGATGTCGAGCACACCGCGCCCCATGTTCCACGCGGCACGGGCACCACGAACGGCAATCGCCGTGCCGATGACGCCAACGACCGCCGCCGTCGAACCAGGTGCGGCGTCCGACGCGTGCTGCACCGTTTCGCCCGCCCGCTTCGCGACCTTGCCGGCCAGATCCGTCACCGGCCGCAGCGCATCGCCGATACTGCGCATCGCGTCGTCCCACTGCTGGACGACCTCGCTCCAGATCTGCTTCGATGTCGCACGCCGATCAGCCAGATCCTTCTCGATCTCGCCGTTCGCGTCCGCCGCATTGCGCTTGAGCTTCTGATACAGATCGGCGTTCTGCATGTAGGCCGTCAGCGCGGCCTTGACCTGCATGTCATTGAACAGGTCACCGGTTTTCATCGTGTCCTCGAAGGCCCGCATCTGCGCCTGACGCTTGGCCGGATCCAGCTCGCTGTTCAGTTGCTTCGCCACCGCTGCGAGCTGGGCCGCCTTCTTCGGATCGACACGCTCGATGTACGCCCGAGCGAGAACGAACGACGCCTCCAGCGTCGACCAGCCCTTGCCGATCGCCTCTTTCATCTTCGCTTCGTAGTCGACGCCGGCCTTCTTGTAGTTGCGCTCGGTCTCGCCCGAACCGATCTTCGAGAACCAGTTTTTGAGGTTGTTCGCCGCCTCGTCGGCGTTGCCGGCGGTCTTCATCTGAACCTGCAGCATCGCGCCAAGCTGCGTCACGGAATCCTGCCCCGTGATACCGATCTTCTTCATTTCGGCAAGCAGCACCGGGAACCACCGGGCCATGTCGACGGACTCGAACGAACCATCCTTGCCGAGATACGCGATCGCTTCGAGCGCCTTCATCATCGCCTTGGGATCCGTGATGTTGGCGTTCTGCTGCAGCGCCTGAATCATCTGCGCGGTTTCTACACTCGACGCTCCCTGACCCACCGAGAATTTCGCCACGGCCGGGCCGAAGTTCAGCGCCCGGTCGACGTCCATCCCGGCCGCGACCATCTGGTTGACGGCGTCGGCCAGCTCGTTGCGCCCCATGCCGTTCGACAGCGCGTCACGTCGGATGCGCTCGGACATCGTGCGTTCCTGCTCGGTGCGCGCGATGCCGGCCTTGATGGCGATATCTCGGATGATTGCCTGATACTGCGCGGAGACAGCGGTCGGTACGGCGACGGCCGCACCAAGCTTCACCGCGTCGCCGGCCGCGCTGCGCATGCCTTCGCGGCCGGCGGCCAGACGCTCATGCCCTGCGGCCTTCAGCTCAAGTCCCCGCACTGTCCGGCCGAGCCGGGCGTATGCGCGATCGAGCCGGTCGACCTCGAAGCCCGCATCACGCAACGCACGGACGTTGTTGTCCAGCTTGCGCCGGATTCCGTCAGCCGCGCTGTCGCCGGCAAGATGCAGGCGGCGGAACTCCTCCTGCAGCTTGATCGTCTCGCCGATCTGCCGCTGCCACATGCCGCGCTCGCTCGCAGTCTTGCGCAGCCCGACGATCTTCGAATTCGTATCGGCAAACGCCTTACCGAGCGTTGCCGACACCGCACCGCCGATGACGATGCCAAGTGCAATATCGCGTGCCATGTCAGTCCTCGGTCAATCCGTCAGCCACCACAACAATTCGTCGATCGTCATGTCGTCAACCGACTGCGGCTGCGTTCCGTACTCCCTCATCATCCGCCGGGCCAGCGCCTTCACCGTCTCGATTGGAAGCCGGACGAACGGATCGAAAGGATTCGTATGCACGCTGCATGGCGTCGTAATCGACCATGTCCATTGCTTCGATATCGTCGGGAGCGACTTCGGCCAGCGTCGCGAACAGCACGATTTCGCGCAGCTCGTCGTCGCCCTGCGCCTGCTTGCTCGCGGTACGCATGTCGCGCACCTTCGGGCGACGCATCACCAGCTCGTTGCGCACAACGCCGTCGAACGAGACGGGATACTTCAGCGTGATCTTCACGGTTTCCATTCAGCACCTCTGAAATGACAAAGGGCGGTCAACGGACCGCCCCCTCTGGTTATCGAAAAGTTACTTTGCCGGCGTTGCCGCCGGCCAACGTTCCTACATGCCGAGCGCCTTACGCACGTCGGCAAGCTGGTCGACACCGTCGATGACGCGGATCATGTTGAGCACGTCGATCTCGCAGATCACCGCACCGTCGATCTCGGCCTTGTAGTACGACAGTTCGGCCGTGTACTTCAGCTCCGACGTCGAACCCGGCTTCCAGCTGCCGGGATCGTATTCGGACAGCATGCCGCGCATGATGAGCGCGACCGATTTCACCTTGCCACGCGTGTCGCGGAACGCACCGCGAAACGTCGCGTTGAATGCGTTGTTGTCGGCCAGGCCGAAGAATTTCAGCACGTCACGCTCGACGCTGCCCATGGTGAACGCCGCCTGCAGCCCCTCCATGCCTTGGTCGACCTTGACCGGCGCGTCCATGCCGCCCGCGCGATAGTCCTCCGTCTTGATCTTCAGCTTCGGCGGACTGACTTCGGGCGAGCGGCCGGCAAAGCCGCGCCCATCGACGTACAGCGCCATGTTGTTGAGAGTTTCCGGGACCATACGTCACCTCTTACGATTGCGTGTCGAGAACTTCCGTCAGCCACTCGTTGGTGACCTCGAAGCGGAAGATCGGGTTTTCTGCGGGCGGGACGTCCGTGAAGCGGATGTTCCAGTACACCTTGCCCTGTTCAAGCTGCGACGCCGAATTGAGCTTCGGATCCGGGTACACCTCGAAGTTGATCACCGCACCCTGCGTGCGCAGGTCGCGCATGAACATCCGCAGCCCTTCGGTCACATCCTTCACGTACGTCCCCGTGATCCCGCGATCGACCGCCCACTTATGGCCGGCCTGCACGGCGTCCATCACGATGTCGAGCGTGCGCACACGGGTCACGAACGACCACTTCGGATCGGCCGACAGCGTGCGGTTGCCCCACAGGCGGAACCCACCGTCGCGGATGATCGTCGTGATGAATGAGTTGTTCAGCAGGTTCGCGCGGCACGTCTCGTCGCCGTCGAGGAATTCGATCGGTCGCTTCGTACCGCTGATACCGACGATCTCCTTGTTCGACGGCGACGCCCAGAAGCCGATCGCCGCGTCGGTCTGGCAGAACAGACCGGCAGCGTACGCAGATGCCGGCGCATCGACGTCCGCGTTCTTCGCCGTGTCCCAATACCGCACGCCGGGATCGACGAGATACAGCCGCTTGCTGCCGAAGTTCTTCGCGTACTGGATCGCGTCCTCGTCGGTCTTGTTCGGCCCGTCGAGGATGGCGATTGCGCGCAGCTTCGCGGCCAGCTCGTCGGCCGCCGTCGCGACCGGCTGCTTGGCCGTATGCCCCGGCGCGAGCAGCAGCCGCGGCTTCAGGTCGAACAGCGATTTACCGTCGAGCAGTGCCTGCATGCCGGTGCGAACACCGCCTGCCGACACACCACCGATGATCGCGGATGTCAGCTCGGCGTCGGTCTGATCGGCCGGGACGCCGACCGCCACCATGACCGTCTTGCTCTGCTTGTAGACGCCCTGAATCGCGCGCGTGATCGAGCTCGTCTCGCCGAACGCTGCGGCGGCGTCGTATTCGCTGGTAATACGCACGGGCACGTGCGGTGCGACGAGGTCCGGGCCCGGCGTGTAGGTATCGGCGATGCCGACGACCGACGTCGACGGCACGGCGATCGTACGCGGGCCGACGTCGACGAGCACGGTCGTCACGCCGTGATAGAAAGAAGTAGCAGCCATTCAGGTCTCCGAGAAAGCTACAAATAAAAAGGCCGCTCGAATCGAGCGGCCTTGCATAGGTTTGAATCGAAAGTCTCGTTACGCCGTCGCCTTGGGCTGGGCCGTCGCGAACGGCGGTGGTGACGGCAGGTCTGTATACGGCCAGCCCGGAAGATCGCTGGCCTCCCGCAGCGACTGTCGATAACGCAGCAGCGCCGCAAACTGATCCGCAGTGAGGGTCGTTCCGTCGCCAAGCAGTTGCTCGTCTTGATGCCGAGAGACGAGCCAGTCTGTCGCGTGCAGCGCCGCGTCGCGCTCCATGCGCTTGGCAAATGCAGCTTCCGCCCGCGTTGGCGGAAGTGGATCAAGGGCGGCGACCTTTCCGGTCTTGTCAATGACAAGGCGCTTACCGGTGGATTGCGCGGCGATGAGATCGAGCCATAGCTCGAAGTCGATTTCGACAGCACTTACTTCGTCCGGAACCGGACTGTCGACGCTATCGTAGAACGCGGTGACGTTGCCTTGCGCGTCAAATGCTGCGAATTTTTTACCCGTAATCATTTAGTTTCCGATCGCAATCCAGAACTGATTTTTCGAAGTATTCACCGACGATCCACCGCCGAAGTAACAGTTGATAGTTAATCCCGTTTTCGTCAATCCGCTCGGAATATTCGAATAGGAATTAGCCACGTCGTTCGATACGGATATTGCAGAGAAGCAGTTGTTCGGAAAGGCGATCGGGAAAGTAACGGATGCCGTTCCACTAGAATTTGTGACGATGTTGCCCCACTGGATGATCAGACCGCTCGGCAGCCTCTGATAGCCGCTGGAAGATTGACTAGCACTGAATCCGTTTGTAAATGCCAGCGGAGTCGACCCACCAACCGAATACCAATTGGCGCCGTTACTCTCGATGACGAAGGTGTCACCAAGTGCCATGGGTACCGTCGCAAGCGACGTGTTGGCGTTCATATAGATCACGTCGGTGCCCTGACGCGAAATGCTCACCGGCGAGACGCCAATCCCGCTGACAAATTCCAGCCGCACGCCCGCCGGCACGGAGGACGCGCGCGGCAATGTGACGGCGTAGTTTCCAGAGCCCCCGAGATAGATCGTGCTGCCGGCGTGCTCTTCGGTCAGCACCGTCGCGCCGACCAACGTCGTGAATGCGCTCGCCTGCATGCCGACGGATTTGACGAATGCACTGTTGACGGCCCGCGTGCTGTTGTCGAATCGTGCCAGCGCGGGAACCTTTGGCGTCCCTGCGAACACTGGTGAATCGAGCGGCGCTTTCGCGGCAAGCGCATTCGCGATCGTCGTCGCGAAATTCGGATCGTTGCCGAGAGCCTTCGCCAGCTCACTCAGCGTATCGAGTGTCTCCGGGGACTGCGCCACCAGCGCGGCTACCTTCTCCGCCAAATCAGCATGCGTCGCATACTGCGGATGCGGATCGGCTGCCGCGACATGCGCATCAAAGTTGCTTTGACCAGATTCAACCGCCTTTTTCAGGTAGCGGGTGCGGTTCGCAAGTTGTTTCGCCTGCAGGTTGTCGATTCCCTCAGGTCCACCGACGACGGGATCCGATGTTTCGAGTTGATAGACCCCGTCTTCCCACCGCTCAATCTCAACCAGATTGGTCATGTTGTAATACTCCCTCTTGTGTATTGCCCGTCCCGCCGCGCAACGCCGTTGTGTCGGATCGGCACGGCCGCATAGTCGAGCGCGGCAAGTTGGCTGCGTGCGGGCGCGTAACGCTCAATTGCGCGCCACAGCTTGTCGCCTTGATCGCGTGTGATCGGCACCTCAAGCTTCACGATGTACTCGGCCCACGCGCTTGGCTTCCCGTGCAGTTGCTCGCCATTACGAACAATCGAGCCGTCGCGCCGTCGACCGCTGCGCCCCTCGATGATCGTTACCTCGCCGAAACCGAGCCGCCGGATCACCTCCCGGACCGCCCACGGCGTGCCCTTCTTCCGGTGCAGCGCCATCGATCCCTTCACCAGCGCTCGCCGCGCGTCTTCCGATTCCGCCAGTTCCCAACCATCGACGGCGAGCGCCCATGCGAGCCACGGCAACCATGCTGTCGGACAACGATCCGCGTCCCACAACGTGCGCAAGATCTCGGGATCGACGCTCGGGCGCAGCACGCGAGCGAGTGCGGCCTCCAGCGGCGTCTGGTTGGACGGCAGCAGTGGTTCACACGTCATCTGCCTTGACCTCCAGATTGATGCTCGTACAGTGCGCAAACTCGCGCGCACCACACAAGACGTCGGCGGCCGGCGAGCGCAATTCGATACGCGTGACACCGCTGTCCGGGGCATGCAGCGCCCCTTCAATCGCGGATCGCGGCATGCCGGCACGAAGGCGTCGTGACTTCGCTATCACGCCGTCGAGCACCTTACGCCGTGCGTCAAGCACAATGCTCGGATCCGGCCCGCTGCCGACATAGATCAGCCCATCGATCGCATACTCGATCTTGATCGCCGGCTCGACCAGAACCGTGTCATTGAGCGGGCGAACCGTCTCCGGAGTAACCTTCGCGCGGACAAGATCGAGCAACGCCCCATCCGGTACACCGTCACCGCGTGCGGACATGATCGTGAGTCGCACTGTGCCCGCCACCGGCCGGTCGACAGTGACATCGAGGACATCGGCCGACGCATCCATCGCAAATGCCCGGTATGCCGCGAACGGCCCGGCGACCGTCGCGCGCTCCATCGACATCTGCGTGCGCAACTTCAGCCGGTCATCCGATTCCATGCGCCGCTCGACTGGCGGACTCGCCTCCGGATCGCCGGGCTCGACGACTGCGCGCTCCGTATCCAGCAGCACGGCTAGATGCTCCAAATCAGCGCCCGTCGAGAAAGCGAGCATGCCCGCGCGGGCTGCGTCGTTGAGACGCGCTGCTGCGCGGATCTCGTCATACGCTGCCAGCTCAATCAGCTTGACGACTGGATCCGACTTCAGCGCCGCCGTCCAATCGGGATAGATCGATTTGAAGTACTCCAGCTTCATCTGGAACGCCGCCTCGAAGTCGAGCACCTCGACAAGATCAGGCGGGTCCAGCGAAGCGAGATCGATAATCGTCATGTTGGCACCTCGATTTCGACGGCCGTGCCGTCGTACTCGCCACGAATCGCGAACGTTGGTTTGCCGTCGATGACCAACAGCACCTTGACCTGAGCCAGCTTGATGCGCGGCTCCCATCGGCCGATCGCGCGTGCGGCCTCGGCCTGTGCCGCCGAGATCCATCCGCGCGTGACCGGAAGGTCGACCATCAACGGAAGATCCGAACCGTATTCAGGCAGTTCTCGCCGCGTGCCCTTGCGCGTGCTGAGGATGTCGCCGAGACTCTGCTTCAGGTGCGCGACGCCACTGATCGGCGCACCGGTCCATCGGTCCATGCCGACGAGCGCACTGGACCGGCTCATCCGCGCTCCTCGAGCCGCTTGAAGTCCGGGTGCGCGTCGAGGTATTCGATCTGTGCGGCAGTCTTTGCGGTCGCTTCACCGGAAAAGACGTGCAACACATCGCCGTTCGGGAACACGATCACGCGGCTACGGAACCGCGTATCGAGGAACGTCGCAACGGACGGAGCGGCCGAAGTAGTTGCCTGCGGAGTATCTTTTGCCATGATCAATCCCTCAAAAACAAAACCCCGCCGAAGCGGGGCAAAGCAACTTTGCGAATGCGCGCGTTACAGCGGCGGCGACACGGGTGCACCGTCACCCTGTTCCATGTGCGAGTGCCCGAGGAACGATTTACCGCCGATTTCGACGTCGTCCGTGTAACGCGCCCCGCCATCCACCTGGACGGCTGGGCCGCCGTTACCGCCGCCCTTGCCCTGCATCCCGCCGTTGAACGTCAACAGCTTCTCCGTCGTCGTGTTGCCCGTGAACGTCGAGTCAGGAATGTCGCCGAGCAATTTCTCCGTGCGCAACGTCACGCCGTCCGCGCGTAGCTCCAACTCCGTTGCGCCGATGCGGAACACGATCCGCCCGCCTGCCGGCACGTCGACGCGGTATTCGTGCTTCTCGTGGTCATAGACCTCCGACCCACCGTCCGGGTAATCCCATGCGGTTTCGGCCGGATTAGACCGTGCCGACCCGCCGTGCTGATCCGAGTAGTAGCCCGGAGCCGCGTATGCGCCAGCCAGATCGCCGGACGGCGCAAACATCGACGCCTGCTCGCCAACTGAAGGGGGCCGCCAGAATCGAACAACGCCCGCTGCCGCCGTCTTCCACGGCATCCAGTCGCTGACCCAATCGCCGATTCGCACACGGCACTGTGGCGGCTGATACGAGACATTCTCGACAGTCCCGTGCTGCACCATGCAGGCCATGCGGCGATCGATCTCGCCCAGCTCGTAATCGCTCATGATTCGCCGCCTCCCGCACCGGGATCCCAGTACTGCCCTTCACTATCGGGGCCAGTGTCGGGGTCGACGCCCCATAAGATCGAGCACCCGTCCGGAATCGGCTCCAGCTCGATCCCGAGTCCGAATTCGTGCGTCCACTCGACGAGCCAAACGCAGTAGGTATCGAGCTGCGGCCGGAACGGATCCTCCGCAACCTGTACGACCTTACCCGGCGTGATCGGCAGCTCCCACGTGTTCCCGTGCACGACCATTGCGACACGCGCCGCGACCTCGCGCACGGCCAGCTCCGCATCGTCGTCGATTGGATCGAACACAACGCGGGCCTGCATGCGTGCGATCAGCGCCACGTCGCCGGTCCCATCGTCGTGACCGGGTTCGAACTCGTTCAGTTCGATCGCGATCAAAGGCGTGTCGATCTTCTGGCCGAGCCGCGGATATGCCTCGATTCGCTTCATCGCGGGCAGCTTCGCGCGCATGCCACGCTCAATTGCCTCATGTAGCGCTTTCAGATTCTCAAGCACGGCGCATCACCTTCTGCAGTTCGTAATTCACTTCCTGACGGAGAATCACCATCAGCCGCGCCTCGCAGGCTTTCGCGGCCCGCCGAAACGCCGGGTCGCCCGATTGCTGCCACGCCACCGTCACCATCCGGTACGGCATCCGTTCCTTGCCGACGCGCTCGTAAATCGGCCCGTCCGGCTTGCGATTCGTCTGTCGCCACGCGCCCTCGAACGACTGGCGGCCGACTCGCATCCCCTTGCGCGTCTTCGTCGCATTGCCAAGGCGATGCGCCTCGATCGGATTCAGGCCGAGCCACACCTTGCCGGTATCAGCCGAGCGAAGAAAGAAGTAGAGGCGGCGACGGATCGCCTTCTGCGGGATCTTCGTCGCGGCCCCGACCTCCTTCGCCGTCTGGCTCTTGATCCACCCCGCCGTCTTACGCAACGTCCGTCGCCACGCTGCCTGCATCGCGGACGGCGACAACCCTTGCAGCACCGCCGTCGCCTCTTTGATGTCGATTTCGATCTTCAGGTCGTCCATATCGCCTACTGGAGAATGAGGACTGTCCAGCCGGTGCCGTCCGGCTTCGCTTCGAGCACGCGGTAACGCTCCCCGCTCGCGATCAGGATGCTGCCTTGCCGGACGCCAACAGCATCGCGATCACGCACATGGAACACTGGCGCAACCAGTTGCGTACGCTGGCTCCCGAGATCCGGGCCGAGCCAAGGCGACGCGAACATACCCTCGACGGGCCGGCCGTCGATCGTGATATCCGCATCGCCCAGGTCGCGCAGCACCGCAGCGTCGACGTCCGAGACCAGATCCCGGAACGCCATGTCAAGCCTTCAGCTTGATCAGCGCTTTCGGGCGCGTGCACAGGTGGATGGGGTTCGACTGCGCCTCGACCTCGACGCCCTTGCCGAAGGGCATCAGTTCCTGCTTCGCGTAGTACGGAATCCCCGTCGTGTTCACCGCCTCGACGTAGTCGGCCGGCGCGAAACGCGTGATGAACAGATCGGACACGCCCTCCGGCACCGCATGCGCTTCGTCGTCCGCGACATATCCGACATCGCCGACGCGACCGCGATAACGCTCGAACGTGCAGCCACCGAAGTCGAACGCGTCGCGCGCATCGCCACGCAGCTGCGCGGCCATCACGGACGCGAGATACGTTTCCTTCACCGACTTCGCGGCGATCAGCTTGTTCCAGAACTCGCGCCCGCAGAGCACGCGCACACCCGTGTACGTCATCGCGCCGAGCGCATCTTCAATCGCGTCCTGCACCTCGACGCACTTCTGGCGAATCTCGGTGGTCGCCGTCGACAGCTCGAACGCAATGACCGTCTGCTCGATACCGAAGTACTTCAGCAGATCGATCAGCACCGTCTTGCCGTCCGCGTCGAGCACCGCGCCCTTGATTGCGCCGATGCGGTGGAATTCGTGCGTCGCATCGAGCTGCCGACGCATCTTCGCGAGTCGGCGATTCACGACGGTCTGGAGTGCCTCCAGCTCCGTTTCCGAACCGAACGCACGCAGGTTCGCGATTTCGTCGGCCATGATCACCGCACGCTGCGGCAGATGCACCGTGTTGAACGGGATCATGCTGCGCTTGCTGCCCGCGACAACAGCGGCCGGTGCACCGCGCTGGCCAGACGCGACGAGCGACAGCGTGTCACCGTCGCGCTCGATCTGGATCGTCGTCGTGGTGATGCCGTCCTCTTCGAACAGTCCGAGCGTGCCGATCCGGCCCGGAACATACGGCTGCTCGTTGATCGCAGCACTCAGGGACGACAGCGAAAACGCGTCGTCTTGAAACAGGGCGATATCCGCCATACAACCTCCGACATGAAAATGGATACAAAAAGGGCCACGCGGTCGGCGTGGCCTTGAATGGGGTGTAATGCGATCAGCGGACGATCACGTGTCGCTCGGCGAGATCCCCGCGACCGGCTGCATCGAGCCCCGTGAGCAATCCGCCCGCGACTTCGGCGAGCCGGACGATCCCCGTCGCCGGTCGCGGCGCTTCCGACGCAAGCAGCGGCGCGTAGAGCACGGCTGCTGCGACTTCGGAACCATCGTTCGCGGCGTTGTCGTACGGCGCGTATTCGCCGGTACTGGTCACGCCGAGCACCTGCCCGGCCGGCAGCGCCGGACCTGCCTTCACCACGATCTGCTCGCGCGAGATCTGCCCATTACCCTCCGACACGAGAAATTCAGCCGGGAGATTTCCCTGTACCTTCCAGTTCGACATATGTTTCCCCTCCTCGGGTTACGTCAAAGTTACTTGCCGCTCTTGCGAGCCGCGTAGATGGACGCCGCACGCGGCGCATTCGCGACCACGGGCGCGTCTTGCGACGCAACCGGGGCAGCTCGATGGTTGATCGGCTTCTGCGAGGCCGTCATGCGCTCGAACAGCCGCGCGCGTACCTGATCGGGCGACAGGCCATCCGAGACAAAGCCGGCCGTCAGCTCGGTCAGGCTCGCGGCCAGACAGATACCGGCGATGTCCTGCGCGTTGCGGATCGCGGCGTCGACGCTCGCGCGATCCCGCAGGCCGGTCGCCAGCACGATGCCTTCGGCGCAGTGCTCGATGCGCGCGTCACGGCATGCCGCGTACACATGTGACGCCAGCGCCGCAACGTCCGGCGCTGCCGGCGGCTGCGGCTGCGGCTGCGGCTGCGACTGCGGCTGCGGCTGCGGCTGCGGCGCAGGATCGGCCGGTGGATTGACCGGCGGCACCTCGCCGTCACTCTCCAGCGCGGCCATGATTTCGGCGGGCACCGACGTGAAGCGTGCCGCGTGCCGGGCTGCGCCCGCGTATGCGGCAATGCGGACCGGATCGACAATCGTGTCGCAAAACCCTTGCTCCTTCGCTTGCGCGGCCGTGAGCCAGGTCTCAGCATCCATGATCGTGCGGACCTCCTCCGCCGTCCGGCCGCTGCGCTCGACGTATGCCGCCAACATACTGTCGGACGTACTGTCCAGCAGATCCGCAAGCCTGCGCAGATCCCCGGCCTCGCCGGCCGCGAACGTATGCGGGTTGTGAATCATCAGCCGCGCATTCGAAGGCATCTCGATCGTGTCGCATGCCATCAGGATCAGCGACGCTGCCGACGCAGCCACACCATCGACGCGCCCCGTCACCTTGCCGGCGTACCGCCGCACAGCGTTGTAGATCGCGAACGCGTCGAACACGTCGCCACCCAGCGAGTTGATCGCGACGACGATCGATGTCGCGGTCGACGCCACCTCATCGAGCTTCGCGGCGAACATCTCGGCGTCGGTGCCCCAGAATCCTATTTCGCCATAGATCCGGATCTCTACCTCGCTGCCGCCCGTCGCATTCGCCTGCGCACGGATGTCCCACCACCGCTTCTTCTCTTTCATTCGTCATCCCCATTAGAAAGACCACCCGCTCCGTCGACCGGATCGAGCGTGTCATATCGAATCCCGAGCCGGCGCTCGCGCGCGAGATCGGCCGCGTTCTCTTGATCGACCTGCTCCGGATCGTCGCCACGCGAGAGCACTGCGCCTGTCCGGCTCGCGAGACCGGACCGGATCTCCATCCGCTTCGCCGTGACGTCCTGCACCGGATGGATATACGGCCACCCTTGCGGCACCCACCGCACCCGCAGATAGTCTCGACGGCGTCGGTAGTAGTCCGCCATCGGCATCGCGCCCGACAATGCGCAGGCGTCGACCCACCAGCGCCATACCTTCCGGCAAAACTGATGAATGAACACGTTCCACTGGATCTGCTCGATCGACCGCCGGAACTCGTTCAAGATCACCCGCAGCACACGATCACTGACGTCGCGCAGATCGCCGGTCATGACCTCGTACGGCATGCCGACCGAAGCCGCTGCGGCCATCAGTTGCTGACGCATGAACGGGCCGTAGTCGGTTCCCGCGCCCGGCGGCTCGGCGAACTTGACGTCTTCGCCCGGCGCCAGCTCCTGCATGCTTCCCGGTTCGAGCGAAACGACCGGCGAAAAGCCGTCGACGTCGTATTGCATTTCGCCGCCGGTCACCGGATCGCCCATGAGGCCCGGCTCGGCGGGCGGCTTCGTGACAAAGCCGGCAAAGAGGTTGCTGACCTCCTGCCGGAACAGCACCGCGTCGTCGAAGTTGTCCAGCGACTTGAGCCGAAGCAGCACGGTCGACAGTTCGGGAACGCCGCGCACCTGGCCGGGCCGCAGCGCGAGGAACACATGCGCGATCTCGTCGGCCGGCACGCGAACGGTCTGCATGTTGGCCGTCGAAGCACGCCCATACTCGCCGGGATGACGCTGCAGCAGGTGATACGCAACGCGTCGACCGTCCGAATTGAACTCGACGCCGTTGACGATCTCGCCCCCGCCGGGGACGATCTCGTTCTTCTCCATCGGCAGCAGATCGCCTTCGAGAAGCCGGATTTGCATCGGGACCGCCAAGCCCTCGCTCGGGCTGCGAAACTGGCGACGTACCAGCACCTCGCCGTCACTGAAAAACGCCCGAGCGGCAAGGGTCTGCACGCCCGCCATGTCGAACAGATCGTCCGCGTCGATCTCCTCGCAGCTATCCTCCCAAAGTTGCTTTTGCATCTTGCGCACCGCGTCGTTCGGATGCTGCGGGTGCGCTTGGATGCCGTTGCCGATCGTGTTCGATACGAGTCGGGCGATCGCAGTTTTCGCCCACGGATCGTTGCGGATCGCGTCGCGAGCGCGCGAGCGCAGCAGCGGCAGGTTTTGCGCCGCCGCCGCATTCGGTCCCGCGCTCGACGCACGCCACGACTTCGCTCGCGCGCCCGTCGTGCTCGCCGACTCGTATGCCGCCGCCTTCAGCCGCGTCGGCACCACGAAGCCGCGCCGCGCGAGTGACGGAAAGCCCGCCTTCATCGCACCCCCTTGCCGGCGTGGCGAATCCGGACGATCGACGAACGCCCGGCCGCGCCGTTCAGGTCGCGAATGATCTCGGTGCGAGCCTCGCGCAGTTCGCCGATCGAGCGATATTTCACGCGCCGGTCGGCATACTGGACTTCCAGCTCTCCCTTCGCGATTGCAGACTGGATGTTCTGCAGATCCTGTTTCGTGTATGCCATGCCATTCCCTCGTTTAGCGCCGCTTTAGGTACGTCGAGCGACCAACACGACGCCCCTGAATGCGCGAAACCCCGCTCGGGGGCGGGGTTTCGGTGGGTTTTGCTACCTGCGACGGCGGCCGCGGCGTCTCGATGAACTTGGCCACGTCCGGCGGATCGGGCGGCACCTCGGCCGGCAGCGCCGCAGGCAATGCCTCCAGCACCGGGACCGCATCGAACAGGGAGACCTGCGATGCACGATGCTGCTCGACCTGCCAGTGCGCCTCGGTCATCAGGTGCACTTTTACGCTACGGGCCGCGTGCAGCGCGTACGCTTCGCAGTCCAGTGCCTCGTTGCGCGGGCTGATCTTCTTCCACACGCGCTTGCCGCCACGCGGCCCCGGCACCTTGACCTCCGCCGTGAGCTGCGACAGGTAGTCGCTGCGCACGCCGCTATACCAGTGCATGCGGCCCGGCCCGTCGCCTTCGAGCTTCAGTCGGTTTTCGAGGATCAGATCCTTCGCGCGACTCACGCCGACCATATACGGGCGCAGCCCGTACTTCGCCGCCTTGCTGTTGTTGCGCGTCGAGTCAATCGACGCCTTCGGCACGCTGAAGATCTCCGCGTCGATATTGCTACTGCCCTTGGCGGCCATGACGTTGTAACCTGCCTTCTGCGCCGCGCGTACATACTTGTATACCGCGTCCGACGTCGCTCCGTCCGACGAGTCGATCGACGTTGCACGTACGCGCAACAACCAGCCGTTCTCATGCCGGTATGCATGCGACAGTAGCATCGTCAACGCGCCCCATACGCCGCCCGTCATCGGGTCTTGCTGCTGCTCCGCCACGTTGCCGTAGATCTCGCCCCACAAGACGAGCCAGCTTTCCTCGCCGCGTCCCCATGCACGCACGACGATCGCCAGCCGGTCGTGTTGCACGTCGACGCCGAGCGTCAACACCAGACCTCCGAGCGGCACCGTCAGCTCCGCGTATGGCAGCGCACGTTGCGCGAGCACGTCCAGCTCGGGCAGATCCGTCTTGTACTTGTACGCCCGGCCCTGCGAGTTGTTCACGAACGAACGCATCTTCGTATCGTCGCCCTCGCGCAGCGCCTTGTCGGCCGTCAGCCACTTCTTGACCAGCTCGGCCATGTTCGAGCCGGGGAACGGCGACACCAGCTCGTTGATGCGGAAGCCGGCCACGCCGTGAAACGGTGCCGTCGCAACCCATCGCCCGCGACGGACCGCGCGAATACGCGTCGCGTCGTCCCACAACGAACCGCAATGCGGGCAGGCGTAACGCGCCGTCTCCGGTTGTGCGCGACCGTAGACCTCATGTACGACTTCGGCGCCCTCGCTCCACGTGACGTTTTCCCACGCCAGCTCATGCTCCTCGTCACAATCCGGACACGGCACCAGATACACGCGCTGATCCGATGCCGCGTAAGCCTGCTGGATGCGCGACAGGCCGTCGATGGTCGGCGTGCCGCCCAAGATCATCTTGCGTCGCCGGGCCGAATAGCTCTTGTTTCGTTCCTCCAGCAGCGTGATCGAATCGCCCTGCTCGCGAACGTTCGTATTCGCGTCGTCCGGCTCCTCGACCGCAACCACCGGGGCCGGCGTCGACTTCACTTCGTCCGGCGCGTTCGACGTGATGAACTTCAGGAAGCCGCGTGCGAACGTCTTGTGGTCCCACAAGTTGTTTTTGTCGCGGGCCGCGTGAACCGGCAATTTCGCCGACAGGCGAGGCGTCACCTCGATCATCGGTTCGAACTTCTCCAGGTTGAACTTCTTCGCCGTCTTCTCTTTCGGGAACATGACGATCATTGGGCACGGGTCAACGTCGATCCGCTTGCCGATGTAGTTCAGTAGCACGCCATCAGTCCACGCGACCTGCGCCGACTTCATGCACACGATCTTTTGCACGGACGGATCGTCCAGCGCTTCGTGCATGCCGAACACCCACGGCGTGATGTTCGGGTTATACCGGCCAGGGCTGGCCGATCCCTTCGCGCTCAACCTACGATGTTTGCGCGCCCAATCCGTCGTCCCAATCCGCTCCGGCGGACGCAGCATCTTCGCGATTCGGCGAATCACCGCGTGGACTGTCTGGGTCGTATTCAGAAAGCTGCTCAAGGCATCCATATATGTGCTCGTTCAACCATTCGACGTCCACCTCGACGCCGTATAGCGTGCGCAGCTCCTGCACCAGCTTGTCGGACAGCGACAGCAGCTCCGTTTGAAATGCGCCGACCATCAGGCCGTACGCCTGTTCGAGCTGCGCAGCATTGACGAGCTGCCCCTTCTTCTCTGCCAGCGTCAGTAGCTTGATCTCGCGATCGACGATCTCGGTCTTGGCCCTTTCGGCGACGAGATCGATACCTGTACCGCTGGACCGGCCGGCGGCGACCTCGCGCAAATGCCGGATGTACGCGACGCGGATCTCATCGATCGACGCCACGCGGTAATCAAGCTGGACCTTGTCGACGAACCGCGAAACGGCCGACTGGTCAAGGTCGAGATGGTCAGCGATCTGCTGCTGAGTCGGCATGAATATGACCCCCTATGGAGACTCGCCAGTAGAGAAAAAACGCGGGTGCGAGCCCCCGCACGCCGGCGCCCTTCGAGGGTCCCCGCGCTCAGCCTCCCCGCAGGTGGCACCCCTATTTGTTAGACGTTATGCCACTGCGCCGAGAATGCCGTTCAGACCTTGAAAAACAGCAGATCATTGGCTATCAATCTCAGTAATAAACACCACACTACGGGGGAGTTATGCGCCGCAAGACTGTGTACTTGCTTGGATTCGCTTGTCTAACGGCTATCGGCCTTGTCGGTTGTAAGAGGCAAGACGTCGTATCAACCGCAAATAGTCAAGCCGAAGTAATTGCCGTCGCGAACTACGACGTTCTGAATAACATCCTGGCAAAGCGCATTCGAGAACTGCTCGGTGTGGCTGACGCTAATTCAACGACACAGGTGCTGGTGACCAACGGCGGGGCTGCCATTGGTTCAGTCTACCGAACAGGCGGCCGTTGGATTCCATACAACGATTCGTCTTGCACCTTCCCCGACCCGCAAAGAGCCGCTTTACCGAGCGCCTTCCCCTCTTATCAAATCAGTAGGACCTTGGCGTTGAGTATGGGTCTAGACAACGAACTGATTCAAGCTCTGTCGAAATTCGACATCAAGCTCTCGGATGCGTCTTCCTTTTCCTTTTCTGTCGAAAAGCCGATCATGCAAGTTGTTTCCGACACCGCTCTTACAGACGGTATCGAAAAGCCGACTTGTAAAGCCGCTCTGATGGCGGCAAACGGTGACCTCTACATCGTCCGCGGATACATCTCGGGCAAACGTACGTTTCGGACGTCCGTCGACGCAACTCGTCTCGTTGAAGCCGGCATAAAGAAGATCGCGAGTTTCGACATAAATGCTGGCGGAGGAAAGACACTGCTTGAGATCTCAGATTCCGAGCCCTCTGCATTCCTGCAGATTCTCGAACTTGAGAAGTATGCGGCACCCACTCCCGTGACGTACCCCCCTGTTACTCCCGTTGCAGATGCCACTTTGCCCGTCGGTGATACCACGCATAGCACTGACTTGCCAAGTATCGTTTACATCCAACAAAACTCGGCTGACGCGAAGAGTGTCGGTAACGCCGCGCAATCATTGCTTAGCGCACGAGGCATTCGGGTGGCAAGCGATGTCGAGTCACTCGAAAAAACGCCAAGTACATCGCAGGTCAGATACTTCCGCGATGCGGACCGCAATGCGGCCGAGCAAGTTGCGTCTCAACTCAGTTCGAGATTTAGAAACATCGAACCGGTAAGAAGCAAAGTGCCAGGGGCAAAAGCCGGACAGCTGGAAGTATGGTTGTCGAAACAACCTTAACCAGCCTACGGTCGCCCGACACACGCGTCATTGCGTGTATCGGGCGAGCAAGTCCGGGTTGAAACTTCAGAGCAAAAGCAAAAGCCCCGAGGGCTTTCGCACTCAGGGCTTCAAAATTCATTTCGTAGGGACGAACGCCCCCACACGACCTAACGGGCTCCACTATGTGTTCTTATGTCCCGAGAGGTTTGCACGACTAACGCGCGGTGCCAGCGGATATCCAGTGAAACCGTAAAGGATTTCCGAATTTTACGCGATCTACTCTTGGAATGAAAGACTTTTCATTCTCGCATCTGTCGGCGCATTGTGTCGGATACCGATCCATTCACCTGATCGAGCAGCGAATGCATGTTGTGAAAGCGCCGCGACCAGTGGCGTCGACATTCATCGAGTGGAATGCCGAGTGCGTGTGCACGCGCGGGTTCATCAGTCGGCCGCCGGCCTGAACCAGCACAATCGGGGCAAATGTATCGGCCGTCTCGTCGAACAATGCCGCGCCCTTCGCACCGAACGCATTGATCGTTGATCCACTCGTCCAGCACGCGCAACGCGAAGCGCTCGACAATATCGACCCTCGCGCGTTCGACTTCGCGTCCTGCGCGCTGATCGCGACGCTCCTCACGGTTCAGGCCCGTGAACCGGTTGCGCTTAAACCGGCCTGACAGTCGGATCATCTGCGCAAACAGCAACGTTGCCTTGCGGATCGTTTCGGGCCTTGTCTCCTGTCCCGCCTTGATCCGCACCAGCAACCGACCGAGATCGTTCGCAAATGCGATTGCACCCAAAGTAACTTTCGGATCGGCAATCGGGTCGGTGAACTGACCACGAACGCTCATTGCAATTCCTGCCCGCTCCATCAAATCGATCACGGCTCTCTCCTATTCGTCTTAATGTCCCAATGTCCCAAGGGAAAAGGCTTGCAGGGGTGCGCGCCTGCGACATGCGACATGCGCCGCTCACGTCGCGCATGTCGCGCCCCTGCACCCGCGCCCGAGACCGCGCCTTGGGACATTGGGACATGGGACGTCCGCAGCGCGCCAAGACGGGCCAAGTGGCGCGCTTACCGCGCATGCACAGCGCGCCACGCGATCACAGCGGACTGTCGTCATCACCCGCTGCGACCAGTTCGCGCTCCGCTTCCGGCTGTTGTTCTTCCTTCACGTAGTACCAACCGCGCGATCCGGTCGACTCGCGCTTGCGCACCCACCCGAGAGACTTCAACGCCTTGCCGATGCGGCGCTGCTCGGCCAGCGTCCACTTCGACGTGTCGAGCCTCAGAATGTCCGCGAGGATCTCTTCCATCGTCGTGCGCGACACGAATTCCAGGGCCTTGGCGATCTTGTCCTCGTACACGTCGCCTTCGTAGCGTTCTGCCTGCTCGATCTCGAACAGCGGGCGCTCATGCTCTTCTACGTGCCACACGACGCCCGAGCGATACAGATGCACGGCTTCCGCCCACAGCTGATCGCGAACGGCCAGAATGCCGTCGATATCGACCAGCCCGCCGACACGCAGCGGCCAGTAACGCCGGTTGCCTGATTCGTCTTTCAGGTACGTGTCGAAGTTGACCGAGCCGGCGAACACGCACTGACGCGGGACGTCGGTCGCCCGCTTGCCGTAGAAGTTGCGGAACCGGTCGACGGCCGTCGCGAAGAAGCTCTTCACCGCCGACGAGTCGGCCTTGTTCAACGAGTCCAGCTCGGCCAGCTCGATCACCCACTTCCCCGCCAGCACCGCGTACGTGTCCTTGTTGCCGATCTGGATCGGCGTATCGGTGAACCACGGTGCGCCGGCCAGCACCTTCAGCGCCGTCGATTTGCGGTGCCCCTGCTTGCCTTCGAGGATCAGGACGTTGTCGACCTTGCAGCCCGGCTCCATCACGCGCGCGACGGCGGCGATCATCCACTTCATGAACGCGAGCCGCACATATTCGCTGTCGGCCACACGCAGGTATGTCGACGGCATCGAGCGCACACGCGGCACACCGTCCCATTTCAGCCCTTCGAGGTATTCGCGAACGTCATGGAAGTGGGTCGCGTCCGCCACCAGCAGAACCGCGTTCATCACGACATCAGTGCGCGTATCGAGGCCGTACCGTTTGGACAACCAGAGAACGGTCCGCTGGTCGTCCATGTCGGTCCATTCGCCCGTCACACCCTGCGGGAACGGCGGTGCTTTGCGCTTCATCACGCGACCACCGAAGTCGTCCTGCTCGATCACACCCTGCCACGCCTTGTGGTTCGACAGGATCAAGTGCACGTTACCGAGCGTCGGCAGCAGCCGGCCCTTGTCCGATCGCGCCAGATCCTGCTCCCACGTGTGCGCGCCGCACTCTGCCTCGCGGCCATCCCATTCCGGCTGTTTCGCGGCAGCGGACGTCGCGGCGGGTTTCGTCGGCGTGGCGTCCGCGGTCGACACGGCAACCGACGCCGGCCGGATCTCTTCGTTCGCTGGCGCGATGACGCGCAAGATTGCCGCCTGCACCTGCGCCTGGACAGGGCCGATGCCCTCGTCGACGTGCAGGTCATTGAAATCGGTCAGCTTGCGCTCGCCGCGCTTGGCGAATGCCGGATAGACGACGCTGACGTCGGCAACCGCCGCTGCCGCCTCATATGCGCGCTTCAGGCCCGTGTTCTCGAACCGCTTACGGCGCAACGGCATCACGTCGTTTCGGTAGCTGACCTCGACATACGGCACGCCATTGTCGTCACGACGGCGTGACGCGGCGACCATGTACCACGTGTTCTTCGCCTCGATCCGCACCGGTTCGGCACCAAACACCAACTCACCCCGGAAAGCGAACTCGTGGGCGAGCCAGTCGCGCATGCGCTGCTCGATCTTCCAGTCGTCGTCGGCGCAGACCAGCACCTGCACGTCCGGATACGTCGCACGCAGGTAGCGTACGGCGGGGAGAATGCCACCCGCGTCGAAGCAGACATTGACTGCGAACGCCTCGTCGATCGCCATGCGGATCGACCGCGCGGTCGCGTAACCTTCGGCGACCAGCACGATCTGGTCGTCTGCGCCGACCTGCCCGAGCAGATACGACGCGCCCTTCTTTTCCATACCCTTGTTGAAGCGTTTCGCGCCGTCCGGGGTGATCTTCTGCAGGCCGACAAGCCGCGCGTCATCGCCGTACTGATACATCGGCACGAACATCGTGCCGTCCGCGTCGAAACGCACGCCTTCGGCCGTGATGCGCTTGCGTTCAAGATAGGCGGACTCGCCATACTCTGCCGCACGGTTCCACTGGTCGTGCGCGCGGTTCGCGGCGAGCTTCGCCTGACGCGCATCACGCTCCGCCTGCTCACGGTCGGCGGCTTCCTGCCGGCGACGCGTCTCCGCGAGCACTTCCTCGCTCAGCGGTGCGCCGCTCCACTCGAATCGCTCGGTGCCCGGGTCGTCGCCCGAGAAATGGCCGAACGTGCCGCCATAGCCGATGACCGCGCCCTTGCTGATGACTTCGCGAAGCTGATACCAGTATTTCTTGCGCGGCCCGTACCGGTGATGTTTGCCGTCCGCGACGGGATGTCCAGCGGGCAGGTCGGGATGACCCGCCGCACGCAACTGCTGAATGATCTGGTCCAGTGTCGCCATACAAATATTCCCTCGATGAAAGTTACTTTGGCCGCATGTCGCGGCCAGATCACAATTCGTTGAATGGTTCCCTGCTAACCCGCACGACGAGCGGTCTCCAGCTCAACAAGGCGGCGGTCGCGCTCGACCTTGTGAGAAAAACTTCGCCATGCGGCCCGCCCGGCCGCATAGCACTGCCGGCCGCTCGGCGAGCGGCTGTACTGCGACGCGCCACGTCGCAACGCGCTGCTGATCCCGTTCACGTTCACATATGCCTCCGTTTATTTGCCGCGCAGTCGACGCCATTCCGCCGACATGAGATCGTCGAACGCGGCAAGATCCAGCGCGCAGAGACGATCGGTAAGCTGGTCGCGGAATGCATGGCGTTCCGCCTTGGTCGCGAGCGCGGCGCATGCGCGCGCAGCTCGCTCGATGAACAAACGCACGCGCCCCGCTGCGTTCGCTTCCGCGAGAATCGGAGCAAGGCGGTCGGGGAACTTGGCGATCAGTTCGGATAGCAAGCGCCCCGCTTCGGCGGGGGCATACTCGAATCGGCATGCGAGCGTCGTGACAGCGCACGCCAATTGCTGCTCAGGCGAGCAACAGAGGCCGATGTGTTCACGGTCCGGCCGGCAGCACCCCATGCCGGGCTTAAACCGCTTCATGACGACGGCGACGACGTGCGGCAAGGTTTCGAGCAGCGTGGATGAGGCGTTGGAACAGACGCTGCCCCTTGCGGCCAGTCGCGATGATCTGCTCCGCGCGGCCGTCATCGATGCGCTGTTCCCCAAGGACACGCGTCACGTCGTCTGCGACGCGGCCAACGTGAGCCTGAAGGTGCAAAGCGGTCGAGACCAGATGCACGTCCACGCCCGGCCCGGTGTCGTCATCAGCGCCATGCTCGTCGACGTATTCGGCAACCAGCCCGAAACGCGCATTCAGCGCATGGAGCGCATCAAGCGCGTGCGCCTTTGCCTCCGTCTTTTCCTGCATCCATTCGATCAGCAACTCGAACATTTCCATCGACAAGCGACTGTCGCCAACACCACGCAGGCGAAGGCGTAGCGATTCCGGCGTGATGTTCTTACCGCGCCGGATCGTGAGGTGGTTCGCCGCGTCGGCGACACCGCCGGGCGTGTTGCGAACGGACGTATAGAGGACGTCCAGCCATTCGGTACTGTCGTATCGGCAGGTCATAGCAGGAGATTGGTAGAGAGTGACTTTCATCCTGTCGCGCGCACACAGCCGCAACTAAGATTCAGCTCACGAGGCGCGTAACTACGGTTGTCACGCGTCGATGGGGGGTGACAACGAGTTGTCGTGTGCGTCTAGAGAAGCAAACAGGTCAGGACGCGCGAGCTTCAAGAAAAGCAGACGCGCTCGCGGAATGCCTTTCCGACGCCATTCGGATACGGACGGCATCCGAACTTCGCACAGTTGGGCAGTCGCGGCCGTTCCGCCGAATGCATCGATCACGGCACACGCGTACGGGTCTCGATTCTGGAGCGTATTCATGCCGCCATGTTAGGTGTTCCTTACATGAAAAGCAAGGCATTCCTTACGCTCATTCAGTTAGGCTTTCCTAATGACGACACTAGCCGAACGCCTGGAACAGGCAATGAAGTTGCCGCCTGAGAAAAAGGCTGCAGATTTGGCGCGAGCGTGCCGAGTGCGGGCACCCTCGGTCAGCGACTGGTTAAGCGGGAAAACCAAAAAGATGGAGGGCGCGAACTTGCTGCTCGCGGCCGAATTCCTGAACGTTGACCCATGGTGGCTCGCCACGGGCGAAGGTCAAATGGTGCGCCGAGCCAACGCGCCCGCCCCACAGAGACAGGAGACGCTCGGCACGCATGCTCGGGCACTAGTTGACGCACTCGCCAAGGCAGACAAGCTTGGATTGCCGTCGACGGCATTTATCGCGCTGCTGGAAACCCTTAAGGTGTTTGAAGATCTGCGCGGACAGCAGTCCGGTGACCTTCTCGATCTGAATGCGCCTGACCCGCAAGAGGGGTAAGGTTCCAGTCGAATACAGCGGCTCTGCGGTGCGTTCCGACGCACCCTGAACGTATCCCGCGCCCCCTGATCGGGCCGCCAAGGATCTCAACATCCCAATCGAAGTCATTGCTGCCATGCGGGCCGATGATCCGTACCAGCATGCCGATACGCGACCGGTTTCGGCATCGGCTGACGATCGCCACATCGCCCGGTTTGCAGCGCAATTCCCCTGTTGACATATCCCCGCAACAACCTCCCCTCGGCAATATTTTCGCTTAACCACTGTATAAACATACAGTATTTGATCGGAAGAATACAACACCTTTCAGCAAGGTCCAGCGCATTCTGCCGGGCCCACTCGCGGGCAGAGCACAACGATACGGGAAAATAGTTAGGCATTCCTATTGCCAATAGACAAAGGAATGCCTAATATTCGGCTTCATCGCTGCCGCTCGCGCAGCCTTCGGAGAAGCCCATGAAAATGCTCGACCATCAGTCCGCCGACCGCCACGAATGGCTTCGTGAGGAAAGCACGCCTCGCATCACGCCGTCCGAACCCGCCCGCCAAAGCAACTTTGAAAAATCGAAGATCTTCCGCTGGACGGTCGTCGCCGCCCTGCTGTTTGTCGTCGTGAATGTGTTCCAGGACGATCCGGTAGTCGCTCCGACGACCGCCTACCACGTCACCGTCTAAATGCCCCGACATTGCCGGGGCGAGCGGCCCCGGCGTCATGGAGACCGTCATGCCGCGCATTACAGTAAAAGCCGAGCCCCTCTTCGATGTCGAACGTCGAGATACCCTCTCCCTTCACACCATCACGCGATACGACCGGAACGCACGTCGTCCGTCGACCCCGATTCTGATCGGCAAGTACGTAGTCGGACGTCGCCCACTGCCGGACAGCGTGCATACGGAGTATTTGATCCTCGACGGCACTGAGATTGCCCGCAGACAGATCTCGATTCCGGACGAAGGCAACTGCGCCGACGCAATCAAACGCCTGCGCGACGTCAAGCGCGCAGCAGGTGTCGAGGCGTCGAACGCGATCGATAAAGCGAAGAAGCGTGGCAAGACGCGGACGGCGGCCCCGCAGGAGGTTGCGTAATGGACGACCGCACGCAACAGCTCGACCTCACCGCGCCGATCCCGACCGGCAGCGCGAAGGCAGCAGCAGCCGCTGCGGGCGCAACGTCAGCGGACCTGTGGATGGTCCCGTACGGCCAACTTCATTACGACCCGTCCGACAACATCCGCCCCGTTGATCCCGAATGGGTGACGCACCTTACTGCCCTCATCATCGAGAACGGATACGACAAGGGTTCACCGCTTCATTGCTACGCGCGGAGGGTCGCAGGCAAGGATCTGCTGTTTGTATACAAGGGGCAGCACCGCTACCTTGCGGCCGGCAAGGCGATCGAAGCAGGCAAGGACATCGGCAAGATCCCGGTCGTCGTCCGTGACGCCAAGACAGTCAACCGCGCCGAAATGGTGATCGACGGCTACATCAGCAACAACGGCAAGCAGTCGTCGCCGCTTGATCTGGCCGCTGCCGTCGCCGAGCTGCGCGACATTCATGGCATGACGCTTGCCGCCATCTGCAAGCGCTTGAACGTCACCGATCAAACGATCCGCGACGTCGGTCTGCTCGAACGCGCACCAGCCGAACTGCATCAGCTCGTACGGAACGGCCAATGCACCGGCACATTGGCCATCGAGCAGATCCGCCTGCACGGCGGCGACAAGGCGCTCGAACGGATCGTGTCTGGCCTGTCGAAAGCGAAGGAGGCCGGCAAAGGGAAAGTCACGAAGAAGCATCTGGCCAGCAACACGAAGCCTTCCGAGCCGGCCGCGCCCAAAGCGACGAAGATCACCGATGCGTGTGCAAAGCAACTTTTGCAGGCGTTACAGGCAGTCCTGCACGACCCAGTTTTTGGCAAGCTTTCGCCCGGAACGATTCGAGCCGTCCATACGGCACTCTCGCCGCTCACCGATCTCCTCGATACTCCGCAAAAGGCACGGATCTACCCCGTGACGGCACCGGATCAAGACGGTCGCTGCGTCGCGACCGATACCCTTCGCTCGCCCAACAGCAAGCGGACGAAAAAGCCGATCGCGGAGATCTACGTAGCCCAACCGAAAGCAGATCAGTGGATTTGCGCGGCTATGTACAACTTCGGGGACAGCTTCGCATCGACGCCACTGAAGTTGGGTGCAGGCACCACGATCTATCCGACGCGGATGCAGGCAGTTCAAGCAGGCGCTCGATGGCTTAGGAAGGTTCTCGCCAGTGGAAACGTGAAGCGTCAGAAAGATCTGGCGGTTGTCCTGCCGTGGATCGATGACATCTTGCAGTTTCCCGATCCCGACTGGACGCTGGAAATGGCGCTGAAGATGGTCGAATAACTTCGCACCCGGCTTTTTACCCCAAGCCCGCTGCCGCGTAAGCGGTAAAACTCAAAGAACCGGGCGGCTGTTAAAACGGTGCGGCTCATGCAGTTCGCAGCCCAGCACGCACGCCATACTATCCATGAACCATGGGAATCTCAATTGAGCACTACGCCGGAACGCTTGCTACGACTGCCGACTGTTATTGGCATGGTGGGTCTTGGCAAAACAACCATTTACGACATGATGAAGAACGGTAGCTTTCCGAGGCCGCGACGGGTCCGTAATCTTTCACTGTGGGTGGAATCAGAAATTCAGAAGTGGATCAACGATATTTCCTCTTCATCGGCCTCAACAATGCAGTAGACCACTTAATAGACGACAATCACATACACACATGAAAATATGGGGCTATCGAGCCC
The DNA here is from genome assembly GCF_016899425.1 of Burkholderia sp. MS389. Classification (GTDB taxonomy): domain Bacteria; phylum Pseudomonadota; class Gammaproteobacteria; order Burkholderiales; family Burkholderiaceae; genus Burkholderia; species Burkholderia sola. The sequence continues at coordinate 2,159,034 of NZ_CP045994.1, forward strand.
CATATGTATCCAGACAGCGACTCCTTCGCCACTATTTTATAGGAAAGCGCCATCTTCCCACGAAGTTTTCTCTCGAAGCTTCGTCAACCCTTCCTCGAAGGATTCAGGATATTTGGCCTTGGACTTTAATGCAACCATAATAACGAGGCGCACATGCAGAGAAGCCTCGAAAACCTCGTCCAAAAAAGTCGCAACCGGCCGTGCAGGCAACGTTTCAGCATCCGACCGATAAACCGCACGAAGCCTTATCATCCCATTCCCCTCAACAAACTCGATTTTTGCATCAAGGAGGTGGTCCTGATTAAGCCTATTTACGATTCGAAGTACGTCGGCCTCATCAACACCGTTGGGCACGCGATAAAGGCTGGAGAACACTCTTAGCACAGCTTCGTCATGACTAAAAATGTTCGCCACGAAGGCAGTGGGGGTTGTACCGCCTGCATCGCCGTTCTCGTCGTCCGCAACGCTGAATGCCACGGTAACCATACCTATGCCAGCAGCCTTTGCCTTCTCCGATGGCTCAGGGGCATTAAAAGTAAGGTCCATTTCGCGAAGGACAGCGTGGAGCACGCCTTCATTCGTCAATATGCTTAGCGTTTTCTTAGCGTTTTTCTTGCGCGACATTTTGCCTCTCTGGCAATCGATTAATCAAGATCATTTTATCGTCACCACGATGATACAAGCAGTCAACCGACAATTGACTCGATTCACCATATCGAGCGCTAAAACTTATTTTATTTACGGCCATTCTGCCAGCCTCGGCATTCAACACGGAATTATCAATCACCGAATCAAGAACTGGCTTTACCACCACTCTACCAATCGGAGCACCTTTACAAACTCTCAAGAACTGAACAGCACGTCCACCAACCTCATTCGTGAGTCGAAGCAATCTATCCATTGCTTGGCTTTGCAAAACCTCACCAGATTCATATTTATTGAATGAGTTTACTCCACCACCAAAAATAAATGATGCCTCGCGCTGAGATAAACCAAATTTCTCACGAATATAGGAAATATCATCACCCGCAAGCAATCCATCCTGCTCACGAGCTTTATCGCGCGCTACTAAGAAAGCACTCCGTATTTGGTCGTCGTTATGCTGCCGTTGCGGCGGAGTAACCCAAGTGTGTCGGCACTCGGTGCAATAATTCTTACGAAGGCCCTCCACATCTACATCGAGCCCACGTGTATGCACGGTGTCACTATAAGTCACCTCCATCCAATTTTTTGCACCGCACTTCGAACATTTGTCCGTAGGCGCCGCGAATCGTGTTCTACCGAATGTCATTTCGACCCCGAGAAGTGTAAGGTGACAAGGCCAGCAGCTTCATTGCCATCATCGTCAGTAAATAGTGTCAGCTTAAGCGATAACGTCACACATCCCGCACGAACGTCTCGATACCACTGGCGCTCGGAATCGTGCCAAATGATGCAGTACTGGTCAGCAGTCATGAAGTGTGGTCCTCCTTCCGGGTGAAGCACCTCGCAATTGGGCACCTCCTTCTCCCAGTGGACGTTCATATCGAGCGCCAAGATCATGGCAACGAGCTCAGGCTCGCCCCAATCGAGCTTCCGCATGGTCTTCCAGGCGTACCCTTCATGACTTCGGTTTTCGTCTTCGTTCAGGTACCAGAAATTCCCCTGCCCAAAGTGGGCTTGGTACCGCGGGAGATCGCATTTTGCCATGCAAACGTTACTCTAGTTCACCATCATGGTGACATTTTTCGAATTTTCAAGCAATTTCAGTCGCACCGCTTGAATCGTGCCAGGTCTCATGGCGACATCTTACAGCAACGAAAATTGGGGGTACCGAAAGGGGTATCACTCAACACGAAAAAATATAAAATCGTTATTTATCAATAGCTTGACTATATTTTTTCGCATCCAACTTCCACATGACGATATGTCTGATCACTTCGTTCGCTCCTGTTCGTGTTGGTTCGGCGCTTGGCCGGGGACCCTTGGCAGTCGTGCACATTACGCCCGTTCGCCGGTCGCTTTCGTTCGCTCGGGATCTCGTCCGGTTGGAAAAAGCGGGCATCTTTGAAATCTTCACGGAAGATACCCGCTTTCTCGCCGTATCATTTACCGGCGTCAAGACGCCGACAAGCGAAGGCAGGCGACAAGCCTACCAAACTTACTGACGGCAATGGACTGTGTCTTGACGTGGGTCCGTCAGCTTTGGTCACTGCCGACATGAGTCTGACGAACGGCGCAATGCAACCATCTCCATCACTCCGCCGGCTGCAGCGCGGCAACCTTGTTCCGCCCGGTCGCCTTCGCGTAATACAGTGCCTCATCCGCCGCCTTGATCACGGCATCCGGCTGCCCTTCCTGATCCGGCATCCAGCACGCCAGGCCGATGCTCGCCGTCACACGCCCGTATTCGCTGCCGGCGTGCTCGAGGGCCAACGCATCGATTGCCGCGCGGATCCGCTCGGCAATCTGCGCCGCGCCGGTTTGTGGCGTGTCGGGAAGCAGCACGACGAACTCCTCTCCGCCATAACGCGCCGCCGTATCGGCCGGCCGACGAATATTGTCGCCGATGCACCGCGCGACCGCCGCCAACGCATCGTCCCCGGCCTGATGACCGTACGTGTCGTTGTAAGCCTTGAACCGATCCACATCCACGAACAGCAGCGAGAAAACGGAATGCGCACGTCGCGCGCGACGCCACTCCTGGTCCAGTACCTCGCCAAAGCTGCGGCGATTGCTCAGGCCGGTGAGACCGTCCGTCCGGGCGAGCAGCACGAGTTCCGATTCCGCCCGCATACGGCGCCGTAGCTGCGAACCGAGCAGAAGGGACAGTGCGATGAACGCCACCCCGAACGTCGCGACCAATCCGCCGATCTTGATCGCACGTTGCCGCCATGCGGCGTAAATGTCCTCCTCGGCCTCCGCCACCATGATGATCAGCGGCAGTTTCGGCAAATGCTTGAAGTAGTACAGGCGGCGCACGCCGTCGATCGATGACGTTTCGGAGAAGGCGCCCTCTCGCGCGGTCTGAAACCGCCGGAACGTCGCGGCTTTGCTGATGTCGCGGCCGATGGTATGCACATCGTACGGCTGACGCATCACCATCTTGCCGTCTTCGCCGATGAGCGAAATCGAGCCATGCTTGCCAAGCGAAAGCCCGGCGAAGAGCTGATGGAAATAATCGAGATTGACCGCGATAACGACGATGCCGCCAAACGATCCATCGGGGTTCGAAATCCGCCGCGTGAGCGCGATACTGAGCTTTCCCCCACGCAAACGGGAGACGAACGGGTCACTGATATAGAGTCCGACGTTCGGATTGTCGCGGTGGACCGTGAAGTATCGGCGATCGGAGAAATTACCCTTGCGCGGCTCGTCATAGCCCGAATCCAGAACGATATTGCCGCCTGCATCCATCACGAGCATCGAACCGAGAAATTCCGCGGTCATCGCGTGATCGAACAGCACCGACCGGCGCAGGCCCGGCGAAGCATCCATCACATCGCGGCGCTGCAACCCATGGATGACCGCCTGCAAAGACAGGTCGTACAACTCGATATTGCGTTCGATGTCGCGTTCGGCGATCAGTCCGAGGTTGCGGGACGTTTCCCTTGCCCGCTCCATCGCATCGTCACGGCTCTGCAAGAGTTGCAGCACGCATAGCGCCATGAGCGCGCATGCGATCACGGAAGCAATCGCCACGATGATGTAAGGGGCAGTCTTACGGGGATGCATGGGTCTCCTCACCGCGAATGCGCGCCCCTCGCGTCGAGCGCAGATTGCTCATACTAAATCAGTTGGGCCGATATTCGCGCCCGGCGCGAACGGAAAGGCTCAGCCGCGGGCGATTATAAATATCCAGCGCGAAAAATTGCCCGCTCGTAGCGGGCTTCTGCCTCCGATACACACGTTCGGCGCGCGTCATCGGCCGCGAACGAGCCGCTCGAGCTTCGCGCCGTCTTCGTCGAACTGCTTCAGCCGGCGAAGCGCCGATGGCGACGTCGCGTCGTCGTGCGGGCATACGCAGGAACGCGGATTGCCAGGCGGCCTTCGCGCGCGTTTGCCGCGCATGTCGGCCTGTCACGACACCGACCGACACAATCCGGCGATTCGTTTCCTGTTCGGCATCAATCGCCGGCGCGACAGCGTATTGCCGACCGGTTTTCAACCGATATCCGGAATGCATTAATCCGATCCCATTGAATCGCACATTTTACCGGCGCGACGGGTAATAATTGCGACCGATTTTCAATTCAATATTGGAAAACAAAAACATTATTGACTTCGACTTTCCCGCAAATTTAGAATCGCCTACGACGGCCTACGTATCGTTTTCCTCGCCGCTCCGGATTCGCCACTCACCTGCGCGAAGGTCCTTCGCATCGGCCTTCCCGCCGGGCATCGACGTGCGCCCCTGTCGTTTTCAGCTGTCGGCATTTATCGACCACCCGGTTGTTTTTCAACCCATTTTCCTTTCGAAGAAACGCAATACCTCCATTCATTCCAGTCATTCGCCAAGAATGAATGCAAAGCAGCACCAAACGGACCCAAGATCCACCAATTAGATATCCAGATAAAAAATCGCCAGTCATCAGGAGGGACATCAACATGCATCGCCTTGCGAAGTCGCTGTGTCTCGGGCTCGTCTGCGCCGGCCTGCTGTCGGCCTGCAATGACGACGACGTCCAGTCGACCACCCCGCCGTCGAATACCGCCGCGTTGTCGTTCCGCATGGATACCGGCGGCCAGATCAACGCGTTCTACCGGCAGGACAAGGTCGCCGCGCACCTGCTGGTACGCTCGTCGACGAAGCCGCGCCTGCTCGTGGTCTTCCCCGCCGGCAACAGCGGCACCGGGCTGTGGTTCGACGACACCGCGCAGCCGGTGAACTGGACCCTCGACACGCCGCCGTCCGCGCTGTCGGCCCCGGACGCACACGGCCGCCCGCTGTACGGCATCGGCGCCGACGTGTCGGTCGACACCGCTACGCTGACGATCCGCCAGGGCGTGCTCAGCAACGTGCGCTTCCTGCGCGACTTCAACGGCGGCGCGACGATTCCGCAGCAGATCCTCACCGCGCCGACGGTCCAGGGCGGCACCGCGCAATGGCAACGCGACCGGCTCGACGGCGCGCCCGGCTATGCGCTGCGCATCACGCTGCGCGACGGCGGCAGCATCGCGCCGGCAGCGGGCGGCAAGCTCGTGCTGAACGCGCCGGCGGGCTCGCGCACGCTGAAGCTGCACATCGATGCGCTGTCGGGCGAGACGCCGCTGTCGCCGATCACGCACGCGGACCTGTTCGCTCCGTCCGTGAATCCCGACCCGGTCAGCCAGAACGTGCTCGAATTCCTGAGCTTCAACGACAAGCTGCTGGCGGGCTCGTGGCAGTACGACACGTACTTCGGCCGCGACACGCTGATCTCGGTCCGCATGCTGATGCCCGTGCTCGAACCCGCGGCGATCGAGGCCGGGCTGTCGTCGGTGCTGAGCCGCCTGTCGGCCGACGGCAAGGTCGCGCACGAGGAAGGCATCGGCGAATTCGCGCTGATCGACAACCAGAAGAACGGGCGGCCGAACGACGCGACACCGACCTACGACTACAAGATGATCGACAGCGACTACCTGCTCGCGCCGATCGCGGCCGCGTGGCTGATCGACGATACGCGCGGCCAGGCGCGTGCGGCCGCGTATCTGGCGCAGCGCGGCAGCGACGGGCAAACCAACGGCAGCCGCCTCGTCGTCAATCTGCTGCACGTCGCGACGACCGCGCAGCCGTTCGCGCAGCAGCCGTCGGTCGCGAACCTGATTCACCTGCGGCCCGGCGAAATCGTCGGCAACTGGCGCGACAGTACCGACGGCCTCGGCGGCGGCGTGTACCCGTACGACGTGAACGCAGTGCTCGTACCGGCCGCGCTGCGCGCGGCGAACGCGTTCCTCGCCCGCGGCCTGCTCGATCCGTACCTCGACGCCGGGCAACGCGCGACGCTCGCCAACACGGCGAACGAAGCGGCCACGTGGGAAACGCAGGCGCCGCCGCTGTTCCAGGTCAGCGTGCCGGCCGCGCAGGCGGCCACCGACGTGTCGGCCTATGCGCCGTCCGCCGGGGTGCCGGCCGGCGCCGCGCCCAATGCGCCGCTGGCCTTCTATGCGCTCTCGCTCGACCAGCAGGGCAACCCGATCCCGGTGATGAATTCGGACGGCGGCTTCGCGCTGCTGTTCGGCGCGCCGCCGGACGATCAGCTCCAGCGGATCGTGACCGACGTCACGCGGCCGTTCCCGACCGGCCTCGTGACCGATGCCGGGATGCTGATCGCGAACCCCGCGTATGCGAACCCGTCGCTGTGGCCGAAGTTCACGAGTTCCGCGTATCACGGCACGGTGATCTGGTCGTGGCAGCAGGCGATGTGGGTGGCCGGGCTCGATCGCCAGCTGGCGCGCCAGGACCTGTCGGCCGCGACCCGCACGCTGCTCACGCAGGCGCGGCAGACGATCTGGCAGGTAATCTCGAACGGACGCGACATGCGCACGTCGGAAATGTGGACGTGGTCCTACGTGAACGGCAAGTACCAGACCGACGCATTCGGCACGCGCAGCGCCGATGCGACCGAAGCCAACGCGGCGCAGCTCTGGAGTACGACGTATCTCGCGATCCGCGATCCGCAGCAGCGCGCGGGCAAGTACTGGTGGCAAGCCTCCCAGCCGATGCAGGACGGGCAGCCGAAGCAGGCGACGGCGGTGGCGTCGCGCTAGCGCGCGGCCGGCACCGGCCTGCAAAAGCCCCGGCGGCGCGCCCGCCGCCGGGGTGTCGGTGCCATGCGGATCATCGCGACACCACGCGGTTGCGCCCTTCCCGCTTCGCCTGATAAAGCCGCTCGTCGACCGCCCGCAGCAGCGCATCGACCGTGCCGCCGTCGACGCCGTATTGCGCGACGCCGACGCTGACCGTCACCTGCACGCGCTTGAAGTCCAGCCCGAACGGCGCACTCGCGATCGACGAACGTACGCGCTCGGCCGTCATCCGCGCGCCTTCGAGCGGCATCTCGGGCAAGAGCGCCATGAATTCCTCGCCGCCGACCCGTGCGAGCGCGCCCGCCGGCCGGATCGCCTCGAGGCACTGGCGCACGACGCCGCGCAGCACCTCGTCGCCGATCTGGTGCCCGTAGGCATCGTTGATGTTCTTGAAATTGTCGAGATCGAGCGCGAGCAGGCAGAACGGCGTGCCGTCGCGCTCGGCCCGCACGATTTCGCGCTCGACCTGCGCGATGAACTGCCGGCGGTTCGACGCGCCCGTCATCGGGTCGGTCGCGGCCATGTACTCGAGCTTCTGGTTCGTACGCCGCAGCTCCTGCAGCGCGCTTTCGGTGCGCGCCATCGATTCCGACAGCCGGCTCATCAGGTCTTCCTGGCTGTAGATCGCCGAGAACGAGCGCGTCGTCTGCAGCGCCTGCACGACACCGTAGCTCAGCAGGAAGAACCCGCCCGCGAAGATCGCGTGCGCGAGCCACCACATGTGATTCCACGGCTTGCCGAGGATGAACGCGAGCGACGACAGCGCGAACGCCATGATCGACACGCCGTAGATCACCATCAGCGGCGAGCGGATCCGTCGTGCGAGCAGCAGGCACACGTTCAGCAGCGAGAACACCAGCGCGCCGCCTTCCATCGACAGCCGCGTGCCGAGCGCGCCCGCGACCGGCGAATACGCGATGTACGCGACGGCCACGTTGACGAGCAGGAAGAACACGATCCACGGCAGCCACGTGCGCACGCTCGTGCGCTTGTCGAGCCGGTCGGGCGGCCGCGAATACGACAGCAGCCCCGTGAGCAGCAGCGCCGACATCACGAACCGCGACGCGGGCCCGTACAGCAGGAACAGCCAGATATTGTGGTGCGCCATCCCGGTGAACGCGCCGTGCAGCGCGTAGATCATCGCGAAGCCGAGAAAGCCGAGCGTCAGCCAGCGCAGCAGCGGCTCGCCGGACGACCGGTAACACACCCACGTCACGTAGGTGACGAACGCGCCTTCGATCGTCGCCGCCGCGATCGCGATTTCATGGAAGGCGTGGTTCTCGAACACGACGCTCCGGTCGCTGAAGAACCACAGATAGGCAATCAGATAGGCCGGCAACAACGCGAATCCGACCAGCAGGCATTTCGCGTAGAGCCTGGCGGCCGCGCTGACGACGCGCGGCGGTTCCCCGGCTGCATAGGTCGTACTCATTCGGTCCCCGGTCGGTCTGCTGCGTTGGCTGGAATCTTCCCGGGACGGATCGCGCCCCCACGCGCGATCTGGCCCATCATGCCGAAAGGCAAATGTCAGAGCAAGTATAGGAGGGGTAATTCGTTTGACAAGTCAGGGGAAACGGCATTGCCGGGTGCATGCCTTTTGTTTCTCCATCATTGCGAATGGCGCATCGGTCGCGCCGATTCGCTGCGGCGGGGTGCGGTGGCGCCGAAGCGCGACCGCGGCCGCCGCCGGTCAAAGATCAGAGGATTTCAAACAGGCCGGCCGCGCCCTGCCCGCCGCCGATGCACATCGTGACGACCACGTACTTCACGCCGCGCCGCTTGCCCTCGATCAGCGCATGGCCGGTCAGGCGCGCGCCCGACACGCCGTACGGATGGCCGACCGCGATCGCGCCGCCGTTCACGTTCAGGCGGTCCTCAGGAATCCCGAGCGTGTCGCGGCAGTACAGCACCTGCACCGCGAACGCCTCGTTCAGTTCCCACAGGCCGATGTCGTCGACTGTCAGCCCGGCCTGCTTCAGCAGCTTGGGCACAGCGAACACCGGGCCGATGCCCATTTCGTCCGGCTCGCAGCCAGCCACCGCGAAGCCGCGGAACGCGCCCAGCGGCTGCAGCCCTTCGCGCTGCGCGGCCTTGGCGCTCATCACGACGCATGCCGACGCGCCATCCGAGAACTGGCTCGCATTGCCCGCGGTGATCACGCCGCCCGGCACGGCCGAACGGATCTTCGACACGCCTTCGAGCGTCGTGTCGGGGCGGATGCCTTCGTCGACCGAGACCGTCACTTCCTGCGTGAACAGGCGGCCCGTCGCCTTGTCGGCGATGCCCGCGAGCACGGTGATCGGCACGATCTCGTCGCGAAAACGCCCGGCTTCCTGCGCGGCCGCGGCCCGCAGTTGCGACTGCACGCCGTACGCGTCCTGGCGCTCCTTCGAGATCCCGTAGCGCTTCGCGACGTTCTCGGCGGTCTGCAGCATGTTCCAGTAGATCTCGGGCTTGTGCTGGACGAGCCAGCCTTCCTGGACCATGTGCCGGTTCATCTCGTTCTGCACGCACGAGATCGACTCGACGCCGCCGGCCACGTAGATCTCGCCTTCGCCCGCGATGATCCGCTGCGCGGCCAGCGCGATGGTCTGCAGCCCGGACGAACAGAAACGGTTCACCGTCATCCCCGGCACGCTCACCGGCAACCCGGCGCGCAGCGCGATCTGCCGCGCGATGTTCGCGCCGGTCGCGCCTTCGGGGTTCGCGCAGCCCATGATCACGTCCTCGACGCGCGCCGGATCGAGCTTCGCGCGCTCGAGCGCGGCCGCGACCACGTGGCCGCCGAGCGTCGCGCCGTGCGTCATGTTGAAGGCGCCGCGCCAGGATTTCGCGAGCGGCGTGCGGGCGGTCGATACGATTACGGCTTCGGTCATGCGAGTCTCCTTCGGTCCTGCTTCATGTTGGGGTCTGCGCTACGCCGCCGGGCGCGCGCTGGCGGACGTCGCATGCACGACGCCCGCTGCCTGCATCTGCTGCCATGCGTGCGCGAGCGACCCGTTCAGGTCGATCGCGCGGCACGCATCGTTGATCACCGCGGCTTCGAAACCGGCCGCGCGCGCATCGAGCGCCGACCACGCGACGCAATAGTCGGTCGCGAGCCCGCAGCACCACACGCGCTTCGCGCCGAGTTCGCGCAGATAGCCCGCGAGCCCCGTGCGCGTCGTGCGGTCGGCTTCGACGAACGCGGAATAGCTGTCGACCTGCGCGTCGCCCCCCTTGCGGATCACGAGCCGCGCATGCGGGATGTCGAGGTCGCGATGCAGCGCCGCGCCGTCGGTGTCCTGCACGCAGTGCACGGGCCACAGCACCTGCTCGCCGTACGGCAGCGCGAGCGTCGAGAACGGCTCGCGGCCCGGATGGTTCGCCGCGAACGACACGTGCTCGCGCGGGTGCCAGTCCTGCGTGAGCACGACCTGGTCGAAGCGTTGCGCGAGCGCGTTGATCACGGGCACGACCGCATCGCCGTCGGGCACCGCGAGCGCGCCGCCCGGCATGAAGTCGTATTGCACGTCGATCACGAGCAGGACGTCGTCGGTGCGTTTCATTGCGTGTCTCCAGACAGGATCGGTCGCGCCGCGATGCGGCGGCGTCAGCCGTTGAACCCGCGGCCGGCCTTCGCCCGTTCCGCGATCGACGGCGCGAGCTGCCATGCGTCACCGTTCGGCGCGGCCGCATAGCGGCGAATCGCGCGCTCGACGTTGTAGAGGCCGACCATGTCCGCGTACAGCATCGGGCCGCCGCGCCACAGCGGGAAGCCATACCCGGTCAGGTAGACCATGTCGATATCGGACGCCTTCGACGCGATCTTCTCTTCGAGGATCTTCGCGCCTTCGTTGACGAGCGCGAACACCAGCCGCTCGACGATCTCGTCGTCGCCGATCTTGCGCCGCTCGACGCCGCGCTCCTTCGAGTACGCGACGATCATCTCGTCGACGAGCGACGACGGCTTCGCCTTGCGGTCGCCCGGCACGTAGTCGTACCAGCCGGCGCCCGTCTTCTGGCCGAAGCGGCCCTGTTCGCACAGGCGGTCGGCGATCTTCGAATAGTGCAGATCGGGCTGCTCGACGTAACGGCGCTTGCGGATCGCCCAGCCGATGTCGTTGCCGGCGAGGTCGCTCATCCGGAACGGCCCCATCGCGAAGCCGAACTTCTCGATCGCGCGATCGACCTGCGCGGGCAGCGCGCCTTCCTCGAGCATGAACAGCGCCTGGCGGATGTACTGCTCGATCATCCGGTTGCCGATGAAGCCGTCGCACACGCCCGACACGACCGCCGTCTTGCGGATCTTCTTCGCCACCGCCATCACGGTCGCGAGCACATCCTTCGCGGTCTGCGCGCCGCGCACGACCTCGAGCAGCTTCATCACGTTCGCCGGGCTGAAGAAGTGCATGCCGACGACGTCCTGCGGGCGCTTCGTGAACGCCGCGATCTTGTCGACGTCGAGCGTCGACGTGTTCGACGCGAGGATCGCGCCCGGCTTCGCGACTTCGTCGAGCTTCTTGAACACCTGCTCCTTCACGCCGAGTTCCTCGAACACCGCTTCGACGATCAGGTCGGCGTCCTTCAGGTCGTCGTAGGACAGCGTCGGCGTGATCAGCGCGATGCGTGCGTCGAGCTTCTCCTGCGTGAGCTTGCCCTTCTTCACCTGCGCGTCGTAGTTCTTGCGGATCGTCGCGAGGCCGCGCTCGAGCGCATCCTGCTTCGTCTCGAGCAGCGTGACCGGCAGCCCCGCGTTGATGAAGTTCATCGCGATCCCGCCGCCCATCGTGCCCGCGCCGATCACGCCGACCCGGCGGATCTCGCGCAGCGGCGTATCGGCCGGCACGTCGGGAATCTTGCTCGCCGCCCGTTCGCCGAAGAACGCATGGCGCAGCGCGCGGCTTTCCGGCGTCATCATCAGCGCGACGAAACCCTCGCGCTCGGCGATGCTGCCTTTGTCGAAGCCGTTCAGCACGCCGGCCTCGATCGCGTCGATGCACTTGTGCGGCGCGGGGAAATTCGGCGCGGCGGCCCGCGCGGAATTGCGCGCGAACTGGATGAAGCCCGCCGCGTTCTCGTGGACGATCTTGCGATCGCGGACGCGCGGATGCGGGCCGTTCTGCGCGCCGACCTTGCGCGCGAACGCGACGGCCGCGTCGAGCAAGTCGCCGTCGGCCATTTCGTCGAACAGCCCGCTCGTCGCGAGTTGCTCCGACGGCACCGGCGCGCCCGACACGATCATGTTCAGCGCGGTTTCGAGGCCGACCGCGCGCGGCAGGCGTTGCGTGCCGCCCGCGCCCGGCAGCAGCCCGAGCTTCACTTCGGGCAGTGCGACCTGCGCGCCGGGCGCGGCGATGCGGTAGTGCGCGCCGAGCGCAAGCTCCAGCCCGCCGCCCATCACGACGCTGTGCAGCGCCGCGACGACCGGCTTCGCGCTTGCCTCCACCGCGCGGATCACGGTGTGCAGCGTCGGCTCCTGCAGCGCCTTCGGCGTATTGAATTCGGTGATGTCGGCGCCACCCGAGAACGCGCGACCCGCGCCGGTCAGCACGATGGCCGTGACCGACGGCTCCTGCGCGGCGCGATCGAGCGCGTCCATGACGCCCTGGCGGGTCGACAGGCCGAGCCCGTTGACGGGCGGATTGTTGAGCGTGATGACGGCCACGCCGTCGCGAGTCGAGTAATCCACTGCCATCTGCCTGCCTCCATGCATCGCGCGCCGGATTGGCTGCGCTTCATTGTGCGCGGTCGAACGGCCGCATGTCCGAATGAACGCAGGCAGCATACAACGAAAAAGCACGGTCGTTCAATTTGAATTTCGCTCCCGATCCGGGGACGGATCGGGGGATCGCATCGGGACCGAATCGCGGGCCGGCGGCGGCCCGGACGCGAAGGCTTACGGCGCGCACACCGCCGTCGGCAACACGTAATCGCGGAACGTCTCGCGCAGCTTCAGCTTCTGCAGCTTGCCGGTCGCGGTGTGCGGCAGCGATTCGACGAACACGACGTCGTCGGGAATCCACCATTTCGCGACCTTGCCCTCGTAGAACGCGAGCAGCGCGTCGCGGCTCAGGTTCGCGCCTTCGCGCGGCACCACGACGAGCAGCGGCCGCTCGGTCCATTTCGGGTGCGCGCACGCGATGCACGCGGCTTCGGCCACCCCGGGATGCGCGATCGCGACGTTCTCGATGTCGATCGAGCTGATCCACTCGCCGCCCGACTTGATCACGTCCTTGCTGCGGTCGGTAATCTGCAGGAAGCCGTCGGGGTCGATCGTCGCGACGTCGCCGGTCGGGAACCAGCCGTCCGCCAGCGGCGACGCATCGCCGCGAAAGTAGTGGTCGATCACCCACGGCCCGCGCACCTGCAGTTCGCCGAACGCGACGCCGTCCCACGGCAGCTCGCGGCCGTCGTCGCCGACGATCCGCATGTCGACGCCGCAGATCACGCGCCCCTGCTTCTCGAGCAGCCGGCGCTGCGCGTCGAGCGGCCGCTGCGACTGCGCCCAGTTGAGCTTCGCGAGCGTGCCGAGCGGCGACAGTTCGGTCATTCCCCATGCATGGATCACGCGCACGCCGTATTCGTCCTCGAACGTGCGCAGCATCGCGGGCGGGCACGCGGAGCCGCCGATCACCGTGCGGTTCAGCGTCGAGAAACGCACGCCGGCCTCGCGCATGTAGTTCAGCAGGCCGAGCCACACGGTCGGCACGCCTGCGGAAAACGTCACGCGCTCGGCCTCCATCAGCTCGTACAGCGATTTCCCGTCGAGATCCTTGCCGGGCAGCACCAGCTTGCCGCCGGTGAGCGGCACCGCGTACGGCAGCCCCCATGCGTTGACGTGGAACATCGGCACGACGGGCAGCACGGCGTCCATCGCGGACAGGTTCATCGCGTCGGGCAGCGCGGCGCCGTATGCATGCAGCACGGTCGAGCGATGCGAATACAGCACGCCCTTCGGGTTGCCGGTCGTGCCCGACGTGTAGCAGAGCCCCGATGCCTGCTGCTCGTCGAGGCGCGGCCAGTCGTAGCGGCCGTCCTCGGCTTCGACGAGCGTTTCGTAGCAGAGGAACGGCGTCGCGCCGGACGGCAGGTGCGCGGCGTCCGTCATCGCGATCCAGCCCTTCACGTGCGGGCATTGCGGCGCGATCGCATCGACGAGCGGCGCGAAATTGATGTCGAAGAAGACGTAGCGGTCTTCCGCGTGATTGACGATGTACGCGATCTGTTCGGGAAACAGGCGCGGGTTGATCGTATGGCACACGGCGCCCATCCCGCCGATCCCGTAATACGCTTCCAGATGCCGGTAGCCGTTCCACGCCAGCGTGCCCACGCGGTCGCCGGTTGCGACGCCGAGCCGCGCGAGCGCCTGCGCCAGTTGCTTCGCGCGGCGTTCGCAATCGCGATACGTGTAGCGATGCAGGTCGCCTTCGACGCGCTTCGACACGATTTCCGTGTCGCCCGCATGCCGCGCGGCATGCGCGATCAGCGACGACACCAGCAGCGGCACATCCATCATCTGGCCCAGCAACGGCTTACCCATCGTCTTGTTCTCCGTGAGGATGCGAATCGGTGACCCGCCTGGCGGCCGTTTCCATCCGGAAGCAGCCCGCATGCGCGCCCGTCAGCGGCCCGGACGGGCGTGGCGCACGATGCGCGGGCCGCCATGCGGGCGGCGCGACGCCGCCTTACAATATCGGCTTACCCAGAGGCGCTCAACATGTCGTTTTCCCGAAGCGCAGCCGATGCGGCTGACACTCTCCCCGACCTCGCCGCGACGCTCGGCGCGCCCGCCGAACGCGCGTTCGTCACGCTCGGCGACGCGTTTCATACGCGGCTGCCGGCCGCGCCGCTGGCCGCGCCGTACGTCGTCGGCTTTTCCGACGAAGTCGCGCAGCTGCTCGACCTGCCGCCCGCAATCGCCGCGCAGCCCGGCTTCGCCGAGCTGTTCGCCGGCAACCCGACGCGCGACTGGCCTGCGCACGCGATGCCGTACGCGTCGGTCTATTCCGGCCATCAGTTCGGCGTGTGGGCCGGCCAGCTCGGCGACGGCCGCGCGCTGACGATCGGCGAGTTGCCCGGCGCCGACGGCCGGCGCTACGAACTGCAGCTCAAGGGCGGCGGCCGCACGCCGTATTCGCGGATGGGCGACGGCCGCGCGGTGCTGCGCTCGTCGATCCGCGAATTCCTGTGCTCGGAAGCGATGCATCACCTCGGCATCCCGACCACGCGCGCGCTGACGGTGATCGGCTCCGACCAGCCGGTGGTGCGCGAGGAGATCGAGACGGCGGCCGTCGTCACGCGCGTGTCGGAAAGCTTCGTGCGCTTCGGCCACTTCGAGCACTTCTTCTCGAACGATCGCCCCGACCTGCTGCGCCAGCTGGCCGATCACGTGATCGACCGCTTCTATCCGGCCTGCCGCGACGCGGACGATCCGTACCTCGCGCTGCTCGAGGCCGCGACGCTGCGCACGGCCGACCTCGTCGCGCAATGGCAGGCGGTCGGCTTCTGCCACGGCGTGATGAACACCGACAACATGTCGATCCTCGGCGTGACGATCGACTACGGTCCGTTCGGCTTCGTCGATGCATTCGACGCGAACTACATCTGCAACCACTCGGACACCAACGGCCGCTATGCGTACCGGATGCAGCCGCGCATCGCGCACTGGAACTGCTATTGCCTCGCGCAGGCGCTGCTGCCGCTGATCGGGCTGCAGCACGGCATCGCCGACGACGACGCGCGCGCCGAGCGCGCGGTGGACGACGCCCAGGCCGTGCTCGCGAAGTTTCCGGAGCGCTTCGGCCCCGCGCTCGAACGCGCGATGCGCGCGAAGCTCGGCCTCGAACTCGAACGCGACGGCGACGCCGAGCTCGCGAACAAGCTGCTCGAGACGATGCATGCGAGCCACGCGGATTTCACGCTGACGTTCCGCCGGCTCGCGCAGATCTCGAAGCACGACGCGAGCCGCGACGCGCCCGTGCGCGACCTCTTCATCGACCGTGAAGCATTCGACGCATGGGCGAACCTCTACCGCGCGCGGCTGTCCGAGGAAACGCGCGACGACGCGGCTCGCGCGGTTGCAATGAACCGCGCGAACCCCAAATACGTGCTTCGCAACCATCTGGCCGAAGTTGCGATCCGGCGCGCGAAGGAAAAGGATTTTTCGGAAGTCGAGCGGCTCGCGCGGATCCTGCGTCGCCCGTTCGACGAACAACCGGAGCATGAAGCGTACGCGGCGTTGCCGCCCGACTGGGCCGGCACGCTCGAAGTGAGCTGCTCGTCCTGAGCCCGCAACCCGCGCATCTCGACCGACCGATCAGGAGAACCCCCATGTCCCACGATTCCGACGACAAGACCTTCCCGTACCAGAAGGACGACGCCGAGCTGCGCCGCCGGCTCACGCCGATGCAGTACGAGGTCACGCAGCACGCGGCGACCGAGCGCGCGTTCACCGGCGAATACACCGACACCGAGGATGCCGGCATCTACAAGTGCGTCGTCTGCAGCACGCCGCTGTTCGAATCCGGCGCCAAGTTCCATTCGGGCTGCGGCTGGCCCAGCTACTTCAAGCCGCTCAACGGCGAGGTGATCGACGAGAAGGTCGACTACTCGCACGGGATGGTGCGCGTCGAGGTGCGCTGCAACCACTGCGGCGCGCATCTGGGCCACGTGTTCGAGGACGGCCCGCGCGACCAGACCGGTTTGCGGTACTGCATCAATTCGGCTGCGTTAAACTTCGAGTCCCGACCCGAAAACGAATGAGCGGCGCCGGGCGGATCTGCCGGGCGGCCAGCCGCGGGCCGGCCGCCCTGCTCCGCGACGGCGATGCCTGGCGGGTCCCTACAACGGTGACAGGCCGCACATGCGGCCTGTCACGCAGCTGCGAGCGCCATGAAATTCCTGTTCGATCTGTTTCCGATCATCCTGTTTTTTGTCGCCTTCAAGGTCTGGGGCATCTTTACCGCCACCGCCGTCGCGATCGTCGCGACGCTGGCCCAGGTCGCCTGGGTCGCCTTCCGGCACCGGAAGGTCGACACGATGCTGTGGGTCAGCCTCGGCGTGATCGTCGTGTTCGGCGGCGCCACCCTCGTCCTGCATGACGAGAAATTCATTCAATGGAAACCGACTGTGCTGTACTGGCTGTTTGCGATCGGGTTGCTCGCCGCGCGTTATGCGTTCAGCAAGAACCTGATCGAGAAGATGATGGGCAAGCAGCTCACGCTGCCGCACCCCGTGTGGGACAAGCTGAACGCCGCCTGGGCGCTGTTCTTCGCGGTGCTCGGCGTCGCGAACCTGTACGTGGTGCACAACTTCACCGAATCGCAATGGGTGAACTTCAAGCTGTTCGGTACGACGGGCGCGATGGTCGTGTTCATCATCCTGCAGAGCCTGTGGCTCACGAAATACCTGAAGGACGAGTGACATGAGCGACGCCTTTCTCCACGCCTCCGCCGACGAACGCATCGCGCTGATCGAAGCGCGCCTCACCGCGTCGCTCGCGCCGCTGTCGCTCACCGTGCGCGACGACAGCGCGCAGCACGCGGGCCATGCGGGCGCGGCCGCCGGCGGCCATTTCACGGTCACGATCGTCTCGTCCGCGTTCGCGGGCAAGCCGCGCGTCGCGCGGCACCGGCTGGTGTATGATGCGCTCGCTGATGCGATGCAGCGCGGCATTCACGCGCTCGCGATCGTGGCTTACACGCCCGAAGAATTCAACGAATCTTCAATCTAGTCTCATTAGGAATTCCCGATGATCCTGAAATCCCCCCGCCTGTGGGTCGCGGCGGCTGCTTTTGCAGCGGCACCGGCATTTGCCCAGAACATCGCCGTCGTCAACGGCACGCCGATTCCGAAATCGCGCGCCGACGCGATGGTCGCGCAGCTCGTCCAGCAAGGCCAGACCGACGGTCCGCAACTGCAGCAGGCCGTGCGCCAGGAACTCGTGAACCGCGAAATCCTGATGCAGGAAGCGATTCGCGAAGGCATCCCGAACCGTCCGGACGTGAAGGCGCAAGTCGCCGTCGCGCAGCAGACCGTCGTGCTGCGCTCGATGATCGAGAGCTTCCTGAAGAAGAACCAGCCGACCGACGCCGAAGTGAAGGCGCGCTACGACGAACTCGTCAAGGGCGTGGGCGGCAACCGCGAGTACCACCTGCACCACATCCTCGTCGAGAGCGAGCAGCAGGCGAAGGACCTGATCGCGAAGATCAAGGGCGGCGCGAAGTTCGAGGATCTCGCGAAGCAATACTCGAAGGATCCGGGTTCGGGCAAGAACGGCGGCGATCTCGACTGGTCCGACCCGAAGGCGTACGTGCCGGAATTCGCGGCGGCCGCGCAGAAGCTGCAGAAAGGCCAGATGACCGACGCGCCGGTGAAGACGCAGTTCGGCTGGCACATCATCCGCGTCGACGACATCCGCGACATCGCGCCGCCGCCGTTCGACCAGGTGAAGGCGCAGATCGCGCAGCAGCTCGTGCAGCAGAAGCTGCAGGCGTTCGAGGAAGGTCTGCGCCAGCAGGCGAAGATCCAGTAACGCCGGCGCGTCGTACGCGCATCGACAAGCCGCTCTTCGGAGCGGCTTTTTCTTTTGGCGCGCACGAAACAGATATACCGCGACGCGATGGTGCGCGGCGCGCCGTGCAATAAAAAACCGCTCCGGAGAGCGGCTTTTCCACGCCAGGTGTCGCCCGCCCGCGGCATGCGCTACGCGGCGGGATGGAACACGTCGTGATAACGCACGTCGCCTGACGGCAGCGTTGCGGATTCATCGAACGACAGCGCGAGAAAATACTCGGCCGGCACGCCCGGAAACACGATGTCGCCGTGCGGTTCGAACCCGAAACGCGTGTAATACGCGGGCTCGCCGAGCACCACGCAGCCGCGCGCGCCGAGCCGACGCAACGCGTCGAGCCCCGTGCGCACGAGCCCGGCGCCGATGCTCTGCCGCTGGCAATCGGGCCGCACCGCGAGCGGCGCGAGCCCGTACCACTGCTGGCTGCCGGCCGGCTCGCCGCCGATCGCGACCGGCGAGAACGCGACGTGCCCGACGATACGTCCGTCGCACTCCGCGACGAGCGATACGCTCAGCGCACCGTCCGCACGCAGCGTGTCGACGATGCGCTGCTCGAACGCCCCGCCTTGCGGCTCGCCCGCGAACGCCGCGCGGATCACGCGGCCAATCGCGTCGGCCTCGCTCGCCCGCGCGTCACGCAGCGTGACGACCTCGACCGATGCGTTGGGGTCGAACATCATCCCGATCAGCCGATCCAGCGGCGCGCGTTGCGGAACACACGCAGCCACGGGCTCGCTTCACCCCAGCCTTCCGGGTGCCAGCTCATCGTGACCGTGCGATGCACGCGCTCCATGTGCGGCATCAGCACCGAGAAGCGGCCGTCGGCCGTCGTCACCGACGTGATGCCGGCCGGCGACCCGTTCGGGTTGAACGGATAGCGCTCGGTCGCTTCGCCGCGGTGGTCGACGTAACGCATCGCGACCGCGACGCGATCGATGTCGCCCTGCTGCGAGAAGTCCGCATAGCCTTCGCCGTGCGCGACCGCGACCGGAATCCGCGAGCCTTCCATCCCCGCGAAGAAGATCGACGGCGACTTCTCCACTTCGACGAACGAGAAGCGCGCCTCGAACTGCTCGGACTTGTTGCGCGTGAACTTCGGCCACGCTTCCGCCCCGGGGATCATCGACGCGATGCTCGACAGCATCTGGCAGCCGTTGCAGATACCGAGTGCGAACGTATCGGGACGCGCGAAGAACGCCGAGAACATGTCGGCGAGATTCGCGTTGAAGCGGATCGTCTTCGCCCAGCCCTCTCCCGCGCCCAGCACGTCGCCGTACGAGAAACCGCCGCATGCGACCGCGCCCGCGAAATCGGCCAGCGACGCGCGGCCCGCGAGCAGGTCGCTCATGTGCACGTCGTGTGCATCGAAGCCGGCGCGGTCGAACGCGTAAGCCGTTTCCAGATGCGAGTTCACGCCCTGCTCGCGCAGGATCGCGACGCGCGGCCGTGCGCCCGTCGCGATGAACGGCGCGGCGATGTCGTCGGCCGGGTCGAACGTCAGCACCGGCGAGATGCCCGGGTCGGCCGCGTCGAGCAGCGCGTCGTATTCGGCATCCGCGCAGGCCGGGTTGTCGCGCAGGCGCGCGATGCGCCAGCTCACTTCGCTCCATGCGCGATGCAGTTCGGCGCGCGGCGCGTCGAAGATCTTCTTCGCGTCGCGGTACACCTCGATCACGTCGCGATCGTTGACCGAGCCGATCACGTGCGAGCACGTCGACAAGCCGAACTCGCGCAGCGCGCCGAGCACCGCGTCGCGGTCGGACGCGCGCACCTGCACGACGGCGCCGAGCTCTTCGGAGAACAGCGCGCGCAGCGTGCGGTCGTCGCGCAGGCCGCTCGTCTGCTTCGCCCAGTCCTTCGCGTCGCCGTAGTCGGATTCGTGGTTCGGGTCGAGCGTCAGCATGTCGACGTTCAGCGACACGCCCGCATGGCCCGCGAACGCCATTTCGCATACCGTCGCCCACAGGCCGCCGTCCGAGCGGTCGTGGTACGCGAGCAGCTTGTCTTGCGCATTGAGCGACTGGATCGCGTTGAAGAAGCGCTTCAGGTCTTCCGCGTCGTCGACGTCCGGCGTCGTGTCGCCGACCTGCTGCGTGACCTGCGCGAAGATGCTGCCGCCCATGCGGTTCTTGCCGCGGCCGAGATCGATCGCGATCAGCACCGTGTCGCCCGCGTCGGCCACGCGGCGCAGTTGCGGCGTGAGATGACGGCGCACGTCCTCGACCGGCGCGAACGCCGAGATGATCAACGACACCGGCGACACGACTTCCTTCGCGACGCCCTGCTCATCCCACTTCGTCTTCATCGACAGCGAGTCCTTGCCGACCGGGATGCCGATCCCGAGCGCCGGGCACAGCTCCATGCCGATCGCCTTGACCGTGTCGAACAGCGCGGCGTCCTCGCCGGCCGTGCCGCACGCGGCCATCCAGTTCGCCGACAGCTTCAGCTTGTCGAGCGACGCGATCGGCGCGCTCGCGATGTTCGTGATCGCTTCGCCGACGGCCATGCGACCCGACGCCGGCGCGTCGATCACCGCGAGCGGCGTGCGCTCGGCCATCGTCATCGCCTCGCCCTTGAAACCGGCATAGTCGAGCGCGGTGATCGCGCAGTCGGCCACCGGCACCTGCCACGGGCCGACCATCTGGTCGCGCACCGACGTACCGCCGACCGAACGGTCGCCGATCGTGATCAGGAACGACTTGCTGCCGACCGTCGGGTGCTTCAGCACGTCGAGCGCGACGGCCGACAGCGCGATGCCCGTCACGTCGACCGGCGCACGCTCGGTCGTCACACGCGCGACGTCGCGGTGCATGCGCGGCGGCTTGCCGAGCAGCACTTCCATCGGCATGTCGACCGGGTATTCGTCCGCGCCCGTCGCTTCGTCGTCGACGAGCTTCAGCTCGCGTTCGTCGGTCGCGACACCGACTACCGCGAACGGGCAGCGCTCGCGCGCGCAGATCGCCTCGAAGCGCGGCAGGTCGGCCGGCGCGATCGCCAGCACGTAGCGCTCCTGCGCTTCGTTCGACCAGATTTCGCGCGGCGACAGGCCCGATTCCTCGAGCGCGACCTTGCGCAGTTCGAAGCGCGCGCCCTTGCCCGCGCCGTCGACGATTTCGGGGAACGCGTTCGACAGACCGCCCGCGCCGACGTCGTGGATGCTCAGGATCGGGTTTTCCGCGCCGAGTTGCCAGCAGCCGTTGATCACTTCCTGCGCGCGACGCTCGATTTCCGGGTTGCCGCGCTGCACCGAGTCGAAGTCGAGTTCGGCGGTGTTCGCGCCGGTCGCCATCGAGCTCGCGGCGCCGCCGCCCATGCCGATCCGCATGCCGGGGCCGCCGATCTGGATCAGCAGCGAGCCGGCCGGCACGTCGTGCTTGTGCGTGTGCTGATCCGCGATGTTGCCGAGGCCGCCCGCGATCATGATCGGCTTGTGATAGCCGTGCACCGTGCCGCCGACGTTCTGCTCGTACACGCGGAAGTAGCCGCCGAGGTTCGGGCGGCCGAATTCGTTGTTGAACGCGGCGCCGCCCAGCGGGCCATCGATCATGATCTGCAGCGGCGACGCGATGCGGTCCGGACGGCCGTACGGGCCGTGCACTTCGTTCGGATTGCGCTCGGCGACCGGCTGCGCGGCGTCGCGCGCGTTTTCCCACGGCTGGCGCGCATCGGGCAGGTCGAGGTTCGACACGGTGAAGCCCGTGAGGCCGGCCTTCGGACGCGCGCCGCGGCCCGTCGCGCCTTCGTCGCGGATCTCGCCGCCCGCGCCGGTCGCCGCCCCCGGGAACGGCGAGATCGCCGTCGGATGGTTGTGCGTCTCGACCTTCATCAGCGTGTGCGTGAGTTCGGTGTGGCGGCCGTAGCGCTCGCCCGGCTCGCCGGCCGCACCGGCCTTGCGCGGGAACCAGCGCTCGGCTTCGGCGCCGACCATGATCGACGAGTTGTCCGAATACGCGACGATCGTGCCCTGCGGGCTCAGCTTCTCGGTGTTGCGGATCATCGCGAACAGCGACATGTCCTGCGCTTCGCCGTCGATCGTCCACTGCGCGTTGAAGATCTTGTGGCGGCAGTGTTCGCTGTTGGCCTGCGCGAACATCATCAGTTCGACGTCGGTCGGGTTGCGTTCGAGCTTGCGGAACGCGTCGACCAGATAGTCGATCTCGTCGTCGGCGAGCGCGAGGCCCAGCTCGACGTTCGCGCGCTCCAGCGCGCCGCGGCCGACGCCCAATACGTCGACGGTCGACAGCGGCTTGGCCGGCAGTTCGTCGAACAGGTGTTTCGCATCGTCGCGCGCCGCGACCACGCTTTCGGTCATCCGGTCATGCAGCGCGGCCGCGACGGCCGCGCGCGCGTCGTCTGACAGCGCCTTCTTGCCGCCGAGCAGGCCCGACTTCAGCGTGACCGTGAATTCGACGCCGCGCTCGATGCGGCGCACCTGCGTGAGGCCGCAGTGCTGCGCGATGTCGGTCGCCTTGCTCGCCCACGGCGAAACCGTGCCGAAGCGCGGCAGCACGATGAAGGTCTCGGTCGCGCCCTTCTCGCCCGCCGGCTGGAACGGCGCGCCGTAGTGCATCAGCGCATCGATGCGCGCGCTGTCGTCGGCCGACAGCGGCTCGGCCGCATTGACGAAGTGCAGGAACTGGCCGCGCACCGCGACGATGTTGGCGTCGATTTGCCTGAGCGTGTCGAGCAGACGGGTTTGACGGAAATCGGAGAGGGCCGAAGCGCCGGGAAAACACGAGAAGTGAGCCATGGGCTGGACTGACGTCGATGAGTCGCGCGGGGTGGCGACGTGGGGCGAAAGGAAGGCCGTAATTATACCCGGAAGTCGGCCGCCCAAGACCGGCCAATCGGTAGTCCGGCTGCACCGCCACGGTGCTGGTGCGGGCGGCACGCGCGGCTGTCCGCCGGATCGGCCTCTATCGGCCCGGGCGCCGGCCGCCGCCGCATGGCCGCACGGCCATGCTCGCCCGCCGCCGGCTCGCGCACTTTTGGCGCTATCATTCCGGGTTCACCGGGCCCGGGCCCTCAGCGAATTCTCACCGGGCGGCGTGCGTGCCGCCCGTCATCGAAGCAATCTCAATGGATGTCATCGTCATCGGCGGCGGAATCAGCGGCGTCGCCACCGCCTACCAGCTGCGCGCGGCCGGCCATCGCGTATGCGTGGTCGAACGCCACGCGACCGTCGCGCAAGGCGCGACCTACGGCGACGGCGGCGCGCTGCTGCCGAGCCCGCTCGACGTCTGGTTCGGCCCGACTTTCATGCACCAGCGCCAGGCGCGCGACAGCGGCATCGTCTACAAGCCGGGCTTCAACGGCGGCGTGCGCCGCTTCGTCAAGCAGCTCGGCACGCTGCGCGAGCCCGATGCATTCGCCGCGCAGTACGCACGGCTGCGCCCGCTGATCGACGTGTCGCGCGACGCGCTCGCCGATATCGAGGCGCGCCTCGAGCTCGAATTCGAGCAGAAGCCCGGCATCCTGCACATCGTGCGCGATCCGCGCGACTGGGACGCGCTGCAGCCCGCGCTCGACCTGCTGCGCACACTCGACCAGCCTTACCGCACGCTCACCGCCGACGAATGCGTGGCGCTCGAACCGTCGGTACCGGCCGAGCCCGGCTTTGCCGGCGGCGTGCTGCTCGAAACCGAGCGCACCGGCAACTGCCCGCTGTTCGCGAAACTGGTCAAGCAGACGCTCGACGAGCACGGCGTGCAGTTCCGCTTCGGCGCGGACGTCGCCGCGATCCGCGTCGACAACGGCCGCGTCGCGGTCGAGCTCGCCCCGCCGGGCAACCGGAGCGCGGCGCACGCGCGCGAGGTCGACGTGATGTCGGCCGACGCGATCGTGGTCGCCGCCGGCGCCGGCAGCCTTGCGCTGCTCGAACGGCTCGGCTGGCGCCTGCCGCTGCACCCGGTGCGCGTGCATACGCTCACCGCGCCGGTCGCGTACGAAGAACATGCGCCGCACCTGAGCGTCGTCGATTCGATCAAGCGGATCTCGATCACGCGCACCCACCAGCGGCTGCGCATCGGCGGGGCCGCCGTGCTGCAGAGCCTGGCGGATACCGCGAAGCCGCTCGCCGAGCCGCTGTCGGAGGCCGCGCTCGCGCTGCTCGGCCAGGCCGTCCACGACTGGGTGCCCGGCGCCGCGAAGATCTCGGCCGCGCTGTCGTGGCAAGGCATGCAACTGCTGTCGCCGGACGGCCTGCCCGTCGTGGGTCCGACCCCGCATCCGCGCGTGTTCGTCAATTTCGGCCATGGCCCGGCCGGCTGGGGCCTCGCGTGCGGGTCTGCTAAAGTGGTGACCGACTATCTGGGCGGCAACGTCCAGCACTGGCCCGCCGACACGCTCGCCGCGCTGAACGCCGGCCGCTTCACGACCTGACCGCCGCGGGCCGGCCCGTGGCGGCATCCTTGCCAGCCGCCACGATCCCGCGATGACCGTTACCCCCGCTCCCCCCGTTCGCCCCCCGTTCCCCGATTCCGATCCGATCGCGCTGCTGCGCGTCGCCGACCTGCGCGCGGCCGAAGCCGACGCCGCCGCCGCGCTGCCGCCGCACACGCTGATGGGCCGCGCCGGCGCGGCCGCCGCGCGCTGGCTGTCCGAGCGGGTCGCCGGCGACGATCGCCCCGTCTGGTTCGCGGTCGGCCCCGGCAACAACGGCGGCGACGCGCTGGTGGCCGCCGCGCAACTCCAGCAGCTCGGCGTCGCGACGCATGCGTGGATGCCGGTGCCGGTCAAGCCGGACGACGCGCAATGGGCGCTCGGTCTCGCACGCTCGGCCGGCGTGCCGCTGTCGGCCACCCCGCCCGCGTCGCTGGAGGGCTATGCGTGGGTCGTCGACGGGCTGTTCGGCATCGGTCTCGGCCGCGCGCTCGATGGCGCGTTCGCCGAGCAGGCAGCACGCATCGCCACCCATGCGCGCGGCGGCGGCCGCGTGCTCGCGCTCGACGTGCCCAGCGGGCTCGACAGCGACACGGGCCGCATCGTCGGCGCGGGCGTCGCCGTGGCGGCCACGCAGACGCTCACCTTCATCGGCGCGAAGCCCGGCCTCTACACGGGCGACGGCCGCGATCTCGCCGGCGAAATCCACGTCGCGTCGCTCGACGTCGCGCCGCCCGCCGCGCCGGCCATCGTGCTGAACGCGCCCGCGCGGTTCGCCGCGGCGCTGCCCGCGCGCGCGTTCGCGTCCCACAAGGGCACGTACGGCAGCCTCGCGGTGCTCGGCGGCGACACCGGCATGTGCGGCGCGCCGATCCTCGCCGCGCGCGCCGCGCTGTTCGCGGGCGCCGGCAAGGTGCACGTCGGCTTCCTCGGCGCGGGCGCGCCGCCGTACGACCCGCCGTTCCCCGAACTGATGCTGCATCCGGCCGACACGCTCGACCCCGGCGCGATGACCGCGATCGCGGCCGGTTGCGGGCTCGGCACGCGCGAAGCCGCGGCGACACTCGTGCGCGACGTGCTCGCGCACGACACGGCGACGCTGCTCGATGCCGACGCGCTGAACCTCGTCGCGACGCACGCGGACCTCGCGACCGCCGTCGCCGCGCGTGGCGCACACGGCAATCCGTGCGTGCTGACGCCGCATCCGCTCGAAGCCGCGCGCCTGCTCGGCGGCGACACGGCCGCCGTGCAGCGCGATCGCGTCGTGGCCGCGCAGGCGCTCGCCGCGCGTTACGCGGCCATCGTCGTGCTGAAAGGCTCGGGTACGGTGATTGCGGCGCCCGACGGCCGCGTGACGATCAACCCGACCGGCAACGCGGCGCTCGCCACCGGCGGCACCGGCGACGTGCTCGGCGGCCTGATCGGCGCGCTGCTCGCGCAGCGGGTCGCGCCGTACGAAGCCGCGCTGGCCGGCGTCTACCTGCACGGCCTCGCGGCCGACACGCTGACCGCGACCGGCACCGGCCCGGCCGGGCTCACCGCCGGCGAGCTCGCGCCGATGGTGCGTACGCTGATCAATCGCCTTTTTTATCCGTCGCCGCGCGCCGACACGTAACGCCGCTATACTGACTGCCCCGCCGCACGGCGGGCCTTCTCGTCCGCCGGCTTTCCGATCACGATGAGCCGGCGCGGCATTCCTCCCGATTCACGCTTCACTCGAACCGCCATGACGCTGAAATCGCTCCCCGCCTGGACTGCCCTTCAATCCCACTTCGAACAGATCCGCCACGCGCGGCTGCGCGACTGGTTCGCGCCGGAAAACGATCGCGCGCCGACCCGCGCCGAACGCTTCACGATTCCGGGCGGCGGTCTCGCGGCCGATTTCTCGAAGAACCGCATCGACGACGAAACGCTGCGCCTGCTCGTGCAGCTCGCGCGCGACGCCGGCGTCGAAGCGCGCCGCGACGCGATGTTCGCGGGCGAGGTCGTCAACCCGACCGAAGGCCGCGCGGCGCTGCACACCGCACTGCGCGCGACCGATCCGCAGGCGCCGTTCCACGCGCAGGTGAGCGCCGAGCGCGCGAAGATGGCGACGTTCGCGCGCGCCGTGCGCAGCGGTACGTGGACGGGCTATACGGGCAAGCGCATCCGCCACGTGATCAACATCGGCATCGGCGGCTCCGATCTGGGCCCGAAGATGGTCGTGCATGCGCTGCACCACGTCGCGACGCGCGAGATCTCGACCCACTTCGTGTCGAACGTCGACGGCGCCGATCTCGCGCGCGTGCTCGAACAGGTCGATCCCGAGGAAACGCTCGCGATCATCGTGTCGAAGACGTTCACGACGCTCGAGACGATGACGAACGCACGCTCGCTGCGCGACTGGTTCGTCGCGCGCGGCTGCCCCGAAGACGCGCTCGCGAAGCACTTCGTCGGCGTGTCGGCGAACCCGGCCGAAGTCGTGAAGTTCGGCATCGCGGCGGACAACGTGTTCGAAATGTGGGACTGGGTCGGCGGCCGCTATTCGCTGTGGTCGGCGGTCGGCCTGTCGATCATGATCGCGGTCGGCCCCGAACAGTTCGACGAACTGCTGGCCGGCGCGAACGACATGGACCGCCACTTCCGCGAAGCGCCGCTCGAGCGCAATTTGCCGGTGCTGCTCGGCCTGATCGGCATCTGGTACCGGAATTTCTTCGGCTCGCAGAGCTATCTCGTCGCACCGTACTCGGAAGCGCTGCACTACCTGCCGTCGTACCTGCAGCAGCTCGAAATGGAGAGCAACGGCAAATCCGCGCGCCTGGACGGCGCCTTCGTCGACTACCCGACGTCGGCCGTCACGTGGGGCGAGCCGGGCACCAACGGCCAGCATGCGTTCTTCCAGATGCTGCACCAGGGGCCAACGATCGTGCCGATCGACTTCATCGCGGTGCTGACGCCCGAGCATCCGCTCGCGAGCCATCATCCGAAGCTGCTCGCGAACTGCTTCGCGCAGAGCGAGGCGCTGATGCTCGGCCGCACGCTGGAAGAAGCGCGCAAGATCGCCGGGCCGGGCAAGGAGGCGCTCGCGCCGCACCTGACGTTCCCCGGCAACCGCCCGACCACGACGCTGCTCGTCGATGCGCTGACGCCGCGCACGCTCGGCGCGCTGATCGCGCTTTACGAGCACAAGGTGCTCGTGCAGGCGACGGTGTGGGACATCAATCCGTTCGACCAGTGGGGCGTCGAGCTCGGCAAGATTCTGGGCAAGGTCGTCGAGGCCGATCTGTCGGCCGACTCGGTCGATCCGGCGAAGCACGACTCGTCGACCACCGCGCTGATCGAGCGCGCCCGCGCGGCGCTCAAGCGTTGAAGCACTGACGCGACGGCGTCATGCCCGTGCCGGCCGCGCGCTTCACGCCGCGCGGCCGGCACGAACATTCACGCGTTGCGCGATGCCGCGTGCGGCGCGACGATGCGCCCCGCGTCGATGGTGACCGTCGTCGCGCAGCGGCGCGCGAGTTCGGCATCGTGCGTGACGAGCACGAGCGTCGCGCCGTGCATGCGGTTCAGTTCGAACATCAGGTCGATGACCGCGTGGCCGGTGGCCGCGTCGAGGCTGCCGGTCGGCTCGTCGGCGAACAGGATCGCCGGCCGCGTGACGAACGCGCGTGCGAGCGCGACGCGCTGCTGTTCGCCGCCCGACAGCAGCTTCGGATAATGCGCGGTGCGTTCGCCGAGACCGACCTGCACGAGCAGCGCCCGGGCGCGGTCGGCCGCATCGCGCGCGCTGATGCCGCCCTGCAGTTCGAGCGGCAGCATCACGTTCTCGAGCGCCGTCAGGTGCGGCATCAGCTGGAACGACTGGAACACGAAACCGACCGCGCCGTTGCGCAATGCCGCGCGCTCGTCCTCGTCGAGCTGGTCGAGCACGCGGCCGAGCAGGCGAACCGTGCCGCTCGTCGCGCTGTCCAACCCTGCGAGCAAGCCGAGCAGCGTCGATTTGCCCGACCCCGACGCGCCGACGATCGCGAGGCTGCTGCCCGGCTGCACGGCGAGCGTGATGCCGTCGAGGATCGTCAGCTCGCCCGTTGCATCGGCAACCCGCTTGCACACGTCATGGACTTCGATGATCGGATCGGTAATCTTGAACATGGACACGACATTTCGCTGGAAAAGACGCGCGGCGACCGCCGCGCTGCTGGGCACCCTGCTGGCCGTCACCGTGCCCGTACGCGCTGCGACGGCGCCGGCATCGAGCCCGCCCGTGATCGTCGTGCTCGGCGACAGCCTGTCGGCCGAATACGGATTGCCGCGCGACACCGGCTGGGTGGCGTTGCTGCGGCAACGGCTCGCGACCGAGCGAATCGATTATAGCGTCGCGAACGCCAGCGTCAGCGGCGACACCACGAGCGGCGGCCGTGCGCGGCTGCCCGCGGTGCTGCAGCGGCTCAAGCCGTCGATCGTCGTCGTCGAACTCGGTTCGAACGATGCGCTGCGCGGCGTGCCGCTCGCGACGACCGAACAGAACCTGCGCGATATCATCGCCGGCGCGCGACGTGCGCAGGCAAAGGTCGTGCTGGTCGGCATGTACGTGCCGCCCAATTACGGCCCCGACTACACGCAGAAGTTCCATGCGCTCTATACGCGGCTGTCGAAGGATCTCGCCGTGCCGCTCGTGCCGTTCCTGTTGGCCGGCATCGAGAACAAGCCCGAGATGTTCCAGGCCGACCAGATGCACCCGGCACGGCAGGCCCAGGGCATCCTGCTCGACAACGTATGGCCGGCGCTGAAGCCGCTGCTCGGCAAGCCGCACGGCTGACCGCGGCTGCACCGGAAAACAAAAAGCCCCGCTTCGAGCGGGGCTTTTCGATGGTTGCGGGCGAAACGATGCTCAGTTGTCGCCGTCCTGCTGCTGGCTGGCCGTCGTGCTGCCGTACAGCTTCACCTTCGAGCGATCGCGCAGCGCGGCGAGGTACGCTTCGCCTTCGCTTTGCGCGTCGACCTGCGCCATCTGCTGCTGCGCGGCGGCCAGTTGCTGCGGATCGACCGCGGAACCGGGGATCACCGCGTTCACGCGGTAGATCGCATAGCCGTCCGCACCGAGGTCGACACCGACGTAAGCCGGCAGCGTCTTCGCATCGACCTTGTAGACGGCGCTCAGCGCAGCCGGCGTCAGGCCCTGCGACTGCGTGCGCGACACCTTCTGCGCGGCCGTAAAGCCGTCGGCCGACTTCGACTTCTGCAATTCGGCCAGCTTCGCCGCACCGTCCTTCTTCGCGAGTTCCGCGGCCTGCTCGGCGATGACCTTCTGGCGCACGACGTCCTTGATCGCGTCGAGCGCGGGCACCGCAGCCGGCTTGTGCTCGGTCACGCGCGCCGAGATCAGCGTGTTGTTGCCGACGTCGATCGCCTGCGTGTTGTTCTGGTTCTTCACCGCGTCGTTCGCGAACACGGCGGCCAGGAACTTCGGATTGTTCAGCGGGCTCGTCGGCGGCAACTGCGGATTCGGCGTCGGCGTGACGGTGGCCGTCTGGATCGTCAGCTTGTACTTGTCCGCGGCCGGCTGCAGCGTCTTCGCCTTTTCGTAGACGGTCGACGTGAAACCTTCCGCATTGTCCGAGAACGCCTTCGCTGCGTACTGCTGCTTCAGGTCGATCGCGATCTGGTCTTTCACTTCCGCGAACGGCTTGACGACGGCCGGCTTCACTTCGGTCGCCTTCAGGATGTGGAAACCGAGATCCGACTGCACGAGACCGCTCACGTCGCCCTGCTTGAGCGAGAACGCGGCATCGTCGAACGCCTTGCCGCCCGCGGTCGAACCGCGCGTGATGAAGCCGAGGTCGCCGCCCTTCGCCGCCGACGGCGCGTCCTGCGAGTTCTTCTGCGCGATCTGCGCAAATTGATCGGGATGCGCTTTCACGTCGGCGAGCAGTTGCTCGGCCTTCGCTTTCGCGGCCGCCTTGTCGGCCGCGCTGGCGCTGCCCGGCGCGGCGATGAAGATGTGGCTCACGCGCACCTGCGCTTCGGTACGGAAGTGCGTCGGGTTGTCGTCGTAGAACTTCTTGATGTCCGCTTCGGTCGGCTGCGCGCTCGCGGCCGCCGCGGCCGGCGAATAGACGAGGTACTGGATCGTCGCGGTTTCCGGCGTCGCGAAGCTCTGCTTGTGCGCGTCGTAGTACGCGGTGAGCTGCGCGTCGGTCGGCTGGACCTTCGCTGCGAAGTCGCTCGTCTTCAGCACGAGCGCCTGCACTTCACGCTGCTGCGCGGCGAGTTCGGACAGGCGTTGCGCGAGGCTCTTCGGCGTGAACGCGCTCGACACGATGCTGGCCGGAATCTGTTGCAGCGACAGGCTGTAACGCACGCGCTCCTGATACTGCTCGGGCGTCATCCCCTGGAATGACAGCAGTTGCGCATAGCGTTCGACGTCGATCGTGCCGTCGGGCTTCTTCAGCGACGCGATCATCGGGTCGCTCATCAGCGCGTCGCGCACCGCGTTGTCGGACGCGGTCAGGTGCAGACGCTGCGTCTCGTCGGCCAGCACGCGTTGCTGGATCAGGCCGTCGAGCACCTGCTTGCGATGCTCGGGCGTGTCGAACATCTTGATGTCGAACTGCCCACCGAGCGCCTGGCGCGCCTGGTCGATCTGCTGGCGGAACGCGCCGTCGAATTCGACCCGCGTGATCTTGTGCCCGTTGACCGCCGCGACGTTCGCACTGTCGTCGAAGAAGCCGCGGAAGCCTTGGATCCCGACGAAACCCAGCCCCGGCAACACGATCAGGAGCAGGAGCGCCATCATCAGGCGCTGGTGATTACGGAAGAAATCGAGCATGCGTGACGGAAAAATTGGACAAAACGACCGATATTACAACATACGGGGTGGGACGGGAAAAAAGCAGGCAAATGCTGTGCGCGAACGGAACCGGAATCCGGAAGCCTCACAGGCGACTTTTCGCCACTCCGCAGTCACGCGCTCGCAAGCGGGCGCAAACCGAACGCACAAACAACAATGCCCGCACAAGGCGGGCATTGTTGTTTGTTTGGCGGAGCGGACGGGACTCGAACCCGCGACCCCCGGCGTGACAGGCCGGTATTCTAACCGACTGAACTACCGCTCCTTGGTCTGGCTGAATCGTGAAACTGGTGGGTGCTGAGGGGTTCGAACCCCCGACCTACGCCTTGTAAGGGCGCCGCTCTACCAGCTGAGCTAAGCACCCGTTTCCGATTCGTTCTGACTGCGATCTGCGTTTGCGCATCAACAATCAGCGAGCCCGCAAGTTTAATTCATCCCCGATCATTTTGCCAAGCCTGGCGCGCGAATTTTTTACGAACGCGCTCGCATGATTCCGATGCGCGTAAAAAAACCCGCGGACACCGCCGCGGGTTTTCGGGAACGACCGTCGGCAACGACGGTGTTCAGCGCCTCAGTGCTTGACGACTTCCGTCGAGCCGGCATCCTTCGCCGCCTCGCCGACCGGCGCCGCAGCCTTCGCCTCTTCTTCCGGCGGCAGCGGCGTCGGCGAACGCTCGAGCGCGAGCTCCAGCACCTTGTCGATCCAGCGAACCGGCACAATCTCGATCGCGTTCTTCACGTTGTCCGGAATGTCCGCGAGATCCTTCACGTTCTCTTCCGGGATCAGCACGAGCTTGATGCCGCCGCGATGCGCCGCCAGCAACTTTTCCTTCAGCCCGCCGATCGGCAGCACTTCGCCACGCAACGTGATTTCGCCCGTCATCGCGACGTCGGCCCGCACGGGAATACCCGTCAGCACCGACACCAGCGCGGTCGTCATCGCACCGCCAGCGGACGGACCGTCCTTCGGCGTCGCGCCTTCCGGCACGTGGATGTGGATGTCCTGCTTCTCGAACGCTTCGTCCTTGATACCGAGACGACGCGAACGCGAGCGCACGACCGAACGCGCAGCCTCGACCGACTCCTTCATCACGTCGCCGAGCGAGCCCGTACGAATCACGTTGCCCTTGCCCGGCATCACCGCGGCTTCGATCGTCAGCAGATCGCCGCCGACTTCCGTCCACGCGAGCCCCGTCACCTGACCGACCTGGTTTTCCTTCGCCGCGAGGCCGAAGTCGTACTTGCGCACGCCGAGAAACGTATCCAGATTCTCGCCATCGACCTTGATCGCGCCCGACGCCTTCTTCAGCAGCAGCATCTTCACGACCTTGCGGCAGATCTTCGACACTTCCCGCTCGAGCGAACGCACACCGGCTTCGCGCGTGTAGTAGCGGATGATGTCGCGAATCGCCTGCTCGGTGACCTCGATCTCGCCTTCCTTCAGCCCGTTGTTCTTTTTCTGCTTCGGCAGCAGGTAACGCTGCGCGATGCTGACCTTCTCGTCTTCCGTGTAGCCCGACAGACGGATCACTTCCATCCGGTCGAGCAGCGGCGGCGGGATGTTCAGCGAGTTCGACGTCGCGACGAACATCACGTCCGAAAGATCGAAGTCGACTTCGATGTAGTGGTCGGCGAACGTGTGGTTCTGTTCCGGATCGAGCACTTCAAGCAGCGCCGACGACGGATCGCCGCGGAAATCCATGCCCATCTTGTCGACTTCGTCGAGCAGGAAGAGCGGATTGCGCACGCCGACCTTCGCGAGGCTTTGCAGGATCTTGCCCGGCATCGAACCGATGTACGTACGGCGGTGGCCGCGGATCTCGGCTTCGTCACGCACGCCGCCGAGCGCCATCCGGACGAACTTGCGGTTCGTCGCGCGAGCGATCGACTGGCCGAGCGAGGTCTTGCCGACGCCCGGGGGCCCGACGAGGCACAGGATCGGCGCCTTGACCTTGTCCACGCGCTGTTGCACCGCGAGATACTCGAGGATCCGTTCCTTGACCTTCTCGAGGCCGAAGTGATCCTCGTCGAGCACCTGCTCGGCGTTCGACAGGTCGTTGTTGACCTTGCTCTTCTTGCGCCACGGCAGGCCGATCAGCGTGTCGATGTAGTTGCGCACGACGGTCGCTTCCGCCGACATCGGCGACATCAGCTTCAGCTTCTTCAGCTCGGCGTCAGCCTTCTTCTTGGCTTCCTTCGGCATGCGCGCGGCGTTGATGCGCTTCTCGAGCTCCTCGAGATCCGCACCTTCCTCGCCCTCGCCCAGTTCCTTCTGGATCGCCTTGACCTGTTCGTTCAGGTAGTACTCGCGCTGGCTCTTTTCCATCTGGCGCTTCACGCGCCCGCGGATGCGCTTTTCGACCTGCAGGATGTCGATCTCGGCTTCGAGCTGCGCGAGCAGATGCTCGAGGCGCTCGATGACCGGGAACATCTCGAGGATGTGCTGCTTCTGGTCGAGCTTCAGCGGCAGGCGCTCGGCGATCATGTCGGCGAGACGGCCGGCTTCGTCGATGCCCGACAGCGACGTGAGAATCTCCGGCGGGATCTTCTTGTTCAGCTTCACGTACTGGTCGAACTGCGACACGATCGCGCGACGCAGCGCTTCCGTCTCGGCGCTATCGGCATGATCGGGCTCGAGCGGCATCACTTCGCAGGAGAACTGCGTCTCCTGTTCTTCGATGGACAACGCCTTCGCGCGCTGCAGGCCCTCGACGAGCACCTTCACGGTGCCGTCCGGCAGCTTCAGCATCTGCAGAATGTTGGCGATACAACCGACCTCGTACATGTCCTTTTCGGTCGGTTCGTCCTTGGCCGCGGTTTTCTGGGCGACGAGCATGATGTGCTTGCCGCCTTCCATCGCTGCTTCGAGGGCCTTGATCGATTTCGGCCGGCCCACGAAGAGCGGAATGACCATGTGCGGGAAAACGACGACGTCCCGCAGCGGCAGCAGCGGGAGCGTGATGCGTTCCGGCGGGAGAAGTTGGGTGCCTGACATTTCATTTCCCCATGAGTGGAATCAATTGTTCGGTAATTGAGGCCGCCACAACGAATTGCAAGCCTTCAAGTGCGGGAAATATTCGGTAAGAAAGTAACCACCGCGTGTCGAGTCAGAGTTACCCACAAGATAAACGAAAAAAAGCCGCCCACGGACTCATGAACGGCCTTTTTCGCTGAACATCGTCGGCAAGCCGGTCAGTTCGAACCCGCCACCTTCGGCGTGTCCTCGTAGATCAGCAAGGGCTTGCCGTCCCCATCGATGACATTCTCGTCGATGATGACCTTGCTGACCCCTTTCATCGTCGGCAGCTCGTACATCACGTCGAGCAACGCCTGTTCGATGATCGAACGCAAACCGCGCGCGCCGGTCTTGCGGCGGATCGCCTTGCGGGCGACCGCCTGCAACGCGCCCGGCCGGATTTCCAGCTCGACGCGCTCCATTGCGAACAGCTTGTGATACTGCTTGACGAGCGCATTCTTCGGCTCGACCAGGATCTTCATCAGCGCGGCTTCGTCGAGCTTGCCGAGCGTCGCGACCACCGGCAGGCGGCCGATCAATTCGGGGATCAGACCGAATTTGATCAGGTCTTCCGGTTCCGTTTCGCGCAGCACCTCGCCCGCGTCGCGTTCCTGCTTGCTCTTGACCGTCGCGCCGAAGCCGATACCGGTTTTCTCGGTCCGATCGGTGATCACCTTTTCGAGACCGTCGAACGCGCCGCCGCAAATGAACAGGATGTTGGTCGTGTCGACCTGGATGAAATCCTGGTTCGGGTGCTTGCGGCCGCCCTGCGGCGGCACCGACGCCATCGTGCCCTCGACGAGCTTCAGCAGCGCCTGCTGGACGCCCTCGCCCGACACGTCGCGCGTGATCGACGGGTTGTCCGATTTGCGGCTGATCTTGTCGATTTCGTCGATGTAGACGATCCCGCGCTGGGCCTTGTCGACCTCGTAGTTGCAGTTCTGCAACAGCTTCTGGATGATGTTCTCGACGTCCTCGCCGACGTAGCCGGCTTCGGTCAGCGTCGTCGCGTCGGCGATCACGAATGGCACGTTGAGCAACCGCGCGAGCGTCTGCGCGAGCAGCGTCTTGCCGGAGCCCGTCGGGCCGATCAGCAGGATGTTGCTCTTCGACAACTCGACGTCGTCCTTCTTGTCGAGATGCTTCAGGCGCTTGTAGTGGTTGTACACGGCCACCGCGAGGATCTTCTTCGCGCGCTCCTGGCCGATCACGTACTGATCGAGGATGTCGCGAATTTCCTGCGGGCTCGGCAGATCGGACCGGGACAGGCTGGCCTCGACGCCGGCGGCAGCCGCCTCGTCGCGAATGATTTCGTTGCAGAGGTCGATACATTCATCGCAGATGAACACCGACGGGCCCGCGATGAGTTTTTTCACCTCATGCTGGCTTTTCCCGCAAAACGAGCAATACAACAGCTTCTCGCTGTTCGAACCTTTTTTGTCCGCCATGAATGTAGAGCCTCCGGACAGGTAAATGACATGATACGCCGATTGCTCCGGACGCCGCGCCTAGGGCGCGACCGGAGCCGGCTGGATGCGCTTGCCGCAGATGCTCAGGGCACTCGGGACGTTTGAGGGCGCCGGCCCGAATCGGGGCGGCACCCCGTTTAAGCTCACGGGCGCTTCAGCAGCACCTGATCGATCAGCCCGTACGCCTTCGCGTCCTCGCTCGACATGAAGTTATCACGGTCGGTGTCGCGCGCGATGCGCTCGACGTCCTGGCCCGTGTGCTGCGCGAGCAGGTTGTTCAACCGTTCCTTCAGGTACAGGATCTCGCGTGCCTGGATCTCGATGTCGGATGCCTGGCCGCGCGCGCCGCCGAGCGGCTGGTGAATCATCACGCGCGAGTTCGGCAGAGCAAAGCGCTTGCCCTTCGCGCCCGACGCGAGCAGGAACGCACCCATGCTGGCCGCGAGGCCCATGCACAGGGTCGACACGTCCGGCTTGATGAACTGCATCGTGTCGTAGATCGCCATCCCGGCCGACACCGAGCCGCCCGGGCTGTTGATGTAGAGGCTGATGTCCTTGTCGGGATTCTCGCTCTCGAGGAACAGCAATTGCGCGACCACGAGGTTGGCGGTCTGGTCGTTCACTTCGCCGACCATGAACACCAGGCGCTCCTTCAGGAGACGCGAATAGATATCGTACGAACGCTCGCCGCGGCCGCTCGTTTCGACGACGATCGGCACCAGCCCCAGCGCTTGCGCCTCGAAACCCTGCGGCGCGTTCGAAGCAAGCATGTCCAGCAATTCAGCGCGAGTGATCATTCAATGAACCTTGTTCGAATGGAAAATTGAACGGAAGGAAGCCGCCCGCCCAATCGCCATATTAATGGCAACCGTGCGCTTGACGTAAAAACGGCGTGCGGGCCGTCGCTCCGACAGCCGGCACGCCGCTAGAGCAACACTTACGCTTGCGCCGATGCGCTCGCGAGTGCCTCGAAGCTCACTTCCTTGTCCGTCACCTTTGCCTTGCCCAGCACGAAATCGACGACGTTGCTTTCAACGACGAACGCTTCCATCTCGGCGAGGCGCTGCTGGTTGGAATAATACCAGCGGACCACTTCCTTCGGGTCTTCGTAGCTCTTCGCGAACTCGTCGACTTCCGCGCGGATCTGTTCCGGCTTCGCTTCGAGGCCGTTCGCCTTCACCAGCTCGGCCAGCACGAGGCCCAGCTTCACGCGGCGCTCGGCCTGCTCGACGAACATTTCGGCCGGGATCGGCGCGTCCTTCGCGTTCGGCACGCCGCGCTGCGCCAGATCCTGGCGAGCCATTTCGACGAGACGTTGCTGGTCCTGCTCGATCAGCGCCTTCGGCACGTCGAGTTCGGAAATCTTCAGCAGCGCGTCCATCACCTGGTTCTTGACGATCGACTGCGTGCGACGCTTCGCTTCGCGCTCGAGGTTTTCCTTGATCTCGGCGCGCATCTTCGTGAGGTCGCCGTCTTCGATACCGAGCGACTTCGCGAATTCCGCGTCGATTTCCGGCAGGTGCGGCCATTCGATCTTCTTCATCGTGACCGTGAACTGCGCCGTTTTGCCGGCGACGTCCTTGCCGTGGTAGTCGTCCGGGAACTTGAGGTCGAACGTACGCTGTTCGCCGACCTTCAGGCCGAGCGCCGCCGTTTCGAATTCCGGCAGCATGCGGCCTTCGCCGAGCACGAACGGGAAATCTTCGGCCGTGCCGCCCGGGAACGCGACGTCGTCGATCTTGCCGACGAAGTCGACCGTCACGCGGTCGCCGTTCTTCGCTGCGGTGTCGTCGCCGCCGTCGCCGTGCTCGCCGGCTTCGCCGCGTGCGTGGTAGTGCACGCGCTGCTTGCGCAGGATGTCCAGCGTGCGGTCGATTTCGGCGTCGCCGATCGACGTGGTCGAGCGCTCGACTTCAGCCGTCGCCAGATCGCCGATCTTCACTTCCGGGTAGACCTCGAACGTCGCGTCGAACGCGTAGGCATTCTCAGCCTGCTCCTGCTTCGGCTCGAAGCTCGGCTGGCCGGCGACGCGCAGGTTTTCCGCGCGGCTGATCGTGAAGAATTCCTGGCCGATCTTGTCGCTCAGCACTTCGGCTTCGACCTGACCTGCGTATTGCTGGGCGACCATCTTCACCGGCACCTTGCCCGGGCGGAAACCCGGCATGCGCACGGTCTTCGCGAGTTTCTGGATGCGGGCGTCGATTTCCTTCTGCACGGTGTCTTTCGGCAAAGAAATCGTCACACGGCGTTCAAGCTTGCCGAGGTTCTCAACAACGTTAGCCATGGCTTCAATCGTCCTAAAATTATTCGAGCGAATCGGGTTTTCCTTGCCGTGCCTGCCTGCAGCATGCGGTGCGTCGCACTCGCACGCCGCGCCGGAGCGCCACGCCATCCCTGCACGCGCCGGATGGCTAGCGCAAGCGGCTCGGAGCACGGCTTTGGCCGGAAGAATCGAGTATTCTAGCAAACAATTTTCCTCATACGGCCAGATCGGTGCGACACGCGTGCGTCCCGCGCCGTCGACGGCCCGTTACACGGCCCATGCACGCGGATCGCGGCTATGCCGAACGGCGTATCCACCGCGCGCGCGCCATCCTGTAAGCTCCGATAGCGTGTGAGCCACTCTCGTGGCCCGACCGCTCATTCTTCACACCAATAACGCCTTCCGGAGACACCATGCCGCACCACCCGTCCGCGCCTGTCGTCGTCATCGCGCCCGATTCGTTCAAAGGCTCGCTTTCCGCCGAGCAGGTCGCGGACGCGATCGCCACCGGCATCCGCCGCGCGCGGCCCGACGCGGTCGTGCGCTGCTGCCCGATGGCCGATGGCGGCGAAGGCACGCTCAACGCGATGCTGGCAGGCGGCGGCACGCGGCGCACGCTGCGCGTGGCCGGTGCGTCGCTGGCGGCGCGCGATGCGGCGGTCGGCGTGATCGATGCGCGCACCGCGATCGTCGAGACGGCCGAGATCGTCGGGATCACCGACGCGGTCGGCATGAGCGTGCCGGTCGACGCGCGCAGCACGCGCGGGATGGGCGACGCAATCCGCACGCTGCTCGACGACGGCGTGCGCCGCTTCTTCGTCGCGCTCGGCGGCAGCAGCACCAACGACGCGGGCGCCGGGTTGCTCGCGGGCCTCGGCCTGCAATGCTTCGACGCCAGCGGCCAGTCGGTCGAGCCGGTGCCGTCGCGGCTCGCCGACATCGCGCACATCGACGCGTCGGGGCTCGATCCGCGCCTGAAGGAAACGGAATTCGTCGGCATGTCCGACGTCGACAACCCGCTGACGGGCGCGCATGGCGCGACCGCCGTATTCGGTCCGCAAAAGGGCGTGACGGCCGCCCAGGTCGCGATCCTCGATGCGGCCCTCGCCCGCTTCGCCGACCTGCTCGAAGCCGCGCTCGACCGCCGCGGCCGCGATCTGCCGGGTGCGGGCGCCGCGGGCGGCCTCGGTTTCGCGCTGCACATGCTCGGCGCACGCTTCGAGCCCGGCGCCGAAGTGGTCGCGCGCCAGGTCGGGCTCGACGCCGCACTGGCCGGCGCCGACTGGCTGATCACCGGCGAAGGCCGCTCCGACGTGCAGACGCTGCACGGCAAGGCGCCGTTCATCGCTTGCCGGCACGCGCGGGCTGCCGGCGTAAGCGCGTCGCTGCTGTCGGGCGCGGTCGACCCGGCCGCGCTGCCGCGCCTGTCCGAGCATTTCTCCGGCTGCTTTTCGCCGGCGCCCGGGCCGATCACGCTCGACGTCGCGATCCGCGACGCGGCCAATCTGCTCGCGAACGAAGCGGAACAGTTGACACGCCTGAAGTACGGTGCACACTGACCGTTGACCCGAGCGCGCGATACAGGAACAATCGGGCCCGCCCTTTTTCTTCAGGATTCGACATGAAAGGCCGTCAAGCCGGGCTCGATCAGTTTCTGACCTATCGCCTCCATGCGCTCACGAAGCGCTCCGACCGCGGGATCGGCGAGGTGTACCGGCACAAGCTCGACATCTCGCTGCCCGAGGCGCGCGTGATCGCCGCCGTCGGCGCATTCGGCCCGTTCTCGATCATGGATCTCGCGCGCCACACCAATCTCGACAAGAGCCAGGCGAGCCGCGCGGCGGAAGCGCTGCTGCGCCAGGGGCTGCTCGAGCGCAGCGCGAGCGACGAAGACGGCCGGATCGTGCTGATCGCGCTGACCACCGACGGTCGCGCGCTGCATCGCAAGATCATGCCGATCGTGCGCAAATGGAACGACGGCTTGCTCGCATGCCTGTCCGACAGCGAACGTCAGACGTTCGAGCGGCTGCTCGACAAGGTCGTCACGCACGCGATCGAACGCGACGACTGAGCCGCGTGGCGGGCCGCCATCGCCGGATTGGCGAGCGCTGGCGGCAGGTTTGATCCGACGAATCAGACAGGCCGCCCGGGTCGCGTCACGTGCGATCCGGGCGGCCCGTTTTGCGTCATGCGGCAGGCATCGCACGAAGCGCGCGTGGTCGCGTTGACGGCGTTGCCGGCGGCCGCGAATTCAGCCGCCCCGTGCGCACTACAACCCGCTGTTCGCCGCGCGCTGGCGCAACAACCCGAGCACCGCGTCGCAGTACGGGGTCGGCACGCCAAGCTTGCGGCCGAGCTCCGGAAACACGCCGAGGATCGGCCCGATCTCCAGCGAGCGCCCCGCCTCGAAATCCTGCAGCATCGACGTCTTGAATGCGCCGAGCTTGCGCGTAACCGCGATCCGCTCGGGGCCGCTCATCCCGGTGGACAGGCCGAGCCTCGCGCCGATCGCGGCTGCCTCCTCCATCATCCGCAGCGCGAGATCCTGCGTGAACGGATCGTCGAGCAACTGCTCGGCCGTCGACCCGGTCAGCGCGCTCAGCGGATTCATGTTCATGTTGCCCCACAGCTTCGCCCAGATCTCGGTCCGGATCGCGCGCGTCGATTCGACGTCGAAACCGCCGGCCGAGAGCGCGTCGGCGAACCGCGCGGTGGGCATGTCGAGCCGCGGATCGGGCGTGCCGACGATCAGCCGGTTGCCGCGCCCGCGACGCACGACACCCGGCGCATCGGTACTCGACGACAGGTGCACGACGCAGCCGATCGCCTGTGCAGGCGGCAACGCGGCCGACACCGCGCCGGCGGGGTCGACCGCATCGAGCGGCACGCCGTCGATTGCCCCTTCGAGCCCGTGCGTGAACCACCACGGCAGCCCGTTCATCGCCGCGACGATCACGGTGTCCGGCCCGACCAGCGGCGCGATGCGCGCGGCCAGCGCCGGCAGCGCCTGTGCCTTCAGCGCGATCACCACGTAGTCCTGCACGCCGAGCGCGGCCGCATCGTCGCTGGCGCGCACCGGCACCGACGAGATTGCGCCCGCCTCGTCGATCACGCGCACGCCGTGCGTATTCAGTGCATCGAGCGTCGCGCCGCGTGCGTACGCGCTCACGGTCATGCCGGCTCTCGACAACGCGGCCGCGAGCAATCCGCCGATCGCGCCGACGCCGACCACCGCCGTGCGCACCGACCCCGAATTCGTGTCCTTCATGATGGCATTCCGTCTCCTGGGAGCTGACGAGCATAACGCTCAATGGTTGCGGGCACAACCATTCTGGCAACGCAGTGCGCGCCGCCCGGCACACGTTCGTGCGCTTCAGCGCGGCACGCCGCCAGCTTCCACAGCTTCATCGTCGGTCGCGCCGCCGGTCGCGCCGAGCATGCCGGCGATCTGGCTCTTGTCGTGCATGCCGAGCTTGCGGTACGCGCAGCGCAGGTAGTGGCGCACGGTGGTCGGCGAGATCGCCATCTGCTGCGCGACTTCCTTGTGCGAACGCCCGGCGCCGTAATAGCGGATCGCCGCGAGTTCGCGCGGGCTCAGCCGGTCGAGCAGCGAGCGCGGCCGCGCGTCGATCTGGAACAGCCCCGCGACGGGCACGCACTGGATGCGCAGCGCGTCGCCGACGAACGGCCGGCCCGAGTGGCGCCGCAGGTACGCGACGAGCGGCTCCGGCACGCGCGCGCCGGCCCAGTCCGGCCATTCCGTGCGCAGCACGTCGTCGAAACCGTGATCGGCGTGGTGCAGCACCCCGAAGTTGTCGCACAGCGCACGCGCGGCCGGCGCGGCCGTGTCGGCGCGCTCGCGTTCGCGCGTGAGCTGCGCGGCGCGATTGATCGTCAATGCGGCCGCGAGATGCGGAATGACCTCCTCGAAACGACGCGCGTCGTCGTCGCCGAACGGCCGGTTCAGGCCCTGACGGTAGATCGACACGAACGTCGTCAGGCCGAAGCGGCGATCGAGCGTACACACGAACATCAGTTGCGCGAGCCCGTATTTCACGCACCAGTCGCGAAACCGCGCATCGAGCCCCGGCTCGACAACCGACAGCCGCACCGCGCGGCCGTGTGCGCCGTGCAACGTGCGGTGCGCGAGCGGATCGCAATCGCGCACGCGCTTCCAGTCGCTGAAGAACGCGTGCGGCAACCGGTACAAAAAGCTGTTGTGCATCACCGGGCCGGTCGGCAGATGGGTCGCGACGCCCGTCCACGCGGCATCGAACGGCATGAGCGCCTGCAGCAGCGAAAAGAACCGGTACTCGAATTCGCCGATGGCGGACTGCGCGGCCACCGCGTACAGGTCGAGCAGCATCAGGCCGAGTGCGCGCTGCGCTGCGTCGCCACGCGTGACGCCGTCGAAATCGGCGCGACGGGACGGCCGCGGCGGCCACGCGAATTCGTCGAGCACGATGGCGGCCGGCACGTCGCGCAGCGCGTCGAGATCCTGCCCGATATCCGTCGTGATCCTCACCTTCCGCTCCCCTGCCCGGTCGGGCTGCTGATGTGCGCAACGACACCGGCCGATTATAGCGAGCGGCTTTTTTGGCGGGCCGGGGCGCCGGAACGCTCGCCAGCCCCATCCATTTGAACGGTGCGCCGCCGGTTGCTGCTGCGCAGCAACGCGCGCGGCGGCATCGCGGGGCCTTTGCGCCGTGCGTCGCGGGTTTTCCGCACCGTTCATCTGGACGACTGTTCGGCCGTTTTCCCGCTGCGGACACTGCGTCGCGACAACACCAACGACAAACCGATGCAGGACGGTATGGAGAACCCGACGTGACGACACCCCGCTTCATCCGCACGGCCGCGGCCGGCGCGGCGCTTGCCGCATGCGGCGCCGCCGCGCACGCGCAGTCCGCCCTCACGCTGTACGGCGCGCTCGACGCCGGCGTGCAATATCTGACGCACGCCGACGGGCATCGTTCGGCCGTGCGGTTGCAGAACTACGGCATCCTGCCTTCGCAGTTCGGGATCAAGGGCCACGAGGATCTCGGCGGCGGGTGGCGGGCGCTGTTCAAGCTCGAACAGGGCCTCAACCTCAATGACGGCACCGCGACCGTGCCCGGCTACGCGTTCTTCCGCGGCGCATATGTGGGGATCGCCGGGCCGGTCGGCACCGTCACGCTCGGCCGCCAGTTCAGCGTGCTGTTCGACAAGACGCTGTTCTACGACCCGCTCTGGTATGCGTCGTACAGCGGTCAGGGCGTGCTCGTGCCGATGAGCGCGAACTTCATCGACCACTCGGTCAAATACCAGTCGCCGTCGTTCGCCGGCTTCGACGTCGAGGCGCTCGTCGCGACCTCGGGCGTCGCCGGCAATACGCGCGCCGGACGCGTGCTCGAGCTCGGCGGCCAGTACACGAGCAACGGCCTGTCGGTCAGCGCGGTGCTGCATCAGGCGCACGGCGACGTATCGGCGGCGGCCGACGCGTCTGCGCGGCGTCGCGAACTCGGCACGCTCGCCGCGCGTTATGCATTCGCGACGCTGCCGCTCAGCGTGTATGCGGGCGTCGAGCGCCTGACCGGCGACCTCGACGCGGCCCGCACGATCGTCTGGGGTGGCGCGCGCTACCTGACATCGAACGGAATCGGCCTGAACGCGGGCGTCTACCACACCGATTCGCGCACGCCGGCGATCGGCCATCCGACGCTGTTCATCGCGAGCACCACGTACGCGCTGTCCAAACGCACCGTCGCGTACCTGAACCTCGGCTATGCGCGCAACAGCGGCCAGAGTTCGCAGACCGTCTACGAATACGACCCGACGCCGCTCGCCGGCGCGTCGCAGTTCGGCGCGATGGTCGGCATGTACCACCTGTTCTGATTCCGTCAACGAGATCCCGCCATGAAAACCTTGTCCTCCGATGCCGCCCTCTCGCCCGACGGCCGCGCATCGACATTCGCGCGCGCGACGCTCGTCGCGCTCGTCGTGTTCGCGGCCATCACGCCGCTGCTGCTGCTCGTGGCGCCCGCCGTCGCCGGTCGGCTGGCGACGCAGCTCGGTTTGTCCGCGTCGCAAATCGGCATCTACTTCTTCGTCGAACTCGGCGCGTTCAGCGTCGCGACCGTGCCGTCGTACCTGTGGCTCGGTCGCATCGACGCGCGCCGCGTCGCCGCGTTCGCCATCGCGGTGTTCGGCGCGGGCAACCTGCTGACCGCGC
The DNA here is from genome assembly GCF_016899425.1 of Burkholderia sp. MS389. Taxonomy (GTDB): domain Bacteria; phylum Pseudomonadota; class Gammaproteobacteria; order Burkholderiales; family Burkholderiaceae; genus Burkholderia; species Burkholderia sola. The sequence continues at coordinate 2,203,525 of NZ_CP045994.1, forward strand.
TCTGGATGCCGGGCTTTGCCGCGCTGCTCGCGCTGCGCGCCTTCACCGCGCTCGGCGGCGGCTCGCTGATGGTGCTCTGCATGACGAGCGCGGCGACGAGCAAAAACAGCGACCGGGTGTACGGCCTGTGGGTCGTCGGCCAACTGATCGCGGGCGCGATCGGCCTGTTCGTGCTGCCGCACGTGTTCGCCGCATTCGGGCTGCGCGCGCTGTACGTCGGGCTCGCCGCGCTCGCGCTGCTCGCGGCGCCGCTGTCGCGCGGCTTTCCGTCGTCGCTCGGCATGCGGACGGCATCCGCGCACACCGCGCGCAGCGACGCACCGCGAACGCCGCGACGCTTCGTCGTACTCGCCATCGCCGCGGTGCTGACGTTCTATCTCGCGATCGGCAGCGTGTGGACGTTCGCGAGCCGCGCGGCGGCCGAGGCCGGGCTCGATCCGCAGTCGACCGGCAACGTGCTCGCGATCGCGAGCGTGATGGGGATCGCCGGCGCGGCGCTCGCGTCGTGCGCGGGCGGCCGGCTCGCGCGGCGCGCAATGCTGGCGGCCGGTTACGGGCTGCTCGCGGCGTCGCTCGTCGCGCTCGCCGCGCTACGTGACACCGGCGGCTACAGCGCGGCGATCTTCGTGTTCAAGTTCGCGTGGACCTTCGTACTGCCGTTCATCCTCGCGACCGTCGCGCAGATCGACACGTCGGGCCGCCTCGTCGCGACGCTCAATTTCGTGATCGGCGCGGGGCTCGCCGCCGGCCCGCTGCTGGCGGGCTTGATGCTCGACGCCGGCGGCACGATGCGCGCGCTGTTCGCGGCCGCGACGGCCGTCGCGATCGTGTCGTTCGCCGCGCTGCGCCACATCGATCGCCGTTCTTCCGTTTCCTCCCAACCGTGACAGGTCACGCATCCATGAATCGCACTGCCTTCTTCACCGACGAACGCACTTTCTGGCATACCGGCGGCACGCACGCGCTGTTCTTTCCGGTCGGCGGCTGGGTCCAGCCGCCATCGAGCGCGGGCTACGCGGAATCGCCCGATTCGAAGCGCCGCTTCCTATCGCTCGTGCAGGCATCGGGCCTCGCCGCGCAGTTGGACCTGCGCGGCGCCGAGCCCGCGACGGCCGCCGACCTGCTGCGCATTCATCCCGCGCACTATCTCGACGCGTTCCGCGCGCTGAGCGACGCGAACGGCGGCGACCTCGGCGAGCTCGCGCCGTTCGGCAAGGGCAGCTACGAGATCGCCGCGCTGTCGGCCGGCCTCGCGATCGCGGCGGTCGACGCCGTCGTCGGCAAGCGCGCGGCGAACGCGTTCTCGCTGTCGCGGCCGCCCGGCCATCACTGCCTGCGCGACCGCCCGATGGGCTTCTGCCTGCTCGCGAACATCCCGATCGCGATCGAAGCCGCGCGCGCGAAGCACGGCATCGAGCGCGTCGCGGTGATCGACTGGGACGTGCATCACGGCAACGGCACGCAGTCGATCTACTACGACGATCCCGATACGCTGACGATCTCGCTGCACCAGGACCGCTGCTTCCCGCCCGGCTACAGCGGTGCGGACGATCGCGGCGAAGGCGCGGGCGTCGGCGCGAACCTGAACGTGCCGCTGCTCGCGGGCAGCGGCGACGATGCGTATCGCCATGCGTTCGAGCGGATCGTGCTGCCGGCGCTCGTGCGCTTCCGCCCCGAGCTGATCGTCGTCGCGAGCGGCCTCGATGCGAGCGCGGTCGATCCACTCGCGCGCATGCAGCTGCATACCGACAGCTACCGGTTCATGACCCTCGCGGTGAAGGAAGCCGCGCAGCGCCATTGCGGCGGGCGACTGGTGATCGTTCACGAAGGCGGCTATTCGGAGGCGTACGTGCCGTTCTGCGGGCTCGCGATCGTCGAGGAACTGGCCGGCATTCGCACCGAGGTCGCCGATCCGATGCTCGACCTCGCGATCGCGCAGCAGCCGGACGAGCGGTTCGTCGCGTTCCAGCGCGCACTGCTCGACGAACTGGCCGTGTCGTTCGGGTTGTAACGCGCGGGAACGAACGTGACGGGGCCGGCCCGTGCCGGCCCTTGCGCGATCGGTGCGGATGGGGTTTCCTGTGTCTTTATCCCTGTTCCGGCACGAGGCCGCACTCTTCCGATGAAATCGTCCCCGCGCGACAACAACGACAACGCCAAAACGCGCCGCCAGCCGTCGAAGCTGGCCCTGAACATCGCCGCCGTGACGGTCGGCCTCATCACGTTCGCGATCGGCGCGGCGTGGGTAATCTATAGCTGGATCGTCGATCGCGAAGCGCAGTATTTCGCGATTCCGCTGGTGTTCTCGGTGCCGGTGATCGTGGCCGTCGCGATCCGCAGCTTTTGGGAATAAGTGCGGCGGAAACGACGAAGCGCTCATCTACGAGCCATTTGCAGGCCGGCATGCGTTCCCGGACTGTTGCATGCTGCCCTTCGATACAACACTGAGTGCGGACACAGCCAGCACCGTACCAACCGATTTCAGCACGGATTCCGCGGAAGGAGGCGCACCGCCCGCGATCCGCCACCCCGAGGAAGTCGACGTGGAAGCGGAGCAGTCCAGCGGCTTCCTGACGGTCGCGTCGGGTCTGGCGCTCCACGCCACGTTGTCGGCAGGCGTGGCCGCGACAGCCGGCATGGCCAGCATCAGCGCCAGAACGCCGATCGACGTGCGTATGGTGTGGGTCATCGACGGTCCCCGGTTGAACAGCCCGCGTGTATAAAAGGCTTTGCCATGTTACATGCCGCCGATTTAACGTGCCTGCGCAAACGGCATCCTCCCGGCTGACGGCCATCAACAAAAAAGCGCTGCGGTCAGCCGACCGGCAGCGCTTTTTCGCGAACGTCCCCTGACGGGGCACGTTCGACTTCTGGTGCGTGAGGCCGGACTCGAACCGGCACACCCTTGCGGGCGTCAGGACCTAAACCTGGTGCGTCTACCAATTTCGCCACTCACGCGTATTTCCGTCGCCTGATCGCGCGGGACGCAAGATGCGTGCTCCACGCGCCCGGGGCTTGCCCGGGACTTCTCACGCCGGCCCGAAAACCGGCACGCCCGATCAGGCGAGCGCGAGATTCTACCCGATCCGTTCGGCGTTGTCTCGCCCCGTCGGCGCCCGTCGTGCCGCGGTGCTAGAATGCCGCGCTCGACGTTTCGGCAGCGCGCCGCCGCGCGTCCCCCGAACCCGCCCCCACCCGATTTCGCCCGTGAACTTCGACGACTACTGTCAGCAAAAGGCCGCCCCCGCCGGCTCCAGCGTCTACTACGCGCTGCGCCAGGCGCCGCTCGCCACGCAGCCGCGCCTGACCGCGCTGTTCGCGCTGCGCCGCGAACTCGAGGAAACCGTCAAGGAAACCAGCGATCCGACCGTCGGACACACGAAGCTCGCGTGGTGGCACAAGGAACTCGCGGCACTCGCCGACGGGCAGCCGTCGCACCCGGTCACGAAGGCGCTCGCGCAGCATCACCCGGCAATCGCCGCGGAAGCCGATGCATTGCGCACGCTCGTCAACGGTTACGGGATGGACCTCGAACAGGCGCGCTACCTCGATTTCGCGAACCTGCAGCGCTATATCGCGCAGGTCGGCGGCACGTTCGCGTCGCTGGTTGCGCGCGCCAGTTCGCCGAACCCGGCCGATCCGCAGCCGTGGGCCGCGGACGTCGGCCGCGCGCTGATGCTCGCGCAATTCGTGCAGGAGCTCGGCAACGACGCGCGCCACGGCCGCATTTATTTGCCGATCGACGAACTCCAACGCTACAACGTGACCGCGGCCGATCTGCTGAATCGCCGCTACAGCCCGGCCTTCACCGAATTGCTGCAATTCCAGACGACCCGCGCGCGCGAAGCGCTCGCGGCCGCCGATGCGGCGATTCCCGCCGCCGAACGTCGCGCGCAGCGCACACTGCGCGCGCAGCTCGCGCTGGCCGGGGCGCTGCTCGACGAAATCGCGCGCGACGGCTACCAGGTGCTGCACCAGCGCATTGCGCTCACGCCGATCCGCAAGCTGTGGATCGCGTGGCGCGCCGCACGCCGCCGCTGAGCGGCGCGCCTCACACCTTCAGCAGCGGCAGCGTATCGAAACGCTGCTGCAGCACGCGCGTCGCATCGAGCCCCCACCACGGCCCAAGCACGGTCGCGTAAAGCTGGCGGAAATCGACCGCGACCGGCAGGTTGCCGTTGCCGTCGAGCCGTCCGAGCGCCGGCGGCGCACCGTACAACCCGCCCGCCACGCGGCCGCCCATCACGAAATGCGGCGCGGCCGTGCCGTGATCGGTGCCGTTGCTCTGGTTCTCGCGCACGCGCCGCCCGAATTCCGCATACGTCATCACGAGCGTCTCGTTCCAGCGCCCGAGTTCGATCAACGCCGCGCGCATCGCGCTCATCCCGTCCGCGAACTGCTTGAGCAGCGCGGCGTGCTGCCCCGGCTGGTTCTGGTGCGTGTCGAAGCCGTTGAGCGTCAGGCGCAGCACCGCGACACCGTCCTGCGCGCCGGGGCCGGACGCTTCGCACGCGGCCAGCACCTGCATCGCGGTCTTGACCGACGTGCCGAACGCGCCGGCCGGAAAGGCCGTCCTGAATTCGCGCATCCCGCCGCGCGGGCGCAGCCGGTCGGCCGCCTTCACGATGTCGTTCTCGACGTCGATGATGTGCGCGAGCGCCGGGTTCTGCTCGCGCAGCGACGACGGTTCGGCGAGCCGGGCCGCACGGATGAACTGCGCGGGATTGACGAGCGCGATCGCGCGCGCGCCGTTCGACAGCGGCCCCATCTCGGCGCTGCCGAGCACGACGCCGTCCGCCGCGAAACCGGGCGGCACGGGCGCCTGCGCGAACGTGCGCGTGAGCCAGCCTTCGTGCAGGTACTGATCCGAGCGCGACGCGGTGTCCCAGATCTCGATCGAACGGAAATGCGACAGGTTCGGCTGCGGATAGCCGACCCCCTGCACGACCGCGACCTGCCCGTCGCGCCACAGCGGCATCAGCGGCGCGAGCGACGGGTGCAGCCCCGTCTGCGCGTCGAGCTGCAGCACCTGGTCGCGCTTGATGCCGATGCTGCGCCGGAGCGGGTAATACAACGGATCGGCATACGGCACCACCGTGTTGAGGCCGTCGTTGCCGCCCTTCAACTCGACGAGGATCAGCACGTTCGCATACCCGGTCGCGGACTTGCGCCCGGCCGGCGTCGCGGCAGCCGCCATCGCGGGCGCTTGCCACATCGACACGCCGGCAGCGACCGCGGCGCCTGCGAGCGTCAGAAAATCACGTCGGTTCATCGCACATCCTTTGGTTCGCCGCCGCGGCAGCTGCCCGCTTCGTCGTCGTTTGCATCATTTCAGTTGATAGGCCGGATCCATCAGCAGCGCCTCGAGATACGCGCTGCCGGTCGAATCCGTGTCGATCGCCGCGACCGGCGAAAGCTGCAACACCGCGTGCTGCAACTGCAGTTCGGTCGACAATCCCGCGACCGCCTGCGGCCGCGCGCGATACTGGGCGAGCCAGCGTTCGAGGTCGAAACGCAGGCCGCCGCGCGCCGGCTTCGCCGGCAGGCCGCGCAGGCCGACAGCGGACGCCGTGTCGATCACCGGCATCGCATGCGCACGCGCGTTCGGCGGCGGCGTCATCGCGCCACGGGCCGGCGGCCGCATGCCGGCCGTCTCGGTCGCGCGGAACAGCTGCTCGACGAACTGCTTGCGCGACAGCAGCGTGGTGCTGTTGATCCACAGCGCGCCGCCCGGCCAACCCTTCACGTTCGGCGGATAGAACAGGTTCTGCCCGAGCGTGCGCACGGTGTCCGCGAGCATCTGCGGATCGCCGTACGCGACGTCGAACAGCCGCACCGACCCGACCACGAATTCCGCCGGCGACTTGACCAGCACGCCGCGGTTGCGCGGATCCCAGAACGCGTCGGTCGACCACAGCGCGGCGAGCGCCGCGCGAATGTCGTAGCCGCTCGTGCGAAACCGTTCGGCGATCGCATCGAGCGCACCCGGCTCCGGCGCATCGGACACGAACTCGCGCCACAGCTTGCCGGCGATGAAACGCGCGGTGCCCGGCCGCTTCAGCAGGACGTCGAGAAAGCCATCGCCGTCGAACGGCCCGGTTTCGCCGAGGATCGTCTTGTCGCCGGCATCGTGCCAGTCGGGCCGCACCGCGAAGCGCAGCGTATCGGGATCGACGGTCCAGCCCGTCATCGCGCGCGCGGCTTCGGTCACGTCGTATTGTGTGTAGTGCCCTTCGCCGAGCGTGAACAGCTCCATCACCTCGCGCGCGAAATTCTCGTTCGGCCGCCCCTTGCGATTGCTCGCGCCGTCGAGATACTGCAGCATCGCCGGGTCCTTCGCGACCGCGTGCAGCAGCGTGCCGAAGTTGCCGAGCGCCTCGCGGCGAAACAGCGCGTTCTGCGCGGCCATCGTTTGCGGATAAGGGACCTTGTCCTGTCCGGACGTGAAATGCCCATGCCAGAACAGCGTCATGCGCTCGGTCAGCGGCGACGGCGTCGCGACCATCTCGTTGACCCAGGCCGCGCGCAACGCATCATAGCGGCGATTGCGCTCGCGCTGCTCGTCGCGCCGCATGTCGGGCGTCAGCGCCTGGCGCTGCGCGCGCGTCGGCGGCGGCTCGGCGAGCCAGTCGGGCCACGTCGTGACGGGTTCGCGTCGCGCGCTGCCGAGGGTGTCGGCGACGACCTGCGCGCGCGTCATGCCGACGATGCGCGCGACCTCGGCGGGCGCGGGAGAGAAACCGGTGCGGCTGAGGAAAAACAGTGCGTCGTCGGCATCGAGCGGCGACTGCATGGCAGGCGACGGCGCCGGTGCGGCAGCGTTCGCTTTCATCGTCATGGACTCCGGGAACGCACCGGCGGTGCGGATGCCCGTACAACGGCATTCGGCAGCAGAAAGTTGACGGAAAAAGTGCTACGAATTCTTTCCGCGCGGACACTTCCGCGCAAGAAGAATGACGGCACGCGTCAGCGCTTGTACAGCTCGCGAACGGCGTCTTCGATGTGCTGGCGCAACAGGTGCCGCTCTTCGGGCGTCATGTGCCCGTCGCGGCGGCGCTGTTCGAGATCGGGAGGCACGGCGGAACGAACCGTCATATCGGCGGCGCGATCGGGTTGCGGCGCTTTGCCGCGCGGCAGCTTGCGCGACGATGCGCCCTGCTCGGGGCGCTGCGCATACGCGAAGTTCGACGCATACGGACCGGCAAGCGCGATCGTCAGCATCAGTGCAATCCGGGCAGATCGCATGACCGTCCTCGCTTCTTTGGTCGATTTGTTCCCTTCGTCACGCGGCAACCGGTTACCTCTGGTACTTGAAAAACCCTGCGGAATTCGGGTGTGCAAAGATGAAAGATGGAGTGCAGGGGAGTATCTACCGAATTTCGGCTTCGAGTAAAGGAATCTCTATAGCCTGCCTTTACTCGGCGCGACACTACGGGTAAATTTTGTAACCGACTGTAACGCACGAAAATCCCCGGCCGTGCGTCAATTCCCATTCGCGATAAGATGCCGATCATGGAAACGAAAAACCCCTCCAAGATTCTCGTCGTCGACGACGACCCTCGCCTGCGCGATCTGCTGCGCCGCTACCTCGGCGAACAGGGTTTCAACGTCTACGTCGCGGAAAACGCGACCGCGATGAACAAGCTCTGGGTACGCGAGCGCTTCGACCTGCTCGTGCTCGACCTGATGCTGCCGGGCGAAGACGGCCTGTCGATCTGCCGCCGGCTGCGCGGCAGCAACGACCGCACGCCGATCATCATGCTCACCGCGAAGGGCGAAGACGTCGATCGCATCGTCGGCCTCGAGATGGGCGCCGACGATTACCTGCCGAAGCCGTTCAACCCGCGCGAACTGGTCGCGCGCATTCACGCGGTGCTGCGCCGCCAGGCGCCGGCCGAACTGCCGGGCGCGCCGTCGGAAACCACCGAGGTGTTCGAGTTCGGCGAATTCTCGCTGAACCTCGCCACGCGCACGCTGACGAAGTCCGGCCAGGAAATTCCGCTGACCACCGGCGAATTCTCCGTGCTGAAGGTGTTCGCGCGCCATCCGCGCCAGCCGCTGTCGCGTGAAAAGCTGATGGAACTCGCGCGCGGCCGCGAATACGAAGTGTTCGACCGCAGCCTCGACGTGCAGATCTCGCGCCTGCGCAAGCTGATCGAGCCGGATCCGGGCAGCCCGCGCTTCATCCAGACCGTCTGGGGCCTCGGCTACGTGTTCATCCCGGACGGCGCCGCCTGAGCTTCTTCCTTCCCGGTTTCGCCCCGCCCACGGCCCGTCCCATGCGTATCGACCGGCGCCTTTTGCAGCTCGCGTTCGGCGGGCTGTTCTGGCGCACCTTCCTGCTGATCGCGCTGCTGATCTCGGTCAGTCTCGCCGCGTGGTTCCAGAGCTTTCGCGTGATCGAGCGGGAGCCGCGTGCGCAGCGCGTCGCGCTCCAGCTCGTCGCGGTCGTGAAGCTCACGCGCACCGCCCTGCTCTATTCCGATCCCGACTTGCGGCGCGCGCTGCTGCAGGATCTCGAGAGCAACGAGGGCGTGCGCGTGTACCCGCGCGAGAAAACCGACAAGTTCAAGCTGCAGCCCGACGAATCGCTGAACCGCCTGATCGAACACGACATCCGCAGCCGCCTCGGCGACGATACCGTGATCGCGCAGTCGGTCAACGACATTCCCGGCGTGTGGATCAGCTTCAAGATCGACGACGACGATTACTGGGTCGCGCTCGACCGCGACCAGCTCGACAACGTCACGGGCCTGCAGTGGGCCGGCTGGGGGTTGTTCGCGCTCGCGCTGTCGCTGTTCGGCTCCGCATTCATCACGAGCCTCGTGAACCGGCCGTTCTCGCGGCTCGCGCTCGCCGCGCGCCAGGTCGGTTCGGGCCAGGCGCCCGAGCCGCTGCCCGAGCGCGGGATGGGCGTCGCGGCCGACACCAACCGCAGCTTCAACCAGATGGTGCGCGACCTCGAACAGCTCGAGGCCGATCGCGCGCTGATGCTCGCGGGCATCTCGCACGACCTGCGCACGCCGCTCGCGCGGCTGCGGCTCGAAACCGAGATGAGCCCGTCCGACCAGGCGACCAAGGACGCGATGGTCGACGACATCGAACAGATGGACCGCATCATCGCGGCCTTCATCGACTATGCGCGCCCGTCGCAGCGCAAGCCCGAGCCCGTCGACCTGTCGTCGGTCGCGCACGAAGTCGCCGCGCGCGTGTCGGGCGAGGACGGCGTCGAGATCCGCACGCGGCTCGCGCCGAGCGCGATCATCGAAGCCGACGAGACCGACATGCGGCGCGTGATCGGCAACCTCGTCGAGAACGCGCGCAAGTACGGTCAGAGCAAACAGGACGGCATTTCGCGCATCACGCTCGAGACGCGCGTGTCGCATGCGCGCGTCGAGCTGTCGGTGAGCGACGAAGGCCCCGGCATTCCCGAGGATCAACTGCCGCTCGTGATGCGGCCGTTCTACCGCGTCGACACCGCCCGCACCAAGGCGGACGGCACGGGCCTCGGGATGGCGATCGTGCTGCGGCTCGTCGGCCGCTATCGCGGCGCGCTGCGCCTGCGCAACCGCCACCCGGAAGCCGGCCTCGAGGTCACGCTGGAATTCCCCGGCGCCGGCAAGGCGCGTGCGACCGCGTGACACGCTCGCGCACGCATCTTGCGCGTCACACTATCGACCCGGTTGACAAAAGCTATGAGAGTCGTTAGTCAAAATCTATTGAAGCGCCTTGCTAATAGTGTTATAGTTTTCCCCATGCTGTCACATCATCGTTGCAGCACCGAGGTAGCTTGACTCAGTCTTCTTCCCAACTCACACAGGAGTATCCGCATGAAAACCGTGGGCGATAAACTCGAAGCTTTCACCGTCGTAGCCGCGAAGCCGGGCTTCAATAATCACGAGGAAAACGGCCAGTCGGCGTTCGAGACCGTCACCGAAGCGTCGTTCCCGGGCAAGTGGAAGATCATCTACTTCTATCCGAAGGATTTCACGTTCGTGTGCCCGACGGAAATCGTCGAATTCGCGAAGCTCACGAAGCAGTTCGAAGAGCGCGACGCCGTCCTGCTCGGCGGCAGCTCGGACAACGAATTCGTCAAGCTCGCATGGCGTCGTGAGCACAAGGACCTCGACAAGCTGAACCACTACTCGTTCGGCGACGTCAAGGGCGAACTGATCGACCAGCTCGGCGTGCGCGACAAGGAAGCCGGCGTGGCCCTGCGTGCAACGTTCATCGTCGATCCGGACAACACGATCCAGCACGTGTCGGTGAACAACCTGAACGTCGGCCGCAGCCCGGAAGAAGTCCTGCGCATTCTGGACGGCCTGCAAACGGACGAACTGTGCCCGTGCAACCGCGCAGTCGGCGGCGCAACGCTGTAAGCGTAGCAATGCACGAAGCCCGCGGCGCACGTCCTGCCTGCGGGCTTTTTTAACGGCCAACCCATAGGAGATATCAATGGAATTCATCGACTCGATTAAGGCACGTATCCCCGACTACGCGAAGGACATTCGCCTGAACCTCGATGGCACGATCTCGCGCTCGTCGCTCGAAGGCACCGATGCGGTCGGCGTGGCGCTGGCGGCGGCCATCGCGGCGAAGAGCACGGTGCTCGTGAAGACGATCCGCGAAGCCGGCGTGCTGTCGCCCGAAGAGACCAACGCCGTGCTGACGGCGGCCGCGCTGATGGGGATGAACAACACCTGGTATCCGTATGTCGAGATGGCCGACGACGCCGACCTGAAGACGCAGCGCGCCGAATTGCGGATGGGTGCGTACGCGACGCACGGCGGCGTCGACAAGCGCAAATTCGAGATGTACGCGCTCGCCGCGTCGATCGTCGGCAAGTGCCACTTCTGCGTGAAGTCGCACTATGCGCTGCTGAAGAACGAGCAAGGGATGACGACGACGCAACTGCGCGACGTCGGCCGCATCGCGTCGGTGATCAACGCCGCCGCGCAGGTGATCGCCGCCGAAGGCGAATAAGCGGTTGCACGGCGCGCGGCCGTGAGCCGCGCCTGCTGCAAACGAAAATGCCACGCATTCGCGTGGCATTTTTCATTTCGGCGGCGCGGCGTGCGGCGCGAACCGCACGCGCCGCCGTCAAGGTCGTCAGCCGCCCTGCTTCACCAGCAACGCGGCAGCCTGCGCCTCGATCCCCTCGCCGCGGCCGAGATAGCCGAGCTTCTCGTTGGTCTTCGCCTTCACGTTCACGCGATCGAGCGGCAGCCCGAGATCGGCCGCGATGTTCGCGCGCATCCCTTCGATATGCGGTGCCAGCTTCGGCGCCTGGGCGATCACGGTGGTGTCCACGTTCTGGATCGTGAAGCCGGCCGCCTTGATGCGTGCGGCGCACTCGCGCAGCAGCACGCGGCTGTCGGCGCCCTTGAATGCCGCGTCCGTGTCGGAAAAATGGCGGCCGATGTCGCCGAGCGCCGCCGCGCCGAACAGCGCGTCGGTGATCGCGTGCAGCAGCACGTCCGCGTCCGAGTGGCCGAGCAGGCCGCGTTCGTACGGAATCGTCACGCCGCCGATGATGAGGGGGCGCCCCTCGACGAGCTGGTGCACGTCGTAGCCTTGTCCGATTCTGAAATCCATGCGTGTTCCGATTGAGAGGGGGTGAATGTCAGGAAGCGTTCGCGGGGCGCGCGAGGATCGCTTCCGCGAGCGCGAAGTCTTCCGGATACGTGACCTTGAAATTGCGCAGGCTGCCCTGCACGACGCGCGGCGTATGACCAGCCCATTCGATCGCGCTGGCCTCGTCGGTCAGGTCGTGCCCTTCGCGCTGCGCCTGCAGGATCGCGTCGCGCAGCATGCCGATGCGGAACATCTGCGGCGTCTGCGCCTGCCACAGCGCGTCGCGCGACTCGGTGCGCGCGATCGCGTCGCCGCCGGCCGGCACGCGCTTGAGCGTATCGGCCACCGGCAGCGCGACGATCCCGCCGACCGGGTCGTCCTTCAGCGTCGCGACCAGCGTGCGGATCAGCGCCGGCGTGATGCCCGGGCGCGCGGCGTCGTGCACGAGCACCCAGTCGTGGTCGGTCGCGCCGAATTCGGCCAGCTCCAGCAGCCCGTTCAGCACCGACGCCTGCCGCGAGCCGCCGCCGCAGCGGCGCACCGCGAAGCGCAGGCCCGCGAAGCGGCGCGCGTCGAAATGGGAATCGTCGGGCGCGAGCACGACGAGCGTCTGCGCGAACTCGCTGCATGCGTCGAACGCAGCGAGCGTGTAGTGCAGCAGCGCGCGGCCGGCCAGCGTGCGGTATTGCTTCGGCACGGCCGAACCGGAACGGCTGCCCGTGCCGGCGCAAGGAATCAGGGCGAAAAGTCGGGGAGTCACGAAGGGAAACGCCGGAAAGGTGAAATCGAGAAGCGGATTTTATAATAGGTCTTTCGTCTCGACCGGCGCACGCGATGCGCCCGTGCACGCCACCCCTGTCGTCCCTATGCCAGATAACGCTTCCACCCCGTCCGCTTCACCCGTTGCCCGCGTCAAGCCCGGCCAGCGTTTTGCCTTCGACGGCGCGCACGGCTCCGCCGACGCGCTCGCCATCGCCCGTTATCTCGCCGACAACCGCCAGGACGTGCCGCTCCTCGCGGTGATCTGCGCGAACGCGGTCGACGCGCAGCGGCTGTCGCAGGAAATCCGCTACTTTTCGCCCGATGCGCGCGTGCGCCTGCTGCCCGACTGGGAAACGCTGCCGTACGACACCTTCTCGCCGCACCAGGACCTCGTGTCCGAGCGCCTCGCCACGCTGCACGACCTCGGCGAGGGCCGCTGCGACATCCTGCTCGTGCCCGCGACCACCGCACTGTACCGGATGCCGCCCGCGTCGTTCATGGCCGCGTACACGTTCGCGTTCGCGCAGGGCGAGCGGCTCGACGAGGCGAAGCTGAAGGCGCAGCTCACGCTGGCCGGCTACGAGCACGTGAGCCAGGTCGTGCGGCCCGGCGAATACTGCGTGCGCGGCTCGCTGATCGACCTGTACCCGATGGGTTCGCCGCTGCCGTACCGGATCGACCTGTTCGACGACCAGGTCGATTCGATTCGCGCGTTCGATCCCGACACGCAGCGCAGCCTCTATCCGGTGCGCGACGTGCGCCTGCTGCCCGGCCGCGAGTTCCCGTTCGACGAAGCGGCGCGCACGGCCTTCCGCAGCCGCTGGCGCGAAACCTTCGAAGGCGATCCGAGTCGCGCGCCGATCTACAAGGACATCGGCAACGGCGTGCCGTCGGCCGGCATCGAGTACTACCTGCCGCTGTTCTTCGACGAGACGGCCACGCTGTTCCACTACCTGCCGCAGGACGCGCACCTCGTGTTCACCGGCGATCTCGACGCGTCGATCCGCCGCTTCACGGCCGATACGAAGCAGCGTCACGCGTTCCTCGCACACGATCGCGAGCGGCCGATCCTCGAGCCGCAGCGGCTGTTCCTGTCCGACGAGGATTTCTTCGCGTTCGCGAAGCCGTTCGCGCGCGTCGTGCTGCCCGCGCAGCCGGCCGGCGGCTGGGCGACCGCGCTGCCCGAACTGACCGTCGACCGCCATGCGGACGATCCGCTCGCGTCGCTGCGCACGTTCGTCGAATCGTCGGGCAAGCGCGTGCTGCTGACGGTCGAATCGGCCGGCCGCCGCGAGACGATCCTGCAACTGCTGGCCGAACACCACCTGCGCCCCGCGTCGAACGACGACTTCGCGGGCTGGCTCGCGAGCGACGAACGCTTCGCGCTCGGCGTCGCGCCGCTCGCGAACGGCTTCGCGGTGCCGGGCGAAGGCTATGCGATCGTCACCGAAACCGAGCTGTACGGCGCGCTCGGCCGCCGCGCGGGCCGCCGCCGGCAGGAACAGGCGAGCAACGTCGACGCGATGGTGCGCGACCTGTCGGAGCTGAAGGTCGGCGATCCGGTCGTCCACGCGCAGCACGGCATCGGCCGCTACATGGGCCTCGTGTCGATGGATCTCGGCGAGGGCGAAACCGAATTCCTGCATCTCGAATACTCGGGCGACAGCAAGCTCTACGTGCCCGTCGCGCAACTGCACGTGATCTCGCGCTACAGCGGCGCCGACCCCGACAGCGCGCCGCTGCACGCGCTCGGCTCCGGCCAGTGGGAGCGCGCGAAGCGCAAGGCCGCGCAGCAGATCCGCGATACGGCCGCCGAGTTGCTGAACCTGTACGCACGCCGCGCGGCCCGCGAAGGCCATGCGTTCTCGCTCGACCCGCGCGACTACGTGAAATTCGCGGAAAGCTTCGGCTTCGAGGAAACGCCCGACCAGGCCGCGGCGATCGCGGCCGTGATCGGCGACATGACGAGCGGCAAGCCGATGGACCGCCTCGTGTGCGGCGACGTCGGCTTCGGCAAGACCGAGGTCGCGCTGCGCGCGGCATTCATCGCGGTGCTCGGCGGCAAGCAAGTCGCGCTGCTGTCGCCGACCACGCTGCTCGCCGAGCAGCACACGCAGACCTTCGCCGACCGCTTCGCGGACTGGCCGGTGCGGATCGTCGAGCTGTCGCGCTTCAAGACCGCGAAGGAAGTGAACGCGGCGATCGCGCAGATCAACGAAGGCAGCGTCGACATCGTGATCGGCACGCACAAGCTGCTGTCGTCGGACGTGCAGTTCAAGCGCCTCGGCCTCGTGATCATCGACGAGGAACACCGCTTCGGCGTGCGCCAGAAGGAAGCGCTGAAGGCGCTGCGCGCGGAAGTCGACGTGCTGACGCTCACCGCGACGCCGATCCCGCGGACGCTCGGGATGGCGCTCGAAGGGCTGCGCGATTTCTCGGTGATCGCGACCGCGCCGCAGAAGCGGCTCGCGATCAAGACCTTCGTGCGCCGCGAGGAGGAAAGCGTGATCCGCGAGGCGATGCTGCGCGAGCTGAAGCGCGGCGGCCAGGTGTACTTCCTGCACAACGAGGTCGAGACGATCGAGAACCGCAAGGCGATGCTCGAGGCGCTCGTGCCCGAAGCGCGCATCGTGATCGCGCACGGCCAGATGCACGAGCGCGAACTCGAACGCGTGATGCGCGATTTCGTCGCGCAGCGCGCGAACGTGCTGCTGTGCACGACCATCATCGAGACCGGCATCGACGTGCCGAGCGCGAACACGATCATCATGCACCGCGCGGACAAGTTCGGCCTCGCGCAGCTTCACCAGTTGCGCGGCCGCGTTGGCCGCTCGCACCACCAGGCGTATGCGTACCTGCTGGTGCACGATCCGCAGTCGCTGACCAAGCAGGCGCAGCGCCGGCTGGAAGCGATCCAGCAAATGGAGGAACTGGGCTCGGGCTTCTATCTCGCGATGCACGACCTCGAGATCCGCGGCACCGGCGAGGTGCTCGGCGACAAGCAGTCGGGCGAAATCCACGAGATCGGCTTCCAGCTCTATACGGACATGCTGAACGACGCGGTGAAGGCGCTGAAGAACGGCAAGGAGCCCGACCTCACCGCCCCGCTCGCCGCGACGACCGAAATCAACCTGCATGCGCCCGCGATCCTGCCGGCCGACTACTGCGCGGACGTGCAGGAGCGGCTGTCGCTGTACAAGCGGCTCGCGAACTGCGAGCACGGCGACGCGATCGACGGCATCCAGGAGGAATTGATCGACCGCTTCGGCAAGCTGCCGCCGCAGGCGCACGCGCTCGTCGAGACGCACCGGCTGCGGATCGCCGCGAAGCCGCTCGGCATCGTGAAGATCGATGCGAGCGAAGTCGCGATCGGCCTGCAGTTCGAGCCGAATCCGCCGATCGACCCGATGCGGATCATCGAGATGGTGCAGAAGCATCGCCACATCAAGCTCGCGGGCCAGGACAAGCTGCGCATCGAGACGCGCTCGCCCGATCTCGCGATCCGCGTATCGACGATCAAGGAAACGCTGCGCGCGCTCGGCCCGAAACAGGGGGCGGCCGTCGCGGCCCGCTGATGCCATCCTGACGGGCGCGACGTTGCTGCACCGCATCGCGCCCGACGAAGGCGGGCCGGCGCGTTTTTGAGTATGATTTCCCATTCATCAGACGGAGTTTTGCCATGTCCACTCTCGACGCGACGGCGCCGTCCGCCGCCACCGAAGGCGACGCATCGCTCGTCAGCCTGCCCTGGGTCAAGCAACTCGTGTCGATGGACACGACGAGCCGCGTGCCGAACCTCGGCCTGATCGAAACGGTGCGCGACGCGCTCGCCGCGAAAGGCATCGCATCGACGATCACGCACGATCCGCGCGAGGGCTGGGCGAACCTGTTTGCCACCGTGCCCGCGCACGACGGTTCGACGAACGGCGGCATCGTGCTGTCGGGCCACACCGACGTCGTGCCGGTCGACGGCCAGCAATGGGACAGCAACCCGTTCGCGCCGGAAATCCGCGACGGCCGCCTGTACGGCCGCGGCACCTGCGACATGAAGGGCTTCATCGGCGCGGCGCTCGCGCTGCTGCCCGAGATGCAGGCAACCAAGCTCGCGAAGCCGATCCATTTCGCGCTGTCCTACGACGAGGAAATCGGCTGCGCCGGCGCGCCGCTGATGATCGCCGATCTCGTGAAGCGCGGCGTGCAGCCGTCGGGCTGCATCGTCGGCGAGCCGACCAGCATGCGGCCGATCATCGCGCACAAGGGCATCAACGCGTACCGCTGCTGCGTGCGCGGCCACGCCGCGCATTCGTCGCTGACACCGAAGGGGCTCAACGCGATCGAGTATGCGGCGCGCCTCATCTGCCACATCCGCGACATCGCCGACCGTTTCCGCGCCGAAGGCCCGTTCGACGAGCTGTACGACGTGCCGTTCACGACCGCGCAGACGAGTACGATCCAGGGCGGCAACGCGATCAACACGGTGCCGGCCGAGTGCCGCTTCGACTTCGAATTCCGCAACCTGCCGACGCTCGATCCCGAGCAGATCTTTACGCGCATCGAAGCGTATGCGCAGCAAACGCTGCTGCCGCAGATGCGGCGCGAGCATCCGAACGCCGCGATCGAGTTCTCGAAGATCGCCGCGGCGCCCGGCCTCGACGCAACCGAACAGGCGGCGATCACGCAGCTCGTGCGCGCGCTGACGGCCGACCAGGACAAGCGCAAGGTCGCATACGGCACCGAGGCCGGGCTGTTCGAACGCGCGGGCATCCCGAGCGTCGTGTGCGGGCCCGGCAACATCGAGCAGGCGCACAAGCCGAACGAATATGTCGAGCTCGCGCAGCTCGCCGGCTGCGAGCAGTTCCTGCGCAAGTTCATCCGCAGCATGTCGGTCGACGCGCACTGACTGCCTCCCGCCACGCCGGCCCGCGTGTGCGGGCCGGCCCACTCCGCTACCCGCCACGTCATGTCGACTGAACAACAGGGCACTGCCCATACGACGATCGACGGCGAGCCGATTCCGACGCTCGACGAAATCGCCGCACAGCATTTCGCGTTGTCGCCGTGGGTCGCGCGCACGCCCGTGTTCGAACGCGCCGACCTGCCCTCCCTCGAAGGCACGCACGTCAACTTCAAGTTCGAGCTGCTGCAGGCAAGCGGCAGCTTCAAGGCGCGCGGCGCGTTCACGCATCTGCTCGCGCTCGACGAAGCCCGCAAGAACGCCGGCGTCACCTGCGTGTCGGCCGGCAATCATGCGGCGGCCGTCGCGTATGCGGCGATGCGGCTCGGCAGCAGCGCGAAGGTCGTGATGTTCCATACCGCGAGTCCGACGCGCATCGCGCAGTGCAAGCAGTACCGCGCGGAAGTCGTGCTGGCCGGCAGCGCGTCGCAGGCGTTCGATCTCGTGCGGCGCATCGAGGCCGAGGAAGGCCGCTTCTTCATTCATCCGTTCAACGGCTATCACACGATCCTCGGCACCGCGACGCTCGGCTACGAATGGGCGACGCAGACGCCGGACCTCGACGCGGTGATCGTGCCGATCGGCGGCGGCGGGCTCGCGGCCGGCATGGCGACCGCGCTGCGGCTCGCGAACCCGCGCGTGCACGTGTACGGCGTCGAGCCGGAAGGCGCCGACGCGATGAGCCGCAGCTTCGCGGCCAATCACACGATCAAGATGAGCGCGATGCAGACCATCGCCGATTCGCTGATGGCGCCGCACACCGAGGAATACAGCTACCAGCTGTGCCGGCGCCACCTCGACCGCATCGTCACCGTCTCCGACGACGCGCTGCGCGCCGCGATGCTGTTCCTGTTCTCGCACCTGAAACTGTCGGTCGAGCCGGCCTGCGCGGCCGCGCTCGCCGCGCTGCTCGGCCCGCTGCGCGAAACGCTGCAGGGCAAGCGCGTCGGCGTGCTGCTGTCGGGCACGAATACCGACCCCGCCACACTCGGCATGCATCTCGCGCACGCGCAACTGCGGCACTGACGCCGCATCCCGCGTGCGCCGGCCATCCTAGGGTTATCCCCAGATTATGTTGACAGCCCTGTTGATAACCCGCCGGACCCGCTCGCAAGTGATTGAGCGCGCAGCGTTTTGCGCGCGCGAAGGTCGATCGTCACGAAATGGGCAGATGCGGCGGCTGGCCGCATGCTCGATTGCATTCGCGCTGCTCGCCGGTTGCGCGGCACCGCCCTCGCCCACCTCCCACGCGCAACCTGCGGCCTGCACGCAACCGGGCGAAAGCCGCATGCTGCAGGCCGACCTGCTGTTCGGGCGCGACGTCGCCGGCCGCGGCCCCGTCACCGATGCCGAACGCGCGGCCTTCCTCGCCGACACGGTCACGCCGCGCTTCCCCGACGGCCTCACCTACTGGGACACGCACGGCCAGTGGCGCGACCGCTCGAGCGGCGCGATCACGCGCGAAGACAGCTTCGTGCTCCGTATCATCGCCGACGATACGCGCGACACGCGCACGCGGCTCGCCGCGATCCGGCAAGCGTACGTCGAGCGATTTCACCAGCAATCGGTCGGCATGACCGTCGTGCCGGCCTGCGCGTCGTTCTGATTCACCGTCTTCCGCTGGCGGCCGCGCGCAAAAAAACGGGCACCCGAAGGCGCCCGTCGCATGGCTGAAGCCCAGCGTCCCGCTTATTTGCTCTCGAACATGTCCATGATCTGCTGCTTCTCCTGCGGCGTGACGGGCGGCGGCGCCAGCCCGGCCGCGCCGGCCGAACCGAGTGCGTCGTTCGCGCTGATCGCGTTCTCGGCCGGGTTGATGTCGACGTTCGCGACGAAGCCGTTGCCCGGCGTGCGATCGGCGTAGTACAGCTCGCCGTCGATCGTCGTCAGGCCGTCCGGCATCGGCATCTGCTGCTCGGGCACGCCGTTCAGCGCGGTGCGCATGTAGTTCACCCAGATCGGCAACGCGAGCTGTGCGCCGAATTCGCGGCTGCCGAGGCTCTTCGGCTGGTCGAAGCCCATCCACGCGACCGCGACGAGCGATTGCTGATAGCCGGCGAACCAGCCGTCCTTCGCGTCGTTCGTGGTACCCGTCTTGCCCTGCAGGTCGTTGCGGCCCAGCGCGTTGGTGCCCGCGCCCGTGCCGCCCGTCGCGACCGAATGCAGCAGGCTGTTCATCACGTATGCGTTGCGGCCTTCGATCGTGCGCGGCGCCGTGCCGCCCGCGACCACCGGCTGCGACTTCTGCAGCGGCTGGCCGCGCGCGTCGTCGACTTCGGCGATCAGGTACGGATCGACCTTGTAACCGCCGTTCGCGAACACCGCGTAGCCGGTCGCGAGCTGCAGCGGCGTCACGAGGCCCGCGCCGAGCGCCATCGGCAGGTACGGCGGCGTCTTCGCCGGATCGAAGCCGAAGCGCTGCGTCACGTACTGCTGCGCATACTGCGTGCCGATCGACGCGAGGATCCGGATCGACACCAGGTTCTTCGACCGCTGCAGGCCGGTGCGCATCGTCATCGGGCCGTCCGGCTGGTCGTCGTCCTTCGGCTCCCACGCGGTGCCGCCCGGCACGCTCGGCGGGAAGTACAGCGGCGCGTCGTTGATCATCGTCGCCGGTCCGAGCCCCTTGTCGAGCGACGCCGAGTAGATGAACGGCTTGAACGACGAGCCCGGCTGCCGCCACGCCTGCGTCACGTGGTTGAACTTGCTCTTGTTGAAGTCGAAGCCGCCGACGAGCGAGCGGATCGCACCGTCCTGCGGCGCGATCGCGACGAGCGCGCCCTCGACCTGCGGCAGTTGCACGACCTGCCAGCCCGTCTTGCCGTCCTTCAGCACGCGCACGACCGAGCCCGGCTTGATCCGCAGCGCGTTGTTCGCGCGCGGGCTCAGCGCGGCCGACACGAAGCGCAGCCCGGCCGGGCCGATCGTCGTGGCCGCGCCGCCGACGAACTGCACCTCGACCGCGTTCGGCGATGCCGACAGCACGACCGCCGATTGCAGGTCGCCGTTGTCCGGGTGGTCGGCGAGCGCGTCGTCGATCGCCTCGTCGCGCTCGTCGCCGGCCGCGGGCAAGTTGATCGACGCTTCGGGGCCGCGATAGCCGTGACGGCGCTCGTAGTCGAGAATGCCGCGACGCACGGCCTGATACGCGGCTTCCTGGTCGGCCGAATTGATCGTCGTCGTAACGGTCAGCCCGCGCGTATAGGTTTCGTCCTTGTATTGCTCGTACATCATCTGCCGCACCATCTCGGCGACGTACTCGCCGTGCACCGCGTACTGGTTGCCCGGCGTGCGCACGTGAATCTCTTCCTTGATCGCCTGGTCGTACTGCGGCTGCGTGATGTAGCCGATGTCGAGCATGCGCTTCAGGATGTATTCCTGACGCACCTTCGCGCGCTTCGGATTGACGACCGGGTTGTACGCGGACGGCGCCTTCGGCAGCCCCGCGAGCATCGCCGCTTCGGCGACCGTGATGTCCTTCAGGTCCTTGCCGAAGTACACGCGCGCCGCGGCCGCGAAGCCGTACGAGCGCTGGCCGAGATAGATCTGGTTCATGTACAGCTCGAGGATCTGGTCCTTCGTCAGGGCCTTCTCGATCTTGTACGCGAGCAGCATCTCGTAGATCTTGCGCGTGTAGGTCTTCTCGCTCGACAGGAAGAAGTTGCGCGCGACCTGCATCGTGATCGTGCTCGCACCCTGGCGCGCGCCGCCGTGCATCAGGTCGGCCACGCCCGCGCGCAGAATGCCGAGGAAATCGACGCCGCCGTGCTCGTAGAAGCGGTAGTCCTCGATCGCGAGCACGGCCTTCTTCATCACGTCGGGAATGTCCTGGAAGCGCACGAGGCTGCGGCGCTCCTCGCCGAACTCGCCGATCAGCACGTGATCGGCGGTGAAGACGCGCAGCGGCACCTTCGGCTGGTAATGGGTCAGCGCATCGAGCGACGGCAGTTGCGGCGCCATCACGACCAGCGCGTAGCCGACGATCAGCGCGCCGACGACGGCCAGCGTCGCGAACAAGCCGACGAACCACAGCGCGACGCGCGAGCCGAACGTGCGGCGGCGCCCTCCGCCACCGCCACCGCGCTGCTGCGCGCGGCGGCCGTCGTCGCGATCGTCGTCATCGGGGTAATAGGCCCCGGACGGCGAACGGCGCAGCGTGTAGTGGGGTTCGTTCCTGTCGGAAGAAGAAGGCGGTCGTTTGATAATTGGCATGTCGGAATGGCGGGCGTACGTGGCGCCCTCGGACGCATGCGGAAATGCAAGCGGATGAATCAGAGTGGGTGCATCGAGATGCGGCTGTCACGTCGACAGACCCCGCCGCGCGGCGATCCGTTCCCGCGACGTGACAGCGCATTTTAATGAAATCGACCGGGTGCCTTCGCGATTTTTTGTAAAAATTCCCGCAATGCCGTGATTTGCGGCACGTATTGTCGGCATCCTCGGCCTATGATGGACACGCAATACGGCGCACGCAGGCGATTTTCTTTCAGTCGCGAAAGGTTGGCGTCCCGATGCGCGAGCCGCTTGAACTCGCGCGTTTAAGCCGTATTTAAGTGAACCGGTGGTGTAATATCCGCCGGCTCACGCGGGCCGGAACCGAAGCGGGACCGGCTCGCGACGGGCATTGCCGCGGTCACGCGGCGCCTTTCAACCACGGAGGATTTCATGTCGCTTTTCGACTCTATTTCGCGCACGATCAAAGGCCTGCTGAACGATGCGGCCGATTCGGTACAGGATCCGTCGCGCGACGCACGGCAGATCGTGCGGGAGCTCGACGACAGCATCGGCCGTGCCGAGAATTCGCTGATCGAGATCGAGGCACAGGTCGCAACCCAGCGCAGCAAGCGCGATGCGGCCGACGACAAGGTGAAGAAGTACGAGGACGGCGCGAAGCGCGCGCTGCAAGGCGGCGACGAAGCGCTCGCCCGCGAGGCGCTCGCGGCCCAGTCGAACGCGGAAGCCGAGCGCGATGCGCTCGCGGCCGAGCTGGCGACGCTCGAGCCGTCGGTCGACAAGCTGAAGGGGCAGATCGCCGACATGCGTCAGCGCCGCAACGACCTGAATGCGCGCTCGAACATCCTGCAGGCGAAGCAGGAAATCGCGCAGGCGAAGGACGTGGCCGCCAGCGCGCTGGGCGGCATCGGCGGCAAGAACCTGTCCGAGGATTTCCAGAAGCTCGAGGACAAGGTCGCGCTGCAGAACGCCCGCTCGGACGCGCGTCTCAATTCGGCCGACACGTCGAGCGGCAAGGCGCTCGACGACAAGCTCGCCGCGCTGAACAAGGGCCCGTCGGTGGAAGATCGCCTCGCCGCGCTGAAGAAGCAGCTCGATACGCCCGCGCAGTAACCGCCGCCGCGGGCCACCGCGCCGCGCCCCGGCCCGGGCGCGCGGCGCGAACCGATCGTCAGGAGACGGGCGCATGCGCCCGGTTCGACCATGAAGAAATCTCTCGCCGCACTCGGCCTGTCGCTGATGTTGCTGTCGTCCGCCGCGTTTGCGGTCCCGTCGCTTCAGCAGGTCGAGCAGTCGATCGCGCAGCGCAACTGGCAGCAAGCCGACACGCAGCTGTCGCAAGTCATCGACGCCCATCCGAACAACGCGCATGCGCGCTATCTGTACGCGCAGGTGCTGGACCGCGAAGGCCGCGCGTCCGACGCGCTCGCGCAACTGCAGCGCGCGAAATCGCTCGATCCGCAATTGAAGTTCACCGACGCGTCGCGCTTCGCGCAGACGGAGTCGCGCATTCGCGCCGACGCCGCGCGCGTGAGCGGCAACACGCCGTCGGCCACGCAGGCCGGCACGCTGCAGCCGGGGCTCGCCCCCGCCGTCGCGCCGGCCGAAAAACACGGCCCGTCGACCGGCATGTGGATCGGCCTCGGGCTGATCGTCGCCGTGATCGCGCTGGTGCTGCGCTGGACGCTGCGGCGCGCGCGCACGGCCGACAACGGCCGTGCCGACGACGAACGCCGCACGCAGCTCAAGCGCGCGACCGACGTGCTGAACGACATCCGGCCGCTGAAGCTCGATGCGAAACTGTCGACGGCGCCCGGCGCCGCGGCGCTGACCGGCGAACTCGAAGCGATCGAGAACGACGCGCGCACGCTCGTCGAGACGCTGTCGAACGGCAAGAATCCGGTGCCGCCGTATCGCGTCGATGAACTCGAACAGCGCCACGCGAGCGTGAAGGCGCGCGTCGAAGGCCGCCCCGACCCGGCCGCGCAGCCCACGGCGCCAGCGAACGGCAGCGGCTCGGTGTACGCGCAGGAAGCCGACCGCATGACGGGCGCCCAGGGTCAGCCGTATCAGCAGCAGCCCTACCCGCCGCAACCACCGTATCCGCAACAGCAGCCGCCCGTCGTGATCCAGCAAGGTGGCGGTTTCGGCGGCGGAATGGGCGGGCTCCTGACCGGCGTGCTGCTCGGCGAAGCGATGTCCGGCGGCCGCGAGCGCGTGGTCGAACGCGACGTGATCGTCGACGGCGAAAACCGTCGGCAGGACACCGATCCGGGCTTCGACCTCGGCCGCGGCGACGATTCGAGCTGGAGCGACGGCAACAGCGGCGGCAGCGGGATGGATCTCGGCAGCAACGACGACGGCTGGACCGACGACAACACCTGAGTGAGTACGGGTGCACCGGGTGTCGACCTGCATGTCGACGCTCGGCCACGCACGCCACGCGCTGCGGCATGACCGGCCGCGCCGACGCGCGGATTTGTCAATCATTTCAAGATGGGCTACCGGCAATAGGGCACGTTCGCTATCATGCGGCCATCGGCGTGCCACCGACCTTCATTCGACGCAAAGCAATCCTGCGCGTCGCGGCACGCCTCCCCCCGCCCCAACCAGGAGAAAGCCGCTCATGAGCATCATCAAGGAATTCAAGGAGTTCGCCGTCAAGGGCAACGTGATGGATCTCGCCGTCGGCGTGATCATCGGTGGCGCGTTCTCGAAGATCGTCGACTCGGTCGTGAAGGACCTCATCATGCCGGTCATCGGCGTGCTGACCGGCGGCCTGGATTTCTCGAACAAGTTCGTTCTGCTCGGCACCATCCCGCCGTCGTTCAAGGGTAATCCCGATTCGTTCAAGGACCTGCAGGCCGCGGGCGTCGCCGCATTCGGCTACGGCTCGTTCATCACCGTGGCGATCAATTTCGTGATCCTTGCGTTCATCATTTTCCTGATGGTGAAATTCATCAACAAGCTGCGCAAGCCGGACGAAGCCGCGCCGGCCGCGACGCCGGAAGACATCGTGCTGCTGCGCGAGATCCGCGATTCGCTCAAGCAGCGCTGACCGCGACACGCTCCGCCAGCCAGGCCCGCCCCGCGCGGGCCTTTTTATTGCGCATGCGATGCACCGCCGCATGCGGCGTATCTCACTTTTTTGTGACGAGCGAATGCACGCGCGGGAAAAGCAGGTCTATGATGGAGACTAAACGACAGTACGGGCGCCAAGACGCTGGCTGTGTCGATCATGGCGAGCAGGTCGACGGGAGACATTGATCGTCGTACTGCACGAATGCAGCATTTTCGTGTGCTATAAAGGATCGACATGCGGCGTACATAGCCGGGAGTGGGTCGCATGAAAGTGCCGCATTTCTTGCAATTGTTTTTGAGGCGAGTGTTTATGTCCTTCCCGAAAAAACGTCGGCGTGCGCCGCAGGATGGCCAGGAGTCGTTCCTCGCGGTCTTGCGCCACTCGAAGCCGTTTGCCCAGCTCGACACCAAGATTGCCCGCGCTCGCGCGCAGGACGAACCCGTCCTCTATGCGCACGTGCTGCCGGGCCTCGACGTGCTTCTGTGCAGCGTGCGCGGCGCGCAGCCGCCCTATCCGGCCATCGCCGAGCTGCGCAAGCGCTGCATCGAATCGATCGCGAATGCGCTCGAGCAGCCGCTCGACGGCCTCGAGAACGGCGGATACTGGTACGAAGCGAACGGCTTCGGCTTCCTCGTGTTCGCCAGCCGGGCGCGGGCGCGCATCCTGCCCGAGTTTGGTGCAGGCACGAAGGCGAGCCTGCGCGGCGGCCTCGGCCGTCAGAACGCGGGCGACACGACACCCCGCTCGCTCGGCTGATCCGCCAGTCATTCGATGGGCCGCCTCCGGGCGGCCCATCTGCCATTCACACGCCCCGCTTGCCCGTCACGACGCCTGCTGGCGGCCGTTGCCCGGCCGCACGATGTCGATGAACGCGGCGAAATCTGCGCCGGCGAGTCCCTGCGCGGCGCCGAGCCTGAGCACCTGCTGCACGGTGGCCGACACGGGCATCACCGCGCCGGTGTCGCGCGCGGCGTCGGCGATGGCATCGACATCCTTCTGGAACGTACTGAGCGCGCCGATCGGCGGATGACCGCCCGACGTCATGCGCGGCACGAACGTCTGCAGCAGCACCGAATCGGCCCAGCCGCCGGCCAGCGCCTCGGCCAGACGCGCGGCGTCGATGCCGCTCGCCTGCGCGAGGCCGATCGCCTCGGCGATCGCGGTGACCGTCGCGGTAACGATCGCCTGGTTGCACAGCTTCGCCGTCTGGCCCGCGCCGGCATTGCCCATGTGCGTGATGCGCGACGCGTACGTGTCGATCAGCGCGCGCACCGCGTCGAGATCGGCCGCGCGGCCGCCGGCCATCACCGCGAGCGTGCCGGCCTGCGCGCCCGGCACGCCGCCGGACACCGGCGCATCGACCCAGCCGACCCCGAGCGCGGCCGCGCGCGCCGCGTAGTCGCGCGTGGCGGCGGGCGGAATGCTCGAATGATCGACGATGCGTCGCAGGCGGCGCGCGTTCGCGTCGCCGGAAAGCAGCCCGTGCTCGCCGAACACGACGTCGCCGACCGCCCGGCCGTCGAGCACGCACACGAACACCGTCTCGACGCGCTCGGCCAGCTCGTGCGGCATGCCCGCCACCTGCGCGCCGTCCTTCACCAGCGCGTCGGCCTTGTCGCGCGAGCGATTCCATACGCTCACGCGATGCCCGGCCGCCAGCAAATGCCGAATCATCGGCGCGCCCATCAATCCTGGTCCGCAAAATCCGACCTCCACGATGCGCCTCATCTCCGATATGGGTTGCAGTTGCCGCCCATCATACCTATCACTCAAGAAGCCGGGCATGCACGGGACCGTAGCGGGACCGTAGCGGGACCGTAGCGGAACCGTAGCGGAACCGTAGCGGAACCGCTTCGGGACCGCGCGTTGCCCCGGCAATACAGACCGATATCCCAGGGAGCGCATCATGAGCGACCACGTGTACAAGCTGATCGAACTGACCGGTTCGTCGCAGCAATCGAGCGACGACGCGATCCGCAACGCGATCTCGAAAGCCGGCAAGACGCTGCACAACCTGCACTGGTTCCAGGTGACCGAAACGCGCGGCCACATCGAAGGCGACCAGGTCGTGCACTGGCAGGTCACGCTGAAGGTCGGCATGCGTATCGACGACTGACGCGCCGCACGCGCCACGCGACGCCCCACCACCGGATGCGTGCAATGCGCATCCGTGCGGCGCTGCGCTCGCCTGCATTTCGCCCCGTTCCGGCCCCTTGTCGAGGCCCGGCCGGCGGGTAGCCGCGGGTATCCATCTCTTGACGCTGATTTTCGTTCATATTAAAAACGATATACCCACCCCATTCCTCGATCAGCCCAGCCATATAAACCGGAGATAACATGAGTCAGCAACGCGAGGCGATCGACACGTACCTCTTGCGCGTCTTGCACACCTTGTTGATGGAGCGCAGCGTCACGCGCGCGGCCGTCAAACTGAACCAATCGCAACCGGCGATCAGCGCCGCGCTGCGCCGCCTGCGCGACATCACCGGCGATCCGCTGCTGGTGCGCGGCAAATCCGGCATGGTGCCGACCGAATACGGGCTGCGCCTGCTCGAGCCCGTGCAGAACGCGCTGCGCGAAATCGAGCGCATCAAGTTTCAGCAGCACAACTTCGACCCGGCCACGTCGATCCGCTGCTACCGGATCGGCTGCCCCGATTACCTGAACGTGCTGTTCGTACCGACCGTCGTCGAACGCTTCCGCCTGGCCGCGCCGAATGCGACGCTCGAGTTCCATTCGCTCGGCCCCGCGTTCGACTACGAGCTCGCGCTGGAAGACGGCAAGCTCGACATCGTCGTCGGCAACTGGCCCGAACCGCCCGAGCAGCTGCACCTGTCGAACCTGTTCGTCGACGAAATCGTCTGCCTGATGAGCAACACGCATCCGTTCGCGAAGCGCGGCGGGCTCACGCTCGACCAGTACCTGAACGCGCCGCATCTCGCGCCGACGCCGTACTCGGTCGGCCAGCGCGGCGCGATCGATGTGCATCTCGCGCGCGAACGGCTCAAGCGCCACGTGGTCGTCACGCTGCCGTACTTCAACCTCGCGCCTTACGTGCTCGTGAAGTCGGACCTGATCTTCACGACCACGCGGCTGTTCGCCGATCACTACGCGAAGTTCCTGCCGCTGTCCGTCGTGCCGGCGCCGCTCGACTTCCCGCCGATGCAGTACTACCAGCTGTGGCACGAGCGCTGCCATTACTCCGACGAAGTGCGCTGGCTGCGCAGCCTCGTCGCCGAGGCCACCCGCACGCTGATCGAGGCGTAATCGCATACGGCGCGCGCCACGCGCCCGCCGGGCACGCCGTTGCGCGGCGGGTGTGACGGCAACGGCCGCGCGACGTGCGGCGCGACCTCCCCGCCGACGCGTCAGCGCGACGCTTCCACGAGTGCTTGCGCCAGCGCGTTGTGACGCTCGATCACCGGCGGCAGATCGAGCGTCGCAAGGCGCCCTTCCCGCACCACCAGCTTCCCGTTCACCACCGTGTACGCCGTCTGCGACGGCGCGCAGAACACGAGCGCCGCGACCGGATCGTGCAGCGCGCCCGCGAACAGCGGCTGACGCAGGTCGAACGCGGCGAAATCCGCGGCCATGCCCGGCTTCAACGCGCCGATGTCGTCGCGGTTCAGCACCTTCGCACCGCCGAGCGTCGCGATCTCGAGCGCTTCGCGCGCGGTCATCGCGTCGGGCCCGAAACCGACCCGTTGCAGCAGCAGCGCCTGACGTACCTCGGCCACCATCTGCGCGCCGTCGTTCGACGCGGAACCGTCCACGCCAAGCCCGACCGGCACGCCCGCGAGCCGCATCTTCTTCACCGGCGCGATGCCGGACGCCAATCGCATGTTCGAGCACGGGCAATGCGCGACCCCCGTGCCGGTGCGCGCGAACAGGCCGATGCCCGCATCGTCGAGCTGCACGCAGTGCGCATGCCACACGTCGTGGCCGACCCAGCCGAGATCTTCCGCATATTCGGCGGGCGTCATCCCGAACTTCTCGCGGCTGTACGCGATGTCGTTGACGTTCTCCGCGAGGTGCGTGTGCAGCGACACGCCGTATTCGCGCGCGAGCACGGCCGCGTCGCGCATCAGCTCGCGGCTCACCGAGAACGGCGAGCACGGCGCGACCACCACACGCAGCATCGCGTAGCGGCCGTCGTCGTGATAGGTCTCGATCAGGCGCTGCGCGTCGCGCAGGATGTCGGGCTCGCGCTCGACGACCGAATCGGGCGGCAGCCCGCCGTCGCGCTGGCCGACGCTCATCGCGCCGCGGCTCGCATGAAAGCGCATGCCGATCCGCTGCGCGGCGCCGATGCTGTCGTCGAGCCGGCTGCCGTTCGGGTAGATGTACAGATGGTCGCTCGACGTCGTGCAGCCCGACTGCAGCAGCTCGGCCATCGCGGTGAGCGTCGACACCTCGATCATCTCGGGCGTCAGGTGCGCCCAGATCCGGTACAGGTTCGTCAGCCAGCCGAACAGTTCGGCGTTCTGCGCGGCCGGCACCGCGCGCGTGAGGCTCTGGTACATGTGATGGTGCGTGTTCACGAGCCCCGGGATCACGAGGTGGCCGCGCAGGTCGAGCACTTCGTCGGCCGTGTCGGGCAGCTCGGCGCTCGGGCCGACCGCGACGATCCGGTTGTCTTCGATGTAGAGCCCCGCGTCGCGCAGTTCGCGGCGCGTGTCGTCCATGGTCACGAGCACGTCGGCGTGCTTGACCAGCAGGGTCCTCGGGCGGGATGAGGAAGGGGTCGGCGCGCGTGCGCCGGCGTGCTGCTCGAGATTCATGCGTTCTCCGCGTCGGTCTGGCTCCAGGGGCTGTCCTGGAAGCGGTCACACAGCCGTTCGAACGCTGAATCGCGGCACGCCCCGGTGCCTGCGTCCGTTCGAACGCCCTGGCCCGGTTACCCGGCGTGCTCGCCGTCTTCGGGGTACGCGCGGCCACCGGCCGACGCGCACGGCGGGAGGATCGCCCAAGCGCGCGCCGCACACAATACACGATCGCGAATACCGTGCTTCAGGGATTCGGTATGGTACGCCGCCCGACGCCCCGCGCGTGCCCGGCATCGGTGCGCTCGGCCCTGTCCGGCGGGCCGTCGACAGCCGCTCATGCGCGGCGCATTATCTTCGATATCGCGCACGTATTTGCACGGGGAACCTTTTTACAATGCCTGCACGGCGCTCGCTTCACGCTCGCCGACGGGTATGTAGCCACGTGACGTGGAGCCTCGATCCGCCGCACAGTCATGGATCGAGTCGCCGCCGAACCTCGCATTCACACAAGGAACAACGAATGGGAAAGCTCACTACCCACGTACTCGATACGGCGCACGGTCGCCCCGGCGCCGCCATCAAGGTGGACCTCTACGCGCTGGACGGCGAATCGCGCCGCGCGATCAAGACCGTGCTGACCAATAGCGACGGCCGCTGCGACGAACCGCTGCTCGAAGGCGCGGCACTCGCCGCCGGCGAATACGAACTCGTGTTCCATGCCGGCGACTACTTCGCGGCGCTCGGCGTGAAGGTGCCCGAACCCCGCTTCGTCGACCGCGTCGTGCTGCGCTTCGGCATCGCCGACGTCGGCTCGCACTACCACGTGCCGCTGCTCGTGTCGCCGTGGTCGTACAGCACTTATCGCGGCAGCTGACATTCGAATCAGCACCTGCATCAAGACAAACGATCTGAGTCTGGAGGAGTTTCATGGAAGGCTTCATCACCGACTGGCTGAACCTCGCACTGCGATGGCTGCACGTCATCGTCGCCATTGCGTGGATCGGCGAGTCGTTCTATTTCGTCGCGCTCGACAACAGCCTGAAACCGCCGACCGACCCGAACCAGCGCAAGCGCGGGGTGTTCGGCGAGCTGTGGCACGTCCACGGCGGCGGTTTCTACAACATGCAGAAATACACGGTCGCGCCACCGGAAATGCCCGATGACCTGCACTGGTCGAAGTGGCCGTCGTACACGACGTGGCTGTCGGGCTTCACGCTGTTCTTCGTGCTGTACCTGCTTGCGCCGAACACGTACCTGATCGACAAGAACGTGCTCGACATGGGCCCGGTCGTCGCCGTCGCGTCCGCACTCGGCTTCCTAGCGGCCGGCTGGATCGTGTACGACTCGTTGTGTCGCCTGCTCGGCACCAACGACCGCGTGCTCGGCATCTGCGTCGGCCTGTACGTCGTCGCCGCCGCGTACCTCGCGTGCCACATCTTCTCGGGCCGAGCCGCCTACCTGATCGTCGGCGCGATGCTCGCGACGATCATGTCGGCGAACGTGTTCTTCGTGATCATCCCGGGCCAGCGCAAGATGGTCGACAAGATGCTCAAGGGCGAGGAACCGAACCCGATCTACGGCAAGCGCGGCAAGCAGCGTTCGGTGCACAACACGTACTTCACGCTGCCGGTCGTGTTCGCGATGCTGTCGAACCACTATGCGATGACGTACACGAACAAGTTCAACTGGGTCGTGCTCGTGCTGATCATGCTGGCCGGCGCGCTGATTCGCCAGTTCTTCGTGATGCGTCACCGCGGCAAGCAGCTGTGGTACCTGCCGATCGGCGGCGTCGCGCTGCTGTCGGGCGCGCTGGTGTGGACGATGCCAAAACCGGTCGCGCCGGAAGCGCAAGCGGCCAACGCACCGAAGATCGCGATCAACGACATCATGCCGATCCTGCAGCAGCGCTGCGTCGAGTGTCACTCGGCCAAGCCGACGCTGATGGGCAGCGCACCGGCGGGCGTGATGTTCGATACGCCGGACGAAGTGTCGAAGAACGCGCAGCGCATCTACGACCAGGCCGTGCGCCTGAAGGCGATGCCGATCGGCAACGTCACGCACATGACCGACGACGAGCGGACGAAGCTCGCCGCCTGGTTCGAGGGCGGCGCGGTCAAGTAAGCCGCCCGCCGGGCGCCGGAAGTCATTCGCCGGCGCCATTCTCTCCGTTCGCGGGCCCGGTCACACGGGCCCGTTTTTTTCCCACGCGGAGGAATGCCATTCGCGTGTCAGCCGCGCATCGCGTCGCGCTGCAGTGCGACGAGTACATCGCGTGCACGCGGGCCGTCGACGAACGGCACGAAGATGTGATCGTGGTAAGCGGCGGCCATCACGTTGCAGCTGATGCCAGCCGCGCCGAGCGCCCGCGCGAACGCGGCCGTGAGGCCGACGGCCGCGAGGTCGGAATGCACGGTCAGCGTGATCCACGCGGCGCGGAACAGCACCGGCCAGCCGCGGCGCGCGGCCGTCTCCTCGTCGACCACGACCGTCACCCCCTCCGCTTCGCGGAACGTCGCAATCACTTCGGATAACGATACGTCTGCGGCGTGCGGTAGCGCGATGAATGCGAATGCACCCGGATGCAGTTCGGGCTGCATCGTGCGCAGCAGGACCGCGAGGTCGTTTTCAGGCTGGCTCATCGGAAGATCGCGCCGGGAACCGGACGTCATGTGGTGGCGATGCGGGCACGATAGCACGCGCTACACGTGCGCCATCGCGACTTCGTCCGCGAGCGCGGGCGCCACGTCGACGCTCACGTCGAACGGTCGCACGACGCGCCCCGCTCACCCGTCGACCGTCTCCGGCAACCGCGCGATCGCCTTGATCTCGAACTGAAACCCGTACAGCCAGGTCACGCCGACGGCGGTCAGCGTCGGATGCGGTGCGTCGCCCCAGTATTCGGGGACGATCTCCCAGACCCGCTCGAACGTCGCTTCGGGGTCGACGAGGAACACCGTCACGTCGATGACATCGTCGAACGTGCAGCCGGCCGCGCGCAGCACCGCATTCAGGTTGTCGAACGCGCGACGAACCTGCGCGCCCAGTTCCGGCTCGGGCGAGCCGTCCTCGCGGCTGCCGACCTGCCCGGATACGAACAGGAAGCCGTTCGAGCGCAGCCCCGGCGAATAACGGTTGCGGTCATACAGCGCCTGGCGACCCGGCGGAAAAACTACGCTACGCTTTGCCATTCGACACCTCCATCGGTCTTGTCGGGCGACATGCCCTTGCATCAACGATGGAGGCACTTTAAGAACCGTTGCGCGGCGGATAAACCGGCAACTCTGTCCAACACTGTTTGCGCGTTCCAAACAATCTGCGACCGACGCGGAGCTCCGACCGATGGATCGATTCGACGCAATGCAGGCGTTCGCCCGCGTGGTGGAAGCCGGCAGCTTCACGAAGGCAGCCGACACGCTGCACATGAGCCGCACCACCGTCACGCAACTGGTGCAACAGCTCGAAGCGCGGCTGCGCGTGAAGCTGTTCAACCGCACGACGCGCAAGGTCGTCGTCACCGCCGACGGCGCCGCGTACTACGAGCGCGTCGTGCGGCTGCTGGCCGACATGGACGATGCCGAAACGAGCCTGTCCGCGGCGTCGGCGTCGCCGCGCGGGCGGCTGCGCGTGGACGTGCCGACTCCGTTCGCGCGCCTGATCCTGATCCCCGCGCTGCCCGCGTTCCATGCGCGCTATCCGGACATCCAGCTCGACATGGGCGTGAGCGACCGCGTGGTCGACGTGATCGGCGAGAACGTCGATTGCGTCGTGCGCGGCGGCGAACCGACCGACCGCGCACTGGTCGCGCGCCGCATCGGCGACCTGCGGCTCGGCGTGTACGCGTCGCCCGCCTATCTCGCGCGCGCCGGCACGCCGTCGCATCCGGCCGAACTCGAAGATACGCATCATCGGGTCGTCGGCTTTCTGTGGGCGCGCACCGGCAAGACGCTGCCGTTCGCGATGGAGCGCGACGGCGAGCAGGTCAATGTGCGCGGGCGCTACGTGCTCGCGGTCGACGACGGCAATGCGTACCTCGAAGCCGGCCTCGCGGGGCTCGGCATCCTGTGGCTGCCCGACTACATGGCCGCCGCGTATCGCGCGAGCGGCGAACTGGTGCCGCTGTTCGAACCATGGCAACTCGAACCGATGCCGATGTATGTCGCGTTCCCGCCGAACCGGCACGTCAGCGCGAAGCTGCGCGTGTTCGTCGACTGGGTCGCCGAGCTGATGGCGCAACATGCGCCGGTCGCGAATCGGCAGCGCGGCGGCAACGGTTCGCGCAATATGCGCAAGGCCGCGGCAACCTGATTCGCGAGCGAGCCAACGAGTGCATATAAAAAACCCGCGCAGGCCGCGCGGGTTTCGACAGACGGACGATCAGCCTGA
Organism: Burkholderia sp. MS389; assembly: GCF_016899425.1. GTDB lineage: Bacteria > Pseudomonadota > Gammaproteobacteria > Burkholderiales > Burkholderiaceae > Burkholderia > Burkholderia sola. The sequence continues at coordinate 2,237,279 of NZ_CP045994.1, forward strand.
CTCAGGCCGTCACCGCATCGAGCGCATCCTCGGTGAGCCACTGCGACTCCTGCAGATCCTGCTCGTTCAGGTTCAGCCCGTCCCCGCCGCGATCGACGACGATGAAATCGCTGACGCCACCCAACGCGATCAGCGGGTGATGCCACACGCCCTTCGCATAGTTCACGCCCTGCCAGCCGCGCGTCACGAACGCGCGGATCTTCGCCGGATCGAGCTCGCCCGCGGGCGCGACGACGACGAGATACGGCTGGTCGTTCAGCGGCACGAACGCCTGGCTGCCGAGCGGATGTCGCTCCAGCATCTTCACTTCGAACGGCAGCGTGCGCGGCTGGCCGCGGAACAGGTTGACGAGCGGGCGGCCGCCCTCATCGGTCACGTCGACTTTCGCGAGATCGTGAAAGCGGATCGTCGTGCCGAGGTTGATCGGGATCTGCTTCGCCCCTGCCGTTTCGATCACGTCGCCGAACGGCGCAAACGCTTCCCTGGTCAGCGGTTCGATGACAAGCGTCTTCATTTGTCGAGCGTCCCCCACAGACGCAGGCGCGACACGCCGCCGTCCGGAATGATGTTCAGTCGCACGTGCGTGACGGGACCGAGCGACGCGATCTCCCGTTCGAAGTAGTGCTGCTTGTCCATCTGCAGCTTCTGTTCGCCGAGCAGCACCGGCCAGAACATCGACTGCGTGATCAGCGAGCTGTCGGTGCCGCCCGATACATACGCGGCCTGGATCGAGCAGCGATCCGGGTAGTTGCCCTTGAAGAACGCGGTATCGACTTCGATCTTGCGGATCACGCCCGGCTGCGCGAGCGCGATGATCGCCCAGTCGTTGCCCGGCTCGCGGCGGCGGCGGGTTTCCCAGCCGTCGCCCATGTTCACGCCGCGGCCCGGCAGCAACAGGTTCGACGCGACGCCGAAGTGCTGGTTGTTCGCCGCCACCACGTAACCGCCGTTTTCCGTCGCCGCGAGGTCGAACTGCTCGGTCGCGCTCGCGCCGGCCCAGTCGAGCTGCGGCTGGCCGTACACGCGCAGGCGCGCGATGCCGCCGTCCGGATAGATGTTCACGCGCAGATGCGTGAACGCGCGCGCGTCGCTCGCTTCGACGTAGTGATGGCTGTTGCCTTGCAGCGTCGTCGACGGGACGATTTCGACCCACTCGGTCGCGTGCGTCGGCGCGCCGTCGGCCACGAACGCGGCCTCGATCGATGCGGCCGGCGGGAAGTTGCCGGTGAAGTGGCTCGTGTCGATGTCGAAGCCCTTGATCACGCCCGGGCGCGCAAGCTTGACGATGCACCAGTCATAGCCGGTCGTGCGCTTGCGGCGCGTTTCCCAGCCGTCCATCCACTTGCCGTGGTCGTCATACTTGCCGGGGATGAAGACGGCCGGCTCGGGGTTCAGCATCCGGTCCTTCGGCGCGAAGAAATCGTCGCTGGCCTCGAGCGCCTGCGCACCGAGACGCGGGTCGGCAAGATTCACGTAGCGCCGCGTGAAATCGGGTGCGTTCGGATCGAGAAGCGGAACAGCCATGATGTTTCCTTGTTTCAGTGAGACGATCGGACCGCCGCGACGCAGCGGGCCGTATTGCGGTGTCAGGCGGCGGTGTCAGGCGTCGATCAGGTCGTCGAGGCGAAAGCGCGCGATCCGGTAGATCTGGTCAAGGCTCGCACGCAGCTCGTCGTCGCGCGAATGATTCACGCGCGACTCGAAGTTCGCGATGATGCCGTGGCGGTCATAGCCGCGCACCGCGAGGATGAACGGGAAGCCGAATTTCTCGCGATACGTGCGGTTCAGCGTCAGCAGCTTGTCGAATTCTTCCTGCGTGCACTGGTCGAGGCCCGCGCCGCTCTGCTCGCGGGTCGATTCGGCCGTCAGCTCGCCGCGCACGGCGGCCTTGCCGGCCAGCTCCGGGTGGGCGTTGATCAGCGCGAGCTGGCGCGCTTCGCCGCCGGTTTCCACCGCGTCCGACATCGTCTCGTGCAGCGCGTCGATGCTCGCGAACGGCCGCTTGCCCGCGGCGACCTCGGCCACCCACGGCGAATGTTCGAAGATCCCCGACAGCGCCGCGACGAATGCGCTCGGCGCCATCGTATTCAGTTGTTCCAACGTGTAGCGCATCGCCTTCATGCTTTCCCTTCGTTTCGATGATTGGGCTGATACGGATGATGTTCACGCCAGTGACGCGCGATATCGACACGGCGCGTCACCCATACGCGATCGTGCTGCTCGATGTGATCGAGGAACCGCTGCAGCCCGCGGAACCGGCCCGGCCGGCCGAGCAGCCGGCAATGCATGCCGATCGACAGCATCTTCGGCGCTTCGTCGCCCTCCGCGTACAGCACGTCGAACGCGTCGCGCAGGTACTGGAAGAAGTGGTCGCCGGTGTTGAAGCCCTGCGGCGTCGCGAAGCGCATGTCGTTCGTGTCGAGCGTGTACGGCACGATCAGTTGCGGCGACGTGCGGCCGCCCGACACCTCGACGTCCATCCAGAACGGCAGGTCGTCGCCGTAGTTGTCCGAGTCGTACAGGAAGCCGCCGTATTCGGCGACGAGGCGATGCGTGTTGGGGCTGTCGCGGCCCGTGTACCAGCCGAGCGGACGCTCGCCCGTCACGCGCTCGATCGCTTCCATCCCGAGGCGCATGTGCTCGGCTTCGAGTTCCGGCGTCATGCTCTGGTAGTGAATCCAGCGCCAGCCGTGGCACGCGATTTCATGGCCGAGCTCGACGAATGCCCGCGCGAGCTCCGGATGACGCTCGATCGCCATGCCGACGCCGAATACCGTCAGCGGCAGCCCGCGCTTCTCGAATTCGCGCAGGATGCGCCACACGCCGGCCCGCGACCCGTATTCGTAGATCGACTCCATGCTCATGTGGCGGTCCGGATACGCGGCCGCGCCGACGATTTCGGACAGGAACTGCTCGGAGCCCGGATCGCCGTGCAGCACGCAGTTCTCGCCGCCCTCCTCGTAGTTCAGCACGAATTGCACGGCGACGCGGGCGCGCCCGGGCCAGTTCGCCTGCACGGGATGGCGGCCGTAGCCGATCAGGTCGCGAGGATAGTTGGGATCGAGTGACATGGTTCGGAATGCAACGAGAGCGGGCTGGAATAATGGGTTCGCATCGACCGCGCGGTGCCGTGGGCCGGCCCCGCGAGCCGATGCGATGACGGCCCAGTGTAGCGAAAACGTTGATACGCGCCCATACAGCGGCGCAGATAGTGCATGTCAGACGGTGTGTATGTGCGATTGCGGCAAATTCGGCGGAGGCTCCGCCGCATCCCCGCCCGGCGGGCTGAAGCGTGCGAATTCGCCGTCGTAGCGCTTCGGCAGCGGCCGCGCATAATCGCCGCGCTTCGCGGTTGCGAGTCGCAGCGCAACGAGCGCCTCGGCCCACTTCACGGCCGCCGTGACGCCCTCGACCACCGGCGCGCCGATCTGCTGCTCGATCTCGTGCGCGAATTCGGCCATCCCCGCGCAGCCGAGCACGATCGCGTCGGCGCCGTCCTCGTCGAGCGCGCGCCGGCATTCGTCGACGATGATCCGGCGCGCGGCCGAGCCGGGCCGGTCGAGTTCGAGCACCGCGACGTCGGTCGCGCGCACGTTGCGGCAGAACCGCTTCATCCCGTAGCGCTCCGCGAGGTGCCATGCCATCCCGCAGGTGCGCGCGAGCGTCGTGACGACCGAGAAGCCCGGCGCGAGCACGCTCGCCGCATGCATCGCGGCCTCGGCGATGCCGATCACCGGCCCGCGCGCAAGCTCGCGCGCCGCGTAGAGGCCCGGATCGCCGAAACACGCGATCACGTACGCGTCGCAGCCGTCGCGCTCGCCACGCGCGACCTCGGCAAGCAGGCCAGGCGTCGCGAGCGCCTCGTCGTAATAGCCTTCGATCGACGGCGGCCCCATCGGCGGACTCACGGCCACGATCTCCGTGCCGGCAGCCGCGACCTCGCGTGCGCAGCGGCCCATCGCATCGGTCATCCGCTGCGTCGTATTCGGATTGATCAGTCGGATCTTCATCGCATGCTCCTCACGCCTTCGCGCTCGCGAGCAGCCGATAGAACACGAAGCCGAGCCCCGCGCCGATGAACCACGAGAAATTCGCGAGGGCCTGCCAGCCCGGCACCATCACGCAGACAACCGCGATCACCGCGGCCGGCAGCAGCGCGGCCAGCGCACGGCGGTTCACGCCGCCGGTGTACCAGTAGGCGCCGCTTTCCGACATCGTGTACAGGTCGTCGCGCACGAGGCGGCCGCGCTTGACGAGGTAGAAATCGGCGATCAGCACGCCGTACAGCGGGCCGATGAACGCGCCGAGCACGTCGAGCGTGTAGTGGATCACGGCCGGGTTGTTGAACAGATTCCACGGCGTGATGAAGATCGATGCGACCGCCGCGAGCATCCCGCCCGCGCGCCAGCTGATCAGGCGCGGCGCGACGTTCGAGAAGTCGAACGCCGGCGACACGAAGTTCGCGACGATGTTGATGCCGATCGTCGCGATCGTGAAGGTCAGCGCACCGAGGATCACCGCGGTCGGATGGTCGATGCGGCCGACCGTCGCGACCGGGTCGGTGATCAGTTCGCCGAACACCGGCAGCGTCGCGGCGGTAGTGATCACCGTGACGAGCGAGAACGCGAGAAAGTTGACGGGCAGCCCCCAGAAATTGCCGCGCTTCACGTCGCCGAACGAGCGGCAGTAGCGCGAGAAATCGCCGAAGTTCAGCATCGGCCCGGAGAAGTACGACACGACGAGCGACACGGCGGTGATCATCACCGGAATCACTTCCGCGCCGTGATACTTGACGCCGCCGAGATTGATGCCGATGTTGCGCCAGCCCGCGCGCCATACCATGTATCCGGCGAGGATGAACATCACGACATAGACGGCCGGGCCCGCGAAGTCGATGAACTTCTTGATCGTCTCCATCCCGTTCCAGAACACGAACGCCTGCAGCACCCACAGCAGCATGAAGCCGGCCCAGCCGACCGCCGACAGCCCGAGGAAGCCGTAGCGATGAACGTCCGCATACGGCAGCCATTGCGGGAAGAATTTCAGCACGACGATCACGAGCGCGCTCGACGCGAGATAGGTCTGGATGCCGTACCACGCGATCGCGATCAGCCCGCGGATCACGGCCGGCACGTTCGCGCCGAGCACGCCGAAGGTCGCGCGGCACGCGACCGGATACGGCACGCCGATCTGCTGGCTCGGCCGCGCGATCAGGTTGCACAGCGCGTTCACGAGGCCGATGCCGACGATCAGCGCGATCAGCACCTGCCAGCTTGTCAGCCCGAGCGCGAACAGGCTGCCCGCGAACACGTAGCCGCCGACGCTGTGCACGTCCGACATCCAGAACGCGAAGATGTTGTAAGAGCCCCATGTCTGATTCTTCAGGGGTGCCAAATCTTCGTTGTACAAACGTTCGCTGTAACCGTCCGGCAGTGCCGGACCGCCGCCCTCGCCGCCTTCTTCCGCCGGATAGGCGCTGTCGTGCGCCACACTGAACTGAGCCATGACTTCTCCTTGACGCGGCCGCAAGGCCGCTCCACCGTCATCGATATCGCCCCGGATCATCGCCCGGAGTCGGACCCGCGGCCCGCGGCAAACGCCGCAGGCCTGCATTGCTCTCGTCGTGTGGCGCGCGGCCGGGTTCGCGTCGCCGCTCAGGCGCCGCCGAACACTTCGCGCAAATCGACCTGCCCTTGCGCGGGCCGGTCCAGCATCTTCAGTTCGACATGCTGCAGGTGGCGCGCCATCAGCGTCACCGCCTGCTTCGGATCGCCCGCCTCCAGCGCGGCGAGGATCTCGTCGTGGTCGTCGCACGAGCACGGGCTGCGCCCGTGCGATTCGTACAGCGCCGACATCAGCGTCGAGCGTGCGACGAGCCCTTCGAGGCACTCGCTGAGCGTCGCATTGCCCATCAGCGTCGCGAGCGCCGTATGGAATTCGCCCGACAACCGGATCCATGCCGCGAAGTCGTGCCGCTCGAACGCCTTGCGTTCCTTGTCGATCAGCGCCGCGACGCCCTTCAGCCGCCTGGCGCCGGGGCCGGTCGCGAGCCGCTCGACCACGGCCAGCTCGATGATCCGGCGCATCTCGAACACTTCGTGCACGTCCTGCAGCGTCGGGCTCGCGACGAATGCGCCGCGGTTCGGCTCCAGATCGACCAGCTTGTCGGTCGCGAGCTGCGCGAGCGCCTGGCGGATCGTCCCGCGCTTCACGCCGAACACGTCGCAGAGCTGCGCCTCCGTCAGCTTCGCGCCGGGCGCGAGCCGATGCTCGAGGATCGCGGTGCGGATCCGCTCGGCGATCGCTTCGGGGCTGGCCGCACCGGACGGAGAGGAATCGGGCTCGTTCATGATCTGCATCGTGTGATGGTCCTCATCCTAGGGTGGACATAAAGATTGTCAACAATTCTTTTTCAGGATTTCGCACAATCGGCGTGCGCCGGGGTGTCTCCATTCGGTGCGGCGCGCACGAAATCCATGCATGACAGTCCTGACAGGCAAGACGGGGGCCGTTCTCGTCGTATACCCGCCCGGTCATTTTGTTGACAAAAATGGTGCAAAAACGCGTGACGATCGTGTTGGTGTCGACGAAAAACGCGGACCGTTAGTTGCACATCTACATAAAAAAAAGGCGGGAAGCCCGCCTTTCGATCGATCGCGCCGGCATCAGCCGAGATGCGGATAGTCGGACAACGTGAGCCGGAACCCGTGCGCATTCGCGACCAGTTGCGCCTGTGCCCCGAACGGCAGCGTCAACAGGTCGGGCACGTGACCGAACTGGAGCCCCGTGATGACCGGGATGCCCATCACCGCGCGCACCTGATCGATCATCGCCTGCATGTCGTAGCCGTTGTCGTACTCGAACGGCCGCGCGCCGGTGAACTGGCCGAGCACGAGCGCCTGCTGCCGCGCGAGCAGCCCCGACAGGTGCAGTTGATAGATCATCCGCTCGATCCGGAACGGCTGCTCGTTGACGTCTTCGATGAACAGGATGCCGCCTTCGATGTCGGGCATGTACGGCGTGCCGACCAGCGACGTGAGGATCGCGAGGTTGCCGCCCCACAGCGTGCCCGTCACGTTCACCGTCTGCACCTGCGGTGCGTCGGCGACGATCGTCGTGCTCGACTGCGTCAGCGTCTGCCAGAAATGCTGCATCGTGAAGTCGCTGGGCGTTTCCGCGCCGAAGTCGGCCGACAGCATCGGGCCGCCGAACGTCTTGATGCGCGCCTTCGCGTACAGCGCCAGTTGAATCGCCGTGAAGTCGCTGTGACCGACGAGCGCGACCGGCTGGTCGCGCAACCGGCGTTCGAGCCCGCGATAGTCGAGCCCGTGCAGGATGCGCGCGGCGCCGTAGCCGCCGCGCACCGCGAGCGCGATGTCCGGCAGCGGCCGTTCCGGATCGGCGAGGCGGTTCAGGTCGCCTGCCCGCTCGCCGTCGGTGCCGCCGAAACGCTGGAAGCGCCGCTGCGTCGCCTCGATGTTCTCGATGCGCTGCTGCGCGGTGCTGAGGCGCTCGAGCGCGCGGTTGATCGCGTCGGGGTCGTGCGGATAGCCGGACGGCGCCAGCAGGCGGATGGTGTAGGACGCGGCGGGCTGGAAGGACATGGCGAAAGGTGTCGGGATCGTCAAACCTGCTTAGAGGGACCGAACCGTGTCCGGTTCACGAAAACCGTGCGCGCCCGGGACGCCGGGCGCGGCGAGCGGCGGCCTATGACGCGCCGGATTCGGCGTCGCGGGCAAGCCGCGCTTCGCGCAGCGCGCGACGGCGCTCGGCGAAGAACGACTTCAGCGCGGCGCCGCACTCGTCGGCGAGCACGCCGCCGGTCACTTCGGTGTGGTGATTCAGTTGCGGATTCGCGAAGGCATCGATCACGCTGCCGCACGCGCCCGTCTTCGGGTCGGCCGCGCCGTAGACGACCCGCGCGATGCGCGCGTGCATGATCGCGCCTGCGCACATCAGGCACGGCTCGAGCGTCACGTACAGCTCGCAGCCGGGCATCCGGTAATTCTGCAGCTGCTGCGCGGCCATGCGCAGCGCGGCCATTTCGGCATGCGCGGACGGGTCGTGCCCGCCGATCGGATGGTTGAAGCCGCGGGCGATCACTTCGTCGCCGCGCACGAGCACCGCGCCGACCGGCACTTCGCCGGCCGCGCGCGCCTCTTCGGCGGCAGCCTGCGCAAGACGCATGAAATGGAGGTCGCGCGCCGCGACGGGCGCGGTTTCGTGAACGGGAGAATCGGCGGCGGGGTCAGCGGCCGCGGCGGCTGCAGAGCGTGCTGCGTCGTGCAGCGCGTCGGACGTCACATCGTCCCCGCTTCGGCGGGCGCGTCGTCGAGCCCGCGCTCGCACAGGCGTTCCGCGATGCGCCGGCAGTAGTCCCGCGGCATCACCATCGGGCCGCCGCGCAGCGATTCGAGCGCCATGTCGAGCGCGAGGATCTTCGCCTGCAGCCGGCAACGCGCGGCACGGTCGCTGACCGCCTGCACTTCGTCGTGCAGGTTGCGCAGCGCGCGCAGTTGCTCGACGGCCGGCGGCACGAAGCCCGCGTTCTTCAGGATACGGTTGGCCACCCGCACCTCCTCGGGCACGAGCAGGTCGTCATCCAGCGCCTGCGGCGCGCCGGTACCCGGCAAATCGTCGAACTCGCCCCGCGCGGCGGCGGCGGCAATACGTTGTTCGACCAGGGCGTCAAGCAGTCTCATCAGTCAATCGGAACAATGCGGCAGGGCGAATTCTAGCAGGGTGACGCCGGTATGACAGGCCCTTCGAATACATGCTCGATATTGTGGTTTTAGGGGCCGAATCGCCGCGCATGCGCGCCGATCGCCGTCAGTTGCCGCTCTGCTGCGCAGCAGCAGGCTGAGCGCGGTTTGGACGCGTGCAAATGGAACGCGTATCCGGGCCCATTTTTTATCCACGTCGATGCGGCCGGCCGCCGTCGATCGCGTGAAAATGCGACGCGCGTCGCTTCCGCTGCCCGATTACGCAGCCACGGTTTCCGGCCGCGCCTTCGCGAACGGGCGGAACATCGTCGCGATCAGGAACGCGCCGATCCCGATCGCGAACGAGCCGAGGTACAGCCGGCCATAGCTGCCGAACGCATCGACGATCAGGCCGCCGGCGACCGGGCCCGCGGCCATCCCGAGGCTGCCGGCCATCGCGCAGCCGCCGATCACGGTGCCCATCATCCGCAGCGGGAAATTCTCGCGCGCGAGCACGGAATACAGCGGCATCACGCCCGCATAGATGAAACCGAACAGCGTCGCGACCGCGTAGAAGCCGTCGAGCGTGCGCACGAAGTAGTAGCCGAGCGCGCCGAGCGCCTGCGCGAGCAGCCCCGCCACCAGCATGCGCTTCGCGCCGAGCCGGTCGCCGAGGATCCCGAACGCGATCCGGCCGCCCATGCCCGCGAGTCCTTCGACGCTGTAGATCGACACCGCGACGATCAGCGGAATCCCGCAGGTCACCGCGTAGCTGACCGTATGGAAGATCGGGCCCGAATGCGTCGCGCAGCAGAAGAAGTTGGTCAGCACGAGCACCATGAACTGCGGCGAGCGCAGCGCATCCGCGACCGACATCGCGGCGGGCGCGCCGGCGGACGCCGGCGCAGCCGCCGCGTGCGCGGATTCGGGATCGAGCGCGGGCGCCCGGCGCACCAGCAGCGACACCGGAATCATCACGACGGCCGCCAGCGCGGCGATCAGCAGCATCGACGTGCGCCAGTCGCGCACCGACACGAGCCACGCAGCGAGCGGCGCCATCGTCATCGGCGCCATCCCCATGCCGGCCGACACGAGCGAGACCGCGAGGCTGCGGTGCGTGTCGAACCAGCCGGTCACGCACGCCATCATCGGCGCGAATATCGCGGCCGTCGCACCGCCGACGGCCAGGCCGAAGGTCAGCTGGAACGCGAGCAGCGACGGCGCGCGGCTCGCCAGCGCGAGGCTCGCCGACAGCAGCACGGCGCCCGCGATGACGACCGGCCGCGTGCCGACGCGGTCCGACAGGCTGCCCCACGCCAGGCTCGCGAAGGCCATCGCGATGAAGCCGAGCGTCATCGCGGCGGAGATGCCGGTCATCGACCAGCCCGTATCGCGCGCGATAGCCCGCAGGAACACCGGCAACGAAAACATCGCGCCGATCGCGACGCAGCCCATCAGGCCGCCCGCGGCGACGATCACCCAGCGGTATCGGGAATCCGGCATGTGGCGTGTCATGTGGCTTCTCCTCGTTCGTTGCGCCATTCGCGGCAACCGGCTGCCGGCCGCATGGCGCGGCGCACTGCCCGGTCGATATCGATACGACGGGCGGCACATCGGGAAATCGACATGCGCGCCGCATGGGTCGCGAATTTTTTATTTTGGGCGAATCCGCTCGGCTCGCAAGGGTCGGATCGCGCGCCCCACTTTTCCTCAACGGGAAATTCGAAATCAGAAATCGTTGGTTGGGGCACGCACTCGCGCTGGCTACACTCGCCCCATCTTGTCATAACAAGTTGACCGATGCCCCCACCCAACGTCGTGCCGTTGTCCGCGGCCCCGCTCTACGTGCAGATCAAGGACACGCTGCGCACGCGCATTCTCGACGGCACCTACGCGCCGCACAGCCGGATGCCGTCCGAGCACGCGCTCTGCGCGATGTTCGACGTCAGCCGCATCACGGTGCGCCAGGCGCTCGGCGACCTGCAGAAGGAAGGCCTGCTGTTCAAGCTGCACGGCAAGGGCACGTTCGTGTCGAAGCCGAAGGCGTTCCAGAACGTGACGTCGCTGCAGGGCTTCGCGGAGGCGATGTCGTCGATGGGCTACGAGATCGTCAACCAGTTGCGCAGCCTGCGCACGGTGAAGGCCGATCGCCATCTCGCGACGAAGCTGAACGTGCCCGAAGGCGCGCCGCTCGTCGAGATCCATCGCGTGCGGCTGCTGAACCGCGAACCCGTGTCGCTCGAACAGACCTGGGTGCCGGAAGCGCTCGGCAAGCGTCTCGCCGGCGCCGATCTCGCGACCCGCGACATCTTCCTGATCCTGGAGAACGACTGCGGCATCCCGCTCGGCCATGCCGACGTGTCGATCGACGCGATCCTCGCGGACGACGAAATCGTCGACGCGCTGCACGTCGAGGAAAGCAGCCCGGTGCTGCGTATCGAACGCCTCACGCACGACGCGTCGGGCGCGCCGCTCGACTACGAATACCTCTACTTCCGCGGCGACGCCTTCCAGTACCGGTTGCGCGTCGACCGGCAGAAGGCGCGCAAACCTGCAAGGAACCCGCGATGAATACCCATGTGCATGAATACGACATCGTCGTGGTCGGCGGCGGCACGGCCGGCCCGATGGCGGCCATCAAGGCGAAGGAGCGCGATCCGTCGCTGCGCGTGCTGCTGCTCGAGAAGGCCAACGTGAAACGCAGCGGCGCGATCTCGATGGGGATGGACGGCCTGAACAACGCGGTGATTCCCGGCCATGCGACGCCCGAGCAGTACACGCGCGAGATCACGATCGCCAACGACGGGATCGTCGACCAGGAAGCCGTGTACGCATACGCGACGCACAGCTTCGCGACGATCGAGCAGCTCGACCGCTGGGGCGTGAAGTTCGAGAAGGACGGCACCGGCGACTACGCGGTGAAGAAGGTCCACCACATGGGCTCGTACGTGCTGCCGATGCCGGAAGGCCACGACATCAAGAAGGTGCTGTACCGGCAACTGAAGCGCGCCCGCATCGCGATCACGAACCGGATCGTCGCGACGCGCGTGCTGACCGACGCGCAGGGTCGCGCGAGCGGCGTGCTCGGCTTCGACTGCCGCACCGCCGATTTCCACGTGATCCGCGCGAAGGCCGTGATTCTCTGCTGCGGCGCGGCCGGCCGCCTCGGCCTGCCGGCGTCGGGCTACCTGATGGGCACGTACGAGAACCCGACCAACGCGGGCGACGGCTACGCGATGGCCTATCACGCGGGCGCCGCGCTCGCGAACCTCGAATGCTTCCAGATCAATCCGCTGATCAAGGATTACAACGGCCCGGCGTGCGCGTACGTGACGGGCCCCTTGGGCGGCTTCACCGCGAACGGCAAGGGCGAACGCTTCATCGAATGCGACTACTGGAGCGGCCAGATGATGTGGGAGTTCTACCAGGAACTGCAGAGCGGCAACGGTCCCGTGTTCCTGAAGCTCGACCATCTCGCGGAGGAAACGATCCGGACCATCGAGCAGATCCTGCATACCAACGAGCGGCCGAGCCGCGGCCGCTTCCATGCGGGGCGCGGCACCGACTACCGCAGCCAGATGGTCGAGATGCACATCTCCGAGATCGGCTTCTGCAGCGGCCACAGCGCATCGGGCGTGTACGTGAATGCGCGCGCGGAGACGACCGTGCTGGGGCTGTACGCGGCCGGCGACATGGCGGCCGTCCCGCACAACTACATGCTCGGCGCGTTTACGTACGGCTGGTTCGCCGGGCAACACGCGGCCGACTACGTGGCCGGCCGCGAACACGCGCCGGTGGACGACGAACAGGTCGATGCCGAGCGCACCCGCGCGCTCGCGCCGCTGCTGCGCGAGCGCGGCCTGGCGCCGGCGCAGGTCGAGTACAAGCTGCGCCGCATGGTGAACGACTACCTGCAACCGCCGAAGGTGACGCGCAAGATGGAAATCGGGTTGCAACGTTTTGACGAAATCACTGAGGATATCGAAGAAATCAAGGCGAACAACCCGCACGAACTGATGCGCGCGGCCGAAGTGCGCGCGATCCGCGATTGCGCGGAAATGGCCGCGCGCGCATCGCTGTTCCGCACCGAGAGCCGCTGGGGGCTGTACCACCATCGCGTCGATTTTCCGCACCGCGACGATGCCGAATGGTTCTGCCACACGTGGCTGCGCAAGGACGCCGCCGGCGCGATGCGCAGCGAGAAGCGGCCGGTCGAACCGTACGTCGTGCCGCTTGCCGACGACGAACGCGGCGCCTACGCGCAGTTGCGCATCCGCGAACCGGCCGCGCCCGCGGCCGCCCTGTGAGGAACCTTGCCATGCCCCATACCCCGCACGACACCTTCCAGCGCAGCAGCGCGCCCGTGACGATCGACGAGTCGCTGTGCATCGCCGACAAGGGCTGCACCGTCTGCGTCGACGTGTGCCCGCTCGACCTGCTCGCGATCGACGTCTCCAAGGGCAAGGCGTACATGCAGTTCGACGAATGCTGGTACTGCATGCCGTGCGAACGCGACTGCCCGACCGGCGCGGTCAAGGTCGACATCCCTTACCTGCTGCGCTGACACGGCGCGCCACCTGCGCACCGACGACAGCACGACCGAGCCCGTGTTTATCGACATCAAGCGCCGCTGTCTCGCGCTGCTGCGCGACGCGGCCTGAGCGCAATTGCCCATTCACCGCACCGACTTTTCTCCATGACCGCTTCTTCCTCCGCTTTCCCGCTGCCCGGCGTGCCAACTGTCGATCACGCCGATCAGGCCGCGCTCGTCGCGCGCCTCGCCGCAGCCGATGCATCGGTGCGTCGCATCGCGCTGCTCGAACTCGCCGATCTCGAGGCGCCCGAGCTCGTGCCATCGTTCGTCGCGGCGCTGCGCGACGACCCGTCCGCCGACGTGCGCGGCGAGGCCGCGCGCGTGCTCGACGCGTGGGAGCAGCCCGATGTCGTCGACGCGCTGTGCCACGCGCTGCTCGATCCCGACGATGGCGTGCGCGCGACGGCCGCGCAAAGCCTGTCCGAACTGAAGGACGCGGCATCGGGCGCCGTGCTGTGCCGCTGGGCCGACCGGCCCGAGCCGTTCGTGCGCGGCGCCGTGCTGCGCGGTTTGCGCGAGTTGCGCGACCCCGACGCGTTCGCGCCCGCGCTGCATGCGCTCGACGCGAGCACCGCGGCCGTACGCGCCGAGGCGGTCGTCGTGCTCGGCTGGCTCAAGGACAGCCGCGCGCTGGCGCCGCTCGCGCGCATCGCGACCACGGACACGGATGCGGACGTGCGGCGCGCCGCGGTCAGCGCGATCGGGTTTGCGGCGGCCGACGATACCGCGGTCGTCACCGCGTTGCTCGTGGCGCTGCGTGACACTGAATGGCAGGTGCGCGAGGAAGCGGCGGCCACGCTCGGCAAGCTGCGCGCCGCCGTTGCGCGCGACCCGCTCGTCGCCGCGCTCGACGACGATTACTGGCAAGTGCGCGTGCGCGCCGTGCGTGCGCTCGGGCAATTGCGCGATGCGGCCGCGGCATCGGCCGTCGTCGCGCTGCTCCCGCATGCGATCAGCAACCTGCGCAAGGAAGCCGCGCTCGCGCTCGGCGAATTGCGCGACCGGGCGACACTGCCCGCGCTGCACGACGCACTCGACGATCGCGACCCCGACGTCCGCAAGGCCGTGCGGATCGCGATCGGACAGATCGACGACGCATCGCGATGATCGCGCCGACCGACATCGCGCTCGATCACCCGGCGCGCGCATTGACGCTGCGCTGGCCCGACGGCGCCACGCAACGTATCGGTTATGCGCGGTTGCGCAGCGATTGCCCGTGTGCGGAATGCCGAAAGGTCCGGCTCGACGGCGGCCACATCGACGCGCGGCCGGGCCTGACACTCGACGGCATGGAAGCGCTCGGCTACGGCGTACGCTTCCTGTTCGGCGACGGCCATGCACGCGGCATTTATCCGTGGCCGTATCTGGCGGACCTCACGTAGGGGCGACGACGCGCTTCCGTGGTCGCGCGGGCCGGATGGCAGGCGCGCGAAAACGCTGCGATACTGACGCCCACGATCGTCGCCACCTACCGTGGGAGCCGCACCATGCAAACCGCAGTCGGATTCATCGGCCTTGGCGTGATGGGTACGCCGATGGCGCTCAATCTCGCGCGGGCCGGCACGCCGCTCGTCGTGTGGAGCCGTTCGCACGACAACGACGATGCGCTGCGCGCCGCCGGCGCACGCGTGGCCGAGGACATCGACAGCGTATTCGCGTCCTGCCGCACCGTGATCCTGATGCTCGCGAACGACGCGGCGATCGACGCCGCCCTCGCGCGCGGCACGCCGGCTTTTGCCGCCCGGGTCGGCGCACACACGATCGTCAACATGGGCACGAATGCGCCCGACTATTCTCGCGTGCTCGCCGATGAAATCGCCGCCGCGTCGGGCCGCTACGTCGAGGCGCCGGTGTCGGGCTCGCGCAAGCCGGCCGAAGCCGGACAGCTCGTCGTGATGCTGGCCGGCGCGCCGACCGACGTCGATGCCGTCCGCGCGCTCGTGAAGCCGCTGTGCCGCGACAGCTTCGTGTGCGGCGACGTGCCGTCGGCGCTGACGATGAAGCTCGCCGTCAACCTGTTCCTGATCACGATGGTCACCGGTCTCGCCGAGGCCACGCATTTCGCGCAACGTCACGGTATCGACCTCGCGCGCTTCGCCGACGTGCTGAATGCCGGCCCGATGGCCAGCGACGTGTCGCGCGTGAAGCTCGGCAAGCTCGTCGCGGGTGATTTCTCGGTGCAGGCCGCGATCACCGACGTGCTGAAGAATGCGCGCCTCGTCGCCGAATCCGCGCGCGGCATCGGCATCGCGTCGCCGCTGCTGGACATCTGCCACGCGCTTTACGGCGAGACCGAGCAGGCCGGACATGGCGCGGCCGACATGGTCGCCGTGATTCGTGCGATCGAACGGCGTACCGGGGACGCGCGATGAGCGGTGTGCACGTGCACGCGTTCGTTCCCATCGACGGGTAGGAGCGACCATGTCCGCAACCGACAACGCTGCTTGCTTGCGCCCCGTTCCCGCCGTGATCGGCATCGTGCTGCGCGAACGCGATGTGTTGCTCGTGCGCCGCGCGAATCCGCCCGACGCAGGTTGCTGGGGCTTTCCCGGCGGCAAGATCGAGTCGGGCGAGCCGCTCGCGGACGCGGTCGTGCGCGAGATCGCGGAAGAAACGATGATCGACGTCGAAGCGCTCGACGCCTTTACCGCGCTGGATGCGTTCGATTACGATGCGCACGGCGCCGTGCGCCAGCATTTCGTCATGATCGCGGTGCTGTGCAGATGGCTGCGCGGCACGCCGGCCGCCGGCGACGATGCACTCGACGCGCGCTGGTTCGGCATCGACGAACTCGACCGCGACGATTTGCCGATGAGCGCGGGCGTGCGGGACGTCGCGCGACGGGCGATGGAGCGGGCGGCGATGCTGGGCCGCGCGCGTCCGCCATTCGCCTGACACTTCCGCTGTCGCTTGCGCATCGGCGCGACGCGTTCGCTCCGTCATGGAGCCGGCTAGCCTCCGAGCGCCGAATCATCACACATCAAACCATGCTCAGAATTCGACAATCCACCGAGGCCGACGGCACACGTGTGCTGGATATCTGGCGCCATGCCGTCGACGCCACGCATCACTTCCTGAGCGACGACGATCGTCGTTCAATCGAGTCCGAAGTCGTCGCATTTCTGCCGGGCGCACCGCTCGATCTGGCCGTCGACGAGCGCGATCGCGCGATCGGCTTCATGCTGCTCGACAGCAGCCACATGGAAGCGCTGTTCGTCGATCCCGCGCACCATCGCGCGGGAGTCGGGCGGTTGCTCGTCGAAGAGGCGCTCAAACGCCATCCCGACCTGTCGACCGACGTCAACGAACAGAACGAAGCGGCGGCGGGATTCTATGAACGGCTCGGATTCGAGCGCTGCGGGCGATCGGAGCTGGATGGACAGGGGCGGCCGTATCCGCTGATTCACCTTCGTTATCGCGGTGGCGATCGGGACTGAAGATCATCCCGGCGGGCTACCGGTCGTCAGCGGCCAGCGCCCCAAAACGTCGTAGTGCGACTTGCCGAGCCAGCTATCGATCAGGGCGAAGTCGAACACGGTCCAGGTAATCGGCTCGATCCGGTACTCATCGGGCCTCTGTGCACCATACAGCAGCGTCACGTGCGGGGTAAAACTCGACGGAAAAACAGGCACACCCGCCCGTTTCAACGCGTCTCGCAACTGCCGTCGAAAATCGATCAAGTCCTCCAGACCGGCCTTCCCCGTCAGCACCAGCGGCTGACGACCGGACCGCCGGTTGAAACTGATGATCTTGTCGAACGTCACGGAGAAAGATGGCACGTCGATGCGGTCCGCCACCGCACGTGCCCGTACAAGGGTAGCGCCCGGCACATAGGCGAAGTCGCCCAGAGAACCCAGCGTAATGTGCAGACGCTCGATGCCCACCATGCTGTCCTTCTCCAGCCGCATGCTTTCGACAAGGCCAGTAATGCGCGCCGCCGTGGCCAGGTCCGGCATCACGGCGAAAAAGAAGCGGTGCACGGGAACCGGCGGCGGCGCATCGAATCCGGGTAGCGTCAGTTGAGTCACGGCAGCATCTCCATCTGGCCTGGAGCGAGATTTGATTATCGTCAATCGGTAGCCTGCTCGCTCCCGCTCGACGAATCCGCCGTTCGCGCGCCCGAAGATGCTACCCTCTTGGCCACACTCGACACCCTCTGATGACGCACCTGAATTCAACCATGCAAACCGTCGCGGTACTGGATTTCGAAACCACCGGGCTGTCGCCGAATCTGGGCGACCGCGCAACCGAAATTGCCGTCATCCTGCTGCGCGACGGGCAGGTCGTCGACCGTTTCCAGAGCTTGATGAATGCCGGCCGACGCATCCCGTCCGATGTCGTTGCGCTCACCGGCATCACGAACGACATGATCGCGGCGGCGCCGCCCGCGTCCGAAGTCATGAAGGAAGCGGCGGCGTTCGTCGGCAAGCATGCGGTCGTCGCCCACAACGCCGGCTTCGACAAGCGCTTCTGGCAGTCGGAACTGGGGATGCTCGGCATGTCGGCCGACCATCCGTTTGCGTGCACGATGCTGGTGGCGAGGCGGATCTATCCCGACGCCCGGAGTCACCGCCTGTCGAGCCTGGCCGAGATGCTGCGGCTGCCGCAAACGGGCCGTGCGCACCGGGCGATGGTCGATGCCGAGATGGCCGGGCATCTTTGGTGCCGGTTGCAGCAGGAAATTTCGCGGACTTATGGACTGGATCGGATCGATCACGCGTTGATGTCGCGGGTGCAGGCGACGACCAAGGCGAAGGTGCCGATGTATTTGCGGTCGCTCGGGCGGGCGCTTGCGTGACGCATCCGGTCCCGGAACGGAAAACACGACGCGCGCTGACTGACCCCGCGCGTTAACGCAAAACGGCCTGGCAAAACACGGATCAGAGGGGACTGTAATGAACCAATACAAAGTACCCGAACCTCGCTCCCCGTTGCCTGAGCTAACGCAGCTTCTCACGCCCGGCATGCTAGGGTTCTATACGCATGTCGAGTGTACGGAGCTGTTCGCTAATCGGCGCGATCATGATGGTGCGCTCAATGTCTTCACACTCTTAGTTGCCGAGGAGCGATCTAATATTGAGGCACTGCCCGCCCGCTTCCTGACTCCGAAACCTATCCGGATCAAATCCCTCAATGATTGGAGTTTCGGCCTCCGTCGTTACACATTGCAGATCGACACGCTCCTTCCTGCACTTACGGCTGTGGAGGCAGGGGAAGGATGGAAACTTTCGGGCGATAACCTCGAGATCGGCAAGCTTTTCCCAATGCCCGCGCAATTTGTGCCTCCCGACAATGGCTCAGCGGTCCCATGGAACAAGCTCCTGAAAAACAACTTTTGGAGCGGTTCACACCTGCTTGAATGGACCGATCACGGCAAGGAAGTGCTGATGCCGTTCTCTGCCGACCCTCGTCGGTTGCAAGAGCTATCGGTGCAGGTCGAGAAGTACATCCCACTCCAATTGGCAGCGATGTCAGACCGGCTCGGCAATCTAGTTGTCCAACTCCCCGTCACGGTGCTGATGGCCGAATTCCAGAAGCTTCACGATGGGAATTTCCAGGTCGAACACGCCTGGCACCCAAAGGCCATTCCACGTCCTTTGATTGCGGTCTGCGAATTGGAACACGACGACATCCTCACGGGCTTTGCGTCGGCAAGCTTGGAGGACAGAATCACCCCACTCCCGATGCGTGCCGGCCGAGGGCTGTATCGGGGCTTCGTCTGGGACGAGCGGAGCAGCACACTCCTCGTCGCCTCGGGCCCAGGCTCTTTTATCTCAACCCTCTCATTCAATATGAGTTCACCCGATCCTGAACCGCGTATCTTTTCGGTCAAGAATCCGGATGGAAGTTGGGACCCTCGGCGCGTCGGCCTGACTGCGTTTTCCAATCAAAGCCTCGTTGGCGATCCCCAACCAGACGACAATGGCGGGTGGACAGCGAAACGAATGTACACCGAACACGCCAATAGGCTGGCTGCCGAGCGTCGCTTTGTTCAGTACCGTCCAGCCCATGGAAATGGAAATGCCTGCCGTCGAAAAGCGTTAGATGACCTTCGCGCCTTGATCATCGCTTACGGAGGAAAGGGGGCCTGGCTCTGGGATCCTTACCTATCAGCCAACGACATACTTGAAACGCTGTTTTACTGTCCGTATCAAGGAGTGGACCTCCGTGGTCTGACGACGCCCAAGGCTGGTTCCGGCGACGAAATCCGCCAGACACTTGACGAGTGTCAGAGCAATTGGCGGGGCTTGAAACTTGAGCTTCGAGTGCAGAAGGGCTCGACGGGATGGGACTTCCACGACAGGTTCTTGATCTTCCCATCCGGCCCGGACGGGGCCATGGCCTGGTCGCTCGGCACCTCGGTGAACTCCGTGGGCACTGCGCATCACATTCTCCAGAAGGTCGACAATGCTCAGCTTGTTATGGATGCCTTCACCGACCTCTGGGAGCTACTCAGCGAGCCGGACCATCTCATATGGAAGAAACCGTGATGAAAGCCGAGAATATCGTCCTCTCGGCGATGGAGAAGGCTACGCAAGCTGGACCGATCGAAGTTCCCAATGCTCTTATTGCGTCGATCGAAGCACAGTCCGATCCGTTGCAGGCCCTTTCTGATTGGGACGCCCGCAACAAGATATTTGAATCGATCAGATCTCAATTTACATTCGTCGATTTCGTCCGAACAAGCGGCAAGCCGCCGAGCGCTGAGGATTTCGAACAACTCACCGGCCTGCTTCGGTGGGTCCTGCAAGAATGTTCGAGTTGGAACAGCGATGTCGATCCACGGCGCATCCGGCTGGTCGCCCTACTCGTCGTCGGCCAATTCACAATGGTGGATACGAATTTCTGGGCCGCCGCACCAGATAACTTCAAGCCGAACGATGATCTGCTTGCTGCGCTCGAGAGAGGGATCGCGAGCCTGACGACGAGCTTTACGACTCGTGGCCTATCCCCTCCCATCTGGGAATCGGAAGCCGTAGCGAAATTTGAAAAAGCTGACACCGAGGGTGATTGGATCGGAATCGCACAAGGCTGGCGTTTGATCGAAGACCGTTTTTTCCCGAGCATCGCCATCGCGCAGGCTGCCCAGTGCCTTGACAGGTTTGCGCCCCAGCACCTAGTACAGGCTGTTTCGAGTCTACGACAGATGGCGTCGATCATGAGTGTCGCGCTATCGCTTCCTCCCAATGCGGCGCTACGCCTCGGCTCTGAATCGACCAATCCTCATGTTCAATTCGCGACAACTTATAGAGCTGTGTCATCAAGGGCTAACCGGGAGCCGCTTGGAGACGCTTGTAAAGAATTTCTGACTCGGATCTTGAATGAAGTGTCGAAAGATACGCAGCGCTGGGCTGGTTGGATGCGCGTGTTCAACTGCTTTTCTTTGCAGTTTCCAGAGTTACAGGCGCCGCTTGGCGCCGCTCTTGCCAATGCGGACACCGCCGCGCTTCAACTCTACGTTGACACGATCAGCGTGCACTGGTCTGGTCAGCAAACCCGATTTGCAGTTGCGAATTGCCTCCGAATCTTCCGCGACAAGGCCGGAATCGAGAAGCGACAGACATTGTGGAATTTGGCTTATCAGCGTTGGACGTCGTGGGAATTTGGTCTGAGCGGGACTGGTGAGAGCCTTACCAAGATCGCTCGATGCGAATTGGACTACGCTTTGGTGGGTTATATCGTCGAATGTCTCGACGATGCCGATCGACAACACATGCTGGCCTCGCTCATCAAGAAACTTCAGGCCGTGGAAGACACTTGGCACCCAGGGATTGTCGACTGCATTTCTAAGTGGTACGCAGTGTTGTCGGAAATGCAGCCCCTTTACTTGGCAATGAGTATCGTGGGCACAAAAGCTGAGTGGATCGATCAAGAACGGATAATGCGGCTACCGTTCGATCCGGACAAGGAGGCTTATACGGTCCTCAAATACGGTAGACCTCAACTCGCATAGGTGTGTGGCCAAGCCAGATACGCAATTCCAACTTAATTGCCCTAGCCACAAGTTTTGGCTGAACGCCTGATACCATGCCGGGATTACAAATTCCAGGCACGGTATCCGCAGTTTTTCGATGGTGCGCCCTTCGCACACCACGGAAAACACAGTTTATGACGCGAGAGATATCGTTATTTTATCTTTTTATAAAAATCAATAACGCACAACGCGCTCACTCCCACTCAATCGTCGCCGGCGGCTTCCCCGAGATGTCGTACACCACCCGATTGATCCCGCGCACCTCGTTGATGATCCGGTTCGACGCACGGCCGAGCAACGCATACGGCAGATGCGCCCAATGCGCGGTCATGAAGTCGGTCGTCTGCACCGCGCGCAGCGACGTCACATAGTCGTATGTGCGCCCATCGCCCATCACGCCCACCGACTTGACCGGCAGGAACACCGCGAACGCCTGGCTCGTCAGGTCGTACCAGCTCTTGCCGACATCGCCCTCGCCGCACAGGCCCGCAGCCGCATCCTGCGCGGTCGCGGTCGTGCCACGCAGCTCCTCGATGAAGATCGCGTCCGCACGGCGCAGCAGGTCCGCATACTCGCGCTTCACTTCGCCGAGAATCCGCACGCCGAGGCCCGGGCCCGGGAACGGATGGCGGTACACCATCTCCGGCGGCAGGCCGAGCGCGACACCCAGCTCGCGCACTTCGTCCTTGAACAGGTCGCGCAGCGGCTCGAGCAGCTTCAGGCCGAGCGTTTCCGGCAGGCCGCCGACGTTGTGGTGGCTCTTGATCGTCGTCGCCTTCTTCGTCTTCGTGCCGCCCGATTCGACCACGTCCGGGTAGATCGTGCCCTGCGCGAGCCACTTCGCCTTCGACAGCTTCTGCGCTTCAGCCTGGAACACCTCGACGAACTCGCGGCCGATGATCTTGCGCTTCGCTTCCGGATCGGTCACGCCGGCCAGGTGGCCGAGGAACTGGTCGGACGCGTCGACGTGCACGACCTTCGCATGCAGCCGGCCCTCGAACATGTCGAGCACCATCTTGCCTTCGTTCAGGCGCAGCAGGCCGTGATCGACGAACACGCAGGTCAGCTGATCGCCGATCGCGCGATGGATCAGCGCGGCCGCGACGCTCGAATCGACACCGCCCGACAGGCCGAGAATCACTTCCTCGTCACCGACCTGCTCGCGGATCTTCGCGACGGCTTCCTCGATGTGGTTCTTCATGATCCAGTCGGGCTTCGCGCCGGCGATTTGCAGCACGAAGCGTTCGATGATCTGGCGGCCCTTCACCGTGTGCGTGACTTCCGGATGGAACTGCACCGCGTAGTAGCCGCGCGCCTCGTCGGCCATGCCGGCGATCGGGCAGCTCGGCGTCGACGCCATCAGCGCGAAGCCCGGCGGCAGCTCGGCCACCTTGTCGCCGTGGCTCATCCAGACCTTCAGCATCCCGTGGCCTTCGGCCGTCGTGAAATCCTCGATGCCGTCGAGCAGGCGCGTATGGCCGTGCGCACGCATTTCCGCGTAGCCGAATTCGCGATGGTCGCTCCACTCGACCTTGCCGCCGAGCTGCACGGCCATCGTCTGCATGCCGTAGCAGATGCCGAGCACCGGCACGCCGAGATCCCACACGGCCTGCGGCGCGCGCAGTTGATGGTCTTCGTACGTGCTCGCGTGGCTGCCCGACAGGATCACCGCCTTCGGCGCGAACTCGCGGACGAATTCGTCGGACACATCGTTCGGATGGATTTCGCAGTAGACGTGCGCTTCACGCACGCGGCGCGCGATCAGTTGGGTGACTTGCGAACCGAAGTCGAGAATCAGGATTTTGTCGTGCATGGCTGCGGACGGGATGAAGAGAATAAGAAAAGCAGCGCACGAAGCGCTGCGTCAAAAGCATGGATAGCGGCGTCGGGCGGCAGGCGGCTCGCGCGACGCATCGCCGGTCAATCCTGCGACGGCGGGCGCGCGTCGAACGCGACGCTGCCTGACGCGCGCTCGGAGGCGGCCGATGGGGCTGCCGCGGCCGGCGCCGAAGGCGCCACCGGACGGCTGACGACCGGCTCGACCCGCGGCTGCACGGCGGAAGCCCGCGCCGGTTCGACCGGACGCTGCGCGTCCCGGCCCTCGAGCGCCTGCGCTTTCTCGCGCCGGCGCACGGCCGATGCGAGGCGCACGCCGCCGAGGCCGAGCAGGATCAACGCGACTCCGGCCACCGCCGACAACACCCGGCCGGCGGCCGCGAGCGCGGGGCCGCTGCCGGTGCCGAGCGACCACACGACCGTCAGCACGCCGGTCAGCCAGTTGACATGGCCGACCGCGCGCGCGACGGGCGCCGTGAGGTCGCCGTTGAACGCCGCATGAAACGCGAGCCACGCGAGCCCGAGCAGCGCGATGCCGAACGCCTGGCCGAGCATCGCCGGCTGGATGTTCGCCAGTTGCAGCGCGTTGAACAGCGCCTGCCAGGGCGTCAGCACGAACAGCACGCCGAACGCCAGCAGCAGCACGGCATCGACGATCAGCACGGCTCGCAGCAGCGGTTTCATCGGCGATCAGTCCACGTGGTAGTTCGGCGCTTCCTTCGTGATCTGCACGTCGTGCACGTGCGACTCGCGCATGCCCGCCGCGGTGATCTGGACGAATTCGGCCTTCTCGTGCAGCTCGTCGATCGTCTTGCAGCCGCAGTAGCCCATGCTCGCGCGCACGCCGCCGACCAGCTGGAACAGGATCGCGTTGACCGAACCCTTGTACGCGACGCGGCCTTCGATGCCTTCCGGCACGAGCTTGTCGATGTTCGCCGAGTTGTCCTGGAAGTAGCGGTCCGCCGCGCCGTCCTTCATCGCACCGACCGAGCCCATGCCGCGATACGACTTGTACTGGCGGCCCTGGTACAGGAACACGTCGCCCGGCGCCTCTTCGGTGCCCGCGAGCATGCTGCCCATCATCACGGCGTTCGCGCCGGCCGCGAGGGCCTTCGACACGTCGCCCGAGAAGCGCACGCCGCCGTCGGCGATGCACGGCACGCCGGTGCCCTTCAGTGCTTCCGCGACGTTCGCGATCGCGCTGATCTGCGGCACGCCGACACCCGCGACGATCCGCGTCGTGCAGATCGAGCCCGGGCCGATGCCGACCTTGACCGCGTCCGCGCCATATTCGACGAGCGCCTTCGCGGCGGCGGCCGTCGCGATGTTGCCGCCGATCACCTCGACGTGCGGGAAGTTCTGCTTGACCCAGCGCACACGCTCGAGCACGCCCTTGCTGTGACCGTGCGCGGTATCGACGACGATCACGTCGACGCCGGCCTGCACCAGCAGCTCGACGCGTTCTTCGTTGTCCGGACCGACGCCGACCGCCGCGCCTGCGCGCAGCTTGCCGTGTTCGTCCTTGCACGCGTCCGGGTGCTCGGTCTGCTTCGTGATGTCCTTGACGGTCATCAGGCCGCGCAGTTCGAACGCGTCGTTGACGACCAGCACGCGCTCGAGGCGGTGGCTGTGCATCAGCGCCTTCGCCTCGGCGAGCGGCGTGCCTTCCTTGACCGTGACGAGGCGCTCGCGCGGCGTCATGATCGACTTGACCGGCTCGTCGAGGCGCGTTTCGAAACGCAGGTCGCGGTTCGTGACGATGCCGACGAGCTGCGGGCCTTCGACGACCGGGAAGCCCGAGATCCCATGCTGGCGCGACAGCGCGATCACGTCGCGCACCTTCATTTGCGGCGGCACCGTGATCGGGTCGCGGACGACGCCCGACTCGAAACGCTTGACCTTGGCGACTTCGCGGGCCTGTTCGGCCGGCGTCAGGTTCTTGTGGACGATACCGACGCCCCCCTGCTGCGCCATCGCGATCGCGAGGCGACCTTCGGTGACCGTGTCCATCGCGGCGGACACGAGCGGCATGTTCAGGGAGATGTTGCGGGTCAGCTTGGTCTTGAGGCTGGTGTCGCGCGGGAGAACGTCGGAGAAGGCGGGAACGAGGAGCACGTCATCGAAAGTGAGTGCTTTTTGGATCAGACGCATGGCAAATCCTATGGGCGCAAAAGCGAATTATACGCGAAGCGCCGCGAATTTTCACAACACGAACAACGGCTTAGCCGGTTTCGGCCGCTCGGGGGCCGAATCGTTCGGATCGCCGTTCGGTTCGTTTTCGATCGCTTTTCGTTTTACGGGCGCGTCGAACCATTCGCGCAATCAGGCCGGGCGGCAGGTGCGCGTGTTGCGGCGGGGCTACACGGGCGCGACGACAGCGTCCGCGCACGGCCCGGCGACACGCCCGCCGAAGCGGCTTGCCTGCCCGCCTCACGCCAGCCCGGCCGCGCGGGCCACCATCGCGATGCCGGCCACCACCACCGCGTACCCGACGATCCGCGCGACGCACCCGCCGGCCGGCGCCACGCGTTCGGCGGCGATCGCCACCGCGACGGCAGCCATCACGTGCAGTTCCATCATGCCGGCCGCCAACGCGACCGCCATCAGGTTCCCGCAACACGCGCCGCATCGGATCGCGGCGCGCAGGCCGTACCGCCATGCCGTGACGACCGCAGCCCGCGGCACATGCCCATCGTGCGCCGCCGCGTGCCGGCAGCACGCGAGCCGGCGCGCCTTCCACCCGGAGAATTGCAACGCGCCCGCGGCCAGCACGACGGCGCCGGCCGCGAACGGGATCGCCCGGGCGAACGCCGGCAGCCGGGCGGCGGCCATCGTCAGTGCGGCGCCAATCGGAAACACGAGCGCGCCGAGCGCGATCCAGACCGAGAAATATCCGGCCCCCGCGACGACGACGAGCCAGGCCGACCGCACCGCCGCATGCGGGCCGATGCGCTGCCGGTAACCCCAGAGCATCGGCGCGAGCACGGGCAGCATCATCGTCACCGTCATCGCGCCCCACATTTCAACGAACGCCACGAACGCGCGCCCGGCGCCCTGCCCGCACGGCCGCAGCCAAGCGGCCGACGCCATCCAGCCGCCGGGCATCGGTTCGCCGCCCATCGCCGCCATCGACGCGTGCTGCGCCAGCAACGCCATCGCGACGACCGCGAACACGGCCGCGACCGCCACGCAGAACGCCCGGGGATCGGGGGCCGTCTCGCCAGCTTTCGGCCCGGTCGTCATTCGTGTCATCACGCGCTCCCGCCCGTGGCCACCCCGCTCAACCGCGCGCGTACTCGTCGTGACGGCGCCACCATGGGCCGGCCTCGTTGCGACCGAGCGGCGCGCGATCGAGCCACTGGTACATCCCCCACAACCCGTCGAGGCCGCGCGCGTAAGTCGAATACGTGTGATAGACGGCGCCGTCCTCGCGCACGAATGCGCTCATTCCCGGCCGGTCGAGCGAATACCTGCGTGCGTCGGTGCCGCACGTGGCCGCGAACTGTACGACGGGTGCCGGCGGCGGATCCATGTCCATCGCATGGCCGGCCCGCGCATAGTTGTATTCGACGTCGCCCGCGCGCTGCTGCGTTTCGGTGAACGACACGTTGAAGTCGAAGTTGAAATCGCTGCCGACCGACGACGCCCACGGGAACGTCCAGCCCATCCGCTGCCGGTATGCGAGCAGTTTCGCGAGCGGCGCGCGCGACACGGCCGCGAGCGTCACGTCGTGGTGCGCCAGATGCACGGCGAAGCCGTCGAAGCCGTCGGCAAGCGCCGAGCACGACGGGCAGCCCGCCTTGTAGTCGGGGCCGAACATGAAGTGATAGACGAGCAATTGCGAACGGCCGTGAAACAGGTCGTCGAGCGTCGCCTGCCCGTCCTCGGTATCGAACCGGTAAGTCTTGTCGACGCGCACCCACGGCAGCGCCTGGCGCCGCCGCGCGAGTTCGTCGCTTTGCCGCGTCAGCGCCTTTTCCGCGTCGAGCAGCGCGCGACGTTCGGCCAGCCATTCGTCGCGGGTTCCGGTGAGATGGGTCGTCATTGCAGGTTCCTCCTTCCGATGGGTATCCGGGCACGGCATCCGGAGCCGTGTGCGTGGTGCTAGATTAGTGGCCGGCATCGGGCCAGAGGGAGTGACAAGTGTGTCGGGATTCGGATGGATTCGCTGATCACGGCGGCCGCGCGCGCGCTCGCGGCCGGTGACGCGCTCGGCGCACTGAACCGCGTCGCGCTGCGCGACGATGCGCCGGCGCTCGCGCTGCGCGGGATCGCGCTCGCGCAGCTCGGCGATTTCGACCGTGCACGCGCGCTCGTGCGCGGCGCCGCACGCGCATTCGGCGCGAAAGAAGCGGTCGCGCGGGCGCGCTGCGTCGTCGCGGAAGCCGAGATCGCGCTCGCGTCGCGCGACCTGCACTGGCCGACGCGCGCGCTCGATGCGGCCTGCGCGACGCTCGACGCGCACGGCGACCACGCGAACGTCGCGCATGCCCGCTATCTCGGCGTGCGCCGCTTGCTGCTGATCGGCCATCTCGACGAGGCCGAGCAGCTGCTTGCGCATCTCGATCCCGCTCCGCTGCCGCCCGCATCGCGCGCCGCCCATGAATTGATCGCAGCCGGCATCGCGATGCGCCGCATCCGCACGCATGCGGCCCGTGCGGCGCTCGACCGTGCGCGGACAGCCGCGCGCGCCGCCGGCATCGCGGCGCTGACGGCCGAGGTCGACACCGCGGCGCTCGCACTCGACGCACCGGCCGCGCGGCTCATCGCGCGCGGCACGTCGCGGCTCGTGTCGCTCGACGAAGTCGAGACGCTGTTCGAGTCGAATTCGCTGGTCGTCGACGCATGCCGCCACACGGTGCGCGATGCGCGCACGACCGTGTCGCTCGCGCGGCGTCCGGTGCTGTTCGTGCTCGCCCGCGCGCTTGGCGAAGCGTGGCCGGCCGACGTGTCGAGAAACGCGCTCGTCGCCGCTGCGTTCCGCGCGAAACAGGCCGACGAATCGCATCGTGCGCGGCTGCGTGTCGAAATCGGCCGGCTGCGCGCGGTGCTGCGCCCGCTCGCGAACGTCGTCGCGACACCGCGCGGCTTCGCGCTCGAACCGCTCGGCGTGCGCGACACCGTCGTCCTCGCGCGCCCGGTCGACGATCGGCACGCGGCCCTGCTCGCGCTCCTCGCCGACGGCGAAGCGTGGTCGAGCTCCGCGCTGGCGCTCGCGCTCGGCGCCAGCCAGCGCACCGTGCAGCGCGCGCTCGATGCGCTCGCGGAAACCGGCAAGGTGCAGGCGCTCGGCCGCGCACGCGCGCGCCGCTGGATGACGCCACCGCTGCCCGGATTCGCGACGACCTTGTTACTCCCGGTTGCGCTGCCGGGCGATTAGGATGGCCTCATCGAACCACGAGGTGACGAACATGAAACGCTCCACTGCAGACATCCTTCACGAATACGGCCCGTTTCCGGGCGTCGACGGCGTGCACGGCGTCACGTTCGACGGGCAGCACGTGTGGTACGCGTCCGGCGACAAGCTGAATGCGCTCGACCCCGAGCGCGGCACGATCGTCCGTTCGCTCGACGTCGCCGCGCACGCGGGCACCGCATTCGACGGCCGCCACCTGTTCCAGATCGTCGAGGACCGCATCGAGAAGATCGACCCCGAATCGGGCCGCGTGCTCGCGACGATCCCGGCGCCCGGCGGCGGCGCCGATTCGGGGCTCGCGTGGGCGGAAGGCACGCTGTGGGTCGGCCAGTACAGCGAACGCAAGATTCATCAGGTGGATCCGCAGTCGGGCGCCGTGCTGCGCACGATCGAATCGAACCGCTTCGTCACCGGCGTGACGTGGGTCGACGGCGAGCTGTGGCACGGCACGTGGGAGGCCGACCGGAGCGACCTGCGGCGCATCGATCCGCGCACGGGCGAAGTGCTCGAGCAGATCGACATGCCGGCCGGCGTCGGCGTGTCGGGGCTCGAATCCGACGGTCACGACCGCTTCTACTGCGGCGGCGGCAACAGCGGCAAGCTGCGTGCCGTGCGGCGCCCGGCGCGCGCGCGTGTCGCCGGCGACGGCGCGGCGGCGACGCCCGATTCGACAGAGGATTGATTCGCCGCCCTGTCGAAACCACTCCATGCCCCGAGTGCAGGAATGAACAAGACGCCGCGGCGACGGCATCGCTAAGATGCGCGCACCTCGGTCATTTTGTTCGGAGCGGTCGATGCAGCGCGGCGTGGTGTACGGTGTCCTGGCGGGCGCCATGTGGGGCATGGTGTTTCTGGTTCCGCGGCTGCTGACCGATTTCTCGCCACTGCTGCTGAGCGCCGGCCGCTACACGATGTACGGCCTCGTGTCGCTCGTGGCCGCGCTGCCGGCCGCGCGCGCGCTGCTGGCCCGGCTGACCCGCGAGGATCTCGTCGCCCTCGTGAGGCTCGCCGTCATCGGCAACGTCGCGTACTACATGCTGCTGTCCGGCGCCGTGCACCTGATCGGCATCGCGCCGAGTTCGCTGATCGTCGGCGTGCTGCCCGTGACCGTCACGCTCGCGGGCCTCGGCGACCAAGGCGCGATGCCGCTGCGGCGGCTTGCCGCCCCGCTCGCGCTGGTGATCGCGGGCATCGTCTGCATCAACGTCGATCTGTTTACGTCCGAAGCCGCGCACGCGACGACGCTCGCCCAGAAGCTCGCGGGCATCGCCTGCGCGGCGGGCGCGCTCGCGAGCTGGACCTGGTATGCGGTGGCAAATACGCGATACCTGCAGCGCCATCACCATTTCGGCGGCAACGAATGGTCGGTGCTGTGGGGTGTCGTGACGGGTCTGATCGGCGCGCTCTGCTGGGTGGCGATCCTCGCGCTGCCGGCCGGCGCCGTGCAGGCGGCCGTGCCCGCATCGCGCTGGCAGTTGTTCTGGCTGCTGAACCTCGTGCTCGCGATCGGCGCGTCGTGGCTCGGCAACGGGCTGTGGAACGCCGCGTCGAAGCGGCTGCCGCTGACGCTGTCGGGTCAGCTGATCGTGTTCGAAACCGTGTTCGCGATGCTGTACGCGTTCGTGTACGACCGGCGAATGCCGCATGTGCTGGAGATCGCCGCGCTCGTGCTGCTGCTCGCCGGTGTATACGGCTCGGTACGAAAGCATGGCGACACGCCGGGCGGCGCGCCGACAAACGCAAACGCCGCGGCCCACTGAGCGCCGCGGCGTTTGATCGGACCCATCAGCGCGAACGACGCGTCAGCGCGCGTCCTTGTGCATCCACTTGCGGCCCTCGATCGAGCCGTCGCGGCGGGACTTGTCGACGCGCCGCTGGCGCGCGAGCTTCGGATCGACGATCAGCGGACGGTAGATCTCGACGCGATCGTGGTCGACGAGCGGCGCATCGAGCGGCGCGAGCTTGCCGTAGACGCCCGTCTTCGCGTGCGCGAGATCGATCTCCGGGTGCAGCGCGAGCACGCCGCTCGCGTCGATCGCCGAGCGCACGGTCGCGCCTTCGGGCAGCGACAGCGGAATCAGCGTCTGGCGGTCCGGCAGTGCATAGCAGACTTCGATCGACAGCATCGCGTCACCCCTTTCCGTAGCGCTGGTCCGCGCGCTTCACGAACGAATCGACGAACGTGTTCGCGATGTGGCTGAACACCGGCCCGATGATCTTCTCGAGCAGGATGCTCGAAAACTCGTAGTGCAGCGCGAATTCGATCTTGCACGCGTCGGCGCGCAGCGGGATGAAGCGCCACGAACCCGTGAACTTCTTGAACGGCCCGTCCGCGAACTCCATGTCGATCCGTGTCGGACGCTGCTGCGTGTTGCGCGTCGCGAAATGCTGCTTGATACCCTTGAAGTTGATGTCGATGCGCGCTTCCATTCCGCTCTCGTCCTGACGGCGAACCTCGACACCGCCGCACCAGGGCAGGAAATTGGGGTAGTCGGCCACGTCGGTGACGAGGTCGAACATCTGTTCCGCCGAGTGACGGATCAATACGGTTTTCTGGACATCTGCCATAAATCGCGCGGCATCGCTTAAAGTGGGAACGCCAAGCCGGGCGATTCCCGCCCCGCTTTGCTAAAATCGTGATTTTAAACGAGTTGGCCCGATCCTTTCATGAGCATCATCGACAACAGGAAAGCGCACTTCGATTATCACATCGAGGAACGCTACGAGGCGGGGCTCGTGCTGGAGGGCTGGGAAGTCAAGGCGCTGCGCGCCGGACGCGGCCAGATCAAGGAAGGCTACGTCGTGGTGAAGAACGCCGAGATCTTCCTGATCGGGACCCATATCAGCCCGCTGCCCGAGGCCTCGACGCACATCAAGCCCGACCCGGTCCGCACGCGCAAGCTGCTGCTGCACCGCGACGAAATCAAGAAGCTGATCGGCAAGGTCGAGCAGCGCGGCTATACGCTCGTGCCGCTGAACTTCCACTACAAGGGCGGCCGCGTGAAATGCGACATCGCGCTCGCGAAGGGCAAGAAGCTGCACGACAAGCGCGAAACCGAGAAGAAACGCGACTGGGAACGCGAGAAGGCGCGCATCATGCGCGCCGGCACCTGACGCACACGGCGTTCATCGCAAACGACACGGCCCGCTCGAAGCGGGCCGTGTCGCTTTTGACTACCTGAATCGCGCGTCCGGTTTGCCCGACTGCGCGACGATTCGTCGCACGACGATGCGCACGCGGCAGCCGCGCGCGCATCGCATCGGGCTCAGCCCTTCGCGCCGGACGCCGCCCCCGCGTTCTTGACGATCGTCAGCGCCGACGAGATCGCGGTGCCGAGATCCGACAGGTTCGACGGCACGATCAGCGTGTTGCCCTGCTTCGCGAGATTCGCGAACGCGCCGACATACTGCTCGGCGACCTTCAGATTCACCGCGTCCATCCCGCCTTGCGACTGGATCGCGCTCGCGATCTTCTGGATCGCCTGCGCGTTCGCCTCGGCCACCGCCAGAATCGCGGCGGCTTCGCCCTGCGCCTGGTTGATCGCGGCCTGCCGTTCGCCTTCGGACTTCTGGATCGCGGCTTCACGCGCACCCGACGCGAGGTTGATCTGTTCCTGCTTGCGGCCTTCGGATGCGGCGATCAGCGCGCGTTTTTCACGCTCCGCGGTGATCTGCGCCTGCATCGCGTGCAGGATTTCCTTCGGCGGCGTCAGGTCCTTGATCTCGTAGCGCAGCACTTTCACGCCCCAGTTCGCCGCTGCCTGATCGAGCGCCGACACGATGTTGTGGTTGATGAAATCGCGTTCCTCGAACGTCTTGTCGAGTTCGAGCTTGCCGACCACCGAGCGCAGCGTCGTTTGCGCGAGCTGCGTGATCGCCAGCACGAAGTTGCTCGATCCGTAGGACGCCTTCATCGGATCGGTTACCTGGAAGTACAACACGCCGTCGACCTGCAACTGCGTGTTGTCGCGCGTGATACAGACCTGGCTCGGCACGTCGAGCGGAATTTCCTTCAGCACGTGCCGGTATGCGATGCGATCGACGAACGGCAGCACGATATTGAGACCGGGCGACAGCGTCGCGTGGTAGCGCCCGAAGCGCTCGAGCACCCATGCATGCTGCTGCGGCACGATCTTCACCGTCTTCGACACGATCACGATCGCGATGACGAGCAGGACAACCCAGATGATCAGCGAATCCATGAAATATTCTCTCCTTGTTGTATCAGCGGACGATCAGCCCGCGGGTTTCGCCACGACCACGAGGCAATTGCCGCGCACGGCGCTGACCTGGTACACGTGCGCATCGTCGCGCTCGCCGTGCGCGAGCTCGACGTCCCAGTCGGCGCCGCGATACTGCACGCGCGCGCGACCGTCACGCCACGCGTCGACCGTGACGGTCGAGCCGATATCGAGATTGACGTCGGGATTCGTCGACGTATCGCGCTTCTGCTTGCGGCCGAGCCCCGAGCGGCGCAGCGCGATCATCGCGACGATCGCGACCGCGGCCGCCGCGCCGAACTGCACGTGCGGCGCGAAACCGGCCAGTTGCAACACACCGCCCGCGAGAAAGCCGAGCGCGATCATCAGCAGATAGAACGTGCCCGTCAGCAACTCCGCGACGACCAGCACGCCGACCCCGACCCACCAGAACAGATGCCCCGACATCATTGTGGTCTCCAGAAAAACGCCCCGATGCTCACTCTATTCGCTGCGTGCGCAACTGCACGCAGCGCTCGGCACACGCGAGATCGCCGCGCGTACCGACGAAAAAAAACACCCCGGTGCTTACCGGGGTGTTTATAGCACGAACCTTGCATTTTGCCTTCAACGAAAGCGCGGCGGACCGCCCTTTCGCCGAAGTTGCATGCCCGATCGTTACTTGCGGTTGGCGAGCGCCTGCCACGTATCGATGATCGTGTCGGGGTTCAGCGAGATCGACACGATGCCTTCGTCGGTCAGCCATTGCGCGAAGTCCGGGTGATCGGACGGGCCCTGGCCGCAGATCCCGACGTACTTGCCCATCTTGCGGCAGGTATCGATCGCGCGCTTCAACAGGAACTTGACGGCCGGGTCGCGTTCGTCGAAGTCGACTGCCAGCAGTTCCATGCCCGAATCGCGGTCGAGGCCGAGCGTGAGCTGCGTGAGGTCGTTCGAGCCGATCGAGAAACCGTCGAAGTGCTCCAGGAACTCTTCGGCGAGGATCGCGTTGGTCGGGACTTCGCACATCATCACGAGGCGCAGGCCGTTTTCGCCGCGCTTCAGGCCGAACTTCTCGAGCAGGCCGACGACGCGCTCCGCCTGCTTCACGGTCCGCACGAACGGCACCATGATCTCGACGTTGGTCAGGCCCATCTCGTCACGCACGCGCTTCAGTGCACGGCATTCCATCTCGAACGCCTGCGCGAAGTCCTCGGCGATGTAGCGCGATGCGCCGCGGAAGCCCAGCATCGGGTTTTCCTCGTCCGGCTCGTAACGCGAACCGCCGATCAACTTCTTGTACTCGTTCGACTTGAAGTCGGACAGACGCACGATCACGGGCTTCGGATAGAACGCCGCCGCGATCGTCGCGACGCCTTCCGTCAGCTTGTCGACGTAGAACTGACGCGGCGACGCGTGACCGCGCGCGACGCTCTCGACCGCCTTCTTCAGGTCCTGGTCGATGTTCGGGTACTCGAGAATCGCCTTCGGGTGAACGCCGATGTTGTTGTTGATGATGAACTCGAGACGCGCGAGACCCACACCGCCGTTCGGCAGTTGCGAGAAGTCGAACGCGAGCTGCGGGTTGCCGACGTTCATCATGATCTTGACCGGGATTTCCGGCAGTTCGCCGCGCTGCACTTCCGTGACTTCCGTCTCGAGCAGCCCGTCGTAGATCTTGCCTTCGTCGCCTTCCGCGCACGACACGGTGACGAGCGCGCCGTCCTTCAGCACGTCCGTTGCATCGCCGCAGCCGACGACTGCCGGCACGCCGAGCTCACGCGCGATGATCGCCGCATGGCAGGTACGGCCGCCACGGTTCGTGACGATCGCCGCCGCCCGCTTCATCACCGGCTCCCAGTTCGGGTCGGTCATGTCGGCCACCAGCACGTCGCCCGGCTGCACGCGTTCCATTTCCGACGGATCCTGGATCACGCGCACGGGGCCCGCGCCGATCTTCTGGCCGATCGCACGACCCGTCGCGAGCACCTGCGACTGGCCCTTCAGCTTGAAGCGCTGCTCGGCCTTGCCGCTCGCCTGGCTCTTCACCGTTTCCGGACGCGCCTGCAGGATGAAGATCTTGCCGTCGCGGCCGTCCTTGCCCCACTCGATGTCCATCGGACGCTGGTAGTGCTTCTCGATGATGACCGCGTACTTCGCCAGCTCGATCACGTCTTCATCGGTGATCGAGTAGCGGTTGCGCTGCTCGTGCGGCACGTCGACCGTCTTCACGCGGCCCGGCTCGCCCGGCTGCGTGAATTCCATCTTGATCAGCTTCGAGCCGATCGAGCGGCGGATGATCGGGTACTTGTCCTGCGCGAGCGTCGTCTTGAACACGTAGAACTCGTCCGGGTTCACCGCGCCCTGCACGACGGTTTCGCCCAGGCCGTAGCTCGACGTGATGAACACGGCGTCCTTGAAGCCCGATTCGGTATCGATCGTGAACATCACGCCGGCCGCGCCGACGTCCGAGCGGACCATGCGCTGCACACCGGCCGACAGCGCGACTTCGGCGTGCGTGAAGCCCTTGTGCACGCGGTACGAGATCGCGCGGTCGTTGTACAGCGACGCGAACACGTGCTTCATGCGGTCGAGCACGTCGTCGATGCCGACGACGTTCAGATACGACTCCTGCTGGCCGGCGAACGATGCGTCGGGCAGGTCTTCCGCGGTCGCGGACGAGCGCACGGCGAACGACAGTTCGGCCGGCGAGCCGTTCTTCAGCACTTCGAACTGCGCGCGGATTTCCTGCTCGAGGCGTTCCTGCAGCGGCGCGTCGACGATCCACTTGCGGATTTCGGCACCGGCTTCGGCGAGCGCCTTCACGTCGTCGATGTCGAGCGACTCGAGACGCTTGGCGATGCGATCGGTGAGGTCGTTGTGCTTGAGGAAATCGCGGAATGCGAGCGCGGTCGTGGCGAAACCGGTGGGTACGCGAACGCCTGCTTCGGAAAGCTGGCTGATCATCTCGCCGAGCGACGCATTCTTGCCGCCCACGATCTCCACATCGGTCATCCGCAACTGCTCGAACGGAATTACATACGCCTGGTCCTTTGCGACGTTTGCTGCGTTAGTCATACAAGCCCCTAAGTGTGAAAAAAATGCTCGATCGCGCAAGTGGGCTCGGACGCGGGCGCTTGCAAAAAGGCGCGGCGCGTCTTGCGCAACCTGTTAGATAAACACTCGCAGCGGCGAAAATCTTCCGACCCGATTTGCAAAAATCCCGGCAGAAGGGCGATATTTGCAGACAAATCGCCAGACTTGCCGGGAATTCTTGAATCTCGCGGCCAAGTCGCGGACGCCGTTCGCGCCCCGCCCCCGCAATTGCTTATCCAACAGGTTGCCGCTATTCTACCGTGCCGGCTGCCGGATGTGGCGCGACCTTGTCACTGGGTCTGGAGGCACGCCTCCAGCCGCCCGCGCAACTGCCCTTCACGCTCGACGTCCAGATTCATGCTGCCTACCGTATTCATCGTCTCCGACGGCACCGGGATCACTGCCGAAACCTTCGCGCACTCGATCCTCTCCCAGTTCGACCAGAAATTCCGCCTCGTGCGCGTGCCGTTCGTCGACTCGCTCGACAAGGCCTATGCGACCGTCGAGAAGATCAACGAAGCCGCCGTGCACGACGGCCGCCGCGCGATCGTGTTCACGACGCTCGTCGACAGCGAGTCGAACGACATCGTCAAGCGCTCGAACGCGCTCGTGCTCGACATGTTCCAGCGCTTCGTCGAACCGCTCGAGCAGGAACTGGAGCTCAAGTCGAGCCACGCGATGGGCCGCGGCCACCAGAACGCTGACACCGAGGAATACAAGACGCGGATCGAGGCGATCAACTTCTCGCTCGCGCACGACGACGGCCAGTCGAATCGCAACCTGTCGGAAGCCGACGTGATCCTCGTCGGCGTGTCGCGCAGCGGCAAGACGCCGACGAGCCTGTACCTCGCGATGCAGTACGGCGTGAAGGCGGCCAACTATCCGCTGATTCCGGAGGATTTCGAACGCGGCAAGCTGCC
The DNA here is from genome assembly GCF_016899425.1 of Burkholderia sp. MS389. Classification (GTDB taxonomy): domain Bacteria; phylum Pseudomonadota; class Gammaproteobacteria; order Burkholderiales; family Burkholderiaceae; genus Burkholderia; species Burkholderia sola. The sequence continues at coordinate 2,274,017 of NZ_CP045994.1, forward strand.
GTCGGCGCTGTCGCCGTACAGTGAGAAGCTGTTCGGGCTGTCGATCGACCCGCAGCGCCTGTCGGAGATCCGCAACGAGCGCCGGCCGGGCAGCAAGTACGCGGCGCCCGAGAACTGCCGCTACGAGATCAACGAGGCCGAGGCGATGATGCGCCGCGAAGGGATCAAGTGGCTGTCGTCGACGCACAAGTCGATCGAGGAAATCGCGACGACGATCCTGCAGGAAATCCGCCTCGACCGGCAATCGTACTGAGCGCGAGAGCGCAGGCCGCCGTCGGGCCGTCGCCGAAAACAACAAGGCCGCGTCGAACGCGGCCTTGTTTCGTTTTACCGCACATGCAACACGTGCGGCGTCACGCAGGCCGCCGCTGCTGCCGTACCTGCTCGAACAGGCACACCGCTGTCGCAGCAGCAACGTTCAGCGACTCCATCCCGCCCGGCTGCGGAATCGTCACCCGATGCGTGGCCGCGTCGCGCCAGAACGCCGACACGCCGGCGCCTTCGTTACCGAACACCCAGGCGACGGGCCCTGACAGGTCGCAGTCGTAGACCGCCTGCGCGCCGTGCGAGTCGGTCAGCGCGACCGGTACGCCGAGGCGTTCGGCCAGCGCCGCCGCTTCGACGTCCTCATGGATCGACAACAAGAAATGCGCGCCCATGCCCGAGCGCAGCACCTTCGACGACCACGCGTAGGCCGTCCCCGGCGCGCAGAACACGTGACGCACGCCGGCCGCCGCCGCGCTGCGCAGGATCGAGCCGACGTTGCCGGCATCCTGCACGCCGTCGAGCACGACCGACGTGTGCGTCACGCGTTCGGGCAGCGGTTGCGCCGGCCGATCGACCAGCAGCAGGAAGCCGACGCCGTTGACGACATTCGACAACTGCCCGAACAACGCGTCCGGCAGCGTGACGATCCGCTGCGCGTCGATGCGCGCGACGATCGCCTGCGCCTCGGCATGGCCGAGCGCGCCTTCGGTCGTCACGCACAGTTCGGGCGTCGCGCCCGTATCGAGGTACGCGCTCGCGAGGTGGAAACCTTCGAGCAGCGCCTGGCCGCTGCGGCGCTGCTGGGGCGTCGAACCCGCGAGCGCCTTCAGGCGCTTGTACAGCGGGTTGTCGCGGGAAGTAATGCTTTTCATCAAAGGGCCTGTTCCCGCTAATAACGGGCTTGCGAACGTGTCTTGCCGGTCGCAGTGCAAGAAGCAAGGAGCGCCGTTTGGCCGAGCCAAACAAGTGACGCGCGACGCCGCAATGCGGCCGGCAAGACACGTTCCCGAAACTAAAAAATCCCTTTCCAGGGGCTGGTCGCCAGAAGGGCCGATCGCGGCGTCATGCTCCTTGCGAATACGCCAGGTATTCGCCGCGGCCCATTCCTTGCGCTCGGCCCTTCTGGCGGCCAGCGCAAGCCCGTTATTAGCGGGAACAGGCCCTCAGGTCGAGCGCCTCGCGCACGGGGGCAAACGAACGCCGATGCACTTCGCACGGGCCGTGCTCGCGCAGCGCGGCAAGATGTTTCGGCGTGCCGTACCCGGCATGCACGTTGAAGCCATACACGGGAAAGCGCTCATGCAGGTCGACCAGCATCCGGTCGCGCGTGACCTTCGCGAGGATCGACGCGGCCGAGATGCTCGGCACGAGCGCGTCGCCGCTGACGATCGCCTCGGCACGCACCATCAACGTCGGGCAACGGTTGCCGTCGATCTGCGCAAGCGTCGGCAGCACCGACAGCCCTTCGACCGCCCGTTTCATCGCGAGCATCGTCGCATGCAGGATGTTCAGCGTATCGATCTCGTCGACGCTCGCCGACGCGACGCAGTACGCGCGCGAACGCGCGACGATCAGGTCGTACAGCATGTCGCGCTTTTTCGCGGACAGCGCTTTCGAATCGTCGAGCCCGTCGATCGGCTGCGCCGGATCGAGAATCACCGCGGCGGCCACCACCGGCCCCGCGAGCGGGCCGCGGCCGGCTTCGTCGACGCCGCAGACGATCTCGTCCGGGCGGCTGAAATCGAAACCGCCCTGCACGTCGCTGGTCGCGCGGCGACGCGGTGCACGGACTGCCGTCATGCGCGCCCCTTGCGTTGTTCGAGCACGCGCACGACGGCCTCGGCCGCCTTCGCGGCCGTGTTCTGCCGCAGCGACAGATGCATTTCGGTAAACACTTCGGTCAGCGTACGGCGGTTCGCGTCGTCGCGCAGTTGCGTGAGCGTCGCATCGGCGAGCGCCTCGGGCGTCGCGAAATGCTGCAGCAGCTCCGGCACGACGAAGCGCCCCGCCAGGATGTTCGGCAGGCCGACATACGGGAGGTAGCCCTGCCGGCGCATGATCTGCCCGGTCAGCCAGGGCACCTTGTACGAGATCACCATCGGCTTCTTCAGCAGCGCGGCTTCCAGCGTGACGGTGCCGCTCTTCACGAGGATCGCGTCGGCGGCCGTCATCGCGACCTGCGAACGGCCGTCGGTGATCGTCAGCGCGAGCTGCGGATGGGCGTCGACGAGCGGCTGCAGCAGTTCGCGCAGCGCGGGCGTCGCGGCCGGCATCACGAATCGCACGCCGGGCTCGCGCTGCTGCATCAGCGCCATCGCCGCGAAGAACGTCGGGCCGATCAGCGCGATCTCCGAGCGCCGGCTGCCCGGCAGCACCGCGATCACGGGGCCGTCGGCCGGCAGACCCAGCGCGATGCGCGCGCCGTGCGTGTCGGGTTCGAGCGGAATGTCGTCGGCCAGCGGATGACCGACGTAGGTCGATGCGACGCCGGCCTTGTCGAGGATCGCCGGTTCGAACGGGAACAGGCACAGCATGTGATCGACGGACTTCGCGATCTTCTTGATCCGGCCGCCGCGCCACGCCCAGATCGACGGGCATACGAAGTGGATCGACGGAATGCCCGCGTCGCGCGCCGCCTGTTCGACGCTGAAGTTGAAATCGGGTGCATCGACGCCGATGAACGCGTCCGGCCGCTCGACGAGCAGCTGGCGCTTCAGTTCGCCGCGAATCCGCAGGATCTCGGGAATCTGGCCCAGCGCCTCGACATAGCCGCGCACGGTCAGCTTGTCCATCTGCCAGTGCGAGTCGAAGCCCTGCGCGATCATGCGCGGGCCGCCGATCCCGTAATACTGGGCCGCGTCGGGCAGCCGGTCGCGCAGCCCGCCGAGCAGCGACGCCGCGAGCAGGTCGCCCGACGGCTCGCCGGCCACCATCGCGAGCCGGAGCTGATGGGTGGTGAGCGGCATCGCTTAGCGGATGATGCCGCGTTGCGACGCGTCGATGAACTCGACGAGCGCCTTCACCGGTGCATCGCCGTCACCGCCCGCTTCCGCGAGCTCGCGCAGTTGCACCTTCGCTTCCTCGAGCGACAGGCCGTTCTTGTACAGCAAGCGGTACGCGCTGCGCAGCGCCGAGATCGCGTCGGCCGAGAAGCCGCGCCGGCGCAGCCCTTCGACGTTGATCCCGTGCGGCTCGGCCTTGTTGCCCGCCGCGATCACGAACGGCGGGATGTCCTGCACGAGCGCCGACGCGCCGCCCAGCATCGAATGCGCGCCGATGCGCACGAACTGGTGCACGCCCGACATGCCGCCGACGATCGCGAAATCGCCGATCTCGACGTGGCCGGCCATCTGCGCGTTGCTCGACAGGATCACGTTGTTGCCGACGCGGCAGTCATGACCGATGTGCACGTAGGCCATGATCCAGTTGTCGTCGCCGAGCGTCGTCACGCCGACGTCCTGCACGGTGCCCGTGTGGATCGTCGTGAATTCGCGGATCGTGTTGCGGTTACCGATCACGAGCTTCGTCGGCTCGTCCTTGTACTTCATGTCCTGCGGACGGCCGCCGACCGACGCGTAATGGCCGATGCGGTTGTCCTCGCCGAGCGTCGTATGGCCCTCGATCACGCTGTGCGAGCCGATCGTCGTGCGCGCGCCAATCGTGACGTGCGGGCCGACGATCGCGTACGGGCCGATCTCGACCGATTCGTCGATCTGCGCGCCCGGCTCGACGATCGCGGTAGGATGAATCCTGGTCATGCGCCGTTGCCTCTCGATATGATGTGTCGCGTTGCTCGCGTTATGTTATCCATGCGTGCCGCGTCGCTCAGGGCGCCGCGTCGGCCGTCTTGACCGTGCACATCAGTTCGGCTTCCGCCGCCACCTTGCCGTCCACTTCCGCCACCGCCTTGAACTTCCAGATGCCGCGGATGTAGCGCTCGAACGTCACGTTCAGGATCAGCTGGTCGCCCGGCTCGACCACCCGCTTGAAGCGCGCGCCGTCGATCCCGACGAAGTAATACAGCGTGTTCTCCGGATCCTTCGGCTGCTCTTCCGCGAACGTCAGCAGCGCCGCGGCCTGGGCGAGCGCCTCGAGAATCAGCACGCCCGGCATCACCGGCCGCTTCGGGAAATGCCCCTGGAAGAACGGCTCGTTGATCGACACGTTCTTCAGCGCTTTGATCCCTTTGTGCGGCTCGAGTTCGAGCACGCGGTCGACGAGCAGAATCGGGTAGCGATGCGGCAGCAGCGTGAGGATCTTGTGGATGTCGAGATTGATTTTTTCAGTGCTCATGATGGTTCGTCTCACGCAGAGGCTGCGCGGTGGTGATGCAAAGGCTGAAGCGGGCCGCCGCGCGGCCCAGTCTGGCAAACCGGGCCGGTTGCGCTGGCCGTGCCCGGTTCGTGGTCTCGCATGACGCGCTCAGGCGCCCGCGCCGCCCTGGGCGGCGAGCGCGGCTTCGAGCGCCTTGATGCGCTCGCGCAGCTTGTCGAGGTTGCGCACGAGCGCGGCGCTCTTGTTCCATTCGCCGTGGTCGACGGCCGGGAACGCGCTGGTATAGATGCCGGCCTTCGGCAGCGACTTCGATACGCCCGACTTCGCGGTGATGATCACATAGTCGCCGAGCGTCACGTGGCCGGCGATCCCGGCCGCGCCGCCGATCATGCAGTGGCGGCCGATCGTCGTGCTGCCGGCGATGCCGGCGCTGCCGGCGATCACCGTGTACGCGCCGATCCGGCAGTTGTGGCCGATCTGCACCTGGTTGTCGATCTTCACGCATTCCTCGATGACGGTATCCGCCATCGCGCCGCGATCGATCGTCGTGTTCGCGCCGATTTCGACGTCCGGGCCGATCGTCACGCCGCCGACCTGCGGGATCTTGACCCAGCTGCCGGTGCGTGCGTCGCCGTCGCCGACGAAATCCGGTGCGAAGCCGAAGCCGTCGGAGCCGATCACGGCGCCCGCATGGACGATCGCGCGCGGGCCGATCTTGCAGCCGTGGTACACCGATGCGTTCGGATAGAAATGCGAGCCGGCGCCGATCGTCGTGCCGCGGCCGACGAAGACGTTCGCGTCGAGCTGCACGCCGTCCTCGATCACCGCGCCGGCCTCGACCGTCACGTGCGGGCCGATCACCGCGGTCGCGGCGACCTGCGCGGCCGGATCGATCGTCGCGCTCGGATGCACGCCGGCCGCGCGCGGCGGCGTGGCGAGATCGATGAACATCTGCGCAACGCGCGCGAAGTACGCGTACGGATTCGGCGTCACGATGAAGTTGCGACCACCGGCGGCCGCGCCCAGCTTTTCCAGATCCTTCGGCGCGATCAGCACCGCGCCGGCGCCGGTCGTCTCGACCTGCGACAGGTACTTCGGGTTCGCGAGGAACGCGAGCTGCTGAGGGCCGGCCTGGTCGAGCGGCGCGAGGCCGCTGACCGTGCACTGGGCGTCGCCGGCGATCTCGCCGCCGAACCGCTTTACGAGTGCCTCAAGCGTCAATGCCATTCGTCGTCTGCTCCGTTCAGTTCGTCGAGCCGGACGCGAGCGCCTTGAGCACCTTGTCGGTGATGTCGATGCGCGGGCTGACGTACACGGCTTCCTGCACGATCAGGTCGTAATTCTGCTGCTCGGCGATCTGCTTGATGACCTTGTTCGCCCGTTCCAGCACAGCCGCCAGCTCTTCGTTGCGACGCTGGTTCAGGTCTTCGCGGAACTCGCGCTGCTTGCGCTGGAAGTCGGTGTCGAGCTGCGCGAGATCGCGCTGCTTCTGCGCACGATCGGCCGCCGACAGCGACGTGCCGTTCTTGTCGAGCGAATCGGACATCGACTTCAGGCGCGCCGCGAGGTCCTGCAGATCCTTGTCACGCTTCGCGAACTCGGCTTCGAGCTTCGTCTGCGCCGCCTTCGCGGGCGCCGACTCGCGCAGGATCCGATCCGAATTGACCGCCGCGATGCGGGCGACGTCCTGTGCGTGCACCGTTGCCGCGCCCAAGGCCAGCGCAACGGTCAGCGCGCACATCACTCGTTTCGAAAACTTACCGGTTAGCAAAATTACCCTCTCGTTGCTGTTGTCATGCGTTCGGTCAGAACGCCGTCCCGATCTGGAACTGGAATTTCTGGTACTGGTCGCCTTCATGCTTCTGCAGCGGGAAGCCGAGACTCAGCTTCAGCGGGCCGATCGGCGAGATCCACGCGAGACCCACGCCGTAGCCGTAGCGCAGGCCGTTGGCGCCCGTACTCGTGCCGCCCGGCGCGTTGCCCCATACGTTACCGCCGTCGAGGAACGTGAACACGCGCAGCGTGCGGTCGTAGCCGGTGCCCGGCAGCGGGAACGTCAGCTCGATGTTGCCGACCAGCATCTTCGAGCCGCCGATCGGGTCGTTCGTCTTCGTGTCGCGCGGGCCCAGCGAGCTCGGCTCGTAGCCCCGCACGGAGCCGATACCGCCCGCGTAGTAGTTCTTGAAGATCGGGTACGGGTTGCCGATACCGTTACCGTAGCCGCCTTGCAGGTTCAGGCCCAGGATGAAGCCGCGCGAGAACGAATAGTAGTACTGCGCCTGCAGGTCGGCCTTGTAGTACTGGATCTTGCCTACCGGCACGCCGTACTCCATGTTCGCCTGCGTGAAGTAGCCGCGGCTCGGAATCAGCGCGCTGTCACGCGCGTCGCGCGACCATGCGACCGTCAGCGGCACCGTGTTCGATACGCGGCCGAACTCGTTCACGTAATCCTGGTAGCTCTGCGGCGTGTTCGAATCGACGTCGAGGCGGTTCTGCTCGAAGCCCGCGCCGAAGTAGACGGTGTCGACTTCCGAGAACGGAATGCCGAACTTCAGGTTGCCGCCCGCGCTGATGATCCGGAAGCTCGAACTCGTCGAATAGTAGAGCGGCTGGTACGTGCGGTAGAAGACGTCCGTGATCCGCTTGATGCCGTCGACCGTGAAGTACGGGTCGACCTGCGTGACGGTCAGCGTGCGGTAGCTCTTCGCGGTGTTGACGTTCACCGACAGGCTCGTGCCGGAGCCGAACACGTTGTCCTGCGACACGCCGGCCGACAGCACGACCTTGTCCGTCGACGAGAAGCCGGCACCCAGCGTGATCGCGCCGGTCGGCTTTTCGTCGACCTTCACGTTCACGTCGACCTGGTCGTTCGTGCCTTCGACCGGCACCGTCGTCACGTCGACGTTGGTGAAGTAGCCGAGGCGGTTCACGCGGTCCTTCGACAGCGCGAGGCGGTTCGAGTCGAACCACGAGCTTTCGAGCTGGCGCATTTCGCGGCGCACCACTTCGTCGCGCGTGCGCGTGTTGCCGACCACGTTGATGCGGCGCACGTACACGCGGCGGCTCGGATCGACGACGAGGTTCAGGTTCACCTTGTGGTTCGCCTGGTCGATGTCCGGCTGCGCGTTGACGGTCGCGAATGCGTAGCCGTATTCGCCGAGCTTGTCGACGATCGACTTGGTGGTCTGCTGCAGCTTTTCGGCCGAGAAGCGGTCGCCCGGCTTGATCTTGATCAGCTTGTTGAGTTCGGCCTCGCGATCGAGCAGGTTGCCCGACAGCTTGATGCCCGACACCGTGTACGGCTCGCCTTCGTGCAGCGTGACCGTCAGGTACATGTCCTTCTTGTCCGGCGAGATCGACACCTGGGTCGACTCGATGTTGAACTCGAGGTAGCCGCGGTTCAGGTAGTACGAGCGCACGGCCTCGAGGTCGCCGGTGAGCTTTTCCTTCGAGTACAGGTCGTTCTTCGTGTACCAGGAGAACCAGTTCGGCGTCGACAGCTGCATCTCGTCGCGCAGCGTGCTGGTGCTGAACGCCTTGTTGCCGATGAAGTTGATCTGGCGGATCTTCGCGCTCGGGCCTTCGGCCACCGCGAACAGGATCGACACGCGGTTCGCGTCGACCGGCGTGACCGTCGTCTTGACCTCGGCCGCATAGAAGCCGCGCGTCAGGTACTGGCGCTTGAGCTCCTGCTCCGCCTTGTCGACGAGCGCCTTGTCGTAGTAGCGGCCGTCGGCCAGGCCGACCGCGCGCAGCGCCTTCGTCAGGTTGTCCTTGTCGAATTCCTTCGTGCCGGTGAAGTCGATCGACGCGATGGCCGGACGCTCCTGCACCTGCACGATCACGACGTTGCCCTGCGTGGCGATGCGCACGTCGTTGAAAAAGCCCGTCGCGTACAACGCGCGGATTGCTTCGGATGCCTTGTCGTCCGTGAAGGTATCGCCCTGCTTGATCGGCAGATAGGCGAACACCGAACCCGCTTCGACGCGCTGCAGCCCCTCGATCTTGATGTCTTGCACCACGAACGGTGCCGCTGCATGCGCCGCGAGGCCGTGCGCGGCGAGCGCGGCCGCTGCAACTGTCTTAGGTACAAAGCGATGAGGTTTGAACAACATGCATCCCCAATATTTAGCTGCATCAAATCAGGCGGCTGACCCGCGGCCGCCGCCTGACGCTTCAGAAATGGATTAACCGAGCCAGATCGTTGAACAGCGCGATCGCCGACAACGCGACGATGCAGATCAACCCGGCTCTTTGCAGAATCAGCTGCCAGCGCTCCGAGACGGCTTTCCCGGTCGCGGCTTCAACCGCATAATATAACAGATGCCCCCCGTCCAAAACGGGAATCGGCAACAAGTTCAGGACGCCAAGGCTAATGCTGACAAGGGCGAGGAACGACAGGAACGCCGACGGACCGAGCCGCGCGCTCTTGCCTGCGTAGTCGGCGATCGTCACCGGGCCGGACAGGTTCTTCAGCGACGCGTTGCCCGTGATCATCCGCCCGAACATCTTCAGCGAATACACGGAAATATCCCACGTGCGGTGCGCGCCGAGCCGCAGGCTCTCGATCGGCCCGTAACGCACGTCCACCGACGGCGCGTGCATCGACAGCGCCGCGCCGATCCGGCCGACCTGCTGCCCCGATTCGTCGTCGCGCTGCATCTGCGGCACGATCGACACCGTCTGCGCGGCGCCGCTGCGCTCGATCCGCAGCGCGAGCGGCTGGCCCGCATGGTGCTTCACCGCGTCGATGAAGCGCGACGCGCCGCCGATCGGCTTGCCGTCGAGCGCGACCAGCTTGTCGCCGACCTTCAGGCCGGCCTGCTCCGCCGCGCTGCCCGGCTGCACCGACGCGACCGACAACGTGCCGCCGCCGGCCTCGAAGCCCAGATGGGCCATGAAGTCGTCGTCGAGCTGGCTGTCGGGGACGTTGCGGAGATCGACGCGGAAATCGAACGTCGCATTGCCGTCGCGCGCGCCGAGCACGACCTCGCGATGGTCGAACGCGGCCGACAGCAGCTTCCAGCGCAGGTCCGACCACGATCGCACCGGCTCGGACTCGCCGCCCTGCGCATCGCCTACGCGCACGTTGCGGATCGACACGACCGTCTCGCTGCCGTCGAAGCCTGCACGGGCGGCCGCCGTGCCGGCGGCCGGCGACGCGACGATCGCGGCCGGCTCGGTCACGCCGGTCGCGAATACGACGGAAAACAGTGCGATTGCCAGCAGAAAGTTCGCAATCGGCCCGGCCGCGACGATCGCGATGCGCTTGTAGACCGACTGGCGGTTGAATGCCTGGCCGAGCTCGTCGGTCGGAATGCCGCCCGGGCCCGGATCGCGCTCGTCGAGCATCTTCACGTAGCCGCCGAGCGGCAGCGCGGACAGCGTCCACTCGGTGCCCGTCCTGCGGCTGACCCAGCGCGCGACGGGCTGGCCGAAGCCGATCGAGAAACGCAGCACCTTCACGCCGCACCAGCGCGCGACGCGATAGTGTCCGTACTCATGCACGACGACCAGTACGCCGATCGCCACCGCAAACGCGACCAGTTCGACCAGCACGTTCATGAGCACCTCATTCAGACCGTACGCTCCACGCGTGGCGCAGGCGCTTTTGCAATGATCGCGGCGGCGAGGCGGCGCGCCTCGGCATCCGCCGCGAGGACGTCGTCGAGCCCGTCGGGCGCGCGGTTCGGCAGCGCGTTGAGCACCGCGTCGACCGTCGCCGCGATCGCCATGAAGCCGATCCGGCGCTCGAGAAAGGCTTCGACCGCCACTTCGTTCGCCGCGTTCAATGCGGCGCTCGCGATACCGCCTTCCTCGAGCGCCTTCAGCGCGAGCGCGAGGCACGGGAAGCGCGCGTAATCGGGCTTCTCGAACGATAGCTGGGCGATCTGCGCGAGGTCGAGCTGGTCGACACCCGCGTCGACGCGCTCGGGGAACGCGAGCGCGTGGGCGATCGGCGTGCGCATGTCGGGGTTGCCGAGCTGCGCGAGCACCGAGCCGTCACGGTACGACACGAGCGAATGGATCACGCTCTGCGGATGGATCAGCACGTCGATCCGGTCGCCCGGCAGCCCGAAGATCCAGTGCGCCTCGATCACCTCGAGGCCCTTGTTCATCATCGTCGCGGAATCGACCGAGATCTTGCGGCCCATCACCCAGTTCGGGTGCTTGCACGCCTCGTCCGGCGTCACGTCGACGAGCGTCGCCGGCTCGCGCGTGCGGAACGGGCCGCCTGATGCGGTCAGGATGATCTTCGAGATCCCGCCGTGCTCGGCCGCGTCGCGCGGCATGCACTGGAAGATCGCGTTGTGTTCGCTGTCGACCGGCAGCAGGATCGCGCCATGGTCGCGCACGGCGTCCATGAAGATCGCGCCCGACATCACGAGCGCTTCCTTGTTCGCGAGCAGGATCCGCTTGCCGGCGCGTGCAGCCGCCAGGCTCGGCGCAAGGCCGGCCGCGCCGACGATCGCCGCGACCACCGTGTCGCAGCCGTCGCTCTTCGACACGTCGACGAGCGCCTGCGGCCCGTGCAGCACGACCGTCTTGCTGCCCGCCGCGCGCAGTTTCGCGTCGACGTGAGCGGCCGTCGCGGCATCGCCGACCACCGCCACTTCGGGCGCGAAGCGCAGACACTGCTCGACGAGCTTGTCGCCGTTGCGGTGCGCGGTCAGCGCGTAGACCGAGAAGCGCTCGGGATGGCGCGCGACCACGTCGAGCGTGCTGTCTCCGATCGAGCCCGTGGAACCGAGCAATGTCAGACGTTTTTGCATAACAGAAATAATGGTTTAACCAAGCAGCAGCATCGCGAGCGGCAGCACCGGCAGCAGCGCGTCGACACGATCGAGCACGCCGCCGTGGCCCGGCAGCAGTCCGCTCGAATCCTTCACGCCCGCCTGCCGCTTCAGCAGCGACTCGAACAGGTCGCCGATCACGCTGTACGCGACGAGCAGCGTCAGCGCGGCCCACGCGCCGGGCATCCCGTAGCGCGCGGCGAATGCAGAAAACAGGGTCGGTTCGAATGCGTGCACGGCCATCGCGACGCCGCCGACGACCATCACCGCGAACCAGCCGCCGATCGCGCCTTCCCAGCTCTTGCCGGGGCTGATCGTGATGGCCAGTTTACGCTTTCCGAAGGCCTTGCCCGCGAAGTATGCGCCGATATCGGCCAGCCAGACGACCAGAAGCAGCGACAGCACGAACGGCACACCCTGCGCGCGGGCGGCGACGAGCGCGTGCCAGCAGGCGGCGAACACGACGAGGCCGGCGGCCAGCAGGAACGGCCGCCAGATGCCGCCCGCGAGCGTGGGCTTGCGCCGCAGCGCGAACGGGCCGACCAGCAGCCAGAACACGCCAGCCGCCATGAAAAGGGGACGGGACGAAGCCGCATCGACGCCGAGCGGCGCGGTGGCCGCGAGCGCGAGCGCCGCGACGCCCGCATAGACGATCGGCGCGGCGCCCCCGAGCTTCAGCAGGCGCGCCCACTCCCACGCGGCGAACACGAGCACGACGCCGATCAGTGCACCGAACCCGGCGAGCGGCGCGAACAGCGTCACCGGCAGCAGCACCGCCAGCATCACGATCGCCGTGATCACACGGGTTTTCAGCATGAAAGGGAGTCGGCGTTCTGCGATTGCGGTTCGAGCTGCGCACTCGTGCGCCCGAAACGGCGCTCGCGCTCGGTATACGACGCCAGCGCGTCGGCCAGTGCCGCGCCGTCGAAATCCGGCCAGTACTTGTCGGTGAAATAGAATTCGGCGTACGCGAGCTGCCACAGCAGGAAGTTGCTGACGCGCTGCTCGCCGCCGGTGCGGATGAAGAGATCGGGCTCCGGCGCGTACGCCATTGCCAGGTGCGGCGCGAATGCGTCCTCGGTCACTTCGACCTCGCGACCTTCGCGCACGGCCTGCTCGACGAGTTTCTTCGTCGCCTGCAGGATGTCCCACCGGCCGCCGTAGTTGGCCGCGATGGTGAGCGTCAGACGGGTATTGCGCGCAGTCTTGGTTTCGGCGCGGCGAATCAGCTCGCGGATGCGCGGCTCGAAACGGTCGAGATCGCCGACGACGCGCAGGCGGATCCCGTTCGCATGCAGCTTGCCCACTTCGCGCTCGAGCGCGGTGATGAACAGCCGCATCAGGAACGACACTTCGTCGTTCGGCCGGCGCCAGTTTTCCGAACTGAACGCAAACAGCGTCAGGTATTCGACGCCGGCGCGCGCGCAGCCTTCGACCACCGCCCGCACGGCATCGACGCCGCGGGTATGCCCCGCGACGCGCGGCAAGCGGCGTTCGGTCGCCCAACGGCCGTTGCCGTCCATGATGATCGCGATGTGACGCGGCACGACGCCGACGTCAGGCACGCGAACGGTAGAGCTGGTATAGGTCATGGCCGTTGAGACAGTAATGCGGGAAGAAGGCGGCGCGCGAGGACGGTCGTCAGACCGTCATGATCTCGGCTTCCTTGCTCTGCACGAGCTTGTCGACTTCGGCGACGTGCTTGTCGGTCAGCTTCTGCACGTCGTCGCTCGCACGGCGCTCGTCGTCTTCCGAGATTTCCTTGTCCTTCACGAGCTTCTTCAGCGCTTCGTTCGCGTCGCGGCGCAGGTTGCGGATCGCGACCTTGGCCGTTTCGCCTTCGCTCTTCACGACCTTGGTCAGCTCGCGGCGGCGCTCTTCCGTCAGCGCGGGCATCGGCACGCGGATCAGGTCGCCGGCCGTCGCCGGGTTCAGGCCCAGATCGGCTTCGCGGATGGCCTTCTCGACCTTCGCGACCATGTTCTTTTCCCACGGCTGCACGCCGATCGTGCGCGCGTCGACGAGCGTCAGGTTCGCGACCTGCGAGATCGGCACCATCGAGCCGTAGTAGTCGACCTGCACGTGATCGAGCAGACCGGTGTGTGCACGGCCCGTACGGATCTTGGCCAGATCGTTCTTGAACGCTTCGATCGAGCGCTGCATCTTTTGCTCGACGCCCTTCTTCACATCAGCGACACTCATTTCAACCTCCGAACCTTCAAACCTTCAAAGAACGCGAGCCCCACCCGGCGCATGTCGCGCGCCGCGGCCGGCAACCCGCGCCGTTCGCCCGCATCCGCGGGAGTTTACACGTGGACGAGCGTACCTTCGTCCTCGCCCAGCACGATGCGCTTGAGCGCGCCCGGCTTGTTGATCGAAAACACGCGAATCGGCAGCTTCTGGTCGCGGCACAGCGCAAACGCCGTCGCGTCCATCACCTGCAGGTTGCGGCTGATCGCCTCGTCGAAGCTGATCGTCGTGTAGCGCGTGGCCGACGGATCCTTCTTCGGATCGGCAGAATATACGCCATCGACCTTGGTCGCCTTCAGCACGACTTCCGCGCCCACTTCCGAGCCGCGCAGCGCGGCGGCCGTATCCGTCGTGAAGAACGGGTTGCCGGTGCCGGCCGCGAAGATCACGACGCGGCCTTCCTCGAGCTGGCGGATCGCGCGGGGCCGGATGTACGGCTCGACGACCTGGTCCATGCGCAGCGCGGACTGCACGCGCGCCTCGATGCCGGCGTGGCGCATCGCGTCCTGCAGCGCCAGCGCGTTCATCATCGTCGCCAGCATCCCCATGTAGTCGGCCGTCGCGCGGTCCATGCCGGCCGCGCCGCCCGCGACGCCGCGGAAAATGTTACCGCCACCGATCACGACCGCGAGCTGCGTCCCGAGACGCACGACTTCGGCGATATCGGCCACCATCCGTTCGATCGTCGCGCGATTGATGCCGAAGGCATCGTCGCCCATCAGCGCTTCGCCGGAGAGTTTGAGGAGGACGCGTTTATAGGCATTGGACATAGGGGCTTCCGAGCGACGAGAGGATGACAACCACGAACTGTAGGGGCGAAATACTGATTCGGGCAAGCGCCGACGACCGGACCGGGGTTCCCGGCCGGCCGGCGGCGCCGCCGGCCGCGGCGGAGCGGACGCCCGCCGCGGGTACTGCTGACTGCTTACTGCTGCTTGGCTGCTGCGACTTGCGCGGCCACTTCGGCGGCGAAGTCGTCCTGGCGCTTCTCGATGCCTTCACCGACGACGAACAGCGCGAACTTCTGCACTGCCGCATTCGCCGCCTTCAGCATCTGCTCGATCGTCTGCTTGTCGTTCTTCACGAACGTCTGGTTCAGCAGCGACACTTCCTTCAGGTACTTCTGGACGCTGCCGTCGACCATCTTCGCGACGATTTCAGCCGGCTTGCCCGATTCGGCAGCCTTCTGCTCGGCGACGCGGCGTTCCGTGTCGATCAGTTCCGCCGGCACGTCGGCCGACGACAGCGCGACCGGCTTCATCGCGGCGATGTGCATCGCGACGTCCTTGCCGACCTGCTCTTCCGCGCCCGTGTACTCGACGATCACGCCGATACGCGCGCCGTGCAGGTAGGTTGCAATCTTGTTCGCGGTTTCGAAACGGACGAAACGGCGGATCGACACGTTCTCGCCGATCTTGCCGATCAGCGCGAGACGCACTGCGTCGACCGTCGAGCCTTCGAGCGGCAGCGCCGACAGCGCGGCCACGTCGGCCGGGTTCTGCGTCGCGACGAGTTCCGCGACCGTCTTCGAGAACGCGAGGAAGTCGTCGTTCTTCGCGACGAAGTCGGTTTCGCAGTTCAGTTCGACCAGCGCGCCTGCGTTGCCGCCGACGAACGATGCGACGACGCCTTCCGCCGTCACGCGCGATGCGGCCTTGCTCGCCTTGTTGCCGAGTTTGACGCGCAGCAGTTCTTCAGCCTTGGCCAGATCGCCGTCGGCTTCCGTCAGCGCCTTCTTGCATTCCATCATCGGTGCGTCGGTCTTCGCGCGCAGTTCTGCCACCATGCTTGCGGTAATTGCCGCCATCATTCGCTCCTTGAGTCTGTATTCACAACGCCGCCCGCTTGGACGCGAACGGCCGAGATTCGTTTCCGGACCCGCGCCGATTCGGCGCGATCAGGTCCGGCGCACAAGCTTAAAAAAAGGGGGCCTGTTGAGAGCCCCCTTTTTGCGCCGGCTCGGGGCCAGTTACGCGTTTTCCTCGACGTATTCGTCGTCGCCGCGTGCGGCCTGGACCACTTCGTTGACCGCGTTCGCACGGCCTTCGAGGATCGCGTCGGCCACGCCTTCGGCGTACAGCGCGACTGCCTTGCTCGAGTCGTCGTTACCCGGGATCACGTAATCCACACCTTCCGGCGAGTGGTTCGTATCGACCACGGCGATGACCGGCACGCCCAGCTTGTTCGCTTCCGTGACGGCAATCTTGTGGTAGCCGACGTCGATGACGAAGATCGCGTCCGGAATGCCGCCCATGTCCTTCACGCCGCCGATCGACTTCTGCAGCTTGGCGATTTCGCGTTCGAACAGCAGCGCTTCCTTCTTGCTCATCTTCTCGGTTTCGCCCGATTCGACAGCCGCTTCCATGTCCTTCAGGCGCTTGATCGATACCTTCAGCGTCTTGAAGTTGGTCATCATGCCGCCGAGCCAGCGCGCGTTGACGTACGGCATGCCCGCACGTTGCGCTTCCTGGGCGATCGTGTCACGCGACTGGCGCTTCGTGCCGACGAACAGGATCGTGCCGCGGTTCGCTGCCAGCTGGCGCACGTACTTCTGTGCGTCCGTGAACATCGGCAGCGTCTTTTCGAGGTTGATGATGTGAATCTTGTTGCGGTGACCGAAAATGAACGGAGCCATCTTCGGGTTCCAGAAGCGCGTCTGGTGACCGAAGTGGACACCCGCTTCCAGCATTTGGCGCATCGTAACTGCCATGTAAATTCTCCACGAGGGTTGGGTCTTAAGCCGGCTGCCGTACCGCCGCGCGAACCCGCCTCGAAGGACGGGGATTCCGCACGGACGGCACCCTGGTTGCGCCGGCTTGCGATTCGGCACGTGCAAAACGCCCGTGCCGTAAGCCTTTCTCCGCGACGCCACCCCAAAACGGGGCACGACGGCAAATTTGGATGTCGACTTAGCCAAAGAGTATAGCACGCGGATTTGTCGGCTCTCAAGTCGCGCGGCACTTTCGCTTGCCGCGCGGCAGCGGGCCGGACAATCCTCGAAAACCCGCATCCGCGCGGCCCGCAGGGGCTGCGAGGCCCGCCATAAGGTGCGATAATCCGTCAATTCACCGCATTCCAGGCATACCTCGATGGCTATTACGCTCAAAAACGAACACGATATCGCTCAGATGCGCGTCGCCTGCCGTCTCGCCAGCGAAGTGCTCGACTTCATCACGCCGCACGTCGTCGCGGGCGTCACGACCGCCGAACTCGACCGCCTCTGCCACGAGTTCATGCTCAACGAGCAAGGCACGATCCCCGCGCCGCTGAACTATCAGCCGCCCGGCTATCCGCCGTACCCGAAGGCCACCTGCATTTCGGTCAACGACGTGATCTGTCACGGCATTCCCGGCGAGAAGGTGATCAAGAACGGCGACGCGCTGAACATCGACATCACCGTGATCAAGAACGGCTATTTCGGCGACACCAGCCGAATGTTCATCGTCGGCGAGGGCTCGATCCTCGCGAAGCGCCTCGTGCAGACCACCTACGAATGCATGTGGCTCGGCATCGACCAGGTCAAGCCCGGCGCGCACCTCGGCGACATCGGCTACGCGATCCAGAAGCACGCGGAAGCGCAGGGCTACAGCGTCGTGCGCGAATACTGCGGCCACGGCATCGGCACGGTGTTCCACGAGGATCCGCAGGTCGTCCACTACGGCCGCCCGGGCACCGGCATCGAGCTAAAGGCCGGGATGATCTTCACGATCGAGCCGATGATCAACGCCGGCAAGCGCGACATCCGCACGATGCCCGACCAGTGGACGGTCAAGACGCGCGACCGCAGCCTGTCCGCGCAGTGGGAGCACACGGTGCTCGTCACCGAAACCGGCTACGAAGTGCTGACCGTATCGGCCGGCACGCCCGCGCGCCCGGTGTTCGCGCAACCGGCCGCCGCCGTCTGAGCGCCGTCGCGCCAGCCCGCCCCACCCCGCACCTGATCGGTCGCCCATGAGCGCTCACGCTGCCCCCTCGCCCGAAGCGCTGTCGCGGCGCGCCGAATTCAAGGCCGCCAAGACGGCGATGCTCGAGCGCTTTCGCCGCGCGGCGAACGTCGCGTCGCTGATGCACGCGCTGTCGAAACTCACCGACGACGCGTTGAAGCGCGTGTGGGACGATTGCGGGCTGCCCGCGACGCTCGCGCTCGTCGCCGTCGGCGGCTACGGGCGCGGCGAGCTCGCGCCCTATTCCGACGTCGACATCCTCGTGCTGCTGCCCGATGCGCACGACGCGGCGCTCGATGCGCGCATCGAGCGCTTCATCGGCATGGCCTGGGATCTCGGCCTCGAGATCGGCAGCAGCGTGCGCACGGTCGCGCAGTGCATCGAGGAGGCGTCGCAGGACGTGACGGTGCAGACCTCGCTGCTGGAAGCGCGCCGCATCGTCGGCAGCACCGCGCTGTTCGAGCGCTTCACCGTGCGCTATCACGAAGCGCTCGACGCCCGCGCATTCTTCACCGCGAAGGTGCTCGAGATGCGCCAGCGCCACGCGAAGTGCCAGGACACGCCGTACAGCCTCGAACCGAACGTGAAGGAAAGCCCGGGCGGGCTGCGCGACCTGCAGACGATCCTGTGGATCGCGCGCGCGGCCGGCTTCGGCAGCAGCTGGCGCGAACTCGACACGCGCGGCCTCATCACCGACCGCGAAGCGCGCGAGCTGCGCCGCAACGAAGGCTTCCTGAAGACGCTGCGCGCGCGGCTGCACGTGATCGCCGGGCGCCGCCAGGACATGCTCGTGTTCGACCTGCAGACGCAGGCCGCCGAGAGCTTCGGCTACCAGCCGACGCAGGCCAAGCGCGCGAGCGAGCAACTGATGCGCCGCTACTACTGGGCCGCGAAAGCCGTCACGCAGCTCGCGACGATCCTGATCCAGAACATCGAGGCGCAGTTGTTCCCCGCGACGAGCGGCATCACGCGCGTGCTGTCGGCCGATCGCTTCGTCGAGAAACAGGGGATGCTCGAGATCGTCGACGACGGCGTGTTCGAACGCCATCCCGACGCGATCCTCGAAGCGTTCCTGCTGTACGAAACGACGCGCGGCGTGAAGGGCCTGTCCGCCCGCACGCTGCGTGCGCTGTACAACTCGCGCGAAATCATGAACAACGCGTGGCGCCGCGATCCGCAGAACCGCGCCACGTTCATGCGGATCCTGCAGCAGCCCGAAGGCATCACGCACGCGTTCCGGCTGATGAACCAGACGAGCGTGCTCGGCCGCTACCTGCTGAACTTCCGTCGCATCGTCGGCCAGATGCAGCACGACCTGTACCACGTGTACACGGTCGACCAGCACATCCTGATGGTGCTGCGCAACCTCCGCCGCTTCGCGGTGGCCGAGCATGCGCACGAGTATCCGTTCTGCAGCCAGCTGATCGGCAACTTCGAGCGCCCGTGGGTGCTGTATGTCGCGGCGTTGTTCCACGACATCGCGAAGGGCCGCGGCGGCGATCACTCGACGCTCGGGATGGCCGACGCGCGGCGCTTCTGCCGCGAGCACGGGATCGACGCCGAAGACGCCGCGCTGATCGTGTGGCTCGTCCAGCATCACCTGACGATGAGCCAGGTCGCGCAGAAGCAGGACACGAGCGACCCCGAAGTCATCAAGCGCTTCGCCGAAGTCGTCGGCAACGAACGGTACCTGACCGCGCTCTACCTGCTGACCGTCGCCGATATCCGCGGCACGAGCCCGAAGGTGTGGAACACGTGGAAGGGCAAGCTGCTCGAGGATCTGTACCGCATCACGCTCGCGGTGCTCGGCGGCGCGAACCCCGACGCGCATTCGGAACTGAAATCGCGGCAGGAGCAGGCGCTCGCGCTGCTGCGCCTCGAAACCGTGCCCGAGGATGCGCACCGCGCGTTGTGGGATCAGCTCGACGTCGGCTTCTTCCTGCGTCACGACGCGGCCGACATCGCGTGGCAGACGCGCGTGCTGTACCGGCACGTGAACGCCGAAACCGCGATCGTCCGCGCGCGGCCGTCGCCGATCGGCGACGCGCTGCAGGTGCTCGTGTACGTGAAGGACCGCCCCGACCTGTTCGCGGGCATCTGCGCGTATTTCGACCGCAACGGGCTGTCGGTGCTCGATGCGCGCGTCAGCACGACGCGGCACGGCTATGCGCTCGACAACTTCATCGTCACGCAGACCGAACGCGACGTGCGCTACCGCGACATCGCGAATCTCGTCGAGCAGCAGCTCGCGACGCGGCTCGCCGAAACCGCCACGCTGCCGGAGCCGTCGAAGGGCCGCCTGTCCAGGCTGTCCCGGACGTTTCCGATCACGCCGCGCGTCGACCTGCGGGCCGACGAGCGCGGTCAGTACTACATCCTGTCCGTGTCGGCCAACGACCGGCCGGGCCTTCTCTATTCGATCGCGCGCGTACTCGCCGAGCATCGGATCGGCGTCCACGCGGCGCGGATCAATACGCTCGGCGAGCGCGTCGAAGACATCTTCCTGCTCGCGGGTGCCGGCCTGTCCGACAACCGCCTGCAGATCCAGCTCGAAACCGAATTGCTGCGTGCGATCGCAGTCTGAATGAATCCCAGCGTTTATGCGCACCAAATTAACCGTCAAGAATCCGAAGCCGGCGTCGCCGACCCGCGCCCCTGTCCGCTCCGGCAGCCTCGTCGCCCGCAAGGCGGTGCGCCCCGCCGCGCCCCCCGCGGGGGATAAACCGGCCCGCCCGAAAAAGGCGCCTGCGGCCGCCGCTAGCGGCGAGCGCTCGTTCAAGCCGCGCGGCGCCGCCGGCGCAGAACGCGCGGGCGCGGATCGCGCGCCGGCCAAGCGTGCGCCGCGTGACGGCGGCGCCGAACGCGGCACGCGCGCGCCGTATCGCGACAATGCAGCCGGCGAAGGTGCGAAACGCAGTTTCGGCGACCGCCGTCCGTCGTCGGATCGGCCGCCGCGCCGTAGCGATGACGATGCGCGGCCGCGTCGCGCAGGCGCCGACGACAAGCGTCCGTCCTATCGCGACAACGCAGCTGGCGAGGGTGCGAAGCGCAGTTTCGGCGATCGACGCACGTCGTCGGATCGGCCGCCGCGCCGTAGCGATGACGATGCGCGGCCGCGTCGCGCAGGCACCGACGACAAGCGCCCGTCCTATCGTGACAACGCATCCGGCGAAGGCGCAAAACGCAGCTTCGGCGACCGCCGTCCGTCGTCCGATCGTCCGCCGCGCCGTGATGACGATGCACGTCCGCGTCGCGCAGGCGCCGACGACAAGCGCCCGTCCTATCGTGACAACGCATCCGGCGAAGGCGCAAAACGCAGCTTCGGCGACCGCCGTCCGTCGTCCGATCGTCCGCCGCGCCGTGATGACGATGCACGTCCGCGCCGCACAGGCGCCGACGACAAGCGCCCGTCCTATCGTGACAACGCATCCGGCGAAGGCACAAAACGCAGCTTCAGCGACCGCCGCACGTCATCCGATCGCCCTGCCCGCCGCAACGACGACGATGCACGTCCGCGTCGCGCAGCAGGTGGCGACGAAGGCAAACGCCCGTCCTACCGCGACAAGCCCGCCGGCGAAGGCGCGAAGCGCAGCTTCGGCGACCGCCCAGCCCGCCCCGCGCGCGACGGCGAGCGCCGTTCGTTCGGCGCGGTGAAGACCGCGCAACCCGTCAAGCGCGCGGCAGCCGACGTCGACTACGGCGACGAAACCGGCCTGATGCGCCTGTCGAAGCGGATGTCCGAGCTCGGGATGTGCTCGCGCCGCGAAGCCGACGAATGGATCGAAAAGGGCTGGGTGCTCGTCGACGGCGAACGCATCGACACGCTCGGCACCAAGGTGCGCGCCGACCAGAAGATCGAGATCGACGAGCGCGCGAGCGCCGCGCAGGCCGCGCAAGTGACGATCCTGCTGCACAAGCCGGTCGGCTATGTGTCGGGTCAGGCGGAAGACGGCTACGAGCCGGCGGCCGTGCTGATCACGCGCGCGAACCGCTGGAGCGGCGATCATTCGCCGGTACGGTTCTCGCCGCAGCACCTGCATGCGCTCGCACCGGCCGGCCGTCTCGACATCGACTCCACCGGCCTGCTTGTGCTCACGCAGAACGGCGTGATCGCGAAGCAGCTGATCGGCGAACAATCGGACATCGACAAGGAATACCTGGTGCGCGTGCGCTTCGGCGAACGACTGATCGACATCGACCAGCACTTCCCGGCGGAATCGCTCGCGAAGCTGCGCCACGGCCTCGAGCTCGACGGCGTGCCGCTCAAGCCCGCGCTGGTGAGCTGGCAGAACGGCGAACAGTTGCGCTTCGTGCTGCGCGAAGGCAAGAAGCGGCAGATCCGCCGCATGTGCGAACTGGTCGGCCTCGACGTGATCGGCCTGAAGCGCGTGCGGATGGGCCGCGTGATGCTCGGCGCGCTGCCGCAGGGCCAATGGCGCTACCTGTCCGCCGACGAGACGTTCTGACCGCAAGCGCATCCAGTGCGCGATGCAATGGAAAAGCCCGCTTCAAGCGGGCTTTTTCTTTTCTGTGCGAGCGCGACCGATCAATCGTCGTCGGCCGGGTCGAGCCCCGGGAACAGCACCTCGGTGAAACCGAAGCGCGTGAAGTCGGTGATCCGCATCGGATACAGCTTGCCGATCAGGTGATCGTACTCATGCTGGACCACGCGCGCATGGAACCCTTCGGCGATACGATCGATCTTCTGGCCGAACTGGTCGAAGCCGCTGTAGCGCACCTTCGCGTAGCGGCTGACGACGCCGCGCATGCCCGGCACCGACAGGCAGCCTTCCCAGCCCTCTTCCATGTCCGGCGGCAAGTACTCGACCTTCGGGTTGATCAGCACGGTCTCCGGCACCGGCGGCGCATCCGGGTAGCGGTTGTTGTTGCCGAAGCCGAAGATGATGATCTGCAGCCCGATGCCGATCTGCGGCGCGGCGAGCCCCGCGCCGTTCGCATGATGCATCGTCTCGAACATGTCCGCGACGATCTCGTGCAGCTCGGGTGTATCGAACCGCTCGACCGGCTGGGCGATTTCGAGCAGGCGCGGATCGCCCATCTTCAGGATCTCGCGAATCATGGCGTATTGCCCTCCAGGAGTTGGTGCAGACCATCTTCGTCCAGCACGGGGATGCCGAGTTCCTCGGCCTTCGCGAGCTTGCTGCCGGCTTCGGCGCCCGCGACCACGTAATCCGTCTTCTTCGATACCGAACCGGCCACCTTGGCGCCCGCCGCTTCGAGCATCTCCTTCGCCGCATCGCGCGTGAGATTCGGCAGCGTGCCCGTCAGCACGACCGTCTTGCCGGCCAGCACGCCCTGCGGCGCCTTCGGCGCGGGCGGCCCTTCCGGCCACGTGACCTTGCCGGGCGCGCGCAACTGCTCGATCACCGTGCGGTTGTGCTCTTCCGCGAAGAACTGGTGAATCGACTCGGCGACGATCGGCCCGACGTCGTTCACTTCGAGCAGTTCCTCGATCGACGCGTCCATGATCGGCGTCAGCGAGCCGAAATGCTTCGCGAGATCCTTCGCGGTCGATTCGCCGACATGACGGATGCCGAGCCCGTAGATGAAGCGCGCGAGCGTCGTATGCTTCGCCTTCTCGAGCGAATCGAGCAGATTCTGCGCGGACTTCTCCGCGAACCGGTCGAGCTCGGCCAGCGTCGCGAAACCGAGATTGAACAGGTCGGCCGGCGTACGCACGAGATTCAGCTCGACGAGCTGGTCGATGATCTTCTCGCCGAGGCCGTCGATGTCGAGCGCGCGGCGCTGCGCGAAATGCCACAGCGCCTGCTTGCGCTGCGCCGGGCAGAACAGCCCGCCCGTGCAGCGCGCGATCGCCTCGTCCGGCAGGCGCTCGATCTTCGAGCCGCACACCGGGCATTCGGTCGGCATCACGAATTCGGCCGCGTCCGCCGGGCGCCGGTCGAGCAGCGCGCCGACGACTTCCGGAATCACGTCGCCCGCGCGGCGCACGATCACGGTGTCGCCGATCCGGATGTCCTTGCGGCGCACTTCGTCCTCGTTGTGCAGCGTCGCATTGGTCACGGTCGCGCCGCCGACGAACACCGGCTCGAGACGCGCGACCGGCGTGATCGCGCCGGTGCGGCCGACCTGCACGTCGATCGCGACGAGCTTCGTCAGCGCTTCCTGCGCGGGGAACTTGTGCGCGAGCGCGAAGCGCGGCGCACGCGACACGAAGCCGAGCCGCTCCTGCTCGTCGCGCCGGTTGACCTTGTAGACGACGCCATCGATGTCGTACGGCAGCGACTCGCGCTTCTCGCCGACCTTGCGGAAGAAGTCGAGCAAGCCTTCGGCGCCGTGCACGACCGCACGCTCGCGGTTCACCGGCAGGCCGAACGCCTCGTACCAGTCGAGCAGCGCGCTGTGCGTGTCGGGCATCGGCATCCCGTCGAGCACGCCGATCCCGTACGCGAAGAACGACAGCGGCCGCTGCGCGGTGATCTTCGAGTCGAGCTGGCGCAGGCTGCCGGCCGCCGCGTTGCGCGGGTTCGCGAATTCGCGCTGCTCGGCCGCGCGCTGGCGTTCGTTCAGGCGTGCGAAATCGCGCTTGAACATCAGCACCTCGCCGCGCACGTCGAGCACGGCCGGCACGTGCTTGCCCTTCAGCTTCAGCGGAATCGAGCGGATCGTGCGCACGTTCTCGGTCACGTCCTCGCCCGTCGTCCCGTCGCCGCGCGTCGCGGCCTGCACGAACACGCCTTGCTCGTAGCGCAGCGAAATCGCGAGGCCGTCGAACTTCAGTTCGCACGCGTATTCGACGGGGTCCGTCACCGAGCCGGCGAGATCGGTCGTCTTCGCGAGCGCGTCGGCGACGCGCTTGTCGAACGCGACGATGTCCTCGTCGGCGAAGCCGTTGTTCAGCGACAGCATCGGCGCATCGTGGACGACGGGCGTGAAGCCGTCGGCCGCTTCGCCGCCGACGCGCTGCGTCGGCGAATCGGGCGTCACGAGTTCGGGATGGTCGGTTTCGAGCTGCTGCAGCTCACGGAACAGCCGGTCGTATTCGGCGTCGGGCAGATCCGGCTGGTCGAGCACGTAATAGGCGTGGTTCGCCCGCTCGAGTTGGTCGCGCAGCCATGCGGCGCGCGCGTCGGGCTGGCTGGCTGGCGGTTCGGCTTGGGTTCGGGCCATGCTGGCGGCAGAGTCGTTCTGAAAAAAATCGGATGCCCGATTATCTCAGTTTGACGCCGCGGCGGGGCACGCAATGCGGGCCCGATGACGTGCTGCAGCGCACACCGGGCGGTGTGCGCCGCGGCGACGGACGACGGCACCCACGCGCGCCGTCCGCGCGATCGCGTTACTGGCTGAACAGGCGGCGCGTGACTGGCGAACCGGCCGGGATGCCGGCTTCCTCGAGCTTCGCGTACAGCTTCATCAGCTGCTGCTCGATCGCGAGCAGCGTCGACTCCGGCAGCGGCCGGCGCGAATCGTCGACGACGCGTGCGCCGATCCGCTCGGACAGCGACTTCGCGTAATCGCACATCAGCCGGAACGGCAGGATGTCCTCTTCGGCCACCGGCACGTCGAGCACCAGCGTGATCATGTTGCCGCCCTTGTACGTCAGGTCGTCGCGCAGGAAGTTCGTATCGCCGAACTGCAGCATGAACACCGGATTCTGCTTCGCGTCGAGCTTCACGAAGCGCGTGCCGTCGCGCGACAGCAGCAGCCCGTCCTGCGACGCGACCGCCTGCACGTAGTTCGCGGACCACGGCGCGCCGTCCGACATCACGTTGATCGACAGTTGCGCGTCGCACTGCGCGGCAAACGCGTCGAGCTCGCGCGCCATCGCGACCGTTTCCATCATGTCGGGGAATTCCGGCGCGCCGTCGATCGCGTCGGCGAACTGCTGGACGCCCGTCACGAACTCGGAGAATTCGAGCTCGTTCAGCGCGCCGCTGCGGTTCGCGAGCTGCGCGGCCGCGCGCAGCTCATCGTAGCGCACGCCGTTCTGCAACAGCTCCCACTGGCCGCCTTCCGGCTTGCCTTCGATGTGCACTGGCTTGCTGCCCGCGCGGCGCAGCCGCTGCGCGACCGGTAGGATCTTGTCGCCCGGCAGCGGCCCGGTGAGGCGGATCGGCACGATGCAGTCGATCCGGCGATCGACGATCGCCGGCGGCGCCGACGAGACCGTCGTCGCGGCCGGCATCACCGGTTCGGTTGGGCCGGCCGGTTCGGCCGCCGCTTCGTGCGCGGCGGCGGGCACGGCTGCTTCGCCGACAGCCGGTTCGCTCGATTCGGACGACGTATCGGCCCCCGTCGCCTCGGCCTGCAGGTCGGCCGGCGTATCGGCCGGCGCCGCGCCGCCGGCGGCCCCGCCGAACGTCGGCTCGACACGCGCCGCTTCGGTCGCAGCAGCAGCGGCCGCGACAGGTGCCGCAGGCTCGCGGCGCACCGGCTGACGCACCGGTTCGATGAACGGCAACTCTTCGTCACGCTCGGGGCGGTTCATCGCCTCGGCTGCTTCCTCCGGCATCGGGCGCGGCATCCTGCGCCGCACTTTCGCGCCCTGCCATGCGTTGTAGACCACGACGCCGCCTACCACGACGGCGCCCGCGCCGATCAAACCGAGTGTCAACTCGTCCATGCACGCTCCATCAGCAATTCTTTTTCGTCGGGACCGCGAACGGGCGCCCATGCGCCGCGCGAACGCGGTCCGGTTTCGTCAAACGTCAATTCTGGGCAAAACCCGCGGCGGTTTCCATGTCCACCGCGACGATCCGCGACACGCCCTGCTCCTGCATCGTCACGCCGATCAGCTGCTGCGCCATTTCCATCGCGATCTTGTTGTGCGAGATGAACAGGAACTGCGTCTTGTCGGACATCGCGCGGACCAGATTCGCGAAACGCTCGGTGTTCGCGTCGTCCAGCGGCGCGTCGACCTCGTCGAGCAGACAGAACGGCGCCGGGTTCAGCTGGAACATCGCGAACACCAGCGCGGTCGCGGTCAGCGCTTTCTCGCCGCCCGACAGCAGGTGAATCGTCGCGTTCTTCTTGCCGGGCGGCTGCGCCATCACCTGCACGCCGGCGTCGAGAATCTCGTCGCCCGTCATGATCAGCTTCGCCTGGCCGCCGCCGAACAGGCGCGGGAACAGATCGCTGAAATGACGATTGACCTCGTCGAAGGTGCCCTGCAGCAGCGTGCGGGTTTCCTGGTCGATCTTGTGGATCGCGTCCTCGAGCGTCGTGATCGCGTCGATCAGGTCGGCCGATTGCGCGTCGAGGAACACCTTGCGCTCGCTCGCGGCCTTCAGCTCGTCGAGCGCGGCCATGTTCACGGGGCCGAGCGCGTTGATTGCGTTGTTCAGGCGCGTGACTTCGCCCTGCAGGTACGACGGCTTGAGATCCGGCGTCAGCTTCGCGGCCAGCGCGACCTCGTCGACCTCGGCGGTCGCGAGCTGCTCGGCGAACTGCTCGACGGACAGGCGCGCGGCCTGCTCCTTCAGCTGCAGCTCGGTGATGCGGTCGCGCAGCGGCTGCAGCGAACGTTCGGCGACGAGCCGCTGCTCGTCCGACGCACGCAGCTTTGCGGTGAGATCGTCGAGCTCGATCCGCGCGGCCTGCAGCGCTTCTTCCTTCACCGCGCGAATCTCGAGCGCGTCCTGCAGGCCCGTGTGCGCGGTCTGCTCGTTGATCGTCTCGAGTTCGGCGCGCGCGTCTTCGAGCGACGCGGCGACGCGCTCGCTCTGCTCGTGCGCGACCTGGATCGTGCGCTTGAGCTCGTCGATCCGCGTCACCGCGTTGCGTGCGGCGAAGCGCGCATCGTTCGCGCCGCGCTCCAGGTCGCGCGCTTCCTGACGCGCCTGCGTCAGCGATTCGTCGAGCGACTCGAACGCGAGCTGGTTGTCCTCGAAGCGCGCCTGCAGTTCCGCGAGCTCGCCGTCGAAGCGCTCGAAATTCGCTTCCGACTCCGCGCGCAAGGCACGCTGCTCCTCGATCTGCGCGCCGATTTCCTCGAGCTCCTCGCGGATCTGCGTGCTGCGCTGCGTATAGCGTTCGTGCGCCTGCGCGAGCTTCAGCACATCCATCTGCAGCGCATGCACGCGCTGCGTCGCGCGTTCGGCCTGCGCGCGCACGTCGCCGAGCGCCTGCGTGGCCTGCGTGTGCGCGGCTTCCGCCCGCACGGCGGCCGTGCGCGCCTCGTCGGCGAGCAGCGCCTGCGCGCGCACCTGACGCGTCAGGTTTTCGATTTCCTGCTGACGGGCCAGCATCCCGGCCTGCTCCGAATCGGCCGCGTACAGCTGCACGCCGACCCGCGTGACGATATGGCCGGCCTTGACGACGAACGCGCCACCCGCCGGCAGTTGCGCGCGCGTCGCGAGCGCCTGCGCGACGTCGTCGGCGACGTACACGTTGCCGAGCCAGTCGTTCAGCACCGCGCGGATGCCCGCGTCGTCGATGCGCACCAGCGACAGCACCGGACTCAGCCCGGCCACGGCAGCGGGCGGTTCGCCGGCCGCGGGCGGCGCGTAGAACGCGAGCTTCGCGGGCGGCGCATCCGTCGCGAATGCCTTCACCCAGTCGAGATTCGACACTTCGAGCGCGGCAAGGCGCTCACGCAGCACGGCCTCGAGCGCCGCTTCCCAGCCGGCCTCGACGTGCAGCTTCTTCCACAGACGCGGCAACGCGCCGAGCTCGTGCTTGTCGAGCCACGGCTGGATCTTGCCTTCGGTCTGCACGTTGTCCTGCAGCTGTTTCAGCGCGGCGAGGCGCGCTTCGAGCTGGTGGATCTGCGCGGCTTCGGCCTGCACGCGCTCCTGCGCGGCGCGGCGTTCGCCGTCGAGACGCGGCACCGTTTCCTGCGCGTCGGCAAGACGCGCCTGCGCTTCCGCGAGAATCTCTTCCTGCTCGGCCAACTGCATGCGCAGTTCTTCGAGCTGCGTCTCGTCCGGCGCGTCGAGCCCGCCCGCTTCGCTCTTCAGGCGCTCGTTGCGCTGCTGAAGCTGCTGGAGCTGCTGGTCGGCGTTGCGCTGGTGCGCGGCTTCGAGCTTCAGCGACTGCTCGGTCTGCGCGATCCGCGCGCGCTCATCGTTGAGCTGCGCCTGCGCGTCGCGCCACTTCGCTTCGAGCGCCGGCAGCGCATCGTGCTTCGCGGCCGCGTTGTCTTCGGCGAGCGCGGCCTTCTCGTCGGCCATCGCGCGCGCCTCTTCGGCTTCCTCGAGCTCGTCCTGCGACTTCTCGGCCTGCGCGCGCCACTGCTCGCGCTGCGCGTTCAGCGCGGCGATCTGCGCCTGCACGCGATTGCGCGATTCGACGATGAACTTGATCTCGGCTTCGAGGCGGCTCACCTCGGCGTTCGCCTCGTAGAGCGCGCCCTGCGCGCCCTGCATCGCGTCGCTCGCCGAGTAGTGCGCGACGCGCAGCGTCTCGAGCTGCGCCTCGACTTCGCGCAGCTTCGCCGTCTGCGCCTCGAGGTCGATCTGCGCCTGTTCGATCGCACGCTGCTGCTTCTGCTGCTCGCCCGCGGCCTCGTTCTTGCGCAGCAGCCACAGCAGGCGCTGCTTCTCCTCGCCGTCGGCGACGAGTTCCTTGTACTTGGTCGCGACCACCGCCTGCGCCTCGAGCTTTTCGAGGTTCGCGCCGAGTTCGCGGACGATGTCCTCGACGCGCGTCAGGTTCTCGCGCGTGTCGTGCAGGCGGTTCTCGGTTTCGCGACGGCGTTCCTTGTACTTCGACACGCCGGCGGCTTCCTCGAGGAACACGCGCAGCTCTTCCGGCTTCGCCTCGATGATCCGCGCGATCATGCCCTGCCCGATGATCGCGTACGCACGCGGCCCGAGGCCGGTGCCGAGGAAGATGTCCTGGATGTCGCGGCGGCGCGCCGGCAGGTTGTTGATGTAGTAGCTCGACGTGCCGTCGCGCGTCAGCACGCGCTTCACGGCGATTTCGCCGTACTGGCCCCACTGCCCGGCCGCGCGGCCGTCGGAGTTGTCGAAGATCAGTTCGACGCTGGCCCGGCTGCCGGGCTTGCGGGCGGTCGAACCGTTGAAGATCACGTCCTGCATCGATTCGCCGCGCAGCTCGGACGCGCGCGACTCGCCGAGCACCCAGCGCACGGCATCGATGATGTTGGACTTGCCGCATCCGTTCGGGCCGACCACGCCGACAAGCTGGCCCGGAACCTGGAAATGCGTGGGATCGACGAAGGATTTGAAGCCAGCGAGTTTGATCGAGCTCAGACGCACGGCGGTATCGGATGTGAAGAAAGTGTGAAACGGACGGGGCCGCACGGCGCGGGGCCGGAGAGCCCCTGCGCGCCACACGCCCCGGAATTCAAAAACGGGGCCGCGCGCATCCAGCGTTGGGCCCCGCAAACGGCTTCCATCATACCATCGCGCGTGAGCCGTCCCGCCCGTCGCCGGGTTTGTCCGGTGCCGGCGCGGCGCGATGGACCCGGCTCGACAGCAGCGTCGCCAGCACGATGCACGCGCCGCCCGCCCACTCGCGCGCGCTCGGCAGCTCGTTCGCGAACACCCACGCGGACAGCGCGGTGATCACGATCTCGAACAGCATGATGATCGACGCGCGGTTCGCCGGCACGCGCGCGAGGCCGTACTGGACCAGCAGGTTGTTCGACGCCATCGTCACGCCGATCGCCGCGATGATCAGCGCGGCCACGCCCAGCTGGCCGCTCGCCGGCGCGGCCGGCAGCCCTTCGAACAGCGACGCGATCGCGCCGAACACGGCCGCGCCGCCGAACAGCGTCGCGGTGCGCATCTCCGCGCGCATGTCGGGCAGCTCGCGGCTCGCCTTGATCACCAGCACGTTGCTCATCGCGAAGCTGAGCCCGGCCGCGAGGCCGGCCCATTCGGCCGGGTTGGCCGGCAGCGGCAAGCCGAGCGCCGGCGACCACAGCATCAGCATCGCGCCGCCGATCGACAGCGCCGCGAGCCCGGCGCCGGCCCAGGTCAGCCGTTCGCGCAGCAGGAAATGCGCGTAGATCGCGGTCCAGGCCGGCGTCAGGTAGAACAGCAGCATCACGCGCAGCACCTCGCCGTGGATCGTGCCCCAGACGAACCCGAGATTCGTCACGCCGGCCGTCACCGCGATGCCCGGCAGCACCCAGTGCCAGCGCAGCGTCGCGATCGTGCGGTGCCGCGCGACGATCACGAACAGGAACGCAACGAGGCTCGTCAGCGCGCTGGCCAGCGTGCCCGTCACGCCGAGCGACGCGAGGATCCGCAGCGGATACCAGATCAGGCCCCATACCGACGCGCCAATCAGGATGGCCAGCGTCGGCAGGCTGCCGCGTACCGCGTTGTTCATTTGGTTCGATACCCTTTATTCGACCGCCCCGGCCGCCGTTCCGGCAGGCCGTGACCGCATTCCGTCACGCTATAATCGTCCGTTGCGAACCGCGCGCCCCGGCGCCCGTTCGCAGCCGCGCGGCGCGCCCGCCGCTTCTTTCGCTCCAACCGGCCGCGATGGCCGCTTCGCCCGTGAACCCTCGACTCGACTCGCTCCAGCCCTATCCCTTCGAAAAGCTGCGCGCCCTGTTCAAGGACGTGACGCCCGGTGCCGGTACGCCTTCCGGCAACCTGAAACCGATCAGCTTCGGCATCGGCGAGCCCAAGCACGCGACGCCGGCGCTGATCCGCGACGCCGTGGTGGCCGCGCTCGACGGCCTCGCGTCGTACCCGGCCACCGCCGGCTCGGATGCGCTGCGCACGTCGATCGCGCGCTGGCTCGAACGCCGCTACGGACTGCCGGCGATCGATGCGGCCACGCAGGTGCTGCCGGTGTCGGGTTCGCGCGAGGCGCTGTTCTCGCTCGCGCAGACCGTGATCGACGCGCGGCCGCGCGCGGACGGCAAGAAGGCGATCGTACTCTGTCCGAATCCCTTCTATCAAATTTACGAAGGCGCGGCGCTGCTGGCCGGTGCCGAACCCTATTTCGCGAACAGCGACCCGGCCCGCAACTTCGCGTGCGACTACGCGGCCGTGCCCGAGGAAGTGTGGGCGCGCACGCAGCTGCTGTACGTGTGCTCGCCGGGCAACCCGACCGGCGCCGTGCTGACGCTCGACGACTGGCGCGAGCTGTTCGTGCTGTCCGACCGCCACGGCTTCGTGATCGCGTCCGACGAGTGCTATTCGGAAATCTATTTCGACGAAGCGGCGCCGCCGCTCGGCGGTCTTGAAGCCGCGCACCGCCTCGGCCGTGGCTTCGAACGACTCGTGATGCTGTCGAGCCTGTCGAAGCGCTCGAACGTGCCGGGCATGCGCTCGGGCTTCGTCGCCGGCGACGCCGCGCTGCTCAAGAAATTCCTGCTGTACCGCACGTACCACGGCGCCGCGCTGTCGCCGGTCTGGCAGCACGCGAGCATCGCCGCGTGGAACGACGAGACGCACGTGCGCGAGAACCGCGCGCTGTACGTGCAGAAGTTCAATACGGTCACGCCGATGCTCGCCGATGTGATCGACGTGAAGCTGCCCGACGCCGCGTTCTACCTGTGGGCCAACGTCGCGCGCACCGGCCTGTCGGACACCGAGTTCGCCCGTCGCCTGTACGCCGACTATAATGTGACGGTTCTGCCCGGCTCGTACCTGGCGCGCGATGCGCACGGCACGAACCCGGGCCGCGATTTCATCCGGATCGCGCTCGTCGCGGGCACCCCCGAATGCGTCGAGGGCGCGCAACGCATCGTCGATTTCTGCCGCGCTCTCGCGCGGTAAGACGTCCATCCCGATCAATTCCATCCATCTCCTGCGAAAACGAACATGTCGCAACAACTTCAGCAAATCATCGACACCGCCTGGGAAAACCGCGCCGAGCTGTCGCCGAAGGCCGCGCCCGCCGACGTCCGCGAGGCCGTCGCTCACGCGATCGAGCAACTCGACAAGGGTGCGCTGCGCGTCGCCGAGAAAATCGACGGCCACTGGACGGTCCACCAGTGGCTGAAGAAGGCCGTGCTGCTGTCGTTCCGCCTGGAGGACAACGCGCCGATGCCGGCCGGCGGCTACTCGCAGTTCTACGACAAGGTGCCGTCGAAGTTCGCGAACTACACGGCCGAAGACTTCGCCGCGGGCGGCTTCCGCGTCGTGCCGCCGGCCATCGCGCGCCGCGGCTCGTTCATCGCGAAGAACGTCGTGCTGATGCCGTCGTACACCAACATCGGCGCGTACGTCGACGAAGGCACGATGGTCGACACGTGGGCGACGGTCGGTTCGTGCGCGCAGATCGGCAAGAACGTGCACCTGTCGGGCGGCGTCGGCATCGGCGGCGTGCTCGAGCCGCTGCAGGCGAACCCGGTCATCATCGAAGACAACTGCTTCATTGGCGCGCGCTCGGAAGTCGTCGAAGGCGTGATCGTCGAGGAGAACTCGGTGATCTCGATGGGCGTGTACCTCGGCCAGAGCACCAAGATCTACGACCGCGAGACGGGCGAAGTCAGCTACGGCCGCATCCCGGCCGGCTCGGTCGTCGTCGCCGGCAACCTGCCGTCGAAGGACGGCTCGCACAGCCTGTACTGCGCGGTGATCGTCAAGAAGGTCGACGCGAAGACGCGTGCGAAGGTCGGCCTGAACGAGCTGCTGCGAGGCGACTGATGGCGAAGCCGCACACCGTGGTCGTCTACGGCATTCCGAACTGCGACACCGTGAAGAAGGCCCGCGTGTGGCTCGACGATCACGGCGTCGAGTTCGAGTTCCACGATTTCAAGAAGCTCGGCGTCAGCGCGCCGCTGATCGAAGACTGGCTGAAGGACGTGTCGCTCGACGCGCTCGTGAACAAGCGCGGCACCACGTGGCGCGGCCTGGACGACGGGATGAAGGCGGCCGCCGAAACGAAGACCGGCGCGGTCGCGCTGATGATCCACAAGCCATCGGTCATCAAGCGTCCCGTGCTCGTCGTCAACGGCCGCGTGAAATCGCTCGGGTTCGTGGCCGATCAATACGCGGCGCTGTTTGCCGCATAAGGCCGCCCGCGCCGCGCCTGCGGGCGTAGGGCCTGTTCACGCTAATAACGGGCTTGCGCTGGCCCGACGCCCTGTCGCTGCCGGCCACCGCGCCGGCATTTTTTATCGAAAGTGGTCCGAACCATGTCCGCCACCCTAGCCCTTACCGAACAGCTGATCGCCCGCGCGTCCGTGACGCCCGACGACCAGCACTGCCAGCAGATCATGACCGAGCGCCTCGCCGCGCTCGGCTTCGAATGCGAGACCATCGCGTCGCACGGCGTGACCAACCTGTGGGCCGTCAAGCGCGGCACCGGCGGCCGCGACGGCAAGCTGCTCGCGTTCGCGGGCCACACCGACGTCGTGCCGACCGGCCCGCTCGAACAGTGGACGTCGCCGCCGTTCATTCCCGCCCATCGCGACGGCAAGCTGTACGGCCGCGGCGCGGCCGACATGAAGACGTCGCTCGCGGCGTTCGTCGTCGCGTCCGAGGAATTCGTCGCGGCCCATCCCGACCACCGCGGCGCGATCGCGTTCCTGATCACGAGCGACGAGGAAGGCCCGGCCACCGACGGCACCGTGAAGGTCGTCGAACTGCTGCAGGCACGCGGCGAGCGGCTCGACTACTGCATCGTCGGCGAGCCGACGTCGAGCGCCGAGCTCGGCGACGTCGTCAAGAACGGCCGCCGCGGGTCGATGTCCGGCGAACTGGTCGTCAAGGGCGTGCAGGGCCACATCGCGTATCCGCACCTCGCGAAGAACCCGATCCACCTGCTCGCGCCGGCGCTCGCCGAGCTCGCCGCCGAGCAATGGGACGAAGGCAACGAATACTTCCCGCCGACCACCTGGCAGGTGTCGAACCTGCACGCCGGCACCGGTGCGACCAACGTGATCCCCGGCCACGCCGACCTGATGTTCAACTTCCGCTTCTCGACCGCGAGCACCGTCGAAGGCCTGCAGGCCCGCGTGCATGCGATCCTCGACAAGCATGGCCTCGAATACACGCTGAAGTGGTCGGTGAGCGGCCTGCCGTTCCTCACGCCGCGCGGCGAACTGTCGGGCGCGCTGGAAAACGCAATTCGCACCGAGACCGGCATCACGACCGAGCTATCGACGACGGGCGGCACGTCGGACGGCCGCTTCATCGCGCGCATCTGCCCGCAGGTGATCGAATTCGGCCCGCCGAACGGCAGCATCCACAAGATCGACGAGCACATCGAAGTGCGCTTCGTCGACCCGCTGAAGAACGTGTACCGACGCGTGCTCGAACAACTGATCGCCTGACGGAGCCTCGCATGACGACACCTTTTGCCACAGTTCGCGACCTGCTGCGCTACGCGGTCACGCGCTTCTCGAAAGCAAAGCTCGCGTTCGGCCACGGTTCCGACAACGCGTACGACGAAGCGGCCTACCTCGTGCTGCATACGCTCGACCTGCCGCTCGACACGCTCGAGCCGTTCCTCGACGCGCGCCTCTTGCCCGACGAAATCGCGGCCGTGCTCGCGGTGATCGAACGACGTGCGGCCGACCGCGTGCCGGCCGCGTACCTCACGCATGAAGCGTGGATGCATGGCCACCGTTTCTACGTCGACGAACGCGTGATCGTGCCGCGCTCATTCATCGGCGAATTGCTCGACGACGGGCTGCAGCCGTATGTCGCCGATCCCGAGCAGGTCGGCGCGGTGCTCGAACTGTGCACCGGCTCCGGCTGCCTCGCGATCCTCGCGGCGAGCGCGTTCCCGAACGCCGAGATCGACGCGGTCGACCTGTCGGACAAGGCGCTCGAAGTCGCGGAAATCAACGTGCGCGACTACGGCCTCGAAGACCGCATCGGGCTGCACCGCGGCGACCTTTACGCCCCGCTGCCCGCGTTCCGCACCGATCCCGACTCGCGCTACGACGTGATCCTGACGAACCCGCCGTACGTGAACGCCGCGTCGATGGCCGCGCTGCCGCCCGAATACCGGCACGAGCCGGAGATGGCGCTCGCCGGCGGCGACGACGGGATGGACATCGTGCGACGCATCGTCGCCGACGCGCACCGCTGGCTGCATGACGACGGCGTGCTCGTCGTCGAGATCGGCAACGAGCGCGAGCACGTCGAAGCGGCGTTCGGCGGCCTCGAGCTCACGTGGCTGCCCACCAGCGCGGGCGACGACGCCGTGTTCCTGATCCAGGCGTCGGACCTGCCCCGCAAGGGCTGAGCGTTCCGCCGGGACCGCCGTGCGGCGCACCATTGCGCCGCACGGTTGGGTAAGATGCGCGTAGGCGGCCGCCCGGCCGCACGACTTCGGGAGTCCCCTCGGGCGTCCCGCGGGAGTCCTTCAAGCGCCCATGACCCTCGACTGGCTACATCTCGGCACCCTGATCCTGACCATCCACGTGCTCGGGATCGTCGCGGCATGCCATGCAATCATGAACACGCGCACGTCGCAAGGCGCGATCGCGTGGGCCGTCTCGCTCACGGCCATGCCGTACCTGACGCTCGTTCCCTACCTGTTCCTCGGCCGCAGCAAATTCTCCGGCTACGTCGACGCCCGGCGCCACGAACTCGAAATGTTGCGCACGCACACACCGCGTTCGCCGTGGCGCGCGACCGACGCAACCGACGGGCCGGCCGCCGACGCGCTGGGGCAGGCTGCCGTGCTCGCGCTCACGCGGCTCGGCGGCATGCCGTTCCTCGGCGGCAATTCGGTGCGCACGCTCGTCAACGGCGACGCGACGTTCTCGGCCATCCTGTCGGCGATCGACGCCGCACGCGACTACGTGCTCGTCCAGTTCTTCATCGTGCGCGACGATGCGCTCGGCCGGATGCTGCGCGACTCGCTGCTCGCGCGCGTGGCCGCCGGCGTACGCTGCTGCGTGCTGTACGACAGCATCGGCTGCTTCGACCTGCCGCACAGCTACGTCGACGCATTGCGCCGCGGCGGCGTCGAGGTCCATCCGTTCGCGACCAACCGGAAATTCGTCAACCGCTTCCAGCTGAACTTCCGCAACCATCGCAAGATCGTCGTCGTCGACGGCAATTGCGCGTTCGTCGGCGGCCACAACGTCGGCGTCGAATATCTCGGCGCGAATCCGCGCCTGTCGCCGTGGCGCGACACCCACATCGAGATACGCGGCCCCGTGGTGGCGAGCATCCAGTACGTGTTCGCCGAAGACTGGCACTGGGCGACGCAGAAGCTGCCGCCGATCGCGCTGCCGCCGCCCGCGCAGCCCGGCGACGGCATGCATTGCCTCGCGGTGCCGATGGGGCCCGCCGACAAGCAGGAAACCGGCTCGCTGTTCTTCGCCGAATCGATCAATGCCGCCCGCGAGCGGGTGTGGATCACCACGCCGTACCTCGTTCCCGACGAAGCCGTGGTGTCCGCGCTGAAGCTCGCCGTGATGCGCGGCGTCGACGTGCGCATCCTGATCCCGAGCCGGCGCGATCACTACGTCGTGTTCGAGGCGTCGAAGCTTTACGCGCGCGACCTCGTCGATGCGGGCGTGAAAGTGTTCCGCTACCGGCCCGGTTTCCTGCACCAGAAGGTCGTGCTGATCGACCGCATCGCGGCAGCAATCGGCAGCGCGAATCTCGACAACCGTTCGTTCCGCCTCAATTTCGAGGTCATGGTGCTGACCGTCGACCCGGCCTTCGCCGACGAGGTCGAAACGATGCTCGACGCCGACTTCGCTCAGGCGTACGAGGTCGACGCGGACGAATACCGGCAGTCGCCCGCCTGGCGGCGCATCGCGATGCACGTCGCGCGGCTGTTCGCACCGATCCTGTAACGGCGCCGCGACGACCGCCGCCCCCGCACGATCCGCACCGGCGCCGCGCACGCGGCGCTGCGCCGTCACAGCAGCTTGTCGATGTCCGCGGCGATTTCGTCGGGCTTGGTGGACGGCGCGTAGCGCTTGACGATGCGCCCTTCGCGATCGATCAGGAATTTCGTGAAATTCCACTTGATCGCCTTGAGGCCGAGAATGCCGGGTGCCTCGTCGGTCAGGTAGCGATACAGCGGATGCGCGTGGTCGCCCTTCACGTCGATCTTCGCGAACATCGGGAACGTGACGCCGTAGTTGCGTTCGCAGAACGCACCGATCTGCTCGGCGTCGCCCGGCTCCTGCTTGCCGAACTGGTTGCACGGGAAGCCGAGTACGAAGAAGCCGCGCGCCGCGTGCTGGTCGTACAGCTTCTGCAGCCCCGCGTATTGCGGCGTGAAACCGCACTCGCTCGCGGTATTGACGATCAGCAGCACCTTGCCGCGATACGCGTCGAGCGACACCGGCGCACCGGCCAGCGTCTCCGCGTTGAACGAATACAGGGTGGACATCGGGCACTCCTTTTACGAAACCGGATCGACGTGGAGTCTAGGCGAAATCGCGCCGTTGCGGCATCCGCCGAACGGCCGATGCCCGGCGCGACCGGCGCGCGGTCTAGAATAGCGGTTTTGGCCAGTCATTTCCGCCGTGATCCGTTTCAATCAGTTCAGCCTTGCGCGCGGCACCAAGCCGCTGTTCGAGTCGACCTCGTTCGTGCTCAATCCCGGCGAGAAAGCCGGCCTGATCGGCGCGAACGGCGCCGGCAAGTCGACGCTGTTTTCCGTCCTGCGCGGCGAGCTGCATTCCGACGGAGGCGATTTCTCGATGCCGCCGTCGTGGCGGATCGCCCACGTGTCGCAGGAAACGCCCGCGGTCGATCGTTCCGCGCTCGACTACACGCTCGACGGCGATACCGCGCTGCGCGAGATCGAGGCCCGCATCGCCGCCGCGTCGGCCGCGCATGACGGCGCCGCCGAAGGCGACGCGCACGCGGCGTTCGCCGACGCCGACGGCTACACCGCGCCGGCCCGCGCCGAAGCGCTGCTGCTCGGCCTCGGCTTCACGCTCGCGCAAACGCGCGAATCCGTCGCGAGCTTCTCCGGCGGCTGGCGCATGCGCCTGAACCTCGCGCAGGCGCTGATGTGCCGCTCCGACCTGCTGCTGCTCGACGAACCGACGAACCACCTCGACCTCGACGCGATCGTGTGGCTCGAAGACTGGCTGCACCGCTACCCCGGCACGCTCGTCGTGATTTCGCACGACCGCGAATTCCTCGATTCGATCTGCAACGTCACGCTGCATCTGGAAAACCGCCAGGTGAAGCGCTACGGCGGCAACTACTCGCAGTTCGAAGTGCTGCGCGCGCAACAGCTGGCGCTGCAGCAAAGCGCGTACGAAAAGCAGCAGAAGACGATCGAGCACCTGCAGAGCTTCGTCGACCGCTTCAAGGCCAAGGCGACCAAGGCCAAGCAGGCGCAAAGCCGGATGAAGGCGCTCGAGAAGATGGAGCTGATCGCGCCCGCGCACATCGCGTCGCCGTTCACGTTCGAATTCCGCACGCCCGATGCCGCGCCGAACCCGATGATGGTGATGGAAGACGTCCGCTGCGGCTACCATGCCGACGACGGAACGGATATCCCGATCGTCGAGCGCGTGGCGCTGTCGATCCAGAACGGCCAGCGCATCGGCCTGCTCGGCGCGAACGGCCAGGGCAAGTCGACGCTGATCAAGACGCTGGCCGGCACGCTCGCGCCGCTGTCCGGGCATGTCCGCGACGGCAAGGGGCTGACGATCGGTTATTTCGCGCAGCACCAGCTCGAAACGCTGCGCGAAGACGATTCGCCGCTCGCGCATCTGGCGCGGCTCGCGCCCGACACGCGCGAGCAGGAATTGCGCGACTTCCTCGGCGGCTTCAATTTCTCGGGCGACATGGCGACCAGCCCGGTCGGGCCGTTCTCGGGCGGCGAAAAAGCGCGCCTCGCGCTGGCGCTGATCATCTGGCAGAAGCCGAACCTGCTGCTGCTCGACGAACCGACGAACCACCTCGACCTCGAAACGCGCCACGCGCTGACGATGGCGCTCGCGCAGTTCGAAGGCACGCTGATCCTCGTGTCGCACGATCGTCACCTGCTGCGCGCGACGACTGACCAGTTCATGCTGGTCGCGAAGCACCGGCTGCAGCCGTTCGACGGCGACCTCGACGACTACCGCGACTGGCTGCTGCAGCATGCGGCCGAGCAACGCGCGGTCGCGAAGGCCGACAGCGCGGCCGCCGCAGGCGCCGATCCGGGCGTCAACCGCAAGGACCAGAAGCGCCAGGCGGCCGAGGAACGCCAGCGGCTGTCGCAGCTGAAGAAACCGCTGCAGAACCGCATCACGAAGCTCGAAAAGGAAATGGAAGCACTGCACGCGGAGAAGGCGCGCCTCGACGCGTTCGTCGCCGATCCGGCGAGCTACGAAGCCGCGCGCAAGACGGAACTGACCGACGCGATCCGCACGCTCGGTGAAGTCACGACCCGGCTCGAGACGGTCGAGGCCGACTGGCTCGCCGTGCAGGAAGAACTCGAGCAGATCGGCTGAACGCGGCCATCGGCGCCGGCAGGCGACGAGCGTGTCGGCGGCGGCATAGCGCGGCGGGGCGCCGGGGCGTCGACACCCCATGAATCCGCCGGGCCGGGCCGCGCCCCGGGCCGGCCCGGAAACGACAAGGCCGGGCGCCCTGGCCCGGCCTCGTTGTCATTGCTGCGTTCGACGCGGTTGCGTCGGCTGGCGCCCGTATGCCCGCCGCACCATCCGCTCAGCGGCGCGGCAGCGTATCGCGCGGCATCTGCTCGTCGTCGTCCATCAGGTACCGGCGCCCTTCGGTTGGCCGGCGGATCGCCGCGGCGACTTCCGCTTCCGTCACATCCTCGGACACGACCTTGCGCGCCAGACGCCCTTCTTCGTCGATCCACTCGACGATCCGGCATCCGCCGCCCCACGGCTGGCGAATCGGCTCCGACACGCGGCAGCCGCGCAGGTTGTAAAGGCGTCCGCCAGGCGCTTCCCCATAGGATTTCAACATAGGTTCCCTTCGCATTGCGCGGTTCGACAATCCGGCAAAGGATAGGGAAAAGCGATGTCCGGCGGGTTACAGCAGCCTACATATTCTTTACAGCGAATTACGCGACAGATCGCCCGGCGACGCACGAGCCGTGCGCGCGCCGGGCCGCTCATTCAAGATCGCGCACGCGGTCGATCGCCTGCTCGAGCCGCTCGACGGCCATCACGTTGAGCCCTTCGATCGGCTGTTTCGGCGCATTCGCCTTCGGGATCAGCGCGGACGTGAAGCCGAGCTTCGCCGCCTCGCGCAGCCGTTCCTGCCCGCGCGGGGACGGCCGGATCTCGCCGGCCAGCCCCACCTCGCCGAACACGATCAGCCCTTTCGGCAGCGCCTTGTTGCGCATCGACGAGTGAATGGCGAGCAGCACCGCGAGGTCGGCGGCCGGCTCGGTGATCTTCACGCCGCCCACCGCGTTCAGGAACACATCCTGATCGAAGGCCGCGATGCCCGCGTGGCGGTGCAGCACCGCAAGCAGCATCGCGAGCCGGTTCTGCTCGAGGCCGACCGCGAGCCGGCGCGGGTTCGGCACGTGCGCCGTATCGACGAGCGCCTGGATTTCGACGAGCAGCGGGCGCGTGCCCTCCTGCGTGACGAGCACGCACGAACCGGGCACGACCTGCTCGTGCTGCGACAGGAACAGCGCGGACGGGTTGGCCACGCCGCGCAGCCCGCGCTCGGTCATCGCGAACACGCCGAGTTCGTTGACCGCGCCGAAGCGGTTCTTGAACGCGCGCACGAGCCGGAACGACGAATGCGTGTCGCCCTCGAAGTACAGCACCGTGTCGACGATGTGCTCGAGCACGCGCGGGCCGGCGAGGTTACCCTCCTTCGTCACGTGCCCGACCATGATGATCGCGGTGCCCGACTGTTTCGCGATGCGCGTGAGCTGCGCCGCGCACTCGCGCACCTGCGCGACCGAGCCCGGCGCCGACGTCAGCGCCTCGGAATAGACGGTCTGGATCGAGTCGATGACGGCCACGTCCGGCCGCTCCGCGTCGATCGCGGCCTGGATCTTCTCGAGCTGGATCTCGGCGAGCAGCTTCAGTTCGGCCGCCGGCGCGCCGCCGTCGAGCAGCGCGAGCCGTTGCGCGCGCAACGCGATCTGCGCGGCCGATTCCTCGCCACTGATATAGAGCGCGCGCCGCTCGTTCGCGATATCCGCGAGCGACTGCAGCAGCAGCGTCGACTTGCCGATGCCCGGATCGCCACCGATCAGCACGACGCCGCCGGGCACCAGCCCGCCGCCCAGCACGCGGTCGAATTCGCCGATGCCGGTCGAGAAGCGCGGGACGTCGGCAGCCTCGATGTCGGCGAGACGCTGGACCGGCGCCCGCTTCGCGAGCGACTGGAACCGATGGGCGGCCGGCGACTCGGCGACCGATTCGACGAGCGTGTTCCACGCCTGGCACGACGGGCACTGGCCCTGCCACTTCGGGGTCTGTCCGCCGCACTCGCTGCAGACGTATACGGTTTTCTGTTTGGCCACGCGCGACGCCCTTATTCCGCTCGCACCGGCACGCGGGCCGCGACCGCGCACATCAGCTCGTAGCCGATCGTCCCGCAATGGCGCGCGACGTCGTCGATCGGCAGCGCGTTGCCCCACAGCTCCACGCGCGCGCCGACGCCGGCCTGCGGGCACGGCGTCAGGTCGACGGTGATCATGTCCATCGACACGCGACCGACGATCCGCGTGCGGATGCCGTCGACGATCACCGGCGTGCCTTCCGGCGCCACGCGCGGATAGCCGTCCGCGTAGCCGCACGCGACGACGCCGATCCGCATCTGCGCCTGCGCGGAGAACGTCGAGCCATAGCCGATCGCCTGGCCCTTCGCGATCGTCTGCACCGCGATCAGCTCGGACGAGAGCGTCATCGCGGGCTTCAACCCCGTGTCGGCGATATCGGACGACAGCCCGGACGGCGACGCCCCATACAGCACGATCCCCGGCCGCACCCAGTCGAAGTGCGTGTCCGGATGCCACAGCACGGCCGCCGAATTCGCGAGACTGCGCGCGCCGGCGATGTTTTCCGCTCCGCGCTCGAACGTCGCGAGCTGCTCGGCGACGCCGCGCGCGTTGTCCGCGTCCGAAAAATGGGTCATCAACGTGATCTGGCCGATGCCGGGGCACGCGCGGGCGCGCTCCCACGCGGCACGGTATTTTTCCGGCGTGTAACCGAGCCGGTTCATCCCGCTGTTCATCTTGAGCTGCACGTTGACGGGCTTCGACAGCCGCGCCGTTTCCAGCATCCGCATCTGCTCGTCGTTGTGGACGGTCGTGGTCAGGCTGTAGCGGTCGATCACGTCGATGTCGGTCGAGCGGAAGAAGCCTTCGAGCAGCAGGATCGGGCCGGCCCAGCCGAGCTCGCGCAGCTTCACGGCCTCGTCGAGGTCGAGCAGGCCGAAGCCGTCGGTGCCGCGCAGGCCCGGAAACGCACGGGCGAGACCGTGGCCGTACGCGTTGGCCTTGACGACCGCCCAGACCTTGGACGGGCCGGCAAAGCGGCGGACGACGGAGAGATTGTTCGCGAGAGCGGCGGTGTGGATGGTGGCGGAGATCGGGCGCGGCATGGGAAATTTACGTAAAGACGCTTGCGAATCATCAGCTTACCGCGCCTTTTGAGCACCGAAGCCGACAATTTGCGGAACGATCGGGGAATCTTGCTAGTCCGAATTCGCGTATTTTCATGTTATAAAGCCGTGCGCACAACCCATTTCGAACGGAATAAGCCGATCGCATACCAGGCGGCCTACGCGGCCCTGCCGCAGCGACGAAAGCATCGCATCAGATGAAAAAAGGTTTTTACACCATCATGGCCGCGCAGTTTTTCTCGTCGCTGGCCGACAATGCGCTTCTCATCGCCGCCATCGCCCTGCTGAAAGACCTCCACGCCCCCAACTGGATGACACCGCTGCTGAAGCTGTTCTTCGTGTTGTCGTATGTGGTGTTGGCGGCGTATGTCGGTGCGTTCGCGGATTCGCGTCCGAAGGGCCGCGTGATGTTCATCACCAACTCGATCAAGGTGGTCGGCTGCCTGATCATGCTGTTCGGCGCGCACCCGCTGATCGCGTACGGGATCGTCGGGTTCGGCGCGGCGGCCTACTCGCCCGCCAAATACGGGATTCTCACCGAGCTGCTGCCGGCCGACCGGCTGGTCGCCGCGAACGGCTGGATCGAAGGCACGACCGTCAGCTCGATCATTCTCGGCACCGTGCTCGGCGGCGCGCTGATCAGCCCGCACATCGCGGCGCACGTGATCGCGCACACGCCGGCCTGGATCGGCACGCCCGCCGAAGCCGCGATGGCGATCATCATGGCGATCTACGTGGTCGCCGCGCTGTTCAACCTGCGCATTCCCGACACGGGCGCCCGCTATCCGAAGCAGGAACGCGGCCCGGTCAAGCTGCTCACCGATTTCGCCGACTGCTTCATGGTGCTCTGGCGCGACAAGCTCGGCCAGATCTCGCTCGCGGTCACGACGCTGTTCTGGGGAGCGGGCGCGACGCTGCAGTTCATCGTGCTGAAGTGGGCCGAGGTGTCGCTCAACATGTCGCTGTCCGAAGGCGCGATCCTGCAGGCCGTCGTCGCGGTCGGCGTCGCGGCCGGCGCGATTGCCGCCGCCGCGCGGATTCCGCTGAAGAAGTCGCTGACCGTGCTGCCCGTCGGCATCATCATGGGCATCGCGGTGATGCTGATGGCGTTCTACACGCGCGACCTGTTCCCGTCGCACTGGGCCGTGCATTTCGGCCATCTGCGCCTGCCGTTCTACCTGATCGTCGCGTACATCTTCCTGATCGGCGTCGGCGCGCTGTCCGGCTACTTCGTCGTGCCGATGAACGCGCTGCTGCAGCATCGCGGCCACGTGCTGCTGTCGGCCGGTCATTCGATCGCGGTGCAGAACTTCAACGAGAACCTGTCGGTGC
This sequence comes from Burkholderia sp. MS389, assembly GCF_016899425.1. Classification (GTDB taxonomy): domain Bacteria; phylum Pseudomonadota; class Gammaproteobacteria; order Burkholderiales; family Burkholderiaceae; genus Burkholderia; species Burkholderia sola. The sequence continues at coordinate 2,318,288 of NZ_CP045994.1, forward strand.
TCGTGATGCTGTGCCTGTATGCGGTGCTCGTGTGGCTCGACGTGCCGGTCGGCGTCGTGATCGTGCTGTTCGGTACGTTCGTCTGCCTGACGATGTGGCTCGTGATGCGCCGCCATCAGGCGAACCAGCGTCAGTTCGACTCGGTCGCGCTGATCGGCGAATCGCGGCACTGACGCTACACTTCCGGTTTTCGTCCGCCGGCGCCGGTCCTCAAACCGGCGCGTTGCCCTCATGACGCACCCGATACCCAACCTCCTGACGATCGCCGGCTCCGATTCGGGCGGCGGCGCAGGCATCCAGGCCGACCTGAAGACGTTTTCCGCGCTCGGCGCGTACGGCGCGAGCGTGATCACCGCGCTGACCGCGCAGAACACGCGCGGCGTGACGGGCGTGCATGCGCCGGACGCCGCGTTCGTGACCGCGCAGCTCGACGCGGTGTTCGACGACGTCCGCATCGATGCGGTCAAGATCGGGATGCTCGCGAACGCGGCGATCGTGCAGGCGGTGGCCGACGCGCTGCGCCGTTACGCGCCGCGCTTCGTCGTGCTCGACACGGTGATGATCTCGAAGAGTTCGCACGCGCTGCTCGCGCCCGATGCCGTCGCCGCGCTGCGCGACACGCTGCTGCCGCTCGCGACGGTCGTCACGCCGAATCTGCCCGAAGCGGCCGCGCTGCTGAACGTTGCGCCCGCCACCACCGAAGACGACATGGTCCGGCAAGGTCAGGCGCTGCTGCAGAGGGGCGCGCGCGCCGTGCTGATGAAGGGCGGCCACCTGCCCGACGCATCCGCGAGCCCCGACTGGCTCGTCGAAGCGACCCGCACGGTGCGGCTCGACGGCGCGCGCGTGCCGGTCAGCAACACGCACGGCACCGGCTGCACGCTGGCGTCGGCGATCGCCGCGCTGCTGCCGCAGCAGCCCGATCTGGAAAGCGCGGTGCGGGAAGCCAAGACCTACCTGACCGGCGCGATCGCCGCGAGCGGCCACCTCGACGTCGGCCACGGCGTCGGCCCGGTCCATCACTTTCACCGCTGGTGGTGAGCGGCCGCTGACGCGGCGTCAGCGATCCTGTGCGGCGAACGCCTGCGCGCGCGCCGGCCAGTCGTCGGGCACGACGAACCCGCGCGCCGTCTCGCGCCACGTGCCGTCGCCGCCCTTTTCATGGATGCCGATCAGGTCGGGCGCCTCGCGCGTCGCCAGCACGGGCGGCAGTTCCGGTGCGCTCGCCAGCGGCTCGGGCTCGACACCCGCGCCGGCGGCGACACGTCGCGGCGCCAACCACGCCAGCCGCGGCAATACGCTCCATGCGGCGCCGTCACGCTGCGCGGCCGCCCACGCCGGCCACTGCGCATGCGTCAGCCAGAAACCGCGCGGGTGATCCGGCGCGATTTCGGCGGATACCGGCGGCACCGGCGCGCCGTGCGGATGGAACAGCCAGCCCTTGATGAACATCTGCGCGTCGGACGGTGCACCGTAGCCGAGCCGGGCGAAGCCGTCGTGTTCGCCGAGCCGCAACTGGTGGTCGAGCAGCCGGCTGCGCTTGCGGTCGAACCGGTCGACGAGATTGGGGCCGACGAAGTCGGCGAGCGACGCGCCGTCGCGGACCGGCGCGCACAGATAGCACTTCACCGCGAGTTCCCAGTGCAGGCGTCGACCGTCCGGCGCATCGACGAGAAAGTCGACTTCGCCGAGCGTGCGGCCGTTGCTGCGCAGCGGCAGATTAGCCGCGACGAGCCGCAGCGACGGCCCGTGCGTCAGGAAGTATTCGAGCAGGCATTCGGCATAGCGGCCGAGCCGGGTGGGCCGAAACCCGTCGAGCGCGCGATGCAGCGGCCCGGGCTGCGCATCGAGCGCGGCGAGCCACGCTTCGACGGCCGCTTGGCCCGCCGCATCCGGCCAGGGGCGCGCGAGCGGCGCGCCCGGCACCGCGGTGAGCAGGCTCGGGCTGGCCAGCAGCCAACCCAGATCGCGTACCGCGGCGTCGAGCAGCGTATCGACGAACGCGCACGCCGCGCCGGTCGTCATGACCCGGCCGGGCCGTTCGCGCCGCCGCCTTGCGCACGCTGGAACGTGTCACGTGCGAGGCACAGGTCGGCCCACGCCTTCGACTTGTCCTGCAGGCTGCGCAACAGGTAGGCCGGGTGGTAGGTAACGATCACCGGCACGCCCTCGTACGCATGCACGCGGCCGCGCAGCGATGCGATGCTGGCGTCCGTCTTCAGCAGCGTCTGCGCGGCAAACCGGCCGAGCGCGACGATCAGCTTCGGCTTCACGAGCGCGACCTGGCGCTGCAGATACGGCTCGCAACTCGCGACCTCGTCCGGCTCCGGGTTGCGGTTGCCGGGCGGCCGGCACTTGATCACGTTCGCGATGTACACGTTGTCGCCGCGCTTGAGCGACAGCGACTGCAGCATGTTGTCGAGCAGCTTGCCGGCCTGGCCGACGAACGGCTCGCCCTGCTTGTCCTCGTTCTCGCCCGGCGCTTCGCCGATCAGCATCCAGTCCGCTTCGCGGTCGCCGACGCCGAACACGGTGTTGGCCCGCTTCTCGCACAAGCGGCACAGCGTGCAGTCGGCCACGCGCGCGGCCAGCGCATCCCAGTCGAGCGTGGCGACCGGCGTGCCGGCAGGACGCGATTCGGCGAGCGGCGCGGGCGTGGATTCGCCCGGCGGCGCCGCGTCGAACCAGGCGAAATCGTCGTCCGCTGCCGGCGGCGCATCATCCTTCGGCGCCATCGTATCGGGCGATGCCGCCGATGCAGCTTGCGCAGGCGGGCGATCGCCGTCGTCGACACCGTGCGCCGACACCCGCGATTCGCGAGCCGCAGAGGCGCCGGCCGCGCCACGCGCGACGGCCGTCGGCGCATCGTCCTGCACCGGTGCACGCGCTGCCCGCACCGGCCGATCGGCCGCGACGGCGGAACCGTCGTCGGTCGCCGCGGTCTGCGCGACGGCAGGCGCGTCGGCTGCCGCGCCTTCGTCCGCGCGCTGCCCGCGCCGCACCCAGATCTGCGCGAGGCCCAGTTCCTCGAGCGCCGCTTCACCCCACGCCATGTGCGTCCCCCTCGTCCTTGTTCAGCGTCAGACGCATCACGATCGCGTCCTCCCGGCTCCGATGCTTCGCCGGATAGTAATTCTTGCGCCGGCCGATCGTCACGAAGCCGAAGCGCTCGTACAGATGGATCGCGCGCGGATTCGACGGCCGCACTTCGAGCAGCATGCCGTCGAGCCCTTCCGCGCGCGAAATGCGCACCGCCTCGCGCAGCAGCGCGAGGCCCGCGCCCGCGTGCTGCGCGACCGGCGCGACGCACAGGTTCAGCAGATGCATCTCGTCGACCACGGGCATCAGCACGCAATAGCCGACGAGCGAGCCCGTCACGTGCCTCAGGCACACGCCCAGATAGCCGTTGCGCAGCGAATCCTCGAAGTTGCCGCGGCTCCACGGGAATTCGTACGCGACGTGCTCGATTGCGACGACCTCGTCGAGATCGGCGTCCGTCATCGGCGCCAGATAGCGGTCGCTCAGCAGGACACCCGTCATCCCTTCGCTCCGCCCGTCTGCGCGGCCCGTACAGCGAGGCGCTCGGCCGTCGTCTGCGCGACCTTGTCGCGCACGTATTCGGGCGCGGCCTGTTCGGCCGGCACCGCTCGCCCGGCGCGGAACGCGCGCAGCGCGGCATGCGCGACCGCCAGCGCATGCGGCAGCGCATCGCCGTCGATCACGGCCGCCCGCGCGGCGGCCGGCAATTGCGCGCCGAACGCCGCGGCCGCATTGCCGGCGAGCGTAAACGGCGCGTCGGGCACGCCGACGGTCCCCGGTGCGTCGAGCGACGCCGGATGCAGCGTGCGCCAGTCGCCCGCGCCGTCGTCCCATTCGAAATCCGCCCAGTAGGCTTCGTCCATCCGCGCGTCGAGCGCGGCGAGCACGCGGGTCGTGCCGGGCGCGCGCAGCCGCGCGTGCTCGGCGCATGCGAGCAGCGTGCCGATCGGCACGACCGGCAGCCCGGCGCCGAACGCGAGGCCCTGGGTAATGCCCGTCGCGGTACGCAGGCCCGTGAACGAGCCGGGGCCCGCGCCGAACGCGATCGCGTCGCAGTCGGCGAGCGTCAGCCCGGATTCGGCGAAGAGTTCCTGGATTGCCGGCAGCACGCGCGTGCTCGACACGGCGCCCGTCGGTTCGTGACGGACCCAGGTTTGCGGAGTGGAAACGGCGTCATCGGCCGGGGCCGAGCGCAGCAGCGCGACCGAGCAGTATTCGGTCGACGTATCGATGGCGAGGAGCACTGTTTGCGTCATGGCCGACATTGTAATGCGCCGCCCCGCTCCCACGGGCCATCGGGCCCGATCTGTGCGCACGTGCGGCGCCGGCGGCGGTTTGGAAGGATCGCTCGACCCGGCGCGACGGTCCGCTTGTTAAGATCGGCCGATCTGAAACCCTTACGGAGACACCCGATGAGCGAACTCACCGCCCAATTCGACCAGGCCCAGATCGACGTCAAGCAACTGACGGAACGGCCGGGCAATCTGACCCTGCTGCGCCTGTACGCGCTCTTCAAGCAGGCGACCGACGGCGACGCGCACGGCGACAAGCCCGGCTTCACCGATATCGTCGGCAAGTACAAGTACGATGCCTGGGAAGCGCTGAAGGGCACGTCGCCGGACGCGGCGAAGCAGCAGTACGTCGAACTCGTCGAATCGCTGAAAAACGGCACGGCGTCCTGACCAAACCGCCCCCGCCGCAATAGGCAATCAAATCAGTGGCGCAGCGCAGCAAATTTCTTTATAATGCGGCCTGCGTCACCTCCCGCGCTCGGCTCGAAGCCGTTCCGGCCCGACGCCTCGTAGCGTTAAGCTCCAATCCGGTTTAGAACCTGTCCCCTCCTGCTTCGACCCTTGCGGTCGTCAACTAGGCTGGCGGCCCCGCTCCAGAAGCGCGCCGCACCCAAAACAGCTTCTAATGCCTCATCCGCCGACGGTTCGGCGGATTGCACCCGTTTCCCGATTTGCTCGCTGAATCCGACGACTTGGGTATGCGCGATTGGCGCCGACGTTTCACCCACTGTGTTTCAAGGATTGTTATGACTTCGAGCATCAACTCCAGCCCGCTCAACGCGATCGCCGACCAGGCGCTCGGTCTCGACGCCGCCGCCGCACCGGCCGCGGTCGAACCGGCGTCGGACGAGCCGAGCTTCGCGTCGCTCGGGTTGTCGCCGGAGATCGTCTCCGCGCTGCAGGCCGCCGGCTACGTGAAGCCGACGCCGGTCCAGCAGCGCGCGATTCCGGCCGGCATCGCCGGCCGCGACCTGCTGGTGTCGAGCCCGACCGGTTCGGGCAAGACCGCCGCATTCATGCTGCCCGCGATCGAACGTTTCGCACAGCTCCAGAAGACGCAGGCGCAGCAGCCGCGCGCGCCGCGCGACCCGAACCAGGGCGATCGCCGCGCGCGCCGCCCGCAACCCGTCGCGCGCCCGGGCCTGCTCGTGCTGACGCCGACCCGCGAACTGGCGATGCAGGTCACGACGGCCGCCTCGACGTACGGCAAGCACCTGAAGCGCCTGCGCACGGTCAGCATCCTCGGCGGCGTCGCCTACGGCCAGCAGCTGATGCTGCTCGCGAAGAACCCGGAAATCCTGGTTGCGACGCCGGGCCGCCTGCTCGATCACCTCGAGCGGGGCCGTATCGACCTGTCCGAACTGAAGATGCTGGTGCTCGACGAAGCCGACCGCATGCTCGACATGGGCTTCATCGAAGACATCGAAACGATCGTCGCCGCCACGCCGGAATCGCGCCAGACGATGCTGTTCTCGGCCACGCTCGACGGCAAGATCGGTTCGCTGACGGGCCGCCTGCTGAAGGACCCGGAGCGCATCGAGATCCAGCAGCGCCTCGAGTCGCGCACGAACATCGCGCAGACGGTCCACTACGTCGACGACCGCGATCACAAGGATCGCCTGCTCGATCACCTGTTGCGCGACGACGCGCTCGACCAGGCGATCATCTTCACGGCGACCAAGATCGACGCCGACCAGCTCGCCGGCCGTCTCGCCGACGCAGGCTTCGAATCGGCCGCGCTGCACGGCGACCTGCCGCAGGGCGCGCGCAACCGCACGATCCGTGCGCTGCGCGAGCGCCGCGTGCGCGTGCTGGTGGCGACCGACGTCGCGGCACGCGGCATCGACATCCCGGGCATCACGCACGTGTTCAACTACGACCTGCCGAAGTTCGCGGAAGACTACGTGCACCGTATCGGCCGTACCGGCCGCGCGGGCCGTTCGGGCACGGCGGTCAGCCTCGTGCACCACGCCGAGCAAGGCGCGCTCAAGCGCATCGAACGCTTCGTGCGCTCGCCGCTGCCGGTCAACGTGGTCGAAGGTTTCGAGCCGCGCAAGTCGCCCCCGCGTAACGGCGGCACCGGCGGCCGCGGCCGTCCAGGCGGTGGTAACGGCGGTCGTCGTTTCGGCGGCAAGCCGGGCGGCGGTTATGGCGGCAACGGCAATAGCAGCGGCAACGGTCGCAGCTACGGCGGCGGCAATGGCGGTGGCTGGAGCGGCAAGCCGGGCGGCAGCCGTGACGGCGGCCCGCGTCGCGACGGCCAGCGCAGCGGCGCCCCGCGCCGTAGCAATTCGGCATCGTAAGCATCTGGGCGGCCCTGCAGCCGCCCCCGCGGATGGGCATCTCGCCCATTCAACCAACCGGCGCATCCGCGCCGGTTTTTTTTCGCCCCACCGCCAATTTCACGATGCAGGAAATTTTTTTGCGTCGTAAAAAATCATGCTGCACGGCACAACCCGTGCGATTGCGGGATAGGAAAACGCATTTCTTATCTCGAAATGACGAATGCAACCCGTTGATTAAAAACAATTAAAAAATTCCGCACTTCCCGAGCCAGCCCCTGTTTCGCTCCCGCCGATTTGCCTAGACTCTTATACAAGACTTCGCGAACGGGAACGCATCGCTTCCCCGCCTCGCGAACCGCATCGTCACCGCCAGATTCGGCCCGTCACGCATACATCGCATCAAGGAGCTCATCATGTCGCGTCAGCAACAGGCACAGGAACTGCAGCAGCAATGGGAAACCGATCCGCGCTGGAAGGGCATCAAGCGCAGCTACTTGGCCGAGGACGTGGTCCGCCTGCGCGGCTCGATCCCGATCGAGCACACGCTGGCCAAGCGCGGCGCGGAAAAGCTGTGGAGCCTCATCAACAACGAGCCGTTCGTCAACGCCCTCGGCGCGCTGACCGGCAACCAGGCGATGCAGCAGGTGAAGGCCGGCCTGAAGGCCATCTACCTGTCCGGCTGGCAAGTGGCCGGCGACGCGAACGTCGCGGGCGAAATGTACCCGGACCAGTCGCTGTATCCGGCGAACTCGGTGCCGCTCGTCGTCAAGCGCATCAACAACACGCTCACGCGCGCCGACCAGATCCAGTGGTCGGAAGGCAAGAACCCGGGCGACGAAGGCTACGTCGATTTCTTCGCGCCGATCGTCGCCGATGCGGAAGCCGGCTTCGGCGGCGTGCTCAACGCGTTCGAGCTGATGAAGGCGATGATCGAGGCCGGCGCGGCGGGCGTCCACTTCGAGGACCAGCTCGCGTCGGTGAAGAAGTGTGGCCACATGGGCGGCAAGGTGCTCGTGCCGACGCGCGAAGCCGTCGCGAAGCTGTCGGCCGCGCGTCTCGCGGCCGACGTGATGGGCACGCCGACCGTGCTGGTGGCCCGCACCGACGCGGAAGCGGCCGACCTGATCACGTCCGACGTCGACGACAACGACAAGCCGTTCCTGACCGGCGAGCGCACGGTGGAAGGCTTCTTCCGCACGAAGCCGGGCCTCGAGCAGGCGATCTCGCGCGGCCTCGCGTACGCACCGTACGCGGACCTGATCTGGTGCGAAACGGGCAAGCCGGATCTCGAGTACGCGAAGAAGTTCGCGGAAGCGATCCACAAGCAGTTCCCGGGCAAGCTGCTGTCGTACAACTGCTCGCCGTCGTTCAACTGGAAGAAGAACCTCGACGACGCGACGATCGCCAAGTTCCAGAAGGAACTCGGCGCGATGGGCTACAAGTTCCAGTTCATCACGCTGGCCGGCTTCCATGCGCTGAACTACTCGATGTTCAACCTCGCGCACGGCTATGCCCGCACGCAGATGAGCGCGTTCGTCGAACTGCAGCAGGCCGAGTTCGCGGCGGCCGACAAGGGCTTCACGGCCGTCAAGCACCAGCGCGAGGTCGGCACCGGCTACTTCGACGCGGTGACGCAGACGGTCGAACGCGAAGCGTCGACGACCGCGCTGCACGGCTCGACCGAGGACGAACAGTTCTTCGACGGCAAGAAGGTCGCGTAACACGCCAGGCGTTACGCCGATGCCCGCCGCGTCTCGCGACGCCGCGGCATCGGCCACCGGAACAACAATCAGGGAGGAGACGGCAGGCGCGCGAGTCCCATCGCGCAACCGGCCGCGCGGCCTGCGGGCCGCCAGCAACGCTGCGCGCCGGCTTCGTCCGGCGCGCCCTTTTTCCGATGCGCAGCCCGCCCCGCCACGGCCGGCGCTGCCCTACCGATAGACGATCACCGGAATTTTCGTATGGGTCAGCACGCGCTGCGTCTCGCTGCCGATCAGCAGGCTGCCGAGCCCGCGGCGTCCGTGGGACGCCATGAAGATCACGTCACACCCGCCGCGTTCGGCCGCCTCGATGATGCCGAGATACGGCGACGGATGCACGCTCGTCCACGTGTCGCACGCGACTCCGGCCGCCTTCGCGGCCGCTTCCACCTCGTCGAGATGCGCGCGCGCCTCGCGCTCGCTGCGCGCACGGAAATCGGCGGGCGGCTCGATGATCACTTCGGAAAACGGCGAGTACGGGTATTGCGGCAGGCACGCATAGGCCGTGACCTGCGCGCCGACCGCGCGCGCCAGGTCGATCGCGCCGTCGATCGCCTTTTGCGACAGTTCGGAACCGTCGGTTGGAACGAGGATGTGCCGGAACATCGCGCCCTCCTTCGTCAATCGCACGCCGCGCGCCCCGGCTCCGGCCGAGCCGGCCGCGACACCGCGTGCATGCCTCTTACGATTGTAGTGGGTGAAACCGCGCAAGCCGCACCGCCAGCGGGTTCGCCCTCATATCGGAAACACGCGGGCGCGCGGCGCCTACTCGCCCCAATAGCCGGGCCGCTCGTACGTGTGCTTCAGGTAATCGAGAAACAGGCGCACGCGCAGCGGCAGATGTCGGCGCTGCGGAAACACCGCGTGAATGCCGATCGGCGGCGCGGCGAACGCATCGAGCACGCTGACGAGCCGGCCGGCCGCGACGTCCTCGCCGACTTCCCACCACGAGCGCCACGCGAGGCCGTGGCCGGCGAGGCACCATTCGTGCAGCACCGCGCCGTCCGAGCATTCCATCGTGCCGTTCACGCGGATCGACACGACCTTGTCGCCTTCCTGGAACGCCCAGCCGCGCTGCTGGTTCGCATTCGCCGCGAGCGCGAGGCAGTTGTGCCGCGCCAGTTCCGCGAGCGTGGCCGGCGTGCCGCGCCGTGCGAGATACGCGGGCGACGCGACGCACACGCGGCGGTTCTCGCCGAGCTTCAGCGACACGAGCGACGAATCGGGCAGCTCGCCGAGCCGCACCGCGCAATCGAACCCCTCGTTGACGAGGTCCACCATCCGGTCGGACAGGTCGAGCGTGACCGACACGTCCGGATGCGCGCCGCTGAATTCGGGCACGAGCGGCGCGACGTGCCGCCGGCCGAAGCCGGCCGGCGCGGAGAGCCGCAGATGGCCGCTCGCCTTGACACCGCCGGCGGACACGCTCGCTTCCGCGTTCTGCATCTCGTTGATGATGCGCTGGCAATCCTCGAGGAACGCCGACCCCTCGAACGTCAGCGTGAGCTTGCGCGTCGTGCGCACCAGCAGCTTCACGCCGAGCCGCTCCTCGAGTGCGTCGAGGCGGCGGCCGATGATCGCCGGCGCGACGCCTTCCGCGTGCGCGGCCGCCGACAGGCTGCCTTTGGCCGCGACCGCGGCGAACGTTTCGATCTGTTTGAACCGGTCCATGACTCCGTCGAGAGGACGGCCTCGCCGTCCTTCAAATAGCTTGAGCCGCACAAGATTAGGTATATGAAAGTAAAAGATCAAGTGATGTTTAGCGTCTTTTTTAGCAGCTTATATCAAGAATAGAATCGACCCGACCTCTGAAACTGGAGCGCAAGGCTATGTCGGCCACAACGACACTCTCCTCCCCCGACGCCATCCTCTTCGACGCATTCGGCACGTTGTTCGACGTGCGTGCCGTGCTGGCCGCGGCTGAGCAGATGTTTCCCGGACACGGGGAACGGTTGTCGCAGCTGTGGCGGCGCAAGCAGATCGAATACTCGCAGCTGCGCACGCTTGCCGATCCGGCCGGCGCGCACTATCGCCCGTTTCGGGACATCACGCTCGACGCGCTGCGGTTCGCCGCGCGCAGGCTCGGGCTCGCGCTGAACAGTGCGGCCGAGAAACGCCTGATGGACGAATACGCGTGCCTGTCCACCTATCCCGACACGGTGCCCGCGCTGCGCCAGCTGCACGCGCTCGACCCGCGCCCGCCGCTCGCGATCCTGTCGAACGGCACCCCGCAGATGCTCGACATCGCGATCAAGAGCGCGGGCATGACCGGCCTGTTCGATCGCGTGCTGTCGGCCGACACCGTGCGCGCGTACAAGCCGAGCCCGGCCGCGTATGCGCTCGGCACCGCCGCGTTCGGCGCGAACCCGCGCGGCATCGTGTTCGTGTCGTCGAACGCGTGGGACGTCGCGGGCGCCACCTGGTTCGGCTACACGACGTTCTGGCTCAACCGCACGGGCGCGCCCGCCGAGGAACTCGGCGCGCCGCCCGACGGCACGGGCGCCGGCATGGCCGACCTGCTCGCGTTCCTCTCCACCCCCGCCCCGGCTCCGTCCGGCAGACCCGCAAACCGCACGCGCCCCGGCCCGGGTGCATGACGTTTCGCAGCGCTGCCGCCTTCCCCTTTCACCGAAACCGCAACTGACCGACCAAGGAGATGAAACTCATGAGCACCCCGATCACGCTGCCGCAAGGCATGACGATCACCGGCGAAATCAAGCCGGGTTACGAAGCGATCCTGACGCCCGACGCGCTGGCACTCGTCGCGTCGCTGCATCGCACGTTCGAATCGCGCCGCCAGACGCTGCTGCAGGCGCGCGTCGAGCGCACGAAACGCCTCGACGCGGGCGAGCGCCCCGATTTCCTCGCCGAGACGCAGGCGATCCGCGAAGGCGACTGGAAGGTCGCGCCGCTGCCGGCCGACCTGCAATGCCGCCGCGTCGAAATCACGGGCCCGGTCGAGCGCAAGATGATCATCAACGCGCTGAACTCGGGCGCCGATTCGTACATGACGGACTTCGAGGATTCGAACGCGCCGAGCTGGACGAACCAGATCGACGGCCAGATCAACCTGAAGGACGCGGTGCGCCGCACGATCTCGCTCGAGCAGAACGGCAAGTCGTACCGGCTGAACGACAAGGTCGCGACGCTGATCGTGCGTCCGCGCGGCTGGCACCTCGACGAGAAGCACGTGACGGTCGACGGCCAGCGCGTGTCCGGCGGCATCTTCGATTTCGCGCTGTTCCTGTTCCACAACACGAAGGAACTGATCGCGCGCGGCTCGGGCCCGTACTTCTACCTGCCGAAGATGGAAAGCCATCTCGAGGCGCGCCTGTGGAACGACATCTTCGTCGCGGCCCAGGAAGCGATCGGCGTGCCGCGCGGCACGATCCGCGCGACGGTGCTGATCGAGACGATCCTCGCCGCGTTCGAGATGGACGAGATCCTGTACGAACTGCGCGAACACAGCTCGGGCCTGAACGCCGGCCGCTGGGACTACATCTTCTCGGCGATCAAGAAGTTCAAGAACGACCGCGACTTCTGCCTGGCCGAGCGTTCGAAGATCACGATGACAGTGCCGTTCATGCGCGCGTACGCGTTGCTGCTGCTGAAGACCTGCCACAAGCGCAACGCGCCGGCGATCGGCGGGATGAGCGCGCTGATCCCGATCAAGAACGATCCGGAAGCGAACGACAAGGCGATGGGCGGGGTGCGCTCGGACAAGCAGCGCGACGCGACCGACGGCTACGACGGCGGCTGGGTCGCGCATCCGGGCCTCGTGCCGATCGCGATGGAAGAATTCGTCAAGGTGCTCGGCGACCAGCCGAACCAGATCGCAAAGCAGCGCGACGACGTGCAGGTCGAAGGCAGGAACCTGCTCGACTTCCAGCCGGAAGCGCCGATCACCGAAGCCGGGCTGCGCAACAATATCAACGTCGGGATCCACTACCTCGGCGCATGGCTCGACGGCAACGGCTGCGTGCCGATCCACAACCTGATGGAAGACGCGGCGACGGCCGAGATCTCGCGCTCGCAGGTGTGGCAATGGATCCGCTCGCCGAAGGGCGTGCTCGACGACGGCCGCAAGGTCACGGCCGACCTCGTGCGCGAATTCGCGAAGCTCGAGCTCGACAACGTGAAGCGCTCGGTCGGCGGCAACACGCAGCCGTACGAACGCGCCGCGGCGATCTTCGAGCAGATGTCCACGTCGGAAGGCTTCACCGAATTCCTGACGCTGCCGCTGTACGAGGAAATTTGACGACGCCGTCGGCTGCGATCGCCGGACGGCCACGCCGTGTCGGCGGTCGCATGCGATGACGGGTCACCGGCAGGAAAAAAGCGCCCCGCGGGGCGCTTCCTCTTTTGCAGCGAATCCTGCCACCGCCCGCAGGCACGCTCAGGCGGCTTCCTGCTCGCGCCGGTGCTGAACCCAATCGCCGGACGCGATGCGCGGACGCCCGGCCGCCGCGTGCGCGGCGACCGGATAATACAGGCACGCGTACTGCCGGCCGCCGAGCTCGACCGTTACCTCGTCCGGCTTGAACAGCGAATCGATGCCCGGATAGACGCGCTCGATCTCGTCGAGCACCGGGACGAGCTGCGCGTCGACCTCGTAGACGTCGCCCCACACCAGCGACTTGCCGGCCGTACCGGCGATCATGCCCGGATACGTGCCGAAATCGACCAGTTCGCCCGGCAGCGCGACCGCGCCCAGCAGCGTCGGCGCGGCGATGCCGTGGCGGGCGGCCGCATGGCCGATGTCGTTGGCCTGTCCGGCTCTCAAGGTGCCATAGACGAATACGTGGCGCATCGTGGTTCTCCTCTTCGATTCGTGTGTTGCCGTGTTGGCGTGCGACCGGTGCGCGATGGGCGCGACGTGGCGCACGCATCGATAGACCGCGATATCGGCCCGATGGTTCGAACCGTCGGTGCGACCGGCTGCGGGCGACCGGCTGCGGGCGACCGGCTGCGGGCGACCGGCTGCGGGCAGCCACCCCGGATTCGCCGACGCCCACACAAAGTTCATTTGAAGCCGGCATGATGGCCCGAAAAACCGCCGCATGCGCACGCGCGGCGCCTTCTAAAATAACGGCATCGCCGCCGCGCCGCCCGAACTTTCATGAATCCGCCCGCCCAAGCCGACGTATCGAACCCGTACGACGTCATCGACATCCCGCCGGAATTCGCGCCGACCGCCGACCATCCGATGCGCGTGCGCGCGCGGCAGGTCGATGCCGGCCGCCGCATTCCGCTGCACACGCATGCGTGGGCGCAGCTCGCGTATGCGTCGCGCGGCGTGCTGCGCGTGGCGACGACCGGCACGACCTGGATGGTGCCGCCGTCCCGCGCGATCTGGGTGCCGCCGCACGTGTCGCACGAAGTCGTGATCGTCGAAGAGGCCTACTTGCGCACGCTGTATATCGACGAGTCGATCGTGCCGGGCGGGCTCGATGCATGCCGCGTCGTCGAGGTAACGGGGCTGCTGCGCGAGCTGATCGTCGCACTCGACGCGCGCGACCTGAGCGCCGCGCGCGAGCGCCTGCTGTGCGGGCTCGTGCTCGACGAGCTGAGTCATGCCGAACCGTTGCCGCTCGCGGTGCCGATGCCGGACGAAAAACGGCTGCGCCTGCTGTGCGAATCGGTACTCGCGCAGCCCGCGCATGCGGAGTCGCTCGAACACTGGGCGAGCGAGGTCGGCGCGAGCACGCGCACGATCTCCCGGCTCTTCAAGCAGGAACTGGGCGTGAGCTTTTCGCAGTGGCGCCAGCAGGCGCTGCTCGCGCGGGCGATCCCGCTGCTGAACCAGGGGCGACCGCTGTCGCACATCGCGCGCGAACTCGGCTACCAGAGCCAGAGCGCGTTCTCGGCGATGTTCCGCCGCGCATTCGGCGAAAGCCCGCGCGCGTTCATGCTGCGCGGCTACGAGCATCGGGGCCCGGAAGGCGACGTCGCGGAAAACGAAACGCCGGACGACGACGGCGCGATCGACGCGGCCCGCTGATCGCTCGTTTCCGCGCGCCGGACCGTCAGACCGGCCGCACCATGTGGCGGATCGAGCCGAGTTGCGCGAGCCGCGGCCCGGTGACGCGGTAGCCCATGCGCAGATACAGATGCGCGGCAGGATTGTCGACGAACACGCGCAACTGCAGTTCGTGCAGCCCGCGCGCACGCGCCCAGCGATGCGACATCTCGAGCATGTAGGTACCGGCGCCCTGCCCGCGATGGCCGGCCGCGATCTGCACGTCGCGGATGTGCAGCGAATCGCCCTCCTCGGTCACACGCAGCACGCCGATGCGCTCGCCGTCGGCTTCGAGGATGAAGTTTTCGGATTCGCGCCAGCTCGCATAGAACAGGTCGCTGCGCCACACGAGCCCATGACGCTTGTAGTAGCCGCCCATGTTGCCGTGCGTCAACGCTTCGGCATACGGAAAATCGCCGGGCTCCGCGGGTCGGAGCTGATACAGGAGTCGCAGGTCGGTCGGATCGAGCATCGCGCAGGAGTCGGAAACGCATCCCGCCACGATAGCGCAGTCGCGTGCGGATGCAATCGCGAATTTCTCGTAGGGGCGCGGCGCGCGGTGTGGGGTGTCAGCGGAAGGCACAATGGACGATTCAAATGAAAAAGCCCGCACGAGGCGGGCTTCTTCATTTTCTGGCGGAGCGGACGGGACTCGCCTACATCCCGCAGGCCGCGGCTGCGCGTGCACGCGCAGCCCTTCGAGTCCCGTCGGAAGCCGCGCAGGCGGCTTCCTCCGCTCCGCAGTCACGCGCCCGCGAGCGAGCACAACGACCGAATGCACAAACAACAATGCCCGCACAAGGCGGGCATTGTTGTTCGTTTGGCGGAGCGGACGGGACTCGAACCCGCGACCCCCGGCGTGACAGGCCGGTATTCTAACCGACTGAACTACCGCTCCAGTCTTGCTGCTTGCCTGGCAGGCGTCGGTTACTTCCTGCCGGCGCGTCGTTTGTTCGAACGACGCCGAAATCTGGCGTCCCCTAGGGGATTCGAACCCCTGTACTCACCGTGAAAGGGTGATGTCCTAGGCCTCTAGACGAAGGGGACAACGTACTGCTTACATCCTTAACGAGAAAGCCCGTTCAAAAAAACGCTTTTTGAACGGGCTTCGTTCTGGCGGAGCGGACGGGGCTCGAACCCGCGACCCCCGGCGTGACAGGCCGGTATTCTAACCAACTGAACTACCGCTCCAGCTTTTCTGCACCACCGCCTGCAGGATCTCGTCACGTTCCTGCACGCGTTGCGACACTTCCATGAAACGCCGCTGAATCTGGCGTCCCCTAGGGGATTCGAACCCCTGTACTCACCGTGAAAGGGTGATGTCCTAGGCCTCTAGACGAAGGGGACAACGTACTGCTTACATCTTTAATACAAAAGCCCGCTCAAAAACGTCTTGAACGGGCTTCGTTCTGGCGGAGCGGACGGGACTCGAACCCGCGACCCCCGGCGTGACAGGCCGGTATTCTAACCGACTGAACTACCGCTCCAGCTTTCTTACCCAACCTGCAGGACGTCGGTTACGTTCCTGCAAGCCTTGCGACGCTTCTACGAAACGCCGCTGAATTTGGCGTCCCCTAGGGGATTCGAACCCCTGTACTCACCGTGAAAGGGTGATGTCCTAGGCCTCTAGACGAAGGGGACAAAATCTTTTCAGATTTGTCTGACTTTCGCTATTTACTTTACAGTCAACAGCGAAGGCCGAAATTCTAACTGCTTTGAATCATTTTGTGAAGCACTTATTACTACCGCTGCTTCGCAAATCAATCCAGCTTGTTCTGTTGGTGGAGGTAAGCGGGATCGAACCGCTGACCTCTTGCATGCCATGCAAGCGCTCTCCCAGCTGAGCTATACCCCCTTGCAGAACAGAAATGAGATTATATGGACCGATTTCGAACTTGTAAATACCCTTTTTACGATTCGCGCGAAATTTTTTGCGAAGCCGCCGCGCGCTCATGCGCGGCGGCTTCGCGCTCGCCCATACGTCAGCCCAGCGCGGCCTCGATGCGCGACACCACGACGTCGCGACCGAACAGCACGAGCACCGCATCGATCGACGGCGTGTGCGTCGTGCCCGCCACCAGCAGACGCACCGGCATCGCGAGCTGCGGCATCTTCAGCTTGTGCGTGGCGAGCGTCGCCTTCAACGCCGCGGACACTGCCTCCTTCGTCCAGTCGGCCGCCTTCAGCGCGACGACGAGATCGGCCAGCGCCGGCCGCACCGCATCGGTCACGTGCTGCGCGAGCGCATCGGCGTCGGGCGCCGGCACACGGTAGAACATCGTCGCGCCTTCCGCGATCTCCTTGACCGTCGTCGCACGATCCTTCATCAGGCCGACCACCGCGTCGAGCGCGGGGCCCGTCGCGATCGCCGCGTCGTCGATGCCGAGCGCATCGAGGAACGGCTTCGCGAGCGCCGCGAGGCGCGCGTTGTCGGCTTCCTTGATGTAATGCGCGTTCAGCCAGCTCAGCTTGCTGTGGTCGTACTGCGCGGGCGACTTGCCGAGGTGCTCGAGATCGAACCATTCGACGAACTGTTCGCGCGAGAAGATCTCGGCGTCGCCGTGCGACCAGCCGAGGCGCGCGAGATAGTTGACGACGGCCTCCGGCAGGAAGCCTGCGTCGCGGTACGCCATCACGCTCATCGCGCCATGCCGCTTGCTCATCTTCTCGCCCTGCTCGTTCAGCACGGTCGGCAGGTGCGCATAGACGGGCGGCTCGCCTCCGAGTGCGTTCAGGATGTTGATCTGGCGCGGCGTGTTGTTCACGTGGTCGTCGCCGCGGATCACGTGCGTGATGCCCATGTCCATGTCGTCCACCACCACGCAGAAGTTGTAGATCGGCGTGCCGTCCGGGCGCGCGATCACGAGGTCGTCGAGTTCCTCGTTCGAGATCTCGACACGCCCCTTCACCGCGTCGTCCCACACGACCGTGCCCGTCAGCGGATTGCGGAAGCGCAGGACCGGCTTCACGCCGGCCGGCGGCTCCGGCAGCACCTTGCCGGGCTCCGGACGCCACGTGCCGTCGTAGCGCGGCTTCAGGCCGGCTTCGCGCTGGCGTTCGCGCAGCGCGTCGAGTTCCTCGGCCGACATGTAGCACGGATACGCGAGGCCCTTCTCGAGCATCTGCGCGAGCACTTCGCGATAGCGGTCCATCCGCTGCATCTGGTAGATCGGGCCTTCGTCGAAATCCAGCCCGAGCCATTGCATCCCTTCGAGGATCGCATCGACCGCTTCCTGCGACGAGCGCTCGACGTCGGTATCCTCGATGCGCAGCACGAACGTGCCTTTCATCTTGCGGGCGAACGCCCACGGATAGAGTGCGGAGCGGATGTTGCCGAGGTGGATGAAGCCGGTGGGACTCGGCGCGAAGCGGGTACGGACAGGACGGGTCATAAACGGTAACTCGAACGCCTGGGGCGCATGAATGATTCGACGCGGGACGACGGCAGCCCGGACAGCAACGGAGCCGGCGACGCCCGGAACGGGAAAGAAGCCGGAATTATACTCGCGCCGGACATCGCGCCAAGCGCGCCGCTTGCTTTATGATGTGCGCGCCGCGGCCGCCAGCCGGTGCGGCGCCGGCCGCGCGGAACCCGCTGCGCGGCCTCGGAAACCCTCGCCGCCGCGGGCCGTGTGACCCGCCGCCAAGCCGCCGGAGAACCATCGATGTCGTCCCCTCGCCTGTCGCGCCGCCACTTCACGATCGCGTGCGCGTCCGCCAGCCTCGCCGCCTGTACGTCCTTCGGCGACAAGTCCCGCCCCGGCACGGCCCTGCCGCAGGAGAAGCCCGTCAAGATCGGTATCGCGCTCGGCGGCGGCGCCGCGCGCGGCTTCTCGCACATCGGCGTGCTGAAGGCGCTCGAGGCGCGCGGCATTCCGATCGAGATCGTCGCCGGGACGAGCGCGGGCTCGGTGGTCGGCGCACTCTACGCGTCGGGCATGAACGCGCTGCAGATCAACAAGATCGCCCTCGACATGGACCAGGCGGCGATCAGCGACTGGGCGCTGCCGTTCCGCTCGCGCGGCCTGCTGCAAGGCGTCGCGCTGCAGAACTTCCTGAACAAGACGCTCAACAACCGGCCGATCGAGAAGATGGCGAAGCCGCTCGGCATCGTCGCGACGGACCTGCAAAGCGGCCAGCCGATCCTGTTCCAGCAAGGCAACGCGGGGCTCGCGGTGCGCGCGTCGTGCAGCGTGCCGTCGGTGTTCGAGCCGGTGAAGATCGGCACGCGCGAATATGTCGACGGCGGCCTCGTGAGCCCTGTGCCGGCGTCGTTTGCGCGCAAGATGGGCGCGAGCTTCGTGATCGCGGTCGACATCTCGGCCCGCCCCGACGGCGCAGCGACCAACAACCCGATCGAGATGCTGCTGCAGACCTTCACGATCATGGGCCAGACGATCAAGACCTACGAGCTCGACAAGTACGCGGACGTCGTGATTCGCCCGAACCTCGCGGCGATGGGCGGCAGCGACTTCAACCAGCGCAACGCGGCGATCCTCGCGGGCGAGGAAGCGGTCGCGCGCATCATGCCGGAACTGCAGCGCAAGCTCGCGGCGGCGCGCGGCGTGGCCGTGGCCGCGTAAGCCGCCCAAGCCACGATGAGCGGGAGGCCGCGGCACGCGCCGCCTGCCGCCCGTGGCCGACGCAACGACTTCCGCCCCGCCGTCGACGCCGCCCCAAAAGCAAAAAACCCTGCCGCCTTTCGGTGACAGGGTTTTTTATTTTATCGTCCGGCCCGCGCGACCGGCAAACGTCAGTTGCTGCCGTTCGCCGAATCGTCGCCGAGCGTCGCGCGCACGCGCTGACGCAGGTCTTCGGGCTTCATCGGGAATTCCGATTCGATCCGGCGCGCACCGGTGAAACGCTTTTCCCAGTAGCCGCTGTCGAGATCGTCGACGCGAACCGTGCTGCCCGTCGACGGCGAATGCACGAACTTGTTGTCGCCGATATAGATGCCGACGTGCGAGAACGTGCGGCGCATCGTGTTGAAGAACACGAGATCGCCCGGCTTCAGGTTGCTCATGCTCACCTTCTCGCCGACGCGGCTCATTTCTTCCGCGCGACGCGGCAGCGACATGCCGAGCGTGTCCTGGAACACGTAGCGCACGAAGCCGCTGCAGTCGAGGCCCGAATCCGGCGAGTTGCCACCCCAGCGATACCGCACGCCGATCATGTTCAGCGCGCCGACCACCACGTCGCCTGCCTTGCCCGCCATGCCGGCAAGGAACGACTTCGCGCCGCCGCTCGACGGCTGCGCGCTGGTCTGCTGGAGGGGGGAACCCGACCCGATCTGAGTCGAATTGCTGACATTCTGGTTAAAACTGCTGACTTCGTCGGCGAACGCGCCGGGTGCTGCTGCGAACAGGGCGCCGATGAACAGCCCGGCGATGGTGCGCGCGCATGCCTGGGTCAGGGATCGATGCTGCATTGGTCGATGGAATATGCTTAAAAATCAGCTGATTGGCGGAAAATTTCGGTCGATACTAGCCAGCGCGTAATCGTTTGTCAAAACAAATTAATAAATACAATCGAGATGGTCAGACCATTGGCCGCCTATCACGCTTTCCAGACCGCTTTCAACAGCTTTTGTGTGTAAGGATGTGACGGTCGGGTGAAGATGTCGGACACCTCCCCCGACTCGACGACGGCGCCGTCCTGCATCACCGCGACGCGGTGCGCCATCGCGCCGATCACCTCCAGGTCGTGGCTGATGAACACGTAGCCGAGGTTGTATTTCTGTTGCAAATTCGCGAGCAGCTTCAGCACCTGCTGCTGGATCGACACGTCGAGCGCCGACGTGGGCTCGTCGAGGATCAGGATGCGCGGCTCCAGCACCAGCGCGCGCGCGATCGCGATCCGCTGGCGCTGGCCGCCCGAGAATTCGTGCGGATAGCGGTGCAGCACCGTGCGGTCGAGGCCGACTTCGCGCAGCACCGCGAGCGACTTCGCGCGGCGCGCGTCGGGCGTCATGTCCGGGCGATGCAGCTCGAGCCCCTCGCCGACGATCCGCTCGATCGTGTGACGCGGCGAAAGCGAGCTGAATGGGTCCTGAAAGACCACCTGCATGTTCGAGCGCAGCGCGGTCTGTTCGCGGCCGCGATAGGTCGACAGCGCACGCCCCTGGAATTCGATCTCGCCGCCGGCCGTCTTCTGCAGCCCGAGCAGCGCCATCGCGAGCGTCGACTTCCCCGATCCCGATTCGCCGACGATGCCGAGCGTTTCGCCCTGCCGCACCGACACCGACACGTCGGCCACGGCCGTCACCGGCACCGTGCCGAACCAGCCGGCGAAGCCCGGCCGCTTGCGCGCGAACTGCACGCTCACGTGGCGCGCGTCGAGCACGACGGGCGCGATCGGCATCACCGGCGTGACCGCGCGTTGCGGCCGGCTGTTCAGCAGCCGCTGCGTATACGGATGCTCGGGCGACGCGAAGATCCGCTCGACGGGCCCGCTCTCGACGAGCCGGCCATGCTCCATCACCGCGACGCGCTGCGCGAAGTGCCGCACGAGATTCAGGTCGTGCGTGATCAGCAGGATCGCCATCCCGCGCTTTTCCGCCTCCTCGCGCTGCAGCTCGAGCAGCAGGTCGACGATCTGCGCGCGGATCGTCACGTCGAGCGCGGTGGTCGGCTCGTCGGCGAGCAGCAGGCGCGGCCGGCACGCGAGCGCCATCGCGATCATCGCGCGCTGCCGCTGGCCGCCCGACAACTGGTGCGGGTAGCTGTCGACGCGCTTCTCGGGCTCCGCGATGCCGGTGCGCGCGAGCAACGCGATCGCCCGCTTGCGCGCCTCGACGGCCGATACGCCGTCGTGCAGCACGATCGTCTCGCCGATCTGCACGCCGATCGTATACAGCGGATTGAGCGCCGTCATCGGCTCCTGGAAGATCATCGCGATGTCCGAGCCGCGCAGCCCGCGCATCTCGCGCTCGCTCTTGGCCGCCAGATCCTGCCCGGCAAAACGGATCGCGCCGGTGACATCGGCGTCGCGCAGCAACCGCAGGATCGACAGCGCGGTCACGCTCTTGCCGGACCCCGATTCGCCGACGAGCGCGACCCGCTCGCCGCGCCCGATCGCGAGCGTCACGTCGTCCACCGCGACCGTGTCGCCGAAGCGCACGTGCAGATGCTCGAGCGACAGCAGCGGTTCGTCCGCCTTCGATACGACTGCGTCGCTCATCGCTGCCCTCCCGCCGCGCGCACCGAATCGGCGATCCGCGTGTCGAGCGCGTTGCGCAGCGCATCGCCCATGAAGGTCAGCAGCAGCAGCGTCGCGACCAGCACGCCGAACGTCGACAGCGAGATCCACCACGCGTCGAGGTTGCCCTTGCCCTGCGCGAGCAGCTCGCCGAGGCTCGGCGTCGGCGGCGGCACGCCGAGCCCGAGGAAATCGAGGCTGGTGAGCGCGAGAATCGAGCCGCTCATCCGGAACGGCAGGAACGTGATCACCGGCGTGAGGCTGTTCGGCAGCACGTGGCGCCAGATGATCTGCCAGTTCGTGAGTCCCATCGCGCGGGCCGCGCGCACGTAGTCCTGCGTGCGGTTGCGCAGGAACTCGGCGCGCACGTAGTCGGCAAGCCCGATCCAGCCGAACAGCGACAGCAGCACGATCAGCAGCAGGAAGCTCGGCTCGAAGATCGACGCGAAGATGATCAGCAGGTACAGCTCGGGCAGCGAGCTCCAGATCTCGATCAGCCGCTGCCCGACGATGTCGATGCGCCCGCCGAAGAAGCCTTGCACCGCGCCCGCGGCGATCCCGAGCAGCGTGCCGATCACGGTCAGGATCAGCCCGAACTCGACCGAGATGCGGAACCCGTACACGAGCCGCGCGAGCAGGTCGCGGCCCTGCGCATCGGTGCCGAGCCAGTTCTCGCGCGACGGCGGCGCCGGGTTCGGCACGTTCGAGAAGTAGTTCAGCGTGTCGTAGTAATAGCGGTTCGGCGGATAGACGACGAAGTTGCCGGGCGCCTCGAGCCGCTTGCGCACATACGGATCGAGATAGTCGGCCGGCGTCGGGAAATCGCCGCCGAAGGTCGTCTCCGGGTACGCATGGAACATCGGGAAATAGGTCTGGCCGTCGTAGCGCACGACGAGGGGCTTGTCGTTCGACCACAGCGGCGCCGCGAGGCTCGCGGCAAACGCGACGACGAAGATCACGAAGCTCCAGTAGCCGAGGCGCTGCTGCCGGAAGCGCTGCCACACACGGCGGGCCGGCGACGGCGACACGCGCGCGCGCGCGGCGTCGATGCGGGGGGATGCGACGGCCCGGTTCATCGCGCGCCTCGCCCGCTGGCGCCGGGCATGCGAATGGCTCGTTTCATGTCAGCGCTCCAGGTTGTCGAATTGAATGCGCGGATCGACCCACACATAGCAAAGATCGGAAATCAGCTTGGTCGCGAGCCCGATCAGCGTGAACAGGTACAGCGTGCCGAGCACGACCGGGTAATCGCGCCGCACGACCGACTCGTACGACAGCAGCCCGAGGCCGTCGAGCGAGAACAGCGTCTCGATCAGCAGGCTGCCGGTGAAGAACGCGCCGATGAACGCGGCCGGGAAACCGACGATCAGCGGCAGCATCGCATTGCGGAACACGTGCTTCCACAGCACGCTGCGCTCGGAGAGCCCCTTCGCGCGCGCGGTCAGCACGTATTGCCGGCGGATCTGGTCGAGGAACGCATTCTTCGTGAGCATCGTGATGACCGCGAAGCTGCCGACGACCGACGCGGTGATCGGCAGCGCGATGTGCCACAGATAGTCGAGCACCTTGCCGACGAGCGACAGCTGCGCGAAGTTGTCGGACGTGAGGCCGCGCAGCGGAAAGAGCTGCCAGAACGAGCCGCCGCCGAACAGCACGAGCAGCAGCACGCCGAGCACGAAGCCCGGAATCGCATAGCCGACCAGCACGACGAGGCTCGTCGCGACGTCGAACGGCGAACCGTTGCGCACGGCCTTCGCGATGCCGAGCGGCACCGAGATCAGGTACGTGAGGAAGAACGTCCACAGCCCGATGCTGATCGACACGGGCAGCTTCTGCACGACCAGCGACCACACGCTCTGGTGGCGAAAGTAGCTTTCGCCGAGATCGAAGCGCGCGAAGCGCTTGAGCATCAGCCAGTAGCGTTCGAGCGGCGGCTTGTCGAAACCGTACAACGCCTTGAGCTGCGCGAGCTGCTGCGCGTCGACGCCGGTGTGCGCGCGCATCCCGAATGGCGTCGCGCCCTGCTCGGTCGCGCCCTTGCGCAACTCCTGCACGGCCTGCTCGACCGGGCCGCCCGGCACGAACTGGATCACCGCGAACGTGAGCGTCAGCACGCCGACGAGCGTCGGGATCATCAACAGCAGGCGTTTGAGGATGTAGCTCCACATAGGGCGTCGACTCGTGATCGGTGGCGGGTTGGATGAAGGGCCGGCGCGGGTCAGTGATCGGGCTTCGCCCACCAGGTCGACACGACCCAGCCCTCGGCCGAATAGTACAGCGGCAGCGTCTGCGGATAGGCGAGCGTGCGTCGGTACGCGACGCGGTGCGTCGTGCTGTACCACTGCGGCACCGCGTAGTAGCCGTGCATCAGCACGCGGTCGAGCGCGTGCGTCGCGTCGAGCAATTCCTCGCGCGTCTGCGCGGTGCCGAGCGCGTGCAGCAACGCGTCGACGGCCGGCGATTTCAATCCGATGAAGTTGTCGGAGCCCGGCTCGTCGGCGAACTTGCTCGCGTACCGCGAGTATTGCTCGGCGCCGGGCACCTGCACGCCCGGCAGGCGGATCGTCGTCATGTCGTAGTCGAACGCATCGAGGCGCTTTTGCAGCAGCGCGTAATCGGCCGTGCGAAACCGCACGGCGATGCCGAGCTTCGCGAGGTTGCGCTGGTACGCGGTCACGACGCCTTCCATCGCGCCGCCCGCATCGTCGAGGATCTCGAAAGCGAACGGCTCGCCCTTCGCATTGCGCAGCGCGCCGTCGCGATAGGTCCAGCCGGCCTGTGCGAGCAGCGCGCGCGCCTTCAACAGGTTCGCGCGCAGCGAGCCCGGCGGATTCGTGTTCGGCTGCGTGACCATCGGGCCGAACACGGCCGGATCGAGCTGCGCACGCAGCGGCTCCAGCAGCTTCAGCTCGCCCTCGCCCGGCGTACCGGTCGCCTGCAGGTCGGTGTCGGCGAAATAACTGTTCAGGCGCGTGTACGCGCTGTAGAACAGCTGGCGGTTCAGCCATTCGAAGTCGAACGCGAGGTCGAGCGCCTGACGCACGCGCACGTCGCGGAACAGCGGCCGGCGCAGGTTCATGAAGAAGCCCTGCATGCCGGCGCCGTTGTGCTGCCGGAACTCGCGCTTGATCAACTCGCCGCTGTCGAAACGCTTGCCGACGTCGCGTCGCGCCCAGTTGCGCGCGACGTACTCGACGAGCACGTCGTATTCGCCGGCCTTGAACGCCTCGAGCCGCGCGACGCCGTCGCCGTACAGCTTGTAGACGATCCGCTCGAAGTTGTGGGTGCCGACTCGCACCGGCAGGTCGGCGCCCCAGTACGCGGAGCTGCGCCGGTAGGTGATCGTGCGGCCGTTGTCGTAATGGTCGATCACGTACGGGCCGCTGCCGATCGGCTGCTCGAACGCGAGCTGGTCGAACGGGATGCGCGAGCCGTCCGCGCGCAATCCCCACTTGCGCGAGAACACCGGCACGCCGCCGGCGATCAGCGGCAACTCGCGGTTCGCGCTGTGGAATTCGAAGCGCACGGTCGCCGGATCGACGACCACGGCCTTCGTGATTTCGGCGAAATACGCGCCGAACTGCGGTGCGGCCTGCTTGCTCTTCAGCGTGTCGAACGAAAACTTGACGTCGTCCGCCGTGACGCGATCGCCGTTCGAGAAGCGCGCGCGCGGATTCAGGTGGAACGTGACCGAGCGGCGGTCCGGCGCGACGTCGATGTCGTCGGCGAGCAATCCGTACGCGGACGCCGGCTCGTCCAGGCTGCCGGTCGCGAGGCTCTCGAACAGCATGTCGATGCCCGGCGCGGTGTTGCCGCGCATCGTGAACGGATTGAACTTGTCGAACGACGTCAGCCGGCTCGGGTTCGCGAGCACGAGCGTGCCGCCCTTCGGCGCGTCGGGGTTCACGTAGTCGAAATGCTTGAAGCCCGGCGGATACTTCGGCTCGCCGTACTGCGCAATCGCGTAGGCCGCGTGCGCGGCGGGCGCGGCCAGCGCCGCGTGCAGCGCCAGCACCGCGGCCACGCGGCCGGCGGCCCGCAGTGCACCGCGGCAGGCGCGCGCGGCGGCGGCCCGGGGCGAACCCTTCGTCATAGAGGCCCTGTCGTCGAATGAGGGTAGTAACGTGGAGCGATTCTACCCATTCAATCCGTCGAGCCAAAAGAAAACCGCCACGCGGGCGGTTTCCTCACGAGCCGTTGTCGCGCGCGCGGCACGCACGCGCGACCGGTCGATCAGCGCCAGCCGTTGTGGCGGCCGCGATCCCAGTGACCGCGATCGCCGCCCCAGCCGCGACCATGGTGGCGATACCATTCGTCGCGGCCCCAGTAGCGGCGGCCGTCCCAGTAGCGGTCGCCGTGCCAGCCGATCACGATCGCCGGCGCCGGCCCGTACACGGGCGCCGGTGCGTAGACGGGCGCCGGCTGGTAGACGACCGGCGGAGGCGGCGGCGCATACACGGGCGCGGGCGCGACGTAGACCGGTGCCGGCACGCCGACGTTGATCCCGACATTGACTCCCGCCATTGCTGCGCCCGACACGAGCAAGGCCGTCATACCGGTCACGAG
Organism: Burkholderia sp. MS389; assembly: GCF_016899425.1. Classification (GTDB taxonomy): domain Bacteria; phylum Pseudomonadota; class Gammaproteobacteria; order Burkholderiales; family Burkholderiaceae; genus Burkholderia; species Burkholderia sola. The sequence continues at coordinate 2,344,446 of NZ_CP045994.1, forward strand.
CGAGGCAACACGCAAAGTCTTCATGGATTCCTCTTCTGGTTGTGTCATGTGTGATTCGACTATAGCGGCAAGCGCCCGCCCCGCATATTTCAAGTTTGTAAGAACTGATGCGCCGCATCGCAACGGGAAGCCCGCGCTAACGTCTTGTAACAATCGGCGCCCGGCGCCCCCCTTTCCGGAAACGTCCTTCAACCTGCGCCGCGGCCCGCGTCGAACCGGAAGCCGAATCGCGCCACCGTTTCGATCCGCGCGGAAAACGCATGCGCGGCCAGCTTGCGCCGCAACCGTACGACCAGCGCATTGACCGTTTCGGGTTCGATGTCCGCATCGCCCCACGCATAACGCAGCACGGCGTCGCGCCCGACCGGCCGCCCCGCTTCGCGCAGCAGGCATTCGACCACGCGAAATTCCCGGGCGCTGAGCGCGAGCCGCCGGCCCCGCTCGTCGAGCGCGCGCGTCGCCGTGTCGAGCCGGATCGATTCCCGCATCGCGATGACGCCCGTGCGGCGCCACAGTGCGCGCAGCCGCTCGTGCAATTCGACGAACGAGCACGGATGGGCCAGGCACACGTCGCAGCCCGCGTTCAGCATCCGTGCACGCTCGGCGGACGTGGTGCCGGCGACGATCGCGGCAATCGTCGCGCTGCCGGCCGACGCGGCAAGCGGCGGGAATCCGTCGAGAAGCGTCGGCACGGAAGCGCCATCGGTCGCGAGGATCACGATCGCGTCGAACCGGTCCTGCGTCGCCGCGAAACAGCCGTCGCGCCATTCGTCGACGCGTTCGACGCCGTGCATGCTTTCCCGAAACGCCTTGTCGAGCCGCGACGCATCAGGCGTCGGCGGCGCAATCAGCAGGATGCGCATCGATCGGCCCCCTCCGTCACGCGAGCGAACGCGGCCAGCATTCGACCGTGATCGCCGCACCGGCCGGCTGCGCATCGCCGATCCGCAGCACGAAACCGTGCACGCGCATCACCGCCGACACGATGCTCAACCCGAGCCCCGAGCCGTTCACGTGGCGCGTGCGCTCGCCGCGATAGAAGCGCTCGAGCACCGCATTGCGCTCGCCGGGCGGGATGCCGGGCCCGGTGTCCTCGAACCGGACGAGCGGACCATGCGACGTCGTCTGGAGCGCGACGCGCACGCGGCCGCCGGGCGGCGTGAATTTGATCGCGTTGTCCGCGAGATTGCTGAACGCCTCGAACAGCAACGCACGGTCGCCATGAATGCCGTCGACCGCGGCCGCATCGAGCTCCAACGACACGTCGACCGCCTCGGCCAGCGGCTCGTAAAGTTCGCACACGTCGCGCAGCAACGCCGCGACGTCGACCGCGGCAAACCCGCCGCGCCGGCTCAGCGTGCCGATCTCGGAGATGCGCAGCATCGCGCGAAAACGTTCGAGCAGCCGGTCGGTTTCGTCGCGCGCCGACGCCAGCAGCGCAGCCGACGCGGGATCGTGTGCGCAGAACGGCTGGTCGGCTAGCCGCGCCAGCATCGTATGCACGCGTGCGAGCGGCGTGCGCAAGTCGTGCGCGATCCCGTCGCAGGTATGGCGCACCTCGCCCATCAGCCGCTCGACTTCGTCCAACATATGGTTCACGAGATGCGCGAGCAGGTCGAGTTCGTCATAGCCGCCGACCGGCAGCCGCTTGCCGAGATCGCCCTCGGCGATCTGCCGCGTGACGCGCCGGATCTCGGCGACGCGGCGCATCTGCCGCATGCCGAGCATGCTGCCGCCCGCGACGCCCGCGATCAGGATCATCACGCCGCCGATCACGAGCCCGCGAATCGCGACGTCGCGGATCTGGATGAAATGCGACAGGTCGCGCGCGACGACCAGCGTCATCCCGTCGTCGCGGCGCACTGCCATCGCGCGCGTGATCGGCGACGATTGACCGTCGAGCGGCGCGAGCGTGCGGTTCAGCGTCCGGCCGTGGCGATCGGTACGCAGCACGGGCGGCGTCGCGATGTCGCCAGCCACGCGGCGCCCGCTCGCGTCGAACAGCCCGTAGAAATTCGTATGCATGTGCTCGTGCTCGAGCCGCCGATGGATCGCGAGCGGCAGCTCGGCGTCGGGAATCGAATCGAAATAGATCAGTTGCCACGCAAGCACCTCGTCGGTGTCGCGGGCCATCGTGTGCGTCGCGGCCACGCTGATCACGCCCGCGAGCAGCAGCAGCGACACCGAGAAGATCGCCGCGTAAGCACACAGCCAGCGAAACGTCGTCGTATGCCAGCGGCGCGTGAAGTTCGCCGCGCGGGCTGCGTCCATCCGTGCCTCCATCAAGCGAGCATGTAGCCCGATCCGCGCACCGTCTGGATCATCGGGTTCGCGCCAGGCGGATCGATCTTCTTGCGCAGCCGCCCCATGTGAACGTCGATCAGGTTGGTGCCGGGATCGAAGTGATAGCCCCACACGGCCTCGAACAGCATCGTGCGCGTAATCGTCTGGCCCGCGTTGCGCATCATGAATTCGAGCACGCGGAACTCGGTCGGCAGCAGCGGAATCTCGTCGGCGCCGCGGCGCGCACAGCGCGAAATGAGGTCCAGCTCGAGCGCGCCGACCTTCAGCAGCGTCTGCTGCGGCACGCCCGATGCCTGCCGGCGGCGCAGCAGCACTTCGATGCGCGCGCTCAGTTCGCCGGAATCGAACGGCTTCGTCAGGTAATCGTCGCCGCCCGCACGCAGACCGCGAATGCGCTCGTCGACGTCGCCGAGCGCGCTCAGCATCAGCACCGGCGTATCGATGCCGACCGTGCGCATCGCGGTCACGATCGCGAGACCGTCCGCCCCCGGCAGCATCCGGTCGAGCGTGATCGCGTCGTACGATGCGCTCATTGCGCGCATCATTCCTTCTCGGCCGTTGTCGATCCAGTCGACCTCGAAGCCGCGTGCGGTCAGCTCGCCGACGATTTCGTTCGCGGTCACCGCATCGTCCTCGACCGTCAGTACTCGCATGGTTGCCCTCGCAATGAACGTCAAGACGGGCGCGCACGATGCGCCCGCCGCTATCGTAAGCGCCGCGATCGCCGCGCGGCGCCAGATGAAAATAGCTTCATCCTGCGTCGCGGCACGCGCCTGTGAAACATGTTTCATCCGTGCGTCGGCCGCGCTGCGGCCGGGGCCGCCTACGCTGACGTCATGCGGCATCGGGCCGCGAAACCAGGAGCTACCGGATGAAACTGTCGACCACCGTCGCCTGCATGCTGCTCGCATGCGCCAGCACCGCCGCATTCGCGGGGCCGCACCTCACCCCGCAGGAATGCAATGCATACCCGTTCGTGCACACGGGCCGCGACGTCACGCGGGCGGACCTCGTGCGCGAGCTGACCGAACTCGAACAGGTCGGCTACGATCCCGCCCATGCGAGCCCGTACTACCCCGACGACCTCGACGGTGCGAAGCGTCGGCTCGCCGCCGAGTACCGCGCGGACTGCACGCATGCGCTGACGGCCGATGCCGGCGTGCGGCACTGACCGCCCTGCCCCGCGCGACGCAGCAGCGGGAAAAAACGAAAAGGCGGCACGTGCCGCCTTTTCTTCATGAACGCGCATGGAGGTGAACCCGATGCGCCGCGCCGCCGCTCAACGCGACATCATGTTCATGCTCACGTTGTGCATCACCCACAGCGTGCCGACGATCAGGATCGCGGCAGTCAGCACCGTATAGCTGAACGCCATCACGTTCCAGCGCTGGCCCGACGAGCCGTTCATGTGCAGGAAGTACACGAGGTGCACGACGATCTGCACGAGCGCGAGCACGGCGAGCCCGATCAGCGACGCATGCGGCGACAGCACGCCGCCCATCACGAGGCCGAACGACGCGGCCGTGAGCAGCACCGACAGGATGAAACCGGCGACGTAGCCGCCGACACTGCCGTGCCCTTCTTCGAGTTGAGACGAATGCGAATGGGCCATTTAGATCACGCTCGCGAGATAGACAAAGGAAAACACGCAGATCCACACGATGTCGAGGAAGTGCCAGAAGAGGCTCAGGCACGTCAGGCGTCGCAGGTCGCGATCGGTCAGGTCGCCGCCGCGCAACACGATCTGCGCGGCCAGCACGATCATCCACAACAGGCCGGCCGTCACGTGCAGCCCGTGCGTGCCGACCAGCGTGAAGAACGCCGACAGGAACGCGCTGCGCTGCGGGCCGGCGCCTTCCGCGATCAGGTGCGAGAACTCGCGCAGTTCCATCGCGAGAAACGCCGCGCCGAGCACGAACGTCACTGCGAGCCACGCGAGCAGCGCACCGCGCCGCTGCTTGTACGCCGCGAGCATCGCGAAACCGTACGTGATGCTCGACAGCAGCAGCGCGGCGGTTTCCACCGCGACGCCCGGAATGTCGAACAGCTCTTTCGCGGTCTGCCCGCCCGCGTACTGGTGGCCGAGCACCGCGAACGTCGCGAACAGCGCCGCGAAGATCACGCAGTCGGTCATCAGGTACAGCCAGAACCCGAACACCGAATGCGACGGCGGATGGTCGTCGTGCTCGAGCAGGGTTGCGCTCAAGGTTTTCTGCAACATCAGTTGGCCTCCAGTTCCACGTCGTCGACGCGCGCCGGGCGCTTCGTCGGCTGCTTGTCTTCGGTCTTGCGCACCGTCGACGCAGGGATGTAATAGCCGTCGTTATCGCGCGAGCTGTAGATCACGAGCGTCGCGATGATCCCGACGAGCCCGCCGATCGCCATCCACCAGATGTGCCACACCAGCGCGAAGCCGAGCACCAGGCTGAAGATCGCGATCACGAGGCCCGCACAGGTATTCGACGGCATGTGGATGTCGCGGATCACGGCCGGGTTCGGCCGGCCTTCGCCGCGCGCCTTCATGTCCGCATACGCGTCGAGCGTGCGCACCTGCGGGATCACCGCGAAGTTGTAGTCGGCCGGCGGCGACGACGTCGCCCACTCCAGCGTGCGGCCGCCCCACGGGTCGCCCGTCGTGTCGCGGTACTCCGGCAGATGGCGGTTGCGGATGCTGACCACCAGTTGCAGCAGCTGGCACGCGATGCCGATCGCGATCAGCACGGCGCCGAACGCGGCGACCAGCAGCCACGGATGCCAGGCCGGGTTGTCGTAATGGTTCAGGCGGCGCGTCATGCCCATGAAGCCGAGCACGTAGAGCGGCACGAACGCGACGTAGAAGCCGACCTGCCAGAACCAGAATGCCGCCTTGCCGAGCTTCTCGTTCAGCTTGAAGCCGAACGCTTTCGGAAACCAGTAGTTGAAGCCCGCGAGATAACCGAACAGCACGCCGCCGATGATCACGTTGTGGAAGTGCGCGATCAGGAACAGGCTGTTGTGCAGCACGAAGTCCGCGCCGGGAATGGCCATCATCACGCCGGTCATGCCGCCGAGCGTGAACGTGACCATGAAGCCGATCGTCCACAGCACGGGCGTCGTGAACTGGATCCGGCCGCGATACATCGTGAACAGCCAGTTGAACACCTTCACGCCGGTCGGAATCGCGATGATCATCGTCATGATCCCGAAGAACGCGTTCACGTTCGCGCCCGAGCCCATCGTGAAGAAGTGATGCAGCCACACGAGGAACGACAGCACCATGATCGCGCAGGTCGCGTACACCATCGTCTTGTAGCCGAACAGCGGCTTCTTCGCGAACGTCGCGATGACTTCCGAGAAGATCCCGAACGCCGGCAGGATCAGGATGTACACCTCCGGATGGCCCCACGCCCAGATCAGGTTCAGGTACAGCATCGCGTTGCCGCCGGCGTCGTTCGTGAAGAAGTGCATGCCGAGGTAACGGTCGAGGCCGAGCAGCGCGAGCGTCGCGGTCAGGATCGGGAACGACGCCATGATCAGCACGTTCGTGCAGAGCGCCGTCCACGTGAACACCGGCATCTTCAACAGCGTCATGCCGGGCGCGCGCATCTTGATGATCGTCACGAAGAAGTTCACGCCGGTCAGCAGCGTGCCGACACCGGAGATCTGCAGCGCCCACAGGTAGTAGTCGACCCCTACCCCCGGACTGAACTGCAGCTCCGACAGCGGCGGGTACGCGAGCCAGCCCGTCTGCGCGAATTCGCCGATCACGAGCGACAGGTTGATCAGGATCGCGCTGACCGCCGTCATCCAGAACGACAGCGAGTTGATGAACGGGAACGCGACGTCGCGCGCGCCAATCTGCAGCGGCACGATCAGGTTCATCAGGCCGACCATGAACACCATCGCCATGAAGAAGATCATGATCACGCCGTGCGCGGTGAAGATCTGGTCATAGTGGTGCGGCGGCAGGTAGCCGGGCGCGTTGTACGCGAGCGCGAGCTGCATGCGCATCATGATCGCGTCGGCGAAGCCGCGCAGCAGCATGATCAGCGCGACGATGATGTACATCACGCCGAGTCTCTTGTGGTCGACCGTGGTCAGCCATTCCGTCCACAGCCATTTCCAGCGGCCGGTGATCGTCAGCGCGGCGAGAATGCCCAGCACGACCAGCCCCATGAAGGCGCCGGCCCCCATGATGATGGGCTGATCGAACGGGATCGCCGAAAGTGTGAGTTTGCCGAACATGCGTTACCCCTTCGTGCCGCAGGCGGCGTCCTTCAGGTCGAGGACGTGGCCATCGTTGTATTTCGCGATGATGTTGTGGAAGAGCCGCGGATCGACCGACGAGAAGTAGCGCACCGGCGCCTTTTCGCTCGGCTGCGCGACGCTGCCGTATACGGTCGCGTCGAGCCGGTCCGGCGACGCCTTCACCTTCTGCACCCACGCATCGAACTGCTCGCGCGGCTCGGCGAGCGTGCGGAACTTCATGTCGGAGAACCCGCGGCCGCTGAAGTTGGCGGACGTGCCCGCGTAATTGCCGGGCTCGTCGGCGATCAGGTGCAGGCGCGTCTGCATGCCGGCCATCGCGTAGACCTGGCCGCCGAGCTGCGGGATGAAGAACGAATTCATCACCGAATCCGACGTGATGCGGAAGTTCACCGGCGTGCCGACCGGAATCGCGAGCTGGTTCACCGACGCGATGCCGAATTCCGGATAGATGAACAGCCACTTCCAGTCGAGCGCGACCACCTCGACGTCGATCGGCTTCACCGCCGATTCGAGCGGCTTGTACGGATCGAGTTCGTGCGTGGTCTTCCACGTGAGCACGCCGAGGAACAGGATGATCAGCGTCGGCACCGTCCAGATCACGACCTCGATCGCGGTCGAGTGCGACCAGTTCGGCGCGTAGGCGGCGTTGCGATTCGACGCGCGGTAACGCCACGCGAACCATAACGTCAGCAGGATCACCGGCACGACGACGATCAGCATCGCCCACGTGGACGTCGCGATCAGCGCCTTTTCGGCCGCCCCCACGCTTCCTTTCGGATTTAGTACATCTAAATTACAACCTGACAGGCTCAATGCCGCGCCCATTGAAAGCAGCGCCGACCAGCCTCTTGATGCTCTTCTTTTCATCACACAGCCCGAGGGTCATTGAATCCGTTTGCGTATGCCCGATGCGCATTCGATTCACGAAATTGGCCGAATCATACGTCGCGCGAGTGCGATGAAAAACCGGTGCATGCGGCAAATCATCATTGCAAAATCTGCCGTGAGTCACATTGTCGCGGGGCAATTTCACGCAGCCGGAAGCGCGCCCGGCACTTGCCGTGCCGGGCCGCGGATCGATGTGTGCGCAACGATGCGCGCCGCGCGATGCGGCGGGCTTGCGCGGCGTGGTGCGGCTCGGTGTGCCGCGCTCAGTCGTGCGTCGATGCCATGTACGACGGCAGCGCCGGCGCGGGGCCATCCCCCGCCGGCACCTTCGAATGGCTCGCTTCCTGGATCAGCTTGCCGACGGTCGGATCGATCGCATCGGTGAACGGCTTCGGATCGATGCCGACCGCCAGCACGATCAGCGCGAGCGACGCGAACATCACGATCTCGCGACGGTTCAGGTCGGCGAGCTTCGCGATCCGCTGGCTCGCGACCTTGCCGAACACCACGCGCTTGAGCATCCACAGCGTGTACGACGCGCTGAGGATCAGCGTGAGCGCCGCGATCGCGCCGATCCAGAAGTTGAAGCGGATCGCGCCCATGATCACCATGAACTCGCCGACGAACCCCGACGTGCCCGGCAGCCCGACGTTGGCCATCGCGAACAGCAGCGTGAAGGTCGCGAAGCGCGGCATCACGCCCGCCACGCCGCCGTATGCGGCGATCTCGCGCTGCCGCGTGCGATCCACGAGCACGTTCACGCACAACAGCATCGCGCCCGCCACGAAGCCGTACGACACGAGCTGCACGATCGCGCCTTCGACGCCGATCCGGTTGAACAGGAACAGCCCGAGCGTGACGATGCCCATGTGCGCGACCGTCGAATACGCGAGCAGCTTGCCGAGATCGGTCTGCGCGAGCGCGATCAGGCTCGCGTAGACGATCGCGAACAGCGACAGCGCGATCACGGCCGGCGCGAAGAAGTGGCTCGCGTCGGGCGTGATCGGCAGCGCAAAGCGCAGGAACCCGTAGCCGCCGAGCTTGAGCATCGCGAGCATCAGCGCGGCGCCCGTCGGGCCGTCCGTGTACACGTCGCTCAGCCACGTGTGGACCGGCCACATCGGCACCTTGACCGCGAACGCGGCGAAGAAACCGAGGAACACCAGCAACTGCGGCGCGAAGCCGAGCTGCAGCGTGCGCCACACGGCCATGTCGAACGTATGCGACTGCGCGTACAGGTACAGCATCGCCATCAGCAGCAACAGCGAGCCGGCGAACGAGATGAAGAAGAACTTCACGGCCGCATACACGCGGCGCTCGCGCCCCCACGTGCCGATCAGCAGGTACAGCGGGATCAGCGTCGCCTCGAAGAAGATGAAGAACAGCAGCCCGTCCTGCGCGACGAACACGCCGACCATCAGTCCGGACAGGATCAGGAACGACGCGTAGTACTGCGCGACGCGCACGGTGACCGATTCCCACGATGCCACCACTACCACCAGCGTCGTGAACGCGGTCAGCACGACGAGCCACAGCGACGCGCCGTCGATGCCGACCCGCCATCCGGCATTGAATGCCGCGAGCCAGTCGCGTCTTTCGACGAACTGCATCGCCGCCGAATGCGCGTCGAAACCGGCAATCAGCGGAACGACGGCCGCCAGCCCGGCAATCGAGCCGACCAGCGCAATCAGTCGTATTCGGCGGAAATGCTGGTCGGAACCGGCGCGCAGCAGGCCCGCGCCGAACAGTATCGGAACCCAGATGGCCAGGCTCAGAAAGGGGAAATCATGCATGTCAACAACGCCTTGAGGAGGTCGCGCCTTGCATCGGGGACAGGCGCGACGAAAGGAACGAAATCAAATCGACAGGTAGATTTCGTGAATCGCCAATGTTGGCTAAATGTAAAGCAGCATCACCGGAAAACTTGATGCCGCTCAAACGCGATCGGGTTAACCAGCATAAGGCGATTGATTATTTTCTGCAGCGCAGCAGAGCATTGTTTTTTGGCGTCGGCGTAGGCCAATGATTTATATGCGTAATTTTTTGTATTGACCGATGCGGCGCGCGCCAGGAATAGACGCAGCGCCGCATTTTTGATACCAACCGGTCGTTTCGAAGGGCCGGAACGACCGGATTGACGGCTCGCGGTGGGGAGATCGTGCAGGGTCGCCTGCCTTACACACGCCCTTTCATTTTTATTTCACAGGGGTCGCGTGATCTTTTCCGCGACAGGAATCGATCGCGCGACCATAGAAAGTTCATTTCACGACCGAATACAGCAGCGACCCCGAAAACAGAACCAGCAGCACCGACGCCGAACGAAATAGCGCCGTGATATGACGCGGCCCGGATGCCAGTATCCTCGTCACGCGCCCGAGGCTCGCCCAACCCGCTCCAATGGGCACGAGGACCAGCAGAAACGCACCGAACGCGACGGCCCCGTTACCGACGTTCTGAAACGCCTGGAGTGGAAACGCCGTACTTGCAAGCAGAAAAGCCTTCGGATTCAATAGCGTGGCGACGACGACATCGTGCCACGTCACCGGCTTCGAACGCCGATCCTCTTCCAGCGTGCCCCGTGCCCACATTTTTGCCGCCAGCAGCAGCAGATACGACGCGCATGCCAACTTGATCACGCTCAAGATTTGAGGATGCGCCACGGCGAACGCCAGCAGCGAAACGCCCCAAGCCGAGATAGCGATGACGTAGCCTGCGCCTTCGGCGAACAGGAGCGGGAGGGTTCGCGTCAGACCAACGCTTATTCCGGACGAAAAAAGTAACGTGTTGGTCGGTCCCGGAACGATCAATACCAGGGCCGAGTAAAGGCATATCGTAATGAGTTGATGCGTATCCACTGCAATCTCGATCGAAGGGGTGAGCCAATGTATTCGGCTTCTCGCGCTACGAGGCGATGTCGGTCCCGCCTATCGAACTGCACAACTGCGCAAGAATATCGAGACCCCGCGCCGGCTCCCGTACAAACGGATTCGTCTGGTCCCACGCATAACCCGCCAGAATCGAGCAGACCATGCGTTTCACGTCGGAGGCCTTGTCTTCGTGAAACACGATGTCTTGCAGCGCGCCCGAGTACCAGCGTTCGACGAAGGCGCGGAAGGTGTCGATGCCCTTGCGCAGCGCGATGTCGTAATCACGTGCCCAGTCGACCGACTCGCCACGCAACTGCCGTTCGAGTGCGGCGACCGCCAGTTGAGCCGAGCGCATCGCGATCGTCACGCCCGACGAAAAGATCGGATCGAGGAATTCGCCCGCGTTGCCGAGCAGCGCATAGCCGGGGCCGTGCAGGGTCTCGACGTTCGACGCATAACCCGAGATGCGGCGCACGGGCATCACGAACGGCTTGCTGCCGACCAGTCGCGACAATGTCGGCTCGCTTTGCAGCAGTTCGCGCAACAACGATTCCTGTCGCGCGTCCGGCACGTCGAGAAACCCGGCATCGGCCACGCAGCCGACCGACGAGCGCCCGTTCGTCAGCGGGATCATCCAGAACCACACGTCGCGTCGCTCCGGATGAACGGCGATGCAGATCTTGTCGCGATCGGTCGACCCGGCCGGCAGGCTGTCCTCGACGTGCGAAAAGAGGGCCGCTCGCGTCGGCAGGCCGGTCGGCGCGTCGAGATCGAGCAGTCGCGGCAACACGCGGCCGAACCCGCTCGCATCGAGTACGAACGACGGCTGAACGGAATAGTCGTGCCCGGCTTCGTCGACGATGTCGAGCCGCGGCTTGTCGCCCGGCTGGAAGGCGCGCACCGTATGGCCGAATCGCACGTCCGCGCCCTGTTCGGCCGCACAACGGATCAGCAGATCGTCGAAGGCCGCGCGCTCGACCTGATAGGCCGTCCCCCAGCCCGCGGAAAACTTCTCGCGAAAATCGAACGACGACATCCTGTCGCGATAGACGAAGTACGCGCCGTTCTTGAACTGGAAGCCGGCCTCGACGACCGCCTGCAGCATGCCCGCCTCCTCGAGATACTGCATGCTCTGGGGCAACAGGCTTTCTCCGATCGAAAAGCGCGGAAAATGCTGACGCTCGAGCACCAGCACCGAACGGCCGGCCTTGCGCAGCAGCGCGGCCGCGACGGCACCGGAAGGCCCGGCCCCGATGATCGCGACGTCGATGGAATTCGATTTCATTTCACTCATGCTTGCCAATTCAGTCCGATTGATTGGGTATCTTATGTTTCTGACGCCACGATCCGGCGTTGCCAACTACAATAGGCGCTCAACAAATCCAAGATCGATGAGAGACCCATGACGTCCTCCCGCACGCACGCGCCCGCCTATGTTCCCGAAACCCGGTTCGGCATCTGGTTTCTTCGCACGCATACGTGGGAACATCACGTGCTCAAGGTTGCGATCGACGATCTGAAGCGGCTCATCGCGGCGCCGCTGCCGTCGGCCCCCGTCCTCCTCGACGCAGGATGCGGTCAGGGCAAGTCGTTTCGCCTGCTGAGCGAAGCGTTCGCACCCGCCAGGATCATCGGTATCGACTGCCACGACGACTCGCTCGCGCATGCGTCGGAAGCGGCGCATCGCTGCGCCACGCCCGTCGAACTGCGGCATGCCGACTGCACGCAGATTCCGCTTGCCGATGCGAGCGTCGACATCGTGTTCTGCCATCAGACCTTTCACCATCTCGTCGATCAGGACCATGCGCTGGCCGAGTTTCGCCGCGTGCTGAAACCCGGCGGACTGCTGCTGTTCGCCGAATCGACCGACGCGTACATCAAGTCGTGGGTGATCCGGCTGCTGTTCCGCCACCCGATGGAGGTTCAGAAAAGCGCCGACGGCTACCTTGCCATGCTACGCGACGCCGGGTTCGGTTTCGACACCCGCAACGTGTCGTTCCCCTATCTGTGGTGGAGCCGCGCGAAAGACTTCGGACTCCTCGAGCGCATCGGCCTGTACGCACCGAAACCCGGCAAGCGCCGCGAAACGCTCGTCAACGTCGCCGCGCGCAAGCCTGCCTGAGCCAGCAAGGCCGCCGTTCGGCGGCCCCCTGCTACCGGCCGGTGCCGGTTACTGCTTCAACGTCACGACCTCGCCCGTCAGCGCCGCGCCGGCAACCACCGCGCCGGCACCGCACGTGTACTCGCTCGGGCTGGAGCGCGACACGTTGCGGTAATTGCTCTTGATGCCGACCACCGCATTGCCGCCCTCCTTGCGCGCGCGCGCCTGAAGCTCGATCACGGCCGACAGGAATACATGCTGACACGCCGCCTCGTCGCTCTTGCCGAACGCGTTGGTCTTCTTGTTGGTCGCGAACGTCCCGTACGACTTCATCACGCGCGGATGCGGCTGATCGCCGAAATAGAGCGCGACGCCGTCGTCGAGCTTGCCTTCCTCGCTCTTCAACGCGCTGTCGATCGGATAGTCGCGGATCGTATCCCGTGCGTAGGCGGCCGAAGCCGCGAACGTCGCGCCGATCAATGCCAGTGCCATGCGATATTTCACGTGTGCCCCCGTCATTGAGCATTCAACTGCACGACGTCGCCCGACACGGCAATCGCGCCCGCACTGCCGCTCACGCCACACGTATATTCGGTCGTCGAATTCGAGCTTTTTTCATGGAAGCGCGTCGTCACGTTGATGACCGCATTCCCGCCGTGATGCTTCGCATAGATGCGAAGACGGTTCAGCGCTTCCGCCAGCGCTTGCTCGCACGTCGGCTGCTCGCTTTCGACCCGGCGCACGCGCACCGATTCCGAACGCGGACCGATGCTGGTCTTGACCTCCGGATGCGGCTGCGCACCGAAATAAATCGCGACGCCGCTCGTGTCCGGTGCCGTTGCCGCTGCCGGCAGAGGCAGCGAACGCACCACGGTGCCGCACCCGGTCAGCAACGATGTCGCGACCAACATGCCGGCCAGATGTCGTGTGTGCTTCATTGTTATCGTCCTCTCAGCTCAGTAAGTTCACTTCAATCGCCCTTCCAGGCGTCCAACAACACACTTGCACAGCTGCCGCCGAATCCGAACGAAACCGACAGCGCGCGTTCGATCGCGAATTCGCGCGCGTCGCGCACGAGCGGCATGCCGGCTATCGCGGGATCGGGCACATCGCCGACGGCCGAGCCCGCGACGAAGCCGTCGCGCATCATCAGGATCGTATAGATCGCTTCATGCGCACCGCTCGCGCCGAGCGGATGCCCCGTCATTCCCTTCGTCGACGAGAACGCCGGCACGTCGCCGCCGAATACGTCGCCGAGCGCTTTCAGTTCCTCGACGTCGCCGCGCTGCGTCGACGGCGCGTGCGTATTGACGTAGTCCGGACGCCGTTCGCCGCCATGTTCGAGCGCGCCACGCATCGCGCGCGCCATCCCCGGCGCATGCGGCATCGCCATGCCGGCGTTGTCCGTGCATTGGCCGAATCCGCTGATCTCCGCATGAATTCGCGCGCCGCGCGCGCGTGCATGCTCGAGCGATTCGAGCACCAGAATGCCGGCGCCGGACGCGATCACGAAACCATCCCTGTCAAGCGCATACGGACGCGACGCGCGGTCCGGCGTGTCGTTGAAACCGCTGGACAACACGCCCATCGCGTCGAACATCAACGTCATGTTGTCGTGCAGCGCCTCGCTTCCACCGGCCAGCACGATGTCCTGGCACCCGGAGCGGATCAATTGCGCCGCTTGCCCGATCGCGAGCGCCCCGCTCGTGCACGCGGACGACGGCGAGTACGACACGCCCTCGATGCCGAACACCTGCGCGACGCATGCCGACGCCGTGCTGCTCATCGCCTTCGGCACGACATAGGGCGGCGTCTTGTCGATGCCGCGATGCTGCGCGATCGTCATCGCGTCGTCGTAGTCGGCCATCGATCCGATGCCGGACCCGACGATCGCGCCCACGCGCGGCGAACGGAGCACGTCGGCAGCGAGGCACGCATCGTCGAGCGCCGACGCGGCCGCATGCGCGGCAAAGCGCGCCGTGTCACCCATGAAGCGTTCGTGCTTGCGGGCAAACCGCGCTGCCGGGGCGACCGACGCCACGCCGGCGACCTGGCTGCGAAAACCGCGCTCGCGCCATGCGTCCACGCGGCTCACACCCGAGTGACCGGCGCGCAGCGCGGCCGATACTTCGTCAAGCGCGTTGCCGAGGCACGACACGATGCCGAGCCCCGTGACGACGACGCGCGCCGTCATGCGGCGACCCGCCGGAAGATCAGCGACGTGTTGATCCCGCCGAACGCGAAGTTGTTGCTCATCACGAATTCCGCTTCGATCCGGCGCGCGTCGCCGACGATGTAGTCGAGCGGCGCGCAGGCCGGATCGATCGTATCGAGATTGAGCGTCGGCACATACCAGTTGCGCTTCATCATCTCGATCGTCCACCACGCCTCGAGCGCACCACATGCGCCCAGCGTATGCCCGACATAGCTCTTCAGCGAGCTGATCGGCATGCGTTCGCCGAATACGGACGCGGTCGCATGACTTTCCGCGACGTCGCCCCGGTCGGTCGACGTGCCGTGCGCGTTCACGTAGGCGATCGCATCGGCATCGAGCGCCGCATCGCGCAGCGCGACACGCATCGCGACCGCCATCGTCTCCGCGGTCGGCTGGGTGATGTGCGCGCCGTCGGAATTGCAGCCGAAACCGACGATCTCCGCATGGATCGTCGCGCCGCGCGCCATCGCGTGCTCGTATTCCTCGAGCACGAGCGTCGCCGCGCCTTCACCGACCACCAGCCCGTCGCGATCGGCATCGAACGGCCGCGGCGTCAGGTTCGCGGCATCGTTGCGCGTGCTCGTCGCGTACAACGTATCGAACACCGCGACCGCCGGGCCGGACAACTCCTCCGCGCCGCCCGCCAGCATCAGCGCCTGCTTGCCCGTCGCGATCGCCTCGTACGCGTAGCCGATTGCCTGGCTGCCGGACGCGCAGGCCGACGACGTCGGCACGATCCGGCCTTTCAGATCCCAGAACAGGCTGACGTTGACTGCCGTCGTGTGCGGCATCATCTGCACGTAGCTGTTCGACGTGACGTCGCGCATCGATCCCGTCTCGATCATCGTGCCGAACGCGCGGATCGGCTCGACCGATCCCGACGACGACCCGTACGCGACGCCCATCCGGCCGTCCCGGATCGACGCGTCGTCGCCCAGCCCCGCATCGGCCAGTGCCAGTTCGCTCGCGCGCACCGCGTACATCGATACGGGCCCCATCGAACGGGTCTTCTTGCGCGGATACGTGCGCGGCAGCTCGAACGCCGGCAGCGGGCACGCGAGCCGCGTATGCAGCGCTTCGTAGCAGTCCCATTCCGGCATGTAACGCACCGCGTTGCGCCCGTCGCGCAGGCGCGCCTCGATGTCCGCCCAGCTTTGACCGAAGGCGGTCACGCCGCCCATTCCCGTCACGACCACTCGCTTCATCACACCATCCCGCCGTTGACGCCGATCACTTGTCGGGTGACGTAGGTCGCCGCATCCGACATCAGGAAGCCGACCACCGCCGCGACTTCGTCAGGCTGGCCGACGCGGCCCATCGGGACCGTCTTCAATGCCTGTTCCAGCGGCACGTCGTCGAGCATGCCGGTATCGACCAGCCCGGGCGCGACGCAATTGACCGTGATCTTTCGCGATGCCAGTTCGACCGCCAGCGCCTTGGTCGCGCCGATCAGGCCGGCCTTCGCGGCGCTGTAGTTGACCTGGCCGCGATTGCCCATCACGCCCGACACGGACGCGATCGTCACGATCCGGCCGCCGCCGCGCAGACGCACCATCGGCATGGTCAGCGGATGAACGACGTTGTAGAACGCGTCCAGCCCGGTTTCGATCACGATATCCCAGTCCTCCTCGGACAGCGCCGGAAACGCGCCATCCCGCGTCACGCCCGCGCTGCAGACGATCCCGTAGTACGCGCCGTGCGCGTCGACGTCGGCCTCCAGTTCACGCCGGCACGCCGCGCGATCGCGCACGTCGAACTGCAGCACGCTCGCCGTGCCGCCCTGCGCGCGAATCGTCGCGGCGACGCTTTCCGCGTCGTCGCGGCCGGTGCGGCAATGAACCGTCACGGCGAAACCGTCGGATGCCAAGCGCAGTGCCACGGCGCGGCCGATGCCGCGGCTCGCCCCTGTCACGAGAACTCGCCGAGTCATGAATTGAAACTCCCTTCGATAAAAGTCTGAAAATCGCTCGGTTGGTACACCTTGACGACGGCTTCCGCGCAGCACTCGCCGTCGGCATGAATCGCGCACTCGTACGCGCCGTGCCCCTCGTCGCCGCGCAACAGTTCCCGCGCGACGATGCGCAGCGTCGTGTCCGTGCGGAACGCGGGGCGATGCGCGACATAGCGGTTCGCGCCGAGCAATACGCCCGGCTTCGCCCGGCCGCCCGCATGCGCGGCGAGCAGGCCGACGTGCGCGGCGATCGCCTGCGCCATCAGCTCGATGCCGATCCACGCCGGCATCGCACCGCTGTCGTCGGCGTACCACGCATCGCGGCGCGCCATCGCGCTCACCTCGATGCCGGTTTCCGAGCAGCGCTCGATCGAGTCGAGCAGCAGCATCGTGCCGCGATGCGGCAGCACGTCGCGCATGTCGCCGACAGGAATATCCGCGCCGCCGTGCAGCGCGTCGATCAATGGTCCGGCTTGCATGTCAGGTCCCCAGAATCAGGCTGGCATTGCTGCCGCCGAAAGCGAACGAATTGCTCATCACGTAACGTCCGGTGGCATCGCCGGCCAGACGGCGCTCGCCGTCGACGAGGTCGAGTGCCGGCAGCGCCGGATCGTGCTCGCCGTCCCAGACGTGCGCCGGCAGCGCGATCCCGCGGGCCAATGTCAGCCAGCCGAATCCCAGCTCGGTCGCGCCTGCCGCGCCGAGCATGTGCCCCGTCAGCGGCTTGGTTCCGCTCGCCGGCACGCCGTGCGGAAACACGCGGGCCATCACGTTCGCTTCCATCTCGTCGTTCAGCCGCGTCGCGGTCGCATGCAGGTTCACGTAGCCGATCGCGGACGCAGCCACACCCGCGTCCGCGAGCGCGGCGCGCAACGCGTCCTCGGCGCCGTGGCCCGCCGGATCCGGCGCCGAGATGTGATGCGCATCGCTCGACTCGCCGACGCCGGCCAGGCGAACCGCCGCTTCGTCGCGGCTCATCACGAACAGCGCGGCGCCTTCGCCGATCGTGATACCGCAGCGGTTCCGGCTCATCGGATTGGTCCGGCCCGGGCTGACCGATTCGAGCGACGCGAAGCCCTGCAGCGTGAGCTCGCACAGCGAATCCGCACCGCCGACGACGACCGCATCGCAGAGCTTCAGCCGCAGCAGGCGGCGCGCGGCCGCGAACGCCTTCGCGCTCGACGTGCAGGCCGTCGACAGCGTATAGGCCGGCCCGCCGACACCGAGTACGGCCCGCACGAACGGCGCGGCCGTGCCGATTTCCATCTGTCGATAGTCGAATCCGGCGGGTGTCGTGCCGGTCGCGGCACGCTCGGCGAGCGCCTGTTCCGCCGCCTGAATGCCGGACGTACTCGTGCCGATCACGACCCCGACCCGGCGCGGACCATGGCGCGCGATCGCCGCGGCGATGGACGATTCGATCTGCGCGAGCGCGGCGAGCAGCAGCCGGTTGTTCCGGCAGTCGAAATGCGCGAGCGCGTCAGGCGGCGCGATGTCGAGCGCGGACCGTACGTGCCCGACCCAGCCGCCGGCGGGAACGTCGGTACGCGGCGTCATGCCCGGTGCGACGCCCGCGCGCAATGCGGCGACGATCTCGTCGGTCGTTGCGCCAAGCGCGTTGATCATGCCGGGCGCGGACAGGTAGACCGGCGTCTGTTTCGAATTCATGCGCGACGCTCCTTGGCGGATGGCGTGGCGAGCGGTGCGAACAGCACCGACAATACGATGCCGATCGCGAGCGTCGTGCCGAAGCTGCGCAGCGCGGGCATCGCGCTCGCGCCGAGCATGCCGAACGACAGCAACGTCGTGGCCGCCGACAGCAGCACGCCGGTCCATACGGCGCCGATCCCGGCCTGGTCGCGCAGGCATCCTTCGCGGAGGAACACGGCGTAATTGGCGCCCACGCCAAGCACCAGCATCAGTGCCAGCCAGTTGAACAGCGTGAGCGGCACCCGCGCATAGCCGAACGCCGCGAGCGTCAACGCGATGGCGAACACGACCGGCAACGTCGTCGCGATGCCGCCGCGCATGCCGTATCGCCACGTCAGCAGCGCGGCGACCACGACCAATGCGCCGATCAACCACAGGCCGCTGTCGACCCGATACGCGCCGAACAGGTTCGACACGCTCGCGGCCTTGTCGACCCACGATACGCCCGGCAGCGTGCGCGCGAGGGCCGCGAACGTCGCCGCGTTCGTCGCATCGACCCGTTCCGGAATCGCGAGTGCCGCATCGACGGGACCGGCGCTACCGTCGACGCGCCCGAGCCACAGATGCCGGAACGGCGCCGACCAGCGTGCCGCCAGCCAGCTGTCGACCGACAGCGTCGCCCGAGCATCGCGGGAAAACGCCTGAATCCATGCGTCGGCGACGTCGTCGCGGAAACCCGCTTTCGCGAGCGTCTCGCGCAGCGCGGCGACATCGGCGAACACGTGCGTGTCGAGCACGGCGCGGTCATGTGCCTGCTGCTTCGCCGACGGCACGAACGTCGCGATCGACTGGATGCGGCCGAGCTGCTGCCGATCGAGCGCTCCGACCAGCGCCTCCGAGCGCTCGAGTACCTGTTCCTGCGACGCACCCTGGATGACGAAGAACTGTGCCGTATTCGCCAGTCCGACCGCCGCCCGGATATTGCCTTCCTGTCGAGCAAGACTCGCATCGCGCTGAACCAGCAGATGAATGTCGTCATCGCTCGTCAAGCGCGCCCAGCCCGGAATCGCGACCAGCGCAACGAGCACCGCGGCGGCCACGGCACGCCGGCCCGCGAGCAGCGACTGCCATCCGCTCAGCAGGCGCGCGGCGCCCGAGAAAACGCGGGACGGCACGCGCCGCGGCGCCTGCGTCAGCATGAGCGGCAAGAAGCCGGTCACGGCGGCGAATGCGCAGAGGATCCCGACGATCGCAAAGCACGCGATCTGCTTGAGCGCCGGGAACGGCACCCACATCAGGATCGCGTAACCGAGCAGGCTCGTCGCCAGCGCCACCGCGAGCGCCGGCCGCACCGCCGCCGCGCCGCGCCGCGCGTCCCACTGCCGCCCCGCGGACAGGTACGCGACGAAATACTGGATCGAATAATCGACGGCCTCGCCGATCAGGCTCACGCCGAACACCAGCGTCAGCAGGTGCAGCTTGCCGAATACGAGCAGCGTCGCCGCCAGCGCGCACACGATGCCGAATGCCGTCGACGCAAACGCGAGCACCAGCAGACGCGGCGAACGGAATACGCTCATCAGCAGCAGCGCGATGCCCGCCAGCGACACGGCGCCGATCACGTGCACGTCGCGCTCCGCGCTGGCGCGTGCGGCTTGCGCATAAAACACCGCGCCGGCCCGGTCGACACGAACGCCGCGAAAGTCCGTCGCCAGCGCTTGCTCCGCATCGGCCGTCGCGATACGCACCGCGTGCTGGACCCTGGATTCATAGGCCGAGCCCGGCAGCGACGTCATCACGAGCACACCCGTTGCCCCGTCGCGATGCGACACCAGCATCCCGTCTTCGAGCGACAGACTCGATGCGGCGAGCGGCAGTTCGCCGAGCCAGTGCTGCAGCCAGCCGAACGGATCGTCGGCCACGGCGGTCTGCAGCCCATCGACCGGCGGCGCATAGAGCCGCCGGGTCAACCGTTCACCGAGCGTGGCGTCGCCTTGTTCGAGCGACCGGCGATCCGCGTCCGTCAGCAGGCCGAAACGGGCCGGCAGGTAGGTGGCCGCGATCTGCGACAGGTCGAACGGCGGCACCTCGACCGTCACCGACCGAAATGCGCCGCTCGCGCCGAGCCGCGCGCCAAACCGCTTCGCGGCGGCTTTCGCGCGGGCGGCGTCCCGGTCAGTCACCAGGTAGACGGTGCGATTGCCGAGCGCATCGCCCAGCATGTCGACCGCGCGTTCGGCAACCGGGTTCGCCTCGGTGGCCGGCAGCAACGCTAGCAGGTTCGTCTGCAGCGGCGCCGGCCCGCTGAAGCGCCACAGGATGTAGGCGACGGCCGCCAGCGTGACGAGCAGCCATGCGGCGCACTGCACGCGCCGCCGGGCCCGTTCGCCCGCCACGCCGATCGCGTCGCGCGCCGGGTCCATCAACGCGCCTCCAGCCACGCGCGCTCGGCAGGCGCAGGCGCGTCGACCGGCGTCGTCCGCCCGAACTCGAGCACGGTCACGTTGCCGTTCGCGAACGTCATGTCGAGCCGGCCGAGATAGGCGCCGCCACGCATGTCGAGCATGCGGATCGCCTGGGCGAGCTGCGGCTGATTCGGCCGCAGGACCATTCGCCAACGCTCCGGCGTGCCGCTCGCGTCGACGTCGAATTGCGCGTACAGCGCGGACAGGTCGCCGCCCAGCATGTCGCGCATCATGCGCGACACCTGTGCGACGCCACGGCCGCCACTACTGGACGCGACGAGGCGCCCGTCCGCGCCCGCCTCGCGCACGCCGCGGTCGGTAATCACATAAGTGGCCTTGTAGGGCGTCTCGATTCGCCAGATGACGCCCGACCGGCGATCGAACAACATCGATCCGGTGCTGACGAGCGGTTGCTTCATCGCCGACAGCGTCTGGGTCTGTCGAAAATCCGCGCGTATCGCGTCGACCCGCGCCAGCCGCATCGCGATGTCGGACACGAGCGCGGCATTCTCCGGCCGGGTCGCGGGGGTCGGCACCGGAGCGGCCATCGCGTCACCGCCGGCGAGCACCGCACAGGCGGCGAACATCGCCACCAGCCGTCTGCGGATCGGATTCAGGCCCATTGCGCACGCACCCGTTCGATCAGGGCCGGCGGCGCCACGAACTGCAGCTCGCGCGTCGTCGCATCGACCGCCAGTTGCACCGTATACCCCTTCGTCAGACGCTCACCGGAGGCCGCATCGACGATTTCGTAACCGATCTTCAGCCGGTTCTCGAATTCGAGCAGCGTCGCACGCACGTCGAGCTGCTGGCTGTAATGGGCCGGGCGAACGTACTTCAGATGTGCCTCCACGACCGGCCACAGGTAGCCTGACGCCAGCATCGCCGGATAGTCGTAGTCGATCATGCGCAGCAACGCCGCGCGGCTGCTTTCGAAGTACTTCAGGTAATGACCGTGCCAGCAGACGTTCATCGCGTCGACATCGTGAAACAGGACCTCGACGCGAGCCGTCGCGGTCAGCGGCGGACGAGATGCGTTCATGCCGCCTCCCCGCGCCGGATGCCGCCGGATGCTTCGCCGATCGGCTCGCATGCCGCAAGACGCGCGGTCAGCGCACGCAGCTCCGCTTCGAGCGGCCGGTCCTCGACCACCAGCGGCGACTGGCGGCCAACGTCGTCGATGAACGCGCGCAGCGCGGGCGAAAGCTGTGTCCCGGGGGCGTCGCGCAGACGCAGCCGGGCGGCCTGCACGGTCGCGAGCACATGCGCGGCGGCAACCTGTTCGGTCAGCGCCAGCACGCGCAGGCAATCACGCGCGGCGATGGTCCCCATGCTGACCTTGTCCTGATTGTGCGACTCGGTCGAACGCGAGAACACGCTGGCCGGCATCGTATGCTTCAGCGCCTCCGCGGTCCACGCGGAAGAAGAAATCTGCACGGCCTTGAACCCGTGGTTGATCGCCACGCGCTCCGGCGCCGCGCCGGTCAGGTTGCGCGGCAGTCCGTTGCTGAACTTGTCGTCGACCAGCAGCGCGAGCTGGCGGTCCATCAGATCGGCGAGGTTCGCCACGGCGGTCTTCAGCGCGTCCATCGCGAACGCGATGTGACCGCCGTAGAAATTGCCACCGTGCAGCACGCATCCTTCGTCCGGATCGATCAGCGGATTGTCGTTCGCACTGTTCAGTTCGTTCTCGATGTCGCGACGCATCCACGACAACGCGTCGCGCGCCACGCCGATCACGTGCGGCGCGCACCGCACCGAATAGCGATCCTGCAGACGGCGTCCGGGCAGTTCATCGCGCCCGGCGAGATCGCCGCGTATCCATGCGGCCGCCTCAGCCTGCCCCGCATGCGGTTTCGCGTCGAACAATCGTGCATCGAAGTGCCCCGCCCGCCCGTCGAGCGCGACGGTCGTCAATGCGGTCAGGCGGGCCGCCATCCGCGTCAGGTGATCGGCACGGGCGAAGGCAAGACAGGCCAGGCCGGTCATGACCGCCGTGCCGTTCATCAAGGCCAGTCCTTCTTTCGGTGCAAGCGACAGCGGCGCGCGACCGATCGCGTCCCACGCGGCGCGCGCGTCCCGTTCGTCGCCATCGAACGATACGGTGCGCTCGCCGACCAGCGCCGCTGCGACATAGGACAGCGGTGTCAGGTCGCCGCTGGCGCCAACCGAGCCTTCCGACGGAATGCGCGGCAGGATCCGGTGATTCACGAGATCGGCCAGCCGTTCGAGCAACATGAACCGCACGCCCGAGTAGCCGAACGCGAGCGAGTTGAGCCGAGCGACGACGATCGAGAGCGTTTGCGTCGCGTCGAACCAGTCGCCCATCCCGCACCCGTGATAGCGCGTCAGTTGCAGCGGCAGCGCTTCGACGAGCGCCGGCGGCACCTCGACCACGCACGCGTCGCCATAGCCGGTCGTTACCCCGTAAAGCGTGCCGCCATTCGCGAGATAGTCGCGCAGCCAGGTTGCGCCGCGCTCGATCCGCGCGCGCCATTCGGGCGCCGCGTTCAGCGCGACCGGCGCACCGTCGCGGGCGACCGCGACGACGTCCTCGATCGTCAGATGCCGGCCGCCGATCACGACGGGCGGCCGGTTCGCGTGCGCGGCGACGGTCGCCGCGGCGTCGTTCATGTCATGCTCGGCCACGCGGACCTCCATCGGGCCGCGCCCAGAAATCGAAGAAGTTGAACCATTGATAGGGAGCCTTGCGGCAATAGTGTTCGAGCCGCGCGGCATAGCGCTGCGCCCATTCGGCAACGTGGCCCGCGCGCTCGCGGCGCGGCAGCTCGATCCGGTCGGCGAACGGTTCGAAATAGAGCCGGTAGCCGCGCCCCTCCTTCAGGCAGAAGAACAGGTAGACCGGGCAACCGAGTGCGTGCGCGAGGATGTACGGGCCCTGCGCGAACGGCGCCGTCGCGTCGAGGAAACAGGCGTCGACCGTCTTGCCGGAATCGCGCGGCGGCACGCGGTCGCCGACGATCACGAGCAACTCGCCCGCGTCGATGCGCGACTGCATCATCATCGCCGTATCCGGCCCGAAGTCCGCCACTTCGACGAGCTGCTTGCCGAATTCCCGATTCGCGCCGGCCAGCACACCGGTAAAACGCTTCGCATGCTCGGTGTAGACGATCGCCGTCACCTTCGTGTGCGCGTCGCGCAGCGCAAGCGCCCGGGTCATCTCCAGGTTGCCCAGGTGCGCGCCGATCACGAGCGCGCCGCGCCCGCTCGCGGCGAGCGTATCGAACGCGGACGAATCGTCGAAGCGCACGTCGAGTTCGTCGAGACGGCCGGACCATGCGACGAACTTGTCGAATCCCGCCTGCGCGAAGGCAAGCATGTGCCGGTACGCACTGCGCCATCCCGGCTTCGGCACGTCCGCCGCTCGCGCGTCGCGCAGCCGCGCGATATAGGCATGCGACGCGGTGCGCGCCGTGCGATTCGTCAGCACGAAGTAACCGACGATCGGATGCAGCCAGAGCGACGTGAAGCCCTTGCCGAACCAGCGGCAACTGAGCGCCAGCAACGCCATGCCGATACGGCTGCCGCGTTCCGGCAGGCGCCACCACGCGCGCGTGCGCGCCGCCGGCGATGCGCCGCGCCGCCCGACGAGCCGACGGGTCAGCAGCATCGGTGCGCGCGCCAGCATCCCCGCGACGAGCCGCGCATGGCTCATGCTGATGCGCACGTTGTCGCGCCAGACGTCGAAATGCGACACGCCGTCGGCCGGGTAGACGACGCGCGTCGGGATCGTCTTGAACGTCAGCCCGCGCCAGTGCAGCCGGACCAGGATTTCGCTGTCGAAAGCCATTCGGGTCGGCATCGATACCGCGTCGATCAGTTCGCAAACGGCAGCGACCGGATAAAGCCGAAACCCGCACATCGCATCGGGGATGTCGAGCGACAGCGTTTCGATCCATACCCACACGTGCGTGAGGTAGCGGCCATACAGGCGGGCCTTCGGCACGCTGTCGTCGAAACGCGGTCGGCCCAGGATCACGGCGTCCGGCGCCGCCTGCGCGGCCGCCACGAACGTCGGCACGTCGGCGGCATCGTGCTGGCCGTCGGCATCGATCTGAATCGCGTGCCGATAGCCGCGGGCGCGCGCGGCGCGCAATCCTTCCATGACCGCCGCGCCCTTTCCGGCGTTGACGGGCAACCGCAGCAGCGTCACCGACGGCGCATAGTGCGCGGCCAGCGCGGCCAGCACCTGTTGCGTCGGTGCGTCGCTGCCGTCGTCGACCACCAGGATCGGCAGGCCGTGCACGACGAGGCGCGCCAGCGTGCCGCCGATCGCTTCGCGATGGTTGTAGATCGGAATGACGATGCAGGTGTCGCTCATCACTCCGCCGCGCCGTAGACCAACACGCCCGACGTGCATTCCCGCCCGGCGCAGCGAAACGCGAAGCGCGCACGTCCGCGTACGGGGTCGTGCGCGATACGCAACGCCAGCACCGCACCCGGCGGCACCGGCGCCTTGAATTTCAGGTGTTCGATGGAACGGATGGCGCGCGCGGCCGGTATTTCGCGGCCGGCGAGGCGTGCGGCCCAGTCGATTTGCACGACACCGGGCAGGATCGGCAGCCCCGGAAAATGCCCGTCGAAATGCGCGAGCGCGGCCGGCACGCGCAGCTCGTAATGCAACGCGTCGTCGCTGCGCCACGAAGCGAGCAGTTCGAAACCCTCCGGCGTGGCCGTGAACGCGGCCGCCAGCGCGACGGCCGGCAATTTGCCGCGCGCATCGAACGGCATCGTGTGCGGGAATCGCCAGTAGCGCGGCAAGGCGGCCGCGTCGAAGTACGCACCGAGCGCATGCCGCAAGATCGTGGCAACCGCAAGTCGCCCCTCGCTCGCCAGTGCGTCGCGCCCCGCCGCGGTCAATACCGCGACGACGCCGACGTGCGCACGGGTCGTGCCGTCGACCACCACGGCCGCCGCCTGCTCGACGTAGGCGTGCGCATGTAACCGCGCCTCGAGTTCGGGCAGCGAAACACGCTTGCCGTCGAGCTTGACGACGCGATCGCGCCGCCCCGCGAGTGCGAAGCGACCATACGCGTCGAAGCGCGCGGTGTCGTCGGTGGGGTGCCAGCGGTCGTGACCGAGATGGGCGGAACGCACGCACAGCACGCCGTCGTCATCGCAACGCACGTCGACGCCCGTCAGCGGCTGCCACGCGGACGAGACATCCTGACGCCGCCACGCGATGCCGCCGGTTTCGGTGCTGCCGAAGATCTCCAGCGGCGCGGCGCCGAACGCGTTCGAATAGACGATCGCTGCATCGGCCGACAGCGGGCCGCCCGACGAGAAGAACGCGCATGGCGGCGGCGCCTGCATCGGAAAGCCGGGTAACGCCGGCCAGCGCATCAGTTGCGACGGCGTGGAAACCACGACACCGCCACCGTATTCGGCCAGCCGCTGCTGCAGTTGCAGCGGCTCGAGCACCGGCATTCGGTCGAACGCACGGCCCGCTGCCAGCGGCCACAGAATCCTGAAGAGCAGTCCGTATATGTGGTGATGCGGCACGCTCGACAGCGTCACCGCCGCCCCGATACGGTCGCCCCACTCGCGCTGCAGGGTGCGCACTTCGGCATCGAACTGCGCGAGCGACTTCCGCACCGGTTTCGCGGTGCCGCTGCTGCCCGACGTATAAAGCGTCACCGCGGCGGCAGCGTCGATCGGGCGGGCGGTGATATCCGATTCGCCCGCCGTGTCGCGCTCGCACGCGGCCAGTGCCGGCGCATCCAGCACCAGGTCGTATGCATGAGCCAGATCGCCGAGGTAGCCTGGCGCGTTGCTCGCCGGAATCACGATTTCCCCGTGGGTCGCCGCGACCGCGAAGAATGCGCACGCGAACGCGTACGGATCGTCCGTGCAGATCGCGACCCGACGCGCGCCGCGCGCGTCCACCAGCCGGGCGATGGCGTCCACGCGGGCCCGCAGGTCCCGCAGCGTCAGCAGCGCGGTGCCGTCGCGACAGACCGCCACTCCGCTATCGACTTCAGCACACAGCATCTCGTGCAGTGCGATCATGCGCCCCCCGCCCGTTTCCGCGTCGGTACGACGACGAACCTGCGCCACAGCCACTCGCCCGCAAGCAGCATCCCGATCAGCACGTACGCGATCAGCCCGTTGTAGAGCGCCCATGATTCACGACTCCAGTACAGCGCCGTATAAACCGAAAAACCGCCGTTGACGATGAAGAACGCGCACCACGCCTGGGTGACGCGCCGCGTATACCGGACGATTGCCGGGCCGGGCTCGGGATAGGTCAGTCGTGCGAATTTTTCGATCATTGTCGGACCGTGCCGCAGGGTGGCGCCGAACGCGACCAGCAAACCGGCACTCACGCATGCGGGATAAAGATGAAGAAGTCGCTCGCTATCGGTCACGGCAATCGCGACCGACAACGCGGTCAATGCACCGGCCACGCACCAGTCGAGCGTCGTGAGCCGTTTGAGCGCCTGCGCCAGCGGGCCCTTGCCGATCGTGCGCTGCAGCCACAGCAACGCAACCAGCAGGCAACCGACGTAACGCGGCGACATGCTTTGCCACGCAAACAGGATGACGAGCGGATAGGCCACGACCAGCGCCACCCTGGCAGCGACCGCTGACCAGCGCGGCAGGATCGTGCCTGTAGTCGCCCGCATGCCCGTCACCGCTATCGTCACGCGCGCGCGAGCAGCGCGTGAACGGCGGCAACGACGTCACCGACGGTCCGAACGGACTTGAACTCTTCGGGCTTGATGCGCTTGCCCGTCATTTCCTGAAGCTTGATGGCCAGATCGACTGCGTCGATGCTGTCCAGGTCGAGTTCCTCGAACAGGTGCGTATCGGGCGTCACGCGCTCGGGCTCGATCGCGAAATTCTCATGAAAGATCGCGCGGATGCGCTCCAGGATTTCAGCGTCGGTCACGAGTGGGCCCCTTTTTCCAGCACGGCTTCTTGCGATGCGTGATGAGACTGCTGATCGGCAATGAAGGCCGCCAGCGTGTTGATCGACCGGAAATGCGCTTTCGTGCGCTCGTCGTTCGCGGCGATCGTCAATTGAAACTTCTTGCGCAGCATGATGCCGACTTCCAGTGCATCAACGGAATCGAGCCCGATCCCGTCGGTCGAGAATAGCGGCGCGTCGTCGTCGATTTCGTCGACCGTCATGTCGCTAAGATCGAGCATCTCGATCAGAAGCTGCTTAATTTGCAGTTTTAAAGTATCCATGCTGAAACAGGCGTTGAGTAATGTGTACTTCCACCTCGCGGGCAATGCTGCGAGCGGCAATCGACGGCGGCGCCACGCTCGGCGCCAGCCGGTTCGGATCCATCGGTTCCAGCACGTCGATGCGCATGCGAAACGCACGAGACGGCACGTGATACCAACGAAGCGTCTTGGTAAATACCGGCGGATCGCAATCGATCAGAACCGGCTGGATCCGCGTGCGCGACTGCAGCGCCATATGCGCGAAGCCGCGCGAGAACGCATGCAGGCGATCGCCCCCTGGGCTGCGCGTCCCTTCCGGAAAGATGATCATCGTGTAGCCCGCCGCCAGTTGCCTCGCTCCGGCCTCGACGAGATCAGTGGCATCTGCATTGCTTACGTACTCGGCTGCACGGACGATGCCCCAGAAACACGGGTTGCCCCAGTGACCGCGCTTGACGACGCAGCATGCCTTCGGCGTCAACGACAGCAGCACCATGACGTCGAGCCAGGTCGGGTGATTGGCGACAACGATTGCCGGGCCGCCTTTTGCAAGGCGCTCGACGCCGCTCAGCTCGAGCCTCATCACGCCGATACGCTGCAGTAATGCAACCAGCGCGCGGAAGAAATAATGGATGACAAGTGTCACGCCGCGCTGACGCGAGCGCCGGTGCGGCCATACCCCGCCGACGACGATTGCCAGCAACGAGAACACCGATCCGCACAGCGCAAAAAAAACCAGGCTCGCGCCAGTCGCGAACAGGCGCCAGCCGTAGTCAAGCCGCGCGATCATGCCAGCTCCATCGCCACGATGCGTGCTGACCGCGCCACGACGCCGTCGTGCGCGCCGACAGACAACGCAGCACCGCCGCGCTTTGCGTACCGGCCGCATCGCCGGTCGCCCCCGCCTCACTCGGGCCATCCTCCGCCACTTCACAGACCAGATGACCGGCCGGCTCGCCGGCATCGAGCAGAATCGCCAGCCCCACGCTCTCCGTGTCGTCATCGACGTCGCCGTAGACGGGATCGGCCGGCTCGTGCGCATAGACGAGCAACACCGGCGATGCCGGCGACGTTTCGTATTGGGAATAAGCTTCGAGCAGCGCGTAACCGAGCGTTTCATGCCCGGCCGCGACCGCGGTCGCGGCGGACCGGTCACGCCGGGCGATTCCGAATATGCCTGTAACGGCATTGAGGACCGAAAGACTGAAGGCCGTCGGCGAGACAGGTTCCGCGGCGCCAATGGCGGCGAGAATGCCGCTGGTACGCACCAGTTCGCCGTGACGCGATGCGAATACCACACGCACCGGATTTTCCGTCCCGACACAGTCGTAGGCGACCTGAAGCGCGAGACGCGACAGCCGGCTCAAGCGACGTCGCACCATCGGATCGAGGGCTTCGACGCCCGGCACCCCCGCGGTCGAAATCGACGTCCATCTGGCGATTGGCATGGTCCAATGCAAATCGGCCATTTTTTTGTTCTCTTTGAGATTACTTCGCTGAGGGTAATTTTTCTATTGTGCTGCTCGCCAGTGCGCTGTCACACCCCGCTTTCGCCGAGCGCGCTGTCGTGTATATCGGCCTCAACGGAGGAGACATCGACTTATGGGCTCCCGAGCCACATATGCCCGATAAGACAAGCAATCACATCAGTGAGCACAATACGATCGCACTGCCAACCAGCTTAACTTATCCGGCGCATTGTTTCGGCGAGACTGTAGCAGGACCGTCGCGCAAAATCAACGCGAGGGCCCGGCGCACATCGGCATTTGATACTGTTTGCAAATTGTAATGAAGCCATCGATCCGGGGTCCTCGGAACGCGCTGAAGTATGGCTCGTCAGCAGTCGAAGAAGGATCAGTGAACGCCCCGCCACGCCGGAGGATCGCGCAATACCCAAACACCGGAAAGGCGACTTGCTATTGGGAAACGCAAGTGGCCGGATTTCGATCGTCGTCGAACGCCAAAACCGGTTTGTGATGCCGGTTAAAGTAGCCGGCAAGGATGCCGAAGCCGTGGTCAACACATTGATACGACATGCCAGCGAATTATCGCCGAAACGATATAAGTCGCTGGCCTGGGACCGGGGTATGGAAATGGCGAATCACAAAGGCTTTACGGTCGCAACCGACGTTCGGGTCTCTTTCCGCGATCCGCGGAATCCGGGGCAACGCGACTCGAATGAAAACATGAATGGGCTGCCGAGGCAGTACTTCACGAAGGGTACTGACGTCTCTGCCTATTCCCAAGCCGAGCTCGACACCATGGCAAGAGGGCTCAACCGGTGCCCCTCGAGACGCAGAACCTTGATACTCCGGTTGAGCAGTTCCATCAATTTGGGGCATCGACCGGTTAATTTCGCACCCAACGCTAGCCATTCCTTTACATGGAGCGGCAATAACCCGTCACACCGCCTCCGACCGTCGAAATGCGCACGGACCCGCGCGGAGCAGGGTTGCAAGGGTCTACGGAGGAGCCGAAAAAGAAAAAGCCCCGCAAGTCCGAGAACTTGCGGGGCTTTGTCACCGCTTTTGGCGGAGACGGAGGGATTCGAACCCTCGATCCAGGTTTTGGCCCAGATGCTCCCTTAGCAGGGGAGTGCCTTCGACCTCTCGGCCACGTCTCCCAAACTTTCGCTCGCACCAGGGAGGCAGTGCGACGAGAACGAAATAATATAGGGTTTCGAACCGCGCGTCAATTTCCGTGAGGCATTTTCTTCAATGCATCACGAAAAATTCACGACGCCTGGTCGAGTTCGAACACCTTGTGCAACGCTCGGACGGCCAGCTCCATGTACTTTTCGTCGATCAGCACCGAAATCTTGATTTCGGACGTCGAGATCATCTGGATGTTGATGCCCTCTTCCGACAGCGTGCGGAACATCTTGCTCGCGACGCCCACGTGCGAACGCATGCCGACGCCGACGACCGACACCTTCGACACCTTCGGGTCGCCCTGCACGCGCTCGGCGCTCACATGGCCCTGCACCTGGTTGGTGAGGATGTCCATCGCCTTCTGGTAGTCGCCGCGACCAACCGTGAACGTGAAGTCGGTTTTGCCTTCGACGCTCTGGTTCTGGATGATCATGTCGACGTCGACGTTCGCATCGGCCACCGGGCCGAGGATCTGATATGCGATGCCCGGCTTGTCGGGCACGCCCATCACCGCAATGCGTGCTTCGTCGCGCTGGAACGCGATGCCGGAAATGACTGCCTTTTCCATGGTCTCGTCTTCTTCAAAAGTAATCAGGGTGCCGGAGCGCATTTCTTCGTCGAGCGCAATCAGCGGATCGGTCAGGCTCGACAGCACACGCGTCTTCACCTGGTATTTGCCGGCGAATTCGACCGAGCGGATCTGCAGGACCTTCGAGCCGAGGCTGGCCATTTCCAGCATCTCCTCGAACGTCACGCGATCGAGGCGGCGCGCCTCTTCGACGACGCGCGGATCGGTCGTGTAGACGCCGTCGACGTCGGTATAGATCAGGCACTCTTCGGCGCCCAGCGCAGCGGCCACCGCCACCGCCGACGTGTCCGAACCGCCGCGGCCCAGCGTCGTGATGTGGCCGTCCGGATCGACACCCTGGAAGCCCGTGATGATCACGACCTTGCGGGCGTTCAGGTCGGCCTTCACGCGCTCGTCGTCGATCGAGTGAATGCGTGCCTTCGTAAACGCGCTGTCCGTCTTGATCGGCACTTGCCAGCCGGCATAGCTCACGGCCTCGACGCCGATTTCCTGCAGCGCGATCGACAGCAGGCCGACGCTGACCTGCTCGCCGGTCGACGCGATCATGTCGAGCTCACGCGGGCTCGGCTGGCTCGAAATCTCTTTCGCAAGACCGAGCAGACGGTTGGTTTCGCCGGACATCGCCGAAGGCACGACCACCATCTGGTGCCCGGCCTGATGCCATTTTGCGACGCGTTTCGCGACGTTCTTGATGCGCTCGACCGAGCCCATCGAAGTGCCGCCGTATTTGTGTACGATGAGTGCCATTGTCGTTCTGAACTGGAGGAGAAGCCGCACGGGCGCGCTGGGCAGGCCGCGTTGCCGTTCGGTCACGCGGCTTGTGGCTGTGGACGGACGACGAGGGGGACGGCTGGGACGCAACACGCAAGCGTGACGGATTTTGCCCGGAAGGCCGATCAGGCCGCGCAAACCGGGTACGTCACGCGGAAAACCTGCACAAAACGCTCAAAAATCGAGCCGAGCAAACGACCGAGCGTACCCGATAGACGCCCACTTGACAAGCCGCGCGCCGTGTCGCCGGCCGTTCCGGCGCTGTTTACCAAATGGTGAAAATGGGCGCGCCATCGCGCCGCCGGCAGCCCGCCGCCGCTATGCGATCAGCAGGTCGGGACGCCATTCGAGCCGGCGCCATGCGGCGGCGCCCAACGTCGCGTCGGCAAGCTCGCCGATGTCGCGATTGACGCCCAGCCGCGGCACGTAGATCAGCCGGTCACCCGCGAACAGCAGCGGCACGTCGCGCTGCCAGGCCGGCACGCCGCGCTCCTGGAACAGATTCTTCAGCGTCCGGCCAGGCCCGCCCGGCGACGTGCGCATCCGTTCGCCGCCGGCCCGCGCGCGCGCCGCCAGCCGCGCACCGCGCAGCAGCCCCTCCGGCACCGCATCGGCGCTGCCCGCATCGGCCGGCGCGAACACGAACGTGCCGCGCCATCCCGGCAGGTGCCACACGTCCTGTCCGTCCCATGCGAGTGCCACCTCCGGTTGCGACGTACCCGTGCCGTCGTCGGGCGGTTCGCTGCTGTCGCCCGCTTCCCAGTAGACGACGTCGCGATAGAGCCGCAGGCACTGCCCCGCGTGATCGACGCGCAGCGCATGCGCGTCGTGGGCCGCGCGCAGTTGCCGCATCATGTTGGCGAGCCGGGCCGCCGACGCGCCCGGCAAACCGAGCCGGCGCATCCAGAAGCGCAGCAGGTTCGCGCCGCGCGTGTCGTCGAAGCCGATCAGCCCGTCGCGCGACAGCGCCTGACCGTCATCGCGCGCGGCGACAGCGAAATCCAGCTCGGCCAGATCGTCGAGCAGCCGCTGAGCGGCCGCCGCATGCTGGGCCGCGCGACCGAGCGCGTCGCGAAAGCCCGGGAAATGCACGGCCAGCGCCGGCAGCACGTCGACGCGCAGCGCATTGCGCGCATAGCGCGTATCACCGTTCGATTCGTCGTCGATCCACGCGAGCGCGTGCTGCTCCGCATAGCGCTCAAGTTGTGCGCGCAACAGTCTCAGCAATGGACGCACGCGCTCGATGCTCACGCCGTCGGGGCGATAACGCGGGGCCATCGCGGCGAGCCCCGCGATTCCCGCCCCGCGCAGCAGTTGCAGCAGCACCGTCTCGGCCTGGTCGTCCGCATGTTGCGCGAGCCACAGCGCCGCCACGCCGTGGCGCTCGCCCATCTCGTCGAGCGCCGCGTAGCGACGCTCGCGCGCCGTCGCCTCGATACCGAGCCCGCTGTCGCGCGGCACGTCGACGCGCATCGATTCGAACGCGACACCGAGCCGCGCCGCCTGCCCTTCGGCATGCGCGACCCACGCATCGGCGTTCGCGCTCAGGCCGTGATGCACGTGCAGCGCGACGCAGCGCGATGCGCCCGCGACGCGCACGGCCGCATCGAGCAGCACGGTCGAATCGAGGCCGCCGCTGTACGCGATCGCGATGCGCGCATCCGGCGGCAGGCCGGAAAGCGCAACGCCGACCGCGTCGAGTACGACGCGGTCGGTGGAGAATTCGGTGGGCGGGATCACGAGCGGGACGCGCGCGCAGCGGCGCGCGCATTGAATACACGGCCGGTCATGCGCCCGGCGTGGTTTCCTTGAACTTGCCGTAGGCCATCAGGCGCTCGAAGCGGCGCTCGCGCAGCGCATCGATGCTCATGCCCTGGAACTGGCGCAGCGAATCGGCCAGCGCACGGCGCAGCAGCGCGGCCATGCCCTTCGGATCGCGATGCGCGCCGCCGAGCGGCTCGTTGATGATCTTGTCGATCAGGCCGAGCGCCTTCAGGCGGTGCGCGGTCAGGCCCAGCGCTTCCGCGGCTTCCGGCGCCTTCGCGGCGCTCTTCCACAGGATCGACGCGCAGCCTTCCGGCGAGATCACCGAGTAGGTCGAGAACTGCAGCATCATCACGGTATCGGCCACGGCGATCGCGAGCGCGCCGCCCGAACCGCCCTCGCCGATCACCGTCGTGATGATCGGCGTCTTCAGCTCGGCCATCACGTACAGGTTGCGGCCGATCGCCTCCGACTGGCCGCGCTCTTCCGCGCCGATGCCCGGGTACGCGCCCGGCGTGTCGACGAACGTGAAGATCGGCAGTCCGAACTTCTCGGCCAGACGCATCAGGCGTTCGGCCTTGCGATAGCCTTCCGGACGCGGCATCCCGAAGTTGCGCGCGGCGCGCTCCTTCGTGTCGCGACCCTTCTGGTGACCGATCACCATGCACGGATGGCCGCCGAAGCGCGCGAGACCGCCGACGATCGACAGGTCGTCCGCGAACGCGCGATCGCCATGCAGCTCGTGAAAATCGGTAAACAGTTCCGCGACGTAATCGAGCGTGTACGGCCGCTGCGGATGCCGCGCGATCTGCGAAACCTGCCACGGCGACAGGTTCGCGTAGAGGTCTTTCGTCAGTTGCTGGCTTTTCTTCGACAGCCGCTCGATTTCTTCCGAAATATCGACAGCCGAGTCGTCCTGCACGAACCGCAGCTCTTCGATCTTGGCCTCGAGTTCGGCGATCGGCTGTTCGAAATCCAGAAATGTGGTCTTCATGTGTTCGAATCCTTGGGTCTTGCGGCAGCGCGTATTCTACCCGCGCGGGCGATGCTCAAAACCGGCTCTCAACTATTGATGTTTAAAACCCGATAGCCAGCGCTCAGGCGTCGGCGTCGGGCGCATCGAGGCTGCGCCACATGTACCAGGTCGCGACGGTGCGCCACGGCTCCCAGTTGGCCGCAACCTCGCGCGCCTCGCTGCGCGTGACGGGTTCTCCGCTGAAGTAATTGACGCTGATCGCGCGGATCAGGCCCGGGTCGTCGAGCGGCAGCACGTCCGGCCGCGACAGGTTGAAGATCAGGAACATCTCGGCCGTCCAGCGGCTGATGCCGCGGATCTGCGTGAGTTCCGCGATCACGTCCTCGTCGTCCATCGACATCCATTTGTCGACGTGCAGCGCCCCGGACACGAAATGCTGCGCGAGATCGAGGATGTATTCCGTCTTGCGCTTGGACAACCCGCACGCGATCAGCTTGTCCGCGCCGAGCCGGATCACCGGTTGCGGCGCGAGCTTCGGACAGGCGTCCTCGATGCGCGCCCACAGCGACTGGGCGGACGGCACCGAAATCTGCTGGCCGACGACCGAGCGCGCGAGCGTGACGAACGGGTCGCCGCGCTTCACGAGATGCGCGGGACCGAACTTCGGAATCAGTTTCTTCAGGATCCGGTCGCGCTTGACGAGGTCCGCGCACGCCTTGTCCCAATAGGCGGGGCGCACGACGACCTCCTCGCCGTCCGCCTCGGACGCACGGGTCTTGCGGGCCGCGTCGGCGGCCGGCAGCGCGGCGGCCGGCTGCGCATGACCGTTCAGCGCGCCGTTCGGCACGGCGCGTGTCGCGTCCGCCTTCGTCGCCGGGACGCGCTTGGCTGCCGGACGCGCGGCGACCGGAGTCGCGCGCCTGACCGGCGCTTTTCTGGCCGTTGCCATCTTGCCTCCTACCTGACGGATCGGTCAGTGGAACGCACCGCGCTCATACGCGACGCCATTCGGTCGATCCGCCCGGTTTGTCTTCAAGTGCGATACCGGCTTCGAGCAGTTCCGCCCGGATCCGGTCCGCTTCGGCATAGTCCTTCGCTTGCTTCGCCGCGACGCGCGCGGCGATCTTCGCTTCGATCTCGTCGGCCGCGAGCCCGCCCGCCTGCGCGGCGCCGGACGCCTGCTGCAGGAACGCGCGCGGTTCGCGGCCCAGCAGGCCGAGCAGGCCCGCCAGCTGTTTCAGTTGCCGCGCGAGCGACGCATCGCGCGTGCGGTTGACTTCGCCCGCCAGCTCGAACAGCGTCGCCACCGCGACCGGCGTGTTGAAATCGTCGTTCATCGCGGCCGCGAAACGCTGTGCGTGCGGCTCGTTCCAGTCGAGCGGGAGCGTGTCGGGCTCGACATCCTTCAGCGCGGTGTACAGACGCGTGAGCGACGCGCGTGCATCGTCGAGATGCACGTCGCTGTAATTGAGCGGCGAACGGTAGTGCGTGCGCACGATGAAGAAGCGCATGACTTCCGCGTCGTAACGCTCGAGCACTTCGCGGATCGTGAAGAAGTTGCCGAGCGATTTCGACATCTTCTCGTTGTCGACCTGCACGAAGCCGTTGTGCATCCAGTAATTGACGAACGTCTCGCCGGTCGCGCCTTCGCTCTGCGCGATCTCGTTCTCGTGGTGCGGGAATTGCAGATCCTGCCCGCCGCCGTGGATGTCGAAATGATTGCCGAGCAGCGAGCAGCCCATCGCCGAGCACTCGATGTGCCAGCCCGGACGCCCCATCCCGTACTTCGACGCCCACGACGCGCCTTCCGGCTCGTCCGCCTTCGCGCGCTTCCACAGCACGAAGTCGAGCGGATCCTGCTTCGCATCGTTCGCGGCGACGCGTTCGCCCGCGCGGAGATCGTCCAGCGACTTGCCCGACAGCTTCCCGTAGTTCGCGAACTTGCGCACCGAGTAATTGACGTCGCCGTCGGTCGCCTGGTACGCGTAGCCGTTCGCCTCGAGCGTCTCGATCATGCCGAGCATCTGCGGGATAAACTGCGTCGCGCGCGGCTCGATGTCGGGCCGCTGGATGCCGAGCGCGGCTTCATCCTCGTGCATCGCGCCGATGAAGCGGTCGGTCAGCGACTTGATCGTCTCGCCGTTCTCGACCGCGCGGCGGATGATCTTGTCCTCGATGTCGGTGATGTTGCGCACGTACGTGACCCGATAGCCGATCGCACGCAGCCAGCGCTGGACGAGGTCGAACACGACCAGCATGCGCGCATGGCCCACGTGACAATAGTCGTAGACGGTGATCCCGCATACGTACATCCGCACTTCGCCGGGCTGGCGCGGCACGAAAACTTGCTTGTCACGCGCGAGCGTGTTGTAGATGCGCAGTGATTCCATAGAGATGAACCGTGAGCCGAAGGAAACCGCCCTGGCGAAGCTCGCCCAGCATGTGAAACGGACGGACCATCTGCCGCGGCGCCAGGCCGCGCGTCCTCGATATCACATGGGGCGGTCAGGCTGCAAGCACAGCGGTGACGGCCACGAGAGGCTAAGAAAGACTGTCTGCCGCTCGCCGGAACGCGCAGACGTTTTGTTAGAATGGGTCGGAGTATAACATTCCGATTTACGCCTATGAAACCTCATCGCGGCCGCGCGCCGAGCGCTGCGACCCTCGTTGCGACCACCGTCATGGGCGTCGCGCTGACGCTTTTCGCAGCGCCCGCGGCGCACGCGCAAAAGGCCCCGGCGGTCGCCGACGGCACCCCGGAAGTCGACGCATCGATCGCCGGCAAGCAGTGGAAGCAGGCGCTCGCGCAGCTCGACGCGCGCATCGCGTCGAACCCGCGCGACGTGCAGGCGCAGTTCAAGCGCGGCACCGTGCTGGCCCGCCTGAACCGCGACGACGACGCGATCCAGCAGTTCGTCGCGATCACGCAGGCGTACCCCGAACTGCCCGAGCCGTACAACAATCTCGCGGCGCTCTACGCGAAGCACGGCCGCTATGACGAAGCGCGCACCGCGCTCGTCACCGCGACGCAATCAAACCCGAGCTACTCGCTCGCGTACGAGAACCTCGGCGATCTGTACCTGCGCCTCGCGGCCGAATCGTACAAGCGCGCGCAATCGCTCGGCCGCACGAGCGGCGCGACCGCGCAGCGCCTCGCCGATCTGCAGAAAATCGTGTCGCCGTCGAAAGCCGCGCCAAACGCCCGCGCGACGTCGCCGGCCACGCGCGACTACACCGACCGCGCCGCCGCGAACGTGAGCACCACCACGCTGCCGATGTCGCCGACGTTCCAGTTCAGCGGTCCGTCGGGCGCACTGGCGGCACCGTACGTCGCGCCGTCGAAATAAGCGGCGCGGCCTTCCTTCCCTCCCAACCTGAGGATCGCAATGAAACGTCTGTTGCTGGCGCTTGGCGGCGCCGCCCTTCTCGCGACCGCGCCCGCGTTCGCGCAAACGGCCACCGCGCACCCCGTCGTGCAGCTGAAGACCTCGCAGGGCGACATCCGCGTCGAGCTCTACCCGGAGAAGGCGCCGAAGTCGGTCGCCAACTTCCTCGATTACGTGAAGGCCGGCCAGTACAACGGCACGATCTTCCATCGCGTGATCAAAGGCTTCATGATCCAGGGCGGCGGCTACAAGACCAACTTCGAGGAAAAGCCGACCCGCGCGCCGATCCCGCTGGAAAGCCGCAATGGTCTGAAGAACCTGACGGGCACGATCGCGATGGCGCGCACGAGCGATCCGAATTCGGCCACCGCGCAGTTCTTCATCAACACGGTCGACAACGGCGGCCTCGACTACCCGA
This sequence comes from Burkholderia sp. MS389, assembly GCF_016899425.1. Lineage (GTDB taxonomy): Bacteria > Pseudomonadota > Gammaproteobacteria > Burkholderiales > Burkholderiaceae > Burkholderia > Burkholderia sola. The sequence goes on from NZ_CP045994.1 coordinate 2,382,884, forward strand.
ACCCGGACGGCAACGGCTATGCGGTGTTCGGCAAGGTCGTGTCGGGCCTCGACGTCGTGAAGAAGATCGAAGGCGTGGCGACGACCTCGCGCGGGCCGATGCAGGACGTGCCGGCGCAACCGGTCGTGATCGAATCGGCGAGCATCGTCTCCAAGTAAGCACCTGCCGGCACGTCCGGCGCCACACGCGGCCGCGTCGCACGACCGGCCGCGTGCCATTTAAACCGCCTCACCGAAGGAATTCATCATGGTTGAACTGCATACGAACCACGGCGTGATCAAGCTCGAACTCGACGCCGCGAAGGCACCGAAGACGGTCGAGAACTTCCTGAACTACGTGAAGAAGGGCCATTACGACGGCACCGTGTTCCATCGCGTGATCAACGGCTTCATGATCCAGGGCGGCGGCTTCGAGCCGGGCCTGAAGCAGAAGCCGACCGACGCGCCGATCGACAACGAAGCGAACAACGGCCTGAAGAACGACAACTACACGGTCGCGATGGCGCGCACGAACGATCCGCACTCGGCGACCGCCCAGTTCTTCATCAACGTGAACGACAACGACTTCCTGAACCACTCGTCGCCGACGCCGCAGGGCTGGGGCTACGCTGTGTTCGGCAAGGTCGTCGAAGGCCAGGACGTGGTCGACAAGATCAAGGGCGTCAAGACGGGCAACGCCGGCTTCCATCAGGACGTGCCGACCGACGACGTCGTGATCGAAAAGGCCGTGGTGGTCTGACGCACCAGCCGTTACGGAGGCACTTCGATGTTGCAGGAGAGTCCGCCGCGAAGCGTCTCCGCGGGCGTGCCGGGCGAGCGCGAATACGCGCAAGCCGCACGCCCGTTCCTGTTTCTGTCCGATCTGCACCTGAGCGAGGCGATTCCGAAGACGGTCGCCGCGTTCGAGCATTTCGTGAAATACACCGCCGACAGCGCCGACTCGGTGTTCATCCTCGGCGACCTGTTCGAATACTGGATCGGCGACGACATCCTCGACGACGATCCGTTCGCCGCGCGCATGGCCGCGCTGATGCACACGTTCTCGGAGCGCGGGATCGCGCTCTACGTGATGCACGGCAACCGCGATTTCCTGCTCGGCCGGCGCTTCATGAAGGCGGCCGGCGCAATGCTGTTGCCCGACCCTTCGCTGATCATGGCATTCGGCCAGCGCATCGTGCTCGCGCACGGCGACGCGCAGTGCACGGCCGACCGCGGCTACCAGGTGTTCCGCCGCTTCGCGCGCAACCGCGTCGCGCAATGGCTGTTTCTCGCGTGGCCGTTCCGCTGGCGCCGCGCGCTCGCGCAGCGCATGCGCTCGACCAGCGAAGCGGGCCGGATGCGCCCTGCTTCGGCCGCCTACGACGTCACGCGGGAAGGCGTGGCCGCGCTGTTCCGGAAAAGCCGCGCGAGCGTGATCATTCACGGCCACACGCACCGCCCCGCGCGCCACGCGGAACCGGGCGGGATCCGCTGGGTGCTGCCCGACTGGGATCTCGATCACGGCATGCCGCGCGGCGGCTATCTGCGCGTCGACTCGGAAGGCATCCACGCGATGCCGCTCGACTGACGCCGCCGCTGCCGTCGCACCGACCAGCAGCGATCAGTGCGCGTCACGTTCGTCACATCTGGCGTTCGACCGTCTTGCCTTCCAGCACCGCCGACAGCCTGCGCAGGTCGAGGCGCGCCGCGTCGGCGCCCTGCAGCGTTTCCAGATGCGTGCCGAGCCGCTCGAGCGCCGCGACGATTTCGTCGACGCGGCGGCTTTCCTTCGCCGCGTGATCGATCAACCCGTGAATCGCGAGCGACATCGGATCGTCCGCGTTCGGCGTGATCCCGTACGCGCAGAACGCCGCGCGCCCGGGCTGCGGCTTCGGCTGCGCCGGCATCACGATGCGCGCCGGATTGCCGACCGCGGTGCCGCCCGCCGGCACCGGCTTGACGACCACCGCGTTCGAGCCGATCTTCGCGCCCGCGCCGACCGTGAAACCGCCGAGCACCTTCGCGCCGGCGCCGACGATCACGCCGGCTTCCAGCGTCGGGTGACGCTTCGCGCCGCGCGTGAGCGACGTGCCGCCCAGCGTCACGCCCTGATAGATCGTGCAGTCGTCGCCGATGATCGCCGTCTCGCCGATCACGACGCCCATGCCGTGATCGATGAACACGCGCCGGCCGATCGTCGCGCCGGGATGGATCTCGATCCCCGTCAGGAACCGGCCAGCCTGCGACGCGAACCGCGCGAGCCAGTAGCGTTTCGCGCGCCAGCAGGCGTGCGCGAAACGGTGCAGCACGAGCGCATGCAGCCCCGGATAACAGGTCAGCACTTCCCACGCACTGCGAGCGGCGGGATCCCGCTCGCGAATCGTTGCAACGTCTTCGCGCAGTCTCGTGAACATGATGTGATCTGGGAAAAGGCCGGCGCGCATCGCCGGCAATGCCGGCCGTTATCGCGCCGGGTCATTTGCTTATGACGTCCGGCGATTGTAGGGCCAGTCGCGCCCGGCCGCACGCGGTCGCGCGTTCACCCCGCCGTCGGCGCGGGTATTCGGCCGGGACGCTTGTTGCGGCGGGGTTTCCGGAGGCGATCGGTCGGGAGAAACAGCCGGTTCGACGTCTCCGGCAGGCCGACGCACGGCCTGCCCGGCCGCACGCCGCATCCAGCGGACTCCCGCCCCGCCCGCCAATCGGAGCGCCGGCCGCCTACGCGTCGCCGTCCGGCTTGCCCGACTTCAGCAGGATGTGCTTCGCGACGCCGCGCAAGATGTTGACCTCCTCGCGCTCGAGGCCCGTGCGCGCGAACAGGCGCCGCAGCCGCGGCATCAGCTTCTTCGGATTGCGCGGATCGAGGAAGTCGAGCGCGATCAACGCGTTCTCGAGGTGCACGTACATGCGCTCGATCTCGTCGCTCTGCGCGAGCGTGCCGGCTTCGGCCGGCGGCTGCGCCGACGGCTCGCTCGCCTGTTCGAGAAACGCGACGCGCAACTCGTACGCGAGCACCTGCACGGCCTGCGCAAGATTCAGCGAACTGTAGGCCGGGTTGGCCGGAATATGCGCGAGCGCGCTGCACTGGTCGACATGCTCGTTCGCGAGACCGGTGCGCTCGTTGCCGAACACGAGCGCGATGTCGCCCACGCCGACCTGCGCGCTCGCCTGCGCGGCGGCCGCGCGCGGCGCGAGGCGCGGCGGTCCGTATTCGCGCGTGCGCGCGGTCAGCGCGATCGACCAGTGCACGCCGGACAGCGCTTCGCCGAGCGTCGGCACGACGTGCGCGGACGCGAGGACGTCGTCCGCGCCGCTGGCCATCGCGATCGCCTCGGGGTCGCTCTGCACGTGCGGCACGCGCGGCGCGACCAGCACGAGACGCGAGAAGCCCATCGTCTTCAGCGCGCGGGCCGCCGCCCCGACGTTGCCGGGATGGCTCGGCTCGACGAGCACGAAGCGGGTGGACGTGAAGCCGCCGGACGGCGGCGCGGACGAGGCCGCGCCCGACTCGGACGGCGCGGCGGTGTTCTGCGGGGTTTCCACTACGATACGACTCGGTTCATCAGAATGGCCGTATGGTATCGCCATCGCCCGCGCAAACCCACTCGTCCGGACGGCCAGTGGGGTTTCCCCGCATGCCGGTCGCCTGAAACCGCCGAAAATCGGGTAAAATCATGCCCTTACGCGTTGCGCTCGGCGCAGCGCGGGTCGTACCCCGCTCTTTGTCAATTCGCGTCTCACCTCGCCCCGGCACGCTTGCGCCGTTCCGGGCGGTTGTCCCACTTCGTGGCGGCCCGTGCCGCCGGCTACAGGATCCAGGCTCATGCATCCCATGCTCAACATTGCTGTCAAGGCTGCGCGCCGCGCCGGACAGATCATCAATCGCGCGTCCCTCGATCTCGACCTGATCGAGATCCGCAAGAAGCAGCAGAACGACTTCGTCACCGAAGTGGACAAGGCCGCCGAAGACGCGATCATCGAGACGCTGAAGACCGCCTACCCCGACCACGCGATCCTCGCGGAGGAATCGGGCGAATCGGAGAACGAATCCGAATTCAAGTGGATCATCGATCCGCTCGACGGCACGACCAACTTCATCCACGGCTTCCCGTACTACTGCGTATCGATCGCGCTCGAGCACAAGGGCGTCGTCACGCAGGCCGTCGTCTACGATCCGAACAAGAACGACCTGTTCACGGCCACCCGCGGCCGCGGCGCGTACCTGAACGACCGCCGCATCCGCGTCGGCCGCCGCGACCGCCTGTCGGACGCGCTGGTCGGCACGGGCTTCCCGTTCCGCGAGAAGGACGGCCTCGACGCGTACGCGCGCCTCTTCACCGAAATGACGCAGGCCTGCACGGGCCTGCGCCGGCCGGGCGCGGCGGCGCTCGACCTCGCGAACGTCGCGGCCGGCCGCCTCGACGCGTTCTTCGAGCAAGGCATCAACGTGTGGGACATGGCCGCGGGCAGCCTGCTGATCACCGAGGCCGGCGGCCTCGTCGGCAACTACACGGGCGACGCCGATTTCCTGCATCGCCATGAAATCGTCGCCGCGAACCCGAAGATCTACGCGCAGATGATTCCGATCCTGAACCGCTACAGCCGCATGCATCCGGCAGCGGAGTAAGCCCGGGCCGCGCCCGCGTGGCGCGGCTTTCGCGCAAGCCGCTCGCGCGACATCGTCGTGATGGCGCGCCGATCGCCCGACGCGCGGGACAATCTTCCGTGTACGCGGGCCGCTTCGTGCGCCTATCCTGAAGTTGCTCGAGTTGCGCGTTCGAGCCGGCGTACTGCCGCTCGCACCGCTTGTCCCGCAACGACAGCATAGGGTTTGCGTCCGGCATGCCCGCGCGGCGAAGCACGCCGTAGGCGTGCCGGCCCCGCCTGTATCAACATCGCCACGGCGCCGTGGCAATCGCATCCGAGTCATCATGTTACGGCTAAGCGAAATTAAACTCCCCCTCGACCACCCCGAGAGCGCGCTCGAGGCCGCGATTCGCGCGCGCCTCGCGGAGCTTGGCGTGGCACCAGACGGGCTGCTCCGTTACACCGTGTTCCGCCGCGCGCACGACGCGCGCAAGCGCGCCGACATCAAGCTCACGTATATCGTCGATATCGAAGTCAATGACGAAGCGGCCGCGCTCGAGCGCATCGCCGGCAAGCCGCATTGCGGCGTGACGCCCGACATGGCGTACCACTTCGTCACGAAGGCGCCCGAACACGCCGATTTCCTGCGCCCGGTCGTCATCGGCATGGGGCCGTGCGGGCTGTTCGCGGGGCTGATCCTCGCACAGATGGGGTTCCGTCCGATCATCCTCGAACGCGGCAAGGCCGTGCGCGAGCGCACCAAGGACACCTTCGGCCTGTGGCGCAAGAGCGTGCTCAATCCCGAATCCAACGTGCAGTTCGGCGAAGGCGGCGCGGGGACGTTTTCCGACGGCAAGCTGTACAGCCAGATCAAGGATCCGAACCACTATGGCCGCAAGGTGCTGGACGAATTCGTCAAGGCCGGCGCACCGGAGGACATCCTGTATCTGAGCCGCCCGCACATCGGCACGTTCCGCCTCGTCAGCATGGTGGAAAAAATGCGCGCGTCGATCCACGAGCTCGGCGGCGAAGTGCGTTTCGAAACCCGCGTCGACGACATCGAAATCGACCAGGGCAAGGTGCGCGCGCTCAAGCTGTCCAACGGGGAAACGCTGCGGTGCGACCGCGTGGTGCTGGCCGTGGGCCACAGCGCGCGCGACACGTTCCAGATGCTGCACGACCGCGGCGTCTACATCGAAGCCAAGCCGTTCTCGCTGGGTTTCCGTATCGAGCATCCGCAGGGACTGATCGATCGCAGCCGCTTCGGCAAGTTCGCGGGCCACAAGCAACTCGGCGCGGCCGACTACAAGGTGGTCCACCACGCAAGCAACGGGCGCGCGGTCTACAGCTTCTGCATGTGCCCGGGCGGCACGGTGGTCGCCGCGACCTCGGAGCCGGGCCGCGTGGTCACCAACGGGATGAGCCAGTATTCGCGCGCCGAGCGCAATGCGAACGCGGGCATCGTCGTCGGCATCACGCCGGACGACTATCCGGGCGGCCCGCTCGCGGGCATCGCGTTCCAGCGCAAATGGGAAGAACGCGCGTTCGAACTCGGCGGCGGCGATTACCGCGCGCCGGGCCAGTTGGTCGGCGATTTCATCGCGGGCCGGCCATCGACGTCGCTGGGCGCCGTGGAGCCTTCGTACAAGCCCGGCGTGACGCCGACCGATCTCGGCACCGCGCTGCCCGACTACGTGATCGAAGCGATCCGCGAAGCGTTGCCGGAGATCGACAAGAAGATCGCCGGCTTCGCGATGCACGACGCCGTGCTCACCGGCGTGGAGACGCGCACGTCGTCGCCGATCCGGATTCGACGCAAGGACGACTACCAGAGCATGAACGTCGAAGGCCTGTATCCGGCCGGCGAAGGCGCCGGGTATGCGGGCGGCATCTATTCGGCCGCGATCGACGGCATCGAAGTCGCGCAGGCGGTGGCGCTCAGCCTGACGTCGGCGCACGCGTCCTGATCGGCGGTACGGGGTCGGCGCGCGCAGGCTCGCAAGCCGGGCGCCGCCGCCCTGCCCCGCGCGTGGCAACGCTTTCGATCGGGAATGGTGAAAGCGCGCGCGGCTGCCGGCCATGCGCCCTTTCGTCGGCGCCTGATGGCCGACGATCGTGAGCCAGCGCTCGAGGTCGGTTGCCGCTGCACGGCGCCGCCGGCAATCGCCCAAACGGCCAACTTCGCACGTTCGCGTCGAAGCCACTGGTAAACTCGGGCAACCCAAGCAACAACTTCATGCCTGACCTATGACCACGCTGTCGCCCGAAGCCTTCGCAGGCCACACCCCGATGATGCAGCAGTACCTGCGCATCAAGGCCGATCATCCGGACACGCTCGTCTTCTACCGGATGGGCGACTTCTACGAGCTGTTCTTCGAGGATGCGGAAAAAGCGGCCCGCCTGCTCGACCTGACCCTCACGCAGCGCGGTGCGTCGGCCGGCACGCCGATCAAGATGGCCGGCGTCCCGCATCACGCGGTCGAGCAGTATCTGGCGAAGCTCGTGAAGATGGGCGAATCGGTCGCGATCTGCGAGCAGATCGGCGATCCAGCCACGTCGAAGGGCCCGGTCGAGCGCAAGGTCGTGCGCGTCGTCACGCCCGGCACGCTGACCGATGCCGCGCTGCTGTCCGACAAGAACGACGTCTACCTGCTCGCGATGTGCACCGGCCACAACAAGCGCGGCGTCGCGGTCAATATCGGCCTCGCGTGGCTGAACCTCGCGAGCGGTGCGTTGCGGCTCGCCGAGATCGAGCCCGAACAGCTCGCCGCCGCGCTCGAGCGCATCCGGCCGGCCGAAATCCTGACCCCGGACGGCGCGACCGACGCCCTTCCCGCCGGCGCGGGCGCAAGCAAGCGCATGCCGGCCTGGCACTTCGACATCGCGTCGGGCACGCAGCGTCTGTGCGACCAGCTCGACGTCGCGAGTCTCGACGGTTTCGGCGCGCATTCACTGACGAGCGCGTGCGGTGCGGCCGGCGCGCTGCTGCTCTACGCAGCGGCCACGCAAGGCCAGCAACTGCGGCACGTGCGCAGCCTGAAGGTCGAGAACGAAACCGAATACATCGGGCTCGATCCGGCCACGCGCCGCAATCTCGAACTGACCGAGACGCTGCGCGGCACCGAGTCGCCCACGCTGTATTCGCTGCTCGACACCTGCTGCACGACGATGGGCAGCCGCCTGCTGCGTCACTGGCTGCATCACCCGCCGCGCGCGTCGGTCGCCGCGCAGTCGCGCCAGCAGGCGATCGGCGCGCTGCTCGATGCGCCGGCCAACGCAAGCCTCGATGCGCTGCGCAGCGCGCTGCGCCAGATCGCCGACGTCGAACGGATCACCGGGCGGCTCGCGCTGCTGTCCGCTCGCCCGCGCGACCTGTCGAGCCTGCGCGACACGTTCGCCGCGCTGCCGGCGCTGCGCGAGCGCATCGGCGCGATCGTCGCGAACGCGGATGCGCTCGCGCGCGTCGACGCGGCGCTCGCGCCGCCCGCCGAATGCCTCGACCTGCTGACGAGCGCGATCGCCACCGAGCCGGCCGCGATGGTGCGCGACGGCGGCGTGATCGCGCGCGGCTACGATGCCGAGCTCGACGAGTTGCGAGACATTTCGGAGAACTGCGGGCAGTTCCTGATCGATCTCGAAGCGCGCGAGCGCGCGCGCACCGGCATCGCGAACCTGCGCGTCGAATACAACAAGGTGCACGGGTTCTACATCGAGGTCACGCGCGGCCAGACCGACAAGGTGCCCGACGATTACCGCCGCCGCCAGACGCTGAAGAACGCCGAGCGCTACATCACGCCGGAACTGAAGACCTTCGAGGACAAGGCGCTGTCCGCGCAGGAACGCGCATTGGCGCGCGAGCGCGCGCTGTACGACTCGGTGCTGCAGGCGCTGCTGCCGTTCATCCCCGAATGCCAGCGCGTCGCGTCGGCCCTCGCCGAGCTCGACCTGCTGGCGGCCTTCGCCGAACGCGCACGCGCGCTCGACTGGGTCGCGCCGACCTTCACCAACGAGATCGGCATCGAAATCGAGCAGGGTCGCCATCCGGTCGTCGAAGCGCAGGTCGAGCAGTTCATCGCGAACGACTGCCGGTTCGGCGGCGAGCGCAAGCTGCTGCTGATCACCGGCCCGAACATGGGCGGTAAGTCGACGTTCATGCGACAGACCGCGCTGATTGCGCTGATGGCGTACGTCGGCAGCTACGTGCCGGCGAAGTCGGCGTGCTTCGGCCCGATCGACCGGATCTTCACGCGCATCGGCGCGGCCGACGATCTCGCGGGCGGCCGCTCGACCTTCATGGTCGAGATGACCGAAGCCGCGGCGATCCTCAACGACGCGACGCCGCAAAGCCTCGTGCTGATGGACGAGATCGGCCGCGGCACGTCGACCTTCGACGGCCTCGCGCTCGCGTGGGCCATCGCGCGCCACCTGCTCGCGCACAACGCGTGCTACACGCTGTTCGCGACGCACTACTTCGAACTGACGCAACTGCCGGCCGAATTCCCGCAAGCGGCCAACGTCCACCTGTCGGCCGTCGAGCACGGCCACGGGATCGTGTTCCTGCACGCGGTCAACGAAGGCCCGGCGAACCAGAGCTACGGCCTACAGGTCGCGCAGCTCGCGGGCGTGCCGGCGCCGGTGATCCGCGCCGCGCGCAAGCACCTCGCGTATCTCGAACAGCAGTCGGCATCCCAGCACACGCCGCAACTCGATCTTTTCAGCGCGCCGCCGGCGGCCGTAGACGATCTCGAATGCGCGGACGCGCCGGCGCTGCCCGACACGCCGCATCCGGCGCTCGAAAAACTGCGCGACATCGATCCCGACGATCTCAAGCCGCGCGAGGCGCTCGACCTGCTGTACGAACTGCGTACGCTGGTCCGGTCGCACGATGCCGACGGGCACGCGTAAGCGCGTTGCGCGCGGCCTGCCGGCCCGCGCCGCCGCCGCGCTGGTCGCGGCGGTCCTTGCGCTGGCGCAGGCCGCTGCGCTGGCCGCGCCGCCCAAGCGCAGCGCGGCGCCCTACTCGTTCGCGGTCGTGTCGGGCGTCATCAACGTCCCGGCGGACGAACCGGCCGCACAGCGGCTGCTCGATGCGATCGCACGCGAGCGCAACCTCGCGTTCGTCGTCTACGCAGGCGATCTCAAAGGCTCGAAGGAAGCATGCCGCGACACGCTGTATGCGCAGCGCGGCGCGATCCTGGATTCGGCGCGCGTGCCGCTCGTGTTCATTCCCGGCCACGACGACTGGATCGCGTGCAGCACCGCGGCCGGCGGCGGCTACGACCCGGTCGAGCGGCTCGATTTCCTGCGGCAGACGCTGCTCGCCGACGCGGCGCTGCCCGATCCCGGCGCGCTGCAGATTACGCGGGAAAGCGAAGTCGCACGGTTCCGGCCGTATCGCGAAAACGCACGCTGGATGCGCGACGACATCGTCTACGTCGCACTCAATGCGCCGGCGCCGAACAACCATTATTTGACGGCGGGCGGGCGCAACGGCGAATTCGAGGATCGCATCGTCGCGAACGGCTTCTGGATCGACCACGCGGCCGAATATGCGAAGCGGCGCGAAGCACGCGCGATGGTCGTGATTTTCGAAGGCGATCCGCAGTTCGAACGCTATGAACGCTCGGAGCGCTTCGCGTGGCTGCGTTTCAACCGGCCGCGCGTGCGCGACGGCTTCCGTGAGCTGAAACGAACGCTGGTGAAGGCGGCGGCGACGTTCCGCGGCCCGATCCTGGTGATGCACGCGAGCGGCGAACCGCTGGCGAACGGCTTTCTGATCGACCGTCCGCTGCATGGCGACGACGGTGAGCTGGTAGGAAACGTGACGCGCGTCGCGATCGGACCGCGCCATCCGGCGAATCAGTGGGTGAAGGTCAGCGTCTCGCCGGCGCGGCAGACGATCTTCAACGTGAGCCTGCAGGAGGTGCCGAAGAACCTGCCGGTGCCGCCCACGCTGCCGCTCGCGCCGCGCGACGACGTGCCGCTGCCGCAGATGCCGGAAATTCCCGCGCTGCCGGCGCTGCCCGACGCGTCGTCGGTCGCGCCGCCGCTGCAGGGCGACGGCGCCGCACCGGGCGGCGCGTCGTGGCCGGCACCATCCCCCGCATCGGGGCCGGCGCCGGGCCTGCCGGCAAGCTCAGTGCAGCGTACGCCCTGACGGCGCTTCGCCGTCTTCGTCGTCATCCTCGTCGACGATCTCGAGCCCTTCCGCGCCATGCGCGTGCTCGTGCTCGATTTCGTCTTCGGTGGCTTCGCGAACGTCCTTCACGGTCAGCGCGAAACGCAGCGCCATGCCCGCCAGCGGGTGATTGCCGTCGAGCACGACCTTGTCTTCGGCGATATCGGTGACCGTATAGATCAGCGAGTCGGCTTCCTCGTCACCGTCTTCCGGCGTGCCTTCGAACTGCATGCCCACTTCGAGCGGCTCGGGAAAACGGTCGCGCGGCTCGATCTTCACGAGTTCGGGATCGTAGTCGCCGAACGCATCTTCCGGCTCGAGCTGGATCTGCGCCTGGTAGCCCGCCTCGTGGCCGTCGAGCTGTTCCTCGATCTTGGGGAACGTGCCATCATAGCCGCCGTGCAGATAGACCATCGGCTCGTCGCTTTCCTCGATCAGATTGCCCTGTGCGTCCGACAGCTTGTAGGTGACCGACACGACGGTGTTTTTTGCGATTTTCATCCAATTCTCCCAAATACAAAACTCATTATACGATGCGCAACCGGTCTCAAGCCGAACCGCGGGATGCCGCTGCCGCCCCGCTCGGCGCGCCGCCTTCCGATCTTCCCACGCCGCTGCTCGGCGGCCTGACGCCGGCGCAATTCATGCGCGGCTACTGGCAAAAGAAGCCGCTGCTGATCCGCCAGGCGATCCCCGGCGTCGCGTCGCCGGTCACGCGCGATGCATTGTTCGAACTCGCCGCCGACTATGACGCCGAATCGCGATTGATCACCCATTTTCGTAACAAGTGGCAACTGTCGCACGGTCCGTTCGAGCCCGACTCGCTGCCTGCCGTCACGCGCAAATCCTGGACCTTGCTCGTGCAGGGGCTCGACCTGCACGTCGACGCGGCCCGTGCGCTGCTCGACCGCTTCCGCTTCATCCCCGACGCGCGGCTGGACGACCTGATGATCTCGTATGCGACGGACGGCGGCGGCGTCGGCCCGCACTTCGATTCGTACGACGTCTTCCTGCTGCAGGTCGAAGGCCGGCGCCGCTGGCGGGTCGGCGCGCAGAAGGACCTGTCGCTGCAGCCGGACGTGCCGCTGAAGATCCTCGAGAACTTCGAGCCGAGCGACGAATGGGTGCTGGAACCCGGCGATATGCTGTACCTGCCGCCGCACATCGCGCACGACGGCGTCGCCGAAGGCGAGTGCATGACCTGCTCGATCGGCTTTCGGGCCCCGTCCGCCGGCGAGCTGGGCGCCCAGTTCCTGTATTACCTCGCGGAGCGCGGCGGCCTGCGCGACGCGGGCGGCGACGACCTCTACCGCGATCCGAAGCAGCCGGCCGTCGACGCGCCCGCGCAGTTGCCGCCGGCGATGGTCGACCGTGTCGCCGAGATCGTCGACGCGATCCGCTGGCGCAAGCGCGACGTCGCCGAATTCCTCGGCTGCTACCTGAGCGAGCCCAAATCGAACGTCGTTTTCGACCCGCCCGAGCGTCCGCTGTCCGAGGCCGCGTTCGTTACGCAGGCATCACGCCGTGGCGTGCGTCTCGACAGAAGGGCCGCATTGATGTATAACGCGCGCTCGTACTTCATTAATGGCGAGGAAGGTCCGCTCGAGCAAGCCGAGGAATGGCTGCCCGAACTGGCCAATCAACGCCAGATGGAGGCGAAACGGTTTGTAACACTATCCCGGGGTCCCTCGATGACAGCCTTGTTGCACGAGTGGTATCGTGCGGGCTGGATACGGGTCGGAAGCCGGAATTAGTGTGAGTCGCCCCGTATGCCCATGCAGATCAAATTCTGTATGGGAAAGACAACGTATTGACCCCGCATTTGTCGACGGTCGATAGGAAAGTGCATATAATTTCCGCCCAAGCCGTAGGGAAGATTCACGCTCTAAGAAGTGCATCTCCACCAGCGGCCCAGGTCGGTGTTGGAGCACATTACCGGTATTGTTTCGCGCTGTTGCTTACCTTTAACCATAAAAGGACGTGATCATGAAGAAATCCCTCCTCGTAGCTTCCCTGTTGGCTGCTGTTGCACTGGCTGCTTGCAACAAGAGCGCTGATCAAGCTGCTTCGTCGGCTGCTAGCGACGCATCGGCTGCTGCTTCGTCGGCTGCTTCGGCAGTTGCTGGTGCTGCGAGCGACGCTTCGGCTGCTGCTTCGTCGGCTTCGGCTGCTGCGAGCGACGCTGCTGCTGCAGTGGCGTCGGCTGCTTCGGCAGCGACGGCTGCTCCGGCTTCGGGCGCAAGCCAGTAAGCCTTCAGCATCAGCTGAAAAAAAACCGGCCCGAGGGCCGGTTTTTTTACGTCTGCCGCTTTCGAATCGAGCGCCCGGCAGCCGCTTCGGGCCGCCGCAGCGGCCCTGCCCCGCTCATCCGAGCATCAGCCAGTCGAAGCCCGCGTCCTGCGAGGCCACGACCACGTCCTCCCCGTCCGTCCCGAGTACGCCGCCAAACGCCTGGCGGGCCAGTTCCGGCAGGTTGTTCTGCTGGCTCAGATGGGCCGCGACCAGATGCTGGAGACGGCTGCGTTCGAGCGACGCGAGGATGTCGGCCGCCGCGTCGTTGCTCAGGTGGCCGTGGTTGCCGCCGATCCGCGCCTTCAGCGACTGCGGATAGCGGCTCGCGGCCAGCATCGCGGTATCGTGGTTGGATTCAAGCACCAGCGCGTCACAGCCGCTCAGGACGGCCGTGATGTGCGGCGTAGCCATCCCGACGTCCGTCAGCACGCCGAGCCGGCGGTTTCCGTCCATGAACACGAACTGGAGCGGTTCCCGCGCATCGTGCGGGACCGTATAGGGCATCACGGCCAGATCGCGTATCGCGGCCGTCTCGTCGCCCCACAGCACGTGGAGATCGACATCGGCCTCGTCCGCGCCCACCGCGCGCGCGGTGCCCCAGCTCATGTAGAGCGGCAGCGACGCGCGGCGCGCGAGCGTCAGCGCACTGCCGACGTGGTCGCTGTGTTCGTGGGTAATGAGGATCGCATCGAGATCGGCGATGCAGAGATTCAGTCGGCCGAGCCGGCGCTCGACCTCCTTGGCGGAAAAGCCGCAGTCGAGCAGCACGCGGGTGGTCGTCGTGCCGCTCGAGGCCTCGACGACCAGCGCGTTGCCTTCGCTGCCGCTTCCGAGGCTGGCGAATCGCACGCGCTCAGTTCAGCTGCGCGTGCAGCAGCGAAATGATCCGCTGCGCGTCCGACGAGTTGTCGACTTGGCCGTTCGCGCCGATCACCGCCACCTGCGTGCCGCTGGCGCCTGCCGCGCGCACGTTGATCAGGTATTCCTTGCCGGGCTTGGCTGCCGACGGGCCGCCGTAGAACAGCTTGCCGAACAGGCCGTCACGCTTGAGCTCTTCCATCGAATTCGCATAGCGCACGGTATAGACGCCCTTCTCGCGGTCGCGATTGTCGACCGTGAAGTTGGTCCGGTCGAGCGCCAGGCCCACGCGCAGCCACGCGCGATCGAACGACTCGGCCAGTTGCAGCGTCGCCGCGCCGCCGCTCGTGTCGCTGACCTGCGCCGGCGCCGTCGCCGGGCGCGCATCGGTCAGCAACTGCTTCGCCTGCGCGTCGGTCAGGCCGAACTTCTGCATCAGCTTCGACAGGAACACGGCTTCGAGCACCGGGTTGCGCGGACGCTCCTCCCAGCGCGACGACGTGCCGCCCTGCGGGCCGACCATCATTTCTTCCATCGCGCTATGCGTGATCGAGATGTCGGTGTTGCCGTCCGACGTCCGGTTCACGAGCGTGCGGAAGCGGTCGCGCGTGCCCGACGAGTACGCGAAATCGATGACCCGGCCGATCGTGCGGCGGAACCAGTCGTCCGGAATGTTCGCGCGGTTCTCGGCCCAGTCGGTGGCCATGATGCCCGTCGACGGCGCATCGGTCTTCAGCGAGAAGCCGTTCTCCTGCCAGAACTCCTTCAGGATCGGCCACAGCTGCTCGGGCGTGCGGCCGTCGACGACGAGCCAGCGGCGATCGCCGTCGCGCTCGATGTGCATGCCGAGCGGATCCTGCGCGCTCGGGATGCCGTCGGTCGCGTTGCCCGCTTGCGTCGTGGCCCGCGGCGGCAGCGTGCCGAGTCCTGCGTTGGTCGGTGGCGCGACGAACTGCTGCGTCGTCTGCACCGGCTTCAGGTCGCTCGGCACCACGAGCGGCGGCGCCGAGCCGGTGTTCTTGTAGTTGACCCGGTCGGGGGCCAGGTAGTCGTTCAGCGTATCGCAGCCAGCGAGCGCGCCCAGCGCCAGCGCCACCACCGACAACTGGATGGCGCGAGAGGAAATGGCGAAACGTTTCATGAAATCCTTCGTCTTGCTAGAACGCTCGTCAGGAGCGGCGCCGGACGGAGCCGGCCGGTGCGGGTTGATCAGGGGTCGAGCCGGCGGCCGCAGGACGCGGCCGCGTCGGCATCAGGCGAGAACGCCGGCCTCGACGAGGGCCGAACGCACGGCATCGTGGCAGCGCTCGTCGAGCGCCGTGAGCGGCAGCCGGATCCCGCCCTGCATCTTGCCCATCGCCTGCAGCGCCCACTTCACCGGGATCGGGTTCGCTTCGATGAACAGATTCTTGTGCAGCGACAGCAGCTTCATGTGCAGTTCGCGCGCCGTTGCGACGTCGCCGGCCAGCGCCGCGCGGCACAGCTCGCTCATCGCGCGCGGCGCGACGTTCGCGGTCACCGAGATGTTGCCGTGGCCGCCGAGCAGCATCAGCGCGATCGCGGTCGGATCGTCGCCGCTGTAGATCGCGAAATGCTTCGGCGCGGCCTTGATCAGGTGCGCGGCGCGATCGATGTTGCCGGTCGCTTCCTTCACGCCGATGATGCCCGGCACCTGCGCGAGGCGCAGCGTCGTCTCGTGCGCCATGTCCGCGACCGTGCGGCCCGGCACGTTGTACAGGATCACCGGCAGGTCGACCGCTTCGGCGATCGTCCGGAAGTGGCGGTACATGCCTTCCTGCGTCGGCTTGTTGTAGTACGGCACGACCTGCAGCGTCGCGTCCGCGCCGACGGCCTTCGCGTGCTTCGTCAGCTCGATCGCCTCGGCGGTCGAATTGCCGCCGGCGCCCGCGATGATCGGGATGCGTTTCGCCGCATGCTCGACCGCCGTGCGGATCATCAGGATGTGCTCTTCGACGCTGAGCGTTGCCGACTCGCCGCTCGTACCGACGACGACCAGCGCATCGGTGCCTTCCGCGATGTGCCAGTCGACCAGTTTGCGAAACGCCGGCAGATCGAGACTGCCGTCTTCGAGCATCGGGGTGACGATCGCGGGGATGCTGCCGCGGATTTGAATGCCGTCTTGGGTGCCGTTAGCCATGAAACGCGATTGAGTATGTACCGGTAAACATTGAGATTGTAGCGGATTAGCCGGGCAGTTCGTAACGTGGAATTCCCGCCCCCGCCTTCGGGGTCGCGCCCTCGCGCACTGCGCTAAGACGCTGGACGAATGCCTCGCGCGGCGCGGCGATGAAACCGTCCTCGTACGCGACCACCCGCAGGCGGCCGTGCACGGCGTCCAGCAACTCGCCCGGGGCGAGCAGGAACGCGGGGTTGGACGGTTTTCCGACCGTTTCGTTTCCTTGCGCGAAGGTTTCGTAGATCAGCACGCCGCCCGGCGCCACCGCATCGAGCAGATGGGGCCAGAGCGGACGATGCAGGTAGTTCGTGACGATCACGGCCGCGTACTGCTCGCCGGCCGGCAGCGGCCACGGCGCGCCCTCGAGATCGGCCGCTCGGGCATCGACACCCGGAATCGCGCGCAATGCGGCCAGCGCGGCCGGATCGCGATCGAGCGCGACGACCGGATGCCCGCGCGACGCGAACCCGCGCGCATGGCGGCCGCCGCCCGCGGCGACGTCGAGCACCGCGCCGCCGGCCGGCACGAGCCGCGCCCATTGCGCGACCCAGCGCGACGGCTCGGCCTGGCCGACGTGGCCGCCCGCAGCGGCGATGACGGATTCGCTCATGCGCCGGATCAGTTGTACGACAGGCCCATTGCGTCGCGCACGTCGCGCATCGTTTCCGTCGCGTACTTGCGCGCCTTGTCGCAACCGTCCGCGACGATCGCACGCAGCAGCGACGGATCGTCCATGTACTTCTGCGCGCGCTCGAGCATCGGCTGCTGTTCGCGCAGGATGCCTTCGACGACCGGCTGCTTGCAGTCGAGGCAGCCGATACCCGCCGAACGGCAGCCCTTCTGCACCCACTCGTGCGTCGCTTCGTCCGTGTAGACCTGGTGAAGCTGCCACACCGGGCACTTGTCGGGATCGCCCGGATCGGTGCGGCGCACGCGGGCCGGATCGGTCGGCATCGTGCGGACCTTCTTCGTGATCGTGTCGGCGTCTTCACGCAGGCCGATCGTGTTGCCGTACGACTTGGACATCTTCTGCCCGTCGAGGCCCGGCATCCGCGACGCTTCGGTCAGCAGCGCCTGCGGCTCGACCAGGATGATCTTGCGCGCGCCTTCGAGATAGCCGAACAGGCGCTCGCGGTCGCTCATCGACAGGCTTTGCGATTCCTGCAGCATCGCGCGCGCCTGTTCGAGCGCCTCGTCGTCGCCTTCCTGCTGATACGCGTTGCGCAGCTCGTGATAGAGCTTCGCGCGCTTGCCGCCGAGCTTCTTCGCGGCGTCGAGCGCCTTCTCCTCGAAACCGGGCTCGCGGCCGTACAGGTAGTTGAAGCGGCGCGCGATCTCGCGCGTCATCTCGACGTGCGGCACCTGGTCCTCGCCGACCGGCACGAGCGAGCCGCGATACAGCAGGATGTCGGCCGCCATCAGCACCGGGTAGCCGAGGAAGCCGTAGGTGGACAGATCCTTGTCCTTCAGCTTCTCCATCTGCTCCTTGTAGGTGGGCACGCGTTCGAGCCAGCCGAGCGGCGTGCTCATGCCGAGCAGCAGCGCGAGTTCCGCATGCTCGGGCACCTTGCTCTGGATGAACAGTGTCGCCTGCGCGGGATCGATGCCGGACGCGAGCCAGTCGATCAGCACGTCCCACACGTTCTTCTCGATGACCTCGGGCGTCTCGTAGTGCGTCGTCAGCGCATGCCAGTCGACGACGCAGAAGAAGCACGGGTACTCGGACTGCAGCTTCACCCAGTTTTTCAGCACGCCGTGGTAATGACCGAGGTGCAGCGACCCGGTGGGTCGCATGCCGGAGAAAATACGTTCTGGGAACATGATTGTCGTTAGAAAAGCGAGGCGAAGGGGGACAGGATGGCGCTCAGGACGGCGTAGCCGACATTGACGAGCGGACGCAGCCAGAAGTTCGTCAGCACGCCCGTCGTGACGAGCACGAGGACGATGATGAAACCGTACGGCTCGATGCGCGACAGCGCGATCGATTGCCTGGTCGGCAGCAGCGCCGCCAGGATGCGGCCGCCGTCGAGCGGCGGCAGCGGAAACAGGTTCAGCACGCCGAGCACGAGGTTCGCGCTGACGCCGGCGAACGCCATCCGCGTGAAGAACGGCTCGTCGACGCCGACGGCCGGCAGCACGAGCGTCAGCAGGCCCCAGACGAGCGCCTGCACGAAGTTGCAGGCCGGGCCCGCGAGCGCGACCCACAGGCTGCCCCAGCGCGGATTGCGCAGGTTGCCGAACGATACCGGCACCGGCTTCGCATAGCCGAACAGGAACGCGCCGCCGGTCAGGAAGTACATCGCGAGCGGAATGGCAATCGTGCCGAGCGGGTCGATGTGGCGCATCGGATTGAACGACACGCGCCCCATCGCGTACGCGGTGTTGTCGCCGAGCAGGCGTGCAGCGTAGCCATGCGCGGCCTCGTGCAGCGTGATCGCGAAGATCACGGGCAACGCGTAGACGGCGATGGTCTGTATCAGGGAAGCATCCATATCGCGTTATTGTAACAAGCGCACTCGCGCAAAAATGAACGGCGCGCTCATGCGGCCGAGAGGCCGAACGGTTCGAGCGCGCCGCGCCCCGCGCGGATGAGTTCGGGCGCGTCGCCGGTCAGGTCGATCACCGTCGACGGTTCGCGCGGGCACGCGCCGCCGTCGATCACGAGGTCGACCTGTTTCTCGAGGCGCGTGCGGATTTCCTCCGGATCGTTCAGCGGTTCGTCGTCCGGCGGCAGGATCAGCGTCGTGCCGAGCAGCGGCTGGCCGAGCGACTCCAGCAGCGCGAGCGTGATCGCATGATCGGGCACGCGCAGCCCGATCGTCTTGCGCGACGGGTGCGACAGCCGGCGCGGCACTTCCTTCGTCGCCTGCAGGATGAACACGTACGGGCCCGGCGTCACCGACTTGATCTGCCGGTACTGGCGGTTGTCGACCATCGCGAAGTTGGCGAGCTCCGACAGGTCGCGCACGAGCAGCGACAGGTGCTGCTTCTCGTCGAGGCCGCGAATCCGGCGCACGCGCTCGACCGCATCCTTGTCGTCGAGATGGCACGCGAGCGCATAGCTCGAATCGGTCGGCATCGCGATCACGCCGCCCTTGTTGACGATCTCCACCGCCTGCTTGATCAGGCGCGGCTGCGGATTATCCGGATGAATCCTGAAGAACTGGGACATGGGGACACGTAAAGAGGGAGAAGTCGGATGCACGCATCGGCGGCAACGCGGGCGGCCCGAAGCCGCCCGGCGTCAGAGCCAGCGCTCCCAGACCGGTGTCAGGTCGGGCGGCAACGGCGGCAGGCTGCCGAGCTCGATGCGGCCCTCGCCCGGCGCATGGAAATCCGAGCCGCGCGACACTTCGAAGCCGAAGCGGCGTGCAACGTCCGCGTATTCGCGGTACTGGTCGGGCGTGTGGCTGCCCGTGATGACCTCGATCGCGCGGCCACCGAGATCGATGAACTCGCCGAAGAACGCGTCGAATTCGACCGGCGTATAGCGATAGCGGCCCGGATGCGCGACCACCGCTTCGCCGCCCGCCGCGCGGATCCAGCCGACCGCGTCGGACAGCGACGCCCAGCGATGCGGGACGAAGCCGGGCTTGCCGTCGCCGAGCAGGCGATCGAACACGTCCGACGTCGATTCGGCGTGGCCGTTTTCGACGAGAAAGCGCGCGAAGTGCGTGCGCGAGATCAGGTCGGGATTCGACACGTATTTCAGCGCGCCTTCGTACGCGCCGGGAATGCCGAGCGTCGCGAGTTGCTCGGCGATCGCCAGCGCGCGCGCCGCGCGGCCGTGGCGCGTGCGGTACAGGCCGTCGACCAGCGCCGGATGGGCGGGATCGATGTGCAGACCGACGATGTGCACGGTGCGCGATGCCCACGTGACCGAAATCTCGACGCCGCTCAGGTAGCGCATGCCGAGCGCTTCCGCCTCGCTGCGCGCCGCCGCCTGGCCGCCGATCTCGTCGTGATCGGTCAGCGCCCACAGGGTCACGCCGCCCGCATGCGCGCGGCGCGCGACGTCGGCAGGCGACAGCAACCCGTCGGAAACATTGGAATGGCAGTGGAGATCGGCGTTCATTATCGGCATCGCAGGTAAGGCCTCATTCTACTGCAACGCCGCAATTGCGCCGCCCGGCCGCCGTGCCGCCCGCGCCACGCGCCTATGCGCAGAACGCCTCGATCAGCGCCGCGATCTGCTCGGGCTGGTCGTGGTGCACCATGTGCCCGGCATCCTCGATGAGCTTCTCGCGCCAGTCCGGGAATGCGTTGAAACGCGCCTTGAATTCGGGCAGCGGGATGTCGCCGGCGATGTAAGCGAGCGTCGGCGAATTGACGGCCTCGACGTGCAGCACCTTCGCGCGCACCTGTTTCCAGGTCGCCATCACTTCGTCGAGCCGGTACAGCAGCGGGCCGGGCATCTTGTGCGCCGCGTCGGCCAGCAGGTGGTAGAGGCCGTCGTCGCCGCGTTTCGACCAGTGCGCGGCGAGAAACGCGGCGCGGCGCGGGTCGAGCCGCGGATTGGTCTTGATCAGGCGCGCCGCCACGTCGTCGAGGGATGCGTACGGCCGCAGCGCGGGCGGCTGGCGCAACTCGTCGAGCCAGCCGCGCAGCCGGCGCGGCGCCTGTTCGGCGCGGGCCGGCGCGAGCCCGAACCCTTCGAGATCGACCACCCGCCGCACGCGCTCCGGCCGCGCGCCGGCATACAGGCACACGACGTTCGCGCCCATGCTGTGTCCGACCAGATTCACCTCGCCGGTCGGCGCATAGCGGTCGACGAGCGCATCGAGATCAGCCAGGTATTCGTGGAACCAATAGTGGCCGCCGCCCTGCCGCGCGACCGGCCAGTCGGACAGCCCGAAGCCGCGCGCATCGGGCGCGATCACCTGCCAGTCGCCCGCGAGCGCATCGACGACGAACTGGAACGACGCCGCGACGTCCATCCAGCCGTGCAGCATGAACAGCGTCGGCGCATCGGGCCGGCCCCAGCGCCGCACATGCAGCTGGACGCCGCGCACCGTGACGAAATCGGAAACAGAACTCGAGGCAGTCATTGCAGCCGCTCAAAAAAGAATGGTCGTTCGATTATAGCGGCGCCCCGGCTCCGGCGGCCCGCGATCGAGGTACCGCTCTAGCGGGGAGGTCGTTCCGGCGCCGGCCGGCAGATGGCATCGATCCGGTGCGCGAGCCGGCCGGCGGCCGTCCGGACGCGGCCGAACGCGATCCGGCTAATGCGCGGGGCGTCCGTCCGCCGCGTCCTGCGCGGCCAGTTCGTCGAGTTCGGCCTGGTCGAAGCCGGCATCGCGCCGCGCATCGAAATTGAACGGGCCGCGCAGTCGCGGTGCGTGGTACTGCTCGGCGAGCTGCCGATAGGTCGGCACCGGATCGCGCCCGGCCGCGTCGCACAGATGACGGAACCAGCGGTTGCCGATCGCGACATGGCCGATTTCGTCGCGCAGGATCACGTCGAGGATCGCGGCCGACGCATCGTCGCCCGCCTGCACGAGCCGCGCGCGGATCGGCGGCGACGCGTCGAGCCCGCGGGCCTCGAGCGTCCGCGGCACGAGCGCCATGCGCGCGAGCACGTCGTCCCTGGTCCGCTCGCACATCTCCCACAGCCCGTTGTGCGCAGGAAAGTCGCCGTACGCATGCCCGAATCCGTCGGCGAGCCGGTCGGACAGCAGCGTGAAGTGATAGGCCTCCTCGGCCGCGACCTTCAGCCAGTCCGCGTAGAACGCGTCCGGCAGGCCCGCGAAGCGCCAGACCGCGTCAAGCGCCAGGTTGATCGCATTGAATTCGATATGGGCAAGCGCGTGCAACAGCACGGCACGCCCTTCCGGCGACCGCATGCTGCGCCGCTGCAGTTCGCGCGGCTCGACGAGCGGCGGCCGTGCCGGGCGCCCGGGCAGACCGGCCGGTTCGCGCAGTTCAAGCGCCGGCGCGATCGCGGCCTGCCCGGCCCGCAGCGCATCGTGCAGCACGCGCACCTGCGCGGCCTTGGCCGCCGGCTCGGCAATACGCAGCGCGTCGAGCGCCACGCTGCGCACACAGGCGGGCGCCGGGCCGAAAGAAGAAGACACGATGCTCATAAACGGGGACACCTTGCGTACGCATGCGGGAGCACAGGCACGCGACGGTTTACAATATGCGTTTGTTCCGCGGCGCCAGGCGCCGAGCAAACCGGACGCGCCATTCTACCGGCGCCCATCATCGAAGAGACAAGGAGACCCCGTGACGATCTACAAGCTGGGCGATACGGCCCCGACGATCCACGAAAGCGTATTCGTCGCCGATACGGCAGCCATCATCGGCAAGGTCGTGCTCGAGGAAAACGCGAGCGTGTGGTTTGGCGCGACGATTCGCGGCGACAACGAGACGATTACGGTCGGCGCCGGCAGCAACGTCCAGGAAGGCGCGGTCCTGCATACCGACCCGGGCTTTCCGCTGACGATCGCCGACAACGTGACGATCGGGCACCAGGCGATGCTGCACGGCTGCACGATCGGCGAAGGTTCGCTGATCGGAATTCAGGCGGTGGTCTTGAATGGAGCGATCATCGGCCGCAACTGTCTGGTCGGTGCCGGCGCGGTCGTGACGGAAGGCAAGACGTTCCCGGACAACTCGCTGATTCTCGGCGCACCGGCGAAAGTCGTGCGCGAGCTGTCGGCCGAAGACGTCGCGCGGCTGCGCGCGAACGCGAAGACGTATGTCGAGCGACGCGCGCATTTCAAGGAGCAACTCGTGCGGATCGGGTGATCCGCACGGATTTCAAGGAAGAAGAGTGAGCGACCAGTTACAGAAATTCATGTTCAATGCGGCGCCCGTGCGCGGCGAGATCGTTTCGCTGCGCAACACGTGGCAGGAAGTACTCGCCCGCCGCGACTACCCCGCCCCCGTGCGCACGGTGCTCGGCGAGATGATGGCCGCGTGCGCGCTGCTGTCCGCGAACCTGAAATTTCACGGCACCCTGATCATGCAGATCTTCGGCGACGGGCCGGTCCAGATGCTGGTCGTCCAGTGCGGGTCCGACCTGTCGATGCGGGCCACCGCGAAGTTTGCCGGCGACGCCGCGCAGACGATCGGCGACGACACGCGCTTCGCGTCGCTCGTCAACGCAAGCGGCCACGGCCGCTGCGTGATCACGCTCGACCCGGCCGACAAGCTGCCGGGCCAGCAGCCGTACCAGGGCATCGTGCCGCTGAACGGCGTCGACGGCCCGCTCGAATCGGTGTCGCAGGTGCTCGAGCACTACATGCATCATTCGGAGCAGCTCGACACCCGGTTGTGGCTCGCGGCCGATCGCGACCGCGCGGTCGGGATGCTGCTGCAGAAGCTGCCGGGCGACGGCGGCATCGTGCCGCGCAACGCCGAAACCGATATCGACACGTGGGAGCGCGTGTGCACGCTCGGCGCCACGCTGTCCGCGAAGGAGCTGCTCGAGGTCGAACCGGAAGTGGTGTTCCGCCGGCTGTTCTGGCAGGAAAACGTGCAGCACTTCGAACCGGCCGGCACGCGCTTCCAGTGTTCGTGTTCGCGCGAGAAGGTCGGTGCGATGCTGCGCATGCTCGGTCGTGAGGAAGTCGACAGCGTGATCGTCGAGCGTGGCCACGTCGAGATCCACTGCGAGTTCTGCAACCAGCGCTACGAATTCGATCCGGTCGACGTCGCGCAACTGTTCGCGGCGCCCGGTGTCGAAACCGGCATCGCACCCGCGACCGACCAGCGTCACTGAGTCGCGCGTGAGCCGCATGCCCGTGCCCACCAGCGGCACGGCGCGGGCGCATAATGACGCACGAGCGCCGCACGCGCGGTTCGAGCGCCGAAGGCACGGCCTTCGGCGCCAGCCGCTTTCCACGGTCGGCGCGCCGCAGGAGAAACACATGAATCGCCGCCCCTTTTGCACCGTCCGCACCGTCGTCCTGACGAGCATGGCCGCCGGCACGCTCGCGCTTGCCGGCTGCGCGATGCCGCCGCCGACTGCCACGATCCTGAGCCGCCTGCCGGAACCGGGTGCGTCAGGCGGCCAGCCGCCCGTGCTGTCGAGCGCCGAACGCAAGCGCTACGACGAGATCGACCGGCAGGTGTTGCGCGAGCAGAACAGCGCGATGGCGGCCGAAGCGGCCGCGCGCGCGTGGGCCTATTACTCGCCGCCGCCGGTGACGGTCTACGGCGGCTACTACGGCGGATGGGGCAATCGCTGGGGCACGGGCGTCGGTTACGGCTACCCCGGCTGGTGGTGGTGAACGGGCGTCGCCCGATCGATTGACGACCGGCAGGAAATAAAAAAGCGCGGCATTTCCCGCGCTTTTTCAATGGATTCGACGTACCGCGCTCAGTGATGCGCCGGCTTGCCCTTGTCGCCGCCGTGATGCCGCGACGGCTTCGCGATCGACTGCGGATTCGGCACGACCCGCACCGGCGCCGCGGACACGGCGCCGCGCGTCGACGTATTCGACGGCGTGGTGTTCACCGGTCCTGCAGGTGCATTCGGCGACACGAACTGCACGAATACTTCGCCATCCTTCACCATGCCCATCTCGTAGCGCGCACGCTCCTCGATCGCCGCGGTGCCGCTCTGCAGATCCTGCACTTCGCCGGCGGTGCGCTCGTTGCGCAGCTTCTCGTCCGCGTTCTTCTGCAGCTGGTCGTCGAGTTGCTGACGCAATTCGTGCACCCGCAGCCAGCCGCCGTGTCCCCACCATAGGGGGTACTGAATGAGCGCCAGCAAGGCAATCAGGACGACAGTGACAAGCCGCATGTAAGAGACGCAGATATAAGAAGCGCCGCTCCACGCACAGGCACAGAGCGGCGTCGAGATGACGAACCCGATAGTAGCGCGTTAGCGCAGGTTATAGAAAGCCGATTTGCCCGGGTAGCTCGCGATGTCGCCGAGATCTTCCTCGATACGCAGCAGCTGGTTGTACTTCGAGATGCGATCGCTGCGCGACAGCGAACCCGTCTTGATCTGACCGGCGTTCAGGCCGACCGCGATGTCCGCGATCGTCGAATCTTCCGTTTCGCCCGAGCGGTGCGAGATCACGGCCGTGTAACCCGCGCGCTTCGCCATTTCGATCGCCGCGAACGTTTCGGTCAGCGTACCAATCTGGTTGATCTTGATGAGGATCGAGTTCGCGATGCCCTTCTCGATGCCTTCCTTCAGGATGCGCGTGTTCGTGACGAACAGGTCGTCGCCGACCAGTTGCACCTTCTTGCCGAGGCGATCGGTCAGCAGCTTCCAGCCGTCCCAGTCGCTTTCGTGCATGCCGTCCTCGATCGACACGATCGGGAACTTGTCGGCGAGCGTCGCGAGGTAGTCGGTGAATTCGGCCGACGACAGTTGCAGGCCTTCGCCCGCGAGCTGGTACTTGCCGTCGTGGTAGAACTCGGATGCCGCGCAGTCGAGCGCGAGCAGCACGTCTTCGCCCGCACGGTAGCCGGCCTTCTCGATCGCCTGCAGGATCGTCGACAGGCACTCGTCGTTGCTGCCGAAGTTCGGTGCGAAGCCGCCTTCGTCGCCGACCGCCGTGCTCATGCCGCGGTCGCTCAGGATTTTCTTCAGCGCGTGGAACACTTCCGCGCCGCAACGCAGCGCTTCACGGAACGTCGGCTGGCTGACCGGGACGATCATGAATTCCTGGATGTCCAGGCTGTTGTTCGCGTGCGCGCCGCCGTTGACGATGTTCATCATCGGCACCGGCAGTTGCATCGCACCCGAGCCGCCGAAATAGCGGTACAGCGGCAGGCCGGCCTCTTCGGCGGCGGCCTTCGCGACGGCCATCGACACGGCCAGCATCGCGTTCGCGCCGAGGCGCGACTTGTTGTCGGTGCCGTCCAGCTCGAGCAGCGTCTTGTCGAGGAACGCCTGTTCCGACGCGTCGAGGCCCATGATGGCTTCGGAGATTTCGGTGTTGATGTGCTCGACCGCCTTCAGCACGCCCTTGCCGTTGTAGCGGCCGGCTTCGCCGTCGCGCAGTTCGATCGCTTCACGCGAGCCGGTGGACGCGCCCGACGGCACCGCCGCGCGGCCCATCGTGCCCGATTCGAGCAGCACGTCGCATTCGACGGTGGGGTTGCCGCGCGAATCCAGAATCTCGCGGCCGATGATATCTACGATTGCACTCATGGGTTTCCTCTGAGAATGACGATGGATTCTTCAAACTGCAACGGCGTGCGCGCCGGAACCGCTTTCGCTACAGACGCGCGAAGCCGTCGCAAGGTTCATTCGATCTTTAATTGAAATCGTTTTCCAGGAACGGATTGCGCTTCACCGCCTGGTCGAGCGTGACGAGGGTCTCCAGCAACGCGCCCATGCGGTTCAGCGGCACCGCGTTCGGGCCGTCCGACTTCGCCTCGGCCGGATTCGGATGCGTTTCCATGAAGAGGCCCGCGACGCCCGTCGCGACCGCCGCACGGGCGAGCACCGGCACGAATTCGCGCTGGCCGCCCGAGCTCGTGCCCTGCCCGCCCGGCAACTGCACCGAGTGGGTCGCATCGAACACGACCGGCGCGTTCGTCTCGCGCATGATCGCGAGCGAACGCATGTCCGACACGAGATTGTTGTAGCCGAACGAGACGCCGCGCTCGCACGCCATGAAGCGGTCTTCCGACAGACCGGCTTCACGCGCCGCGTCGCGCGCCTTGTCGATCACGTTCGTCATGTCGTGCGGCGCGAGGAACTGGCCCTTCTTGATGTTGACGGGCTTGCCCGAGCGCGCGCACGCATGGATGAAATCGGTCTGACGGCACAGGAACGCCGGCGTCTGCAGCACGTCGACGACCGACGCGACCTGCTCGATCTCGTCGATCGAATGCACGTCGGTCAGCACCGGCAGGCCGAGCTGACGCTTCACCTCGCCGAGGATCCGCAGGCCCTCGTCCATTCCGAGGCCGCGAAACGACTTGCCCGAACTGCGGTTCGCCTTGTCGTAGGACGACTTGTAGATGAACGGGACGTTCAGCTTCTCGCAGATCTCCTTCAGGCGACCGGCCGTGTCGATCGTCATTTGCTCCGATTCGACGACGCAGGTACCCGCGATCAGGAAGAAAGGCTGGTCGAGACCGACCTCGAAATCGCACAGCTTCATGCTTGCACTCCGCGCGCTTGCTTGTTGGCGAGCGCGGCTTCGACGAACGACTTGAACAGCGGATGACCGTCACGCGGCGTGGACGTGAATTCCGGGTGGAACTGGACGCCGACGAACCACGGGTGCATCGAACGCGGCAGTTCCATCATTTCCGGCAGATCCTCGCTCGGGGTACGGGCGCTGATGATAAGGCCGCCGGCTTCGAGCTGGGGCACGAAGCGGTTATTGACTTCATAACGGTGGCGATGGCGCTCGTTCACGTCCTTGCCGTAGATTTCTTCCGCCATCGTGCCCGGCTTGATCGGGCAGCGCTGCGAACCCAGGCGCATCGTGCCGCCGAGGTCGGATTCCTCGGTGCGCGTCTCGACCTTGCCTTCGCGGTCGTACCATTCGGTGATCAGCGCGACCACGCGCTCCGGCGTGTCCGGATCGAATTCCGTGCTGTTCGCCTGCTTCAGGCCGACGACGTCGCGCGCGAATTCGATCACCGCGAGCTGCATGCCGAGGCAGATGCCGAGATACGGCACCTTCGACTCGCGCGCATAGCGAACCGCGGCGATCTTGCCTTCCGTGCCGCGACGGCCGAAACCGCCCGGCACCAGCACGGCGTCGAGATGCTTCAGGCTGTCGACACCGTTCGCCTCGAGCTCTTCCGAGTCGATGTACTCGATGTTGACCTTGGTCGACGTGTGGATCGACGCGTGACGCAGCGCTTCGATCAGCGACTTGTACGACTCGGTCAGATCGACATACTTGCCGACCATGCCGATCGTCACTTCGTGCTTCGGATGCTCCAGCTTCTCGACGAGCGCCGACCACATGCTCAGGTCGGCGTCCTTCGGCGACAGCTTCAGTTCCTCGCAGATGATCCGGTCGAGGCCCTGGTCGTGCAGCATCTGCGGAATCTTGTAGATGCTGTCGGCGTCCCACACCGAGATCACCGCGTCTTCCGGCACGTTCGAGAACATCGAGATCTTCTTCGATTCGTCGTCGGGGATGCGGCGATCCGCACGGCACAGCAGCACGTGCGGCAGGATGCCGATCTCGCGCAGCTTCTGCACGCTGTGCTGGGTCGGCTTCGTCTTCAGCTCGCCGGCCGTCGCGACGTACGGTACGAGCGTCAGGTGCACGAAGCACGCGCTGTTGCGACCGAGGCGCAGGCTCATCTGGCGTGCGGCCTCGAGGAACGGCAGCGACTCGATGTCGCCGACCGTGCCGCCGATCTCGACGATCGCGACGTCCGGCTCGCCGCAGGTGGCCGATGCCGCCCCGCGCTCGATGAACGCCTGGATTTCGTTCGTGATGTGCGGAATGACCTGCACGGTCTTGCCGAGATAGTCGCCGCGGCGTTCCTTGCGGATCACCGATTCGTAGATCTGGCCGGTCGTGAAGTTGTTGGCCTTGCGCATCTTCGTGCTGATGAAGCGCTCATAGTGGCCGAGGTCGAGGTCGGTCTCCGCTCCGTCTTCCGTCACGAACACTTCGCCGTGCTGGAACGGGCTCATCGTGCCGGGGTCGACGTTGATGTAGGGATCGAGTTTGAGGAGGGTGACTTTCAGACCGCGCGATTCGAGGATCGCGGCGAGAGAGGCGGCGGCAATACCCTTGCCGAGGGAAGAAACTACGCCGCCGGTGACGAAAACATATTTGGTCATCGCTGGATGCTCGCGGGAAAAACGGATTATACCGTAAAGCCCGCCCTTCTCTCAGCAATTGGCGTGATGATCGCGCCCTTTCGTGCCGGCCCGCGCGGACCCGCGCCGATCGCGCGCGCCGGCGCGAACCGGCCGGCCGGTCGGCGCGCCGCGCATGCGCCGGCGGGCATTCCGGCCGCCCGGCGAAACGTCAGGCACGCTTCGCGAGCGGCGCGCCGGCCTGCGAAACGCCGCCCTCCTCCGTCTTCAGCGAATTCAGCATCCGCTGCAATGCGCGAGCAGTCTCGATCGGCCGTTCCATCGGGAACAGGTGGCTCCCCTCGAGCCATTCGATGCGCCCGCGCGTCGCGCGGCGCGTCGCATCGAGCCCGACCTGCCGCACCTCGCGCGAGCGCGTGCCGGCGAGGAAGCCGAGCGGCACCGGCGCGCCGTGCGCGAGCCGCGGGCCGAGCGTGTGCGGCAGCGTCCGGTAGATCAGGTATTCGACCTGCCGGTCGAACGCCAGCGCGCGCTCGCCGTCGGCACCGGCCTGCGGGATGCCGTGGTCGATATAGTCGGCGAGCATCCGCTCGTCCCAGCGCGCGAACGCGGGCTTCTCGCGGAAGTGCCGCCACACTTCGTCGCGGCTCATCCAGCGCGTGCGCCGGTTGCGCGTCGCCGCGGCCGGCGACAGCCGCTCGTCGAGCCCCGCCCACTGGCTCGCGCGCAGCGCGCCGGCGCGCCAGCCCGCGATGATCGGAGAATCGATCATTACGACGCCGCGCACCCACTGCGGCTTCTTCAACGCGGCCATCAGCGACAGGTAGCCGCCGAGCGAATGGCCGACGAGCCAGACCGGGCGCTCGTAGCGGCTGCCGATATCGTCGAGCAGTTGTTCGACGAGATGCGGCCAGTCGCGCGTCACCGGGTAGCGGCGATCGTGGCCGATCCGTTCGATGTAGCGCAGCTCGTAGTCGTCGGCCAGTTCGGCGAAGATCGTCCGGTACGTCGACGCCGGAAAGCCATTCGCATGCGAGAAGTGGAGGATGTCCTTCAAACGACGATGTCTCCTTTGTCGACGAGAGTTAGCGCTTTAGCGCTTACTCTCGTCCCATGCTTCGCGGTCGGCGGGAGTTAGCGCTTCAGCGCTTACGCCAGCCCCATCCTTCATATTTATGTATGTCGGAACCGTGCTTCGGCACGGTACGCCGGCCCCGGATTTTCCGTCCGATACACCAGCCTTCGCCGCGCTCACCGGTCCATCCAGTACCGGCGCTGTTCGTCGCGATAGCGCGCACATGCGAACCCGCCGGCCGGCGCGACGTCGAACCGCACGGCGCCGTCGCGATCGGTGCGCGGCAGCGGAATCCCGCGCGCCTCGTAGCGGGCGAGGACCGTCCGGTGCGGATGCCCGAAGCGATTGCGATAGCCTACAGGAAAAGCCGCGACGCGCGGCCCGACCGAATCGAGGAAAGGCTCGATCGACGACGTACGGCTGCCGTGGTGCGGAACGACCAGGATCTGCGCGGCCAGCGCGTCGCGCGCATCGGCCACCAGCCGGCGCTCGGCGGCGGCCTCGATGTCGCCCGTCAGCAGTGCCGACGTGCCGCCCGCATCGATGCGCAGCACGCACGATTGTCCGTTCGACGAACCCGTGCCCACCCCGCCGGGTGGCCACAGCATCGTGAAGACGACACCGTCCCAGGTCCACCGCTGCCCCGCCGCGCATGGCAGCCGATCAGCCACGCCGGCCGCCTGCGCATCGCGCCACAGCCGGTGGCGCGGCGCAATACCGGCCAGCAGCTGGCGCACGTCGGCGGCCGCATAGACGGCCGGCGCGCCGCCCGCATGATCGGCATCCGCATGACTGAGCACGAGCGAGTCGATCGTCGCGATGCCGCGCGCGCGCAACGCCGGCGCGACGATCCGCGTACCGGCGTGGGACGACTCCGCGCCCGGCCCCGCATCGAACAGCAACGTCCGGCGCGCGGTTTCGACCAGCACCGCCGCGCCTTGCCCGACGTCGAGCACGGTCAGCCGAAAGCCGCCCGGCGGCGGCGCATCGGGCGCCGGCGCGACGAGCGGCAGCCACGTCAGCGGCGCCGCCCAGCGCAACGGCCAGCCGCGCGGCATCAGCGCCCACGCGACACCCACGCAGGCGAGTGCCAGCACCGGCCAGTCGGGCATGCGCAGCCAGAACACGCCGGCCGGCCAGTCCGCCAGATGACCGAGCAGCGTCATCATCGGCGCGAGCGCCGCATGCGCAAGCCGAAAGGCCGCCGCATCGAGCGGCGACGGCAACGCGATGCCGGCCAGCACGACCGGCGTCACGACCGAGCTGACCCACGGAATCGCGAACGCATTGCCGAACGGACCCGACAGGGAGACCTGCGCGAACCAGGCGGCGGTGAGCGGCGCGAGACCGATCGTCACCGCGTACTGCACGCGCGTCGCCTCGGCGATGCGGCGCCGGCAGCGCGTCGCCCACCCGCGCAACCTCCTCCGCAAGCCGGCCGTGCGGCTTTCCGCGCCCGCTTCATCCACATCGTCGAGCTCGCGCACCGCGCGCCAGCCGGCGACGGCCAGCAGGATCACGGCGACCGCGCCGAACGACAGCCAGAATCCGGCCGACAGTACGGCCCACGGATCGGCGAGCAGCACGCCGCCGAGCGCCGCGCACAGCACCGCGGACGTCGGCACGCTGCGGCCGGCCAGATACGCGACGCCGCCGCCCGCGATCATCCACCACGCGCGCTGTGCCGGCACGTTGAAGCCGGCGAGCGCGGCGTAGCCCGCGGCAGCAACCAGCGCGGCAAGCGCGGCCGCGTACGGCGCCGGCAACACGAGCGTCGCGGCCCGCGTGCGCCAGCGCACGCGGCGCCACACCATCGACACGAGCCAGCCGGCGATCGCGCCGACCAGCCCGACATGGAGACCGGAAATCGCGACCAGGTGGCTCGTGCCCGTGTTGCGCAGGACGCGCCAGTCGTCGTCGCCAATGCCCGACTGGTCGCCGATCGCCAGCGCCGCGACGATGCCGCGGTGCGCCGCATCGGCACCGAGCACCGCGCCGATGCGTGCGCGCAGTGTGTCGCGCACCCGGTCGATCGATGCGCGCCATCCCGATGCGCGCGCATCGAGCAATACTGCTCGACGCGGCGCACTGACATAGCCGATCGCACGAATGCCGGCGGCCAGCCACGCCGCCTCGCTGTCGCGCACGCCGGGATTGGCCTCGGTGTGCGGACGCTTGAGACGCACGACGAAACGCCAGCGCTGGGCCGCACGCAAATCGGGCAGCGTTTCGCGTGTCGCGGATGCGCCATACGCGCGCCACGACAGACGGATCAATGGCGGGAAACGGGTGAGCCCCGCATCGTTCGACTCGACCGCCAACAGCAGCCGCGCGCCTGTTTCGTCAACAACGGGCAACCCACGGATCACGCCCGTGACGACGATGTCGCGCCCTTCCCATTCGACAGGCAGGCTGTCGCGCAGCCGCCATTCGGCGCGCGCGGCCGCATAGCCGAACCCCGCGACGCAGGTCGCGACCGCGCACAGCATCCATCCACATACCAGGACCGCGCGCGTGCGCCGTCGACGCACGCACCATGCGCCCAGCGCCGCGCAGCCCGCGAGCACGGCTGCTCCGATCGTCCATGCGATCGCCCCGGGCAACGCCGCCTGCCGCTGCAGCACGACGACGCCGAGTGCGAACGCGATCCACCCCACGCGCATTCCGCCTCCTCGTCGACCCGGCGCCCCCTGCCAATGCGGCGCCTTCCGGCAACGATTATGCGGACGAAAGGGCGAGTCGCGGCAGCGCGGCGAGCGCGTTAGCCGAAGTGCATACGGCCAGTTCGCCAGTATCCAGCCCGCGCAATTCGGCGAGCACGCCGCCGATGCGCGGCACCTGGTCGGGCGTGTTGCGGGATTTGTATGCCCATTCGGGCGCGATGTCGGGCGCGTCGGTTTCGACGACGAGCGCGTCGAGCGGCAACTCGGTGGCGAGCCGGCGGATCTGTCGCGCGCGCGTGAAGGTCACGTTGCCGCCGAAGCCGAGATGCAGCCCCTGCGCCAGATACGCTTCGGCCTGCTGAAAACTGCCGTTGAACGCATGCGCGATGCCGCGCCGCACGCCGAAACGGCGCAGCCCGGCCAGCACGCGGTCCTGCGACTTGCGCACGTGGCACAGCACCGGCAGGTCGAATTCCCGCGCCAACTGGAGCTGACCCTGGTAGAAGAACTGCTGCCGGTCTTCGTCGAGCCCCGGCACGAAATAGTCGAGCCCGATCTCGCCGATCGCGACGAAACGCGGATCGTCGAGGCTCGCCTCGATCTCCATGCGCAGCCTGTCGAGATCGGCGTCGCGCGCCTGCGGCGTATACATCGGATGGATGCCGAGCGCATAGGCCGCGCCCGGCGTGCGCTGCGCGAGTTCGCGCACCGTCGTGAAGTTGTCGCGCCCGATGCTCGGGATCACGATGCGCGACACGCCGGCCGCGCGCGCAACCTGCGCGACCGCGTCGCGGTCGGCGTCGAACTCGGCGGCATCGAGATGGCAGTGCGTGTCGATCCACATGTCAGCGGTCCTGCGCCGTTGCGCCGTGCCGCGACGAACCGGCGGCCGGCCAACGGCGTGGCTTTTTTACACCGGCAGCGCCGGCTCCTCGTGCAGCACCCCGTCGCGCAGCCGCATGATGCGGTCGCAGCGCGCGGCGAGATCGGGGTCGTGCGTAACAATCACGAAACTCGTTTCGAGCGTCTCGGACAGTTCGAGCATCAGGTTGAACACCGTGTCGGCCGTCGTGCCGTCGAGGTTGCCGGTCGGCTCGTCGGCGAGCACGCACGCGGGCTTCGTGACCAGCGCGCGCGCGATCGCGACGCGCTGCCGTTCGCCGCCCGACAGTTCGCCCGGCCGGTGCTTCGCACGCGGGCCGAGACCGACGCGTTCGAGCATCGCCTGTGCCTGCGCGCGCGCGTCCTCGGTCGTCATCCGGCGGATGCGCAGCGGCATCGCGACGTTGTCGAGCGCCGTAAACTCGGGCAGCAGGTGGTGGAACTGGTAGACGAAGCCGAGCGCGCGGTTGCGCAGCTCGTTGCGCTCGCGCTCGGCGAGTTGCGTAAACGGCTTGCCGAGCAGCGACACTTCGCCGGCGCTCGGTTCGTCGAGCCCGCCCAGCACGTGCAGCAGCGTGCTCTTGCCGGAGCCCGACGCGCCGACGACCGCGAGCTTCTCGCCGCGCCGCACCGTCAGCTCGGTGTTGTTGAGCACCTGCACGTTGAAGCCGCCCTGCACGAACGCCTTCGTGATCCCGCGCGCCTGAAGCACGTATTCCTGCATACCTGCCGAATCCTGTCTGTTGTGTTGTTGTCGTGAATCCGCGAATGCGGCCGCGCGGTCATTCATAGCGGAGCGCCTCCGCCGGCTTCACCTTCGCGCCGCGCCAGCTTGGATAGAGCGTCGCGACGGCCGACAGCGCGAATGCGATCAGCCCGATCCGGATCACGTCGCTCGCGACCAGTTCGGACGGCAGCTCGCTGATGAAGTACACCGACGGCGGCAGGAACTGCACGCCGAACAGGTGCTCGATCATCGGGATCAGCCACGGGATGCTCCACGCGATCAGGCAGCCGAGCGCGACGCCGGACGCGGTGCCGACGAAACCGATCGTCACGCCCTGCACGACGAAGATCTTCATGATCGACCCCGGCTGCGCGCCGAGCGTGCGCAGGATCGCGATGTCGGCCTGCTTGTTGGTCACCGTCATCACGAGCGACGACACGAGGTTGAACGCGGCCACCGCGATGATCAGCGTGAGGATGATGAACATCATCCGCTTCTCGATCTGCACGGCCGAGAACCACGTCTTGTTCTGCTGGGTCCAGTCGCGGATGTACAAGCTGCCCGACAGCGTATGCGACAGCTCGACCGCGACCTGCGGCGCCTTCTGCATGTCGGTGAGCCGCAGCCGCACGCCGGTCGGCGCGTTCATCCGGAACAGCGCCTCGGCGTCGCGGATGTTGATCATCGCGAGCGTGCTGTCGTATTCGTAGTGGCCCGATTCGAACACGCCGACCACGGTGAACTGCTTCAGGCGCGGCATCATGCCGGCCGGCGTGATCGAGCCTTCGGGCGCGACGAGCGTGACCTTGTCGCCGACCGTCACGCCGAGATTGCCGGCGAGCGCGTCGCCGAGCACGATGCCGAACTGGCCCGGCACGAGCGCGCCGAGCTGCCCGGCCTTCATGTCCTTGCCGATGTCGGACACCTGCGGCTCGAGCGACGGCTCGACGCCGCGCAGCATCACGCCGCTCACCGCGTCCTGGCGCGTGAGCAGCGCCTGCGCGTCGACGTACGGCGCGGCGCCGATCACTGACGGATTGCGGCGCGCTTCCTGCGCGGTCAGTTGCCAGTCGGGCATCGATCCCGTCGGCGAGAACACCTCGACGTGCGCGAGCACCGACAGCATGCGGTCGCGTACTTCCTTCTGGAAGCCGTTCATCACCGACAGCACGACGATCAGCGCCGCGACGCCGAGCGCGATCCCGAGCATCGATACGAGCGCGATGAAGGAAATGAAGCCGTTGCCGGTCGTGCGTTTGCCGGCGCGCGTGTAGCGCCAGCCGATCTGCCATTCGTACGGAAGTTTCAAGCGAATCCTTTCTGCTGGTTACGGCGGGAGGCACGCCGCGGCCGGACCGCCGCCGGGTGGCGGCCGGCAGCCCGGGCACGGTCGAAAAAACGGCCGCCGGACGCGAACGGGCCGTCAGCCGGCCCGATCACGCGCGCAGTTTGCCATACAATGCGCACCATCATGCACGACCGACGCCTCCATTTTCTCGTTCCGTTCGCGCTGCCGTCGGCGGCCGACGCGGCCTCGTCCCTGCACACGCTGGACAGCCCCGCGCTCCAAAAGTTGCTCGCCCGCGCGACTCTCGTCGAGCGTGTGGCCGGCGAGGACTTCCAGCGCACGCTGCCGCACGAGCGCTGGCTGGCAAGCCGCTTCGGCGCCACGCAGGGCAACGCCGCCGACGAGGCGCCGCTCGCGCCCTACATGCTGCTGGCCGACGGCGGCGATCCCGGCACCCAGGCATGGGCGTGCGTCGAGCCCGTGCACGTCGAAATCGCGCACGATCACCTGGTACTCGTCGATCCGGCTTCGCTGGCGCTCGACGACGGCGACGCGGCCGCGCTGCTCGCGGTCGCGCGGCCGCTGATCGAGGAGCTCGGCGTGCGGCTCGAAGCGCCGAACCCGGCGCGCTGGTACCTGTCGAGCGACCAGCTCGCGCGCCTTGCCGGCGCCGCGCCGCTGCGCGCCAGCGGCCGCAACATCGAGATCTGGCTGCCGCACGAGGCGCATACGGGCGAGCGCTCGCGGATGTGGATGAAACTGCAGAACGAAGTGCAGATGGCGTGGTTCCAGCACCCGGTGAACGAAGCCCGCGAGGCGCGTGGGCTGCCCGCCGTCAATTCGGTCTGGTTCCATGCGCAGGGCACGCTGAAGCCGGTCGGCAAGCCGTTCGCGCGCGTGCTGTCCGCGTCGCCGGCCGCGCTCGGCCTCGCACGCGCCGCGCACGCCGAAGCCGACGGCCTGCCCGCGACGTTCGGCGCGCTGCCCGCCGCCGATGGCGCGACGCTCGTCGAGCTGCCGACGCTGACCACGCCGTTCATCGAGCAGGACTGGGCGCGCTGGCACGACGGCCTCGCCGCGCTGGAGCGCGACTGGTTCGCGCCCGCGCTCGCCGCGCTGCGGAACGGCGAGCTGGCGAGCGTCGACGTCACGCTGTGCGGCGACACGGGCTCCGTGACGCTGCACGCGACGCGCGGCGACCTGCGCAAGTTCTGGCGCCGCCGCGCGCTTGCCTCCCTGTTCGAATAACAAGCCAACCCGAATGACCCGGATCGTTACCCGCCCCGTCGCGCCCGCCGACGCCGAAGCGCTCGCGCGCCACGGACTGCACCCCGTCCTCGCGCGCCTGTAC
Source organism: Burkholderia sp. MS389 (assembly GCF_016899425.1). Classification (GTDB taxonomy): domain Bacteria; phylum Pseudomonadota; class Gammaproteobacteria; order Burkholderiales; family Burkholderiaceae; genus Burkholderia; species Burkholderia sola. Next base: position 2,419,672 of record NZ_CP045994.1, read on the forward strand.
GCGTCGCGCGGCGTGCAGTCGCCCGTCGACATCGAGACCGCGCTCGCGCGCCTCGTTCCGCCCACCGAGCTGAAAGGCTGCGCCGATGCGGCGGTGCTGCTCGCCGACGCGATCGCCGACCAGCGGCGCCTGCTCGTCGTCGCCGACTACGACTGCGACGGCGCGACCGCCTGCGCGGTCGCGGTGCGCGGCCTGCGGATGTTCGGCGCGCAGATCGACTACCTGGTGCCGAACCGCTTCGAATACGGCTACGGCCTCACGCCCGAGATCGTCGAGCTCGCGGCTGCGCGCAAGCCCGACCTGCTGATCACCGTCGACAACGGGATCGCGAGCGTCGCCGGCGTCGAAGCCGCGAACGCGCGCGGCATCGACGTGCTCGTGACCGACCACCACCTGCCCGGCGACGCGCTTCCCGCCGCGCGCGCGATCGTCAACCCGAACCAGCCCGGCTGCGCGTTTCCGAGCAAGCACCTCGCCGGCGTCGGCGTGATGTTCTACGTGTTGCTCGCGCTGCGCGCCGAGCTGCGTCGCCGCGGCGCGTTCGCGAGCAAGGAAGCCGAGCCGCGGCTCGACGGCCTGCTCGACCTCGTCGCGCTCGGCACCGTCGCCGACGTCGTACGGCTCGACGGCAACAACCGCGTGCTCGTCGCGCAGGGGCTGCAGCGCATCCGCAACGGCCGCATGCAGCCGGGCATCGCCGCGCTGTTCCGCGCCGCCGCGCGCGAAGCGCGCACCGCGTCGGGCTTCGACCTCGGCTTCGGCCTCGGCCCGCGCCTGAACGCGGCCGGGCGGCTATCCGACATGTCGCTCGGCATCGAATGCCTGATCACCGACGACATCGGCCGCGCGTGGGATCTCGCGCAGCAACTCGACGTGATGAACCGCGAACGCCGCGAAATCGAAGCCGGCATGCAGCAGCAGGCGCTCGCCGATCTCGCCGACGTCGATCCGGCCGACGCGTGCACGATCACGCTGTTCAATCCCGAGTGGCACCAGGGCGTGATCGGCATCGTCGCCGGCCGGCTCAAGGAAAAGTTCCACCGTCCGTCGTTCACGTTCGCGCACGCCGACGACGAAGGCAAACGGGTCAAGGGATCGGGCCGGTCGATCGCCGGCTTCCATCTGCGCGACGCGCTCGACCTCGTGTCGAAACGCGAACCGGACCTGATCGTCGCGTTCGGCGGCCACGCGATGGCGGCCGGCCTCACGCTCGACACCGATAACGTGCCGCGCTTCGCGGCCGCGTTCGAGGCCGTCGCGCGCGAATGGCTGTCCGACGACGCACTCGCCCGCGTGATCGAGACCGACGGCGAGCTCGAGGACGCGTACTTCACGCCGCAGTTCGTCGGCCTGCTCGACGAGGCCGTGTGGGGGCAAGGGTTTCCGGCCCCGCTTTTCTCGGGCGAATTCGACGTCGTGTCGCAGTCGCTCGTGAAGGAAAAGCACCTGAAGCTGCAGCTGGCGCGCGGCCGCCAGCGCTTCAACGCGATCTGGTTCAACCACACCGAGCCGCTGCCGGCGAGTGCGCTGGTCGCGTACCGGCTCGTCGCCGATACGTGGAACGGCGTCACGCGCGTCCAGCTGATCGTCGAACACGCGGCCGGCTGAGCATCGCACCCGGCCCGCGACGCGCCGCCGCGCGCGCGCCGCGCCGGATGGGCCGTCAACACGCGTGCTGGCACCGTTTGCGTCACCGGGCAAGCCCGCCGATCGGCTATAATTCCGCTTTTTTACGAAGCAAGAATAGCGAACGATCATGGAAGCGGAACGTCTCAACGCGATCGAAAGCTCCCTGCTCGACCTGCGCAACCGCGCGGGCGAGCTTCGGGGGTATCTTTGACTACGACGCCAAAGCTGCGCGTCTGACCGAAGTCAACAAGGAACTCGAAGACCCGAACGTCTGGAACGACTCGAAGAACGCCCAGGCGCTCGGTCGCGAGAAAAAGCTGCTCGAAGGCGTCGTCACGACGCTCACCGCGCTCGATAGCGACCTGCGCGATGCGCTCGACCTGTTCGAGCTGGCGCGCGAGGAAGGCGACGAGGACACCCTTCTCGCGTCCGAAGACGACGCCGCGAAGCTCGAGGCGCGCGTCGGCGACATCGAGTTCCGCCGGATGTTCTCGAACCCGGCCGATCCGAACAACTGCTTCATCGACATCCAGGCCGGCGCCGGCGGCACCGAGGCATGCGACTGGGCGTCGATGCTGCTGCGCCAGTACCTGCGCTACTGCGAACGCAAGGGCTTCAAGGCCGAGGTGCTCGAAGAGTCCGACGGCGACGTCGCCGGCATCAAGAACGCGACGGTCAAGGTCACGGGCGAATACGCATACGGCTTCCTGCGCACCGAAACGGGCATCCACCGTCTCGTGCGCAAGTCGCCGTTCGACTCGTCGGGCGGTCGCCATACGTCGTTCTCGTCGGTGTTCGTCTATCCGGAAATCGACGATTCGATCGAAGTCGAGATCAACCCGGCCGACCTGCGCATCGACACGTACCGCGCGTCGGGCGCGGGCGGTCAGCACATCAACAAGACCGACTCCGCGGTACGGATCACGCACATGCCGACCGGCATCGTCGTGCAGTGCCAGAACGACCGCTCGCAGCACCGCAACCGCGCCGAAGCAATGGCGATGCTGAAGTCGCGCCTGTACGAAGTCGAAATGCGCAAGCGCCAGGCCGAGCAGGACAAGCTCGAATCGAGCAAGACCGATGTGGGCTGGGGCCACCAGATCCGCTCGTACGTGCTCGACCAGAGCCGCGTGAAGGACCTGCGCACGAACGTCGAAATGAGCAACACGCGGGCGGTGCTCGACGGCGACCTCGACGACTTCATCAGCGCGAGCCTCAAACAGGGCGTGTAAGCGCCGCGGCGCGGCCGGCCCGCGCCGCCCTTCCCGTTTGCGTTGCCGCACCCCACTCCGAATTCCGACCATCATGACCGAACCGACCCAAACGCAGCCCGCCGTCACGGCGGACGACAACCAGATCATCGCCGAGCGCCGCGAGAAGCTGCGCGCGTTGCGCGAGCAAGGCGTCGCCTATCCGAACGATTTCCGGCCCGAGCACCACGCAGCCGACCTGCAGGCCAAATTCGCCGATTCGGACAAGGCCGCGCTCGAAGCGAACCCGGTCGAGGTGTCGGTGGCCGGCCGCATGATGCTCAAGCGCGTGATGGGCAAGGCGAGCTTCGCGACGGTGCAGGACGGATCGGGCCAGATCCAGTTCTTCGTGACGCCGAACGACGTCGGCGCCGACACCTACGACGCGTTCAAGAAGTGGGACCTCGGCGACATCGTCGCCGCGCGCGGCGTGCTGTTCCGCACCAACAAGGGCGAGCTGTCGGTCCAGTGCAAGGAGCTGCGCCTGCTGTCGAAGGCGCTGCGTCCGCTGCCGGACAAGTTCCACGGCCTGTCCGACCAGGAAATGCGCTACCGCCAGCGCTACGTCGACCTGATCGTCACGCCGGAAACGCGCGACACGTTCCGCGCCCGCACGAAGACGATCGCGTCGATCCGCAAGTTCATGGACAACGCCGAGTTCATGGAAGTCGAGACGCCGATGCTGCACCCGATCCCGGGCGGCGCGGCCGCGAAGCCGTTCGTCACGCATCACAATGCGCTCGACATGCAGATGTTCCTGCGCATCGCGCCGGAGCTGTACCTGAAGCGCCTGATCGTCGGCGGCTTCGAGCGCGTGTTCGAGATCAACCGTAACTTCCGGAACGAAGGCGTGTCGCCGCGTCACAACCCGGAATTCACGATGATGGAGTTCTACGCCGCGTACACCGACTACCGCTGGCTGATGGACTTCACCGAGCAGTTGATCCGCCAGGCGGCGATCGATGCGCTCGGCACCGCGACGATCCAGTACCAGGGCCGCGAGCTCGACCTCGCGAAGCCGTTCCATCGCCTGACGATCACGCAGGCGATCCAGAAGTACGCACCGGACTACACCGACGGCCAGCTGTCGGACGACGCGTTCCTGCGCACCGAACTGAAGCGCCTCGGCGTCGACGTGTCGCAGCCGGCGTTCCTGAACGCAGGCATCGGCGCGCTGCAGCTCGCGCTGTTCGAGGAAACCGCGGAATCGCAGCTGTGGGAGCCGACCTACATCATCGACTACCCGGTCGAGGTGTCGCCGCTCGCACGCGCATCGGATACGGTGCCGGGCATCACCGAGCGTTTCGAGCTGTTCATGACCGGCCGCGAAATCGCGAACGGCTTCTCGGAGCTGAACGATCCGGAAGACCAGGCCGCGCGCTTCAAGAAGCAGGTCGAGCAGAAGGATGCGGGCGACGAGGAAGCGATGTTCTTCGACGCCGACTACATCCGCGCGCTCGAATACGGGATGCCGCCGACCGGCGGTTGCGGGATCGGTATCGACCGTCTGGTGATGCTGCTGACCGACAGCCCGACGATCCGCGACGTGCTGCTGTTCCCGCACCTGCGCCGCGAAGACTGACGCCCGCCACCGCGTGTGCGCCGCGTCCCGTGGCGCGCACGCGTCGGCTTTGTAACGACGCGTAAATCCCGCCAGCCGGCGTCCGCCGGCCTTCGATCCTCCCCCGTTTTATTCCCTCGTCGCGACGCGCTTCTCCGGGTTTTCCCGGAAACGGCCGTGAATGCCCCGCTGCAATTCGTTACACCTTGATACGGCGCGCCGCTGGGCCGTGGACGACACTCCTGTTGCGTCACCACGCATGACCACGGGACCAGAACGAGGCGCCGGAACGCCGAGTCTGCTCGCTCCCGAGCGTGGGATCCTGCTCCGGCGCAGCGCGCCGATCCGGATCGACCTTGGAGAACAAAATGGACAACCAGAATCAGACCACGCCGCAAAAGCAACGCCTTCACCCGCTGATCGCCACTGCAGCGGGAGCCGTCATCGTCGCCAGCCTCGCGGCGACGGCAGCGATCACGGGCGTCTTCCCGAAAGCCACCAGCAGCAACGAACAGAACGGCCAGACCCAGGCCGCGCTGATCGCGTCGCAACCGGCCGTCGATACGGCCGCGGCCGCCAGCGCCGCGCTGGCCGCGCAAGCGCAGCGGCAGGCCGCGGAACAGGCCGCCGCGCAGCAGAAGGCCGCCGTCGCGCAGGCCGAGCCGAAGCCCGCGCCGCGCCCGGCTGCGCCGCACCGCCGTCACACGACCGCACCGCAGCCGCCGCAATACGCGCAGCAGCCGTCGGCGCCCGCGCAAGCCTACTGCCAGAGTTGCGGCACGGTCGTCTCGATCACGCAGACGCGCACACCGGGCCAGAGCTCGGGGATCGGCGCCGTGGGCGGCGCGGCGGCCGGCGGCCTGCTCGGCAACCAGTTCGGCAACGGCAACGGCCGCACCGCAATGACGATCATCGGCGCGCTGGGCGGCGGGCTCGCCGGCAACCAGGTCGAGAAGCAGGTTCGCGCGGAAACCGACTATCAGGTGCAAGTGCAGATGGAAAGCGGCGCGACGCGCACGTTCACGTACCACAACCCGCCGCCGTTCGGCCAGGGCCAGCGCGTGCGGATCGAGAACGGCACGCTGGTCGGCGCTTGAAGCTGATCGCGTAATCGCAGGCGTCCCCTGCCCGCGCAACGTGCGCGGGCAGCGCGCCCAAAACGAAAACGGCTCGCGAGCAAATGCTCACGAGCCGTTTTTCATTGGCGCGGCGTGCACCGTTGCAGCGCACGCCGTGACCGGTCGGGTCCGTCAGTCCTCGTCGTCGAAATCCGATTCGTCGATCCAGTGTGCCTGGATCGCCTCGAGGATCTTCTCGCCCGAGTGCGTCGGATCGTCGTCGAAGCCGTCGAGCTCGAGCACCCACTGGCGCAGGTCGACGAAGTTGATCCGCTGCGGGTCGATGTCCGGGTGCTTGTCCGCCAGCGCAATGGCTATTTCACGCGAATCGGTCCATTTCATCGCCTGCCTCCGGTTCCTGTCAGTGATTTTCCTTCGCGTGGTTGATCGAGTACTTCGGGATCTCGACCACCAGGTCCGAATCTTCCTTCACGATCGCCTGGCACGACAGGCGCGACGTCGGCTCGAGGCCCCACGCCTTGTCCAGCAGATCATCCTCGTCCTCCTCGGACGGCGTCAGATCGTTGAAGCCTTCGCGGATCACCACGTGGCACGTCGTGCATGCGCACGACTTCTCGCATGCATGCTCGATCTCGATCCCGTGATCGAGCAGGTTGTCGCAGATACTCTTGCCGGGCGTCGCGTCGATCACCGCACCGTCCGGGCACAGTTCGACGTGAGGCAGCACCACCAGTTGAGGCATGTTCGTTCCGTCAGTCAGGGTGCGGCGCCGCGCGCCGCACGTTCATCGTCGCGCGGGCCGTGGCCGGCCGATGCGCGGTTCGTGGGTTCAGATCTCGTCGAGCCGGCGGCCCGACAGCGCGCGCTTGATGCTCTTGTCCATCCGGCGCGCCGCGAATTCGTCGGTACCGTCGGCCAGCGCCTTGGTCGCCGCTTCGATCGCGTTCGTATCGTCGCCCTGCGCGACCGCGCGCAACGCCGCGGTCAGCGCGTCGACCTGCGCGCGCTCGTCGGCCTCGAGCAATTCGCCGTCGGCCGCCAGCGCGGCCTGCGTCGCCTCGAGCATCCGCTCGGCCTCGACCTGCGCTTCGCGCAGCGCACGGGCGCGCATGTCGATTTCGGCGGTCTTGAAGCTGTCTTCCAGCATCTTCGCGATGTCGTCGTCGGCGAGGCCGTACGACGGCTTCACGACGACCGACGCCTCGACGCCCGACAACTGCTCGCGGGCGAACACCGACAGGAGGCCGTCCGCGTCGACCTGATAGGTCACGCGAATGCGGGCCGCGCCCGCCGTCATCGGCGGAATGCCGCGCAGCTCGAAGCGCGCGAGCGACCGGCAGTCGGCGACGAGCTCGCGCTCGCCCTGCACGACGTGGATCGCCATCGCGGTCTGGCCGTCCTTGAAGGTCGTGAATTCCTGCGCACGCGCGATCGGAATCGTCGAGTTGCGCGGAATGATCTTCTCGACGAGACCGCCCATCGTCTCGACACCGAGCGACAGCGGAATCACGTCGAGCAGCAGCCAGTCGTCGCCGGTGCCGCGGTTGCCCGCGAGCAGATCGGCCTGGATCGCCGCGCCGAGCGCGACGACCTGGTCCGGATCGAGGTTCACGAGCGGCGGCTGGCCGAAATACTTCGCGACCGCGTCGCGGATCACCGGCATGCGCGTCGCGCCGCCGACGAGCACGACGCCCTTGATGTCGGCCGGCGTGACCTGCGCATCGCGCAGCGCCTTGCGGGTCGGCGTGAGCGTGCGCTGCACGAGCGGCTCGACGAGCGACGCGAACGTGTCGTGCGAAATCGTCTGCACGAGGTGCGCGCCGCTCGACAGCGTCACGTCGAGCGCCGCTTCAGGCGCCGACGACAGCGCTTCCTTCAGCACGCGCACGCGATCGAGCAGCAGGCGCACGTCCTCGGGCGCGAGCGTCTTCGCGTCGATACCGGCCTGCGCGAGCACGTGACCGAACAGCGCGTGGTCGAAATCGTCGCCGCCGAGCGCGGAATCGCCGCCCGCGGCCAGCACCTCGAACACGCCCTTCGTCAGCTTCAGGATCGACAGGTCGAACGTGCCGCCGCCGAGGTCGTACACCGCATAAAGGCCTTCGGCCGCGTTGTCGAGACCATAGGCGATCGCCGCGGCGGTCGGTTCGTTCAGCAGGCGCAGCACGTTGAGGCCCGCGAGGCGCGCGGCATCCTTGGTCGCCTGGCGCTGTGCGTCGTCGAAGTACGCGGGCACAGTGATCACCGCGCCGACCAGATCGTCGCCGAGCGAATCCTCGGCGCGATAACGCAGTGTCGCGAGAATCTCGGCCGACACTTCGACCGGGCTCTTCACGCCGTCGATCGTGCGGATCTGCACCATGCCCGGCGCGTCGACGAATTCGTACGGCGCGTTCGCCGCGCCTTCGACCTCGGCCTTGCCGCGGCCCATGAAGCGCTTGACCGACACGATCGTGTTGCGCGGATCGGTCGCGGCCTGCGCCTTCGCTTCGTGGCCGATGCGGCGGCCGCCCTTCTCGAGGTAACGGACCACCGACGGCAGCAGCACGCGGCCCGCTTCGTCCGGCAGGACTTCGGGCACGCTGTTGCGCACGGCGGCGACGAGCGAGTTCGTCGTGCCGAGATCGATCCCGACGGCGAGTCGCCGCTGGTGCGGTGCCGGCGCCATGCCCGGTTCGGAAATTTGCAGTAAAGCCATCTTGGTTCGTTCGGGCGCTCGGCCCGTTTGCTGCGCGTGCCGCCAGGCACGCGGTTAAGTTTCGAGGCGCTCGATCTGCGCGCCCACTTCCGACGCGACCCGTTCGATGAACATCAGCTGACGCACGGCTTCCGCGGCTGCCTGGTCGGCGCCGCTGTCGAGCAGCGTGCCGAGGCGCTCGACGCGCACGCGCTTCTCGTCGCGCAACTCGGCGAGCAATGCATCGAGCGCGTCGACGTTGCGGGCGGCCGCGGCGTCCTCGATGCCCTCGCGCCATTCCATCTGCTGCATCAGGAAGGCGGGCTCCATCGCCGTGTTGTTTTCCGCGCCGATGTCGACGCCGCGCAGCGACAGCAGATAGGACGCGCGCTTCAGCGGATCGCGCAGCGTGCGGTACGCCTCGTTCGCGCGCGTGGCCCATTGCATCGCGATGCGCTTTTGCGCATCGCCGGCCGCTGCGAAGCGGTCCGGATGCACTTGCGTCTGCACCGTCCGATAGGCGGTGTCGAGCGCCGTCTCATCGAGCGCGAATTGCGCCGGCAGGTGAAACAGGTCGAAATGGCTGTCTTTGAGCGAAACCATCGTCGCGTTCAATTCCGGTTCGTCGCGCGGCAAACGCCGCACATTAAAAAGGCGGCCCGTGCCGCCTGTTGCCCGCGTCGCGCGGAGGGAGCCGCGTCACACGCGGAACGATTCCCCGCACCCGCACTCGTCCTTCACGTTCGGGTTGTTGAACTTGAACCCTTCGTTCAGGCCTTCACGGGCGAAGTCGAGCTCGGTGCCGTCGATATAGGCGAGGCTCTTCGGATCGACGACGACCTTCACGCCATGGCTCTCGAACACCTGATCCTCGGGAGCCAGCTCGTCGACATACTCGAGCTTGTACGCGAGCCCCGAGCACCCGGTCGTGCGAACGCCAAGCCGCAGGCCCACACCCTTGCCGCGACGGACGAGGTATTTCTGCACGTGCTGTGCTGCTTTTTCGGTCAGTGTAATTGCCATGATGTCCTTGCCGCGGCGCGCCGCCGGGGCCCGCCGCGTTCCCTTCCCTAGCCGCTCGATGCCGTTCAGGCTGCTGCCTGATCGCTTTCCTTGGTGTCGTGGCGCTTCTTGTAGTCGGCCACGGCTGCCTTGATCGCGTCTTCCGCGAGGATCGAGCAGTGAATCTTCACCGGCGGCAGCGCGAGTTCCTCGGCGATCTGCGTGTTCTTGATCGACAGTGCCTCGTCGAGCGTCTTGCCCTTCACCCATTCGGTGACGAGCGAGCTCGATGCGATCGCAGAACCGCAACCGTAGGTCTTGAACTTCGCGTCTTCGATCACGCCGTCCGCGCCGACGCGGATCTGCAGCTTCATCACGTCGCCGCATGCCGGCGCGCCGACCATGCCCGTGCCGACCGTGTCGTCGTCCTTCGCGAACGAACCGACGTTGCGCGGGTTTTCGTAGTGATCCAGAACCTTGTTGCTGTAAGACATGACTCAGACTCCTTGACTCGTTACGTCTGCGTGCGTCAATCCGCCCGCGGTTGCATTCAATGCGGTATCAGTGCGCGGCCCATTCGATCGTCGACAGATCGATGCCTTCCTGGTGCATTTCCCAGAGCGGCGACAGTTCGCGCAGCTTCGCGATCTTGCTGTTCAGCAGATCGACCACGAAGTCGACTTCCTGCTCCGTCGTGAAGCGGCCGACCGTGAAGCGGATCGAGCTGTGCGCGAGTTCGTCGTTGCGGCCGAGCGCACGCAGCACGTACGACGGCTCCAGCGACGCGGACGTGCATGCGGAGCCCGACGACACCGCAACGTCCTTGATCGCCATGATCAGCGACTCGCCTTCGACGAAGTTGAAGCTGATGTTCAGGTTGTGCGGGACACGGCGATCCATGTCGCCGTTCACGTAGGTTTCCTCGATCTGCGACAGGCCGCGCAGCAGCTTGTCCCGCAGCATGCGGATGCGCTCGTTCTCGGTCGCCATTTCCTCGCGCGCGATGCGGAACGCCTCGCCCATGCCGACGATCTGGTGCGTCGCCAGCGTGCCCGACCGCATCCCGCGCTCGTGACCGCCGCCGTGCATCTGCGCTTCGATGCGCACGCGCGGCTTGCGGCGCACGTACAGCGCGCCGATGCCCTTCGGGCCGTAGGTCTTGTGCGCCGAGAACGACATCAGGTCGACCTTCAGCTTCGCGAGGTCGATCGCGACCTTGCCGGTCGACTGCGCGGCATCGACGTGGAACACGATGCCCTTCTCGCGGCAGATTTCACCGATCGTCTCGATGTCCTGGATCACGCCGATCTCGTTGTTCACGTGCATCACCGACACGAGGATCGTGTCCGCGCGCAGTGCGGCCTTGAACACGTCGAGGTCGATCAGGCCGTCGTCCTTCACGTCGAGGTAGGTGACTTCGAAACCGTCGCGCTCGAGCTCGCGGCACGTGTCGAGCACGGCCTTGTGCTCGGTCTTCACCGTGATGATGTGCTTGCCCTTGCCCTTGTAGAAGTTCGCGGCGCCCTTGATCGCGAGGTTGTCCGACTCGGTGGCGCCCGACGTCCAGATGATCTCGCGCGGATCGGCGTTCACGAGTGCGGCCACCTGTTCGCGCGCTTCCTCGACCGCACGCTCCGCGTCCCAGCCGTAAGCGTGGCTGCGCGACGCCGGGTTGCCGAACTGCTCGCGCAGGTACGGCACCATCTTGTCGACCACGCGCGGATCGACGGGCGTCGTCGCGCTGTAATCCATATAGATGGGCAGGTGGAGAGTCTCTTGGGTCATCTGTCGCTCCGGGTATTCTGTGCAGGGACTATGTGCGTTATGGGGGTTGGCGGGCGCCTTCGCGCTCACGAACTCGCGATGTTGAACACCGAATTGGGGCCGAGCGGCATCGTGCGCACGGGCTCGGCCGGTGCGGCGACGGGCTCCGGCGCGCGACGGTCGCGCAGCACCGCAGGGGCGCCCTCGCGTGCGCGCTGCTGATCGACGAGATCCTGCAGCGACACCGAATCGAGGTATTCGACCATCTTCTGGTTCAGCGTCGACCACAGCTCGTGCGTCATGCAATGGCCGTCGGGCTGCTTCGAGCCGTCGCACGTGCCTTTGCCGCCGCACTGCGTGGCGTCGAGCGGTTCATCGACCGCGATGATGATGTCGGCGACGGTGACGTCCTGCGCGCGACGCGCGAGGTTGTAGCCGCCGCCCGGGCCGCGCACGGATTCGACGATTTCATGCCTGCGCAGCTTGCCGAACAGCTGTTCGAGATACGAGAGCGAAATCCGCTGGCGCTGGCTGATGCCTGCAAGCGTCACCGGGCCCTGCTCCTGGCGCAGTGCCAAGTCAATCATCGCCGTGACGGCGAAACGGCCTTTGGTGGTGAGTCTCATGGTGTCTAGGGGACTGCAATCTTGACGATTTTGGTCAAGTATAAATATTTGACGTTTTTAGTCAAGTATCCATGTCTGTGAAAGGGTATTCGCAGACCGCTGAATATTGCGCGGTCAGTGCGCCGTGCGTGCGCGGAGCGTCTCCAGCAGGCCCGCGCACGCGCGCTCGACCTGGTCGAGCACCTGCTCGAAGCCCTGCGCGCCGCCGAAATACGGATCGGCCACTTCGGTTTCGGTCGCGCCCGGCGCGAATTCCATCAGCAGGCGCACCTTGTCGCGATGCTGCGGCGGACAGCGACGGCGCAGCTCGGCGAGATTCGCTTCGTCCATCGCGAGCAGCAGATCGAACCGCTCGAAATCCGCCGCGCTCACCTGCCGCGCGCGCAGCGCCGACAGATCGTAGCCGCGGCTACGGGCTGCCGCCTGCGCACGCGTATCGGGCGGCTCGCCGACGTGCCAGTCGCCAGTGCCGGCCGAATCGATCGCGATCCGGTCGGCCAGCGCGGCCGCATCGACCTGGTGGCGCATCACGCCCTCCGCGGTGGGCGAACGGCAGATGTTGCCGAGACAGACGAAACAGATCGCAACGCGGGTCATCGCACTATCGAAAAGCCGCGGCGCACCGCGTGGGAGAAGAACACGCCATTATACAAAGGCGGCCGACATGACGCCGCCGCGCGAAGCGACGGCGTCATGCGTTACAGCGCCTTCGGCGCAGCGAGCGCCATGTCGCCGGATGCCGCGGGCAGCGGCTGCGCCGCGTCGCCGACCAGCCCGAACGACACCGCGCGCGCCAGTTCGGCGGACGCCTGGTGAACCGCGAGCGGGCCGCGCGACGGCGCATCGGCCATCGCATGCAGATAGGCAACCGCTGCCAGCGGAACCACGATTGCCAGCGGCCAGTACATCGATATTGTCTTTTTCATGATGCGGACCTCGTTGACCTCGTACCCCGAAACCCGATTCCGGGGACTACAGACGAGATTCTATAGACCGCATCTATCAAGATAAATATGCAAATAGCGAACGCACTGTTGCCGCTCGCTGAACAGTGTCAGCCGAGGTGACTTTGCGACGCCGCGTACAGCTCGCGGAACGTGCGCCCGGTCGGCGTCGGAAGGTCGCGCGTATCCATCCAGCCGCCCATCATCGGCAGGCGCCGCAGCATGCCGCCGTCGCCGCCCAGCCGTTCGAGGACGCGCACCGCGAGCTTGGTCGTCAGCGCATACAGCATCGGGCGTCGGGCGAAGAACCCCCACGCGGCGAGCGCCGCGCGTTCGCGCCACGGTCGCAGGTGGCGCTCGACCTGCTTCTCGCGCAACGTGCGCAACAGGTGCGACAACGGAATCCCGGCCGGGCACACGCTGTCGCATTCGCCGCACAGCGTCGCCGCCTGCGGCAGGTCGAGCGTGCGGTCGAGCCCGACGTAGCTCGGCGTCAGCACCGATCCCATCGGCCCCGGATAGACCCAGCCGTACGCATGACCGCCGACCTTCTGGTACACCGGGCAATGGTTCATGCACGCGCCGCAGCGGATGCAGCGCAGCATCTCCTGGAATTCGCCGCCGATCAGGCCCGTGCGGCCGCCGTCCACGAGCACCACGTAGTTGTGCTCGGGGCCGTCCTCGTCGCCGGGCCCGCGCGGCCCGGTCAGCAGCGAGAAATAGTTCGACGTCTTCTGCCCGGTCGCGGAACGCGGCAGCAGCCGCATCGCGGTCGCGAGATCCTCGAGGGTCGGCAGCACCTTCTCGATGCCGGTCACCGCGACATGCACGCGCGGCATCACCGTGCACATGCCCTCGTTCCCTTCGTTCGTCACGATCGCGACCGAACCCGTTTCCGCGATCACGAAGTTGCCGCCCGTCACGCCCATGTCGGCCGACATGAAATGCGGGCGCAGCACCTCGCGCGCCTCGCGCGTCATGTCCGGGATCTCGGTGAGCCGCTCGCGCCCATGCGTGCGCGCGAACAGGTCGGCGATCTCGTCCTTGTCCTTGTGCACGACGGGCGCAATGATGTGGCTCGGCGGCTCGTTGTCGTTGATCTGCAGGATGTATTCGCCGAGATCGGTCTCGATCGACTGCACGCCCATCTCGGCGAGCACCGCGTTCAGGCGCATTTCCTCGGACACCATCGACTTGGTCTTGATGACCTTCTTCACGTCGTGCCGGCGCGCGATGTCGGCCACGAGCCGCGCGGCGTCCGCAGTCGTTTCGGCGAAGAGCACCGTCGTGCCGCGCCGCGTCGCCTCGCGCTCGAACGCCTCGAGCCACACGTCGAGATTCTCGAGCGCGCGGTTGCGGCGCGCCTTCAGCGCGGCGCGCGTGGCCGGAAAGTCGATCAGGGTCATCGCGTCGGCGCGCGCGGACACGAACTTCGTCGACAGCTTCTTCAGGTTCTGCTGCAGGCGCTGGTCGGCCAGCTTCTGGCCGGCGCGCGCCTTGAAATGCATCGATTGGACTTGCATCGCGGTATCGGGGGAAAAGTGAGCGGAACCGGGCGTCAGACGTCGCCCGCCAGCACTTGCGCGACGTGCAGCACGCGCGTGTCGCGGTCGCCGGTGCGGCGCAACCGCCCTTCGATGTTCAGCATGCAGCCGAGATCGCCGAGCACCACAGTGCCCGCGCCCGACGCGCGCACGTTCGCGCATTTTTCGTCCGCGATGGCCGCCGAGATGTCGCCGTACTTGACCGAGAAGGTGCCGCCGAAGCCGCAACAGTGCTCGCAGTCCTTCATCTCGGTGACGGCCACGCCGCGCTGCGCGAGCAGCGCGCGCGGCTGCGCCTTCACGCCGAGCTCGCGCAGGCCCGAGCACGAATCGTGATAGGTGACCGGCCCGGCGAATTCGCCCGGCGCGAGCGACACCTTCGCGACGTTCGCGAGGAAATCGGTGAGTTCGTAAACTTTCTGCTGGAACCGCGTGTAGCGCCCCATCAGCTCGGGATCGTCGCGGAACAGGTCGCCGTAGTGCGCGCGGATCATCCCGCCACACGAACCGGACGGCGCGACGACGTAATCGAATGACTCGAACTCGCGCAGCGTCTTTTCCGCGAGGTCGCGTGCGAGCGCGCGGTCGCCAGAGTTGTAGGCGGGCTGGCCGCAGCAGGTCTGCGTGGGCGGCACGATCACCTCGTAGCCGGCGTCGCGAAGCAGCTTGAGCGCCGAAAAACCGATTTCGGGGCGCATCAGGTCGACCAGGCAGGTGACGAACAAACCGACTCGCATACGTGCTCCTTCGAGAAAACGGCTCTCATTATCCGACGTTTGTCCGGCAAGACCAACGCCGGCCCGCGCGCAAGCCCGCGGTGCGCGAAACGAGGACTTCCTCGAACGGCGTTCGCTTTTTTCACGATACGAGATACAATCGATCCAACACCGCTTGACGCGTCAACCGATTCCTCCCCCGACATGAGCCAACCCACCCCGGATTCAAAAACGTCGATCCAGGTGATCGAACGCATGATGCGGTTGCTGGACGCGCTCGCCGCGCACAGCGACCCCGTCAGCCTGAAGGAACTTGCGCAGCGCACGGAGTTGCACCCGTCGACCGCGCACCGCATCCTCAACGACATGGTGACCTGCCGCCTCGTCGACCGCTCCGATCCCGGCACCTACCGCCTCGGCATGCGGTTGCTCGAGCTCGGCAATCTCGTGAAGGCGCGCCTGTCGGTGCGCGACGCGGCGCTGATGCCGATGCGCGAGCTGCACCGCCTCACCGGGCAGACCGTGAACCTGTCGGTGCGCCAGGGCGACGAGATCGTCTATATCGAGCGCGCGTATTCGGAGCGCTCGGGAATGCAGGTCGTCCGCGCGATCGGCGGCCGCGCGCCGCTGCACCTCACGTCGGTCGGCAAGCTGTTCCTCGCGGCCGACGAAACGTCGCGCGTGCGTGCGTATGCGACGCGCACGGGGCTGTCCGGCCATACGCAGAACAGCATCACCGATATCGCGAAGCTCGAGCGCGAGCTGACGATCGTCCGCCAGCAATCGTGCGCGCGCGACAATGAAGAACTCGAACTCGGCGTGCGCTGCATCGCGGCCGGCATCTACGACGATTCGGGCAAGCTCGTCGCGGGCCTGTCGCTGTCGGCGCCGGCCGACCGGCTGCAGGACGCGTGGCTCGGCCAGTTGAGCCGGACGGCGCTCACCATCTCGGAATCGCTCGGCTACCGGCCGGCGCCCGCGAAGGACGTGGACGGGCTGCAGCGGCAGGCGTAAGCCGCGCCGGCGGCCAGGTTCCTTCCGGCGCCGGCGCCGGTTTCGCCAGACAAAAAAAGCCCCGCGATTGCGGGGCTTTTGCGTTGCGGCGACCGGTACGGTACGGCGGCGAACCGCCGCGCGCGATCAGGTGCCGCCGCTCGGCGTGTTGGCCGCCGTCAGGCGCTCGCCGCCGCCGGCATCGAGCCAGTTGCGCAGGCGCGAGGCATCGGCGAAACGCGAGTACTTGCCGAACGAATCGAGCAGCACCATGACCATCGGCCGGCCGTGAATCGTGGCCTGCATCACGAGGCATTCGCCCGCTTCGTTGATGAAGCCCGTCTTCTGCAGGCCGATGTCCCACGAGCCGTTGCCGCGGATCAGCGCGTTGGTGCTGTTGTAGACGAGGTTGCGCTTGCCCGTGTACACCTCGTAGGTGCGATCAGTCGAGAACTGGCGGATCATCGGGTACTGGTACGCTGCATTGACCATCTTCACGAGATCGCGCGCGCTCGACACGTTCGAGCTCGACAGGCCGGTCGAATTCTCGAAATGCGTATCGGTCATGCCGAGCGACTTCGCCTTCGCGTTCATCGCTGCGATGAACGCCGGACGACCGCCCGGGTAGTAGCGCGACAGCGCGGCGGCCGCGCGGTTTTCCGACGCCATCAGCGCGATGTGCAGCATGTCCTCGCGCGACAGCACCGAGCCGACCGACAAGCGCGAGCCCGTGCCCTTCTCGTAGTCGCGGTCTTCGTCGGTGACTTCGAGCTGATCGGTCATCGGCGACTTCGAGTCGAGCACGACCATGGCCGTCATCAGCTTCGAGATCGACGCGATCGGCACGACCGCGTGCGAATTCTTGTCGAACAGCGGCTCGCCGGAATTCTGGTCGACGACGTACGCGACGCTCGAGCGCAGCGCGAGCGCGTCGGGCGTGTCGTGCAGGCCGAACGCCTGGCCGACCGTCGGACGGCGCGGCTGGAACGCGACCTTGCGCACCGCGCCGCGATGGCCGCCATGCAGGTTGTTCGCCGCGAGCGTCACGCGCTTGCGCGACGCTTTCGCGCGCGGCGCATCGGCGTCGGCGACCTTGGCGGATTTGTCGGAGGTCGCCCGGGCCGACTTCTTCTTCGCTGACGAAGCAGGAGCGACGGCCTTTTTCTTGGCGGCTTGGGTCTTCGCAGTGGCGGCGAAGGCGTCGGCAGGCGTGACGGACGCGGTGGTCGCGAGCAACGCGACTGCGACCGACACAGCGGTGCCGAGCGTCATGCTCTGCAACAATCTGCGCGGTGAAAACGATTCGGCTTTCATTGGGGTCTGGACAAAGCGGGCGGGAGGTTTCCGCAAGTGTAGTTAAAGCTGAAAAAAAGAGCAATATTAGGCACTTACCGATCGTCTTTAAACCGGAATGTAAGAGTCGGCCAACCTCCGGCCAATCGACCCTTCCGTTCCCATCGAAAAAATCGATGGGACGCACTGCCCGACAGCGCCCGTCTCCCGATTACCACGCGGTTAATTGAGATAACGTCACTTCGGCGGCAATTTAAAGCGGGGAAAGTACGTATCCGATGCTCGGCGTGCCCAGGGCGCCGGTCTCGGCCGTGACGGCGGCACGTCGCCACGGCACGCGCATCGAAACGGCGCGTTTTTCGACAGGAACAGAAGGATAACGTTCCATGGGCCTGTCAGGTTTACCGGTGCGTGATCATGGTGCGGCGCGTTTTCCCCGGCGCCGTGCGCACCATGTGGGAACACGCATGAAACCGATTCCGCACGGGTGCGATAACTCGTTGTTTTATCGATAATTTGTCGCGATTGTGCAACGCACAAAAAGTGCTTGACATCCGTGCTCTCTGCCCTAAAATAGGCCTCATTGCTGCGTTGCACAAAGCACGCGGCGCCGAAGTTCCCCAGCGTAGTGCCCTTTATCCTGCGATCGACGCGATCGCTTTTCAGGAGCCTGACATGTCCTTGCTGACCCCCGAGCAAATCGCCGCCGCCCAAAAAGCCAACCTCGAAAGCCTGTTCGGTCTGACGACCAAGGCGTTCGAAGGCGTCGAAAAGCTGATCGAACTCAACCTGCAAGTCGTGAAGTCGACGCTGGCCGAAGGCCAGGAAAACGCGCAGCGTCTGCTGTCGGTGAAGGACGCGCAGGAACTGATCGCGCTGCAAGCGAGCCTGTCGCAGCCGGTCGCGGAAAAGGTGCTGTCGTACGGCCGTCACCTGTACGAAATCGCATCGTCGACGCAAGCCGAGTTCGCGAAGGTCGCCGAAGCGCAATTCGACGAGCAGAACAAGAAGGTCCAGGCACTCGTCGACAACGTCGCGAAGAACGCCCCGGCCGGTTCGGAAACGGCTGTCGCCGCACTGAAGTCGGCGCTGAACGCTGCGAACACCACGTACGAAACGGTTCAGAAGGCCACGAAGCAAGCGGTGGAAATCGCTGAAACGAACTTCAACGCCGCTGCTGCCGTCGCAACGAAGGCTGCAACCGCCGCTGCCGCACGTCGTTCGAGCAAGCCGGCCGCGTAAGCGTCCCCTGCTCCTGAAAGAGCCGCGCCCAGCGCGGCTTTTTCGTTTCTGGCGCCGGAATGTGCCGGGCGGGCGGCCAACTGCCCGCCACCATCGAGCCTGTCGCGCGCCACGCAAAACAAAACGCCGCCGTCCGGTTGCCCGGGCGGCGGCGTTTTCGTGGCCGGCGCGTGGCCGGCCATGCCGGTCGCGTTACTGTTACTTCTTGCGTTGCGGCGGCAGGTCCGTACAGACGCCTTCGTACAGCTCGGCGGCCATGCCGACCGATTCGCCGAGCGTCGGGTGCGGGTGGATCGTCTTGCCGATGTCTTCCGCGTCCGCGCCCATCTCGACCGCGAGGCACACTTCGCTGATCAGGTCGCCCGCGTTCAGGCCGACGATCGCACCGCCGATCACGCGATGGGTTTCCTCGTCGAAGATCAGCTTCGTGAAGCCTTCGTCGCGACCGTTCGCGATTGCGCGGCCCGAAGCGGCCCACGGGAACACGGCCTTGCCGTACTTGATGCCTTCGGCCTTGCACTGGTCCTCGGTCTTGCCGGCCCACGCCACTTCCGGATCGGTGTAGGCCACCGACGGGATCTGCAGTGCGTCGAAGTACGCCTTTTCGCCGTGCGCGGCTTCCGCGGCGACGTGGCCTTCATGCACGGCCTTGTGCGCGAGCATCGGCTGGCCGACGATATCGCCGATCGCGAAGATGTGCGGGACGTTCGTGCGCATCTGCTTGTCGACGTCGATGAAGCCGCGATCCGTGACCGCGACGCCGGCCTTGTCGGCACCGATCTTCTTGCCGTTCGGGCTGCGGCCCACCGCGACGAGCACGAGGTCGTAGCGCTGCGCTTCCGCCGGCGCCTTTTCGCCCTCGAACTTCACGTAGATGCCGTCTTCCTTCGCTTCCGCGCCGACCGTCTTGGTCTTCAGCATCACGTTGCCGAAGCGCTTCGCGTTGTACTTTTCCCAGACCTTCACGAGATCGCGGTCGGCGCCCATCATCAGGCCGTCCATCATTTCGACGACGTCGATCTCGGCGCCGAGCGTCGAGTAGACCGTCGCCATTTCGAGGCCGATGATGCCGCCGCCGATCACGAGCATGCGCTTGGGCAGCTGGCGCAGTTCGAGCGCGCCCGTCGAATCGACGACGCGCGGGTCTTCCGGCATGAACGGCAGCTTCACGGCCTGCGAGCCCGCGGCGATGATCGCCTGCTTGAACTTGACGACCTTCTTGCCGTTTTCGCCCTGCACTTCCATGTGGAACGGATCGACGAACGCGCCGACGCCGGTGACCACTTCGACCTTGCGCGCCTTCGCCATGCCGGCGAGGCCGGTCGTCAGTTTCTTGACGACGCCGCCCTTGAAGTCGCGCAGCTTGTCGAGATCGACTTGCGGCTTGCCGAACGTGATGCCGTGCGACGCGAGCGCCGCGGCTTCCTCGACGACGAGCGACGTATGCAGCAGCGCCTTCGACGGGATGCAGCCGACGTTCAGGCACACGCCGCCGAGCGTCGAGTAGCGTTCGACGAGTACGGTCTTCATGCCGAGGTCGGCGGCGCGGAATGCGGCCGAGTAGCCGCCGGGGCCGGCGCCGAGCACGAGCATGTCGCACTCGATGTCGGCGGCGCCGCTGTAGCTGCCGGCTTGCGGCGCGGGCGCGGGTGCCGGCGCGGCTGCGGCCGGAGCCGGTGCGGCGGCTGCGGGCTTCGGCGCTTCGGGCGCTTTCGCGGGAGCGGCTGCGCCTGCCGACGCTTCGACGATGGCGATGACGGTGCCCTGCGAGACTTTCTCGCCGGCTTTGACCTTGACTTCCTTGACGGTGCCGGCGACGTCGCTGGGCACTTCCATGGAGGCTTTATCGGATTCGAGCGTGATGAGCGTTTGCTCTTCTTCGATCACGTCGCCGGGTTTGACGTTGACTTCGATGACATCGACGCCGCTGAAATCGCCGATATCCGGAACCTTGACTTCGATGAGACTCATGACTGTCCCCTTCTTGAATAGCTGCAGAGAGAGAGGGAGGGACCGGCGGAAAGACGGAACCTGACGACATGCGGCCTGACAAGAGCACGCGACGTTGGGCAGGACCACCTTTGCCGTCCGCCCAAGGACGCGCCTTTCTTTTGGTCACTTTTCTTTGGAAGACAAAGAAAAGTGACCGCCGCCCCGCGCAGGGGCGACGCTAGCAGACCGTTGGCAAAACAGGTTCAACGACAAGAGCGTGGAGAACAGACACGAAACCACGCCCCCGCGAGCCCCTCATCTCATCAAAGAATGATGCGACGGAAATCCCCGAGCAACGCGCCGAGATACGCATTGAACCGCGCGGCTTCGGCGCCATCGATGACACGATGGTCATACGACAGCGACAACGGCAGCATGAGCCGCGGCACGAACTGCTTGCCGTCCCACACCGGCTTCATCTGCCCGCGCGACAACCCGAGGATCGCCACTTCCGGCGCGTTGATGATCGGCGTGAAGTTTGTCCCGCCGATCCCGCCGAGCGACGAGATCGAGAAGCAGCCGCCCTGCATCTGGTCCGGCTTCAGCTTGCCTTCGCGCGCGGCCTTCGACAGGTCGCTCATTTCCTTCGCGATGTCGACGAGGCCCTTCTTGTCCGCATCGCGGATCACCGGCACGACGAGGCCGTTCGGCGTATCGGCCGCGAAACCGACGTGGAAGTACTGCTTGAACACGAGGTTGTCGCCGTCGAGGCTCGCGTTGAAGGTCGGGAATTTCTTCAGCGCGGCGACGACCGCCTTGATCACGAACGCGAGCATCGTGAACTTCACGCCCGCCTTTTCGTGTTCCTTGTTCAGCTGGACGCGCAGCGCTTCGAGCTCGGTGATGTCCGCTTCGTCGTTGTTCGTGACGTGCGGGATCATCACCCAGTTGCGATGCAGGTTCGCGCCCGAGATCTTCTTGATGCGCGACAGCGGCTTCGCCTCGAACGGGCCGAACTTCGAGAAGTCGACCTTCGGCCAGGGCAGCAGGTTCAGCTCGCCGCCGCCTGCCGGCGCGGCTGCCGCGGCCGGCGCCGCGCGCTGGCCCGTCATCACGCCCTTCACGAAGCCCGTCACGTCTTCCTTCGTAATGCGGCCCTTCGGCCCCGAGCCCTGCACGCGCGCGACTTCGACGCCGAGTTCGCGTGCGAACTTGCGGACCGACGGCGATGCGTGGCTCGCGCGATATTCGCCCGACGGCGCGGCGGCCGGAGCCGGAGCGGCGGCGGCCGGTGCCGGCGCAGCCTTCGCGGGTGCCGGTGCGGCGGCGGGCGCCGGGGCGGCCGCGGCCGGCGCCGGCGCGCTGGCCTGCGGTGCGGCTGCAGCCGGTGCGCCAGCGGCTTCGAGCAGCACGATCAGCGTGCCTTCCGACACCGAATCGCCCACCTTGACCAAGATGCCCTTCACGACGCCGGCGGCCGGGCTCGGCACGTCCATCGTCGCCTTGTCCGACTCGAGCGTGACGAGCGACTGTTCCTTCTCGACCGTGTCGCCGACCTTCACGCCGATCTCGATCACCGGGACATCCTTGTAGTCGCCGATGTCGGGCACCTTCACTTCGAGCGTGCCGCCGGACGCGGCCGGTGCGGCAGCGGGCGCGGCGGCGGCCGGTGCCGGCGCTGCTGCGGGAGCGGGAGCCGCGGCCGGCGCGGCCGCGCCATTCGCCTGCGCGCCTGCGCCGCCTTCGAGCAGGATGATCAACGAGCCTTCCGACACGGAATCGCCGACCTTGACCTTGATTTCCTTCACGACGCCGCCGACCGGGCTCGGCACATCCATCGTCGCCTTGTCGGACTCGAGCGTGACGAGCGACTGCTCGGGCTCGACCGTGTCGCCGACCTTCACGCCGATCTCGATGACCGGCACGTCCTTGTAATCGCCGATATCCGGCACCTTCACTTCGATCGCTTGACTCATCTGTTTCTGTCTCCATGGCCGCGCGCGCTCCTCGCGGGAGCGGCGCGCGGCATCACACGGCGTGTGCGTTAAACGGTCATCGGGTTGGGCTTGGACGGATCGAGGTTGTACTTGGCGATCGCGTCCGCGACCACCTTGCGCTCGATCGTGCCTTCGTCGGCCAGCGCGTTGAGCGCGGCGACGGTGACCCAGTGACGGTCGACTTCGAAGAAGTGACGCAGCTTCTCGCGGGTGTCCGAACGACCGAAGCCGTCGGTGCCCAGCACGACGAAGCGGCGATCGATCTGGCCGCGGATCTGGTCGACCAGCGCACGGACGTAGTCGGTCGAAGCGATGACCGGGCCCTGCGTGTCCTTCAGGCACTTCTGCACGTGCGACAGGCGACGCTCCTCGGTCGGATGGAGCAGGTTCCAGCGCTCGACCTGATGGCCTTCGCGCGCGAGTTCGGTGAAGCTCGGCACGCTCCACAGGTCGGCGGCGACGCCCCAGTCGTTCTTCAGCAGGTCGGCGGCGGCGATCACTTCGTTGAAGATCGTGCCCGCGCCGAGCAGCTGGACGCGCGGCGCCTTCTTGTCGGCGTCGGCCTTCCTGAACGCGTACATGCCCTTGATGATGTCGGCCGCCACGTGCTCGCCCTGCGGAATCGCCGGGTGCTCGTAGTTCTCGTTCATCACCGTGATGTAGTAGTACACGTCTTCCTGGTCCTGCACCATGCGGCGCAGGCCGTCCTGGACGATCACCGCGAGTTCATAACCGAACGTCGGGTCGTAGCTCACGCAGTTCGGCACCGATGCCGCCCACAGCAGCGAGTGGCCGTCTTCGTGCTGCAGGCCTTCGCCGTTCAGCGTCGTACGGCCCGCGGTGCCGCCCAGCAGGAAGCCGCGCGAACGCATGTCGCCCGCGGCCCACGCGAGGTCGCCGATGCGCTGGAAGCCGAACATCGAATAGAAGATGTAGAACGGCACCATGATCTCGCCGTGCGTCGAATACGACGTCGCCGCCGCGATCCAGTCGCACATGCCGCCCGCTTCGTTGATGCCTTCCTGCAGGATCTGGCCGGTCTGCGATTCCTTGTAGAACATCAGCTGGTCGGAATCTTCCGGCACGTACTTCTGGCCTTCCTGGTTCCAGATGCCGATCTGGCGGAACAGGCCTTCCATGCCGAACGTACGCGATTCGTCCGGGACGATCGGCACGACGCGCTTGCCGAGCGCCTTGTCCTTCAGCAGGATGTTCAGGATCCGCACGAACGCCATCGTCGTCGAGATCTCGCGGCCTTCGCCCGTGCCCTTCAAGAGCGGCTCGAACGCGTCGAGCGCCGGCACCGGCAGCGACGTCGCCTTCTCGCGGCGGTGCGGCAGGTAGCCGCCGAGGTCCATGCGCTTCTGGCGCATGTATTCGAGTTCCTTCGAGCCTTCCTCGAACTTCAGATACGGCACGTCGGCGATCTGCTCGTCGGTGATCGGCAGGCGGAACTGGTCACGGAACTTCTTCAGTTGCTCGACCGGCAGCTTCTTCTGCTGGTGCGTGATGTTCATCGCCTGGCCCGACTCGCCCATCCCGTAGCCCTTGATGGTCTTCGCGAGGATGACGGTCGGCGCGCCCTTCGTGTTGGTCGCTTCGTGGAACGCCGCGTAGATCTTGTGCGGATCGTGACCGCCGCGGTTCAGCGCCCAGATGTCGTCGTCCGACCAGTCGGCGACGAGCGCCTTCAGTTCAGGCGTGTTGAAGAAGTGCTCGCGGACGTACGCGCCCGACTCCGACTTGTACGTCTGGTATTCGCCGTCGACGCATTCCATCATCCGGCGCATCAGCGCGCCCGACTTGTCGCGCGCGAACAGCGCATCCCAGCGGCTGCCCCAGATGACCTTGATCACGTTCCAGCCGGCGCCGCGGAATTCCGATTCGAGTTCCTGGATGATCTTGCCGTTGCCGCGCACCGGGCCGTCGAGACGCTGCAGGTTGCAGTTGATCACGAACACGAGGTTGTCGAGCTTCTCGCGGCTCGCCATGCCGATCGCGCCGAGCGATTCCGGCTCGTCCGTCTCGCCGTCGCCGAGGAACGCCCACACCTTGCGGCCTTCCGTCTTCGCGATGCCGCGCGATTCCAGGTACTTCATGAAGCGTGCCTGGTAGATCGCCATGATCGGGCCGAGACCCATCGACACGGTCGGGAACTGCCAGAAGTCCGGCATCAGCCACGGGTGCGGGTACGACGAAATGCCCTTGCCGTCCACTTCCTGACGGAAATTGTCGAGCTGCTCTTCCTTCAGGCGGCCGAGCAGGAACGCGCGCGAGTACACGCCCGGCGACGAGTGGCCCTGCACGAACACGAGATCGCCGCCATGCTGGTCGGACGCCGCGTGCCAGAAATGGTTGTAGCCGACGTCGTAGAGCGTCGCGGCCGACGCGAACGATGCGATGTGGCCGCCGACGTTCGTGTCCTTGCCCGCGCGCAGCACCATCGCCAGCGCGTTCCAGCGCGTGTACGAACGGATGCGGTGCTCGATGTCCTGGTCGCCCGGAATCTTCGCCTGTGCTTCGAGCGGAATCGTGTTGATGTACGGGGTATTGGCGGAGAACGGCAGGTGTTCGCCGTGCATGCGGGCGAATTCGATCTGCTTTTCGATCAGGTAATGCGCGCGGCCAGTGCCCACGGAGGAGATCACGCCATCGAGCGACTCCAGCCACTCGACGGTTTCTTGCGGGTCGTCGTCACGTTCGGCGGCGACATACTTCATCACTTCGTTCGGTACAGCGGACATTCTCGTCTCCTGGGTCCTGGAATGTGAGGATCGCTCTCGTGCAGACGACGCGGCGCGGCCGGCTGCGGGCAAGCTCCGACGGATTGTAATGAGCGTGGACGGGCCTGCGCAACAAAATTTTCGAATCGTGAGATCTTTTCTCATGATGCGAAATATTGCTGCGCTGCACCCATATTTCGGGGCTCCGCGGCCCGTCTCGTCGGAACAAAACCGTTTCCGTTCAACATATCCGGTATCGGTTTTCCATGTATTGCGCTGCGCTACAATCCTGCCATGTTGACCGATCGGCTTTTCGCACGCTCGGCGCGACCGCCGGGCCCGCCGGCGGAGTCGCAGCCGTCCCGTTGGCACCACGGACCGTGGTGGTCCAATTCCTATTTGCTGACGCCGCTGCTGTCGATCCTGGTGTTCCTCGTCGTGATGAGCCTCATCCTGTGGAGCCTCAACCGGCGCGAACAGCAGCAGCAGGAAGACACCCTGTTTCGCAACGTCGCGTGGGCCCAGCAGCAGATCCGCCTGTCGATGACGGGCGCGCAGGAACAACTGCAGGCGCTGTCGCGCGACCTCGCGTCCGGCCGCCTCGATCAGAACGCGTTCCAGATGGCGGTCGCGGACGTGATGCAGACGCATCCGGAAATCCTCTACCTGAACTGGTACACGGCGCCGGGCGTGCAGCGCTGGCCGGCCGTGCATCCACCGCTGCTCGGCCAACGGCTCGCGAAGCCCGGCGACGCGCAGATGCAGGACGCGGTGCGCGGCGCGTACGACGAGGCGCGCAGCACGCGCCGCCAGGCGTATTCGCCGCTGATCTACGACGAGTTCGGCAACGGCTTCATCACGTTGCAGACGCCGGTAATGCGCGGCGACCGCGAATATCTCGGCTCGCTCGCCGCGGTGTTCTCGGTCGAAGGGATCCTGAAGCACGACATTCCGCAGGAGCTGTCGTCGAAGTACAAGATCTCGATCACCGACTCGAACAACCGCGAGCTGTCGTCCACGTCGACGCGCCCGCGACTGCCGCGCGACTCGCACTACGATCTCCCGCTCGACCCGCCCGGCCAAGGGCTGACGGTGCGCGTGTACGCGTTCCCGCAGCTCACGAACCTGACCAACAACACGCTCGTGTGGCTCGTCGCCGGGCTGTCGTGCTTCGTGCTATGGAGCCTCTGGAGCCTGTGGAAGCACACGCGCCAGCGCTTCGAGGCGCAGCAGGCGCTGTACGCTGAGGCGTTCTTCCGCCGCGCGATGGAAAACTCGGTGCTGATCGGCATGCGCGTGCTCGACATGCACGGCCGCATCACGCACGTGAACCCCGCGTTCTGCCGGATGACGGGCTGGGACGAGACCGATCTCGTCGGCAAGGTCGCGCCGTTCCCGTATTGGCCGCGCGACGCGTACCCGGAAATGCAGCGCCAGCTCGACATGACGCTGCGCGGCAAGGCGCCGAGTTCGGGCTTCGAGCTGCGCGTGCGGCGCAAGAACGGCACGCTGTTCCATGCGCGCCTGTACGTGTCGCCGCTGATCGACAGTTCGGGCCGCCAGACCGGCTGGATGTCGTCGATGACCGACATCACCGAGCCGAAGCGCGCGCGCGAAGAGCTCGCGGCCGCGCACGAACGCTTCACGACGGTGCTCGAAAGCCTCGACGCCGCGGTGTCGGTGCTCGCCGCCGACGAAGCCGAGCTGCTGTTCGCGAACCGCTACTACCGCCACCTGTTCGGCATCCGTCCGGACGGCCATCTGGAGCTGTCGGGCGGCGGCTTCGACCGCGCGCAGGCGTCGTCCGACTCGATCGACATGGTCGACGCGTTCGCGGGCCTGCCGGCCGCCGCGCTGACAAGCAGCACGGCGGACGCGCAGGAGGTGTACGTCGAGAGCATCCAGAAGTGGTTCGAGGTGCGCCGCCAGTACATCCAGTGGGTGGACGGCCACCTCGCGCAGATGCAGATCGCGACCGACATCACGACCCGCAAGAAGGCGCAGGAACTCGCGCACCAGCAGGAAGAAAAGCTGCAGTTCACGAGCCGATTGATGACGATGGGCGAAATGGCGTCGTCGATTGCTCACGAATTGAATCAGCCGCTCGCCGCGATCAACAACTACTGTTCGGGCACGCTCGCGCTCGTCAAGAGCGGCCGCGGCACGCCCGAGACGCTGCAGCCGGCGCTGGAGAAGACCGCGCAGCAGGCGCTGCGCGCGGGGATGATCGTCAAGCGGATCCGCGAATTCGTGAAGCGCAGCGAGCCGAAGCGCCAGCCGGCGCGGGTCGCGGACATCGTCGCCGACGCGGTCGGGCTCGCCGAAATCGAGGCCAGGAAGCGCAGAATCCGGATCGTCACGGAAATCCTCGCAAGAATGCCTATTATTTATGTCGACCCCGTGTTGATCGAGCAGGTGCTCGTGAACCTGATGAAGAACGCAGCCGAGGCGATGGCCGACGTGAAACCGGCGTCGGTGGACGGCGTGATCCGCGTCGTCGCCGACATCGATGCGGGCTTCGTCGACATCCGTGTGATCGACCAGGGCCCGGGCGTCGACGAAGCGACCGCCGAGCGCCTGTTCGAACCGTTTTACAGCACCAAGTCCGATGGCATGGGCATGGGGCTGAACATCTGCCGTTCGATCATCGAATCGCATCGGGGGCGTCTGTGGGTGGTCAACAACGTCGAGCCGGACGGCCGCATTTCCGGCGCGACGTTCCACTGCAGCCTGCCCATTGGGGAACCCGCTGATCTCGGCCAAGGGGGGCGCGAGGCATCGGCATCACATACCGTTACGGGAGAACTATGAATAGCCCTGTCACCACCACTCAGGAAACCGTCTTTGTCGTCGACGACGACGAGGCCGTACGGGACTCGCTGCGCTGGCTGCTGGAGGCGAACGGCTATCGCGTGCAATGCTTCTCGAGCGCCGAGCAGTTCCTCGATGCGTACCAGCCGGCGCAGCAGGCCGGCCAGATCGCGTGCCTGATCCTCGACGTGCGGATGTCGGGCATGAGCGGCCTCGAATTGCAGGAACGCCTGATCGCCGACAATGCCGCGCTGCCGATCATCTTCGTCACCGGCCACGGCGACGTGCCGATGGCCGTGTCGACGATGAAAAAGGGTGCGATGGACTTTATCGAGAAACCGTTCGACGAAGCCGAGCTGCGCAAGCTCGTCGAGCGGATGCTCGACAAGGCCCGAAGCGAAAGCAAGAGCGTCCAGGAGCAGCGCGCCGCGAGCGAACGCCTGTCGAAGCTGACCGCGCGCGAGCAGCAGGTGCTCGAACGGATCATCGCGGGCCGCCTGAACAAGCAGATCGCCGACGATCTCGGCATCAGCATCAAGACGGTCGAGGCGCACCGCGCGAACATCATGGAAAAGCTCAACGTCAACACGGTGGCCGACCTGCTGCGCCTCGCGCTGTCGAAGAAACAGGCCTGAGCGGGTGCTCCGGCCGCGGCGGCACGGCCCGCCCCGGCTGCCCGGCCCGCAACCGGCGTTTGCCGCCCCGCGCGATGCGGCCCACTCGCGCGGCGGCGGCCGTTCCTCCCGGCGCACGCGCGCCGCGGCCATGACGCTTCCCGTTGATTCGCTGTCGGACGGCAGCAGGCGAACGGTATAATTACGTGCTTTGCTACGGCGCTTCGGGCGCCGTACGCCCGCATTCCAACTTCCCGGCAGGACCCACCACCATGACAGCCCTCCTCATCGACGGCAACGCCCTTTCGAAGACCTTGCGCGCCCAGGCCGCCGAACGCGCCGCCGCGCTGACCGCGCGCGGCCACCAGCCCGGTCTCGCGGTGATCCTCGTCGGCGCGAACCCGGCGAGCGAAGTCTAC
The DNA here is from genome assembly GCF_016899425.1 of Burkholderia sp. MS389. Lineage (GTDB taxonomy): Bacteria > Pseudomonadota > Gammaproteobacteria > Burkholderiales > Burkholderiaceae > Burkholderia > Burkholderia sola. Next base: position 2,448,488 of record NZ_CP045994.1, read on the forward strand.
GTGCGCAACAAGATCAAGGCGTGCGAGGACAACGGTTTCTTCTCGCTGAAGGATGCGTACCCGGCCACGCTGTCGGAAGCCGACCTGCTCGCGCGCATCGACGCGCTGAACCGCGACCCGAAGATCCACGGCATCCTCGTCCAGCTGCCGCTGCCCGCGCATATCGACAGCCACAAGGTGATCGAGGCGATCGCGCCGGAAAAGGACGTCGACGGCTTTCACGTCGCGAACGCGGGCGCGCTGATGACCGGCAAGCCGCTGTTCCGCCCGTGCACGCCGTACGGCGTGATGAAGATGTTCGAAGCGCACGGCATCGCGCTGCAAGGCGCGAACGCGGTCGTGATCGGCCGCTCGAACATCGTCGGCAAGCCGATGGCGATGATGCTGCTCGACGCCGGCGCGACCGTGACGATCTGCCACAGCAAGACGCGCGACCTCGCCGCACATACGCGCCAGGCCGACATCGTGGTCGCCGCGGTCGGCAAGCGCAACATCCTGACCGCCGACATGGTGAAGCCGGGCGCGACGGTGATCGACGTCGGCATGAACCGCGACGACGCGGGCAAGCTGTGCGGCGACGTCGATTTCGCGGGCGTGAAGGAAGTCGCCGGCTACATCACGCCGGTGCCGGGCGGCGTCGGCCCGATGACGATCACGATGCTGCTGATCAACACGATCGAATCCGCCGAACGCGCGGCGGCCTCCGCAGCCTGACACTGCCTTTGCCCAGCCGGCGCGCGGTTCAGCGCGCCGGCGCCTCGCCAGCCGCCATCGCGCGGCTGCACCTCGCCGGCCGCATCTCGCCGGCCGCACCTCGCCGGCCGCACCTCTCCGGCCGCACCTCGCCGGCCGCCCGCATCCGACCCTGCGTCAATCGCGTCATTAGAAACTAACGATTGGAAAGCGCGCGATGCGCCCCAATAATGTCGGTATCGGGCGCTGCTTCGTCGCGCCTCACCCTTTTCACCCCGGTTCATCCGGCAACAGACAGGGAGTCTTAATGTCCGCCAGCGCCAACACCAATCCGCTCCTCGACTTCTCCGGCCTGCCCCGTTTCGGCGAGATCCGCCCGGAACACGTGACGCCCGCGCTCGATACGCTGCTCGATGCCGCCAGCCGCGCGGTCGAAACGGCGAGCGCGAGCGACACGCCGTCGACCTGGGCCGCCGTCGTCGAGACGGTCGAGCGAGCCACGGAGCCGCTCGGCCGCGCATGGGGCATCGTCGGCCACCTGAATGCGGTCGCCGACACGCCCGAACTGCGGGCTGCCTACGGTGAAAACCTGCCGCGCGTGACCGAGTTCTGGTCGAGCGTCGGCCAGAATCTCGCGCTGTACGAAAAGTACAAGGCGATCGCCGCGAGCGCCGAATACGCGACGCTGTCCGCCGAGCGCAAGAAGATCCTCGACAATGCGTTGCGCGACTTCCGCCTGTCGGGCGCCGAGCTGCCCGAGGACCAGAAGCCGCGCTTCGCGGAATTGCAGGAACAGCAGGCCGCGCTGTCGAAGGCGTTCTCCGATCACGTGCTCGACGCGACCAATGCGTACGCGTACTTCGCGAAGGACGAAGCCGAGCTGGCCGGCCTGCCCGGCGACGCGATCGAGGCCGCCCGCGAAGCCGCGCAGAAGGACGGCAAGGAAGGCTGGAAATTCACGCTGCATTTCCCGTCGTACTTCCCGGTGCTGCAGTACGCGGACAACCGCGCGCTGCGCGAGACGCTCTACCGCGCGTATGCGACGCGCGCGTCGGAGCTCGGGCCGCAGTATGGCGACGGCAAGGCCGAATGGGACAACACGGCGATCGTCGCCGACGCGCTGAAGCTGCGCCGCGAAGAGGCGCAGATGCTCGGCTACCGCAACTTCGCCGAAGTGTCGCTCGCGCCGAAAATGGCCGAATCGCCGCAGCAGGTGATCGCGTTCCTCGAGGATCTCGCGACGCGCGCCCGCCCGCACGCGGACAAGGACTGGGACGAACTGCGCACGTTCGCCGCGAATGCGCTCGGCCTGACCGAACTCGCGCCGTGGGACGTCGCGTACGCGGCCGAAAAGCTTCGCCAGCAGCGCTATGCGTTCTCGGAAAACGAGGTCAAGCAGTACTTCCCGGAGCCGGCCGCGCTGAAGGGCCTCTTCACCGTCACCGAAACGCTGTTCGGCGTGAAGATCAAGCCGGACGACGCGCCGGTATGGCACAAGGACGTGCGCTTCTTCCGCGTCGAGAACCGCGACGGCTCGCTCGTCGCGCAGTTCTATCTCGACCTGTACGCGCGCGAAGGCAAGCGCGGCGGCGCGTGGATGGACGACGCCCGTTCGCGCGCGAAGCGCGGCAGCGACGTGCAGACGCCCGTCGCGTACCTGACCTGCAACTTCTCCGCGCCGGTCGGCGGCAAGCCCGCGTGCTTCACGCACGACGAGGTCATCACGCTGTTCCATGAATTCGGCCACGGGTTGCACCACATGCTCACGCGCGTCGACGAGCTCGGCGTGTCGGGCATCAACGGCGTCGAATGGGATGCGGTCGAACTGCCGTCGCAGTTCATGGAGAACTTCTGCTGGGAATGGGACGTGCTGTCGTCGATGTCGTCGCATGTCGATACGGGCGCCGCGCTGCCGCGCGCGCTGTTCGACAAGATGATCGCCGCGAAGAACTTCCAGAGCGGGCTCGGTACGCTGCGCCAGATCGTGTTCTCGATGTTCGACATGCTGCTGCACGTCGATTTCGACCCGGCCGGCGCCACCGGCGTGACCGCGTTCGCGCGCGAGATCAACGAGCGCTATCACGTGATCCCGCAGGCGGCGTTCTCGCGCTGGCCGAACACGTTCAGCCATATCTTCGCGGGCGGCTACGCGGCCGGCTACTACAGCTACAAGTGGGCCGAGGTGCTGTCGGCCGACGCGTACGCGGCGTTCGAGGAAGCGGCCGCCACCAGCGGCAGCGTGCTCGACGCGGCAACCGGCACGCGCTATCGCCGCGAAATCCTCGAGGTCGGCGGCAGCCGTCCGGCGATGGAGTCGTTCAAGGCGTTCCGCGGCCGCGAACCGCAGATCGACGCGCTGCTGCGCCACAACGGGATGGCCGCGTCCGCGCACTGAGCGCGCCGCCCGGCCCTTCCGGCTGTTCCGGCTGCATCGACAGGCACCGCTTCGGCGGTGCCTTTTTTCATGGCGCGGGCGTGTCGTCGCCCGCTTCGTCGTCGAACAGCAGGAATTGCCCGTGGCGCTCGGCCGTGTCCTCGTCGATACGCACGCCGACGCCGAGCAGCCGCACCGGCTGCGCGCGCCGCAACAACCCCTTCGCGAGCAGCGTGACGGCCGTCTCGGCATTCGTCGCGTCGGCCACGCACTCGACCGTCGTACGCTGGAAATCGGCGAAGCGGATCTTCACGTACAGCTTGCGGATCGACCGCGCGGCGCCGGCGCGCTCGATCCGCGCGTCGAGTTGCACGACGAGGCGTCGGATTTCGTCCGCGCATTGCTCGAGCGTCGTCAGGTCGGTCACGTAGGTCGTCTCGACACTGACCGACTTGCGCTCCTGGTCGGCCTGCACGAGCCGCTCGTCGATCCCGCGCGACAGTTCGTACAGCCGCCGCCCGAACGCGCCGAACTCGCGGTGCAGGTCGATCAGCGGCCAGTCGCGCAGCTGCGCGCAGGTCTGGATGCCGAGCCGGTCGAGCCGCGTGGCCGTCACCTTGCCGACCCCGTGCAGCTTGCGCACCGGCAGCGCCGCGACGAACGCGTCGATCTCGTGCGGCCGCACGACGAACAGCCCGTCGGGCTTGTTCCAGTCGGACGCGATCTTCGCGATGAACTTGTTCGGTGCGACGCCCGCCGACACGGTCACGCCGACCGTATCGCGCACCCGCTCGCGGATCTCGCGCGCGATCAGTGTCGCGCTGCCCTGGCAACGCTCCGACCCGCTGACATCGAGGTACGCCTCGTCGAGCGACAGCGGCTCGACGTCCGGCGTGTAGTCGCGATAGATCGCCATGATCTGCCGCGACGCCGCGCGATACTTGTCCATCGCGGACGGCAGGATCAGCAGGTCCGGGCACTTGCGCATCGCCAGCGCCGACGACATCGCCGAATGCACGCCGTAGCGCCGCGCCTCGTAGTTGCAGGTCGCGATCACGCCGCGCTGGTCGGGCCGGCCGCCGACCGCGAGCGGCCGGTTGCGCAGCGACGGGTCGTCGCGCATCTCGACCGACGCGTAGAAGCAGTCGCAGTCGCAGTGGATGATCTTGCGCATGCGCGGTGGCGCGTCGCCGGGCGGCGGCGCGGGCGGATCGGCAGGCGGGATGGTGGTCGGGCTCACGGTGCCGATACTGTACAAAAACACAGTGCCGGTTTCAACTGCCGCGTATGGCCGGAGCCTGCCGCCCGGAGCCCGGCCCCCACCCGGCGGCGCCGTACTGGCCGGGTTTGCGCGGATCGTACCGGCCGGGCACGTGCAGCGGCGCCTATACTCGTCTGCCGCGATACACGAAACGCAGGGGTGTCAGATGAAGACGATCGGACTGATCGGCGGCATGAGCTGGGAATCGTCGGCCGAGTACTACCGGATGATCAACCGGCACTCGAAGGCATTGCACGGCGGCCATCACAACGCGAAGAGCGTGCTGGTCACGGTCGACTTCGCCGAGATCGAAGCGCGGCAGCGCACGCACGACTGGGCCGCGCTCGGCGAACGGATGGCCGACGCCGCGCGGCAGCTCGAAGCGGCCGGCGCCGATCTCGTCGTCCTGACGACCAATACGATGCATCGCGTGCACGAGGCGATCGAAGCCGCGGTGACGCTGCCGTTCCTGCACATCGCCGACCCGACCGGCAGCGCGCTGCGCGACGCGGGCGTCGAGCGCGTCGCCCTGCTCGGCACGCGCTACACGATGGAGCTGCCGTTCTATGCGGAGCGGTTGCGCGAGAAGTTCGGGCTCGACGTGCTGACGCCGGACGAACGCGGGCGCGACGACGTGCACCGGATCATCTACGACGAGCTGTGCCACGGTGTGATCTCGGCGGAATCGCGCGTGACGTACGTGTCGGTCATCGACGAACTGGCAAAACGCGGCGCGCAGGCCGTGATCCTCGGCTGCACGGAAATTACGCTGCTGATCGGCGCGGACGATTCGCCGCTGCCGGTATTCGATACGACCGCGCTGCATGCGAAGGCGGCCGTCGAATGGGCGGCGCGCTGAACGACGCACGCCGGCGCTGAACGACAATCGCCGCCTGAAGGTATCACCGCATTGTTCCGCGCGGCAGGATTCAGTCTCCCGAGGCGCGCCTCGCCGCGCGCGCGACTCCGTGCTCTCGCCCGCCACACGGGCCTGGCGCGCACGGCCCGCGAATCACCCAACGCGGCTCGCGCGGGCGCGCCGACACGACTGGTTATTCATTGGTAATAAAGTGACCGCAAATTGGTACGCGAGCAGCGGCGCTCAATCGACCCTGCTCGTCGCAGTCTCTTTTCCACCAACAGGAAACAGGAAATTGAAAAAACTGAACACCGCATTCGGCGCGTTGCTCGCCGTATCGTTCACGCTCACCGCGCACGCCGACCCCAACATCACCGCATCGGCGGCCTCGACGCCCCGGGACGGCTTCGATCGCATGACGTGGGAGATCACGCCCGAGGTCGTGCCGACCCAGGTCAACGCGAGCTACTACTGGGCCAACCAGTTGTCGTCGCAACATGGCGGCCACGCGATCTACACCGGTATCCAGCCACGCACGCAAAGCAGCAACGTGGTGATCTTCAGCGCGTTCGGCACCGGCACGACGCCGCTGTCGGCGAATTGCCGCGGCGGCGCCGACGGCGGCTCCGGCACCTCGTGCTCGATCGCCTACCCGTGGAAAACGGGCCACGCCTACCGGTTGCAGGTCACCGTGACGCAGGGTAATCGCAGCGACGGGCGCTCGACCGTCGACGGCTTCATCACCGACGTCGCCACCGGCGCGACGACGCCGACCGGCAGCATTGCCGTGCCGGCCGACTGGGGCGGCCTGTCGAGTTCGGCTTATCTGTTCGACGAGTACTTTCCGTTCAACGCCGCGTCGAGGGACCCGATGCAGCGGCCATGCGTGCCGTATGCGCGCTACATGACGTCGCTGCCGCATTTCTATCTGAAGGACGTCGACTACCCGACGACCGAACGGTCGATCCGGCTGAATACGGGCCAGGACAAGTGCGCGGCGCTGTCGGGCACGCCGAACGCGCGGGCCACGCTGGTCAACACGACCACCTATCTGCTCGAGAACGGCTTCTTGCCCGGGAGCCCGGGCGCACCGAAATAACGAAGACGGACGCGAAAAACAAAAAACCCGGCACGGAGCCGGGTTTTTCGTAGACGAAGTGCGCATCGGTCAATTGCGCGGCACATCGCCTGGTGTGCTTGGTTGCGGGGACAGGATTTGAACCTGTGACCTTCGGGTTATGAGCCCGACGAGCTGCCAGACTGCTCCACCCCGCGTCAGAGAAATAAATTATAGGGTGAGGAAGTACTCACGTCAATACTTTTGTCACAATTTCTGCTTCCGTTGCCCAAGCGGCGATGCGTGACACATGCGCGAGCCCGCATGACGCACGCGTTCGCACCCCATGCTCGCGGTAAGATGGCGGCCTTCGCATTCACGCCGCACGCACCCTCCCGTTCATGAAAATCGCCACCTGGAACGTCAACTCGCTCAACGTCCGCAAACAGCACGTGCTCGACTGGCTCGCGCAAAGCGGCGCCGACGTACTGTGCCTGCAGGAACTGAAGCTGCCGGACGAGAAATTCCCGCGCGCCGATCTCGAGGCGGCCGGCTACCGCAGTTGGTTCACCGGCCAGAAGACCTACAACGGCGTCGCGATCCTCGTGCGCGACACGCTCGCCGTCGACGAATCGGACGTCGTGCGCAACATCCCCGGCTTCGAGGATTCGCAGCAGCGCGTGATCGCCGCGACGGTCGACGGCGTGCGCATCGTGTCCGCGTATTTTCCGAACGGCCAGGCGCTCGACTCCGACAAGTTCGTCTACAAGATGCAGTGGCTCGACGCGCTGCAGGCGTGGCTGCGCACCGAGCTGCAGCGCTACCCGAAGCTCGCGCTGCTCGGCGACTACAACATCGCGCCGGAAGACCGCGACGTGCACGATCCCGCGAAATGGGAAGGCCAGAATCTCGTGTCGCCGCAGGAGCGCGCGCATTTCACGCAGTTGATCGAACTCGGCTTCGTCGATGCGTTCCGTCGCTTCGAACAGCCCGAGAAAACCTTCACGTGGTGGGACTACCGGATGATGGCGTTCCGCCGCAACGCGGGGCTGCGCATCGATCACATCCTGCTGTCGCCGGCGCTCGCGGCGACCTGCGCGTCGTGCGAGGTCGATCGCGTGCCGCGCACGTGGGAACAGCCGTCCGACCACACGCCGGTCGTCGCGGTCGTCGGCTGATCGTTCAGGGCCTGTTCACGCCGATAACAGGCCCCAGGCCGCCCGCGCGCGATCAGCGCCGCGCGGGCGCCGGCCCGAGATGGGCCCACAGAAAGCCGAATTCGGCTGCGTCGGCTTCCGCGCGTTCGAGATCGTCGGCGCTGCCGTGGCCGCCGTCGGTGTTCTCCCAGTACCACACCCGTTCGTGACCGAGCGCCTGCATGCGTGCGGCCATCTTGCGCGCATGAGCGGGATGCACGCGGTCGTCGCGGGTCGACGTCGTCAGCAACAACGGCGGATATGCGACGCCTTCGCGCACGCGGTGATATGGCGAATACGCGGCCAGCGCCGCGCCTTCGCGCGGATCGTCCGGGTCGCCGTATTCGTCGAGCCATGCGGCGCCCGCGTGCAGCTTCGGATAGCGCTGCATGTCGAGCAGCGGCACGCGGCACAGCACCGCGCCGAACAGCTCCGGCCGCTGCATCATGCACGCGGCGACCAGCAGCCCGCCGTTGCTGCCGCCCTCGATTCCGAGTTGCGCGGCGGTCGTCACGCCGGTCGCGGCCAAGTCCTCGGCGACCGCGATGAAATCGTCGAACGAACGCTGCCGATGTTCGCGCTGCGCGTCGACGTGCCAGCGCGGCCCGAATTCGCCGCCGCCCCGGATGTGCGCGAACGCCATCACGCCGCCGCGTTCGAGCCAGCCGATGCCGAACGCATCGCTGTAGCCCGGCAGGTTCGGAATCGCGAAGCCGCCGTAGCCTGACAGCAGGCACGGCCGCGCGACACGCGCCCTGCCTTCCGGTGCATCGAGGGCATCGCGCGGACCGATCAACGTGTACGGCACCACCGTGCCGTCGCGCGAACGCGCGCTCGCGCGGCGGACGACGAGCCCGGCCGCATCGAACTGCACCGGCGGCCGGTCGAGCAGCACGCGGCGCGACGGCGCATCGTCCGCGCGATCGGCAAGATCGGCCAGCCAGCATTCGGGCGGATCGAGATAGGTGTCGACGTCGACGTACACCTCGTCGTTCAGCGTCGACTCGACGGGTTCGACGTCGATCTGCGCGTCGCCCGGCCAGTCGAACGGCCGCGCGTCCCACGTCCATGACCCGTCTTCTGCTTGCTTCGGCTGCCACAGCATCGTGCGGTTGTGCACGTCGTCGAGCCAGCTCGCGATCAGCATCGTGCGCGTGTGCGTCCACGTACAGGCGGACGTCGTCGGGCGCGGCGCGAACAACGTCGTGAATTCGCGCGCACCGGCGAGGAACGCCTGCTCGCGGATCGCGAGCAGCGAGCCGCCCGCGTGGCGCACGCCGTTGCAGTCCCAGTCGAGGCGCGGCTCCAGCACGAGCCAGCCTTCCCAGAACCCGACCTCGACATGCGTCGGCACGTCGTAGCGCGCCCACTCGCCTGCGTCGGTCAGCCGGTACGCGTGCGCGTCGAAGAAGTCGACGCTGCGCCACGCGACGTGGCGGCGGTCGATCGGGTCGTACCATGCGCCGGCGCTGATGTCGTCCGGCTCGCCGCTGAACACGACGGGCGCATCGGCGAGCGCGGTGCCGCGTACCCAGCGCCGCGCTTCATACGGATAACCGGCCGCGGTCGCATGCGCTTCGCCGCGATCCCAGCTCACGTACACGGTGTCGCGGTCGATCCAGCCGACCGTGTGATGGCCCGGCGCGTCGATCGTGAACCCGCCGTCGACGAACCGCCGCTCGACGAGATCGAATTCGCGCACGACGACCGCGTCGGCGCCGCCCGGCGACAGCGACAGCAGCACGCGATCGCCGTCCGGATACAGGATCGCGTCCTGCTCGAACACCCACGATTCGCCCTCTTCGGCGCCGAGCGCGTCGACGTCGAGCAGCGTTTCCCACGCCGGCTGGCCGGCCCGCCAGTCGGCCCAGCGCGTGCGGCGCCACAGTCCCTTTGGATGGAGATCGTCCTGCCACAGGTCGTATGCCCAGTCGCGCCAACGGGTCGGAATCACCGGGCGTTCGCGCGGCAGATACGCTTTCGCGAGACGCGCGGTCAACGCACGATATTCATCGTCGTCGCGCAGCGCGGCGCGCGTGCGCGCATTCTGCTCGTCGACCCACGTGCGGGCGCGCTTGCTGTCGAGTGCTTCGAGGAAACGGAACGGGTCGGCCCCGGCGGGCCAGCGGAAGGAGTCGGACATGGAGGATCGGCGGGATGGCAAACGGCGTGCAAACCGCGATTATGTCCGATCGCGGCATGCGCGGGCCCGCGCATGCCGCGAATCGTGCTCGGTCAGGGCTCCAGATGGAGTTCCTGGATCTTGCGCGTGATCGTGTTGCGGCCGATGCCGAGCCGCTCCGCGGCTTCGACCTTGCGGCCGCGCGTGAAGTCGAGCGCCTCGCGGATCACGGCCGCCTCGAAGCGGCGTGCGAGTTCGTCCATCACGTCGGCCGAGTTCTCGCGCAACAGCCGCGCGACTTCAGTGCGCAGCCCGTGCTCCCACAGCGGGTAGCCGGTCGGCGCGCTGCCGTTCGCCGCGCTCGCGACCGGCGCGGCCGTCGGCGCTGCACCGATCGCGGCAGGCGCCGCCGTCGCGTGGCTGCTGCTACCGTGCACGTCCGCGCCGTCGCCCGTCGCGACGACCGGCGCACCGGCCGGCACGAGGTCGGGCGGCAGGTCCTTGATCTCGACCGTCTGCGCGGGCGCCATCACGGTCAGCCAGTTCGCGAGATTCTCGAGCTGCCGCACGTTGCCGGGAAACGGCAGCGACGTCAGGTACGCGAGCGCGTCGTCGGACACGCGCTTCGGCTCGACGCCGAGATCGCGCGCGCTCTTCTGCAGGAAGTGGCGCGTGAGCAGCGCGATGTCCTCGCTGCGTTCGCGCAGCGGCGGCAGACGCAGCCGGATCACGTTGAGCCGGTGGTAAAGGTCCTCGCGGAACAGCCCCTGCCGCACGCGCGACTCGAGATTCTGGTGCGTCGCCGCGATCACGCGTACGTTCGCGCGCAGCGGGTTGTGACCGCCTACGCGATAGAACTGCCCGTCCGACAACACGCGCAACAGGCGCGTCTGCAGGTCGAACGGCATGTCGCCGATTTCATCGAGGAACAGCGTGCCGTTCTCGGCCTGCTCGAAGCGGCCCTGCCGCGTCGTCTGCGCGCCGGTGAACGCGCCGCGCTCATGGCCGAACAGTTCGGATTCGAGCAGATCCTTCGGAATCGCCGCCGTGTTCAGCGCGATGAACGGCCCGTTCGCGCGCGGGCTGTGACGGTGCAGCGCCCGCGCGACGAGCTCCTTGCCGGTGCCCGACTCGCCGGTGATCAGCACGGTCGCGGCCGAATGCGACAGCCGCCCGATCGCGCGGAACATGTCCTGCATTGCGGGCGCCTGGCCGAGCATCTCGGGCGCCTCGGCCACGCGCTCGTCCTGCGGCGCGCCGCCGCGCAGACTTTCTTCCACCGCGCGACGGATCAGCTCGACCGCCTTGTCGACGTCGAACGGCTTCGCGAGATATTCGAACGCGCCGCCCTGGAACGCGGCGACGGCGCTGTCGAGATCGGAGAACGCCGTCATGATGATGACGGGCAGGCCCGGCAGCCGCTCGTGCATCGCCTGCAGCAATTCGAGGCCCGAGCCGCCCGGCATCCGGATGTCGGACACGAGCACCTGCGGCGTCTCGTGGTCGAGCGCGGCCAGCGCGTCGCGCACGTTCGCGAAGCTCTTCGTCGCGAAGCTGTCCCGGGCGAGTGCCTTTTCAAGCACCCAGCGGATCGATTGGTCGTCGTCTACTATCCAGATCGGCTTCATAGGTCGGTCAGGTATGGGTGAATCGCAATGCCGCCGCTCAATGGTCGAGCGGCAGCAGAATCTGAAATTCGGTACGTCCGGGCCGGCTTTCGACCTCGATCATCCCGTCGTGCTGCTGGACAAACGTCTGCGCGAGCGTGAGGCCGAGGCCGCTGCCGTCGTCGCGTCCGGACACGAGCGGGTAGAAGATCCGGTCGCGGATCTCCTCCGGAATGCCGGGCCCGTTATCGACCACGTGCAAGTCCAGTGCCAGCTTGTACAGACGCTTCGCGATCGTGATCTTGCGCGCGATGCGCGTGCGCAGCTCGATCTTCGCGTCGCCCTGCGCGATCCGTTCGCGCAGCGCCTGCGCGGCATTACGCACGATGTTCAGCAGCGCCTGGATCAACTGCTCCTTGTCGCCGCGCAGGTCCGGCACGCTCACGTCGTAATCGCGCTCGATCGTGAGCCCGCGCGGGAATTCCGCGAGCATCACCGCGCGTACGCGTTCGCATACTTCATGGATGTTCACGTCGCCGACGATGTGCGGATGCCGGTGCGGCTCCAGCAACCGGTCGACGAGCGTCTGCAGGCGGTCGGACTCCTTGATGATCACCTGCGTGTATTCGCGCAATTCACCGCGCTCGCGCTCGCCCAGTTCGAATTCGAGCAGCTGGGCTGCGCCGCGAATGCCGCCGAGCGGGTTCTTGATCTCGTGCGCGAGATTGCGGATCAGTTGCTTGTTGACCGCGGTCAGGTCGTGGATGCGCTCTTCCCGATCGGTGCGCGACTGCCGTTCGTTCTCGAACAGCTCGACGAGCACGAAATCGGGCGCGCTCTCGAGGAAGCCGACGATCGCATGCACGTGCAGCGGTTCGCGGCCGGGCCGATCGAGCACGGTATCGAGGTGCGTCGCGTGAAAGCGTTCCTGGCCGATCGCGGTGATCGTCGACGCGAGCTCGTTCGCGTTCGGGAAAATCTCGCCCCACGGCCGCTGCGCGAGCTGCCGCCGCGAGATGTCGAGCATTGCCTCCGCGGACGGGTTCGCGAACGCGACCCGCAGCGTCTTGCGGTCGAGCACGATCACGACCGTCGGCAGCGCTTCGAGCCCCGCCAGCAGACCCGAGCGCGCGAGCCGCTCGTCGTCCGTCAGTCGTTCGGGCTGCCCCGTTTTCGCCTTGATCAGATTCTTCAGAACCATCTGCGTGCTTGTCGCGCCTCACCGGGCAGAAAATGAAAATCGGCGGAACAAAAAAGGGACGGCCGGACGCCGTCCCCTTTCAGACTCCGCCGTTCCCGCCGCGAGCCGCGCGACGGGAACGAACCGGCATGACGGCGCTGAATCGAAGCGCCATCGCCGATTAGAGCGAGTAGTACATCTCGAACTCGATCGGGTGCGTCGTCATGCGGAACTTCGCCAGCTCCTGCTCCTTCAGCGCGAGGTACGCGTCGATCATGCTGTCCGTGAACACGCCGCCACGGGTCAGGAACTCGCGATCCTTGTCGAGCGCTTCGAGTGCCTGGTCGAGGCCCGCGCAGACGGTCGGGATCTTTGCATCCTCTTCCGGCGGCAGGTCGTACAGGTTCTTGTCCGCGGCTTCGCCGGGATGGATCTTGTTCTGGATCCCGTCGAGGCCGGCCATCATCAGTGCCGTGAAGCACAGGTACGGGTTCGCCATCGGATCCGGGAAGCGCGTTTCGATACGGCGGCCCTTCGGGTTCGACACGTGCGGAATGCGGATCGATGCCGAACGGTTGCGTGCCGAGTAAGCGAGCTTGACCGGTGCCTCGAAGTGCGGGACCAGACGCTTGTACGAGTTCGTCGTCGGGTTCGTGATCGCGTTCAGTGCACGGGCGTGCTTGATGATGCCGCCGATGTAGAACAGCGCCAGTTCCGACAGGCCGGCGTAGCCGTTGCCCGCGAACAGGTTCTGGCCGTCCTTCCAGATCGACTGGTGAACGTGCATGCCCGAACCGTTGTCGCCGACGACCGGCTTCGGCATGAACGTCGCCGTCTTGCCGTACGAGTGCGCGACGTTATGGATGATGTACTTCGACCATTGCGTCCAGTCGGCGCGCTGAACCAGCGTCGAGAACTTCGTGCCGATTTCGTTCTGGCCCTGGCCCGCCACTTCGTGGTGGTGCACTTCGACCGGGATGCCGAGCTGTTCGAGCAGCAGGCACATTTCCGAACGCATGTCCTGGAACGTGTCGACCGGCGCGACCGGGAAGTAGCCGCCCTTCGTGCCCGGACGGTGGCCCGTGTTGCCGCCTTCGAATTCCTTGCCTGCCGACCACGGCGCTTCTTCCGAGTTGATCTTCACGAAGCAGCCCGACATGTCCGTGTTCCACTGGACCGAGTCGAAAATGAAGAATTCCGGTTCCGGACCGAAGTACGCCGTATCGCCGATACCCGTGCTCTTCAGGTACGCTTCGCCGCGCTTCGCGAGCGAACGCGGATCGCGCTCGTAGCCCTTGCCGTCGGCCGGCTCGACCACGTCGCAGGTCAGCACGAGGGTCGACTCTTCATAGAACGGGTCGACGAAGGCAGCGCTCGGATCCGGCATGAGCAGCATGTCCGACGCCTCGATGCCCTTCCAGCCCGCGATCGACGAACCGTCGAATGCATGACCGCTTTCGAACTTGTCTTCGTCAAACGCCGAAACCGGCACCGACACGTGCTGTTCCTTGCCGCGCGTATCCGTGAAGCGGAAATCGACAAACTTGACGTCCTCGTCCTTCACGAGCTGCATGACGTCGGCGACGGTTTTACTCATAACCTCTTCTCCTGATTGAACAATTCCGGCGGACTGGGAAACCGCCTCGTTTATCGAGCTGACCGGGGTCTTGCTTTGGCGCAGCGCGCCCCGATTCGACCGAATTCTATATAGCAGCTTCCGTGCCAACCATCGCAAAACCGACGCGAATCACGCCGGCCCGCGCCGCAGCGGGGCTTCGCTGCGCGATTCCGGGGCCGGGCGCCGCACCGGCGATGGCGACGTCGCACCGATATGGTGCAATCGATCGGACACATCCGCACAACGCGATCATTCTGGTGCACGCCGTCCATTCTGCACCGTTTTGGTGAGCGTGTGTCCGGCGCGCGCCGTGCCGCATCCGGACGTTCGTGCAGCGACGTCGCGCTAGAATGGCCGTTTGACCGATACGGAGACCCCTGCCATGAGTACGCTGGACCAGCTTTACGCGAAGGCCGACGAACGCCGCGCACAAGGCGCGCTCAACTATGCCGGCGCGCTGCTGCCGGTCGAGGCATTCGAACTGCTGCAGCTCGATCCATCCGCGCGCCTCGTCGACGTGCGCACGCGCGCCGAGCTCGACTGGATCGGCCGCCCGCTCGTCGGCGACGGCCAGTACCTGCACGTCGAATGGACGCGCTACCCGGGCGGCGTGCCGAACGCCGAATTCGTCAACGAACTGAAGGCGGCCCTCCCGGCCGATACGCCGATCCTGTTCCTGTGCCGCAGCGCCGCGCGCTCGAAGCTCGCGGCGGTCGCGTCCGCGCAGGCCGGCTTCACGAAGGCGTTCGACCTGCTCGAAGGCTTCGAAGGCGCGAAGGACGCCGAAGGCCACCGCAAGACGGTCGACGGCTGGTGCTTCCGCAAACTGCCGTGGATCGGCGCCTGACGGCGCGCCGCGCCCGCCGGTTGCGACAGCCTCATCGTCGAGCCGGGCGATGACATGCCGATGACGGGCCGCGTTGCGCGGCCCGTTGCTTTTGGTGCGGCCGGGTTGTTGCAGGCCGCCGCTCAGGCGCGCGGCGTGTCGGGCTCGACGACGTCGCCGCCGAGCAGGTGCACGCCTTCGCGCAGCTTCACGAACGCGGCCGCGACCGCTTCCGGCTCGCCCTTCACGCCGAGATCGATGTGACGGCGCGCATAGATGCCGCCGCGCTCCGCGTCGCCGACGCTCGGCAGGCTGAACACGCGCACGCCCGGGAAATCGCGCTCGATCTTCTCCATCAGCGGCGTCAGCGTCGATTCCGGCAGCTCGAACACGTACAGCGAGCGCTCGGCATGCGGCGTCGCGTGATGCAGATGCGCGTACTTCGTATCGAGCACCCATTCGATCATCGGCCATGCCATCACCGGGAAGCCCGGCACGAAGTGAAGATCGCCGACCGAGAAGCCCGGAATCCGGTTATAGCCGTTCGGGATGATCGTCGCGCCGGCCGGGAACACGCCCATGTTGAAGCGATGCTGGTTCTCCGGCGACTCGAAGTCGACCGGCGTGGCAGGATCGGTGTGCGTTTCGCGGATCCGTTCCGAAATCAACGCCTTCGCGTCCGGATGCAGCTCGAGCGGCACGCCGAGCGCGGCGGCCGCGCACTGGCGCGTATGGTCGTCCGGCGTCGCGCCGATCCCGCCCGTCGAGAACACGATGTCGCCCGACGCGATCGCACGCGCGAGCGTCGCGGTGATGCGCGCGGGATCGTCGCCGACGTATTCGGCCCAGTCGAGCGCGAGGCCGCGCGCGCCCAGCAGTTCGATGACCTTCGCCAGATGCTTGTCCTGCCGGCGGCCCGAAAGGATTTCGTCGCCGATGATGATGATGCCGATGCTCATGCCTGCCCCATGTCGATTGCGGTGGCGCGCGCACTCGCGCGCAGGTCTTCCAGCGCGCGCAGGCAGTAGTGCCCGAACCACAGCGCCGAGAAGACGAGGATGAAAGCGTAAACCCAGATCATGGCGGCCGCGACGAACGGGAACAGCACCATCATCCAGACCGACGAGACCCACACGAAGGTCGGCACGGTGCCGAGCAGCCCGGTCGCGACGCCGATGCCGATCAGCGGCCAGCGATGCCGGCGCACGAGCGCGCGGCGCTCGTCGCGGCTCGCGTGCAGCGCGAGCGCGTCGTAGGTCATCACGCGGTACGTGAGCCAGCCCCAGATCACCGGCGGCAGCAGCGCGAAGAACGGCGGAATCAGCCACAGCGGGATCGTGACGACGAGCAGCACGACGCCGACGATCGCCGCGCCGAGCGAATTGACCACGCTGCCGAGGAAGGTGCCGCCCCGCTTCGGCTCGAGCGCCGCGAACTGCCGGTTCGACAGGTGCTTGATCACGACCGGCATCGAGATCGTCGCGATCAGCAGCAGCACGGTCAGCACGATCAGCGGGATCGCGAGCGACACGACCACGAACGGCGCGACGACCGCATGCAGCTGCGACATGCCGATCGCATCGAACGCGCGATACAGCGCGGCCGTCAGCACGAAACCGTCGAGCGCGCCGCGCGCGAGATCCAGCAGCGTCTGCCACGAGAACCACAGCACGACGCCCCACAGCAGCGCCGACACGACGAACGGCATCAGGGTGAGCCACAGCATGCGCGGATGCAGCGCGCTGGCGAGCGCCCGGACGAAGGAACGCAGCAGGTCGTTCATGCGAGCCTATGAAATCTGGATTGACGGAGAAAAACGGGGAAAGCATAAACCACGCGGCCCGCGTGCGCCAAAGCGCAGGCGGGCCGCGTGGGAAAGTCGTTCACCGGGAGAAAGGCCCGATCGGGATGGGGATCAGGCCGACGCCGCGCCGTGCTTCGCGGGGAACAGGCGCCGGAAGATCCGCACGAACGCGAGGCCGTGCTGCGCCCAGAAGCCTTCGCCGTAGGACACGCCTTCGACCTGCTCGCGGATGCCGGTCGGCTCAACCGTGCGGTTCCACGACGCGGTGCCGAACATCATGTCCCACCACGGGAACAGCACGCCGAAGTTGCAGCCGTACTTGGTGCCTTCGTGGCCGTAGCCGACCGCATGGTGGCGGCGATGGAAGATCGGGCTGACGAGCAGGCGCTCGCCGATGCGGCCGTACGACAGCCGCGCATTCGTATGCTGGATGCTCTGCAGGAAGTTCGTGACCGCGGTCAGCACGACGAACTGCGACGGCGTCACGCCGATCACCAGCGCGATCGCCGCGAAGAAGCACGACTGGAGCACGTCGTCGAGCAGGTGATTGCGGTCGTCGCACCACAGCGACATCTGCCGCTGGCTGTGATGGACCGCGTGCAGCTCCCACCAGATGCCGAACTTGTGCTGCCAGCGGTGATACCAGTAGCCGGCGAAATCGAGCACGACGAGGTAGATCGCGAACGCGACGATCGGCTGCGAGGTCACGCCCGGCCACAGATAGTCGAGGTTCACGTTCGCGACGCCGTGCAGGCGCAGCCACGCCTGGAGGTTGTCGAACACCGGCTGCAGCGCGAAGAAGAAGAACAGCGTGTAGATGCCGAGCTTCGAGATCGCGGTGTAGATCACGTCGACCCGCACCGCGCGGCGGTTCTTCCAGCGCTCGACCGGCAACAGCGCCTCCAGCGGGCGCAGCAGCGCGAACATCAGCACCATCTGCAGCGCGCCGACGATCACCCAGTACAGCGCATCGTAGGTGTCCTCGTCGTAGTCCATCAGGTTGAACTTGAAGAGGAGCGGCTGCACGACGTCGACGTACAGCCAGGTCTGGATGTCCGACACGAACGCATCGATCAGGTGCAGCATCGTTCGCCTCCGCCCGTCACGCGCCGTTCGCCGCCTTCCACGGCGCGCGGTCGTAGAAGTAGATGCCGTGCGGCGAGCGGCCGACGGCGATCGTCTGCACCAGCTTGCGCGAGGCCAGATCGATGATCCCGACCTTCTTCGCGAAACGGAACGTCACCCACAGCGTCTTCTTGTCGGCGGACAGCTCCATGTCGTCGGGGCCCGGCAGCAGGCCGGTGATGTCGCCGACCTTGGTGAGCGTGATCTCGTCGATGATGCTGATCGTGTTCGCGACGCGGTTCGTGATCGCGACGTGCGTGCCGTCGGCGAGCGAGCGGAAGTTGTGCGCGCCCTTGCCCGTCTGGATCGTCTTCACGATCTTCTGATTGCGCCAGTCGACGACCGCGACGTAATCGGCGCCCGTCATGCCGACCAGCAGGTATTTGTCGTCCGGCGTCATCCACAGGCCCGCCGGCACCTTGCCGACCGGCATCTTCCACTTGACCGTCTGCGTCGCGAGGTCGACCGCCGCGATCTCGCCGGACACCTGCAGCGACACGAGCGCGGTCTTGCTGTCCTTCGTGAACGCGAGGTGGCTCGGCATCACCGCGAGCGGCAAGCGCTTCACGAGATGCAGGTCGCGGCCGTCGTAGCTGTAGATGTCGAGCCGGTCGAGGCGCAGCCCGGTCGACACGAACCACTTCTTGTCGGGCGAAAAGCCAAGCTGGTACGGATCCTCGATGCCTTCGACCGTGCGCTGCAGCTTGCCCGTCTTCGGATCGACGAACATCAGGCTGTTCGAGACCGAATTCGCGACGATCAGCGACGAATTGTCGGGCGTCGCCATCAGATGGTGCGGCTCCTTCCCGGTCGGCATCGTGGATACGACCTCGCGGGACTGCTGGTCGATCAGGGAAAGCGTCGCTTCGGCCGAATTGAGGACGATCACGTTATTCGCGTGTGCGGCGGGCGCCAGCACGGCGGCGGCCAGCGCAAGCGTGCGGCCGAAGGAAAGGAAAGTGCGCATGAAGACTCACGTCGTGGAACAGCGGTCATTGTAGAACGTTCGGCGGGCCCCTCCGGTTGACCCATGCCGGTATTGCGCCGCTTTTGCGCCGCCTGTGCGTCACCTCGCCGCACGCCGCGGCGGCGGGACGAGCCGCCGCGGCCGGCGTCGCGGTGCAGGCCCGGCCAACCGACGTCGCGCTAGCGCTGCATCGACTCCCAGACCTTGTGCAGACGCTTGACAGAGACCGGCATCGGCGTGCGCAGTTCCTGCGCGAACAGCGAAATCCGCAGTTCCTCGAGCAGCCAGCGGAATTCCGCGAGCCGCGCATCGGCGACGCCGCCACGCTGAGACACCGCGCGCTGGTACTGCTGGGCCAGGGGCAGCAGGTCGGCCGACTGCTTCGCGTCGCGCGCCGGATCGGCCTTCAGCTTGTCGATCCGCAGCGCGATGCCCTTCAGGTAGCGCGGGAAATGCGCAAGCTGTGCGTAAGGCGTGTCGATCACGAAGCGCTTGCCGACCAGCGCGGCCAGTTGCTGCTGCAGGTCCGCATGGGCCTGCGCGAACGGCTTCGCCTGCGCGCGCTTCTTCACGAGCCCCGCGTATTCGGCCAGGATCTGTCCGACGAGCCGCGCGATTTCCTGCGCGAGCAGGTTCAGGCGGCTGCGGCCCTCGTCACGGCGCGCGTGGAAGCTCGCGTCGTCGTCGGGCAGCGGGTCCTGCAGGCATGCGCGGTCGAGCGCCGTGTCGATCAGCTGGTCGCGCAGCTCGTCCTGCGTGCCGAGCGACATGTACTGCATCGCCATCTCGCGCAGGCCCGGCAGGTTCTTTTCCAGGAACTTGATCGGCTCCTTCAGCTGCAGCGCGAACAGCCGCCGCAAGCCGGCCCGGTGGATGCGCGCGGCCTCCTCCGGCGAATCGAACACCTCGACGTCGCAATGCGTGCCGCGGTCGACGAGCGCCGGATAGCCGTACAGCGTCTGGCCGCGCCGGCGGATTTCCAGCAGCTCGGGCAGCTTGCCGAAATTCCACGTCGTCAGGTTCTCGTACAGCGCGGTCGCGCCGGTTTCGGCCGGGGCGGCCGTCTGCGGCGCCGCGCCCTTGCCCGGCTTGCCGCCTCGCGCCGCCGAACCCGGCGGGGCGGCAGGCGCGGCCGTGTCGCCTGCGTCGCCCGCGCCCGCGTCGCCGCCGGTCGCGATCGTCGACGCCGCCGCGATCTTCTGGAACTGCTGTTGCGCCTGCGCGCCCAGCTCCTGGCGAAGCTGCGCGAGATTGCGCCCCATCGCGAGCTGGCGGCCGTGCTCGTCGATCACCTTGAAATTCATGAACAGGTGCGCGGGCAGCGTCTCGAGCTTGAAGTCGGCCGTTTTCATCGCGACCTGCGTCTCGCCGCGCACGTCGGCGATCAGCGCCTCGACGAGGCCGCCCGCGCCGAAGCGCTCGCGCCCCATCCGCTCGACGAAACCGGCCGCGTACTCGGGCAGCGGCACGCAGTGCCGGCGCAGCTTCTGCGGCAGCGACTTCAGCAGCAGTTGCACCTTCTCCTTCAGCATCCCGGGCACCAGCCACTCGCAGCGGCGCGCGTCGACCTGGTTCAGCGCGTAGAGCGGCACCGCGAGCGTCACGCCGTCGCGCGGCGTGCCGGGCTCGAAGTGGTACGTAAGCGCCATCTCGACGCCGGCCATCGTCGCGCGCTTCGGGAACAGGTCGGTCGTCACGCCGGCCGCCTCGTGGCGCATCAGGTCGTCGCGCGACAGGTACAGCAGCCGCTGCTTGTCGTCGGGCTGGCCGCCCTTCTTCACCTCGTCGCGATACCAGCGCTCGAACGCGGCGCCCGTATGGATGCCTTCCGGGATCGCGTGGTCGTAGTACGCGTAGATCAACTCGTCGTCGACCAGCACGTCCTGGCGGCGCGACTTGTGCTCGAGCTGCTCGATGTCGGCGAGCAGCTTGCGGTTGTGCGCGAAGAACGGCAGCTTCGTGTCGAATTCGCCTTCGACCAGCGCGCCGCGGATGAACAGCTCGCGTGCGCGCGCCGGGTCCTGCTTGCCGAACGCGACGCGCCGCCGGTGGTAGATCGGCAGCCCGTACAGCGTCGCGCGCTCGAACGCGCTGACCTGCGCCGGACGCTTCTCCCAGTGCGGCTCCGACAGCGATTTCTTCAGCAGGTGCGCGCCGATCTTCTCGACCCACTCCGGCTCGATCTTCGCGAGGCAGCGCGCGTACAGCCGGCTCGTCTCGACGAGCTCGGCCGCCATCACCCAGCGGCCGGCCTTCTTCGCGAGCGCGGAGCCTGGCCACAGGTAGAACTTGATGCCGCGCGCGCCAAGGTAATGCGGATCGTCGTCGGCCTTCATCCCGAGGTTGCCGAGCAGGCCCGTCAACAGGGCCAGATGAATCTGCTCGTACGTGGCTTCGGCTTCGTTGAGCCGCCAGCCGTGCTCGCGCACCACCGTCAGCAGCTGCGAATGGACGTCGCGCCACTCGCGCAGCCGCAGGTGCGACAGGAAGTTCTGCCGGCACGCGTCGATCAGCTGGCGATTCGACTTCTTGTGCGCGACGGCCTCTTCGAACCACGCCCAGATCTTCAGCCACTGCAGGAATTCGGAGCGCTCGTCCGCGAACCGGCGATGCGCCTGGTCGGCCTGCTCCTGCGCTTCGATCGGGCGGTCGCGCGGGTCCTGCACGGACAGCGCGCTCGCGATGATCAGCACCTCGCGCAACGACTGCTGGTCGCGCGCGGCGAGAATCATCCGGCCGACGCGCGGGTCGAGCGGCAGCCGCGCGAGCTCGCGGCCGAGCGGCGTCAGCGCGTTGTCGTCGTCGACCGCGCCGAGCTCGTTGAGCAACTGATAACCGTCCGCGATCGCGCGGCCGGGCGGCGGTTCGAGGAACGGGAACGATTCGATCGCGGTCAGGTGCAGCGACTTCATCCGCAGGATCACCGACGCGAGCGACGAGCGCAGGATTTCCGGATCGGTGAAGCGCGCACGCGCCTGATAGTCGCTTTCCTCGTACAAGCGGATGCACACGCCGTCGGCCACGCGGCCGCAGCGGCCCGCGCGCTGGTTCGCGGCGGCCTGCGAGATCGACTCGACCTGCAACTGCTCGACCTTGTTCCGGTACGAATAGCGCTTCACGCGTGCAAGGCCGGTATCGACCACGTAGCGGATGCCCGGCACCGTCAGCGAGGTTTCGGCCACGTTGGTCGCGAGCACGATCCGGCGCGCGTTCGACGCCTTGAACACCTTGTCCTGGTCGGCCGCCGACAGCCGCGCGAACAGCGGCAGGATCTCCGTATGCGGCGGATGGTGCTTGCGCAGCGCCTCGGCCGCCTCGCGAATCTCGCGCTCGCCGGGCAGGAACACCAGCACGTCGCCGGGGCCTTCGCGGCACAGCTCGTCGACCGCGTCGACGATCGCGTCCATCAGGTCGCGTTCGGCTTCGCGTGCGGTCTTCACGCGGTCGCGGCCGCCCGTGCCTTCGGCGTTCTTGACGGCCGGGCGATCCTCGGCCACCGGCCGGTAGCGCATCTCGACCGGGTACAGCCGCCCGCTCACCTCGATCACGGGCGCCGGACGTTCATCGGTGCCGAAATGGCGCGCGAAGCGATCGGCGTCGATCGTCGCGGACGTGACGATCAGCTTCAGGTCCGGCCGCCGGGGCAGGATCTCCTTCAGATAGCCGAGCAGAAAGTCGATGTTCAGGCTGCGCTCGTGCGCCTCGTCGATGATCAGCGTGTCGTACGCTTTCAGCAGCGGATCGGTCTGCGTCTCGGCGAGCAGGATGCCGTCCGTCATCAGCTTCACGGACGCGCCCGGCGCGAGATTGTCGGTGAAGCGCACCTTGTAGCCGACCACCTCGCCGAACGGCGTGCCGAGTTCCTCGGCGATGCGGCGGCCGGTCGACGACGCGGCCAGGCGCCGCGGCTGCGTATGGCCGATCAGGCCGGTGCCGCCGGCGCCGAGGCCGCGGCCGAGATCGAGACAGATCTTCGGCAACTGCGTGGTCTTGCCCGAGCCGGTTTCGCCGCAGACGATGACGACCTGATGACCGGCGATCGCGCGCGCGATTTCGTCGCGCTTGCCCGACACGGGCAGGCTTTCGGGGTAGGTGATCGGCGGGACGGGGTTCGGCGGGACTGCCGCGCGCGCCGCACGCTCGCGGCGCGGGGCGCGCTCGCCGGTTGCCTGCGGCGCGCCCTTCGCGGCCGGCTGGCGCGCGTCGCCGCGCCGTTCGTCATGGCGCGGCCCGCGCGGCGCGGGTGCCGGCTTGCCCGCCGGCTTGTCCTGCTGCTGGCGCGGCGGCTGGCCCTGCTGCTCGCGCGCATCGGCCGCACCATCCGGGTGCTTCGCCGACGGCGTATTGGCCCGCGTCGGCGCGGGACTTTTAGAAACATTCGACATGGGGGCGCATTATAATCCCGCCCATGAATTCCCAAACCGACCTCCCTCCCGCCCAGACCGGCGCCGCGACGCCGCCGGCCGCCGACGATTCGGCCGCCAGCCACGCGCAGTTCGTCGACTGGATGCGCTCCGTCGCGCCCTATATCCACAAGTTCCGCAACAGCACGTTCGTCGTGGGGTTCGGCGGCGAGGTGGTGCAGCAGGGGCTGCTGAATGCGCTCGTGTCCGACATCGCGCTGCTGCAGGCGATGGGCATTCAGATCGTGCTGGTGCACGGCTCCCGCCCGCAGGTCGAGGAGCAGTTGAGCCTGCACGGTGTCGAATCCGAGTTTTCGCACGGGCTGCGCATCACCGATGCGCGCGCGCTCGAATCGGCGAAGGAAGCGGCCGGCGAAGTGCGCCTCGACATCGAGGCCGCGATCAGCCAGGGTCTGCCGAACTCGCCGATGGCGCACGCGCACATCAGCGTCGTGTCGGGCAACTTCGTGACCGCGCGGCCGGTGGGGATTCTCGACGGGGTCGATTTCGCGCACACGGGCATCGTGCGCAAGATCGACGCCGAATCGATCCGTCATTCGCTCGCGAGCCGCAAGCTCGTGCTGCTGTCGCCGCTCGGTTTCTCGCCGACCGGCGAGGCGTTCAACCTGTCGATGGAAGACGTCGCGTCGGCGGCCGCGATCGCGCTGCGCGCCGACAAGATCATCTTCCTGACCGAAGGGCCCGGCATCGTCGGCGACGAAGGCGAGCTGGTGCGTGAAATGTCGCTCGACGCGGCGGCCGAGCTGCTCGATTCCGGCAACATCCAGGGCGACGACGCATTCTTCCTCAAGCATTCGATCCGTGCATGCCGCGGCGGCGTGACCCGCGCGCACCTGATCCCGCAATCGCTCGACGGCAGCATGCTGCTCGAACTGTTCCTGCACGACGGCGTCGGCACGATGATCTCGTACGAGAACCTCGAGAGCCTGCGCGAGGCGACGCCGGACGACGTCGGCGGCATCCTGTCGCTGATCGAGCCGCTCGAGTCGGACGGCACGCTGGTGCGGCGCGGCCGCCACCAGATCGAACGCGACATCGACCACTTCTCGGTGATCGAGCACGATGGCGTGCTGTTCGGCTGCGCGGCGCTGTACCCGTACCAGCAGGAGAAGATCGGCGAGATGGCGTGCCTGACGGTCGCGCCGGAAGCGCAAGGCTCGGGCGACGGCGAACGTCTGCTCAAGCGCATCGAGCAGCGCGCCCGCGCGCGCGGCCTCACGCACATCTTCGTGCTCACGACGCGCACCGAGCACTGGTTCCTCAAGCGCGGTTTCGTCAAGGTCAGCGTCGACGACCTGCCGGAAGACCGCCGCAAACTCTATAACTGGCAGCGCAAGTCGCTCGTGCTGATGAAGCAGCTCTGAGCGCAGGCACGACTGCCCTTCCCCCCAGACCGATTACAGGAGAAGTACACGATGGCTCGAATGATCCTATGCGCGAAGCTCGGCAAGGAAGCCGAAGGCCTCGATTTCCCGCCGCTGCCGGGCGAACTCGGCAAGCGCATTTACGAGAGCGTCTCGAAGGAAGCGTGGCAAGGCTGGCTCAAGCAGCAGACGATGCTGATCAACGAAAACCGCCTGAACATGGCCGACCCGCGCGCACGCCAGTACCTGATGAAGCAGACGGAGAAGTACTTCTTCGGCGACGGCGCGGACCAGGCGTCCGGCTACGTGCCGCCGACGGAAGGCTAAAGCAACGCGACTCGCGACGGCCGCGCCGTACCGGCGGCGTCGCGACGTGAAGCCGATGTCCAGGCAAACGGCACCGTGTATCGCACGGTGCCGTTTGCTTTTGGGAATGCGTGGTCCGGCGCCAGCGAAGGCAACGCGACGCGCGGCCCGCCGGGCGCCCGATGCCGCGGAATCGCCGAATCGCCACCTCGCACCGGCCTGCCCCGCTCAACCTGCCGGCTTCAACGTGCCGCGATCGTCGGGTTGCGCGGCTTCGCCTGCGAGGCTTCCCGCCCCCGTACTCTCGGTCCCCCACTCGGCCGCATCGCTGCGCTCGGCGCTCGACAGTTCGTCGGCGCGATACCCGGTGCGATCGAGCAGCGCCAGCATGCACGCGAGCGACACGAGCGCATAGAGCCCCGACGCGACCGCGACGCCGACGATGCTGCCGGTCGCGTTGAGGATCGCCTGCGCGAGCACCGGCGTGCCGCCGCCGACGACCAGCGCGCTCAACTGATACGCAAGCGACAGGCCCGTATAGCGGATGTTGGCCGGGAACACGCGCGCGAGCACGCCGCCGACCGCGCCGTAGAACATCGCCGACGGAATCGTCGAAATGCACATGCCCGCGACGGCGACCCAGTACGAACGCGTCGCGAGCGCATGGAACATCACCGGCATCAGCACGATCTCGGGAATCAGGATCCAGCACATCGCGCGCCGCATGTCGACTTTCGACACGAACCACGCGCCGACCGGCTGCATGAGGAATTGCACGACGAGCGAGATCGACAGGATGCCGAGGAACGTGCCCTGCGCGTAACCGAGCTCCCTGGTCGCCCACGACAGCGCGAACGTGCTGCGGAAATACGTGACGTTGATCACCGGCAGCGTGCCGGCCGCGAGCAGCACGACGACCCAGTGGTCGCGCACGACGTCGCGCAGCGGCAGCTTCACCGTGCGCTTGCGCGCGAGCACGCGCTGCATGTCGATCGACTCCTCGAGCCGCAGCCGGATCACCATCCCGATGATCACGAGCACCGCCGACAGCAGGAACGGAATGCGCCAGCCCCACATCAGGAACGACGGCGTCGGCAGCGCGCTCAGCGCGAAGAACGCGGCCGTGGCCAGCAGGTTGCCGGTGGGCGAGCCCTGCTGCGCGAACGCCGCATACAGGATGCTGCGATGCTTCGGCGCATTCTCGCTCGCGATCAGCACCGCGCCGCCCCACTCGCCGCCGACCGCGATGCCCTGCAGCACGCGCAGCACGACGAGGCCCGCGGGCGCCCATACGCCGATCGACGCATAGCCGGGCAGCAGGCCGATGCCGGTCGTCGCGAGCCCCATCATCACCAGCGTGATCACGAGCGCGGTCTTGCGGCCGACGCGATCGCCGAGATGGCCGAACACGATCCCGCCGAGCGGCCGCGCGGCAAAGCCGGCCCAGAACGTGACGAACGCGAGCAGCGTCGCGACGCCGGGGTCCATCGTGCTCGAAAAGAACACCTTGCCGAACACGAGCGCGGCGGCCGTGCCGTAGATGTAGAAGTCGTACCACTCGATCGTGGTGCCGACGAACGCCGCGAGGGCGGCGCGGCCGGGCCGCGGCTGTGCGGCGGGCGGGGATTGCGGACGGCTCATCGATGTCTCCATGTTTGTTCGGCTGCGCGACTGTCGCGCGCGTTGCCGGGCGGCCGGCGTTGCGCCGCCGGCTGGCGGGATTGCGCTACGTTGCGTTGCCCCGGGGTTGCCGTCGATGTTGCGATCGGTCGGTTCGGGACGACTCTCATCTGCAGGGGCCCTCGCCCGTCACGTCTCGTCCGGCGCGACCTTCAGCACGCCGGCATGGAGCAGTTGCTGCTGGAGCGCGCGATCGATGCCGAGACGGTCGAGCACCGCGCGCGTGTCGCGGCCGAGCGCGGGTGGCGCCGACCGGTAGGTGGCCGGCGTGCGCGACAGCTTCACCGGCGACGCAGTGCCGCGATACGCGCCGATCTCGACGAACAGCTCGCGGTGCAGCGCATGGGGATCGCGCGCGACGTCGGCCACCGTGCGCACCGGCCCGCATGGCACGCCGGCCGCCATCAGGTCGCGCGCGAGCGGCTCGCACGCGTGCGCGGCGAGCCGCGCTTCCAGTTCGACCTTCAACTGCGGCCGGTGCGCGCAGCGGCTGCGGTTATCGACGAAGCGCGGGTCGCTGGCGAGCGCCGGCGCCCCGAGATGCGCGACGAGCCGCGCGAACTGCCGGTCGTTGCCCACCGCGAGGAAAATCGGCACGGTCGCCGTGCGGTAGCTGTCGTACGGTGCGATGTTCGGATGCGCGTTGCCGCTGCGTTCCGGCACGCGGCCCGACCCGAAGAAATTCGGCAGGTGCGGATGCAGCAGCGACACGCCGCAGTCGTACAGCGCCACGTCGATCGACTGGCCGCGCCCGCTCTTTTCGCGCTCCGCGAGCGCCAGCAGGATGCCGGCGAGCGCGTTCAGCCCCGTGACCATGTCGACGATCGGCAAGCCGATGCGTGTCGCGGCGCCGTCGCGCTCGCCGTTCACGCTCATCAGCCCGGCCATCGCCTGGATCACCGCGTCGTAGCCCGGCAGGCCGCCGAGCGGGCCGTCGTCGCCGAAGCCCGTCACCGCGCAATGGATCAGCCGCGGGAAGCGCGGCTGCAGGTCGCGTGCGTAATCCATCCCCCAGCGCGCGAGCGTCCCGGGCTTGAAGTTCTCGACGAGCACGTCGGCGTCTTCGAGCAGGCGCCACAGGATCGCGCGCCCTTCGTCGTGCGACAGGTCGAGCGCGAGCCCCTCCTTGTTGCGGTTCACGCCCATGAAGTACCAGGCCGTGTCGCCGAGGAACGGCGGCCCCCAGCCGCGCGTCTCGTCGCCGTCGGGCGGCTCGATCTTGATCACCGTCGCGCCGTGGTCGGCGAGCGCCTGCGTGCAGTACGGGCCGCCCAGCACGCGGCTCAGGTCGACGACCTTCAGGCCGTCCAGTGCGCCGCGCGTGGTGTTCGGCGTCGCCGCCTGTGTCGCCGTCATCGTGCTCATCGTTCGACCTCCGGCAGCAGGTCGAGCGCCATGTCGAGCGGCACCGGCGTGCCACGCAGCAGCGCATCGGACGCGGCCGATTCATCGTCGAGCGATGCCGGCGCGAGCGGATCGACCGGCAGCAGCTTGTGCCGCACGATCAGGTGCGCGAGCGCGAGACGCCTGAAATCCGGCGCGAGCCGCGCGCCCTCGCAGGCCATCAGCACGGCCGCGCTCGCGTAATACAGCGCGGACGCGGCCTGCCGCACGCGCGCGTCGTCGCCTTTGTCGGCGACCCGCATGAGCGCATCGCACGCCCGCGCCAGAATGCGCCGCAGCGCCGTGCGGCTCGCGTCGGGCAGCGGCGCCGCGCCCAGACGATCGCCGAGGAACGTGCGCAGCGCGTCGAGCGCATGTTCGCGCTGCGCGGCACGCGCGACGTCGAGCGCGACGATGTTGCTCGTGCCTTCCCAGATCGAGCCGAGGTGCGCGTCGCGCACGAGCCGTGCGTCGCTCCATTCCTCGATATAGCCGGTGCCACCGCGCACTTCCATCGCGTCGCCCGTCACGCGGCGCGCGTCGCGGCAGGCGCGGAACTTGATCAGCGGTGTCAGGATCCGCACGCAGCGCGCCGCCTGCTCGTCGCCCGCATCCGCGTGCGGCAGCAGCAATGCGATCTGCATGAACATCGCGCGCGCGGCCTCGGCCGGCAGAAGCATCTTCATCAGCTGGCGCTGCATCAGCGGCATCTCGATCAGCTTGCGGCCGAACGCGTCGCGATGCGCGGCGACGTGCAGCGCTTCGTTCAGCGCGCGCCGCATCAGCCCGGCCGCGCGCACGCCGTTCGACAGACGCGACATGTTGATCATGTCGGCCATCTGGTGAAAGCCGCGGCCGATCTCGCCGATCAGGTAGGCCTGCGCGCCTTCGAGCGCGATCTCGCCGCTCGCCATCGAACGGCTGCCGAGCTTGTCCTTCAGGCGCACGATCCGGTAGCGGTTGCGCGTGCCGTCCGGCAGCGTCTTCGGCAGCAGGAACAGCGCGAGACCCTTGATGCCGTCCGGCGCGCCGTCGGGCCGCGCGAGCACCATCGCGAGATCGGCGTCCGCGTTCGAACAGAACCACTTGTCGCCGGTCAGGCGCCAGACGGTCTCGCCGTGCGCGTCGGTTTCGCGGGTCGCGCGCGTCGCGATCCGGCCGACGTCGGAGCCCGCCGCCTGCTCGGTCATGAACATCGCGCCCTGATACAGCGTGTCGAAGTCGCGCGACGCGAGCCTCGGCAGGTAGCGCGCGACGAGCTCGGGATCGCCGAAGCGGCGCAGCGTGCGCGTCAGCGAATCGGTCATGCTGACCGGGCAGCACAATCCGAATTCCGCCTGCACGAACAGGAACGTCAGCGCGTACTTGACGAGCGGCGGCACCGCGTCGGGCTGATGGCTCAGCGACGCGAGCCCGAGTTCCGCATACGCGACACGTTCGAGCGCGACGTACGCCGGATCCTTGTCGATCCGCTGCACGGCCTCGCCGCGCCGGTTGCGATGCTCGAGCACGGGCGGATGCTTGTCCGCACGCGACGCCCATTCGTCGAGTTCGCCCGATACGCGCGCGCCGAGCGCGCGCAGCCGCGGCTCGAGTTCGGCATAGTGCGCGTCGCCGAGATGCAGCTTCAGCAACGCGCCGAGATCAAGATCGACGGTGAAGAAATTGAGACCCCGGCTGTCGGGGATATTGGATGCGCCGGGGTCCGGCGTGCGAGCGGTGTCGTTCATGCGTGCGTCTCCTGGATTGCCTGCGCAGGTGCCCGGGCCGCGTGCCGCAACGCCCGGCCGGTCCTGCGTCAAGCCTTCCGAAGAGCGTAGGCGTGCGGTCGATAAGCGTCCAATACAGGATTTATCCGGTACGATAGATATCGCTTATCGATGCCGACGCCGGGAGGAGACACCGTGGAACTGAGGCAGTTGCGCTACTTCGTGGCGGTCGCCGAGGAGCTGCATTTCGGGCGCGCGGCGAAGCGCCTGTTCATCTCGCAGCCGGCGCTGAGTTTCGACATCCGCAAGTTCGAGGACGCGCTCGGCGTGCAGCTCTTCTCGCGCACCAACAAGACCGTCGCGCTGACCAACGCGGGCGAGGTGCTGCTCGGCGAAGCGCGCCGGCTGCTGCTGCAGGCGACCGAAGCCGAGCGCCTGACGGTGCGCTCCGCATCGGGCCTCGCGGGCCGGCTGCGGATCGGCTTCGTCCACTCGATGCTGTATCGCGGGCTGCCCGATGCGGTGCGGCGCTTCGAGGCCGACTATCCGGGCGTCGAAGTCGTGCTGAGCGAGATGAACACGCACACGCAGGTGCAGGCGATCCAGCGCGGCCAGATCGATCTCGGCTATGCGCACTGGGGCCGCTTTCCGCCCGACGTCGAATCGGCGCCCGTCTATGCGGAGCCGTTCGTGTGCTGTCTGCCGGCCGCGCATCCGCTCGCGCGGCGCCGGCAGATCGCGCTCGCCGCGCTCGCGACGGAACCGTTCATCCTGTTTCCGCGCGACGCCGCGCCGCACTATCACGACTTGATCATCGCGCAGTGCGTGAACGCGGGATTCAGCCCGCTGATCCGCCACGAGGCCCGGCTGTGGCAGACGATCCTGTCGATGATCGAGTTCGGGATGGGCATCGCGCTGGTGCCGCGCGTGCTGCAGCAGGCGAAAAGCGACCGGCTCGCGTTCGTGCCGCTGAAGGACGCGTCGCTCGAATCGCGCACGCTCGCGCTGAAACGCAGCGGCACCGCCGAACCGGTCGCGCTGCGCTTTGCCGGCTACGTGCGCGCATCGATCGACGCGCTGCCGGCGCTCGCGGGCTGAGCATGCGGCCTGAGAACCGGTGCTTGCGGCTATTTGAAAAAATTTGCAGAAAGGGCTTTACGAACCCCAAAAGCTCTGACATAATTTGATTCTTCTTTGGGCGGTTAGCTCAGCGGTAGAGCACTGCCTTCACACGGCAGGGGTCACTGGTTCGATCCCAGTACCGCCCACCAAAGAATTCAAGGGCCTGCGTCTCACGACGCAGGCCCTTTTCGTTTTGGCGTCGTTTGCGACGCAAGCGCCACGTCATGCGACGACGCGCCCGCTTGCAGATAACGAGACTTACCGCACGCGCCCCACCCGCTCCGCCGTCGCATCGAATGCGCGCTTCGCCTTGTCGACGATCTCGTCTACCTCCGCCTCGCGGATCACGAGCGGCGGCGACAGCAGCATCCGGTCGCCGGTCGCGCGCATGATCAGGTTGCCGTTGAAGCAGAAGTCGCGGCAGATCGTGCCGATATCGACACTCGCATCGAACCGCTCACGATCGCGCGCAAGCTGAACGCCAGCAACCAACCCGCTCCCCGCGATCTCGCCGACGATCGGATGGTCGCCCAGCGCGTCGCGCAGCCGGCGCTGGAAATACGGCCCGATATCGGTCTTCACGCGCTCGACGATCCCCTCGTCGCGCAGCAGCTTCAGGTTCGCGACCGCGACGGCCGCCGCCACCGGATGGCCCGAATACGTGAGGCCGTGATTGAATTCGCCGTTATCGATGATCGGGCGCGCGACGCGCTCATGAATGCCCACCGCCCCCATCGGCACATAGCCCGACGTCAGGCCCTTCGCCATCGTGATCAAGTCCGGCTCGAAGCCGAAGTGCTGGTGCGCGAACCATTCGCCGGTGCGCCCGAACCCGCCGATCACTTCGTCGGCGACGAGCAGAATGTCGTACTTGCGGCAGATCCGCTGGATTTCCGGCCAGTACGTCGACGGCGGGAAGATCACGCCGCCCGCGCCCTGGAACGGCTCGCCGATGAATGCCGCGACGTTCTCCGCGCCGAGTTCGAGGATCTTCGCTTCGAGCTGCTGCGCGCGTGCGAGGCCGAATGCTTCGGGCGTCTCGCCCGGCTGCGCTTCGCCGAAGAAATACGGCTGATCGATATGCACGATGTGCTCGACTTTCGACGGCATCTGCTCGTGCATGTAGCCCATCCCGCCGAGCGTGCCGCCCGCGATCGTCGAGCCGTGATAGCCGTTCTTGCGCGAGATCACGTACTTCTTCTGCGGCTTGCCCTGCACGCGCCAGTACTGGTGCACGAGACGCAGCACGGTGTCGTTGCCTTCCGAGCCGCTGTTGCAATAGAAGAAGTGGTTGAAGCCGGCGGGCGTCACTTCGGCCAGCATCGCCGACAGTTCGATCACCGGCGGATGCGTGGTTTTGAAGAACGTGTTGTAGAACGGCAGCTCCTGGATCTGGCGATACGCGGCGTCGGCGAGTTCCTTGCGGCCGTAGCCGACGTTCACGCACCACAGGCCAGCCATCCCGTCGATCACCTTGTTGCCGTCCGAGTCCCACAGGTAGACACCGTCGGCCTTCACGATCACGCGACTGCCGGCGCGGTTGAGCGCGCCCATGTCGGAGAACGGGTGGATGTGGTGCGCGGCGTCGAGCGCACGAAAATCGGCGGTCGAGTACTGCGGAAAAGCGTCGTTTCGATCGGTCATGTTTTCTCCGTCAAACAGCGCCGCACGTCTACACGTGCAGCAGCAAATGCCTGCGTTCCCACGAGCTGATCACACGGAAGAACGCTTCGTATTCGGTTTCCTTCAATGCCAGGTAGGCCTTCACGAACTTGTCGCCGAGGATGCCGGCGAGCGGCTCGCACGCGGCCATCAGCGAGATGCCTTCCTCGAGGTTGCGCGGCAGCTGATACGGCAGATCGTAGCCGTCCGATGCGATCGGCTCGGTCGGCGCGAGCTGTTGCGTCATGCCGAGATAGCCGGCAGCGAGCGTCGCCGCGAACGCAAGGTACGGGTTGCAGTCGACGCCCGGTATCCGGTTCTCGATGCGACGCGCGACGGGGCTCGACTGCGGGATGCGAAAACCCACCGTACGGTTGTCGTAGCCCCATTGCACGTTGATCGGCGCGGCCATGAAGCGCGACAGGCGACGGTACGAATTGATGTACGGCGCGAAGATCGGCATCAGCGCCGGCGTGTACTTCTGCAGCCCCGCCAGATAGCTGTGGAACAGCGGCGACACGGCGCCGTTTTCGTCGGCGAACAGGTTACGCCCGGTGCGTATGTCCGCGAGGCTCTGATGAATGTGCATCGCGGACCCGGGCTCGTTTTCCATCGGCTTGGCCATGAACGTCGCATACATGTTGTGACGCAATGCAGCCTCGCGCACCGTGCGCTTGAACAGAAACACCTGGTCGGCCAGCGACAGCGCGTCGCCGTGCATGAAATTGATCTCCATCTGCGCGGCGCCGACTTCATGGATCAGCGTCTCGATATCGAGGCCCTGCATTTCGCAGTACTCGTAGATGTCCTCGAACAGCGGATCGAACTCGTTGACGGCCTCGATCGAATACGACTGGCGACCCGTTTCCGCCCGCCCCGTGCGGCCGACGGGCGGCCGCAGCGGCAAGTCGGGATCGGCGTTCATGTCGACCAGATAAAACTCGAGTTCCGGCGCGACGACGGGCTTCCAGCCCTTCGCCTCGTACAGGTCGAGCACGTGGCGCAGCACGTAGCGCGGCGAGATTTCGACCGGCGAGCCGTCGAAGTGCACGCAGTCGTGGATCACTTGCGCGGTCGGATCGACTGCCCACGGGATCAGGCAGATCGTCGACGGATCGGGCACGCACACCATGTCGGGATCGGTCACGCCGGTCAGCGTGCCGTCCTCCGGATAGTCGCCGGTGACGGTCTGCACCATCACGGCCTGCGGCAGGCGCATCGATTCGCCGGATTCGAATTTGTTGCGCGGAATGATCTTGCCGCGCGCGATGCCGGCCATGTCGGGAATGATCGCCTCGACTTCGGTGATGCGGTGCTGTCGCAGGAATTCGCTCAGTTCGGGTTGCATGATCGGCCTCGTTAGTCGATGTCGATATCGGATGCGGCCGGCGATGGCGTCGCGCCGCCGCCCGCACGAAGGCGATGCGTCATCCGCGCGCGGCACGCCGCGCCGAATGCCGCGAAGATGTCGCGCGACAGCGGCTGCTCCGCGTAGCGCCATTCGGGATGCCACTGCACGCCGAGCGCGAACGCACGCGCACCGCGCACGCTGACGGCTTCGACCAGCCCGTCGGGCGCGCTCGCTTCGACGGCGAGCCCCGCGCCCAGGCGCGCGAGGCCCTGGTCGTGCAGCGAATTGACCGTCGCCTCTTGCGCGCCGCGCGCGATCCGCTGCAGCAGGCCGCCCGGCGTGAGCTGCACGACATGCGCGGGACCGTACTGCCGTTCGAGCGGATCGTCCGGTCGTTCGCGGTGGTCGTCGAAGCCGGTCGTCGCATGCAGCCGCTGATGCAGCGTGCCGCCGTACGCGACGTTCAGCTCCTGCATGCCGCGGCAGACGGCGAGCACGGGAACGCCCGCGTCGATCGCCGCGCGGATCAGCGGCAGCGCGGTCGCATCGCGCGCCGGATCGTGCAGCGTGTCGGGTACGCTCGCAGCGCCGCCGTAATGATGCGGTTCGACGTTCGAATAGCTGCCGGTCAGCAGCAGTCCGTCGATTGCCGCGACGATCGCGTCGGCCGGCTGCCGCGCGCCGAGCGCGGGCAAGACGAACGCGAGCGCGCCGGCGCCGTCGACGATGGCGGCGAGGTACTTCTCGCCCGCCGTGTGGTTCGGATGGGCGCCGCGCAGGATGCGGTCGGCGGTGACGGCTACGATCGGGCGTTCACGCATCGACGTCTCTCCGGTAAGGGCGCGCGACACGCTTGCGCGCGCAACGATCCAGGTTCACGGGTACGTCGCACGCGCGTGCGATCGCGCGGCGCAGGCGCAGGCGCAGGCGCAGGCGCGATCCTGCCGCACGGATGCTGCGGCAACGGGCGATGCGTCCCGGAACGGAAGCGAAAACGGAAGCGGAAACGGACGCTAGGGCAACAACGATGCGCTGCCGTCGCACTGCACCGCGCTCGACAGGTGCGCGGTCGCGAGATTGAAGCGGCGCGGGCCGCGATGGGAAATGGCGAAGAAGCGAGGCTCGCGTAACGGGGTGGCGCGCGTGCCGCGATCAGCATGCCGGTTCGGCCCGGCCTGAGGCGGCGCGCCCGCCGACGGACTTCGCGTCCGGCGTATCGAAGGGCTGGCGGCTTTCACGATCGTACTCGACTGACTGATGGAGACAGGACACGTGTCGCTATGCCGCGTGGCGACACGTCAGCAAGATGTCTCGCAGCGGATGCCGGCGCAGTCCGGCCATCGTCGATGGCCTCGCCGCCGGTACGCGCGTGACGACTTCCTGACATTCAGCTTATATCACCGAAAAATTGCGTCAAATTTTCAGGTGCCGATGACGCCATCGGTCAGACGAAAAAAACGGCATCGATCGCGCGGATCGATGCCGTTTTGTGCATTGCATCGGCTCGCCTGCCATGTGCCGACGGGGCGGAACGCACTGCCCGCCGCGCTGCCGCATGCATGCGGCCGGTGCTCAGCGATGCGCGAGCGCCGTTTCGACGAGCGTCTGCAGCAGCGGCGCGATCCGCGCTGCACGCGCTTCGTCGTACGCGTACGGACGCGTCTCCTCCATGTAGGTGATCTGCGACAGCTCGAGCTGCACGGCCTCGACGCCGGTATCGGGCACGCCATAGTGACGCGTGATGTAGCCGCCCTTGAAGCGCCCGTTCGCGACGGCCGTGTAGCCGCCGTGCGCGAGCACGCGCGCGGCGAGCGCCTCCGCGAGACCGGGCGCCGCACTCGCGCCGCTCGACGTGCCGAAGTTGAAGTCCGGCAGGCGGCCGTCGAAGAAACGCGGCACGTGCGAGCGGATCGAATGCGCTTCCCACACGAGCACGCGGCCGTGTTCGCCCTTCAGGCGCGCGATCTCGCGTTGCAGCGCGTCGTGATACGGCAGCCAGTAACGGTCGCGGCGACGCATGATCTCGTCGTTGCCGGGCAGCGCGTTGGCCGGATACAGCGGCGCCTTGTCGAACGTATCGACCGGCACGAGCCCCGTCGTGTCCTGCCCCGGATACAGGTTCTCGTTGTCGGGCGGACGGTTCAGGTCGACGACGTAACGCGCATGCGACGGCACGAGGATCGATGCGCCGAGATCGGCCGCGAAGCCGTACAGCCGCTCCAGATGCCAGTCGCAATCGTCGACGAAGCGCGCGCCGGGCGTCATCGTCGCTGCGATGTCGTCGGGGATGTGCGTGCCCGCATGCGGAATCGAGATCAGCAGCGGCAGCGTGCCCTGCTTCAGCGTGAATACAGCCGGTTGTTCAGTCATGTCGCCTCACCGTAAGAGTCGGCCGGCGCACCGTGCGCCGGGTGTCGCGCGTTCAGCGCAGCAGTTGCGCCAGCGCGGCGCGGTAGTCGGCATACGCGGCGGCTTCGTCGCGATGGCGGCGGCCGCTCACGACGCGCTCGCCGCCCGTGTAGACGTCGAGCACCGGCGTCTCGCCATGTTCGGCGAACACGATGCCCGACAGCCATGCCGTGCTGTCGTGTTCGGCGATCGCCGGATGATCGGGATCGAGCACGAGCCAGTCGGCGCGACAGCCTGCGCGCAGCGCACCGATGCGTCGCCCGCTTGCCTGCGCCCCGCCCGCGAGCGACGCATCGAACAGGCGATCGGCGACGTGCGCCTGCGACTCGCTCGCCAGCACGTTGCGCGCGCGGTGCACGAGCCGCTGCCCGTATTCGAGCAGGCGCAGCTCCGAGCGCCACTCGACCGACGCGTGGCTGTCCGAGCCGACGCCGATCACGCCGCCCTGCGCGAGATAGTCGACGGCCGGAAACACGCCGTCGCCGAGGTTCGCTTCGGTCGTCAGGCACAACCCGGCGACCGCGCGACGCTTCGCGAGCGCCGCCGTCTCGGCCGCATCGACGTGCGTCGCGTGCACGAGGCACCAGCGCGCGTCGACGTCGAAACGATCGAGCAGCCATTGGACCGGGCGTGCGCCGTACGCGCGCACGCAGTCGTCGACTTCGGCCGTCTGCTCGGCGATGTGGATGTGCACCGGCGCATCGCCGGGCAGCCCGTCGAGCAGCACACGCAGCCCGCTCTCGGACACCGCGCGCAGCGAATGCGGCGCGACGCCGTAGCGCAGGCCGCCATGCTCGGGCACCGCGCGACGCATCGCGTCGAGCAGTTCGAGCACGCCGTCGGGCGTGTTGATGAAGCGGCGCTGGTCGTCGCGCGGCGGCTTGTTGCCGAAGCCGGCGAACTGGTACGACACGGGCAGCATCGTGATGCCGATGCCGGCCGCGCGCGCGGCATCGACCACGCGCGTGCCGAGCTCCGCGATCTGCGGATAGCGCGAGCCGTCCTGCGCGTGATGCACGTAGTGGAATTCGCACACCGACGTGTAGCCGCACTTGAGCATCTCGACATACAGCCAGCGTGCAATCGCCGCGAGCGCGTCGGGCGTGATCTTCAGCGCGAAGCGGTACATCAGGTCGCGCCAGCTCCAGAAACTGTCGGCAGGATTCGCGCGGTATTCGGTGAGCCCCGCCATCGCGCGCTGGAACGCGTGCGAATGCAGGTTCGGCATGCCGGGCAGCACCGGCCCGGCCGCGCGCGCGACGCCGGCCGGTGCGTCGGTGTCGGGCGTCACGTCGGTCAGCGTGCCGGCCGCGTCCCAGCGCAGCAGCACGTTGCGGCGCCAGCCATCGGGCAGGTAGGCATGGTCCGCGAACAACAGGGTGTCGGTCATTGCGTGTCCTCATCGACCGGATCGAGCGCTTGAGCATCTCGTCCGGCCCGGTGCCGCGGCCGGCAGGCGCGAGCGCGTCGCGCCAGCGCCGGCCTCGCGGCGATCGACCGGAGTGCGCCGTTGCGCGCCGGGTCCGGTCCCCTGCAAAGCGTCGCCCGGATCCGGTACGTCACGTACCGAACCCGGTCCGTCGCAAAAACTATCCGTTCATCCTGCGAAACACGGTCGTGCCGCCGCGTACGACCTGCTCGCACAGCGGCCGGCCGATCCAGTACGCCAGCTCGGCCAGCGAACCGACCGACCACGCGGCGAAATCGGCCTGGCGACCGACCTCGAGCGCGCCGTGGCGATCCGCGCGGCCGAGCGCCGCGGCCGCATGGCGGGTGACGCCCTGCAGCACCTCGGGCACCGTCATGCGGAACAGCGTGCAGCCCATGTTCAGCGTCAGCAGCAGCGATTCGAGCGGCGACGTGCCCGGGTTGTGATCGGTCGCGAGCGCGATCGGCACGCCGTGCTTGCGCAGCAGCTCGATCGGCGGCAGTTGCGTTTCGCGGATGAAGTAGTACGCGCCGGGCAGCAGCACGGCGACCGTGCCGGCCGCCTTCATCGCCTCGATGCCGGCTTCGTCGAGAAATTCGAGGTGGTCCGCGGACAGCGCGCGGTAACGCGCGGCGAGCGCCGTGCCACCCGCATTCGACAGTTGCTCCGCATGCAGCTTCACCGGCAGCCCGCGCCGCGTCGCGGCCTCGAACACGCGTTCGGTCTGCGCGAGCGAAAAGCCGATGCGTTCGCAGAACACGTCGACCGCGTCGACGAGCCCTTCGTCGGCCAGCGTCGGCAGCATCCGGTCGCACACTTCGTCGATGTAGTCGTCCGCGCGGCCCGCGTATTCCGGCGGCAGCGCATGCGCACCGAGGAAGGTCGTATAGACGCTGACCGGGAAGCGTTCGCCGAGCTGGCGCGCGACGCGCAGCATCTTGCGCTCGCTCGCGAGGTCGAGCCCGTAGCCGGACTTGATCTCGATCGCGGTCACGCCTTCGGCGAGCAGCGGCTGCAGGCGCGCGGCGGCCTGCACGAACAGCGCTGTCTCGTCGGCCGCGCGCGTCGCGCGCACCGTCGACACGATCCCGCCGCCCTGCCGCGCGATTTCCTCGTAGCTGACGCCCGCGAGGCGCTGCGCGAATTCGTCGGCGCGCGTGCCGCCGTACACGAGGTGCGTATGGCAGTCGACGAGGCCCGGCGTCACCCACGCGCCGTGCAGGTCCTCGCGCCGCCAGTGCGCATAACCGTGCGGCAGCGCGGACAATGCGCCGAGCCACGCGATCGTGCCGGTTTCGTCGACGGCGATCGCCGCGTCGTCGATCGTCTCGTCGGGATGGCCGTGCGGACACAGCCTCAGGTGATGCCAGACAGTCGGTTTCATGCGTTCAGTCTCGTTCGCCGACGGCGAGCGATACGGCAAGCAGCGCGCCGCTTCCGCTCACGACGACGTCAAACGCACGCCGCGGCCCGTCGAGCCGCAGCGTGTCCATTTCCTGCAGCGCGTAGTGCGCGCCGTCGATCTCGACACCGACCGCGCCGGTCGCGCAGAACAGCAGCACGGTATCGGCGCGCTCGATGCGGTGCGTGCCCTCGGGCCATACGTCGACCGACCCGCGCGCAGCCGAACGGCGCGTCATCAGATTGAAGTCGCGCGTCGCGCCGTCGTGCAGCATCGCGTCGATCGCCGTCTCGCCCGCAAAATCCGCACGGGCCAGCGGTGCATCGAGCACGTGCCGCGTGCCGCCCGCTTCGGCGAGCGTCATGCCCGCGCCGGACAGCAGCACGAGCGTGCGGTCGACGCCGTCGAAACGCGAGAACGGCCCGGCCGTGCCGACGTCCGCGACGCTCACGCGCCACGCGAACGCATCGAGTGCCGCGCCGGGCGGGAACGCGCCGATCTCGCGCGTCACGCCGCCGCCGTTCTTCCACGGCGACGCGACGAGATCCGCCGCGCGGATCGTCGTCACGTTCACCGGCGCCTGGTCGAGCGCCGTCATGCTCAGCGGCCGAGCATCGGCAGCTTCAGGCCGGCTTCGCGGGCCGTGTGCTGCGCGAGTTCGTAACCGGCATCCGCATGGCGCATCACGCCCGTCGCCGGATCGTTCAGCAGCACGCGACCGAGACGCTCGTGCGCGTCGGCGGTGCCGTCGGCGACGATCACGACGCCCGAGTGCTGCGAGAAGCCCATGCCGACGCCGCCGCCATGGTGCAGCGACACCCACGATGCGCCGCCTGCCGTGTTCAGCAGTGCGTTCAGCAGCGGCCAGTCGCTGACGGCGTCCGAACCGTCCTTCATCGATTCCGTTTCGCGGTTCGGGCTCGCGACCGAACCCGTGTCGAGGTGGTCGCGGCCGATCACGATCGGCGCCTTCAGTTCGCCGTTCTTGACCATCTCGTTGAACGCCTGGCCGAGGCGGTAGCGATCCTTCACGCCGACCCAGCAGATCCGTGCCGGCAGGCCCTGGAACGCGATGCGCTCACGCGCCATGTCGAGCCAGTTGTGCAGGTGCGGATCGTCGGGGATCAGCTCCTTCACCTTCTGGTCGGTCTTGTAGATGTCTTCCGGATCGCCGGACAGCGCGACCCAGCGGAACGGGCCCTTGCCTTCGCAGAACAGCGGGCGGATATACGCCGGCACGAAGCCCGGGAAGTCGAATGCGTTCTCGACGCCCATTTCCAGCGCCATCTGGCGGATGTTGTTGCCGTAGTCTAGCGTCGCCGCGCCGCGTTCCTGCAGCGCGAGCATCGCGCGCACCTGGACGGCCATCGACTGCTTCGCGACCTTCACGATGCTTTGCGGATCGACCTTCTGCGCCTCGCGCCATTGCGCGACGGTCCAGCCTTGCGGCAGGTAGCCGTTGATCGGGTCGTGCGCGCTCGTCTGGTCGGTCACGCAGTCCGGCGTGATGCCGCGCGTGACGAGTTCCGCGAACACGTCGGCCGCGTTGCCGAGCAGGCCGATCGACACCGGCTTGCCGGTGCGCTTCGCTTCGTCGATCATGCCGAGCGCTTCGTCGAGCGTCGTCGCCTTCTTGTCGACGTAGCGCGTCTTCAGGCGGAAGTCGATGCGCGTCTCGTCGCATTCGACCGCGATCATCGAGAAGCCGGCCATCGTCGCGGCGAGCGGCTGCGCGCCGCCCATCCCGCCCAGGCCGCCCGTCAGGATCCAGCGGCCCGACGGATCGCCGTTGAAGTGCTGGTTCGCGACCGAGAAGAACGTTTCATAGGTGCCCTGCACGATGCCCTGGCTGCCGATGTAGATCCAGCTGCCGGCCGTCATCTGGCCGTACATCATCAGGCCCTTGCGGTCGAGCTCGTGGAAGTGATCCCAGTTCGCCCAGTGCGGCACCAGGTTCGAGTTCGCGAGCAGCACGCGCGGCGCATCCTTGTGCGTGCGGAACACGCCGACCGGCTTGCCCGATTGAATCAGCAGCGTTTCGTTTTCCTCGAGATCCTTCAGCGACGCGAGGATCTGGTCGTAGCATTCCCAGTTGCGCGCCGCACGGCCGATGCCGCCGTACACGACGAGCGCATGCGGATGCTCGGCGACTTCCGGGTCGAGGTTGTTCTGGATCATCCGGTAGGCCGCTTCGGCCAGCCAGGTCTTGCAGGTCTTTTCGCTGCCGCGCGGCGCGCGGATCGTGCGCGTCGGATCGAGACGGGGATCGATGTGTTTCGGATGGTTCATGACGACTGCTCCCGAAGGAAATGGAAGATCAATAAGGAATCAGAAATGCCCGGTGAAGCGATAACGGCTGCCGGGATGCCACAAATTCGCCACCGAGGCGACGACGCCCTGCGACCAGGTGCGCCGATGTAAAACCAGACACGGTTCGACGTCGTCCATCCGCAGCTGCTCGCGCCGCTCCGGCGCCGGGGCCGCCGCTTCGATCCGGTACTCGACGCGCTGCAGCGGCGCCGCGCGCATCAGGTACAGGTTCGGCGTCGTGTTCGTGAAATCCTGCTCGGCGTAATCCGGCGCGACCGCCGGATTCACCCATCGTTCTTCGAGCTGCACCGGCTCGTCGTTCTCGAAGTGCAGCACCTGCGAATGAAACAGCTTCGTGCGCACGGCCACCTGCATCTCGTCGGCAAGCGCATCGTCGGCGCGGATCGTGTCGAGCCCGAGCACGCTCGCGCGGTACGCATGCCCGCGTGCGCCCACCTCTTCCGAGATGCTGCGGATCGCGACCAGCGTCGACTCGTACTTCGGCCGCGCGACGTAGGTGCCCGCGCCCTTCATGCGCGTGAGCACCTGCTCGGCCGTCAACTCGCGCACCGCGCGGTTGACGGTCATGCGCGCGACCTTGAACTCGCGTGCCAGTTCGTTCTCGGACGGCACCTGATCGCCCTCCGCCCACTCGCCGGCGTGAATGCGGCCCAGGATGAAATCCTTGATCTCCTGGTAGACCGGCGCACTCATCGGCTTACTGTTCCGATGCGAACGAGAACGGCGCGACCTTCGCGAACGCGCGCTCGCCGACCAGCTTCGCGATCACCGCGATGTCCGGTGCGAAGTAGTGATCGAGCTCGTAGTGCGCAACCTTGCCGCGGATCGTCTCCATCACCGGCGCGAGCTTCGGGCTCGTGTGGTACGGCGCACGCAGGTCGACGCCCTGGGCGGCGGCCAGCAGTTCGATCGCAAGGATGTGCTTCGTGTTGTCCGCGATGTCGGCGAGCTTGCGCGCGGCGAACGTCGCCATCGACACGTGGTCTTCCTGGTTCGCGGAAGTCGGCAGCGAGTCGACCGACGCCGGGTGCGCGAGCGTCTTGTTCTCCGATGCGAGAGCGGCCGCCGTCACGTGCGCGATCATGAAGCCGGAGTTCACGCCGCCGTCCTTCACGAGGAACGGGGGCAGGCCCGACAGCGTCGCGTCGATCAGCAGCGCGATGCGGCGCTCGGCCAGCGCGCCGATTTCCGCCGCGGCGAGCGCGAGGTTGTCGGCCGCGAACGCGACGGGCTCGGCATGGAAGTTGCCGCCCGACAGCACTTCGCCGGTATCCGGGAAGATCAGCGGGTTGTCCGACACGGCGTTCGCTTCGACCAGCAGCACGTCGGCCGCATGACGCATCTGGTCGAGGCACGCGCCCATCACCTGCGGCTGGCAGCGCAGGCTGTACGGATCCTGCACCTTGTCGCAGTCGCGGTGCGACTGGTTGATCGGCGAACCTTCGAGCAGTTCGCGGTACGACGCGGCCGCGTCGATCTGGCCTTGATGGCCGCGCAGTTCGTGGATGCGCGCGTCGAACGGCTTCACCGAGCCGGCTGCCGCGTCGACCGACAGCGCGCCGGCGACGAGCGCGGTGCGGTACAGGTCTTCGATCGCGAACATGTTGTCGAGCGCGAGTGCGGTCGATGCCTGCGTGCCATTCAGGAGCGCGAGGCCTTCCTTCGCCTGCAGCGTCAGCGGCGCGAGGCCGGCGACGCGCAGACCGTCGAGCGCGCTCGCGCGTTCGCCGCGGATGAACACTTCGCCGACGCCGAGCAGCACGGCCGACATGTGCGCGAGCGGCGCGAGGTCGCCCGAGGCGCCGACCGAACCCTTCACCGGGATCAGCGGCAGCACGTCCGCATTGAACAGCGTGATCAGCGCGTCCATCACTTCGCGACGGATGCCCGAGTGGCCGCGGCCGAGGCTCGACAGCTTCAGCGCCATCAGCAGACGCACCGACGAGCGCGCCATCGGCTCGCCCACGCCGACCGCGTGCGACAGCACCAGGTTCTTCTGCAGCAGTTCGAGCTGGTCGTGCGGGATGTGGGTGCTCGCCAGACGGCCGAAACCCGTGTTGATGCCGTAGGCCGGCTCGCCCTTCGCGGCGATGTCGGCGACGGCCTTCGCGCCCGCGTCGATCTTCGCGAAGCTGGCCGGGTCGAGTTTCAGTTGCACGGATTCGCGTGCGATCCGGCGCAGTTGCGGGAGGGTCAGATGGCCGGGGGTCAACGTAATCATGTGAGCAATCCTGTCTAGACAAGTTCGGAATGGATTGAAGTGTAGCCATCGGAACTTGTCTAGACAACCCGTTTTTCATAATTCCGGCTCGGGAGTTTCCCTGATGTCCGCCACGCGCCGCCGGCTCGGCCGGTTGGGGTCGCGATTTAACATATGTTGCTTTTATTTTTTATTTGGCAACATGTGGATCCTCATTCGCCACGGAGACCGTCATGCCCTTCCCGTCACGATTCGCCGCCGGCATCGGCCGCCCCCTGCTCGTCGCCGCGTGCGCACTCGCGTGCGGCGCGTCCGTCGCCGCCGA
Source organism: Burkholderia sp. MS389 (assembly GCF_016899425.1). Classification (GTDB taxonomy): domain Bacteria; phylum Pseudomonadota; class Gammaproteobacteria; order Burkholderiales; family Burkholderiaceae; genus Burkholderia; species Burkholderia sola. The sequence goes on from NZ_CP045994.1 coordinate 2,492,274, forward strand.
GCCGCTGTCCGGCACGCTCGAGAAGATCCGGCAGTCCAACCTGATTTCGATCGGCCATCGCGAAACGTCGGTGCCGTTCTCCTATGTCGATGCGAGTGGCAAGGTCATCGGCTTCTCGCAGGACCTGTGCGACCGCGTGATCGCCGCGGTGAAGGCGCGCACCGGCAAGCCCGACCTGCAGGTGCGCTTCATTCCGGTCACGTCGCAGAACCGCATTCCGCTCGTGCAGAACGGCACCGTCGATCTCGAATGCGGCGTGACGACCAATCTCGCCGCGCGCCATGCGCAGGTCGCGTTCTCGACCACCTTCTTCGTCGCGACGACGCGCCTGCTCACGCGCACGAGCTCGGGCATCCGCGACTTCCCCGATCTCGCCGGCAAGACGGTCGTGACGAACCAGGGCACGACGTCCGAACGCCTGCTGCGCAAGATGAACGAGGAAAAGAAGATGGGTATGCAGATCATCAGCGCGAAGGACTATGGCGAAGGACGTCTCACGCTCGAATCGGGCCGCTCGGCCGCGTACATGATGGACGACGTGCTGCTCGCGGGCGTGCGCCAGCTCGCCGCGAAGCCGGCCGACTGGCAGCTCGTCGGCACGCCGCAATCGTCGGAAGCCTACGGATTCATGCTGCGCAAGGACGATCCGCAGTTCAAGGCCCTCGTCGACGGCGTGCTCGTGCAGCTGATGAAAAGCGGCGAGATCAATGCGCTGTACGACAAATGGTTCATGAAGCCGGTGCCGCCGAAGGGGCTGTCGTTCGACTTCCCGATGAGCGACGTGATCAAGGCGCGCTACGCGGCGCCGAACGACGCACCGCTCGAGTAAGCGCCGCGTCGCGCTCGGCCTACGCGCGCGTCCACGCGACGCACGCCGCGTAGCCGGGCGCCGCATCGAGCCACGCCGCATCGAACGCCGCGACGCCGGCGGCGGGCGCGATCGGGTCGACGATCGTCGTCGCGGGTGTCGCCGAGTCGCGCGGCGGCACGACCGCGAACGCGCGCAGCCCGCCGACGATGCCGGTGCCGAGCGCCTTGAGCAGCGCCTCCTTCGCGGACCACACCCGCATGAATTCGCCCTCGCGCGCGCCGGACGGCAGATCGTCGAGATATGCGATCTCGGCGGGTGCGCACACTTCGCGCGTCAGCGCGCGCCAGTCCGTCGCGCGGTTGCAGCCCTCGATATCGACGCCGACGCGACCGGCCGGCACCCATGCGAGCAGCGCATGAGCGCCCGCATGCGACACGTTGAAGTCGAGCGACGCACGATGCGCAGGGTCCAGCGACGGCCGCCCCGCTGCGTCGACGACGATTGCGACCGCGCGCGGCGCGATGCCGAGCGCCGCGCCGAGCACGTCGCGCAGCGCGGCGCGCGTCGCGGCGCTGCGCACCCCATCCTCGTGCCGCAGGAAACGTGCGGCGCGGGCGCGCTCGTCGTCGCTCAGCGCCGCATACGCGGGCGACGCGAGCGGGACGCGCCAGTCGAAATCGATGCGCGCGATCCGCACGCCGGCGCGCGCGGCGGCGGGCGGCACGTCGAGTGCGTGCATGCGCCATGCGCGGGGCGTTTCAACGGGAGAAGCGGAATCGGACGGAATGGACATCGGCGCGCGGCAGTCTGTGCATGGGAGCGAAACGTCCGATGTTAATCGATCGCGGCGGCGTCCGGCTGCTGCTGCGGGCGCGCGACGCGAACGAGGCTGCGCGTCGCGCTCGCATACGCTGGGTCACCCGCTCGCCGCCCTGCCCGGCACGCCGCTCCCCGTCACTCGCCCGCGCGACGTCGGGTGCAGCGCGTGCACGACGCCCGGTGCATCGGCCGGCAGCACGCCGTGTTGCAGCCAGTACAACGCGACCGGCCACAGCGTGTCGGTGAAGCGGCTGTGGAAAAACGCGAAATGACCGATCGCGTCGACGCCGATGTCGGCCGGCGCGATCCGCAGATGCGTGACGTTGCTGCCCGTGTAGTAGCCGACCAGCCGCTCGATCGCGGCGACCGTGCCGAACGCGTCGTCGTCGATGCCGACCGCGAGCATCGGCGCCGACAGCCCCGCGAAGCGCGCCGGCAACGCGGCACGGCTCGCCGCGCCGTCGTCGAGCACGCTGCCGAGGTAGCCGTCCTCGAAACGCGGCCGCGAACGCGCCCACGACAGCGCGATACCGCGCGGCGTGTCCTCCATCCAGCCGAGCCGCTTCGCGGGCACGTAGCCGAACACGGCGGCGAGCGCGGGCATCGCGACATGCCACTTCCACCACATGCGGCGCCGCTCAGCGGGCAAATAGTCGCGCCAATACGCGTACTGCGCGCCGACGGTCACCGCATGCCGCACGTGCACGTTCGATGCCGCGAGGCCGAGCACGCAGCCGCCGATGCTGTGCGCAACCACATCGAGCGGCTGGCCCGGAAACGCGTCGCGCGCATGGTGCAGCGCGGCTTCACAATCGAGCCGTCCCCAGTCGAGCCAGTTCGCGCGCAGCTTCGCGAGCTGCGCCGGACGCGATCCGCCGATACCGCGATAGTCGTAGACGAGCACGTCGCGCCCTTGCGCGAACAGCCAGGCCGCGAAACGAAAGTAGTAGCCGCAGCGCACCGACGTCGCGCAGTTGATGACCGTCACGGGCCGCGCTGCGGCGGCGCCGCGATGGCGCCACACGTGGCCGCGCAGTTCGTAGCCGTCGGCTGCCCGCAGCGTCACGGGTTCGGGCGGCAATGCGCCCGCCGCGCGACTGCCCTGCGCTGCGCCGCTTTCCTCGTTCGAAATCGTCATCGTGTCTCCTGTCGGTCCGAGTTAGCGCTTTAGCGCTTACTGAGGTCCCATGCATCGCGGTCGACCCCAGTTAGCGCTTTAGCGCTTACTCGGATCCCACGCATAGCGGTCGGTCCGAGTTGGCGCGTCAACGCTGACTCAGCCTCCCCGTCCGCAACCAACCCGCCTCCATTGAACTTGACGCGTGCCGCGTTCTCAACCAATCTTGCTGCTCCGTTCGCATGAGTCACGCGCATGTCAACGCCACTCGTCCGCCTCCCGTCGCTCGATCTCGTCCGCGGCTTCGTCGCCGTCGGCCGCCGCATGAGCATCACGCTCGCCGCGCAGGATCTGTGCGTCACGCAGTCGGCGGTCAGCCGCCAGGTCCATGCGCTCGAAGCGCATCTCGGCGTGACGTTGCTGCAGCGCGGCTACCGGAAGATTTCATTCACGCCGGAAGGCGAGCGACTGTTCCGCGTCGCCGATGCGGCGCTGCACGGCCTGCAGGACACCGTCGCGTCGCTCGCCGCCGCGCGCGAGCGCCAGCCCGTGACGATCACCGCCAGCATCGGCGTGACCGCGCTGTGGTTGCTGCCGCGGCTCGGCCGGCTGCAGGCGCGGCTGCCCGAAATCGACCTGCGCGTCGCCGCGAACGACAAGGTACTCGATTTGCGCGCGGAGGGCATCGACCTCGGCATCCGCTACTGCCCGCGCGAGCGCGCGCCGGCCGGCGCGCTGCGCCTGTTCGACGAGATCGTCATGCCGGTCGGGCATCCCGCGCTCGCCGCGCGGCCGGTCACGAGCGCGGCCGCGATCGTCGATCACGTGCTGCTCGAATTCGACGGGCCGCCGCAACCGCAGTTGCAGTGGCACGCGCACCTGCACGCGGCCGGGCTCGGCGACGCGCGCCCGAAAGGCGTGCTGCGCTTCAACCAGTACGATCAGGTGATCCAGGCCGCGATCGCCGGCCAGGGCATCGCGCTCGGCCGGCTCGCGCTCGTCGCGCCGATGCTCGCCGACGGCCGGCTCGCGGTGCTCGGGCCGCACACGCAGACGCTGTCGGAAACGTACGGCTACTGGCTGTTCCAGCACGATCCGGCCCCGCGCCGCGAAGTCGCCGACGTGCGCGACTGGATGCTCGCCGAAGCGGCCGAATGCGATGCGTCGATGCACGCGCACGACATGACGTCGGCCTGAGCCGACGGTGCGGATGCGCGTGACCGCGGACAGCCGACGTCGCCCCTTCGCATTCCCGTCACGCATGCCAACCTGACCGAATGATCGCTTGAGCGACGACCGCCCCGCTCGTCTAATCGGATCGAGCGCGACCGTTTCGCCGCGCGCCTTCATCCGGAGACACGCATGACCCCGATCGAGCAGGAAGTCCGGCGCCGCTGGCTGCCCGTGCTGGCAGGCGGCCTGATCATGGGCGCCGCGCTCGGCATCCGGCACGTGCAGGGCCTGTTCCTCGCGCCCGTGTCGCTCGACCACGGCTGGTCGCGGGAGGCGTTCGGGCTCGCGCTGGCGTTGCAGAACCTGATCTGGGGCGTCGCGCAACCGTTCACCGGGATGATCGCCGACCGCTTCGGCTCGGTGCGCGTGATCGTCGCCGGCATGCTGCTGTACGCGGTCGGGCTCGTCACGATGGCGCAGGCGGCCACGACCGGCGTGTTCACGGTCGGCGCCGGGCTCGTGATCGGCATCGCGCTGTCGGGCTCGGCGTTCGCGTCGATCTACGGCGCGCTGAGCCGCCTGTTCCCGCCCGATCGGCGCGGCTGGGCGCTCGGGGTTGCCGGCGCGATCGGCGGGCTCGGCCAGTTCTGCATGGTGCCCGTCGCACAGGAACTGATCGGCGGCATCGGCTGGCGGCACGCGTTCATCGCGCTGGCGCTCGTCGCCGCGTTGCTCGCGCCGCTCGCCGTGCTGCTGCGCGACCGGCCCGCGCAGGCGGCGGGCGCCGCCGCCGGCCCCGAACAGTCGATCGGTGAAGCCGTGCGCGAGGCGTTCGCGCATCGCGGCTTCTGGCTGCTGAACGCGGGCTTCTTCGCGTGCGGCTTCCAGCTCGCCTTCATCGCGACGCACCTGCCCGCGTACCTGCTCGACCACGGGCTGCCGGCGCGCCATGCGAGCGTCGCGCTCGCGCTGATCGCGCTGACCAACGTGGCCGGCACCTATGCGTGCGGCCATCTGGGCGGGCTGCTGCGGCGCAAGTACGTGCTGTCCGTGCTGTATCTCGTGCGTGCGCTCGCGATGGCCGCGTTCGTCGCCGCGCCGCTGTCGCCCACGAGCGTCTACGTGTTCGCGGCCGTGATGGGCTTCACGTGGCTCGGCACGGTCCCGCTGACGAACGGCGTGATCTCGCAGATGTTCGGCGTGCGCTACATCGCGACGCTGTTCGGCTTCGTATTCTTCGGCCACCAGCTCGGCAGCTTCTTCGGCGTGTGGCTCGGCGCGCTCGTGTACGACGCGACGCATTCGTACCTGCCGCTGTGGATCGGCTCGATCGCGCTCGGCGTGCTCGCGGCGCTACTGCACCTGCCGATCGACGACGCGCGCGTCGCGCGCCCGGCATCGGGGAACGCGGCATGGGCATGATGCGCGCGGCGCTGGCCGCCGGCACGCTCGCGTTCGTCGCGTGGTGCGGCGCGGCCTACTTCGATGCGGGCGTCGCCTACGCGCTGCTCGAGCACGTCGCCTTCTGCAATTGATGCGGCAAACCGGAGCGGACGGTCAGCGGCGCTTCGGCAACGTGGCCAGCGCATCGAGCGCACGGGCGCGCGCGGCCGAGTGCTCGACGAGCGGCGCCGGATAGTCGACGCCGAGCCGTACGCCGGCCGCTTCGAGCGCCAGCGGCGACGCTTCCCAAGGTGCGTGGATCGATGCGTCGTCGAGGCCGGCGAGCTCGGGCACCCAGCGCCGCACGTACGCGCCGTCCGGGTCGAACTTCTGCCCCTGCGCGACCGGATTGAAGATGCGGAAATACGGCGCGGCGTCGGCGCCGCAGCCGGCCACCCATTGCCAGCTCGCCGCGTTGTTCGCGGGATCGGCGTCGACCAGCGTGTCGCGGAACCACGCTTCGCCCGCGCGCCAGTCGATCAGCAGGTGCTTGATCAGGAACGACGCGACGACCATCCGCACGCGGTTGTGCATCCAGCCGGTCGTCCACAGTTCGCGCAGGCCCGCATCGACGAGCGGATAGCCGGTCCGCCCGCGCTGCCACGCGCGTAACGCGGCGGGATCGTCGCGCCACGGCATCGCATCGAACTGCGCGCGGAAGTTGTCGGTCGCGAGCGCCGGGAAGTGATACAGCAGCGTGTAGCTGAATTCGCGCCAGCCGAGCTCGCTCAGGAACTTGTCGGCGTGCGCCGCGTACGCCGCGCCGCCTGCGTGCGCGGCGCCCTGCACCGCATGCCACACCTGTCGCGGCGACACGTTGCCGAAGCGCAGGAACGGCGACAGCCGGCTCGTCGCGGGGCGATCGGGACGGTCGCGCGCATCCGCATAGCCGGCGAGCGCGGTCGTCACAAACGTATCGAGCTGTGCGTGCGCGCCGGCTTCGTCGGGCGCCGGCCACGCGTCGCGCAGACCGCCGGCCCAGTCCGGCGCAGGCGGACGCAACGCAAGTGCGTCGAGCGACAGCGCACGGTCGCGCACGGCTTGCGACCATGGATGAAACGCGATCCGCTCGGGCGCCGGCAGCGGCGCGGCGACCGTGCGATCGCGGCGCGCCGCGCGCCAGTACGCGGTGAAGACCTGGTACGGGCCGCCGCTGCCCGTCAGCACCTCCCACGGCTCGTTCAACAGGCTGCCGTTGCTGCTCTCGACCGTCACGCCGCGCGCCTTGAGCGATGCCTTCAGCGCCGCGTCGGCGTCGCGCTGCGGCTGCGCATAACGGCGGTTCCAGTACACGGCGGCCGCGCCCGTGTCGCCGACGACGCGCTCGATCTCGCGCTGCGCGTCGCCGCGCAGCAGCAGCAGGCGCCCGCCATGCCGCGCGAGCGCGGCGTCGAGCCCGGCCAGCGACCCGTGCAGCCACCAGCGCGCCGCGCCGCCGAGCGCGGGTCCGGCGCCGGCGCCCGTGTCGTCGACGAACACGCAGACGAGCGGCCGGCCGGATTCGACCGCGCGCGTCAACGCGGGCTGATCGGTCACGCGCAGATCGTCGCGGAACCAGACGATCGCGGGGGCAACGGACGGCTTGGCAGACACGGGCAGGCACCTCGATGACGAAAGCAAAGGGAGACGCGTATTGTCGCGGCTGCGCTGCGCGGTGTCGACGCCGGTCGTCACGGCCGGCACGCCACGGCGACACCGAACGCGACCGCACGATCCACTTCAATTCAAAGGAAGTCGTGCTGCCGGACGGCCGCACGCACGGCATGTTGCTCTGACGGTGTTGCACGTCGAACGGTTCGGGCACACCGCACACCGCGCACGGTCGACGCAACGCCGAACGCAGCGAGCCACGCTGCGGCTGCCCGACGGTCGTCCGTGCCCGCCGGGGCGACCGGCTGATCCGGTCAACGATGCATCGCGTCAATCGAGCCGGAACGTGGCCTCGAAGCGCTCCGCAAACGCATCGAACTCGGCTTCCGGCAGATGGTTGATGCCGCCTGCGCACTTGCGCCCGCCCCCGGTCGCGAAGCCGCGGCAGAACTCGTCCGCGCCGATCGGCCGGCCGTCGGGCACGCGTACGCTGACGACGAGCCCGCCGCCCGCGCGCGGCGACAGCACCGCGAGCGCCGCATGCGGCGCGTCGCGCATTCGCTCGTTCGCGAGCATGCCGGTCGCGCGCCGCGCCCACGGATGATCGGGCATCCGGACCAGCGTTGCGCCCGGCACCTCGCGCAGCGGCGCGAGCGCGCACGCGCGCGCCATGTCGTCGCGGTAGCCGTCGCGCAACGCGGCGAACACGGCCGTCCCGCGCACGAAATCGAGCGGATCGACGCATGGCAGCATCGCGTCCGCGAGCGCCGCCGGATCGAAGTGCAGATCGCCGACGCACTCGCCGTAGGCGTTGTAGTTCAGATAGCGCCCGAGTTCGGCGAGCACGCCCCGCTCGGCTTCGTCGACGCCGTGCTCGCGCGCCAGCGCCTCGCCGAGCGCCGGCAGTTCGTCGCCGAACGCCGCGACGATCGCCCAGCGCGCGTACCGGCCGTCGAGATGGCGGTTCACGATCGCGCTCGTACAGACGTCGGCCGCCATGTCGATATGCGCGTCGAAGCGCGGATGGTCGGGCAGCTCGCCGGCAAAGTGATGGTCGAAGTAACGGACCGTCGCGCCGTCGCGCAGCAGCCGCGCGCACGCGTCGCGGTTCTGGTCGTGCGACACGTCGAGCACGGTGACGATGTCGTCGGCGCCCGCGTCGATGCGCTCGAGCAGCCTGATGTCGCGCTTCACGCCGGTCACGAGCGTGCCGTGCACGCGTTCCGCGAGCCGCAGTTGCTGAAGCGCGCACAGGCCGTCCGCGTCGCCGTTGAACGCGAAGACATGCCGCGCGTACTGGTTGTCCTGCATGATCCGTTGCTCCATCGTCAACGCATGAAATCCGCCGTTCGCGCAACTGGCGTGCACGCCGAACGCGCGCGCCAAGTATTGTGCCGCAACCGCGCGCGCCTTCGATACAGCGTAGCGGCGCTGCCCTGCAAACGGCTTGCGGGTCGCCTGCATGTCGTTCGCCACGAGCGTGCTGTTGCCGCTTTATGCGCAGCACGACTTCCCGCTTGAGCGCCGTCGTGCGAAACACGCGGATATCGGGCAGTGCGCCGTCGAGGTCGGTTCTCTCGCCCGGCTCCCTCAACGTACCGGGCACGAATGCATCGCCTCGATCCCGAGCTTTCACGCCGAGGCGGGCCCGCGCCGCACCTGACGGTCGACGCAATGTCGTTTTATGTCATACGTCATCAGATGTGAAAACTTCAGCTTTCCATCGCCGGATTTCTCCAAAACCAAGAAAATTTCCGGGTAAACCCGCGGCGTCATCGCCAACGCACCGGCGTACCATGTCATACGACGACGTACTACATAAACTGCCACCCAGACGCGACGCGGGCTACCGCCCCGTTCGCGGCCGCCCGACCGGAGACACCGTTGAACCCGCCCTCGTCCGCCCTGCCCGGCCGCGACCCGCTCGCGTCCGCCGTCTCGAAAGTGAAGTGGCACGTGCTGCCGCTCGTGCTGATCATGTTCATCGCGAACTACATCGACCGCGTGAACGTCGGCTTCGTCGATCGCCATCTCGAAGCGTCGATCGGCATCGGCGCGGCCGCGTACGGGCTCGGCGCCGGGTTGTTCTTCGTCGGCTACGCGCTGTTCGAAGTGCCGTCGAACCTGCTGATGCAGCGCTACGGCGCGCGCATCTGGCTCGCGCGGATCATGGCGACGTGGGGCATCGTCGCGGCCGCGATGGCGTTCGTGTGGAACGACACATCGTTTTATGCGCTGCGCTTTCTGCTCGGCGCCGCCGAGGCCGGCTTCTTCCCCGGCGTCGTGCTGTACCTGTCGCAATGGCTGCCGCCGCAGGAACGCGGCAAGGCGATGGCGATCTTCCTCGGCGGCTCCGCGTTCGCGTCGGTGCTGTCCGGGCCCGTCACCGGCGCACTGCTGTCGATCCGCGGCTTCGGCCTCGCAGGCTGGCAGTGGATGTTCCTGATCGAAGGGCTGTTCTCGGTCGCGCTGTGCGGCGCGAGCTGGTTGCTGCTGAAATCGCATATCCGCGACGCGACGTGGCTCACGCCGGAAGAACGCACGGCGCTCCAGAACGCGCTCGACGACGAGCGCGCGACGCGCGACGTCCGCTCGAACGTGCCGGTGCGCGCGACCACGCTGCTGCGCGATCCGCAGATCATGCTGTTCTGCTTCCTGTACTTCTCGATCCAGCTGACGATCTACGCGGCCACGTTCTGGCTGCCGACCATCATCCGCAAGATGGGCGGCCTCACCGATTTCCAGGTCGGCCTGTACAACACGATTCCGTGGATGATCGCGATCGGTGCGATGTACGGCTTCGCGGTGCTGTCGTCGAAGTGGAAGCATCCGCAGCGCTGGCTCGCGTTCGCGCTCGTGCTTGCCGCGTGCGGACTGTTCGCATCGACGTCGCCGAATCCGGTGTGGTCGTTCGCGTCGATCTGCTTCGCCGCGCTCGGTTTCAAGGCAGCGGCGTCGCTGTTCTGGCCGATCCCGCAGGGCTATCTCGACACGCGCGTGGCCGCGGCCGTGATCGCGCTGATCAACTCGGTCGGCAACCTCGGCGGCTTCGTCGCGCCGACGGCCTTCGGCTATCTGAAGCAACATACGGGTTCGATCACGGGCGGGCTGTATGCGCTCGCGATCGCTTCGCTAGTCGCCGCGGTCGCCGCGCTGTTCGCGCGCACGCATCGGCGCAGCGATCCGCCGCGCGGCCGGCCGGCCGACGAATCCTTCACGCACGCTTCGATGCTCCGCCATGCCGAACACTGACCGCCTGACCGTCGTCGTCTCGAATGCCGTCGACGGCGACCTCGCCACGTTCTCCCTCGCCGGCGACGGCACGCTCGCGCCGCTCGCCCGTTATCCGGCCGCCGACGCCGCGATGCCGATCGCCGTGCAGGCCGACCGCGCGCGGCTCTACGTCGCGACGCGCGGCGAGCAGCCGACGATCGTCGCGTTCCGCGTCGCCGCCACGGGCGCGCTCGTGCGCATCGGCGCGACCGCGATCGACGCGAGCCATGCGTACCTGTCGCTCGACCGCAGCGGCCGCTGGCTGCTCGGCGCGTCGTACGGCGGCAGTTCGCTGAGCCTCTACGACGCGGCGCGCGTGCGCGACGGCGACGGCACGCCGCTGCAAGTCGCGGGCGGCATCGCGAACGCGCATGCGGTGATCGTATCGCCGGACAACCGCTTCGCGTACGTCAGTTCGCTGGGCTCGGATCGGGTGTTCGGCTTTGCGCTCGTCGAGGACGCCGCCGGCGTGCGCGCGGTCGAACACGGCGAAACGCGCGTGCCGGCCGGCTTCGGCCCGCGTCATCTGCGGTTCGCGGATGACGGCCGCACGCTGGTCGTCGTCAGCGAATTCCGGGGAACGCTCGCGACCTTCGCGCGCGACGCCGACACCGGCCGGCTCGGCGACCCGCACGTGAGCGCGCGCCATCCGGCCGTCGCCGAACTCGCGCAAGGCCATGCGCGCCCGCCCGCTCCCGCCGAACCGTCCGTGTGGGCCGCCGATCTGCACCTGACGCCCGACGAGCGCTTCGCGTACGTCAGCGAGCGCACGTCGAGCCGGTTGCTCGGCTATCGCCGCAACGAAGACGGCACGTTCGAGCCCACCCGCGCGACACCCACCGAGACCCAGCCGCGCGGGTTCGCGATCGATCCGTCGGGACGCTGGCTCGTCGCCTGCGGCGAACAGTCGGAACACGTGGCCGTGTATGCGATCGCGCCGGACGATGGCACGCTGTCGCTGCACGCGCGCGTGCCGGGCGGACGCGGCGCGAACTGGATCGCGATCGTCTGACGGTCTGAAAAAGATTCGGCGCCTGCGCGGGAACCGACACCCCGATGCGGGTGCGACGTTCAGCGCCGCTCGCTCGGCGCAACGCCCGTCCAGCGCTTGAACGCGCGCGTGAAATTGGCAGCCGAACTTCCTGCGCAGCTTCTGCATCAACTTCGTCAGCTCGAACATGCATTATTTCGGCGACATCGATTCGCGCAACGTGATCCAGCAGACGCAGGTGCTGAACCCGTGGTGGATGCTGCCGTTCCAGCTGTTCTGCTTCAATTTCGGCAGCACGCACGCGATCCATCACTTCGTGGTGCGCGATCCGTTCTACATCCGGCAACTGACCGCGCGCACCGCGCATGCGGCATTACGCGAAGTCGGCGTGCGCTTCAACGACGTCGGCACGTTCGCGCGCGCGAATCGCTGGGGCGGCTATCGTCCGCCGCGCGGCACGCACAGCGCGCAGGCCGACGCGTAACGCCGGCGGCGCGCGACATCAGCGCGGCCTCAATCGCCGATCGGCGGCATCGGTCCCTGGCCGCGGATCCACGACCAGTTCGCGAGCTCGGCCATCTCCTTGTCGCCGCGGCTGTCGCCGTACGCGAACAATTGCTTCGGCGGCCGGTTGCCCCACCACCCGCGCAGCCGCACGACCTTCTGCGGCCCCCAGCAGTTCTCGCCGTCGAGCCGGCCGGCGAAGATGCCGCGCTCGAACGCGAGCCGCGTCGCGAGCACCGCGTCGAAGCCGGCCGTCTTGGCCCACTTCTCCAGATACAGCGACGGCGACGCGCTGACCAGCACAACTTCATGCCCGCGCGCGCGATGTTCGCGAACGCGCTCGAGCATTTCCGGACGCACGAGCCTCGGCAGATAACTGTCGACGAACCTGCGCGCCTGGGCATCGAGCGCGTCCTCGCGGATCGGCCCGAACGCGAACGACGCGAACTTCGCCTTCGCGTCGCCGCGCGACAGCAGCCCGGCCTTCATCGCGACGATCCACGGCAGCGCGCGCAGCCCGGCCCACGCGAAACGCGGCGTGCCGACCGTCTGGCGGACGAAATGGCGAAAGCTGTCGGTAGTCGTGATGGTGCCGTCGAAATCGAAGGCGGCGACGATGCGGTCGGTCATGAAGAATCGGCGGGAAAGCGATGAGATGCCCGGGAAGATAGCAGACTCGCGGCCCCCACGCGAAACCGTATCGCCCGACACGAGACCGCGCGCGGCGAAGCGCATGCGGTCGAGTCGTTCGCTCAGCGCGACGGCCGCGCGGCAAGCGCCGCCGGCAGCACGACGTTCATCAGGTGATCGGCGCGCGACAGCAGGTCGGTCACGCGCTCGTCCAGCCCGCGCAGTTGCGCCGGCTGCATCCGGATCTGCTGGACGGCCTGCCCGACGATGTTGCGGCGGTCGAACAGCGTACGCTCGACGCCCGCATCGTCCGGCGCCCGCACGACGTCCGACACCGCGCTCAGCGCCGCGAGCACGACCACGAGGTTTTCCTCCGCATGGCGGACCTTCGCGGCGAGTTCCTCGGTGCGGCGCGGGAAAAAACCGAGCGACTGCTTCAGCGCGCCGAGCGCCGCGCGGTAGTCGACATGGCTGGACGTCCCACCGAACCAGCGTTCGAACATGCCGGCCTTGCGTGTCGCCTGCGCGAGCATCCCGGCCATCATGTCGGCCGCGCCGAGTTCGTTGAATTCGCGCGTCGTCGCCGCGACCGCTTCGACGAGGTTGCCGGCCGTCTCCAGCGCGCCGTCGCCGATCGTCGCGACCGTCCCGAGCTTCAGCGGCACCAGTTGCCGGATCTGCCGCTCGATGCGCGGCGCGTAGTCCGGATAGAGATTCGGAAAGCTGGCCTGCGCGGCGCGGAAGCACGCTTCGAGCTGCGGATGGTTCGATTCGCCGAACAGCGCACGGCCGATGGCGTCGGCGGGCGCCGCGCGCACGGCTTGATCGGGGGCGGGCGCCGGCCCGAAATCGAGCGCCTGCGGGGCGGGCCGCGCCGGCGCACGCGCGACCGGCGCACCGGGCGCGGCCGGCGCGTCGAACGCAAGACGCCCGGGCGTGCGCTCGGGCGTCGCATCGAACTCGAGCCGTTTCGGCTCGTCGGACGGATTCGTCATCGCTGCTTCCTGCCCGGCGCGGCGGTGTTTCGCGCGCCGGGCTGCCGCCCGTCAGACCGCGCCGCCGTACGCGCGGACGAAATCGCCGAGGCCGCGGTTGTAGCCCGCGCCGACCGCCTTGAACATGAAGTGGCCGTCGCGACGATAGAAGCTGCCGACCTGCACCGACGTCTCCATCGAGAAGTCCTCCTCGAGCGCGTACTTCGCGATCACCGCGCCCGACACCTCGTCGGCGATCTGGATGTAGCTGTTGCGAACCTGCCCGAAATTCTGGCGGCGCGCTTCGGCCTGGTCGATCGTCACGACCACCGAGATTTCCTCGACGTCGGCCGCGAGCTTCGTGATGTCGATGAAGATCACTTCGTCGTCGCCGTCGCCACTGCCCGTGCGGTTGTCGCCGCTATGCACGACGCCCAGGCACTTCGACGAAGGCATCCCCCGCTTCGGGAAATCGTCGCCCGGCTGAATGAAGGTTTCCTTGCGCTCCATCGTCCGCACTTCGCTGTTGTAGAACACGAAATGCTGATCCGAGATCAGTTTCGGATTGCTCTGCGCGTCGTACTTGCACAGGAACACCGACACGTCGAGATCGAAATCCGTACCCGTGTCCGTCGCGTTCGCGTCCCAACCGAGACCGATGCGGAATTTCTGCGTGCCGGGCGCTTCCTTCGACAGGTTGACGCGACCGCCTTTCGACAAATTGATCATCTGAACCTCTTCTGCTGGAACCGCCGTTGCGCCGGCGGCGATGCCGGGCCGCGCGCGGCGGCCCCTTCGTGGATGGTTTTCGTGCCGCGTGACGCGCTTACTTGCCCGCCACCGCCGCGCGGTCTTCCTTGCGCTGCACGACGATCGACGACCACACGGCCGCGGCGATCATCGCCGCGCCGACCAGGCCCGTGACGACCTCGGGCACCTCGAGCTTCACGCCGAGGAACATGATGGTCGCGAGCGCGCCGATCGCCCAGAACGCACCGTGTTCGAGATAGCGGTACTGCGCGAGCGTGCCTTTCTTCAGCAGCACGAGCGTCATTTCCCGGATGTAGGCCGCACCGACGCCCAGGCCGAGTGCGATCAGGAAGATGTTGTTCGACAGCGCGAATGCGCCGATCACGCCGTCGAAGCTGAACGACGAATCGAGCACTTCCAGATACATGAAGCCCGCGACGCCTTCTCGCACCACGCGCGTGCCCGTGTCCTCGCCGCCGACCAGGTCGCCCACGCCGTGCGCGATCACGAAGCCGATCACGCCGAACGCGCCCGCGAGCAGGAAGTTCACCTGCTCGGTTGCCGGCACGTAGAACGACGCGACGATCACGATCGCGAGCGTCAGCGCCACTTCCAGCGCGGTGATGCGGCCGAGATGGCGCATCGGGCCTTCGAGGAAGCCGATCCAGTGCTCGTCCTTCTCGGTGTCGAGCATGAACTTGAAGAACACCATCAGCAGGAACGCGCCGCCGAACGCCGACACCTCGTGATGCGCGGACGTCAGCACTGCCGCGTACTTGTCCGGCGATTCGACCGCGAGCGTCAGCGCGTCCCACAGGCCGATGTGGCCGATCACCGCGACGATCAGCAGCGGGAACACGAGCCGCATGCCGAACACCGCGACCGGCAGGCCGAACACCATGAAGCGGTTGCGCCACTTCTCCGACCAGTTCTTAAGCACCGATGCGTTGACGACCGCGTTGTCGAGCGACAGCGAAATTTCGAGCACGCACAGGACCGCGACGATCAGCATGTCCTTCACGCCGCCGAGGAGATAGGCCGCGATCAGCGCGAGCGCGGTGAGCGACAACGGGATCTTGAAGTCTTTCAACATGATGGAGTAATCGAGTTCAGAAAAATGGGCAGGCGGGACGCGCTTACTTCGCGCGCACCCAGTCGCAGAATTCCTGCGTGATCAGGTGTTCGTAGATCTGTTCGTCGCTGAGATCGAGCGATTCGAGATGCAGGAAGCCGACGTTCGGCATTTCGTCCGCCACTTCCGCGAGAAAGTCGAATTCGCTCGGATCGCCGACGCCGACGAGCGACCAGTACAGCGGGAAGTGCTGCGATTCGGCCAGCAGCTGGCGCACGCGCTTGCGGTCGTTCTTCGGGTTCTGGCCGTCGGTGACGAACAGCACCCATGCGGGCAGATGGCCGTTCGCGGGCGCCGCAGCGGCCAGCGCGGGCGCGTCGTCCGCACCGCCGAACAGCCGGCTGAGAAAGCCGCGCTTTTCCTCGCGCTTCGGCTCCGGCGCACGGAAGAAGAAATCGACGATGTCGTTCATCACCGGTGCGTACTGCGTGCCGCCCCACTTTTCGATCCGTGCATTGAGCACGTGATCGGAAATGTACGAGCCGTAGTTGTCCGGCGTGGCGGTCGGCAGGCGGTCGTAGCCTTCGGTGAAGGTCCACGTGTCGACCTCGCCGTTGTCGTCGAACTTCAGTGCAATGCCGAGAATCCGGTCGTGCGTCTCCTGGATCACGCCCGACTGGTACAGCGGCTTCGCGGAACCCGAGATGTCGAGCGCCGCGCCGACGCGCACGACCGGCGGCTTCAGGATCTGACGTTTTTCGAGGACGATCGCGACCTTCGCCGCGCGTTTCTCAAGCGTAATCATGCGGTGTTCTCTCAGTTCTCTTAGTTGTGCTTCGGAGCGAATCGGGTGATCAGGTCCTGTTCGAGCTGGCGCAGGCGCGTAGCGTCCTGCTCGCGCTGGCGGCGTCCGTCGGCGATGATCTGCGTGATGTCGTCGAACGCGCCGAACAGCTGCTGCTGCGCGTATTCGAACGTGTCGGTCGAGATCACCGGACGCTGGCCGAGCTTCGCGACTTCCTGCGCGTTCTGGCGATTCAGGTCGGCCTGCGCGCGGATCGCCTCGTCGGCCGCGTCGTACGTCGCGTTCGCGAGCGCCGCCGCGCGCTTCGTGCCGAGCTGTTCGAGGTAGAGCGCGAACGCGTTGGTCCACGCGGGGATCAGCACGGTCTTGATCGTCATGAACTTCGACGTCAGCGTGCGTTTCTGGTCCTGCTCCATCCGGATCTGCGGCGCGAGCTGCTTCGACATCAGCATCGCGCGGTCGAGATCGTCGAGCTTGCTTTCGAGCGCGTCGATCTTGCGCTTCACGTCGAGCAGGCGCTGTGCGGCGAACGCATCGTCCGCCGGCTGCTGGCCGGCCGCCAGATGCGCGCGCAGCGCCGCAAGCGCCGTTTCGCCGTGCGCCTTCGACTGCGCGAGTTCCTGGTGCAGCGCGTAGTTGTCGTTGTACATCCGCTCGAGCTCGTCGATGCCGGCCTTCTGGCGCTGCGCATGGTTTTCGAGCTCGACGACGAGCGTGTCCATCCGCTTGCTCACCGATTCGTACTGCGACAGCAGCTTCTCCTTGGTCGAGCGGAACAGCCGCGTGACCTGCGTGAGCAGCCCGCCCTTGTCGGCGCCGCGCGGGTCGAGCCCTTTAGCGGTCGCGATCAACTCGTTGAGCTTGTCACCGAACTGGTCGGCGTCCGACGCGCGGACGCTCGCGAGGATCTGCTGGGAGAAGGCGGCGATCCGCGTGCCCTGTGTCGCGCCGAGCTGGTCGATCTCGTCGACGGTGATCAGGCGCGCGTGTTCCGTCGGCTGCGCGGCCGGCACGGCGACGTTGGCGACGGCGGCCGGGGCGGCGATGGGCGACAAAGACGGCGTGGAAGGACGATCGCTGACCGCATCGGATTTGTTGTCGTCGAATAGCGGCTTCATGTGGCTACCACGTTTCCTTTTCTGCTTTTTGCTACGTGTTGTCGTGCGCGCGAGGCGCGCTTGCGCGGTGCCGTCGGTGCTCTCTCACGGGCGGCAGACCGGACAATAAAGGGCGACGATGCATGGCGTCAAGGGAAGGATTTCTTTCAATTTCCATTCATTTTGTAATGTCGTGAACGCGCGCGAGGCGCGGACGTCGCCATTCCTGCCGCCATGTGCGTAGGGCACGCACGATCGGCGCGCATCAAAACTTACACGCCCGATCAAAGTGAAAGAGAAATGAAATAGACGATTTTTGCAGATGTGGCGCGGGCCCCTCTGGCATGAAATGCGCGTGCTCGTCGGTCGCGCGTCAGCGATCCCGCACGCGATGCATGCCGAGCCGAGACCGGACGAACGGCACCGATAAGTCACGAATCGTGAAATCCCATCGTCCGTCGATACCGACAAAAGTCGTGCTGAAATGCCGGTCGTCGGCCCACGTCATCTCGTCCAGATGGCACGACGCATACATCGCACCGACCGTGCGCTGCGCGAGCACCTTCAGCGGCCCCTTCGACACGAGCGTAAACGTGACCGCTTCCTCGAACGAGCAGTCGTAGTCGGTGACAAGCAGAAACGCGGCCGGCGTCTCGAACTGGCGCAGCAGCACGTAACCGGAAACGGCGAGACCGGAACGCACGCCATCCACGAGCACATCGGTGCGCGCCGGCCACGCTTCATACGGCCCGTCGTGCGTTGCGAGCGCGAAGCGGTCGACCGGCTTCATCACCGCGCTGCCCTAGGCATACTGCTTCCCCGCTCCATCACCGTGTCAATGCGCAGCCTTCCGATACAGCGCAACGTACCCCGCGAGCATCAGCAGCAGCGATCCGCTGACGCGGTTCAGCCACTTTTCCCCGGCCGCCTTCCATACGCGGACCGAATGCACGCCCAGCAGCGCGTAACCGGTCATGCCGATCGCGTCGATCGCGACGATCGTCGCCGCGAGAATCGCGTACTGCGGCGCGATCGCGTGCGACCGGTCGACGAACTGCGGCAGCAGCGCCGACATGAACAGGTAGTACTTCGGGTTGCTCATCGCGACGAAAAAGCTCTTCAGAAACGCGCTCCGGCGATCGGGCGTCGCAGGCACGCACGGCTGCGCAGCCGCGGCCCCGCCGCTCGATATCAGCATCCGGATGCCGACATACGCGAGCCACGCCGCGCCGAGCAGCTTCAGCGTCACGAACGCCGTTTCCGACGCGTCGAGCAGCACGCCGAGGCCGAACCCGACCAGCGCAACGAGCACGACGTCGGCGGTGACCGCGCCGAGCATACCGACCATCGCGTGACGCAGCCCGTAGCGCGAACCGTTGCTCATCGCGAGCAACACCGTCGGGCCGGGCGTCGCGACACCGACGGACAGGATCAGCGCAAAGGCGAGCAAGGCGGAGAGCGACATGGTGTGGCGTTCCTTTTGAAGAGTGCGATGCGGACGGGCGGCATGGAACCGATCGACCCGACAGACCGCAATCGGCACGCACGGTTTGTTACGACGAATGCGGACTTCGCATGATCGCATGTTCGTCCCGACGCCCGCTCGGCGGTTGTGCGCCGTCGCCGGTGAACGGCCCGCGGTTATCTCAAATAGTGGACTGATTCCTCCGTAAACGACAATGATTCTCGTTTACGTTAGACTCCGCCGCTCGATAAAAGCACGTCCGCGACAGTACGGACGCGTCACGCCGCCCGGATTCCGACTTGCCGCCCTGGGACGGATCATCGACCACACCGATTTGCGTCCCATGTCGACATTTTCGTTACCCGCCCGGCGTCTCACGCCGATTGCCTTCGGCATTGCGCTCGCCTGCGCCTTCCCGGCCGCCGCACACGCTCAGCAAGCGACTTCCGCCGCCAACACCGCGCCCGATGGCGCCGTGCTGCCGTCGATCAACGTGACCGGCGCGGCCGAGCCGCTGCCGGGCGATCTCGCGCCGACCTACGCCGGCGGCCAGGTCGCGCGCGGCGCGGATTTCGGCGTGCTCGGCCAGCAAAAGGCGAGCGACGTGCCGTTCAGCATGACCACCTACACGTCGAAACTGATCGAGGACCAGCAGGCGCGCACGCTCGCCGACGTGCTCGACAACGATCCGGCCGTGCGCAGCGCATCCGGCTACGGCAACTTCTCGCAGGTGTTCGTCATCCGCGGGTTCGCGCTCGCCGGCGACGACGTGTCGCTCAACGGCCTGTACGGCGTCACGCCGCGGCAGCTCGTCCAAACCGATGCGGTCGAGCGCGTCGACGTGTTCAAGGGCGCGAATGCCTTCCTGAACGGGGCATCGCCGAACGGCTCGGCAGTCGGCGGCGGCGTGAACCTCCAACTGAAGCGCGCGGACGACAAGCCGCTCACGCGCGTCACCGTCGACGGCGCCACGTCCGGTTCGCTCGGCACGCATGTCGACATCGGCCGCCGCTTCGGCAGCGAAGGCCAGTTCGGCGTACGCGTGAACCAGTCGATCAGCGGCGGCGACACGGCCGTCGACGACGAGCGCCGCCGCGGCAACGTGACGGCGGTGTCGCTCGACTGGCGCGGCGACAGGCTGCGCCTGTCAGGGGACTTCCTGTATCAGCGGCAGCGGATCGACAACGGCCGCCCGATCGTGCTGGTCAGCGGCAATCAGTTGCCCGCCGTGCCGTCCGCGACGCACAACTATGCGCAGCCGTGGAGCTTCAGCGAACTCGAGGACACGGTCGGCATCGTGCGCGCCGAGTACGACTTCCTGCCCGCGTGGACGGCCTACGTATCGGCCGGCGCGCGCCATACGAACGAGCACGGCGACTACTACACGCCGACCTACTCGTCGTCCGGCACGACCGGCTCGCGCCTGAGCGTGCCGCACAAGGAAGATGCGCAGTCGGCCGAAGCCGGCGTGCGCGGCCGCTTCACGACCGGCCCCGTGTCGCACTTCGTGACGGCCGGCGCGTCGTTCATCCGCGTCGACAGCCAGTCCGCGTACACGCTGTCGAACGCGTTTCCGACGACGCTCTACGATCCGGCGCCGGTCGCGTTCCCGCCGACGGCCTACGCAGGCGGCGACATGAACGATCCGGGCACGGTCACGAAGAGCTGGCTGCGCAGCGTCGCGGTGTCCGATACGCTCGGCTTCCTCGACGATCGTGTGCTGTTCACGATCGGCGCACGCCGCCAGTCGATTTCGGTCGACAATTTCAGCTACACGGGCGCGGTCACGGGCGTCTACAGCGACGCGATCACGACGCCGGTATTCGGTCTCGTCGTGAAGCCGTGGCGCAACGTGTCGATCTTCGCGAACCGCAGCGAAGCGCTCGCCCAGGGCGAGATCGCACCGAACACCGCACGCAACGCTGGCCAGGCGCTGTCGCCGTACCGCTCGAAGCAATATGAAGCCGGCATCCGGTACGACACCGACAAGGTCGGCGCGTCGCTCGCGCTGTTCCAGATCGAGAAGCCGATGGCGTACACCGATCCGGCGACGAACCTGTTCGGCGCCGACGGCACCCAGCGCCACCGCGGCATCGAGACGGCCGTGTACGGCGAACCGTGGAAAGGCGTGCGGCTGATCGCGGGCGCGACGTACCTCAACGCGACGCTGCAGGACACGGCGGGCGGCGCGAACGACGGCCACCGGCCGATCGGCGTGCCGTCGTTCCTGCTCAACGCGGGCGCCGAATACGACGTACCGATGCTGAACGGGCTTACGCTGACCGCGCGCTGGATCCACACCGGGCCGCAGTACCTGGACGTCGCGAACACGATGTCGATCCACGCGTGGGACCGCGTCGACCTCGGCGCCCGTTACGCGACGGAGGTGTTCGGCAAGAAGACGACGTTCCGCGCGACCGTTCGCAACGTCGCGAACAAGTCGTACTGGTCGTCGACGATCGGCGGATACCTGACGCAGGGCGATCCGCGCTCGGTGTGGCTGTCGATGACGACGGATTTCTGACGAACGCCGAAGGGAGTGGCGGGCTGCCGCCAGAGTTTGCTATACTCTCGGTCTTCCGGAGAGATGGATGAGTGGTTTAAGTCGCACGCCTGGAAAGCGTGTATAGGTTAATCGCCTATCGGGGGTTCGAATCCCCCTCTCTCCGCCAGAATCCATGAAGCCCCCTGATTTCCCGAGAAATCAGGGGGCTTTTCATTTGGGCGTCGACACGCGATGCCTCATCGGCCCCCCTCACGGATGCCGAATGTAATCCACCAACGCCCGCGTATACTCATCCGGCCGCTTGTCACACAAACTCACCACGATCGCCACCGCGAACCCCGCCGGCACACCGAACACGCCTGAGCTGATCGGCTCGATCCCGAACCACGTACGCCCGGCGAACCCCGTCAGCTGCGTGAAGAACGGATAAGTCGACACGATGTAATACACGCACACCGCCAACCCCGTCACCATCCCGGCAATCGCGCCACGCGTCGTCGTGCGCTTCCAGAACACGCCCAGCACCAGCGCCGGAAAGAAGCTCGACGCCGCCAGCGAAAATGCCGCCCCGACGAGAAACAGAATTTTCCCGGTATTGAGCGACGCGACATACGACGCGAACAGCGCCACCCCCAGCAGCAGCACCTTCGAGATCGTCACGCGCCGCTGGCTCGACGCATCGGGCGCGACCATGCAGTAATAGACATCGTGCGACAGCGCGTTCGCGATCGTCAGCAACAACCCGTCCGCAGTCGACAGCGCCGCGGCCAGCGCACCGGCCGCGATCAGCCCCGACACGACATACGGCAGCCCCGCGATCTCCGGCGCGGCCAGCACGACCATGTCCGGCTGCATCTGGATTTCCGACCAGTGCACGATACCGTCGCGAATCACCTCGACGACGCTGATCAGGTCGGGTTCGAAGTGATGCCACTGCGTGATCCAGGCCGGCAATTCGGCGAACGGTCGCCCGACGAGATTCGCGAGGATCTCGTACTTGATCAGCACCGCGAGCACCGGCACGCTCAGGTAGAACAGCGCGATGAAGAACAGCGTCCAGCCGACCGACCGCCGCGCCGACGCGACCGACGTGGTCGTGTTGTAGCGCGTCAGGATGTGCGGCAGGCTCGCGGTGCCGAGCGACAGGCACAGCAGCAGCGCGAGGAAGTTCCGCTCGCGCGGCTTGCGTTCGTCCTCGCTCGCGGCCGGAAACGGCTCGTGCATCGGCACGGGCGGTTCGGCACGCGCCAGCAGGTCGTCACGCGCCTGCGTCCACGCCACGCGCGCCGCCGCCGGATCGCGCGGAAAATCGGCCAACTCGCGCTCGCGCCGGCTGATCTCGCGCAGCGGCCCGTTATGGCGCCGCAGATCCGCAAGCTGGTCGACGAGATGCCGGCGCGCATCCGCATAGGACGCCGGCAACCGGTCGAGCCGCGTCTGGATAGCCGTGGCCTGCCGGCGGTATGCATCGCGCACCTGCTGCTCGTCGCGCGCGTCGCGCACCTGCGCCTCGCGCGCCGCGACGCGCTCCATCAGCTTGCCGTAATTGAACTGCGGCACCGGACCGAGCCCGTTCTTCATCGCGATCAGCGACACCGGGATCAGGATCGCGCTGATCAGGATGATGTACTGCGCGACCTGGGTCCACGTGACCGCGCGCATCCCGCCGAGAAACGAGCACACGAGAATGCCCGCGAGCCCGCAGAAGATGCCGATCGCGAAATCGACGCCGATGAAGCGCGTCGCGATCAGGCCGATCCCCTGGATCTGCGCAACGAGGTACACGAACGAACACAGGATCGCCGCGCCGGCCGCGAGCGCGCGCACGGCCGTGCTCGAAAAGCGCGTGCCGAGAAAATCCGGAATCGTGTAGCGCGCGAGCTTGCGCACATAGGGCGCGAGCAGAAACGCGACGAGGCAGAACCCGCCCGTCCAGCCCATCACGTACGCGAGCGCGTCGTAACCGGTCGCGTAGAGCGAGCCGGCCAGGCCGATGAACGACGCGGCCGACAGCCAGTCGGCCGCCGTCGCCATCCCGTTGAACGCGGACGGCACGCGCCGCCCCGCCACGTAGTACTCGACGAGATCGGACGTGCGCGACAACAACCCGATCACCGCATACACGGCGATCGGCACGAACAGGAACACGTAGCCGATCCACACGCCCGAGCCCGTCGCGCGCTCGATCCGCCACATCAGCAGCACGAAGCCGAGAAATCCGAGCGTGTAGAGCGCGTATGCGCGTATCAGTCGACGCGTCAGCATGAATCAGCGCCCGCCGTTCGCATGGCCGGCGCGCGCCGCATGCTCGTCGTACGCGCGGCGCAGCGTGCGGTCCGCACGTTGCATCAACCCGATGTAGACGACGATCAGCACGAGGTACACGAGAATCGCGCCCTGCGCGCCGACATAGAACGGCAAGCTGAAGCCGGCGAAGCGCACGCCGGCGAGTGCGGGCCCGAAGAACGGCACGATGAACGACACCGCGAAGCCGATCACCATCAGCACCGCGATCAGTGCGACGTTGAAGCGCCAATAGCGCGCATGCGCACGCGCGAGCGGTACGGGAACCGGAGGTGGCGCGGCAGGCGCCGAACGGGTCGGAACGGTCATGCCGTTATGTAGCAAAAAGCCCCTGCGCGGGCAATCGGGATTGCCGCGCAGGGGCTCACGCGCGTGACGCGCAACCGGCAGGCGTTCAGCGCACTTCGGTGAGCTGCTCGAGGATGGCCGGATTCTCGAGCGTGGACGTATCCTGCGTGATCGCCTCGCCCTTCGCGAGCGAGCGCAGCAGGCGCCGCATGATCTTGCCCGAGCGCGTCTTCGGCAGGTTGTCGCCGAAGCGGATGTCCTTCGGCTTCGCGATCGGCCCGATCTGCTTGCCGACCCAGTCGCGCAGCGTCTTCGCGAGCGCCGCCGCTTCGTCGCCTTCCGGGCGCGAACGCTTCAGCACGACGAACGCCACGACCGCCTCGCCCGTCGTATCGTCCGGACGGCCGACCACCGCCGCCTCGGCAACCAGTTCATGCGATACCAGCGCCGACTCGATCTCCATCGTGCCGAGCCGGTGGCCCGACACGTTCAGCACGTCGTCGATCCGGCCCATGATCGTGAAGTAGCCGGTCTCCTTGTCGCGCACGGTGCCGTCGCCGGCCAGATAGAGCGTGCCGCCGAGCTCTTCCGGGTAATAGCTCTTCTTGAAACGCTCGGGATCGCCCCAGATCGTGCGGATCATCGCGGGCCACGGCCGCTTGACGACGAGAATCCCGCCTTGCCCGTTCGGCACGTCCTGGCCCGTCTCGTCGACCACCGCGGCCATGATGCCCGGCAGCGGCAGCGTGCACGAACCCGGCACGGTCGGCGTCGCGCCCGGCAGCGGCGTGATCATGTGGCCGCCGGTTTCGGTCTGCCACCACGTGTCGACGATCGGGCAGCGCTCGTGGCCGACGTGCTTGTGGTACCACATCCACGCTTCCGGATTGATCGGCTCGCCGACCGTGCCGATGATGCGCAGGCTCGACAGGTCGTAACTCTTCGGATGCACCTTGTCGTCGGCCTCGGCCGCCTTGATCAGCGAACGGATCGCGGTCGGCGCGGTGTAGAACACGGTGACCTTGTGATCGTCGATCATCTTCCAGAAGCGGCCGGCGTCCGGATACGTCGGCACGCCCTCGAACACGACCTGCGTGCCGCCGCATGCGAGCGGCCCGTACGTGATGTACGTGTGGCCCGTGACCCAGCCGATGTCGGCCGTGCACCAGAACACGTCGTCGGGTTTCCAGTCGAAGGTCCACTTCATCGTCTGCGCGGCCCACAGCAGGTAGCCGCCCGTGCTGTGCTGCACGCCCTTGGGCTTGCCGGTCGAGCCCGACGTGTACAGGATGAACAGCGGATGCTCGGCGCCGACCCAGGTCGGTTCGCAGCGGTCGGACTCGCCGTCGGTCAGCTCGTGCATCCACAGGTCGCGATCCGCATGCCAGTCGATCTGGCCGCCGGTGCGGCGATAGACGATCACGCTCTTGACCGCTTCGCAGCCGCCCATCGCGATCGCCTCGTCGGCGATGCTCTTGAGCGGCAGCGTCTTGCCGCCGCGCGCCTGCTCGTCGGCGGTGATCAGCGCGACCGCGCCGACGTCGACGAGCCGCTCGTTCAGCGATTTCGCGGAGAAGCCGCCGAACACGACCGAGTGGGTCGCGCCGATGCGCGCGCAGGCCTGCATCGCGACGATGCCTTCGATCGACATCGGAATATAGATGACGACCCGATCGCCCTTGCCGATGCCGCGTTGCTTCAGCGCATTCGCGAAGCGCGACACGCGCGCGAGGAGATCCGCATAGGTGACGCGGGTGACGGTGCCGTCGTCGGCCTCGAAGATCACCGCGACGCGTTCGCCGTGGCCGGCTTCGACGTGGCGGTCGAGGCAGTTGTACGACGCGTTCAGCTCGCCGTCGTCGAACCACTTGTAGAACGGCGCGTTGCGCTCGTCGAGCACGGTCGTGAACGGCTTGTGCCACGTGAGGCCCTCGCGCGCGAGACGCGCCCAGAAGCCTTCGTAATCCTGCTCGGCCTCGGCGACGAGCGCGCGATAGGCCGGCATGCCGGAAATGGTCGCCGTCTGCTCGAGCGCCGCGGGCGGCGCGAACTGACGGGTTTCGTGAAGAACCGATTCAATCGCAGACATCGACAACCCCTTGGTGAACATGAATCCTCTGCATGGCGGCGCGATCGTGTGCGCCGCGCGTCGTCTTGGCCGGCGCCTGCGCGCCGCTGTCTCCCACCACCCGCACGCGGCCGCGAAGCCTGCGCACGATGCTGCACCGCACCACCTCACATGAACGTGACCCGCGGCCCGGCAGTTTCCACGATAAGCGCTCCAACTTACCCGTCACTTACGCGGCATGGCCGTTTCGTGCGCCGGGCGGCGCCGCATCGAGGTCGGCTTTACGCTGTTACAACCGCGACCCTACAATCCTAACTGAACTCGCCTTCCGGATTCCAGCTTGAATCGCTACGCCCTCTTCCTCATCCTGTCGATGCTGTTCGTCGGCAGCAACGTCGGTATCGGTAAATCCATCGTTGCATTCGTCCCCGTCGCCATCCTCGCCACGCTGCGCTTCGTGATCGCGATCGCCGTGCTGTGGCCGCTGTTCAGCCCCGTGAAGATGCGCGCGGTCAAGCGCGGCGAATGGCTGAACCTGTTCCTGCAGGCCTTCTTCGGCACCTTCATGTTCACGCTGCTGATGCTCAACGGCGTGCAGCGCACGAGCGCGGTGGCCGCGGGCGTCATCACGAGCACGATCCCGGCGATCGTCGCGCTGTTCGCGTGGCTGATCATGCGTGAAAAACCGAACGGCCGTGCGCTCGTGTCGATCGCGCTCGCGATCATCGGCGTCGTGACGATCAACCTCGCCAACGGCGGCGCGGCCGGTCACGGCGCGCAGGGCGACGCGTCCGGCTCGCTGACCGGCAACCTGCTGATCCTCGGCGCGGTGTGCTGCGAATCGATCTACGTGATCCTGTCGCGCCGGCTCACGCAGACGCTCGCGCCGATCGACATCTGCGCGTACACGCACCTGTTCGGCCTGTTCCTGATGCTGCCGCTCGGCGCAACCGCGCTGTGGCACTTCGATTACGCGAGCGTGCCCGCCGGCACCTGGGCGCTCGTCGTCTGGTACGGGCTGTCGGCCAGCATCTTCTCGTTCTGGTTGTGGATGAAGGGTATCCGGCACGTGCCGGGCAGCCTCGCCGGCGTGTTCAGCGCGGTGCTGCCGATCGCCGCGGCCGCGTACGGCATCGCGTTCCTCGGCGAGCGCCCGACGCTTGCGCATGGCATCGCGCTCGCGTGCGTCGTCGCCGGCATCGTGCTCGCGAGCCTGCGCGTGAAACGCGTGCCGGCCGCCGCTTCCTGATCCGTCCCCGGCAGTGCCGGCGCGTCGCTGCAACCGCGCCGGCCGACGCGTTACAATAGCGCGCCTTTTCAAGATCATCCCCGATACCTGCGCACCGCGCCCGTACCCCGACATGTCCGCCCCGCATTCGCCCGGCCATCCTGGCCGTCGCCCGCTTCGCCCCCTTCCCGCGCTGATTTTCATGAGCCGCTGGCTCCAGGTGCCGCTTTACCTCGGCCTGATCGTCGCGCAGGCCGTCTATGTGTTCCTGTTCCTGAAGGAAGTCTGGCACCTGCTGTCGCATGCGGCGGGCCTCGACGAAATCAGCGTGATGCTCGCCGTGCTCGGCCTGATCGACGTGGTGATGATCTCGAACCTGCTGATCATGGTGATCGTCGGCGGGTATGAAACGTTCGTGTCGCGGCTCGGCATCGAGGGCCACCCCGACGAGCCCGAATGGCTCGACCACGTGAACGCGGGCGTGCTGAAGGTCAAGCTGTCGATGGCGCTGATCAGCATTTCGTCGATCCACCTGCTGAAGACCTTCATCAACCCCGACCAGCACACGACGCACGCGATCATGTGGCAGGTGCTCATCCACGTGTCGTTCCTCGTGTCGGCGCTCGTGATGGCGTGGGTCGACCGCCTGACGACGCATACGCACCCGGCCCATTTCCACGAGGCGCATGCGCCCGCGGCGTCCCGACCGGCGGCCTGAACCGTCGGCAAACCATTCCCACTGTCCCCACAGAGTCTCAGCCATGACCGTCATCAAACAGGAAGACCTGATCCAGAGCATCGCGGATTCGCTGCAGTACATCAGCTACTACCACCCGCTCGACTACATCCAGGCCCTCGGCCGCGCGTACGAGCTGGAAGAGAGCCCGGCGGCGAAGGACGCGATTGCGCAGATCCTCACGAACAGCCGCATGTGCGCGGAAGGTAAGCGCCCGATCTGCCAGGACACCGGCATCGTGACGATCTTCGTGAAGGTCGGCATGGACGTGCGCTGGGACGGCGCGACGATGGGCCTCACCGACATGATCAACGAAGGCGTGCGCCGCGGTTACACGCACCCGGACAACGTGCTGCGCGCGTCGATCGTCAATCCGCCGGAAGGTGCCCGCAAGAACACGAAGGACAACACGCCGGCCGTGATCCACTACGAGATCGTGCCGGGCGACAAGGTCGACGTGCAGGTCGCGGCCAAGGGCGGCGGCTCGGAAAACAAGTCGAAGTTCGTGATGCTGAACCCGTCCGACTCGATCGTCGACTGGGTGCTGAAGACGGTCCCGACGATGGGTGCCGGCTGGTGCCCGCCGGGCATGCTCGGGATCGGCATCGGCGGCACCGCCGAGAAGGCGATGCTGATGGCGAAGGAATCGCTGATGGAGCCGATCGACATCCAGGAAATCATCGCGCGCGGCCCGAAGGACTGGGTCGAGGAACTGCGCGTGGAACTGCACGAGAAGGTCAACGCGCTCGGCATCGGCGCGCAGGGCCTCGGCGGCCTCGCGACCGTGCTCGACGTGAAGATCATGGCGGCGCCGACGCACGCGGCCTCGAAGCCGGTCGCGCTGATCCCGAACTGCGCGGCCACGCGCCACGCGCACTTCGTGCTCGACGGTTCGGGCCCGGCCAAGCTTGAAGCGCCGTCGCTCGATGCCTGGCCGAAGGTGCAGTGGGAGCCGAACACGGAAACCAGCAAGCGCGTCGACCTGAACACGCTGACGCCGGAAGAAGTCGCGAGCTGGACGCCGGGCCAGACGCTGCTGCTGTCCGGCAAGATGCTCACCGGCCGCGACGCCGCGCACAAGCGCATCGCCGACATGCTCGCGAAGGGCGAGCAGCTGCCGGTCGATTTCACGAACCGCGTGATCTACTACGTCGGCCCGGTCGATCCGGTGCGCGACGAAGTGGTCGGTCCGGCCGGCCCGACGACGGCCACGCGCATGGACAAGTTCACCGAGACGATGCTCGCTCAGACGGGTCTGATCTCGATGGTCGGCAAGGCCGAGCGCGGCCCGGTCGCGATCGACGCGATCAAGAAGCACAAGGCAGCCTACCTGATGGCGGTCGGCGGGGCGGCCTACCTCGTGTCGAAGGCGATCCGCGGCGCGAAGGTGCTCGCGTTCGAAGACCTCGGCATGGAAGCGATCTACGAGTTCGACGTGCAGGACATGCCTGTAACAGTTGCTGTCGATTCGTCGGGCACGTCGGTGCACCAGACCGGTCCGAAGGAGTGGCAAGCGAAGATCGGCAAGATCCCGGTCGCCACCGCTTAAGCGCGATCGAACGAAAGGCCGGACGGACGTCCGGCCTTTTTACTTCTCATTCTCATTATTGTGTTCGGCCGGTCGTTCGAGGCTGATTCTCATTACACGCGAAAGGCAGGCCCGACAAGGCTTCGAGGCTTGGCTTTTCTCGTTCGAGCGATTATCGTTCGGTTTCTGAAGCCCCACTGAACAAGGAATAGCCATGCAAGGCGACAAGAAAGTCATCGAATATCTGAACGCCCAACTGAAGAACGAACTCACGGCGATCAACCAGTACTTCCTGCATGCGCGCATGTACAAGCACTGGGGCCTCGAGAAGCTCGGCAAGCACGAATACGATGAGTCGATCGGCGAAATGAAACACGCCGACTGGCTGATCGAGCGCGTGTTCATGCTCGACGGCCTGCCGAACCTGCAGGACCTGCACAAGCTGCTCGTCGGCGAGGAAACCGAAGAGATCCTGAAGTGCGACCTGAAGCTCGAGCAGATCTCGCAGTCCACCTGCAAGGAAGCGATCGCCTACTGCGAATCGGTTCGCGACTACGTGTCGCGCGAGATCTTCGAAAAGATCCTCGACGACACCGAAGAGCACATCGACTGGCTCGAAACGCAGATCGACCTGATCGGCAAGGTCGGCCTGCAGAACTATCAGCAAACGATGATGGGTTCGGCCGAGTAATCGCACCGCCCGCCAGCCTGCCGCCCACCCGACGATGACGAACCCGTCCGCCGCACCCGCGCCGCGCGCCACCGCCCCTGTCGGCATCTTCGACTCGGGGCTCGGCGGCCTGTCGGTGCTGCGCGCCGCGCGCGCGCACCTGCCCGGCGAATCGTTCGTCTACGTCGCCGACTCGCACCACGCGCCGTATGGCCCGCGCGACGAGGCATTCATCACGGAACGCACGCTGGCGATCGGCGAGTGGCTCGCCCGCGAAGGCGCGAAAGCGCTCGTCATCGCGTGCAACACGGCCACGGCACGGGCGATCGCGGCCATCCGCGAACGCCTGTCGATCCCGCTCGTCGGCGTCGAGCCGGGCATCAAGCCGGCCGCCGCGCTGTCCACGACCGGCGTCGCGGGCGTCCTTGCGACGCAATCGACGCTGAACAGCCCGCGCTTCCAGGCACTGCTCGACCGCTACGGCGCCGGCCGCCGCTTCATCTGCCAGCCCGGCCACGGGCTCGTCGAAGCGATCGAACGCGGCGACACGAACTCGCCCGCATTGCGCGCGCTGCTCGAGCGTTACATCCAGCCGATGCTCGACGACGGCGCCGATACGCTGGTCCTCGGCTGCACGCACTACCCGTTCTTCACAGACACGATTCGTAACCTTGTTGGCGAGCGCCTGACGATCGTCGACACGAGCGATGCCATCGCGCGCCAGCTCGCGCGGGTGCTCGACGAGCGCAGTCTGCGCGCGCCGGCCGGCACGCATGCCGCGCCGCCGCGCTTCTGCTCGACGAGCGACGGCCTGCAACTGCGCGCGCTCGCGTCGACGCTGCTCGGCCTCGATGCGCCGGTCGAATCCGTCACCATTTCGTCGCCGAACGCGCGCGCCTGCGCGACCGCCTGACGCGGGCCGGTGCGCCCGCTCCCGCGACGACTTCGCCTTCCCCCGCCGTTTCAAGGGTCCGATGACCTTAAAAAAAGCCGGACCCAGGCTTGTCAACCTCCGCAAAATTAATGATAATAATTCGCATTAACGTTAGCTATCGCAACTCATCATGATCGTCTGCGTGTGCAAGTCTGTTTCGGATCGCAAGATTCGCGCGTCCCTCGCCGAGGGCGTGAACTCTTTCGATGAACTCCAGTTCGAGCTCGGCGTGGCCACGTGCTGCGGCAAGTGCGAGGAGTCCGTACGCGACCTCATGGCCGAGCAAGGCGTCTGCGCGAGCCGTTGCGGTGTCGAGCATCATGCGCATCCGATTCCGGTCACGTTCTACGACCGCAAGGCCGCCTGAGCGGCGCCGAGCGTGCGCATGCGGCCCAGGCCGCATTTTTTGTCTTGACCGTCAGCAAGCCACCGTCTGCGCGAGCCAACGGCTTACCTGCCAAGGAGCCTGTGATGGAATTGCTGATCGGATTCGTAACCACCGTTTGCATCTCGCTGCTGATCTTCCGCAAGTGATGCCGATTCACCCGCCGCGCCCCGGGTGCGACGTCGTTCTTTCAAGCTAACATGCAGGCTTCGCATCTCGCTCCTGCCGGCGCCATGCCGGCTGCACCACGTATGAATCCCCGAATGATCGTCGTCGCGGTCGGTGTGCTTGCCGCACACGCGATCATGCTGACGGCCGCGTGGCTCCATCGCAACGCACCGCCGCCGAAATCGGTCGAGGTCCAGACGATCACCGCGCAGCTCATCACGCCCGCGCCGATCGCGCAGCAGGTCGCGGCCGAGTCGATCCCGCAGCCGGCACCGCCGAAGCCCGTGCCGCGCGTAAAGCCGAAGGTCGAGCCGAAGCCGGTGCAAAAGGCGGCGAAGCCGACCCCGCAGCCGCTTGCGCCGTCGCCGGCCCCATCGCCCACACCCGCTCCCGCAGCCGATCCAACGCCGGCGCCGGCCGCGCCCGCTCCCGCGGCACCGGCCGCCACGCCGGGCCCGGCGCGCGAAACGATGCAGGTCAGCGCACCGAAGAACGTGCCGACGCTCCAATGCAACTTCGTGAAGCCCGACTATCCGTCGATGTCGCGCCGCCGCGGCGAATCGGGCACCGCCTATGTTCACTTCGTCGTCGGCGTGACCGGCAAGATCGAAAGCATCGATCTGCAGAAGAGCAGCGGCTATCCGCGCCTCGACGATGCCGCACTCGACGCGATGCGCTCGACCACCTGCCGCCCGTACGTCGAGAACGGCCAGGCGATCCGCGCCGCCCGCACACAGCCCTACAGCTTCGGGCTCACCGACTAACCTGCCTCATCCGGAAGATTCAAAGGAAACAAAAAATGCAAAGCTACGGTATCGCGCACGTCTGGGCGCAAGGTGATTTCGTCACGCGCGCCATCGCGATCACGCTGCTCGTGATGTCGGTCCTGTCGTGGATCGTGATCGTCATCAAGGGCTGGAACGTGATCCGCCTGAACCGCCTCACGAAGAATGCCGAACAGGCATTCTGGCATTCCGACAATTTCGACGACGGCATCAAGAAGCTCGGCCTCGCCGCATCGACGCCGAACGACAACCCGTTCCTCGCGCTCGCGCTGTCGGGCAAGGAAGCCGCCGACCACCACCATCAGACGCAACCGCACCTGCACGACCGCATGGACGTATCGGACTGGGTCACGCGCTGCCTGAAGGACACGATGGACGAAGGCATTTCGCGCATGCAGAGCGGCCTCGCGATCCTCGCATCGGTCGGCAGCACGGCGCCGTTCGTCGGCCTGTTCGGCACGGTCTGGGGCATCTATCACGCGCTGCTCGCGATCGGCGCCACCGGCCAGACGTCGATCGACCAGGTCGCGGGCCCGGTCGGCGAATCGCTGATCATGACGGCCTTCGGCCTGTTCGTCGCGATTCCCGCGGTGCTCGGCTACAACGCGCTGACCCGCGCGAACAAGGGCGTCGTCAGCAAGCTGCGCCGCTTCGCGCACGGCCTGCATGCGTACTTCGTGACGGGCGCGAGCCTCGCGTCGTCGTCGACGCGCGACGGCCTGCGTCTCGCATCGCGCGCCGCCAGCTGAGACGAGGTGAACCATGGCCATGAACACCGGTTTCAGCGACGATGACGACGATGCCGTGATGAGCGAGATCAACATGACGCCGCTCGTCGACGTCATGCTCGTCCTCCTGATCATTTTCCTCGTGACGATCCCGGCGATGCAGCATGCGGTGAAGATCGACCTGCCGCACGCCAGCAGCCAGCCCGTCGACGAAAAGCCGCAGACCGTCGACGTCGCGATCCAGGGCGACGGCACGATCCTGTGGGACGACCACACGGTCACGCGCGAACAGCTGCAGGCACGCATTGCGGAAGCTGCGAAGCGCACGCCGCAGCCGGAATTGCATCTGCGCGCGGACCGCAAGGTTGCCTACGAACACGTCGCGGAAGTGATGTCGGATGCGCAAGCTGGCGGCCTGACAAAACTCGGCTTCGTGACGGAGCCGGGCGCGAAAGCGAAGTAACGCACGCACGTTCCGCCGTCGCCAGTCGCCACTGCGCAGCTAGCCGGCCGTACCTAACCGGCCGTACCCAAAGTAAAAGGCCTTCATCGCCAGATGAAGGCCTTTTTTCATGCGCACGCGGGCGCCTTCGGGCGGCGGGCTCTTCGGCGGTATCGGTTACGCCTCGAGCAACGCAAATGCGACTCTGCCGTGGTCTGCACGGACTGCGCGTTCTGCCCTATCTGGCTCACAATATATGCGGCCACCTGATTTCGCTCAGAACTTCCTTCGCGAAATGGGATTTCAATATAGGCCCGCCCGCGCACGCATTCAAGGTTCCGGCGATTGAAACTTGCGATTGCAGCCGACGCTTCAATGACAAAACAAATTTGCGTCGTCGTGCGTGCCGTGTTCAGGTGGCCGAAACATCGGCTGCCGTTTCCTTCTTCGCACGCTCGGGGCAACCTGGCTCCTTGTATGCGCCATGGTCGAGCTTCTCGACCAGGTAATCGACGAACGCACGGACCGCGGGCGGCATCCCCTGACGCGACACGAACACCGCATACAGCTGCGGCACCGGCAGCGTCCAGCCCGGCATCACCGGCGACAGTTGCCCCGCGCGCAACGCGTTGCCGTACATCATCTCCGGCAGCGCCGCGATGCCGAGGCCGTCGAGCACGGCCTCGCGGATCGTCATCAGGTCGGCCGTCACGAGACGCGGATCATGCTCGTGCACGTGACGCGTTCCGTCCGGCGCGATCAGGTTGAATACGTGCCGGCCGTCGACGCTCGGCGTATCGAGCGTCTCGAAGCCGGTCAAGTCGTCCGGCGCCAGCGGCGGCGCGTTCTGGCTCAGCAGGCTCGGCGCGCCGACCAGCATCTGCTCGGTGCGCCACAGCGGCCGCACGACGATGTTCGCGTTCTGCGGCGGCTCCGAGCGCACGCGCAACGCGACGTCGATCGAATCCTCGAACAGGTCGATCACGCGATTCGTCACGCGCACATGCACCTTCACCTCGGGATAGCGGCGCAGGAATTCGGGCAGGATGCGCGACAGCATTGTCTGCGACAGCGTCACCGGCACGCTGACGCGCACCGAGCCGCGTGGCGACGCGCGCAATTGCTGCACCGCGTTCATCGCGGCCCGTGCTTCGGCGAGCATCGCCTGGCAATGCTGGTAGAACAGCTCCCCCGCCTCGGTCAGTGCGAGCTTGCGCGTCGAGCGCTGAAGCAGGCGCACGCCGAGCGCGGCCTCGAGCTCGGTCAGGCGCCGCGACAGACGCGATTTCGAGATGCCCAGCACGCGTTCGGCGGCCGAAAAGCCCCCATGTTCAACGACCTGCGAGAAGTACATCAGGTCGTTCAGGTTATGTGCATCGATATTCATCTCATCGTTCCAATTTCAGAACAATCCATTGCGAACCACCGCCAATCGAACGGGAAAACGCCCAATATAATAGCGCTATGTTTCAAAAATAACGCTATTCCGATGATTTCGAGGGCTTCCCATGACCACCGCTCGCTCGCTTGATCGCACCTACCCCGCGCTTCGCACCACCGAAGGCGGCGGTTTCGTGGTTCACCGCCCGTTCCCGACGCGGCTGCTGATGGATTTCGATCCGTTCCTGCTGCTCGATGAAATGGGCCCCGTCGACTACGCGCCCGGCGAAGCCGTGGGTGCGCCCGACCATCCGCATCGCGGCTTCGAGACCGTGACCTACGCGCTCGATGGACGCTTCCGCCATCGCGACTCGTCCGGCCATGCCGGCACGCTCGGCCCCGGCGACGTGCAGTGGATGACGGCCGGCGCCGGCGTCGTGCACAGCGAGATGCCCGAACCGGCGTTCGCTCGGGCAGGCGGACGCTCCCACGGCTTCCAGCTGTGGGTCAACCTGCCGCGCCGCGACAAGATGATCGCGCCGCGCTACCAGGAGATCCCGGCCGCCCGCATTCCGACCGCGACATCGCCGGACGGCCGCGCGCGCGTGCGCGTCATCGCGGGCGAAGCATTCGGCGTAAAAGCCGCGATCGAGACGCGCACGCCGATCCTCTACCAGCACTTCACGCTGGAGCCCGGTGCAACGGTCACGCAGCCCGTGCCGGCCGGTTATCGCGTGTTTGCCTATCCGATCGACGGAAGGGGCCTTTACGGGCCCGACAGGCAAGCTGTCGACGCACGGCACATGATCGTCTACGGCGACGATGGCGACACCGTCACGTTCGCTGCCGGCGACACGTCGCTCGACCTGCTGCTGATCGGCGGCGTGCCGCTCAACGAGCCGATCGTCCGTTACGGCCCGTTCGTGATGAATACCGAGGAAGAGATCCGGCAGGCTGTCGTCGACTATCAGACCGGTCGCATGGGTCGCATCGAAGCGTGAATCGGATCGGGTGGCAGGTGCCGCGAAGCCGATGGTTTTGCGTCACAATAACTTCTTGAACCATGTGGCCGCCCGCCACCAGAAGGAACCCGTCCCCTTGAACTTCGAACATCTGATCCAGATCAATTCCGACGATCCGGCCGTGCCAAGCCTCAACCGCGACCAGCTCTGGGAAGGTCTCGTCCTGCGTGCCGAACAGCCGCAACTGTTCGTGATCGGCCTCGACAGCTGCGTCATCCGCGAGCGGACAGACACGACGCTCGAACGCGAACTGCACTACGGCCACGCGACCGTGCGCGACCACGTGACGTTCACGCCGAACCAGCAGGTCCGCTACGACATCCGTGCGGCCGATGGCGAGATCGGTGGCTCGCTGACGATGACGATCGAGGAACGCGACGACCACGAGCTGTTCCTGCGTTTCGAGTACCGCACGACGCTGACGGTCACCGACGACAGCGAAGAAGCGCGACAGACGCACGGGATCGTCAAGGAGGCGTACCGCACGTCGGACATCGACACCGTTCGCCTGATCCGCGAATACGCGCAGGGTCGCAAGGACCCTGATCCGCTGCACTGAACCCGGCGGCGGCCCGCGGGCCGCCCTTTTGACTCAGGCTATCAGCCCAGACGAATCGATCGATAAAGAGTTTTTGTAAATGGGAATAGTTATCATTTAGAATTCATTCCATCGTATCGACAGTCACCGATCAAACCGAATGACCGACACCATGCGCCCGACCACGCTGACCCTGCGCCGCACCACGAGCACCGCAGCCAGCAGCCGCCAGAAGACGGCAGCGGTCACCACGCCGGCGAAACCCGCCGGCAACCGCGATGCAGGCACGCGGGTCGTCAACAGCGATGCGCTGCTGCAAGGCCAAAGCCACGTCAGCATCGCGCATAACGGAGAGACTTATCAGTTGCGGGCCACGCGGCTCGGCAAACTGATCCTGACGAAGTAACGACCGAGTATTGTGGGGACCACCTCCCTGAGAGGTGTTGGGCAGTAGCCAGCGTAACGGCTTGCACGCGAGATCTAGACCCCTTCGTGCAAACACACTCAAGCAGCCGTTGCAGCAAGCCAAGCCACTTTTTTGGTTCTCGCACAAGGAAGAAAAAAGCGACACGTCGATGGACGTGTCGCTTTTTTGTGTGGGCAGCCAATGTACGAAGCATGCCGCCCGCATGTATGTGGCTGGTCAGCCGAAGGAAGCGGCACGCGCCGCTTCAGAACCCCCAGAACATCAACCACCACGCGCTGTCGATGACGGCCAGGCCGACCGCGAACCACGCGAATGCCGCGAGCCGGCGCGGCCACGTCGCATAGCGCCCCGTCACCTGCCACGCGAGCCACGCACTCCATACGTTGGCGCCGACCAGAATCGCGATGCGCACATCGGTAGCCCAGCCGAGCGGCACATGCTCGGCGCGCAGCAACGACAGCGTCGTGGCCGACAGCCCGAGGAACACGCCCGCGCCCGCGATCGGGATCAGCGCCTGGGCGAGGTGATGCAGGCGCACGCGATCGAAACGGCCGAGCATCAATGTGGCGCCGGCCAGCAACACCAGCAGCGCCGTGCCGTACACGAGCCCCGTGCCGACGATGTAGCTGACGACCAGCCCGCCATCGAGCCAGGAGAACACGTCATTGCGATCCGGGTAGTGCGTGAGCAGGAACCACGGCGCATTGGTCTCGAGCGGCCACGTGATGTCCTGATCGATCAGCCAGCCCGCGAGCCATTGCTTGATCTGCACGAACCACGGGCTGACGGTCCAGTGGAACGCACCGATCGCCACGCCCAGCAAGCCGTACAGGATCAGCGCGGTGTCCCACGGATTGGCCCGCTCCGCACCGAGATTCACGACTTCGTCGGACGGCGAGCGCAGCGACAGCGAAATCGCGTCGCGGTGCCCGCTGCAGCGGCCGCACATATGGCAGTCCGCCGCGCCCTTCATGTTGCGCAACGGCACGAGCGGCGCGCAATTGATCGGAATCACGCGATGGCCGTGCTCGCCGTTCTTGTACGAACGGCGCCACGCATCCTCGTCGACCTTGTAGCGCATCGGCGCAAGCCGCGCGAGCAGCCCGAACACGCCGTTGACCGGGCACAGATACTTGCACCACACGCGCTTCTCGCGACCGTACAGCACGCCGATCACGATCGCGCCGACGGTCGAGCCGCCGAGCACGAACAGCACCGCGAGCGGGTACTGGTACACGCTGACCATCTGCCCGTAGATCGTCGTGATGCCGAACGCGACGAACGGCCAGCCGCCCCACCGGATCCAGCGCGGAATCGGGCCGCCGCGGCCGAACTTGCTCGCGTATTCGGTGAGCGCGCCCTCCGGGCACAGCACGCCGCACCACACGCGGCCGAGCATCACCATCGACAGCAGCACGAACGGCCACCAGATGCCCCAGAACGCGAACTGCGCGATGAGCGTGAGGTTGTTCCACAGATGCGCGGAATCGTCCGGCAGCGGCAGCACGGCCGGCACGATGATCAGGAACGCGTAGACGGCGACGACGATCCACTGGATACCCCGGATCAGCGCACCGTGGCGCTGCATCCACTGGCCGGCCTGCGCGAGCCAGCCCGGCTTGACGGCGGCGATAACGCTCATGCCGCGCGACCCGCTGCGACGGCCGGACGGCGGCTCGCACGCTTCATCAGCAGCCAGACGACCGCCCAGTAAACCGCATAGGCGACCAGGTTGGTCAGCGCCGGATGCGCGCGATAGCCGGTCAGCGTCGCGACGAGCGAACCGAACGTGCCCGAATCATCGAGGATCGCGGACGTGTCCCACACTTGCGAGATGCCGAGCGGCAGGATTTCCTTGTCGATCAGCTTGTCGACGCCGGTCTGGAACAGGCCCGCGCCGAGGAACAGCAGCATCACTTCGGTGACGCGGAAGAAATGCCGCCACGAGAAGTATTTGCCGCCGAGTTGCAGCAGATAGAACGTGAGGAACGCGAGGCCGAGACCGATCACGACCGCAAGCATCTGGCTGCCATCGACGTGGCCCGACTGGCCGAAACCGAGGCCGTACAGGAAGATCACCGTCTCGCTGCCTTCGCGCGCGATCGCGAGCGCGACCAGCACGGCGACGCCCCACCAGTTCGAATCGCGCGTGCTTTGCTGCAGCGATTGCTCCATGTCGCGCTTCAGCGTGCGGCCGTGCCGGCGCATCCACAGCACCATCTGCACGATCAGCACGCACGCGATCAGCACCATCGCCGTCTGGAAATAGTCCTGCGCGTCGCCGGACAACACTTCGGTGAACCCGACCAGCGCGGCGCCGAGGCCGACGGCCATCAGCAGGCCGACGCCGACGCCGGCCCAGAGGAAAGGCAGGCCGCGGCGCGCGTCGTCGTCGCCGTTTTTCAGCCATGCATAGAGAATGCCGACGACGAGCAGCGCTTCGACGCTCTCCCGCCAGACGATGAACAAGATCTGACCCATCGATACCTCCTGACGCGCGGGGCAAGGGACTGGCGCGCCCGCGCGCAGATAAAACGCGTTACTTCGCGACGATCACGCCCTGTGCCTGCTGGTGGAAATCGTCGAAAAACTTGTATTCGCCCGGCGACAGCGGGGCGACGACGACGAACGAGTCGGCGCCCGGCGCGAGCACCTTCTCCTTGCGCAACTGCACGCTCTCGAATTCGGCGGCACCCTTGCCGGTGTTCCTGATCTCGATTTTGAAACGCTGGCCGGCCGGCACTTCGATGCGGGCGGGGTTCAGCTTGCCGTCCGTCATCTCGAGCTTGAACGTCGGCAGATCGGCCGCATGGGCCGCGCCGGCAAGCCACAGCGCAGCGGCTGCGGCGACGATTTTCTGGGGAATTTTCATACTGGGTTCTCTACGCCGACGGCGCGCCGAAGCGCGCCGTTCGTGATGCCACCGATCAGTAACCGCCCTTCTTGCCGATACCGGCGAACGGGAAGTCGTACTCGAGCGTGATGGGCTTGAACCACGGGCCCACGCCCGTTTCCTTGTCGACGTGGCGACCGAACGCCATGTGACCGGACTGCATCGGCGGCTTGACGACCAGCGTCAGGTGGTACTTGCCTGGGCCGGCGAGCTTCACGTTGTCGCCGTAGTGCGGGCCGTCGCTCGCAACCATGCCCATCAGGTCGCCTTCGGCCTTCCACTTCGTGTCGCCCTGCTTCGTCAGCTTGTAGGTGACCTGCAGGTACGGCATCCAGTCGCCTTCCGCGAAACCGGTCGGGTTGTTCTTGACCGCATGGATGTCGGCCTCAAGGTGGATGTCGGAATCCGACGCCTTGCGCATCATGCCTTCCGGGTCCATCGTGATCGGCTGCAGATACACCGCGCCGATTTCCATGCCGCCCTGGATCTGCTGCTTGCCGATCGGATACTCGGCAGCCGAGGCCGACATCGCGGCCAGCGCCGCCGCTACCGCAACCGTCGTGCGGATGAACGAAGAACCCAACATGGACACTCCTTGTTATTTGTCTGACTATCTTGACGACATGCGGGCCGCCGCCGGGCCGCCCGCTGGAAACACTAACGCGACGAAGAACGTTAATGCGAACTATTCTCAATACATGGGGAGTTTAGCACCGAACCCGTTCCGGAACAAACGGAGAGCGCCGTAAACCCCTGATCCGACAAGGCTTACAGGCGCTTTACCAAAAGGATACGGTGACGTTTGGAAAGATTTACCGCCCGCCGCTGATGTGGTCGCCGACGTTCGCGCCGAACACGCGTTCGCGCAGCACGGCAAGCTGGTCGCGGGTCGCGGCGGCCTTCTCGAACTCGAGGTTCTTCGCGTAGTCGGCCATCTGCTTCTCGAGGCGCTTGATTTCCTTCGCGAGCTGCTTTTCCGACATGTCCTCGAATTTCGCGCGCTGCTGCGCCTCCTTCAGCTCCGCACGCGCGTCGTCGGCGTTGTAGACGCCGTCGATGATGTCCTTGATGCGCTTCACGACGCCGCGCGGCGTGATGCCCATCTTTTCGTTGTACGCGATCTGCTTCGCGCGGCGCCGCTCGGTTTCGCCGATCGCGCGCTTCATCGACTCGGTCATGTTGTCCGCGTAGAGGATCGCCTTGCCGTTCACGTTCCGCGCGGCGCGGCCGATCGTCTGGATCAGCGAGCGCTCGGCGCGCAGGAAGCCTTCCTTGTCCGCGTCGAGGATCGCGACGAGCGACACTTCGGGAATGTCGAGGCCCTCGCGCAGCAGGTTGATCCCGACCAGCACGTCGAACGTGCCGAGCCGCAGGTCGCGGATGATCTCGACGCGCTCGACCGTATCGATGTCGCTGTGCAGGTAACGCACCTTGACGCCATGGTCGGCCAGGAACTCGGTCAGCTGTTCGGCCATGCGCTTCGTCAGCGTCGTGATCAGCACGCGCTCGCCGGCCTTCACGCGCGCGTTGATCTCGGTCAGCACGTCGTCGACCTGCGAGCTCGCCGGCCGCACCTCGATTTCCGGATCGACGAGGCCCGTCGGTCGCACGACCTGCTCGGCGATCTGCCCCGTCACGCGCTTCTCGTAGTCGGCCGGCGTGGCCGACACGAACACGACCTGCCGCATCTTGCGCTCGAACTCGGGGAACTTCAGCGGCCGGTTGTCAAGCGCGGACGGCAGGCGAAACCCGTAATTGACGAGGTTTTCCTTGCGTGCGCGGTCGCCGTTGTACATGCCGTTCAGCTGGCCGATCAGCACGTGCGATTCGTCGAGCAGCATCAGCGCATCGGGCGGCAGGTAGTCGACGAGCGTCGGCGGCGGATCGCCGGGCGCCGCGCCCGAGAAATGCCGCGAATAGTTCTCGATGCCCTTGCAGAAGCCGAGCTCCTGCAGCATCTCGAGATCGAAGCGCGTGCGCTGCTCGAGGCGCTGCGCCTCGACGAGCTTGCCTTCGCGATGGAAGAACTCGAGCCGTTCGCGCAATTCGTCCTTGATCGTCTCGACCGCGCGCATCACGGTGTCGCGCGGCGTCACGTAGTGCGACGACGGATACACGGTGAAACGCGGAATCTTCTGCCGCACGCGCCCGGTCAGCGGGTCGAACAGGTGCAGCGTCTCGACCTCGTCGTCGAACAGCTCGACGCGCACGGCCATTTCCGCGTGTTCGGCGGGGAAGATGTCGATCGTGTCGCCGCGCACGCGGAACGTGCCGCGCTGGAAATCCTGCTCGTTGCGCGTGTATTGCATCGCGATCAGCCGCGCGATCACGTCGCGCTGGCCGAGCTTGTCGCCGGTTCGCAGCGTCAGGATCATCTGGTGGTATTCGGACGGATTGCCGATACCGTAGATCGCCGACACCGTCGCGACGATCACCACGTCGCGGCGCTCCATCAGGCTCTTCGTCGCCGACAGCCGCATCTGCTCGATGTGCTCGTTGATCGACGAATCCTTCTCGATGAACAGGTCGCGCTGCGGCACGTAGGCCTCAGGCTGGTAGTAGTCGTAGTACGAGACGAAATACTCGACCGCGTTGCGCGGGAAGAACTCCCGGAACTCCGCGTAAAGCTGGGCCGCGAGCGTCTTGTTCGGCGCGAACACGATCGCCGGGCGGCCGAGCCGCGCGATCGTGTTCGCCATCGTGAAGGTCTTGCCCGAACCGGTTACGCCGAGCAGCGTCTGGAAGGCAAGGCCGTCGCCGACGCCTTCGACGAGCGTGTCGATCGCGGTCGGCTGGTCGCCCGCGGGCGGATAGGGCTGGTAAAGCTGGAACGGCGACCCTTCGAAAGTGACGAATTTGGATTCGTCGAGCGCGTCGCCGACTTCGGCATGATGTTCGGACATGGAATGCGGCCGGAGCAAGGGCAAAGAAAGCATTCTAGCGCTTCGCGGCCGTGCGAACTGCTGTCGACTCCTGACGCGCGACGGCCGCCCGAAATCGCGATTCGTCGCCCTGATCGCGACGGAATGACCGCCCCCGCCAGCACGAATTCGCTACAATGTCAGGCTGCTGCGCTTCCCGGCGTCGCGCCGCAGGCGCGGTCCACTGCGCCCGCCCCGCCGGTTGAAAGCCTGACCCTCTTTTCACTACTGCCGAATCATCATGTCGCTCTTCTCCGCTGTCCAGCTTGCTCCCCGCGACCCGATCCTGGGCCTGAACGAAGCCTTCAACGCCGATGCGCGTCCGACCAAGGTCAACCTCGGCGTCGGCGTGTACACGAACGAAGACGGCAAGATTCCGCTGCTGCGCGCGGTTCGCGACGCGGAAAAGGCGCGTGTCGAGGCCGGCCTGCCGCGCGGTTACCTGCCGATCGACGGGATCGCCGCCTACGATGCAGCCGTGCAGAAGCTGCTGCTCGGCAACGACTCGCCGCTGATCGCGGCGGGCCGCGTGGTCACGGCCCAGGCACTGGGCGGCACCGGCGCGCTGAAGATCGGCGCCGATTTCCTGCGCACCCTGAACCCGAACGTGAAGGTCGCGATCAGCGATCCGAGCTGGGAAAACCATCGCGCACTGTTCGAAGCGGCCGGCTTCGAGGTCGTCGCGTACCCGTACTACGACGCGGCCACCCACGGCGTGAACTTCGAAGGCATGCTGTCGGCGCTGAACGGCTATGCGGCCGGCACGGTCGTCGTGCTGCACGCGTGCTGCCACAACCCGACCGGCGTGGACCTGACCGAAGCGCAATGGCAACAGGTCGTCGACGTCGTGAAGGCGCGCAACCTCGTGCCGTTCCTCGACATGGCCTACCAGGGCTTCGGCGAGAACATCGAAGCCGATGCCGCTGCCGTGCGCCTGTTTGCCGCGGCCGACCTGAACGCGTTCGTGTCGTCGTCGTTCTCGAAGTCGTTCTCGCTGTACGGCGAGCGCGTCGGCGCGCTGTCGATCATCACGTCGAGCAAGGAAGAAGCCACGCGCGTGCTGTCGCAACTG
Source organism: Burkholderia sp. MS389 (assembly GCF_016899425.1). GTDB lineage: Bacteria > Pseudomonadota > Gammaproteobacteria > Burkholderiales > Burkholderiaceae > Burkholderia > Burkholderia sola. The sequence goes on from NZ_CP045994.1 coordinate 2,535,811, forward strand.
AAGCGCGTGATCCGCACGAACTACTCGAACCCGCCGACCCACGGCGGCGCAGTGGTCGCAGCGGTGCTCGCGTCGCCGGAACTGCACGCTTCGTGGGTGCAGGAACTCGGCGAAATGCGCGATCGCATCCGCGCGATGCGCAATGGTCTCGTCGAACGCCTGAAGGCGAGCGGCGTCGATCGTGACTTCAGCTTCATCAACGCGCAGCGCGGGATGTTCTCGTATTCGGGCCTGACCTCGGCACAAGTCGATCGCCTGCGCGACGAGTTCGGCATCTATGCGGTCGGCACGGGCCGGATTTGCGTCGCCGCGCTGAATATGCGGAACCTCGACGCGGTCGCCAATGCGGTCGCAGCGGTCCTGAAGTAAAGCCACGCCGGGAGGCGGCTGTCACCGGCCCCGCCCTGCCGACATGAAAAACGCGCTCCACGGAGCGCGTTTTTTTGTGCAGTCCAGCGTCCAACGCGGCGGACGGCGATACCGCCCGCTCCCGCGTTACTGCATGAACCAGCCGTGGCTGACGACGAACGACTGGCCGGTGAGCGCGGCGCTCGGGAACGCCGACAGGAACAGCACCGTCTGCGCGACGTCCTGCACCGTCGTGAACACGCCGTCGACCGTGTTGCCGAGCATCACCTTCTTGATCACGTCCTCTTCGCTGATCCCGAGCTCCTTCGCCTGCTCCGGAATCTGCTTGTCGACCAGCGGCGTGCGCACGAAGCCCGGACACACGACGTGCGAGCGCACGTTGTGCTTCGCGCCTTCCTTCGCCAGCACGCGGGCCAGGCCGAGCAGGCCATGCTTGGCCGTCACGTACGCGGACTTCAGCGGCGACGCCTCGTGCGAGTGCACCGAGCCCATGTAGATCACGACGCCGCCGCGATCGTCCTTGTACATGTGCTTGAGCGCGGCCTTCGTCGTCAGGAACGCGCCGTCCACGTGGATCGCCTGCATCTTCTTCCAGTCGGCGAACGAGTAGTTCTCGATCGGATTGACGATCTGGATGCCGGCGTTCGACACGAGGATGTCGACCGAGCCGAACGCGTCGGCCACCTTGTCGATGCCGCTGTTCACGGCGTCCTCGTTGGTCACGTCCATCGCGACGCCGATCGCCTTGCCGCCTGCCTTGACGATCTCGTCGGCGACCGCGTTCGCGCCGTCCTGGTTCAGGTCGGCGATCGCGACGGCCGCGCCTGCCTTGGCCAGTTCCAGCGCGATTTCCTTGCCGATGCCGCTCGCGGCGCCCGTGACGACTGCGGTCTTGCCGCTCAGATCTGCTGCCATGTCCGTCTCCTCCCGATATCGGATCGATAAAACACGCGCCCGTCGTATCCGCGCTCATCGCGAAATCGCATCGGCGTGCCAGCCGTCATTGTGCACGATCGGCCCCGCCGTTCGTGCGCAAAACGTCTAAGCTTAAGGTCGGTTCCGTTCAGCAGGAGAGTCTCATGCACTATCGACGGCTAGGCCGCTCCGGCCTGCAGATCAGCGCGCTTTCCCTCGGCTCGTGGGTGACGTACGGCAACCAGGTCGACCAGCGGGTCGCGCGCGAATGCCTTGCCGCGGCACGCGACGCGGGCGTCAATTTCTTCGACAACGCCGAGGTCTACGCCGGCGGCAAATCCGAGGAAATCATGGGCCACGCGCTCAAGTCGCTCGACTGGCCGCGCGTCAGCTATATCGTGTCCACGAAATTCTTCTGGGGGCTCGCGGAAGCCCCGAACCAGTATCACACGCTGAACCGGAAATATCTGCTGAACGCGATCGACGGCTCGCTGCGCCGGCTGCAGCTCGACTATGTCGACCTCGTCTATTGCCATCGCCCCGATCCGCATACGCCGATCGAGGAAACCGTCTGGGCGATGAGCGACATGATCGTGCGCGGCAAGGCGCTGTACTGGGGCACGTCGGAATGGAGCGCCGACGAGATCCGTGCAGCATGCGAGATCGCCGAGCGGCACCATCTGCACAAGCCGGTCGTCGAACAGCCGCAGTACAACCTGTTCCATCGCAGCCGGGTCGAACAGGAATATGCGCGGCTCTACGACGATTACGGCCTCGGCCTGACGACCTGGAGCCCGCTGGCGTCGGGCCTGCTCACCGGCAAGTACCGCGACGGCGTGCCGCCCGGCAGCCGCGCGCAGTTGCAGGGCTACGACTGGATGCGCGAACGCCTGACCGATCGGGCAGCCAACGACATCGTCGAACGGATCGGCGAGATCGCGGCCGAGCTCGGCTGCAGCACCGGCCAATTGGCCATCGCTTGGGTACTCGCGAATCCGCGCGTGAGTTCGGTCATCACGGGCGCATCGCGGGTCGACCAGATCGGCGACAACATGCGCGCGCTCGACGTTGCCGCGAAGCTGACGCCGGATGTGAAGCAACGCATCGAGGCAGTGGTCGGCGACGCATACGAGTAAGGCGACGCGCGGCCACTCGCGTACAATACGCGGCCGCATCGGCGCCCGGCCTGACGGCCGCGCGCGATCGAGCGCTTTCATCGATTCATCTTTCGTTTCAGGCGGCCAGCCATGCTCAGTTATCGTCACGGTTTTCACGCAGGCAATCACGCGGACGTGCTCAAGCACGCCGTCGTCGTCCAGCTGCTGCGCTACCTGAACAAGAAGGACAAATCGTACTGGTATATCGATACGCACGCGGGCGCCGGCGTGTACTCGCTGCGCGACGGTTATGCAGCGAAGACGTCGGAATTCGATACCGGCATCGGCCGGCTGTGGAACGAAAAGAACCTGCCGGAGGCGTTGGGTGACTATGTGGACGAAGTCCGCGCGCTGAACGACGACGGCGAACTGCACTTCTATCCAGGCTCGCCGTACATCGCATGGCGGTCGATGCGCGAGCAGGATCGTATGCGCCTGTTCGAAATGCACACGACGGAAATCGATGTGCTGCGCCACAATTTCCGCGATGCGGGGCGACGCGCGATGATCTTCGCCGGCGACGGCTTCGAAGGTATCAAGGCGCTGCTGCCGCCGCCGCCGCGACGCGCACTCGTGCTGATCGATCCGTCCTACGAGGACAAGAAGGATTACACGCGCACGGTGGGCTGCGTGACCGAATGCCTGAAGCGTTTCGCGACCGGCTGCTATGCGATCTGGTATCCGCAGGTCACGCGGACGGAATCGCAGCGCTTTCCCGAGCAGTTGAAGCGCCTGCAGCCGAACAACTGGCTGCACCTGACGCTGACGGTGTCGAATCCGCCGACCGACGGACTTGGCCTCTACGGCAGCGGGATGTTCATCCTGAATCCCCCATATACGCTCGCCCAGAGCATGAACGAGGTCCTGCCTTACCTGGTCGAGAAGCTGGGACAGGATAGCGGCGCCCGCTGTCAAATCGAGCACCGCGGAAACTGACCGGGCGACGGTCGTTACGGCTGCGGCCTGGGCGCGAGCCGCGGCTGGTTGGCCGGCTGCCCGCCCCACGCGGGAACACTGATATACGGCGCGACGAACAGCGGAACCGACGTGTTCGTCCCCTGTCCGGCTGGAGCCCGCATACCTGCCGGCTCGACGATCGGCTCCTGCGACAACGGCGCCGTCTGCAACACCAACCCGCCCTTGCCGTCCTGGATACCGCGCTGCGTATCGAGAACGAGCGGCCTGGACGACGTCGCGGCGCCCGCCGCGATGCCATGGACGAGCACGACTGCGCCCAGAATGAGACGCGCGCGGGCACTGCGACGCACTTCGACACGCAAACGCATGATCGTGTCCTTCAGGATGAAAAGGTCCATACCATAGCGCTGCACCGACGATTTCGCCAGATCCGGCGCACAAAAAAACAAAGCCCCGTCAATACGGGGCTTGCTTATCGTGCGGTGCCGCGCGGCACCTGACGGTGACTCCGATTACAGCGAGTAGCCGTTGGTTTCGAGCGAGCGAATGCGGCTCTCGAGCTGGACGATGTCCGACGACGTGGCGAGGTAAGCCTCACGGCGCTCACGTTCTGCGGATTCGAACCAGTTGCTCAACTTTTCAACGATGTAGGCGATCATGACGTTCTCCAAGGAAGAGGGACCCCTGGTGAATCGAAATTCAGGGATTTCCCGTATAGGGTTATCCCGAATTATAGCGACGCCGCACCAATATGCTAGTGAAAAACTTGCATGGAAACCATTCCAAATCGGAATGAAGAAAAGCGTGGCGCATCCAACCCGTTGATTTTAAATGACATGCTGTGTGGGCGCGTTTGGATGCTCGAGCACACGCACTAATTTGGTTCACTGACGGGGTCGGCCAAGCGCGCCAAAATCGGGCACTCCGGCCGCCCGTCACCATGGCAGTGCGCAGCCAGATCGGCCAGCGTGTCGCGCATGTCGCTCAGCTCCGCGATGCGTTTGTCGAGTTCGGCCACATGTTCAAGTGCGATCGATTTCACTTCGGCGCTGGCGCGTGAACGATCCTGCCAAAGCATCAGCAGCTTGCGAATGTCCTCGACGAGAAAGCCGAGTCGTCGTGCCTGACGGATGAACCGCAAGATATGGATTTCGTCCGCGCCGTAGATGCGGTAGCCGGCATCGGTACGCTTGCTCGGCGCAAGAAGCCCAACCTGCTCGTAGTACCGGATCATTTTTGCGCTGACTCCGGATTCGCGCGACGCGTCGCCGATATTCATTCCCCGCCCCTCTCCATCAAACCCTGGTTTCGAACACGACCGCCGACGGACGCCCTCGTCGACGACATATCGATCGTATCAAATCGAGGCGGTTCGTTCCGGGGAAGAGTTGGCAGCAGGAACGCAGATGATCCGACCTTGCACGCACGCCGTTGGGTTGCGAGGGATGGGGGCGCTTCGCCACATGCTTTTGGGGACGCCGAAATGCAAAAACCCCCGCCTTGTCGGGCGGGGGTTCTTGGCTTAGGGAGCCTGACGATTACCTACTTTCACACGGGAATCCGCACTATCATCGGCGTAGAGTCGTTTCACGGTCCTGTTCGGGATGGGAAGGGGTGGGACCGACTCGCTATGGTCATCAGGCAAAGGGGGTTGTTGCGTTGCTTCGCAGCGCAACCAATCTTGGAAGAAGCAGTAATTTTGAGTTGTGTGTATCACACACGAGAATCCAACTTGTCTCATCTTGCTACGCAGGTCGCCGGTACTTCAACCGGCGCGCCGCATCGATCAGCTTCGCTGCTCGATGCTCTGCGTGGGATGCTCGTAAGTGCTGAAGCACTAACGATCATCGACAAGGCAGACTTGTTATAGGATCAAGCCTTACGGGCAATTAGTATCAGTTAGCTGAACGCATTACTGCGCTTACACACCTGACCTATCAACGTCCTGGTCTCGAACGACCCTTCAAGGGGATCTAGTCCCCAGGGATATCTCATCTTAAGGCGAGTTTCCCGCTTAGATGCTTTCAGCGGTTATCTCTTCCGAACATAGCTACCCGGCGATGCCACTGGCGTGACAACCGGTACACCAGAGGTTCGTCCACTCCGGTCCTCTCGTACTAGGAGCAGCCCCCTTCAAATATCCAACGCCCACGGCAGATAGGGACCAAACTGTCTCACGACGTTTTAAACCCAGCTCACGTACCTCTTTAAATGGCGAACAGCCATACCCTTGGGACCGGCTACAGCCCCAGGATGAGATGAGCCGACATCGAGGTGCCAAACACCGCCGTCGATATGAACTCTTGGGCGGTATCAGCCTGTTATCCCCAGAGTACCTTTTATCCGTTGAGCGATGGCCCTTCCATACAGAACCACCGGATCACTATGACCTGCTTTCGCACCTGCTCGACTTGTCGGTCTCGCAGTTAAGCACGCTTATGCCATTGCACTATCAGCACGATTTCCGACCGTACCTAGCGTACCTTCGTACTCCTCCGTTACGCTTTGGGAGGAGACCGCCCCAGTCAAACTGCCTACCATGCACTGTCCCCGACCCGGATCACGGGCCAAGGTTAGAACCTCAAACAAACCAGGGTGGTATTTCAAGGACGGCTCCACCGAAACTAGCGTTCCGGTTTCATAGCCTCCCACCTATCCTACACAGATCGGTTCAAAGTCCAATGCAAAGCTACAGTAAAGGTTCATGGGGTCTTTCCGTCTAGCCGCGGGTAGATTGCATCATCACAAACACTTCAACTTCGCTGAGTCTCGGGAGGAGACAGTGTGGCCATCGTTACGCCATTCGTGCAGGTCGGAACTTACCCGACAAGGAATTTCGCTACCTTAGGACCGTTATAGTTACGGCCGCCGTTTACCGGGACTTCAATCAAGAGCTTGCACCCCATCATTTAATCTTCCGGCACCGGGCAGGCGTCACACCCTATACGTCCACTTTCGTGTTTGCAGAGTGCTGTGTTTTTATTAAACAGTCGCAGCCACCAGTTTATTGCAACCCCTTCACCCTCCTGGCGCAGGCCAGTCAAGCTACAAGGGCGTACCTTATCCCGAAGTTACGGTACCAATTTGCCGAGTTCCTTCTCCCGAGTTCTCTCAAGCGCCTTAGAATACTCATCTCGCCCACCTGTGTCGGTTTGCGGTACGGTCATCGTTAGACTGAAGCTTAGAGGCTTTTCTTGGAACCACTTCCAATTGCTTCGCTCCCTAAGGAGCTCGCGCCACACCCTTGAATTGCGCGCCCGGATTTGCCTAAGCGCCTTCTCCAATGCAGCGACCGGGACTTCCAACACCCGGACAACCTTCCGCGATCCGTCCCCCCATCGCATCTAACAATGGTGCAGGAATATTGACCTGCTTCCCATCAGCTACGCATTTCTGCCTCGCCTTAGGGGCCGACTCACCCTACGCCGATGAACGTTGCGTAGGAAACCTTGGGCTTACGGCGAGGGGGCCTTTCACCCCCTTTATCGCTACTCATGTCAGCATTCGCACTTCCGATACCTCCAGCACCCTTTACAAGGCACCTTCGCAGGCTTACGGAACGCTCTCCTACCATGCGAGCAAGCTCGCATCCGCAGCTTCGGTATATAGCTTAGCCCCGTTACATCTTCCGCGCAGGACGACTCGATCAGTGAGCTATTACGCTTTCTTTAAAGGGTGGCTGCTTCTAAGCCAACCTCCTGACTGTTTTAGCCTTCCCACTTCGTTTCCCACTTAGCTATATTTGGGGACCTTAGCTGGCGGTCTGGGTTGTTTCCCTCTTGACACCGGACGTTAGCACCCGATGTCTGTCTCCCGTGATTGCACTCTTCGGTATTCGGAGTTTGCTATGGCGGGGTAATCTGCAATAGACCCCCCAACCATGACAGTGCTCTACCCCCGAAGGTGAGACACGAGGCACTACCTAAATAGTTTTCGGAGAGAACCAGCTATTTCCAGGTTTGTTTAGCCTTTCACCCCTATCCACAGCTCATCCCCTAACTTTTCAACGTTAGTGGGTTCGGACCTCCAGTACGTGTTACCGCACCTTCATCCTGGCCATGGATAGATCACCTGGTTTCGGGTCTACGCCCAGCAACTGAACGCCCTATTCGGACTCGCTTTCGCTACGCCTGCCCTATACGGTTAAGCTTGCTACTGAACGTAAGTCGCTGACCCATTATACAAAAGGTACGCCGTCACCCCTTGCGAGGCTCCGACTGTTTGTATGCATGCGGTTTCAGGATCTATTTCACTCCCCTCCCGGGGTTCTTTTCGCCTTTCCCTCACGGTACTGGTTCACTATCGGTCGATCACGAGTATTTAGCCTTGGAGGATGGTCCCCCCATCTTCAGACAGGATTTCACGTGTCCCGCCCTACTTGTCGCACACCTAGTTCTTTCATACTGTTTTCGCCTACAGGGCTATCACCTGCTATGGCCGCACTTTCCAGAGCGTTCGGCTAACAATACAAATAAAGAGTGCAAGGCTCATCCCATTTCGCTCGCCACTACTTTGGGAATCTCGGTTGATTTCTTTTCCTGCGGTTACTTAGATGTTTCAGTTCACCGCGTTCGCTTCACTGGACCTATGTATTCAGTCCAGGATGACCCAAAAGGGCCGGGTTTCCCCATTCGGACATCTACGGATCAAAGCTCGTTTGCCAGCTCCCCGTAGCTTTTCGCAGGCTACCGCGTCCTTCATCGCCTGTGATCGCCAAGGCATCCACCACATGCACTTGTTCGCTTGACCCTATAACGAGTCTGTCTCTCGACAGCCGCTACAGGTTGAGTTCTCGCGTTGTGCCGTATTCCAAAATCGAGCCGAACAATGAAGTTCGAATCATCTTGAGATACATCGATACAATCACAACCCGGATAACTTCCACGTCCATCTCGAGACGCTTCCGCTATCCAAATTACTTACTTCTTCCAGATTGTTAAAGAACGACAGCCGATATCTGTTGATATCCTCTGACTGGCTCAATCGCCAATGACAAAGACTCGAACGACGCTTTGTTCGAACGCTTGTCATTGAAGATTGGTGGAGGCAGACGGGATCGAACCGACGACCCCCTGCTTGCAAAGCAGGTGCTCTCCCAGCTGAGCTATGCCCCCATGAGTACAGATGCCTCAGGTGTGTTACCGCCAGACAATGGTGGGTCTGGTTGGATTCGAACCAACGACCCCCGCCTTATCAAGACGGTGCTCTAACCGACTGAGCTACAGACCCCTGAGTCTGTCTTTAATTTACAGCCGATAAGCGTGAGCGCTCAACTTGTGCGAGAAGCTCTGGAAAGGAGGTGATCCAGCCGCACCTTCCGATACGGCTACCTTGTTACGACTTCACCCCAGTCATGAATCCTACCGTGGTGACCGTCCTCCTTGCGGTTAGACTAGCCACTTCTGGTAAAACCCACTCCCATGGTGTGACGGGCGGTGTGTACAAGACCCGGGAACGTATTCACCGCGGCATGCTGATCCGCGATTACTAGCGATTCCAGCTTCATGCACTCGAGTTGCAGAGTGCAATCCGGACTACGATCGGTTTTCTGGGATTAGCTCCCCCTCGCGGGTTGGCAACCCTCTGTTCCGACCATTGTATGACGTGTGAAGCCCTACCCATAAGGGCCATGAGGACTTGACGTCATCCCCACCTTCCTCCGGTTTGTCACCGGCAGTCTCCTTAGAGTGCTCTTGCGTAGCAACTAAGGACAAGGGTTGCGCTCGTTGCGGGACTTAACCCAACATCTCACGACACGAGCTGACGACAGCCATGCAGCACCTGTGCGCCGGTTCTCTTTCGAGCACTCCCGCCTCTCAGCAGGATTCCGACCATGTCAAGGGTAGGTAAGGTTTTTCGCGTTGCATCGAATTAATCCACATCATCCACCGCTTGTGCGGGTCCCCGTCAATTCCTTTGAGTTTTAATCTTGCGACCGTACTCCCCAGGCGGTCAACTTCACGCGTTAGCTACGTTACTAAGGAAATGAATCCCCAACAACTAGTTGACATCGTTTAGGGCGTGGACTACCAGGGTATCTAATCCTGTTTGCTCCCCACGCTTTCGTGCATGAGCGTCAGTATTGGCCCAGGGGGCTGCCTTCGCCATCGGTATTCCTCCACATCTCTACGCATTTCACTGCTACACGTGGAATTCTACCCCCCTCTGCCATACTCTAGCCTGCCAGTCACCAATGCAGTTCCCAGGTTGAGCCCGGGGATTTCACATCGGTCTTAGCAAACCGCCTGCGCACGCTTTACGCCCAGTAATTCCGATTAACGCTCGCACCCTACGTATTACCGCGGCTGCTGGCACGTAGTTAGCCGGTGCTTATTCTTCCGGTACCGTCATCCCCCGACTGTATTAGAGCCAAGGATTTCTTTCCGGACAAAAGTGCTTTACAACCCGAAGGCCTTCTTCACACACGCGGCATTGCTGGATCAGGCTTTCGCCCATTGTCCAAAATTCCCCACTGCTGCCTCCCGTAGGAGTCTGGGCCGTGTCTCAGTCCCAGTGTGGCTGGTCGTCCTCTCAGACCAGCTACTGATCGTCGCCTTGGTAGGCCTTTACCCCACCAACTAGCTAATCAGCCATCGGCCAACCCTATAGCGCGAGGCCCGAAGGTCCCCCGCTTTCATCCGTGGATCGTATGCGGTATTAATCCGGCTTTCGCCGGGCTATCCCCCACTACAGGACATGTTCCGATGTATTACTCACCCGTTCGCCACTCGCCACCAGGTGCAAGCACCCGTGCTGCCGTTCGACTTGCATGTGTAAGGCATGCCGCCAGCGTTCAATCTGAGCCAGGATCAAACTCTTCAGTTCAAACCTGTTACTGTTTTCGGTTCGGTTAAGAACCGGTCGCTCACTCAAAGCTGACAGGAATATGAATCACTTCATAAACCTGACTTACTTTAGTGTGAGACTCTTGATACTTTCGCTATCTGATCCGAGGATCAGCTGGCTTCCATCAAGCGCCCACACTTATCGGCTGTTAATTTTTAAAGAGCATTCTGCGAGGAACTTCGTATTTCCCGGCAGCGCCGCGTTTTCAGCAGCAGAGAAGCGAGATTATGAACCGTGTTTCGCAGCTCGTCAACAACTTTTTACACTACATCGTTGCGACTGCGGGGCTCAACTTCCTGTACCGCCAAGGCTCGCTACGACCGAACCCCAACAGCACCGCTTCCCTTCCTTCCGCGCCGCGTTTCCGTTAGCGCGAAAGAGGCGTGATTCTATGCAGCTCAGGTCGTGAGCGCAAGGGGTTTCGCAGAAACTTTTTTACACAGGCCGCAATTCGGCCGTCCGGCCATGCTTGGCCACGAGACCGCTTATGGTGCAAAGAACGGACTAGAATGTGAGGTTCTTCGCCTCTTTCTATATACGTCTTTAATATGCGCCAGCGAATCGCCAAACGCCTCCCCCCCGATGCCGACAAACTGGTCGGTCTGTCACTTGCGCTCTTCGCGTCGGGCAGCCGCATCGAGGATCGCTTCTGGGAAGCGAAGCTCGATACGCTGCTCGCCAAGATCGTCCGCAACGGCAATCAAACTACGCTCGACGCCGCGCTCGACCATCTTCAGCAGAATCATCCCGACGCCTACGGCGCGCTCGCCGACATGGCCGAGACGCACAGCGAGTCGATGGTGATCGAGCACGACGGCCAACCATACGATGCGCTGCTGGTCGCCGTCCCGGTCCTCGCCTGGACGCGCTACATGATTCCGTCGGGCCCGCTCAAGGGCGACGTTGCCGACGCGCTGCGAACGCATCTGCAAGCGCACGTGCTCGCGAACGGCACCCTCGTCGGCCTCGCACCGTTCCTCTACAGCATCGACCAGTTGCCGCGGCACCATGTCGAAACCTACCGGCTGGCCCAGCAGCTCGCCCACGCGGCAATCGGCCAGCACGCCCCGAAGCTGAGCTTCGGCGACCTGCCGGAAACTTCGCCGATCCTCGCCGATCCGCGCTTCCTGCTGGCGGTCGTCGCCGCGCCGGCCGGCGCGCCGCTGTTCCGCTGGCAAGAAGAAGAAAACGGCAGCCGGATCGAGCGCGGCCAGTGCCTCGAACAATGGACGGCCCAAGGCGGCCCGAACCTGTCGATCGCGCTGCCCGGCTGCGAGTTCGAATGCCTGCTTCCGGACGCGTACTACTCGGCTTGTCGCGATGCGGACGAACGCGTACGTCCGCATACCGTCCGAACGGCCATTCGTTATCTATTCGACACACTTGGTGCAGCGCCGCAAGAGCTGCGCGCGGTGGTCGCCGGCTTCGGCGAACGCCGTATCGACGAGTATCGCGTCGGCTTCACGCGACGTGCGAGCAACGACGTGATCTACGGTGTCGTGTGGCCGCTCTACGGCCGTGAAAACGGCGACATCTCGGTCGACAACGCGACGCTCGAAGGCGAAGCGCCGATCGAAGGACCGCTCGAGGAAATCGTGAGCCTGCTGAAGGAATGCGGCGTAACCGACGTCCGGCGGCACGCGGGCCGCTTCGAACCCGAATACTGCGACGACTGCGGCGTGCCGCTTTACGCCGATCCGCTCGGCGAAATTGTCCATGCGGAAATGCCGGAAGACGCGTCGCCCGCCCAGCCGCACTTCCACTGACCCGCACCGCAGGCCCAGACGGCCTGCCCGCCCCAAAGCCGCTTTCGGTTCCCTGCCGAAGCGGCTTTTTTCATATCCGATGCCCGGTCGCTCGAAATTTCGAACTTTTCCTAAGCCTTTCAGCCAAGCAGACATCGTGTAAGGTCTTTGTCATTATCGGGGCCAGCTTATCCCCGACGGCAGTCAATGACTCACTTCACGGAGGTTGAATATGCGGTTCTTGGTACTTAACTCAGACGCCGAACGGCGTGACGGACTGAAGACCCTGTTGCGGCAGATCGACCGGCACGCCAGCATCAACGATGCGCCTGACGGTTTCCAGGCACGCCGGCTGCTGCGCACCCAGCGTTTCGACCTCGTCGCGATCGACTGGCTGGACGTGGGCCGGATCAGCGAGCTTCAGGCACTCGGCAACGCGTGCTCGCCGACCCCGGTCGCCGTCCTGGTCGACGACATCTCGCCCGAAGCGATCCAGCGCTTCTTCAATTACGGCGTCGCAGGCGTGATCCCGCATTCCACGCGGCCGCACCTGATCGTGCGGGCGCTCGAGATCGTGCTGTTGGGCGGCCACTACATTCCGCCGATCGCCCTCAGCCTGCTGCCGTCCACGGCAACGGCGACGGCCCGCCACGACGCCCATTTCCAGACGCTCGCGGGCTCCCTGCCGCGGCGCCCGCCGAGCGGCCTCCTGTCGCCGCGGCAAGCGCAGATCATGCGGTTCGTCCACATGGGCAGCACGAACAAGATGATCGCGCGTACGCTCGGCATCAGCGAAGGCACCGTGAAGATCCACCTCGCGAGCATCTTCCAGCAGCTCGGCGCCGCAAACCGCGCCGCCGCGGTCGCGATCTACAACGGCTGGCTGTCGCCCCATCTCGAGGTGCTGCTGGCGAACCGGAACCGCGCCCGTAAACCGGTCATCGGGGAACACGGCCCGGCTCCGCTGCGTACACAACGGCATGACCGTCCGTACCCGTTACCCACCGCGAATACCGGCACGCAGGACCTGCCACTCGCCGCCGAGCCACCGGCACGGTTCAGGCGCGGACGCTAGGCAAACAGTCTCGATATTGCGACGGTCGGGCATGTGCAGGCTCCCACCTTTGATGCTCAACGAGTAATATGGACGCATGGGTTTTCTTTTCACACCGCTTCCGCTCTGGGTTGGCATCGGTGGCTGGATCGCCGCCGTGGCCCTGCTCGCGCTCGCGATCTGGAATCGCCCCTTCGTACGCCTGCAAGACGCCACGCTTCAGCACGTGTGGCTCGCGCTCGTCACAGCGATCGCGGTCCTGTGGGCCTCGAACGCATGGCTCGAAGATGGCATCGTCATGCATCTGCTCGGCGCGACGTTGCTCGTCACGCTGTTCGACTGGACGCTCGCACTGGTCGCGATGGGCGCCGTCACGGCGATTGCCGCGGTCATCTTCGACGCGCCGTGGCAAGGCATCGGCCTGACCTATCTGATCTACGGTGCGCTGCCTGTCGGCGTGTCGGCGTTGCTGCAACGCGCCGCACTCGCGTGGCTGCCGCACAACCTCGCGTCGTTCATCACCGGGCAGGGCTTCCTGTCGCCCGCTATCGCGATCGTCGCGGTCGCCGCGGCGGCGGCCGGTGTCCAGCTCGCGCTCGCGGACGGCGTGCCCGTCGTGATTCCGGCCGGCTATCTGCTGAACACCGCGCTGCTCGCGCTCGGCGAGGCCTGGTTCACCGGCATGGCAACGGCCCTCATCGCCGTCTATCGCCCCGCGTGGGTCACGACCTTCGACGTCCGCCGCTACCGCCTCGGCGGCCCGCGCGCCTGAATTTCCTCCGCATCGGACGAGCGCACACGCGTATCGGCGGCCATTCCGCCGCGCGCGCCGAATACGTCACCTACTGCCGCACAACTTTTTTACGCTAAGATTGAACTCCTGTTCTTCATCGGGCATCTATACGTGCCCGACGTCTTCTTCGCTCCTCACCAATAACCAGATGGACAGCTCACCTGCCTCGCTCCGGATTTTCCGGGCGCTCGGCAAGCTGGCAGCCTGTATCGCGGGCCTGTCGCTTGCGCTTCCCGCACCGGTATTCGCCGACCTGCTCGACCAGCGTTCCGAACTGATCAACAAATTCGTCAACGAGATGCATGCCGATCCGCTCGCCGCCGATTGTGCGGCGCACGGCAGCTTCATCGCCAGCACGTCGACGGCGTTCGATCGCGTCGACTTCGCGCCGAACGCATTCGACGGCGGCAACGCGACGATCACGCCGTGGAACGACTCGTTCGACCAGGGCAAGCAGCGTGTGAAAGTCGACAACATCGTCACCGTCGACGGGCTCGGCATCCATAGCGACGGCAGCGACCCGACGCCGCTGAAATTCCGTTGCGGCTATGTCGGCCAGCAAATGCTCGCGTTCAGCTGGAACGATCCGGTTCCGCCGCTGAAGCCGCGCGTCGAGCGCTCGTCGTCTTCGACGAAGAAGTTCAAGGGCAAGTCGCACCGCGGCAAAGCCAAGGCGAAGGCATCGGGCCGCACCGGCAGCAAGAAGGCCGTCGCGACGAAGAAATCAGGCGGGCAGAAGAAAGCCGTGAAGAAAAAAACCGCGAAGAAGTCCTGATACGGCGGAGCGGCGACGACAGCATCAAAAAAGGCCGGTGCATCGCAAGATGCGCCGGCCTTTTTCATGCGACGACGGCTGCGCTTACGCGAACGTGTCGACGTGCACGAGGATCGCGGCCAGCATCGCCGCGCCGAGCGCCGCGCTACGCTCGCCGTTCCAGCCGACGCGCTCGTCGGGCAGGTTCGCATTGTCCTTGAACGGCATTTCGAGCGTCAGCGACAGGCAGCCGAACTGGTGGCCAATGTACTTGGACGCGAGCTTCAGCGCATCTTCCTTGTACTTGCTCGCCGCGTAGCCATGCTCGGTCTGGAAGTCGGGGCTGGCGACCTTGAACGCGTCGATGAACGCGGCCTGCTCCTTGCGCTGCTGCTCGGTGAAGCTGGGCAGCATCTCCGAGCCGGCGACGAACACGTACGGCAAATCCTCGTCGCCGTGAATGTCGAAGAACATGTCGCAGCCGATCGCGTGGATCGCATCGCGCACGGCCAGCACTTCGGGGCTGCGCTCGGCATCGGGCGCCATCCACTCGCGGTTCAGGTTCGCGCCGGCCGCATTGGTGCGCAGGTTACCGTGCACGCTGCCGTCCGGGTTCATGTTCGGGACGATGTGGAACGTCACGCGATCGTAGAGCTTACGCGCAACCGGGTCGCCCGCCCAGTCGCCCCATCCGGCCAGCCGCTTGACCAGGCCTTCGACGAACCACTCGGCCATCGATTCGCCCGGATGCTGGCGCGCGATGATCCACACCTTCTTCTTCGGCGCGCCATCGGTTTCCGGCGTGCCGAGCGTCAGCAGCGACATCGGACGGCCTTCGACCGTGCGGCCGAGCTCGGCGACCCTCGCCTGCGGCAACTGCTGGACCGCGCCGAGAAACGCCGCGTGACGCTCTTCGGAGTACGGTTCGAAATACGCGTAGTAGATGCTATCGAATTCCGGCGTATGGTCGATGGTCATCGTCTTGCCGTCGAATGTCGTCGGCACCCGGAACCAGTCGACGCGGTCATAGCTCGCTACCGCGTGGTAGTTGCGCCAGCCCGACGGATACGCGCATTCGGCTGCGTTCTCGAACGTCATCACGCATCGCTCGCCGCGCGCCCCCGTCAAACGGTAGTAAAACCATTGCGCGAATTCCGAGCGATTGTCGCCACGCACGCGCAGCCGGATTGCGTCGGGGCTATCGCACGACACGACGTCGATTGCGCCTGCGTCGAAACTACTGGTGATCGAAACGGCCATCTGTCTATCTCCTTTGTCGACCAGCGTTAGCGCTTCAGCGCTTACGCTGGTCCCATGCAAAGCGGTCGACCGAATCGGGCAGCGTACCGCCTGTCCGGCCCCAATGCATGCGCCGGCCGTCTCGTGAACGGCCGGCTGGGTCACTCGCCGATGCGCCGGCGATATACGTAAGTCGAATCGTTCGACGCCGCCGCATCGAACGCATAGCCTTCGGTCGCGAATGCCTTCAGCGCCTTCGGGTCGGTGATACGGTTCTCGACGACAAAACGCGCCATCAGGCCACGCGCGCGTTTCGCATGGAAGCTGATGATCTTGTAGCGGCCGCCCTTCCAGTCCTCGAATACCGGCGTGATGACCGGCGCGGCCAGCAGCTTCGGCTTGACCGACTTGAAGTATTCGGTCGACGCGCAGTTGACGAGCACGCGCGCCGCGCCGCTGCGCGTCTCGAGCTGCTCGTTCAGCGCCCGCGTGATGCGGTCGCCCCAAAACGCATACAGATCCTTGCCGCGCGCGTTCGCGAAACGCGTGCCCATCTCGAGCCGGTACGGCTGCAGCAGGTCGAGCGGACGCAACAGCCCGTACAGGCCCGACAGCACGCGCACGTGCTGCTGCGCATAGTCGAGATCGGTCGGCGACAGCGATTTCGCGTCGAAACCCTCGTAGACGTCGCCGTTGAACGCCAGCACGGCCTGCTTCGCGTTGGCCGGCGTGAAGGTCGGCGACCAATCGGCGTAGCGCTGGAAGTTCAGGCGCGCGAGCGGGTCGGAGATATCCATCAGCGCCGCGATGTCCTGCGGCGACAGCTTGCGCAGGCCGGCGATCAGCTCCGACGCGTCGTCGACGAATGCAGGCTTCGTGTAAGACTGGATGTGCGCGGGCGTCTCGTAGTCGAGGGATTTGGCGGGAGAGAGAACGATTATCATAGAGGCTCGCTGGCACGCCGTGCCTTGCGGTCAGACGAAAACCACCGATTGTAACGAATGCCCCGCTCTCTCGCCCCGCATGCCGCCCACCGCGTCGTGCTCGACTCGAACGTCTGGATCGACATCCTCGTATTCGACGACCCCGCTACGCGCCCAATCCGTGCCGCGCTGGAGCGCGGCACGCTGGCCGCCGTAATCGACGGCCGCTGCCTGACCGAGCTCGAATACGTGCTCGACTATCCGCAGTTCCAGTCGCGCGCGATCGACAAGGCTGCCGCGCTCGCGACGGTCGCCCGGCTCGCGAGCCTCGTCGAACCGTCGCCCGCCGACGCCGACGCGCCGCCGCTGCCGAAGTGCAAGGACCGCGACGACCAGAAATTTCTCGAACTCGCCCGCGCCGCACAGGCCGACTGGCTCGTGTCGAAAGACCGCGCGCTGCTGAAGCTCGCGAAACGCACCGCACGCGACTTCGGCTTCCGGATCGCGCAACCCGCGCCGTTCGTGGAAGCCTGCGCGCTCGACGCCACGGCGACGCCGGCCTGACGCCTCACACCCGAATTCGACCGTCTCGATGAACGCTCCTTCAGATATGCCAACGACTCCCGTTTTCCCGTCGCGCCTGCCGAACGTCGGCACGACGATCTTCACGGTCATGAGCGCGCTTGCCACCGAAAAAGGCGCGGTGAACCTCGGCCAGGGCTTCCCGGATTTCGATTGCGATCCGCGCATCGTCGATGCGGTCGCCACCGCGATGCGCAACGGACACAACCAGTACCCGCCGATGGCCGGCGTCGCGCCGCTGCGCGACGCGATCGCCGACAAGATCGCGCAGGTGTACGGCCGACGCTACGATCCGGGCACCGAAATCACCGTGACGGCCGGCGCGACGCAGGCGCTGCTGACGGCGATCCTCTGCGCGGTGCATCCGGGCGACGAAGTGATCGTCGTCGAGCCGACCTACGACAGCTACCTGCCGTCGATCGAGCTTGCCGGCGGCAAACCCGTGTTCGTCACGCTGGACGCACCCGACTACACGATCCCGTTCGACCGTCTCGCGGCCGCGATCACGCCGCGAACGCGGATGATCCTGATCAACACGCCGCACAACCCGACGGGCACCGTGTGGCGCGAGGCCGACATGCGCAAGCTCGAGGACATCGTGCGCGGCACCAACGTGCTGATCCTGTCCGACGAGGTCTATGAACACATGGTCTACGACGGCGCGCGCCATGAGAGCGTCGCGCGCTACCCGGAGCTCGCCGCGCGCAGCTTCATCGTGTCGAGCTTCGGCAAGACCTATCACGTGACGGGCTGGAAGGTCGGTTACGTCGCGGCGCCGGCGGCGCTGACCGCGGAATTCCGCAAGGTCCACCAGTTCAACGTGTTCACGGTGAACACGCCGATGCAGATCGGGCTCGCCGACTACCTGCGCGACCCGGCGCCGTACCTGTCGCTCGCGGGCTTCTATCAGAAGAAGCGCGACTTCTTCCGGGCCGGCCTCGAGCGCACGCGCTTCAAGCTGCTGCCGTGCACGGGCACGTACTTCCAGTGCGTCGATTACTCGGCGATCAGCGACCTGCCCGAAGCGGAATTCTCGAAGTGGCTCACGTCGGAGATCGGCGTGGCGGCCATTCCGGTGTCGGCGTTCTATCATGAGCCGCACGAATCGGGCGTCGTGCGCTTCTGCTTCGCGAAGCAGGAAAGCACGCTCGCATCCGCGCTCGAACGGCTCGCCCGCCTGTAAGCCCGGCAGGGGCGGCCACGCGCCGCCCGTCAGACACGCTTACGAACGCACGACGTTCGCCGCTTCGACATACGCCTTGCGCTCGGCTGCCACGCGTTGCGCGGCCGGGCGTTCACCGACCGTCTTTGCGTGCGCCTTCCAGTCGATGCCAGCATCGAGCAGGAAGTCGCGCCCGAAGACGGCCTTCGTCGCCATCCCGACGACCGGCAGATGAACCCACGCGGCCATGTCCGCGAGGCCGAACGAGTCGCCGAGCACATGCGGCGAAAAGCGCGTCATCTGCTTGAATGCATCGATCGCGCGCGGCAGGCGCTTCTCGACGTGCGCCTTCATCCCGTCGCTCACCTTGCCGCCGAAAAACGCTTCCGTGTACACCTCCCGCGCCATCCATTCGAGATACAGCTCGAGCGTCTCGACAAGTTCGCGCACCTTCGCCGCAGCGAACGGGCTTGCGGGGAAAATGCCTTTCTCGGGATAGCGCGCCGCCAGGTATTCGATGATCGCCTGCGACTCGAACAGCGCGCCCTCTTCGGTCTTCAGGAACGGAATCTTGCCGAGCGGCGAATCGGCAAGCTGCGCCGGATCGCTGATCGGAAAACCGCACACCCGTTCCTCGAATGGAATGTCGTGCTCGAGCAGGACGAACTTCACCTTGTTGTAGTAGTTGGACAACGGAATACCGCACAGCTGTAGCATCGGGGTCTCCTTCCTTGCTGAAGCGCGGCCGCATCGACGCCGGCCGCATCGGGATTCATCGCGCTGAAAAGCACGTCCGTGCTAGTCTAAAGCAAGTTGTGTGTTCGTCACGACGACATTACCTCCGCTGCGGCGTCGGCTTCGCCCGTCCGCGCGACACACGCGGCGTCGCCGCCGCGCCATCCGATGGAGACACGCTCGCATGAGTGCTGAACTGCTGGCCTCGCGTCCGCCCGAGAGCGAATCGACGCTCGTCCTCACGCTGTCCAATCCCGGCGCGCGCAACGCGCTGCATCCCGACATGTACGCGGCCGGCATCGAAGCGCTCGCCACCGCCGAGCGCGATCCGGCGATTCGCGCCGTCGTGCTGACCGGCGCCGATCGCTTCTTCTGCGCAGGCGGCAACCTGAACCGGCTGCTCGAGAATCGCTCGAAGGATCCGTCCTTCCAGGCCGACAGCATCGATCAGCTCGCGGCATGGGTCACGGCGATCCGCGCGTCGACGAAGCCGGTGATCGCGGCCGTCGAAGGCGCCGCGGCCGGCGCGGGCTTCTCGCTCGCGCTCGCGTGCGACCTGATCGTCGCCGCACACGATGCGAAATTCGTGATGTCGTATGCGCGCGTGGGCCTGACGCCCGACGGCGGCGGCTCGTGGTTTCTCGCCCGCGCACTGCCGCGTGCGATCGCGGCCGAAATCCTCTTCGAAGGCAAGCCGGTTGCCGCCGAACGCCTGCATGCGCTCGGCGTCGTCAACCGGCTCACCGCGCCCGGCACGGCACTGAGCGACGCACTGGCATGGGCCGACGCGCTCGCCGGCATCTCGCCGAATGCGCTCACGCGCATCAAGTCGCTGCTCGACGACGCGACCGCGCAACCGCTGGACGCGCATCTCGGCACCGAGCGCGATCATTTCGTCGCGTCGCTGCATCATGCGGACGGGCTCGAAGGCATCACCGCCTTTCTCGATAAGCGCCAGCCGCGCTACAAGCGCTGATCCGCCGCGTCGGCCTTCGAACCGACGCTACGCCGCGACGTCCATCCGATGCGCCGCGCGCAACGCCCGCGGCGCTCTCCCGTGCGGCCGCGCATGCCCGTCGGCACGCGCGTTTCCGTCGCCAGCAGCCCGTGTCGATCCATGCTCTAATGACCGCCTGTCGCGGCGCCGCCGGCGCCGTTTTCGCGCATGCCACACAGGAGTTGACGATGATCGACGTCTATAGCTGGGCGACCCCGAACGGCCACAAGGTGCACATCATGCTCGAGGAAACCGGCCTCGCGTATCGTGCGCATCCGGTCGATATCGGTGCCGGCGACCAGTTCAAGCCCGAATTCCTGAAGATCAGCCCGAACAACAAAATCCCCGCGATCGTCGATCCGGACGGCCCCGGCGGCCAGCCGATCTCGCTGTTCGAATCGGGCGCGATCCTGATCTACCTCGCGGAGAAGACCGGCAAGTTCCTGCCGACCGAGCCGGCCGCGCGCTATGCGACGCTCGAGTGGCTGATGTTCCAGATGGGCGGCGTCGGCCCGATGCTCGGGCAGGCGCACCACTTCCGGCTGTATGCGCCGGAGAAGATCGAGTATGCGGTCAACCGCTACACGAACGAAGCGAAGCGCCTGTACAACGTGATGGAAAAGCGGCTCGGCGAATCCGAGTATCTCGCAGGCGACACGTACACGATCGCGGACATTGCGACTTTCCCGTGGACGCGCTCGTGGCAAAACCAGGGCATCGTGCTCGATGAACTGCCGAACGTGAAGCGCTGGCACGAGGCGATCGCCGCGCGACCGGCCGTGCAGCGCGGCGTCGAGGTGCTCGCGTCGATGCGCAAGGCGCTGCAGGACGACAAGGCTCGCGAGGTGCTGTTCGGCGCAACGCAATACGCGAAGCACTGACGAGCGTGTAACGAGCGGAGCGGCATCCGCGCATGCCGCTCCGTGCTTCAGAAGTAATGCAGCGTGACGAACTCCGCCGCGCATACCGGCAGCGGCGCGTCGGGGCGCTCGACCTGCATCGATACCGACCACGTTACCTGGATGCCGCCGCGCGCGGCGTCGGCGGTTTCCTTTACCGCGAACAGCGCACGCACGCGCGCCCCGACCGGCACCGGCTTCAGGAACCGCACGCGGTTCAGCCCATAGTTCACGCCCATCTTCTGCTCGAAGCGCATCGCGTCGGTCATCAACGCAGGAATCAGCGACAGCGTCAGGAACCCGTGCGCGATCGGCCCGCCGAACGGCGACTCGCGTCGCGCGCGTTCGGGGTCGACGTGAATCCATTGATGATCGCCGGTCGCGTCGGCAAAACCGTCGACGCGCGGCTGGTCGATCTCGATCCAGCCGCTCGCGAGCGGCTCCGCGCCGACCCGCGCCTGCAGCGCCTGCGCCGATGCGATCAGCGGCAAGGTCACGTCGGTCATGAGTTCGCGCCCCCCGGATGGCGCAGCCCGAAAATCACCTTGGTGTGCACGGAGATCACCGTCTCGCCGGCTTCGTTCACGCCGATCCATTCCGTCGACACGATGCCGCGATCGGGCTTGCTCTCCGACACGCGTTTGTCGTGCACCTTCTGGTACATCGTGATCGTGTCGCCGGCGCGCACCGGCTTCAGCCAGCGGATCGAATCGATGCCCGGCGAGCCCATGCTGGTCGAATCCGGCCCGAGCTTCTGGACCAGCAGGCTCATGAATACCGAGCACGTATGCCAGCCGCTCGCGACGAGCCCGCCGAAATGCGACGCCTTCCCCGCTTCCTCGTCGACATGGAACGGCTGCGGATCGTAGCGCTTCGCGAACGTCTTGATGTCGTCGGCCTCGAACGTGTAGCGGCCCACTTCGGTGGTACTGCCGACCACCAGGTCTTCGTAACTGATGCCCACTGATAAGTCTCCTTGTCTGGCGCGCTCGCGCGTCACCGTCATGCTACGTCGGTCTGCGCGAAATCGGGCAGCGCCGCGATGCGGGCGAGGTGATGATCGGTATCGCCGAGCGTCGTCTCGATGATCGACAGCCGCTTGAACAAATGCGCGGCGGCCACCTCGTTGGTCACGCCCATGCCGCCGTGCAGCTGGACCGCCTGCTGGCCGACGAAGCGCGCGGCCGCGCCGACCCGCGCCTTCGCGGCCGACACGGCCTTGCGCCGCGCATCGGCATCGCCGTTCGCGTAGCGGACCGCCGCGAGATAGGTCAGCGAACGCGCCTGCTCCGCATGGATCAGCATGTCGACCATCCGGTGCTGCAGCGCCTGAAAACGCGCGATCGGCACGCCGAACTGCTCGCGCGTCTTCGTGTATTCGACCGTCGCGCGATTCAGTTCGTCGAGCGCGCCGACCGCTTCCGCGCACAGCAGGAAGGTCGCGTAATCGGCGATCTGCTCGAGCGCCGCCGCGTCGCGCGCCCCACCCGTCAGCAATCGGGCCGGCGTTTCGTTGAACATGATCGTCGCGGCGCGCTGGCCGTCGATGGTCCGGTAGTCGACCACCTTCGCATTGGCCGCATCGCGTTCGACGACGAAGAGGCCGAGGCCGCCGCCGTCGACCCGCGCAGGCACGATCCACGCGTGCGCCTGGGCGCCGTGCTGAACGACCGACTTGGTACCGGTCAGCCGGTACGTGCCGCCCTGCCCGCGCGCGCGCGTGTCGAGCTCGTACAGGTCGTAGCGCGCGTGCGGTTCGTGGAACGCGACCGCCACGCGCTTGTGCCCCTGCGCGACCGCCTCCAGCAGCGCGGCATCGTCGCCCGCGCCGGAGCCGGCGATCCGCAACGCCTCGACGCCAACCGCCGTGGCCCAGTACGGCTCGATCACGAGCGCACGGCCGAGCTCCTGCATCACGACCAGCATGTCGACCGGGCCGCCGCCGAAACCGCCCTGTGCGTCCGGCACGGGCAACGCGGTCAAGCCCAGTTCGGTGAATGCGCTCCACTGCGCATCCGACACGCCGGTATCGCTACGCACGATCGCCTGGCGCGCGTCGAAGCCGTATTGCTCGCCAAGATACCGGCGCAGCGCGTCGGCGAACTGCTGCTGCTCATCGGTAAAGCTGAAATCCATGGTTGTCTCCGTTCCCTGATCACAGCCCCAGAATCATCTGCGCGATGATGTTCTTCTGGATCTCGTTCGACCCGCCGTAGATCGACGTCTTCCGGTAATTGAAGTAGTACGCGGCGAGCGGCGCCGCATCGTCGTCGCCGGCGATGCTGTGTTCGCGCTCGCCAT
This sequence comes from Burkholderia sp. MS389, assembly GCF_016899425.1. Lineage (GTDB taxonomy): Bacteria > Pseudomonadota > Gammaproteobacteria > Burkholderiales > Burkholderiaceae > Burkholderia > Burkholderia sola. The sequence continues at coordinate 2,559,200 of NZ_CP045994.1, forward strand.
CGAGGAACGGCACGTCGAACGGTGCGGCCAGCGGACCGATCGCTTCGACCATCAGCTCGGTGAGCGCCTGCTGCACCTCGGTGCCCTTGATCTTCAGCATCGACGCCTCGGGGCCGGGCCCCTTGCCGCTCGTCTCGCGGCTGACGACGCGCAGCACCGTCACCTCCAGCGCCATCAACTCGACTTCGAGCGCCGCGACCTTCGCGGCGAACACGGGATCGGCGAGCAACGGCTTGCCGTTCTTGCGCTGGTTCGATGCGACGCGCTTCAGGAACGCGAGCTCCCGCTTCGACGCGCCGACGCGCGCGATGCCGGTGCGCTCGTGGCCCAGCAGGTATTTCGCGTAGGTCCAGCCGCGGTTCTCGTCGCCGACGAGGTTCTCGACCGGCACCTTCACGTCCTCGAAGAACACCTCGTTGACCTCGTGGTCCTCGTCGAGCATCACGATCGGGCGCACCGTGATGCCGGGCGTCTTCATGTCGATCAGCAGGAACGAGATGCCTTCCTGCTTCTTCGCGGCCGGATCGGTGCGCACGAGGCAGAACATCATGTCGGCATACTGGCCGAGCGTGGTCCAGGTCTTCTGGCCGTTGACGACGTAGTGATCGCCGTGGCGCTCGGCGCGCGTGCGCAGCGACGCGAGGTCGGACCCGGAACCCGGCTCCGAATAACCTTGGCACCACCAGTCCGAGCCGTCGAGAATACGCGGCAGATAGTGGCGCTTTTGCGCTTCGCTGCCGTATTTCATCAGGACCGGCGCGACCATCGACACCCCGAACGGCAGCACGGTGGGCGCACCGATCCGTGCGCACTCCTCGTCCCAGATGTGCCGCTGCGTCGCGTTCCAGCCCGGGCCGCCGTATTCGACCGGCCAGGCGGGCGCGGACCAGCCGCGCTGGCCCAGGATCCGGTGCCAGCGCGCGAAATCCTCGCGGTCGAGTCGTTTGTGATCGAGTACCTTGGCGCGCAGTGCGTGAGGCAGGCTGGCCTCGAGCCAGGCGCGGACGTCGGCGCGGAACGCGTCGTCGGCGGGGGAATAGTCCAGATCCATGCGCAGTGTCTCCTGTCCGCGGCCGTCCGGCCCGGCCAAGGACACACTGCGTACGTCATTGCAGCGGTTCTTTCAGCGCGGCAGGAATCGGCAGCGGCATCACGTCGATGCCTTCTTCGACCAAGGACTGCGCATCCTCCGGCGTCGTGACGCCGCGAATGCTGCGTGCGGGCGCCTCGTTGTAATGGATGCGCCGCGCTTCCTCGGCGAAGCGCTCGCCCACGTTCTCGGTCTTCTCCAGCACCTCGCGCAGCGCGCGCATCACCTGCGCCTGCAGCGCACGCGGATCGGCCGGCTGCGGCTGCGTCGCGCCCGACAGGTTCAGGCGCGGCGCGGACGGCATCCGGTTGATCTCCGTCGTTCCGCACACCGGGCATTCGACCAGCTTGCGGGACAACTGCGCTTCGAATTCATCGGCGGAAGCGAACCAGCCTTCGAACCGATGACCGTGCGGACACTGTAAATCGAGGACCTTCATGCTGAATCAGGGCGTGTGACGAGTGTAGCGCAAAAAGCGGTTTTGTGAACGGTCGTGCTAAATCCCGATCGCGCGGCACGAACGCACCGCGTCACCGGATTGTAACGCGGCGCCCCGCCCGCCGCTGACGCCGTGCTCAGGGCGTGACGACCGGCCCGAGCGGCCACGCGCCGGACAGCACCTTGTCGAGCCACATCGTGCCGATGATCGTCTTCACGTCGGAGATCTGGCCGGTGCGCACCCATTCCTGCAGGTCGGCCAGCGTCGCGGTGAAGGTTTCGAGGAATTCGCCTTCGTCGAGCTTGCGCTCGCCGGCCGTGAGCCCGCGCGCGAGGTACAAGTCGATGAATTCGGTCGAATAGGAAATGATCGGGTGAATACGGGCCAGGAACACGTATTCGCGCGCCGTGTAGCCGGTTTCCTCGCGCAGTTCGCGCGCCGCACACGCGAGCGCGCCTTCGTTCGGGTCGAGCTTGCCGGCCGGGAATTCGGCCATCACCTTGCCGATCGGATAGCGAAACTGGCTCTCCATCAGCACGCGGCCGTCGTCGAACAGCGGGATCACCATCACCGCGCCCGGGTGTTGCACGTATTCGCGCGTGGCATTCTTGCCGTCCGGCAGACGGACGGTGTCGCGCTTGAGCTTGAGGAACGCGCCTTCGAAGATCGCCTCGCTTTCGAGGCAGGTTTCGGTCAGTGCGGCGTCGTGATTGGGTAGTTCGGCCATCGGCGGCTCCTGAATGAGCACGACGGACGGCCGAAGCCGTCAGCGTCGTTTGACGAGATACTGGAACGTGAAGCCGGGAAACGCGAACACAACGAAGAGACTGAACGTGATCGCGTAAAACTGCCAGCCCTGTTCAAAGCGGTTGCCGGCGCGCGACTCGAGCCAGAAGCCGAGCGCGCCGACGACGAAGTACAGCACGATCAGCTCGCCGATCCGCACCCACGCGTTCTTCTTCGTCGCGCCGAACGGCACGACGGCGAAGAGGCGTTGATTCAGGAACGGCAGGTTGGCGCAGACGAGCGCCAACAGCACGATGAACCAGCCGGCTGCCGACATTACAGCGGCAGCGTGTGACGGATGGCCTGCAGGCAGGCGGTCAGCAGCGGGCTCGGGATCAGACCGAGCACGACGACGGCCAGGCCGTTCAGCACGAGGATCGTGCGCTTGCAGAAATCGCCCGAGATCGGCGTCGAATCCTGCGGGGCATCGAAGTACATCAGCTTCACGATGCGCAGGTAGTAGAACGCGCCGAACAGCGACGTGATCACGGCCAGCACGGCCAGCCACGTGAGGCCCGCGTTGACGGTCGCCTCGAGCACGGCGAGCTTCGCGTAGAAGCCGACGGTCGGCGGGATGCCGGCCAGCGAGAACATCATGACCATCATCACGAACGCGAACACCGGGCTGCGCTTGTTCAGGCCCTTGAAGTCGTCGATCGTTTCCGCTTCGAAATCGCGGCGCGCGAGCAGCATCACCACGCCGAACGAGCCGAGCGTCGTGATCAGGTAGACGATCGCGTAGAACATCGCCGAGCTGTACGCGTTCGCCGGTGCCGCCGCGTCGCCCTTCACGATGCCGGCGAGCAGGCCGAGCAGCACGAAGCCCATGTTCGAGATCGCCGAGTACGCGAGCATCCGCTTGATGTTGCGCTGGACGATACCGGTGATGTTGCCGACGATCAGCGACAGCGCGGCGAGGATCACGAGCGCGGTCTGCCAGTTCTGCGCGAGCGGCAGCAGGCCCATCACCAGGAAGCGCAGGCCCCATGCGAACGCGGCAACCTTCGGGCCGCCGCCGACAAACAGCGTCATCGCGGTCGGTGCGCCCTGGTAGACGTCCGGCACCCACATGTGGAACGGCACGGCGCCCAGCTTGAACGCGATACCGGCGACGATGAAGACCACGCCGAACATCAGCACGGCCGCGTCGGTGTTGCCGCCGACCGCCTTGTACACCTCGCCGAGCTCGAGCGAGCCGGTCGCGCCGTAGAGCATCGAGATGCCGTACAGCACGAAGCCCGACGCGAGCGCGCCCAGCACGTAGTACTTCATCGCGGCTTCGCTCGACTGGGCAGCATCGCGGCGCAGCGCGATGACCGCGTACAGCGACAGCGACATCAGTTCGAGGCCGAGGTACAGCGTCAGGAAGTTGTTGCCCGACACCATGACCAGCTGACCGAGCAGCGAGAACATGCCAAGCAGGAACACGTCGCCGCGGAACATGTCGCGGTCTTCGAGGTACTTGCGCGAATAGACGAGCGACACCGCGAAACCGAACGACACGACGGCCTTCATCGTGCTCGCGAACGAGTCGACGACGATCATCTTCGAGAAGAAGTAGTACTGCTGCGGGTCGAGCGCCTGGACCGAGAACCACACGCCGGCGACGACCGACGAGACGACCGCGATCAGATAGGTCAGGCGGCGGCCGGACGCACCGGTAAAGGTGTCGTTCAGCCAGGCGACGACGATGGCGGCCAGCACCAGCGCGTCAGGCAACAGGACATTCATAGGGGCGTTTTGCATGATCTTGAGTTCCTCCGCTCGCGATTACTGGGCCAGCGGCAGCTTCGACTGCGCGACGTGGGAGAGGAGGTTTTCGACGGAAACGTGCATCACGTCGGTGAAAGGCTTCGGATACAGGCCCATCAGCAGCGTGAACGCGGCAAGCACGGCCAGCATCAGGAATTCGCGACGGCCGATGTCCTTCAGCTTGGCGACGTGATCGTTCGCGACGGCCCCGAAGTACACGCGCTTGTACATCCACAGCGTGTAGGCCGCGCCGAGGATCAGCGTGAATGCCGCACCGAAGGCGATCCAGAAGTTGTACTGGACGGCCGCGAGAATCACCATGAACTCGCCGACGAAACCCGACGTACCCGGCAGGCCGCAGTTGGCCATCGAGAACAGCATCGCGAATGCCGCGAACTTCGGCATCACGTTCACGACGCCGCCGTAATCGGCGATCTGGCGCGAGTGCACGCGGTCGTACAGCACGCCGATGCACAGGAACATTGCGCCCGACACGAAGCCGTGCGAGATCATCTGGATGATCGCGCCTTCGACGCCGAGCTGGTTGAAGATGAAGAAGCCGAGCGTGACGAAGCCCATGTGCGCGATCGACGAATACGCAACCAGCTTCTTCATGTCGGCCTGCACCATCGCGACGAGGCCGATGTAGATCACCGCGATCAGCGACAGCGTGATCACGACCGGCGCCAGGAAGTGGCTCGCGTCAGGCGTGATCGGCAGCGAGAAACGCAGGAAACCGTATGCGCCGAGCTTCAGCATGATCGCGGCCAGCACGACCGAGCCGCCCGTCGGCGCTTCCACGTGCGCATCCGGCAGCCACGTGTGCACCGGCCACATCGGCACCTTCACCGCGAATGCGAGGAAGAACGCAATGAACAGCAGGATCTGCGGCGTCATCGCGATCTTCGCGTTCTGCCACGTCGCGAGGTCGAACGAATGCGTCTGCGTGTACAGGTAGATCAGCGCGACCAGCATCAGCAGCGAGCCGGCCAGCGTGTACAGGAAGAACTTGAACGCCGCGTACACGCGGTTCGGGCCGCCCCACACGCCGATGATGATGTACATCGGGATCAGGGTCGCCTCGAAGAACACGTAGAACAGCAGGCCGTCGGCCGCCGAGAACACGCCGATCATGATCCCGGACAGGATCAGGAACGCCGCGAGGTACTGCGCGACGTTCTCGGTGATCACTTCCCACGCGGCGATCACGACGATCACCGTGATCAGCGCGGTCAGCACGACGAACCACATCGAGATGCCGTCGACGCCGAGGTGATACGCAATGTCGAAGCGTTCGATCCAGGTCGACTTCTCGACGAACTGCAGCGCAGCCGTGCTCGAGTCGAAGCCCGTGATCAGCGGGATCGTGACCGCGAGGCCGAGCAGCGCGCCGATCAGCGCGACCCAGCGGGCCGTCCCCGGATTTTTGTCGTTACCCACCGCCAGCACGAGGAGGCCGAAAACGATCGGCAGCCAGATCGCGGTACTGAGAATCGGAAAAGCGTGCATTAGTGTTGTCTCCCCGCCTTATTTGCCGCCGAGCGTTACAAACAGGGTCAGGAGCCCCAGCATGCCGATGATCATGGCGAACGCGTAGTGATAGATGTAACCGGATTGGAGGAAGCGGATCACGCCGGCGAACCAGCCGATGAACCGGGCGCTGCCGTTGACGAGGCCGTCGATCACTACGACGTCGCCCTCCTTCCACAGGCCGCGGCCGATCGCCACCGAACCGCGGGCGAACACCACTTCGTTGATCTTGTCCATGTAGTACTTGTTGTCCAGCAGCGTGTAGATCGGGCCGAACGCGCGGCGGATCGACGCCGGCAGTTCCGGACGCTTCAGGTACAGGAACCACGCGACGACCACACCGGCGAGCGCCAGCCACACCGGCAGGCCCGACACCGAGTGCAGGCCCATGCCGACCCAGCCGTGGAACTCTTCGGCCATCTCGGCCAGCGCCGGATGGTTTTCGCCGATGAAGATCACCTTGTCGAATGCGACGCCGTGCTGGAAGAAATCGCCGAACAGCATCGGGCTGATCGCGATCGCGCCGATGATCACCGACGGGATCGCCAGCAGGACCAGCGGCACCCACACGACCCACGGGGTCTCGTGCGGCTCGTGCGCGTGGTCGTCATGACCGTGGTCGTGGCCATGGCCGTGATCGTCGTGGCCATGTGCGGCGGCCATGCCCATCGGCGATTCCGGATGCTTCGGATGGCGGAAGCGCTCTTCGCCGTGGAACACCAGGAAGTACATGCGGAACGAGTACAGCGCCGTGACGAACACGCTCGCGACGACCGCGAAGTATGCGAAGCCCGAACCCGGCAGGTGCGACAGCTTCACCGCGTCGATGATCGAGTCCTTCGAGTAGAAGCCCGAGAAGAACGGCGTGCCGATCAGCGCGAGCGAACCGACGAGCGACGTGATCCACGTGATCGGCATGTACTTGCGCAGGCCGCCCATGTTGCGCATGTCCTGGTCGTGGTGCATGCCCATGATGACCGAGCCGGCGCCGAGGAACAGCAGCGCCTTGAAGAACGCGTGCGTCATCAGGTGGAACACGGCGACCGGGTAGGCGGACACGCCGAGCGCGACGGTCATGTAGCCGAGCTGCGACAGCGTCGAATACGCGACCACGCGCTTGATGTCGTTCTGCACGATGCCGAGGAAGCCCATGAAGAGCGCCGTGATCGCGCCGATCACCGTGATGAACGACAGCGCGGTATCCGACAGCTCGAACAGCGGCGACATGCGCGACACCATGAAGATGCCGGCCGTGACCATCGTCGCCGCGTGAATCAGCGCCGAGATCGGGGTCGGGCCTTCCATCGAGTCCGGCAGCCACACGTGCAGCGGGAACTGCGCCGACTTACCCATCGCGCCGATGAACAGGCAGATACAGGCGACGGTCAGCAGGCCCCAGTCGGTGCCCGGGAAGTGCAGGCTCGCGAGTTCCGCGCGCTTCGCGAACACTTCGCCGTAGTTCATCGAGCCGGCGAACGCGAGCAGCAGGCCGATGCCGAGCAGGAAGCCGAAGTCGCCCACGCGGTTCACGAGGAACGCCTTCATGTTCGCGTAGATCGCGCTCTCACGCGTGAAGTAGAAGCCGATCAGCAGGTACGACACCAGACCCACCGCTTCCCAGCCGAAGAACAACTGCAGGAAGTTGTTGCTCATCACGAGCATCAGCATCGAGAACGTGAACAGCGAGATGTACGAGAAGAAGCGCTGGTAGCCGTCTTCTTCCGCCATGTAGCCGATCGTGTACACGTGCACCATCAGCGAGACGAAGGTCACGACGACCATCATCATCGCGGTCAGCGAATCGACGAGGAAGCCGACCTCGAGCTTCAGCGAGCCGACGTTCATCCATTCGTAGACGGTCGCGTTGAAGCTTGCGCCGCCCATCACGTCGAGGAAGACTTTCGCCGACAGGAGGAACGCGATCATGACGCCGAGGATCGTGATCCGGTGTGCGCCCTTGCGCCCGACTGCGTTCCCGAACAGCCCCGCAATCAGCGAGCCGGCCAGCGGAGCGAGCGGAATCGCCAGCAGCAGGTTTTCATTGAGTGTCGTTGACATAACAGCGTAGCCTGAAATTAACCTTTGAGCTGATCGAGATCCTCGACATTGATCGTGTCGAGCTTACGGAACAGGGTCACCAGAATCGCGAGGCCGATCGCGGCTTCCGCTGCGGCGACGGTCAGCACGAAGAACACGAAGATCTGGCCGTGCACGTCGCCGAGGTAATGCGAGAACGCGACGAAGTTGGTGTTCACCGCCAGCAGCATCAGTTCGATCGACATCAGGATGATGATGACGTTGCGGCGGTTCAGGAAAATCCCGACGATCGCGATCGCAAACAGGATCGCGCCGAGCACAAGGTAGTGAGCAAGAGTCAGCATGGTTTTCTTTTCCTCCGCTTAGCCGTTGGTGCCCGAGCCGGCTTCGCTCTGCGCCGTCTCCGGCTGCGGCTTGTCCGCTTCCATCTTCACGAGGCGCACGCGGTCGTTGCGGCGCACCTTGACCTGATCCGACACGCGCTGGCGCTTGCTGTCCTTGCCCTTGCGCTCGGTCAACCCGATCGCGGCGATGATCGCGACCAGCAGCACGAGGCCGGCGATTTCGAACGCGAAGATGTAGTCGGTGTAAATCACCTTGCCGATCAGGCGCGTATTCGACCAGTTGGCCATCTCGCCCGTCGCCATCGCATGCACGGTGTGCGTGTCGCCATAGCCGCGCCACAGGATCAGCGCGGTTTCGATCACGATGATCGCGCCGACCACGGTCGCCATCGGTACGAAGCGCTTGAAGTCGCGGCGCAGGTAGTCGATGTTGATGTCCAGCATCATCACGACGAACAGGAACAGCACCATCACCGCGCCCACGTAGACCAGAACCAGCAGGATCGCGAGGAACTCCGCTTCCAGCAGCATCCAGATCGCGGCGGCGTTGAAGAACGCCAGCACAAGGAAAAGCGCAGACGCCACCGGGTTGCGCGAAGTGATCACCTTCAGCCCTGATACCACCAGGAGCAGCGCGAAGATGTAGAACAGTACGGTCGTGAATTCCATGATTACCGGTTCATCGTTAGGCCATAGTCAGGCGCGGCTTGCGGAAGGCCCGCACCCGTCGCGGCGGCTCGGCCCGTTCATCGTTCATGCCGGGCCGGCACTGCAAACACAATCAACGATACGGCGCGTCGGCAGCCTTCGCCGCTGCGATGTCCTTCTCGTAGCGGTCGCCCACCGCGAGCAGCATATCCTTCGTGAAATACAGGTCGCCGCGCTTTTCGCCGTGGTACTCGAGAATCTGCGTCTCGACGATCGAATCGACCGGGCAGCTCTCTTCGCAGAAACCGCAGAAGATGCACTTCGTCAGGTCGATGTCGTAGCGCGTGGTGCGGCGCGTGTTGTCCGCGCGCGTTTCCGATTCGATCGTGATCGCCAGCGCGGGGCACACGGCCTCGCACAGCTTGCACGCGATGCAGCGCTCTTCGCCGTTCTCGTAACGGCGCAGTGCGTGCAGGCCACGGAAACGCGGCGAAATCGGGGTCTTCTCTTCCGGGAACTGCACGGTGAACTTGCGCTTGAACGTGTAACGACCGGTCAGCGCGAGCCCCTTCAGCAGCTCGGTCAGGAAGAAGGTCTTAAAGAAGTGTTGGATAGCCGTCATGATTTCGTCCTTACTTCACCCAGATGTTCAGCGGCGACATCATCCAGAAGCCGACCACGACCACCCAGACCACCGTGACGGGCAGGAACACCTTCCAGCCCAGACGCATGATCTGGTCGTAACGGTAGCGCGGGAACGTCGCGCGCACCCAGATGAACACCGACAGCAGCGCGAAGACCTTCAGCACCAGCCAGAAGATGCCCGGGATGAACGACAGGAATTCGAACGGTGCGTCCCAGCCGCCGAGGAACAGCGTCGCAGCCAGCGCCGAGATCACGATCATGTTGATGTACTCGGCGAGGAAGAACAGCGCGAACGCCATGCCCGAGTAATCGATCATGTGACCCGCGACGATCTCCGACTCCCCTTCCACCACGTCGAACGGGTGACGGTTCGTTTCGGCAATGCCCGAGATGAAGTAGACGACGAACGCCGGCAGCAGCGGCAGCCAGTTCCACGACAGGAAGTTCACGCCGTGGCCGGCGAAGAAGCCGTGCTGTTGCGAACCGACGATTTCCGACAGGTTCAGGCTGCCGGCCGTCATCAGCACGAGCACCAGCGCGAAGCCCATCGAGATTTCGTACGACACCATCTGCGCCGCGGCGCGCATTGCACCGAGGAACGCGTACTTCGAGTTCGACGCCCAGCCGGCGAGAATCACCGCGTACACGCCGATCGACGAGATCGCCATCGCGTACAGCAGGCCCGCGTTCACGTTCGCGAGCACGGCTTCGGCCTGGAACGGGATCACCGCCCACACGGCGAATGCCGGCACGACGGTCATCACCGGCGCGATCAGGTACAGCCAGCGGCTGGCGGCGCTCGGCTGAATGACTTCCTTCAGCAGCAGCTTCAGCACGTCGGCGATCGGCTGCAGCAGGCCGCCGGGGCCGACGCGGTTCGGGCCGAGACGCACGTGCATCCAGCCGATCAGCTTGCGTTCCCACAGAATCAGGTACGCGACGCACAGCAGGATGACGACGGAGACGACGAGGATGCGCACGACTGCCCACACCGTCGGCCATGCGAAGCCGAGAAGCTCGGCCCCGCCCGCGTTGATCGTATCGAACAAGCTCATTTACGCCTTCTCCACCACCAGTTCACCGAACAGGCTGCCGAGCGCTGCGCCGGCAGGCGTCGCCGCCGACACGCGAACGACCGTCTCCGCAAGATTCGCGTCGCGCACGGCCGGCAACTGCACCGCACGCTCGCCCTGGCGCACGCGCACCGCGTCGCCTTCCTTCAAGCCCAGCTTGTCGAACAGCGCGGCCGGCAGGGCTGCCGCGTTCGCCGCCTTCGCGGCGGCCGTCAGGTGCAGCGCACCCGCGCGGCGCACGAGCGCGTCGGCGTGATAGATCGGCACATCGGCCAGGCGCTCGAAACCGCCGTTCGCGGCATTCGCCGCGGCACGGGCCGGCGCGACCGACGTCTGGTTCGACAGGCGGCCCGCGACGCCGGCGTCGCCGAGCGCGGCGAGACGCACTTCTTCCGCGGTCTCGTATTCGAAGTTCGGCAGGCCGAGCAGGCTGCCGAGCACGCGCAGCACCTTCCAGCCCGGACGCGTGTCGCCGAGCGGGCGCACGACGCCGTTGAAGCTCTGCACGGTGCCTTCGGCGTTGACGAACGTCCCGGCCGTTTCCGTGAACGGCGCGACCGGCAGCAGCACGTCGGCGTAGTCGAGGCCGTGCTTGAACGGCGACATCACGACGACCATTTCCGCCTGGTTCAGCGCGGCCAGCGCCTGTGCCGGATCGACGGTGTCGAATTCCGGTTCGACGTTCAGCAGCACGTAACCCTTGCGCGGCTGCGTGAACGCTTCGCGTGCGTTCAGGCCGCCTTCGCCCGGCAGTGCGCCGACGACGTGCGCGCCGACCGTGTTCGCCGCTTCCGTCAGGAAGCCGAACGTGGCGCCGGTGTTGTCGGCGATCCACTGCGCGACGGCGTGCAGTTGCGCGAATTGCGGATGACGGACCGCGACGTTGCCGAGCAGCACCGCGCGGCGTTCGCCGTTCGCGAGCGACTGCGCGACGGCTTGCGCGGCCTCCGATGCGGTGACGCCCGCGAGCGCGTCGGGCAACGCGACGCCGCGCAGTTGCGCGACGGCCGCGGCGATGCCGGCCAGCTCGTCGAGCCATGCGGACGGCGCGGCGACGATGCGTTGCGCGGTCGGGATCAGCGAATCGTCACCGGTCGCATGCAGGAAGTGCAGCTTCGCGCCGTTCTTCGCAGCCTGACGCAGGCGCGATGCGAACAGCGGGTGGTCGCGGCGCAGGAACGAACCGACGACGAACGCGGCGTCCACGTTCGACAGGTCGGCGATCGGCATGCCGAGCCACGGTGCGCCCTGGACCGGCGCCGAGAAATCCTGCTGACGCAGACGGAAGTCGACGTTCGGCGTCTTCAGTTCGTTGGCGAGCTGCTTCACGAGGAACAGCTCTTCCGCGGTGCTGTGCGCGCTCGCGAGCATCGCCAGCGCGTTCGCGCCGTGATCCGCGGCGATGCCCTTCAGGCCCTTCGCGACGTATTCGAGCGCGGTCTGCCAGTCGGTTTCGATCCACTGGCCGCCCTGCTTCAGCATCGGCTTCGTCAGGCGCGCTTCGCTGTTGAGGCCTTCATACGAGAAGCGGTCCTTGTCCGAGATCCAGCATTCGTTGATCGCTTCGTTCTCGAACGGCAGCACGCGCATCACGCGGTTGTTCTTCACTTGCACGACGAGGTTCGCGCCGACGGAATCGTGCGGGCTCACCGACTTGCGGCGCGACAGTTCCCACGTCCGGGCGCTGTAGCGGAACGGCTTGCTGGTCAGCGCGCCGACCGGGCACAGGTCGATCATGTTGCCCGACATTTCGGAGTCGACCGTCTTGCCGACGAACGTCGTGATTTCCGAATGCTCGCCGCGGCCCAGCATGCCGAACTCCATCACGCCGGCGATTTCCTGGCCGAAACGGACGCAGCGCGTGCAGTGGATGCAGCGCGACATTTCTTCCATCGAGATCAGCGGGCCCACGTTCTTGTGGAACACCACGCGCTTTTCTTCCGAGTAGCGCGACGACGACTTGCCGTAGCCGACCGCCAGATCCTGCAGCTGGCATTCGCCGCCCTGATCGCAGATCGGGCAATCGAGCGGGTGATTGATGAGGAGGAATTCCATCACCGACTGCTGCGCCTTCACAGCCTTGTCGGACTGCGTGCGGACGATCATGCCGGCCGACACGGGGGTCGCGCAGGCCGGCACGGCCTTCGGCATCTTCTCGACTTCGACGAGACACATCCGGCAGTTGGCCGCAACCGACAGTTTCTTGTGATAGCAGAAGTGAGGAATGTACGTGTCCGCCTTGTGCGCAGCCTGGATCACCATGCTGCCTTCGGGCACCTCGACCTTCTTGCCGTCTATTTCAAGTTCAACCATGATGGTGAATGGTCCTTAACCTATTTCCGCCCGTTCGCGCCTTCGCCCGACCGTGCGCTCAAATTCCGCAACCGGGTGTTTCGCTTCAGGCCGCCGCAGCCGAAGCCACATGCGGCGCGTGACCGCCGACCATGCAATGCTTGTGCTCGACGTGGTACGCGAATTCGTCCCAGTAGTGCTTGAGCATCCCGCGAACCGGCATCGCCGCCGCATCGCCGAGCGCACAGATCGTGCGGCCCATGATGTTCTCGGCCACCGAGTTCAGCAGGTCCAGATCTTCCTGGCGCCCTTCGCCGTGCTCGATACGATTCACGACGCGATACAGCCAGCCGGTGCCTTCACGGCACGGCGTGCACTGGCCGCACGATTCCTCGTAGTAGAAGTACGACAGGCGCAGCAGCGAGCGCACCATGCAGCGCGTCTCGTCCATCACGATCACCGCGCCGGAACCGAGCATCGAGCCCGCCTTCGCGATCGAATCGTAGTCGAGATCCGTCTGCATCATGATGTCGCCCGGGATCACCGGCGCCGACGAACCGCCCGGAATCACGGCCTTGATCTTCTTGCCGCCGCGCATCCCGCCGGCGAGCTCCATCAGCGTCGCGAACGGCGTGCCGAGCGGCACTTCGTAGTTGCCCGGACGCTCGACGTCGCCCGACACCGAGAAAATCTTCGTGCCGCCGTTGTTCGGCTTGCCGATCTCGAGGTAATTCTGCGGCCCGATGGACAGCAGGAACGGCACCGCGGCGAACGTCTCGGTGTTGTTGATCGTGGTCGGCTTGCCGTACACGCCGAAGCTCGCCGGGAACGGCGGCTTGAAGCGCGGCTGGCCCTTCTTGCCTTCGAGCGACTCGAGCAGCGCCGTTTCCTCGCCGCAGATGTACGCGCCGTAACCGTGGTGCGCGTGCAGCTGGAACGAGAATTCCGAGCCCATGATGTTGTCGCCGAGGAACCCGGCCGCGCGCGCTTCATCCAGCGCGGCTTCGAAGCGTCGATACACTTCGAAGATCTCGCCGTGGATGTAGTTGTAGCCGACGGTGATGCCCATCGCGTATGCGCCGATGGCCATGCCTTCGATCAGCGCGTGCGGGTTCCAGCGCAGGATGTCGCGATCCTTGAACGTGCCCGGCTCGCCTTCGTCCGAGTTGCAGACGAGGTACTTCTGCCCCGGGAACTGACGCGGCATGAAGCTCCACTTCAGGCCGGTCGGGAAGCCCGCACCGCCGCGGCCGCGCAGGCCCGACGCCTTCACGTCGGCGATCACCTGCTCGGGCGGAATCTTTTCTTCGAGAATGCGGCGCAACTGCTTGTAGCCGCCGCGCGCAACGTAGTCTTCGAGGTGCCAGTTCTCGCCGTTCAGACCAGCGAGGATCAGCGGTTTGATGTGACGGTCGTGGAGGGACGTCATTTCGAGAGCTCCTCAAGCAGCTGGTCGATCTTCTCGCGGCTCATGAAGCTGCACATTCTGTGATTGTTCACCAGCAGCACCGGCGCATCGCCGCACGAGCCCATGCATTCGCCTTCCTTCAGCGTGAACCTGCCGTCGGGCGTGGTCTCGCCGAAGCCGATGCCCAGCTTCTGTTTCAGGTAGTCGGCAGTCGCTTCCGCGCCGCCGTGCGGGCCGAGCTGGCACGGCAGGTTCGTGCAGAGCGTGATCTTGTGCTTGCCGACCGGTTTGAGCTCGTACATCGTGTAGAACGTCGCGACTTCCTGCACGGCGACCGCCGGCATGCCGAGATAGTCCGCGACGAACTGCATCAGTTCGGGCGACAGCCAGCCATGCTCTTCTTGAGCCACGGCCAACGCCGACATCACGGCGGACTGTTTCTGATCGGCGGGATACTTCGTCAACGCTCGATCGATTTCCTTCAGGCCTTCAGCTGAGATCATTTTCAGACACGACTCTTTCAATTCCTACCGAACGAACAACCTGCCGCACACTGGGGTGCATGGACGGCAGACCTGGCGCTCACTCTGTTGACAGCTTGCGAAGCCGCGCCGGTTCGGCGCATACCGCTTGTGACTTCGCGTGCGACTGACTGCTCGCCGCCCGCGCGCGGGCGGCGCAACCATTAGCGATCGATTTCGCCGAACACGATGTCCTGCGTACCGATGATCGTGACGGCGTCGGCGATCATGTGACCGCGCGCCATTTCGTCGAGCGACGCCAGGTGCGCGAAACCCGGCGCGCGAATCTTGAGGCGATACGGCTTGTTGGCGCCATCCGACACGAGATAGATGCCGAACTCACCCTTCGGATGCTCGACCGCCGCGTACGCTTCGCCTTCCGGCACATGGAAACCTTCGGTGAAAAGCTTGAAGTGGTGAATCAAGTCTTCCATGTTGGTCTTCATGCCGACGCGCGACGGCGGGGCAACCTTGTGATTGTCCGTCATCACCGGGCCCGGATTCTTGCGGAGCCACTCAATACACTGTTTCGCGATGCGGATCGACTGGCGCATTTCTTCGACGCGCACCAGATAGCGGTCGTAGCAATCGCCGTTCACGCCGACCGGCACGTCGAAATCCATCCGGTCGTACACTTCGTAGGGCTGCTTCTTGCGCAGGTCCCACGCGATGCCCGAGCCGCGCAGCATCGGGCCCGTCAGGCCCATCTGCAGCGCACGTTCCGGGCTCACCACGCCGATCCCGACCAGACGCTGTTTCCAGATCCGGTTGTCGGTCAGCAGCGTTTCGTATTCGTCGACGCACTTCGGGAAGCGCGTGAAGAAATCGTCGATGAAGTCGAGCACCGAGCCGCTGCGCGCTTCGTTCATCTTCGCGAGCGCCTTCTCGTTGCGAATCTTCGACGCCTTGTATTGCGGCATTGCGTCAGGCAGATCGCGATAGACGCCGCCCGGACGATAGTAGGCCGCGTGCATCCGGGCGCCGGACACCGCTTCGTACACGTCCATCAGGTCTTCGCGTTCGCGGAACGCGTACAGGAATACGGCCATCGCGCCGACGTCGAGCGCATGCGCGCCGATCCACATCAGGTGGTTCAGCACGCGCGTGATTTCGTCGAACAGCACGCGGATGTACTGCGCGCGCTCCGGCACGTCGATGCCGAGCAGCTTTTCGATCGCGAGCACGTAGCCGTGCTCGTTGACCATCATCGACACGTAGTCGAGACGGTCCATGTACGGCACGGACTGGATGAAGGTCTTGGATTCCGCGAGCTTTTCGGTCGCGCGGTGCAGCAGGCCGATGTGCGGATCGGCACGCTGGATGACTTCGCCGTCGAGCTCGAGCACGAGGCGCAGCACGCCGTGCGCTGCCGGGTGCTGCGGGCCGAAGTTGAGCGTGTAGTTCTTGATTTCTGCCATGACGCCCCCTTAATGTTTCAGACCGCCATAGCGATCCTCGCGGATCACGCGCGGCGTGATTTCGCGCGGCTCGATCGTCACCGGCTGGTACACGACCCGCTTCTCTTCCGGGTCGTAACGCATTTCGACGTAGCCCGACACCGGGAAGTCCTTGCGGAACGGGTGACCGATGAAGCCGTAGTCGGTGAGGATGCGGCGCAGGTCGGGGTGGCCTTCGAACACGATGCCGTACAGGTCGAACGCTTCGCGCTCGTACCAGTTCGCCGAGGTCCAGATGTCGACCAGCGACGCCACGATCGGCAGATCGTCGTCCGGCGCGAACGCGCGCAGGCGCAGACGCCAGTTGTTCGTGACCGACAGCAGGTGCGACACGGCCGCGAAGCGCGGGCCGTCGTAGGCGCCGTCGCCGAAGGTCTGGTAGTCGACGCCGCAGAGGTCGATCAGTTGCTCGAAACGGAGCTTCGGATCGTCGCGCAGCGTCTTTGCGACTTCGAGGTAATCGCTCGCCTTCACGACGAGCGTCAGTTCACCGATCGCTTCGGTGAGGCTCACCACGCGCGCGCCGAGCGCGGCTTCGAGGTTTGCCTTCAGGGTCTCGATTTTGCTTGCCATATTGAGGGGACGCTCGGGGCTTTATTGACGGGCGATGGTATTGGTGCGGCGGATCTTCGCCTGAAGCTGGATCACGCCGTAGACCAGCGCCTCGGCCGTGGGCGGACAGCCCGGCACGTAGACGTCGACCGGCACGATCCGGTCGCAGCCGCGGACCACCGAGTACGAGTAGTGGTAGTAACCACCGCCGTTCGCGCACGACCCCATCGAGATCACCCAGCGCGGCTCGGCCATCTGGTCGTACACGCGGCGCAGCGCGGGCGCCATCTTGTTGCACAGCGTGCCGGCGACGATCATCACGTCCGACTGACGCGGGCTCGGACGGAACACGACACCGAACCGGTCCAGATCGTAACGGGCGGCGCCCGCATGCATCATCTCGACGGCGCAACACGCGAGCCCGAACGTCATCGGCCACAGCGAGCCGGTACGCGTCCAGTTGATCAGCTTGTCAGCCGTCGTGGTGACAAACCCTTCCTTCAAGACCCCTTCGATACTCATTTGCTTTCCACTCCAGACGAGCGACCGAGCGTGGCCGCCCATGCAAACCGGCGATTAACCCATCACTCCCAGTCGAGGCCGCCTTTCTTCCAGATATAGGCAAAGCCCAGCAGGAATTCGAGCAGAAAAATCATCATTGCGATGAAACCCGGCCAGCCGATGTCCCGGAGCGCGACGCCCCACGGGAACAGGAATGCGGTTTCGAGATCGAAGATGATGAACAGGATGGCGACGAGGTAATACCGAACGTCGAACTTCATCCGGGCGTCTTCAAAGGCTTCGAAGCCGCACTCGTACGGTGCGTTCTTCTCGACGTCCGGCTTGTTGGGACCAAGGAGCTTGCCGATGCTGACCAGCGCTATACCTAAACCAGTGCCCACGAGGAGGAACAACAAGACGGGGTAATAGGCTGCGAGGTTCAAGGCAATCCTCTATCGGTTGGTTCTGAGCGTCCGGAGAATACCACTTCCGGCGGAAGGAATCATTTCGGAGTACAGGCGATCACAAGACAACCGCAAGCCCACCCCAGAAATGAAAAATGCCAGCCACTAGAAGCGGCTGGCATTGAGTAACTTTGGTGCCGACGGCGAGACTCGAACTCGCACAGCTTTCGCCACTACCCCCTCAAGATAGCGTGTCTACCAATTTCACCACGTCGGCACTGCATGCAACTCGGGTTGTGCTGCTTGTTCCCGCGAATCGCTTCAAGAATTAAATTCTAACCCGAGTTCCGGATTTGTTCAACGCACAACCGCAAAAAAATTAACTTTTTATTTCGGGACATCCTGGCCCGGCGCGCTTGCGGCCGAAGCGGCTGCGGCGGACGCCGCGACAGCCGGCGCCGATGCCGGCGCGGTCGCTGCCGTGCCGAGCACGCCTGCCGACGGCGTCGACTTGTACGAACCGAGGTACGTCAGCGCGAGCGTCGCGACGAAGAAGATCGCCGCGAGAATGCCCGTCGTGCGCGACAGGAAGTTCGCCGAGCCCGTCGCACCAAACAGGCTGCCCGACGCGCCGCTGCCGAACGCGGCGCCCATGTCGGCACCCTTGCCATGCTGCAGCAGCACGAGCCCGATCACGCCGAGCGCAGACAGCACCTGCACCACAATAATCAACGTCTTGAATAACAGCATCACACCCACCCGATTGGATCGGGCGACCGGACCGACCGGCCGCCGTCATGGTTCAATTCGATCTCGGACCGCTCAACGCGCGGCCCGGCAGATCGCCAGGAAATCTTCCGCCTTCAGCGACGCGCCGCCGATCAGGCCACCGTCGATGTCCGGCTGAGCAAACAGCTCTTCCGCGTTGTCCGGCTTCACGCTGCCGCCGTACAGCACGGACACGTCCGCCGCACCCTTCGCCGCGAGACGCGTACGCAGGAACGCGTGCACGTCCTGCGCCTGCGCCGACGTCGCGCTCTTGCCCGTACCGATCGCCCAGACCGGCTCGTACGCGACGACGATGCGGACAGCTTCGTCAGCCGTCAGCACGGCCAGCACCGCGTCGAGCTGCGCACCGACGACCTGCTCGGTCGCACCCGATTCGCGCTCGTCGAGCGTCTCGCCGACGCACACGACCGGCGTGAGGCCTGCCGCGAGCGCGCGTTGCGCTTTCGCGGCGACCGTCTCGCTGCTTTCGCCGTGATACGCGCGACGCTCCGAATGGCCGACGATCGCATACTGCGCGCCGAACTCCGCCACCATCGCGGCCGCCACCTCGCCGGTGAACGCGCCTTGCTCGTGCGCGGACACGTCCTGCGCGCCGAACGCGACACGGCCACCGCCGAGCTGCGCCTGAACCTGCGCGAGATACGGGAACGGCACGCACACGCCGATCGACGTTTCAGCCGCCACCGCGCCCGCACCCTGCACCACTTCGTTCAGCAGCGCCTGGTTGCCGGCCAGCCGGCCGTGCATCTTCCAGTTGCCGATCACTCGCTTTGTTCGTTGTTTCGACATCGTGTCTGTCTCGTCACTATCTTGTCATTAACGTGCCGGAACCCGGCCGTCAGGTTGGATCTGGCGAAGCAAACCCGCGATTTTACTGCGCGCGGCTTGAACCGGTCAAACCGCGTATGTCAAGCCCGCTGCGCGGGCCGTCACGCGTTCGTACCCCAATCGAGCACGATCTTGCCGATGTGCTCGCCGCTTTCCATCAGCGCATGCGCTTGCGCGGCCTCGCCGGCCGGCAGCACACGATAGATCACGGGCTTGATGCGACCGTCGGCCAGCAGCGGCCACACGCGCGCCTTCAACTGCGCGGCGATGCGCGCCTTGAACTCGACCGGGCGCGGGCGCAGCGTCGAGCCCGTCACCGTCAGCCGGCGGCGCAGGATCTCGTTCAGGTTGACCTCGGCCTTCGCGCCGCCGAGCAGCGCGATCAGCACGAGACGGCCGCCGTCCGCGAGCGCGGACAGCTCGCGCGGCACGTACGAGCCCGCCACCATGTCGAGGATCACGTCAACGCCGCGATCGTGCGTCAGCGACTTCACGACTTCGACGAAGTCTTCGGTCTTGTAGTCGATCGCGCGCTCGGCGCCGAGCGCCTCGCACGCGCGGCACTTGTCGGCGGTGCCGGCCGTCGCGAACACGCGAAAGCCGAGCGCATGCGCGATCTGGATCGCCGTCACGCCGATGCCGCTCGAGCCGCCCTGCACGAGCAGCGTCTCCTGCTCGCCGCCCTCGCCCGCGCCGAGCTGCGCACGGTCGAACACGTTGCTCCACACGGTGAAAAACGTTTCGGGCAGCGAGGCGGCCTCGACATCGGTGAGGCCGTCCGGCACCGGCAGGCACTGCGGCAGCGGCGCGACCGCATATTCGGCATAGCCGCCGCCCGCGAGCAGCGCGCACACGCGATCGCCGAGCTTCAGGCCGAACGGGTTCAGCGCCGCATCGGACACGTCGCCGCCGACGATCTCGCCCGCGACCTCGAGGCCCGGCAGATCCGACGCACCCGGCGGCGGCGCATAGGCGCCCTTGCGCTGGAACACGTCGGGCCGGTTCACGCCGGAAGCCGCCACCTTGATCAGCACTTCGCCGCGCTTCGGTTCGGGGCGCGGACGCTCCGCGAGCTTCAGCACGTCGGGGGCGCCGAATTCGGTGATTTCGATGGCTTTCATGGTGAGAATCGCTCCAGGATCGGAATCGGATGGCACGCCCGTGCGCACGGCGCGGGCGCCTCGCCGGCGCTGCTGCGCCGCACAACGATGCTACAGAAAAAACGGCCGGCACGCTTTCGCACTGCCGGCCGTTGGTCCGCCTGTCCGCTTACTGCTGCGGCGGCGTATCCGACTGCGCTGCCGCCGCTGCTTCATTCAGCAGCGCCTTGGCCGACAGACGCACGCGACCCTTCTCGTCCGTCTGGATCACCTTGACCTTCACCTGCTGACCTTCCTTCAGGTAGTCGTTGATGTCCTTCACACGCTCGTTGACGATTTCCGAGATGTGCAGCAGACCGTCCTTGCCCGGCAGCAGGTTCACGATCGCACCGAAATCGAGCAGCTTGAGCACCGTGCCTTCGTACACCTGGCCGACTTCGATTTCAGCCGTGATCTGCTCGATGCGCTTCTTCGCTTCGGCCATGCCTTCGCTGCTCGTGCTCGCGATCGTCACGACGCCGTCGTCCGAGATGTCGATGGTCGTGCCCGTTTCCTCGGTCAGCGCGCGGATCACCGAACCGCCCTTGCCGATCACGTCGCGGATCTTTTCCGGGTTGATCTTGACCGTGATCATGCGCGGCGCGAATTCCGACAGTTGCGTGTTCGCACCCGACACCGCCGACGTCATCTTGCCGAGGATGTGCATGCGGCCTTCCTTCGCCTGCGCGAGCGCGACCTGCATGATTTCCTTCGTGATGCCCTGGATCTTGATGTCCATCTGCAGTGCCGTCACGCCTTGCTCGGTGCCGGCCACCTTGAAGTCCATGTCGCCGAGGTGATCTTCGTCGCCGAGGATGTCGGTCAGCACCGCGAACTTGTTGCCTTCGAGGATCAGGCCCATCGCGATACCCGCGACGTGCGCCTTCATCGGCACGCCGGCGTCCATCAGCGCGAGGCAGCCGCCGCACACCGATGCCATCGACGACGAACCGTTCGATTCGGTGATTTCCGACACGACGCGGATCGAGTAGCCGAATTCGTCGGCGCTCGGCAGGCACTTGACCAGCGCGCGCTTGGCCAGACGGCCGTGGCCGATTTCGCGACGCTTCGGCGAGCCGACGCGGCCCGTTTCGCCGGTCGCGAACGGGGGCATGTTGTAGTGGAGCATGAAGCGCTCGCGGTATTCGCCTTCGAGCGCGTCGATGATCTGCTCGTCACCCTTCGTGCCGAGCGTCGCGACGACCAGCGCCTGCGTTTCGCCGCGCGTGAACAGCGCCGAGCCGTGGGTACGCGGCAGCACGCCGGTGCGGATCTCGATCGGGCGCACGGTGCGCGTGTCGCGGCCGTCGATGCGCGGCTCGCCGTTCAGGATCTGCGAACGGACGATCTTCGCCTCGATGTCGAACAGCACGTTGCCGACCGTGGCCTTGTCGGCCGCGACCGTACCGGCCGCCAGCGCGTCTTCCTCGAGCTTCGCCGACGTCGCCGCGTAGACTTCCTTCAGCTTCGCCGAACGCGCCTGCTTGTCGCGCAACTGGTAAGCGGCGAGCAGATCGTTCTGCGCCAGCTCGGTCACGCGGGCGATCAGCGCCTCGTTCTTCGGCGCCGGCTGCCAGTCCCACTCGGGCTTGCCGCCGTCGCGCACCAGCTCGTGGATCGCGTCGATCGCGATCTGCATCTGCTCGTGGCCGAACACCACGGCGCCCAGCATCACTTCTTCCGACAGTTGATCGGCTTCCGACTCGACCATCAGCACGGCGCGCTCCGTACCCGCGACGACGAGGTCGAGGCTCGATGCCTTGAGCTGGTCACGCGTCGGGTTCAGCACGTATGCGTTGTCGATGTATGCGACACGCGCGGCACCGACCGGGCCGTTGAACGGCAGGCCCGACACGGCGAGCGCGGCCGATGCGCCGATCAGCGCGGGGATGTCCGCCGGGATTTCCGGGTTCACGGACAGCACGTGGATCACGACCTGGACTTCGTTGTAGAAGCCTTCCGGGAACAGCGGGCGCAGCGGACGGTCGATCAGGCGCGACGTCAGCGTCTCGTGCTCCGACGGACGGCCTTCGCGGCGGAAGAAGCCGCCCGGAATCTTGCCGGCCGAGTAGGTCTTCTCGAGGTAGTCGACGGTCAGCGGGAAGAAATCCTGGCCCGGCTTCGCCGACTTCGCGCCGACGACGGTTGCCAGCACGACGGTGTCTTCGACGTCGACGATCACGGCGCCGCTCGCCTGGCGGGCGACTTCACCGGTTTCGAGGCGCACCTTGTGCTGGCCCCATTGGAATTCCTTCACGACCTTGTTGAACATGGACATGGTTGCTCCTTTGTATTCATGCATTTCATTCGCCGCGCCGGCCATCCCGCGCGGCGGCGTCCCGACCGAATCACCCGGAGCAAGGTGTGTTTTTTATGCCATTCCAGCGCGGCGCTCAAGCAGCGACGCGCTGGAATGACACAAATCCTGCCCCGGTATCGGTCGTGGCGGCGGCCCCGTACGAACGTGCGGGAGCGCCTGCGGTGCGTGTGACGCTACGCACCGCGCAAAAACAAAATGCCTGTATCAGCGGACTGACACAGGCATCTTGCTGGCGGCAATCGCCTCGATTACTTACGCAGACCCAGCTTCTCGATCAGTGCGCGGTAACGGTCGGCATCCTTGCCCTTGAGGTAGTCGAGCAGCTTGCGGCGGCGGCTCACCATGCGCAGCAGACCGCGGCGGCTGTGGTGATCCTTCGCGTGGGTCTTGAAGTGACCCGTCAGTTCGACGATACGTGCGGTCAGCAGTGCGACCTGGACTTCGGGCGACCCCGTGTCGTTGGTACCGCGGGCGAACTGAGCAACGACTTCCGACTTCTTGATATCTGCAACAGACATGTGATTTCCTTTCTAACTGAACAGGCGGACACGGAAGAATGGCCGTGCCGTGACTTACAACCGGCGCGCATTGTAGCACAACTCGGTGCCGTTCTTGGCGCTTCCCGTCACGGGCGCGTCATCGAGCACGTCGACGGCATCTCCGTGCGTTGCGCCGGCACCGCGAGCGCCGTCCGGAAGCCGTAGCCCGATGCCTCGTTGTCGAAGCGCACGCCCGGCGTGCCGGCCTTGTCCATTTCCATCACGTAAAGGGGCTGGATCAGCTGGTGATCCTGCGCGCGCATCCGCGACGCGTGGAAGCCGTCGTCGAACGACAGCCCCTCGAGCGCACGCGCGACCGCGACTGGGTCGGCCGAACCCGCACGGGTCATCGCGGCGGCCAGCATCTGGATCATCTGGCTCATCCGCCGCACCGGGTAGTCGTCCTGGGCGGCCGGAAAACGGGTCCGGAACGCGCGGTAAAACGCGTCGGACGCGGCGCCGCCCGCGTTCGGGTGCCAGTCGGCTACCGCCACGACGCGGCCGACACCCGCGTCACCCAGGGCCGCCGGCGCGCCGAGGCTGTTGCCGTAGAACGTATAGAACTTGGCGTTGAGCCCCTGTTCGCGCGCCGCCTTCACGAGCAGCGTGAGGTCGTTGCCCCAGTTGCCGGTCACGACGGCGTCCGCGCCGCTCGCGCGGATCTTCGCGATGTACGGCGAGAAATCCTTGATCCGGCCGATCGGGTGGAATTCGTCGCCGGCGATCGTCACGTCCGGGCGCCGCGCGGCCAGCGCCTGCCGAGCGAGGGTGCTGACGTCGTGACCGAAGCTGTAGTCCTGGTTCAGCAGATAGACCCTGCGCAGCGCGCGATCGCGCGCCATCACGTCCGCGAGCGCCGCCATCCGCATGCCGGCATGCGCATCGAAGCGGAAATGCCAGAAACTGCAGCGCGCGCCGGTCAGCGCCGGATCGTCGGCCGAGTAGTTCAGCAACAGCATCCGGTTGTCCGGATCGCGTGCGTTCAGCTTGTCGAGCGCCGCGACGAGCGCGGCCGCGACGGCCGAGCTGTTGCCCTGCGCGACGAAGCCGACATGGCGGTCGGCGGCCGCGCGCAACTGCACGAGCGCCTCCTCAGGGCTGCCCTTGCTGTCGAGCACGACGAGCTCGAGCGGGTGCGCGCCGTCGCGCAGCTTCACGCCGCCCGCCGCATTGACCTGCTCGACGCCGAAGCGCAGGTTGCGCTCGACCGCCGCGCCCGCGTTCGCGAACGGGCCGGACATCCCTTCGATCAGTGCGATCCGCACCGGCTCGCCGCCGGCAAACGCGGACGACACCAGCATCCACCCCGCGCTCCACGCGAGCGCGCATCGCTTCCATCCGTGCATCGCCAACCTGCCCTTCAATCTGCCCGAGAAGCGCGGATCATAGGCCGCCGCGCCCGCGGCCCGCAAGCGCGACGGCGCGCGATCCGCACCGATTTTTTCCGCCCGATGCACGATCGCGCGCCGTCCGTGATAAAACGGGACCTGTTTCCGTGTTCTGGAGAATCCGATGCGCTCTCGCATTCCCGCGCGCCTGCCGGTGCTGGTCGCCTGCGCCGCCGCGCTGCTGGCCGGTTGCGCGCAACCGTGGCAGCAATACCAGGCCGGCCAGGACGAGTCGGCGATCGTCGCGCGCATGGGCCCGCCGCGCGAGATCTATGACCTCCCGGGCGGCGGCAAGCGCCTGATGTGGCCGACCCAGCCAATGGGCGAGATCACGGTCGCGGCCGACGTCGACGCGGCCCACCGGATCGTCAACGTGCGCCAGGTGCTGCAGCCGAGCGAGTTCTATCGCGCGGAGATCGGCAAGTGGACGAAGACCGACGTCCTCGTCAATTTCGGACGCCCGGTCGAGACCTCCTACTTTCCGCTGATGAAGCGCGAGGTGTGGACGTACCGGTATCTCGAGGACAACGTCTGGTACATGATGTACAGCTTCTACTTCGATCCGCAGGGCATCCTGCGCACCACGCAGAAAACGCCGGACCCGCTGCACGATCCCGATCGCCGCACGCTGTTCTGACCGATTGCGCATTGACGCGCAATTGTCGCAATGGCCATTCACGAATGATTGCGTGAATGGCCATTTCATTTTTTCCGTCGTGTTATTTAATTTCAGGAATAAGACGGAAAACTTTTCCGATCGTTAATATTTCGATGGCAATACGCTGAACGGCCCGTCATGCGGGCGCCTGCGCATAAACAGGCATGCCCGGCGCATGTCATGCGTCTCGCTGGTGCATGCAATGCACTACGCCTAATCAATTTGAAACAATTTGTTTCAACCCACCCGGAGTGCTAGGGCATACCCCTAATATCAGTCGAAATCGAACCTTTCAACTTAGAAAGAATGTCGGTACGCCATTTCGATCGATATTTATTCGCCTTGTTCATAAAGGAGTCCTCATGAACCGCCCCAAGAGCATGCTGGTTGCCAACATTGCCTGGGCCCGCGAGACGCGCGAACACACGCCCGGCTTCTTCGACACGCTCGCGCGCGGCCAGAACCCGCGCGTGCTGTGGATCGGCTGCGCCGACAGCCGCGTGCCGGCCGAAACCATCACGCACTGCGCGCCCGGCGAGCTGTTCGTCCATCGCAACATCGCGAACCTGTTCCAGCCGGACGACGACAATTCCGCCAGCGTGCTCGAGTACGCGGTGCGGGTGCTGAAGGTCGACCACGTGATCGTGTGCGGTCACTACGGGTGTGGCGGCGTGCGCGCATCGCTGCTGCCGCCGCCCGCCGACCTGCCGCACGTCGCGCGCCGCATCGCGCCGCTCTGCGCGCTCGCGCGGCGCCATCGCGACACGCTCGACGGGCTCGACGACCTGGCCGCCGCCGATCGCCTCGCCGAGCTGAACGTGCTCGAACAGGTGCGGCTGCTGCGCGCGTCGCCGATCGTGCGCGGCCGCGAACGACCGCCGCTCGTGCACGGCTGGATCTTTTCGCTCGCCGACGGCCGCCTGAAGGAGCTCGATTCCGGCTATGCAGCACCGCCGGCCGAAGCCGAGCCCGAGCCCGAGCCGGAGCCTGTTGCCGCCGCCGCCGCGCTCGGTTGACCCGCGCCCTGCCCTCCACGCCAACGAAACCGCCCCAACCATGAAACTGAACGAGCGCCTGTCCACCCTGCCGCGCGACATCGTCGCCGGTATCGTCGTTTTCCTCGTCGCGTTGCCGCTCTGTCTCGGCATCGCCAATGCCTCCGGCGTCGAACCGTTCGCCGGGCTCGTGTCCGGCATCGTCGGCGGCATCGTCGTCGCGCTGCTGAGCGGCTCGTCGCTGTCCGTCAGCGGGCCGGCCGCCGGCCTCGTCGTGATCGTCGTCGAAGGCATCGCGCAGCTCGGCAGCTTCTCCGCGTTCCTGCTCGCGGTGTTGCTGTCCGGCGTGCTGCAGTTCGGCTTCGGCATGCTGCGCGCCGGCCGCTTCGCCGCCTACGTGCCGTCGCCCGTCATCAAGGGCATGCTCGCCGCGATCGGCCTGCTGCTGATCGTGAAGCAGATTCCGTTCGCATTCGGCATCGGCGGCGCGGCTTCGCAATCGTTTGCGAACTGGCTGACGCTGCCGACCGCATGGGCCGCCACGGCCATCGCGGTTGCGTCGCTGGCGCTGCTGATCGCGTGGGACACGCCGGCACTCAAGCGCTTCGCATGGGTGCGTTCGGTCCCCGCCCCGCTCGCGGTCGTCGTGCTCGGCATCGGCGCGACGCTCGTGCTCGGCATGGTCGCACCGGCAGCCGCACCGGGCGCCGCGCATCGCGTCACGCTGCCCGAATTCGACTCGTTCGCGACGCTCGCGGCATCGCTCAAGCATGCGGAGCTCGGCCCGAACTTCGCGCACCTGGTCAATCCGGACGTCTGGCGGGTTGCGATCACGCTGGCGGTCGTCGCGAGCCTCGAGACGCTGCTGTGCCTCGAAGCGGTCGAACAGATCGATCCGAAGCGGCGACCGACCCAACCCGATCGCGAACTGAAGGCCCAGGGCGTCGGCAATCTGGTCGCGGGCGCGGTCGGCGGCCTGCCGATCACGTCGGTGATCGTGCGCAGTTCGGCCAACGTCAACGCAGGCGCGCAAAGCCGGATGTCCGCGATCGTGCACGGGATCCTGCTGCTCGCGAGCGTGTTCGCGCTCACCGGCCTGATCAATCTGATCCCGCTCGCGAGCCTGGCCGCGATCCTGATCCACACCGGTCTGAAGCTCGCGAAACCGGCGCTGTTCCGCTCGGTGATGAAGCAAGGCCCGGCCGCGTTCGCGCCGTTCGCCGCGACGATCGTCGGCGTGCTCGCAGTCGACCTGCTGTTCGGCATCGCGCTCGGCCTCGCGTGCAGCGTGCTGGCCGTCGCCGTCGCGAACCTGAAGAGCCCCGTCACGCTCGCGCAGCATGACGACCACTTCCTGCTGTCGTTCCGCAAGGACGTGTCGTTTCTGGGCAAGGTACAGGTCAAGCACCACCTGCGCCACATTCCGGACCGGGCGGCGGTGATCATCGACGCGACGCGCGCCGACTACATCGATCACGACGTGCTCGAACTGCTCGATGCGTTCGTCGCCGATGCGCCGCGGCGCGGGATCGCGGTCGAGTTCCGCCGGCGCCAGCCGGCGCCACGCGCGGCTGCGCGCCGCTGGCTGTTCCGCGCGCCGGCCGCCGAATGAGCGGCCAATGAAAAAACGCCTCGGGCGGCGCAGGGCCACACGGGGCGTTTCGGGGCTGCCTGATGAGCGCGGCGGCGCGCGCAGCTTACGAACGCTGCGGGTTGACCTTGTCGTCCTTCGAGTGCAGCTTGTTCAGCGCGGAAATGTACGCTTTCGCGGACGCGGCGACGATATCCGGATCGGTACCGACGCCGTTGACGATCCGCCCGCTCTTCGACAGCCGGACCGTCACTTCGCCCTGCGCCTGCGTGCCGGTCGTGATCGCGTTCACCGAGTACAGCAGCAGCTCGGACCCGCTGCCGACTTCGCCCTCGATCGCATTGAACGTCGCGTCGACCGGGCCGTTGCCGCGCGCCTCGCCGGTCACTTCCTTGCCTTCGACCGCGAACACGATTTTCGCCTGCGGCTGCTCGCCCGTTTCCGAACGCTGCGACAGCGACACGAACTTGAAGTGCTCCTGCTCGTGCGCGAGCGCCGATTCCTCGGACACGATCGCGATGATGTCCTCGTCGAAGATCTCCGCCTTGCGGTCGGCCAGATCCTTGAAGCGCATGAACGCGGCATTCAATTCGGCTTCGCTGTCGAGCGATACGCCGAGTTCCTGCAGGCGCTGCTTGAACGCGTTGCGGCCCGACAGCTTGCCGAGCACGATCTTGTTCGCGGTCCAGCCCACGTCTTCCGCACGCATGATCTCGTAGGTGTCGCGCGCCTTCAGCACGCCGTCCTGGTGAATGCCCGACGCGTGCGCGAACGCGTTCGCGCCGACCACTGCCTTGTTCGGCTGCACGACGAAACCGGTGATCTGCGACACGAGCTTCGACGTCGGCACGATTTGCGTCGTGTCGATGCCGACGTCGAGGCCGAAGTAGTCCTTGCGGGTCTTCACGGCCATCACGATTTCTTCGAGCGACGTGTTGCCCGCGCGCTCGCCGAGGCCGTTGATCGTGCACTCGATCTGGCGCGCACCGCCGATCTTCACGCCGGCGAGCGAGTTCGCGACCGCCATCCCGAGGTCGTTGTGGCAATGCACCGAGAAGATCGCCTTGTCCGAGTTCGGAATGCGTTCGCGCAGCGTCTTCACGAGGTTGCCGTACAGCTCCGGCACGCCGTAGCCGACCGTATCGGCGATGTTGATCGTCGTCGCGCCTTCGGCGATCACGGCTTCCAGCACGCGGCACAGGAAATCGAGATCCGAGCGGCTGCCGTCTTCCGGCGAGAACTCGACGTTGTCGGTGAACTTGCGCGCGAAACGCACCGCGAGACGCGCCTGCTCGAACACCTGGTCCGGCGTCATCCGCAGCTTCTTCTCCATGTGCAGCGGCGACGTCGCGATGAACGTGTGGATCCGCGCGCTGTTGGCCGGCTTCAATGCGTCCGCCGCGCGCTGGATGTCCTTGTCGTTGGCCCGCGCCAGCGAGCAGATCGTGCTGTCCTTCACGAGACCGGCGATCGTGTGGATCGCGTCGAAATCGCCGTTGGAGCTGGCGGCGAAGCCGGCCTCGATCACGTCGACCTTCATCCGCTCGAGGTGCTTCGCAATGCGGATTTTCTCTTCCTTCGTCATCGACGCACCGGGCGATTGCTCGCCGTCACGCAACGTCGTATCGAAAATGATCAGCTTGTCTGTCATGGGGGGCTCCAGGGCTCTTTTATACGGAAGTCAAACGTAATGAGATCGCGCCACCGCTGGCGACGCTCAACAACAGACGAGGCTTGAGACGGGGGGCGAGAACGGTCAGCGCGGCAGGCGCGCCAAAGCTAGCGCGCGTAGCGGCGCACCGGCTAGAAGGAGGGAGAGGCGGGGAAATGCAGTCATGCCGAAGACTATAGCGACATTCCGCTGGCCGCGCAATCGGACGGCGCCCGGGAACCGACGCAGTCCGGCCAGCAAAAAGGGACAAATGAAAACGGCGGCCCCGAGGCCGCCGTTTCCGGGCAGATCGCAGATCGCGCGCGGATTCAGTGATCGCGCTGCGACGAGCGCGCCGGGTTCGCCCGCCCGCGAATGGCCTGGTAGGCCCAGAACACATAGCCGGACAGCCCGTACAGCACGAACAGGCAGAACAGCATCAGCGGCGGATCGGACGACACGAGCACGAACGCGACGACGACGAGCAGGATCGCCGCGAACGGCACGCGGTGCCGCACGTCGAGCGCCTTGCCGCTGTAGAACGGTGCGTTCGACACCATCGTCACGCCCGCGTAGATCGTCAGCGCGAATGCGACCCACGGCAGCCAGCCAAGCT
This sequence comes from Burkholderia sp. MS389, assembly GCF_016899425.1. Classification (GTDB taxonomy): domain Bacteria; phylum Pseudomonadota; class Gammaproteobacteria; order Burkholderiales; family Burkholderiaceae; genus Burkholderia; species Burkholderia sola. The sequence goes on from NZ_CP045994.1 coordinate 2,589,193, forward strand.
TCATCGGCACGCGGTTGTCGGTCGCGAGCCACACGAAGCCCGCGATCAGCGCGGCGGCGGCCGGGCTCGGCAGCCCCTGGAAGAAACGCTTGTCGACGCTGCCGATGTTCGTGTTGAAGCGCGCGAGGCGCAGCGCGGCGCCCGAGCAATAGACGAACGCGGCGAGCCAGCCCCAGCGGCCGAGATCCTTCAGCACCCATTCGTACATCACGAGCGCCGGCGCGACGCCGAACGACACCATGTCCGACAGGCTGTCGAACTGCTCGCCGAACGCGCTCTGCGTATGCGTCATGCGCGCAACGCGCCCGTCCATCCCGTCGAGCACCATCGCGACGAAAATCGCGATCGCGGCGATCTCGAAGCGGACGTTCATCGCCTGCACGACCGCGAAGAAGCCGCAGAACAGCGCGGCGGTCGTGAATGCGTTCGGCAGCAGATAGATGCCGCGCGTCTTCAGGAACCGCTGGCGCGCGGCGCGGCGGCTTTCGAGCGGCGCCGCATCGGGCGCCATCACCTTGTTGCGGCGGAACGGGCGTGGCGTCTGGCCGGAGCCGTTACGCGGCCGACGCGGTTTGAATGCGGCCATCGTGCGCCCCGCCGCTTACTGTTCGAGCTCGGCGAGGATCGTCGACGACGCGTAGACCTTCTCGCCGATCGACACCTTCGCGCGGCTGCCGAGCGGCAGGTACACGTCGACGCGCGAACCGAAGCGGATGAAACCGTAGCGCTGGCCGCGCGACAGCGGCTCGCCGGCGCGCACGTAGCAGAGGATCCGGCGGGCGATCAGGCCCGCGATCTGCACGGACGTGACGGTCTTGCCGCTCGCCGTCTGGATCACGACCGCATTGCGCTCGTTCTCGGTCGACGCCTTGTCGATCGCCGCGTTCAGGAACGCACCCGGGAAGTACTCGACCTTGCTGATCGCGCCATCGACCGGCGAACGCTGCGAATGGACGTTGAAGACATTCATGAACACGCTGATCTTCAGCGCTTCGCGGTTCGCGTACGGATCCTGCGCGGTCTCGACCGCGACGATGCGGCCGTCCGCCGGGCACAGCACCGCGTTCGGCTGCGCCGGGATCGGGCGCTGCGGATCGCGGAAGAACTGGACGACGAAGACGAGCAGCAGCCAGAACGGCCACGCGAAGCCGAAGCCCCCGACGGCGTGGATCAACAGCGCGATGACGGCTGCAATCGCGATGAACGGCCAGCCTTCGCGCGCGATGATCGGATGAGGATAGTTCATGGGTTCGTTCGGTGTTCGGTGAATTGCAAAGCCCGTAGGATAGCAAAAGCCGCCCGGGGCACTGCTGCCTTCGGACGGCTTTTTGATACCGACCCTCCACTCGAAGGGCCGGAACAGCACGTTTTGCTTCTATCGGTGCTTAGTTCTTCGTCTGGTCGACGAGCTTGTTCTTCGCGATCCACGGCATCATCGCGCGCAGCTTCGCGCCGACCTGCTCGATCTGGTGCTCGGCCGTCAGGCGGCGGCGCGATTGCAGCGTCGGCGCGCCCGCCTTGTTCTCGAGAATGAAGCTCTTCGCGTACTCGCCCGTCTGGATGTCGGTCAGGCACTGCTTCATCGCCTTCTTCGTCTCTTCCGTGACGACGCGCGGGCCGGTCACGTATTCGCCGTACTCGGCGTTGTTCGAGATCGAGTAGTTCATGTTCGCGATGCCGCCTTCGTAGATCAGGTCGACGATCAGCTTCAGTTCGTGCAGGCACTCGAAGTACGCCATTTCCGGCGCGTAGCCGGCTTCGACCAGCGTCTCGAAACCGGCCTTGATCAGCTCGACGGTACCGCCGCACAGCACGGCCTGCTCGCCGAACAGGTCGGTTTCGGTTTCTTCACGGAAGTTCGTCTCGATGATGCCGGCACGGCCGCCGCCGTTCGCCGCCGCGTACGACAGCGCGATGTCGCGCGCCGCGCCCGACTTGTTCTGCGCAACCGCGATCAGGTGCGGCACGCCGCCACCTTGCGAGTACGTGCCGCGCACGGTGTGGCCCGGTGCCTTCGGCGCGATCATGATCACGTCGAGGTCGGCGCGCGGGATCACCTGGCCATAGTGGACGTTGAAGCCGTGCGCGAACGCGAGCGCCGCGCCCTGCTTGATGTTCGCGTGCACTTCCTTCGCGTACACGTCGGCGATCTGCTCGTCCGGCAGCAGCATCATGACGACGTCCGCGCCCTTCACTGCTTCGGCGACTTCCTTGACCGACAGGCCGGCGTTTTCGGCCTTGCTCCACGACGCGCCGTCCTTGCGCAGGCCGACCGTCACGTTCACGCCGCTTTCCTTCAGGTTCAGCGCGTGCGCATGGCCTTGCGAGCCGTAGCCGATGATCGTGACTTGCTTGCCCTTGATGAGGGAGAGGTCGGCGTCTTTGTCGTAGAAAACGTTCATGATGGTTCCTTCGCTAATTCAAAAAATTCAATGATTCGTTCGGATGGAGTACTGCGGGCCGGGACATGACGGCGCACCCGGCGTGCCATTTCTGGCTATGTCGGCATCACACCTTCAGGATGCGCTCGCCGCGTCCGATGCCGGAGCTGCCGGTGCGCACGGTCTCGAGGATCGCGCTGGCGTCCAGCCCCTGGATGAATGCGTCGAGCTTGTCGCTCGCGCCCGTCAATTCGATCGTGTAGGTCTTTTCGGTCACGTCGATGATGCGGCCGCGGAAAATGTCCGACATCCGCTTCATTTCTTCGCGCTCCTTGCCCACTGCACGTACCTTGATCAGCATCAGCTCGCGTTCGATGTGTGCACCGTCGGTCAGGTCCACCACTTTCACCACCTCGATCAGGCGGTTCAGATGCTTCGTGATCTGTTCGATCACGTCGTCGGAGCCAATGGAAACGATGGTGAGCCGCGACAGCGATTGGTCTTCGGTCGGCGCCACCGTCAAGGTTTCGATGTTGTAGCCGCGTGCGGAAAACAGGCCGACCACGCGCGACAGCGCACCCGGTTCGTTCTCCAGCAGGACGGAAATGATGTGTCTCATGTTCGCTTCTTCCAGAATGTGTCCGTGTCGATTCACCCGCGCCGCGCGCCGCCGCGTGCCGCACCGCCCTTCGTGAAGGCGGCCGCATCGGGCCGGGCGCGCGTCGCGCCGTTACAGATCTTCCGATCCGAGCAGCATCTCGGTGATGCCCTTGCCGGCCTGTACCATCGGCCAGACGTTTTCGGTCGGATCGGTCTGGAAGTCGAGAAACACGGTGCGGTCCTTCAGGCGCAGCGCTTCCTTCAGCGCCGGCTCCACATCCGAAGTCTTTTCGATCCGCATGCCGACGTGGCCGTACGCTTCGGCAAGCTTCACGAAATCGGGCAGCGCATCCATGTACGAATGCGAATAGCGCTTGCTGTATTCGATCTGCTGCCACTGGCGGACCATGCCGAGGTAGCGGTTGTTCAGCGAAATGATCTTCACGGGCGTGTCGTACTGCAGGCAGGTCGACAGTTCCTGGATGCACATCTGGATCGAGCCTTCGCCCGTGATGCACAGCACGTCGTCGTCCGGATGGGCCATCTTGACGCCCATCGCCGCCGGCAGGCCGAAGCCCATCGTGCCGAGGCCGCCGGAGTTGATCCAGCGACGCGGCTTGTTGAAACGGTAGAACTGCGCGGCCCACATCTGGTGCTGGCCGACGTCCGAGCACACGAACGCGTTGCCGTCCGTCAACTCCCACGCCTTCTCGACCACGTACTGCGGCTTGATGATCTCGCTTTCGCGGTCGTATTTCAGGCAGTCTTTCGCGCGCCAGCCCTCGATGTCCTTCCACCATTGCGCGAGCGCCTCGGTGTCGGGGCCATGCTCGGCCGTCTGCAGTTGCTCGATCAGCTCCTTCAGCACTTCCTTCACGTCGCCGACGATCGGGATGTCGACCTTCACGCGCTTCGAGATCGACGACGGGTCGATGTCGATGTGAATGATCTTGCGCGGGCGCGACGCGAAGTGCGCCGGGTCGCCAATCACGCGGTCGTCGAAGCGGGCGCCGATCGCGATCAGCACGTCGCAGTGCTGCATCGCCATGTTCGCTTCGTAGGTGCCGTGCATGCCGAGCATGCCGAGGAATTTCTTGTCCGACGCGCGATAGCCGCCGAGGCCCATCAGCGTGTTCGTGACCGGGTAGCCGAGCAGGTCCGCGAACTGGTTCAGCTCGCGCGACGCGTCGGCGAGGATGATGCCGCCACCCGTGTAGATGTATGGGCGCTTGGCCGTCAGCAGCAGCGACACGGCCTTGCGGATCTGGCCCGAATGGCCCTTCGTGACCGGATTGTACGAACGCAGCGACACGCTCTTCACCGGCTCGTACTGGCACGGCGTCTTCGAGATGTCCTTCGGGATGTCGATCAGCACCGGGCCAGGACGGCCGGTGCGGGCGATATAGAACGCCTTCTTGACGGTTTCCGCGAGGTCGCGCACGTCCTTCACGAGGAAGTTGTGCTTCACGCACGGACGCGTGATGCCGACGGTGTCGCATTCCTGGAACGCATCCTGACCGATCGCGGCAGTCGGCACCTGGCCGCTGATCACGACCATCGGGATCGAATCCATGTACGCCGTTGCGATGCCGGTCACCGCGTTGGTGACACCGGGGCCGGACGTCACGAGACAGACGCCGACATTGCCGGTGGAGCGCGCATACGCATCGGCTGCGTGCACGGCCGCCTGTTCATGGCGCACCAGCACGTGCTGAATCTTGTCCTGCTTGTACAGCTCGTCGTAGATGTAGAGAACCGAGCCGCCGGGGTAGCCCCAGATGAATTCGACGTTTTCGTCGGCCAGTGCCTTCATGAGCACGGTACCGCCGATGGAGTCGCTATCGGGAGGGGAAAGGGGTTCCGACGTGGAGAATTCCGCGCTGGGCATGTTCATTTTGACCTTTCGAATTTTCGGCAAAAAATTGATCGGGTGCTCTCTGCCGGGCTTGTGGCTCGGGTTCAAGCGGCGCGTCCAGTTTGAAGGGCGGGCTTCTTGGGCCAGCCTCAAATGAGACCATCACTTCATGTTGCGAATCGCCGACAATAGCGGGTCGCAGCTGGGCCGTCAAGCAAAATATCCCGCAGCGCATCATGCGCGCCGCCCGGCGCCCGGCCGCCGCGGTTCGCGCGCAACGTGCGGCGGCCGACCCGGTGCCAAGGCGCATGAAAATTTGATAGCATCCGCGGGTTTTACGAAATTTTTCGACCTTTTTCACCACGCAGCGGGCCGCAGCGCATACCTTCACGGAATGGCATCAGACAAGGAACTCGCCGACTTTCTGGCGGGCGTCGAAAGGCGCGCGTTCAAGCAGGCTGCGTACGCCGTACGTGACGACGATGCATCGCTCGACATCGTGCAGGACGCGATGATCAAGCTCGCGGAAAAGTACGGCGACCGGCCGTCCGCCGAGCTGCCGCTGCTTTTTCAGCGGATCCTGCAGAACGCGATCCACGACTGGTTCCGCCGGCAGAAGGTCCGCAACACGTGGGTGACGCTCTTCTCGTCGCTGAACAACACCGACGACGACGACTTCGACCCGCTTGAAACGCTCGAATCCGCGGACGACAACGCGGGCGTCGAGAGCAGCGAGCACCGCCTCGAAAGAGAGCAGGTTCTGGCCCTGATCGACGAAGAAATCCAGAAGCTTCCGACGCGTCAACGGGAAGCGTTCCTGATGCGTTATTGGGAAGATATGGATGTCGCCGAGACTGCCGCCGCAATGGGGTGCTCCGAGGGCAGCGTCAAGACGCACTGCTCGCGAGCCACTCATACCCTGGCGCAAGCGCTCAAGGCCAAAGGAATCACGCTATGAGCTCCGCAAACCGAGAACACGAATTCGCGCTGAAGGTGCGCCGCGCGCTGGACGAGCGCGCGGCCGCGCTGCCGGCCGCGACCACCGACCGGCTGGCCGTCGCCCGCCGGGCCGCGCTCGCGCGCAAGAAGCCCGAAGCCGCGAGCGCGCCGGTGTTCGTGCCGGCCTTCGCCGGCGCGGCCGGCGCCTACGGCCCGACGCCCGCGAACCGCCCGCCCGCCGGCCGCCCGTACGCGTCGTTTGCCCGCCGCCTGCTGCGTGCGTGGCCGCTCGCGTTGCTGCTCGCGGGGCTCGTCGGCATCGCGTACTGGGAAGACATGCAGCGCACCGCCGAACTCGCCGACATCGACGCGGCGATGCTCAGCGACGACCTGCCGCTCAATGCGTATCTCGATCACGGGTTCAACGCGTATCTTTCGCGCGCTCACTAACAGACAATAACGAGGGGATCGCACGGGTGAGTCAGAAGCGCGGCCTGGCCGTATTTTTCGGATGCGTGATCGCGATCGCCGTTTCCTACGTCGCCACCTATCCCCGATTCCACCCGGCCCCCGCGACGGCGCCCGTCGCGACCACCAGCCCCGCCGCGCCCGCGTCGACCGCGACCGGGCTGACCACCGAACTCCCGCCGCTGCCCCTTCCGCTGCCGCTGCCGGCCGCCGCCGGCCCGCTGTCGTGGGCACGCCTCACGCCGGCGCAGCATGCGGCCCTCGCGCCGTTCGCCGACCAGTGGGACGGCTTCAGCGACGCCCGCAAGCGTAAATGGCTGAAGATCGCATCGCGTTTCGCGAAGTTGTCGCCGGATGACCAGAAACGCCTGCAGGACCGGATGACCGAATGGGCGAAGATGACGCCCGAGCAGCGCCGCGTCGCGCGCGAGAACTACCAGAGCGCGAAGGAGCTGTCCGCACAGGCGCGCGAGCGCGCGTGGAAGGCCTACCAGCAACTCCCCGAGGAGCAGAAGGAACGGCTTGCCGCCGCCGAGCGCCGCCGCAGGCCGAGCGTCGTCAGCGCGCCGCCGACCGTCGCCGACCGTGACGTCCGCCGCCTCGTCAACTCGCACGAACACCCGGCGAGCGGCGCGGCCGCCGCCCCGGCGCCCGCGTCGGCCGGCGTCGTCGTGCAGCCGGTGCCCGCGTCGTCCACGTCCGGCACCGCATCGGCACCGGCCGCGGCCCTGCCGGTGTCGCCCGCCGACGCGCCTTCGCTGTTCAAGGGCTCCTGAGCGCCGTGGCGACCGCCCGCGCTCCCGAGACCCCGGCTGCCGCGCCGTCCGTGCGGCGGCGCCTCGCCGCGCTGCTCTACGAAGGCGTGCTGCTGTTCGGCGTCGTGTTCTTCGCCGGGCTCGCGTTCAGCCTCGCGACGCAGCAACGCAACGGCCTCGTTCATCACAACCTGCTTGCCGCGTGGATCGCGCTCGTCGTCGGCGCGTATTTCGTGTGGTTCTGGACGCACGGCGGCCAGACGCTGCCGATGAAAACCTGGCGGCTGCGGCTCGAGTCGTCGAGCGGCCGGCCGCTGAGCGCCGGCCACGCGCTCGTCCGCTACGCGCTCGGCTGGCTGTGGTTCCTGCCGCCGCTCGCGCTGCACCCGCTCCTCGGCCTGTCGGTGCCCGTCACGCTCGCGCTCGCCGCCGCATGGATCGTCGTGTGGGCCGGCGCCGCCCGGTTGCACGCCGGCCGCCAGTTCCCGCACGACCGGCTCGCGCGTACGCGCGTCGTCGCGATACCGCGCTGACGCGCCGCATTCACCAGATGAAAGCCGCTCGCCCCACCCGTCTCCATCGAGGACGGCCCTGCCGGACACACGCCGACCGTTCAGTGCGGCAGCTTACGCAACGCCCGCTCATTTACTGCTAAACACCCTTCGACGGTCGTAATAAGAACGTCTCGTGACTGTCACGGTACAGTCACGCCCGCATGGCGGAATGCCGGTAATGTCAACCGGCGCGAGTCATGCATGGGCCAGAAAACGTCCGCGACTTCATTGTTTCGTCATCCCATCGGCGCCCGCGCCGCCACTGCGTTCCTGTCCGGCTCGGGCGCAACCGACGGCGTGGTGTCGCACAAGCCGCCCGTCGCGCCCACCACGCAGCACGACGACCCCGAGCCGTCCGCCCATCGCTACCGCACCATCTGGCTGTCCGACATCCACCTCGGCTCGAGCGGCTGTCAGGCGCCCTACCTGCTGGATTTCCTGCGTCACAACGACTCGGAATACCTGTACCTCGTCGGCGACATCATCGACGGCTGGCAACTGAAGAAAGGCTGGTACTGGCCGCAGGCGCACAACGACGTCGTGCAGAAGATCCTGCGCAAGGCGCGCAAGGGCACGCAGGTCGTCTACATCCCCGGCAACCACGACGAAGGCGCGCGGCAGTTCTGCGATCTCGCGTTCGGCGACATCCAGGTGCGCGGCGAGGCATTCCACACGACGCTCGCGGGCAAACGTTTGTGGATCGTGCACGGCGACCTGTTCGACGGCGTGATCCAGCATGCGAAATGGCTCGCGTACCTCGGCGACACGCTCTACACGCTGATCCTCGTGCTGAACCGCTGGTTCAACCGGATCCGCAGCCGGCTCGGCTTCCAGTACTGGTCGCTGTCGCAGTACCTGAAGCACCAGGTCAAGAACGCGGTCAACTTCATCTCGCAGTTCGAGACCGTGATGACCGACGAGGCGCGCCGCCGCGGCTGCGACGGCGTCGTGTGCGGCCACATCCACAAGGCCGAGATCCGCGACATCGACGGGGTGCTGTACTGCAACGACGGCGACTGGGTCGAAAGCCTGTCCGCGCTCGTCGAAACGATGGAAGGCGAACTGAAGATCGTCTACTGGACGGTGATGCGCACCGCACCGTCCGAGACCGCGTCGCGCAAGGCCAAGGCCGCTGCCTGACACAACCCTACTTACAGGACATGCCGCGATGAAGATCATGATCGTCACCGACGCGTGGGAACCGCAGGTCAACGGCGTCGTACGCACGCTGAAGAGCACGTCGCGCGAACTCACGGCGCTCGGCCACCGCGTCGAACTGCTGACGCCGCTGGAATTCCGCACGGTGCCCTGCCCGACCTACCCCGAGATCCGCCTGTCGATCCTGCCGTATCGCAAGCTGCGCGCGCGGATCGATGCGTTCGCACCCGACGCGCTGCACATCGCGACCGAAGGCCCGCTCGGCCTCGCCGCGCGGCGCTATGCGCGCGCCCGCAAGCTGCCGTACACGACCGCGTACCACACGCGCTTCCCGGAATACGTGCAGGCGCGCTTCGGCATTCCGCTGGCGGCGACCTACAAGTTCCTGCACTGGTTCCACGGCCCGTCGCGCGCGGTGATGGCGCCGACGCCGGTCGTCAAGCAGGACCTCGAGAAATTCGGCTTCACGAACGTCGTGCTGTGGACCCGCGGCGTCGACCTCGACACCTTCCGGCCGATGGAGTCGAAGGTGCTCAACACCGCGCGGCCGATCTTCCTGTACGTGGGCCGCGTCGCGATCGAGAAGAACGTCGAGGCGTTCCTGCGCCTCGACCTGCCCGGCTCGAAGTGGGTCGCGGGCGAAGGCCCCGCGCTCGCGGAACTGAAGTCGCGCTATCCGGAGGCGAACTATCTCGGCGTGCTGTCACAGACCGAGCTCGCGAAGGTGTATGCTGCGGCCGACGTGTTCGTATTCCCGAGTCGCACCGACACGTTCGGCCTCGTGCTGCTCGAAGCGCTCGCCTGCGGCACGCCGGTGGCCGCGTATCCCGTGACGGGCCCGATCGACGTGCTCAGCGGAGGCGATGCCGGCGCGATGCACGAGGACCTGCAGGAAGCCTGCCTCGAGGCGCTGAAGATCGAACGCACGACTGCGCGCGCGTGGGCGGAACGCTTCTCGTGGCGCGCCGCATCCGAGCAGTTCGCGTCGCATCTGAAGCCGCTGCCGAAGACCGCGTACTCGCCAGCCGAAGGTGCAGCCGTTTGAAACGAGACCTGAACGACAAGATCCCGCCCCCCGCCGCGACGCCGTCACGGCACCGCCCGTTCGACGAGGAAGAGCCGCATGCCGACGCGGACGTGCACCCGCACGAGCCGCTCGGCCCCGACGACCGGCTCGCGCCGCTGCCGCCGAACCCGTACAAGCGCCATCGCGGCATCACGCGTGCCTGGTTCGCGCTCAAGCATTCGCTGAACGGCTTTCGCGTCGCGATCCGCGAGGAAAGCGCGTTTCGCCAGGAACTCACGCTCGCCGCGCTGATGCTGCCGATCGGCGCATTCGCGCCGGTGCCGGCCGCATCGCGCGCGCTGCTGATCGGCTCGGTGCTGCTGGTGCTGATCGTCGAGCTGCTGAACTCGAGCGTCGAAGCCGCGATCGACCGCATCTCGCTCGAGCGCCACGAACTGTCGAAGCGCGCGAAGGACCTCGGCAGCGCGGCCGTCACGGTCGCGCTGTTCGCGTGCGTGACGACGTGGGGCTTCGTGCTCGGGCCGGTGGTCGCACGCTGGCTCGGTTTCTAGGCCACCGCCGGGCGCCTTTCGCCACGCCCGCATGCGGCGCCGCACCATGCGCGGCGCGGCGCCGCGATCACGAAATGCCCCGACGTGGCGAAACCCCGGTTTATAATCGGCCGCTAGACATAGAACAGCAACCCGCGCCGGACGAATCACGCAGCATCGATTGCAGCGCCCGCCAGTCCGGCACACACAGGGCCGGACGACATGGAAGCGAAACCTCCCCGCCGCACCCGCGAACGGATTCTCGAGTTGTCGTTGAAACTCTTCAACGAGATCGGCGAGCCGAACGTCACCACCACGACGATCGCCGAGGAAATGGAAATCAGTCCAGGCAACCTGTACTACCATTTCCGCAACAAGGACGACATCATCAACAGCATCTTCGCGCAGTTCGAGCAGCAGATCGAACGGCGGCTGCGCTTCCCCGAAGATCACCGTCCGACGATCGACGAAACCTGGTCGTACCTGCAGTACATGGCCGATTTCATGTGGACCTACCGGTTCCTGTATCGCGACCTCAACGACCTGCTCGCCCGCAACCGCACGCTCGAGACGCACTTCAAGCAGATCATCAGCCACAAGGTGCGCTTCGCGCACGACATGTGCGAGCTGCTCGTCTCCGATGCCGAGATGGTCGCGACGCCCGCCGAGATCGAGGTCATCGCGACCAACATGGCGGTGATCTCGACGTACTGGTTGTCGTACCAATACGTGATGCATCCGCGCAAATACAACGACCAGGACGCGATCCGCGAAGAGCTGCACCAGGTGAGCATGCACGTGATCTCGATCATGGCCCCGTACCTGCGCGGCCGTTCGCGCCAGCTGTTCGACGATCTCGTGTCCGGCAAGCTGCCCAAGCGCCAGTTCACCGATTACCTGCCGCCGCGCGACGGGTCGCCGCGCCCGGCGGGCGGCCCCGTCGCCACCGGCCAGGCCCCCGCCAAGGACGCGAAGCAATGAAGGCAGTCTGCGTTTACTGCGGCTCGTCGTCCGGCGTGCGACCCGTCTATGCCGATGCCGCGCGCGCGTTCGGCCGTGCGCTCGTCGAGGCAGGCCTCACGCTCGTGTACGGCGGCGGCCGCGTCGGCCTGATGGGCGTGATCGCCGACGAAGTGATGGCGGCCGGCGGCCGGGCGGTCGGCGTGATTCCCGAGTTGCTCGTCGACAAGGAAGTCGGCCATACGGGGCTGTCGGAACTGCACGTCGTGCCCGACATGCACCATCGCAAGAAAATGATGGCCGACCTCTCCGACGCGTTCGTCGCGATGCCCGGCGGTGCCGGCACGCTCGAAGAGCTCTTCGAGGTCTATACGTGGGCGCAGCTCGGCTATCACCGCAAGCCCGTCGCGCTCTACAACATCGATTCGTTCTACGATCCGCTGATCGCGCTGCTGCGCCATACGGTCGACGAAGGCTTCATGCGGCCGGCCTATTTCGACGCACTGTGCGTCGAGTCGGAACCCGTCGCGCTGATCGAGCGGCTGCGCCGCTACCAGCCGCCCACCCGCGACAAGTGGGCGCCCGACGCCGCGAAGTAACCGTCACCGGAAACCGCACGCGATGACCGCACCGTCCGACCGCAAGGCTGTCCTCATCACCGGCGCGAGCCGCGGCATCGGCCGCGCGACCGCCGTGCTCGCGGCCGAACGCGGCTGGGACGTCGGCATCAACTACGCGCGCGACGCGGCCGCGGCCGAACTGACCGCGCAGGCCGTGCGCGACGCGGGCGGCCGCGCGTGCATCGTCGCGGGCGACGTCGCGAACGAGGCGAACGTCGTCGCGATGTTCGACACCGTTGCGGCCGAGTTCGGGCGCCTCGACGCGCTCGTCAACAATGCCGGCATCGTCGCGCCGTCGATGCCGCTCGCCGACATGCCGGTCGACCGGCTGCGACGGATGTTCGATACCAACGTGCTCGGCGCCTACCTGTGTGCGCGCGAAGCGGCGCGCCGGCTGTCCACCAACCGCGGCGGGCGCGGCGGCGCGATCGTCAACGTGTCGTCGATCGCGTCTCGGCTCGGCTCGCCGAACGAGTACGTCGACTACGCGGGCTCGAAAGGCGCGGTCGATTCGCTGACGATCGGCCTCGCCAGGGAGCTCGGCCCGCACGGCGTGCGCGTCAACGCGGTGCGCCCGGGCCTGATCGAGACCGACATTCATGCAAGCGGCGGCCAGCCGGGCCGTGCGGCGCGTCTCGGCGCGCAAACGCCGCTCGGCCGCGCGGGCGAAGCGCAGGAGATCGCCGAGGCGATCGTCTGGCTGCTCGGCGATGCGGCGTCCTACACGACGGGCGCCCTGCTCGACGTCGGCGGCGGCCGCTAAGCTGACGCGCGGCGCAACAATACGGCGGTCGAAATCGCCCCGTGGTCACGGCGCCACAAATCTCCACAATTCCGTGACACTTCCAGTAAACATCCGTAACAATTCCGTGCTCTACTAGCGACCATTCAGACAGGTGTCTCAAACACGCTGTCCGTTACCCCGGATGTAGCCCCTTATCGGTCCAGCCCATGTCGCCGGACCGGCTCGACTCGACCCGAGATCTTTTCCATGCCTGGAACCGCAGCGCCCAGCCGGCGACGCACGTCCGTGCCCGCCCCGGCCGCGCACACCCGCTCGACCGCCGATACCGACGTCAGCGCGACGCTGGACGTCGCCGGCACGCCCGTCGCGGCCTCGACCGCCGCCATCAGCCCCCTGCGCGACCGCTCGCTACTGCTCGGCTGGCGCGCATGGCTGTTCGTCGCCGCGCTGGTGTGCGCGTACACGCTGCCCGGCGTGCTCGGGCACGATCCGTGGAAACAGGACGAAACCTATACGTTCGGCATCATCCAGCACATGCTCGAGACCGGCGATTTCGTCGTGCCGACCAATGCCGGCCTGCCGTTCATGGAAAAGCCGCCGCTTTACGCGTGGGTCGCGACCAGCCTCGCGTGGCTGCTGCAGCGCGCGATGCCGCTGCACGACGCGGCGCGCCTCGCGAGCGCCCTGTTCGCCGCGCTCGCGTTCGGCTTCATCGCGCGCGCGGCCCGCGTGGCCAGCCGCGCGGACAGTTGGTTCGACCTGCGCGTGCTCGGCCCGGTCGTGCTGAGCGCGGGCACGCTCGTCGTGATCAAGCACGTGCATGACATGATGACGGACGTCGCGCTGTTTGCCGGCACCGCCATCGCGTTCTGCGGGCTGCTGGAACTCGTGATGGAGCACGTCGCGCGTGCGCAGCCGATGCGTCACGGGCTGCCGGCGCACCCGGCCGGCCGCTGGGCCGCGCCGATCTTCGGCGCGGGCGTCGGCATCGCGCTGATGGCGAAGGGGCTGTTCGTGCCGCTCGTGTTCGCGGCCACGCTCGTCTGCACGCTGGTGCTCTACCCGGCCTGCCGCACCCGCTCGTTCGCACGCGCGCTCGGCGTCGCCGCGCTCGTGTTCGCGCCGTTCGCGCTGATCTGGCCGACCGCGCTGTTCCTGCGCTCGGAAACGCTGTTCATGACGTGGTTCTGGGACAACAACGTCGGCCGCTTCTTCGGCTTCTCCGTTCCCGAACTGGGCGCCGAAAACGACAAGCCGTTCTTCATCCTGCGCGCGTTCCTGCTCGTCGGCTTCCCGGTCGCGCCGCTCGCGATCGTCGCGCTCGCCCGCGGCGCATGGCGCGACTGGCGTACGCCGCGCATCGCGCTGCCCGTGCTGTTCGCCGGCATCGGACTGGTGGTACTGCAGGTGTCCGCGACGTCGCGCCAGCTCTACATCCTGCCGTTCTTCGCACCGCTCGCGCTGGTCGCCGCGCAGGCGATCGACCGCCTGCCGCGCCGGCTGCATCTCGCGTGGGATTACCTGAGCCGCATCCTGTTCGGCATGGTGGTCGTGCTCGCGTGGGCGATCTGGGCGGTGATGGCCGATCCGGCCGCGTCGCGCGCCGATCTCGCACTGCTCGGCCGCTGGCTGCCGCTCGACTGGACGATGCCGATCCAGCCCGCGCTTGTGACCGGCGCGCTCGCGCTGACGGTCGGCTGGCTGACGCTGCTGCCGAAACTACGCACGACGGGCCTGTGGCGCGGCGCGCTGTCGTGGGGCGCCGGCACGCTGGTCGCGTGGGGGCTCATCTATACGCTGCTGCTGCCGTGGCTCGACGTCGCGAAGAGCTACCGGTCGGTGTTCGACGACCTGAACGCGCATCTCGCGCTCGAATGGAACGACGGCGACTGCATGGCGAGCCTGCACGGGCTCGGCGAATCGGAAGCGCCAATGCTGTATTACTTCTCCGGCATCCAGCACACGCCGATCGACGACGCGAAGACGACGCGCTGCACGTGGATGATCGTGCAGGGCGTGCGGGCCGTCGATCCGGCGCCCGGCGACGAATGGAAGCTGTTCTGGACCGGCGCCCGCCCGGGCGACAACGAGGAGCTGCTGCGCGTCTACGTGCGCACGCCCGAACAGCACCCGCAGTAACACAGGGCGGCGCGATGCGCTGCCCTGCCCGCCTTCGCTTTCTTCTTCGGCACGGGCCGCGATCGTCCATTCGAGCGCTGCGCAGCCTGCGCTGCAATACCGGCAACCCGCAAGCGTCGTGGGGTTCGCCGCCCCGCTCCTTCGTCTCGCCAACGAACGGATCGTCAGAACGACGAGCCCGGCTCCCGCAGAAACGCCGCTTCCTCGTCGGTCGACGCGCGACCGAGAATCGCGTTCCGGTGCGGAAAGCGGCCAAAGCGCTCGACGACCGCCGCATGCAGCAACGCGTAGCGGTGATAGCGCTCGCACCCGGCCTCGTCGCGGATGCCCGCGCACAGGCGCACGGCCTCGCGCTGGCTCTCGACCGACTCGTCGTGCTCGAACGGCAGATACGCGAACGCGCGGTGATGCCCGCTCGGCAACCGCGCGTCCCAGCCGGCCGCGACGACGCGGCGGGCCAGCCCGAGCGCCTTCGGATCGGCGGCAAACGCGCGCGGCGTGCCGCGATGGATGTTGCGCGAGAACTGGTCGAGCACGACGATCAACGCCAGCGCGCCCGACGGCGAAGCGGTCCAGTGATCGCACGCGCCGTCGCATGCAGCATCGAGCAGCGCGCCGTAACGCGTGCGCAGCACGTCGTCGAACGCCGCGCCGCCGTTGAACCAGACCTTGCGGTTCTGCCCGAACTCGGCCGAGCCCGGCTCGCCGAACCAGAAATCGAGAATGTCCCGTGCCTGCGGATCGAGCGCCGCCGCGCCCGCTTTCCCGGTATCGATCGTCATGCAAACTCCAGTACGAGGCGCCGTGTGCGCGCACTCTTCTTTTCCAGTTTCGCGACCCGCAGCCCGCCGATTTCGGACGTGTTGCACACGTGCGTGCCGCCGCACGGCTGCAGGTCGACGTTCTCGATGCGCAGCAGCCGCACGCGGCCGAGGCCCATCGGCGGCTTCACGCTCATCGTGCGGACGAGTTCGGGCCGCTCGGCCATCTCGTCGTCGGTGATCCATTCGGTCGTGACCGGATGCGCGCCGGCGACGAAACCCGCGAGGCGCCGCTCGACGTCGTCGCGATCGATCGCGTCGGACGTCGCGAAATCGAGCCGCACGTAGTCGGCCGTCACGCTGCAGCCGTCGACCGCGTACGGCAGCACCGCGCACATCAGGTGCGCGGCCGTATGCAGGCGCATGTGCCGGTGGCGGCGCTGCCAGTCGATCGCCGCGACCACGCGCGTGCCGGGGGCCAGCGTCGCGACGCGCGCGTCCTGGCCCGGCGCGGGCACGTGCACGGCGTCGTCGGGCGTCGCGCCGTCGAACTTCGCCTTGCGCGTATCGGCAATCGCGATCGTGCTGCCGTCGGGCAGCGTCAGCGTGCCGGTGTCGCCGGCCTGGCCGCCGCCGAGCGGATAGAACACGGTGCGGTCGAGCCGGATGCCGTCGTCGCCGACGGCCTCGACGATCGCGTCGCATTGCATCAGGTACGCGTCTTCGCGAAACAGCGCCTGTGTCGTCATCGGGATGAGCCTCGTGTCGATGGAGGAAACGGCCAGTGTCGCGCCGGCCCGCACGTGCGCCCAGACGCAGATCGTCCCGCGCGCGGGCAGCGGCGTACCGGTCGATCAACCGGGCCGGTTGCGCATCCAGTCGGCCGTGTCGTAGAACGAATGCATGAGCCGCTCGCGCAGCGGCTCCGGCAGCCCGACATCCTCCATCGCCCACGCCATGCAGCGCAGCCACTGGTCGCGCTCGACCGACGCGATCGGGAACGGCAAATGCCGCGCGCGCAGCCGCGGATGGCCGAACCGGCTGATGTAGTGGTCGGGGCCGCCGAGCCAGCCGCACAGGAACCAGAACAGCTTGTCGCGCGAACCGTCGAGCGACGGCGGATGCAGCGCGCGAATCTGCGCGAACTCGGGCTCGAGGTCCATCAGGTCGTAGAAGCGGTCCACCATTTCGCGCACGCGGGCTTCGCCGCCCACGAGCTCGAACGCCGTCGGCTGCGACGGCGCATCGTCATTCACATCGGTCATTACGGATAGTCGGAAAACGGGATCTTCGGGGCCGCGGGCGACGCTCACGCGTCGCGCAGCGACTGCAGCGCGGGGCGCCGCAACACATTATGCAGGCTGAGCCAGCCGGCCGCACCGGCGCAGACGACGCCGGCCGCGATGCCGGCCGGCACGAGCCATGGATCGACGGCGAGCTGGAAGTCGAACACGCGCGACGCGAGCACCCAGCCGACCGCGATCGCGCCCGCCGACGCGAGCACGCCGGCCAGCGCGCCGACCACGACGAATTCCGCGCGCTGCACCGCGTTGACCTGCGCGCGCGACGCACCGAGCGCGCGCAGCAGCGCGGCCTCGCGCACGCGCTCGTCGCGCGAGCCGGCAAGCGCCGTGTACAGCACGAGCACGCCGGCCGCGAGCGTGAACGCGAACAGGAACTGCACGGCGCCGACCACCTGCAGCATCATCCGCTGCAACTGCGCGAGGATCGGCGCGACGTCGATCGCGGTCAGGTTCGGGTAGCGCGCGATCAGCGGATCGAGCAGCGCGGCGTTCGATGCGGGCAGATGGAAGCTCGTCAGGTAGACGGCCGGGAAATCCTTCAGCACCGGCGGCGGCATCAGCACGAAGAAGTTGACGCGGAACGAGCCCCAGTCGAGCTTGCGCACGCTCGTGATCGGCGCGTCGACCGTCAGCCCCGTCACGTCGAAGCGCAGCGTGTCGCCCGGTTTCACGTTCAGCGTCTTCGCGAGGCCGGCTTCGATCGAGATCTGCGGCGTGGCCGCGGCGCCGAACCAGTCGCCTTCGACGATCCGGTTGTCGGACGGCAGGTCGGTCGTATACGACAGGTTGAATTCGCGATCGACGAGCCGGCGCGCCTCTTCCGACGGGTACGCGTCCGGATTCACCGGCTTGCCGTTGATCGCGACGAGGCGGCCGCGCACCATCGGCGCGGGCACCGCGTCGCGCACGCCGTGTGCGGCCAGATAGGCGGCGACGTCGGCGCGCTGGTCGGGCTGGATGTCGATCAGGAACTGGTTCGGCGCATCGGGCGGCGTCGACTGCCGCCAGCCCGCCACGAGGTCGTTGCGCGTGATCGCGATCAGCAGCAGGCACATCAGGCCGAGCGCGAGCGCGGTGATCTGCAGCGCGCTGGCCGTGCCGCGCCGGTGCAGCGACGCCAGCGCGTAACGCCAGCCGACGCCCGCGGCCACGCGCGCATTGCGCACCGCGCGCGCGGCGGCGAACAGCACGAGCCGGGCAATCAGCGCGAACCCGACCAGCGCGCCGGCAAAGCCGCCCGCGACGATCAGGCCGAGCTTCAGGTTCCCGGCGGCCACGATCAGCAGCCCCGCGAACAGCACGACGCCGACCGCATACGCGGCCCACGCGGTGCGCGACGCGTCGCCCCACTCGCGCCGCAGCACACGCACCGGCGGCACGCGCGTGAGCGGCACGAGCGGCGGCAGCGCGAAACCGAGCAGCAGCACGAGCGCGGCGCCCATGCCGATCAGCGCCGGCCACAACGTGGGCGGCGGCAGCACGACGTCGATCAGGCTGCCGAGCGCGGCCAGCAGCGCCCAGTGGCCACCGTAGCCGAGCACTGCGCCCGCGGCGCCCGACACGATGCCGACGCCCGCGAATTCGAGCGCGAACAACGCGCCGAGCGTGCGGCGGCTCACGCCTAGGCAGCGCATCGTCGCGCAGCCGTCGAGATGACGCCGCATGTAGCGCTGCGCGGCCATCGCGATCGCGACCGCCGCGAGCAGCGCGGTCAGCAACGCGACGAGCGTCAGGAAGTGGCGCGCGCGATCCAGCGTCTGCCGCACCTGCGGCTGCCCCTCCTGCAACGACTCGAGCCCGACGCCGCGCAGTTTCCCGCCGTCGACGCGCGCGTGCGCATAGGTTTCGAAGCGTGCGACGGCCGCTGCGTCGCCGGCGACCAGCAGCCGGTACGTGACGCGGCTGCCGTAGCCCGTGAGCCCCGTCGCGGCGAGCTCGTCCGCGCGCATCATCAGCCGCGGCGAAAAATTGACGAACGAAAAGCCGCGATCGAGTTCGCGGGTGATCGCCGCGGCGACCGTGAGCGTGCGCAGCCCGACGCGCACCGTATCGCCCGCCTTCAGGTGCAGCGCGTCGAGCAGCGACGGGTCGGCCCATACGGTGCCCGGCGCGGGGATCGCGGACGCCTTCTGCGCAGTGGTCGCACCGGCCGGCAGGATCTCGACCGCGCCGCGCAGCGGATAGCCGGGCGACACGGCCTTCACGGCCGCGAGGCGCGACGGCGCGGCGTCGGCCGCCTGCCCGCCCGCGGCGGCCGCGATCATGCTCGGAAAAATGGCGGTCGTCGCGGTACGCAGGCCGAGCGCGCGCGCCTGGCGGTCGAACGACGGATCGACGGGGCGATCGGCGCGCACGACGAAATCGGCGCCGAGCATCTGGCGCGCGTCGCGCTCGAGGCCCTGGCGCAGCCGATCGGCGAGAAAGCCGACGCTCGTCAGCGCCGCGACCGCGAGCACCAGCGCGAGGACCAGCAGCGTCAATTCGCCCGCGCGCCAGTCGCGCGCGGTCATCCGGGCAGCCTGGTGAATCAGGTCGCGCAGGCCGAAGCGGCCGGCATGCGTGCGCCCGTCATGGCCGGAGTATCCGGCCGGCGGCTGCGCCGCGTGTTGCGGCCCCTTCAATCGCGCTTCCCTCCGATCGAGTTGAGCCGCGACACCATGTGGTTAGCCATCCCGCGAAAGCCACCCGACACGCCGCGCCACAGGCGCGGCAGCGCCCACGCCGACGCCGTGATGAACGCGGCAAGCAGCACGAGGAACGCGAGCGGAACGAAGAACGCGAGGACGAGCCCGCCGACCACGAGACCGTCCTCGGTCGACGACGCAATCCAGTTCGAAATCGGTTCGGGAGACAGGTTGATCAGCGCGCGCGTGCCGGCCTTCGCCACATGCGCGGCGCCGGCGAGCGAGCCGCCGGCGAGCCCCGCGACCGCCAGCATGGTCGGATCGGCATGGCCGAGCGCACCGGCCGCGAGCACGGCGCCGGCCGGAATGCGGATGAAGGTATGCACGGCATCCCACAGCGAGTCGAACGCGGGGATCTTGTCGGCCAGGAATTCGGTGACGGCGAGCACGGCCGCGGCGCCGATGACCCACGGCGACATCAGCACGGCCAGCGTGTCGGGCAGATGGAGCCAGCCGAAGCGTGCCAGCACGC
The DNA here is from genome assembly GCF_016899425.1 of Burkholderia sp. MS389. Taxonomy (GTDB): domain Bacteria; phylum Pseudomonadota; class Gammaproteobacteria; order Burkholderiales; family Burkholderiaceae; genus Burkholderia; species Burkholderia sola. The sequence goes on from NZ_CP045994.1 coordinate 2,609,145, forward strand.
CGGCGATCAGCACCGTCAGGTACAGGCGCAGGCCGCTCGCCCACGCGAGTCCCGCGCCGAGCGAAATGGCTTCGATCATGGCCCTCTCCTTGCACTTTCCGTGCGTTTTGCCGATTGATCGGATCGGGTCGGACAGACCGGCCGCGCGGCGCGTGGCGACCGGCACCGCGTGCCGCGCGCAGCACGACGGGATTCAGGCCCGAATACGTTCCATTATAGACAGGCTGGACGGGCGACCGGCGCAATTCCGCGGCGCGGGGCGGCGCGCGGGCGCGTGCGCGCCGCGGAGTCCGTCGTCAGGCGGCCGACGACAATTTCAGGCCGACCAGCCCCGCGACGATCAGCGCCGCACTGGCGACGCGGGCGACGGTCAGCGCCTCGCCCAGCATCACGATGCCGAACACGAACGCGCCGACCGCGCCGATGCCCGTCCACACCGCGTACGCGGTGCCGAGCGGCAACTGGCGCATCGCGACCGCGAGCAGCCCGAAGCTGGCCAGCGCCGTCATGATCGTGAACACCGACGGACCGAGCTTCGTGAAGCCGTCCGACGATTTCAAGCCGGCCGCCCAGGCCACTTCCAGCAAACCGGCGATCAACAACCATACCCACGCCATCTCGACGTACTCCGTATCGGATGGGGCCGTCCCCGTTGAAGCGAATGACCCGGGGTCGTCCCCGGGCGGCGCCGAGTATAACAAGTAGCTTACGGACCTGCCGGCGGCCTGGCAGGCCGTCGCCGATGCGGGGTGCGATCGTCAGGACGCGGTCAGTTCGCCACGCGCTTCGGCGCGCCGCCGCCGACGCAGCGGTCGTCGCGGTAAAGCGCCCACTCCTCGCACACGCGGCCGTCCTTGAACACGCACATGCCGACCTGCCCGCTCGACAGGTTGCGGATTACGTGGCGACCGCCGAGCTTCTCGCAGTTGACCGACGCGGGATTGGCCAGCGCCGCCTGCGCGGGCGGGTGCTGCCCGGGCGGCAGCGGCTGGGCGAACGCGCCGGGCGCAGCGAGCGCCAGCGCACAGATGACGACCAGACGGACGGACATTGCACGCTCCTCGATTTCGTTCGCGGAACGGTCAGGATAGCGGGGATTGCGCAGCCGGTGTGCAAGGCCGACGCCCATCGCGAGGCTGTCGCGCCGGCGCAACCCTGCCGGGGCGCGACGCCGCGGCCGCATGCTTGGCCGCGCCCCGTGCGTCACACGGCGCCGACGAGCCGATAGCCGACGCCCGTCTCGGTGACGATGTGCTCGGGCTGCGCGGGATCGGCCTCGAGCTTCTGGCGCAGATGCGCCATGTAGATGCGCAGGTAATGATGGCTCTCGACGTGCGACGGCCCCCACACGTCGCGCAGCAGCTGGCGGTGCGTGAGCACGCGCCCCGCGTGACGCACGAGCGTCGCGAGCAGCCGGTATTCGAGCGGCGTCAGGTGCACGATCGCGTCGTCGCGCCACACCTGGCGCAGCGCGAGATCGACGGTCACGCCGCCGAAGGTCACCTTCGGCGACTCGTTCGCGCCGCCCTGGTTGCGCCGGCGCAGTTGCGCGCGAATTCGCGCACGCAGTTCGGACACGCCGAACGGCTTGGTCAGGTAGTCGTCGGCGCCCGCGTCGAGCGCGGCCACCTTCTCCTCTTCCTGCGTGCGCGCGGACAGCACGATCACCGGCACCTCGGACCAGCCGCGCAGTTCGCGGATCACGTCGAGGCCGTCGGTGTCGGGCAGGCCAAGATCGACGATCACGAGGTCGGGCTTGCGCGTCGCCGCGTCGATCAGCCCCTGCTTGCCCGTCTCGGCTTCGAACACCGCGATGTCCTCCTCCTCGAGCGCGGCGCGCACGAAGCGGCGGATCTGCTTTTCGTCCTCGATCAGGACGACGGTCAGGCTGGGTTCACTCATGGTCGGGCAATGACTCGGATGGGGGCGATGCGTCCGGCAGGTCGGATTCGTCGTCGGGCACGGCGGGTGCCGGCGGCGGCGTGTCGACCGGCAGCGTGAACCAGAAGCGCGCGCCCGTCACGCGGCCGTCGGGCGCGGTGCGGTTGAGCGCGCCGATTTTACCGCCGTGCGCCTCGACGATCGCGCGGCAGATCGCGAGACCGAGCCCGATGCCCGGCGTCGCCGATTCCTTCTCGCCGCGCGTGAACTTGTCGAAGATCCGCGTTTCCATGCCAACCGGCAGGCCCGGGCCGTGATCGTCGACGTGCACGCACACGAAAGGATGGCCGTCGTCGGTCACGCGCTCCGCGCCGATGTCGAGCGACGTATCGGGCGGCGTGTACTTCGCCGCGTTCTCGAACAGGTTGGTGAACAACCGCTCCATCAGCACCGCGTCCATCTGCAGCAGCGGCAGGTCGGCCGGCAGCGCGACGTGCGCGGGATGGCGCGCGAGCACGCGCCGGCACGCGGCGAGCGCGGCGCCGACGGTTTCCTCGAGCAGCGACCACTGGCGCTTGAGCTGCAGGCTGCCGGCCTGCAGCCGCGCCATGTCGAGCAGGTTCGTGACGATGCCCGTCATGCGCAGCGCCTCGTCGTGAATCGCGTCGACGAGTTCGCCCTCGCGCTGCGCGAGCCGCCCGGCCGCCGCGGCGTCGCCGGCCTGCGCGGCCGCGCGCCCGTTCGCGAGCATCGACGAAAAACCAACGATCGTCGTGAGCGGCGTGCGCAGGTCGTGCGAGATCGCCGACAGCAGCGAGTTGCGCAACCGCTCGGATTCCATGTTGACGAGCGCGTCGCGCGCGATCTCGACGTAGTGCACGCGCTCCAGCGCGAGCGCGATCTGCGCGGCGAATGCGTCGAGCATCCGCTGCTGCTCGGGGACCTCGAGTTCGCGCGGCTCGCGCGACGCGACCGCGAGCACGCCGCGCGTGCGCATCGGCGCCTTCAGCGGCAGGTACAGCGCGGCCGTCGCCGGCAACGTATCGGTGCCGCGCCCGGCCGGCTTCTGCTGGTCGTACACCCACTGGCCGACGTCGCTGTCGAGCTCCGCGCCCGTCAGCGTGACGACCGCGTCGGGCTCCTCGATCCTCTGCCGCACCTGGTCCGCGCTGTCGGGCAGCAGGAACGCGACGCGCGCGCGGAACACCTCGCCCACGTGACGGCTGCCGATCTCGACGATCTGCTCGGTCGTCAGCGCCGCGCCGAGCTCGCGCGCCATCGCGTAGATCGCGCCGGTGCGGCGCTCGCGGCGCTGCGCGACGCTCGCCTGGCGCGTGAGCGTCGACGTCAGGTGGCTGATCACGAGCGACGTCAGCAGCATCCCGAAGAAGGTCAGCAGGTATTGCGTGTCGCTGACCGAGAACGACATGCGCGGCGGCACGAAGAAGAAATCGAACGCGGCCACCGACAGGAACGACTGCAGCACGCCCGGGCCGCGGCCGAGCCGCACCGCCGAGAACACCACGCCGAGCAGGTACAGCATCACGAGGTTCGTGAGGTCGAGCCGCCCGGACACGACGCTCGCGACGACGGTGATCGCCGCGCAGATCGCGGCCGCATACGCGTAGTGGCGCGGCGGCGAACGGTGCGTGCCGAACTGCGCGAACGCGTCGCGCCAGTCGCGCGCCCGCGCGTCGAGCGGCGCGGCGCGCGTCTCGTCGCTCGCGGACGCACGGATCAGCATCAGGTCGACGTCGCCCGCGCGTTCCGCCAGCTGCTCGCCGAACGGCCGTGCGAAGCGGCGCGCGAGCCCGACCTTCGGCGAGCCGCCCGCGACGAGCTTCGATACGTTGCGCACCTTCGCATAGCCGATCAGCGCGGCGACCGCGTCGGGCCCGGCGAGCGTGACCGTCTCCGCGCCGAGCTCGGCCGCGAGCTTCAGTGCGTCGAGCGTGCGCTGCCGCCGCGCGTCGGGCAGCCGCTGCAGGCGCGGCGTCTCGACGTACACGGCGATCCAGTCGGCCTTCAGGCTCGCGGCGAGGCGCGCCGCCGCGCGCACGAGCGTCGGCGCTTCGGCGCCCGGGCCGACGCACACGAGCAGCCGCTCGCGCGCCTGCCAGATGCGCTGGATCGAACGGTCTGCGCGGTACTCGCGCATCTGCGCGTCGACGCGATCGGCCGTGCGCCGCAGCGCGAGCTCGCGCAGCGCGATCAGGTTGCCCTTGCGGAAGAAGTTGCGCACCGCGCGCTCGGCCTGCTGCGCGAGATAGACCTTGCCGTCGCGCATCCGCTCGAGCAATTCCTCGGCCGGCAGGTCGACGAGCGTGACTTCGTCGGCCGCGTCGAACACGCGATCGGGAACGGTCTCCCACACGCGAATGCCGGTGATCGCACCGACCACGTCGTTCAGGCTTTCGAGATGCTGGACGTTGACGGTCGTATACACGTCGATGCCCGCATCGAGCAGCTCGTAGACGTCCTGCCAGCGCTTCAGGTGCCGTGCGCCCTGCACGTTCGAATGCGCGAGCTCGTCGACGAGGATCAGTTGCGGCGCACGCGCGAGCGCGCCGTCGAGATCGAATTCGGCGAGCGTGCGGCCGCGATAGTCGATGCGGGCGGGCGGCAGCACGTCGAGGCCGTCGAGCAGCGCGGCGGTTTCACTGCGGCCGTGAGTCTCGACGATGCCGACGACGACGTCGACGCCGTCCTGCACGCGCTGGCGCGCGGCCTGCAGCATCGCGTAGGTCTTGCCGACGCCGGCGGACGCGCCGAAGAAGATCTTGAGCTGGCCGCGCCGCTGCTTTTCTTCATCGCGCTGCAGCTTGTCGAGGAGTTGGTCGGGATCGGGGCGGTTCATGCGTCAGAAGGGCGACGCGCCGGATGGCGCGCGAGATACAGCCATTGTGGTTCCAAATCGCCGCAAAAGGCAAAGACGGCGCGCGCGCCGTCGAAACGAAGTCGGGCCCGGCGCGCAGCCAGCCGCGCCGGGGAGCCCGCACGCCCGCACGCTCAGTGCGCGGCCTGCGCCGCGTCGAGCGCGAGATTCAGCTTCAGCACGTTCACGCGCGGCTCGCCGAGCACGCCGAACTGGCGGCCCGCCGTGTTCGCGGCGACGAGTTGCGCGACCGCGTCCGGCGCCAGGTTGCGCGCCTTCGCGACGCGCTCGACCTGGTACGCGGCCGCGGCCGGCGTGATCTCCGGATCGAGGCCGCTCGCCGACGCCGTCACGAGGTCGACCGGCACCGGCTTCGACAGGTCGGTGCCCGCGTCGCGCAGCGCGGCGATGCGCGCCTTCACCTGGTCGGCGAGCGACGGGTTCAGCGGGCCGAAGTTCGAGCCGCCGGAGCCGGCCGCGTTGTACGGCATCGGCGCGGTGGCCGACAGCCGGCCCCAGAAATACTTCGGCGCGTCGAACGACTGGCCGATCAGCGCGGAGCCGACGACCTTGCCGTTCTGCTCGATCAGGCTGCCGTTGGCCTGCGACGGGAACACGGCCTGACCGAACACGGTCATCACCGCCGGGTAAGCGAGCCCCGTCACGGCGGTCAGGATGACGAACAGCACGACGAGCGGGCGAATCAACGATTTCATGATGGTTCCTTCAAGGACGGCCGGCTCAGGCCCAGCCGAGCGCGGCGAGCGTCATGTCGATCAGCTTGATGAACGGGAACGGCAGCAGCACGCCGCCGAGGCCGTAGACCAGCAGGTTGCGGCGCAGCAGCGACGCGGCGCCGAGCGGCCGATAGGTCACGCCCTTCAGCGCGAGCGGGATCAACGCGACGATGATCAGCGCGTTGAAGATCACCGCGGACAGGATCGCGGACGCCGGCGACGTCAGATGCATGATGTCGAGCACGCGCAATTGCGGGTACGTCGTCACGAACGCGGCCGGGATGATCGCGAAGTATTTCGCGATGTCGTTCGCGATCGAGAACGTCGTGAGCGAACCGCGCGTCATCAGCATCTGCTTGCCGATCTCGACGATCTCGATCAGCTTCGTCGGGTTCGAGTCGAGGTCGACCATGTTGCCGGCTTCCTTCGCCGCCTGCGTGCCGGTGTTCATCGCGACCGCCACGTCGGCCTGCGCGAGCGCCGGCGCGTCGTTGGTGCCGTCGCCCGTCATCGCGACGAGACGCCCGGCCGCCTGGTGCTCGCGGATCGTCGCGAGCTTGGTTTCCGGCGTCGCTTCCGCGAGGAAATCGTCGACGCCCGCTTCCGCCGCGATCGCCGCGGCCGTCAGCCGGTTGTCGCCCGTCACCATCACGGTCTTGATGCCCATCTTGCGCAGCTCCGCGAAGCGCTCCTTGATGCCGCCCTTCACGATGTCCTTCAGCTCGATCACGCCGAGCACGCGCGCCGCGCCGTCCTGCAGGTCGGCCACGACGAGCGGCGTGCTGCCGCGGCGCGCGACGTCGTCGACCGCGCGGCGCACTTCTTCGGGGAAGCGGCTGCCGTGGGTTTCGACGTAGCGGCGGATCGCGTCGGCCGCGCCCTTGCGGATCTCGCGGCCGGGCAGATCGACGCCGCTCATCCGCGTCTGCGCGGAAAAGCCGAGGAACGTCGCATGCAGTTGCGCCATGTCGCGCTGGCGAATGTTGAAGCGCTCCTTCGCGAGCACGACGATGCTGCGCCCTTCCGGCGTTTCGTCGGCGAGCGACGACAGTTGCGCGGCATCGGCCAGCGCTTCCTCGGTCACGCCCGGCGCCGGCACGAACGTCGACGCCTGACGGTTGCCGAGCGTGATCGTGCCGGTCTTGTCGAGCAGCAGCACGTCGACGTCGCCGGCCGCTTCGACCGCGCGGCCCGACGTCGCGATCACGTTCGCCTGCATCATCCGGCTCATCCCGGCCACGCCGATCGCGGACAGCAGCCCGCCGATCGTCGTCGGAATCAGGCACACGAGCAGCGCGACGAGCGCGGTGATCGTCACCACGTGGCCGGCCTTCATCGCTTCGACCGAGAACATCGAGAACGGCAGCAGCGTCGCGGTCGCGAGCAGCATTACGATCGTCAGCGCGACGAGCAGGATCGTCAGCGCGACCTCGTTCGGCGTCTTCTTGCGCTTCGCGCCTTCGACCATCGCGATCATCCGGTCGAGGAACGCCTCGCCGGGGTTCGCTGTGACCTTGACGACGATCCAGTCGGACAGCACGCGCGTGCCGCCCGTCACCGACGAGAAGTCGCCGCCCGATTCGCGGATCACCGGCGCGGATTCGCCGGTGATCGCCGATTCGTCGACCGATGCGACGCCGTCGACGACTTCACCGTCGGCCGGGATCACGTCGCCGGTCTCGACCAGCACGACGTCGCCTTTGCGCAGGTCGGACGCGGTCGTGATGCGGATCGGCGACTTCGGATGCGGCTCGTTGAGCTTCTTCGCCATCACGTCCTTCTTCGCGCTGCGCAGCGACGCGGCCTGCGCCTTCGAGCGCCCTTCGGCGAGCGCTTCGGCGAAGTTCGCGAACAGCACCGTGAACCACAGCCACAGCGCGATCGCGAGAATGAAGCCCGCGGGCGCCTCGGCCTGGCCCGAGAGCGCCGCGATCCACAGGATCGTGGTCAGGATGCTGCCGACGTACACGCAGAACATCACCGGGTTGCGGAACTGCGTGCGCGGCGTGAGTTTCTTGAACGAATCCACGATCGCCGGGCGCAGCAGCGCCGGATCGAACATGGACCGTGTTGCGGAATGTTGAGTCATTGCGATCTCTTCAAGCTCTTCAGTCTTTTCAGTGTGTCGCGATGCGGGCGCGCATCAAGCGCCCAGCCACATCATCAGGTGCTCGACACCCGGGCCGAGCGCGAGCGCCGGCACGTAGGTCAGCGCGCCCACCAGCAGCACGGTGCCGAGCAGCAGCACGACGAACAGCGGGCCGTGCGTCGGCAGCGTGCCGCTCGTCACCGCGATGCGCTTCTTCGCGGCGAGGGAACCGGCGATCGCCAGCACCGGCACGATCGTGCCGAAGCGGCCGAACCACATCGCGATCGCGGTCATCCAGTTGTAGAACGGCGTGCCGACCGTCAGGCCCGCGAACGCGCTGCCGTTGTTGTTCGCGGCCGAACTGAACGCATAGAGGATTTCCGAGAAGCCGTGCGGGCCCGGGTTCGAGATGCCGGCCTTGCCCGCGTCCGCCAACACCGCGATCGACGTGCCGACCAGCACGAGCAGCGGCGTGAGCAGCACGACGATCGACACCATCTTCATCTCGTACGACTCGATCTTCTTGCCGACGTATTCCGGCGTGCGGCCGATCATCAGGCCGGCGACGAACACCGCGAGCAGCGCGAACACGAGCATCCCGTAGAGGCCGGAGCCGACGCCGCCGAAGACCACCTCGCCGAGCTGCATCAGCAGCATCGGCACGAGGCCGCCGACCGGCGTCAGCGAATCGTGCATCGCGTCCACCGCGCCGCACGACGCGGCCGTCGTCGCGACCGTGAAGATGCCGGTCTGTGCGATCCCGAAGCGGGTTTCCTTGCCTTCCATGTTGCCGCCCGGCTGCAGCGCGCCGGCCGACTGGTCGACGTGCAGCGCGGCGAGCGTCGGGTTGCCGGCCTGCTCGGCGCTCACCTCGACGCCGGTCGCGACCGCGAACGCGACCGTCATCGCCGCGAGCACCGCGATGCCCTGCCGGCGGTCGCCGATCATCCGGCCGAACACGAGACACAGCGCGGCCGGGATGATCAGGATCGAGAAGATCTGCAGAAAGTTCGCGAACGGCGTCGGATTTTCGAACGGGTGCGCGGAGTTCGCGTTGAAGAAGCCGCCGCCGTTGGTGCCGAGCATCTTGATCGCTTCCTGGGAGGCGACCGGCCCCATCGCGAGCGTCTGCTTCGTCAGCGGAGTCGGCACCGTGACCGCGTTGCCCTTGTCGTCCTTCACCGGGCTGCCCTGCGCGTCGAGCTTCGGCGCCGCGTAGGTGCTCGCCTGCAGCACGGGCACGTCCTGGTACGCCTTCATGTTCTGCAGCACGCCCTGGCTCATCAGCAGCGCGGCGACGAGCGCCGCCATCGGCACGAGCACGTACAGCGTCACGCGCGTGAGGTCGACCCAGAAGTTCCCGATCGTCTGCGCGGTGTGACGCGCGAAGCCGCGGATCAGCGCGATCACGACGACGATGCCGGTCGCTGCCGACAGGAAGTTCTGCACGGTCAGGCCGAGCATCTGCGACAGATAGCTGACGGTCTGCTCGGGCGTGTAGTCCTGCCAGTTCGTGTTCGCGACGAAGCTGACGGCCGTGTTGAACGCGCCGTCGGGCGTCATCGCGCCGAACTGCTGCGGGTTGCCGGGCAGGAAGCCCTGCAGGCGCAACAGCCCGTAGAGGAACAGCACGCCGAGCGCGTTGAACGCGATCGTCGCGATCGCATACTGCTTCCAGTTCATCTCGGTGCCGGCGTCGACGCCGGCGACGCGGTACAGCGCGCGTTCGAGCGGGCCGAACACGCGCACGACGCGCGAACTGCCATCCATTACCGCGCTCAGGTAGCGCGCGACCGGCACGGCCGCCGCGAGCAGCACGACGATGAACAGCAGCGTCTGCAACAGGTTGTTCGCGTTCATTCGATGTCCTCCGCGCGCAGCAGCGCAAAGACGAGATACGCGAACAGCAGGGCCGTCGAGGCGCCCGCCAGCCAAAGCATCCAGGTCATGCGCGCCCCCCGCGACCGTATTGCACGAGCTTGTCGCAACCGGCAAGCAAACCGAGGATCAGCGCGGTGAAGAGCACCAGTGCGCCGATGAAAACCCCATCCATTTTTTGTTCTCCGTCGTCGAAATCGGACGACTAGAACCTTATGGGAACGCACGTAAAGGGCGGGTCAAAGGTGTCGGGGCGGGTGTAAAAAACGCGTAAACGCGTGCGGCGGGACTGGCGCAAAACGAGGCGGGACGAGCGGCGCTGCAGCGCCGCCCGCAACAGGCGCGTGCCGGCGTCGCGCCGGCACGGGGGACGGTCAGGGAACGAGAATCGTCGAGCCGGTGGTCTTGCGTGCTTCGAGGTCGGCATGCGCGCGGCCGACTTCCGCGAGCGGGTAGCGCTGGTTGATGCTCGTCTTCACCTTGCCCGACAGAATCACGTCGAACAATTCGGTGGCCGCGGCGTCGAGATCGGCGCGCTTCGCGATGTACGAGAACAGCGTCGGGCGCGTGAAGAACAGCGAGCCGCGCGACGAGAATTCCTTCGAGTCGATCGGCGGCAGCGGGCCCGACGCGTTGCCGAAGCTGACGAAGTAGCCGAGCGGCGCGAGGCTGTCGAGCGAGCCGACGTAGGTGTCCTTGCCGATCGAATCGTAGACGACCGGCACGCCCGCGCCGTTCGTGATTGCCTTCACGCGCTGCGTGAAGTTCTCGCGCGTGTAGACGATCGGGTGATCGCAGCCGTGCGCCTTCGCGAGTTCGGCCTTCTCGTCGGAGCCGACCGTGCCGATCACGGTCGCGCCGAGCGCCTTCGCCCACTGGCACACGAGCAGCCCGACGCCGCCGGCCGCCGCGTGGATCAGGATCGTGTCGCCGGCCTTCACCGGGTACGTGCGGCGCAGCAGGTAATGCGCGGTCAGGCCTTGCAGCATCACCGACGCCGCGTCGTCGTAGCTGATCCCGTCCGGCAGCTTCACGACGCGCTCGGCCGGCATCACGCGCTCCTGCGCATACGCGCCGGGCGGCTGGCCGACATACGCGACGCGGTCGCCGGCCTTGAACGCGGTCACGCCGTCGCCGACGGCCGTCACCTCGCCCGCCGCCTCCATCCCGAGACCGCCGGGCAGCGGCTGCGGATACAGGCCCGTGCGGAAATACACGTCGATGTAGTTGAGCCCGACCGCGTGTTGCCGGATGCGGACTTCGCCGGCCTTCGGCGCGCCGACGTCGACATCGACCCACTTCATCACGTCCGGGCCGCCCGGCTGGTCGTATCGGATTGCTTTCGGCATCGTTTTGCTCCTCTTCTGTCTGGAATCTGGAAATCCGGTTCGGCGAATGCATCGACATTGCCGCTGCGGCGATGCGCGTGAACACGGGTCGTAGCGGAGGATTCTCGCGCGTCGTGCACGGTCACGCAGCGCGTCGTTGCAATCCCTTCACCTCGGTAGGGTTTTCGCAGGAAATGGATGGCATGGGCCGCGCATGAGGAAAACGGCGCGGTATGAGACCGGTCGCTGCCGCTCGTTTCCTTCGCTTGCGCAGTCAATGATGTTCGGCACACTTTGTAACGTTGACGTCACGTCGCTCGCGCCGCGATGGCCGAACCGGGCCGTTGGTCATTTCTCGCCTCGCGCCCCGTGCGCAAAGGATCTCCCGCGCGGTGTCGACGCGCTTTTCCCGAACCGACGAAGGTCGACGTCGATCGGCCCGACAACCGGTTCTGGCCATGGTCATTTACGAGACGACGGCCGTGCTAATTTGCCTGCTGCCCAATTCGCCCAGTCCACCCCATGAAGCTCGCTCTTGTCTGGAATGTGATCGCTTTCGCGTCGCTATCCGCAAGTATCGGCAGCGCAACCGCGGCCCCGATACCGCGTGCGGACGGCACCCGTTTGCTCGACGGCCTGAGCCGTTCCGACAACACGCCGTATGCTGGCGCCGAGCGCCACGCTATGGCCGGGTATCTGGCAGGCGTGGCCGATGCGACCGAAGGCCAGGACTGGTGCGACAACGGGCGTGTCAAACCGGGGGAAATCGATTCGGAAGTGCTCCACGATCTCGGGAAATGGCCGAGAGATGCGCTGAGGGCAAATGCGGCAGTCCTGGTCACATACGTCTTGCGACAAAAATACCCGTGCCATTAGCCGCGCCCGAAATACCGGACATTGCCTCTCACCGGAACGAACGGGTAGCTGGGCCGACTGATCACAACGTCTCGGAAGGTTGCGCTCTTAACGTTGAACACATGCTAACCATCGACACAGATGACTTTAGACTTCAAATGGAGCCCGTTGCTGCGCGACGCGACGAACCGGGAGGGCCGTATCTTGAATGGATCGATGTACGGATCCAATTGACGGTACCGAGTATCCAGGCGGAAGGGCAATGGAGTGTCATGCCCGACGAGTTGCGACAATTTCGGCAACAGATTCAATCCATTCAAACGCAGCTTCAAGCCGGGCAACGAGCGGAGCTAACAGGCGTTGAGCCGGGGTTTGAGCTGATATTGCGAACACTTGATCGACGCGCAATCGTGGGCGACTGGCGCTTTCAGCCGACCCCTCCCGAGGGAGCATGCATCACAGGGTATTGCGGGCTGGATCAGTCCTTCTTGCCCGAACTGCTACAAGGAATCGAATCCCTTCTATCGTTCAGGGGAACGAGCAAATCACCGTAATCGAGGCCCTCGCGCGCGGATGCACGTGCCTTGGTCGACGCCGTAGTCAGCCAGCCGACGGCTTCGCCGAACGCGCAAGCGCGCTCGCCAGCTCGATTGTGTGCCAGGCCATCACGCCAAGAAGCGGTGCCGTCATGAGTGGCGCGCTGAAGCCTTCGAACCCGGCCGTTGCGTGGCAATGCACCGGCCCGCTCGCTCGACAGCGAAGCATTCGGCACGATCCGTCCGACACTCCGCGGCCGATCGCATACGACAACTTCTTGAACGAAGCCCCCGACCGCTAAAGCGCGGCGCTCTTCAACAGCTGCCTAGCAAACGTCCTGCATGTTCCGCGCCAGATCGTCGAGCAGCATCCGCGCGGTCGCGACGTTGGTCGCGACCGGCACGTCGTGCACGTCGCACGCGCGCACCAGCGCGGTGATGTCGGGGTCGTGCGGCTGCGCGGTCATCGGGTCGCGCAGGAATATGACAATGTCGACGCGGCCGTCGGCCAGTTCCGCGCCGATCTGCAGGTCGCCGCCGAGCGGCCCCGACAGCTTGCGCTCGACCTCGAGCCCGTGCGCGGCGGCGATCCGGCCGCCCGTCGTGCCGGTCGCCACCAGCCGGCATTGCGCGAGCGTCTCGCGATACTGGCCCGCGAGCGCGACGATCTCGTCCTTCTTCGCGTCGTGCGCAATCAATGCGATGCGGGGTTTGCTCATCTCCAGTTCCTTCGTCGTTCGGTTGTTGTCGTCGTGAATCGAAAAGCGCGGGTCAGAACGTACCCGGATACGCGCCGCCGTCGAGCAGCCAGTTCTGCCCGGTGATGTAGCCGGCATGCACGCTGCACAGGAACGCGCAGGCCGCGCCGAATTCCGCGCGCGTGCCCAGGCGCCCGGCCGGGATGTCCTTGGTGCGCCGCGCACGCATCTCGTCGACCGTCACGCCCTGCGCCTTCGCCGACGCGGCGAGCGTCGTCGCGATCCGGTCGGTGTCGAACAACCCGGGCAGCAGGTTGTTGATCGTCACGCCCTGCCCCGCGACCTTGCGCGACAGCCCCGCGACGAAGCCAGTCAGCCCCGAGCGAGCGCCGTTCGACAGCGCGAGCACGTCGATCGGCGCCTTCACGGCCGAACTCGTGATGTTGACGATCCGGCCGAAGCCGCGGCCGATCATCCCGTCGACGGTCGCGCGGATCAGCTCGATCGGCGTCAGCATGTTCGCCTCGAGCGCGCGGATCCAGTCGTCGTGCGAGAAATCGCGGAAGTCGCCGGGCGGCGGGCCGCCGGCATTCGTCACGAGAATGTCCGGCTGCGGGCACGCGGCGAGCGCGGCCGCGCGGCCGTCCGGCGTCGTGATGTCGCACGCGACCGCCGTGACCGACACGTTCGCGCCGGCACGGATCTCTTCCGCGGTTTCCTCCAGCGTGTCGCGCGTGCGCGCGACGATCACGAGGTTCACGCCCTCGGCGGCCAGCGCTTCCGCGCAGCCGCGCCCGAGACCCTTGCTGGCCGCGCACACGAGCGCGGTCTTTCCTTCGATGCCGAGATCCATCGTCGCTTCCCTGGTGGCGCGCGTGCCGGCGGCCCCGCACGGCCGCCGGCGGGCGGGCGAGCGGGCGTGCGCGGCACGCGGATTGTCGTGAGACGTCGATAATATCCGGATCGCGCGGCGCGCCTTGGTAAAATTGCGGCCATGAGCGACGGCCGGCCTCGCGCCCGCCGCCGCCCCCGATCCCCTTTTGCCGCCAAGGCACCCCGTCATGAAACAGGACAGCCGTTTCCCGAACCTCTTCATCACCGATCACCCGCTGATCCAGCACAAGCTCACGCACATGCGCGACAAGGACACGTCCACGCGCACGTTCCGCGAACTGCTGCGCGAGATCACGCTGCTGATGGGCTATGAGATCACCCGCAACCTGCCGATCACGACCAAGCGGGTCGAAACCCCGCTGGTGGCGGTCGACGCGCCGGTGATCGCCGGCAAGAAGCTCGCGATCGTGCCCGTGCTGCGCGCGGGCATCGGGATGTCGGACGGCCTGCTCGACCTGGTGCCGTCCGCGCGCGTCGGTCACATCGGTGTGTACCGCGCCGAAGACCACCGCCCGGTCGAATATCTGGTGCGCCTGCCGGACCTGGAAGACCGCATCTTCATCCTGTGCGACCCGATGGTCGCGACCGGCTATTCGGCCGTGCATGCGGTCGACGTGCTCAAGCGCCGCAACGTGCCGGCCGCGAACATCATGTTCGTCGCGCTGGTCGCCGCGCCCGAAGGCGTGCAGGTGTTCCAGGACGCGCACCCGGACGTGAAGCTGTTCGTCGCGTCGCTCGACTCGCACCTGAACGAGCACGCGTACATCGTGCCGGGCCTGGGCGACGCCGGCGACCGCCTGTTCGGCACCAAGAACTGACGGAACCGAGCGGCCGGCGCCACCGTGCCGCGCGGCCCGGCGCGCCGCGACGGCCGCCCTGGCCGTTCGGCCATGCGCGGCGGCCCCGAACCGGCGGTCGCCGCGTGATAAAATCACGATCCACTCGACACGCGCGGCCCCGCGGCTTCATGCCCGCCGACACGGCCGCCGATTCAACGACACATTGCAACAATCGCCCGCGCTGCGCGCCCGGGCACGGAGAAAGGTATGGCTGGTCATTCGAAATGGGCCAACATCAAGCATAAGAAGGCTGCGGCCGACGCGAAGCGCGGCAAGATCTGGACCCGCCTGATCAAGGAAATCCAGGTGGCGGCGCGCCTCGGCGGCGGCGACGTCAACTCGAACCCGCGCCTGCGTCTCGCGGTCGACAAGGCAGCCGACGCGAACATGCCGAAGGACAACGTCAAGCGCGCGATCGATCGCGGCGTCGGCGGCGCGGACGGCGCGAACTACGAAGAAATCCGTTACGAAGGCTACGGCATCAGCGGCGCGGCGATCATCGTCGACACGCTGACCGACAACCGCACCCGCACGGTCGCGGAAGTCCGCCACGCGTTCTCGAAGTTCGGCGGCAACATGGGCACCGACGGCTCGGTCGCGTTCATGTTCGATCACGTCGGCCAGTTCCTGTTCGCGCCCGGCACGTCGGAAGACGCGCTGATGGAAGCCGCGCTCGAAGCCGGCGCGAACGACGTGAACACGAACGACGACGGCTCGATCGAAGTGCTGTGCGACTGGCAGGCATTCTCGGCGGTGAAGGACGCGCTCGAAGCCGCGGGCTTCAAGGCCGAACTCGCCGAAGTGACGATGAAGCCGCAGAACGAAGTCGAATTCACCGGCGACGACGCGGCGAAGATGCAGAAGCTGCTGGACGCGCTCGAGAACCTCGACGACGTGCAGGACGTGTATACGAACGCCGTCATCGTCGAGGAATGAGATGCCGGCCGCCGTGCGCAGCGTTGCGGCGGCGGCCCGACCGATTTCGCGGCCGGCGCGCCTGAGCGTGCCGGCCGCCCTGTTTTCTAGTCTGCGGGGAATCCCATGAAACTACTCGTCGTCGGTTCCGGCGGCCGCGAACATGCGCTGGCGTGGAAGCTCGCGCAGTCGCCGCGCGTCCAGATGGTCTACGTCGCGCCGGGCAATGGCGGCACGGCGCAGGACGAGCGTCTGAAGAACGTCGACATCACGGCGCTCGACGAACTCGCCGATTTCGCGGAACGCGAAGGCGTCGCGTTCACGCTCGTCGGGCCGGAAGCACCGCTCGCGGCCGGCATCGTCAACCTGTTCCGCGCACGCGGCCTGAAGGTGTTCGGCCCGACCCGCGAAGCCGCGCAACTCGAAAGCTCGAAGGATTTCGCGAAGGCGTTCATGAAGCGCCACAACATTCCGACGGCCGACTACGAAACCTTCGCCGACGCGGCCGCCGCCCACGCGTACATCGACGCGAAGGGTGCGCCGATCGTCGTGAAGGCCGACGGCCTCGCGGCCGGCAAGGGCGTCGTCGTCGCGATGACGCTCGAAGAGGCCCATGCGGCCGTCGACATGATGCTGTCGGGCAACAAGCTCGGCGATGCCGGCGCGCGCGTCGTGATCGAGGAATTCCTCGATGGCGAGGAAGCGAGCTTCATCGTGATGGTCGACGGCAAGCACGCGCTGGCGCTGGCGTCCAGCCAGGACCACAAGCGCCTGCTCGACGAAGATCGCGGCCCGAACACCGGCGGCATGGGTGCATATTCGCCCGCGCCGATCGTCACGCCGCAGATGCACGCCCGCGTGATGCGCGAAATCATCATGCCGACCGTGCGCGGGATGGAGAAGGACGGCATCCGCTTCACGGGCTTCCTGTACGCGGGCCTGATGATCGACAAGGATGGCAATCCGCGCACGCTCGAGTTCAACTGCCGGATGGGCGACCCGGAAACGCAGCCGATCATGGCGCGCCTGAAGAGCGATTTCTCGAAGGTCGTCGAGCAGGCGATCGCGGGCACCCTCGACACGGTCGAGCTCGACTGGGATCGCCGCACCGCGCTCGGCGTCGTGCTGGCCGCGCACGGTTACCCGGACGCGCCGCGCAAGGGCGACCGCATCAACGGCATCCCGGCCGAGACCGAACAGGCCGTGACGTTCCATGCGGGCACGACGCTCAATGACGGCGACAAGCTCGTGACGTCCGGCGGCCGCGTGCTGTGCGTGGTCGGCCTCGCCGATTCGGTGCGCGAAGCGCAGCAGCATGCGTACGACACGATCAACCAGATCAATTTCGAAGGCATGCAGTACCGCCGCGACATCGGCTTTCGCGCGCTCAACCGCAAGAGCGCGTGACGTCGCCATCGCCGCCCCGCGCCCGCGCGGCGGCGACCCGTCTGCCGGGGTTCGATAGAATGCCCGGCAGATGCTTTTTTTACGGCCCCCGCTCCGGGTGGGGGCAGCCAGTCCAGACATGACCGATTCGACCTACGACGTGGCGCGTGTGCGCACGTACCTCCAGGGCCTGCAGACACGCATCGCCGACGCGCTCGGCGCGCTCGACGGCACGCCGCTCGCGACCGACACGTGGCAGCGCGGGCCGGCCGAACGCCTGCGCGGCGGCGGCTGCACGCGGATTCTCGAAGGCGGCCGCGTGTTCGAACGCGCGGGAATCGGCTTTTCCGACGTCGCGGGCGACGCGCTGCCGCCGTCGGCCAGCGCGGCGCGTCCGCAGCTCGCGGGCCGCGGCTTCGAGGCGCTCGGCGTGTCGCTCGTGCTGCACCCGCGCAATCCGTACTGCCCGACCGTGCACATGAACGTGCGGATGCTGATCGCGACGAAACCGGGCGAAGACCCCGTGTTCTGGTTCGGCGGCGGCATGGATCTGACACCGGTTTACGGCTTCGAGGACGACGCGCGGCATTTCCACCAGACCTGCAAGGATGCGCTCGACCCGTTCGGCGCCGAGCTCTACCCGCGCTTCAAGCAATGGTGCGACGAATATTTCTTCCTGAAGCACCGCAACGAAACGCGCGGCATCGGCGGGATCTTCTTCGACGATTTCTCGGAACCCGGTTTCGAACGCTCGTTTGACATGATGCAAAGCGTCGGCGATGCGTTCCTGCACGCTTACCTGCCGATCGTCGAGCGCCGCGCCGAACTGCCGTACGGCGAGCGCGAACGCGACTTCCAGGCCTACCGCCGCGGCCGCTACGTCGAATTCAACCTCGTGTTCGACCGCGGCACGCTGTTCGGCCTGCAAAGCGGCGGCCGGACCGAGTCGATCCTGATGTCGATGCCGCCGGTCGCGAACTGGCGCTACAACTGGCAACCCGAGCCGGGTTCGCCGGAAGCGCGCCTTTACAGCGACTTCCTCGTGCCGCGCGACTGGGTCTGAGCCCGCGCGTGCCGCTGCCCCAACGAAAGGACGCGTTTCTGGACACCACCGCCCGCCCCGCCCCGCTGCCGCGTCGTATCGGCTTGCTGGGCGGCACCTTCGACCCGATCCACGACGGTCATCTCGCGCTCGCGCGCCGGTTCGCCGCGCTGCTCGACCTGACCGAACTCGTGCTGCTGCCCGCCGGACAGCCGTACCAGAAGCGCGACGTGTCGGCCGCCGAGCACCGGCTCGCGATGACGCGCGCGGCCGCGGATTCGCTCGTGCTGCCGGGCGTGACCGTGACCGTCGCCACCGACGAGATCGAGCACACCGGCCCGACCTACACGGTCGAGACGCTCGCGCGCTGGCGCGAGCGGATCGGCCCGGATGCGTCGCTGTCGCTGCTGATCGGCGCCGACCAGCTCGTGCGCCTCGATACGTGGCGCGACTGGCGCACGCTGTTCGACTACGCGCACATCGGCGTGTCGACGCGCCCGGGCTTCGAGCTCGGCGCGGCGCCGCCGGACGTCGCGCGGGAGATCGCCGCGCGGCAGGCCTGCGCCGACGTGCTCAAGGCCACGCCGGCAGGCAACCTGCTGATCGATACGACCCTTTCGTTCGACATCGCCGCGACCGACATCCGCGCGCACCTGCGCGCATGCATCGCACGCCATGCGCAAATGCCCGACGCGTCGGCCGAACATGTGCCGGCCGCCGTATGGGCCTATATTCTTCAACATCGCCTCTACCATTCCTGAATCCATGGATATTCGCAAACTGCAGCGCGTGATCGTCGACGCCCTCGAAGACGTCAAGGCGCAAGACATCAAGGTGTTCAACACCAGCCACCTGACCGAACTGTTCGACCGCGTGGTCGTCGCGTCGGGCACCTCCAACCGACAGACCAAGGCGCTCGCGTCGAACGTGCGCGACAAGGTCAAGGAAGCCGGCGGCGACGTCGTCAGCTCCGAAGGCGAGGACACCGGCGAATGGGTGCTGGTCGACTGCGGCGACGCGGTCGTGCACATCCTGCAACCGGCGCTGCGCCAGTACTACAACCTCGAGGAAATCTGGGGCGACAAGCCCGTGCGGATGAAGCTCGGCGGCGGCAAGGGCAACGGCTTCGCGACGGCCAGCGAAGACGAGGACGACGAGGAAGAAGCCGCGCCCGCACGCCCGGCGCGCAAGACGGCGGCCCGCCGCCGCTGAGTCGCAGCGAGTCGTCCCGATGAAGCTTTTCATCCTCGCGGTCGGCCACAAGATGCCGGGCTGGATCGCATCCGGCTTCGACGAATACACGAAGCGGATGCCGCCCGAACTGCGCATCGAGCTGCGCGAAATCAAGCCTGAACTGCGTTCGGGCGGCCGCAGCGCCGAAAGCGTGATGGCCGCCGAGCGGCAGAAGATCGAGGCCGCACTGCCGAAGGGCGCGCGCCTCGTCGCGCTCGACGAGCGCGGCCGCGACTGGACCACGATGCAGCTCGCGCAGGCGCTGCCCGGCTGGCAGCAGGACGGCCGCGACGTCGCGTTCGTGATCGGCGGCGCTGACGGGCTCGATCCGGACCTGAAAGCGCGCGCCGACGTGCTGCTGCGCATTTCGAGCATGACACTGCCGCACGGCATGGTGCGCGTGCTGCTCGCCGAACAGCTTTACCGGGCGTGGAGCATCACGCAGAATCACCCCTACCACCGCGCATGACGTGTCGTCCTCGAGACGCGCGCCACGCGCGCCTAACGAGATAACGACACCATGCCGTCCAGCACGTCCCCCGCGCTTTTCCCGATCCTTTACCTCGCCTCGCAAAGCCCGCGCCGCCAGGAGCTGCTGCTGCAGATCGGCGTACGCTTCGAGCTGCTGCTGCCGCGCCCCGACGAGGACGCCGAGGCGCTCGAGGCCGAGCTGCCCGGCGAAGCCGCCGACGCGTACGTGCGGCGCGTGACCGTCGCGAAGGCCGAGGCCGCGCGTGCGCGCCTCATCGCGAGCGGCAAGCCGCCCGCGCCGGTGCTCGTTGCGGACACCACGGTGACCATCGATGGCGCGATCCTCGGCAAGCCGGCCGACGCCGACGATGCGCTCGCGATGCTCACCCGCCTCGCGGGCCGCGCACACGAAGTCCTGACCGCCGTCGCCGTGATCGGCGCCGACGGCGAACTGCTGCCGCCCGCGCTGTCGCGCTCGTCGGTACGCTTTTCAAACGCATCGCGCGACGCGTTCGCGCGCTACGTCGACACCGGCGAGCCGTTCGGCAAGGCCGGCGCGTACGCGATCCAGGGCCGCGCGGCCGAATTCATCGAGCGAATCGACGGATCCCATTCAGGTATCATGGGTCTGCCCCTTTTTGAGACTGCCGCGCTGCTGCGTACCGCACGCGTCGCCTTCTGAACCGCACCATGAACGAAGAAATCCTGATCAACCTAACGCCGCAGGAAACGCGCGTCGCACTCGTCCAGCAAGGTGCGGTGCAGGAGCTTCACGTCGAGCGGACGCTGTCGCGCGGACGGGTCGGCAACATCTATCTCGGCAAGGTCGTGCGCGTGCTGCCCGGCATGCAGTCGGCGTTCATCGACATCGGCCTCGAGCGCGCGGCGTTCCTGCACGTCGCCGACATCTGGCATCCGCGCCTCGCGGGCGAGCCGCAGTCGGGCGCGCCGCACCAGCCGATCGAGAAGATCGTGTTCGAAGGCCAGACGCTGATGGTGCAGGTGATCAAGGATCCGATCGGCACGAAAGGCGCGCGGCTGTCGACGCAGGTCAGCATCGCGGGCCGCACGCTCGTCTACCTGCCGCAGGAGCCGCATATCGGCATCTCGCAGAAGATCGAGAGCGAGGCCGAGCGCGAGGCCGTGCGCGCGCGCCTGACCGCCGTGATCCCGCCGGACGAGAAAGGCGGCTACATCGTGCGCACGATCGCCGAGGATGCGACCTCCGACGAACTGGCCGGCGACGTCGCGTACCTGCGCAAGACCTGGGCGACGATCGTCGCGCAGGCGCAGCGGCTGCCGGCGACGAGCCTGCTGTACCAGGATCTCGATCTCGCGCAGCGCGTGCTGCGCGATTTCGCGAACGACGACACGACGCGCATCCAGGTCGATTCGCGCGAGACCTACCAGCGCCTGTCGGAATTCGCGGGCGAGTTCACGCCGGCCGTGAGTCCGAAGCTGCATCACTACACGGGCGAGCGGCCGCTGTTCGACCTGTACAACATCGAGACGGAGATCCAGCGCGCGCTGTCGCGCCGCGTCGACCTGAAGTCGGGCGGTTACCTGATGATCGACCAGACCGAGGCGATGACGACGATCGACGTGAACACGGGCGGCTATGTCGGCGCGCGCAACTTCGACGACACGATCTTCAAGACCAACCTCGAGGCCGCGCACACGATCGCGCGGCAGCTGCGGCTGCGCAACCTCGGCGGGATCATCATCATCGACTTCATCGACATGGAGAACGCCGAGCATCGCGACGCGGTGCTGTCCGAGCTGAAGAAGGCGCTGTCGCGCGACCGCACGCGCGTGACGGTCAACAGCTTCTCGCAGCTCGGACTCGTCGAGATGACGCGCAAGCGCACGCGCGAATCGCTCGCGCACGTGCTGTGCGAACCGTGCCCGACCTGCCAGGGCAAGGGCCAGGTGAAGACGTCGCGCACCGTGTGCTACGACATCCTGCGCGAGATTCTGCGCGAATCGCGCCAATTCAACCCGCGCGAGTTTCGCGTGATCGCCGCGCAGCAGGTGATCGACCTGTTCCTCGACGAAGAATCGCAGCATCTGGCAATGCTGATCGACTTCATCGGCAAACCGGTGTCGCTGCAGGTCGAGTCGAATCTGAGCCAGGAGCAGTACGACATCGTGCTGATGTAACGGTGGGCTCGTGCAAGGTTGTGCGAAGCGTGCCCGGCGCAGCGCGGATTTCGCGCAACCTCGACCTGCATGCATCGCCGAATGGCTATTCGTCGTCGGGCGCTTCCCGGGCGAAGCGCTCGATCGCTTCGGTATCCCATCGGCCGAGACGCATCGCTTCTTCCAGCATGGCGAGCGTAAGTGGCACGCGCGGCGGCTTACGGTAACGCTCCGAAAACAGCGCGAGAAACGTCGTCACCATGTCTTGGCCCTCAGGACCGAAATAGCGGTCGTAAGGAAACTCGGAGGCCTGCACACCAAATGTTTCTGCCCATTTGTCGATGAACTCGACTGCGTCGACTCCCGTCACGCGCAGATCCTCTTCGAGGCGCGACGATGGTTCGATCCTCAACTGACCGCCGAACAGCGGTCGACCAAGCTCTTCGCGTGCAAATGAGGCCAGCTTTTCCCACGTATCGGTCGGCACGATCAGAACACCCTGGCTTCTGGTTTGGCGACGGCGTTACACCGGCGCACCGTGCTGAACATGATGACTGCTCGCGGCGTGAGATCCTCGCGCCCCTCGTACGCATAGCGATTGTTCGACATACGGCCCTCGTGGTTGTTCGAATGACCGCAGACCTTAGCAAAGCCGAACACGCTCGCCATCCCTGTATCATTCGGTCAAGCGTGTAATAGGCCGCTTGACCAGGCCGCACGGCGAAAGGCGCATCGCGCAATTGTTTAAGAACAGTTTCGGGAACGGTCCCGCGATACGCCCTCTTTCGCCTCCAGCCTCGCCCATGCCGCACGTCGACAGGGTGCGCGCGCCATCCGCCGCGCTATCCTTTCCCACCTCTCGTTCACTCGTCACACACCATGAGCACACGCTACAACCGCCGCCAGCGCAAGAAACTCCACATCGGCGAATTCCAGGAACTCTCGTTCAACGCCACCGCGCATTACCGCAACGACATGACCGACCTCGAGCGCGGCCAGTTGATCGATGCGTTCATCGACTTCGTCGAAGCGAACGGGCTGCTGACCGTCGCGTCCGCGGACGAAGGCATCGGCGCGTACGTGATCTCCGGCGCGCCGCGCGGCACGACGACCGACGCCGATCGCGAGCTCGTGCGCGGGTGGCTGGCCGCGCGTCCGGAGCTGAAGGACGTCCAGGTCAGCGAATTCGCCGACGCGTGGTATCCGGACGCCTGATCTCCCGGTTTGACGCTGCCTTCAGGCAGCGCCCCGCCACCACGGCGGGCCAGGTCGACGTCGTTTCTGCAGAATGATCATGATGGCCGCCGGCGTTGCGGCGCTCTCGTTGCTGTCCGCGTGCGGCAGCTCGGCGCGTTGAGCCAACGCACCGACGGTAGCAGCGCCGGCGCCCGCATCGTCGTCGATCAGTCGCCGGAGCCGCCCGCGACGGCCTCCGATCCCTTCCTTTTCCCGACGGTCCGCCTGCAACCCGCCATCGATATCGGTCCTGAAAGCAAGACACGTTAAACTCTCACCCTCGCGTGGTGCGCCGCCCGCACCCGCCATCCATCGCCAGCCGCGTGCCCTCGGGCCGCCCCGACCCATGGAGTGAGTGTCAATGAGCGGCGGACTCCCGTTTCCCGCATCCCGCAAGTCGTTGCCGTCCTCGACGGTCTTCCTGATCGTCGCCGTCGCCGCGCTGCTGTCCGGCTGCGGGCTGCTGCCGGTTCAGAACCCGCCCGCGCCGATCAGCGAGGCGCTCGTCGAGCCTGTCGAGGAAACCGCCGGCGAGCCGCTGACGATGCCGCCGGTGCCCGCGCCGACGCAACCGGAGGAACCGGAAGCGCCGAAGAAGCCGCACCGCGAAGTGGCGCGGCCGAAGCCCGTGCAGCGCGCCGAATCGCCGACCCCGCCGCCGCCTCCGCCCCCGCCGCTCGTCGCGACGCGCGCGCTCGACCGCACCCAGATCCATGCGCTGCTCGACAGCGAAGTCGCGCGCCGCAACGGCAAGGTGGTCGGCCGCGCGGTCGACATGGTGGTCGACGCGGGCGGCAAGCCGCGCGAGATGATCGTCAACCTGCAAGGCTTCATGGGGATCGGCGACCGCAAGGTCATCTTCCCGTGGAACGTGTTCCGCTTCACGCCGGGCGGCAAACAGGAGCCGATCGTGCTCGACGTGCCGTCGGGCGACCTGCCGCCGGCCGCGCGGCCGAAGGCCGTGCCGCTGTCGGGCTCGGCTGCGGCGTCGCCGGCGACGCGGCTGCCGATGCTCGACAGCGACGTCGAACGCCCGAACGGCACGAAGATCGGCCGGATCGTCGACGTGCTGATCGACCGCGGCGCGCAACCGCAGGCCGTCGTGCTCGACCTCGGCGGGCTCGTCAATACCGACCGCCGTTCGATCGCCGCGAGCTGGGGCGCGCTGCGCTTCGTCACGCGCGACAAGGCGCTGCACCCGCAGCTCGACCTGAACGACGCGCAGATCAAGGCAGCGCCGCCGTACGCGGCCGACAAGCCGATCGTCGCGGTTTTCCCGCCCGTTGCCCCGGCGGCAGCGGTGCCGGCTTCGTCTGCGAGTGCCACCCGATGACGATCAAGCATTCCGTCAGCGTTCGCAGTCTCCGGGCCCTCGACTGGCTCAACTTTTTCGTTGCAAACGTTCAAACCGGGTTCGGTCCGTTCATCGCGTCCTACCTCGCGTCGCACAAGTGGACGCAGGGCGAGATCGGCATGGTGCTGTCGATCGGCACGATCAGTGCGATGGTCAGCCAGGTGCCGGGCGGCGCGGCCGTCGATGCGCTGAAGAACAAGAAGGGCGCGGCCGCGTGGGCGATCGCGGCCATCATCCTGTCCGCGGTGCTGCTCGCGTCGAGCCCGACGATCGTGCCGGTAATCGCCGCCGAGGTGTTCCACGGTTTTGCGAGCTGCATGCTGGTGCCGGCGATGGCCGCGATCTCGTTCTCGCTCGTCGGCCGCGCCGACCTCGGCGACCGGCTCGGCCGCAACGCGCGCTGGGCGTCGATCGGCAGCGCGGTCGCGGCGGGCCTGATGGGGCTCACCGGCGAATACTTCTCCGCGCGCGCGGTGTTCTGGCTGACCGCCGTGCTGGCGCTGCCCGCGCTGTTCGCGCTCGCGATGATCCAGCCGACGCACCAGGTGATTCCGCAGTCGTCGAAGCCTGACGACGTCGACGAAGCCGGCGAGCGCGAAACACTGCTCGAACTGCTGCGCGATCGCCGGATGCTGATCTTCGCGGCCTGTGTCGTGCTGTTCCACCTGTCGAACGCCGCGATGCTGAACCTCGCGGCCGGCGAAGTCACGGCCGGGATGGGCGAGAACGTGCAGCTCGTGATCGCCGCGTGCATCATCGTGCCGCAGGCGATCGTCGCGATGCTGTCGCCGTGGGTCGGCCGTTCCGCGCAGCGCTGGGGGCGCCGGCCGATCCTGCTGCTCGGCTTCTCCGCGCTGCCGGTGCGCGCGTTGCTGTTCGCCGGCGTCAGCAGCCCGTACCTGCTCGTGCCGGTGCAGATGCTCGACGGCATCAGCGCGGCCGTGTTCGGCGTGATGCTGCCGCTGATCGCGGCCGACGTCGCGGGCGGCAAGGGCCGCTACAACCTGTGTATCGGGCTGTTCGGGCTCGCGGCCGGGATCGGCGCGACGCTCAGCACGGCCGTGGCCGGCTACGTCGCCGATCACTTCGGCAACGCGGTCAGTTTCTTCGGGCTCGCCGCGGCAGGCGCGCTCGCGGTGCTGCTGGTCTGGCTCGTGATGCCCGAAACGCGCGTCGACAACGGCGACGCGACAGCCGACGAACCGGCGCCCGCCTCGCCCGAACAGGCGCATTGACGGCGGCGCGCCGCCGCTACCCGCTTCTTGGCCGATGCACGATGGATACGATCAGGACACTCAACGAAGCCCGCCAGCAGATCCAGCAGTCGATCTTCGATCTGTTCAAGGGGCTGTCATTCAGCGAGCGGCTCGCGCAAGGCGGGCTGATGGCGGTGCAGGCCGTGTGCGGCGCGTGCCTCGCGTATGCGATCGGCCGCGCGGTGCATAGCGAGCAGGCGGTGTGGGCGGCGATCACCGCGATCGCCGTCACGCAGCACAACTACTCGGACACGATGTCGCTGTCGCGCGACCAGTTCATCGGTGCGATGGTCGGCGGCGTCCTCGGCTTCGCCGGTGCGGCGTTGGGCGGCGATCGCCTCGTTGCGTATGCGATCACGGTCGCGGTCGTGATCGTCTGCTGCTGGTGCCTGAACATCGGCAGCGCGGCACGGCTCGGCGGCGTGACCGCGACGATCGTGCTGCTGTTCCCCGGCAACGGCCCGCTGTGGGACGTTCCGCTGATCCGGTTCGGCGAAGTGACGCTCGGCACGGTGTGCGCGCTGGGCGTGTGCTGGGCGATGTCGAGCATCGAGCGGCGCTGGTTCCGCCGCGCGGCGGCAAAGTAACGCGGCGCCGGGCAACGCGCCCGGCAGCCGGATGAACGATCGGAACGCTGCGTGACGGTGACGGGGACGGGCCGGGCGGTTACGGACCGACCCGCAGCACGATGCCCGAGCCGATCTGCACGAGCAGGTAGTCGCCGCCGACGCCGACCCAGTGATAGCCGCGCGGCGGCGCGCTCAGGTGATAGCCGCGCCAGTCGTCGACCACGTATTGACGATCGCGGAATTCGTCCGGCAGCCGGTCGCCCTTGTGCCAGTCGCGGCGCGGCCCGTCGGCCCAGCGCGGCGGCACGTCGTCGCGATGCATCGCGTGGCCGGGCGGCACATGTTTCGGGCCATGCCCGCGATGCATGCCGGGGCCGCCGTGGTCATCGCGATTGCCGTGGTTGCCGTGATCCTGCGCCATCGCCGTGGTGGCGGCGCAGCCGGCCGCGATCAGTGCGGCCAGCATCGTGCCGTGCATCCTCTTCATTGTCCTTCCCTCCGTGGTGTCACGTCGAACAAGAAACGACCGGGCTTGCCCGATGAAGACTAGCACACGGCCGGCCGCATGACCGCGCGTCACGCCGCCTGCTGCTGGTACTGGATCCGGTGCAGGTGCGCGTAGAGGCCGCCGTGGCGCAGCAGTTCGTCGTGGCTGCCCTCCTCGACGATCTTGCCGGACTCGAGCACGAGGATGCGGTCCGCGCGCTCGATCGTCGACAGCCGGTGCGCGATCACCAGCGTCGTCCGGCCTTCCATCAGCCGCTCGAGCGCGGCCTGCACGTGGCGCTCCGACTCCGAATCGAGCGCCGACGTCGCTTCGTCGAGGATCAGGATCGGCGCGTCCTTGTAGATCGCGCGCGCAATCGCGAGCCGCTGGCGCTGGCCGCCGGACAACCGCATCCCGTTGCCGCCCACCAGCGTATCGAGCCCGTCGGGCATCGCGGCGACCGCGTCGGCGAGGTTCGCGGCCTCGAGCGCGGCCTGCACGCGCGCGCGGTCGGGCGTCTGCCCGTAGGCGACGTTCGCGGCGATCGTGTCGTTGAACAGCACGACGTCCTGGCTCACCATCGCCATCTGGCTGCGCAGCGCGTGAAGATCGTAGTCGGCAACCGGCACGCCGTCGACCAGGATCGTGCCGTCCGTCGGGTCGAAGAAGCGCGGCAGCAGGTTCACGAGCGTCGTCTTGCCGCTCCCGGACGGGCCGGCGAGCGCGATCATTTCGCCCGGCGCGACCTTGAACGAGATGCGGTCGAGCGTCGGCCGTTCGGCCGCGCCGTAATCGAACGACACGGAGCGGAACTCGATCTCGCCGCGCGCGTGCGACAGCGGCCGCCCGCCGCCTTGCGGCTCGGCCGGCTCGTCGATCAGCCCGAAGATCAGCTCGGCGGCCGTCATCCCGCGCTGCAGCGGCTGGTTGACGTCGATCAGGTGCTTGAGCGGCGAGATCACCAGCAGCATCGACGTGACGAACGCGACGAAGCCGCCGACCGTCGTCTGGTCGTTCGACGACTGCACGACCGCGATCGTGATCACGACCGCGAGCGCGATCGACGCGAGGAACTGCGTGAGCGGCTGCGCGAGGCCGCCCGAGATCGTCATGCGCATCGCATAGCCGCGCAGGCGCTTGCTCATCGTCGTGAAGCGGTCCATCTCGTACGCTTCGCCGTTGTGCACCTTGACGACCTTGTAGCCGCCGACCGTCTCCTCGACGATGTACGACAGTTCGTTGGTCAGCGTCTGGTGCTCGCGGTTCAGGCGGCGCAGCCGGCGGTTGATCTTGCTGACGAGCCAGCCGATGCCCGGCAGGATCACCGCGACGATCAGCGTGAGCCGCCAGTTCAGGTAGAACAGGTAGCCGAGCAGGAAGATCACCGTCAGCGAGTCGCGCACGAGCGTGACCATCACGCCCGTCAGCACCGACAGGATCTGGTTGACCTCGAACACGATCGCGTTGATTACCGTGCTCGCGGTTTCGCGCTGGAAGAACGACGCGCCCGTGTGGAGCATCCGCTGGAACATTTCGAGCCGCAGCTGCAGCAGGATGCGGTTCGATACGTAGTTGAGCAGGTAATTCGACGTGTACTGCGAGACGCCGCGCACCAGCGCGAGGCCGATCACCGCGATCGGCACGTACCATTTCGCGCTGTCGCTGCCGTGCGAGCCGAAGCCGTGGTCGAGCAGCGGCTTGAGCAGCGCCGGAATGCCGGCTTCGGTGGCCGCGACGACGCCCATCGTCATCACGGCGAGCACCACGATGCCGACGAGCGGCCGGATGTACGGCCACAGGCGCTTGAGGACCGTGAGCGGCGACGTGCCGGTGCCGTCCATCGGTTTGCGAAGAGTGTTCTGGGTTTCCAAGGCAATCCTTCTTGAGCCGCGATGCGGCGCCCGGCGCGTGGCCGCCCGGGTGTGCGCCCCGTCGGGCGGGTGCCGGAAAGGGCTCAACATTATAGCTGCACCGCCCCCGCGGGCACGCCCGTCGCCGATGCGGGCCGCGGCCGGGCCGAAGGTATACTGCCGCTCACCGTTTTCTCCGCCTTTCCGACGATTTCATGGCTGAACCCTCCCTCGGCGTCGCCCTCATCGCCCTCAACGCATCCGCGCGGCTCGCGCAGTGTCTCGATGCGCTGTCGTTCGCCGACGACGTCGTCGTGATCGACGGCGGCAGCACCGACGATACCGTCGCGATCGCGCAGGCGCACGGCGCGCGCGTGATCGTCGAGCGCGACTGGCCGGGCTTCGGCCCGCAGAAGAACCGCGCGCTCGACGCGCTCGGCACCGACTGGATCCTGTCGCTCGATACCGACGAAATCGTCACGCCGGAACTCGCGCGGTCGATCCGCGACGCGATCCGCGCGCCGGCCGCGCAGGTCTATGCGCTCGACCGGCTGTCGAGCTTCTGCGGCCAGTGGATCCATCACAGCGGCTGGTATCCGGACTGGGTGCCGCGGCTGTTCCGGCGCGGCGCCGCACGGTTCTCGGACGATCTCGTGCACGAGCGCCTCGTATTCGATACCGCCGCGCAGCGCCTGACCGGCAAGCTGATGCACTACTCGTACGAGGATTTCGAAACGGTCGTGCGCAAGCTCGACGCGTATTCGACGGCCGGCGCGCGCCAGCGCCGCGCGGCCGGCCAGCGCGGCGGCTTCGGCAAGGCGCTCGGCCGCGGCGCGTGGGCGTTCGTGCGAACCTACGTGCTGCGGCGCGGGTTCCTCGACGGCCGCGCGGGCTTCATGATCGCGGTGTTCAACGCGGAAACCGTGTACTACCGCTTCCTGAAGCTCGGTCACGAGCCGACACGCTAGGCACCCGCCCGGTGCGCGATCGGCGCGGCGTTACAATGCCGGGTTGCGCGCACCGTGCGTGCCCGCCCGAGCGGCCGCGCTGCGCGCCGCCCGTCACGACGACCACCGAATCCGACCGCCATGTTCTCCATCATCATCCCGACCTGGAACAACCTGCCGTACCTCAAGCTCGTCGTCGACAGCCTGCGCCGGCATTCCGCGTACGACCACCAGATCATCGTGCACGTGAACGACGGCTCGGACGGCACCCTCGACTGGGTGCGCAACGAAGGGATCGAACACACCGCGTCGCCGACCAACATCGGCATCTGCCATGCGGTCAACCTGGCCGCCGCGCGCGCCACGCGCGACTACGTGGTCTACATGAACGACGACATGTTCTGCTGCCCGGGCTGGGACACGGCGCTCGTGCGCCGCATCGAACAGATGCCCACCGACCTGTTCATGCTGTCGGGCACGATGGTCGAGCCGGTCGACACGCGCAACCCGTGCGTGGTCGTCAGCAATTTCGGCCGCGACGCCGAGCAGTTCGACGCGGCGGGCCTCGTCGCCGCGACTCCGAAGCTGGTGCGTGCCGACTGGCTCGGCTCGACCTGGCCGCCGACGCTCGTGCACCGCGACTGGTGGAACCGCATCGGCGGCTACAGCAGCGAGCTGTCGCCGGGCATGAGCAGCGACAACGACTTCTCGATGAAATTCTGGGACGCCGGTTGCCGGATCTTCGTCGGCGTCGGCGAAAGCCTCGTGTACCACTTCCAGCAGAAGAGCACCGGCAAGATCGTCAAGAACGACGGCCGCCGCCAGTTCCTGAACAAATGGGGCATGACGCAGGCGACGTTCGACCGCTACTACCTGCATCGCGGCGAGCCGCTCGGCACGCAGATCGCGCTCGATACACCGGTGGTGGAAGGCCGCCTCAAGCGCGCGCTGCTGCGCTCGCGGATCAAGCGCGCGTTCAGCTGATCCCGCCCCGAAAACCGCACGGAAACCTGCCCTGCTTCGCGTATACTGCGCCGTTCGTCCCGGGTCTCTCGCCGGGATAAGCGACGCGGCGCAGATGCCCGCAAGCCGCATTCGTCCATACGACAGGTTCCGATGCTTTCGTTTTCCGCTCCCGCCACGCGGCGCCTGACCGCCGCCCGCGCATTCGCCGTCGCCGCGCTCTGCATGGTGCCCGTTTCGACCGCGCTGACCAACGTGTTCTGCGGGCTGTTCGCCGCCGCGCTCGTGATCTCCCCCGAGTTCTGGCGCGACCTGCGCTCGTTCGTCGCCGACCCGGCTTCGCTCGCGGCGCTGCTGATCCTGGCCGCGAGCGTCACCTATACGGTCGCGCCGCACAACAAGGCGTGGAACTGGGTCGCGAAGTACGACAAGCTGCTGCTGCTGCCGTTCGCCGTGCTCGCGTTCCGTCATTCGAACTGGGCGCCGATCGTGCGGCGCTGCTGGTTCGGCACGCTGTGCGTGATCCTGCTGCTGTCGACGACCAACTATCTCGGGCTCACCGCGATCGGGCCGGCGTATGCGACCCAACTGCCGCTGTCGCGCGCGTGGGTGTTCAAGAACCACATCGCGGCCGGCATGTTCGGCGCGCTGCTGTTCTACCAGGCGGCCGATCTCGCGCTCGCGGCCCGCACGGCGCTGTCGCGCGCCGCCTATGCGGCCGTCGCCGCGTGGTCGCTCGTCAACGTGTTCGTGATGCTGCAGGGACGCACGGGACAGGTCATCGCGCTGCTGCTGATCCTCGTCGTCGCGGTGCGTTTCGTGCTGTTGCTGCGCCGGCAGTCCGCGCTGCGCGCGGGGCTTGCCGCCGGCGTGCTCGTCCTGGCGGGCGTCGCGCTCGTGGTTGCTGCATGCACGGTCCACAACGGCCGGCTGACGAAGGTCGTGACGGAAGTGCAGCAATACCGGCAGAGCGATGCGGCCACGTCGACCGGGCTGCGCCTCGAGTGGTACAAGAAGGGGCTGGAGCTGTATCGGCAGCGCCCGGTGATCGGCTACGGTGCGGGCGGCCTCGAATCCGAATTCGAGAAGCTCACGGCCGGCAAGACGGCCGCCGAAGGGCAGCTCACGTCGAACCCGCACAACGAATACCTGCTGATGGCCGTGCAGCTCGGTACGATCGGCCTGCTGCTGTTCGTCAACCTGATCGTGCAGATCGCGCGCGGCAGCCGTACGCTCGATCCGCGCTCGCAGCACTTGCTGCTCGGGTGGCTCGCGATCTTCGCGATCGGCAGCCTCGCGAATTCGCTGCTGCTGGATTTCGCCGAAGGGCACCTGATCGTGCTGCTGGCCGGCATCCTGCTCGGTTGCGGCGAACGCGGCGAAGCGCTGCCGCGCGAAACGTCGGCGATCCGGCGCAGCGTGTAACGCACGCCGGCATACGTTCCGCTGCCCTGCCCGGCCGGGTTCGGGGCAGCGGACATCCACCGCCGATGCGGGCGAGCCGCGCGGCTCTCCGCGAAACACGCCCCCTGCGAACGAAGAAAAACGCGCGCTTGCCGCGCGTCAGTCGGATCCGGTGCGGTGCAGCCGCGACGTGTCGACGACGATGTCGGCCGGGCCCGGCGGATTCAGCCCGAGCATCTCGGCTGCCGCGGCCTTCACGCGCTGCGCACTGAGATGAACGAGGCAGTCGCTGCGGCTGTCGACATGACGCTCGCAGCCTTCGTGCCGGCACGGCACGCAGTCGCCTTCCCCTTGCAGCAGCCACACGTTCCCGTGCCGGCCCGAGCCGCGCAGCGACCACGGATTCTCGGTCGCGGGCCAGTGCTGCGGCCACGGCCCCCAGCGCACGGGGTCGGACGGCCCGAACAGCGCGATCGTGTCGGTGCCGGTCGCGGCCGCGACGTGCGTCGCGCCGGTGTCGGGCCCGATGAAGAGCCGCGCGCGCCGCACGAGCTCCGCGCTCTCGCCGAACGTCAGGCGGCCGACCAGGTTCAGCACGTCGCCACCCGCCTCGCTCGCGACCTGCTCCGCATACTCGCGCTCGCGATCGGCCGGGCCGCCCGACAGCGCGACCGCGAAGCCCTGCTCGCGCAACCAGCCGATCATCTCTACCCAGCCGTCGAGCCGCCATTGCTTGTAGCGGAACATCGGATACGGATGCAGCACGACCAGCGGCTTGCCGGCGCGGATCGCGGGCGACTCGGCGAGCCACGCGTCGAAACGTGCGCGCCGCGCGGGATCGTCGCCGATGCCGGGCGCGACGACCTCGGACACCGGCTCGATGCCGATCACCGGCGCAAGCGCGAGCGTACTGACGACCGTATGTGCGGATTCATGGTGATTGATCGCGATCCCGTTCAGCATCATCCGCGTGAGCCACGTGACGCGGTTCGGGTCGACGAGGCCGACCCGCTTGCGGCCGGCGAACCAGCTGTAGAAACGCGGCCGGTCGGAACTCAGCGCCGCGCACGCGAGATCGTAGCGGCGCCACATCGACAGCGCGTCGCGCAGCCGCTCGCCGAACCCCGCGCGCTGCGCGACCACGATCACGCGCCGCACGTCCGGATTGTGCTCGAGCACGCCCTCGGTGCCGCGAAACACCAGCATGTCGATCTGCGCGTCCGGCCAGCGGGCCTTCAGCGACCGGACGAGCGGTGTCGTCAGCAGCACGTCGCCGATACGGCGCGGCGCGGCAACGAGGATGGTTCTGGGCGGACGGGCGGAGGAAAACAGGGCCACGGTGATCGTCTGGCTGGCTGAACAAGGCTGGCAATGTACAGGATTTTGCAGCAGCCGGCGCGGCATCGCGCACCGGCGCACAGGCTGCCGCGATGCGGCCCCGCCGGCGCAGCGTCGTGCGGGACGCGGCCGCACGACGCGCCCGGCGCTACGATGCGATCGGCGCGATCGCAGGTGACGTGGCGGCGGCCGGTTGCGCGAGCGCCGTACCGGCCGCGGCTTCGTCGCGATGGCCGGCCTGCGGCAGCAGGTGGCGCACCGCGCGCTCGACCGCATCGATACCGATCGCGTCGACGGTCGGGCCCGCGCGCAGGATCACGTGCGGCACGCCGAGCGGATGCCAGCGCAGGTATTTCTCGGGACGATCCTCGAACAGGGCGGCCACCGGTACGCCGAGCGCCGACGCAAGATGCACGGGCGCGCTGTCGGCCGAGACGATCGCATCGAGCAGGCTCGCGGCCGCCACCAGCTCGGCGACCGACGAAGGTGCGACATGCCGTGCATTCACGTCGCGCCACAACTCGCCTTCGGCAGCGTGGCCGATGGCCGGATCGCGAAACACGATCACGTCGGCGACCGGTGCGAGGCGCTCGCCGAGGTCGCGCCAGCGGTCGGCGGGCCAGCGGCGCTCGACCGCCTTGTTCGACACGAACAGCCCGACGCGCGGCCTCATGCGCGCGCCGAGCAGCCGATGCCACGTTTCCTGCAGCGTGCGATCGGGATGCACCGACAGCGCGAGGCGATCGAGATCGGCGCAACCGAGTTCGGGCACGAGCCGGAAGCCCGACAACGCTTCGTGGCACATCGGCCGCCGCGCGACATGCTCGGGCTTGCGATCGTCGAATTCGGTCTCGGCATCGTGCCAGCGGCAATCCTTCGCGCGAAGCTGGCGCGCGAACTGCATGCTGCTGCGATGCATGCCGCCGTTCGGCACGATCACGAGGTCGAACCGCAAGCGGCGCAGACGGCGCACGAGGCGCAGCCGGTCGAGGAATGCGCGCATCCGGCCGGGACGATCGTTGCGCTCGCACTGGCGGCTGTACACGTAGGTGTGGATCGTATCCACGTCCGGGTTTCCGGCCAGCGCGGCCGCGTTGTAGCGGTTCGCGACCACATGCAGCTCCGCGCCCGTCCAACGCGCCTTCAGCGCGCCGAGAAACGCCGTCGTGCACAGCATGTCGCCCAGAAAATCAATCCGGATCACGAGGATCCGCTGCGGCGGGTTTCCATTGGCCATGGTCATGTGGGGACAATCAGTTTTTATCGTCGCGACGGGCCGTTCCACGGCATCCTGGTCCGAGGGCTTACCGTGCCGCGCGCTGCCGCACGCCGCACGGATCCCGCCCCTGTTTACGCGCGCTATCGGCGATGCTCGCCATGCGAACCCGCGGCACGCGTCGCGTTCGGACGGTTAGCGCGGGATTGTATAGCGTCCGGATGGCCAGCCCAAGACCCCGGCTGCCGCCACACGTAAAAACGGCCCGCCGCACCGCACGATGGCGATGCGGCGGGCCGCCTCTGCGCGACCGCCGCCGAAGCGGGGCGCGGTCAGTACGTGATTTCGACGACGCTGCCGTCGAACGCCGCGCGCAGATCCGCCAGCAGCACGTCGCTCGGCTTCACGCGCCACGCGTCGCCCAGGCGCATTTCGCCTTGCGCGCGCGCGTTGCTGTAGTGGATCTGGACGGCAAGCCCGTTCGGCAGCGGCGCCGGCGGGCGCCGACCGCCATCGCGCCCCCCGCCGCGCGGCGCGGGCGCTTCGACCACGTTCGCCGCGGCCGGATCGTCGTTCGACACGTGCGGCTCGAGCACGCGGCGCAGCGCGAGCGCGTCGGCGTTGCCGTTCATCGTCAGCCGCACGGCCTGCGCATAGCGGCTGCGGGCACGTTCGAGATCCATCACGGTATCGGCGGTGAAGCGGATGCCGCCGGTAAACGCGTCGTTGCGCGCCTGCCCCTGCACGATCAGCAGCTCGTCTTCCTTGAACAGCGCCTTGTTCGCCTCGAACTGTTCGTTGAAGATCGTGATCTCGCACTGGCCGGAGCCGTCGTCGAGCAGCGCGATCAGCATCTTGCCGCGCTGGGTCATCTGCGTGCGCAGCGACGCGATGATGCCGGCGACGAGCTTGTCGCGCCCTTCCTTCAGGTCGCCGACCTTCTGTCGCACGAAGCGGCGCACTTCTTCGCGATACGCGTCGAACAGATGACCGGACAGGTAGAAGCCGAGCGCGGCCTTTTCTTCCTGCAGGCGGCGCTTGTCGTCCCACGCGGGTTCGTCGACGAGCGCGTGCGCATGCGGCGACTCGGCGCCCATGTCGAACAGCCCGGCCTGCATCGCGTTCGCTTCGGCCTGATCGGCCGCTTCCATCGCGAGCGGCACCGACGCGATCAACTGCGCACGGTTCGGGTTCAGCGAGTCGAACGCGCCGGCGCGGATCAGCGCCTCGACCGTGCGGCGGTTGACGACGCGCCGGTCGATCCGTTCGCAGAAGTCGAACAGGTCGGTGAACGCCTTTTCCTCGCGCGCACGCAGGATTTCCTCGATCGCGTTCTGGCCGCTGCCCTTCACCGCGCCGAGCCCGTAGCGGATCGTGCGCGAGCGCTTGCCGTCGGCTTGCGCGACCGGCTCGAACCGGTAATGCGACTGGTTGATGTCCGGCGGCAGCACGGCGAGGTTGTTCACGACGCAGTCGTCGAACAGGATCTTCACCTTGTCGGTGTCGTCCATCGCGAGCGTCATGTTGGCCGCCATGAATTCGGCCGGATGGTGCGCCTTCAGCCACGCGGTGTAATACGCGAGCAGCGCATACGCGGCCGCGTGCGACTTGTTGAAGCCGTAGCCCGCGAACTTCTCCATCAAGTCGAAGATCTCGTCGGATTTCTCGCGCGTGAGGCCGTTCTTCGCCGCACCCTCGGCGAAGATCTCGCGATGCTTGGCCATCTCCTCGGGCTTCTTCTTGCCCATCGCGCGACGCAGCAAGTCCGCGCCGCCGAGCGAATAGCCGCCGATGATCTGCGCCATCTGCATCACCTGCTCCTGATAGACCATGATGCCGTAGGTCTCTTTCAGGACGGGTTCGACGCGCGGATCCGGATAGTCGACCTTCTCGCGCCCGTGCTTGCGTGCGCAGAAGCTCGGGATCAGGTCCATCGGGCCCGGACGGTACAACGACACGAGCGCGATGATGTCCTCGAAGCGGTCGGGCTGCGCATCCTTCAGCATGCCCTGCATCCCGCGGCTTTCCAGCTGGAACACCGCGACCGTGTTGGCCTTCTTCAGGATCTGGAACGACGCCGGATCGTCGAGCGGCACCTGCGCGAGCGACCAGTCGGCCTTCGACGGATCGAGGCGGCGGATGTAGCGCTCGGCCCAGTCGAGGATCGTCAGCGTCGTGAGGCCCAGAAAGTCGAACTTCACGAGGCCGACGGCTTCGACGTCGTCCTTGTCGTACTGGCTGACCACGCCGCCGTCGTCGCCCTGCGTGTACAGCGGGCAGAAATCGGTCAGCTTGCCGGGCGCGATCAGCACGCCGCCCGCGTGCATCCCGACGTTACGCGTCAAGCCCTCGACGCGCTGCGCGAGATCGAGCAGTTGGTGGACTTCGTCCTCGTGGTCGTAGCGCTCCTGCAGCTGCGGCTCTTCCTTCATCGCGTCGGCAATCGTCACGTGCTTGCCGGGCTTGAACGGAATCAGCTTCGCGACGCCGTCGGTGAACATGTAGCCGAGGTCGAGCACGCGGCCGATGTCGCGCACGGCCGCCTTCGCGGCCATCGTGCCGAACGTGGCGATCTGCGACACGGCGTCCGCGCCGTATTTCTCCTTCACGTACTGGATCACGCGATCGCGGCCGTGCTGGCAGAAGTCGATGTCGAAGTCGGGCATCGACACGCGTTCCGGGTTCAGGAAGCGCTCGAACAGCAGGTTGTAGCGCAGCGGATCGAGATCGGTGATGCCGAGCGCGTACGCGACCAGCGAGCCGGCGCCCGAGCCGCGGCCCGGGCCGACCGGCACGCCGTTGTTCTTCGCCCAGTTGATGAAGTCCGCGACGATCAGGAAGTAGCCGGGAAAGCCCATCTTCGTGATGGTCCCGCACTCGAATTCGAGGCGCTTGTAGTACGTGTCGCGCTGCGCGTCGCGCTCGGCTTCGACCGGATACAACTGCGCGAGGCGGGTCTCGAGCCCTTCCTTCGACAGCTGGACCAGGTAGTCGTCGAGCGACATGCCGTCCGGCGTCGGGAACAGCGGCAGTTTCGGCTTGCCGAGCTCGAGCTTCAGGTTGCAGCGCTTCGCGATCTCGACCGTGTTCGCGATCGCCGACGGCAGGTCGGCGAACAGCGCGGCCATGTCGTCCTGCGTGCGGAAATACTGGTCGGTCGTGAAACGCTTCTGGCGCCGCGGGTTCGCGAGGATGTCGCCTTCCGAGATGCACACGCGCGCCTCGTGCGCGGTGAAATCGTCGTCGGTCATGAACTGCGTCGGGTGCGTCGCGACGACCGGCAGCTTCAGCGACGCGGCGAGCGTCGCGGCCTGCTGGATGTATGCCTCGGCGCCCGGCTGGCCGTAACGCTGCAGCTCGATGTAGAAGCCGCCCGGAAACACCCGCGCCCAGCGCTCGGCGTGACGGCGCGCGGCTTCTTCGTTGCCCGCGGCCAGCGCGAGCCCGATATCGCCCTGCTGCGCGCCCGACAGTGCGAGCAGCCCCTGCGCGAGCTCGCCGTCGAGCCAGCTCGCGTCGAGTTCCGCGCGGCCGCGGTACTGGTTCGTGAGCCACGCCTTCGACAGCAGCTCGCAGAGATTCAGGTAACCGACCTTGTCCTTGACCAGCAGCAGCAGCCGCGACGGCTTGTCGCGGTCGTCCGGATTGGCTATCCAGACGTCGCAGCCGGCGATCGGCTTGATACCCTTGCCGCGGGCTTCCTGGTAGAAACGGACGAGACCGAATGCGTTGCCGAGATCGGTGAGCGCGAGCGCGCCCTGACCGTCCGCGGCGGCCGCCTTGACGATGTCGTCAATGCGCACGATGCCGTCGGCGATCGAGAATTCGGAGTGAACGCGAAGATGGACGAAGCGAGGATCTGACATGGGCGCTATTGTAGCCGCCTCGCCGCGCAGGCTGCCCAAAAAATGCCCGCTTTGGCCGTTCGGCCGATGCACGCGACGACGCGTCGCGCGGCTGGCCGATCGGCCGGATACCGATGCCCGCGCCGTTTGCGGGATAATACGGTTTTTCGAATCAACGCCCCGGCTTCGCACCCTTTTTTGCGGGCCACCGTGCGGCCGTTTTCCCGTCGGACCATCATGACTATCGTCAACCTCGCCGCCTACCACTTCGTGTCGCTCGACGCGAACGAGCAAT
This sequence comes from Burkholderia sp. MS389, assembly GCF_016899425.1. Classification (GTDB taxonomy): domain Bacteria; phylum Pseudomonadota; class Gammaproteobacteria; order Burkholderiales; family Burkholderiaceae; genus Burkholderia; species Burkholderia sola. The sequence goes on from NZ_CP045994.1 coordinate 2,647,701, forward strand.
GGCGTCCGCTCGTCACCGCCCGCTGCAACGAACTCGGCCTGCGCGGCACGATCCTGCTCGCGCCGGAAGGCATCAACCTGTTCATCGCCGGCACGCGCGAAGCCACCGACGCGTTCATCGCGTACATCCGCCACGATCCGCTGTTCGAAGGCAAGTTCGCGACGCTGCAGTTCAAGGAAAGCCTGTCCGACTCGCAGCCGTTCCGCCGCATGCTCGTGCGCCTGAAGCGCGAGATCATCACGATGAAGAAGCCCGCGATCAAGCCGGAACTCGGCCGCGCGCCGTTCGTCGATGCGCGCACGCTGAAGACGTGGCTCGACCGCGGCCACGACGACACGGGCCGCCCGGTCGTGATGCTCGACACGCGCAACGCGTTCGAAGTCGACGTCGGCACGTTCGACAACGCGCTCGACTACCGGATCGACAAGTTCAGCGAATTCCCGGAAGTGATCGACGCGAACCGCGCCGATCTCGAAGGCAAGACGGTCGTGTCGTTCTGCACCGGCGGCATCCGCTGCGAGAAAGCCGCGATCCACATGAAGGAAATCGGCATCGACAACGTGTACCAGCTCGAAGGCGGGATCCTGAAGTACTTCGAGGAAGTCGGCGGCGCCCACTATCACGGCGACTGCTTCGTGTTCGATTACCGCACCGCGCTGAATCCGCAACTCCAGCCCACCGAGAACGTCACGTGCTTCGCGTGTCGCGCGGTCGTCACGCCGGAAGCGCAACGATCGCCGAGCTACGTGCCCGGCCAGTCGTGCCCGGCCTGCGCGCAGGCAGCCAGCGCCGCGTAACGGCGCGCCTCCCCCACGTCTCACCGCGCCCCGCCGATGAACCCCGGCTATCGCGGCCGCTTCGCGCCCTCGCCCACCGGGCCGCTGCATTTCGGCTCACTGGTCGGCGCGCTCGCGAGCTGGCTCGACGCACGCGCGCACGACGGCATCTGGCTCGTGCGCATCGAGGATCTCGACGGCCCGCGCACGGTGCCCGGCGCGGCCGACGACATCCTCGCGACGCTCGCGCATTTCGGGATGACGCCCGACGAACCGCCCGTCTGGCAGAGTACGCGCGACGCGGCCTACGCGGCCGCGCTCGAGCGGCTCGTCGCGGCGGGGCGCGTGTATCCGTGCGGCTGCACGCGCAAGGAAATCGCCGATTCGCTGCGCGCCGCGCATGAACGCCACACGACGCTCGCGTATCCGGGCACCTGCCGCACCGGCCTGCACGGCAAGCCTGCACGCGCATGGCGGCTGCGCGTGCCGGACGGCAGCGACGCGGTCGTCACGTTCGACGACCGCTGGCAGCACACGCAATCGCAGAACCTCGCGACCGAAGTCGGCGATTTCGTGCTGAAACGCGCGGACGGCCAATGGGCGTATCAGCTCGCGGTCGTCGTCGACGATGCCGACGCCGGTATCACGCACGTCGTGCGCGGCGCCGATCTGCTCGATTCGACCGCGCGCCAGATCTATCTGCAGCGCTGCGTCGGCGTGCCGACGCCCGCATACCTGCACGTGCCGGTCGTCGTCGATGCGAACGGCGAAAAGCTCAGCAAGCAGACGGGCGCGACGGCGCTCGAGCGCCACGATCCGCTGCCGGCGCTGCGGGCGGCGGCAGCGCATCTCGGTCTGGCGGAAGGCGGCGATCTACCGGGCCATACGATCGACGCGTTCTACGCGGCCGCGACCGACGCGTGGGCACGTCGCTTCGGGCCGCGCGCCGGTTGAACCGCCTGCGCGACACCGGCCCGTAGCGACTGCGTTCCGGCATCCGTCAGCGGCGCATCCGACCGCATGAAAGCGTGACGGAAGCCGGAGCACCTCGTCCGCTGCGACACCGCATCAAAATATCCAATCCCGCACGCGGCAAGCTTTCGCGGCCGCGCGCACTCCCCGCCCCGATCGCGTCGCCCAATGAAAAACGGGCACATGCTCGTCGCATGCACCCGCTTGTCCGGCAGCGCCGACGCGCCGCCGCTGCGCTCCGCCCGGCTTACGCCGACGGCTTGCGCGGCATCCCGAAGCCGCCGAGCAGCGCGGCGACCTGGCGCTTCGGCCCTTTCTTTTCCGGCTGCTGCGCGGGCTGCGCGTCGTCCGGCTGCTTCGCGGACGCCGACGGCTCGTACGGCTTCAGGAAGAAATCATCGACCGGCGCTTCGTGGCGGCGATGATGGCCGCCGCGCTCGGTGCTGCCCGACCGGCGACCCGATGCACCGCGATGCTCGTCGCGATCGCGCCGACCGCCGCGCTCGCCACCTCGTTCGCCACCTCGTTCGCCACCGCGCTCGCTATTGCGCTCGCCGCCACGTTCATCGTGACGCTGGCGCGCCGGCTTGTCGAGCGTGAGCGTCTGCACGTCGAGCGGACGCTTGATCAGCTTCTCGATATCGGCGAGCTGCTTGCGCTCGTTCGGGCTGCACAGCGACAGCGCGTCGCCCGTCGCACCCGCGCGGCCGGTACGGCCGATCCGGTGCACGTAGTCTTCCGCGCTGAACGGCAGGTCGAAGTTGATCACGGCCGGCAGCTCGGCGATGTCGAGGCCGCGCGCGGCCACGTCGGTCGCGACCAGCGCTTCGATCTCGCCGCGCTTGAACGCGTCGAGCGCCTGCATCCGCTCGATCTGCGTCTTGTCGCCGTGAATCGCCGACGCGACCACGCCGTCGCGCTCGAGATTGCGCGCGAGCCGGCTCGCGCCGATCTTGCTGTTGCAGAACACGATCACCTGCTTGAGGCCGCGATCGCGCAGCAACTGCACGACGGCCGCCTGCTTGTCGCCCTCCGCGACGTCGTAGACGATCTGCGTGACGTTCGCGTTCGTCGAGTTGCTGCGCGCGACCTCGATCGTCTGCGGGTTACGCAGGTAGGTCGATGCGAGCTTCTTGATTTCGCCCGAGAACGTGGCCGAGAACAGCAGCGTCTGACGGTCCTTCGGCAGCAGGTTCAGGATGCGCTGCAGATCGGGCAGGAAGCCCATGTCGAGCATCCGGTCGGCTTCGTCGAGCACGAGGATCTGCACCTGGCCGAGGTTCGCCGTCTTCTGCTGCACGTGGTCGAGCAGGCGGCCCGGCGTCGCGATCAGGATCTCGACGCCGCGGCGCAGTTCGGCCGATTGCGGGTTCATGTCGACGCCGCCGAACACCACCGCGCTGCGCAGCGGCGTGTGCTTCGCATACGCGTGCACGTTCGCGGCGACCTGGTCGGCGAGTTCGCGGGTCGGCGTGAGGATCAGCGCCCGCACCGGGTGGCGCGCCGGGGACGCGCTCGTGTTCGCTTGCGGCAGCAGGCGCTGGATGATCGGCAGCGAGAAGCTCGCGGTCTTGCCGGTGCCCGTTTGCGCGGCGCCCATGACGTCGCGGCCGGCGAGCACGACCGGAATGGCCTGCGCCTGGATCGGCGTCGGCGTCGTATAGCCCTGCTCGACAATGGCTTTCAGGATATCGGGGGCAAGGCCGAATTGATCGAAGGTTGCGTCGACGGGCTTGGCGACAGAATCGGACATGGTGGCGTTTCGCTCAAAAGGCGCGGCGGGGACATCGTGCGTCAGGCCGGCCGGGGCCTGCGCTCATCACAATTCGGAAATAGACGGAGCCGCGGCGCGCCGCGCGGCGCCGCTCTGGCGCTTGGGACCGGTTCAATGCGAACGCTGGACGCCAGGCCGTGCGGACTCCGTTCGGCGCGAATGCCGGCGGAAAGGGCCGTATTGTAGCACCGTGCGGGCATCTGTCCGTGACAACGCCGCGAACGGTCGCGACGGCGGTTCGCGCGGCGGGCCTGCCCCGGCCTGCGGAGGCGAGCGGCTGGCCGATCGGCGTAGCCGTATCGGCGGATGAAAAATATCAGGGGTTCGATCGCGCAATCTCGCATCGGGATGCCCGCCGTCGGCCGCGCGTACGGGCCTTCAGCCCGGCGCAACCGGTCAGGGCGAACAGGCTCCGCGCCCGCTGCTCAGCCCTTCTTCTTTTTCTTATCGACCTGCACGCAATCGCCCAGCAGCGGCGGCGACTTCGGGTCGGCGATCTCGTCGCGCAGCGTCGCTTCCTTGCCTTTCGTCCACCACGTATAGCGGCCGGCCTGGTAGCGCGCGCCCGACCCCGACACCGTGTCGACGAACAGCATCTGCTTGCCGTCGACCGGCACGAGCGCGAAGCTCTGGCCGTTGCCCGCGAGCCAGTACGACACACGCACCGGCGCCTTGCGGTTCGCGCACTGGTAGACGGTAGGCTGGCGCGCGTCGGCGTCGATCTCTTCGACGGTCAGTTGCGCGGCATGCGCGATGGAAACGGCACTGCCGGCGAGCGCAAGCGCGGCGAGGGTTGGGCGAATCATGCAGGTCCTCTCACGAGACGGGTGGAAGCGCGCCATCGGCGGGCGCGCGGTTATTGTTTATCAGGCTGCGGGAAATCGCGTCGGCCGCCGGAATCACGGATCGATCACGTCCGCGCACGCATCGGTCGGCGCCGCGGCGACATGGCCGACGAGCGGCACGATCTTGAGCCCGGCCGACGCCACCCGGCACGGCGCGGCCGCGAGGCCGCAGCCCGCGAGACTCGCGATGAGCGCCAGCGCGGCGCCCAGCTTTCCAATACGCAACCACCTCGACGCCATCGTCGTCTCCTCGTTCCGTCAACGCGCCGACACGGGCCGCACGGCCGCGGCCGCGCGCTTCGCGCGTTCGCGGGCTTCGTCGACGGTCGCGCCGGTCGCCAGCGCGACGCCCATGCGCCGCTTCGCAAAACTCTCCGGCTTGCCGAACAGGCGCAGGTCCGCGCCCGGCACCGCGAGCGCGTCGCGCACGCCTTCGAACGCGATCCAGCGCTCGTCGAGCCCGCCGTAGATCACCGCCGACGCGGCCGGCGTGCCGAGCGCCGGATCGACCGGCAGCCCGAGAATCGCCCGCGCATGCAGCTCGAATTCCGACTGGCGCTGCGACGCGAGCGTGACGAGGCCCGTATCGTGCGGCCGCGGGCTCACCTCGGAGAACCAGACGTCATCGCCGCGCACGAACAGCTCGACGCCGAACAACCCGCGCCCGCCGAGCGCCTCGGTCACCTTGTGCGCGATCTCGCGCGACTTCTCGAGCGCCGCCGCGCTCATCGGCTGCGGCTGCCACGATTCGACGTAGTCGCCCGCCACTTGCACGTGGCCGACCGGCTCGCAGAAGTAGGTGCGCGTGTCGAGCGTCGCCGGGTCGATCGCGCGCACGGTCAGTTGCGTGATCTCGTAGTCGAAATCGACGAAGCCCTCGACGATCACGCGGCCGTGGTTCACGCGCCCGCCCGCCATCGCGTAGTCCCACGCGGCTTGCACGTCGGCGGCGGTCTTCACGACCGACTGCCCCTTGCCCGACGACGACATCACGGGCTTCACGACGCACGGCATGCCGATCTTCGCGACGGCCCCGCTGAAGGCCTCGAACGAATCCGCGAACGCATACGGGGAAGTCGGCAGGCCGAGTTCCTCGGCCGCGAGCCGGCGGATCCCTTCGCGATTCATCGTGAGCTGCGTCGCGCGCGCGGTCGGGATCACCTCGGCGAGACCGGACGCCTCGATCGCCGCGAGCGCGTCGGTGGCGATCGCCTCGATTTCGGGGACGATCAGGTGCGGGCGCTCGGCTTCGACGATGGCCCGCAGCGCGGCCGGGTCCGTCATGTCGATCACGTGCGCGCGATGCGCGACCTGGTGGCCCGGTGCGTCCGGATAGCGATCGACCGCGATGACTTCGACGCCGAGACGCTGCAACGCGATGATGACTTCCTTGCCGAGCTCGCCCGCGCCGAGCAGCATGACGCGCGTGGCCGAGGGTGAAAGCGGCGTACCGAGCCGCTGACCGATCTGCATGTGATTTCCCGCTGGTTCTGTTGGAGGACGAAAACGGCTTCGATGTTAACACGGGCATCGGAGCCGGTTTGGGCGGTTGGGCCGCACCCGCGCGCGATCGCGCGAGGCCCGTGGACGCCCCGCGAACGTTTTCGCACGCGAAGTGTCGGCTCGCCTGCCGCGGGGCGGGTGCGTTACTCTTACGCCTTGATCAGAATCCGAAGAGGAACGAGGCTCATGTCCCACCTGTCTGCCGCCGCACGCGCACGCACCGGCCTGCTTCGCCCGTTGCGCGCGCCGCTCTGCGCGTTGACGCTTGCCACGCTTCTCGCCGCCTGCGCGATGCCGACCCATCCCGATTCCGCCGCCCCCGCGCCCGACCCGTACAACCCGGCCGCCGTCCAGTTGCTCGACGACACGAGCTGGGAACTCACCAGCTGGGTGAACGCCGACGGCACGCCACGCGCGATCCCGCACGGCGACAACGGCGAGCCGATCAGGCTCGCGCTGTCGACCGACTCGGGCATCCGGCGCGCGAGCGGGTTCTCGGGCTGCAACCGCTACATGGGCACCTACGCGATCAAGAACGGCCTGCTGAGCTTCGGCCCGCTCGCCGGCACGCGGATGGCCTGCCCGAACACGCTCGGCGGCCAGCTCGAATCCGCGTACCTCGACGCGCTCGCCCACATCGAGAAGACCGGCGTACAGATGCGCGCGCCCCAGCAATTGCAGATCGTGACGCAGGCCGGCGCAACACTGACGTTCACGCACCGGAGCCCCTGATGCACGGCGCGCGCGAAGGCCGACCGACCGCCTTCGCGTGGCGCGCGACGCGCATGTGCGATCCACGTGCGTCGCGCGGCGTGAATCGGAATCACGCCGCGTTAGAGTCTTGTTCGCCGGCCGGTTAAACTCGGCGGGTCGCGCCCCGCGCGCCCCTCCCCACTCCTGTTTCAAAGCATGCACACGGTTGTCTTCGGCTGGTTCGGCATCTCCGCCGTCTGGTTCCTCCTTCTCTTCTGGCGTCTCGTGCAGGCGATGCTGCCCGGCGGCGCCGGGCTCGCCGGCCGCGGCTCGATCCGCCTGTGGCTCGGCTTCGCCGCGGTATTCGTCTCAAGCGTCACGCTGACGAGCCCGCTGTCGGGCCCCGACACGAACGCGCTCGGCCATGCGTGCTCGGCCGGCTTCGCCCACGTGCTCGGCCCGATCGGCACGCCGGTCGCGATGGTCGTGCTGTTCTTCGCCGGCTTGCCCTGGCTGACCGGCATCGGCTGGCGGCAGTTCGCCGCGTGGGTCGACACGTCGTTCGGCGTCAAGCTGTCGCGCGACGGCGGCGACGACGACGCGCGCGGGATCGCCGACCTGCCGCGCAGCGCGCTGCATCGCGACGACGACGTCGTACAGCCGACCACCGCCCACACCGTCAACTCGATGGCGCCGCGCCAGAACGGCCGGTATTCGCGCCCGACGGTGTGGAAACCCGATCCGCAGGCGCGACCGAAGCCGCGCAGCAAGACGCCACCGCGTCCCTTTGCCGAGCCCGTCGCGCCGTCGGGCTGGCTGAAGCCGACGGCGCCGCAGCGCACGCCTGCGCCGGCCGCGCCGATCCCGGCCAGCGCGATGCCGCCGCCGACCACCGGCAGCACCGCCAGCCTCGCGCGCGCCGCGGCGAACGCGCAAATGCCGCGCCCCGCGCCGGCGCCGCTGCCGGCCGGATTCGAACCCGTCCGGCCGCGTCCGACCGCCGCGCGGCCGGCCACCGCCGCGCTGACGCAGACGGCGCCGCGCGCCACGGTCACGCCACGACCGGCCGGTACGCAGCCGCAAACGCAGCGTCCGCCGGTGCTCCCGGTCGCGGGCACGACGGCAGCCGGCCTGTCGCCGGACGCGGCCCGACGCCGCTCGGCGCCCCCCGCGCCGGCGCGCGCGCCGCTCTATGCGTGGAACGAGAAGCCGGCCGCGCCGATTACGCCGGCGCCGAGCGTTCACGACACGCTGCGCTCGATCGAGGCCAGCACCGCGCAATGGGCGACGCTGGGCGGCGCGCAGTCGGGCGATGCGACGCACGCGGCGGCCCCAGCCGCTGCCGTGGCCGGCGTAACCGCGGCAGCGGGCAGCGTCGCGGCATCGGCATCGGCCGCCGCGTCGAACGCGTTCGTCTCCGCGGCGCACGGCGTCGCAGCCCAGGACGCCCATGTTCCGGCCGAATCCGCGACCTCACCCGCTTACGACGACGGCGCACCGATCGTGCTCGACGCCTTCATGCCGGCGGAATCCGGTATCGCGCAGGCTCCGGTCGGCGATTCGTCCACTCCTGCATTCGATGACGCTGAATCGAACGCACGGTGGAATCCCGGCATCGACGATGCCGCGTTCTCGCATCGTGCCGACGACGAGATCCGTCACGTCGACCAAGCGGCCACCGCGCCGTCGATCGACGCGCCCATCGACCTCGCGCCGTGGGAAGACGTCGTCAGCCCGGCAGCTTCTGCGCTCGACGTGTCGACCGAAAGCCCGATCGCCGAGTCGCCGGCGCACAGCGCGGGATCGGAGTCCACCCATTCAGCCTTCACGCCAGCAGGTGCTGCAGCCGTTCGCGCTCTCGGCATCAGCGAGCCGACCGCGTCCGTCGATATCGACGACAACGACGACGCACAACCGGCGCCTGCAATCGATCGCGCTGCACCGGAAGCTGCCAAGCCGGTCGAGGCGGACCCCGCGGCACCGTTGTCGGCCGTCACTCAACGCGCGACGGCCGCTACATATTGGACTGCGTCGACGATGCAGCCTGCCGCGACGCAGACAACCGTCGCCGCGGAATTGCCGAAAGCGCCGGCGGTCCAGCCGTTTGCCGCAGCATCGACGGCTGCGGCTGTCGCCGCATCGCCGCAGGTCAGCACGGCGCCTGACTCGACTGCCCCCGCATCGAGCATCGCGCCCGTCGCCGCCGCCGTTTCGCCGGTCGGCGCGACCGGCACGGCGTCCGCTTTGCCGTCGCAACCGGCCGCATCGGCACCGCCCGTTACTTCCGCCGCGTCGGCATCGCCTGCCGGTGTCACGGGCATGACTTACGGTTCGCTTCCCCCCGCTTCGACGCCCGGATCGACCGATGCGCCCGCCGCGACGCCGTCGACGACCGGCGCGTCGGGTTCGACGTTCGGTTCGACTGCGCAAGCGCCTGCAACACCTGCGCCCGCCACCGCGACACCGGCGACTTTCACGTCCGCACCCATCGCTGCGCCGTCTTCCGCGCCGGCATCGACGTTTTCCACCGACACGGCAACCACGTCGACCACGTTGACCGGCACGACGACCTTCGCTCCATCCGGCTCATCGAGCGCGGTCGCGCCGCAGCCGGCAATCGGCCTGCCCGCGTCGCCAGCCGCGTCCGCACCGGCGTCACCGTCCTTCAGCGCGATCGCGCCGACGACCACGGCCGCCGCGACGCCGGCTTACCAAGTCGCAGGCGCCGCTGCAGGCGGATCGCCGACGTCCATCGGTGCGGCCACCGCGACGCAGGCGCCGTCGATCGCGACTGTCCCTGCCGCAGTCGCGACCCCGACGCTCACGACACAGCCCGCGCCTGCCGCCTCGTCGGCGAGCTGGTCCGTGTCGCATGACGTGACCGCCACACCGCCCGCGGCAACCGTCCCCGGCGCGAACCTCCCGCCCACGCCGGCAACCGTCATTTCCGCGCCGCCGCCCGTCGCGATCCCGCCCATCGGCGCACCGGCCACCGACGCAATCGAGACGACCGAACCGGCCCCGGCCGCGCCCCCCGCCCGCCCGCCGCGCCCGAACGCGTTCGAATTCCACGCGCCCGCGTCGTTCAACGTCGAACTGCCGACGCTCGACCTGCTCGAGCCCGCGTCCGACGACGTCGAAACGATCACCGAGGAACACCTCGCGCAAACCGCGCAAGTAATCGAACAGCGGCTGCAGGAATTCAAGGTGCCGGTGACGGTGGTCGGCGCATCGGCCGGCCCCGTGATCACGCGCTTCGAGATCGAGCCCGCGCTCGGCGTGCGCGGCAGCCAGATCGTCGGGCTGATGAAGGACCTGTCGCGCGGCCTCGGCCTCACGTCGATCCGCGTCGTCGAGACGATCCCCGGCAAGACCTGCATGGGTCTCGAACTGCCGAACGCGAAGCGCCAGATGATCCGCCTGTCGGAGATCCTCGAATCGCGGCAGTACCAGCATTCGCCGTCGCAACTGACGATCGCGATGGGCAAGGACATCACCGGCCACCCGGTCGTCACCGATCTCGCAAAGGCGCCGCACATGCTCGTGGCGGGCACGACGGGTTCGGGCAAGTCGGTCGCGATCAACGCGATGATCCTGTCGCTGCTGTACAAGGCGACGCCGGAAGACGTGCGGCTCATCATGATCGACCCGAAGATGCTGGAGCTGTCGGTCTACGAAGGCATCCCGCACCTGCTCGCGCCGGTCGTCACCGACATGAAGCTCGCGGCGAACGCGCTGAACTGGTGCGTCGGCGAAATGGAGAAGCGCTACCGGCTGATGTCGGCCGTCGGCGTGCGCAACCTCGCGGGCTTCAACCAGAAGATCCGCGACGCAGAGGCGAAGGAAAAGAAGATCGGCAACCCGTTCTCGCTGACGCCCGAGGATCCGGAGCCGCTGTCGACGCTGCCGCTGATCGTCGTCGTGATCGACGAGCTGGCCGACCTGATGATGGTCGCCGGCAAGAAGATCGAGGAGCTGATCGCCCGCCTCGCGCAGAAGGCGCGCGCGGCCGGCATCCACCTGATCCTCGCGACGCAACGGCCGTCCGTCGACGTGATCACGGGCCTCATCAAGGCGAACATCCCGACGCGCGTCGCGTTCCAGGTGTCGTCGAAGATCGACTCGCGCACGATCCTCGACCAGATGGGCGCCGAGTCGCTGCTCGGGATGGGCGACATGCTGTTCCTGCCGCCGGGCACCGGTTATCCTCAGCGCGTGCACGGCGCGTTCGTCGCCGACGAGGAAGTGCACCGGATCGTCGAGTACCTGAAGCAGTTCGGCGAGCCGCAGTACGAGGAAGGGATTCTCGACGGCCCGGCCGCCGACGGCGCGACGCAGGACCTGTTCGGCGATGCGCCGGATGCGGAAGCCGATCCGCTGTACGACGAAGCCGTCGCGTTCGTCGTGCGCACGCGGCGCGCGTCGATCTCGTCGGTGCAGCGTCAGTTGCGCATCGGCTACAACCGCGCGGCGCGGCTCGTCGAGCAGATGGAAGCCGCGGGCCTCGTGTCGGCGATGGGCATCAACGGCAGCCGCGAGGTGCTCGTGCCGGCCGCGGCCGACTGAGCAAGCCGGCAGCACGGCCGCCGGCATCGATACGGGCGCGCCGCGCAAGCGGCTGCCGCAAATACGAAGGGCGCTGCCTCGGCAGCGCCCTTCTCGCATCGACCGGGAATCGGCCGCGATTTACTGCGCGACCGGCACCAGCTTGAAGTCGACCGGCTTGCCGACCGCGACCTTCTGCGGATTCGCGCCGAGCTGCCCCGTTTCGACATCGCGACTGAATACGTAGAACGTGTCGCTGTCCTGGTTGCCGACGATCAGCCACTTGCCGGTCGGGTCGATCAGGAATTCGCGCGGCGTCTTGCCGAGGCTCGACTGGCGGCCGACGCGCTTCAACCGGCCGTCGGCCTGGTTCACCGCGTAGATCACCAGGTCGTTCGCGTCGCCGCGGTTGCTCGCGTACAGGAAGCGGCCGTCCGGCGACAGGTGGATCGCGCCGCCGCCGACCTTGCCCTTGAAGCCCGGCGCCGTCATCGGCACCGTCTCGACCGGCGTCAGCTTGCCGTCGCGATAGCCGAACACCTCGACCGACGCGTTGAGCTCGCTCGTCACATACGCGAAGCGGCCGTCCGCGCCGAACACCATGTGACGCGGGCCGGAGCCTGCCTTCACCGGCGTGTAGCGCGTGTCGGTCGGGCTGATCAGCCCGCGGCTGCCGTCCACCGTGTAGCGGTAGCCGTAGATCTTGTCCGCGCCGAGATCCTGCACGAACAGGTAGCGGCCGTCCGGCGAAAACACCGTCGAATGCACGTGCGCGCCGTCCTGGCGGCCCTTCACGGGCCCGGTGCCTTCGTGGTGGACCGCCAGCACGGCCTGGCCGGCCGCGCCGTCGTCGCGCAGCGGAAATACCGCGAAGCTGCCGCCCGGGTCGGCCGCGACCGAGTAGTTGGCGGTCACGAGGTACTTGCCGTCCGGCGACAGCGCGAGATAGCAAGGGTCGTTCCCTTCCGACGATACACGCTCGATGAAGCTCAGCGCGCCTGTCTTCGCGTCGAAGCGGAACGCGCTGACGCCGCCGCGCTGCGTCGCGGGCCCGTCGTCGCCGGGGAGTTCGTTGACCGCGTAGACGGTGCGACCGTCGCGGCTCGGCAACAGATACGACGGATTCACGGTCTTCGCCGACGATACCGGCGCGACGCTGCCGGTTTTGGTATCGAAGCGATAAACGTAGATCCCGTCGCTGCCGCCACCCGTATAGGTGCCGACGAGCAGGTTGTAGACGCCGTCGGCCGGGGCGGACGATTGCTGCGCGAATGCGTGGGTCGCGGACAGGGAAAGCACGATCGCGAAACCTTTCATCCAGTGAGCGAACCTAAGCGGCAACCCTCGTGTCGAAGCGCGTGCGTCACGCTCCCGTAAACGGTTGGCCATTGAATCCTCCTTGCATCGAGTCGCTTCAAGTGTTGAGATAGGACGAAACGCCGGCCGTTCATGCGCTCCGCCGCCCGGCCGAGTATACGGGGCGCGGCGCCCGGGCGTGAAGTCCGGGCCGCCGACGTCCGCATTGTGAACTCGAATACCCAAGGATCGCCTGCCCATGCCCGCCCTGATCGAAGACTACGCCCTCGTCGGCGACGGCCACACGGCCGCGCTGATCGCAAAAGACGGCTCCGTCGACTGGCTGTGCTGGCCCCGCTTCGATTCGGGCGCCTGCTTCGCGGCGCTGCTCGGCACGCCCGAGCACGGCCGCTGGCTGCTTGCTCCGGCCGCCGACGCCGCGATCACGCACACGACACGCCGCTATCGCGGCGACACACTGATTCTCGAAACCGATTACGAAAGCGCCGACGGCGCCGTCACCGTGATCGACTTCATGCCGCCCGGCAACGGCTGGTCCGAACTGGTGCGGATCGTCGTCGGCCGCCACGGCACGATGAAGATGCGCATGGAGCTCGTGTTGCGCTTCGACTACGGCTTCTCGATTCCGTGGGTCACGCAACTGACCCGCGAGGACGGCATGAAGGCCATCGCGGGCCCCGATACCGTCGTGCTGCGCACGCCGGTGCCGCTCACCGGCAAGAACCTCCATACGCTCGCGGAATTCACGGTGAGCGCCGACGAGCGCGTGCCGTTCTCGCTCGGCTACGCGGCGTCGCACATGCGGCTGCCGCCGGCGCGCGACCCGCTGTCGATGCTCGCGCGCACCGAGAACTACTGGCTCGAATGGTCGGGCCGCTGCCAGGTGCAGGGCCGCTACGCGGCCGCCGTGCGCCGCTCGCTGATCACGCTGAAGGCGCTCGCGTACGAGCCGACCGGCGGCATCGTCGCCGCGCCGACCACCTCGCTGCCCGAGAAGATCGGCGGCAACCGCAACTGGGACTACCGCTACTGCTGGCTGCGCGACGCGACGATCACGCTGCTCGCGCTGATGCGCGGCGGCTACTACGACGAGGCGCGCGCGTGGCGCACGTGGCTCGGCCGCGTGATGGCCGGCTCGCCCGAGCAGATCCAGATCATGTACGGGATCGCCGGCGAGCGCCGGCTGCCGGAAATGGAACTCGACTGGCTGCCCGGCTACCAGGATTCGCTGCCGGTGCGCGTCGGCAACGGCGCCGCGAACCAGCTCCAGCTCGACGTGTTCGGCGAGGTGATGGCCGCGCTGCATCTCGCGCGCGTGGGCGGCCTGCAGGCCGACGACACGGTCTGGTCGGTGCAGTGCGCGCTGCTCGACCACCTCGAGAAGATCTGGCAGGAACCCGACGAAGGGATCTGGGAAACGCGCGGCGGCCGCCGCCATTTCACGTTCTCGAAGGTGATGGCGTGGGTCGCGTTCGACCGCGCGATCAAGTCGGCGGAAATGTTCCGGCTGCCCGGCTCGCTCGACCGCTGGCGCGCGCTGCGCGAGCGGATTCACGCGGACGTCTGCGCGAACGCGTGGCACGAAGGCAAGCAGGCGTTCGCACAGAGCTACGGCAGCGACGAGCTCGATGCGAGCGTGCTGCTGCTGCCGCAGCTCGGCTTCCTGCCGCCGGAAGACCCGCGCATCGTCGGCACAGTCGACGCGATCGAACGGGAATTGCTGCACGACGGGCTCGTGATGCGCTACCGCACGACCGAATACGACGACGGCCTGCCGCCGGGCGAAGGCACGTTTCTCGCGTGCAGCTTCTGGCTGGTCGACAGCTACGCGCTGCTCGGCCGGATCGACGACGCGCATCGGCTCTTCAGCCGGCTGCTCGCGCTGTCCAACGACCTGGGCTTGCTCGCGGAGGAATACGACCCGGTGGCCGGGCGGCTCGTCGGCAACTTCCCGCAGGCGTTCTCGCACGTGGCGCTCGTGCATACCGCGATGAACCTGATGCACCATGAAGACGCGATGGCGCGCGCGGCCGGCCAGCCCGCGCCGGCCGTGGCCACCGGCCGCTGAGCGGCGGCGCGGGCCCTTGTTCATAGATCGTCAAATCGCAAAAATTTGATGAAAAAACCGGGAAATGTTGCATTGCACAAACGATCGTTGTCCGATATGATCGACGAGATTGTCCGGCTGCAATGCAACATGGCCGGCCGCTGACCCACACGGCACGCCGCGACGCCTCACGCCGCCCTTGCGCACCGTCCCCCCACGCGGGAGTAGCCTGCATGCTTTACCAACTGCACGAATTCCAGCGGGCGATGCTGAGCCCGCTCACGGCCTGGGCCCAGGCCGCGTCGAAGTCGTTCGCGAATCCGTCCAGCCCGTTCTCGCTGATGCCCGGCGCGCCGCGGATGGCGGCCGCCTATGAGCTGATGTATCGGCTCGGCAAGGATTACGAAAAGCCGGAATTCAACCTTCATCAGATCGTCAAGGACGGCCACAACATCCCGATCGTCGAGCAGACGATCATCGAGAAGCCGTTCTGCCGGCTGCTGCGCTTCAAGCGCTATTCGGACGATGCCGACGCCGTCACGCAACTGAAGGACGAACCGGTCGTGCTGGTCTGCGCGCCGCTGTCGGGCCACCACTCGACGCTGCTGCGCGACACGGTGCGCACGCTGCTGCAGGATCACAAGGTCTACATCACCGACTGGATCGATGCGCGGATGGTGCCGGTCGAAGTCGGCCCGTTCCACCTGCACGACTACATCGCGTACATCCAGGAATTCATCCGTCACATCGGCGCGCGCAACCTCCACGTGATCTCGGTATGTCAGCCGACGGTGCCGGTGCTCGCGGCGATTTCGCTGATGGCGAGCCGCGGCGAGGACACGCCGCTCACGATGACGATGATGGGCGGCCCGATCGACGCGCGCCGCAGCCCGACGTCGGTGAACTCGTTGGCCACGCAACACTCGACCGCGTGGTTCGAGAACAACGTGATCCACACGGTGCCCGCGAACTATCCGGGCGAAGGCCGCCAGGTGTATCCGGGCTTCCTGCAGCACACGGGCTTCGTCGCGATGAACCCGGAGCGCCACGCGCAATCGCACTGGGACTTCTACCAGAGCCTGCTGCGCGGCGACGAGGACGACGCCGAAGCGCACCGCCGCTTCTACGACGAATACAACGCGGTGCTCGACATGGCCGCCGAGTATTACCTCGAGACGATCCGCGTCGTATTCCAGGAATTCCGGCTCGCGGAAGGCACGTGGGACGTCGAGGGCGAGCGCGTGCGTCCGCAGGACATCAAGCACACCGCGCTGATGACGATCGAGGGCGAACTCGACGACATCTCGGGCAGCGGCCAGACGCACGTCGCGCACGAGCTGTGCACGGGCATCCCGCAGGACGACCGCCGCAGCCTGACCGCCGAGAAGTGCGGCCACTACGGGATCTTCTCGGGCCGCCGCTGGCGCACGATCATCTATCCGCAACTGCGCGACTTCATCCGCGAGCATGCGCCGGAGCCGAAGAACGGCGCGACGAAGTTGCCCGTCGATGCGCAGGATGCGACCGCGATCGGCGTCGTGCCGGCCGCCAAGCCGGAGCCGGAAACGGCGGTGCGCGTCACCGCCGCGAAACGCACGCGCGTGAAGGCGCCGGCCGTGACGGTCGCGCCCGCCAGGACGCCCGCCGCGAAGGCCGCGCCCGCGGCGAAACGCGCGGCAGGCAGCCCGCGCGCCAAAACCGTGCGGGCCCGCAAGGCCGCCTGACGCGCCGCATCCCGACGCAAAAACGCCGCCGTTGCTTCGCGCAACGGCGGCGTTTTTTTATTCGGCCGCGGCCGCGATGGGGCGGCTCGTCGGCTCCTGCGTTCGTCGCGTCAGCGCCGCAGCAGATAGGCGAGCAGCACCTCGGTGTTCATTCGGACCATCTCCGCGCGCTCGTCGGTGTCGGTGAAGTCGCGGCCGAGCGTCGCGGCGAGCGTGAAGCGGTTCGACACGATGTAGTAGCCGAGCCCCGACAGCGTCACGTAGAAGCGCAGCGGATCGACGTCGCCGCGGAACAGCCCCGCCCTCTGGCCGCGCATCAGCACGTTGCCGAGCTTCGCGACGATCGGCGACATCATCTCGCGAATCCGCGTCGACTTGTGCAGATAGCGCGCTTCGTGCAGGTTCTCGTTGTTGATGAGCCGGAGCAGCTCCGGATGGTCGCGGTAGTAGTCCCACACGAAATGCGCGAGCCGCGTGACGGCTTCGACCGGCGCGACGCCGTCGAGATCCAGCACGCGCTCGGCCTCCGTCAGCGCGGAGAACGCGTGTTCGAGCACCGCCGTGAAGAGCTGCTCCTTGCTGCCGAAGTAGTAATAGAGCATGCGCTCGTTCGTTTCGGCCCGGCGCGCGATCTGATCGACGCGCGCGCCGAACAGCCCGCCATTCGCGAACTCTTCGGCTGCCGCCATCAGGATGCGGCGGCGCGTGCCTTCAGGATCTCTTTTGATTTTTGGCTGATTCATGGTGGCGCTTTGCTATGTGAGCCGCTTGATTCGGACCGACACCCCACCGCCTCGGCGCCGGCCGCCCTGGAACGGGCGCGCCGCGGGCGGCCGCCCTCCTGCTGAGCCCCTGCAAAAAAGCGGTTCGATTATGCGCATAGACGGCGTCCGGCGCAATGCGGGAAATCGGCGATAATCGAGCTTTGGCAAACCTTTCCGGCCGCGCCCGACGCGGTCGAGAGCCATTCGGCGCCGCTGCGCCTGTTGTCAGCCTGTCGTCACCGTGACCGATTCCAAAACACTCGCGGATCGCATCGAAGATCTGCTTCCCCAGACGCAATGCACGAAGTGCGGCTATAACGGCTGCCGTCCGTACGCCGAGGCAATCGCCGCCGGCAACGCGAACTACAACCAGTGCCCGCCCGGCGGCGCCGAAGGCATCGCGCGCCTCGCGAGCCTGCTCGGCAAGCCGGTGATTCCGCTGAACCCCGTCAACGGCACCGAGCATCCGCGCGCGCTCGCGTTCATCGACGAAAACCTGTGCATCGGCTGCACGCTGTGCATGCAGGCGTGCCCGGTCGACGCGATCGTCGGCGCGCCGAAGCAGATGCACACGATCGTCGCGTCGCTGTGCACGGGCTGCGACCTGTGCGTGCCGCCGTGCCCGGTCGACTGCATCGCGATGCTGCCGGTGACCGGCGATCGCACGGGCTGGGACGCGTGGTCGCAGGAACAGGCCGACGCCGCGCGCGAACGCCACGACCTGCGGCTCGCGCGCCAGCGCCGCGAGCGCGAGGCCGCCGAAGCGCGCGCCGCCGCCCGCCGCGCGGCCAGCGCCGCGAAGCCGGCCGCGGAGGCATCGGCCGCGCGGCCCGGCTCGGCGGGCACGCCGGCCGCCGCACCGGCCGACGACGCCGAAGCGAAGAAACGCGCGATCATCGCCGCCGCGCTCGAACGCGCGCGCAAGAAGAAGGAAGAGCTGTCCGGGCAAGGCGCCGGGCCGAAGAACACCGAGGGCGTGAGCGCGGCCGTCCAGGCGCAGATCGACGCGGCCGAGGCGCGCCGCAAGCGGCTCGCCGAACAGCAGGCGCAGCGCGATGCCGACGCGGCCTCGGGCAGCAACGACCCCGACAACGACGCAGGCAGCGGCGATCCGGACGACCCGGCCGTGCCGCCCGACCAGAACGCTCCATGAACGCCAACAAACGACGCGCGATCTACGAAACGCTGCAGAGCCTCAATCCGCATCCGACCACCGAGCTCGAATACTCGACGCCGTTCGAGCTGCTGATTGCCGTAATGCTGTCCGCGCAGGCGACCGACGTGTCGGTCAACAAAGCGATGCGGAAAATGTTCCCGGTCGCGAACACCCCGCGACAAATCGTCGCGCTCGGCGAGGAAGGCGTCACCGAGTACATCAAGACGATCGGCCTCTATCGCACCAAGGCGAAGAACGTGGTCGCGACGTGCCGGATCCTGCTCGAGCGCTACGACGGCGAAGTGCCGGCCGATCGCGAAGCGCTCGAAGGCTTGCCGGGCGTCGGCCGCAAGACCGCGAACGTCGTGCTGAACACCGCGTTCGGCCAGCCGACGATCGCGGTCGACACGCATATCTTCCGCGTCGCGAATCGCACCGGGCTCGCGCCGGGCAAGGACGTGCGGGCCGTCGAGACCGCGCTCGAGAAGTTCACGCCGAAGGAATTCCTGCAGGACGCGCATCACTGGCTGATCCTGCACGGGCGCTACGTCTGCAAGGCCCGCCGGCCCGAATGCTGGCACTGCGCGATCGAGCCGCTGTGCGAGTTCCGGCCGAAGACGCCGCCGCCCAACGAGTGACGCGCGTCAGCCGCGACTGACGTATCCACGCATCGCACCGGCCGCTCGGGCCGCGCGCGATACCGGCCGGCGCCGTTGCGCGCCGGCGGCTTCCTCTTCCCCGTCATGCATTCGACGTCGCCGTCGCGTCGTCGGCGGCCGCGCCGCCCGCGCGCACGAGCGCCAGCACGGCCGCCAGGATCGCGACGCCGCCCGCCCACTGCAGCGGCGACAACGCTTCCCCGAACAGCAGCGCCGCGAGCGCGACCGTCACGACCGGTTCGAGCGTCGACAGCATCGACGTGCGTGCGGCCCCGAGCCGCTCGAGCCCGGAAAAGAACGCGAGCATGGCCGCGACCGTCGACACGAGCGCGATCGCGAGCATCGACGCCCAGCCGCCGGCCGTCGCGGGCCAGCGCGGCGGCGCGCCGAACGCCGCCGTTCGCATGACGGCGATCGCGACGAGCGTCGCGGTGGCCGACAAGCAGATGATCGCGGTGGTCGCGAGCGGATCGACGCCGCGCGTCGCCTTCGTGCCGCCGACGATGTACAGCGAGTAAATCACCGCGGCGGCCAGCGCGAGCGCGATTCCGAGCGGCTCGCCGTGCCCGCCGCCGACCATCAGCGCCGAGCCCGCGACGCACAGCACCAGCGCGACGGCCTTGGCACGCGTGAGGCGCTCGCCGAGCCACCACGCGGCCAGCAGCGTGACGAACGCCGGATACAGGTACAGCAGCAGCGCGACGAGGCTCGCCTGCGCGTGCTGCAGCGCGCTGAAATAGCAGAACGACTGGCCGACGTAGCCGAGCGCGCCCATCGCCACCAGCGGCGCGAGCGCCCGCCCGCGCGGCCAGGCGACGCGGCGGTGCCGCGCGATCGCCGCGAGCACCGCGCCGCCGATCGCGAAGCGCACGATCAACAGCCCGAGCACGTCGACGCCGGCCGCATACGCATAGCGGCCGAAAATCGCCATCGCACCGAATGCGGCGGCGGACAACGCGACGTAGAGCGCGCCCTGCAGCGCGGCGGACGAGGAGCGGACGATGGCGGTCATGATGAAAGATGAAAGCGGGCGAGCAACGCGCCGTGACGGGAATCGTCGGAGTGTAGCGGCGCGGCGGCGGCGAGCCTAGCCCGCGCTTACCCGTTGCGCGACGGGCGGCCGTAACACCCGCCCCGCCGCCCGCCTCCAGCCGCCCTGGTGGCCACCGCCAGCGCCGTCGGCCGCGCCGGCGTACAATGCGCAACGCGGCATGACGCCGCCCGAATCACGACGTTTCCCCACCATGTTCAATCCAAGCCGCGACGACGTGCGTCGCTTTTTCACCGAGACCTGGCGCAAGCAGCGCGCAGGCGAGATCCTGACGCCGCTGGAAGCGATCGCGGCCGACTGGATCGTCGAGCATCCCGAATACCACGACGAACTGGCCGACGCCGACGGCGCGGCCGCGCGCAACTACACGCCCGAGGAAGGCCGGACGAACCCGTTCCTGCACCTGTCGATGCACCTCGCGATCAGCGAGCAGCTGTCGATCGACCAGCCGCCCGGGATCCGCGCCGCGCACGACAAGCTGGCCGCGAAGCTCGACTCGACCCACGACGCGCAGCACGCGATCATGGAATGCCTCGGCGAGACGATCTGGGAAGCGCAGCGCACGAACACGCCGCCCGATACCGACGCGTACCTGCAGCGCATCCTGCGCCGCGCGTCGCGCGACTGAGTAGTGCCCCGGGGCCGGCACATCGACCTGCGCCGGGCCGCGGACAAAAAAATACCCCGCCGAGGCGGGGCATTCCTGCTGCGCGAGCCGCTGAGGCCCGTCGCGCTTACTTCTTGAACACGAGGTCGGTTTCCTTCAGCGACTCGATGTAGGACGCGATGTCCTTCATGTCGCTGACCGACAGGTTCTGGACCTGCGCCTGCATGATCGCGTTGTTGCGGCCGATCAGCGGGTTCGTCAGCCCCATCTGGTACTGGCGCATCGCCCACACGAGATAGTCGGCGTGCTGGCCGGCGAGGCGCGGGTACTCCGCGTTGATCGGCTTGTTCAGCTGCGCGCCGTGGCAGGCCGCGCAGTTGTGCGACTCGACCAGTTCCTTGCCCTTCGAGATGTCCGCTGCGTGCGCGGTACCGATCGCGAGGCCGGCCGCCAGTGCCACCGCCGCCGTCTTGAATGCGTTGTTCATGAATGCTCCTGTCCCGCCGGAGAGATCGGCGGCGCGCGCTTTACTTGTAGGGGTTGTCCTTCGTGTCGGCCTTCTGGGCGGCGTAGTACGCCGACAGATCCGCGATGTCCTGGTCGGTCAGCGAGCCGGCGATCGCATTCATCGACGGGAAGTGACGATCCTTCTTGCGGTAGGCCTTCAGCGCGTTCTCGAGGTATTGCTGGTTCTGGCCGCCGAGGACAGGCACCCGGTAGACCTCCGGGTACGCCGCGCGGTAGTCCTGGATGCCGTGGCAACCGATGCACATGGCGGCCTTGCTCGCCCCGTCCTTCGGGTTGCCGACCACACCGGCCGCCTGCGCGCTGCCCGCGAGCGCCACGAGCGCTGCGACAACGACGTGTTTGCCGACGAATTTGTTCATAGCTCTTGTAACCTAGCTTGAGGGGAAACTGGCGCCGAAGCGGCAACGGCCCGCGCCGTTTTGCTTGTCGGTCGCCACGCAGGCCAAAAAAAACGGCCAGATTGTACCGCGTCGGCGGGGAATGCGTCCATACGGCGCCCCGGCGGGCCCTGCCACAGCCCCGCAACGATACGCGGGCGCGGCCCGCCCGGACAGCCCTTCTGACTTATACTGGGTTTTTTTCCCGTTGAAGAAGAGCGCCGCCATGCGTTTCGAAGGGTCCTCGCAGTACGTCGCCACCGACGATCTGACGCTCGCGGTCAATGCCGCGCTGACGCTGCAGCGCCCGCTGCTGATCAAGGGCGAGCCCGGCACCGGCAAGACCATGCTCGCCGAGGAAGTGGCCGCCGCGCTCGGCATGCCGCTGCTGCAGTGGCACATCAAGTCGACCACCAAGGCGCAGCAGGGCCTGTACGAATACGACGCCGTGTCGCGGCTGCGCGATTCGCAGCTCGGCGACGCGCGCGTGAAGGACATCGCGAACTACATCGTCAAGGGCGTGCTGTGGCAGGCGTTCGACGCCGAGCAGCCGAGCGTGCTGCTGATCGACGAGATCGACAAGGCCGACATCGAATTCCCGAACGACCTGCTGCGCGAGCTCGACCGGATGGAGTTCCACGTGTACGAGACGCGCGAGACCATTCGCGCGAAGCACCGTCCGCTCGTCATCATCACGTCGAACAACGAGAAGGAGCTGCCCGACGCGTTCCTGCGCCGCTGCTTCTTCCATTACATCCAGTTTCCCGATCCGTCGACGATGCAGAAGATCGTCGCGGTGCATTTCCCGAACATCCGCGAGGAACTGCTGCGCGCGGCGCTCGAGAGCTTCTTCGAATTGCGCGGCGTGTCGGGGCTGAAGAAGAAGCCGTCGACGTCCGAGCTGCTCGACTGGCTGAAGCTGCTGCTCGCCGAGAACATCCCGGCCGACGCGCTGCGCAGTGCCGACGCGAAGCAGATCGTGCCGCCGCTCGCCGGCGCGCTGCTGAAGAACGAGCAGGATCTGAGCCTGCTCGAACGGCTCGTCTACATGAACCGGCACAACCGGTAACCCACCCGCGAAGGCCCGGCCATGCTGCTCAATTTCTTCTACGCGCTGCGCGCAGCCAAGCTGCCCGTCTCGGTGAAGGAATACCTGACGCTGCTCGAATCGCTGAAGGCCGGGCTGATCTCGCCGTCGATCGACGCGTTCTACTTCCTCGCGCGGATGACGCTCGTCAAGGACGAGCAGTACTTCGACAAGTTCGACCAGGCGTTCGGCGGGTATTTCCACGGCGTGTCCGCGCTGCCGTCCGAGGCGTTCGACATCCCGCTCGACTGGCTCGAGAAGCGCCTCGAGCGCGAGCTGTCGCCCGAGGAGAAGGCGCAGATCGAAGCGATGGGCGGCCTCGACAAGCTGATGGAGCGTTTGAAGGCGCTGCTCGACGAGCAGAAGGAACGCCACGAAGGCGGCAACAAGTGGATCGGCACCGGCGGCACGTCGCCGTTCGGGCACGGCGGCTACAACCCGGAAGGCGTGCGCATCGGCGGCCCGTCGAACGGCAACCGCACCGCGGTGAAGGTGTGGGAAGCGCGCGCGTACCGCGACTACGACGATTCGGTCGAGATCGGCACGCGCAACATCAAGGTCGCGCTGCGGCGGCTGCGCCGCTTCGCGCGCGAGGGCGCGGCCGAGGAGCTCGACCTGCCCGGCACGATCCGCAGCACGGCCGCGAACGCCGGCTGGCTCGACCTGCGGATGGTGCCCGAGCGCCACAACAACGTGAAGGTGCTGATGCTGCTCGACGTCGGCGGCTCGATGGACGACCACATCAAGCGCACGGAAGAGCTGTTCTCGGCCGCGAAGGCCGAATTCAAGCACCTCGAATTCTTCTACTTCCACAACTGCGTGTACGACCACCTGTGGAAGAACAACCGGCGCCGCCACTCCGAGCGCACCGCGACGTGGGACGTGCTGCACAAGTTCACGCCCGACTACAAGCTGATCTTCGTCGGCGACGCGACGATGAGCCCGTACGAAGTGCTGCAGCCCGGCGGCTCGGTCGAATACAACAACCCGGAAGCCGGCGCCGTGTGGCTGCGCCGCCTCGCCGACCAGTTCCCCCACCATGCATGGCTGAACCCCGAGCCCGAGCGGCTATGGGAATACCGGCAATCGGTCGCGATCATTCGCGACGTGCTCGGCCAGCGCATGTATCCGCTCACGCTCGCGGGCCTCGAAACCGCGATGCGCGCACTCAGCAAGTAACGACACCCACCCGCAGATACCCAGGCCGCATCCGAGCGGCCGCCCCGGAGAGAGCATGAACCCTTCGCCCACCGCGAGCGCGAGCCGCGCCGGCGGCCGCCGCTTTTTTGCCGATACGTCCGTGTCCACGCTCGTCGCCGGCTTCGTCGCGATGATGACCGGCTACACGAGTTCGCTCGTGCTGATGTTCCAGGCCGGCCGCGCCGCCCACCTCACCGATGCGCAGATCTCGTCGTGGATCTGGGCGCTGTCGATCGGCATGGCGCTGACGACCATCGGCCTGTCGCTGCGCTTTCGCGCGCCCGTCGTCGTCGCATGGTCGACGCCCGGCGCCGCGCTGCTGGTCGCGTCGCTGCCCGGCGTGCCCTACCCGGAGGCGATCGGCGCGTTCGTCGTGTGCGCGCTGCTGCTGACGGCCGTCGGCGTGAGCGGGCTGTTCGACACGCTGATGAAGCGCATTCCGGCCGGCATCGCGGCCGCGCTGCTCGCGGGCATCCTGTTCGAGATCGGCATCGAGATCTTCCGCGCCGCGCAGTTCCAGACCGCGCTCGTGCTCGCGATGTTCTTCACCTACCTGATCGTGAAGCGGCTCGCGCCGCGCTACGCGATTCCGACGACGCTGATCGTCGGCACGGCGGCGGCCGGCGGCCTCGGGCTGCTCGACTTCAGCCGCTTCCACATCGCGCTCGCGCAGCCCGTGCTCACGATGCCCGCATTCTCGATCGCGTCGATCGTCAGCATCGGCATTCCGCTGTTCGTCGTCGCGATGGCGTCGCAGAACGTGCCGGGCATCGCGGTGCTGCGCGCGGACGGCTATCAGACGCCTTCTTCGCCGCTGATCGCGACGACCGGCCTCGCGTCGCTGCTGCTCGCGCCGTTCGGCTCGCACGGCGTGAACCTCGCGGCGATCACGGCCGCGATCTGCACGGGCCCCGAAGCGCACGAGGATCGCGCGAAGCGCTACACGGCCGCCGTGTGGTGCGGCACGTTCTACCTGGTCGCCGGCATCTTCGGCGCGACGATCGCCGCGCTGTTCGCCGCGCTGCCGAAGGCGCTCGTCGTGTCGGTCGCCGCGCTCGCGCTGTTCGGCTCGATCATGAGCGGGCTCGCGAACGCGATGCAGGACGTGAAACAACGCGAAGCGGCGCTCGTCACGTTCATGGTGACCGCATCGGGCCTCACGCTGCTGTCGATCGGCCCAGCGTTCTGGGGGCTCGTCGCGGGCGTCGTCACGCAGGTGATTCTGAACGCGCGACGCCCCGCGTGACGCGGCTCGCCGCCCGCCGCGGCGCGCGCCCGACGCGCCAAAACGTGCGCGACACGAATCGGGCCTAAAATGATGGATCGGAAGCGGCGCCCGGCGCCGCTTCGCTTCGCCGCCGCGCTCGCGCGGCCCGTGAGAACCCGGCGCCCCGCGCTCTTCTTCCGAATCGCCATGACTACCGCACTCGACCAGCTGAAGCAGTACACGACCGTCGTCGCCGACACGGGCGACTTCCAGCAGCTTGCGCAATACAAGCCGCAGGACGCGACCACGAACCCGTCGCTGATCCTGAAGGCCGTCCAGAAGGATGCGTACAAGCCGATCCTCGAGAAAACCGTCCGCGATCATCGCAACGAAAGCACCGATTTCATCATCGACCGCCTGCTGATCGCGTTCGGCACCGAAATCCTGAAACTGATCCCGGGCCGCGTGTCGACCGAGGTCGACGCACGCCTGTCATTCGACACGCAGCGCTCGATCGACAAGGGCCGCGAGCTCATCAAGCTGTACGAAGCGGCCGGCGTCGGGCGCGAGCGCATCCTGATCAAGCTCGCGTCGACGTGGGAAGGAATCCGTGCGGCCGAGGTGCTGCAGAAGGAAGGGATCAAGTGCAACATGACCCTGCTTTTCTCGCTCGTGCAGGCCGCCGCGTGCGCGGAAGCCGGCGCGCAACTGATCTCGCCGTTCGTCGGCCGCATCTACGACTGGTACAAGAAGCAGGCCGGCGCGGAATGGAACGAAGCGCGCGACGGCGGCGCGAACGATCCGGGCGTGCAGTCGGTGCGCCGCATCTACACGTACTACAAGACGTTCGGCTACAAGACCGAAGTGATGGGCGCGAGCTTCCGCACGACGAGCCAGATCACCGAGCTCGCCGGCTGCGACCTGCTGACGATCAGTCCCGATTTGCTGCAGAAGCTGCAGGAGAGCAACGACACGGTCGCACGCAAGCTGTCGCCGGACACGCTGCAGGACAAGCCGGCCGAGCGCGTCGCGATCGACGAGGCATCGTTCCGCTTCCAGCTGAACGACGAAGCGATGGCGACCGAAAAGCTCGCCGAAGGCATCCGCGTGTTCGCCGCCGACGCGGTGAAGCTCGAGAAGCTGATCGACGCGCTGCGCTGAATCGCGCCGCGCGTCAGCGGCTGTCAGCAAGCCTGACGACAGGCGTCAGCCCACGCGCTGAAAACGGCTGCGAATTTCGTGTTCGCGGCCGTTTTATTTTTCATTCCATCGTCAAGCGCGCGCACTACAATCCACGTCACGGGTACGACGGCCGCCTCCCGATGCACCCTTTTCCCCCAGTCAGTCTTGCACGACGCCACGCCAGCGCCGACGCGCCGGCATCGCACATTCCAGGAGACAACGATGCAAGTTCAACCGTACCTGACGTTCTACGGTCGTGCCGACGAAGCCCTTCAGTTCTACGAAAAGACGCTCGGTGCGAAGACGATGTTCAAGATGCACTTCAAGGACGCCCCGCCGAATCCCGATTACCCGATGTCGCCGGAGATGGCCGACAAGGTGATGCACGCGAGCTTCACGATCGGCGAGTCGATGATCATGTGCTCGGACGGGGACTGCAGCCAGCCGGCGGGCGCCGCGCACGCCGGCTATTCGCTGTCGCTGAACCCGACGACGGTCGACGAAGGCCAGAAGCTGTTCAATGCGCTCGCCGACGGCGGCGAAGTGACGATGCCGTTCGGCAAGACGTTCTGGGCGCTCGGCTTCGGGATGGCGAAGGATCGTTTCGGCGTGCACTGGATGGTCAACGTCGAGGATCTGTCGCAGCGCGAGGAACTCGCGAAACGCGCGCAGGGCTGACGCAAGAACGAACGCCCGCCACCTTGCGGTGGCGGGCGTTTTCGTTGCTGCGCGACGCGTGCGCGGCACACGGCCGCGCACCGCCCGTATCAGCCCTCGACGACGTCGAGATAATCCTCCGGCCGCGTGCGATCCTCCGCATGCGTCATCCCCATCACGCGCACCAGCACGCTCACCGCCACCGACACCACCAGGTTCACGATCAGCGACCACACGGCCGCGTAGCCGGGAATCGCGAGGCCGAACAGGTGGATCGTGAAGATCGAACTCGCCAGCTTCAGCGAGACCGCCATCCACGTGCCGCACACGATGCCGGCCGCCCAGCCGGCCAGCAGGCCGCGATGGTCGAGCACGCGCGTGTACAGGCCGAGCACGATCGCGGGCAGCGTCTGGATGATCCAGATCCCGCCGAGCAGTTGCAGCTGGATCGCGTAGGTCAGCGGCAGCCCGAGGATGAACGCCACCGCGCCGACTTTCACGATCAGCGATACGAGCTTCGCGACGTGCGTTTCCTGGTCGTGCGACATATTGCGGTTCACGAACTCGCGATGGATGTTGCGCGTGTACAGGTTCGCGGCCGCGATCGACATGATCGCCGCCGGCACCAGTGCGCCGATGCCGATCGCCGCGAACGCGACGCCGACGAACCACGACGGGAAGTACTCGAGGAACAGCGCGGGCACCGCGAAGTTCGGGCCGAACGCCTTGAAGTACGGCGCGTACTGCGGCATGTCCTTCACGCCGGAGGCGAGCGCCATGTAGCCGAGCAGCGCGAGCAGGCCGAGCACGAACGAGTACGCGGGCAGCATCGCCATGTTGCGGCGGATCGAGTTGCCCGACGACGACGACAGGATCGCCGTGACCGAGTGCGGATACAGGAACAGCGCGAGCGCCGAGCCGATCGCGAGCGTCGCGTACGCGCTGTAGCCGTTCAGGCTCATCGCGTCGGGCGCCTTCAGCAGCAGCTTCGCGGGCGGCACCGCGGAGAAGATGTGCCCGAAACCGCCGAGCTTCGCGGGGATCACGATCACCGCGGCGGCGATCGTGACGTAGATCAGCACGTCCTTCACGATCGCGATCATCGCGGGCGCACGCAGCCCCGACGTGTACGTGTAGGCAGCGAGGATCGCGAACGCGATGATCAGCGGCAGATCGCCGACGAAGCCGGTCGTGTCGAAGCCAAGCGCGCCGATCACCACCTCGATGCCGACGAGCTGCAGCGCGATGTATGGCATCGTCGCCAGGATGCCCGTCACCGCGATCGCCAGCGCGAGCATCCGGCTGCCGTAGCGCGCATTGACGAAATCGGCGGCCGTCACGTAGCCGTGCCGCTTCGCGATGCTCCACAGCTTCGGGAACACGACGAACGCGAACGGATAGATCAGGATCGTGTACGGCAGCGCGAAGAAGCCCATCGCGCCGGCGCCGAACACGAGCGCGGGCACCGCGACGAACGTGTAGGCCGTGTAGAGATCGCCGCCGAGCAGGAACCACGTGACGATCGTGCCGAAGCGGCGTCCGCCGAGGCCCCATTCGTCGAGATGGGCAAGATCGCCGCGCCGCCAGTTCGCGGCCAGGAAACCGATGATCGTGACGCCGATGAACAGCAGAACGAAGACGAAGGTCGCGCCGAGATTCATTGCGCACCTCCCTGCGTGCCGCTCGCCTTCCATGCGTTCTTGGTCTTGAAATACACGAACGCGGTGATCACCGCGCTGATGAAGACCCACAGCAACTGGTACCAGTAGAAAAACGGAAAACCGAGCCATTGCGGTTCGATCTTGCTGTACGACGGTACCCAGACCATCGCGATCAGCGGCAGTACCAGCAGCCAGAGCCAGCGCTTGGCGGCCCGGTTGGCGTCGGCATCGTGAGCCATGACGTCTCCTCTTCTATCCCGGTTATCGATCTTGTTGAGCGGGTACGGCGCCGAGAGGAGCGGCAAAACGGGTAGGCTGCGGCTCCCCTGGCTTCGCGCCAGTATAGGAGCCGCGAGCACGCGGTCAAGCAGGGGCGAACCCGAGGTGATCCGCCCCTTGTCGTGCGGTTGCACCGGCCTGTCGCCGGTGCCTGCGACGTCAGATCGCGAACGCGGCGTCGCGTGCGCCGGTCGTGGCTTTCAAAGCTTTCACCCACTTGCGCGCGGGCAGCTTCAGCGTGTCCTCGATCAGCTTCGCGCGGGCTTCCAGTTGCGCGAACGGCACGTCGAGCGCGGGGCCCGAGAACGCGATCGCGATCCGGTTGCCGTCGTGCACTTCGGGCAGCGCGATCACGCGGTGATCGAACGCCGCGTTCAGGTGCTTCATGTTGCGCACGAAGCTCGGATGATCGCCGAACAGGTTGATCGTCGCGATGCCGGCGTCGGCGAGGCAGCCGCGCACCGCGCGATAGAACGCGACGCTGTCGAGCACGGGGCCGCGCGCGGTCGCGTCGTACAGGTCGATCTGGATCGCGCCGGTCGTGCCGCGGTTGGCCGGGTCGTTGACGAAATCCCATGCGTCGGCTTCGTGTACGACGAGGCGCGCGTCGTCGGGCGGCAGCGCGAACATCGTGCGCGCGGCGACGATCACGGCCGGGTTCAGCTCGACGGCCTCGACCTTCGCGTGCGGCAGGAAACGGTGCGAGAACTTGGTCAGCGCGCCGGTGCCGAGCCCGAGCTGGACGATCCGCCCGGGCGTTTCCAGGAACAGCAGCCACGCCATCATCTGCTGCGCGTATTCGAGCTCGATATGCAGCGGCTTCGAGATCCGCATCGCGCCCTGCACCCACTCGGTGCCGAAGTGCAGGAAGCGCACGCCGCCTTCTTCGGAGAACGTCACGGGCGCGAAGCGCGGCTTGCGCGGCGCTTCGAGCACCGGCACGTCGTCGTGTTCGTCGATGTCCGGGCGGCGCTTCACGCGCGGCGGCTGGAGTTTTTCCGAGCCGTTGTACGCGGACGGCTTGCGTTGCTTGAACGCGCGCGCCTCGGCGGACGCACGCTTGATCAGTCGGGTCATGTTGGTTGAATCTCGCTGGGTGATGCTGGATGACGCTGGATGGGCGGACGAGAGGATAGCATTGGTGGGGGGGCGGGGCCGCCGGCGGCGAGCGCGCCCGCCGCCGGTCCGCCTCGATGTTCCGGCCCATTCGACTGCTGATACGACGACGATCGACATCCGCGAAACCCGCCGCCAGCCCGATCCGGAACGCGATCGATCATTTACTTTCTTGCAATAAAAAGCCCGTTCGCCCGCCCGAACCTATGCCAAACTGAAACGGCATTCGGGGAGGCACACAGCGGCCATGACGCATACAGCGACGGACCACGCACCGCCAGATCGCCAGGGATGGCTCTCCAGAGAGCGGCTCGTCCTGTACAGCGCGGCGATCCTGGTGTTCCAGCTCGTGCTGCTGGGTATCTGGGCATTTTCGTACTGGGCGCTGCATCTGCCCGGCGTGCCGCCGCCGGGTATCGACTTCCGGGTATTCTGGAGCGCGTCTTTCGTTTCCCTCCACAGCGGGCCGCTCGCCGCTTTCGACCTTCACCAGATGTTCGCGACGGAAGCCCGATTGCTGCCCGACTTCCCGCCCGCGCAAATTTTCGCACCGTGGGTTTATCCGCCGACCTTCCAGTTGCCGGTTTATCCGCTGGCGCTGCTGCCCTATGCCGCTTCGTACAGTCTGTTCGTCAGCATCGGCATCGCAAGCGCGTTGGCGGCGTGCACGCTCGCGATGAAGGATCGCCCCCCTGCCGTGGATCACGCTGCTCGCATTCCCTGGCATCTGGGTCGTGACGATCTGCGGGCAGAATTCCTTGCTGACCCTGGCGTTCGCTGCCGGCGCACTGGGATGGCTCGAACGACGACCTCTCGTCGCCGGCGTATGCGCCGGCATGCTCGTCATCAAACCGCAACTGGCGCTCCTGTTTCCGTTGCTGTTCCTCTGCGGCGGACATTTCCGCACGCTCGGCGCGATGGCCATCACGGCCGCGCTGTTCTGCGCGGTCAGTGCGCTGGTGCTCGGCGTGCCGCTGTGGATGCGCTTTTTCGACACGCTATCGTGGTTCAGCCAGTTGATCCTGGTGAACAATGCGGGCGGAATCTGGAGCGCGATGCCGACGCCGTTCGCGATGTCACGACGGCTGGGCGCCAGCCTGCCGACCGCCTTTGCCGTTCAGGCGGCCATCGCGATACCGGCCGTGATTGCGACCGCGGGTCTATGGGCGAGGAAGAAGCATGCAGACTTATGCGCGGCAGCGGCAATCGTCGCGACGCTGCTGACCCAGCCGTACCTCATCTACTACGATCTCGCGTGGCTGCTTCTTGCGATCATTTACGTGTGCAAATACGACCGGACGACCCGCGCGCTCCGGTGGACGGACCATGCGGTCATCGCGTTGGCGTGGTTGCTGCCGGGGCTCTCGTTTTTCCTCGTGTTCAGGCCCGCGATGGGGCAACCGGGCGCCGTCCTGTTGCCGATATTTCTGATACTGATCGTCTACCGCGCATCGCTTCATCGCGCGGCTGACGTAACAACATCGGTGGCCGTACAGGAATCGTCCGGCTAGCGCGCCGGCTCGCCGGCCCACCACCAGACAGCCGCCAGAACCGGTCGCCATTTTGTCCAGTTTGACACCGGCGTCGATCAGCCAGCATGCTGCTGCGGCGCACGCATTTTCTTTCGACGTGACCGGTCGTACCGTAACGTCATCGAAGCCTGCCAACATCCGCTCTGACCATACCTGCTCCATCACACGGGATTTCGTAAGCATGAGTCACATCCACTTCATTGGCGGGGAAAAAGGCGGCGTCGGCAAATCGCTCGCGGCCCGCGTGCTGGCCCAGTATTTCATCGATCGCAGCATGCCCTTCGTGGGCTTCGATACCGACCGATCGCACGGCGCGCTACTGCGGTTCTATGCCGATTTTGCCGCGCCTGCCGTGCTCGACCAGCACGACAGCCTCGATCCGGTCATGGAATCCGCGCTCGAAGATCCGCAGCGGCGCATACTGGTCGATCTCGCGGCCCAGACGCGGCAGCCGCTCGCCAAGTGGCTCGACGATTCGGACATAGTCGCTTTTGCAGAAGAACACGGCCTCACGTTGACGTGGTGGCACGTGATGGACACCGGACGCGATTCGGTCGATCTGCTGCGGCAATGGCTCGACGAATTCGGTGGACGAATCAAGCTGGTGGTGGTGCTGAATGAAGTCCGCGGCGATCGCTTCGAGATTCTGGAGGCATCCGGCGAACGCGAGCGGGCCGAAGCCCTTGGCGCCAGCGTGATTACGCTGCGCCGCCTGCCCGATACGACGATGCAGAAGATCGATCGACAAAGCGCGAGCTTCTGGGCCGCGGTCAATCATCCCGACCGCGCCGCCACGGGGCTCGGCTTGCTGGAGCGGCAGCGCGTCAAGGTCTGGTTGCATCGTACTTACGAGGCGCTGGGCACGCTCGCGTTGTAGCGCGGGCCCCGCCGACGGCGCGGCGTGTGCAGCGAGTGGCTCGAATGGCTCATGCCGGGAAAACCTGGAGGTTCAATGGCCGATCACGACAGACTGCATCCACTCCGTCCGTTCCTGAAAAACTGGGTTTGGGAGCACGGTCGAATCGGGACGCGCTATCTGGACTGCGTCGATGGCGAAATCAAGTTCGACGAAGGCAAGAAATCGCATTTCGCTGCGGAGCAATATACCTACGTGCCGCTGGGCAAGAACGCCGACGACGACGCATCCGCGGACGGTCCCGCGATCCACGAGGCGGGACTTGCCCGCTTTTTGCGGGCGGCGCAGATGGGCACGCCCGGGGAAGCCGGTTCCGTGGCGGAGGTTCAGCGCGCCGTGCAGGATTGCGTGGAGATCGGCCTGTTCAGCGCGTATCAATGGGAGGCTCGCCAGGCATTGGCCCGC
The DNA here is from genome assembly GCF_016899425.1 of Burkholderia sp. MS389. GTDB lineage: Bacteria > Pseudomonadota > Gammaproteobacteria > Burkholderiales > Burkholderiaceae > Burkholderia > Burkholderia sola. The sequence continues at coordinate 2,680,281 of NZ_CP045994.1, forward strand.
TACGCGCAGGAACCCATGTTCGAGGACGAGATCCGCGCGGCGGTTGTCGACGACGTCCGGCGAACTTACGTCGGCATGCGAGAACAGCTGGCGCTGTACGATTTCAGCGTGCTCTACGGCTTGCCCACGCCGCTGCTGATCAGCGACACACCGTTCATCGACTGGCGCGTGACGACCAGTCCGGCACTTCCGTTCGTATCGCTTCCGCTGGGACCATACTGCCTGCTGGTAGGCGCGCCGTCGGGCAGGAGTAGCCGAATCGGCCCGGTGGTCTGGAAGGCCGCTGCCGCGATGGGGCCGTTGAAGGACCACAATCGCCAGATCGAGAAGCATGCACGTCTGTGGCTGGTGGCGACCACCGATGATCAACTCGTCGCTGCACAAAGTCGCATTGCGTCGACCACGGGCGCCAGGCAAGGCGCGGCGAAGCCCTGACCGGGAGAGACTCGGAATCCAACGCGTCTCAGGCGCGAAGTGCGCGCCAAAGCACCAGCTTCTGCTCGAACGACAACATCGCATTCGCCGGGCTCGACGAAGGCAACACGAGGGTTTCATAACCCGCCGCGCCGATCACATCGGCAAACCGCCCTGCCGTCTTGCCGTTGAAGCACACGCGCTTGAGCAACGGCGCATGCGCGCGCAACGAATCGAAATCGTTCGGCTTCGCATTCCTGATCGCGGAATCGAGACTGCCCTGTCGATGGCACGCATCGAGCACATCCCAGATGCCGATGCCGTGCGACAGCACGCGTTCGAGCCGCACGTCATACGCGAGCTCATGCAGCCCCGGCTCGCCGAGCACCGCACCCAACAATCGCCAGAACTGGTTGCGCGGATGCGCGTAGTACTGCGCGGCGTCGAGCGACGCCTCGCCCGGAAAGCTGCCGAGGATCATCGTGTGCGTATCCGGCGCGACGACCGGCGGAAAACCTTGCAGCATCACACGTCTCCGTGCGACCCGACCGATCGCGGCCCGTCGCCGTGCGCGGCGAGATGGCGCCACAGCGTCGGCAGCATGCACTCGGTGACCATCAGCGGCTTGCCGTGCCGCTGGAACACCGAGCGCCGCGCGGCAAACGCATGCGGCGCGCGCGCGCCCTGCAACGCATGGCTCGCGAGCGCATACAGCGGATGACCGGCGATCACGCGCCGGCTCACGAGCGCCGAGCGCTCGACCTGCGGATCGCTGTACAGCAGCTCCGCGAGCGGCCGCGTGCGCAGCCGCCGCATCGCCTGCCACACGCCCTTGCTGGCCGCGAGCGGCGCGATGCTGTGCGCGGCGACGTACGGCGTGCCATCGACCGACAGGATCACCTCGCGCACCCACATCGGCGCGCGCGGCGAGCTGGCTAGCGCGTCGGGCTCGTCGAACCACGGCGCGTCGACGGCCTCGCGCGTCACGCGCACGGTCACGCGGCCGAGCCGCGCGAGGTGCGCGGTCAGCGATCCGCCGCGCGTCAGCCAGTCGCGCTGGTCGAGCGTGCAGCCAGGCCGCGGCGTCTCGCGCCAGCCGGCCTGTGCGCCGTCGAATCGCATGCGCGCGTTCACGCGGCCCGCGACAGCAGCAGCGCGTTGGTCCGCTTCACGAAGCTCGCCGGATCGTCGAGCATGCCGCCTTCGGCCAGCAGCGCCTGATCGAACAGCAGATGGCACCAGTCGCCGAAATCGGCGCTGTCGGCGTTCAGCTGCTTCACGAGCGCGTGCTCCGGGTTGATCTCGAGGATCGGCTGCATCGCCGGTGCGTTCTGGCCGGCCGCCTTCAGCATCCGCTGCAGGTAGCCGCTCATGTCGTTGTCGTCCGCGACGAGACACGACGGCGAATCGGTCAGGCGGAACGTGACGCGCACTTCCTTCACCTTGTCGCCGAGCGCTTCCTTCATCTTCTCGACGACCGGCTTGATCGCCTCGCCGGCCTGCTCCTGCGCCTTCTTCTCCTCGTCGTTCAGCTCGCCGAGATCGAGATCGCCGCGCGCCACGCTCGCGAGCGGCTTGCCGTCGAATTCGTGCAGGAACGACAGCATCCATTCGTCGACGCGGTCGGTCAGCAGCAGCACCTCGACGCCCTTCTTGCGGAACACTTCGAGATGCGGGCTGTTCTTCGCGGCCTGCCACGTATCGGCGGTCACGTAGTAGATCTTGCTCTGCTCAGGCTTCATGCGCGACACGTAGTCGGCGAGCGACACGTCCTGCGCGTCGGTGTCGCCGTGCGTCGACGCGAAGCGCAGCAGCTTCGCGATGCGCTCGCGGTTCGCGTGATCCTCGCCCAGGCCTTCCTTCAGCACCTGGCCGAACGCGCCCCAGAACGTCTTGTACTTCTCCTTGCCGACATCGTCTTCCGCGTTCGCGAGCTCCTCGAGCATCGACAGCGCACGCTTGGTCACGCCTTCGCGGATCGCCTTCACGTCGCGGCTTTCCTGCAGAATCTCGCGCGACACGTTCAGCGGCAGGTCGGCCGAATCGACGACGCCCTTCACGAAGCGCAGGTACTGCGGCAGCAGTTGCTCGGCGTCGTCCATGATGAACACGCGCTTCACGTACAGCTTCAGGCCGCCGCGATAGTCGCGGTTCCACAGGTCGAACGGCGCGTGCGCCGGCACGAACAGCAGCTGCGTGTATTCGCTGCGGCCCTCGACGCGGTTATGCGTCCACGTGAGCGGATCCTGGTGATCGTGCGCGATGTGCTGGTAGAACTGCGTGTACTGCTCGTCGGTGACGTCGCTCTTCGAGCGCGTCCACAGCGCGCTCGCCTGGTTGACGGTCTCGTCCTCGTCCTTCAGGACCATCTCGCCCTTTTCCTGATCCCACTCTTCCTTGCGCATCAGGATCGGCAGCGCGATGTGGTCGGAGTACTTCTGGATGATCGACTTCAGGCGATGCGACGACAGCAGCTCGTCCTCGCCTTCGCGCAGGTGCAGCGTGATCGTCGTGCCGCGCTGCGCGCGCTCGATCGCGTCGATCGTGAAATCGCCCTCGCCCGCGCTTTCCCAGCGCACGGCTTCATTCGCCGGCAGGCCCGCGCGGCGCGTTTCGACAGTGATCTTGTCGGCGACGATGAAGCCCGAGTAGAAGCCGACGCCGAACTGGCCGATCAGCGCCGCGTCCTTCTGCTGGTCGCCCGACAGCTTCGTGAAGAATTCCTTGGTGCCCGAACGCGCGATCGTGCCGAGGTTCGCGATCGCCTCGTCGCGGCTCATCCCGATGCCGTTGTCGTCGATCGTGATCGTGCGCGCGGTCTTGTCGAAGCCGATGCGGATGCGCAGGTTCGGATCGTTCTCGTACAGCGCGCTGTCCGCGAGCCCTTCGAAACGCAGCTTGTCGGCCGCGTCGGACGCATTCGACACCAGTTCGCGCAGGAAGATTTCCTTGTTGCTGTAGAGCGAATGGATCATCAGGTGGAGGAGTTGCTTGACCTCTGCCTGAAAGCTCATCGTTTCGTGTGCCATGGATGCTGTTTCCTCTTACTTGAACTGGAAAGGGGGGACGCCGGCGCCCGGCGCGCGATGCCGGCGGACCCATGAAGGACGGACCGTTTGGGACGGCCCGTTTGGGACGGCCCGTTTGGGACGGCCCGTTTGGGACGGCCCGTTTGGGACGGCCCGTCTGGGACGGCCCGGTTGGGACGACCGCCTGGCGCCAGCGGTTTGCGCGCGTATCTGGGGACGGCGCCGGGCATTTCAAGAGCCGGCCGGCCGCGCCGCGTCACGACGCGCGCCGCACCGCCGAATCGATATAGCGCGCCAGCAGCCCCGGCAGCGCCGGATCGCCGCAATTCGCGACGTTGAAGCGCATCCACGTGGACGGCGATTGCTGCGGCGAGAACAGGCTGCCCGGCGTCAGCAGGAAGCCGGCTTCGTGCGCGACCGCCGCGAGCGCGTCCGAATCGACGCCCGTGTCGGCCCACAGGAACATCCCGGCCGCCGGCATCGTGAAGAGCCCGAGCCCCGTGCGCTCGAGCATCCGCGCGGTCTTGTCGCGCACGCCGTCGAGCCGCGCGCGCAGCCGCTCGACGTGGCGCCGGTAATGCCCTTCGGTCAGGATCTTGTACAGCACGCGCTCGTTGAGCTCGGGCGTGGTCATCCCGACCAGCATCTTCTGGTCGGTGACGGCCTTCGCGATCTCCGGCGCGCAGGCGACATACCCGACCCGCAGGTTCGCCGCGAGCGTCTTCGAATAGCTGCCGAGATAGATCACGCGCTTCAACTGGTCGAGGCTCGCCAAGCGCGTGGCCGGGTAGCTCGGCGGGCACAGGTCGCCGTACACGTCGTCCTCGACGACGAGGAAATCGTAGGCCTCCGCGAGCTTCAGGATCCGGAACGCCTGCGCGGCCGACAGCGACGTGCCGGTCGGGTTCTGCAGCACCGAGTTGATCACGAGCATCTTCGGCCGCCACATCTGCACCAGGGTTTCGAGCGCGTCGAGGTCGGGGCCGTCGGGCGTATACGGCATCCCGACGAGTTGCGCGCCCTGCGCCGCGAAACGGCCGAACATCTGGAACCACGCGGGATCGCCGACGATCACCGCATCGCCCGGCCGCATGTAGATCCGCGAGATCAGGTCGATCGCCTGCGTGATGCCGGAAACCAGCACGATCTGTTCGGGCTTCGCGCCGATCTCGACTTCGGCGAGGCGCGTCTGCAGTTGCTGGCGCAGCGGCAGGAAGCCCTGCGCGGTGCCGAAGCCGAGCATCTGCGCGCCCGACTGGCGCCCGAGCGCGCGCAGCGCGCCGGTGATCAGCTCGCCGTCGAGCCAGCGGCCCGGCAGGTAGCCGAGGCCCGGGCCCTTCTCCGGGCTGACGGTGTGCAGCATGTTGCGCAGCAGCCAGACGACGTCGATCGTGTTGTGCACGGGCGCGGCCTCGGCCGTGCGCGCGACGCCGTCGGCCGGCTGCGGGCCGGCGCCCGTGCGCTCGCGCACGTAGAAGCCGGAGCCGCGCCGCGAGTCGAGGTAGCCCTGCGCGACGAGGCGCTCGTAGGCCTCGACGACGGTGAAGCGCGACACGCTCTTGTCGAGCGCGAGCTTGCGGATCGACGGCATGCGCATGCCGGGACGGAACACGCGCTCGTCGATACGCCGCCGCGCCCACTGGACCAGCTGGTCGACGAGCGTGAGCGTGGCCGTGTCGTGCGGCGCGGGAATCTGGGCGAGTGGGACGGTGGACATGGGCGGCAGCTCCAACTGTACCGAAGGCTATCGCGCCGATTGTACCGTTACTGTGCCGGTAGCGACGATTACAGTTGACCGGAATGGCGATCGTGCGGCCGCCGGTCCGACCCAGCCACACGTGGCGCTGCGCCCGCCGGCCCGCGTCGCGGCCGGTGCGCCGGCTGGTCCGCCCCCCGTCCGGCCCGTCGCCCGCCTACCATGACACTTTCGCTTCCCGACCGACGCTCATGCCAGCCCGCTCCCTGACACTCGACCATCTCGTGATCGCCGCGCGCGCCCTCGACGAAGGCGTGCGCCATGTCGCCGACGCACTCGGCATCGAACCGGCCGGCGGCGGCCGCCACCCGCTGATGCGGACCCACAATGCGCTGTTCGGCGCGTGGGGCGGGCTCTACCTCGAAGTGATCGCGATCGACCCCGACACGCCCGCGCCGGGCGACGAGGCGAAGCCGCCGCGCGCGCGGCTGTTCGGGCTCGACGACCCGTCGATGCACGCGCGACTCGCGCAAGGCCCGTTTCTCGCGCACTGGGTCGCGCGCGTCGACCGCCCGCGCCAGCTTGTGCTGTGGCAGCGCCAGTACCCGGCCCGCATCGCGCCCGTCGTCGCGATGCGGCGCGGCGACCTGAACTGGGGCCTCACGGTGCCCGACGACGGCAGCTTCCCCGCGTGGCAAGGCGCGGGCGACGGCCTCGTGCCGTCGCTGATCCAGTGGGACAGCCCGCGCCATCCGGCCGAATCGCTGCCGAACGACGGCGTCGCGCTGAAGGCGCTCAAGGGCGTCCACCCGCATGCGGATACGATCCGCGAGCAGCTCGACTGGCTCGGCGCCGCCCACCTGCTCGACGTCGAATCCACCGACGGCCCACCGGCGCTCGTCGCCGAATTCGACACGCCGCAGGGCGCGCGCACGCTGCGCTGAGCGCCCACCCGATCACAACCACCCTGCAAGACGGAGACACCCACGACATGAATTCGCGCGAAACCCGGGGCATGCTGCTCGGCCTGATCGGCGTGATGATCTTCAGCCTGACGCTGCCGATGACGCGGATCGTCGTCTCCGAACTCAATCCGCTGCTCAACGGGCTCGGCCGCGCGCTCGCCGCCGCCGTGCCGGCCGGCCTGCTGCTGTGGTGGCGCGGCGAGCGGCTGCCGACCCGCGCGCAACTGAAGAGCCTCGCGATCACGTCGGCCGGCGTGATCATCGCGTATCCGGTGTTCTCCGCATGGGCGATGAAATCGGTACCGGCCTCGCACGGCGCGGTGGTCAACGGGCTGCAACCGCTGTTCGTCGCGCTGTATGCGGCGTGGCTGTCGCACGAACGGCCGTCGAAGGCGTTCTGGGCCAGCGCGGTGGCCGGCAGCGCGCTCGTGATCGCGTTCGCGCTGCGCGACGGCGGCGGCACCGTGCAGGCCGGCGACGCGCTGATGCTCGTCGCGGTCGGCATCGGCGCGCTCGGCTATGCGGAAGGCGCGCGCCTCGCGCGCCAGATCGGCGGCTGGCAGGTGATCTGCTGGGCGCTCGTCGTGTCGGCGCCGTTCCTCGTGCTGCCGGTCGGCTGGCTCGCTTGGATGCAGCACGCCGCGCATCCAGGCCCGCTCGCGCTGCGCACGTGGCTCGCGTTCGGCTACGTGACCCTCTTTTCGCAATTCATCGGCTTTTTCGCGTGGTACGCGGGGCTCGCGATGGGCGGCACCGCGCGCGTCGGCCAGGTGCAACTGCTGCAGATCTTCTTCACGATCGCCTTTTCCGCGCTGCTGTTCGGCGAAACGGTCACGTCGTCGACGTGGCTGTTCGCGGCTGCCGTGATCGCGACCGTGGTGCTCGGGCGCCGCTCGGCGGTCGCCACGGCGCCGCGTCCCGCTCGCGCCGGCTGATGAGCTGCGCCATAATGGACGTTTTGCCTGATCGGTTTTGCCTGACTGGCCGTGCTTACCCAGCCGCGAAGGCTTCATCGTGCCCGTACTGCCCACCCGGCAGCGTCGAAGCGATGCGCCCGAACGACCTTTCTTGACTGACCACGATATCCGAACGAGGAGACTATGAATCCGAACGACCTGCATCCGCCGCACTGGCAGCTTTCCGAACGCGCCCGCAAGCTGACGAGCTCCGCGATCCGCGAGATCCTGAAGGTCACGGAACGCCCCGAGGTCATCTCGTTCGCCGGCGGCCTGCCCGCCCCCGCGACGTTCCCGGCGGAACGCATGCGCGCCGCCGCCGACCGCGTGCTGCGCGACGCGCCGGCCGCCGCGCTTCAGTACAGCGCGACCGAAGGCTACCTGCCGCTGCGCGAGTGGATCGCCGAGCGCTACAGCGTGCGCGTGTCGCAGGTGCTGATCACGACCGGCTCGCAGCAGGCGCTCGACCTGCTCGGCAAGGCGCTGATCGACCCGGACAGCCCGATCCTCGTCGAAACGCCGACCTACCTCGGCGCGCTGCAGTCGTTCTCGCTGTACGAGCCGCGCTACGTGCAGGTGCCCACCGACGAGCAGGGCCTGCTGCCGGAAGGTCTCACCCCCGAACTCACGCAAGGCGCGCGCCTGCTGTACGCGCAGCCGAACTTCCAGAACCCGACCGGCCGCCGCCTGCCCGTCGAGCGCCGCCGCGCGCTCGCCGCGTTCGCGCAGTCGAGCCCGTTCCCGGTGCTGGAGGACGATCCGTACGGCGCGCTGAACTACCAGGGCGAGCCGCTGCCGACGATGCTGTCGATGGCGCCCGACCACGTCGTGCACCTCGGCACGTTCTCGAAGGTGCTCGCGCCGGGCCTGCGGATCGGCTACATCATCGCGCCCGAGGAACTCCACTTCAAGCTCGTGCAGGCCAAGCAGGCCACCGACCTGCACACGCCGACGCTCACGCAGCGCATCGCGCACGAAGTGATCAAGGACGGCTTCCTCGACGAGCACATCCCGACGATCCGCGAGCTGTACAGCGCGCAGTGCGACGCGATGCTCGGCGCGCTCGCGCGCCACATGCCGGAAGGCGTCACGTGGAACCGCCCGGAAGGCGGGATGTTCATCTGGGTGAACCTGCCCGCGCAGATCGACAGCATGAAGCTGCTCGCCGCGGCCGTCGACAACCACGTCGCCTTCGTGCCGGGCGCGCCGTTCTTCGCGGAGAACGCGCAGCAGAACACGCTGCGCCTGTCGTTCGTGACGGTGCCGCCCGAAAAGATCGAGGAAGGCGTCGCGCGCCTCGGCAAGCTGCTGCGCGAGCGCCTCTGATCCCCCTTTTTTCCCTGTCACGACTCTCTACGAGGAATCGAACGCATGGCTAACGTCTACGACAAACTGAAGTCGCTCGGCATCGAGCTCCCGACCGCCGGCGCACCGGCCGCGGCCTACGTGATGAGCGCGCAAAGCGGCAACACGGTCTACCTGTCGGGCCACATCGCGAAGAAGGACGGCAAGGTCTGGGCCGGCAAGCTCGGCGCCGATCTCCAAACGGAAGACGGCAAGGCCGCCGCCCGCTCGATCGCGATCGACCTGCTCGCGACGCTGCACGCGCACACCGGCGACCTGAACAAGGTCACGCGCATCGTCAAGCTGATGAGTCTCGTCAACTCGACGCTCGACTTCACCGAACAGCACGTCGTGACGAACGGCGCATCGGAGCTGATCGCCGAAGTGTTCGGCGACGCGGGCAAGCATGCGCGCTCGGCATTCGGCGTCGCGCAGATCCCGCTCGGCGCGTGCGTCGAGATCGAGCTGATCGCCGAAGTCGCGTAACGGGCGCCACGCGATGCCCGGCCGTCTCGTTCGTTTCAAGCAGGTCGACGTGTTCACGTCGGTGCCGTTCAAGGGCAATCCGCTCGCCGTGGTGTTCGACGCCGATTCGCTCGGCGACGACGCGATGCTCGAGATCGCCCGCTGGACGAACCTGTCGGAAACGACGTTTCTCTGCACGCCGACCGATCCGGAAGCCGACTATCGCGTACGGATCTTCACGACGGGCGGCGAACTGCCGTTCGCCGGCCACCCGACGCTCGGCACCGCGCATGCGTTCCTCGAAAGCGGCGCGCGGCCGCGCACGCCGGGCCGGCTGATCCAGCAGTGCGGGGTCGGCCGCGTCGCGCTGCGCGAGCAGGCCGACGGCTGGGCGTTCGCCGCGCCGCCGGCACGCGTCACGCCGCTCGACCGTTCGGACTACGCGGTACTGGCCGCCGCGCTGCGCAGCGACGCGCTCGACCTGGACGCCGAGCCGTGCGCGGTGGACAACGGCGCGCCGTGGCTGGTCGTGCGGCTGAAGTCGGCCGACGCGTGCATCGGCCTGTCGCCCGATCCGGCCGCACTGGCGGCGCTGACCCACCGCTACGGCGTGGACGGCCTCGCCGCCTACGCGCCGCATGCCGAAGGCGGCCCCGCGACGTTCGAGATCCGCTGCCTGATGACGGGCGGCAAGTTCGGCATCCCCGGCGAGGACCCCGTCACCGGCAGCGCGAACGCCGCGCTGGCCGGGCTGCTGACGCGGCAGGAACGCCGCCCCGGCCCGTCGTATACGGCCCGCCAGGGCACGGCGATCGGCCGCGACGGCCGCATCCTCGTCAACTACGACGCGGACGGCACGACCTGGATCGGCGGTGACGTCGTCACGGTCGTCGACGGCACGTTCCGGTCGCCCGACTGACATTTCGCGATGTGCGATGGCGCCGGCTCGTCCGGCGCCCCGCGCTTTGCCCAGCTATCGCAAAAACGTTCCAGCCAGTAATATCGGGCCTAATCCGTTGTTTCGGAGGTCTGTCCATGGTTGCGCGTCCCGCGAACGAACAGACGTCGGGACAATCCGAACCATAGTCGGCCATCCAGACGGATGGCGCACGCGAGCAGGACGCCGCCCTCTTCGATGAGCTCCGCCCGGTCCAACCACACGCCGCCGAACCGGCCGCTGCGCGCGCCGCGCAAATCGCGCCGGCGTGCGCTGTTTGCCATCCCGCTGCTCGGGATGCTGGCGCTCGCGCTGCTGTGGGCCGTGATCATCGCGCGGCTGTCCGTTGAAAAGGACAGTGCGTACAAGGAAGCAGCGGCTTCCGCGGCGATCCTGTCGTCCGCGCTCGAACAGCATACGGTCAAGGCGATCCACCAGGTCGACCAGATCACCCGCTTCGTCAAGTTCGAATTCGAGAAGTCGCCGGCGCGCTTCAATCTCGCGAGCGCCGTCGAGAAAGGCGTCGTACCGAGTGACACGCTGATCCAGGTATCGCTCGTCAACGCGAAGGGCATCCTGTTCGCGAACACCGCCGAACTCCATCCGCAGCCGATCAACCTGTCCGACCGCGAGCACTTCAAGGTCCACCTCGCGCACAATGACGACCGCCTCTTCATCAGCAAGCCCGTGCTCGGCCGCGTGTCGAGCCACTGGACGCTGCAGATGACGCGGCGCCTGAACAATCCGGACGGCAGCTTCGCAGGCATCGTCGTGGTGTCGGAAGACCCGAGCTACTTCACGAACGATTTCTACAACAACGCGGCGATCGGCAAGGAAGGCGTGATCGCGGTCGTGTCCGACACGGGCGCGGTGCTCGCGCGACGCACGGGCTCGGTCAGCAATGCGCCGGGCGCGTTTTCGGCGTCGGGCGTCTACCCGATCGCGGAGCGCGTGACGGGCACGATCATCGATCCGATCGACGGCGTGACGCGCATCGTGTCGTACCGCCACCTCGACGGCTACCCGCTCGCGGTGATGGTCGGGCTGTCGCAGACGGAAGAGTTCGCGGACTACACCCACACGCGCAACGTCTATCTGCTGATGACGAGCTTCATCACGCTCGCGATGCTCGCGTTCTTCGGCGTCGCGACGGGCCTGATCGGCAAGCTGCTCGGGCGCGAGCGCGAAATGACGCAGCTCGCCGAATACGACCTGCTCACCGGCCTCGCGAACCGCTATGCGACGCTGCGCGGGCTGCGCAACGACGTGTCGATGCCCGCGAGCCTGTCGCGGCTCGGCCTGCTGTTCATCGATCTCGACAACTTCAAGACCGTCAACGACACGCTCGGCCACAACGCCGGCGACATCGTGCTGCAAATGACCGCGTCGCGCCTGGCCGATGCGGTCGGCGACGAAGGCTCGCTCGCGCGCATCGGCGGCGACGAGTTCGTCGTCGTGATGAAGGGCGACGATGTCGAGCGGCGCGCGGTGCGGCTCGCGGAAGCGATCATCCGGATGTTCAGCGAGCCGTTCGACGTACGCGGCAGTTCGTTCGTGCTGCACGCGAGCATCGGCATCGCGCTGCACACCGTCGCGAACGAAAGCGAGATCGACCTGCTGAAAAAGGCCGACCTCGCGATGTACAGCGCGAAGGACGCCGGCAAGAACTGCTACCAGTTCTATGCGCCGCACCTGTCGCACCGCGCCGACCACCTGATGCGCTGGGAACAGCAATTGCGCGTCGCGCTCGCCGAGGGGCAGCTGTTCCTCGCGTATCAGCCGAAGATCGACCTCACGCACCGCACGATCACCGGCTTCGAGGCGCTCGCCCGCTGGGATCATCCCGAACACGGCGTGATCTCCGCGAACGAATTCATCTCGATCGCCGAATCGACCGGCCTGATCGTGCCGATCGGCGACTTCGTGATCCGCACCGCATGCGCGCAGATCGCACGCTGGCACGACGAAGGCCACGACACGCTGACGCTTGCGGTCAACATCTCGCCCGTGCAGTTCTGGCGCGGCGACCTGATCGAGACGATCTCGCAGGCGCTGCAGGACACCGGCATCGACGCAAACCGGCTCGAGATCGAGATCACCGAAACCGCGATGATGGAATATCCGGAACTCGTGTCCGAGAAGATCGTCGCGCTGAAAAAGCTCGGCATCCGGATCGCGCTCGACGATTTCGGCACCGGCTATTCGTCGCTGTCGTACCTGCACCGCTTCTCCGTCGACACGCTGAAGGTCGACCGCTCGTTCGTGCAGGCGATTCCGACCGATCGCAGCGTGTGCGTGATGGTGTCGTCGATCGTGCATCTCGCGCGCTCGCTCGGGCTGACCGTCGTCGTCGAGGGCACCGAAACCGAGGAGCAGATCACGTGGCTGTCCGCGCTCGGCGAAATCGAGGCGCAGGGCTTCCTGTTCTCGCGCCCGGTGCCGGCCGATGCGATTCCCGCGCTGATCGCACGCTTCGGCGTGCGCGGCGATCATCCGAACGTCGTCGCGCATCGCGCGACCGGCAGCACGGGCGGCTGAGCCGCACCGCCGCAGCCGCGGCGCGCGTTTGCGCACCGCCGCAATTGTTACGTTTTCCGATCCGTTCGTTTAGTTCATTAACTAGCGTTTTCGCGCATGGTAGTGTCACGATGCGCGGCGGACAATCGGGAGGGCCGACGTGTCGGCGGGCCGTTGCCACGGCCTTACGCGAGAGATCTGGCCCTGCGCCAACCACACAATCATGACAACCGTCGAAGTCGAAGCGACCGCGCGTGTCGAAGAGGCACCGGCATCCCTATGGACCTTGTTCAAGGTCGTCGCCAGCATTTCGGCCGTCTCGTGGGGCGGGCTTTCGATGATGGCGCAGCTCGAACGCCACTACGTGGAGCGGCTGCAGCGCATCGAGCCGCACGTCTTCGGCGATCTCGTCGCGCTCGCGTGGCTCGTGCCGGGCCCCGTCGGCTGCAATGTCGCCGTGCAGGTCGGCCAGACGCTGCATGGCCGTGCCGGCGCATGGATCGCCGGCATTGCCAGCGTGCTGCCGTTCTCGGTCCTGATGACGCTGTTCGCGATCTTCTATCAGACGCCGCTCGTGCGCTCGCTGGCCGCGCCGGTGCTGATCAATCACTTCGGGATGGTGCTCGCCGCGCTGATCGGCGTCACGTGGGTCAAGCAGTTGCGCTCGCTCGCGCGTACGCGGCTCGAACAGGCGATCGCCGCGTTATCGACGATTCTGCTTGCTTTCGCGCATAGTCCGGCCGCTTTCGTCGCGATTCTGTTCGCCGCGTTCGCAGCGGGCTGGCTGACGGGGCCGTCGCAACGCGACACGGTCGATTTCACGCTGTCCAGGCGCGATCGCGGCCTGCTCGTGCTGCTCGGCGTGCTCGTCGTGCTGTTCGCGGTGCCGCTGCCCGGCGATTACCAGGCGGATCTGCTGTGGCCGCGCCTCGCGGGCGCCGGCATGACGCTGTTCGGCGGCGGCTTCTCCGCGCTACCGGTGCTCAAGACGCTGTTCGTGTCGCCGGCGACCGGCATCTCCGATCACGACTTCACGCTGGCGTTCGCGTTGTCGCCGGTCGCGCCGGGGCCGTTGCTGAACGTCGTGCCGTTTCTCGGCTACCTGACCGACGGCTGGGCCGGCGCGCTGCTCGCCACCGCCGCGCTGTTCATTCCGTCCGGGTGCCTCGTCGTGTTCGCGCAGAACCATCTGTTCCGGCTCAAGCGCCATTCGCGCTTCGAGCACGGGATGCGCCTGCTGCGCGCGGCAACGACGGCCTTTCTCGTGGTCGCCGTCGTGAAGATCCTGCATCGAGAACCGGCCGACCCGGTTTACTGGCTGACGGGCGCGTTCGCGACGCTGTGCTTCACGCGCTTCAAGGTGCCCGTCTATGCCGTGTACGGCGTGGTCGCCGCCGTGTGCAGCGTGTGGCTGTGGGCCGCGCACTGACGGGCGGCGGCCGTCGCCCTGCTCGCGCTGGCCGGCCTGACTCCGTCAACCGGCCTGCACCGCGACCCGGCGCGCGATCCAGCGGGCGCGCAGCGCGTCGTACGCGAGGTTGAAGCAGAACGTGTAAGGCAGGAAGAACAGCACGATGCCGAGGTCGAGCAGCAGCGCCTCGACGAGGCTCACGTTCAGCCACCACGCGGCAACCGGCACCACCATCGCGACGAGGCCGAGCTCGAACGTCACCGCGTGCGCGATCCGCATGCCGAGCGTGCGCGACCACCCGGCCCGCCGCTCGAAGCGGTCGAACAGCGTGTTGAAGGTCATGTTCCACGCCATCGCGATCAACGACACCATCACGGTCAGCACGCCGACGTGCGACACCGGCATGTCGAGCAGCCACGCGCCGATCGGCGCGCACAGCGCGATCGCCACCAGTTCGAACGTCAGCGCGTGCAGCAGGCGTTCCGTCACCGTTTTATTCGTCTGTTTCATGATGCTCTCCGATGCATGACTTGATTCATGCTGGCCATTCTGATCGGCGCAACCGTGTGAATCCAGTTTGATATCATCGGTTTTACCGATATGAAGTCACCAGGAGCCCTGCATGCACCACGCCCCGGAAGCGCTGCTCGCATTCGCCGAAGCGGCACTGCTCGGCTCGTTTACGGCCGCGGCCCGCAAGCTCGGCAAGCGTCAGTCGACCGTGTCGGAAGCGATCGCGAATCTCGAGATCGATCTCGGCGTGCAGTTGTTCGACCGCTCGACGCGCACGCCGACGCTCACCGATGCCGGCCGTGCGCTGCTGCCGCAGGTGCAGCGCGCGCTCGAGGCCAGCGCAGCGATCGACCGCACGGCCGCCCGGCTCGCGCACGGCGAGGAAGCGCGGCTCACGCTCGTCGTGTCCGATACCTACCAGTCGAAGCGTTACGAGGAAACGTTGATGGCGCTCGAACGGCGCTTTCCGGCGCTCGAGCTCGAATGCCAGATCGCCGAGCACGACGACGTGCTCGACCTGATCCAGCAGGGTCGCGCGCAACTCGGGCTGATGGCCGCGCGCGCGGCCTACCCGTCCGATATCGGCGCGGCGACGGTGGCCGAGGAATCGGAGATCGGGCTGTTCGTCGGCCGCACGCACGCGCTCGCCGAATACGGCGACGCCGAGGTGCCGCACGCGGCGCTGCGCGACGTGCGCGAACTGCGCCTCAATACCTACGTGAAAACGGAAGGTCGCGGCACCGACGACCGGATCGTCGTCGGCACGCAGCACTGGCTGGCGCCGAGCTACCTGATGCTGCTGGAGATGGCCGTACTCGGGTTCGGCTGGGCGGAACTGCCGCGCTGGATGGTCGAGCACTTCGCGCGCGACCGCCTGTGCGAGCTGCGCGCGCGCGGCTGGCCGCGCCGTGTACGGGTGGATGCGGTCTGGTCGCGCAACCGGCCGCTCGGGCCGGCCGGCTCATGGCTGCTCGACGCGATGCTGGCCGCATAGCGGCGCGCGCCGCCGGGCGTGCGGCCGACGGCCGAGGGCGAAGGGCTGACGCCGGCCGGTCAGAAACCGCGCGACAGCACGGCCGCGCCGATCGTGACGACGCCGAGCACGAGGTTCACGACGACCAGCAGGCGCACCGCATTCACCGCGCGGGCACCGTCCGGCCAGTTCTGCGCCTGCACCGCACGGCGAATGCGCGGGAACAGCGCGAAGCGGATGTGCCCGAAGATGAGCATCATCACGACGCCGAGCCCGGCCATTGCATGCAGCGACCACGTCGCGTGCGCGCCGCCGAAGCTCATCAGCAGGAAACCGCCGGACAGCAGGATCACGATCACGGCCCCCGACACCCAGTTGAAGAAGCGGCCGAACACGCCTTCGATCAGCGGCAGCCGCAACTGCGGCGACAGGTCGGACAGCGCGGGGCGCAGGCAGAAGTGCGCGAAGACCATCCCGCCCACCCACACGGCGACGGCCAGCAGGTGAAGAAACAGCGCGACGGCAACGGCGTGGGACATGGGGACAATCCTGTGATGAGTGGGGTGCAGCGAACGGCCGCGTCGCACGCGGCATCAAGCGACGTTCGACCCGTCAGCCGCGCGGCGGTTCGGACCCTCGACGCGATTTCACACTATTTTGCAAATTCCGCGTGACAGCGCCACGCTTGCTTACCCGCATTCCTGCGCCGGAAAGAAAAAGCCGCACGCCCGCCGAAGCGGACGTGCGGCCTTCGATCGCGGCCGAACCGGGTGAACCGGACGGTCCGGTCGACCGCGCGGCGTCAGCCCAGCAGCGGACGCAACTCGGTGACGACCTTGAGCTTCGTGTCCGGCGCGCGGCCCTTGCGGGCGCGCTTGCCGATGTGCGGCGCGAGCCCGGCATACGACAGCGTGTCGTCCTGCACCTTGCCGCCGCGGCCGGTGCCGATCAGCACGACGCCGGCCGGATCGATCGCCAGCGCCTGCACGAGCGTTTCCTTGTCGTCGAGCGCCATCAGGATCACGCCGCGCCCGCCGCCGGACAGCGTCTTCATCTCGTCCATCCCGAACACGAGCAAGCGCCCGCCGCTCGACAGACACGCGACCTGCGTCGCGTTCGGCAGCACCGGCATCGGCGCGAGCGGCACCGCGCCCGTATCGATCGTCATGAACGACTTGCCGGCCTTCAGGCGGCTCACCATGTCGCCGACCTTCGCGAGGAAGCCGAAGCCGTTGCTCGACGCGAGCAGCAGTTGCTGGTCGGCCGGCGCCGCGTAGTAGTGCATCAGGTGCGAGCCCGATTCGAGCTCGATCAGCGACGTGACCGGCACGCCGTCGCCGCGCCCGCCCGGCAGCACCGACACGTCGACCGAATACACGCGGCCGCTGCTGCCCCACGCGATCAGGCGATCCGGCGTGCGGCACTGGAACGCCGCGTAGAGATGGTCGCCCGCCTTGAACGTGAAGCCGGCCGGGTCGAGCCCGTGACCCTTCAGCGCGCGCACCCAGCCCTTCTGCGATACGACCACCGTCACCGGCTCGTCGACCACCTTCGCCTCGAACGTCGCGCGCTTTTCCTGCTGGATCAGCGTGCGGCGATCGTCGCCGTACTGCTTCGCGTCGGCCTCGATCTCCTTGATCATCAGCCGCTTCATCGCGCTTTCGTTCGCGAGCAGGTCCTCGAGCTTCGCCTTCTCGTCGCGCAGCGCTTCGAGTTCCTTCTCGATCTTGATCTTCTCGAGCCGCGCGAGCTGGCGCAGCCGGATTTCGAGGATGTCCTCGGCCTGCCGCTCGCTGAGGCCGAACGCGCTCATCAGCGCGGCCTTCGGCTCGTCCGACTCGCGGATGATGCGGATCACGTCGTCGATGTTCAGGAAGACGATCATCCGCCCTTCGAGGATGTGGATGCGGTCGTCGACCTTCGCGAGACGATGGCGACACCGGCGCGTCATCGTCAGCTGGCGGAACTTCACCCATTCGTCGAGGATCGTCAGCAGGCCCTTCTGGCCCGGCCGGCCGTCGGCGCCGATCATCACGAGGTTCAGCGTCGCGTTCGATTCGAGGCTCGTGTACGCGAGCAGCGTGTTCACGAATTCCGTCTGGTCGATCGTGCGCGACTTCGGCTCGAACACGAGCCGCACCGCCGCTTCCTTGCCCGACTCGTCGCGCACCGCGTCGAGCAGGTCGAGCATCGCCTTCTTCGTGTTGAGTTGTTCGGGCGTGAGCGTCTTCTTGCCGAGCTTGAGCTTCGGGTTGGTCAGCTCCTCGATTTCCTCGAGCACCTTCTGGCCCGACGTGCTCGGCGGCAGCTCGGTGACGACAAGTTGCCACTGGCCGCGCGCGAGATCCTCGATCTTCCAGCGCGCGCGCACCTTCAGGCTGCCGCGGCCGGTTTCATAGGCCGCCGCGATTTCGGCGTCGCTCGAGATGATCTGGCCGCCGCCCGGGAAATCCGGGCCGGGGATCAGGTTCATCAGCTCCGCGTGCGTGAGCTTCGGATTGCGGATCAACGCGACCGCCGCGGCCGCGACTTCGCGCAGGTTGTGCGACGGGATTTCGGTGGCGAGGCCGACCGCGATGCCCGACGCGCCGTTCAGCAGCACGAACGGCATGCGGCTCGGCAGCGTCTTCGGCTCCTCGAACGAGCCGTCGTAGTTCGGCATGAAGTCGACCGTGCCCTGGTCGATCTCGTCGAGCAGCAGCTTCGCGATCGGCGTGAGCCGCGCTTCCGTGTAACGCATCGCCGCCGCGCCGTCGCCGTCGCGCGAACCGAAGTTGCCCTGCCCGTCGATCAGCGGGTAGCGCAGCGAGAAATCCTGCGCGAGACGCACGAGCGCGTCGTACGCCGACTGGTCGCCGTGCGGGTGGTATTTACCGAGCACGTCGCCGACCACGCGCGCCGACTTCACCGGCTTCGCGTCGGGGCCGAGGCCCATTTCGTTCATCGCGAACAGGATCCGGCGCTGCACCGGCTTCTGGCCGTCGCACACGTCGGGCAGCGCGCGGCTCTTCACGACGCTGACCGCGTAGCTGAGATACGCCTGCTCCGCGTAGTTGCCGAGCGTCAGCGCGTCGCTCTCGGGCGCGTCGGGGCTGGCAAAGAGATCGGAAGTATTGTCGTCCATCTGAATTCCGTATTCGTAAGTGGCGTGAGGCCGGGCCGGGCGTCATGCCCGGCCGCGCGGAAGCTCCGCTTAACGCTTAAATATCCGCTTCGACGTCGTTGCCCTTTTCCTCGAGCCAGCCGCGCCGCGCGGCTGCCTCGCCCTTGCCCATCAGCATCGTCATCCGGGCGACGGTCGCCTCGTAGTCGAGCTCGCCGAGCTTCACCGGCATCAGGCGGCGCGTGTCGGGATTCATCGTCGTGTCCCACAACTGCTCGGCGCTCATTTCGCCGAGGCCCTTGAAGCGGCTGATGCTCCACTGCGTGTCGCGCACGCCGTCCTTGCGCAGCTTGTCGAGGATCGCTTCGAGCTCGCCGTCGTCGAGCGCATAGAGCTTCTGCGCGGGCTTCTTGCCGCGCGCCGGCGCGTCGACGCGGAACAGCGGCGGGCGCGCGACGTACACGTGGCCGCGCTCGATCAGTTGCGGGAAATGCTTGAAGAACAGCGTGAGCAGCAGCACCTGGATGTGCGAGCCGTCGACGTCCGCGTCCGACAGGATGCAGATCTTGCCGTAGCGCAGGTTCGACACGTCGACGGTATCGTCCGGGCTGTGCGGATCGACGCCGATCGCGACCGAGATGTCGTGCACCTCGTTGTTCGCGAAGAGACGATCGCGCTCGGTTTCCCATGTGTTCAGCACCTTGCCGCGCAGCGGCAGGATCGCCTGGTATTCCTTGTCGCGGCCCATCTTCGCGGAGCCGCCCGCCGAGTCGCCCTCGACGAGGAACAGTTCGTTGCGCGCGATGTCTTCCGTCTCGCAATCGGTCAGCTTGCCCGGCAGCACCGCGACGCCCGAGCTCTTGCGCTTCTCGACCTTCTGGCCGGCGCGCGTACGCGCCTGCGCCTGCTTGATCACGAGTTCGGCGAGCTTCTTGCCGTGCTCGACGTGCTGGTTCAGCCACAGTTCGAGCGCCGGACGCGAGAACGACGACACGAGCTTCACCGCGTCGCGGCTGTTCAGCCGTTCCTTGATCTGCCCCTGGAACTGCGGATCGAGCACCTTCGCGGACAGCACGAACGACACGCGCGCGAACACGTCTTCCGCGAGCAGCTTCACGCCCTTCGGCTGCAGGTTGTGCAGTTCGACGAAGCTCTTCACCGCCTGGTAGAGACCGTCGCGCAGGCCCGACTCGTGCGTGCCGCCGGCCGGCGTGGGGATCAGGTTCACGTACGACTCGCGCACGAGCGAGCCTTCCTCGCTCCATGCGACGACCCACGATGCGCCCTCGCCTTCGGCGAAGGTTTCGTCGGTCGAACGCGCATCGGCGAAACGCTCGCCTTCGAACAGCGGGATCAGCAGCTCGCTGCCGTTCATTTCGTCGAGCAGGTAGCCGCGCAGGCCGTCTTCATACTTCCACGTCTGGCGCTCGCCGGTCTTTTCGTTGACGAGCACGACCTCGACGCCCGGCAGCAGCACGGCCTTCGAGCGCAGCAGGCGCTGCAACTCGCCGAGCGGCAGGTTCGGCGAATCGAAGTATTTCGGATTCGGCCACACCTGCACGCGCGTGCCGGATTTCTTCTCGCCGCGGCCCGCGCCTTGCGTGGACAGCGGCTTCACGACGTCGCCGTCGGCGAAGCCGAGTTCGGCGATCTTGCCGTCGCGCCATACCGTCACGTCGAGACGCGTCGCCAGCGCGTTCGTCACCGACACGCCGACCCCGTGCAGGCCGCCCGAGAACGTATACGCGCCGCCCGCGGCCTTGTCGAACTTGCCGCCCGCGTGCAGGCGCGTGAACACGATCTCGACGACCGGTACGCCCTCTTCGGGGTGCATGCCGAACGGGATGCCGCGGCCGTCGTCTTCGACGGAGACCGACTGGTCGGCGTGCAGCGTGACCGTGATCTGCTTGCCGTAGCCGCCGAGCGCCTCGTCGGACGCGTTGTCGATGACTTCCTGGATGATGTGCAGCGGATTCTCGGTACGGGTATACATGCCGGGCCGCTGCTTGACCGGCTCGAGACCCTTGAGCACCTTGATCGATGCTTCGCTATAGGCCGCGCTGGGTTTCTTCGTTGACATAGGCGCTGAATTTCGTCATTCATCGGGACGTTGTCCACACCTCGTGTGGATAACGTCGTGGACAAAACGTTGAGTTCCGTAAAAAAGCGAATCGAAACAACGGTGTGCTTGGACTGCTCCGAAAGCGGGCGCGCGGCGTGTGCGGCGCGACCCTGGACGCGCGGTATTTTACTGGTTCCGCGTGGCGCGCCAATCGCGGGATCGGCGCGCACCGCGCGCGTCACACCGGCTTGCGCTTCGCCTCGAGCGTTTCCCACCGTTCGAGCGCGGCGAGCAGTTCGTCGTCGATCGCCGCGAACCGCTCGGTCAGGCGCGTGCCTTCCTGCGGATCCTTCGCGAAAATCGCGCCGTCCTCGAGCTGCGCATTGATCGTCTTCTGCTCCGCTTCGAGCGCGGCGATCTTCTCCGGCAGCGAATCGAGCTCGCGCTGCTCGTTGAACGACAGCTTCACCGTGCGCTGCGCGTTGCGGCCGGCCGCGCTCTTCGCCGGTTCGTCCTTCGCGGGCGCCGCCTCCTTGACCGCGCGCTTCGCCGCTTCCTGCTGCGCGAGCTGCTCCGAGCGCTCGCTCTGGATCTGCCAGTCGGTGAAGCCGCCGACGTATTCGCGCCACTTGCCGTCGCCCTCGGCCGCGATCACCGACGTCACGACGTTGTCGAGGAACGCGCGATCGTGGCTGACCAGCAGCACCGTGCCGTCGTAGTCGGCCAGCAGTTCTTCGAGGAGTTCGAGCGTCGGGATGTCGAGGTCGTTGGTCGGTTCGTCGAGCACCAGCACGTTGGCCGGGCGCGCGAACAGGCGCGCGAGCAGCAGCCGGTTACGCTCGCCGCCCGACAGCGACTTCACCGGCGAACGCGCGCGTTCCGGCGCGAACAGGAAATCGCCGAGATAGCTCATCACGTGCTTGCGCACGCCGCCGATCTCGACCCATTCGCTGCCGGGGCTGATCGTGTCGGCCAGGCTCTTCTCCTGGTCGAGCTGCGCGCGCATCTGGTCGAAATACGCGACCTGCAGGTTCGTACCGGTGCGCACCGTGCCTTCGTCGGGCTTCAGGTCGCCGAGAATCAGCTTCAGCAACGTCGTCTTGCCGGCGCCGTTCGGGCCGACGAAGCCGATCTTGTCGCCGCGCATGACCGTCGTCGAGAAGCGGTCGACCACCGTGCGGCCGCCGTAGCGCTTCGTCACGTCGGTCAGCTCCGCGACGATCTTGCCGGACTTTTCGCCCTGCGCGACGTCGAGCTTCACGTTGCCCTGCGCATTGCGGCGCTCCGCGCGCTCGTTGCGCATCTGCACGAGCCGCGCGATGCGACCGACGCTGCGCGTGCGGCGCGCCTCGACGCCCTTGCGGATCCACACTTCTTCCTGCGCGAGCAGCTTGTCGAACTTCTCGTTCTCCACGCGCTCGACTTCGAGCTGCTGCGCCTTGCGCGTCTGGTACGCGGAGAAATTGCCCGGGTACGACAGCAGCCGGCCGCGATCGAGCTCGACGATGCGCGTCGCGACGCGATCGAGAAACGCGCGATCGTGGGTGATGAACAGCAGGCCCGCGCGCTGCGCGACGAGCAGCTCCTCGAGCCAGCGGATGCCGTCGAAGTCGAGGTGGTTGGTCGGTTCGTCGAGCAGCAGCACGTCGGGCTGCAGCACCAGTGCGCGCGCCAGTGCGACGCGCTTCTGCATCCCGCCCGACAGCGCGTCGACGCTTGCGTCGCCGTCCGTCAGGCCGATTTGCGCGAGCGTCATCGACACGCGCGTACGCCAGTTCCACGCGTCGTGCGCATCGAGCGACGACTGCAGCGCGTTCATCCGCGCGAGCAGCGCATCGTGCTCGGCGCCCTCCGGTATCTCCGCGAGGCGGTGCGCGATCGAATCGTATTCTTCGAGCAGTTCGCGCGTATGCCCGAGCCCCGACGCGACCGCGTCGAACACCGTCGCGCCTGGCTCGAATTCGGGCTCCTGCGGCACGTAGACGGTCACGAGCTCCTGCTGGCGCGTGACCAGCCCGTCGTCGGGCTTCGCGAGATCGGCGACGATCTTCAGCAGCGACGACTTGCCCGCGCCGTTGCGGCCGATCAGGCCGACCCGCTCGCCGGCTTCCAGCGAGAAATCCGCGTGATCGAGCAACGCGACGTGACCGAACGCGAGCTGCGCGCCGGTAATGGAATAGAGCGACATGGGGAGACGGCGAAGAGAGAAATCGGAAGCGCCCATTGTACCGGGCGCGGAGGCCGGCATCGGCTCGGCTGGATGGACGAGTGCCGCGGGGCGTTTCCGATGGGCGCCGACGCGGTATCGTGGGCGGTGTGGCCGACCTCCGGTTTTCGGATGCCGGCTACGGTTTGCGTGCCCGCATGAGCACGCGGATGCGGGCCGGATGCCAGGGGCCGGCCGATCGGCAGATCCCCCGCGGCGCATCGCGCGCCAGCGCGGGATGCACGGTTATTTCACGTTGACCGTGATCGTCGAGCTCAGTTCGGGACCGTACGAACGGTGCGCGCCGTCACCGAATTGCAGCGTCAGCGTGTGCTGGCCGGGCGGCAGCTTCACGTCGGTCTCGGTCTGGGCCTTGCCGAAATGCAGCGAACGTTCGCTCGCCGGGATCACGTCGCCTTTCGGAATCGGCCGGCCGTCGATCAGCAGGTGATGGTGACCGGTATCCGGCGTCATGTCGCCGGCCGGCTTCAGCGCCATGCCTTCGAGACCGAACTTCACATGCACCGGATTCGACACCGTCGCACCGTCGCTCGGCGCTTCGAAATACACGCGCGCCTCGGCCCGCGCGATCGTCGACACGGCCATCGCCGCGACGCATACCGCACCTGCGATCCACTTTCTGTTCAGCATCGCATTCTCCTTATGATTGGACAGCCTCGGAAGCATACACCGCACGAACAGCGGGCGTGTTTCAGTTGCGTTGTTCGCGATGCGTACGTTTAAAACGACGTTGCGCTGGCGTTCGACGAAATTCCGGTAACATTGCGCCTTTCGTCCGCCAGCGAGGCTGCGGACGGCATCGCCGAATTTTCTTTATCCCGAGCGCAACATGAGCGAAGTAACCGAATACCAGAGCTGGGTCTGCCTGATTTGCGGGTGGGTCTACAACGAAGCGGAAGGGCTGCCCGACGAAGGCATTCCGGCCGGCACGCGTTTCGCCGACATTCCCGCGGACTGGCGCTGCCCGCTGTGCGACGTGGGCAAGGAAGATTTCGTCGTCGTCGATTTCTGAGTTTCTGTTTCGGTCGCGGGTGATCTCGCGATACGCGCGTCGCGGGTGCATTCCGCCCCGCCGACGCGCCGCGCGTTTGCTATACTCTGCGCGCTGTCCACACCGCCGTCCGGCTCGCGGTTTTTCGCGCGATTGCCCGGATATGGCTCTCCCCGTAGTTCAATGGATAGAACAAGCGCCTCCTAAGCGCTAGATACAGGTTCGATTCCTGTCGGGGGGACCAGCGATACCCCATCCCAGCCTTACGCGACAAATCTCTTCACCGAGTTTGGCGTAAATTTGGCGTAGCAGCGATTGCTTCCACTCACCTCCTGTTCCACGAAGCCAAAAGGGTGACCCCTCCGGGTATCGTATGATGTATATCGATCGGAATCGGAGAGCATGTCGCATGGCGTCAGTGACTATCGATATAGGGTCTGGGAAGCGAGCCACGTTGTCTAACAACGGTGGAGTAAGTCGATCCGCGGAACAGCGGGCAGCCGTCTCAGAATTGATGCTCCATTGGCCGAAATACTCGGGACTACTGACAGGGGCCGTTGGCTATCTCCGAGATTTGGGACTAGCCGGGTCACTCTCCGGCGATCCCGTAGCCGCGCTCCGATCCGCCATAGAGGACGGGAGAGTGTCCGTATCAATCGATCGTCCGACGGCCCATGGCGGGGCGGCTGGAGGTTCGCCCTCAACCCCGCCTTTCCCCAAGGCTAGTAGGCTCGCCAGCGTGCCGGCGTCGGCTGGACTACCGATAGATAAGCCACTACCTTCTTGGGCCACGCCTAGCGACGTGTCCGCTGGCGAACTGATGAGCTATCTGCAAAGCGTTGTCGGAATCGGCGGCGCTGGCGGTGCCGCTAAATTCGCAGGAGGTGCGAATTTCACTGACTCCGCCTCACTCAGTGACGCGTCTCCGTTCGATTATTCAGCGGACACCTTGGGCGACGCGGTTCAAGTAGCAGGAATCGACCGAGGCGATATGATGGCCTGCGACATCATCAAAGCCGAATGCAAGGGCTCAGTGCTCCGCGAGTTTCCGGGGCAGTATTTGAATTCGACGCTCAACGAGATTCAAGGCGACGCGAGCGACGGTATCAAAGAGGCGCGTAAGGCGCTCAAGTTGCTCAACGATAATCGATTCAAGAAATAGGTACCCGATATGACCACCAATACACTGTTTCATCTGCTCGACCGGCTCGACTCCGCGAAAATTCACTACACCCTGAGCCGCAATCGACCCGATACGGTCTTGGTCTCGGTTACCGTGGTTGGGATGCGAGTCGAAATAGACGTGTTCCGAGACGGGCATACGGAGGTTTGCATTTTTCGGGGTACGGAGGAGCCTACCGACGATGCCAATGCGCTGGACCAGATTATCGAGGCGAATCGAGACTGATTTTTATGGAGTTCTATTTCGCGCGCCTATCACTGACATACGGATAGCGCCGAATCTAATCGCCGAAGGGCGGTCAGATATCAAAAAATCAGGAGCACAACCCTTTGCGTGACGTCCGGTCGATAGGCAGAAGTGAGGCAAACGCTGGCCGACATCCCATCGTGACGCGCACCGAGTAGTCATGTGCACAGCTGCTGCTCCACCGGTATCATTGGCGTCACCAAAGACCAGGCAGCGTGGGACAACCACCTGCCAAGATATTCAAAACGCAACAACGAATCGCCGGAGGAGGCCATGGGGATCCCGTTTCCACGGGGTGCGGAGTGGCGCGTGTGGGATTTGCAAGTTCACACACCGTTCTCCGCCCTCAATAACGGTTTCGGTAGTGACTTCGATGCTTATGCAAAGACGCTCTTCCTGAAGGCCATCGAGAAGGGGGTTGCAGTCATCGGGGTAACCGATTACTTCCTTGAAGACGGGTACCGACGCCTACGCGAGTTGCAAGGTGACACCGCTCGGCTTGACGCACTTATTGGCGCAGAGATCGAACGGGCAACGACCGTCGCCCCGGCCTCCGACAAAACGTGTGAATCAATATGCATCATGATGCGATGGTCTCGACCAGACGCCTCATCGTTCCGGCATTACGCTGCGCGACGTCGCGGTAGCAGTTATTGAACATGACATGCGTGTATGCCGCGCGCCCCGCCACTTCCATGATCGGTCGAGCGAGGTCACGCAATTCGTCCTCGCTGTACTCATAGTTGAACCGCTCGGCCACCGACGCCGACCCGCTCCAGGTCGACGCATTGCGGCCATGCAGCCGCACGATCGCGAGGTCGGGTGACGTCACCTCCCACACCGAATGCACACGCTTCGTCACGCCTTCCGGCGCATCGACGATGACATGCACGATTCCGCGCGCGCGCTCCATTGCAAGCGTCGACGCACGGTGCTTGTCGTCGAACCAGCTCTCATGCCGAAACTCGAACGCAGTCAGCAGCGGTTGCATGCGCTCCGCACAGTGCTCGACGTGCGCGAGGGACTTCGGCGCCGCGGTCACCCAGTGAGGGAACTGGAACAGCACCGCCCCGAGCTTGCCCGCCTCGTATAGCGGGCGCAGTGCTTCGAAGAAGCGCGACCACAGTTCCTCAATGATCGACGGCGGCACATCCTTGTAGTACAGGTTCTTTTTTCCCGTGCTCGGAAGTTCGCCCTGCAGATCCTTCGGGAAGAACTTTGGCTCGGTCTGGTGGCCGGTGAAGAGTCGGAACGCCTTCATGTCGAAGACGAATCCCGGCGGCGTGCGTTCGACCCACAGCGCGCTGTTGCTGGCGCTCGGCATCGCGTAGTAAGACGAATCGACCTCGACCACCGGGAAAACGCTGGCGTAGTAGCGCAGGCGCGCCTCGGCGCTACTGCAACCGGGAGGATAAAAGGCACGCGACTCGATCAGCGTCTTGTCGGTCCACGAAGCCGTACCCACGAGAATCGACATGGCCGTCGCCCCCCGTATCGGATCTTGACTGCCGTAGCTTATCGCGAAATATACTGGCTACACGGAAAGGCCGTCGTGCTGTAGGGCATGTTCGGGGACGGGTCCAGCTCTATGCTCCCGGATTCACCAGCCCCCTTGCGCAACAACAACCGTAAACTCCACCCCCGACTCAAAATCCAGCGTCGTGGTCGAAAACCGCGGATCCTCGTCGAGGTAGTGCTTATACGGTCGAACGGCGTCCTCGGCCGTGTACATGTTGTCGGCCAGCACGACCGATCCCGGTCGCAGCAGGCGCTCGATCTGCTTGAACAGCTTCAGATAGGCGTCGGCCCAGACGTCGATAAACACCATGTCGACAGTCCCGTCCAGTTCGGCAACCGTGTCGAATACATCGCCCTCGCGCAAGTCGACATAGTCGTCCAGGCCCGCTGCTTCGACGTGAGCCCGCAAACGCGTGCACTTGAGCGCATCGCCTTCGGTCGCGATGACGACGCCACGGCCGAACGTACGCAGCGCGTCGGCGAAATACAAAGTCGACACGCCGCAGGAACTGCCGAGTTCGAGGATTCTGGTCGGCCGTTGCGCCAGCACCATGTTGCGCAGGAACCTTCCCGTTTCCGCCGACACGGCCAACGATAAAGCACTGCCTGCCGATGACTCGAAATCTTCGGTGAACAGGCCGAACGTTTCGAGAAAACGCCCACGCAGCCTCGGCGCGAGTGCTTCGTATTCGTCGACGAGTGTCGGAAACGCCTCGTTCGGCCCTTGGAACTGCGCTCGAGCGCGGGCAATGATTTCGCTCCGGCTTTCTTCATGAAGCCGTTGCAAAAGAGCGTTGGTGGTAGAAACCAAGTGCGTTCCTTGATGAGTTTGATCACGTAGACGGCGTATCCGGCAGCAGCCATCTGCCATCAGGCCTGCTGCTGCGCCGCTCCATCATCGGCAAGCACGAGCGACGCTATGCCCGTCGCGCAAGCGTGATTGCGCGCTCAGGACACGCTGTCACGCAACGCCCGCAGGACCGGCACGCGTCCGCATTCGGCGTATACGCGACTTTCATCCCATGCACGCGCAGCTTCAACCGATGCATCAAACCAAGATCGAGATAATCGGCCTGATCGATGCGACGGATCTCGAACACGTCTTCAGGGCAAACGGTCACGCAATCCCCCTTCCCTTCGCAACGTTTCAGATTGACGACCGGCGCAATCACGCCCGCCTTCTGCTTGCAGTCGACTGTTGATTTCTCGCGCATGATCACTCCTCGGTAGGCCGCTTGCCGCGCGATCGCCATGCGGCCCGGAATTGCTCGCGTTCTTCGGGCGTCATGGCGTCCCACTTCCGCCAGTGACGCCGGCCGTGCCAGCCGCGGTGTCCGCGGAATCCGCCGAACAGGATGCGGCTCAATACAAGTAGCCCCAGCGCATGGGCGAAATCAATCGTCCGGGCACCGACGAATAACCCCGGCATCACCCAGTTCCACAGCATCATGACGACCCACCCGAGCACGCCGATGGCGACCACCACGAGCAGCGCCTTGCCCGCACATCTGATTCGAAAATTCATCCGTCGACTCCTCTAGATATCCAGTTCGTCATAAATCGGTTGCAGTCGCGCACGCAGATGCAGAACCGCATATCGTTTGCGCGCGAGCAGCGTATTGAGCGTGACGCCGCTTTCCGCGGCCATCTCCTTGAAGGACCGCCCTTCCAGTTCGTGCGCGATAAAAACCTCGCGTTGATTCGCCGGCAGTTCGTCGAGCGCATCCTGCAACGCCTTGAGCAACAGCGTGCGAGCGTAGAGCGCTTCAGGACCAGCATCGTGCGACGGTAGCGCGAGATCCAGGCGATACTCGCTGTCCGCGTCGTCGTCGGCATCGAGCAGATCGGCCAGCGGCTGCTCCTTCCTCTTGCGAAAACGATCGATGATGCGATTACGCGCGGTACGGAACAGCCACGCGCTCGCCTGTTCGATTGGCGCCGGAAGCCGATAAGCCTGCACGAATTCGTGAAGCACATCCTGCAGAACGTCCTCGGCATCGTCCGGGTCGCGAATCCGACGCCGAATGAAATTCCCTAGCCTCGTTCGTTCACGCATCACTGTCGCGGTGATGTCGCGGTCTGGGTCGGTCATCGTTTGCGAAGTGGGTGGCGGTTCCATGCGTCTGAAGACGTTTCAGGCGCGCGAATATTGTGGCGAATGTGGAAAATTTCCGGCTATACGCGTCGGCTTCACTGCGTTGCAGTGGCTTCAAGGAACAGGCCCGATATGGCACCGGGACTGCCGCCGCACGAATCGATTGACTCTAAGCCTCAACCCGAAGTACACTTCGCGCCGCGGGGTGGAGCAGTCTGGCAGCTCGTCGGGCTCATAACCCGAAGGTCGTAGGTTCAAATCCTACCCCCGCAACCAAATGCCGAAGCCCGCTTTGCGAAAGCAAGCGGGCTTTTTGCTGTCTGGGGGATATTGCCGCGCATGCGGCGCAGCACACGAAGATGGGTAGTCGACCGTTCACCGTGACGTGCGACACGCGATCGCACCTCGTCCATTCTCCGAGGACATGCAGCGAACATTGCGTAGAATTCCGAACCTTCTTCGGTTCAGCACACGGACTTCTCGAATGATTCGAACGATCGCGGCGCTCGCCGCGCTTTCAGCGATAACCGCCACGGCCAACGCCGCCGACACCGGCACGGCGCCTGCCAAGCAACGCTACGTCAGCCCGGGCATCGCCAACGTCACTGCCTCGGCAGCCCCTCGCCCGGAAAGCACCTCTCCCGACGCGCGGTGCCGGGAACTGGCCGCCGGCATCGATGCGCTCACGCACTCGCCCGACCGCGGCCACCGAGTCGTGCGCGGCATGGGCCCGGACGGCAAGCCGCGCAACGAACTGCACGCGTACGACAAACGGGCCGACCTGGAAGCCGAGCACGTGCGCCTCGGCTGCCAATAACGAACCACGACGAACAACGAGCGCACCGTTACCCGGCCTACTCACGCCGGGCATCGGTCTTTACGCGTTCGCGCCGCCGTCGATCGTCAACCCGGTCCCATTGATCGACCGCCCTTCCGGCCCGACGACGAACGCCACGAGCGCAGCCACGTCGTCGGCCTTGCCGTACTGCTGAATCGCCATCCGCGAACGTTGCGCATCGGCATGCTCGCCATCGGCGGGGTTCATATCGGTATCGGTGGAACCCGGATGCACGATGTTGACCGTGATGCCGCGCGAGCCGAGATCGCGCGCGAGCCCCTGCGTCCAGCCGATGAGTGCGGCCTTGCTCGCCGCATAGAGGCTCATCCCCGCATCAGGCACGCGTGTCGCGAGGCAACTGCCGGTCGACACGATGCGCCCGCCTTCCGCGAGATGCCGCGCCGCCGCCTGCGACGCGACGATCACCGCGCGCACGTTCACGTTCAGCGTCGCGTCGATATCGTCGAGCGTGAGGTCGTCCAGCGCGCCGGCCCGGAAAATCCCCGCGTTGTTGACGAGAATGTCCAGGCCGCCGAACGTCTCCGCGGCACGATCGACCGCGTTGCGCACGGCCACCGGATCCGCGCTGTCGGCCTGGATCGCGATGGCGCGACGGCCCAACGCCTCGATGCCGGCGACGACGGCCTGCGCCCGCTCGGCCGATTTTTCATACGTGATCGCCACGTCCGCGCCGTCAGCCGCCAGCCGTTTCGCGATCGCCGCGCCGATGCCGCGGCTGCCGCCCGTGATGAGTGCACGCTTGCCCTGAAGTCGATTCATGTCGGTTCCTTTCCTCATTTATGTAACAACCGACACAGAATGTGGGAAGTTGCGCCGCACAGTCAATTGATTTATTTTATCGATCGATACAGATATCGACGAAGGAACGGACGCAATGGCTGAACGAGGCCGACCGAGAAGCTTCGACAAGGAAGCGGCGCTGGATCGCGCGATGGAGGTGTTCTGGCGTCTCGGCTACGAAGGCGCGTCGATGACGGACCTGACGGCCGCGATGGGCATCGCGTCGCCGAGCCTGTATGCGGCCTTCGGCAGCAAGGAAGCGTTGTTCCGGCAAGCGCTCGAGCATTACCGCGCAACCGAGGGGCGAGAAATCTGGGGCGGTGTCGAACGGGCGGCCAGCGCGCGCGACGCCGTGCAGAGTTACCTGATGGATACCGCACGCGTGTTCACGCGGCGCTCGAAGCCGGCCGGCTGCCTGATCGTGCTGTCGGCGCTGCATCCGGCCGAACGTTCCGATATGGTCCGGCAAACGTTGATCGCGATGCGCGAGGGCACGGTCGACGCGCTGCGGGAACGCCTCGTGCAAGGCGTCGCGGCAGGCGAAATATCAACGCACGCGAACCTCGACGCGATCGCGCGCTACTACGTGACGGTTCAGCAGGGCATGTCGATCCAGGCGCGCGACGGCGCGAGCCGCCGCGATCTGGAGGCCGTCGCACAGGCCGCGCTGGCCGCATGGCCGGCGCTCGTCGGCACGAGCAGCGCGGCCGGTGTATAGGTAGCGGCAGGACACCGCCGAAAGGAAAGATTACTGCTTCGCCGCTTGCTGCACGTCTTTCGACGCATGCCACACGCGATAGCGCACGTCGAAACCGTCCGGTACATAGACGACGAGCGGCAGGCGGCTGTTGTAGCGCAGCAGTTGACCGTCACTGCGCACCTGCACGAACCGTTGCTGCGGCGCCTGGCCCGGGCACGCCATCAGTGTCGACGCCGGCCCCTTCACGTCGGTGAGCCGGTAGTACGTATAGCCCCAGCCCTTCACGTCCTCGGCAGTCAGCTCGCCGCCGAACCACTGCTGGTTGCAGTCGGTCTGCAGCGTCTTGCCGATCATCAGCTCGACGCGCGCGTCGCCCTCGTTCTCGAGCGCGGGCAGCGCGATCACGACGCGCTGCTGGCCGGTCGCCGCCTGCGGAAACATCTTGATCGACTCGGCCGACACGGCGGGCGCGGAAGCCGGCGCGGCCGCGCATGCGGCGGCGGTTGTCACGCAGAAGGCGGCCAGCGCGGCCCGGATCGCGAATTTCATTGATGTGCTCCTGAAAAACAAATGAGCCCCCGATGCTAACACTTTCGTCACACGACCTTACGATGCTGTAATTTGGCGACACAATTGCAAACAGCCGGCAATCCCCGGGCGCGGTACTTATAGCGGAACCAACGGAGAACATCATGCTGAAGCTCATTGCTGCCGCCGGCGTCGCCACCCTGCTGGCCGGCTGCGTCGTCGCCCCGGACGCCGGATACGGCTACGGGCAGCCTTACTATTCCGATCCCGGCTATGCGTACGCGCCGTCCCCCGTGTACGGCACGGTCAATATCTGGGGCGGTGGCGGCGGACGCGACTGGGATCGCGGCCGCCGCGACTACCATCGCTGGGACGGCGATCGCGGCGATCGCGGCAACCGCGGCAACGGCTGGGGCCGCGGCGGCGGACACCGCGGCGACTGGAACGAAGGCGGCGGTGGCGGCGGTCATCGCCACTGACGCGCAATTGCAACCGTTTGTATCCGCGCACGGCGCGCCGAAGGCCGGCGGCGCATCGCTCCGGCCAACGAACCGGCCGCACAAAAAGACAAAGGCCCTCGCATCGAGCGAGGGCCTTTCGTCGTCCGGCCCGGCGAAGCGAGCATCGACGGGTAACGGCCAACCGGCCCGAAACCCGCGCGCGCTCACCAGCCGGCAGGCCGCGCGTAGCCGCCCTGCACCGGCGCCCCGCACACGTACGCGCGCTGGTAACGGTCGTAGCAATAGTTCGGGCCGTCGTCCTGGTACTGCACCTGCTGATAGGTCGGGTAGGCAGGCTGCTGGTACGCGGGCGCCTGGTAGTACGTCGGCGGCTGATAGGCCGGCGCCTGGTACGCGGGCGCCTGATACGCGACGGGCGGATTCATCGCGGACGTCACGATCGCGCCGAGCACCGCGCCGCCGATCAATGCGCCGATGACGGCGCCGCCATCGCGGCCGTGCGCGGACGCCGGGCCCGCGACCGCGAGCGAACCGGCAAGGACACACACTGCGGCAATCTTTTTCATGATGGACTCCCACGCGAAGTGGTACTGGATGCGATGCATTGTGGCGGGACGCGGCCGTAATAGATGCAGCAAGTGGTAACGCGCGATTACCGGTATCGCTCGCGCCGAAACGCGTCGTCGCCGTGCTACGATTTTCGGCAGACAGGAGACGCCTTCATGCAGCCCGAAACCGCCCGCCGTTTCGATACCGAATTCGCACCGCGCATCGCGCAGGCGATCGCCGCATTCTTCGCCGATCACGTTCAGACCGACGTCGTCCCCTATGGCGGGCACGGGCACCCGACGCGCGTGCAGATCCGCAGCGCGCCGCACGAGCACGTGAGCGGCTTCGTGTATCCGCTGAACCTGGAACTGACCTGGGACACCGACGAAATCGAGCGGCTGATGGAGCCGGACGGCCCGCAGCGCTTCGAGCACTATCTCGCCGCGTTGCCGAAAAAGCTGAGCGCATGGCAAAGCGCACGCGACATCGATCTCGCGTCGCGCACGCAGGCCGACCCGCTCGTGCGGCTCGGCGGCCTCGACTTCGAAGGCTGAATGCGCGCGCCAGCAGACCCCCGCGCGACCTGGCGTCGCGCGATGCGGCCCGGTGATACACTCGACCGGCCCCGTTCCGGCGCAGCCGCGCCGGCCGGGCCGTTCATCGCCGCCGCCCCTGCACATGGTTGCGCACGCAACCGGCTCGCGGGCGCGCGGACAACCACGCTCTCGCTCCCGTCATGAACGCCGATACCGGCCTGCCGCTTCCGCAACGCTACTGGGCGATCGTCTGCGTCGCCCTGGGCATCACGCTCGCCGTGCTCGACGGCGCCATCGCGAACGTCGCATTGCCGACCATCGCGCGCGACCTGCACGCGTCCGACGCCGCGTCGATCTGGATCGTCAACGCGTACCAGCTCGCGGTCACGATCACGCTGCTGCCGCTCGCGTCGCTCGGCGAACGCATCGGCTATCGCCGCGTCTACATCGCCGGCCTCGCGTTGTTCACCGCGGCATCGCTGGGCTGCGCGCTCGCCGGCTCGCTGCCGATGCTGGCGGTGATGCGCGTGATCCAGGGGTTCGGCGCGGCCGGCATCATGAGCGTCAACGCGGCGCTCGTGCGAATGATCTACCCGTCGTCGATGCTGGGGCGCGGGCTGTCGCTCAACGCGATGGTGGTCGCGCTGTCGTCGGCGATCGGGCCGACGGTCGCGTCCGCGATCCTGTCGTTCGCGTCGTGGCCGTGGCTGTTCGCGGTCAACGTGCCGATCGGCATCGCGGCCGTGCTCGGCAGCGTGCGCGCGCTGCCGGCCAACCCGCTGCACGACGCGCCGTACGACTTCGCGAGCGCGCTGATGAACGCCTGCGTGTTCGGCCTCTTGATCACGGCCGTCGACGGGCTCGGTCACGGCGAAAGTCATGCGTACGTCGCGGCCGAACTGGCCGTCGCATTCGTGGTCGGCTACTTCTTCGTGAAGCGCCAGTTGTCGCAGCCGGCGCCGCTGCTGCCGGTCGACCTGATGCGCATCCCGATGTTCGCGCTGTCGGTCTACACGTCGACGGCGTCGTTCACGTCGCAGATGCTCGCGTTCGTCGCGCTGCCGTTCTGGCTGCAGAATTCACTCGGTTTCTCGCAGGTCGAGACGGGCCTCTACATGACGCCGTGGCCGCTCGTGATCGTGTTCGCCGCGCCGCTCGCGGGCGTGCTGTCGGACCGCTATTCGGCCGGCATCCTCGGCGGGATCGGGCTGGCGCTGTTCGCCGCCGGCTTGCTGTCGCTCGCGACGATCGGCGCGCACCCGGGCACGGTCGACATCGTGTGGCGGATGGCGCTGTGCGGCGCGGGCTTCGGGCTGTTCCAGTCGCCGAACAACCGCGCGATGCTGTCGTCGGCGCCGCGCGAGCGCAGCGGCGGCGCCGGCGGCATGCTGAGCACCGCGCGCCTGACCGGTCAGACGCTCGGCGCCGCGCTGGTCGCGCTGATTTTCGGGCTCGCGCCCGACCGCGGACCGACGATCGCACTCTATGTCGCCACGGTGTTCGCGGCGGTGGCCGCGGTCGTCAGCCTGCTGCGCATCGCGTCGCCGCGGCCGGACACGGCGGCCTGACATCGTCGTGCGCCGCACCCGCGTCGGGCGTCATGCGGCGTCGAGCGCGTCCATCACGAAGCGCACGCGCGCCTTCACGCTCACGCGCGGCAACTCGATCAACCGATAGCCGTACGACGTATAGCACTCGACCATCGCGTCATGGGTGCGCACCGCTTCCGCGAAATCCTGCCGACGCTCGGCGTCCTGCGCATAGATGTCGGGCCAAGGCGGCGCGATGAACACGCGCCGGTGATAGCGGAAACGCCGCGCCGCGGCTTCCGCGTGCGCGGGTACCGCCAATCCGGTCAGCTTCAGATAGCCGATCACGTCCGGCACGCCGCGGTCGAAGAACACCGGCCCGCGCGCCTGCCGCGCGAGATGGTAGGACCGCATCTCCCAGCCCAGCATCAACTCGGCGAACGCTGCCGGGTCGCGCCACGGCAGTGCTGGACCGTCGACGGCCATCTGGTCGCGGATCACGCCGCGTCCGGCTTCCTGCGAGCGTGCGAACCCGGCGCGCTCGAGCGCATCGAGCAACGTGCTCTTGCCCGAACCGGGGCCGCCCGTCACGACGAAGAAACGGCCGGCCGTATCGCCTGCCGTTTCTTCGTCGCTGCCGGCGCCCGGCGCGCACTCACGCATGCGCGACCCGCAGGCCCGCGCGCTGCGTGACCGACGCCGCCGCGGCGACACTGCGCAAGTCGGCGACGAACGTGTCGCGCCACACCGACAGGTCGTTCTCGCGCAACCGCGCGAGATTCTCCTCATGACGCGCCTGCCGCTCCGCGAGCGGCATCGATAGCGCACGTTCGAGCGCCTCGGCCATCTGCGACAGGTCGTACGGATTGACGAGCAGCGCGCCGGTCAGCTCGGCTGCCGCGCCCGCGAACTCCGACAGCACGAGCACGCCCGGATCGGCCGGATCCTGCGACGCGACGTATTCCTTCGCGACGAGATTCATCCCGTCGCGCAACGGCGTCACGTAGCCGACCTGCGACATCCGGAAGAACGCCATCAGCAGGTTGCGCTCGTACTTCCGGTTCAGGTACTGGATCGGCGTCCAGTCGAGTTGCGAGAAGCGGCCGTTGATGCGGCCGGCCTCGCCTTCGAGCGTTTCGCGGATGTGCTGGTAGGTCTGCACGTCGGAACGCGTCGGCGGCGCGATCTGCAGCAGCGACACGCGCCCCTGCCAGCCCGGCGCATTCGCGAGCATCCGTTCGAACGACTGGAAGCGCTCGACGAGCCCCTTCGAGTAATCGAGGCGGTCGACGCTCATCACCAGCTTGCGGTCGCCGAGCGCCTCGCGCAGCATCTTCACCGGCTTGCGCGTGCCGTACTGGACGGCCGCCTGCGCGATCGCGTCGGGATGCACGCCGATCGGATAGGCCGCGACCTTCACGACGCGGCCGTGCGCGTGCAGCATCCCGTCCTCGCTCGCCGCGCCGATGCCGCGCCGCTCGATGTAGTCGGTGAACGCCTGTTTGTCGGCGTCGGTCTGGAAGCCCGCGACGTCGTACGCGCACATGAACTTCACAAGTTCCTCGTGCGGCGGCACGAGGCGCAGCATGTCGGGCGACGGAAACGGGATGTGCAGGAAGAAGCCGATCGGGTTCTTCACGCCGAGCTCGCGCAGGCAGTGCGCGAACGGCAGCAGGTGGTAGTCGTGCACCCAGATCAGGTCGTCCGGACGCAGCAGCGCGGCGAGCTGCTTCGCGAGCATCGCGTTCACGCGCAGATAACCGGCGTACTCCTGCCGATCGAAGCGCGCGAGATCGCCGCGGTAATGGAACACCGGCCACAGCGTCGCGTTCGAGAAGCCGCGGTAGTACTGGTCGTAGTCGCGCCGGGTCAGCCCGACCGTCGCATACGTCACGTTGCCGTCCCGCTGGATCGCGGGCTCGGCATCCGGCGCCCCGACGATCTCGCCGTTCCAGCCGAACCAGACGCCGCCAGTTTCCTTCAGCGCGTCCATCACGCCGACGGCCAGGCCGCCCGCGCTTGGGCGCGTGTCCTCGCCGGCGGCGACACGATTCGATACCACGATCAATCTGCTCATGCGACTTCCCCTCCTCGATTCGATTGGCTGGCGCGCGACGCACGCCAAAGCAGGCGCGGCGGCCCGAAGGCGGCCGCGCGGCGACTCAGTTCCGAGAATTGCAATGAAATACGGCGATGGAATGCGGCGACGACCGTATCAAGCGTCCTGCTCCTGACCGAGGTCGCGTTGATAGTCGAGCCCTTCCGGGCGAGCACCGCCCTGGTTGTGATCGCCGTCCGACGGTGTCTCGTCCGGCGCGCCCGCAGGCGGTGCCGAAGGCGCGTCGGTCCGCGGACGCGGCGGCACTTCCGGATGGTCGGCCGCCGCGACGGGGGGCCGGGGTGACAACCGTTTCGAACGGCGCATGGCTGGGTGTCTCATATGCGGCGCGGCTCGAGGCCGTCGTAGAAACATTCCATAGCAAAATAGTCTAGGTCGCTTGATCGCATCCGAAGGTAACAATTACCTTCAATTTGTAACGTTTCGACCCCTCGCCGATCATCTATCCGACAATAACGCCGCCCGCGCGCACGCGGCGCGACGCACGGCGATTTGTCAAAGCTTTGCAGTTTTCCTATGACAATTGCGAAACAATGACGCGGCATCAGGGCGTGCACGCGCCGCCGCTCACCCAGACAGGACTTGCACTCAGGGATGAACATTCGTTTCGAATCGCCGCGCCGGGCCACGCCGGCGCGCGTCGTGCTGGCCGTGATCGCCACGGCCGCACTGCTGTCCGGCTGCAATTCGCTGTACAGCGAAGGCGCGACGGCCGGCGCCGGTATCGCGGGCGCCGCGATCGCCTCCAAGGTCACCAACAATGCCGCCGTCGCGACGGGCATCGGCCTCGGCGCCGTCGCCGGCGCGCGCGCCGGCGTCCAGTACTCGCAACGCGTCGCGCACCGCTACACGCAGGAGCAGATCGCGAAGGCGGCCGGGCCGCTCGACGTCGGCGGTGTCGCGCCGTGGTCGACGCACCATTCGTTCCCGATCGAGGACGACGAGCAGGGCCGCGTGACGGTCAGCCGGATGATCAGCGTCGGTCCGCTCGACTGCAAGGAAATCGTGTTCGCGGTCGATACGCCGGCGAAGGCCGACAAGGCCGCGCAATCGGCGTTCTACGTCGCCACGATCTGCCGCGACGGGCCCGTGTGGAAATGGGCATCGGCGGAACCGGCGACCGAACGCTGGGGCGCGCTGCAATGAGCGTCGCGATCCGTATCGCGGCGATCGGCGCGCTGTGCGCGGCGACGGTCGCGCTGTCGGGCTGCGGGTCGGTCGGCGCCGCCAGCGGCGCGCTGGCCGGCGCGGCGACCGGCCTCGTCACCGCGAACCCGGCGGTCGGCGTCGGCGTCGGCATTGCCGTGCAGGCCGCGACCGACGAAGCCGTCAACCGCACGATGAAGCAACTCCATCAGAATCAGCAGGACGCGATCGCAAAGACGGCCGGCAGTCTCGCCGTCGGCGAAGTGAAGCCGTGGAAGGTGAAGAACACGCTGCCGCTCGAAAACGGCGAAGGCGAAGTGCGCGTCACGCGCGCGTACTCGTCGGCGCTCGCGCTGTGCAAGGAATTCGCGTTCTCGGTGAAGGACGGCGACAAGGCCGACTGGTATTTCGCGAATGCGTGCCAGCAAGGCACGCACTGGAAATGGGCGTCGGCGGAGCCGGCCGTTGATCGGTGGGGGAATTTGCAGTAATCGCGCGATGCGCCGCGCGTCATCGTGCGCGGCGCCCGTGGCGCTCTGCGTGCTCGCGACCTGCCGTGGTTACAGACGCGCGCGAAGCTGCGCCACCCTTTCCTTGATCTTCGCGGACAGCGCATCGTCCGGGTTGTAAGTCAGGCATCGCTCGAGATCGGCGATCGACGCATTGATATCGCCCAGCGCCTCGTATGCCCTGGCGCGATTGAAATAGACGAAAGGCTGGTCGGGATTGAGCTTCAGCGCCTTGTCGAAGTAATCGAGCGACTTCTGGTAGGCACCGCCTTCGAGGTAAATCGTCGCGAGCGTGCAATACGCCGATGGGTCCGTGTACCCCAGCTCGATGGCCCGGTTCAGATCGTTCAGCGCGAGATCCGTCTTCTTGATCATCGCGAAGGTCGTGCCGCGATCCGCATACGTCGCCGCGTCTTCCGGCGCCACTTTCAGGATGTCGCCGTACAGTCCAAGCGCATCCTCGATGCGCCCCTGCGACACGAATCCGCGTGCCCGCATGCGCATCGGTGAAAAATCGGGATTCTTATCGGTCATTCAACTTAACCATAGAAAATTTCGTGCGAACCTGGGTATACCGACCATCCAACATGCTTATCCGCCGGGCGATCAAATCGATGCGCCCGTACGTTGATTAAACGCGGCCCGCATGACGTCTGGGCTGATCATCTCCATGCGGCTCAACTCGGCAAGGACCGCCGCGAGAATGGCATCGACCCCAGGATCCACAGCTCTCATCTGCTTCAACAAAGAAGGCTGGAAGGCCTCATCCTCATTAATGCCCGACTCCCCGGTCTGGCGCCGCGCACGATACAGCACGCCGACCCAATAGCGAATGCGCTCGAGTGGACTCCACCCAGCATAAGTACTTGGAAACTTCGCTTTTTCGATTGCTTGCCGAACGACGGTCTCGACTTCAGCAAGAAACCGCATGAAGAACATCTGCTCCCCAACTGCAAGCTTCGACGACGTAATTGGATCGTATGCCGTATAGGTCTCATAGCGAACGTCGGTATGGACCCCAAGTCTATTGCCTACTTTGACTCGGATCCCGTCCCGCAGAACAATCTCCCGCTCCGCAGGA
Organism: Burkholderia sp. MS389; assembly: GCF_016899425.1. Classification (GTDB taxonomy): domain Bacteria; phylum Pseudomonadota; class Gammaproteobacteria; order Burkholderiales; family Burkholderiaceae; genus Burkholderia; species Burkholderia sola. The sequence goes on from NZ_CP045994.1 coordinate 2,719,723, forward strand.
AATCGCGCTTCACGCTCGCTGCGTGACAGAAAACGCCCCAATTTTGACGAATACTCGACCTCATGCTGACTGCCGATTTTCGAGTCGGAATACCAAACGACGATCGTTTGAGACTCTGCATTCTCGAACGCCTTCAAAAAAATGGCCTCGGGAATCAACACTCTCAATGCTGAAGGTAGCGAGGAGTAAGGTAGTCTGTCCCGCTTCAACATCACAATTGCTCCAAAATAACTCGTCCGAATTCATCCACCCCTACCACCTCAAACTTCACACCTGGAGGTATCACCGTTTCTGATGAATAAACCGGCTTCCCGATCAGACCGTGGTAATTTACTCCGAACGCAAGATCCGAAATATCTTTCGCCTTATCTGTATAAATAACAACATTCCGGTCGCCAACTATCGATTGATCGATCCCCGATATCAGTTGCTGACGGGCGGGCGCGCTCGCGCGCCGATTGAAGCACACCGCACCGATCCGGCATTAAACGCGCGTTGAAGGGGGAGGACGGCGGCGAAAGTGAACGAAGCGTGAGCGCCGAAGCGTGAAACCGGGCGCGACATCCTCGGCGAACGCCATCCGCGGCGCTTCCGGCAGGAGCACGATCCGCCAGGCGGGTGTCCATGGGGACCGGCGCCCATTGCGAACGCCAGGGCGGGCCACGGGCCCTTGGCCCGCAGCGGCCGAATCAACCCGCTTGGGGGCATCCGGGCGACTCCAGCGGGACGTGCAGGAATCGCCCTGTCAACATCAGGACTCGACGTCCTCGAGGCTGAAGATCTCGGTCTGGTCGTTGTACGAGAAGATCTCGCCGTAACGGCCCCAGTCGATCACCGCGTCGAGCGTTTCCTCGGCCGCGCCGTCCGACAGGAAATCCTCGAGCTCCTGCTCGAAGCGCACGCGCGGCGCGCGATGGCCCGGGCGCTCGTTCAGCACCTTCTTGATCCGCGCGGCGAGCGGCACGTGCTTCAGCAGGTGATCCGCGAACATCAGCTTGCGCTCCTGCGTGCCGAATTCCGCGAACACGCGCCCCGGCGGCGTCAGGAACACGTCGCCTTCGCGCACGTCCGCGAAGCCGAGGTACTGCAGCACTTCCGCGATCGGGAACAGGTCGTCGACTTCCAGATGCAGCGTGCGTGCGATTTCCGGCATGTCCGCGCGGCCGTGGTACGGCGCCATCGCGAGCGTCTCGATCAGGCCGGCCATCAGGTTGGTCGACACCTGCGGCAGCCAGCTGCCGAGCTCGAGCCCCTTCTTCGTCGCCTCGCCGGTCTGCCGCGCGGTCATCTTCGCGTAGATGTCGTCGACGAGCTTGCGGAACGCCGGGTCCAGACGATTGCGCGGGTGCTTGAACGGCACCTTGATCTCGGCGATCACGCGGCCGGGGTTCGACGACAGCACGAGGATCCGGTCGCACATGAACACCGCTTCCTCGATGTTGTGCGTGACGATCAGCACCGACTTGATCGGCATGCGGCCCTGCGTCCACAGGTCCAGCAAATCGGTACGCAGCGTCTCGGCCGTCAGCACGTCGAGCGCGGAGAACGGCTCGTCCATCAGCAGAATGGTCGGATCGACGACGAGCGCGCGCGCGAAACCGACGCGCTGGCGCATCCCGCCCGACAGCTCGCGCGGATACGCGTTCTCGAAGCCGTCGAGACCGATCAGGTCGATCGCGGCGAGCGCACGCTCGCGCCGCTCGCGCGCGCCGACGCCGAGCGCTTCCAGCCCGGCCTCCACGTTCTGCAGCACGGTGAGCCACGGGAACAGCGCGAAGGTCTGGAACACCATCGCGACGCCTTCGGCCGGGCCGCGCAGCGGCTTGCCGAGATAGGTCACTTCGCCGCCGGTCGGCTCGATCAGCCCGGCGATGATCCGCAGCAGCGTCGACTTGCCCGAGCCCGAGCGGCCGAGCAGGCCGACAATCTCGCCTTCGCGCAGCGACAGGTTCGCGTCGTCGAGCACGAGCAGCTCGCCCTGCGTCTTGTTGAAGCCGCGGCAGACATGATCGACGCGCAGGATTTCTTCACCGAGGCGCGGCGGCTGGGACGTCTGGACGGGGGCGTTTACAGCATTCGGATTGTGCATCGCGTTTCGCTCTCAATCGGTCTCAGTCGAGCCGCAGCTTCGCTTCGGCGAAGGCATACAGCGGGCGCCACAGCAGGCGGTTGAACAGGGTGACGAACAGGGACATCACGGCGATGCCCAGGATGATCTTCGGGAAATCGCCGGCGGCGGTGGTCCGCGCGATGTAGGCGCCGAGGCCATGCGCCTCGATCCGGGTGCTGCCCCACTGTACGGCTTCCGACACGATGCTCGCGTTCCACGCGCCGCCCGAGGCGGTGATCGCGCCGGTCACGTAGTACGGGAAGATGCCGGGCAGGATCGCCTGACGCCACCACTGCCAGCCGCGGATGCGGAAGTTGGTCGCCGCTTCGCGATAGTCGTTCGGGTAGGACGTCGCGCCGGCGATCACGTTGAACAGGATATACCACTGCGTACCGAGCACGATCAGCGGCGACAGCCAGATGTCCGCATTCAGGTGGAAACGCGCGATCACGATCACGAACACCGGGAACAGCAGGTTCGCGGGGAACGCGGCGAGGAACTGCGCGAGCGGCTGCAGCTTCTCGGCCAGCTTCGGACGCAGCCCGACCCACACGCCGATCGGCACCCAGATCAGCGACGCGATCGAGATCAGCACGACCACGCGCAGCAGCGTGATGAGCCCGAGCACGAGCACGTGGCCGACTTCGGCCATCGTCACGCCGGTCGCGACGAAGCTGACGACGCGCCACACGATATAGGCCGTGCCGAGCAGCACGAGCCCCGCCCACGCGATGTCGACCGTGCGCGACGCCTTCTTCTCGACGCGCGGCAGCGTAAAGCGCATCGCGCCCGACAGCGGCAGGCGCAGCGGGATCCGCGCGGCCTTCGCGAAGAACCAGCCGGCCGGCACGAGCAGCTGATGGATCAGCCGCGTGCGGCGCACGAGGTCGAGCAGCCACGATTGCGGCGCATCGCCCGACGCGGTGTTTTCCATCCGGAACTTGTCGGCCCACGCGATGAGCGGGCGGAACAGGAACTGGTCATACGCGAGGATCACGACCGTCATCGTCAGGATCACCCAGCCGATCGCGCCGAAATTCTTGTCCGCGATCGCCTGCGCGAGATACGCGCCGATGCCCGGCAGCGTGATCGTCTGGTTGCCGACGGTGATCGCCTCCGACGCGACGACGAAGAACCAGCCGCCCGACATCGACATCATCATGTTCCAGATCAGGCCCGGCATCGAGAACGGCACCTCGAGCTTCCAGAAGCGCTGCCAGGACGTCAGGTGGAAGCCGCGCGACACCTCGTCCAGGTCGCGCGGCACCGTGCGCAGCGACTGGTAGAAGCTGAACGTCATGTTCCACGCCTGGCTCGTGAAGATCGCGAAGATCGCGGCCAGCTCGGCGCCGAGCACGCGGCTCGGGAACAGCGCGAGGAAGAACGTGACCGTAAACGAGATGAAGCCGAGCACCGGCACCGACTGCAGGATGTCGAGGATCGGGATCAGCACCATGCCCGCGCGGCGGCTCTTGGCCGCGAGCGTGCCGTAGACGAGCGTAAACGCCAGCGACGCGACCATCGCGGCGAGCATCCGCAGCGTGGTGCGCAGTGCATATTCGGGCAGGTTCGACGGATCGAGCGAGATCTTCTGCGTCTGCAGCACGCCGATCGGCGCCAGCGTTTCGTGAAAGCCGACCACCGCCATCGCGATCAGGCAGATGATCAGCGGAAAGGCGATGAAGTCCCACCGGTTCGGCAACACGCGCCACGCGGATGCGTTGGCGGTCCGGTTCGGATTGAAGAATCCGACGTTCATCAGGCGCCCTCCCCGGTAAGGCCGATCGAAGCCGGCAGTCGATGTTGATTCATGGCAAAGCGCACGGGCGCGGTAATTCGATTGACTGGCGATCTCGCGCACGCGGCGCGCCGTGCGTGCATGCGCTGCCGCGGCCGGTCGAGCCGGGCCGCGACGGCACGACACTACACCAACCTGTATTTCAGGTACAACCGTCCGGGGACGGCGCAGGCAACGCATGGATCGTGCCCGGCGCGTGGACGGATGGCGGGCGCGCGGTACGGAACAGCCTGGCCGCAGTCCGGCGGCCGGCACGCAGGCCCGAATTATGCCGTGATCCGGCCCGGCCGTGAACCCGCCCCCCCGCACGCGGGCACAAACCGTGTCCGGGATCAGCAGCCGGATACGGCGAAGCAGGTATGATCGGGGCTAGCCCCCGGGGTCCGGTTCGGCCGTGTCGCCGCAACACGCACGCGCGCCGTGTCGACCGGCCCCGGGGATCGACCGACGAGCGGGAGGAAGGGAATGGCAGGAAACTTGGTGATCGTCTGTCGCGATCAGGATGCCGACGCGTTCTATGAACTCATGCAGGAGTACGGGTCGTTCCAGACGCGGCTGTCGTCCACGGCGTGGTACCTGAACATGAACGTCGTGCCGGAATCGCTGCAGGAGGAAATCCTGGAGCGCCTCGGCCGGTATACGACCGTCTATATCTTCGAGGCCACCACGGTGACCTACAACACGATCGACAGCAACGCGGCCGAGACGCTCGGCACGCTGTTCGGCGAATGACGCCGCGCGGCGCCCGCCCGGCCGGGCAGGCGCCGCACCCGCTCATGCGGCCTGTGCGTGGGATTCGTCGTCTTTCGGCACGGCGTCGAACGGGAACGTCATCGACACGCGCAGGCCGCCTTCGGGGCGATTGCCGATGTCGCATGCGCCGCCCAGCCTGAGCACGAGCCGCTCGACGATCGCGAGCCCGAGCCCGCTGTGGCCGTTCCCGCCGCGCGCGGGATCGAGCCGCACGAACGGCCGCGTGGCGGCCGCGAGGTCGCGCGGCGCGATGCCGCCGCCGCTGTCGCTGACCGACAGCACGTAGCCGGCCGGCGTGCGCGCCGTCTCGACGAGTACGGGCGGTGCGCCGTACGCATGCGCGTTGTCCAGCAGGTTCGACAGGATCCGGTCGAGCGTCGCCGTCGGCAGCCGGAAGCCGGGATCGGCCTCCAGCCGCGTCTGGACCGCCGGCGCGTTCGGCGCGACCGCGCGATAGCTGCGCGCGATCCGCTCGCACGCGTGATCGACCGGCACCGGCTCGCTGCGGTCGGCCCCGCCATGCGCAAACACCAGGAACTGGTCGACGATGTGCGACATCGAGTCGACGTCGCGCACGACGCCGTCGCGCAGCCGCGCGTCGTCCATCATTTCCGCCCGCAGGCGCATCCGCGCGAGCGGCGTGCGCAGGTCGTGCGCGACGCCGGCCAGCATCACCGCGCGATCACTGTCGGCCTGCGACACCTGCTCGACCATCTGGTTGAAGCCGTGCGTGAGCTGGCGCAGTTCGCGCGGCCCGCGTTCGCGCAGCGGCGGCACCGGCTGCCCGCGGCCGAAACGCGCGACCGCGCGAGCGAGCGAGCGCAGCGGCTGCTGTAACTGCCAGGCCGCGAACAGCGCGGCGATCACGCCGGCCGAGAAGATCGTGCCGAGCCACAGCAGCATCCGGTCGAGCGAGCGCGGCGGCCGCAGCGGCTGCACGGGCACCACGATCCAGTTGCGGTCGGCCGGCTCCTTCACCCACAGCACGGGCGGATGGCCCGGTGTGCCGATCTCGACCTGCGTGCCAGGCGGCATCCGGTCGCTCACGTCGTCGCGGAATCGCTTCAGCGGCGGCGGCAGCCCCGCATCGCCGCCCTTCGGCACGTCGGCGCTGTCCGGCGACACAAGCCGCACGCGCGACGGCAGCGGCTGGTCGGGCGTGCGCGCGACGTGCTGGCGCACCGCGTCGACGAGGAACGCGGCCTCCTCGACCGCATAGCGCGTCTGCATCTGGTTGCGCTCGAGCCGCATCGCGAAGAACCACGCGAAGTGCGACAGGAGCAGGACGCCAACGACGAGCAGCGCCAGCCGCCCGAACAGCGAATCAATGGGTTTGCGCATGGGCCTCGCCGTCGGGCACGAACACGTAGCCGCGCCCGCGCACCGTCTGGATGAAGCGCGGCGTCGACGGATCCGTTTCGAGGATGCGGCGCAGGCGCCACACCTGGACGTCGATGCCGCGGTCGGTGCCGTCGTACTCGGGCCCGTGCAGCAGCTCGAGCAGCCGCTCGCGCGTGAGCGTGCGCAGCGCGTGGTTCACGAAGATCTTCAGCAGCGCGAACTCGCTGCTCGACAGCGTGGCCGGCTTGCCGTCGACCGACAGCGTGCGCGCCTGGAAGTCGAGCAGGAAGCGGCCGAACGCGAACGGCTCGCGCTGTTCGGGCGCGGCCGCCGACGGCGTCGCGCGGCGGCGGCGCAGCACGGCCTGCACGCGCGCGAGCAGCTCGCGCGGGTTGAACGGCTTGCCGAGGTAGTCGTCCGCGCCGAGCTCGAGCCCGACGATGCGGTCGACGTCGTCCGCGCGCGCGGTCAGCATGATCACGGGGATGTCGTCGCCGGCCGCGCGCAGCTGGCGCAGCGCGGTCAGGCCGTCCACGCCCGGCATCATCAGGTCCAGCACGATCAGGTCGGGCCGCTCGCGCTCGAGGCGCTTCTCGAGCGTCGCCGCGTCGTGCAGCACGGACACTTCCATCCCCTGGCGCACGAGATAGTCGCGCAGCAGGTCTCGGAGTTCTTGGTCGTCGTCGACGATGAGGATCTGGGTAGTCATGGCTCGAAGTTTACCGCGCGAGGGCGGAGTCGAAGAACGAAACAAAGGGGCGAAAGGGTTACTGCGGGTTACCGCGCAAGGGAACTGTAATGCGCGGTAACCGGGCCGCCGCCCCGCGTAACACCCGTCGGAGCCTGCATCGCTAACCTGCGTCTTACCGGATGCGGTACCCGACTTTCCCGGCACCGCATCGCCGGACCCTTTGGATACAAGGAGTTTCTGAAATGTATAAGAAGACTTCCCGCGTGGCCATCGCGGCCGCCACCGTGCTCGCTCTCGCATTCGGCACCGCGCATGCCGCGCCGCCCGACGACATGCCGCCGCCGGGCGGCCCCGGCATGCACCGGATGCACGACGGGCACGAAGGCGGCCCGTTCGGCGCGATCATGAAACTGCACGACCAGCTAAAGCTCAATGCGTCGCAGGAGCAGCAATGGCAAGCCGCCGTCAATACGATGAAGCAGAACCGTGACGCGATGCGCAAGAGCCACGAGCAGATGCGCGAGCAGTTCAAGGCGCAGCAGAACCAGCCGATCCTCGACCTGAGCGCGATGCATTCGGCGCGCCAGCAGGCGGAAGCGCAGAACGCGCAGCTGCGCGAGCAGACGTCCGCCGCGTGGCTCACGTTCTACAACGGGCTGAACGACCAGCAGAAGACGATGGTCAGCACCGTGCTCAAGCAGCAGTTCGCGAAGATGGAACAGCGCCACGAGAAGATGAAGGCGCGCTGGGAGCAGCATCGCGCGGCCGCCAAGGGCGCGTCGGCGCCGGCGCAGTAAGCCGGCGGGCCGCTCGCACGGCGGCACCGAACGGGGACGCAGGCATCGGCCTGCGTCCCCTTTTTCGTTTCAGGCGACGTCGAACAGCAGCACCTCGGCGCTCCGGCCGCGCGCGAACGCCACCGCGTCCACGCCGCCGATCCGCGCGCCGTCGCCGGCGGCCAGCGCGCGGCCGTTGACCTCGACCTCGCCGCGCGCCACGTGCACGTAGACGCTGCGCCCGGCCGGCACGTCGAACGCCGTCGTCTCGTCGCCGTCGATCAGCCCCGCGAAGATGCGGGCATCCGCCCGCATCGACAGCGCGCCGTCGCCGCCGTCGGGCGCCGCGACGAGCCTCAGGCGCCCGCGCTTCTCGTCGTCGGCGAAACGCCGCTCCTCGTAGCCGGGCCGCCCGCCCCGCTCGGCCGGCTGCAGCCAGATCTGCAGCAGATGCAGCGGGCGGTCGCGCGACGCGTTGGTTTCGCCGTGCATGAGCCCCGTGCCGGCGCTCATCCGCTGGATGCCGCCGGTCCGGACGATCGCGCCGCAGCCGAGGCTGTCGCGGTGCGCGAGCACGCCATCCAGCACGTAGGTGACGATCTCCACGTCGCGGCGCGGCTGCATCCCGAAACCGCGCGTCGGCGCAATCAGATCCTCGCTCAGCACGCACAGCGCGCCGACGGGCGGACGCACCGGCGCATGCGCGGTGCGGCAGGCAGACGAAAAACTGTGACTCGATTCGAGCCAGCCGTGGCGCGTATGCCAGCGGTCTTCGGCGCGCAGGATCTGGAACATTGGGGTGGACGCTCGGGGGCGCAGATGTTCTGTTCGGGTTTACCTCCACTGTAGGGGGACGTCGAACGCGCCACAATCCGCCGCCCGCGCACCGCATCGTTGCAGCCGCGGAACCAATTGCCGAAATATTCGTTGCGAATACCGCGATTACCGCAACAGCCGATTCGAGGAATCGGTCGACCGTGCCGGATTGCCGTTTTCCGGGTATCGCGTTCGGGTAAAATACCGCCCTTTTGGCGTTCGCCGTTCCGGCGGCCGCCAACGTCAGAGCGCCGATCGGCGATTTTTGGCCGTCTAGAATACGCCGCGGCGCCCGGTTCGACCGGCCGCGAGCGCCCCCGGAAAGTCAGCAACAGAAGGATGGAAATGAAGAAGGCCGCCCTGTGCGCCGCCCTCGCCCTCGTGGCGGGCAGCGCCTTCGCGAAGGAGTGGAAGACCGTGCGGATCGGCGTCGACGCCAGCTACCCGCCGTTCGAGTCGACCGCGCCGAGCGGCGAGATCGTCGGTTTCGACGTGGATCTCACCAAGGAAATCTGCAAGCGGATCAACGTGAGATGCGTGTGGGTGGCGCAGGATCTCGACGGAATCATCCCGGCGCTGAAGGCGAAGAAGTACGACGTCATCGTGTCGTCGCTGACCGTCACGGACAAGCGTCGCGAACAGATCGACTTCTCCGACAAGGTGTACGACGCACCCGCACGGATGATCGCGAAGACCGGCTCGCCGCTGCTGCCGACGGTCGCGTCGCTGAAGGGCAAGCGCGTCGGCGTCGAGCAGGGCTCGACGCAGGAAACCTACGCGAAGGCGTACTGGGAACCGCAGGGCGTGACGATCGTTCCTTACCAGAACCAGGACCAGGTCTATACCGATCTCGGCACGGGCCGCCTCGACGCGACGCTGCAGGACGAGCTGCAGGCCGACTACGGCTTCCTGCGCACGCCGCGCGGCAAGGGCTTCGCGTTCGCCGGGCCGGAAGTGAAGGATCCGAAGACGATCGGCGACGGCACCGCGATCGGCCTGCGCAAGGAAGATACCGACCTGAAGCTCAAGATCAACCGGGCGCTGGCCGACATGCACAAGGACGGCACCTACGACCGGCTGTCGCACCAGTACTTCTCGTTCAGCGTCTATTCGGCGCCGGCCCGCTGAACGCGGCCCAAGCAGCAGCAGCGGATGCGGGGGCGGCCCCGCGTCCGGGCAGTACAGGCAGTCAACCACGCGCCGCCCGCCCCTTGCCCGTCGCTCGCGCGACGGGCGGGCCCGGCACCGTTGCCGGGGCGGACGGTCATGATACGCACGGGGCGTTCCGCGCAGCTTGGCGGACGCGTGTTTCGCGGCGCACCGCGTGCGCCGTCAGGGACCACACCAGGGACCCCATATGTTTCTACAAGGCTACGGCCCGCTGATCCTCGCCGGCACCTGGCAAACCGTCAAACTGGCGGTGCTTTCGCTTGCGCTGTCGTTCCTGCTGGGGCTGCTCGGCGCCGGCGCGAAGCTGTCGCGCAACCGCGTGACGAACGGCGTCGGCACCGTCTACACGACGCTGATCCGCGGCGTGCCCGATCTCGTGCTGATGCTGCTGCTGTTCTACAGCCTGCAGATCTGGCTGAACATGGCGACCGACGCGCTCGGCTGGGACCAGATCGACATCGACCCGTTCCTCGCCGGCGTGCTCGTGCTCGGCTTCATCTACGGCGCGTACTTCACCGAGACGTTCCGCGGCGCATTCCTGTCGGTGCCGCGCGGCCAGCTCGAGGCCGGCAGCGCCTACGGGATGACGAACTGGCAAGTATTCACGCGGATCATGTTCCCGCAGATGATGCGCTTCGCGCTGCCGGGCATCGGCAACAACTGGCAGGTGCTCGTGAAGTCGACCGCGCTCGTGTCGATCATCGGTCTGGCCGACGTCGTGAAGGCGTCGCAGGACGCCGGCAAGGGCACGCTGCGATTCTTCTTCTTCACGCTGATCGCGGGAGCGGTCTACCTCGCCATCACGACGATCTCGAACTTCGTGCTGATGTGGCTCGAAAAGCGCTACTCGACCGGTGTCCGCAAGGCTGACCTATGATCGAACTCATCCAAGAATACTGGCGCAACTATCTGTACACCGACGGCTATCGCATCACCGGTGTCGCGATCACGCTGTGGCTGCTGGTCGTGTCGATCGGCCTCGGCTTCTGCCTGTCGGTGCCGCTCGCCGTCGCGCGCGTGTCGAAGCGGAAGTGGCTGGCGGGCGCCGTGTGGCTGTATACGTACGTGTTCCGCGGCACCCCGCTCTACGTGCAGCTGCTGCTCTGCTACACGGGCCTGTACAGCCTGCAGGCGGTGCGCGGCACGCCGATGCTCGATGCGTTCTTCCGCGACGGGATGCACTGCACGCTGCTCGCGTTCACGCTGAACACCTGCGCGTACACCACCGAAATCTTCGCGGGCGCGATCAAGGCGACGTCGTACGGCGAGATCGAAGCCGCGCGCGCGTACGGGATGTCGCCGTTCACGATGTATCGCCGCGTGATCCTGCCATCGGCGCTGCGCCGCGCGCTGCCGCTGTACAGCAACGAAGTGATCCTGATGCTGCACGCGACGACGGTGGCCTTCACCGCGACCGTGCCGGACATCCTGAAGATCGCGCGCGACGTGAACTCGGCGACCTACATGTCGTTCCACGCGTTCGGCATCGCCGCGCTGCTCTACCTCGTGATCTCGTTCACGCTCGTGTGGCTGTTCCGCCAGGCCGAGCGCCGCTGGCTCGCGTATCTGCGCCCGCAAGGCAAGTAAGTTTCCGCAGGACTAATCGAATGAACTCCCAGACCCAGAAGCTTTTCGTCGACGATCTCCACAAGCGGTACGGCGACAACGAGGTGCTCAAAGGCGTGTCGCTGAGGGCGAACTCGGGCGACGTGATCAGCGTGATCGGCTCGTCCGGCTCCGGCAAGAGCACGATGCTGCGCTGTATCAACTTCCTCGAGCAGCCGAACGCGGGTCGCATCTTCGTCGACGGCGAGGAAGTGCGCACCGCGCTCGACAAGACGGGCGCACTGCGCGCGGCCGATTCGAAACAGCTGCAGCGCGTGCGCACCAAGCTGTCGATGGTGTTCCAGCACTTCAACCTCTGGTCGCACATGAACGTGATCGAGAACGTGATGGAAGCGCCGGTGAACGTGCTCGGCATCCCGAAGAAGGAAGCCGAGGACCGTGCGCGCGAGTATCTCGAGAAGGTCGGCCTCGCGCCGCGCGTCGAGAAGCAGTATCCGTCGCATTTGTCCGGCGGCCAGCAGCAGCGCGTGGCGATCGCGCGGGCGCTCGCGATGCATCCGGACGTGATGCTGTTCGACGAGCCGACCTCCGCGCTCGACCCGGAACTGGTGGGCGAAGTGCTGAAGGTGATGCAGAAGCTGGCCGAGGAAGGCCGCACGATGATCGTCGTCACGCACGAGATGGGCTTCGCGCGCAACGTGTCGAACCACGTGATGTTCCTGCACCAGGGCCGCGTCGAGGAACAAGGCGTGCCGGCCGAGGTGTTCGCGAACCCGAAGAGCGACCGCCTGCGCGGCTTCCTGTCGGGCAGCCTCAAGTAACGCCCGTCACGCGCCACGCCCGAGCGGGCGCCCGCGGTTCGCCGCGCGGCGCCCGTTTTGCGTTTACGCGGCGCTCACCGGCGTGCCGTCGGCGAACGCGCGCAGTTCGTCGCCCGCCAGCCGGTAACGCACCCATTCGCTCTGCGGCGCCGCGCCGACGCTTTCGTAGAAGCGAATCGCCGGCTCGTTCCAGTCGAGCACGCTCCATTCGAAACGCCCGCAGCCCGAGTCGACCGCGATCCGCGCGAGCGCCTTCAGCAGCCGCAGCCCCGCGCCGGCGCCGCGAAAACGCTGCGATACGTACAGATCCTCCAGATACAGCCCCTGCCGCGCGAGCCACGTCGAATACGAGAAGAAATACACGGCGAAGCCGGCCGGCTCGCCGTCGATCTCGCACATCAGCGCCCGCGCCGGCGAGCCTTCGCCGAACAGGCTGCGTTCGAGCGATTCGGGCGTCGCGACGACTTCGTGCTCCGCTTTCTCGTAGACGGCCAGTTCGGTGATGAAGCGCAGGATCTGCGGCACGTCGGCGACGGTGGCGGAACGGATATCGATTTGCACGGGTTGAGCCCTCCTCCGGCCCGGGATGTGAAACGGAAAACGGCGCCGCGCAGCCCGCAGCCGCGCTGGCGCCGTTCAAACCGTCATGCTACGTTCATGCGATGCCTGCAGGAAGTGCAGGTTCTTCATCCAGACCTGAACATGATGCATCCCGATCTGCGCCGCCTCGACCTGAACCTGCTGCTCGTGTTCGACGCGCTGTACCGCCACCGGTCGGTCGCAGCGGCCGCGCACGAGCTCGCGTTGAGCCCGTCGGCGTTGAGCCATGCGCTCGCCCGGCTGCGCGACGCGATCGGCGATGCGCTGTTCGTGCGGCTCGGCAACGAGATGCAGCCGACCGTGCGCGCCGACGACATCGCCACGTGGGCCGGCGACGCGCTCGACGCGATGTCGAAGGGGCTCGCCCGCGCGCGCCGCTTCGATCCGGCGCAAAGCGACCGTACGTTCGTGTTCGCCGCGACCGACTACACGGCATTCGCGGTGCTGCCGGCGTTCGTCGCCCGCATCCAGCACGTGGCGCCGCACCTGCGCATCCGCGTCGTCCATTCGGACCGCAAGATTTCCGTCGACGAGCTCGCGGCCGGCCGCATCGACTTCGCGCTCGGCTACCACGAGGAATCGGCGGCCGACGCACCGGGCATCGAGGATTTCGACTGGTTCTCCGACGATTACGTCGTGATCGCGAGCGCCACGCATCCGGACATCCGCCGGCGGCTGACGCTCGACCAGTACCTGGCGGCGCGCCACGTGGTCGTCACGCCGTGGAACGAGTCGCGTGGCGTCGTCGACTACGTGCTCGACCGGCTCGGCCTCGCGCGGCACGTCGCCGTGCAGTTGCCGACCGTGCTGGCCGCGCCGTTCGTGATCGCGGAGTCGGCACTCCTGATGACCGTGCCGAACCGCGCCGCGCAGGCGCTGCGGCACGCGGCGCCGATCCGCATCTTCCCCGCGCCGTTCGAAATCCCGCGCTACACGGTGAAGGTCTACTCGCATGCGAAGCATGCGCGCACCGACGCGCATCGCTGGATCCGCGCGCAGTTGCTCGACGCACGGCCGAGCGCGGACTAGCCACAGCGCGTTTCGGCCGGGCGTTTCGGGCACCGATCGGCGATGGCTGCAATCGCCGGAATCATTACGAAATACTTACCCATTTCGCGACTTTCGCGCTTACGCCGGCGCCTTTGCAACGTCAATAGTGGCAATCCTTGAGCCCTATCCGCCGAATCCATGTCTCCCTTGTGGGACAAGGGTTTTCCGGTAATCGAGAACCCTTGGGAGCCCTGTTGCGCACCGTGTTGCATGGCAATTTGGCGACAGCGGTTAGTCAAACAACGATTTCCGTCGCCACAAAATTGTATTTTTGCTAAATTAGTAACCAAAGTAGCAAAACGAAGTTCGTGAAATGTAGTTTAGCTTCACGACACAACAAGGAGACCCCGCAGGCCGACCCGGCTGCGCGGGACCGCTCAACGGTTTTCCGTCTGCTTGCCCGCGTGCCGCGCTTACCGGCCCTGCACGAGGTCTCCCTGGTTATCCCGCTTTTGCCCGGCGCTCGCGCTCCGGGCATCTCGTGCAGTCTGGGTTGACTTTTTGACAGGGTATGGAGGAGATGATGAAGAAAGCTTTGGTCGCGGCGGCGCTGATGGCTGCTGGGGTGGTGACGGCGCACGCGCAGAGCAGCGTCACGCTGTATGGCCGCCTGGATGCAGGTATCGAGTACATGAACGGCCTGCAAAACGGCCACCAAGTGCGCGCGGAAAGCGGCGACTGGGGCACGAGCCTGTGGGGCTTGAAGGGTAGCGAGGACATCGGTGGCGGCAACAAGGTCCTGTTCCACATCGAAGGCGCGTTCAACACGATGACGGGCGGCTTCAGCGGCTCGATCTGGGATCGTTTCGCGACCGTCGGTATCTCGAACGACCGCTACGGTACGCTGCTGCTGGGTCGCGAGCTCGCGATCGCCAACGGCGTGTGGGATTTCGACCCGTTCGGCCAGTCGGCCTGGTCGACGGCCTCGCTGGTGCGCGGCCGCAACTGGAACAAGACCAGCAACAACGTGTCGTACCAGTCGCCGTCGCTCTACGGCCTCGACTTCTACGGCCAGTTCTCGTTCTCGAATTCGACCAGCTTCAACGGCAACACGACGGCCGGCCAACCGGGTCGTGCAATGGGCGGTCAGGTCACCTACACGAACTCGCTGTTCCAGTTGCGCGGCATCTACGACGAAACGCGCGACAGCAACGGCCGCTTCTCGGACGTGTTCAACTACTCGCGCGAATACTTCGCGGGCGTGAACGTGTTCCTCGGCCAGTTCAAGGTTCAGGCGGCCTACCAGGCATCGCGCGCGGACGGCAGCGGCGGCCCGGCAGTGAACGCCGGCGTGACGGGTACGCAACAGGTGTGGGGCGGCGTGACGTGGCAGGCGACGCCGGCAGCGGCGCTGATCGCGGCCGTGTATCACGTGAACGCGAACCACGGCGGCGGCAACGCGAACATCTACACGATCGGCGGTTCGTACAACATCTCGAAGCGCACGCTGTTCGACCTGCAGGCCGCGACGGTGCGCAACAGCTCGTCGGCCAACTTCGGCCTGAACGCGAACGGTGCGGGCACCGCCGTGTCGACCGGCAACCCGCATCCGGGCGGCAGCCAGACCGGCGTCTACGCCGGCATCCAGCACCTGTTCTGATCAGGCGCCGTCAAAGAACGATTCGACAACACTTTCCACGCTGCTGCGAGAGGCGCGTATCGGTGCGGTACCCAACCGGGTATCCGCACCGTTTTTTCTTGGGCGGCGGATTCTTGCGACCCGTGGCCCGCTCGGCCGAAGCGGCCGGGAAGTGATTGAACGGCGCGGAAGCGGCGGCGCTCAGACGGCCGCTTCGTTCTCTTCGCCGGTGCGGATGCGGATCACGCGCTCGACGTCCGACACGAAGATCTTGCCGTCGCCGATCTTGCCGGTGCGCGCCGCACCGATCACCGCGTCGATCACCTGATCGACCTGCGCTTCCGCGACGACCACCTCGATCTTCATCTTCGGCAGGAAGTCGACCACGTATTCGGCGCCGCGATACAGCTCGGTGTGGCCCTTCTGACGGCCGAAGCCCTTCACTTCCGTCACGGTCAGGCCCGTGAGACCGACTTCGGCGAGCGCTTCGCGGACTTCGTCCAGCTTGAACGGCTTGATGATGGCGGTGATGCGTTTCATGATGGTTGTCCCTCAATGCTCGTTTGGATGAAAAATCGCGTTCCCGATTGTAAGCCGGCGGGCCGCCTCCGGCCCAGCACCGGTCAATCGAGCCGTTCGGTAAAACGTGATGTGATCGGGTAGCGCCAGTCGCGCCCGAATGCGCGATGCGTGACCCGGATGCCGATCGGCGCCTGGCGGCGCTTGTATTCGTTGATCTTGATGAGCCGCGTCACGCGCTCGACGTCGGCCTGCGCGTAGCCGGCCGCAACGATCTCGGCGAGCGGCCGGTCTTCTTCCATGTACATCCGCATGATCGCGTCGAGCACGTCGTACGGCGGCAGGCTGTCCTGGTCGGTCTGGTTCTCGCGCAGCTCCGCCGACGGCGCGCGCGTCAGGATCCGCTCGGGAATCACGTCGCGCAGCGCGTAATCGGTCGTTTCGTTGCGATAGCGGCAGAGTTGGTACACGAGCGTCTTCGCGATGTCCTTGATCACCGCGAAACCGCCGGCCATGTCGCCGTACAGCGTGCAGTAGCCGACCGCCATCTCGCTCTTGTTGCCGGTCGTCAGCACGATCGAGCCGAACTTGTTCGACAGCGCCATCAGCAGCGTGCCGCGGATGCGCGCCTGGATGTTCTCCTCCGTCGCGTCTTCCGCGCGGCCCGCGAATTCGTCCGCGAGCGCGGTGCGGAATGCATCGAACATCGGCGCGATCGCGATCTCGTCGTAGCGCACGCCGACGCGCCGCGCCATTTCCGCCGCATCGGTGGTCGAGATGTCGGCCGTGAAGCGCGACGGCATCATCACCGCGCGCACGCGCTCCGGCCCGAGCGCATCGCATGCGACGGCCAGCACCAGCGCCGAATCGACGCCGCCCGACAGCCCGATCAGCACGCCGGGAAAGCCGTTCTTGCCGATGTAGTCGCGCACGCCGGTCACCAGCGCGCGGTACACCTGCGCGTGCGTCGACAACCCGGGTGCGATCGCGCCAGGCAGCGGCCGCGCGCCGTCGAATTCGACGATCGCATGCCCTTCGTCGAACTGCGGCATCTTCGCGACGAGCGCGCCGTCGCCGTCGAGCACGAACGACCCGCCGTCGAACACGAGTTCGTCCTGGCCGCCGACAAGGTTCACGTAGACCATCGGCAGCCCGGTCTCGCGAATCCGCGCGCGCAGGATGTCGATGCGCACCGCCTCCTTGTTCATGTGATACGGCGAGCCGTTCGGGATCAGCAGCACCTGCGCGCCGGCCGCCTTCGCGATCTGCGCGGCCGACGCATGCCACGCGTCCTCGCAAATGATCACGCCGTATTTCACGCCGTTCAGCTCGAACACGAACGGCTCGGTATCGGTCGCGAAGTAGCGTTTCTCGTCGAACACCTCGGCGTTCGGCAGATCCTGCTTGCGGTAGGTGCCGACGATCTCGCCGCCGACGATCAGCGACGCCGCGTTGAAGGTATCGGTGGGCGGCACGCCGCGCTCGATCGGGCGGTTTGCATTACCATCGACGGCTGACGCGCTGCCCGCCCCCGCACCGCGCAACGGATGGCCGACCAGTACCGCGAGCCCGTCGAACGCCTTCAGTGCGTCGGCGAGCGCATCGAGCGCGGCGGCCGCCGCCGCGTAGAACGCGGGTCGCAGCAGCAGGTCTTCGGGTGGATAGCCGGACAACGCGAGTTCGGGGGCGACCATCAGTTGCGCACCATCGTTGTGCGCGGCGCGCGCGGCCGCGACGATGCGCGCGACGTTGCCGGCGAAATCGCCGACGGTGACGTTGATCTGGGCGAGAGCGAGTCGGGTCTTCATGGCGGGAGCGGCGCAACCCGGCGGCGCGCCTTGAACGGCTGACGAAATCGATCCGGGCGCGGGCCACGGCGGCCCGCATCCGGCAACATCCAACGGTACGGATTCACGCTTGAAACACGAACGCATCGATTATCGCACGGGCATCCTGTCGTCCCCCGCCGAGGTGCCGGCCGACGAATGGAACGCGCTGCTCGCGGGCGACGCGCAGCCCACGCCGTTCCTGCGCCACGAATTCCTCGACGCGCTGCACGTCGCGCGCTGCGCGGTGGACGACACCGGCTGGTCGCCGCACTTCGTCACGCTGACCGACACGCGCACCGGCCGCCTCGCGGCCGCCGCGCCCGTCTACGCGAAACAGCATTCGTACGGCGAATACGTGTTCGACTGGGCGTGGGCCGACGCGTACCAGCGCAACGACCTGCCCTACTACCCGAAGCTGCTGTGCGCGGTGCCGTTCACGCCGGTGCAGGGCACGCGGCTGCTCGCGGCCGACGACGACGCGCGCCGCCGGCTCGCGGCCACGCTGCTCGCGTTCGCCGAGCAGAGCGACGTGTCGTCGCTGCACGTGCTGTTTCCGACCGGCGACGAAGCGCGCCTGCTCGAATCGATGGGGATGATGCTGCGCGAAGGCGTGCAGTTTCACTGGCTCAACGACGGCTACCGCCACTTCGACGATTTCCTCGCCACACTCGAGCAGAAGAAGCGCAAGAACATCCGCGCGGAGCGGCGCAAGGTGCACGACGCGGGCGTGACCTTCCGGCGGCTGACCGGCGATCAGATCACCGACGCCGACTGGCGCTTCTTCTCGCGCTGCTATCGGCAAACGTACCGCGAGCACTATTCGAGCCCGTACCTGAACCTCGACTTCTTCCGCACGATCGGCGCGACGATGCCCGAGAACCTGCTGCTCGTGATCGCGGAAGCCGACGGGAAACCGATCGCGAGCGCGCTCGCCGTGTACCGGCGCGGCGAGCACGGCGGCGGCACGCTGTACGGCCGCTACTGGGGCGCGATCGAACACGTGCCCTGCCTGCATTTCGAAACCGCCTACTATCAGTTGCTCGAATTCTGCATCGAGGCCGGACTCGACACGTTCGAAGGCGGTGCGCAGGGCGAGCACAAGCTCGCGCGTGGTTTCCTGCCGACCGTCACGCACTCCGCGCACTGGCTCGCGCATCCGGCGTTTTCCGATGCGGTCGCGCGCTTTCTCGAGCGCGAGACCGAGCATATCCACGCGTACGTCGACGAACTGCGCGAACACGATCCGTTCCGGCGCAACACCGGCTAGCGCCGTCCGGCGCGCCGCGCACGCGGCGAAGCCACGCAAGGGCCTCGCCGCCTGCCGTCCGGCTACCGCGCGTTCAGTGCGCGGCGAGCGTCACCGTCTGCGACAGCGCCTGCGGATCGCGCGACGACGCGGCCGCCGACAGCGCGTAGCTGCCCGCGCCGATCCGCCATGCGTGCGCGCTCGCATCCCACACGGCGAAGCGCTGCGCCGGCACCGCGACGTTGACCGTGCGCGCCTCGCCCGGCTGCAGCGCGACCTTGGTCCAGCCGACGAGCCGCTTCGGCGGCTCGCCAAGCGACGCGGGCAGCGCCGCGTAGATCTGCACCGTCTGCGTACCGGCGCGCGCACCGGTGTTCGTCACCGTCACGCCGACCGTCACGTTGCCCGCGGCGTCCGCCTGCGCGGACATCGCCGACAACGCATACGTCGTGTACGACAGCCCGTAGCCGAACGGGAACAGCGGCTCGATCGCCTTCGCGTCGAACCAGCGATAGCCGTACGCGAGCCCTTCCGCATAGACGTTTTGCAGGTTCGACGGATCGATCGTCGGCTGCGGCAGGTCGGCCTCCTGCTTCGGGAACGTGAGCGGCAGCCGGCCCGACGGGTTCGCGTCGCCGAACAGCAGGTCGGCGATCGCCTGGCCGCCCTGCGCGCCCGGATACCACGCGTCCAGCACGCCATGCACGTTCGCGAGCCACGGCATCAGCACCGGGCTGCCGTTCTCGAGCACGACGATCACACGCTTCGCCTTCGCGGCGACCGCGGCGATCAGCGCGTTCTGGTCGTATTGCTGGTTGTACGGGTCCGCCTTCGCATCGGGCAACGACAGGCTCGCGAGGTCGAGCCCTTCCGTCTGCCACTGCGTGGCGAACACGATCGCGACATCGGCCTGTGCGGCCGCGCTCGCCGCGGCATTCGCGTCGGTCCCGTCGAGATAGCTGACCGACGCGTTCGGCGCCTTCGCGCGGATCGCCGCGAGCGGCGCGGACTTGTACCAGGTCGCGCACCCGCCGAACAGCATGCCCGCCGGTTGCTGGCAGGACGTCACCGCGTTGCCGTCGATCGCCGGCACCGCGCCCGAGCCGCCGCCCGACAGCACGCCCGCGTCCGCATGCCCGCCGATCACGACGACCGACTTGAGCGTGCCCGCGGCGAGCGGCAGCACCGGCTGCGTGTCGCCCGGCGCGGCCGCGTTCTTCAGCAGCACCGCCGCTTGCCGTGCGATCGCGAGCGCGTCGGCATTGCCGGCGGCCTCGTCGATCGCGCCGCCCGGCTTCGGCGGCGCATCCATCACGCCGATGCGGATCAGCGTGCGCAGCTTGCGCTGCACCATGTCGTTCAGCCGCGCGACCGACACGCTGCCGGCCTGCAGCGCCGCGCGCAGCTTCGCATTGAAGTACGAGCCGAGCGGCGCGTTGCCGTCGTCGGCCGCGCCCGGCTGTTCCTCGTCGAGCCCCGCCTGCACGGCCGCGACCGTCGAATGCGTCGCGCCCCAGTCCGACTGCACGACGCCCTTGAAACCCCACTCGTTCTTCAGCACCGTCGTCAGCAAATACGGGTTCTCGCACGCATACACGCCGTTCAGCTTGTTGTACGCGCACATCACGTTGCCCGGCTGGCCGTCCTTCACGCCGATCTCGAACGCGAGCAGCTCGGCCTCGCGCATGGTCCGCTCGTCGACGACCGAATCGACCGTCATGCGGTTGGTTTCCTGGTCGTTGAACGCGAAATGCTTGATCGTCGCGATCACCTTCCGCGCCTGCGTGGCCTGCGTGCGCGCGGCGCTCAGCGTGCCCGCGAGCACCGGGTCCTCGCCCATGTATTCGAAGGTGCGGCCGTTGCGCGGCTCGCGCGCGAGGTTCACGCCGCCGCCGAGCCCTTCGGCGAAACCGAGCGCGCGCAGTTCGAGCGCGATGCGCGTGCCGTAGGTGCCCGCGAGCGCCGGGTCCCACGTCGCCGCGAGCGCGACCGGCGCCGGCAGCGCGGTCACGCGCGCATTCTTCACGTTCACGCCGCCCGCCGAATCGGCGCTGCTGACGGCCGGAATGCCGAGCCGCGGCACGCCCGGGATGTAGCTCGCGCCGTTCAGCGCGTCGGCCGGGAACGGGCCGCCCAGGCTGAGCGCCGGCATGCCGGTGCCGTGCACGAGCTGCAGTTTCTCGTCGGTCGTCAGTTGCGCGACGAGCGCGGCCGCGCGCTGGTCGGCTGCCGCGTCGGGGTCGGTCGGGGCGTGAATGTCGTCGCCGCCGCACGACGCGAGCAGCACCGTGAGCGCGCACGCGGACGCAATCGTCGAACACCGGAACAGCGAAGTTTTCATTGATCCTCCAGAATCGTTCTGTTGTACTTGTGGCCACTCCAAGTCTAAAAATCGACCGGTCACCACGCTTGACCGGCAGGAGCATGCGTTGACCTCTCGCAGCGGGGACAAACCCGAACGGCATGACGACAGGGAGACAGACATGGAGTTGCAGCAGAAATCGGTATCCGTCCGGATCTACCGCTGGCTGTGCGAAGACGCGCGTGCGAACGGCATCGATCCCGCACCGCTTTACGAAACACTCGGCATCGGGCCGGCCGAGCTCGCCGACGACACGCGCCGCATCGCGGGCGATCGGCACGTGGCCGCGCTGCAATTGATGGACGACTGGCCGCTGTCGTGGCACCGCCCGCCGCCGCAGGTCGTGCCGTGGCTCGTGCCGTTTCCCGAACTCGCGGGCATCACGTGCAACGCGGCGACGCTGCGCGACGCGCTGCACGGCTACCTGCACTATCGCGAGCTGATCGGCAACGTCGACTGGGTGTTCGCGCACGAGAACGGCGACGCGATCGCGCTCGAGTACGTGAACGAAGGCGACGGCCGGCACGCGGGCAGCGCGTTCGCGAACCTCGCGATCCTCGCGGCGCTCGCGCGCCTGTACGACCCGCACGTGCGCGTCGACGACGCCGCATTCGCCGGCCGCGCGTTCGCGCCCGTTGCCGCGCTGCGCGACATGCTCGGCGCGCCGGTGTCGTTCGATGCCTCACACAATCGCATCGTGCTGCGCTCCGCACACTTCGACACGCCGTTCGAGCGCTACAACGCGCCGCTCGCCGGCATCCAGCGGCATGCGGCCGACGCCGCGCGCGAACGCGTGCGCGCTCGCTCGACGTTCGGCTCGTCGGTCGAGCAATGCGTGCGCGACTGGCTGCGCACGTCCGACGACGCCGACGTGCCGACCGATACGCTGATGCAGCACGTCTGCACGCGCTTCGCGATGTCGCGCTGGACGTTGCGCCGGCGCCTGCATCGCGAAGCGGTCGGTTTCCATGCGCTCGTCGCGCAGGCGCGGCTCGGCGAGGCGCGCGACCTGCTGCTCAACACGCAGTTGCCGATCGGCGAGATCGGCGTGCGCGTCGGCTTCCGTTCGACGAGCGCGTTCACGCGCTTCTTCACGCGCGAACTCGGCGCGGCGCCCAGCCGCTTTCGCGACGGGCACGGCGACCGACGGCGTTGATGCACGGTTTTTCTGAGACACTGGCGGCTTCGCATCCCGCCGCCCTGCCATGTCCTGGTTTCTGTATCTGATCGAATGCGCCGACGACAGCGTCTACACGGGCATCACGACCGATGTCGCCGCGCGCTTCGACGAACACGCGTCCGGCAAGGGCGCGCGCTACACGCGCTCGCGCAAGCCGCGCGCGGTGCTCGCGGCGTTTGCGCTGCCCGACCGGTCGAGCGCGTCGCGCGCCGAATACTGGGTGAAGCGGCTCGCGCCCGCGAAAAAACGCGAGCTCGCGGCCGGGTTGCGGACGCTTGAATCGGTGCTGCCGGCGGTGGTCACGCTCGACGAGAGCGGCGACACGGCCGGGACGAAGGCGACGGCGCGCGGGCGGAAGAAGGTGAAGGCGGAAAATGTCGACGCTGCGGCGGAGACGGCTGCAACGGAACAGGTTGCCGGGAAAAAGGTGAAGGCCGGGAAAGTGGTCGGGGCAGTAACGGCCGCGAAGACGGCGAAGCCTGCGAAGGGCAAACAAGCATCGAAGTCGACGAAGGCGAGTCAAGCCGCACCGGACGCGAAACGTGCAAAACCCGTCGGCGATGCAGCCGCAAAAAAGACCTCGTCGCGTCGCACACCGGTAAAGAAAACCGACCTGCCCGCATCCGCGTCGTCAAAGAGGAAGGCACCGGCCGCCGCCGGCAAACCCGCCGCGAACGCACGCGAAGACGCCGCTTCCGCACCGGCCCGCCGTCGTTCGGCCACGAAAGCCGCCGAAGCGACCGCGCCGTCCGTTGCCGCGCCCCGCGCGAAACGCGCGAAGAACGCACCGGCTACCTCGCTGCCGCCCGTCTCCGCGTCCGCCCGCCGGAAAACCGCGCGCGCAAAACAAAACCGCGCGGCCTCCTGACGAGACACGCGCGGTTCGCGTTCCGTACGAGCCGGCCGTCGGCCGGCACGCCGCTTACTTCTTGTAGTTCGCGGCGCCGTCGGTGATTTCCTTGTGCGCGGCTTCGATGCCGGCCCAGCCTTCGACCTTCACCCACTTGCCCTTCTCGAGGGCCTTGTATTGCTCGAAGAAGTGCTTGATCTGGTCCTTCAGGTACTCGGGCACGTCGTCGATCGTCTTCAGGTTCGCCGTCATCGGGCAGATCTTGTCGTGCGGCACCGCGACCAGCTTCGCGTCGACGCCCGACTCGTCGGTCATCTGCAGCATGCCGAGCACGCGCGAGCGCACGATCGAGCCGGCCAGCAGCGGGAACGGCGTGATCACCAGCACGTCGACCGGATCGCCGTCGCCCGACAGCGTCTGCGGGATGTAGCCGTAGTTCACCGGGTAGCGCATGCCGGTACCGATGAAGCGGTCGACGACGAGGAGGCCCAGTTCCTTGTCCGCCTCGTACTTCACCGGATCGCTTTGCGCGGGAATCTCGATGATCACGTTGAAATCTTGCGGCAGGTCCTTGCCGGCCGGAACATGATTGAAGCTCATGAGCACTCTCTGTAGGTCGATGGGAATTCGGGACAGGGCGCCGCGGCCGATGCACGGCCGCGGGCGTCCCCCAAAAAGGAATGCGCCATTATAGCCAATCGACCGGTGGCGTCCGGATGACGATCGGCGCGATAATCGTTCCGGATGTCCGACCGCCGAACCGGCGGCGGCGTGGCACGTCGATCACAATGCATGGGCCCGAGGCGGTGCCAAGGCGCCGACCCGGGTCGACCGCGGTGCGTGGGGGCCGGGCAAGCGCTGAAGCGCTTGCTTGAATCGACCGCTATGCATGGGACCCAGGTAAGCGCTGAAGCGCTAACTTGAATCGACCGCTATGCATGGGACCCAAGTAAGCGCTAAAGCGCTAACTTGGGTCGACAGGAGGACGCATGGAAGAGGCGAAGCACTTCATCGCGGGCGAATGGACGTTGCCCGCGCAACTGGAAACCATCGCGGTGGTCGATCCGTCCGACGGCCAGCCGTTCGCGACGATCGCACGCGGCACCGCGCCCGACATCGAGCGCGCGGTCGCTGCCGCCCGCGACGCGTTCGCGGGCCCGTGGGGCGCCGCGAGCGCCGCCGAACGCGGCCGCGCGCTGATGCGGCTGTCGGCGCGCGTGGCCGATTCGATCGAGGAACTCGCCGCGATCGAGGCGCGCGACACCGGCAAGCCGCTGAAACAGGCGCGCGCCGATGCCGCCGCGCTCGTGCGCTACTTCGAGTTCTACGCGGGCGCCGCCGACAAGCTGCACGGCGAAACCCTCCCCTACCAGGCCGGCTATACGGTGCTGACGGTGCGCGAGCCGCACGGCGTCACGGGCCATATCGTGCCGTGGAACTACCCGATGCAGATCTTCGGGCGCAGCGTCGGCGCGGCGCTCGCGGCCGGCAATGCATGCGTGGTCAAGCCGGCCGAGGACGCGTGCCTGTCCGTGCTGCGCGTCGCCGAGCTGGCCGCCGAGGCCGGGCTGCCGGCCGGCGCGCTCAACGTCGTCACCGGCTACGGCCATGAAGCGGGCGCCGCGCTCGCCCGCCATCCGGGCATCGATCACATCTCGTTTACGGGTTCGCCGGCCACCGGCAAGCTGGTCACGCAGATGGCGGCCGAGAACCACGTGCCGGTCACGCTCGAACTCGGCGGCAAGTCGCCGCAAATCGTGTTCGCCGATGCCGATCTCGACGCGGCGCTGCCCGTGCTCGTGTCCGCGATCGTGCAGAACGGCGGGCAGACGTGCTCGGCCGGCAGCCGCGTGCTGATCGAGCGCGCGGTGTACGAGCCGCTCGTCGAGCGCCTCGCCACCGCATTCAACGGACTGCGCGTCGGCCCGAGCCGCGCCGATCTCGACTGCGGCCCGCTGATCAACGCGAAGCAGCAGCAGCGCGTGTGGGATTTCCTGTCCGACGCGCAGCACGACGGCATTCCGATGGCCGGCCACGGGCAGGTCGTCGCCGACGCGCCCGAAAGCGGTTTCTATCAGGCGCCCGCGCTGTTGCGCGACGTGCCGCCGTCGCACCGGCTCGCGCAGGAGGAAGTGTTCGGCCCCGTGCTCGCGGCGATGCGTTTCGTCGACGAGGACGAAGCCGTCGCACTCGCGAACGGCACGCCGTACGGCCTCGTCGCGGGCATCTGGACACGCGACGGCGCCCGCCAGATGCGGCTCGCGCGGCGCCTGCGCGCCGGCCAGGTGTTCATCAACAACTATGGCGCGGGCGGCGGCGTCGAACTGCCGTTCGGCGGCGTCGGCCATTCGGGCCACGGCCGCGAGAAAGGCTTCGAGGCCCTGTACGGTTTCACCGCGCTGAAGACGATCGCGATCCGGCACGGCTGAGTGCACGGCACGCCACAGGCAGCCGGCAGCAGCCGGCCGCCCGTCGGCACACGACGACTCTCATTACCAGCACAGGAGACACACCATGCGGTTGAGCGGCAAGACGGCCATCGTCACGGGCGGCGGCTCGGGGTTCGGCGAAGGCATCGCGAAGACGTATGCGCGCGAAGGCGCGAACGTCGTCGTCAACGACCTGAACGGCGCGGCGGCCGAGCGCGTCGCGAGCGAAATCGCGCTCGCGGGCGGCAAGGCGATCGCGGTGGCCGGCGACGTGTCGAAAGAGGACGACTGGCGCGCGCTGCTGCAGGCCGCGCTCGACGATTTCCATGCGGTGCAGATCGTCGTGAACAACGCGGGCACCACGCACCGCAACAAGCCCGTGCTCGACGTGACGGAGGCCGAGTTCGACCGCGTGTACGCGGTCAACATGAAGAGCCTGTTCTGGTGCGTGCAGACCTTCGTGCCGTACTTTCGCGCACAGGGCGGCGGCGTGTTCGTGAACGTCGCGTCGACGGCCGGCGTGCGGCCGCGCCCGGGCCTCGTCTGGTACAACAGCACGAAGGGCGCGATGATCACCGCGAGCAAGTCGCTCGCGGCCGAGCTCGGCGCCGACCGCGTCCGCGTGAACTGCATCAACCCGGTGCTCGGCGAAACCGCGTTGATGACCGAGTTCATGGGCTGCGAGGACACACCGGACAATCGCCGCCGCTTCCTCGCGACGATCCCGCTCGGCCGCTTCTCGACGCCGCAGGACATCGCGAACGCCGCGCTGTATCTTGCGTCCGACGAAGCCGAATTCATCACCGGCGTGTGCCTCGAAGTCGACGGCGGACGCTGCATCTAGTCGTACCGGGACGCTCGATCGCCCCGTCTTGCTTCGCACGAAACCGGATCGGACGCCGCGGCGTCTGCGCCGGCCAACTACAACGACAGCGATACATGGGATCCAGGTAACCGCCAAAGCGCCAACTTGGATCGACCGCAAAGCATGGGATCCAAGTAAGCGCTAAAGCGCCAACTTGGATCGACAGGAGACAACATGGCAACATCGACGCAATCGCTGCCGGGCTCGTCCGGCGCATTCGAGGAAGCAACCTATCGCAAGGTGTCGTGGCGGCTCCTGCCGCTGCTGCTGCTGTGCTACGTGGTCGCGTATCTGGACCGCGTGAACGTCGGGTTCGCGAAGCTGCAGATGGCGAGCGACCTGAACCTGAGCGATACCGTGTACGGGCTCGGCGCGGGGATCTTCTTCTTCGGCTATTTCCTGTTCGAGGTGCCGAGCAACATCATCCTGCACAAGGTGGGCGCCCGCGTGTGGATCGCCCGCATCATGGCGACGTGGGGCGTGATCTCGATCCTGACGATGTTCGTCACGACGCCCGCGATGTTCTACGTGATGCGCTTCCTGCTCGGCGTCGCGGAAGCAGGCTTCTTCCCCGGCGTGATCCTCTACCTCACCTACTGGTATCCCGCGCACCGGCGCGGCCGGATGACGACGTTCTTCATGACGGCCGTCGCGCTGTCCGGCGTGATCGGCGGGCCGATCTCGGGCTTCATCCTGAAGGCGTTCGACGGTGTAAGCGGCTGGCACGGCTGGCAATGGCTGTTCCTGCTCGAAGGCATTCCGTCGGTGCTCGCCGGCGTACTCGTGTTCTTCGCGCTCGACGAGCGGATCGCGAAGGCGACGTGGCTCACCGACGAAGAAAAGGCGCTGCTCGCCCGCAACGTCGACGCCGAGGAAGCCACCAAGGAAGACCCGCCGCTCGGCGCCGTGATGTCGAGCCCGCGCGTCTGGCTGATGGCGCTGATCTATTTCTCGTTCGTGATGGGGCTCTACGGCGTCGGCTTCTGGCTGCCGACGATCATCAAGGCGACGGGCGTGACCGACACGGTCATGATCGGCCTGCTGTCGGCGATTCCGTATGCGGCCGCGGTGGTCGCGATGATCCTGATCGCGCGCAGCGCGGACAAGCGCCGCGAACGCCGCTGGCACCTCGCGATTCCGGCCGCGATCGGCGCGCTCGGCCTCGTGCTGTCGGTGATCTGGGCCCACCAGACCGCGCTCGCGATGCTCGGCCTCACGCTCGCGACGATCGGCATCCTGACGACGCTGCCGCTGTTCTGGAGCCTGCCGACCGCCTTCCTCGGCGGCACGGCCGCCGCGGCCGGCATCGCGATGATCAACTCGATCGGCAACCTCGCGGGCTTCCTGAGCCCGTACCTGATGGGCTGGCTCAAGCAGATAACGGGCAGCAACGATGCGGGCATGTACATGCTGGCCGGGTTCCTCGTGCTCGGCGGGCTGCTGGCGCTGTCGGTGCCGAAGCGGCTCGTCGACAAGTGATGCGCGGCGCGTAAAGGCGCGGCCGGATCGATCGAACACGCCGGCCGATTGCCGGCCCGTTTCTCCCCGATACGCCCCGACGTCCGGCATGGCCGGCCGCCGGGGCGTTTTCGATTCCGGACGGGCACAACCCGGATCGGCCGAGTGTCTCGCCCATCCGACGGCAGCCCCTTTATCACTCAAATTATTCCCTTATGCTCCTTTATATATGGAACAATAAAGACAATTAAGGAATTATCGATAGCTCATGTTCCACACCGTCGAAGACACCGCCGCCCGCCTGCGCGTCCATCCGAAGACCGTCCTGCGGTTCATTCGCGACGGCAAGCTGCGCGCGACGCGGGTCGGCCGTGCCTACCGCATCCTCGACGCCGACCTCGCCGCGTTCGCCCGGACGGAGCCGGCCTCGCCCGCGCCGCGTGCGGTGCGCGTCACCAGCATCGTCGACGTTCCCGATGCGTCGCAGTCGCTGCACCAGTACCTGTCGCGGTCGCTGCACGCGATGGCGTCCGGCCGCACATCGTACGTCGACCCCGTGCGAATCGACGTCACGTTCGATCCCGCCTCGAGCATGGTCAAGATCATCGTGACCGCGACACCGGCCGACACGGCCGCGCTGATGTCGTCGCTCGACATGCTGCTCCAGCAAAGCGGGACATGAGCGCAATCTTCAAGTCACCCCGCCATGCCCGCGCGATTCGCGCCGCGTACGCGGCCGCGCTGTCGCACTGGCCGGCCGGGCATCGGCGCGTCACCGTGCAAACGCGTCATGGCGCGACGCACGTCATCGCCTGCGGCCCCGAACACGCGCCGCCGGTCGTACTGATCCACGGCGCCCAGACGACGGCGGCAAGCTGGCAGCATCACGCGACCGACTGGGCGACGCACTTCCGGCTCTACGCGATCGACGTGATCGGCGAAGCGGGACCGAGCGCGCCGTCGCGCCCGCCGCTCGCGGGCGACGCCTATGCGCAGTGGCTCGACGACGTGCTCGACGGCCTGCAGGTGTCGCGCGCCGCGTTCGTCGGCATCTCGCTCGGCGCGCGAACGGCGCTCGACTTCGCGTTGCGGCGGCCGCCGCGCGTCACCCGGCTCGCGCTGCTCTGCCCGTCCGGCATCGGCAGGCAGAAGCCGTTTCTGTGGTGGGCGCTGCCGCTGTTGCTGCTTGGCGATGCCGGGCGCGCATGCGTGCGGCGGCGCGTGCTGGGTCGCCTGCCACCCGCATCGACGCCGGCCGAACGGGACGCGCTCGCACTGATGCGCGCCGTCGATCGCGGCGTTCGGCCGCGCATCGAGCCGATTCCGGTATTCGACGACACCATGCTCCGCACGTTATCGATGCCCGTGCTGGCGATCGTCGGAGGCCGCGACGTGATGCTCGATTCCCGCGACACGCAGGATCGCCTGACGCGCCTCGTGCCGCACGCGCAGGTGCGGTTTCTTCCCGAGCAGCCTCACTTCATCCGCGGACAGCGCGACACCGTGCGCACTTTTCTCTCATCGACGGACACGCTCGACATGCCCCATCGAATCGTTCAGGCCGCCGGCAGCCGCGTGCTGGTCCGCGATCCTTCCGCCGGCCTCGTGCAACGGGAAAGCGACGCGCTCGATCTCGTCGCGCTCGCGCACGAGCATGAAGCCGACTGGATCGCGGTCGCGGCGGACACGCTGCATGACGACTTCTACCGGCTCGACAGCAGGCTGGCCGGCGTCGTGCTGCAAAAGCTGGCCAACTACGGCGTCCGGCTCGGCGTGGTCGGCGACATCGACCGCCGGCTCGCGCGCAGCGAAGCGCTGCGCGCGCTCGTTCGCGAGTGCAATCGCGGAAAATCGGTCTGGTTCGTCGCGAGCGAGGACGACCTGCTGCGCAGGCTCGGCGCGTAACGCGCCGCAGGCCGCTCCTGCCTCGCCACAGGCGAAAAAAAGCCCCGAAGGCCGATCGGCGTTCGGGGCTTTTTACGCGGCGCAGCGCAGCGCCGCGTCACACGACGGTGATCGCGAGCGCGCTTTCGCGGTAGTGCTTCGCGGCCTTGTCGGTTTCGCCGAGCTGCTCGAACAGGCGGGCGAGCGCGCGATGCGCGCGCACCTTCAGCGCCTCGTTGTCGGCCAGCTTCAGCGCCGATTCGAGGAACGACTGCGCCTTGCCCCACAGCTGCTGCTGCTGGCAGAGGCGGCCGAGTGCGAACAGCAGGTCGGCATCTTCCGGATGATCCTTCTTCCAGCCTTCGGCCTTCTGGATCAACGGCAGCGCATCGGCGCCGGCCGTATCCGGGTAACGGCGCAGCAGGCGCGCATCCCAGTTGTGCGCGAGCGCGTCCTCGACGATACGGCGCGCTTCGTTGCGGCGCTCGAGCGGCACGAGCAGCTCGGCCGCGAGATCGGCCAGGCGCGGCGACTGGCGCTCGACCGGCGACAGCGACTGCCACACTTCGAGCAGCGCTTCGGGGTCGTGCCGGCGTTCGCGCAGCAGGTTTTCCGCCGCCTGCTGGCGCAGCCGCACGGCCGCGGCCGGATGCAGCGCCTCGCGCTTTTCGAGCGCCTTCGCGAGCTTCAGCACCTCGGCCCAGTTCTTCAGTTGCTGCTGCGCACGCAGCGCGACCTGCTGCGCATGGATGCGCTTGCCGCCGGCCTGCATGTCGGCCAGCGCGGCAAGCGCGCCGTCCGCGTCGCGGGCGTCCGCGCGCATGTCGGCCGCGGCGAGCAGCCGTGCATCCTGCCATTCGGGCGCGTCGACCTTCGACAGCCAGTCGTCGCGGCGCGTGTACTCGTGCATCCGGTGCGCGGCCGTGGCGCCGACGAGACTCGCGGCGCCCAGGTTCGCATCGACCGACAACGCTTCACGCGCGGCCTTCTCCGCACGCGAGAAGCGGCCCGCGTACAGGTTCGCGATCGCATCGCGCAGCGACGCCTGCGCCTTCTCGTTGCGCGAACGCGCGCGATACGCGGCGACCCGCTGCGGCATGCGCCAGATGTTGCGCACGATGCGCAGCAGCGCGTACACGACGATGAACAGCACGACGATGGCGATCACGAACAGGTTCAGCGACACGTCGATCCGGTACGGCGGATAGACGAGCAGCACCTGCCCCGCGTCGAAACGGCCGACGGTGGCGAGCGCCGCGGCGATCGCGAACAGGACCGCGAGCCAGACGATTCCTCGAAGCGTCATCGTTACCCCCGGCTCTTGAACTGCTGAACGGCGTTCAGGCTCGTGTTCAGGTTCGGCACCGCGACCGTCAGCGATGCGCCGTCAACCTGCCTGAGCAGATCCTCGACGGTCTGCGTGTCCTTCGACGCCTGATCGAAATACTTGCCGAGCGACGCCTGCGCGGCGTGCAGATCGGCCTTCATCGCGCTGTCGTTGCGCGCCAGCAGCGACAGCCGTGCGGTGAGCAGGCGCAGCTTCACGTTCTCGCGCACGAAGTAGCCCTGGTCGGGCGACGCGAGCATCGCGTCCGCGTTGTCGATCCGGCGCACCTGCACGAGACCCTTCAATTGCTGGCCGAGGCCGGCCGAGAACGCGTGCCACCACACCTTCCAGCGCGGCTCGCCGGCGGCGACCGACGACGCGGCGTCGGCCGGCGCGGCCTTCGGCGCCGCGTGCGGCACGATCGCCTCGCCGGACAGCGGCAGCGCGTCGATCTTGGCGATCGCGTCGTCGAGCTTGATCGCGAGGCCGGTGAGATCGGCTGCCGGCGCGGCCTTCAGCTTCTCGATGTCCTGCGCGAGCGCCTTGCGCACCGTGACGGCCTGTGCGCTCTGCGACGTCGCGAGACGCGCGTCGGCGTTCTGCAGCGCGATCAGCGCGAGCTGCGTGTTGCCGGTCAGTTGAAGCTGCTGGCTCGCGCTGGACAGCATCTGGTCGACTTCCTCGAGCATCCACGCATCGCGGTTGCGCGACAGGTCCTGGTATTGCTGCTGCAGCGCCTGCTGCGCGCTCTGCGCATCGGCGAGCTTGCCGTCGAGCTGCGCGAGCTGCGTGTCGACCTGGTGCGTGCCGGCGAGCGCCTGCTCGGTCTTCGTCCGCGTTTCGGCCGCTTGCGCGTCGAGCGCCTTCTGGCGCGCGACGAACGTGCCGTCGAGCCGGTCGATCTTGCGGTTCAGCGCGTAGCCGCCGACACCCGCCGCGCAGCCGAGCACGACGACGACGAACCACAGCACCGCGCTGCCGCCGCGGCGCGCACGCGGTTCGGGCGCGCGATAAGGAGGGCTGGACGGCGGCGCGGAGGCAGCGGCCGGCTGGGAAGCGACGCTTTTGGAATCGTTGGTATCTGTCATGCGTTTAGTCACCGGTGCGGCTGTCGCCGGTTGGACGGCCTCGTCGGCCATCGTTCGAAACGCGCGGACGATGCGCTCATCGCCCGCGCCAGTCAGCGTAATCCTATCAAAACCCAATGCGCGCGCGGTCTGCTCGATCCGCGGGTGCGGCGTGACGAGCGGCGCATGCTTCAGCGCGTCGATCTCGGCATCGTTCAGGTGGGCCCGCGCGAGCGCGTGCAGGTTGCGCACGCCTTCCGAGCTCGTGACGAGCCACGCGTGCGGCTGGCCGTCGAGCAGCGCGTGCACGCGCTCCCACGCGCCGACGCGCGGCTCGGGCACGACGCGCCGGTACGCGGCGACGAGCGTGACGTCCGCACCGGCCTCGCGCAGGCGCTCGGCGAGCCATTCGCGCCCGCCGTCGCCGCGCACGATCAGCACGCGCTCGCCCGCCAGCGCCTGCGCGCCGCCGAACGCGGCGTCGATGCTCGCGAACAGGCTTTCCGAATCGTAATGGGGCACGCCGCCGTCGGCCGGCGCCTGCGGCGCGATCACGCGATGCGCGGGCGCCGCGATGCCGTGGCGCTCGAGCGCCGCGACGCTGCCGGGCCCGACCACGCCGACCGGCAGCGCGTTCGGCCAGATCGCGCCGTAGCGCGCGAGCGCGCGGTCGATCGCGTTCGGCGACACGAAGATCACCAGCGCGTAGTCGGCCAGCGCCGCGAACGCGGCGTCGAGCGGCGCCGGATCGTCGACCGGCGCGATATCGATCAGCGGGAATTCGAGCACGTCGCAGCCGGCGTCGGCCAGTTGCGACGCAAGCGCGTCGGACTGGCCGTCCGGACGCGTCAGGACAGCGGTGAACGCGCGCGCGCCGCCCGCCATCAGGCGTCGCCCTTGCCCGCGGCCTGCGAGCTCGCGAGCAGCGCCTGGACGATGTCGAGCGCGCCTTGCGCCTCGAGTTCGTCGGACACCGCGCGGCCGAGTGCGAGCGCATCGGCGACGGTCACGACCGCGCCGCACGCGTCGGCCGTCAGCACGCGCTTGCCGTCGGTGGTCGACACGCGGCCCGTCAGGTACAGCTCGCCCGCGCGCCACACCGCGTGCGCGGCGAGCGGCACCTCGCAGCTGCCGCCGAGCGCGCGCGACACCATCCGCTCGGCCTCGACCGCGAGCGCGGTCCGCGGGTCGTGCAGCGGCGCGAGCCACGCGGCGACGTCGTCGCGGTGCGCGGCGATCTCGATGCCGAGCGCGCCCTGGCCGGCCGCAGGCGGGCTGGCCTCGACATCGAGCAGCGCGCGGATCCGCGTTTCGAGGCCGAGGCGCTTCAGGCCGGCGGCCGCGAGGATGATCGCCGCGTAGTCTCCGCGGTCGAGCTTCGCGAGGCGCGTGTCGAGGTTGCCGCGCAGCGGCAGGACCTCGAGATGCGGATAGCGCGAACGCAGCATCGCCTCGCGGCGCAGGCTCGACGTGCCGACGACCGCGCCGGCCGGCAGCGCGTCGAGCGACGCGTAGTCGTTCGACACGAACGCATCGCGCGGGTCTTCGCGTTCCATGATCGCGGCGAGCGAGAAGCCGTCGGGCAGCGCCATCGGCACGTCCTTCAGCGAATGCACGGCGAGATCGGCGCGGCCGTCGGCCAGCGCGGCCTCCAGTTCCTTCACGAACAGGCCCTTGCCGCCGACCTTCGACAGCGTGCGATCGAGAATCTGATCGCCGCGCGTCGTCATCCCGAGGATTTTCACGTCACAAGCTGGATATAATTTGCGCAGCGCATCACGCACATGTTCGGCTTGCCACATCGCCAGGCGGCTCTCGCGCGAAGCAATCGTCAACGTCGCGGGCGGCTGTGCCTGCTGCGGCCCGGCCGCGGGGGTCTCGGAATTCATTGCTGGAACATCGAAGGACGGGATTGAAGATCGAACAATGGTAGCACGCACGCCCCGGCCCGCCCGGGCCCGAAGCCTGCGCCCGGCCTGCTTCCGCGCGGGTCGCGGCGCCGTTGTGCGGATGTGTCGCACGTAGCTGGTTGCTTGACCGCAGTTCCCGCAGTTTCCGCAGTTCCTTTTGACTCGAGCTTTCCCAAGGAAACCCATCGTGAAGTCTTCCGGATCGGCGCGTACGGCGCGCCGCAATGCTGCCTTGCCCTCCCCCGACGCCCCGACG
Source organism: Burkholderia sp. MS389 (assembly GCF_016899425.1). GTDB lineage: Bacteria > Pseudomonadota > Gammaproteobacteria > Burkholderiales > Burkholderiaceae > Burkholderia > Burkholderia sola. Next base: position 2,753,976 of record NZ_CP045994.1, read on the forward strand.
GCCACGCTCGCGACCGCCGCGAACGGCCGTGCGAAAACGGCAACGAAACCCACGGCAACGAAACCGAAAGACCCGATACGTCAGACAAAACGCGCGACGAAAGCCTCCAGCCCCGCCGCCCGCCAGGCGGTCGCGCCGAAGGCCGGCACCCGCACGCGCGACGACAAGGACCGCCCGCTGTTCGAGGACATCCGCTTCCTCGGCCGCCTGCTCGGCGACGTCGTGCGCGAACAGGAAGGCGATACGGTGTTCGACGTCGTCGAGACGATCCGCCAGACCGCGGTCAAGTTCCGCCGCGAGGACGACAGCGAAGCCGCGCAGACCCTCGAGAAGAAGCTGCGCAAGCTGACGCCCGAGCAGACGGTGAGCGTCGTGCGCGCGTTCAGCTATTTCTCGCACCTCGCGAACATCGCGGAAGACCGTCACCACAACCGCCGCCGCCGCATCCACGCGCTGGCCGGCTCCGCGCCGCAGCCCGGCACGGTCGCGTATGCGCTCGACCAGCTGAAAACCACCGGCAACGCGTCGAAGCGCCTGCTGCAGCGCTTCTTCGACGATGCGCTGATCGTGCCGGTGCTGACCGCGCACCCGACCGAAGTGCAGCGCAAGAGCATCCTCGATGCGCAGCACGACATCGCGCGCCTGCTCGCCGAGCGCGACCAGGAGCTGACCGCTCGCGAGCGCCAGTACAACGAAGCGATGCTGCGCGCACGCGTGACCGCGCTGTGGCAGACGCGCATGCTGCGCGACTCGCGCCTGACGGTTGGCGACGAGATCGAGAACGCGCTGTCGTACTACCGCGCGACGTTCCTCGACGAACTGCCCGCGCTGTACGGCGACATCGAGGCCGCGCTCGCGGAGCACGGCCTGTCGGCCCGCGTGCCCGCGTTCTTCCAGATGGGCAGCTGGATCGGCGGCGATCGCGACGGCAACCCGAACGTGACGGCCGCGACGCTCGACGAGGCGATCAACCGCCAGGCCGCGGTGATCCTCGAGCACTATCTGGAACAGGTGCACAAGCTCGGCGCCGAGCTATCGGTGTCGAACCTGCTGGTCGGCGCGAACGACGCAGTGAAGGCCCTCGCGGCAGCATCGCCCGACCAGTCGCCGCATCGCGTCGACGAACCGTATCGCCGCGCGCTGATCGGGATCTACACGCGGCTCGCCGCGAGCGCGCGCGTGCGTGTCGGCGAAGGCACGGTGCCCGTGCGCAGCGCGGGCCGCGGCGCGCCGCCGGTGCGCGCGATTCCGTACGAGGATTCCGAAGCATTCGTCGCCGATCTGAAGGTGCTGACCGCGTCGCTCGACGAGCACCACGGCGCGTCGCTCGCCGCGCCGCGCCTCGCGCCGCTCGTGCGCGCGGCCGAAGTGTTCGGCTTCCATCTGGCGAGCATCGACCTGCGCCAGAGTTCCGACATCCACGAGGCGGTGGTCGCCGAGCTGTTCGCGCGCGCGGGCGTCGAGGCCGACTATGCGGCGCTCGCCGAGGAAGACAAGCTGCGCGTGCTGCTCGCCGCGCTCGCCGATCCGCGCCCGCTGCGCTCGCCGTACCTCGACTACTCGGCGCTCGCGCAGAGCGAGCTCGGCGTGTTCGAGAAGGCGCGCGAGGTCCGCGCGCAATTCGGTGCGCGTGCGGTGCGCAACTACATCATTTCGCATACGGAAACCGTCAGCGACCTCGTCGAGGTACTGCTGCTGCAGAAGGAGACGGGCCTGCTCGAAGGCACGCTCGGCGTGCCGGGCAGCGACGCGCGCAACAGCCTGATGGTGATTCCGCTGTTCGAGACGATTCCCGACTTGCGCGACGCGTCGCGCATCATGCGCGAATACTTCGCGCTGCCGGGCATCGACGCGCTGATCGCGCACCAGGGCGCCGAGCAGGAAGTGATGCTCGGCTATTCGGACAGCAACAAGGACGGCGGCTTCCTCACGTCGAACTGGGAGCTGTATCGTGCGGAACTCGCGCTCGTCGACCTGTTCCGCGAACGCAAGATCACGCTGCGGCTGTTCCATGGCCGAGGCGGCACGGTCGGCCGCGGAGGCGGCCCGACCTACCAGGCGATCCTGTCGCAGCCGCCGGGCACGGTGAACGGCCAGATCCGCCTGACCGAACAGGGCGAGGTGATCGCGAGCAAGTTCGCGAACCCGTCGATCGGCCGGCGCAACCTCGAGACGGTCGTCGCCGCGACGCTCGAGGCGTCGCTGCTGCCGCAGTCGAACGCGCCGGCACAGTTGCCCGCGTTCGAGGCCGCGATGCAGACGCTGTCCGATTCGGCGATGGCCGCGTACCGCGCGCTCGTCTACGAAACCCCGGGCTTCACCGACTACTTCTTCTCGTCGACGCCGATCACCGAGATCGCCGAGCTGAACATCGGCAGCCGCCCGGCGTCGCGCAAGCTGCAGGATCCGAAGCAGCGCAAGATCGAGGATCTGCGCGCGATTCCGTGGGGCTTCTCGTGGGGCCAGTGCCGGCTGCTGCTGACCGGCTGGTACGGCTTCGGCAGCGCGGTGAGCGCGTATCTCGACGGCGCGCAGGACGACGCCGAACGTGCGAAACGCGTGACGCTGCTGAAGAAGATGAACAAGACCTGGCCGTTCTTCGCGAACCTGCTGTCGAACATGGACATGGTGCTCGCGAAGACCGATCTCGCGGTCGCGTCGCGCTATGCGCAGCTCGTGTCCGACCGCAAGCTGCGCAAGCACGTGTTCGGGCGGATCGTCGCGGAATGGGAGCGCACGTCGCAGGCGCTCGCGGAAATCACCGGGCAGGAAGGCCGCCTCGCGACCAACCCGCTGCTCGCGCGCTCGATCAAGAACCGCTTCCCGTATCTCGATCCGCTGAACCACCTGCAGGTCGAACTGATCAAGCGTCACCGCGCGGGCGACACGAACGCGCGGCTGCGCCGCGGGATTCACCTGACGATCAATGGGATCGCGGCCGGCCTGCGCAACACCGGCTGATCCGCGGGCCGCGCGGCGCCGGACGTGTTCGGCGCCGGCCGGGATAACGAAAGCCGCGATACGCGTCGATGCGTATCGCGGCTTTTTTCATGCGGCGACGAAATGGCGCAACGGCGCAGCGCGCGCCGCACGCTCAGTGCGCGTCGATCAGCAACGCATCGTGCTCGAACGAACCGTCGGGCCGCACCGCGTAATAGCCGCGCACCTCGTCCGGCGCATGCGCCCACAGCGCGCGAATGCCTGCGACGCTGTCGGCCGGCGTGCGGATGCGCGCGACCCACGTGTCGAAATCGATCGGCAGCCGCCAGCGGCTGTGCACCTGCGCGTCGAAACCGGCGGTGCGGAACATCGCGAGCCATTCGTCCGCACGGTAGTCGCGCACGTGCGACGCGTCACGCAGCACTTCCGCGGCCTGCAGGTACGTATCGAGCAACGGATGGTCGTTGCCCGCGATGTCGATCATCAGCACGCGGCCGCCCGGCTTCAGCACGCGGCGCACCTCGGCGAGCGCCGCGCGAACGTCGTGCCAGTGATGCGCGCTCATCCGGCTCACGACCCAGTCGAACGTCGCGGTGTCGAACGGCAGCCGCTCGGCCGGACCCTGCTGCGTGCGGATGTTCGCGAGCCCGCGCTCGCGCGCGGCCGCGTCGACGGTCGCGAGCATCGGCGCGGCGAGGTCGTACGCGACCACGTCGCGCACGTGCGGCGCGACCGCGAAGCTCGCGTGGCCGGCGCCGCAACCGAGGTCGAGCACCGCCGCATCGGGCGTCGCACGCACCGCGTCGGCGAGCGTCTGCAGGTCGGCGCCCGTCGCATGAACCGTGCTGGTCAGATAGGCGGCGGCCGTCGTGCCGAATGCGTCGGCGACCTGGTCGTGGTGTTTCATCGTTCGCTCCTGTCCTGGATGCAGTCGGCCGACCGACGCTTCGGCGCGCGATCCGGCCCCGTGCAACGTATTGTGGGGGACGCCCGCTGCCCTGCCAGCGCGTGCAACGTATTGTGGGGGACGCCCGCTGCCCTGCCAGCGCGCGAGCCGCTACAATAGGCCGGCGTGTGTACCAGTACAAGTTAAGCAGTTATTCTGGTATTCGATCCACCTGTCTGATCGTTCGATCGTTGCCGCGTTTTCGCTTCCACTTTGCCGTTTCCGCATGAGCCAACTCTCCTCCGCCCCCGTCCCGCCGCTCGACGCCACGCCTGCCCGCGCGCTCGGCGAATTCATCCGCGCCCACCGCGAGCGGCTGTCGCCGCAGGCCGTCGGCCTGCCGCCCGGCCCGCGCCGACGCACGCCGGGGCTGCGGCGCGAGGAAGTCGCGCAACTGTGCGGCGTCAGCCCGACCTGGTACACGTGGATCGAACAGGGTCGGCCCGTGTCGGCCTCGGCCGACGCGCTGGCCCGGATCGCGGTCGCGTTGCAGCTGTCGAAGGCCGAGCGCGCGTATCTGTTCGAGCTCGCCGCGCAGCGCGACCCGGCCGAGCCCGACGTCGCGGGCGGCGACCTGCCGCCGACGCTCGCCGCGACCGTCGCGGCGATCGCGACGCCCGCCTACGTGCTCGACCGACAATGGAACGCGCTCGCGTGGAATGCGCCGGCTGCCGCGCTCTTTTCCGGCTGGCTCGACGGCGAACACGACCGCAACCTGCTGCGTTTCACGTTCATGTCGCCGGCCGCCCGCACGCTGATCGTCGACTGGGAAACCCGCGCCCGGCGGCTCGCCGCCGAATTCCGCGCCGATGCGATCCGCCACCTGACCGATGCGCCGACGCGCGCGCTGATCGACGCGCTGACGGCCGGCAGCGACGCGTTCGCGCAGTACTGGGCGTCGCAGGACGTGTTCGAGCGCGAAGGCGGGCTGCGCGAATTCGACCATTCGGCCGACGGCCGCGTCGTGTATCAGCAGATCACGCTGAAGCCCGCGCACCGCGAGGACCTGAAGCTCGTCGTGCTGGTGCGCGACTGAGCGCGGCTCAGAAGCTGATCGTCGCGGTAATCGTGTCGCTGTAGTTGCCGGGCGCCGGCGTCGCTTGCGCGGGCACGCGGCCGTACACGGTGATCGCCTGCGCGAACCCGCTGCCGGTGCCGGTCGCCATCGACGTGCCGGCGGTGCCGTCGCCCCATGGCTGCGTGAAGCCGCTGTCCTGATAGAGCTGGTAGCTGACCGACCCGCCGCCCGCGCGCTGCATCGTGCGTGCGGCGACGTTGCCGCTGCCGCCGCCGTTCAACGCGATCCGGAATGCGTCGCCGTTCGTGCAGCGCGCGCTGATCGAGCCGCTCGCGGTCAGCGCCGACGCCAGCACGCCTGCCGGCGGAAACGCGACGCCGGTCGCGCTGATGATGCAGTTGTTGACGACGGTGGCGGTCGTCGTAACCGTCATCGTGCCGGCCGTCGACTGCGACACGCACGGTGTCGGCAGCACGCCGAGCAACGAAAAACTGTAGCTGTATGCGGCCTGGTTGCCGCTGAAACTCTGCGTATAGACGGTGCTGTCGTTGTTCACGGTCGGCACGGTCGGCTGGTTCGGCGCGATGCGGCCGTAGATGGTCACGTTCGCACTCGCGGACGTGCCGAGCGCCGGTTTCGTCAACGTCAGCGAGATCGGCGTCGTGCCGCTGCTCACGGCGCCCCAGGGCTGCGAATAGCCCGCATCCTGATACAGGTCGTACTGCATCTGGTTCGTCCCGTTGCTCAGGTAGCGCGGACTCGTGCCGCCGAGGTTCACGCACACCAGCACGCCGGTGTTCAGGCTCAGCACGTCCCACGTGCAGTTCACGGTCATCGTGGCCGTCGTCGTGTACGCCTGTTGCGTGATCGGGCTGACCGAGCCGAAGCTCGGCGCCGGCGGCGTCACCGTGCACGTATCCGCACGCGCGGGCATCCACGGCATGCCGAGCAGCGCGGCCAGCAGCAGGTACGCGAGCGCGCGCATCCAGCGGCGCGCCACGTCGAAGCCGTCATCCGCCATGCATCTCCCCGAAAAAAACCGTCCGCCCGATCGGGTTCGCGGACCGGGTCGCGCCGTCATCGTATCGGTCCGCGCATCGATCGTTCGCACTGTTACTTGATCCATATCAATAGGCCGATGGAATCCGTCCGCCCCCCCCGGACAATGCCCGCCAGGTCGGCGTTTTCTCCATTGCGCGCGACCGAAGCGGTGGAGTAGTCTTCCTCCAACGACAGAGCGGTAACGGCGACCGGCAACAGACCACGCGGCAGGCACTCCGCGGCCGGGCGACCCCTTGAACGGCAGGAGACAATCATAATGATAGATTCCCGACGTCGTGTTTTTTCAGTCATGCTCGCAGCCACGTTCGCGTTCGCGCCGGTGCTGCAGCCCGTCACCGTTGCCGCAGTCTATTCGAACGGCACGGCCACCGCACAATTCAACGTCACGCTCACGATTCAGGCGAACTGCACGATCGCCGCGAACCCGCTTGCATTCGGCACGACCGGCGTGCTCGCGTCGACGCTCAACCAGCAGACGACGGTCTCCGTCACCTGCACGAACTCGACGCCCTACAACGTCGGGCTCGACGCCGGCACGGTGAGCGGCTCGACCGTCGCCAGCCGGCTGATGGGCGGCACCACGACCGGCAATACCGGCACGACGGTCGGCTACCAGCTCTATCAGGACTCGGGCCACTCGACGATCTGGGGCAATACGCAAGGCACCGACACGGTGGGCGGCACCGGCACCGGTTCCGCGCAGGTGCTGAACGTGTACGGCCAGGTGCCCGCGCAGGCGACGCCGAAGCCCGACACCTACCAGGCCTCGGTCACCGCCACCGTCTATTTCTAACGGGCCGTGCGATTGTTCCCGCGCGCGTTGGCCGCGCTGTACGTCGGATGGGCGGCGGCGGTCTCGCATGCCGCCACGCTGCAGATCACGCCCGTGACGATCGAGCTGCCGCCATCGGCGGCCGCCGCGAGCATGACGCTCAGCAACCCGGGCGGACGGCCGATCTACGGCCAGGTCCGCACCTATCGCTGGACGCAGGAAAACGGCACCGACGTGATGACGCCGACCGACGCGCTCGCCGCGTCGCCGCCGCTGCTGCAGATCGACGCGAACGCCGAGCAGTTGATCCGGCTCGTACGCACGAGCCGCGGCACGCCGGCCGCCGAGGAGAGCTATCGCGTGCTGATCGACGAACTGCCCGCACCGGGCACGCCGGTCGACAACGGCGTGACGATCCGGCTGCGCTATTCCGTGCCCGTATTCGTCGAGCCCGATGCCGCGCCAGCGTCCCCGCGCCTCGACTGGCGCGTCGAACCCGACGGGACCGGCATGCGGCTCACGGTCGACAATCGCGGCGGACGGCGGGCGCAGATTTCCGCGGTCCGGCTGGTCGATGCGCGAGGCGGTGTCCACGAGGTCACGCGCGGGCTGCTCGGTTATGCGCTCGCGGGCAGTACGCGACGCTGGCCGCTCAAGCTCGACGCCGGCACGCCGTTCGTCAAGATCCAGGCGACCGTCAACGCGCAGCCGGTCGAAGCCCGGCTGACGGCGCCCTGAGCCACCCGAGCAGGATCGCACGACGGTGCCCGTGCCGACGCCGAGCAAGACCCTCCGGCCCGACTGCCCCGTACGACACGCCGGGCCCGGCCGGCCCACCGCCGCGCCGCTCGCGCTGGCGCTGATACTGGCGCTGCGCGCGCTCGCCGTATGCGCGCAGCCGGCGCCGGTGCCGCCCGCCGCCGCGTCCGAAGCCGCGGCGCAAGCCGACGGGCTGTATCTCGACGTGTCGCTCAATGGCGAACCGACGCACCGGATTGCCCGGTTCCGGCAGATCGACGGGCGGCTGTATGCGGCGTCCACCGACCTGAACGACCTGGGCATCGCGACCGGCGGCCCCGCGAACGCGCCGTCGAACACGCTCGTCGCGCTCGATACGCTCGCGGGGCTGCACTACGACTACGACGCCGGCCGGCAGACGCTCGACCTGCGCGTGCCCGATGCACTGCGGATTCCGCACACGTTCGATACGCGCGCGCTCGCCGCCGCGCCGCCGGCCACGTCCGGCCGCGGCTTCGTGCTGAACTACGATGCGTACGCGCAAACCGTCGCGCGCGCACCGCTCGCGGTCTGGAGCGAGGCGCGCTATTTCGATCCGGCCGGCGTACTCAGCAGCACCGGCATCGCGTACCTGTACGACGATCGCCGGCGCTACGTACGCTACGACACGTCCTGGACCCGCTCGAATCCCGGCACGCTCACGACGACCCAGGTCGGCGACACGATTTCGTCGTCGCTGTCCTGGACGCGCTCGCTGCGCCTGGGCGGCGTGCAGTGGCGCAGCAATTTCGGCCTGCGCCCCGACCTCGTCACGTTTCCGGTGCCTGCACTGTCCGGCAGCGCGGTCGTGCCGACGTCGGTCGACCTGTACGTGAACAACGTGCGCCAGTTCAGCGGCAACGTGCCGAGCGGGCCGTTCGTGATCAACAGCGTGCCGGGCATCACCGGCGCGGGCAACGCGACGGTCGTCACGCGCGACGCGCTCGGCCGCGCGATCGCGACGTCGATTCCGCTGTACGTCGATACGCGCCTGCTCGCGCCCGGCCTCGCCAGCTATTCGGTCGAAGCCGGTTTCCTGCGCCGCGCGTACGGCACCGATTCGTTCGACTACGCGCGCACGCCGGCGGCGAGCGCCTCGCTGCGCTACGGGATCAGCGAGCGGCTGACCGTCGAAGCGCACGGGGAAGCGACGGCCGGCGTCTACAACGCCGGCGCCGGCGTGCTCGCGCGCCTCGGCGAGCGGGGCGTGGCGAACGCGTCCCTGGCGCTCAGCGCGCCGGGCAGGACCGGCGTGCAGGCCGGCATCGGCTACCAGTACGTGACGTCGCGCTTCTCGATCGACGCACAGACGCTGCGCGCATTCGGCGACTACGTCGACCTGGGCAGCCGCGAAGGCGTGCCGGTCTCGCGCGCCACCGATCGCGTGACGGTGTCGTTCCCGTTCCTGCGCGCGCAAACGCTGTCGTTCAGCTATCTGGCCCTCAAGTATCCGGGCGTCGCCGCGTCGCGGATCGGCTCGCTCGCTTACCTCGTCAACCTCGGCGGCCTGACCTCGATCACGTTCAGCGGCTTCCAGGACTTCCGGCAACGCGACGCGCGCGGCTTCTTCGTGAGCCTGAGCATCGGGCTCGGCGGCAACACGTCCGTCTCCGCGAACGCCGGGCGGCAGAACGGCGAATCGACCTACACGCTCAACGCATCGCGGCCGCCCGACTACGGCGGCGGCTTCGGCTGGAACGTGCAGGCCGGCGCCAACGCGGGCACGCGCTACGGGCAGGGCCAGCTGCAGTATCTCGGCCGCGCCGGCCAGCTCACGCTGCTCGCGCAATCGTTCGACGGGCGCGGCAACGCGGCGGCCGACATCACGGGCGCGTTCGTGCTGATGGACGGCCGGGTGATGACGGCGCGCCGCGTCGACGACGGCTTCGCGCTCGTCTCGACCGACACGGGGCGCGTGCCCGTGCTGCACCAGAACCGGCCGATCGGCGCGACGGACCGGGCCGGCTACCTGCTGGTGCCCGACCTGAATGCGTACCAGAACAATCGCGTCGCGATCGACGGCAGCGCGCTGCCGGCCGACGCGCGGATCGCCGACACGACGCTCGACGTCGTGCCGCAGGCCCGCTCCGGCGTGCTCGCGCACTTCGCCATCACGCGCTACAGCGCCGCGTCGATCGCGCTGCACGCGCCGGACGGCACGCCGCTTCCGCCGGGACTCGCGGTCCGCCACGTCGAAAGCGGCCAGCGCACGATCGTCGGCTACGACGGCCTGACCTTCGTCGACGGCCTCGTCGAGACCAACCACCTGGAGATCTCCGGCAGCGGCCGCGACTGCACCGTCGAATTCGCGTACCGGCGGCCGGACGACGGCACGCTGCCGCGCATCGGCCCGCTGACCTGCGGCCCGCGGTAGCGCGCGCCGGCCGCCCGCTTCGCGAATGTTAGAATCGCGGGATTCCCTCGGCGGCCCACGGCCGCCCAACTCCCCTTCGAAGAATCGCCATGACGTCCCAACTGCACAAAAAGGGCGAGGCCTGGTCGGCCCGCTTCTCGGAACCGATGTCGGAGCTGGTCAAGCGCTACACGTCGTCGGTGTTTTTCGACAAGCGCCTCGCGCTCGTCGACATCGCCGGCTCGCTCGCGCACGCGAACATGCTCGCCGCGCAGAAGATCATCAGCGCCGACGACCTGGCCGCGATCGAACGCGGGATGGCGCAGATCAAAGGCGAGATCGAGCGTGGCGAATTCGAATGGCAGCTCGACCTGGAAGACGTCCACCTGAACATCGAGGCGCGCCTGACCGCGCTGATCGGCGATGCCGGCAAGCGCCTGCACACGGGCCGCTCGCGCAACGACCAGGTCGCGACCGACATCCGCCTGTGGCTGCGCGGCGAGATCGACCGCATCGGCGGCCTGCTGAACGACCTGCGCGGCGCGCTGATCGACCTCGCGGAACAGAACGCCGACACGATCATGCCGGGCTTCACGCACCTGCAGGTCGCGCAGCCGGTCACGTTCGGCCACCACCTGCTCGCGTACGTCGAGATGTTCTCGCGCGACGCGGAACGCATGCGCGACTGCCGCACCCGCGTGAACCGCCTGCCGCTCGGCGCGGCCGCGCTCGCGGGCACCAGCTACCCGATCGACCGTCATGCAGTGGCCAAAACGCTCGGCTTCGACGGCATCTGCGCGAACTCGCTCGACGCGGTGTCCGATCGCGACTTCGCGATCGAATTCACCGCAGCGTCGGCGCTCGTGATGACGCACGTGTCGCGCTTCTCCGAAGAACTCGTGCTGTGGATGAGCCCGCGCGTCGGCTTCATCGACATCGCCGACCGCTTCTGCACCGGCAGCTCGATCATGCCGCAGAAGAAGAACCCGGACGTGCCCGAACTCGCGCGCGGCAAGACCGGCCGCGTGAACGGCCATCTGATGGCGCTGCTCACGCTGATGAAGGGCCAGCCGCTCGCGTACAACAAGGACAACCAGGAAGACAAGGAACCGCTGTTCGACACGGTCGACACCGTCGCCGACACGCTGCGGATCTTCGCGGAAATGGTCGCCGGCATCACCGTGAAGCCGGATGCGATGCGCGCGGCCGCGCTGCAGGGCTTCTCGACGGCCACCGACCTCGCCGACTACCTGGTCAAGCGCGGCCTGCCGTTCCGCGACGCGCACGAAGCCGTCGCGCACGCGGTGAAGATTTGCGACGACCGCGGGATCGACCTCGCCGACCTGACGCTCGACGAAATGAAGCAGGAGCTGCCGAACGTTGCGCACCTGATCGGCGACGACGTGTTCGGCTACCTGACGCTCGAAGGGTCGGTCGCGAGCCGCAACCATCCGGGCGGCACCGCGCCCGACCAGGTGCGCGCGGCCGTCAAGGCTGCCCGCGCCGCGATCGGCAAGTAACGACCCGCCGTCCCGGACGGACGCCTTCGGCGTCCGTTTTTCATTCGGGCGGCCGTTGCGCCGCCCGTCGCTTCCCCGCTTCACCGCTTCACGGACGCCCACGATGACCTTCTCCGCCGCGCTCTTCGACATGGACGGCCTGCTCGTCGATTCCGAGCGGACCATCATGAACACGTGGATCGACGTGTCGAACGCGCACGGCGTCGTGCTGACCGAGATCGATTACCTGCAGATCGTCGGCCGCTCGTTCGCCGAAGGCCAGGTGATCCTCGCGCGGCTGATCGGCGACGCCGACACGTTCGACGCGGTGCGCATCCGCGTGCGCGAGCAACTCGCCGCACCCGAACCCCATCCGAAGTTTCCGCTGAAGTCGGGCGCGCTCGCGCTGCTCGAAACGCTCGCGCAGGCCGGCATTCCGTGCGCGGTCGCGTCGTCGTCCGCGCACGACGTGATCCGTGCGCGGCTCGACGCGGTCGGCGTGCTGCCGTTCTTCCGCGCGATCGCGGGCGGCGACGAAGTCGCGCGCGGCAAGCCCGACCCGGCCGTCTACCGGCTCGCGGCCGAGCGTCTCGGCGTGCCGGCGCACGCGTGCGTCGCGTTCGAGGACAGCGACTTCGGCGCGCAGTCGGCCGCCGGCGCCGGCGCCGCGGTCGTCACCGTGCCCGACCTGAAAGCGCCGACGCCCGACATCGTCGCGCTGAGCCTGCACGTGCTCGCGTCGCTCGACGACGCGGTCGCGCTCGTGCCGTCGTGGTTCGGGCTGCAGGGCATGTCGCAGCCCGCGTAGGCGATACACCGCTCCAACGCAAAACGGGCACCCGAGGGTGCCCGTTTCATCATGTCGCCGCAGTCAAAAGCGGCGCGCCTTTACCGATTGCCGGCCGTCTCCGACAGCCGCTTCATCGTCGCGATGCGCGCGCCGATCAGGTCGACGCGTCCGTCCTCGCCGACGAGCGGCGCCGTCGCATCGCGGAACGCCACCCACGCGCGCTGCGCGCGCACGAGCGTCGCGGCCGAATGCGCGGGCATCTTGCGGTGCAGCTTCTGGTAATAGCGGTTCAAGTCGAATAACGCGTGTTCGCATGCGGCGTCCTGCGCGCACGGCCGCACGCGGCGGATCGCCGGATCGCGCGGCGCATTCGCCGGCTTGGCGCCGGCCGGCGCGACCCCACCGGCACCGCCCTGCGCACCGCTCGTCGCCGCGACCGGCACGGCGGCGGGCGGCGGCGCATAGCGATCGGCCGCGCCGCGCAGCGCCAGCGCGCGATCGCGCACCGGCTGCAACTGCAGGTCGGCGCTCGACATCGCATACGCGGTGCCGCGCGTCGTGTCGTACACGGCCTTCAGCAGCAGCACTTCGTCCTTGCGCCACGTGAGCCAGCGGCGCTGGCTGTCCTGCCAGCCGCGCTTCGCGTCGGCCGGCGCATCCTTCAACAGGCGCTGGTACGCGCCGTCCATCACGGCCTGCCACTGCTGCTGCGCTTCGCCCATGCACTGGATCTGCCCGGCCGGCGACGACCGATCGCGCCGCGCGAGGCATTGCCGCATCGCGACGTCGATCGGGTCGGCCGCCGCGACTTCCGCATGGGCGACACTCGCGCCCGCGAGCGCCGCCAATCCTGCCGCCCAGACGACGAGCGCGGCCAGCGCCGCGCGCATCGTCCGGATTCGTCCGTGCGCCGCCATCAGTCGCGCACGCAGTCGACGAAGTACTCGACGCGGCCGTTCACCTCTTCCGCGACGAGGCCGTGGATGTCGGTGTGGAAGCCCGGGAAGCGTTCGTTGAAGTCGCGCGCGAACCGCAGGTAGTTCACGATCGTCTTGTTGAAGCGCTCGCCCGGGATCAGCAGCGGAATGCCCGGCGGGTACGGCGTGAGCAGGATGCTCGTCACGCGGCCTTCGAGCTCGTCGAGCGGCACGCGGTCGATCTTGCGGTGCGCGAGCTTCGCGAACGCGTCCGACGGCTTCATCGCCGGTTCCATGTCCGACAGGTACATCTCCGTCGTCAGGCGGGCGATGTCGTTCGCGCGGTACACGTCGTGGATTTGCGTGCACAGGTCGCGCAGGCCGACGCGCTCGTAGCGCGGATGCTGCGCGACGAATTCCGGCAGCACGCGCCACAGCGGCTGGTTGTTGTCGTAGTCGTCCTTGAACTGCTGCAGCTCGGTCACCATCGAGTTCCAGCGACCCTTCGTGATGCCGATCGTGAACATGATGAAGAACGAGTACAGGCCGGTCTTCTCGACGATGATCCCGTGCTCGGCCAGGTACTTCGTGACGATCGCGGCCGGAATGCCGGTCTCGCCGAACTCGCCGTCGACGTCGAGCCCCGGCGTGATGATCGTCGCCTTGATCGGGTCGAGCATGTTGAAGCCTTCCGCGAGCGGGCCGAAGCCGTGCCAGTGGTCGTTCGGCTTCAGCATCCAGTCTTCGCGCGACCCGATACCTTCCTCGGACAGGTTGTCCGGCCCCCACACGCTGAAGAACCAGTCGTCGCCGTATTCGGCGTCGACCTTGCGCATCGCGCGGCGGAAGTCGATCGCCTCGGCGATCGATTCCTCGACGAGCGCGGTGCCGCCCGGCGGCTCCATCATCGCGGCCGCGACGTCGCACGACGCGATGATCGCGTACTGCGGGCTCGTCGACGTGTGCATCAGGTACGCCTCGTTGAAGCGGTGCTTGTCGAAGGTGCGGTTCTCCGAATCCTGCACGACGATCTGCGACGCCTGCGAAATGCCCGCGAGCAGCTTGTGCGTCGAGTGCGTCGCGAACACGAGCGCGCCGGTGCGCGGACGGCCGTCGCCGATCGCGTGCATGTCGCGGTAGAAATCGTGGAACGTCGCGTGCGGCAGCCACGCTTCGTCGAAGTGCAGCGTGTCGAGCAGGTCGCCGAGCAGGTCCTTGATCATCTCGACGTTGTAGACGACGCCGTCGTACGTGCTCTGCGTGATCGTCAGGATCCGCGGCTTCATGTCCGGGTTCTGGCGCAGCGCCTCGCGCGCGAACGGGTTCGCCTCGATCTTCCGGCGGATGTTCTCCGGCTTGAATTCGTCGCGCGAGATCGGCCCGATGATGCCGAAATGGTTGCGCGTCGGCGTGAGGAACACGGGGATCGCGCCCGTCATCGTGATCGCGTGCAGGATCGACTTGTGGCAGTTGCGGTCGACCAGCACGATGTCGCCCGGTGCGACCGTCGCGTGCCAGACGATCTTGTTCGACGTCGACGTGCCGTTGGTCACGAAGAACAGGTGATCGGCGCTGAAGATGCGCGCCGCGTTGCGCTCGGACGCCGCGACCGGGCCGGTGTGGTCGAGCAGCTGACCGAGTTCGTCCACCGCGTTGCAGACGTCCGCGCGCAGCATGTTCTCGCCGAAGAACTGGTGGAACATCTGGCCGAGCGGGTTCTTCAGGAACGCGACGCCGCCCGAGTGCCCGGGGCAGTGCCACGAGTACGAGCCTTCGTCCGCGTACTTCACCAGTTCCTTGAAGAACGGCGGCGCGAGCGAATCGAGATAGACCTTCGCCTCGCGGATGATGTGGCGCGCGACGAACTCCGGCGTGTCCTCGAACATGTGGATGAAGCCGTGCAGTTCGCGCAGGATGTCGTTCGGCAGATGGCGCGACGTGCGCGTCTCGCCGTACAGGAAGATCGGGATGTCCGCGTTGCGGCGGCGCACTTCGGTGACGAACGCGCGCAGCTCGATGATCGCGGTCGCGAGCTCCGGCAGCTCGCCGTCCGGGCCGGTTTCGCCGAGCATGAGTTCGTCGTCGTCGATCGACAGGATGAAGCACGACGCGCGGCTCGATTGCTGCGCGAACGACGTCAGATCGCCGTAGCTCGTGAGGCCGAGGACTTCGACGCCCTCCTTCTCGATCGCTTCGGCCAACGCCCGGATGCCGGAGCCCGAGATGTTCTCGGAGCGGAAATCTTCGTCGATGATGACGACGGGGAAACGAAACTTCATGGGCGATTCTCCAAAAAGAACGACCGCGGCGCGTCACGCGCAGCGGTCACCCGGAAACTGGTGAGACGTTATGCAACCAGATCAGGTTTTCGGCAGCGTGACACCGCGCTGCCCCTGATACTTGCCGCCGCGATCGGCGTACGACACGTCGCACACCTCGTCGCTTTCGAAGAAGAGCACCTGCGCGACGCCTTCGTTCGCGTAGATCTTCGCGGGCAACGGCGTGGTATTCGAGAATTCCAGCGTGACGTAGCCTTCCCATTCGGGTTCGAACGGCGTCACGTTGACGATGATCCCGCAGCGCGCATAGGTCGACTTGCCGAGGCAGACGGTCAGCACGGTGCGCGGGATGCGGAAATATTCGACGGTGCGGGCCAGCGCGAACGAATTCGGCGGGATGATGCACACATCGCCCTTGAAATCGACAAACGAACCCTCGTCGAAGTTCTTCGGATCGACGATCGTCGAGTTGATGTTCGTGAAGATCTTGAATTCGTCCGCGCAGCGGATGTCGTAGCCGTAGCTCGACGTGCCGTAGCTGACGATCCGGCGGCCGTCCTCGGACGCGCGGACCTGATCGGGCACGAACGGCTCGATCATCTTGTGCTCTTCGGCCATGCGCCGAATCCATTTGTCGGACTTGATGCTCATATCTGGGCGCCTGGAAACGCTGCGTGACAATCAGGGAGGGCCGCTCGCGCGAGGCGGCGGCCGGGAAAGGCGGACATTTTACGCGATCATCGGCCCACGCACGCGGCGGCCGTCAACGGATCACGCCGCAAGCCAGCGCAGGCCCCGCGCCATGCTGCGAAAACGCGGGGTCGCTCGCGTCGCGGTGCACCAGCGCCGCGCGGTTCATCGCCGAGCGCACGCCATCGAGGGCCAGATCGGGCGCGACGATGAAGCCGGCCGCGACGCCGTTCGCATCCGCGTGGATGTTGCCGAGATCGCCGGCGACGCGCGCGCCCGCGCGCAACCGGTCGGCGGCCGGCGCGAACACCTGGCCGGCGCTCGAGCCGTCGCCCGCGTTGCAATCGCCGCGTTCGTGCACCTGCAGCGCGTGATCGCTGTTCGGCGGCAGGCCGACCAGGTTGTAGGTGACCTGCACGCCGTCCGGGCGCTCGACGAACGTCACCGCGCCACGCGCCTGCGAGCCGACCGTCGGCTGCAGTTGCGCGTCGGCCCGTTTTTCGTGCGACGAGGAAAAGGAGGTACAGCCGGCCAGCAGGCCCAGCGCGGCGGCGGCCAGCAGCGCGCGCCGCGCGCGGCCGGCGCGCACGCCGTGATGTCGTTGTTTCATTCGATCCTCATGCCGGCTGGCGACCGTTCGAGACGACGGCCGCGCCGGGCGGGTAAAGGGACCCGGGAAAAGTCGCCATGATACCGCGCCTCGCGGCGCAGCAAACAGCGTGAGGCCCCGCCCCGCAAGGGTTTTACGTATTTTGAACAACGATCGACGGGAACTTCGACGTCATGTCGCGCGATCGCTCGGCAATCGCCAGCGCGACCCCACGCGCGATGTCGCGGTAACGACGCGCGAGCGCGCCTTCGGGATCGGCCGCGACCGTCGGCGTGCCGCTGTCGGCGCGCTCGCGGATCGCGATGTCGAGCGGCAGGCTGCCGAGCACGGTCACGTCGTAATCCTTCGCCATCCGCTCCGCCCCGCCGGCGCCGAAGATGTGCTCCTCGTGGCCGCAGTTCGAGCAGACGTGGATGCTCATGTTCTCGACGATGCCGAGGATCGGGATCCCGACCTTCTCGAACATCTTCAGCCCCTTCTTCGCGTCCAGCAGCGCGATGTCCTGCGGCGTCGTGACGATCACCGCGCCGGTGACGGGCACGCGCTGCGCGAGCGTGAGCTGGATGTCGCCCGTGCCCGGCGGCATGTCGACGATCAGGTAGTCGAGCTCGCGCCAGTTGGTCTGGCGCAGCAGCTGCTCGAGCGCGGACGTGGCCATCGGGCCGCGCCACACCATCGGGTTGTCTTCCTCGATCAGGAAGCCGATCGAGTTCGCCTGCAGCCCGTGGCCGACCAGCGGGTTCATCGACTGGTTGTCCGGCGACTCGGGGCGCTGGCCGTGGATGCCGAGCATCGTCGGCAGCGACGGGCCGTAGATGTCGGCGTCGAGAATGCCGACCGACGCGCCTTCCGCGGCGAGCGCGAGCGCGAGATTGACGGCCGTCGTGCTCTTCCCGACCCCGCCCTTGCCCGACGCGACCGCGACGATGTTCTTCACATTCGGCAACAGCTTCACGCCGCGCTGTACCGTATGCGCGACGATCTCCTGCGACACGGCGACGCGCGCGTCGCGCACGCCCGGCACGGCCTGGAGCGCTGCGGCGACGCGCGCGCGCACGTCGTCGTGCTGGCTGCGCGCCGGATAACCGAGCACCACGTCGAGCGCCACGACATCGCCGTCGATCGCGACGTTGCGCACGCCCTTGTTCGCCGCGTACGGGCGGCCGGTATTGGGGTCGACGACTGCCGCCAGCGCGGCGTCGACTTGGGCCCGGTCAATGCTCATCGAAACTCCGTGAAAACGTTTTTCTCGCGCGCAAAACGTCAAAAAATATCAAATTCCGCGGCGAAATTCGGGAAAAGTGAAAGAATCTGTTGCACGCCATTGCGCGAACGCGCGACCCGGCGCACTCTTCGCGTGCGGCATGCTATAGGGCCAAATCGGCCACTCACCGCCTATATTGTAGAGGCTGACGCGTCGCACTGCCCGAACAGCCACGCTGACGGACAGGGCATGCGAGCGCCTCGGCGGCTGCCGCGAGCGCCGGCCGGCCTTCCTTTTTCGGACGGCCCGCGCAGGGAGCCATCACTGTTGTTTGTCGTCGTTGTCGACTCGTTCAACCAAGAGAGGAATCCAAGATGAACATGAAAATCGCGACTCGCCTGTCCGTCTTCGCACTCGCCGGCGCGCTGCTGGCAGGCTGCGCCACGCAGCAAGGTAACAACACGGCCGTCGGTACCGGCACGGGTGCGGCGCTGGGCGCGGGCATCGGTGCACTGGCCGGTGGCGGCAAGGGCGCGGCGATCGGCGCGGGCGTCGGCGCACTGGTCGGCGGCGTGACGGGTTACAACTGGCAAGCGATCAAGAACAAGCTCGCGCCTTCGGCAGCGCAGACGGGCACGCAGGTCACCGAGCAGCCGGACGGCTCGCTGAAGCTGAACGTGCCGAGCTCGGTCACGTTCGCGACGAACCAGTACGCGATCACGCCGGCGTTCACGCCGCTGCTGAACGACCTGGCGACCACGCTGAACCAGAACCCGCAAGTGACGGCGTCGATCGTCGGCTACACGGACAGCACGGGCTCGGCGCAGCTGAACCAGACGCTGTCGCAGAATCGCGCGCAAAGCGTCGTGAACGCGCTCGTGCAGCGCGGCGTGAACGGCGGCCGTCTGTCCGCGCAAGGCATGGGCCCGTCGAACCCGATCGCGGACAACGCGACCGAAGCCGGCCGCGCGCAGAACCGCCGCGTCGAGATCTACCTGCGCGCGCCGCAACAGCATCAATAAGCGCGACCACGAGAGGAAATGTGCGGGCGCCGCGCCCGCACAGCCCCGCCTGACAAGGCGTTGGGCGGGGCCGGTAACAAATCGAAAAAATTTTCGAACTTCTGTCGCAGGCCGTGGTCAGTATTTACGGTACGCGGCTGGTGTTGCCGGCGCGTCACCATTCTCCTCTTGTCGTTGTTGCTCCGGGGCCGTATCCGCCCCGGTTTTTTTTGCCCGCAGAATTCGTGTTGCGCTGCAGCACAACACCCCCCCGGCACGCCGCGCGGGCGCCCCTGCCCGTTCCGGCGCCCGTTCCGGCGCCCGCCCGCCGCGCTGGCCCGCGCCCCTGCTAGAATCGCGGTTTCCCGTCGTTTTTCCCGCTGTTCTTCTCCAGACACTATGTCCGCATCCGACCTCACCTCCGTGCAGGCTGCGGCGCCGCAAGGCAGCCGCCAGATCCTCGTTACGTCCGCACTGCCCTATGCCAACGGGCAGATCCACATCGGCCACCTGGTCGAGTACATCCAGACCGACATCTGGGTGCGGACGCTGCGAATGCATGGCCATGAGGTCTACTACATCGGCGCCGACGATACGCACGGCACGCCGGTCATGCTGCGCGCGGAGAAGGAAGGCGTGACGCCGAAGCAGCTGATCGACCGCGTGTGGACCGAGCACAAGCGCGACTTCGACAGCTTCGGCGTGTCGTTCGACAACTTCTACTCGACCGATTCGGACGAGAACCGCGTGCTGAGCGAGAAGATCTATCTCGCGCTGCAGGAAGCCGGCCTGATCGCCGAACGCGAAATCGAGCAGGCCTACGATCCGGTCAAGGAAATGTTCCTGCCGGACCGCTTCATCAAGGGCGAGTGCCCGAAGTGCCACGCGAAGGACCAGTACGGCGACAGCTGCGAAGTGTGCGGCTCGACGTACCTGCCGACCGAACTGCTGAACCCGTATTCGGTCGTGTCGGGCGCGACGCCGGTGCGCAAGACCTCGAAGCACTACTTCTTCCGCCTGTCCGACCCGCGTTGCGAATCGTTCCTGCGCGAATGGGTGAGCGGCCTCGCGCAGCCCGAAGCGACCAACAAGATGCGCGAATGGCTCGGCGACGCCGGCGAAGCCAAGCTCGCCGACTGGGACATCTCGCGCGACGCGCCGTACTTCGGCTTCGAGATCCCGGGCGCGCCCGGCAAGTATTTCTACGTGTGGCTCGACGCGCCGGTCGGCTACTACGCGAGCTTCAAGAACCTGTGCGACCGTAACGGCATCGATTTCGACGCGTGGATCCGCCCGGGCTCGACGGCCGAGCAGTATCACTTCATCGGCAAGGACATCCTGTACTTCCACACGCTGTTCTGGCCCGCGATGCTCGAGTTCTCGGGCCATCGCACGCCGACCAACGTGTTCGCGCACGGCTTCCTGACCGTCGACGGCGCGAAGATGTCGAAGTCGCGCGGTACGTTCATCACCGCGCAGAGCTACATCGACACGGGCCTGAACCCCGAGTGGCTGCGCTACTACTTCGCGGCGAAGCTGAACGCGACGATGGAAGACATCGACCTGAACCTCGACGACTTCCAGGCGCGCGTGAACAGCGATCTCGTCGGCAAGTACGTGAACATCGCGAGCCGCGCAGCCGGCTTCCTGATCAAGCGCTTCGACGGCCGCGTGCAGGACAGCGCGATGAATCATCCGCTCGTCGCGAAGCTGCGCGATGCGATTCCGCAAATCGCCGCGAGCTACGAAGCACGCGAATACGGCCGCGCGCTGCGCCACACGATGGAGCTCGCTGACGAAGTGAACGCGTACGTCGACGGCGCGAAACCGTGGGATCTCGCGAAGGATCCAGCCAACGCGGTCGCGCTGCACGAAACCTGCAGCGTGAGCCTCGAGGCGTTCCGCCTGCTGTCGCTCGCGCTGAAGCCGGTGCTGCCGCGCGTCGCCGAAGCGGTCGAGGCGTTCTTCGGGATCGCGCCGCTCGCGTGGGCCGATGCCGCAAAGCCGCTGTCGTCGGCGCAGCCGATCAAGGCGTACCAGCACCTGATGACGCGTGTCGACGCGAAGCAGCTCGAAGCGCTGCTCGCCGCGAACCGCGATTCGCTGCAGGCCGAGGCAACGGGTGCGGCCGCCGCGAGCGCGAACGCCGCGAAGGATGCGAAAAACAACGCGAAGGCGAACGCGAAGCCGGCCGCCGCGAACGGCGCCGACGATGCACCGATCTCGATCGACGATTTCGCGAAGATCGACCTGCGCATCGCGAAGATCGTCGCGTGCCAGGCCGTCGAGGGCTCGGACAAGCTGCTGCAGCTCACGCTCGACGTCGGCGAGGAAAAGACCCGCAACGTGTTCTCGGGCATCAAGTCCGCGTACCAGCCCGAGCAGCTCGTCGGCAAGCTGACGGTGATGGTCGCGAACCTCGCGCCGCGCAAGATGAAGTTCGGCCTGTCCGAAGGGATGGTGCTCGCCGCGTCGGCCACCGACGAGAAGGCGGAACCGGGCCTCTACATCCTCGAGCCGCATAGCGGCGCGAAGCCGGGCATGCGCGTGAAGTAAGCGAAACGCGCTGCTGCTGGCGCAAAAAAGCCCCGCACGGTTTGAATCGCGCGGGGCTTTTTTATCGCTGTCCGGTACGCCGGCCCTCCGTCACCGCTGCCCGAACCACCGGTCGAAGCGCCGCGTGTAGTTCAAGTCGACGCCCTGGAACGTGCCACCGTACGCGGACACCGACCAGAAGCGCGTCAGGTTGATCGTCGCCTTGAACGCGTTGCTCGCCGATTGCAGCCCCTGCTCGAAGCCGAGCACGAACCGCTCGTTGATCGCCTTCGACACCAGCACGACCTGCGGATCGGTCAGTCCGACTTCGCTGCGGCCGACCGACACCTCGTCGAGACCGAAGGTCTGCGCGACCCGCTTGCCGGTCACGCTGCCGAGCAGCCCGAGCGCCGCCGTCATCGCCCCCTGCTGACCGACGTTGTTGCCCTGGTCGGTGCCGTGCCCGAACAGCAGCCACGACAGCTTTTCGTTGTCCGTCACGTTCGGCTCCGACACGAGCTTGACCGTCGGCGACTGGATCGTCCCCGTCACCTGCACGCCGGCCTCGACCTCCTGGTTGCGCCGCATCGCGAGGATGTTGACGCCGGGGTTCGCCACCGGGCCGTTGAACGTGAAGAAGCCGTTCTCGACCGCGAGCTTGCGGCCGAACGTCGTGTACGTCGAGCCCTCGGTCACGCGCACGTTGCCGATCGCGCGCAGCGGCACGCCCGGCGCGCTCATCACGGTGATCGTGCCGCGCAGCCCGAGATCCGCACCGTGGCCCTTGAAGCGGAAGTTGTTGCCGAGCCCGACGTCGATGTTCGCGCGCGGCGCCAGCGACGGCGCCGGCTTGTTCTCGACCGGCTTCGGCTTCTCGGCCGCGGTGCCGGTGGGCGTCTCGCCGCGCACCGTGCCGTCCGGCTGCACGATCACGACGTCGTCCGACAGATGCGGCGCCGATTGCTCGGGCAGGTCGAACAGCGCGCGATCGACGACGAACTTGCCGTCGATCGCCAGCGCGCCGCGCGGCCCGTCGTTCGCGACGGTGGCCTTGCCCGACAGCGACAGCTTGCGATCCGGCGCCGCGAACAGTTCGAGCTTGTCCGCGACGATGCTCGCGGTCAGGTCCGGCGCCTCGCCGTCGAGGCGCACGCGGCCGAGCGCGCGCAGCGTGCCGTCGCCGCCGTGAAACTCGACCTGCTGGAATTCGACGAGGTTGTCCGACAGCTTCACGCGCACGATGCCGTCCTTCAACTGGACGCCCTGGTCGATCAACGTCGCGGACAGCTCGTCGCCCGTCAGCGTCCCCGACAAGTTCGGTTTCACCGGCGTGCCGGACACCGTCAGCTTCAGCGCCGCGCGTCCGCCGAGCAGGTAGCTCGGGCCGAACAGGTTGCCGGTGGTCTTCAGCGCCGGGATGTCGGCATCGATGCGGCCCGACAGCGGACCGTCGTCGACGATGCCGAACACGCCGTCGCGCAGCGCGAACGGCACCGTGACGTTCGCGTCCAGCGTGCCGATCCGGCTCGCCTTCGCGAGCCCGGTCACGTTGAGCCGGTTGCCGGGCGCGAAGCTCGCGCGGGCGGACAGGTCGGTCAGGCCGAGCGACGCGATGCCGCGCCCGGTCTCGATCGTCACGTCGCCGCCACGACGCTTCACCTGCACGTAGCCCGTCGCGTTCGCGCCGAGCGAGAAATCCCAGTCGGCATCGAGCACGACGTCGGTGCGCATCGGCGGCCGCTGGCCGGTCAGCACCTGGCGAACCTCGAGGAAACGCGCGACCGATGCGCCGGTCACCGAACCGGCCGAGCGCATCTGGCCGCGATCGAATACGAACGATTTCAGGTCGATCGCCGCGCCTTCGAGCGTGAGCCGCGTCGCGCCGAGCGTCACGCGGCCGGCGCCGGCCGATATCGTCAGCGGCGCCTGCAGCGCGAGCGCCGGCGTGCCGCGATTCGCGAGCCGCGTGACGGTGCCGTCCCAGCGCATGCCGTCGCGGTTCTCGACCACGCCGCCGTTCGCCGCCAGCGTCAGGTCGATCACGCGGCCGCCGGCCATTCCGAGCGCCGACGCGTCGAGCGTGTGCTTCGCGCGCGTGCCGTCGAGGTTCGCGCGCAACGACTTCAGCTTGAACGAGCCGAGCGCGATGTCGGCCGCGTCGGCCGTGAACACGAGCGCGCCGTGCGCGCCGTCGCGGATGTCCGCGCGGCCCTGGGCGGTGCCGATCCGGTTCGAACCGACGACGACGTGCTCGGCCTTGTAGGTGGCCGTCACGTTCGGATGCGCGAAGCTGCCGGTCAGGTCGCCCTGCGCCTGCACGAGCCCTTCGACGCCGAAGCCGAGCCGGTCGAGCTGCGGCGCGTCGACGACGAAGCGCAGCCGGTCGCCGGGTGCGCCGAAGCTGCCGCGCAGGTCGACGTGGTTGCCGGCGATCGACAGGTTCGCGTTGCTCGGCAGAATTCGTGAGCCGGCGAGCTGCACGACGCCGGCGCCGGTCAGCGGCACGCCGTCGTACAGGCTGTCGGCGAGCTTGAAGGTCGCCTTCGTCGATACCTGCGGCGCGAACGCGCCCGACGCGGTCAGCGTGCCGGACACGCGCGTCTCGCCGCGCTTGGCCGGCGCCTTGGCCGCTTTCGCAGGCGCCTTGCCGCCCGCCTTCGGCGCGCTCATCGCGGCGAGCAGCAGCGGATCGAACGCGGTCAGTGTCGCCTTCGCGTCATAGGTCGAATGCGCGTCGTGGCGGAACACGCCCGTCAGGTCGATGCGGCCCTTGCCCGCAGTCACGCGCGTATCGGTCAGCACGGTCTGCTGCTGCGTCAGCGCGACCTTGGCCCGCGCGCCGAGCGCGAGCTTCGGGTCGTTCAGGTTGAAATCGACGGTCGTCACGTCGCCCGCGAGCGTGACGCCGAGCGGGCCGCCGAGGCGCATCGGCCGCAGCTCGGCGACGAACGCGTTCAGGTCGAGGTTCGCGACCTTCAGGTCGAAGCGGCCCTTGCCGCCCGCGAGCGTGCCGCCGCCGGTCATGCTGCCGTCGCGGATCAGTTTCAGCGCGAGACCGTCGATGCGCTGCGCGTGCGCGTCGAGATGCACGCTCGCGTGCGCGTCGATCACCGGCAGCAGATGGTCGCCGAGCGTGCCGGGTTTCGCGTTGACGATCGACACCGGGCCCGTCACCGCGAAGCCCTTCGCGGGCGCCGCGCCGGCCGGCGCGCTCACCGGCGCGAGTTCCGCGCGCACCGCGAGATCGGCCGCAGGCGCGCCGGGCGACAGCGCCTGCGGGTTCACGTGGTCGAACGCGAGCGACGCACGCGTGAGCGGCACCGTGCCGAACGGCGCGGCCTCGACGTGCGCGCGCCCGTTCAGCTTCATCCCGCTCGCGGAGACGTCGGCGACGAGCGCTTCGAGCGACCCCGACACGTTCGCGCTCGCGTTGACCGGTTCATCGGCGAGTTTGCCCACGTAGGTGGCGTCGCCCGTCAGCGCGAACGGCTTCACGCCGTCGAGCTTCGCGCGCGCGGTCAGCGCGCCGTACGGCGTATCGACGCCGTCGAGCACGAGTTCATGGTGGCGGCCGTCGCTGCGGCCGTTCAGCGCGAGATGGTCGAGCTGCGTCGTCGACGTGCCTTCGTGAATGGCGAGGCGAGCGACGCGCAGGTCGTCGATCCGCACCTGCAGCGGCAGGCTCAGATTCTGCGGCGTCGTACTCGGCGTCGACGGCCCCGGCACGATCCGCACGTCGATCGTGCCGGCGCGCAGATAGGCGACAGACAGCCGCCACGGCGCGCGCGTCAGTGCCCAGCGGCCGTCGAGCCGGTCGATGCGGACCTCGGTGCCGGTGCCGTCGGGGCTGGTCCATGCGAACCCGCGCAAGCGCACGCCGGTCGCGAGCGAGCCGCCTTCGAGCGTGCCCGCGAGCCGCGTGCCCAGCACCTTGCTGGCTACCTGCCACGCGAGCCGCGTGCCGCGCTCGGTCGTCACCGCGCCCAGCACGAGCCCCGCCACCAGCACGACGAGCAGCACGACCGTCGCGAGCGTCCACGCGACGACCCGCCACGCGCGGCCGCGGCGCGGCACGCGCGGCGGCGTGCCGGGCGCGCCGTCGGGCGAATCCGGATCGTGAGGCGGCGGCGTGTCGTTCGGGTCCTTCGTCATGCGGTTCGTCGTGCGGTCGTCGTCAATAGGGCGGCAGGTTCAGAAAGCGATGCCGAGCGTCAGGTACGGGCGCACGCTGTGGTTGCGCAACCCGTACGCGACGTCGACGTTGATCGGGCCGACCGGGCTGCGCCAGCGCGCACCGACGCCCACGCCCGGGTAGAACACGCGCTCGCCCCACGCATCGGTCGCGGTGCCGATGTCGAAGAACGTCGCGGCGCCCCAGTCGCGGTTGAACCAGTGCTGGTATTCGGCCGTCCCCGTCATCAGGTACTTGGTCGGCAAGACGGAGCCGTCGACGCTGTTGCCGATGCTCTGGTAGCCGTAACCGCGCACCGAATTCGAGCCGCCGGCGCGGAACAGCAGCGACGCCGGCACGCCGGTCGAACTGCCGCTCGTGAACACGCCGCCGAGCTCCGCGCGGAACACGAACAGGTCGCGCTTGCCGATCGGCAAATACTGCTGCCCGCGCGCGTAGCCGCGGATGAAGGTTTCGTCGGCCAGCACGTGCTTGACCGCGAAGCCGGCCTCCGCGTGAATCAGGTTGCCCGAGCGCGGAAACAGCGGATCGTCGACGTTGCGGCGGGTCCACGCCCACTGCGGCACCAGCGCGCGGCTCGTGGTCGGCCCCGCGCCGTTCTGGTCGAGCCGGTCCTGGTAGTACATCAGCGAATACGCATAGTCGATGAACTGGCCGGTGCGCGTGCGCTGCGCGCCGATCCGCGCGCTGTAGATGCGCGTATCCGACACGTTGGTGTTCGTGTACGACGCGAGCACGCTGTTGGTCCAGCCCTTCTCGCCCGGCGGCATCGACAGCTGGACCTGCCCGTACTGCTGGATCTGGTCGACCCGGCCCGACACGGTCAGCGGCCACGCGGCGCCGAACGTGTCGAGATACGTATAGGAACCCTGCACGTGCGGCCCGGTGTCGGTCGCGAAGCCGACGCCGCCGCGGATATTGTTGTACGGAAACTCGCTGACCTTCACGTGCACGGGCGTGCGATCGGGTTTCGACGTATCGTCGCCGACGTCGATCGCGACGCTCGCGTAGTACGGCGTGTTCTGCAGCTGCCGCTGCAGTTCGGTGATCCGCCGCACGTCGTAGATCTCGCCTTCCGACAGCGGATTGACGTTCGTGACGATCCTTTCCGGATAACGGCGCACGCCGTCGACGTCGACCTTGCCGATCGTGAACGTCGGACCGCTGTCGAACGCGACCGCGAGCGTCGCGCGCTGCGTGCGCGGATCGATGCGCGCCTCGGACGACGCGATCTTCGCGCCGAGATAGCGGCGCGACTGCAGTTGCCGGAGCGCCGCACCCTTCGCGTCGTCCCAGTCGGACTGCGTGAACGGGTCGCCCGGCTTCATCGAGAACGCGAACCGCGTCGCGGTCTCCTGCTTCGGATCCTCGGTTTCCACCGGCCCCTTGAACGTCAGGTCGACCGTCGACACGACGGTCTGCTTGCCCGGATCGACCGCGATGCGCACGTCGCGCTTGCCGTCGCGGGTGCGCACGTCGGTGCGCACGACCGGCGAGAAATAGCCGGCCGTCGCGGCCAGGTCGCGCACCTGCTGCGGCGTGGCGGTCACGAGGAAGTCGAACTGGTCGTCGCTGATGTCGTCGCGCTTCGCGAAGCGGGCGATGTCGAGATGCGTCTTCAGGAGCTTGCGGATCGAGCGCGGCGCGTCGATGTCGACGTCGTACTTCGCGTGGGCCGGCAGCGCGAAGCACGCGGCCAGGCAACCCGCGAGGGCCGCCCGCGCGACGCAGGCCGCGGCGTCGGCGCGATCGCGTGCCGCGCGCCGGCCCGCGTGATGCGCCGTGTGTGCTTGCTGGTTCGACTGCCCCGCCAAATATGACCTCGCCGTCCTGGAGTGTTACGGTTTCGTGGAAAACCCTGTATTTGACCACAGGGCGCCGACGTCACGGCCAAACGATTGTGAAAGAGTGCCAAGGCCGCGGCAGGGCCACCGCACGACGTCCGCCAGCGCCGGCCCGCGGATTCGACGCTCGATTGGCGCCGGCTGTTCCCCGCGATGCGGTAAAATCCCGCCATCGAGAATCCGGCGCATCGTGCGCCGCCCGAAACGGAAGATCCAGCCATGCCGTACCAGTCCGACGTCACGCAGTTCCTGAACCAGCTCAAGCAGCAGAAGCCGACGCTCGAGGAAGAGCAACGCAAGGGCCGTTCCCTGCTGTGGGACAAGCAGCCGATCGATCTCGAAGAGCGCGCCGAGCAGCAGGAATCGCGCGTGAAGCAAACGTCGTACGTCTACTACCAGAACTTCTGACGACGTGAGCGCCGCCGACGAGGCCAGCGCCGCCCGGCAGGACGACGCGATCGCCGCGCCCGCGGGCGCCGATTCGACGCCCGACACGGTCGACGGTGTCGCGGCGTTCGCTCGCCTGTACGGCGAGCCGCTGTTCAAGCTGCCGCAGGATCTGTACATCCCGCCCGACGCGCTCGAGGTGTTCCTCGAGACGTTCGAAGGCCCGCTCGACCTGCTGCTGTACCTGATCCGCAAGCAGAACTTCAACGTGCTCGACATCCCGATGGCGCAGGTCACCGCGCAATATCTGGGCTACGTCGACCAGATCCGCACGTCGAACCTCGAGCTCGCGGCCGAGTACCTGCTGATGGCCGCGATGCTGATCGAGATCAAGTCGCGGATGCTGCTGCCGGTCAAGAAGGCCGACACCGGCGAGGAAGCCGAGGATCCGCGCGCCGAACTCGTGCGCCGGCTGCTCGAGTACGAGCAGATGAAGCTCGCCGCGCAGCGGCTCGACCAGTTGCCGCAGCTTGGCCGCGATTTCCTGCGCGCCGAGGTCTACATCGAGCAGAGCGTCACGCCGCGCTTTCCCGACGTGAATTCGGACGACCTGCGCGCCGCGTGGGCCGACGTGCTCAAGCGCGCGAAGCTCGTCCAGCACCACAAGATCTCCCGCGAGGAGCTGTCGGTGCGCGAACACATGAGCCTGATCCTGCGCCGGCTGCAGAACGCGCGCTTCATGGAATTCGCCGAGCTGTTCGACACGTCGCGCGGCGTGCCGGTCGTCGTCGTGAACTTCATCGCGATGCTCGAACTCGCGCGCGAATCGCTGCTCGAGATCACGCAGGCCGAACCGTTCGCGCCGATCTACGTGCGTCTCGCTTACCTGCCCGCGTAAGGGCCGCCCCGCCGCTCCCCGTTCCCCGGTGTATCCCGACGCTCGACGCTTCGCCGCGGCGAATGGCCGTCCGGCGGGTATCCGGCACGTCCCACTATAAAGTGAACGATCGTTCTTTTATCGATGCGTCGCGCGGCCAAATCCTCTACAATCCGCCGACACCCGATGCGCCGCCCGCGCGCCGGCGTTCTCCGCTTCGACCCCGATGCCGCTGCCGCGGCGTCAACGCGCGCCTGCGCGAGGAACCCGCTACCCGATCATGAAAGTCATCAGCTCGATCCAGGAACTGCGCGACCAGCTGCGCGGACAGAACCGCACGGCGTTCGTGCCGACGATGGGCAACCTGCACGAAGGGCACCTGTCGCTGATGCGCCTCGCGCGCCAGCACGGCGACCCGGTCGTGGCGAGCATCTTCGTCAACCGGCTGCAATTCGGCCCGAACGAGGATTTCGACAAGTACCCGCGCACGCTCCAGGACGATATCGAGAAGCTGCAGCAGGAAAACGTGTACGTGCTGTTCGCGCCGACCGAGCGCGACATGTACCCTGAGCCGCAGGAATACCGCGTGCTGCCGCCGGACGATCTCGGCGGGATCCTCGAGGGCGAGTTCCGGCCCGGCTTCTTCGCCGGCGTGTGCACGGTCGTCACGAAGCTGATGTCCTGCGTGCAGCCGCGCGTCGCCGTGTTCGGCAAGAAGGACTACCAGCAGTTGATGATCGTGCGCCGGATGTGCCAGCAGCTCGCGCTGCCGGTCGACATCATCGCCGCCGAAACCGTGCGCGACGACGACGGCCTCGCGCTGTCGTCGCGCAACCGCTACCTGACGACCGACGAGCGCAACGAAGCGCCCGAACTGGCGAAAACGCTGCAGCGCGTGCGCGACAGCGTGCTCGGCGGCGAACGCGATCTCGGCAAGCTCGAGCAGCATGCGCACGCGCACCTGGCCGAACGCGGCTGGGTGCCCGACTACATCGCGATCCGCCGCCGCGCGAACCTGATCGCCCCGAGCGCAGCCGAACTCGAAGCCGGCGAACCGCTCGTCGTGCTCGCGGCCGCGAAGCTCGGCGCGACGCGCCTCATCGACAACCTGGAAATCTGACGCGCGGCCCGCCGCGCCTCTCACGACGCATCACGGAGACACCATGCAGCGCCACATGCTCAAATCGAAGATCCACCGTGCGGCGGTCACGCACTGCGAACTGCACTACGAAGGTTCGTGCGCGATCGACGAAGACCTGCTCGAAGCGGCGGGCCTCATCGAAAACGAACGGATCGACATCTGGAACATCAACAACGGCGAGCGCTTCTCGACCTACGCGATCAAGGGCGAGCGCGGCAGCGGGATGATCTCGCTGAACGGCTCGGCCGCACGCCGCGCGCAGCTCGGCGACCTCGTGATCATCGCGGCATTCGCGATGGTTGACGAAGCGGAACTGCAGGCCGGCTGGAAGCCGAAGCTCGTGTTCATCGACGAAGGCAACAAGATCAAGGGCCACCGCGATCACGTGCCGACGCAGAACTGGACGTGACCTGAGCGGGGCACGCCCGCATGCCGCGGCATGCGGTGCAGCGATGCCGCCTGCGACCGAAGGGCCGGACACCGTACGCGACGGGATCCGGCCCTTCTCATTGGATGTCGCGCCGGCCGGACGGCCGGGCGTTCAGGACGCGGCCTTGACGGCCTTCTCGGCCTTCGGCGCGCGGCGCTCGGCCCATTCGACGATCGGCCGCCACTGTTCGAGATCCTTCTCGACGCGGCTTTTCGCGACATCCCACAGCGTCAGGCCGTGCGCGGCGATCTGCACGTAGTTCTGCGTGTCGCGCACGTAGCCGAGCACCGGCAGGCCGAGCCCTTCGACGAACCGGTGCAGCTGGTCGGACGAGCGCGTGCGCGCGTCGACCCGCATCCCGACGATCCCGACCTCGACGCTGCCCTTGCGCACGGCCTTCTCGCCGGCAAGGCGTTCCAGAAACTGCTGGGTCGCGAGAATATCGAACATCGACGGCTGCAGCGGCACGATCACCTTGTCGGCCAGTTGCAGCGCGACGTTGAGCCGCGTGCCGTGCAGGCCGGCCGGCGTATCGATCACCGCGTATTCGAGGCCGCGCGGCGGCTTCGACGGCGCCTCCGGATCGAGCGCCCACGCCTCGATCGCCGGCAAGCCGGCCGGCCGCAGGTCGAGCCACGCATGCGCGGACTGCTGCCGGTCCAGGTCGGCCAGCGCGACCCATGCGCCCTGCGCCGCGAAATAGCCGGCTAGATTGGTGGACAGCGTGCTCTTGCCCACGCCGCCCTTCGGATTCGCCACCACGATGACCGTCATGAATTCCCCCGAAAAAGCCGCGCGGCGCCGGCCGCATGGCAGGCGCCGCTCGATTGCGGATACAGGGAGCGATGATATCGGCAAACGGGGGGTCACCGGAACCGGTCGCACCGAACCTGTGCCCCTTTCGTCTGCTTTCCTTCACGTCACGCGCGCTGGACCGCGGCCTCCCGCGCGCCGAGCGCGAACGCGCCGCCGCCCAGCAGGGCCTGCACGGCCAGCGTGACGGCCCAGAACGCCGGATATTCCCAGCCGCCGTGCGGCGACGAGAAGCCCCAGCCGTTCGGCAGATGCGCGGCGACCGCGCCGAGCATGAACGGCAGCAGCACCAGCGCGGCGATGCGCACGCGGAACCCCGCGAGCAGCGCGAGGCCGCCCGCCAGTTCGACGAACGTGGTCAGGTACGCGAGCCAGCCCGGCAGGCCGATCGACGTGAAAAACTGCGCGGTGCCCGGCAGCGTGAAGACGAATACTTTCTGTGCGACGTGCGCGAGGTACAGCACGCCGAGGGCGACGCGCAGCAGCGTCGCGGCGAAATCGTTCAGGCGATTGGCGTTCATGACGGATTCCTGAGTGAGTGGATGGAATGGATCGCACTCTATTCGAATCCATTCAGCCGATAAACGCGCCATCCCGCTTAAATTACCTCCATTCAGGAATGAATCGACGCAAAAAAAGGGCATGACCGATCATGCCCCGCGTCCTTCCTGCTCAGTAACCGCTCTTGCCTTGCGTGGCGTCACCGCCGGACTGGCCGCCGCCCGGCGCATACGAATCGCAGGCATGCGCGGCCGCGGCCGCGCCCAGCAGCGCCGCGAGCAGGACGCTCCACCACCATCGAGCCCTCATCGTCGCCCTCCTTCGGGCGGACCTCCGCCCTCCTCTGTTGTACGCGATCGCGCGGAAAAAGCGAGAGTCGACCGGCGCGGTTTCAACGAAACTCGGCGTACAGCGCGTCGAGGTCGAGGTGCTCGGCGAACGTGTCGGCCAGCCGCTCGAGCGACGCCTCGCGCAGCGCCGGGTAGTCGATGCGGGCCGCGCCGTCGAGCCCCGACCACGCGAGCAGCGCCGCGCAGGCGTCGGGCGCGTCGAACAGCCCGTGCACGTAGGTCGCGAGGATCTGGCCGTCGGCCGATCTCGCGCCGTCGGGACGCATGCCGTCCTGCGCGGCATCGGCGGCCAGCGTCAGCGCGGGCGTCGCGAGCGCCGGCCCGCGCGTGTCGCCCATGTGGATCTCGTAGCCGCGCACGGCCGCCGCGCCCGGCAGCGCGAGTCGACCGGTCACGTTCTTCAGCGTCTTGTCGGGCTGCAGCGTCGTGTCGAACTCGAGCAGCCCGAGCCCCGGCACGCTGCCGGGCGCGCCTTCGAGGCCGAGCGGATCGTCGAGCGTGCGGCCGAGCATCTGCATGCCGCCGCAGATGCCGATCACCTTGCCGCCGTAGCGGAGATGGCGCCGGATCAGCGCGTCCCAGCCCGCATCGCGCAGCCACGCGAGATCGCGCTGCACGCTCTTCGAACCGGGCAGGATCAGCAGGTCGGCGTCGGGCACGGGGCCGCTCTTCCAGTACGTGAATTCGACCTGCGGATGCGCGCGCAGCGGATCGAAATCGGTGTGGTTGCTGATGCGCGGCAGCGCGGGCACGACGACGCGCAACACGCCGGCATCGCCGCGGGCGGCGGCACTGCGCGCCTGCGCGGGCAGCATGTCCTCGGCGTCGAGCAGCAGCCCGTGCAGATACGGCAGCACGCCGAACACCGGCTTGCCCGTCCGCGCGCGCAGCCAGTCGAGCCCCGGTTCGAGCAGCTTGAGGTCGCCGCGGAAACGGTTGATCACGAAGCCGCGCACGCGCGCGCGCTCGCTGTCCGACAGGCAGGCGAGCGTGCCGACCAGATGCGCGAACACGCCGCCGCGATCGATGTCGGCGACGAGCACGACCGGGCAGTCGACGCGCTCGGCAAAGCCCATGTTCGCGATGTCGCCGTCGCGCAGGTTGATCTCGGCCGGGCTGCCGGCGCCTTCGACGATCACCGTGTCGTAACCGGCGCGCAGGCGCGCATACGACTCGAGCACCGCATCGAACGCGACCGGCTTGTAGTCGTGATACGCCCGCGCGTCGAGGTTCATGCGCGCCTTGCCGTGAATGATCACCTGCGCGCCGCGGTCGCTCGTCGGCTTCAGCAGCACCGGATTGAAATCCGTATGCGGCGCGACGCCGGCGGCCAGCGCCTGCAACGCCTGCGCGCGGCCGATCTCGCCGCCGTCGACCGTCACCGCGCTGTTGAGCGCCATGTTCTGCGGCTTGAACGGCGCGACGCGCACGCCGCCGCGTCGCGCGAGGCGGCACAGGCCCGCGACGAGCGTGCTCTTGCCCGCGTCGGACGTCGTGCCCTGGATCATCAGCGTGCCGCGCGGCCGCGGCTCGGGTGCATTCATCGTGTGAAAGGTGTCGCGAAGCAAAGGCGGCATTATCGCCCGCGCCGGGTCGCCCGCGCCGTTACAATCACGCGATGATTCCGCACGACCTCACCTTCGTCCTCGGCGGCGCGCGCTCGGGCAAGAGCGCGCATGCCGAGCGGCTCGCCGCCGATAGCGGCCGCCCCGTCACCTACATCGCGACCGCGACCGCCGCCGATCCCGAATTCGCGCAGCGCATCGCGCATCACCGCGCGCGCCGGCCGGCCGACTGGGGGTTCGCCGACGCGAGCGTCGATCTCGCCGGCACGCTCGCGCGGCTCGACGATCCGCACGCGTGCCTGCTCGTCGACTGCCTGACGCTGTGGCTCACGAACCTGCTGTGCCCCGCCGACGGCGCACCGCTCGACGACGCGCAGTACGCGGCCCAGGTCGAGCGGCTCGAGCACGCGCTGCGCGGCGCGCACGCGAAGGTGATCGTCGTCAGCAACGAGATCGGGCTCGGCGTCGTGCCGCTCGGGTCGGTCACGCGCCGCTACGTCGACGAGCTCGGCCGCCTGAACCAGCGCGTCGCCGCGCTCGCGACGCGCGTCACGCTGCTGGTTGCCGGGCTGCCGCTCGACCTCAAGGCGGGCGCGCCGTCATGCTGATGCTGTCGCTGCCCGTCGTCGCGATGCTGGCGGTCGCGGCCGCGATCGTCGACCGCGCCATCGGCGAGCCGGCCGGCTGGCATCCGCTCGTCGCGTTCGGCCGCGTCGCCGCGCGCATCGAAGCCGCGCTGAACACGGGCCGGCGCGGCCGCGTAGTCGGCGTCGCCGCGTGGCTCGCGGCGGTCGTGCCGCCGGTGGCCGTCGCGGCATGGCTCGTCGCCGTGCTGCCCTGGCCGTTCGCGGCGGCGCTGCACGTCGCGCTGCTGTGGTTCGCGCTCGGCGCGAAGAGCCTCGCCGACCACGTCGCGCCGATCGCCGCCGCGCTGCTGCGGCACGACCTCGACGCGGCGCGCACGCTGACCGCGCGCATCGTGTCGCGGGACACGAGCAACGCGGACGAAGGTGCGCTGTCGCGCGCGGCCGTCGAATCGGCGCTCGAAAACGGCAACGACGCGATCTTCGGCGCGCTCTTCTGGTTCGTCGTCGCGGGCGGCCCCGGCGCGTTGCTGTTCCGGCTCGCGAACACGCTCGACGCGATGTGGGGCTACCGCACGCCGCGCTTCCTGACCTTCGGCTGGGCCGCCGCGCGCCTCGACGATGCGCTGAACTGGATTCCCGCGCGCCTCACCGCCGCGAGCTACGCGCTGCTCGGCGACACGGCCGCCGCGTGGCGCTGCTGGCGCACGCAGGCGCGCCACTGGGACAGCCCGAACGCGGGCCCCGTGATGGCCGCGGGCGCCGGCAGCCTGAACGTGCAGCTCGGCGGCCCGGCCGTCTATCACGGCGAGATCGAGGATCGGCCGGCGCTCGGCACCGGCGCCACGGCCACCGCCCTTCACATCGTCGCCGCGCTGTCGCTCGTCACGCGCACGCTCGCGCTGTGGCTCGCGCTGCTGGTCGCGAGCGGCGCACTCGTCATGGCCTCCCATCATGTCTGATTCATCCATCGCGCACGGCGGCAACCTGCACGAAGCCGCCCGCCGCCACGGCATTCCGTACGACGCGTGGCTCGACCTGTCGACCGGCATCAATCCGGTCGGCTACCCGGTTCCGCCCGTGCCGGCCGACGCGTGGCGCCGGCTGCCCGACGACGGCGACGGCCTCGCGGCCTGCGCCGCGCGGTACTACCACGCGCCCGACGCCGCGCACGTGCTACCGGTTGCCGGCAGCCAGGCCGCGATCCGCGCGTTGCCGGCGTTGCTGTCGGCCGGCGACGCAGGCGTCGCGGCGCTCGCGTACGGCGAATACGCGCCCGCGTTCGCGCGCCACGGCCATCGCGTCGTCGCGCTCGACATCCGCGCGGATACGCTGCCCGCGACGCTGCGCCACGTCATCGTCGGGAATCCGAATAATCCGACCGCCGAATTCGTGCCGACCGCGCGCTTGCTCGGCTGGCACGCGCAACTGGCGGCACGCGGCGGCGCGTTGATCGTCGACGAAGCGTTCGCCGATACGGGCGCGACGCCATCGCTCGCGCCGCAGGTCGATCGTCCAGGGCTCGTCGTGCTGCGCTCGGTCGGCAAGTTCTTCGGGCTGGCCGGGATCCGCGCGGGCTTCGTGCTCGCGAATCCCTTGCTGATCGCCGCGCTGCGCGACGTGCTCGGCGCGTGGACCGTCAGCGGCCCCGCACGCCATGCGGTCGCCGCGGCATTCGCCGACCGCGCATGGCAGGCCGCCGCGCGCGAGCGGCTCGGGGCCGACGGCGAACGACTGGCCGCGTTGCTGCGCGCGCACGGCTTCGCGGTGCGCGCGACGCCGCTGTTCAGCTGGACCGACGATCCGCGCGCCGCGGCGCTGCATGCGGCGCTCGCGGCGCGCGGGATCTGGACGCGGTACTTCCCGACGCCGTCGAGCGTGCGCATCGGCCTGCCGGGCAGCGAAGCCGAATGGCGGCGCCTCGGCGATGCGCTCGCACATTGCGCACCGCTGCTGCAGCGGGCCTCCGCATGAGTTCACGCGTGTTCCGTCGGCTGACGCCAGCCGCGCTGCTGGTCGCGCTCGCTCACGCGCCGCTCGTCCACGCCAACGTCACGACCCGCGACGACGCCGGCAATACGGTCACGCTGCCCGCGCCCGCGCAGCGCGTGATCAGCCTCGCGCCGCACGCGACCGAGCTCGTCTACGCGGCCGGCGGCGGTGCGAAGCTCGTCGGCACCGTCACGTACAGCGACTATCCGGCCGCCGCGCAAGCGGTGCCGCGCGTCGGCGACAACAAGGCGCTCGATCTCGAACGCATCGCCGCGCTGAAGCCCGACCTGATCGTCGTCTGGCGGCACGGCAACGCCGAGCGGCAGACCGACGCGCTGCGCGCGCTGCACATCCCGCTGTTCTTCAGCGAACCGAAGCATCTCGACGACGTGTCGTCGTCGTTGCGCCGGCTCGGCACGCTGCTCGGCACGCAACCGGCCGCCGATGCCGCCGCGGCCGCCTTTACGCGGGACATCGCGACACTGCGCGCACGCTACGCGGCACGCCCGCCCGTCGCGATGTTCTTCCAGGTGTGGGACCGCCCGCTGACGACGCTCAACGGCACGCACCTGATCAACGAAGTATTCGAACTTTGCGGCGGCCGCAACGTGTTCGCGTCGCTCAAGCCGCTTGCGCCGACCGTGACCGACGAGGCGGTGCTCGCGGCGAATCCGGAAGCGATCGTGACGACGAGTGCCGGCGCGACCCGCTCGAACGAACCGCTGCCGAGCCTCGCGCGCTGGCGCGCGTGGCCCGCGCTGACGGCCGTGGCGCGCAACAACCTGTTCGCAATCGACGGCGATCTGCTGACGCGGCCGGCGCCGCGGATCGCGCAGGGTGCGGCCGCGCTGTGCGAGGATCTGGAGGCCGCGCGTGCGCGGCGGCCGGCGCGCTGATTTCCGGCGGGTTGCGGTGCATCGTGCACCGGTGCCGGATGCGTGCGGTGCTCGAAACAGATCGCTCCGTGCGCAGCGCAGTTCACATGCAGACGCAAGTGCGCCTATGCATCCCAGTGCACGACTTCCCACGTTCGCGCGGCGCCCTCCCTGCGCAGCCACACCGCCCCGCCCGTCGGCACCGGCCGCGACAGCAACGTGTCGAGCGGCACGCGCAACACATGCGACGCGAATGCGCGGATCACGCCCGCATGCGTGACGACCCATTGCGGTCCGTCGAACGCCGCAAGCGCATCGGCCTGCCGCGCCACCCGCGCGACGAATCGCGCGACGCTTTCTCCGCCGTGCGCGCACGCATGCATCAGGTCGGCCGCCCACGCATCGAGCGCTGCGCGATCGATATCGTCCCAGCGCTGCATTTCCCACGCGCCGAAATCCATTTCCTGCCAGTCGTCATCGCCCAGCAGCGGTACGTCGAATGCCCGCGCGAGCCGTTCGGCAACCGACGCGCAGCGCGTCAGCGGGCTCGTCCGCACCTGTTCGGGCGACGGCGCACTTAGTTCCGCCAGATGCATGCGCACGGCCTGCGCGCCGCCATCGGCCGATTCGGCGAGCGGCACGTCGCTGCGCCCATAGCAGACGCCCGGCTCGATGCCGACGGCCGGATGACGGATCAGGACGACGTCCATCCGAGCACCACCAGATAGATCGCCAGTTCGCCCAGTTGCTGCGCGAAGCCGAGACAGTCGCCCGTATAACCGCCGATCCGCTTCACGAAATAGCGGGCCGCCCACGCGCGCACGAGCACGAGCGCCACGCAGGCGGCAACGCCCATGCGCCAGTCCGGCCAGAACAGCCACGGCAGTCCGAACACCGCCGCGACGCACGCCGCACGTGCGTCCATTCGTTGCGCGACCGGCTTCGCCTTGCCTTCGGGCCGCACGTAGTCGAGCGTCATCAGCAGGCTCACGGCCATCGCGCGGCTCGCCGCGTGCGCGGCGATCATCGTCCATGCGGCGCGCAGCGGCAGCATCGACGCCAGCGCCTGCCATTTCAGGCCGAGCGCGATCACGAGCGCAACGGCGCCGAACGTGCCGATCCGCGAATCGTGCATGATGCGCAGCACGTCGTCGCGCGTGTAACCGCCGCCAAACGCATCGCAACTGTCGGCGAGGCCGTCTTCGTGGAACGCGCCGGTCGCGAGCAGCGTCGCGGCCATCGACAGCCCGACCGCGATCGATGGCGGCAGCACGCGCAGCGCGACGAGATAGACGAGCGCGCCCCACGCGCCGACGCACGCGCCGACGAGCGGGAAATAGCGCGCGGCCTGGTCGAGATCGCCGGCCGCGTAGCCGATCGAGCGCGGCACGGGTACGCGCGTGAAATAGCCGAGCGCGACGAAGAAGTAGCGCAGCTCGGCGCGCATGCCGCGCACGCGCTCAGGCGTCACGATCGTCGACGCCGGCGGATTCGAAGC
Source organism: Burkholderia sp. MS389 (assembly GCF_016899425.1). GTDB lineage: Bacteria > Pseudomonadota > Gammaproteobacteria > Burkholderiales > Burkholderiaceae > Burkholderia > Burkholderia sola. The sequence goes on from NZ_CP045994.1 coordinate 2,792,418, forward strand.
TCGCCATCTCGCTGAGGAACGCGGCCGCCGCGCGCACCAGCGGCAGCGCGAGCGCGGCGCCCGTGCCTTCGCCGAGCCGCAGGTCGAGCGCGAGCAGCGGCTTCGCGCCGAAATGCTCGAGCATGCGCCGGTGGCCGGCCTCGTGCGACGTATGCGAGAACACGCAGTAGTCGCGCACGCCGGGCGCGATGCGCTCGGCGACGAGCAGCGCGGCGGTCGCGATGAAGCCGTCGACGAGGATCGTCATCCGCTCGCTCGCGGCCGCGAGGTACGCGCCGGTCATCATCGCGATCTCGAAGCCGCCGAACGTCGCGAGCACGTCGAGCGGCGCGATCGCATGCGAGTGCTTGACGAGCGCGCGACCGAGCACCGCACGCTTGTGCGCGAGGCCCTGATCGTCGAGGCCCGTGCCGCGGCCGACGCAGGCGTCGATCGGCACGTCGAGCAGGCGGCTCATCAGGCACGCGGCCGACGACGTATTCGCGATCCCCATCTCGCCGAAGCCGATCACGTTCGTGCCGAGCGACGCGTGCAGGCGCACGCGCGCCGCGCCCGCGGCCAGCGCCGTCATCGCTTCTTCACGCGTCATCGCGGGTTCCGCCGCGAAGTTGCGCGTGCCGCGCGCGACCGGAACCGACACCAGCCGGTCCGACAGCGGCAGCGGCGACGCGACGCCCGCATCGACGATCTCGAGCGTGCTCTGCGCGACGCCCGAGAACGCGTTGATCGCCGCGCCGCCGGCGAGGAAGTTCGCGACCATCTGCGCGGTCACCGCCTGCGGATAAGGGCTGACGCCCTCGGCCGCGATCCCGTGGTCGCCCGCGAACACGATCGTCACCGGACGCTGCACGACCGGCCGCTCGGTGCGCTGGATCAGGCCGATCTGCAGCGCGAGCGCCTCGAGCTGGCCGAGGCTGCCGGGCGGCTTGGTCTTGTGGTCGATCACATGCTGCAGGCGCGTGCGCAGCGCGTCGTCTAGCGGCGCGATCGCGGGCGGGAATTGGGTCGAAGTGGTCATCGAGGGGCCGTATGGTGGGCGCGGCATGCGCCGCGCATCGGAAAATTCGGAACGGGAAAGATCATTGTCGCGCGGGCCACGCCGGCAACAGCGCATCGCGGCCGTTCTCGCGGATCAGCACGAGCGGATAGCCGAACGCGTCGCTCGCGCGCTCGGGCGTCAGCACATCATGCACGCGGCCGGCCCACGCATGCCCGCGGCCGTCGAGCAACAGCGCATGCGTCGCGAAACGCCGCGCGAGATTCAGGTCGTGACACGAAAACATCACCGTGCGCGGGCCCGCCGCGAGCCAGGCGGCCAGCGCGGTCAGGCAGTCGATCTGGTGATGCAGGTCGAGATGCGCGAGCGGTTCGTCCAGCAACATCAGCGGCGCATCCTGGCACAGCGTCGCGGCCAGCGCGACCCGCTGCCGCTCGCCGCCCGACAGCGACATCACGTCGCGCGACGCGAGCGGGTTCAGGTCGAATGTCGCGAGCGCCTCGCGCGCGGCCGCGCGGTCGCCGTCGCGCTCCCAACCCCAGCCGCCGAGATATGGAAAGCGGTTGAGCAGCACCGTGTCGAACACGGTCGCGCTGAACGCATCGTGCAGTTGCTGCGGCATCAGCGCGCGGCGCTGCGCGAGTTGCTCGGGACGCCATGCGGCAAGCGGCCGACCGTCGATCTCGACGTGTCCGCCGGCGGGCGGCTGCAGTCCCGCGAGCGTGGCGAGCAGCGTCGTCTTGCCCGCGCCGTTCGGCCCGGCGACGCACCAGATCTCGCCGGGGCGGAACGCGTGCGTGAAGCGGTCGAGCAGCGTGCGCGCGCCGGCCTTCAGCGTCAGGTCGACGGCCATGTAGCGCATGTCGCCGGCAGCGGCGTGCGGTGCTGCGGTGCCTGTCATCGCATCGGCCTCCTCAGCAACATCCACAGGAACACGGGCACGCCGATCAACGCGGTCATCACGCCCACCGGCAATTGTGCGGGCGCGATCGCGGTGCGCGCGAGCAGGTCGGCCGCCATCACGCCGCCACCGCCCGCGAGCATCGCGGCCGGCAGCAGCATCCGCTGGTCGTTGCCGAACGCGAGCCGCAACGCGTGCGGCACGACGAGGCCGACGAAGCCGATCGTACCGGCCGTCGTGACCGCGGCCGCGGCGGCCAGCGACGCGACGAGATAGATCCGCACGCGCAGCCGCGCGACCGGCACGCCGAGCGCCTGCGCGGTCGCGTCGCCGCGCAGCAGCACGTTCAGTTGCGGCGCGGCCGGCAGCGCGGCGCATGCGCTCAGCAACAGCGCGCCCCACGCGAACCACGGCGCCGTCGCGCCGTTCAGGTCGCCGGTCAGCCAGAAGATGATGCCGCGCAGCCGTGCATCGGGCGCGAGCGACAGCAACAGCGTGACGAGCGCGCCCCACCCCGCCGCGATCACGACGCCCGTGAGCAGCAGCCGCGGCGATGCGTCGCGCGATTCGCCGCGCCACAGCTCGCGCCTCGCGAGACCGAGCACGAGCGCGACCGAGACGAGCGAACCGGCGAACGCCGATGCGTCGACGAGCCACCATGCGCCGCCCGCGATCATCGCGACGAGCGCGAAGCCGGCCGCGCCGCCGGACACGCCCAGCACGTACGGCTCCGCGAGCGGATTGCGCAGCAGCACCTGCAACAACGCGCCGGCCAGCGCGAGCAGCGCGCCGCACGCGAAACCCGCGAGCGCGCGCGGCAGGCGCAGCGTCCGGACGATATCGGCAAACAAGGTATCGCCGCCGTGCGGCACGAGCGACGCGAGCGCCTGCCACGGCGACATCGGCACGCTGCCGATCGACAGCGACGCGACGAACAGCAGCGCGACCACGGCGGCCAGCGCGGCCCAGATGACGGTGGCGCGCGCGGCGCTCATGCGGCGCACGGCCGCGCGCCCGACGCGCGGTGCATCCGCTTGCGGTGGCCGGCCGGGCGCGACAGGGGCGCGTGGCGAACGATTGGGGTCGGCATCGAAGAACGTTCCGTGAAGCATTGCGCGCCCCGCTTCCCCGCAGGCCGCGCGTCATGGCGCCCTTGCGGGCTCCCCGTCTCGGCCGGTATCCGGGCTGGCGGCGGTCCGGCTCGCCTTCCCGCGCGATGACGCGCAGTGGCCCGCGCCTGCGTGCGACCTGCACGCGAAACGCGCCAGAGCCGGCCTGCGTCACGCGACGCGGCCGCTTACCGTTGCGGGGGCAGCGCAGGTTGGCGCGCTCGCGGAGCCCGCACCCTGCTTCCCGTTTAACCGCGCATCCTGCGCGCGAGCACCGAGGCGGCGCCAGTTTAGGAGCCGGTCGCGCGAGCGTCAAGGAAGCGTCCGGACCGGCGTCGGACATGCCTATTCGCGGCAAGAAGCAGGGGTGTTACGACTGGAAACGTTACAGATGTCGGATTGCGCGGTATTCCGCGCTAAAATGCTGGGTCTTTAGAGGACGCAGCAAATGCTCAACGAACTCGAAACCCTGTCTCAAAATATTGGCCGTCTGATTTCGCTGAACAAGCGCTATCACTCGGAACGGCTCGCGCTCGAGGAGCAGGTCGCGCAATTGCGCGCGGAAGCGGATACGGTCCGCGCGGAACTCGCGCAGCTGCGCGACGAACGCAATGCGCTCGCGGCCGAGCGCGACACGCTGTCGGCGAAGATCGACGACGCCCAGGTGAAACTGAACGCGATTCTCGAAAAGCTGCCGCGCTCGAAGAGCGCGGAGCAAGCCGACAACCAGCTCGACCTGCTGGATGCGCAGGCGCGCACGGATGGCGATGACGCGGCCAGCCACGGAGAACATGCATGAGCACCAAGCAGATCGAAGTCTCGATTCTCGGTCAGCCCTATCGGCTCGCCTGTTCGGCCGAGACCGAAGCGGCGCTGCTCGAAGCGGTCGCGCGCGTCGATGCCGAAATGTCGAAAATCCGCTCGAACAGCTCGGTGCGCGGCACCGATCGCATCGCGGTGATGGCGGCGCTGTCGCTTGCGTCGGAATTGCTGCGGCTGCAAACGAGCGTGCGGCACGGTGAAGCATTTCCGGCGGAAGAAATCCGTCGTACAATGCACCAGATGAACGAACAGCTCGGCGCGGTGCTCGCACAGCACGAGACGCAGTAACGTTTGAAACGATGCGTCGATTCCGCTTGATCTCGACGGTCAACGGTGGTCAAATTGGCGCATCGAAACACAGTTCAGTCAGCTTCCCTGCCTGGTTCGCCAAGGTCATATATTCCTTGAACCAATGCCATGTGCACGGTTGCGGAAATTTGTAGCACGGGCGCGCGCGTCACTCTGTCTGATGTACCCGAAGTGCTGCTAACTGCGACCAATTCTGAACCTCAGGTTCAGGATGCCGGCCTAGCGGCCAAGGCGGGGGCCTATCCAACGGCATCGGGAACTCCCGATGCCGTTTCCTTTTTGAGGGGCTGTTTGCATGCGGAACGCGCATGCGAATGCCCGAAATCGCTCGCAGGGCAAGAAGTGAGGAGCGCCGTTTGGCCGAGCCAAACAAGTGACGAGCGACGCCGCCATGCGGGCGATTTCGGGCATTCCCGTGAATTGTATTTTTCGTTTGGGGTGCGCGTTCCGCATGCAAACAGACCCTCATGCCCCTTCTGCGTCGATTACGATCCATGCAATATTGGCTGATGAAGTCCGAACCGGACGAAGCAAGCATCGACGATCTCGCCAACGCACCGCAGCGCTCGCTGCCGTGGACCGGCGTGCGCAATTATCAAGCGCGTAATTTCATGCGCGACACGATGAAGATCGGCGACGGCGTGCTGTTCTATCACTCGAGCTGCCCCGAGCCGGGCATCGCGGGCCTCGCCGAAGTATCGTCCACGCCCTACCCCGATCCCACACAGTTCGATCCGAAAAGCCCCTATTACGACCCGAAATCGACGCAGGAAGCGCCACGCTGGCTGCTCGTCGACGTGCGCTTCGTGAAGAAGTCGCCGCTCGTGCCGCTCGCCGCGCTGCGCGAGCACGACGAGCTCGCCGACATGCGCGTGCTCGCCCGCGGCAACCGGCTGTCGATCACGCCCGTCACGCGCGCGGAATGGCGGTTCATCACCGAAAAGTTGATGAAGTAGGCACCGGCCAAAAGGTCAAATCTGTTCAGTACGCACTGCCGCAACGGAACTCGCGGCGCTTTCGCGCAGCCTAAGCAACCGCTGTCGGCCGATCGGCCGGCCGTCGTTTTTTTCGTCGCGCGGTACGCCCGCGTCGCGCACGCGTGATCCGCGTGCGCGCCCTCGCACAAGGAGTCCAACAATGACCAAGAAATCCGCACTCGCGCTGTCGCTCGCTCTCGCCGCCGCCGTTCCCGTCGCGCTGACGCTCGCGTCGCCCGCCGCGCACGCCCAGACGGCGAACCCGCACTTTCCCGAGCCGGCCGGCGTGCTGTCGCTTTCGTCGCAGGCCAGCGCCGACGTGCCGCAGGACATCATCCACATCACGCTGTTCTACGAGCAGCAGGCCAAGGACCCGGGCAGCCTCACCGCGCAGCTGAACCAGCGCGCGGATGCGGCGCTGTCGCAGGCGAAGGGCGTGTCGGGCGTCACCGCGCACACGGGCGCGTTCTCCGTGTATCCGAGCACCGATCGCGACGGCAAGATCTCCGCATGGCGCGGCCGCACCGAGGTCGCGCTCGAATCGCGCGATTTCGCCGCGGCGTCGAAGCTGGCAGGCCAGTTGTCGAACCTGATGCAGGTTGCGAACGTCGAGTTCTCGCTGTCGCCGGAAGCGCAGCGCACGGCCGAGCAGAAGCTCACGACCGAAGCGATCAAGTCGTTCCGCGCCCGCGCGGACGAAGCCGCGAAGGCGTTCGGCTACAACAGCTACACGATCCGCGACGTGAACGTCGGCAGCGGCCGCAACGTGCAGCCGTACCCGCGCATGATGGCGATGGCCGCGGCGCCGATGGACAGCGCGAAGATGAGTGCGCCGATCGCGGTCGAAGGCGGCAAGGCCACCGTGTCGGTCACCGTCAACGGCTCCGTGCAGATGAAGTAACGCAGTAACGCGCATCGCGCCGTTGTCGGAAACGAAAACGCCGGCCCGAGGGCCGGCGTTTTTCATGTGCATCCGGGTAACCGATGCGCACGCCGATCGCGCGTACATCGATACCGCGTCATGCAGCGACCTCACGCAGCCACTTCAAGCAGCCGCATTCGCGTTCGCCGCGCGACGGCGATACGCCCAGACCATCATCGCGATACCCGCGAGGATCATCGGCAGCGACAGCCACTGCCCCATCGACAGGCCGAGCGCGAGCAGGCCGAGGAAGTCGTCGGGCTCGCGCGCGAACTCGACCGTGAAACGTGCGAGGCCATAACCGATCAGGAACAGCGCGGATATCGCGCCCATCGGCCGCGGCTTGCGCGCGAACAGGAACAGCACGAAGAACAGCGCGATGCCCTCGAGCGCGATTTCATAGAGCTGCGAAGGATGGCGCGGCAGCATCTGGTATTGCATGAACACGTCGGCGAGATGCCACTTCTCGACGAGTGCCGGATGTTTCGGCAGCCATGCCGCGTCGTCGCGCATCGCCCCCGGGAACAGCATCGCCCACGGCGCCGTCGGATCGGTCACGCGGCCCCACAGCTCGCCGTTGATGAAATTGCCGAGCCGCCCCGCTGCCAGCCCCAACGGCACCATCGGCGCGACGAAATCGGTGACCTGCAGCCAGTGCCGCTTGCGCTGCCACGCGAACAGCATCATCGCGAGCGTCACGCCGAGGAAGCCGCCGTGAAACGACATGCCGCCTTCCCACACCTTGAACACGTCGAGCGGATGCGAGAAGTAGAAATCGGCCTTGTAGAACAGCACGTAGCCGAGCCGGCCGCCGAGCACGGTGCCGAGCACGCCGTAGAACATCATGTCGTCGATGTCCTTCGCGGTCCAGCCCTGCGCGGCGACATACGGCAGCTTCAGGCGGATCCGGCCGACGACGATCGCCGCGATGAAGCCGACGAGATACATGAGGCCGTACCAGCGCACGGCCAGCGGCCCGAGATGGATCGCAACGGGGTCGAAATTCGGGTGAATGATCATGGGTTAGCGAAGAAGTTTTCGAATACGGTACGGCCGTCGCACACGTGCAGGACCGCGCGTTGGACGGCGCCCGCGCGCCATCGTTCACGTCACGCGGCCGGACCCTGCGCGCGCACGACGTCGATGAAGCCGGCGAGCACGGGGCTCACGTCGCCGGTGCGCCACACGAGGCCCGTCTCGACGACCGGCGCGTGACCGGCGAGCGGCCGGTAGACCACGCCGGTGCGCCGCAGGTTACGCAGCGATTGCGGCACCAGTGCGACGCCCATGCCGGCCGACACGAGGCTGACGATCGTCTGCATCTGGATCGCCTCCTGGCCGATGCGCGGAGTTTCCCCCGCCGCGCCGTAGCAGCCCGTAATGATGTCATAAAAGCCGGGCGCCAAACGGCGCGGAAAGATCACGAGCGGAAACGCGGCGACGTCGGCGAGCTGCACGGGCTCGTCCTCGGGCGCGTCGGACGCCCCGGCCGGCATCGCGACCACCAGCGGCTCGCGCACGACGGGCAGGTACGACAGCCCGGCCGCGTGGCGCGGCGGCACGGGCGGAATGATAAGCCCGGCGTCGATGCGCCCGGCGACGAGTTCGTCGATCTGCACGTCGCTCGTCGCTTCCGTGAGCTGCAGCCGCACCTGCGGATAGCGCGCGCCGAACGCGCGCAGCAATGACGGCAGCAGCCCGTAATCGGCGGTCGACACGAACGCGAGCGACAGCGAGCCGGCCTCGCCGCGCGCGAGCCGCCGCGCCATCGGCGGCAGCGCATCGGCCGACGCGAGCAGCCGGCGCACCTCCGGCAGCAGCGCCGCGCCGACCGCCGTCAGCGCGACCGAGCGCTTGGTGCGCACGAACAGCGCGACGCCGAGCGCGTCCTCGAGCGCGCGGATCGCCTGCGACAACGGCGGCTGCGTCATCGACAGCCGCTCGGCCGCGCGGCCGAAATGGCGCTCGTCGGCGACGGTCGCGAAATAGCGCCACTGGCGCAGGTCGGGGATCGGATCGGCCATGCTCGACTCATTCGTAAAACGACTTAATAGGCGACAAATAATATATTGGACATCCCAGAACGGAAACTCCATGCTTGATCGACCCACCCGGCGCACTGTTCGCGCCGGCGTCGCCAAAACAACGATGGAGCTCCCCATGTCGTACAACCGCCGCTCTAAAAACATCACGCAAGGCGTGGCCCGTTCGCCGAACCGCTCGATGTACTACGCGCTCGGCTACCAGAAGGACGATTTCGACAAGCCGATGATCGGCATCGCGAACGGCCATTCGACGATCACGCCGTGCAATTCCGGCCTGCAGCGGCTGTCGGACGCGGCGGTCGACGCCGTGAAGGCGGCCGGCGCGAACCCGCAGATCTTCGGCACGCCGACGATTTCGGACGGCATGTCGATGGGCACCGAAGGGATGAAGTACTCGCTCGTGTCGCGCGAAGTGATCGCCGACTGCATCGAAACCTGCGTGCAGGGCCAGTGGATGGACGGCGTGGTAGTCGTCGGCGGCTGCGACAAGAACATGCCGGGCGGCATGATCGCGCTCGCGCGCCTGAACGTGCCGGGCATCTACGTGTACGGCGGCACGATCCGCCCCGGCAACTGGAAGGGCCGGGACCTGACGATCGTGTCGTCGTTCGAGGCCGTCGGCGAATTCACCGCGGGCCGGATGTCGCAGGAGGATTTCGAAGGCGTCGAGAAGAACGCGTGCCCGACGTCGGGTTCGTGCGGCGGCATGTACACCGCGAACACGATGAGCTCGTCGTTCGAGGCGCTCGGGATGTCGCTGCTGTATTCGTCGACGATGGCGAATCCCGACCAGGAGAAAGTCGATTCGGCCGCCGAATCGGCGCGCGTGCTGGTCGAGGCCGTGAAACGCGACCTGAAGCCGCGCGACATCATCACGAAGAAATCGATCGAGAACGCGGTGTCGGTGATCATGGCCACCGGCGGCTCGACCAATGCGGTGCTGCACTATCTCGCGATCGCGCACGCGGCCGAGGTCGACTGGACGATCGACGACTTCGAACGCATCCGCAAGCGGGTACCGGTGATCTGCGACCTGAAGCCGTCGGGACAGTACGTCGCGACCGACCTGCACCGGGCCGGCGGGATTCCGCAGGTGCTGAAGATCCTGCTCGATGCGGGGCTGCTGCACGGCGACTGCATGACGATCACCGGCCGCACGATCGCCGACGAGCTGAAGGACGTGCCGGCCGCGCCGCGCGCGGATCAGGACGTGATCTTTCCGATCGACCGCGCGCTGTACAAGGAAGGCCATCTGGCGATCCTGAAGGGCAATCTCGCGGAAGACGGCGCGGTCGCGAAAATCACCGGCCTGAAAAACCCGGTGATCACGGGCCCGGCGCGCGTGTTCGACGACGAGCAGAGCGCGATGGATGCGATCCTCGGCGACCGGATCCGGGCGGGCGACATCCTCGTGCTGCGCTACCTCGGCCCGCAGGGCGGCCCCGGCATGCCGGAAATGCTCGCACCGACGTCCGCGATCATCGGCAAGGGGCTTGGCGAATCGGTCGGCTTCATCACGGACGGCCGCTTCTCGGGCGGCACCTGGGGCATGGTGGTCGGCCACGTCGCGCCGGAGGCGTTCGTCGGCGGCACGATCGCACTGGTGCAGGAAGGCGATTCGATCACGATCGACGCGCACCGGCTGCTGCTGCAACTGAACGTCGACGATGCGGAACTCGCACGCCGCCGCGCCGCGTGGCGGCAGCCCGCGCCGCGCTATACGCGCGGCGTGCTCGCGAAATTCGCGGCGCTTGCCCGGCCGGCGAACCAAGGGGCGGTCACGGGTTGAGGCAGGGCACCATCTCATGCGACCCCGATAAACGGGCCACCGGGGGAACGCGCAAAACGTGCTTCCCCTTTGCTTCTATAATGCGCGGACCATGAAGCCGGCCATCCCCGCCGGCGGAGAACCGCATGAAACAGACGATATTGCGCGTGCTGCTCGCGACGCTGCTGACCGGCGGCGCGGCGGCGGCGCGCGCCGACCAGGCCGACGGGCTCGCGCTCGCGCAGCGCAAGAACTGCATGGCCTGCCATGCGATCGGCAAGCCGCTGATGGGTCCGTCGTTCCACGACATCGCCGGCAAGTACGCGACGCGCAACGACGCCGCCGATTATCTTGCGCAATCGATAGTGAAAGGCAGCGTCGGCGTATGGGGCAGCGTGCCGATGCCCGCCAACACGCAACTGACGGGCACCGAAGCCCGCACGCTCGCCCAGTGGGTGCTGTCGGTTCGCTGAATCGGATATCCGCGCGACGCACCGACGCGGTGTGCAGGGCGTGGCAGGCAGGCAACCGCGTACCGCCCGACCGGCGGCACATCACCGCCGGCTTCGCAGGCCCTTACTGGACCGCCCCCTTTTCACCGCCGCGAGCGATTGCCGTTCAGCCGGAGTGACCGGCGCGGCGGCGGGCGATCTCTTCATCGACCGCATCGCGTACCCAGTCCATCACCTCTGTTTCCAGCGCGAGGGCGACTTCGCGCGTGACCTGGCCGACCAGCCAGGCCGAATGCTCGTGCAGCGCATCGCGACAACGCGCTTCGATGGCCTCGCGCCCCGGCCCGGTCAGATAGTTCGTCAGGCGATTGCGAAGCCGTTCGGCGATGTGCTGCGCATCTTCCGGCGTCAGCGCGGCGGCGTCCGATGCTTCCGGTTGCAGCGCTGCGCTCGGCAGGACCGCCTCCGGCATTGCCGCGTCCGGCGCGTGCCCGGCCGCTTCGTGCGCAATCGGAGCGAACGTGTGCTGCGGCAGACCGTCTTCGACCAGCGACGAGCGCAGCGGCGCCGTCATCACCGCCACCTCTTCGGCAACTACGTGCTCCGATGCGCCGGGTCCGGCCGGCGCATCGGTGTCGCCCGCAGCGGCGGCCATCGCCACGTCGCCCGGCAGTTCGACGGTCGGCACGTGCGGTGTCGGCACGGGTTCGACCACGACGGAATCGGGGTCGGCTTCGGTTTGACGGGATTCGGCCGGCGCGGCCGCGGCGGCGCCCGGTGCGATCACGTCGGTGAGCACCGGAATCGCCGCGCTTCCGTGCGGCCCGGGTGCGGCAGACGCGGGCGAGCGCGCCGGCGCCGGCTTGCCGGGCACCAGCACGTCGGTCAGCGTCGGGATCGAGGATGAATCGGCTTCTGTCACGGGAACACTCCGTCGACGGTTGCGGCTAGCCGCCCTGCTTGTAGTTGTTCAGCGCGTAGCCGCGGTCGCGGTAGAACCGGTAGCGGTCGCGGCCCGCGGCCAGCTCGTCCGGCGCGTTGCCGACCACTTCGAGCAGGCGCTCGAAGCGGGCGAACTGCGCGGGCACGGTCGCGCCGAGGTTCAGCAGCACGTGATGATGCGGCGCGCGGTCGAGATCGGCGGCCAGCACGATCGGCGTACCGGCTGCGTGCTCGCTGTCGACGCCGCAATGCGGGATGAAATCGAGCGGCGAGAACGTCCAGAGCCGCTCGTCGAGCGCGCGCAGGCGCGCGGGCTCGGCGAGCACGACGACTGGCTGCCCGGCCAGATAGGCCTTGCGCAGCAGCCGGCACGCGTACGCGAGCGAATCGCCGACGTTCGAGTGGAAATCGATCCGCGTCATTGCCCGCGCACCCGCGGCGTCGTCAGCCCCGCCATCACTGGCCGGCGCGGTCGATCAGGAACTGCGCGAGCAGCGGCACCGGACGCCCCGTCGCGCCCTTCGCGGCACCGCCCTTCCATGCGGTGCCCGCGATGTCGAGGTGAGCCCACGGATAGCTGTCGGTGAAGCGCGACAGGAAGCATGCGGCCGTCACGGCGCCGGCCGGACGCCCGCCGATGTTCGCGAGATCCGCGAAATTCGACTTCAGCTGATCCTGGTATTCGTCGTCGAGCGGCATGCGCCATGCCGGGTCGTTCGCCTCGCGCGATGCGTCGAGCAGTTCGCCCGCGAGCGCGTCGTTGGTCGAGAACAGCCCGCTGTTGTGGCCGCCCAGCGCGATCACGCACGCGCCCGTCAGCGTCGCGACGTCGATCACGGCGGCCGGCTTGAAGCGCTCGGCATACGTGAGTGCGTCGCACAGGATCAGGCGGCCTTCGGCGTCGGTGTTCAGGACCTCGATCGTCAGCCCCTTCATGCTGGTGACGATGTCGCCCGGCTTCGTCGCGTTGCCGCCCGGCATGTTCTCGCAGGTCGGCACGATCGCGACGACGTTGATCTTCAGGCCCATCTCGGCGACCGCGCGGATCGTGCCGAGCACCGAGCCCGCGCCGCACATGTCGTACTTCATCTCGTCCATGCCTTCGCCCGGCTTCAGCGAGATGCCGCCCGTATCGAACGTGATGCCCTTGCCGACCAGCACGACCGGCGCGGCCTTCGCGGCGCCGCCCTGGTAGTGCAGCACGATGAACTGCGGCGGCTCGACCGATGCGCGCGCGACCGACAGGAACGACCCCATCTTCAGCGCCTGGATCTGCTTGAGCCCGAGCACTTCGGCCTTCAGGCCCCAATCCTTCGCGATCTGCTTCGCGGTGTTGCCCAGGTAGGTCGGCGTGCAGACGTTGCCCGGCAGGTTGCCGAGGTCGCGGGTCAGATCCATCCCGTTCGCGAGCGCGACGGCCTGCTTGATCGCGACCTTCGCGGCCTTTTCGTCGGCCGGATCGACGCTGAACACGACGCGCTTGAGCGTGTGCGACGCCGGTTCCGGCTTGCTCTTCATCTGCGTGAAGCGGTACGTCTCGTTGCGCAGCGCGAGGATCGCGGCGCGCACGCCCCAGTCGGAGCTGCGCTCGTCGACCGGCAGTTGCGCGAGCGAGAACGTGACCTGGACGACCTTGGTCGCCAGCAGCGCGCGCCACGCGGCCGTCACCGCATCGTTGTAGGCTTTCTGATTGAAAGCATCCTGCTTGCCGAGCCCGACGAGCAGCACGCGCGACGCGCCGATGCCCGATACTTCGTGCAGGAACAGCGTCTTGCCGCGCTTGCCGTCCATGTCGCCGGCCTTCACCACGCGCGAGATCAGCCCCTTGGTGGCCGTGTCGATGTCGAGCGCCGCGCCCGACAGCGTCTGCGCCTCGAAGATGCCGAGCACGATGCAGTCGGACTTCCCGGTCAGGAACCCCTTGGCTTCGCCTTTGCTCCAATCACAGCCTTTTATGCTAAAGTCCATCGCGCTTGTCCTCGGATAAAATCTGGGCTAAGGATGAAAGCCGCAATTATCCGCTATTTTTCCCGTGGCGGCGCGAGCGCCCCACCACGCGTGCGCAGCCTCCCGCCCTCTTCTCATCAAGAATGATCTTCGAACGCTCCCTCCAGCGCGAGCTTGCGTATACGGCTGGCGCCGTGTTCATGGTGCTGCTCACGATCATGCTCACGACGATGATGATTCGCATCGTCGGCTACGCCGCGTCCGGCGAAATCGATCCGCGGGACGTGCTCGTGCTGATCGGCCTGACCGTGATCGGCTATCTCGCCGTGATGCTGGTCGTCACGCTGTTCGTGTCGATCCTGTTCGTGCTGACCCGGTGGTACCGGGACTCCGAAATGGTCGTGTGGCTCGCGTCTGGCGTGAGCCTCACCCGCCTCATCAAGCCAATAGGCGTGTTCGCCGCGCCGATCATCCTGCTGATCACGTTCTTCGCGTTCGTCGGCTGGCCGTGGTCGAACCAGCAGAGCAAGCTGATCAAGGCGCGCTTCCAGCAGCGCGACGAAATCTCGCTGCTCGCGCCCGGCCAGTTCCGCGAATCGGCCGCGAACCATCGGGTGTTCTTCATCGAGAAGATGTCGCCCGACCAGAGCAAGGTGCAGAACGTCTTCGTCACGTCGACGGAAAACGGCAAGCTCAACGTGGTCGTGTCGCAAACCGGCCATACGGAAACCTCGAAGGACGGCGATCGCTTCGTCGTCCTCGAGGACGGCCGCCGCTACGACGGTACGCCCGGCCAGCCGAACTTCAAGATCATGGAGTTCGAGCGCTACGGCGTGAAGATCACGAGCAAGCCGGTCGTCAACGTGCAGACCACCAACAGCACGCCCACGCCCGACCTGCTGCGCAACCCGACGCGCGACAACCTCGCGGAATTCGCATGGCGCGCGGGGCTGCCGCTGATCGCGATCAACCTGATGGTGCTCGGCATCCCACTCTCGTACCAGAACCCGCGCCGCAGCCGCACGATCAACCTCGTGATGGCCGTGCTGATCTACCTCACGTACTCGAACCTGCTGAACGTCGTGCAGGCGCAGATCGAGCAGGGCAAGATGTCGTTCGGCGTCGGTCTGGTCGGCCTGCACGTGCTCGTCGCGGCGATCGTCGCATTCATTTTCTGGTTGCGCGTGCGCAATCGTCCGCTGTTGACACGCGCGCTGTTCGGCCGCTCGGGAGCATGATCGATGCGGCTCTATGAAAAGTACTTCGCGCGGCAAATTTACGTCACGTTCGTCTTCATCCTGTTCGCGTTCTCCGGTCTGTTCTTCTTCTTCGACCTGATCAGCGAACTGAATTCGGTCGGGCACGGCAACTACAAGTTCGGCTACGCGGTGCTGCGCGTCGCGCTGCAGACGCCGTCGCGCTTCTACGAGATCATCCCGGTCGCCGCGCTGATCAGCGCGATCTACGTGTTCGCGCAAATGGCCGCGAACTCGGAATTCACGATCTTCCGCGTGTCGGGCCTCGCGACCAACCAGGCGCTGCGCTCGCTGCTGAAGATCGGCGTGCCGCTCGTGATCGTCACCTACCTGATCGGCGAATTCGTCGGCCCGTACGCCGACCAGTTGTCCGAACGCGTGCGGCTGCAGGCGCTCGGCGCATCGGTGTCGTCGAACTTCCAGTCGGGCGTGTGGGTGAAGGACACGCTCGCGGCCCGCGAGAACGGCGAGCAGGTCACGCGCTTCGTCAACGTCGGCAGCCTGTCGCCCGACTCGACGATCAGCAACGTGCGCATCTACGAATTCGACTCGAAATTCCAGCTGCAGAACGTGCGGATCGCGCAGACCGGCCGCTACGAGCCGCCCGGCCACTGGCTGCTGACGGGCGTCACCGAAACCGAGCTGACGCCGATCAAGCCGATCAGCGGCCAGCCGGCCGATGCGCTGAACCCCGTGTACCGGTCGCAGCAGGTGTCGCTGCCCGAATACCGGCTGCGGTCCGACCTGACGCCGCAGATTCTGTCGGTGCTGCTCGTGTCGCCGGAGCGCATGTCGATCATCAACCTGTTCCGCTACATCCAGCACTTGCGCGAAAACCAGCAGGACACGCAGCGCTACGACATCGCGCTGTGGCGCAAGCTGCTGTATCCGTTCGCGGTGTTCGTGATGCTCGTGCTGTCGCTGCCGTTCGCGTATCTGCACACGCGGGCCGGCGTGGTCGGCGTGAAGGTGTTCGGCGGCATCATGCTCGGCATGAGCTTCCAGCTGCTCAACACGCTGTTCTCGCACATCGGCACGCTGAACACGTGGCCCGCGCCGCTCACCGCCGCGACGCCGGGCCTCATCTATCTCGCGCTCGGCCTGTTCGCGCTCAAATGGGTCGACCGGCACTGAGCGCCGCGTCGCGACGGAGGCTTCGACATGCATTCGCACGGTATCGTCCTGTTCGGCCACGGCGCCCGCGACCCGCGCTGGGCCGAGCCGTTCGAGCGGCTCGCCGCGCGGCTGCGCGGCGCCTCCCCGGCCGCGCAGGTGTCGCTCGCGTTCCTCGAACTGATGACGCCGTCGCTCGGTGAGGCCGTGGCCGCGCAAGTCGCGGCCGGCTGCGCGCGCATCACCGTGGTGCCCGTATTCTTCGGCCAGGGCGGCCATGTCCGCCGCGACCTGCCGCAGCTCGTCGACGCATGCCGCGCCGCGCATCCGGGCGTCGAGATCCGTTGCGCGACGGCGGTCGGCGAAGACGACGGCGTGCTCGACGCGGTCGCGCGCTATTGCATCGAGCAGGTCGGCGACGACACGTAGCAGCCGGCGCATTCGTCGTACCCAACGAAAAAGCGCCGGCATCTGCCAGCGCTTTTTTCGTTTGGGACTGCGTTCGAGCCGCGCTCAGGCGGCATTGCGGATTGGATCGCCCGCCTGCGCGAGCCGTGCGCGTTCGGCGAACGCATCGCCGATCATCAGCAGGCTCGGCTCCGCCGGATCGAGCCACGCCTGCGCGTCGCCGGCCGCCATCTGCGCGAGCGTGAGCGTCAGCGTGCGTTCGCGCGCGGTGCTGCAGGCCTCGACGATCGCCACCGGCGTCGCCGGCGCACGGCCGGCGTCGATCAGCTCCTGCGCGATGCCGGGCGCGCTGTCGCGGCCCATGTAGTAGACGATCGAATCGGCGCGTGCGGCTTCGCGGATCTCGTCGCTGCCCGGTGCGCGGCTGTGCGTCGCGAACGCGACGCTGCGCGACACGCCGCGCAACGTCAGCGAACGCTTCAGCGTCGCCGCGCCGGCCAGCGCTGCGGTGATGCCCGGCACGACCTCGTAGTCGATGCCGGCCGCTTCGAGCGCCCGCATTTCCTCTTCGGCTCGGCCGAACAGCATCGGATCACCACCCTTCAGCCGCACGACGCATGCATGCTCGCGCGCCGCATCGACGATCTGCTTGTTGATGAAATGCTGCGCGGTCGAACGCTGCCCGCAGCGCTTGCCGACCGCGATCTTGCGCGCGCTCGGCGCATAGTCGAGCATCGCGGGCTCGACGAGCGCGTCGTGCAGCACGACGTCGGCCTGCTCGAGCAGCCGCACGCCGCGTACCGTGATGAGATCCGCGGCGCCCGGCCCTGCTCCGATCAGATATACCTTGCCCATGTTTGTCGCTTCGCTAGGGTCCTGCCGCGGCGGCCGGTTCGCCGCCGCGCAGATTGACGATTACGCCGAGAACGCGCGGATCATGCCCGCGGCGACCGTGTGATGCGTCGCCTCGTCGATCAGCACGAACGCGCCCGTACCGGGGTGCGCATCGTAGGTGTCGCAGACGATCGGCTTCTGCAGCGTCAGCGCCACGCGGCCGATGTCGTTCATCTTCAGTTCCTGACGGTCGGTCGCGTGCGACAGCGTATGCACGTCGAGCACCTGCTTGACCGCGCCGATCTTCGCGAAGACCGTGCTGGTGGTCTGCTTCAGCAGGTACTTGCGCTGCTGCGACAGCGGCGCGTCGTCGAACCAGCACAGGTCGGCTTCCAGCTTCTTGGCCGGCTCGACCGGCTCGGCCGTCGTGACGAACATGTCGCCGCGCGACACGTCGACGTCCTCTTCGAGACGGATCGTCACCGTCTGGCCCGCGAACGCATGCGCGACCGACGCGGTGCCGCCCGGCACCGGTGCGACGATCTCGGCAACGGTCGCGGTGCGGTTCGACGGCAGCACGACGATCGCGTCGCCGACCTTCACTTCGCCCGACTCGATCCGGCCCATGTAGCCGCGGAAATCGTCGGCCGAGCTGCCGTCCTGGCGCGCGACCCACTGCACCGGGAAGCGCAGCGCGTCATGCGCCTGCGTCTCGACCGGCAGCGACTCGAGCACGTCGAGCAGCGGCTCGCCCGCGTACCACGGCATGCGCTCGCTCGCGCCGACGATGTTGTCGCCCTTCAGCGCCGACACCGGCACGAAGCGCACGTCGGTCAGGCCGAGCTGCTTCGCGAGCGCGACGTACGCGTCGCGGATCTCGTTGAAGCGCGCCTCGCTGTAGTCGACGAGGTCCATCTTGTTGATCGCGACGATCACGTGCTGCAGCCCGAGCAGCTTGACGATCGCGCTGTGGCGCTTGGTCTGCGGCAGCAGTTGCACGACGCCGTTCTCGACCGTGATGCGCGTCGCGTCGATCAGCACGATCGCCGCGTGCGCGGTCGATGCGCCCGTCACCATGTTGCGCGTGTACTGCTCGTGGCCCGGCGTGTCGGCGATGATGAACTTGCGCTTCGCGGTCGCGAAGTAGCGGTACGCGACGTCGATCGTGATGCCCTGCTCGCGCTCGGCTTCGAGGCCGTCCGTCAGCAGCGCGAGATCGAGCTCGTCGCCGACCGTGCGCTTGTTCTTCGCGCGCGACAGCGCGGACAGCTGGTCGGACAGCACGGCCTTGCTGTCGTACAGCAGGCGGCCGATCAGCGTGCTCTTGCCGTCGTCGACGCTGCCCGCGGTGATGAAGCGCAACACGCCGAGGTCTTCGTTGTTCTCGATGATGCTCATGATGTGAATGTCCTCGTGTGCTTCAGAAATAACCTTGCTTCTTGCGCTGTTCCATCGCGGCTTCGGATGCCTGGTCGTCCATCCGGGTCGCGCCGCGCTCAGTGATCTCGGTCACCGCCGTCTCGGCGATGATCTTCTCGACGTCGTCCGCGTCGCTCTCGACCGGGCACGTGCAGCTGATGTCGCCGACCGTGCGGAAGCGCACTTGCGCGAGCTCGCTCGTCTCGCCGTCACGCATCGGCGTGAGCGGCGTGACCGGCACGAGCAGCCCGTTGCGGCGCACGATCTCGCGCTGGTGCGCGTAGTAGATCGACGGCAGTTCGAGATTCTCGCGTGCGATGTACTGCCACACGTCGAGCTCGGTCCAGTTCGAGATCGGGAACACGCGCAGATGCTCGCCCTTGTGCAGGCGGGCGTTGTACAGGCTCCACAGTTCCGGGCGCTGCGCCTTCGGGTCCCACTGGCCGAATTCATCGCGGAACGAGAAGATGCGTTCCTTCGCACGTGCCTTCTCTTCGTCGCGGCGCGCGCCGCCGATCAGCGCCGTGTAACCGTGCTGCTCGATCGTTTCCAGCAGCGTGACGGCCTGCGCGGCATTGCGCGAATCGGTTTCGCGGCGCAGCACGACCGTGCCGCGCTTGATCGAATCCTCGACGTGGCCGACCACCAGCTCGGCGCCGAGCTCTTGCGCACGGCGATCGCGGAAGTCGATCACTTCCTCGTAGTTGTGGCCCGTGTCGATGTGCACGAGCGGGAACGGCAGCGACGTCTTGCGGCTCGCGCCGAGGCCGAAGGCCTTCAGCGCCAGATGCAGCACGACGACCGAATCCTTGCCTCCCGAGAACAGCAGCGCCGGCTTGCTGCATTCGGCAACGAGTTCGCGCAGGATGTGGATCGACTCGGCTTCGAGCCAGTCGAGGTGGCCCATGCGGCTGCTGTCGCCGGTGGGCGGGGCAAAGGCGGATTGCTCGAGCGTCGTGCTCATGATTTCAGTCCTTCTCTTCTGGGTTCGTGCCGCCCGCTGTCGCAGGCGGCGCAATATTCAGTTTCTTGTCGGTCTTCAGTGCGCGGCGCCGGCTTCGGCGTTCGCGGGAATCGGCGTGATCGTCGTGATGTGCAGCCCGCATTCCTTCGTGTCGCGCGACTCCCACCACCAGCGGCCCGCGCGGCTGTCTTCGCCCGGACGGATCGCGCGCGTGCACGGCTCGCAGCCGATGCTCGGGTAGCCGCGCGCATGCAGCGGGTTGACCGGCACGTCGAACGCCTTAAGGTACGTCCACACGTCGGCTTCCGTCCAGTCGGCGAGCGGGTTGTACTTCGCGATCCCGCGCGCTTCGTCCTGTTCTTCCTCGTGCAGCTCCGCGCGCGTGACCGACTGCTCGCGGCGCTGGCCCGTGACCCACGCGCCGACGTCGGCCAGCGCGCGGTTCAGCGGCTCGACCTTGCGGATGTGGCAGCACGACTTGCGCAGCTCGACGCTCTCGTAGAACGCATTCAGACCGTGCTCGGCCACGTACTGGTCGACCGCGTCCTGCCGCGGATGGAACTGCTCGATCTCGTAGCCGTAGCGCTCGCGCACGCGGTCGATCATGCCGAGCGTTTCCGCGTGCAGGCGGCCCGTGTTCAGCGAGAAGATGCCGATCGACACGCCCTTCGACAGGATCGCGTGCGTGAGCAGCATGTCTTCCGCGGCGAGGCTGCTCGCGAATTTCACCTTGTCGTGACGCTCGCCGATCTGCGCGAGCAGCGCGTCGAGGCGCTCGACCTTCGCGGCAAGCTCCGGCGTCAGCGCGGTGACGGTGCTCATGCGCTCACCTTCGTGTCGACCGCCGCCTCGCGGCGGCGGAACAGCGGCGCCGGCTCGTCGAACGCGCCCTGGTAACGCTGCGTGAATTCCGTGAACGCATTCAGCGCGTCGTGGATGTCCTTGTCGGCACGCACCGCGAATGCGTCGAAGCCGCAACGCGACATGTACAGCAGCTGGTCGCGCAGCACGTCGCCGATCGCGCGCAACTCGCCGGTCCAGCCATGGCGCTCGCGCAACAGGCGCGCGATGCTGTAGCCGCGGCCGTCCGCGAAGCGCGGGAAATCCACGGCGATCAGCGAAATCGCGCCGAAGTCGGCCACGAGATCGGCCGGTTCGCTGTCCGGCGCGAGCCACACGCCGAGCTCGTCCTTCGTCTTCGCGGCGACGAGCGCCGCGCGCTCGGCCTGCCACCACGCGAACGGCACGAGCACCTTGCCGGCCGGCAATGCGTCGACCGCGGGCAGCGCACCGTCTTCCGCCGCGCGCACGACCTGCCATGCGTCGTCGATCACTGCGCGGTTCTTGATAATCGAAGCCATCTGCAAATTCCCTCTACCCGGTTGGTTACGCGTTCACTGCCTGGCGCGCCGCATACACGCGCTCCTTGAACGGTGCGATGCCGATGCGGTCGTACGTGTCGACGAAGCGCTCGCCGTCGATGCGTGCCTCGACGAACGTATCGATCAGCTTCGCGATCACGTCGGGCACTTCTTCCGCCGAGAACGACGGCCCGATCACGCGGCCGAGGCGCGCGCCGTTGCGGCCCGTGCCCTGCTCGCCGCCGAGCGACACCTGGTACCACTCGGCGCCGTCCTTGTCGACGCCGAGGATGCCGATGTTGCCGACGTGGTGGTGACCGCACGAGTTCATGCAACCGGAAATGTTCAGCGATAGTTCGCCGAGGTCGTACACGTAGTCGAGATCGTCGAAACGCTGCTGGATCGCCAGCGCGATCGGGATCGACTTCGCGTTCGCGAGCGAGCAGAAGTCGCCGCCCGGGCACGCGATGATGTCGGTCAACAGGCCCACGTTCGGCGTCGCGAAACCGGCCGCCTTCGCCTTTTCCCACAGCGCGAACAGGTCGCGCTTCTTCACGTTCGCGAGGATCAGGTTCTGCTCGTGCGACACGCGCAGCTCGCCCAGCGAGTACGCGTCGGCCCAGTCGGCCACCAAGTCCATCTGCGCGTCGGTCGCGTCGCCCGGGGCCACGCGGTGATCCTTCAGCGACAGCGTGACGGCCGCATAGCCCGGCACCTTGTGCGGCGCGACGTTACGCTCGACCCAGCGCGCAAACGCCTTGTTCTCGAGCAGATGCTGTTCGAACGATGCGTCGGTGTCGGGCAGCTTTTCGTAGACGGGCGGCTTGAAGTATTGCGACACGCGATCGATTTCGGCCTGCGTGAGCGTCGACGGGCCGTCCTTCAGGTGCCGCCACTCTTCCTCGACCTGCTGCGCGAACTTCGCCGGCGACAGCGCCTTCACGAGGATCTTGATCCGCGCCTTGTACAGGTTGTCGCGGCGGCCGTAGCGGTTGTACACGCGCAGCACGGCTTCGCAGTACGTGAGCAGGTGCTGCCACGGCAGGTCTTCCTTGATCACCGCGCCGATGATCGGCGTGCGGCCGAGGCCGCCGCCCGCGAGGATGCTCGCGACCACCTCGCCCTGCGCGTTCTTCTTCAGGTACACGCCGAGGTCGTGGATCTGCACGGCCGCGCGGTCGTGCTTCGAGCCCGACACCGCGATCTTGAACTTGCGCGGCAGCCACGCGAATTCGGGATGGAACGTCGACCACTGGCGCAGGACCTCGGCCCACGGGCGCGGATCGATCTCTTCGTCCTGGGCGACGCCGGCGAACTGGTCGGCCGTGATGTTGCGGATGCAGTTGCCCGACGTCTGGATCCCGTGCATCTGCACCGACGCGAGCTTCGCGAGGATCTCGGGCGTGTCTTCGAGCTCGATCCAGTTGAACTGGATGTTCGAGCGCGTCGAGAAGTGACCGTAGCCGCGGTCGTGTTCGCGGGCGATGCGGGCCAGCATCCGGAGCTGGTCGCTGCGCAGGTTGCCGTACGGAATCGCGATGCGGTGCATATACGCATGGCGCTGCATGTACAGGCCGTTCTGCAGACGCAGCGGACGGAATTCGTCTTCGCTCAACTCGCCCGACAGCCGGCGGCGCACCTGGTCGCGGTACTGCGCGACTCGCTCGTCGACGATCGTCTGGTCGTATTGGTCGTACTGATACATTCGGGGACCCCAGGGTTTTCGTGGTGACCGCGCGACGTCCTAGCCACGTCGCGCCCGAATCTCCGTTCCGTCGTCATCGCCGCCAACCGAGGCCGGCTGGATTGCTAATGACGAAAACAGATATCCATATTTGAAAAACTCCGGTGAATCGTAATAAACTCGCCTTATATTTCAAACGACTAAAAAATTCTGTTGATATGCGGAAGGGTTATAAATGAACCTGCACCAATTTCGCTTCGTGCGCGAGGCCGTCCGGCAGAATTTCAACCTCACCGAGGCCGCCAAGGCGCTCTACACGTCGCAACCAGGGGTGTCGAAGGCGATCATCGAGCTCGAGGACGAGCTGGGCGTGGAGATCTTCACGCGGCACGGCAAGCGCGTGCGCTCCCTCACCGAGCCGGGCCGGATCATCCTCGCGTCGGTCGAGCGGATTCTCCAGGAAGTGGAAAGCCTGAAAAGGGTCGGAAAAGATTATGCGGCGCAGGACCAGGGCAACCTGACCATCGCGGCGACCCACACGCAGGCCCGCTACTCGCTGCCGGCCGCGATCGCCGAGTTCAAGAAGCGCTTCCCGAAGGTGCACCTGTCGATCCTGCAAGGCAGCCCGACGCAAGTAGCCGAGATGGTGATCCACGACCAGGCCGATCTCGCGATCGCGACCGAGGCGATCTCCGACTACAAGGAGCTCGTGTCGCTGCCGTGCTTCCAGTGGCATCACGCGGCCGTCGTGCCGGCCGACCATCCGCTGCTCGAACGCAAGCCGGTCACGCTGGACGATCTCGCCCAATACCCGCTGATCACGTACGACGACGCGTTCGCGGGCCGCAAGAAGATCAATCATGCGTTCGCGCTGCGCGGGCTGTCGCCGGACATCGTGCTCGAGGCGATCGACGCCGACGTGATCAAGACCTATGTCGAACTCGGCCTCGGCGTCGGCATCATGGCCGACATCGCGTTCAATCCCGAGCGCGATCGCGGCCTGCGGCTGATCCCGGTCGGCCACCTGTTCGGCAGCAACGTGACGCGCGTCGCGCTCAAGCAGGGCGCCTACCTGCGCAGCTATGTGTATACGCTCGTCGAACTGCTGTCGCCGACGCTGAACCGCAAGCTGATCGAACAGGCCCTCAAGGGCGAAGCCGAATCGTATGAGCTTTGACGGACAGGTATGAACACAGGGGCGCCTGTCGCGCCCCGTTTTGTTGCCCGACGGAGATTCCCGCATGACGCTTCCCGCCCTGCCACGGCTGCCCGCCTCGTTGCGCCGCGCCGCCGGCGCCGCCCTCGTCCTGGCCTGCGCGGCCGCGCATGCCGACCTGAAGGTCGGCGTCGACCTGTCGTCGACCGGCCCGGCCGCCGCGATCGGCATCACGAGCAAGAACGCGATCCTGATGTGGCCGAAGACGATCGCCGGGCAGCCCGTGCAGGTCACGGTGCTCGACGACGCGTCCGATCCGGGCGCCGCGGTGCGCAACATCCGCAAGCTGGTCGACGAGGATCACGTCGACGTCGTGGTCGGCCCGAACATCACGCCGGCCGCGCTCGCGGCGCTCGACGCGGTGGCCGCCGCGCAGACGCCGATGATCACGCTGGTCGGCTCGGGCTCGATCGTCGAGCCGCAGGAAGGCGCGCGAACCTGGGCGTTCAAGATGGCGCAGAGCGACCGCGCGATGGCCGACGTGATGACGCGCTACATGGCCAACCACGGCGTGAAAACGGTCGGCTTCATCGGCTTCGCGGACAGCTATGGCGACAGCTGGCTCAACGAATTCACGCGCTTCGCGGACCTGCGCAAGATCCGCGTGATCGCGACCGAGCGCTTCAACCGCACCGACGCGAGCGTCACGGGTCAGGCGCTGAAGCTGATCGCGGCGAAACCCGACGCGATCCTGATCGCCGGCGCGGGCACGCCGACCGTGCTGCCGCAGCGCACGCTGATCGAGCGCGGCTACAAGGGCGCGATCTACCAGACGCACGGGATCGCGACGCCGGAATTCATCAAGCTCGGCGGCAAGGATGTGGACGGGACGCTGTTCCCGACCCAGCCGGTCGTCGTCGCGCGCACGTTGCCGGCCGACCATCCGGCCCGCCAGGCCGCGCTCGCGTTCGTCGATGCGTACGAGACGAAGTACGGCGCCGGCACGGTCACGCAGTTCGCGGGCGATGCGGCGGGCGTGTATCCGCGCCTCGCCGATGCGGTCGGCCGTGCGCTGAAGGCCGCGCAGCCCGGCACGCCGGCCTTCCGCACGGCGCTGCGGCGCGAACTCGAACGCGCGCACGAGCTCGTCGTGCCGAACGGCGTCGTCAATACGAGCGACAAGGATCACGTGGGGCTCGACCAGCGCGCGAGCGTGATGGGGATCGTGAAACAGGGCCGGTTCGTCTATCTGAGCCAGTGACTTGCATGCCGGGCACCGGGCTGCTTGCCCGGTGCCCCGTTTTCCGCCATAATCCGCGTTTCGCCGCGCACCACCGTATGCGCGGCCAGGATCAAGCCCAGGTGGTGAAATTGGTAGACGCAGGGGACTCAAAATCCCCCGCCGCAAGGCGTGCCGGTTCGATTCCGGCCCTGGGCACCATGACATAGTTCCGGGAAATTCCCGGAAGTCCCAAAACCCGCGACAGCACAAGGCTTCGCGGGTTTTTTCATTCCGGCAAAGTGCCGTGTAGTGCGTAGACAGCCGGGGGCAAGCGGGGGCAACATTGGGGGCAACCGATCCGAAGTTGCCTTACCCGTCAGGAGTTGCCCCCGTGCCATTAACCGATACAGCCATCCGGAACGCCAAGCCAGCCGACAAG
This sequence comes from Burkholderia sp. MS389, assembly GCF_016899425.1. GTDB lineage: Bacteria > Pseudomonadota > Gammaproteobacteria > Burkholderiales > Burkholderiaceae > Burkholderia > Burkholderia sola. The sequence continues at coordinate 2,817,465 of NZ_CP045994.1, forward strand.
CCCGTGCGCCTGTTCGACGGAGGCGGCCTCTATCTGGAAGTCGCCCCGAGCGGGGGCAAGTGGTGGCGCCTCAAATACCGATTTGGGGGCAAGGAAAAGCGCTACTCGCTCGGCGTCTACCCGGAAGTTACATTGGCGACCGCACGGAAGAAGCGCGACGAAGCCCGTGAAAAGCTCGCTGCCGGCATCGATCCGGGTGAAGCGAAGAAGGCGGAAAAAAGGGCCAGCCTGCTCGCGGCCGCCCATTCGTTTGAGGTTGTCGCCCGTGGCTGGATGGCCGAGCGCAAGACGACCGTGGAGCCAGCGCAGCATGCCAAGACGCTCGCCCGCATGGAGAACGATGTATTCCCATGGCTCGGCAAGCGCCCTATCGCTGAAATCGACGCCCCGGAGATACTGGCCGTGCTGAAGCGCGTAGACGGGCGTGGAGCCAGATTTACCGCCCATCGCATCCGCAGCGAGATTAGCCGGGTATTCCGCTACGGCATCAAAGAGGGGCACTGCAAGGCCGATCCGGCCCGTGATCTGGTAGATGCAATCCCGCCCGCGCAGACAACACACTTTGCCTCAATCACTGAGCCGGAGAAAGTGGGCGAGATGCTTCGCGCGTTCGACGGCTTCACAGGCACGTTCCCGGTTCTCTGCGCACTCAAGCTAGCCCCGATGCTGTTCGTTAGGCCGGGCGAGTTGCGGAAGGCAGAATGGGCTCAATTCGACCTCGACAAAGGCGAATGGCGCTATTTCGTCAACAAAACGAAAACGGATCACCTTGTTCCGCTGGCCGCGCAGGCTGTCACGATTTTGCGCGAGCTTCACGCCCTGACTGGCGAAGGCGTCTACGTGTTCCCCGGTGCTCGCGACCGAAATCGGCCGATGAGCGAGGCCGCTATCAATGCAGCCCTTCGTCGGCTCGGCTACGACACTCGCACCGAAATTACCGGTCACGGCTTCCGGGCAATGGCACGAACGATCCTGCATGAAGAGTTGGAGGAAAAGCCGGAAGTGATCGAGCACCAACTAGCGCATACGGTCCCTGACAGCCTTGGGCGGGCGTACAACCGAACAAAGTTCATCAAGGCACGACGCTCGATGATGCAACAGTGGGCGGACTACCTCGACAAGCTCAAAGCCGGGGCGGAAATCATTCCGATCGCGGCGGCAAGATAGACCCGTGCCGCCACGCGTATGCCCCCCTTGCTGCGCACCTCCCACCGATTTTTCAGAGTTGGCATCGCACTGCCGGCTCCCTGCATTTCGGTATGAATATGACCCCCCTTAGGCCGGCCGGGAGTAGGAAAAACACGCGGGTGTGAGCCCCCGCGTCTTTGCCCTGGACGCAGGGTCCCCCGCTTTCCGGCCGACGCGACACTTGCGGCCGGCGCAACAATGCACGATCGGGGCGCGTCGCGGACACCCCCCTCAAAAACGCGTTGGCGACGCCCTTCGAATCCCGGAGAGCCGCGCCCCTTCTGGCTTCGCGATCGATACAGGCGATCGACGCCTGTCCGCTCAGTGCAAAACGAGTTGGAGATTTGGAGATAAACGCCTGAATCGGCCGCAAAGCCTTGTGGGGTAAGGCTTCGTGTGTCTCCAAACGATTTGGAGAACGCTGGAGATACTGGAGATAAACCGGGCTGGATTATTACGGCTGCGGCAAGATTAGCGGCAGCCGCCGGCCCGGTTCCGTCTGGAGCGGATCGCTCAAAGTAACTTTGACGCACGGGCGAAAAATGCCGCGCAAAGGAACGCCCGCCACCGCCCTCCCGGACGGCGGCGGTGCTTTTCACAGCTCAAGCGTGAAGATCGACGGCAGCACGCGATAGACCATGAACTTGCCGTGGCCGGGGATGTATTCCTGCCGGTACGGATAGCCGTCACTACGCGGCATCAGCACACCCCGCTTCATCAGTGCCTTGGCGACGATCTTGTGATCGAAGCCGGCGCACACGTCCTTGCGGAACACGGCCGCTTCGATCAGGTATTCCGTCTCGACGCTTTCCGCATCGTCGGCGCTCATCTTGCCGCCGAACTCGGCGTAATACTCGCGATCGGAGGCGATGGGCGTGCGGCGCTCGTCGCGCTTCACATGCTGCTTGAAACCCGCTCGATGCGGCACATTCGGCCGATGGTCGTCCTGCGCCCGGTTCATCCACACGAAACGGTTATCGCCGTGTGCGGCGAGGAAATGCTGTACCTGCCGCACGGCTTCGGCTTCGTCCGAGTTGCCCGTGCCGCCGCGCAGTTCGAGCCAGCCTTCGAAGCAACGACGCGCGGCTTCGACCGCTTCGCCCTGCGGCCAGCCGGTCAGCCCGTGCGCCGTCGCCAGCTCGCCGGCCACCGCGACGAGGCAGAACCGCTTAGCGACGCGTGCGACCTGCGAATGCGAGCCGTCCGGCACCCATTGCCCGACCAGCTCGTCGACACGCATGCGCAGATGCTCGGCCAGTTCGCCGGCCTGCGACGACGCCCACTCGATGAACGCAGGGCCGGCCGTGCCGTAGTGCATGCCGGCGTGTCGCTCTAGATGCTCGATCAGCGCGGCCGGCGTCGGGAAGCCGTGCAGCTTCTCCACGACGCCCATTTCGCCGACCTCGGCCGGGATCGCGGGCAAGCGCACCTCGATACCGCCTTTCATCGGCTTGTTGCCCTCGGCCATTAGCGCGGACACGCTCTTTTCGCCGTTCGACAGGAACAGCAGCCGCCACGTGAGTACGGGCTTGGCCGAGCCGCTACGCGACGCGCGGGCCTTGCCCGACTCGTTCGCGAGCATGTAGATCACATCGCCGACCAAACGCGGCTCGACCTGCCCGATTTCATCGAGGATCAGCAGCGCGTCGCTATGCTGCGTGGCGACGGCTTCGAGCGCGTTGTCGGTCGCTTTCCAGCTCCGCACATAGTCCGGCGAGCCGAACACGGACGCGGCGATGACACCGCCCGTCGACTTGCCCTTGGACGTCGTGCCGAGCAGGTGAAACCCGCCCGACTGAAGCCCGGAGAAGTGAAGCAGCGGACCAGCGAAGGCGGTAGCGACGCAGAACGCCAGCCGGCTATTGCCGACGCAGTAGGCCGCGACCTCGCGTTGCCAGTCGTCCAGCGTGCCGCGCTCTTTGAACTGGCTCTGGATCGGCGTATCGGCCTGATAGATCAACGCCTCTTTGCCGGTACCGATGACGCGATCGGGCAGCACGAACGCGCCGTGATGCCAGCCGACGCGCGGCACGCAGCGCACGCGCTCGTCCGGCTGCGCCATCTGCACATAGTTCGCGATCTGCGTGCGGGCGATCTGCGTCACGCCGAGCTTCACGCCCATGTCGAGCAGCATGCGGCGCAGCTCCGTGCCGTCGCCGGCAAAGAGGCCGGCCGGCACCGCCCATCGTTTCAGGATGCCGTCACGGTCCGTGAATTCGAGCAGGTAGCCCCACTCGCTATTCATCTCGTTCCGCGTCTCCGCAATCACGTCGATCCGCGTGCTGACCCAATGCGGCGGGAGCGGATCCCCCTGATTGTTGAAGCCGTGAAACCACACGCCCTTGTCGTCGACGACGAACCGCGACTTGCCGTCCTGCGCGCGGGCCGTTTTCGGGCGCTTGGCAGGCTTCGCGACGGCTGGAGCAGCCTTGCCCTTGTCGGCATCCGCCGAGCCGGCCGGCGCGAGCGCAGCGCGCACGGCGGCGGCCACCGCATCCGGGCCGACGTGCGCAGCCAGGTCGTTGAAGTCGGTCCCGTTCGCCGGGCGGTTCGAACCGAAGTCGGGCACGGCGACGATGCCGGCGACGGCATCGGCCGCCGCGCGGGCCTTCGTCACGCCCGGATTGCCCTTCGTCGTGTGGTCGTCGTCGGCGCACACGACGATGCGGGCGTCCGGATACTGGCCGCGCAGCGCCGTCGCGACCGCATGCAGGTTGCCGGCGTCGAACGCGACGGCGGCCGGATAGCCGGTCGCGGCCGCGAGCGTCGCGCACGTGGCGTAACCCTCACCGATCAGTACCGTGGACGGCGCAGAAGATAGCGGGCCGCCGATCAGCGAGAAGCAGCCCGCCTTGCGGCCGTTCGGCAGATAGCGTTTCTGACCGTCCGTCAGGACGAACTCCAGCGTCCACAGCTTGCCGTCCGCGTCACGCGCCGGGATGACGAGTGCGCCGTCACATGCTGCCGTGCCGATGCACAAGCCGCCGCGGTAGACGCGTAGCGCGTCGACCGGGATGCGCTTGCGAACGAGATACGGGTGATCGGCCGGCGCGGGCTCGGCCGCCGACCAGATCGATTCAGCGAGCGCCGACGCGGCTTGCTGTTTCTCGGTCAGTTCGGCCAGCTCGGCCGCTTCGCGGGCCGCGCGCTCGGCCTTCTGCCGCTCGCGCTCCGCTGGATCGATGGGCTTGGCTCGATGCGCACGCGGATCGAAGCCGCCGAGCTTGGCGAGGTGAAACAGCGTGTTGATGGTGATCTTGCCGCCCTTGAACGACTTCCACACATCGCGCGCGTCCTTGCCGTTGTAGTTCTGCGCGCCTTGGCTCCATTCGTTCCAGAGGGCGAAGCCCTCCTCGCCAAACTCGGCCTTGAGCGCCATCCCCACCTGACTCCACGTGTCGCGGTCGTCGGGCGGAACATAGCCGAGCGCGACTCTCGCCCGCTCGAATTCGGACATGGGTGCGTTACTCATAGGTTCCCACTGGACGCGCGTCGGCAGACTCCCGATTAGTAGTCCATATCGGGCAAGCAGCTACCCGACGCGCGAAGAATTGAATGATTCGATGATGCCTAGCGGCGCAGCGTCAGCCGGCCGCGCGAGGCACCGAGAGAACCGCCCCACCGGCCGTGACGTCGTTGCTGTAGACGTAGCGGCCGAGCCGCGACTCGCCAAGGGCGTCGTTGGCCGCCTCCAGCGCCGCGCCGATCGACGGCAGGGACGCGCGGAACAAGCTCAGCACAAGCCAGTAGTCGTCATCGGACATGGCCTTGTCGGCCGCCCAATGCAGGCTGTCCAGCAGCTCCATTGCATCGCTGATCCGCGTGCCGATTCGGTTGCGATCGGGGCGGTTCACCTCGGCCACGAAGTGCGACGCGACCGGCTGCACGGCATTCTTGTTCGTCTTTGCCATGACCGCCCCTCAGTGCGTCGTGCGCGGTTCGCGCGTGACGAGGCCGAGCGCCGCGAACAGGTGCTGCTGCACGCGCCCCATCAGGCCGGCCGCGAACGCTTGGCGGCTGATCGTCACGCGGTGCGCGTCGACGTCGCCTGCGTCCTGCATGGCGGCTTCCATGCCGCGCGCGAACGCAGCGGCTTGATGCGCCGCGTAGTCGTGCAGCCGCACGTCGCCTTTCAGGTCGAGCCATGCGTCGGCGCAGATCGCGCCAAGGTCGACGGCGAATTGCAGCTCGATCGGAGCGCCGGTATCGAGCGGCGGTGCGTTGTCAAAGCCATTGATAACCGCGGTTCGGATGCGCTGATCAGTCATGGCACACCTCCGGTTGCGCAGTACGGCGCATTTCGGCCGAATACCGGCTCGCGACGCTTTGCCCCATGTCGACGAGCGCTCGCTCGTAGGTGCCCTCCGCAAGATGCGAGCGGACGGCATCGAACAGCGCTTCGAGCTGGGCGAACTGATGGGCCGCACACATGGCGATCATCGTGACTTCGTTCGGCAGGCGGAATTTAGACATGGCGCACCTCCAGAATCGACGCGAGGAGTTGCCCGACGTCGATCGTGCAATCCAGCTCCGCTTCGCCGCGAATCGGCGTGAGGTTCCAGTCATGCACGGCCGCATGCGTGAATTCGCCGAACCGCCGATCGTAGACGCTGCGCCCCGTGAGAGGGCCGCCCAAGATCCGCACGCGCCAATCGTGATCGGGCGTCGGACGAGCCGATGCCACCTCCACCAGCATGCCGATGCGTGCGCGAGCATCGCATTTCGTGACGATCGCAAGATCGCCAATCTTGCAGCGCAGGTCAGCCATGACGCACCTCCGCACGAACGAGCGCCGCGATCGCGGCCAGTGCCGCGCCGGTTGCGTCGAGCGCGTCTTGATACGTGCTGGCGGTTGCCGCGTCGCGCAGTGCTGCGCGGACGATGGATTGAATGAGGCGGGATTGCTGCCCGGTATGGGCGTGCATGGACTGGCGCATGGATTGCGACCTCCTCTGGTGGGTTGAACCACCCGGACCTCAACGCCAATTGAGGTGGCCGGGCGCATGGCGGCGTTGGCGTACCGGACCCAGAGGAAACCGGCGAGCGCGAGCGCTCCACCACCAAGGCCCGACCGTAGAAGGCGCTTAGTGTGCGGACGTAAAAAAACCGCGCTGAGGCGGTCATCCGCCTCTGGAGATTGCCGGACGCCAATCCGGGTCGCTGTTGTCTCAGCGACGCGCACAGGATACCGCGCGATGCTGGACGACGCAAATCGCGACGCCCACGCCGTGTATTGCTTAGTGCAAAGTGACTTTGGGGGAGCATCAGGCGGCCTCCCCCTTGAGCACAGCGGTCGCCAGCTTGAGCTGTTCGATATCCAGTCGCGAGCTGCCCTGCGCCAGTGATTGGCCGAGCGCGACGCCTCGCAGCAGGGCGCTAGCTTGCAAACGGCGCGTCCCGTCCGTGCACTGCGCATCGATGTCGTTGTAAAGCGCACGATAGGCTTTCCGCAGCTGTCGATACTGTCGACGACGATAGTTCGCCGAATCCTGTTCAGCAGCGGCGATCGCCTGGACGAACTTCTCGCAGGCGGTGCCAAGTTGCTTTGTCGTCAGATGCGGGGCTTCGAGCGCGAGCGTCGAGGCAAGCGTGACGGCGATCGCTACGAGCTTCCCGGTGTCGTCGCCACGATTCCAGAAGCAACCCTCGATGTCATCGAGGATTCCTGCGAGCTTGCGAAGGCGGGCATCGCGGCAACGCACAAACGCGGCGTCGCGCGCCGTGACGGCCGCGCCCATCGCGCGACCATACGGGCCGCCGCGATCGATCATAAGGGAAGGCGCGCTCATGCTTGCTCCCGCGTCGATTGGCGGGATTCGACCCAGTTCTGGACGTCTTGCGCGCGCCAGCCGACGCTCCTAGTCCCTAACTGGACCGGCGCTGGAAACTTGCCTTCACGAATCCAGCGATACAGCGTCGTTTTCTTGACGCCGACGCAATCCAGTACACCAATAAGTCGAAGAATCTTAAGAGCCATTTTCTGTTCAGAAATGGCCTGTTCCGCAAAAAAGAGGAAAGCGGCAGCAATAAACCGCGCCGTACCATCAAAGTACGGGCGCAACGAAGTTTGCGGAAAACGCACAAAGTAACTTTGCAAAGTTACTTTGCACGGCGCGCCGCGCGCGGTATCATTCGTCCTAACAAGAGCTATGCGTTTCCTAGGCGCGGTGGCTCTTGTCGTTCCTCCAGTTATGGAACAGGCAGCCAAGCCAAAAATCGCCGGCGGGATGTGTTGGTAGCACACCCCCGGCACCCTCTCGTCAACGCGACGAAATATGCTCAACGATTGAGCATTCCCCGCCTTTTTCCCTTGCATCGCCCACAGATTCCTAGAGCCGTGTTCGATTAGGTGCCAACAAGTACCGCAATTATATCGAAAGGTCTGCCCCCATAAAAGATTTGTCTCGGATTATCTAAGACCGCAATAAATGGCTTCACTGTTCGGCCACAACCGGTCTCTCGCATTCGGCTCACGTGCGTCCGCTCAAGAGCCGGTAGCTGACAGTTGGTGGTCATTCGAGTCCCTATCCGGGGCTTTCTATTCGCCCGGTGATAAATCGAGACGGCAACACCAGCTCTGCGCGTGTGCGACTACCATCGACGCGGTGTTGCTGATACTTCGATGTCTTCCGCGTCCAGACAGACGTACGGTACGCCCGTCAAGGCGTTGGTTTTTGGGTCAAACGAAAGCTTCGCCGTTCCTTCGACATTCACGGTTTCCAAAATCCATCCGTCGACTCTGTCAGGCCTCTCATCAGGTCCGTTGTACTCGTCCCACTGTAACTTATGCTGCGCTTCAATCTCGACCTCGAAGGTGACAGTACATTCGCTTTCACCAATCGCAACGATGCTCAAATCGTGTATGGACGGCACCGATATATTGCTTTCGTCAAGTTCAAATCGCCTGTCGTAATGGTGAAAATTCAGCCCTTCGATCTCCAAGCTGACGGCGTTTAGCAATTCGTCGATATCTGCATCAATTGCGGCGTGAAGCTTTTCGACGTCGTCTTCCGCTGAAAGTAGACGTTCGGTTAACCGCGGGAGACTTTTGAAATAGAGCAGCTTCGGGAATCTCTCGCAGGCAAGCTTAAAATCTTGGTCATCTGATACAACGGCCACGAAACAGCGGTTTTTGTCGGCATACGTATCAACCATAGAAATTGCGAACGCGTCAGGAAACTCTTTACGTTTCTTTCCCTCGCGAAAGGGGGGGACGATGTAGTCGTACCAATTCATTACCGCTTTGACATCCAAGAGTTCATATCCGAGCCGGACGACACTGAACTGAGACAGAAACGCGTTCCACTCGCCGGTCGCTATCCGCGTCACTTCCCAAGTATCCACACTTGGGAACGCCTTCCTAGGAAAACTGGTCCACTTCTCAAGAAAGGGCGCACGCTTTCGAGCGAGTTCGAGTGCATCCAGCGCTTCTTGCGAACGCTCCTTAATTTGACGCTTAACCTCGCGCTCAGTCGGATCCGGAAGCACGAGTTTCAAACCGGCCTTCTTCGCCGCAGAAACAAAGGTCATAAAGGCGGTCGATGCGAAATTGAATTGCTGTCCGGCGAGGACGCTCGTATCGAGGAATACAACGGTCGGAATTGACATCGCTTTTAAGAACCCTCAAATCTATTGCAGCATTGGCCGTCTGGTAGCCGCGAGAGCAAGGTCATGACTATTCAAATTTTCGACGGCTTTTCTTTTGCGCTACTGTATCAACGCCTTTTACGTGCTTCGGAAATTACCAACTGCGTCAACGCCGTCAGGTGTCGAGCATGTCCCACTCGTCTCCGAGAATCCAGCGGAGTGCCGAGAGCTTCCCGTTGAGCATCCCCCATTCGAAATCCGACCACGGGCCAAGGTTGTCGACTCCCACCTCGTCCTCGGTTCTCTTTGCGGCTTCGAGAGCGCCATCCGATCCCAACCCGCAGCCAACGCGCGGCTGGCGATTACTATCTGCGGCATGCGACACGAACAGCACGACGCCTCACATGCGACGCGACCTGCGAATCCCGATGCCTTCTCAGTGTGCCGCTGAGGCGGCGGCAACCTCATTCCACTCGCCAAACCATGTGAACAAAGGCTGAGTCAATTCGCGTAAGCAAAACAACCCCCAGCGCCTCGCGAACTGGTTGTTGGGCAATAGCCACAGTCGTCAGGGAAGGTAGAGCCACCTAGGCGCGAACTGTGTGCAGTCAGGCCGACAGAGAGACACGTCGAACGGTCACCGGAACGTTGCCCAACTGCACACGAAGGTCTTCCAACAGCCCGGCGCCTTCTTCGGGGTTTTGGGCTTCGATCACCGACATATTTTTCTGCGAACTCATGAATTTGAGTCGTTCCAGTAGCTCGGTCGCGATGCGCTGAGCGTCCATGCTGACCGGCTGCCGCATCGGTCCCGTGTTGACGAGCAAGTAAGGTGAGGCGGTCGCCTCGTCTTGCCGCAATAGGGACGTTGCGACGTCAAGTTCCAGCATTTTGCTTTCGGCTTCCTTTTGTAACGCGATCAAGTGAGATGGCGTCTGCGGAAGGCTGGTGACCTGGACTAGATTCGGTCCGTGAGCATAGTCGATCGTGATCTCTGGCGATCCGGGCCATCGGACGCGCTGGTTGAAGCGGTGCCGCCGCTGTTCGTCGTCACGTACAAATGCGGTGCGAAGCGATCTGATAAATTGACTTGTAGGGACCGAATTCCGCTGACTTCCTTCCTCCGCGTCATTGTACGTTTCACGCGTCCCAAAGGCGGAGAGCATCCGGATCGACGAGTCGACCACTTGGCGCTCGGAATATCCTCTCACACGTGTTGGTTTCCCAATGCGGAATCCCTCAAACGGTGCTTGAAGATTGTCGAAACTTACTCCGCCCCGAAGCTGCCGGCCGAGGAAACCCGAAACGTGTTCGAGAATACCGAGCGCTGAGGCCGCTCGCTTCGCGCCTATCATTGCGCGCAACTGATTTGGATCGAAGGCCACATGCGTCGACGTGTTACCTGCCGACGGCGCGTCATACTTGATCGCAACGATGGCGACCAGTCGTTCGCCGGTCGAGTGATTCGGCTCCCACAATACGGGAACCACACTGGCCGAATACGGTGGCGTGTCCCACATGCTCAAATCGTCTATTCGTTCCATAAGTTTTCTGCAGAGGGCTTTTGAAGGCGCTGCGCAAGGTACAGATGGAGCGGCTCCAAGCGCAAAGCAATGAGATCCACAATCACTGCCGCCATCCTTATGATGGTTGTCACTCTTCCTTCGGCCGGGAGCTTCCAGCGGCCCATTTCAATCGCAAGCATTTTAAGGCGCTGCGCGTGGCGAGCGAACTTTGCTGCTTCGTCTTCAATGCCATGATTCTCGGGGCGCCGCGTCACTAGTTGAGTCAGCAATTGGTTGACGCGCGCCTTGTACATGACGACATCTTGTTGCGAGCTAGTGCTGGCGATCGCCTTGTACAGCTTCGTGACTGGTTCGAGTGCCAGATTGTGGTCGAACAGCCACCATTTGACACCATCGAAGAGCAAGTTTTGAGCGTGGCGATCTGGATTTGCCACAAGTTCGTCCCATGCCGCGCCTATGCGCCCGGTATCGTTAGAGCAGACACTTTCCCAGATGTACTCCTCGCCGATTTCCCCGCCGCCAGCATGGCGCGCCATAAACTGGGGCTGAAACAGGCTCCCGAACAGCACTACGGGCCCACCTTTCATGCCCGTCGGACGCCCCGGTAAATCCTCCGGTTCGGCGATCACTAGGCCCGGATTGGGCACGGGAAGTTTGAGAACTTGCGAGGCGAGGCCACATGCAAGTTCGATGTCCAACTGGGCTGTATTCGGAAGGTATTTAACAACGACAGGAATTCCTGGCTCATCAGCGCCCGGAATGCCGGCAAGCCCTTTCCATACGTGGTTGAGATGCTTCCCGACCACCTTTTCCGGTACACCTAGGAGGCGGTAAACAGGAGGTCGAGCCGCAATTTCTCGCAGGTCTGCTGGAATGTTCTTGTTCAACGCCGCCCTCAGTTGCACGAATGCTATCGGCAAAGGTTTCGCCTGAAATTCCCCGTGTTGCTAACTGTAGCAAAAACGGCGGATAGCGGGCCCAACATCGCTCCGTGGCTGGCGTCCGAAACCGATCCCTTGCGGACAGGGGCATTTTGCCCTGTCCGTAAATAAGGGTTGAAATGTTTTGGACACCGCCTTACATTCGGACGTCTATTTCGTACAGATTGAGTGCCCGATATGTCCCGAACCTTTGCCTATGCCCGCGTCAGTACGTCCGACCAGACCACCGCGAACCAGTTACGAGAGATCGAGGCGGCCGGCTTCTCGGTCGACAAGCGCCGCGTTGTGTCGGAAAGCATTTCGGGGAGCGTAAGCGCCGATCAGCGGCCGGGGTTTGCGCAGTTGCTCGTCAAGATGGAAGAAGGCGACGTGTTGATCGTGACGAAGCTCGACCGACTCGGCCGCAATGCGATGGACGTGCGGGCCACGGTCGAAGGATTGGCCGAACGCGGTATCCGCGTTCATTGTCTCGCCCTCGGCGGCGTAGATCTGACGAGCGCGGCAGGCCGGATGACGATGCAGGTATTGAACGCGGTGGCCGAATTCGAGCGGGATCTGTTGATTGAGCGCACGCACGCTGGTATCGCTCGCGCGAAGGCGGAAGGCAAGGCGATGGGGCGGCCGTCCGCCCTGTCGGACAAGCAGCGGGCGGACGTGCTGCGCGAGTTGGACGCGGGGGCAAGCGTGGCCGCGCTTGCTCGGCGATTTGGCACGAGCCGCCAGACGATCATGCGGGTACGCGACGCAGTCTAAGCGCGCGCGCCGTTCAACTCACGCCCTGCTAGAGCCCGGCTCGCTGGGTGGTGGAGCGAGCAGCTTAAAGGCGCGAGGCGGCGCATGCGCGGTTCCGGATGGATATCGGTCCGCATTGCCCAAGTGGCAGCACTCCAAAAGTGCGTCCAGTCTCTCATCTGTATAGGACTGGACCAGACCAAGCAAACAGTGTCAGGTTGTCTGACTCAGTTCGGCCATGTCCGGACATTGGCATGTCGTTCCTCGTTGGCCGCCTTGCCGACAGCTTCGGACGTTGAGCGTCGACGATCTTCGCCGGCATCGCAGCGTGAGAAAACGCGTGGCAAGTAGTGAGGCGTTTTGCAGTTGAGCCAGAAGTTCGCGAGGAACTTATAACGCGCCCTTCCTCTTGTCTTCGGACAGCTTCAAGACAGGCGGCGATCTGAGCAGATTTTCAGGCTGAACCCGTTCCCAGAGGCCTCCGTTGCCCAGTGCTCGTCCCAACTGATCTTCGCGCCTGAGCCATTGTTCGACCGTCCTGATTCGCCCGGGATGAATTTCGTCGAGCAATGCGTAGTCTCTCTTGACGATCCCGTACTTCCACAGATTCCAGAAGCCAGTGAAGTTTTCGCGGAAGCTCATCGTACTTTTGTCGCGGAGATCGGCGTTATATCCGGACGGCAAATCGGCTGCGGCCTTGAGCGGTCCGCTCCAGTATGCTTCGAGGTCGGTATCAATATATTGCGCGGGATGTCCGGTCACGGCTTCGAACGCCTCGGCAAGCTTCGCATACTCGACATGCTCGATCGCGACCTCGAGATTCATGCCATTCGCACGCTCCGGATTGTCGAAAAGCCAACGTGCGTAGTACCCGCAGTCCTCAAGCGCTACATGCGGAACGGCGCCGTCACCGAGTGGCACCCGCCACGTAACGACGCCGCTTTCCACGGACGGCGTCATTGGTGTCATTGCCGAGACGGCCATCTCCATATACGGACCGGTCGTAAGCAGCGCGGCGCCCATCCGGTCCCGGTTTGTCAGGTTCTGGAACAGAATCCATTCCCCTACGCGGCCCTTGCCATCATAGTGGCCTGTCCGAAACCGGGAATCGTATCCGGACCTTTTGAGCGCGTAATCGAGGTTTCCGTATACGAAGAACTTGACTCCTTCTTCGATGGCTATTTCATAGCATCGGATGGCCCAATAAATCTCAGTCTTCTCCCCGGTGTTGAATCCATCGAGATTGATATACGCTGCGCTGCAATTACGAAAACCGTCACGCAGGACCGCTTCATCGGCAAACGTGCCCTTCACGATCGAGACGTTCCCAAGAGTGGAGAGCTCGATGGCCCGTCGCGATTCAGGATCTCGGCTCAAGGCGCGCACGGCATATTTGCCGTCGGCGACGAGCGCCCGGATGACGGGCAATCCCTGTGCGCCCGTTCCACCGATGACGAATATGGTCGAGGGGACCCGTGAAGACATGTTTGTTTACGCTGGTATGAGTTGGATAGATTTGCCGACCGCTGCGCGCCGATGGCACGGATGTCAGCTTCATATGGCATCGGGCACCGGTACGCCGACCACTCGCCCGTGAACTTCTGTCGAGATGCCGAATTGCGGTCTGCGCGATATTTCATCGAAGCATTCATTCATACGACACTGCGGCCCTAACCGGCCGCCTTCGCCGGACCGCGCGCCGCGACTGCGCGTGGTTGCCGGCTACGTTGCAGCAGAAACACACCACCGAGGATTGCGCCCATCGCGAACAGTTCGACTGCGCCGATCGGTTCCTGCGCAAGCCACGAACCCATCAGCAACGCAACGACCGGTGGAATGTACGTCACGCTGGACGCGGCCACTGCTCCGAGCCGTCCGACGATGAAGTAATAAAGGATGTAAGCGATCCCGGTGCCCGTCAGACCGAGTCCCAGGACGAGGCCGAGCAGCGCTCGCGCATCGCCCGTCACACGCACGATGCCGTGGAAATCCGTGACGCAGCCGATCAGGACCAGTGCGAAGCCGATCTGCCACGTCGACAGCGCGAGCGGTGAGAGGTCCAGGCCGGAAAGAAAGCGGCGCGCGTACACGAACGAGCAGCCCACGCTGAGCGAGCCGGCGATCATATAGCCGACTCCGAGCAGGTTGACGCCAGCCGCGTGCGCATTCCACGGACGCGCGATCAGCAGTACGCCGACGAATCCGCAGACGATGCCCGCGATCATTCGCGCGTTCGGGCGTTCCTCGCGCAGCAGTGCCCATGCGCACAGGAAGGAAAAAAGCGGGATGGCGCCGCTTAGCATCCCGGCAATGCTCGAGAACAGCAGCCCGGCCCCTTTCGCGAACGCATAGTAGTAAATCACGGTCGCAAGCAGCGACATCACCACGAAGTGGTGAGCGTGCCGAAGATGGCGCCATTTGAGCGCCTTAGTGAATAGCGCGACCGTGAGCAGCGGGATGAAGCCGAAAAGCACGCGCAGGAAGACGATCTGACTGGCAGCCAGATCGACGCTCGCCCACTTCATGAACAGGAAGTTGGTGCCCCAGATGAACCCGAGGGCGGCGAAGGCGAAATAGGCGGGATTCATGTCAGCGCACCAGGAAAGCGGATGAAGTCCCGATTGTGTTCCGCACCGGTGTGCTCTACAAATGATTTAATGTCGACTATGGAATAGAAAAACTGAGCTATGCGATCGACTCCTCCGCTGAAAGCCCTGCCTGCCTTCGAAGCTGCCATGCGGCACGGCAGTTTTACTCTTGCATCCCGAGAACTGAACGTGACGCCTGGTGCGATAGGGCAGCAGATTCAGAAGCTTGAGGAATGGCTCGGCGTTGCCCTGTTCGTGCGCCAGATACGGCAGGTAACGCCCACAGAGGATGGTCGCGCCTACTTCGCGCAGATTCAACCCGCCCTGGCAGAGCTTATTCATGCGAGCCATCGCATTCGTGAGCGTCGCGGTAGCGGCGTGCGGTTGTCGATGCCGCCGAGCTTCGCTGCCAAGTGGTTCGCCCCACGCATGGCCGACTTCCTGCAGGCAAACCCCGGGATTGCGCTGAGCCTGAGCACATCGACAACGATGGTCGACTTCGAACTGGATGGCGTCGATCTCGCGGTTAGGCATTTCGACGGGATGGATGCACGACTATCCGTTCAACTGCTGTGCCATGACGAGGCACGCGCGTATTGCCATCCGGCATACGCGAAGCAGCGCCGATTGAAGCGCCCCGACGATTTGCGCACGGCGACACTGCTCCATAACACGCTACACCCGCACTGGGCCACGTGGCTTGCTCGATTCAGCGGTCTCGACGGTTCGCAGATTGACACCATTACCGGTATCAGGTTCGACCAGTCGTTGATGGCGATCGACGCCGCAGTGCGCGCGCAAGGCGTTGTGCTTACCGGCCCCCTGCTGGTAGAAGCGGAACTGGCTCGTGGAGAACTGATCGAGCCATTCGATAATGCGCTGGCCTTGGACGCCGGATACTACCTCGTCCATCCCGCCAGTGCCGGAACCAAACAGGCGGTTCAATTGCTCAAGGCGTGGTTTGTCGGCAGCATCGCTGTGGGATGTGCGCGACGTGGGGGCATTTAGTCGTCGAATTATTGTCTCAATGACTGCTGTCGGCTCTAATTCCGACGCCGGATAATGCGATTCCGACCGGTAACAATGGGTCGACTTCCGCCGTCGGCGACCACGGCCACCAACGATGCTGCAAAACTACATCGTCGGTCCGGGTTCAGCCATGAAGCGTCATTGGTTTGCGTCAACGGCGAGACGTTGAGGCGTCCCGTCTGGCTCAGGGAGCGGACACCCAAGTCAGGCTATGCGAATTTTCCGATTGGTTGCCCGGCAGGAAGTTCGTGCGTGCCGCGCCAGGCATCGCTAACCATTGACGCAATAACGTCTGGACAAGGTTCATCGCGGATTGCGCGAAGAGAGCGCCGCGATGGATCACCAAGCTGCGCGGCATGGCGTCGGTAACCGCCGGCCGCATTCGTCGGTTTGCGGCCACTTGCAGTGGTTAAGCCACGTCGGGATGGGTTGCCTAAGCAGCCGAAAATTTACACCGGTGAGTTTACTTTTCGCCAAGAAAACTACACTATGCGGTGTACTTCACCGAAGTCATCCCTGCGGGTCCACCCGGACCGTCCAACACCAGACCCATTTCTCAGCTGCACGTGCGTTGTCGGCTGAAGCTGAACGCCTGCCGGCTGTCCGCGTCAGAGCCCCGCTTTATCGAATGAACTCATAGGAGAAACGCGAATGTACAAACCTCTTGATCAGCGGGGGCGCCGTATTGTAATTACCGGAGCCAATAGCGGCACCGGCAAGGAGGCGACTAGGCGATTGGTGGCGGCTGGTGCCGACGTCATCATGGCTGTACGCAACGAGTCGAAAGGCGATGCCGCCCGCCGGGATATACGCAAGGAGTTTCCAGGGGCATCGATTGAGGTCCGCACGCTGGATCTCTCAAGCCTCTCGAGTGTGAGGAATTTTGGTCGCCAGTTGCTCGAGGAGGGACGCCCTCTCGACGTGCTCGTAAACAACGCAGGGATCATGATGCCGCCGACCCGTGTACTGAGCTCCGACGGATTCGAGCTACAGTTTGCGACCAATTTCCTAGGCCACTTCGCACTGACCAATCTGCTGTTGCCGCTTCTGCTTGGAGCGAAGTCTCCTCGCGTCGCCACGATGACAAGCAGCGCCGCAATTGGTGCCAAAATCAATTTCGACGACCTTCAAGGCGAAAGGTCGTACAAGCCCATGACGGCGTATGCGCAGTCCAAGTTAGCCTGCCTGCTGTTGGCAAATCGATTGGCAGAAATTGCGCGCGAGCGTGGCTGGCCCCTGCTCAGTACGAGTGCCCATCCAGGCCATACACGCACCAACCTTCAGACGAGCGGTCCGAATATGGGTACTGATTCAACCCGCAAGAGGCTATCGTTCCGACTTGTACCGTCCATGGATGTGAAATGGGCCACGGACTCGCTCTTGCAGGCGGCAGTCGACCCCACAGCGACTCAGGGCGCATTCTACGGCCCCCGCTTTCTGCTCGTCGGGAACTCGCACGTTGCCAAACAGCCCCGATCCGCCACGAGCGCGGATTCGGTTCGCCTGTGGCAAGTAGCAGAAGCATTGACGGCGACGAGTCCACCGCAGGTGTGATGTGCACCCGCTGCGCGGCCAGCCAGCCCCCGAATCAATCTTGTCGCGATTATGCCGCGCGTCCTCGTGCCGATCACTGACGTGATGCGACGGTTGCAAAGTAACTTTCTAGCGTAACGCCGGCTCGGGGGTGTGGGCGCGCGGGGCGTTCTTTGCGCGCAGCGTTCCAGAAGGCAGGGCAACTCTCAACGTCGTCGTGCGGACGCCATAGCTCAGCAGTCTGTCTCCAACTTTATCTCCAAGAAAATGTGTACTTTGGAGATAGACTTGGAGATAACCACAGCCTTGCCAGACAAGGCTTACAGGCCGATACAACCGTCTATCTCCAAATCTCCAGATATTTTTGCTTCCGGCGGCACAGCAACGTTCCGCACGGCACCGGCCTTCGACTGATCGAGCCTACGCTGATACGCTTGTTGATATCTTCTGAACGACCTCGCCCGAACGGCACACGCAGCAGAGCGATATGAATTCTGCGGCTGCCAGAAGCGCGGGGGGCAACTCTGGGGGCAACTCAGCAACACCACACAAGCAACACCCTTATACTACGGGCCTCACATAGAATTATTTCATTCCGGCCCTGGCACCAGTCTTTCGCAGCGTCATGCGCTGCCTTTGTCGAAACCCGCGCAAGCTCGCCGCTTCGCGGGTTTTTTGTTTATGGCGCGCGTTCCGCACCGCACCCAGTGATCGACGGCGGCCTGCCGCCCGGTACGCTCAGGCCATCAACTCGCGGACGAAATCCAGAAACACCCTCACCTTCGCCGAAACGAGATTCGACGCGTGGTGATACGCATAAAGCGGGAACGTCTCGTCCGCCCACTCGGGCAACAACTGCACCAACCGCCCGTCGGCCAGCACGTCCCGCGCATAGAGCTCGAGCAATTGCGCAATGCCGACACCGCCCAGGCACGCGCCGAGCAGCCCGCCCGTATCGTTGACCGTCAGCCTGCCGGCGGCGTCGACCGGCACGACTTCCTTGCCGCGATGAAACTCCCATTCGTACGGCCGCCCCGTCACCGGATCGCGGATCAGCACGCACCGGTGAGCGTCCGCGAGATCCCGAGGGTGCCGCGGTTCGCCATGACGCGCGACGTAGGCCGCCGACGCGCAGGTCAGCACGCGCGTCTCGAGCAGCAGCCGCGCGCGATATGACGACGGCTCCGGGATGCCGAAGCGCACCGCCACGTCGAAGCCGTCGGCGACGAGGTCGCCCATCCGGTCCCGCACGCTGATTTCGACCGACAGGTCGGGAAAGCGGTCGAGAAATTCCGCCATCCGCGGCGCCAGCACGTAGTGGCCGAACGTGCCGTCCACGTTGACCCGCAGCCGCCCCCTCACGCGCGCCTTCGACTGGCCGGCGTCGAGCGCCGCCTCCTCGATGCCGGCCAGCAGCGGCGCGACCGCCTCGTAAAAGCGTCGCCCTTCGTCGGTCAACGTGATCGCGCGCGCCGTCCGGTTGAAGATCCGGATGCCGACCCGCTCTTCCAGCCGGGCGACGGCGCGACTCACCGCCGGTTGAGTCAGCCCCATCGCCTCGCCCGCCCGCGCGAAGGTGCCGGCCTCGATCACCGCCGAGAGCACGCCGATACCGCTGAGCAATCTGCTGTCGAATCCCATGAGACATACTTTCAGTCATTCATTGACTGATGATTATTCATTATTTTTATTGATCGAGGAAGCCTACAGTAAGTCCTGTCGCCGGATCGAACGGCATTCAACCTTCATCAGGAGCAGGACATGAGCACATCGGAACAAGTCGCCCTCGTCACGGGTTCGTCGCGCGGCATCGGCGCGGAAATCGCACGCCAGCTCGCCCGGGACGGCTTCCGGGTCGTCGTCAACTATGCCGGCAGCGCCGGCCCGGCCCGCGAAGTGGTCGACGCAATCGTCGCCGACGGCGGCCATGCGGTCGCGGTGCAGGCGAACGTCGCCGATCCAGCGGCCGTGGCCGCGCTGTTCGACGCCACCCGCGACGCATTCGGCGGTCTGGATGTGGTGGTCAATTCCGCAGGCGTGATGAAGCTGTCGGCCATCGCCGACTGCGACGACGCGCTGTTCGACGAAACGTTCGCGATCAACGTGAAAGGCACGTTCAACGTCTGCCGCGAAGCGGCCAGGCGGGTGCGCGACGGCGGGCGCATCATCAACCTGTCGACCAGCGTCATCGGCATGCGCATGCCGACGTACGGCGTGTACGTCGCCAGCAAGGCCGCGGTCGAAAGCCTCACGCAGGTGCTCGCGCAGGAAATGCGCGGGCGCGGCGTCCGCGTGAACGCCGTCGCGCCGGGACCGGTCGCGACCGAGCTGTTCCTCCAGGGCAAGAGCCCCGAACTCATCGATCGGCTCGCGAAGCTGAACCCGCTCGAGCGGCTCGGCCAGCCCGACGACATCGCGCGCGTCGTCGCGTTCCTCGCCGGCCCGGACGGCGCGTGGATCAACGGCCAGATCCTGCGCGCCAACGGCGGCATGTGCTGACGGACCGCTCACCGCCGCCTCATCTTTCCGCCAGGAGAATGCTCATGAACCAAGTCGTCCTCGTCACCGGCGCGTCCAGCGGCTTCGGCTTGCTGACGGCCCAGGCGCTCGCCCGCGCCGGTCACACGGTCTACGCATCGATGCGCGAGAGCGCCGGGCGCAATGCGCCGCGCGTCGCCGCCATCGCCGCCTATGCGCAACAACACGGCGTCGACTTGCGCAGCGTCGAACTCGACGTCGGCGACGACGCCTCCGTCGACGCCGCCATCGATCGCGTGATCGCCGACAATGGGCGTCTGGACGTCGTCGTCCACAACGCCGGCCATATGGTGTTCGGGCCGGCCGAAGCGTTCACGCCCGAGCAGCTTGCGCAGCTCTACGACGTCAACGTCGTGTCGACCCAGCGCGTGAACCGCGCGGCGCTGCCGCATCTGCGCCGCCAGGGCCGCGGCCTGCTCGTGTGGGTGTCGTCCTCGTCGGCGCGCGGCGGCACGCCGCCGTTCCTCGCGCCCTACTTCGCCGCGAAAGCCGCGATGGACTCGCTCGCCGTGTCCTACGCGGCCGAGCTCGCGCGCTGGGGCATCGAAACGTCGATCGTCGTGCCGGGCGCGTTCACGCGGGGCACGAATCACTTCCTCCATGCGGGCAAGCCGGCCGATACCGCCGTGCAAGCCGCCTACGACGGCGGGCCGTACGCGGGCGTCGCCGATCAGGCGTTGAAGGGCCTCGCCGCGCTTGAACCGGCGGACGCCGACGCGGGCGCCGTCGCCACGGCGATTGCCGAACTCGTCGCGGCGCCGGCCGGCAAGCGCCCGTACCGCGTGTTCGTCGACCCGTCGCAGGACGGCGCCGAGGAAGTGTTCCGCGTCGGCGATCGCATCCGCCGCGAGATGTTCAGGAACATCGGCCTGGGCGACCTGCTCGCGCCGCGCATCGACGGCTGATCGTTCGCGCGCCGGGCCGGCCGGCGCGCGTCAATCCCGCTCGCAGAACCGGAGAATCGCGTCCGCGACCGCCGCCGCGGATTCGCGCTGCGGGAAGTGCCCGATTCCGTCGAGCACCTGCCGCTCGTAGCGCCCGGCGAAGAACCGCTCCCGCCCCGCCGAGCTGTCGGGATGGTTGCAGGTGTCCGCGCCGCCGTGCAGCACGAGCGTCGGCACCGCCAGCACGGGCGCCGGGTTCAGCCGCGCGTCGTCGTCGGCATAGGCCGGCGCGCCCGGCGCGAAGCCCCAGCGCTGCCGGTACGAATGCAGTACGACGTCGATCCAGTCGGGTCCGTCGAACGCGACGGCTGCCGCGTCGAAATCGCTGTCGCGATACCAGCCCGGCGGCGACCACGTATCCCACATCAGGCGCGCGAACGCGCGGCGGTCGTGGCGCAGCGCCTGCTCGCCGCGCGGCGTCGCCATGAACCAGTGATACCAGTAGTTGCGCGCCTGCTGCAGCGACAGCGGCTGGGCGGGATCGTTGGTGCCGTACCCGACCGACAGCATCACCAGCTGCGATGCGGCACCGTCGCGCAGCCCGCACGCGTTCGCGGCCGCGCGGGCGCCCCAGTCGTGCCCGACCAGCACGGGCCGCTCGATGCCGAGCACGTCGACGAATTCGAGCAGGTCGCGCCCGAGCGCCGCGAGCTGGCCGCTGCGCGGCACGGATGCGTCGCGAAAGCGCGTCGGCGCGAAGCCGCGCAACGCGGGCGCGAGCACGCGGTAGCCGCGTGCGGCCAGCCCCGCGGCCACCGCCTCCCAGCCGACCGGGCTGTCCGGCCAGCCGTGCAGCAGCACGGCCACGCGCTCGCCGCGCGGGTTCCATTCGAGATAGGCAACGTCCAGCGACGCGGTCGTCGCATGCGTATAGGTCGTCATCGTGTACTCCGTCAGGTCAGCATGAACATCCGATGGTAGGTCGGCCTTTCATCACGATTCGCGGAGTATCATGATTCACTCTTCGAATATCGCGTTGAATCGATCCATGGAACCGCCGACCGATCCCGCGTCGACCGCGCTCGACATCGCGCTGCTGCGCACCTTTCTCGAAGTCGTCGACAGCCACGGGTTCGCGCCGGCCGCGGAACGCCTCGCGTTGACGCCGTCCGCCGTCAGCGGCCACATCAAGCGGCTCGAACAGGCGGCCGGCACCGTGCTGCTGGCGCGCACGACCCGCCGGATCGCGCTGACGCCGGCCGGCGACACGCTGTACGCGTACGCGCGCAACATCGTCGACATGGAGCGCGAGGTGCGCGCGCGGCTGCGCGGCGCACCGGCGCACGGGCCGCTGCGAGTCGGCGCGTCGGAGGATTTCGCGGGCACATGGCTGCCGCAGGTGCTGCGCACGTTCCGCGACGGCCATCCGCGCACATCGATCGAACTGAAAGTCGGCATCACCGCGTCGCTGCTACGGGAGCAATCGCTGGGCCGGCTCGACGTCGTGTTCGGCAAGCAGTGCCGACAGGTCGACACGCCCGGCGAACTGCTGTGGGAGGAGCCGCTCGTGTGGGCATTCGCGGCCGATACGGCGCTCGACGCCGAGGAACGCGTGCCGCTCGCGCTGTTTCCGGAACCGTGCGTGTATCGGGAAGCCGCGGTGTCCGCGCTCTCGGCGGCGCTGCGGCCGTTTCGCGTGCTGTTCGAAAGCGCGAGCATGGCCGGCTGCATGTCGGCCGCGCTCGCCGGCTTCGCGGTCACGGCGCTCGCGCGCAGCCAGTTGCGCGACGGCCTGCGCGCGTGCGGGCCGCACGACGGCCTGCCAGCGCTGCCGGCCGCCCGCTTTTACGCATTTGCGTCGAAACCCGCCGGCGTCGGCGCCGCGCTGATCGACGCGGTGCGGGCCACCGGGCGCACGCGGCAGTTCGCCGACTGAGCACGCGCGGCGCGCTCGCCGCACGGGCCGCCGTCTCGCGCCTGCGCCGATCGAGCGGCGTCACGAGTCGGTGATCGGCGGACGGCCGCGGATACCGGCACGATGCCGCTTTCAGTCGCCGCTGTCGCTCGCGCCCTCGTCGTTCAATGCCTCCACCATCAACGCGCCGAACCACTCGATGAACGCGTTGAGCCGCCTCGAGCGATGCCGGCGGTGCGGATACACGGCCGACACGTCCATCGGCTCGGCGCGGTGGCCGGGCATCACGTCGACGAGTGCGCCGCTTGCCAGCAGATGCTCGACGTCGAAGCGCGGAATCTGGATCAGCCCCATTCCCGCGACGCAGCTGGCGATGTAGGTTTCGGCGTTGTTGACGATCACGCGGCTCGGCAGCGTCAGCATGTGCCGCTGCCCGTCCGCGCAATATTCCCAGCCGAGTTCGCGCCCCGTCGTCGGCGACGCATAGCCGATCGCCCGGTGCCCGTGCGCGAGCGCATCCGGATGCTCGGGCACGCCGCATTCGCGCAGGTAGTCGGGGCTCGCGCAGTTGATCAGCGTGAACTGCCCAAGCGGCCGAACGACGAGGCTGCTGTCCGCGAGCCGCCCGACGCGGATCGCGCAATCGACGCCCTCCTGCACGAGGTCGATCGCGCGGTCGGTGGACCCGAGCGACAGTTGCAGCTTCGGGTGGCGGCGAAACAGCGACGGCAGCGCGGGCGCCACGACGCGGCGGGCGATCCGGCTCGGCACGTCGACGTTCAGCCGCCCGACCACGTCGCGGTCGCGGCGCCGGAACAGGCGGTCGAGTTCGTCGGCCTCCGCGAGCAGGCGCCGGCCGCGTTCGAGCAGCAGCGCGCCGTCGGCGGTCAGTTGCACCTGGCGCGTCGTGCGGTGCAGCAGCCGCGTGCCGAGCGCCGTCTCGAGTTGCTGGACGGCCGCCGACACGGTCGCGCGCGGCACGTCGAGCGCATGCGCGGCCTTGATGAAGCTGCCCATCTCGGCAACCTGCAGGAAGATCCTGACCTGATCCAGTTTGTCCATCGACGGGAAACCCGGGTTCGAACGACGGTCGGCGCCGGCCGCCACGCAGCGCGGCTGGCTTCGGCGACAAGAGAAAACGGGCGCGCGGCCTCGTGGCTGCGCGCCCGTCCATTGTCCACGCAAACGCGCCATTGCGGCGCGCCGCGCGGCCGCAAGCGGCCCGGTTACTTGGTCGTATAGCCGCCGTTGATCAGGATCGTCTGGCCCGTGATCCACCAGCCGTCGGTCACGAGATGGCGGATGAACGGCACGACGTCCTCGATGTCGGTCAGCCCGGTCTTGCTGAACGGCGACAGCGCGGCGGCCGTCTTGTGATACGCGACCGCATCGGCGCCTTCGGCCGGATAGAAGAACGGCGTGTCCATCGGGCCCGGCCCGACGGCCGTCACCGAGATCCCGCGTGCGCCGTACTCCTTCGACGCCGCGCGCGTGAAATGCTCGACCGGCGCCTTCGATCCTTCGTACGCCGCGTAGAACGGCGTGAACGCGCCGAGCAGCGACGTCACGAGCGTGACGAGCTTGCCGTGATCCTCGAGATGCCGCCCGGCTTCCTTGATGAAGAAGAACGCCGACTTGCTGTTGACCGCGAACATCTCGTCGTACTCGGCCTCGCTGATCTCGGTGAACGGCTTCTTCAGCACCTTGCCGACCGTGTTGATCGCGATGTCGATCTTGCCGAAGCGCTGCTTCGCGTCGTCAAACAGCTTCTCGACCGCGGCGGCCGTCGTCAGGTCCGCCTGGAACGTCGCGGCTTGCGCGCCAGCCGCGCGCACCGCCGCGGCCGTCTCCTCGGCCTGCGCCTGCGACGCCGCGCTGTTGTAGTGAATCGCCACCGCCTTCGCGCCGTGGCCCGCCAGGTCCCGCGCGATCAGGCCGCCGAGATTCTTTGCGCCGCCTGCGATCAGGACGACCTTGTCTGCGAGCGTATGAGTTGCCACGGTTGACTCCTTTTTTCGTTGAACGAAGCTAGGAGTGTAGGCATACGCGACGCGCCGATCAGCCGGTCGACGCTGGATGGATTATCCAGAAAACCGATCCAATCGAAGCCGCGCAAGGTGATCTGCCGCACCGACGGCGGCGCCGGATTCCGCGACCGATTGCGGCGCCGCCGCCGGCCGGCTCAGCGCGCGTACCGCGCCGCGTCGATCTTGCCGAGCAGCCACTGCATGCCGGCCAGGTGCTGCTGGTCGTGGCTGCACAGGTAATGGACCAGCCCGCGCACGGTCAGCGAACCGTAGCCGTCGAATTCGCCGGTACGCTCGAACTGTTCGGGCGTTAGGCGTGACAGCAGCGCCAGCGTCTCGCGCCGTGCGTCGCGAATCGCCGCGAGCACGTCGGACGCATACGCGTCGTCGTAGCGCCGTTCGATCGCGAGCGCGTCGCCATCGATCGACACGAGCAGCGGGTGGTCTTCGTCGAGCATGCGACGCAGCCGCACGTGATAGCCGTCGATCTCGATGTCACGCACGTGGCAGAGCTGCCCGAGCGGCGAGAAATGCTCGCTCGGCATGCCGGCCCAGTCGTCGGGGGTCCAGCGCGCATAGCCGTCGGGCACGGCCGCGAAATGCGCTTCGAGCTGACGGGGAAAATCGGCGAGTGCGTCGAGCGTCGTCGGATTCATGCGGGAGCCTCCCTGTCGGATGAAGGCGAGCGGCAATCCTGGCACGGGCCTGCCGCCGCCGTTGCGTCACTTCACGCTGAAGCCGTACGCGCCCTGCGGGCGATGCCCGTCGGTCGCGACGGCCACCCACTTCACCGTGTACGCGCCCGTGCCGGGCGCCGCGAGCGGCACCGTCATCCGCTTGCGGTTCGACGCGTCGATGCGCGCGCGGCCGTCCGACACAGTCTTGCCGGCGCCATCGACGACGACGATCGAGCTGAATGCCGGCTCCAGCGGCTCGGTGAAGTCGATCGTGACGGCGGCCGGTGCGGCAGCCAGCGTCGCACCCGCCGCCGGGTCGCTCGTTGCGAGATGCGCGTGCGCGAACGCGGCCGACGAAACGGTCGCGGCCACGATGACGGTGGCAACGTGTCGGCCGAACGGGAATGAATCGAAACGCATGGACTGTCCGTGAAGAATGAACGGGCGCCTCGCGCGGCGCAGTTCCGGCAGCTTACCAGCGCAGACGCGTTCATGCCGGTCGGGCGCCGGCGCTTGATAGAATGCGCGCGCTATGGATCTCGAAAGCATTCTCTACACCCAGGGCTTCGGCTCGCGCCGCCAGTGCCGCGGCCTGATCGAAGCAGGCCGCGTCGCCGTCGCGGGCGCCGTCGCGCCCGACCCGGACGCCACCTTCGATACCGACGGCCTCGTGTTCACGGTCGACGATACGGCCTGGCCGTTCCACGCACGCGCGTATCTCGCGCTCAACAAGCCGGCCGGCTACGAATGCTCGCGCGATCCGCAGCACCATGCGAGCGTGTTCAGCCTGTTGCCCGCGCCGCTCGTCGCGCGCGGCGTGCAGTGCGTCGGCCGGCTCGACCAGGACACGACCGGCCTGTTGCTGTTGTCCGACGACGGCCAGTTCGTGCACGCGTACACGTCGCCGAAGCGCAAGGTGCCGAAGACCTACGTCGCGACCGTGCGCCACCCGCTCGACGATGCGCAATTGCACGCGCTGCGCACCGGCGTGCAACTACATGGCGAGCCGAAGCCGATCGCGGCCGTCGCCGCCGACGCCCGCGCCCCGCACACGCTCGCGCTGACCGTGCTCGAAGGCAAATACCACCAGGTCAAGCGGATGGTCGCGGCGGCGAGCAACCGCGTCGAATTGCTGCACCGCGAAAGCATCGGCGGGTTCACGCTGCCGGCCGATCTCGCGCCGGGCGCATGGCGGTGGCTCGACGAAGCCGACCTTTCCATGCTGCGCAATCCCGTCCAAACCCTGTAAGGGAAAATCCGCACGACCGTTCGGTGCCTGGCGGCCTCTCGGCTGCAGGTTCCCCCGCTATACTGAAATCACAAGCTGCAAGAGCAGTGATGCAGGGGGAGACACCATGAACATCAACCATTCTTTCGAACTGTCGTCCGTGATGATCGCGTTCGCGGTCATCGGCGTCATCGTGATCGGCGGCCTGCTGGCCGCGATGCATCTGAAGCACAAATATCATCCGAACCTGATCGGCGCGCTGATCGGTGCGCTGCTGTGCTTCCTGCTGATCGAGGCGTTACCGGCGCTCACCTGACGCACCGCCCGGCGCGAGCGTTTGAAGGAAATCGTCTACGGTCGGATAGCGCAACGTCACGCACAATTCGGCCTTGAGCCGTGCGTTGGACAGGCGCCGCGACTCGCGCATGAACGACAGCAGCGTCGGCTCGAGCACGCGCTCCGCGTCCGCGCGGCTGACACGCGGCGGCTTCGGCAGGCCGAGCACCTGCGCGACCCGGTCGAAATACTCTCCCATCCGCAGTTCGGTATCGTCCGACGCGTGCACGGCGCGCGCCGGCTTGCCGCGCTCGGCCGCACGACGCAGGATCGCCGCGAGATCGTCCGCGTGGATGTGATTCGTGTACACGTCGTCGGCCGGCTCGAGCGCCGGCGTACCGCGCTCGAGCCGCGCGACCGGCAGACGGTTCGCCGCATAGATGCCGGGAATGCGCACGATGCGCGCGGACAGCACGCCGCGCACCGTCGCCGCACGCAGTTGCCGCTCGGCCGACACGCGCCGGAATGCGCGCGGGTTCGCGGGGCGCAGCGGGTGCGTTTCGTCGATGCGCGCGCCGCCGCAGTCGCCGTAGACGCCCGTCGTGCTGGCGTAGACCAGCCTCGGCGCGCGAAGACCCTCGGGTACAATACGCGCTGCCCGCACGGACGCGCCGGCCTGTCGCGCCGCGCCGCGCAGCGTTCGGAGCCGGCCGACTGCCGATGCCGGCGGTACCGCCGGCCGACGCGCGGGCATGGCCGTTGCGGCGATCAGTGCACGCGTGCGCCGGTCGTCGCGGCCGCCGGATGGCGGCGGCGCGAGATGCAGGATCGTGCGGGCAAGGCCCGCGAGGCGGCCGAGCGTCGCCCGGCGATCGAGGTCGCCGACGATCGGCGTCGCGCCCGCGGCGCGCAGTTCGTCGCGGCGAGCCGGGTGGCTCGTCAGCGCGAGGATGCGCAGGTCGGGGCGCGCGTCACGCCATTGCGCGACGCAGCGCATGCCGACGTCGCCGCAGCCGACGATCAGTACGCGCGGACGGCGCAGGATTCGTGTCGCGATCATGTTGGTTGCGAGATCAGTAGCCGCCGTTGCGCGACGCGCAACGGTTTTGCATTGTAGCTGCCGTGCGCGACATGCACGGTCCCCCCATTTTGTTCTAGTTTGGTTCTATGGCATTCAACGTCACTCTCAAGCAAAGCGGCCGGCAATTCCAGGTCGAGTCGGATGAAACCGTGCTGGCGGCCGCGCTGCGCCAGAACGTCCATCTGCCGTACGGCTGCAAGAACGGCGCGTGCGGCTCCTGCAAGGGCCAGATCGTGTCGGGCCAGATCGAACAGGGCCCGCACGCCGCGTCGGCGCTGTCCAACGACGAACGCACGCGCGGCCTCGCGCTGCTGTGCTGCTCGAAGGCGCAATGCGATCTCGAGATCGACGTGCGCGAAATCGCCGGCGTCGACGGCGTGCAGGTGAAGAAGCTGCCGTGCCGGATCGCCGCGCTCGAACGCAAGGCGGACGACGTGATGGTCGTGAAGCTGCAGTTGCCGGCCAACGAACGCCTGCAGTACCTCGCGGGCCAGTACGTCGAATTCATCCTGAAGGACGGCTCGCGCCGCAGCTACTCGATGGCGAACGCGCCGCACGAGGAAGGCCCGATCGAGCTGCACATCCGCCACATGCCGGGCGGCAAGTTCACCGACCACGTATTCGGCGCGATGAAGGAGCGCGACATCCTGCGCTTCGAAGGCCCGCTCGGCACGTTCTTCCTGCGCGAGGATTCCGACAAGCCGATCGTGCTGCTCGCGTCGGGCACCGGCTTCGCGCCGATCAAGGCGATCATCGAGCACGTGAAGCACTCGGGCATCACGCGTCCGATGACGCTCTACTGGGGCGCGCGCCGCAAGAAGGACATCTATCTCGCCGAACTCGCCGAGCAGTGGGCGCGCGAGATCCCGAACTTCAAGTACGTGCCGGTGCTCTCCGAGCCGGACGACGCCGACCGGTGGACGGGCCGCACGGGCTTCGTCCACCGGGCGGTGATCGAGGACCTGCCCGATCTGTCCGGCCACCAGGTCTATGCGTGCGGCGCGCCGGTGATGGTCGAATCCGCGCAGCGCGACTTCACGCAGCACCACGCGCTGCCGGCCGACGAGTTCTACGCGGACTCGTTCACGAGCGCCGCCGACCTCGCGCATCCGGTCTGAGCGGCGGGCGCGCCCGCGCCCCGCTGCGCGCCGCCGTGTCACATCCGTGGCATCGCGGCGGTTTACAGTGGGGCGCGGGATGCCTTATGCTTGCGCACATGAACCGCTTCCTGTCCGCTCTCCGACGTCGCCGCTCGCCGCTCCGCCCGGATGCCGCCGGCTCGTCACGGACTCGCGCGTAACCCTCCTCCGCTTCACCGGTTACGCACAAGCTGTTCGACCCACCAGCCACGGCCTTCCGTGGCTTTTTTATTGCCCGTTTCCCTTTCAACGCCCGCTGGAGTCTGCTGCCATGCCCCTGAACGATTATCCGATCGACTCGCTGATGTACATCACGAACCGCCCCGACATCGTGTTTACGCACGGCAAGGGTTCGTGGCTCTACGATCACACGGGCAAGCGCTATCTGGACTTCATCCAGGGCTGGGCCGTCAACAGCCTCGGCCACTGCAACGACGGCATCGTCGAAGCGCTGAAGACACAGGCCGACAAGCTGCTGAATCCGTCGCCGGCGTTCTACAACGAGCCGATGGCGAAGCTCGCGGGTCTGCTCACGCAGCACAGCGTGTTCGACAAGGTGTTCTTCACGAACAGCGGCGCCGAGGCTAATGAAGGCGCGATCAAGCTCGCGCGCAAGTGGGGCCGCAAGTTCAGGAACGGCGCGTACGAGATCATCACGTTCGACCACAGCTTCCACGGCCGCACGCTCGCGACGATGTCGGCCAGCGGCAAGCCGGGCTGGGACACGATCTACGCGCCGCAGGTGCCGGGCTTCCCGAAGGCCGAGCTGAACAACATCGAGTCGGTCGAGAAGCTGATCACCGACAAGACCGTCGCCGTGATGCTCGAGCCGATCCAGGGCGAAGGCGGCGTGATCCCGGCCACGCGTGAATTCATGCAGGCGCTGCGCGCGCTGACGAAGCAGCACAACCTGCTGCTGATCGTCGACGAAGTGCAGAGCGGCTGCGGCCGCGCGGGCACGCTGTTCGCGTACGAGCTGTCCGGCATCGAGCCGGACGTCATGACGCTCGCGAAGGGCATCGGCGGCGGCGTACCGCTCGGCGCGCTGCTGTCGAAGGCCGATGTCGCGGTGTTCGAGGCCGGCGACCAGGGCGGCACGTACAACGGCAACCCGCTGATGACGGCGGTCGGCTATTCGGTGATCTCGCAGCTCGTCGCGCCCGGCTTCCTCGAAGGGGTGCGCGCGCGCAGCGAGTATCTGAAGCGCAAGCTGCTCGAGCTGTCGGAGGAACGCGGCTTCGAGGGCGAGCGCGGCGAAGGCCTGCTGCGCGCGCTGCTGCTCGGCAAGGACATCGGCCCGCAGATCGTCGAGAAGGCGCGCGACATGCAACCGGACGGCCTGCTGCTGAACGCCGCACGGCCGAACCTGCTGCGCTTCATGCCCGCGCTGAACGTGACGACCGAGGAAATCGACCAGATGATGGCGATGCTGCGGTCGATCCTCGACACGCTGTAAGGAGACCGCCGCGATGAATGCCGCCGCCGATGCTGTCGCGATCCGCCCGTTCGAACGCGCCGACACCGATGCCGTGCTCGCGGTATGGCGCGACGCGTTCCCGCAGTACGACGAGACCGGTGCGCCCCCGCACCGCGATCCGCTGCGATCGATCGAGCTGAAGCTCGCGACGCAGCCGGAACTGTTCTTCGTCGCGATCAGCGGCGCGCGCGTCGTCGGCACGCTGATGGCCGGTTTCGACGGACATCGCGGCTGGCTCTACTCGTTCGGCGTCGCGAACGACGCGCGCCGGCTCGGCGTCGGCCGCGCGCTGATCGCGCATGCGGAACGCGCGCTCGCCGCGCGCGGCTGCATGAAGATCAACCTGCAGGTGCTGCCCGGCAACGACGATGCATGCCGCTTCTACGCAGCGCTCGGCTATCGCGTCGAGGAACGCATCTCGTTCGGCAAGACGCTGCCGGTCGCGTAAAACCGCCGCCGGCCGCCGCGCGGCTCAGCGCGTGATCGGCCCCGCGCCCGGCAGCGGATTGCCGAGCGCGTCGGTCGGCACGGCCTGCTGTTCGAACGCCGCGAAATACGCGGCCCACTGCGTGTCGCTCACGCGCACGAGCAGCGCGCCGTCCTGCCACACGTCGTTGTGATCGTTGTGGTCGTCGCCCGCGCGATGCAGGTAGTTCGGACCCGTCGAGCCCTGGTTCATGTGCGTGTCGTGGATGCCGTTGCCTTGCGCATAGGTGCGGCCGAACACGACGACGTCGAGCCCCTGCGACTGCGCGGCGTTCACGAGCCGCAGCAGCGACGGGATCGGCTCCGGATGCTCGGTGCCGTCCATCACCGCACTCGCGCGCCACGCGCCCGTGTCGCCCAGGATGTCGCTGCGCAGATAGTCGAGCGCGGGCAACGCCGTTTGCCCGGTCAGGTCCGTGTAGCCTTCGGCCGCGGCCGCGAGCGTCTGCGTGACCGGATGATGGAAATCGTAGACGAGCTTGTAGTTCAGCAGGTCGTCCGCGTCGTTGGTACCGACGTTGATCGCGACGTCCCAGTCACCTGCCGGCAGCGCCAGCGTCAGGTGAACGTGATACTGGATCTCGCTGCCGTGCGGCGAACCCTTCAGCTTCGCGATCGACTTCACCTTCGCCTTCACGAAACCGTAGTCCAGACTCATGCGCGTTCTCCGTGTGCCGATGGGTAATCGATGCTACGCGGCCCGTGTGTCGGTTTGCGGGCTGCGGGCGGCCGGCGCGCCAGCCGCATGCACGATCCAATAGTCGAATGGAGTCGCCTTCGTGCGCACAGTTCGACGCGAATCGCCCCATACGAAAAAAAGCCGTCACGGTTTCCCGTAACGGCTTTCGACAGCCCGGGTGCGACGCGCGCAACCGGACTCGTTCGTTCGATCGCTTACTCGCCCAGATACGCGGCGCGCACCTTCGGATCGTCGAGCATCTGCTTCGCGTCGCCTTCCATCGTGACCGTGCCCGAGTCCATCACGTAGCCGCGATCGGCTGCCTGCAGCGCGAGGCGTGCGTTCTGCTCGACCAGCAGCACCGTGATGCCTTCCTTCGAGATCTCGCGCACCACTTCGAAGATCTTCTCGACCATGATCGGCGACAACCCCATCGACGGCTCGTCGAGCAGCAGCAGCTTCGGCTTGCTCAGAATCGCGCGCGACATCGCCAGCATCTGCTGCTCGCCGCCCGACAGCGTGCCCGCGAGCTGCGTCGCCCGTTCCTTCAGGCGCGGGAAGAAGCCGAACATCCGGTCGACGTCCTTCTTGATCTGGTCGTTGTCGTTGCGCAGGTACGCGCCCATCTGCATGTTCTCGATGATCGACATCCGCGCGAAGATCCCGCGGCCTTCCGGCACCATCGCGAGGCCGCGCTTGAGCAGCTCGTGCGACGGCACGCCCTTGATCGACTTGCCATCGTACTCGATGTCGCCCGCCGAGTACGGCTTCAGGCCGGTGATCGCCTTCATCGTCGTGGTCTTGCCGGCGCCGTTCGCGCCGATCAGCGTCACGAGCTCGCCCTGGCGGACTTCCATGTCAACGCCCTTGACGGCCTGGATGCCGCCGTAGTTGACCTGCAAGCCCTTGATTTTCAACATTGCCGCTGCCATCAGTGCACCCCTGCGCCGAGATATGCCTCAATCACCTTCGGATTCTTCTGCACGTCCTGCGGCAGACCCTCGGCGATCACCTTGCCGTAATCGAGCACCGTCATCCGGTTGCACAGCCCCATCACGAGCTTCACGTCGTGCTCGATCAGCAGGATCGTGCGGCCGTCCGAACGGATCTTGTCGAGCAGGCGCGTGAGTTCGACCTTCTCGGTCGCGTTCATCCCGGCTGCCGGCTCGTCGAGCGCGAGCAGCTTCGGGTCGGTCGCCAATGCACGGGCGATTTCCAGCCGGCGCTGGTGACCGTACGACAGGTTGCGCGACGTGTAGTCCGCGTACTGCAGCACGCCGACGTAGTCGAGCAACTCGATCGCGCGTTCCTTGATCTCGCGCTCTTCCTGACGTTCGGCCGGCGTCTGGAACACCGCGCCGAGCAGCCCGTGCTTGGTGCGCACGTGGCGGCCCACCATCACGTTCTCGAGCGCCGTCATCCCGCCGAACAGGCGGATGTTCTGGAACGTGCGCGCGATGCCGGCCTTGGCCACCTGGTGCACGGCCGTCGGCGTGTAGTTCGTGCCGTCCAGCTTGAAGTCGCCGGAGTCCGGCGTGTAAAGGCCCGTGATCACGTTGAAGAACGTGGTCTTGCCGGCGCCGTTCGGGCCGATCAGCCCGTAGATCTCGCCTTCCTTGATCTGCAGGCCGACGTCGGACAGCGCCTGCAGCCCGCCGAAGCGCTTGTTCACGCCCGAGACGGACAGTCGGATTTGCTTGTCGCTCATGTGTTTATCCCCTTGTCCGTAGGTTACGCGCGCACCGGCTTCTTGCTGTTGCGCTTCGCCAGTTTCGCGATCTTGTCCTCATGCTTCGGCGCGGGCCACAGGCCTTCCGAGCGATACAGCATGATGATCACCATCGCGAGGCCGTACAGCGCCTGACGGATCACTTCCGTATCGACGATGTCATGACCGAACAGCGCATGCTGCAGCGGGCTCATCGTCGAACGCAGGAATTCCGGGAAGATCGCGAGCAGCACCGCACCCAGGATCACGCCCGGGATGTGGCCCATGCCGCCGAGCACCACGCACGCGAGCACGACGATCGATTCCCAGAACGTGAACGACTCGGGCGACACGAAGCCCTGGAACGCGCCGAACATCGAGCCCGACAGGCCGCCGAACGACGCGCCCATCGCGAACGCGAGCAGCTTCACGTTACGGGTGTTGATGCCCATTGCCTTCGCGGCGATCTCGTCTTCGCGGATCGCGGCCCACGCGCGGCCGATACGCGAGTGCTGCAGACGCGTACACACCCAGATCACCAGCAGCGAGCAGAGCACGAACAGGTAGTAGTACATGTACACCGACGGCAGCTGGAAGCCGAACAGCGTATGCGTCTGCGACAGGTTGAAGCCGCCGACGTGCACCGGATCGATGCCCGTGATCCCCTTCGGGCCGTTGGTGATGTTCACCGGACGGTCGAGGTTGTTCATGAAGATCCGGACGATTTCACCGAAGCCGAGCGTGACGATCGCCAGGTAGTCGCCGCGCAGGCGCAGCGTTGGCGCGCCGAGCAGGATCCCGAAGGTCGCCGCGAGCGCCATCGCGATCGGCACGATCAGCAGGAACGGCACGTGCAGGCCGTTCGGCGCGAGCGCCGCGATCCACTCGAACTGCGAGGTCAGGTGCGGCGAGCTCAGGAGCGCCGCCGTGTACGCGCCCACCGCGTAGAACGCGATGTAGCCGAGGTCGAGCAGGCCGGCGAAGCCGACCACCACGTTCAGGCCCAGCGCGAGCATCACGTACAGCATCGCGAAGTCGAGCACGCGGACCCAGTAGTTGCCGCCGGCCGAGCCGATCACGATCGGCGCGGCGATCACGAGGACCGCAGTGAGGAGGCCGATGACGACGGTCTTGGCGGTGTTGCGCTCTTCGACGAGCGACGTCGACGATTCGATCGGTTGAATGGATGTCATGTTGTTTGCTCCCCTTCCGTTACGCGCGGTCCGCGACCCGTTCGCCCAGCAGGCCGGACGGACGGAACACCAGCACGATGATCAGCACGACGAAGGCGAACACGTCCTGGTAGTTACTGCCGAATACGCCGCCCGTGAGGTTGCCGATGTAGCCGGCCCCGAGCTGCTCGATCAGGCCGAGCAGCACGCCGCCGACCATCGCGCCGCCGAGGTTGCCGATCCCGCCGAGCACCGCGGCCGTGAACGCCTTCATGCCGGGGATGAAGCCCATGTAGAAGTGCACGTTGCCGTATTCGGACGCGATCATCACGCCGGCCAGCGCGGCGAGCGCGGAGCCGATCATGAACGTCGCGGAGATCACGAAGTTCGGGTTCACGCCCATCAGGCTCGCCGTATTCGGGCTTTCGGCGATCGCGCGCATCGCGCGGCCGAGCTTGGTCTTGTGCACGAGCAGCAGCAGGCCGCCCATCACGAGGAACGCGACCGCGATGATCACGATTTCGGTGACCGAGATCACGGCGCCGGGCGTCGTGTCGGTGGCCTTGATCACGTTGATCGGGTCGGTCGGCAGCAATTGCGGGAACGGCAGCGGGTTGCGCGACCAGATGATCATCGCAGCCGTCTGCAGCAGGATCGACACGCCGATCGCGGTGATCAGCGGCGCGAGGCGCGGCGCGCGGCGCAGCGGCCGGTACGCGACGCGCTCGATCGTGAAGCCGACGAACGCACAGACGACCGCGGCGATGCCCAGGCCGATCGTCAGCGTCGCGACGTTGCCGAGTCCGGGAAAGTGATTCTGCAGCACGGTGATGGCCGACAGCGCGACCATCGCGCCGATCATCAGCACGTCGCCGTGCGCGAAGTTGATGATGCCGAGAATGCCGTACACCATCGTGTATCCCAACGCGATGATGGCGTACACACTGCCGAGCACCAGCCCGTTGAGAACCTGCTGGACGAAAATATCCATTTAAAGCTCCTTGGCCCGTGCTGCCGGAGGACGTTGCGCCCCGCGGGTAAGCGAGGAATCGCGCCTTCTCGGCGACACTGCGGGTACTAGTCGATACCGGTAAGGGTGGATCGTCCCGGCGCGCGCCGCCCGGCCTGTACGGCCGGACCTGCCGCCGGAGCGGATACAAAAACGGCACCGCACTGATCCGGTGCCGTCATGAGTCCCGTCGCTAAATCGTCACGACATCGAGGACGGTGTTCGTGGCCTCCTTGAAGTCGTGGGGC
This sequence comes from Burkholderia sp. MS389, assembly GCF_016899425.1. Classification (GTDB taxonomy): domain Bacteria; phylum Pseudomonadota; class Gammaproteobacteria; order Burkholderiales; family Burkholderiaceae; genus Burkholderia; species Burkholderia sola. Next base: position 2,853,133 of record NZ_CP045994.1, read on the forward strand.
AGCATGCCGAGACGGCCGTCGTCCGGTTTCCCGGCATCCGTGCCTTGGTCCGTCCGGTGCCATGCAAGCATCGCGCCAGGACGGATCGGATTCCGCGCCACGTCGCCCGACAAGGCGTTGCGACGGCCGCGCCCGACGTTCGTCAGGACTGCATCGGAATCCATCGTACGAACCAGACGGCGCGCCACGACACGGTCGGTCGCGGCGGCGCGCTGTTTCGTCGAATCGAATTGAAGGGGGAACAGAGGCGTCTGCACGCTGCCGGCAACGCCGCGATCGTCCGGCTTCCGTCGACCGGCGGCTTGCCGCGATGCAGCCGGCATGCCCGCTGCCGGACCGGTCGCCGGTCCAAGCGCGTTGATTTCCTCGATCGTCAAACGTGCCCCGTTTTCCTTGTCCCTGCCCTGTTGCACGAGACGGCGCGCCGATGGCGCCGCCCGTCCGGTTCCGGCGGCGCGCACGCCGCTGGCCGATGGTGCCGCGAACCCCGCAGCCTTCCTGCCCGCCCCGTCGTCGCTCTTTTTGCTGCAACCGGCAAGCATTGCAACCGGTGCGGCGACGGACACGGCGTAAGCCAACTTCACATGCATTGAATGGTCTCCCGCGCCTTGCCAAAACCCGTTTCAAAGCCATTCCGGCTTGAAAACGGCCGCATTGTAACTCCATTTATAGGCCGCCAATATTCCTGATTCGATGGGGTTTTCCTGCATTGCAACCAATTTTGAGACACGATTGCGCGAGCCGAGAGCAACCGGGTTGCACCATCGCTGGGAATAATGGTTGCGATATGAATTTCGAGGCACAAAAAAAGCGCGCCGGGAAGGCGCGCTTCGGTGTTCCGCGGGGTGCGATGCGGCAATCAGGCGGCGGGCGGCAGGTTCAACCCGCGCGGCAGCGGAAACGACACGTTTTCCTCGATGCCGTCGAGTGCGCGGACGTTGCGCACGCCGAGTTCGCGCAGCCGCGCGATCACGGCCTGGGCGAGCACCTCGGGCGCCGACGCGCCGGCCGTCACGCCGATGCGGCGCTTGCCGGCGACCCACGCCGGATCGATCTGGTCCGGTGCATCGACCATGTACGCGGCCACGCCGCGCTTTTCGGCCACTTCGCGCAGCCGGCTCGAGTTCGAGCTGTTCGGGCTGCCGACCACGATCACGACATCGCATTGCGGCGCCATGAACTTCACCGCGTCCTGGCGGTTCTGCGTCGCGTAGCAGATGTCCTGCTTCTTCGGCTCGCGGATCTTCGGATACCTCGCCTTCAGCGCGCCGATGATCTCGGCCGCGTCGTCGACGGACAGCGTCGTCTGCGTGACGAGCGCGATGCGTTCGGGATCGGCGAGCTCGAGCTTCTGTACGTCCTCGACGCTTTCGACGAGGTGCATGCCGCGCTCGACCTGGCCCATCGTGCCTTCGACTTCCGGATGGCCCTTGTGCCCGATCATGACGATGTCGACGCCATCCTGGCGCATCTTCGCCACCTCGACGTGCACCTTCGTGACGAGCGGGCAGGTTGCGTCGTAAATGCGCAGGCCGCGCACGTCGGCCTCGTCGCGCACGGCTTTCGACACACCGTGCGCACTGAAGATCACGGTATTGCCGGCCGGCACTTCCTCGAGCTCCTCGACGAAGATCGCGCCCTTCTTCCTCAGATCCTCGACCACGTACTTGTTGTGGACGATTTCGTGACGCACGTAGATCGGCGCGCCGTGCATCGCGATGGCGCGCTCGACGATCTCGATCGCGCGGTCGACGCCCGCGCAGAAACCGCGCGGCTGGGCCAGCAGGATTTCGGCGTCGGCGGCGACGGTCTGCCCGGACAGCGTATCGGTGGTACTCATGATTACAGGATTCCGATGATTTTCACTTCGAACGTGAGCGCCTGGCCCGCGAGCGGATGGTTGAAGTCGAACAGCGCCGAGGTCTCGCTGACTTCCTTCAGCACCCCCGCGTAACGACCGCCATCCGGTGCGTTGAACTCGATGAGTTCGCCCGGCGTGAAGTCGTCGCCGACCATCCCGTTCTCGCGCAGCGTCGACAGCGTCACGCGCTGGAGCATGTCGGGATTGCGGGGCCCGAACCCCTGCTCGGGCGCTAGCTGAAAAGTCGAGTGGTCGCCGACCCGGAGCCCGAGCAGAATCTGTTCCAGCGACGGCGCCAGTTGCCCCGCTCCCAGCAACAGCGTGGCCGGCTTGTCCGAGAAGGTGTTGACGATGTCGGCGCCGTCGGCCAGTGCGAGCCGGTAATGCAACGTGACGTGGGAACCGGGCTTCACTTCGGATAGATCGATGAGGCTCATGAATTACTCGTTCGGTCGGCGCCCGCTACGGCCGAATGGCCCGGCGCAAAGCCAATATTGTAAGTCACCTGAGCGTGCAAGGCGGAAAGTGCGACGACGTCGCGCATGCCGCCCGCCGCCAATGGAGTTCAGACCATGCCATCACCCTGCCTCATCCTGCCGTCGGCCGAATGCCGCGACACCGCCGACGCGCCGGCCGATTCGCCGGCCCGCGTTATCCCGATCAACCGGCGCAAGCGCCGCCCGGCCGACTGGCGGCCCGAGCGGCCGCGCGAACGACTGCTGGAGCGCGGGCCGGCCGCGCTGACCGACGACGAGCTGATCGCGCTGCTGCTCGGCACCGGCAAGCCCGGTCACGACGTCTTCGTCATCGCCCGCGAACTGATCGCTCAATACAAGTCGCTGCGCGGATTGCTCGAAGCGGGCGCCGACGATTTCGAGGCGCACCCCGGCATCGGCCCCGCGCGCTCCGCGCGGCTGGTCGCGGTCACCGAGATCGCCCGGCGCATGCTGGAGGAAAAAGCACGGGACGGCATGCAGATCGATTCGCCCGGCGCCGTCGAGGATTGCCTGCGCATGAAGATCGGCACGCTCCCGCACGAAGTGTTCGTCGCGGTCTACCTGGACGCCCGCAACCGCATGATCGACATCGAGGAAATCGCGCGCGGCTCGCTCACGCGCATGGCCGTCTACCCGCGCGAGATCGTGCGGCAGGCGATGAAACAGAACGCCGCCGCGCTGATCGTCGCGCACAACCATCCGTCGGGCGCGGTGCAGCCGAGCGCGGAAGACCGCCGCCTGACCCGCGTGCTGAAGGACGCGCTCGAGCTCGTCGACGTGCGGCTGCTCGATCACGTCGTCGTCGGCGTCAGCGATACTTTTTCGTTCGCACGGGCCGGTTGGCTGTAGACTGTGGCGCGGCGGCCCTTCCCCAGGGCGCCGCAACGGCGAAGCGAAATTAGGTTTGATTTTTCTGAACTTTTTCTGCTAGAATCGCCGTCTGTCTTTTTTCCAACCAGTTCTAGCCATCGAAGGGCCTTGTCTGTAAGGGCTACGGCGTTCTGAGTGCAGCCATGGATCACGTGGCGGTGCGATGGAACCTTCACCGGCGATCGAACCCCGAATTTAGCGTATTAGGAGTGCTCTCATGGCACGCGTATGCCAAGTAACTGGGAAAGCGCCGATGAGCGGCAACAACGTTTCCCACGCCAACAACAAGACGAAGCGCCGCTTCCTCCCGAACCTGCAAAACCGCCGGTTCTGGGTTGAGAGCGAAAACCGCTGGGTGCGTCTGCGCGTCTCGAACGCCGGTCTGCGCCTGATCGACAAGAACGGCATCGATTCCGTGCTCGCTGACCTGCGCGCACGCGGCGAAGCCTAAGCCCAAGGAGCAGAATCATGGCAAAAGGCGCCCGCGACAAGATCAAGCTTGAGTCGACCGCTGGTACGGGTCACTTCTACACGACCACGAAGAACAAGCGCAACATGCCGGAAAAGATGGCGATCAAGAAGTTCGATCCCGTCGTCCGCAAGCATGTGGAATACAAAGAAACCAAGATCAAGTAATCTCCGGTTTCTGCCAGCCTGACGGCGACCGAAAAGCCCCGCTCCTGCGGGGCTTTTTGTTTTGGCGCGCGCGCTCGCGCCCGACGCGGTATGCTCTCCCCTTTCCGCGGCGACGACCGACGGAACGCAAGATCAAAAAGCGTAACGATGGAGATGCAGCATGAAATTCGACGTGGCGATCGTCGGCAGCGGCCTGGCAGGGCTGTCGGTCGCACTCAACCTGGCCAGCACGCGACGTGTCGCGCTGATCGCGAAACGTTCGATGATGGAGGGGGCAAGCGATCACGCGCAGGGCGGCATCGCGGCGGTCCTCGACTCGGCGGACAGCATCGAGAACCACGTCGACGACACGCTGGTCGCCGGTGGCGGGCTGTGCGACGAAGGCGCGACGCGCTACATCGTCGAGCACGGCCGCGAAGCGATCGAATGGCTGATCTCGCAAGGCGTGCCGTTCACGAAGGACGACGCGGCCGAACTCGGCTTTCACCTGACGCGCGAAGGCGGCCACAGTCACCGCCGGATCATCCATGCGGCCGATGCGACCGGCCATGCGGTGCTCGCGACGCTGTCGGCGCACGCGCGCCAGCATCCGAACATCACGTTCTTCGAAAACCACCACGCGATCGACCTGATCACGTCGGACCGGCTCGGCCTGCCCGGCCGCCGCTGTCATGGCCTGTATGCGCTCGACGTCGACCACGACCGCACGATCACGATCGAGGCGCCGCATACGGTGCTCGCCACCGGCGGCGCGGGCAAGGTCTACCTGTACACGACGAACCCCGACACCGCGACCGGCGACGGCATCGCGATGGCATGGCGGGCAGGCTGCCGCGTGTCGAACATGGAATTCATCCAGTTCCACCCGACCTGCCTGTTCCATCCGTACGCGAAGTCGTTCCTGATTTCGGAAGCCGTGCGCGGCGAAGGCGGCCTGCTGAAGCTGCCCGACGGCACGCGCTTCATGCCCGCACACGATCCGCGCGCCGAGCTCGCGCCGCGCGACATCGTCGCACGCGCGATCGACTTCGAGATCAAGAAGCGCGGGATCGACTGCGTGTATCTCGACATCAGCCATCAGCCGGAAGCGTTCCTGCGCGAACATTTCCCGACGATTCATGCGCGCTGCCTCGAATTCGGCATCGACATCGCGAAACAACCGATCCCCGTCGTGCCGGCCGCGCACTATACGTGCGGCGGCGTCGTCACCGATCTCGCGGGGCGCACCGATCTCGCCGGCCTGTATGCGGTCGGCGAAACGTCGTATACGGGGCTGCACGGCGCGAACCGGCTCGCGAGCAACTCGCTGCTCGAATGCCTCGTGATCGGCCGCGCGGCGGCCGAGGCGATCGAAGCGGCCGGCTTCGACGCCCAAACGCCCACCGCACTGCCCGCATGGGACGAAAGCCGCGTGTCGGATGCGGACGAGGAAGTCGTCGTGGCCCACAACTGGGACGAACTGCGCCGCCTGATGTGGAACTACGTCGGCATCGTGCGCACCGACAAGCGCCTCGAGCGCGCGAAGCACCGGCTGTCGCTGCTGCGCGACGAGATCCACGAGTACTACGCGAATTTCCGCGTGACGCGCGATCTGCTCGAACTGCGCAACCTCGTCGACGTGGCCACGCTGATCGTGAAAAGCGCGTACTCGCGCCGCGAAAGCCGCGGGCTGCACTACAGCCGCGACTGGCCGCATACGCTGCCGAAGGCGCTGCCGAGCGTGCTCACGCCGCGCTCGCGCCGCTGAGCGGCGCACTGCCCTTCCCGGCGGCGACCGCAGCCCAAGAAAAAAGCCGTTGGCGTGTGCGCGCCAACGGCTTTTTGTCTGACGAACGCGTTTCGGTCAGTCGACGATCCGCATCGAATAGTCGGTCGCCCGCACGTCCTTCGTCAGCGCGCCGATCGAGATACGATCGACGCCCGTCTCCGCGAACGCACGCACCGTATCGAAATTGACGCCGCCCGACACTTCGAGCACGGCCCTGGCCGCCGTCACGCGCACCGCTTCGCGCATCATGTCGAGCGTGAAGTTGTCGAGCAGCACCGACTGCGCGCGATGCGCGAGCGCCGTGTCGAGCTGCGCGAGCGTCTCGACTTCGACCTGCACCGGCACGCCCGACTCCAGCGCGAACGCCGCGTCGAGCGCCTCGCCGACACCGCCTGCCGCCGCGATGTGGTTCTCCTTGATCAGGATGCCGTCGTACAGCGCGAGACGCTGGTTCTCACCGCCGCCCACGCGCACCGCGTACTTCTGCGCGAGCCGCAGCCCCGGCAGCGTCTTGCGCGTGTCGAGGATCTTCGCGCGCGTGCCTTCGACGCGATCGACGTAACGGCGCGTCGCGGTCGCGACACCCGACAGCAACTGCAGGAAGTTCAGCCCGTTGCGCTCGGCCGTCAGCAGCGCGCGCGCCGGCCCTTCGAGTTCGCACACGGTCGAATCCGGCGTCATCCGGTCGCCTTCGCGATAGCGCCATTGCACGACGATCGACGGATCGATCCGTGCGATCACGCCCTCGAACCACGGCACGCCGCACAGCACGGCTTCCTCGCGCACGATGATCCGCGCACGGCGGCGCTCGCCGGCCGGCACGAGGCGCCCGGTCTGGTCGCCGGGGCCGACGTCTTCGGCGATCGCATCGGCCACGTTGCGCGCGATCGCTTCGTCGAATGCCGCGCCGTATTGGGCGCGGACGGCGTCGAACAGCGGGGAGACGGCGTTGCTCATGCGGGCCCCACGTTCGCGAACAGTTGCTGGTCGCGCTGCAGGTCGCCGCTCGCCTGCACGCGCTTCTTGTGTGCAGCCGCGAATTCGAGCATCCGGTCGATCGGCAAACGCGCGCGCTCGCCGATCGCCGGATCGACGAAGATCTCGTTGTGACCGCGTTCGAGCACGTCGGCGAGGTTCGCGAGTCCGTTCATCGCCATCCACGGGCAGTGCGCGCAGCTCTTGCAGGTCGCGCTGTTGCCGGCCGTCGGCGCGGCGATGAAGGTCTTGCCGGGCGCGGCAAGCTGCATCTTGTGCAGGATGCCGAGATCGGTCGCGACGATGAAGCGTTTCGCGTCGAACTTGACGGCCGCGTCGATCAGTTGCGTGGTCGAACCGACGACATCGGCCTGCGCCACGACGTTTTCCGGCGACTCGGGATGTACGAGCACCTTCGCGTCCGGATATTCGGCGCGCAGCAGGTCGAGCTCGATGCCCTTGAACTCGTCGTGGACGAGGCACGAGCCCTGCCACAGCAGCATGTCGGCACCGGTTTTCTTCTGGATATAGCTGCCCAGATGGCGGTCCGGCGCCCAGATGATCTTTTCGCCGCGCGCATGCAGGTCGGCAACGATCTCGAGACCGATCGACGACGTGACCATCCAGTCCGCGCGCGCCTTCACGGCCGCGCTGGTGTTCGCGTAGACGACGACGGTACGGTCCGGATGCGCATCGCAGAACGCCGAGAATTCGTCGACCGGGCAGCCGAGGTCGAGCGAACAGGTCGCGTCGAGGTCGGGCATCAGAATCCGCTTGTTCGGGCTCAGGATCTTCGCGGTTTCGCCCATGAAGCGCACGCCGGCGACGACCAGCGTCTGCGCGTCGTGATCGCGGCCGAAGCGGGCCATTTCGAGCGAATCCGCGACGCAGCCGCCCGTTTCGTCGGCCAGCTCCTGCAGTTCGGCATCCACGTAGTAGTGGGCGACCAGCACGGCCTTTTCACGGGCGAGCAACGCCTTGATGCGCGCCTTCAGCGCAGCGCGCTCCTCGGCGGACGGCGCGTCGGGCACCTTGGCCCATGCCTGTCCGACGCCACACACGGTCCCCGTTGCGATGGGCCGGTCGTACTCGACGGGTTTGATCGTCGATTGCATCTCCATATCTCCTGCCCCAAACCTCATACCAATCCCGGCGCCGCCGATCCGTCAAAAACCAGCGGCCCAAATGAAAAAACCCCGCCAACGCGGGGTTTGTGACGTCCTGAGATTCTAATCGATTTCGAATCAGGCGTAGCGACGCAGGCGTGTCGCGAATTCCTGCAGCGCCTTGATGCCGCTTTGTTCTGCGCGATGGCACCAATCCTGCAATTGCGCGAGAAGCTGTTCGCGCGATGCGGTCGAACGATCCCAGATCGCGGCGAGATCCTGGCGCAGCTGGAAGTACGTATGCAGCTTCTGGCTGTTCGCGAAGATTTCCGGCAGCAGCTTCTTCTGCGGCTCGTCGAGGCCGTCGGCGTCCTTGTGGAACCATTTGCGCGCGCCGCGCATCAGCTGGTACTTCTCGCTCGAACCGAGTTCCTTCAGATGCGCAAGCTCCTGACGGTACGCACGCTTCACGGCCTTGCCGTAGCGCGCCATCACTTCGTAGCGGTTCGACAGCACGGCCTGCAGCGTTTCCTGATCGAGCACCGTCTTCGGCTTGTTCAGGCGCGGCGTCGGCGCGACCTTCTTCACCTTCGCGAGACCGAAGGCCGACATGATGCGGATGTACATCCAGCCGATGTCGAACTCGTACCACTTGTTCGACAGCTTCGCCGACGTCGCGAACGTGTGGTGGTTGTTGTGCAGTTCCTCGCCGCCGATCACGATGCCCCACGGGAACAGGTTCGTGCTCGCGTCAGCCGAGTTGAAGTTGCGATAGCCCCAGAAGTGACCGAAGCCGTTCACGACGCCAGCGGCCCAGAACGGAATCCAGACCATCTGCACGGCCCACACGGTCAGGCCGAGCACGCCGAACAGCGCGACGTCGATCACCATCATCATGCTGATGCCGAGAATCGGGTACTTCGAGTACACATTGCGCTCGAGCCAGTCGTTCGGCGTGCCGTGGCTGAACTTGCGCATCGTCTCTTCGTTCTTCGCTTCCGCGCGGTACAGCTCGGCGCCCTCGAGGAACACCTTCCAGATGCCGCGCGTCTGCGGGCTGTGCGGATCTTCCTCGGTCTCGCACTTCGCGTGGTGCTTGCGGTGAATCGCGGCCCACTGGCCGGTCAGCATGCCGGTGGTCATCCAGAGCCAGAACCGGAAGAAGTGGCTCGCGATCGGATGCAGCTCCAGCGCGCGGTGCGCCTGGCAGCGGTGCAGGTAGACGGTCACGCCGATGATCGTGACGTGCGTGACGGCGAGCGCGAACAACGCGACTTGCCACCACGAAAAATGCAGGAGCCCGTGGGAAAGAAAATCGAGCACAGAATTCAACAAGGCAGTTACCCGTGATGAGAGCGACGCCACGCTGGCGTCAGAAGAATGAAAGCATACCGCGTGTAGACCAGAATTTTACTTCAACCGCTCCAAGTCTTTGTAAAAAATGAATATTTTCTTGCCCTGACGCAATCCGCGCGGTCCATGCGCGGACTCGGAAAGCCCCGCGATCCGGTTTCGGCCGCGGAATCGGTACGATTGACCGCCCGCGCCCGCTACGCCGGCGGCGCGTGCCCGTCCAGCGCACCGTTGGCCGCCGCGCCCGCCGCGAGAAAGCCGTCCGGCAGCCCGACCACGCGCACTTCGCGCTGCGGAAACGGAATCGAGATCCCGTGCTCGCCGAACAGCCGCCAGATGTTGCGGTTCACGCTCGAGCGCACGCCCGACGTGCCTTTCGCCGAATCCTCGATCCAGAAACCGAGCTCCAGATCGATCCCGTCCGCGCCGAAACTCACGAGGTACGGGGTCGGCGCCGGCTCGGCCAGCACGCGCGGCACGTCCTTCGCCGCGTCAGCGAGCAACGCGAGTGCCTGCTCGACGTCGCTCGTGTACGCGACCTGCACCGCGACCTTCGCATAGCCGCGCGTCAGGTACGACGACTGGTTCTGCACGACGTCGGTGATCAGCTTCTCGTTCGGGATCAGCGTCTCGTTGCCGTCGAGGCCGCGCACGACCGTGTAGCGCGTGCGGATCTGCGTGACGACGCCCTGCAGCCCGCCGACGCTGATCGCATCGCCGAGCCGCAACGAGCGGTCGAGCAGGATGATGAAACCCGACACGTAGTTGCTCGCGATCTTTTGCAGCCCGAAGCCGAGGCCGACGCCCACCGCGCCGCCGAATACGCCGAGCACCGTCACGTCGATGCCGACGAGCGACAGCCCGATCAGGATCGCCGCGAACACGAGCAGCGCGCGGCCGACCCGCGACAGCACGACCTTCAGGTTGGCGTCGAGCGTGCTCGCGCGCGACAGGCGATCCTCGAGCACCGAGCCGAGCCACATCGCGACCATCAGCGTCACGCACACCCACAGCGCGCCGGAGATCACCGACAGCAGCGTGAGGTGCGCGGTCGCGACCCGGAACTGCACGCTGTCGAGCCAGCCGAGCACGTCGCGCTGGATGCCGAGCACGGTCATCACCATCGCGGCCCACACGACGGTCGACACAATCTTCTCGACGATCGACAGCCACGCGTGCGTGTGGCCGTCGCGTGCGAACACGCGCCGCGCGAAGAAGAACAGCACGTAGATCAGCCCGATGCCGAACAGCGGCACGAGCGCGAGCGACAGCAGCGACGTCGACATGAACGGCTCGAACGCGAGCTGCGCGCCGCCGACGAACACGCTGCCGAACAGCGGAAACAGCGCACGCTTCAGGCTCTGCGCACCCGCGCCGGGCGCGCGCCCGGCCGCCCGCCGCCGCGCATCGATCCGGCCGTGCACGAAACGCGCGGCCACCCATGCAAAACACAGCGCACCGACGAGGATCGCCGCCTGCCAGATCATCACCGGCTGGTGGAAATCGCGAATCACCGATTCCAGCCGGTGCGACAGCAGGCGGCTCTGCAGATTCTCCATCGTCCGTCCGGCCGGTCGTTACTGCGCGGCGCGGCGTTCGAGCACCGCGGCGAAGAAGCCGTCGGTCGCATGACGGTGCGGCCACAGCGACAGGTAGTCGCCCGTCTCGAGCTCGATGCGCTGGTCGGCCAGCACCTGCTGCGCCGGCACCAGCACGAACTCGGGGTGATCGGCGAGGAACTGCTCGACGATGCGCTCGTTCTCGGCGTCGAGCACGCTGCAGGTCGCGTAGACGAGCCGGCCGCCCTTCTTCACGAGCCGCGCGGCGCTCGCGAGGATCGACGCCTGTTTCGGCGTCAGCTCGTCGATCGCGGTGCGCGTCTGGCGCCACTTCAGGTCCGGATTGCGGCGCAGCGTGCCGAGGCCGCTGCACGGCGCGTCGACCAGCACGCGGTCGATCTTGCCGGCGAGCCGCTTGATCTTCGCGTCGTGCTCGCTGTCGATCAGCACCGGGTTCACGTTCGACAGCCCGCTGCGCGCGAGGCGCGGCTTCAGCTTCGCGAGGCGCTTCTCCGAGATGTCGAACGCATAGAGGCGCCCGGTCGAGCGCATCATCGCGCCGAGCGCGAGCGTCTTGCCGCCCGCGCCCGCGCAGAAATCGACGACCATCTCGCCGCGCCGCGGCGCGACCAGCGAGCACAGCAGCTGGCTGCCTTCGTCCTGCACCTCGATCGCGCCTTCCTCGAACAGCTTCAGGCGCGTCAGCGCCGGCTTGCCGACCACGCGCACGCCGAACGGCGCGAACGGCGTCGCGCCCGCGTCGATGCCGCTCACGCGCAGCGCTTCGATCACCTGGTCGCGGCTCGCCTTCTGCGCGTTGGCGCGCAGGTCGAGCGGCGCCGGGTAGTTCAGCGCGGCGGCGAGCTGCGCAAGCTCGTCCGCGTCGAAGCGGGCCGACAGCGCCTGGTGAATCCAGTCGGGCAGGTTCGTGCGAATGCGCACGGGCAGGCTCGCCGGATCGATCTTCGACACGTGCTCGAGCCATGCGGACTCGGTGTCGGACAGGAACGGCTTCAGCGCATTGCGCCCCATCGTCTGCATCAGGCCGAGCAGCGTCAGGCGCCGCGCGGGCGTGCCGGTGCCGCTCTCGGCCAGATGCGAAAACTCCATCTTCCGGCGCAGCACCGCGAACACGGCCTCGGCGATCACGCCGCGCTCGGCATGCCCGAGCTTCGGGTGCGCGCGGAAGAACCGGCTCGTCGTCGCGTCGGCGGGGCCGGCGAACTTCAGCACCTCGGCGAGCAGGGTTTCGGTCTGGCCAATCAGGAATCCGTGCAGCTTCATACGCCCTCACTCGTTTCGGTTTGCGGTTGATCCGCGAAAATCCAGCGCGCCTCTTCGGGCGCGACCACTGCACGGCCGTCCTCGAGGCGCAAACGCCCCTCGACGAACCAGCGCACCGCGCGCGGATACAGCACGTGCTCGACCGTCAGCACGCGCCGCGCGAGCGCGGCCGCGTCGTCGCCGGCGCGCACGGGCACCGCGCCCTGCGCGACGATCGCGCCGCTGTCGAGCTCGGGAATGACGAAATGCACGCTCGCGCCATGCAGCGCGACGCCGGCATCCAGCGCCTGCTGATGCGTGTGGATGCCCTTGAAGCTCGGCAGCAGCGACGGATGAATGTTCAGCAGCCGGCCTTCGTATCGTCTGACGAATGCGGGCGTGAGGATGCGCATGAAGCCGGCGAGGACGACGAGATCGGGCGCGAAACGGTCGATCTCGGCGGCGAGCGCCGCGTCGAAGCTGTCGCGGCCGTCGAACGACCGGTGGTCGACCACCGCGGTCGCCACCCCGTGCGACGCGGCAAAAGCCAGCCCGGCCGCATCGGGCCGGTTGGCGATCACGGCGGCAATCTCGGCCGGCCAGCGTTCCTGCGCGCACGCGCGGACGATGGCCTCCATGTTGCTGCCGCGACCGGAAATCAGGATCACGAGTTTTTTCATCCGCGAATTTTACCATTCGCCTTCGCGTTTCCCGCCTTCTCGGCCGTCGGGCCGCCCGAACGTTTATAATCTTCTGCTTTGCGGCATCCCACCGCCCATTCCCCCGACGCTGCATCCGCTATCGTGAAAGTCTTCCGCGGCCTGCCCAACGCCGAGAGCCGCGCCCCGTGCGCGTTGACGATCGGCAACTTCGACGGTGTCCATCGCGGGCACCAGGCCCTGCTCGCGCGCGTGCGCGCGGCAGCGGACGCACGCGGCCTGCCCGTGTGCGTGATGACGTTCGAGCCGCACCCGCGCGAATTCTTCAACCCGGCCGGCGCGCCGCCGCGCATCGCGATGCTGCGCGACAAGCTGGAAGCATTGCGCGACCACGGGGTCGACCGCGTCGTCGTCGAGCACTTCAACCACACCTTCGCGAGCCAGTCGCCGCAGGCGTTCGTCGAGCGCACGCTGGTGAACGGGCTGCACGCGCGCTGGATGATGGTCGGTGACGATTTCTGCTACGGCGCGAAGCGCGCGGGCACCTTCGACACGCTGAAGGCGGCCGGCGAGCTGCACGGCTTCGAGGTCGAACAGATGGGCACGGTGTCCGGCAGCGACGGCACGCGCATTTCCAGCTCCGGCGTGCGCGCGGCGCTCGCCGCGGGTGATCTCGACGCGGCCGCGCAGGCGCTCGGCCACGGCTACGCGATCAGCGGCCACGTCGCGCACGGCCTCAAGCTCGGCCGCGACCTCGGCTTCCCGACGCTGAACCTGCCGATCGCGCACAAGCGGCCGGCGCTCGCGGGCATCTTCGTCGTGCAGGTGCACGGCCTCGGCCCCGAGCCGCTGCCCGGCGTCGCAAGCCTCGGGCTGCGCCCGACCGTCGACGATTCGGGCCGCGTGCTGCTTGAAGTCCACCTGCTCGACTGGCACGGCGATGCGTACGGCAAGCTGATCCGTGTCGAATTCCTGAAGAAGCTGCGCGACGAGGCGAAGTTCGACGATCTCGAGGCGCTGTCGCGCGCGATCGCGCTGGACGTCGCGAATGCACGCGCTTATTTCGTCGAACGCGACCGTGCGCCGGGCAGCCGCGCGACGGGCTTCGCGACGTCGGCTACCGACCGAATTAGCTGATCCGGACGGCGGCGCCTCGCGCCGCACCCTCGCGCCGCCCCGTCGCGCGCCTACCCGATTCACGACGCCGAGCGTCCCCCGATTTAGATAGCGATCCCATCATGAGCAACAAGAAAGCCGATTCGAAACCGCAGGCCAAGTATCCGGTCAACCTGCTCGACACGCCGTTCCCGATGCGCGGCGACCTGCCCAAGCGCGAGCCGCAGTGGGTCAAGGAGTGGGAGGAGCGCGGCATCTACGAGAAGATCCGCGCGGCCAGCCAGGGCCGGCCGAAGTTCATCCTGCACGACGGCCCGCCGTATGCGAACGGCGACATCCACCTCGGCCACGCCGTCAACAAGATCCTGAAGGACATCGTCGTCAAGTCGCGCAACATGGCCGGCTTCGACGCACCGTACGTGCCGGGCTGGGATTGCCACGGGATGCCGATCGAGATCCAGATCGAGAAGCAGTTCGGCAAGTCGCTGCCGGCGGCCGAGGTGATGAGCAAGGCGCGCGCGTACGCGACCGAGCAGATCGAGAAGCAGAAGGTCGGCTTCAAGCGCCTGGGCGTGCTCGGCGACTGGGCGAATCCGTACAAGACGATGAACTTCGTGAACGAGGCGGAAGAAATCCGCGCGCTCGGCAAGATCATCGAGAAGGGCTACGTGTACCGCGGGCTGAAGCCGGTCAACTGGTGCTTCGACTGCGGCTCGGCGCTCGCGGAAGCGGAAGTCGAGTACAAGGACCGCACCGACCCGACGATCGACGTGATGTTCGCGTTCGCGGAACCGGAAAAGACCGCGCACGCGTTCGGCCTGCCGGCGCTGCCGCGCGCCGACGGCGGCATCGTGATCTGGACCACCACGCCGTGGACGATTCCCGCCAACCAGGCGCTGAACCTCCATCCGGAAATCGTCTACGCGCTGGTCGACACCGAGCGCGGGCTGCTGATCATTGCGCAAGAGCGCGTCGAAGCCTGCATGGCCGACTTCAAGCTGACCGGCCGCGTCGTCGCGACCGCGCCCGGCGTGAAGCTCGCGAACCTGCGCTTCCACCACCCGCTCGCCTCGGCCCACCCCGGCTACCAGCGCACCGCGCCCGTCTATCTCGGCGACTACGTGACGACCGACACGGGTACCGGCGTCGTGCACTCGTCGCCCGCGTACGGTATCGAGGACTTCCAGTCGTGCAAGGCGCACGGGATGACCGATTCCGACTTCATCAACCCGGTGATGGGCGACGGCCGCTATATCGAATCGCTGCCGCTGTTCGGCGGCCTGTCGATCTGGGACGCGAACCCGAAGATCGTCGACGCGCTGAACGCGGCCGGCTCGCTGCTGCGCAGCGAGAAGTACACGCACAGCTACATGCACTGCTGGCGCCACAAGACGCCGATCATCTACCGCGCGACGTCGCAGTGGTTTGCCGGCATGGACGTGACGCCGCGCGACGGCGGCAAGACGCTGCGCGAGACGGCGCTCGAAGGCGTCGACGCGACCGCGTTCTACCCGTCGTGGGGCAAGCAGCGCCTGTTCAGCATGATCGCGAACCGTCCCGACTGGACGCTGTCGCGCCAGCGCCAGTGGGGCGTGCCGATGGCGTTCTTCGTGCACAAGGAAACCGGCGAGCTGCACCCGCGCACGCTCGAGCTGCTCGAGGAAGTCGCGAAGCGCGTCGAGCAGTCGGGCATCGAGGCGTGGCAATCGCTCGACCCGCGCGAGCTGATCGGCGACGACGCGAACCTGTACGAAAAGAACCGCGACACGCTCGACGTGTGGTTCGATTCGGGCACGACGCACTGGCACGTGCTGCGCGGCTCGCACAAGGATCAGCTGCAGTTCCCGGCCGACCTGTACCTCGAAGGCTCGGACCAGCATCGCGGCTGGTTCCACTCGTCGCTCCTGACGGCATCGATGATCGACGGTCACGCGCCGTACAAGGGCCTGCTCACGCACGGCTTCACGGTCGACGGCGAAGGCCGCAAGATGAGCAAGTCGCTCGGCAACGGCATCGACCCGCATGAAGTCGCGAACCGTCTCGGCGCGGAAATCATCCGCCTGTGGATCGCATCGACCGACTACTCGGGCGAACTCGCGATCTCCGAGGAAATCCTGAAGCGCGTAACGGAAGGCTATCGCCGCATCCGCAACACGCTGCGCTTCCTGCTCGCGAACCTGTCGGATTTCGATTTCGCGCAGCACGCGGTGCCGGCCGACGAATGGCTCGAGATCGACCGCTATGCGGTCGCGTTCTCGCAGCAACTGCAGACCGAACTGCTCGGCCACTACGAGAAGTACGAATTCCACCCGGTCGTCGCGAAGCTGCAGACGTACTGCTCGGAAGACCTCGGCGGCTTCTACCTCGACGTGCTGAAGGATCGCCTGTACACGAGCGCCGCCGATTCGCGCGCGCGCCGCTCCGCGCAAACCGCGCTGTATCACCTGACGCACGGCCTGCTGCGCGTGCTCGCGCCGTTCCTGTCGTTCACGGCGGAAGAAGCGTGGAAGGTGTTCCAGCCGGCGAGCGACACGATCTTCACGGAAACCTACTATGCGTATCCGGAAGTCGCCGGCTCGGCCGCGCTGATCGACAAGTGGGCGCTGCTGCGCGACGTGCGCGGCAACGTGACGAAGGCGCTCGAGGAAGCGCGCACCGCGAACCGCATCGGTTCGTCGCTGCAGGCCGAAGTGGCCGTGCATGCGAGCGGCGCGCGCTACGACGCGCTGACGAGCCTCGGCGACGATCTCAAGTTCGTGCTGATCACGTCGGCGGCGACCGTCGTGAAGGTCGACGACGAAGCGCAGGAAAGCGTCGACGTGGCCGCGTCGAAGTACCAGAAGTGCGAGCGCTGCTGGCACTACCGTGAAGATGTCGGCGCACACGCCGATCATCCGACGCTGTGCGGCCGCTGCTTCTCGAACCTGTTTGAAAACGGCGAAATCCGGAGCGCTGCTTAAATTATGGCGAAGACCCTGTCGAAACCGGCCAGCGGCGCGCTCGCGCCCTGGCTCGGCATTTCGCTGATCGTGATCCTGTTCGACCAGCTGTCGAAGATCGCGATCCTCAAGACATTCGCGTACGGCGCGCAGCATGCGCTGACGTCGTTCTTCAACCTCGTGCTGGTGTACAACCGCGGCGCTGCGTTCGGCTTCCTGTCGACCGCGAGCGGCTGGCAGCGCTGGGCGTTCACCGCGCTCGGCGTCGGCGCGACGCTCGTGATCTGCTTCCTGCTGAAGCGCCACGGCCACCAGCGGCTGTTCAGCGTGTCGCTCGCGCTGATCCTCGGCGGCGCGCTCGGCAACGTGATCGACCGGCTCGTCTACGGCCACGTGATCGACTTCCTCGATTTTCACGTCGGCGCGTGGCACTTCCCGGCGTTCAACCTCGCCGATTCGGCGATCACGGTCGGCGCGGTGCTGCTGATCTACGACGAGCTCCGGCGCGTGCGCGGCGCGCGCTGAGCGCGCATACTCCGTGTCGACGGCCGGCTTCGCGCCGGCCGTTCCGTTTGACCCCAGGAGGCCTGAGTTGGCACACGCAGAACTCGCAGGAAAACACCTCGTTCTCGGCCTGACGGGCGGCATCGCCTGCTACAAGATCGCCGAACTCACGCGGCTGCTCGTGAAGGCCGGCGCGACCGTGCAGGTCGCGATGACCGACGCCGCCACCCAGTTCATCACGCCCGTCACGATGCAGGCGCTGTCGGGCCGGCCCGTCTATACGAGCCAGTGGGACGCGCGCATCGACAACAACATGGCGCACATCGACCTGTCGCGCGAAGCCGACGCGATCGTGATCGCGCCCGCCTCGACGGATTTCCTCGCGAAGCTCGCGCACGGGTTCGCCGACGATCTGTTGTCGACGCTGTGCGTCGCGCGCGACTGTCCGCTGCTCGTCGTGCCCGCAATGAACCGCCAGATGTGGCAGAACCCGGCCACGCAACGCAACGCCGCGCAATTGCGCGCGGACGGCGTGTCGGTGCTCGGCCCGGATTCGGGCGCGCAGGCCTGCGGCGAAGTCGGCGACGGCCGCATGCTCGAACCCGAGGCGATCTATGAAGCGATCGTCGCGCACTTCGCGCCGAAGGTGCTCGCGCACCGCCGCGTGCTGATCACGGCCGGGCCCACATTCGAACCGCTCGACCCGGTGCGCGGCCTGACGAACCGCTCCAGCGGCAAGATGGGGTTCGCGCTCGCGCGCGCCGCGCAACAGGCCGGCGCCGACGTGCATCTCGTCGCCGGGCCGGTCGCGCTCGACACGCCGTGGGGCGTGACCCGCCAGGACGTGCAGACCGCGCAGCAGATGTATGACGCGGTGATGCATGCCGTGAACGATGCCGACATCTTCATCGCGGTGGCCGCAGTCGCCGACTGGCGCGTCGACCAGCCGGCCGAGCATAAGATGAAGAAGACGGCCGACCGCAAGATGCCGGCGCTCGCGTTCGTCGAGAACCCCGACATCCTCGCATCGGTCGCGGCGCTGCCCGATGCGCCGTTCTGCGTCGGCTTCGCGGCCGAAAGCGGCGACCTCGACGTGCATGGCGACGAGAAGCGCAAGCGCAAGAACGTGCCGCTGCTCGTCGGCAACCTCGGCCCGCTGACGTTCGGGCGCGACGACAACGAAGTCGTGTTGTTCGAAGCGGCCGGCCTCACGCGCCTGCCGCGCGCGCCCAAGGACGAACTCGCGCATACGCTCGTGGCCGAAATCGCGAAGCGCCTGCCGGACAACCGCCTGATCTGATCCCTTGCGTGGCGGCAGACGCCGCCGCGCCCTTCCCGACCGATTCGACGACCGCATGAAACTCGACCTGAAGATTCTCGACGCGCGCATGCGCGATTACCTGCCCGCCTACGCGACCCCCGGCAGCGCCGGCCTCGACCTGCGCGCATGCCTCGACGCGCCGGTCACGCTGAAGCCGGGCGAAACCACGCTGGTGCCGACCGGCCTCGCGATCCACCTCGCCGATCCCGGCTATGCGGCGCTGATCCTGCCGCGCTCGGGCCTCGGCCACAAGCACGGGATCGTGCTCGGCAACCTCGTCGGCCTGATCGACTCCGACTACCAGGGCCAGTTGATGGTGTCGACGTGGAATCGCGGCCAGACCGAATTCGTGCTGAACCCGTTCGAACGCCTCGCGCAGCTCTTGATCGTGCCGGTCGTGCAGGCGCAATTCAACATCGTCGACGAATTCACCGAGAGCGATCGCGGCGAAGGCGGGTTCGGCAGCACCGGCCGCCACTGAGCCACACAGCATGAAAAAAGGGGCCACGGCCCCTTTTTCTTTTTGCGCACCGCCACGTGCAGCCCGGTTGCGCGATTCGCGCAGGCGCGGGTTCGCGACGCCGCGGTCAGCGCGCGTGCTGGTGGCGGTAGTGCAACGCGTAGGCGAGCGTCAGCAGCACGACGAACACGACACCGACCACCATCGTCATCCGGAATTCGCGCGTGAAAGGGGTCGTCAGCAGGATCGCCGCGACGAGCCCCGCACCGGCCAGGCTGCCGAACGGGTGCCCCCACATCCGGAACGCGAGCGCGGGGCCGCGATACTGCGAACGGAACCGCAGGTGCGTGACGAAGATCATCAGCCACGTGAACAGCGCGCCGAACATCGCGATCGCCATCATCACCGTGAACGCGGTATCGGGCGCGAGCGCGACCAGCACGGCCGCCACCGCGACGCCGCTCGTCGAGATCCACAGCGCGGCGCGCGGCACGCCGTTCGCGCCGAGCCGGCCGAACACCGCCGGCGCGAGTTGCGCGCGCGACAGGCTGAACATCATCCGCGTCGTCACGTAGAGCTGGCTGTTCATCGCCGACAGCGCCGCGATCAGCAGCACGAAGTTGATCACGCCCGCCGCATACGGCACGTGCGTCGCGGCCATCACCTTCACGAACGGGCTTTCGTCGGTGCCGGCCTGCGTCCACGGCACGATCGCGAGCATCAGCGCGAGCGTCAGCAGGTAGAACAGCACGAGCCGGAACACCGTCGAGCGGAATGCGCGCGTGACCGCGTGCTGCGGATCGCGCGCCTCGCCGGCCGCGATCGCGACGGCCTCGATGCTCATGTAGCTGAAGATCGCGACGATCACGGCGACCCAGGTGCCCCACGGCCCCTTCGGCATGAAGCCGCCGTGCGCGGTGTAGTTCACGAAACCGATGCCCGATGCGGGCGGCGCCGACCACACGAGAAACGCGCCGAGCACGATGAACACGACGATCGCCGCGATCTTCAGCAGCGAGAACGCGTATTCGACCGTCCCGTACAGCGTGACGCTCGCGAGGTTCACGGCGATCAGCAGCGCGGAAAATCCGATCACCCAGTACCAGCCGGGCACGGCCGGGAACCAGTACTTCATGAACACGGCGATCGCGCTGATCTCGGTACCGATCGCGAACACGACCGCGAACCAGTACGCATAGCGCACCAGGAAGCCCGCGAGCGGGCCGACGTAATGCTCGGCATAGGCGCCGAACGAGCCGGCCGTCGGATGCGCGACCGTCATTTCCGCAAGCGCGCCCATCAGCAGCAGCGCAATCAGCGCACCGATCGCATACGAAACCAGCACGCTCGGGCCCGCGAGCCCGATCGCGAATCCGCTGCCGAGGAACAGCCCCGTGCCGATCGCGCCACCGATCGCGATCATCGCCATCTGCCCCGACGTCAGCGCGTGGCGCAGCCCTTGTTCGCGCGCGACGATAGCGTCGAACGACCGTTGTTGTCGTGTCACTGCGTTACCACTCCCCTGCCCCACCATCGCGCCGCCGGCGCCGGATAAAACGAAACGGCGCGGAGAACTTCCCGCGCCGTTCGCATGAACAACGAATTATCGCTTACTCGACTTCGACCGTCTCTTCGTTCGGCTTGTGCGGCGGATTCGCCAGCTTGTCGAACGACAACTGCACCTTGTCGTTTTCGTCGACGTCGACCGTCACATGACCGCCGTTGAGAAGCTTGCCGAACAGCAGCTCGTCGGCCAGTGCACGCCGGATCGTGTCCTGGATCAGCCGCTGCATCGGCCGCGCGCCCATCAGCGGGTCGAAGCCGTGCTTCGCGAGATGCTTGCGCAACGCGTCGGTGAAGAGCGCGTCGACCTTCTTCTCGTGCAGCTGTTCCTCGAGCTGGATCAGGAACTTGTCGACCACGCGCATGATGATTTCCTCATCGAGCGAGCGGAAGCTGATGATCGCATCCAGCCGGTTGCGGAACTCCGGCGTGAACAGGCGCTTGATGTCGGTCATCTCGTCGCCGGTTTCGCGGCGCGTCGTGAAGCCGATCGTCGCCTTCTGCATCGACTCGGCGCCCGCGTTCGTCGTCATGATGATGATGACGTTGCGGAAATCCGCCTTGCGGCCGTTGTTGTCCGTCAGCGTGCCGTGGTCCATCACCTGCAGCAGCACGTTGAAGATGTCCGGATGCGCCTTCTCGATTTCGTCGAGCAGCAGCACGCAATGCGGCTTCTTCGTGACGGCTTCGGTCAGCAGGCCGCCCTGGTCGAACCCGACGTAGCCCGGCGGCGCGCCGATCAACCGGCTCACCGCGTGACGTTCCATGTATTCCGACATGTCGAAGCGGATCAGCTCGATGCCGAGCGTGAACGCCAGCTGGCGCGCCACTTCGGTCTTGCCGACGCCCGTCGGGCCGGAGAACAGGAACGCGCCGATCGGCTTGTCCATCTTGCCAAGGCCCGCGCGCGCCATCTTGATCGACGCCGCGAGCGCGTCGATCGCCGGATCCTGGCCGAACACGACGCTCTTCAGGTCGCGGTCGAGCGTCTGCAGCTTGCTGCGATCGTCCTGCGACACGCTTTGCGCCGGCACGCGCGCGATCTTCGAGATGATTTCCTCGATCTCGCCCTTGCCGATCGTCTTCTTCTGCTTCGACTTCGGCAGGATGCGCTGCGCGGCGCCCGCCTCGTCGATCACGTCGATCGCCTTGTCCGGCAGGTGACGGTCGGTGATGAAGCGCGCCGACAGCTCGGCCGCGGCCGACAGCGCACCCGACGAATACTTGACGCCGTGGTGCTCCTCGAAGCGCGACTTCAGCCCGCGCAGGATCGCGACCGTCTGCTCGACGCTCGGCTCCGTCACGTCGACCTTCTGGAAGCGCCGCGACAGCGCCGCATCCTTCTCGAAGATGCCGCGATACTCGGTGAACGTGGTTGCGCCGATGCACTTGAGCGTGCCCGACGACAACGCCGGCTTCAGCAGGTTCGACGCATCGAGCGTGCCGCCCGACGCGGCGCCCGCGCCGATCAGCGTATGGATTTCGTCGATGAACAGGATCGCGTGCGGACGCTCCTTGAGCTCCTTCAGCACCGTCTTCAGACGCTGCTCGAAATCGCCGCGGTACTTGGTGCCCGCCAGCAGCGCGCCCATGTCGAGCGAGTACACCTGCGCGTTCGCGAGGATGTCCGGCACTTCGCCGCGCGTGATCCGATACGCGAGCCCTTCGGCGATCGCGGTCTTGCCGACACCGGCTTCGCCGACGAGCAGCGGATTGTTCTTGCGGCGGCGGCACAGCACCTGCACGACGCGCTCGACCTCGGGCTCGCGGCCGATCAGCGGATCGATGCGGCCGTCCTTCGCCATCTGGTTCAGGTTCTGCGTGAACTGCGCGAGCGGCGTTTCCTTCTGCGCGTTCGCGTCTTCGCTTTCCGCGTTCGCGTCGGTCGACTTCGCGGCTTCGCCGCTGTTCGTCTTCGCGATGCCGTGCGAAATGAAGTTCACCACGTCGAGGCGCGTGACGCCCTGCTGCTGCAGGTAGTACACGGCATGCGAATCCTTCTCGCCGAAGATCGCGACCAGCACGTTCGCGCCCGTCACTTCCTTCTTGCCGTTCGACGTCGACTGGACGTGCATGATCGCGCGCTGGATCACGCGCTGGAAACCGAGCGTCGGCTGGGTATCGACATCGTCGGTGCCCGGGACGGTAGGTGTGTTGTCGTGGATGAAATTGCGCAGGTTCTGACGCAGGTCCTCGATGTTTGCCGCGCACGCGCGCAACACCTCGGCCGCCGTCGGATTATCCAGCAGGGCCAGCAGCAGATGCTCGACCGTAATGAACTCATGGCGCGCCTGGCGTGCTTCCATGAACGCCATGTGCAGGCTGACTTCCAATTCCTGGGCAATCATGCTTCCTCCATCACGCACTGCAGCGGATGCCCTGCCTGCCGCGCATGGGTAACGACTTGCTCAACCTTGGTCGACGCGATGTCCCGCGTATAGACCCCACATACCCCTCGTCCTTCGCGATGGACCTTCAGCATGATCTGCGTGGCCGTCTCGCGATCCTTCTTGAAATACTCCTGGACCACCATCACGACGAACTCCATCGGGGTGAAGTCGTCGTTCAGCAGCACCACCTTGTACATCGAAGGCGGCTTCAGCTTCTGCTGCTTGCGTTCCAGGACGGTACTGTCCTGCTTGTCCGGGATAATCGCCATACACCCATTCTAAACAACTCGGACAGGCCCGCAATCCTGCCATTACCCGACCGACCGGCCGGCGCCCTCCCCGGTATCCCGGAACACGCGATCGCCTTCGCGCCATACGAAAGCCGGCTGCGGTGCCGGCTTTCACGCGTGGCGCGGAACACGAACCGTCAGGGGGAATCGCACCGGAACGTCGTGTCCGCATCCAGTATCCCACAAGCCGGGACGACTCGAACGCGTGTCACTCGAGCCTGGTATATGAGCCGATTATGCGGCTTTTCAAGCCCTCGCGCTTGGCCGCATGCAGCCAGGCAAAGCCGGAAAAACCCTGAAAATGGGTTCTTTACAACGACCCTCTAAACGTCTAAAAATTCCACTTGACACTCCAATAAAGAGCGCCAACAATCAAGCTGGCACTTTTTTCAATTCGCCGGTTGGCGAAACGAAAGGGGCCGAGGTGAGCTTGTGAGGGGGGAACGGCTGCATTTTCCGGTCGTTTAGCTTTTCGAGCGTGCTCGTGGTAAGTAGCAGCGACTGTGTGACAGGGGAAGTAGGAAATGGCAACTGGTATCGTTAAATGGTTCAACGACGCGAAGGGCTTCGGTTTCATCACTCCCGACGAGGGCGGTGAGGATCTGTTTGCGCACTTCTCGGCTATCACCATGAATGGCTTCAAGACGCTGAAGGAAGGCCAGAAGGTGAGCTTTGACGTCGTCCAAGGGCCGAAGGGCAAGCAAGCGTCGAACATCCAGGCCGTATAAGGCATCGGATATCTGACGAAGAAACCCGGCGCATTGCGCCGGGTTTCTTTTTTTGAGGCCGGCCCGTCGATAATCGATTGGCCGGCCTTTTCGTTCAATCCCGACCGTTGAACGCATATTGTCTCGTCGCGCATGCAGATCGGATAACGAATCCGCGCGTGAAACGCATTCGCGGCTTAGTTACACGACCTTCAGCGTGCCCATCATGCCGAGATCCTCGTGTTCGAGAATATGGCAGTGAAACATGCGCTCGCCCGGCATGTCTTGCGTGACTAGAATCGACACGGTTTCGCCGCTGCACACGTTCACCGTATCGCGCCATGCGCGGAACGGCTCGCTCATGCGTGAACCACCCGACGCCCGCTCGATCACCTGGAACTGCGTGCCGTGCAAATGGAACGGGTGATCCATGTCCGTCGTATTGCGGATCTCCCAGCGCTCGACGTCGCCGCGGCGGCTCGTCAGCGTCGCGCGGTGCGGCGCGTAGGTGTCGCCGTTGATCGTGAAGCGCATGCCCGCCGGGCGGCCGTGCGCGCCGCCCTTCATCATCGCGTCCATGTCCATTTCCTCGCCGAACGCAACCGTCTTGTGCGCGGCCGGTTCGCCCAGCGGCCGCACCGCGCGCAGCGTGGCAGGCAGCGCGCGGGCCGCGGCGGGCGCGAACGCGACGTCGGCCAGTGCCAGCGCCGGGTCGGGCGGCAGGCTGCCGTGACCGTCGTCGTGCGACATCGCCATCTTGCGGCGGTCGTACTCGGCCGCCTGCAGCACCGCGCGCGACGCACGGTCGCCGGCGCGGACCAGCAGCTCCGCGCGCTCGCCCGGCGCAATCAGCAGCGACGTCACGCGCCGCGGCGCATCGAACAATCCGCCGTCGGTGCCCACGTGCTCGAACGCGCGGCCGTCGTCGAACGCGATGCGCAGGTAGCGTGCGCTGCACGCGTTCCAGACCCGCCAGCGTTCGTCGCCCGCGACATCGATGCGCGGCCGGCGCGCGCCATTGACCAGCACGAACTGGCCTTCACGGCCGTTCATCCAGTCCATCATGTCGTTCGGCGCAATCGTGCCGTCGCGTGCAAGCTTCAGGTCCGACACGAACAGGTGGCGCTCGGGCCAGCCGGCGAGCGGATCGTCCGCGGCGCGCACGACGAACGGGCCGGCCAGCCCGCGGAACACCTGCTCGGCGGTCATCATGTGCGGATGCGGGTGGTACCAGTAGGTGCCGGCGCTGCCCTTCGGCAGCGTGAAGCGATACACGCGCGACGCGCCGGGCGCGACGGGATCGGACGGGTTGCCGTCCTGGTCGGGCGGCACCGGCAGGCCGTGCCAGTGGATCGTCGACGGCTGCGGCAGCTTGTTGACGAACCTGATCTCGACCGTATCGCCCTCGCGCACGTCGATCAGCGGGCCGACAACGGGCCCTTGCGTGCCCGCGCCGAACTGCCAGAACGCGGTCGGCCGCGCGCCGCGCAGCAGCGGTCGCGCCACCGGTTGAGCAACCAGCGTGGCCCGGAACGTGCCGGGCTCGCGGCTTTCGTTGGCGAGCGTGCGCAACGTCGCGAGCGGCGCGCCGGCCGGCAGCGCGTCGGCGGCCGCGAGCGCGCCCGGTGCGAGCTTGCCGTGCTGCGCGTGCGCCGACATCCCTGACATACCCGACATGCCCGGCATGTCGTCCATCGAATCCATGCCGGCCATGCCCGCGTGACCGGCATGCTGCGCCCATGCGGTGCGCGCGAACAGCGATGCGGCCGCGACACCGATGGTGCGCGACAGGAAGGTTCTCCGTCTCATCAATCGATCCTCGTCGTTCATACAGCGCCGCGCGACAGCCGCGGCGGTCACGTCATCATAACCGCAGGGCCGGATCGAAAAGCGCTGCCGCCGGGCGGGCGGCGATACGCCGCAGCAAGCATCGCTACCGCGCCGGATGCGGCGCGACGATCAGCATCGCCAAACGACGCTTCGGCAGCCATCGCTGCTCATCTGCCGTCCCTTTGCGCGTTGCGCCCGCCCCCACGTCCCCCCCATCCGCTGCATCGACGATCCGTCAACCCGTCAATTTTTCACGATGCGGAACAAGTCCCTGCGTTATAAAAATTCGTGGTGCAGGGCACAAATTTCCCGTTTCGCGATGCCGAAAAACGTTCCGCCATACAAAACGATGTCAATAATTATTTGTTTTTAAAAGAGAATTTTTGTTTCGAGAAGCCGTTCTACATGCACCATCCGGGCGAGTCGCGGACGTAGACTTTGTTCCATGCACTGACGCTTCGCCACGACGTTCGACACGGAACCCGGCGCAAAGCAGTCAGTCGGGCCACGGCCGGTCGATCCGGCAGGCGGCACAACAGAATCGCTTGTGATCAGAAAGGGAGAACGGAAATGAAGGGATTTCGCTTTGGTTCAGCGCTCGGGTCGTTCTACATCCTGCCGGCAAACGGCGGCTGGGAAGCGACGTTCGGCAACGCTTCGCTCGGTGCGTTCTCGTGCCCCGAAGTCGCAGCCGACCGCATCTCCCGCGGCGACTGCGCGCAGCCGTCAGAACTGGACACGGCCACGCTCGAAGTGCCGGACGAAATCGCCGAATGGGAAATCGTTCACGTCTGAATGGCACGCCTGCAACGAAAAACGCCCCGGGCGACCGGGGCGTTTTTATTGGGTGTCGGGCGGCGAACGGCTCACCGCGCCGCGTCGACACACACATCGGCTCGCGCGAGTGCGCGCCCGGGGTCAGGCGACCGCGTCGACGATGCCGTTCAGCGTCGCGCTCGGGCGCATGGCCTGGCTCGTCAGGTCGACGTTCGGACGGTAGTAGCCGCCGATCGCCTGCGGCTTGCCTTGCGCGGCCGCCAGTTCCTCCAGGATGCGCGCTTCGCTGTCGGACAGCGCCTTCGCCACGCCCTCGAACTGTGCCTTCAGCGCGGCGTCCTCGGTCTGCTCGGCCAGCGCCTGCGCCCAGTACAGGCACAGGTAGAAGTGGCTGCCGCGGTTGTCGAGGCCGCCGACCTTGCGCGCCGGCGACTTGTTCTCGTCCAGGAACTTGCCGGTCGCCTGGTCGAGCGTCTTCGCGAGCACGAGCGCCTTCGGGTTCTGGTACGCGTTGCCGAGGTGCTCGAGCGACGCGGCCAGTGCGAGGAATTCGCCGAGCGAATCCCAGCGCAGGAAGCCTTCCTCGACGAACTGCTGCACGTGCTTCGGCGCGGAGCCGCCCGCACCCGTTTCGAACATCCCGCCGCCGGCCATCAGCGGCACGATCGACAGCATCTTCGCGCTGGTGCCGAGTTCCATGATCGGGAACAGGTCGGTCAGGTAGTCGCGCAGCACGTTGCCGGTGACCGAGATCGTGTCCTTGCCCGCGCGGATGCGCTCGAGCGAGAAGCGGGTCGCGTCTTCCGGCGTCATGATGCGGATGTCGAGGCCGTTCGTGTCGTGATCCTTCAGGTAGCGTTCGACCTTCGCGATGATCTGCGCATCGTGCGCGCGCGCCGGATCGAGCCAGAACACGGCCGGGGCGCCGGTCGCGCGGGCACGGTTGACCGCGAGCTTGACCCAGTCCTGCACCGGCGCGTCCTTCGTCTGGCACATGCGCCAGATGTCGCCCGCCTCGACCGCGTGCTCGAGCAGCACGTTGCCGGCTTCGTCGGTGACGCGCACGACGCCGTCCGCCGGGATCTGGAACGTCTTGTCGTGCGAACCGTATTCCTCGGCCGCCTGCGCCATCAGGCCGACGTTCGGCACGCTGCCCATCGTGACCGGATCGAACGCGCCGTGCTGCTTGCAGTCCTCGATCACGGCCTGGTAGACGCCCGCGTAGCAGCGGTCCGGAATCACGGCCTTCGCGTCGTACAGCTGGCCGTCCGGGCCCCACATGCCGCCCGAATCGCGGATCATCGCCGGCATCGATGCGTCGACGATCACGTCGCTCGGCACGTGCAGGTTCGTGATGCCCTTGTCCGAGTTGACCATCGCGAGGCGCGGGCGCACCGCGTACTCGGCCTTGACGTCGGCTTCGATCGCTTCGCGCGTGTCGGCCGGCAGGTCCTTCAGGCGCGCGTACAGGTCGCCGATCCCGTTGTTCGGGTTGAAGCCGACCTTCGCCAGCACGTCCGCGTGCTTCGCGAGCGCGTCGCGGTAGAACACCGACACGAAGTGACCGAACAGGATCGGGTCCGAGACCTTCATCATGGTCGCCTTCAGGTGCACCGAGAACAGCACGTCCTGCGCCTTCGCGTCGGCGATCTGCGCTTCGATGAAGCGGCGCAGCGCGTTGCGGCTCATCACCGACGCGTCGATCACTTCACCGGCCTTCACGGCCGTCTTTTCCTTCAGCACCTTCTTCGCGCCGTCGGTCGTCGTCAGTTCGATCTTCACGCTGCCGGCATCGGCGATCAGCGCCGACTTCTCGCTGCCGTAGAAATCGCCTTCGCTCATGTGCGCGACGTGAGCCTTCGACGTGGCCTTCCACGCGCCCATCTTGTGCGGATGCTTGCGTGCGTAGTTCTTGACCGACAGCGGCGCGCGGCGGTCGGAGTTGCCTTCGCGCAGCACCGGGTTCACCGCGCTGCCCTTGATCTTGTCGTAGCGCGCCTTGACGGCCTTCTCTTCGTCCGTCGACGGATCTTCCGGATAGGCCGGCAGCGCGTAGCCCTGCGCCTGCAGTTCGGCGATCGCGGCCTTCAACTGCGGCACCGATGCGCTGATGTTCGGCAGCTTGATGATGTTCGCTTCCGGCTTCAGCGTGAGCTGGCCCAGTTCGGCCAGATCGTCGGAACCCTTCTGCTCCGACGGCAGGACGTCTGCGAATGCCGCGATGATGCGGCCGGCGAGCGAGATGTCGCGCGTTTCGACGGCGACGCCCGACGAACGCGTGAAGGCCTTGACGATCGGCAGCAGCGAATAGGTCGCGAGCGCCGGCGCTTCGTCGGTGAGGGTGTAGATGATCTTGGGCGAAGTGGACATGGTGGTCAAAGCATTGCTACGTGATGATGGGACTGAGGAGCGCCGGCGGTAACCGGCGGGAAGCGACCGGGTCGATCGCGAAAGGGGCGCGCCGGCTCAGCCGGGCGGTGGTGTTGCGAGGGCCGTCATGTTCTACCTTGCAGGGCATGCGGCCGCCTCGCGGCGCCGCGGCCCGCATGCCGGGCCACCCTGCCAACAAACCTGCCATCCACGAAACGCTCCGGCGCCGGCAGTCAGCGCCGGGGCGGCCGGCAACCTGCCGGCCCACCCCGGAAGGGGTCTTACATGTTCTCGATCAGCACTTCGCCGAAGCCGGAGCACGACACCTGCGTCGCGCCTTCCATCAGGCGCGCGAAGTCGTACGTGACGCGCTTCTGCAGGATCGACTTCTCCATCGCGGCGATGATCGTGTCGGCTGCTTCCGTCCAGCCGAGGTGGCGCAGCATCATTTCCGCCGACAGGATCTCGGAACCCGGGTTCACGTAATCCTTGCCTGCGTACTTCGGCGCCGTGCCGTGCGTCGCCTCGAACATCGCGACCGAATCCGACAGGTTCGCGCCCGGCGCGATCCCGATGCCGCCGACCTGCGCGGCCAGCGCGTCGGAGATGTAGTCGCCGTTCAGGTTCAGCGTCGCGATCACGTCGTATTCGGCCGGGCGCAGCAGGATCTGCTGCAGGAACGCGTCGGCGATCGAATCCTTGATCACGATCTCGTTGCCCGTCTTCGGGTTCTTCACGCGCATCCACGGGCCGCCGTCGATCAGCTCGCCGCCGAATTCCTTCTGCGCGAGCGCGTAGCCGGCGTCACGGAACAGGCCTTCCGTGAACTTCATGATGTTGCCCTTGTGCACCAGCGTGACCGACTTGCGATCGTTGTCGATCGCATACTGGATCGCCTTGCGCACGAGACGCTCGGTGCCTTCGGTCGACACGGGCTTGACGCCGATCCCGGACGTTTCCGGGAAGCGGATCTTCTTCACGCCCATCTCGTCCTGCAGGAACTTGATCACCTTCTTCGCCTGCTCGGAGCCCGCGGCCCATTCGATGCCCGCGTAGATGTCTTCCGAATTCTCGCGGAAGATCACCATGTCGATCTTCTGCGGTTCGCGCACCGGCGACGGCACGCCCTTGAAGTACTGGACCGGGCGCAGGCACACGTACAGGTCGAGCTCCTGGCGCAGCGCGACGTTCAGCGAACGGATGCCGCCGCCGACCGGGGTCGTGAGCGGCCCCTTGATCGACACCACGTATTCCTTCAGCACCTGCAGCGTTTCGTCCGGCAGCCACACGTCCGGACCGTACACCTTGGTCGCCTTCTCGCCCGCGAAGATCTCCATCCAGTGGATCTTGCGCTGGCCCTTGTACGCATGCGCGACCGCCGCGTCGACGACCTTGATCATGACCGGCGTGATATCGAAGCCCGTACCGTCGCCTTCGATATAGGGAATGATCGGCTGATCGGAAACGTTGAGCGAGAAGTCCTTGTTGACGGTGATCTTGTCACCGCCCTCCGGAACCTTGATGTGCTGATACGGCATGATCGACTCCAGTGACGTGGCTGAGCAGGTGATGCTGGTCGAAGCTGCGCGCGCGGCGGGGCGAGGCATGGCCACCCCGTGACGACAACAGCGAGCCGCTATTCTAGCGCCCCAACCGGGCACTTCGGCGCGAACCGCGGCACTGCGTATCAAGACCTCACTTATGTCTTATATAAGACAGAGGACTTGCCGTTCCGTATTATGCATTAAGATTCCGCCATTTGCCATAGACCGCCCGCCCCCGCTCCCCGCGGGGCGCCGGGCGGGCGCCCCGCCATGAACCTGATCGCCCTCAACAAGCCGTTCGGCACGATTTGCCAGTTTTCCGCGCACGAGACGCGACCGTCGCTCGGCGACTGGGTAAAAACGCCCGGCGTGTATGCGGCCGGCCGGCTCGACGCGGACAGCGAGGGGCTGCTGCTGCTCACCGACGACGGCGCGCTGCAGGCCCGCATCGCGGAGCCGCGCCACAAGCTGGTGAAGCGCTACTGGGCGCAGGTCGACGGCGCGCCGGGGCCGGCCGACCTGAAGGCGCTCGCACGCGGCGTCGACCTCGGCGACTACGTGACGCGCCCGTGCCGCGCCGAATTCATCGAGCCGCCCGACACGCTGTGGCCGCGCAATCCGCCGATCCGCTACCGCGCCGCGATCCCGACCACGTGGATCGAGCTGGCGATCACCGAGGGCAAGAACCGGCAGGTACGCCGGATGACGGCGGCCGTCGGCTTCCCGACGTTGCGTCTGGTGCGCGTCGGCATCGGCGCGCTCGATATATTCGCGCTCGGCATTGCGCCGGGCGAAACAATCGCGCTGCCGCCGCGCGCGCCGTGGGACGGTTTCGCGCCGGCCGGATGACGAATCCGGGACGCGCGAATTTTTCGTCATCTTTTTCGTCAACCACCCGCGCAGATCGCGCGTTAAATCACGCAGATGCCAACCTTAGCTATCCGGCATTGGCAGCCGAACCCGTGTTTGCGTCACGAAAGCGACGTTTTATTCGAATACGATTCGGCGCCCGCAGCGCAAAGAGAAATTTCTCGAAGCGTCTGTCAACCGAAAGGTGGATGGCACCGTTAGACGACATGACTCCTATTGCCGGGTCATTTGGTTAATTAACTAAAGCTGAGGAACACAACATGAACAAACTGATCGCCGCTCTGGTCGCTGGCCTCTTCGCAACGGCTGCTTTCGCACAAGCTTCGGCTCCGGAAGCTGCTCCGGCAGCAGCAGAAGCTGCTTCGGCACCGGCTAAGCACGCTGCCAAGAAGCACCACGCTGCCAAGAAGCACCACAAGGCATCGAAGAAGGCTGCAGCAAGCGACGCAGCAGCACCGGCAGCTGCTTCGAACTAAGTAAGCAAGCTGTAATAACGCAGTCAAGAACACGCAGTCCTGCCGTTCTTACGGCGTTGAAAGGCAGATCACCGCAAGGCGATCTGCCTTTTTCTTTTTTGTGCCCGCCGGCGCGCATCGCGTACCATGCGGGTCTCGTTTTCCAGACAGGAGCCATGCTGTGCACTTCTCCCTGCGCCCGTCGCTCGGCCGCCTTGCGCGTGCCGCCGTGTTTCCCGCCGCGCTCGCCGTCCTCGCGCTCGGCATGCAGGCCGCCGGCGCGCAAGTGCCGCCCGGCGCCAAGCAGCCGAGCGAGTTCCCGCGCGTGAAGCTGCGCGCCGGCATGTACGTGATCGACGCGGCCGTCGCCGCGAACGACGCCGACCGCGAACAGGGGCTGATGTACCGTTCGCAGCTCGCGCCGAACGAAGGCATGCTGTTCGTCTTCAACGAGAACGCCGTGCACTGCTTCTGGATGAAGAACACGCTGATTCCGCTGTCGATCGCGTTCATCCGCGCCGACGGCACGATCACCGACATCGACGAGATGCGCGCGGAAACCACCGACAACCACTGCCCGCGCAACAACGGCGTCTATGCGCTGGAAATGAGCAAGGGCTGGTTCGCCGCGAAAGGCATCAAGCCCGGCATGAAGCTCGACGGCCTGCCGAGGGCCCAGTAACCGCAGCGGCCCGCGCGGCGGCCTTGCATCGCGCACCGCGCACCGACCGAAAAGCCGGCCGCCCCTTGTTTGTTATCGGGCGCCGGCTTTTTTTTCGCCCGCCGGCGGCGCCCGCCTTGATTCGGCACCCGCTGCCCGCATCTGCAAAAGCCACGGACAAGCGCTATCCTTTAAATCTCGCTAGTTCCAGCCCGGGCCGGCACCCAATCAGCCGGCCCGCTTACGATCCGAACCACCAGGAGGTTCACGTGCCCCGCAAAACCCCCATCGAGCGCTATAGAAATATCGGGATCAGCGCTCACATCGATGCCGGCAAGACCACGACGACCGAGCGCATCCTGTTTTACACCGGCGTGAGCCACAAGATCGGTGAAGTGCACGACGGCGCGGCCACGATGGACTGGATGGAGCAGGAGCAGGAACGCGGCATCACGATCACGTCGGCCGCGACCACGGCCTTCTGGAAGGGCATGGCCGGCAACTATCCGGAACACCGGATCAACATCATCGATACGCCCGGGCACGTCGACTTCACGATCGAAGTCGAGCGCTCGATGCGCGTGCTCGACGGCGCGTGCATGGTCTACGACTCGGTCGGCGGCGTGCAGCCGCAATCCGAGACCGTGTGGCGCCAGGCGAACAAGTACAAGGTGCCGCGCATCGCGTTCGTCAACAAGATGGACCGGATCGGCGCCGACTTCTTCCGCGTGCAGAAGCAGATCGGCGAGCGCCTGAAAGGCGTCGCCGTGCCGATCCAGATTCCGATCGGCGCGGAAGACCATTTCCAGGGCGTCGTCGATCTCGTGAAGATGAAGGCGATCGTGTGGGACGACGAAAGCCAGGGCGTGAAGTTCACGTACGAGGACATCCCCGCGAACCTCGTCGAGCTCGCGCACGAGTGGCGCGAGAAGATGGTCGAGGCCGCGGCCGAAGCGAGCGAGGAACTGCTCGAGAAGTATCTGCACGACCATGAATCGCTGACCGAGGACGAGATCAAGGCCGCGCTGCGCCAGCGCACGATCGCGAACGAGATCGTGCCGATGCTGTGCGGCAGCGCGTTCAAGAACAAGGGCGTGCAGGCGATGCTCGACGCGGTGATCGACTACCTGCCGTCGCCGGTCGACGTGCCCGCGATCCTCGGTCACGATTTCGCCGATCCGGAAAAGCCGGCGGAACGTCATCCGAGCGACGACGAGCCGTTCTCGTCGCTCGCGTTCAAGATCATGACCGACCCGTTCGTCGGCCAGCTGATCTTCTTCCGCGTGTATTCGGGCGTCGTCGAGTCTGGCGACACGGTGCTCAACGCGACGAAGGACAAGAAGGAACGGCTCGGCCGGATCCTGCAGATGCACGCGAACGAGCGCAAGGAAATCAAGGAAGTGCGCGCGGGCGACATCGCGGCGGCCGTCGGCCTGAAGGAAGCGACCACCGGCGACACGCTGTGCGATCCGGCCAAGCCGATCATCCTGGAAAAGATGGAATTCCCGGAGCCGGTGATCTCGCAGGCCGTCGAGCCGAAAACGAAGGCCGACCAGGAAAAGATGGGCCTCGCGCTGAACCGTCTCGCGCAGGAGGATCCGTCGTTCCGCGTGCAGACCGACGAAGAGTCCGGCCAGACCATCATTTCGGGGATGGGCGAGCTCCACCTCGAAATCCTGGTCGACCGGATGAAGCGCGAGTTCGGCGTCGAGGCGACGGTCGGCAAGCCGCAGGTCGCGTATCGCGAAACGGTGCGCACGACGGCGGCCGACGTCGAAGGCAAGTTCGTCAAGCAGTCGGGCGGGCGCGGCCAGTACGGCCATGCGGTGATCACGCTGGAGCCGAACCCCGGCAAGGGCTATGAGTTCCTCGACGAGATCAAGGGCGGCGTGATTCCGCGCGAGTTCATCCCGGCCGTCGACAAGGGCATCACCGAGACGCTGAAGAGCGGCGTGCTCGCGGGCTACCCGGTCGTCGACGTGAAGGTGCATCTGACGTTCGGTTCGTACCACGACGTCGACTCGAACGAAAACGCGTTCCGGATGGCCGGCTCGATGGCGTTCAAGGAAGCGATGCGCAAGGCGAAGCCGGTGCTGCTCGAGCCGATGATGGCCGTCGAGGTCGAGACGCCCGAGGACTTCATGGGCAACGTGATGGGCGACCTGTCGAGCCGGCGCGGCATCGTGCAGGGGATGGAGGACATCGCGGGCGGCGGCGGCAAGCTGGTGCGCGCCGAGGTGCCGCTCGCGGAAATGTTCGGCTATTCGACGTCGCTGCGTTCGGCCACGCAGGGCCGCGCGACATACACGATGGAGTTCAAGCATTACGCGGAAACGCCGGCGAACGTGTCGGAAGCCGTGATCAACGCGAAAGTGAAGTAAGCGCCGCTCGCTCGCGCTTCGGCGCATGCGCACAAGGCCCGTCCGGTTCATTCCGGACGGGCTTTTTTTCGTCCGGCGCACATCGCGTTCGCGGCTTGTCGATCGGCGTGCCGCGCTTTTTTTCGCGTGCCACAATGGATGGCGTTTCGTCAGATGGAACCCGCCCGATGCCGCCCACCCCTGCCCTGCGCCGCCTGCTGACCCTCTATGCCGGCCTGATCGCCGCGAACGTCGCCGTCTGGCTGTGGGCGCTCGCGGTGCTGCACGACCATCCGCTGCTGCTCGGCACCGCGGCGATCGCATACGGGCTCGGGCTGCGTCATGCGGTCGACGCGGATCACATCGCCGCGATCGACGTCGCGACGCGCAAGCTGATGCAGGACGGCCAGCGTCCGGTGAGCGTCGGCCTGTTCTTTTCGCTCGGTCATTCGACGATCGTGATCGCGGCGACGCTCGGTATCGCGCTGACAGCGTTCGCGCTGCGCGACCGGTTCGATGCATTCCGCGAGATCGGCGGCACGATCGGCACGGCGGTATCGGCTACCTTCCTGCTGGTGCTCGCGTGCGTGAACCTGATGATCCTGCGCGACGTGTGGCGACGCTATCGCGGCGCGTCCGGGCACACGCACGACGGCGCGCACGAGCATCGTCCCGCCGGACTCGTATCGCGGTTGCTGCGCCCGCTGTTCCGGTTCGTGTCGAAGAGCTGGCACATGTATCCGGTCGGCGTGCTGTTCGGGCTCGGTTTCGATACTGCAACCGAAATCGGCCTGCTCGCGATCGCCGCCGCGCAGGCGAGCCAGGGGCTGCCGGTCTATACGGTCATGCTGTTTCCCGCGCTTTTCACCGCCGGCATGACGCTGATCGACTCGACCGACAACGTGCTGATGATTCAGGCATACGGCTGGGCAATGGACGATCCGCAGCGCAAGCTGCTCTACAACGCGAGCATCACGTTCGTCTCGGCGGCCGTCGCGCTGGCGATCGGCGGGATCGAGGCAGCCGGCCTGCTGGCCGACAAGCTGTCGCTGACGGGCCCCGTGCGCGACACGCTCGACGCGCTCGGCGAACGCTTCGGCTCGATCGGCTACGGCATCGTCGCGCTGTTCCTCGTCTGCTGGATCGCGTCGATCCTGTTCCACCGCTGGCAACGCGCGGCCGACGCGCCGGCGCGCTGAACGACTCCTCCGACGTTTCATTCCGGAAACAAAACGCTCCCCTACGACGTTGCATGCGCGGTCACGCGACTGCGCCCGCCTTTACCGACGGGCCCGAGCGGCCGATGGCACGAATCTCGCAGAGTGAGATTCGCACGGCGGGCCCGCGTGCCGATCCGCGTTCGCGGCTGACGTCCAGCGTCGGCCAGAAGGCGATCGGCCGACGATAGGACTACGAATCTTTTACGCCCCCCTGCACCACACGTAAATCGTCGCGCGGCTACGAGGCATCGCGCGCATGGGGAGGCCATGATGCATAAAACGAAACAACCGTTCCGCGCGGCGGGACGGCGCCCTCGTGCAACCTTGCTGGCCGTGGCCGCGTTCGCGTGCTGCTGCTCGTATGCGGTCGCACAGAACACGACGCCTGACGCCGCGCCCGACGCGAACGCCAGCGCGGACACCATCATGACGCTCGTCGAGAACGCATCGCCGTGCGCCGCCAATCCGGCTGCGTGCGCGGTACACGTGTATGCCGGCCGGGGCGTCGGTAATGGCGGCGCCGGTGCGGGCGGCAGCGGAAACGGAAACGGCGGCGGCACCGGGAATGGGAACGGTAGCGGCGGCAACAACGGGAACGGCGCCGTCGGACCTGCGGGTGTCGGCGGAACGACAGGCGGAACCTCCGGCAGTACGAACGGCACGGGCCGCGGAGGCAATGCGTCCGGGAACGGTGGTTCAGGTGGTGGGACTTCGGGTGGAGGCACCTCGGGTGGCGGCACTTCCGGTGGCGGCACTTCGGGTGGCGGTACCTCGGGTGGCGGTACCTCGGGTGGCGGCACTTCCGGTGGCGGCACTTCGGGTGGCGGTACCTCGGGTGGCGGCACTTCCGGTGGCGGCACTTCGGGTGGAGGCACCTCGGGTGGCGGCACTTCCGGTGGCGGCACTTCGGGTGGCGGTACCTCGGGTGGAGGTACCTCGGGTGGCGGCACTTCCGGTGGTGGCACTTCCGGCGGCGGCACTTCGGGTGGCGGCACTTCCGGTGGCGGCACTTCCGGTGGCGGCACTTCCGGTGGCGGTGGCCACGGTGGTGGTGGCGATGGTGACGGCGGCGGTCACGGTCATGGCGGCGGTCATGGCGACGGTGGCGGTCACGGCGACGGTGGCGGCCATGGTGACGGCGGTGGTCACGGCGACGGCGGCGGCCATGGTGACGGCGGTGGTCACGGCAACGGCGGCGGCCATGGCGATGGTGGCGGTCACGGCAACGGCGGTGGTCATGGTGGCGGCGGCGGTCACGGCAACGGCGGTGGTCATGGTGGCGGCGGCGGCGGTCACGGCAACGGCGGTGGCGGTGGCGGCGGTGGCGGCGGTGGCGGTGGCGGTGGCGGTGGCGGTGGCGGTGGCGGTGGCGGTGGCGGTGGCGGTGGCGGTGGCGGCAGCGGCGGCGGCGGCGGCGGCGGCAGCGGCAGCGGCAGCGGCGGCAGCGGCGGCAGCGGCGGCAGCGGCGGCAGCGGCGGCAGCGGCGGCAGCGGCGGCAGCGGCGGCGGCAGCGGCGGCAGCGGCAGCGGCAGCGGCGGCGGCAGCGGCGGCAGCGGCGGCAGCGGCGGCAGCGGCGGCAGCGGCAGCGGCAGCGGCGGCGGCGGCGGCGGCGGCCATGGTAACGGCGGAGGTGGCCAC
Organism: Burkholderia sp. MS389; assembly: GCF_016899425.1. Classification (GTDB taxonomy): domain Bacteria; phylum Pseudomonadota; class Gammaproteobacteria; order Burkholderiales; family Burkholderiaceae; genus Burkholderia; species Burkholderia sola. Next base: position 2,890,695 of record NZ_CP045994.1, read on the forward strand.
GGAAACGGCGGTGGTGGCGCGGGCAACGGCGGCGGTAACGGCAATGGCGCCGGTGGCAATGGCGGTGGAAACGGTAACGGCGGGAGCGGCGGAAGCGGCGGCGCCAACGGCACCGGCGGCCACGGCAATGGCGGCGGCAACGGTAACGGCAATGGCAGTGGCGGCGCCGGCAACGGCGGGGCCAACGGCGTCGGCAACGGCCGTGGCGCCGGCAACGGCAACGGCGGCGGTCCCGGCAACGGCGGATCGTCGGGCGGCCGCCACTGACCCGAAGCGTTGCCCGGCTGAAGTCGGTCAGAGCATCTCGAGCGCGCGCTTGCTGTGCGGCGGACGGAAATACGCGTCAAGCTGCGCGCGCTCGTCATCGCTGAACACGACATCGAGCGCGGCGCGGTTGTCGCGCACGTGCTCGATCCGCGACGCCTTCGGAATCGCGAATACACCCGGCTGCGCGAGCACCCATGCCAGTGCGACGCGCGTCACCGACACGCCGCGCAGCCGCGCGATGTCGTCGAGCGGCGAGCGTTTCGGCAGCCGCCCGTGATCGACCGGGCTGTACGCCATCGCCGGGATCCGACGATCGGCCAGCCACGGCAGCAGGTCGAACTCCGGACCGCGTCGCGCGATGTTGTAGAGAATCTGGTTGGTGGCGCACGCCCCGCCGCCCGCGTCGTCGACGAGTTCGGCCATGTCGGCCGTATCGAAGTTGCTCACGCCCCAGTGCCGGATCTTGCCCGCACGCTGCAACGCGTTGAAACCCTCGACCGTTTCCGCGAGCGGCACCGAACCGCGCCAGTGCAGCAGGTACAGGTCGAGGCGATCGGTACGCAGGCGCTTGAGGCTCGCGTCGCACGCGGCGGCGACGCCGCGCCGGCTCGCATGGTGCGGATAGACCTTGCTGACGAGGAACACGTCGTCGCGCAGGCCCGCAAGCGCGTCACCGACCAGTTCCTCGGTCGCGCCGTCGCCGTACATCTCCGCGGTATCGACCAACGTCATTCCGAGCTCGACGCCCTCGCGCAGCGCGGCGATCTCGTCCGCGCGCCGCGCCGGCCGCTCCCCCATTTCCCAGGTGCCCAGGCCCAGCTTCGGAATCGTCTCGCCGTTCGGCAAAACGACCGTGGCGATCGTGTCTGTCATGCGTTTCCTCGTGGCGGATTCGTGGCCGCACACCGCGGCCGAAGCATCGGATACGACGCATCAGTGTAGTCAATCGGTGCGCCCCCGGCCTATTACGCGGCAAAAACCGGCTATAACGGCGCGGCATGATGACTTAGAATGGCCGCAACCTGATCGATACCCATTGTATGAAGGCACCCACGGACGACCGCTGGCAGGACCTGCGCCCCGACCCCGACAACGATACGCCGCTCTACCTGCAGCTCGCCCGCAAGCTCGGCGATGCGATCCACGACAACCGCTGGACGGCCGGCGAGGCGCTGCCGTCCGAGCGCGTGTTGTCCGAAGCGCTCGGCGTGTCGCGCATCACCGCGCGCAAGGCGATCGCGCTGCTCGTCGAGCAAGGCCTGATCCGTCGCACGCAGGGCGCCGGCAACTTCATCCAGCCGCGCTACGAGGATCCGCTGTCGCGGCTGTCGAGCTTCAGCGAAATGCTCGAGCGCCGCGGCTTCAAGCCGAGCTCGCAGTGGCTAGCGCGCGAAATTCAGCCCGCGAACCGCGACGAAGTGATCCAGCTCGGGCTGTCGCCGGCCGCATCGGTAACACGCCTGAAACGTCTGCGTCTCGCCGACGGCATCGTGATGGCCGTCGAGAATTCGACGTTCCCCGCGACGCTGATTCCCGATCCGCAGGCGATCGTCGGCTCGCTGTACAGCTATCTCGAAGCGCGCGGCACGCCGATCGTGCGCGCGCTGCAGCATTTCCGCGCGGTCAACGCGACCAACGAGATCGCCGAGCAGATGGGCATCGCCCCGCACGACGCGCTGCTGCTGATCACGCGGATCGGCTATACGTCCGACCAGCGCGCGATCGAACTGACCGATACCTACTGCCGCAACGACTACTACGATTTCGTCGTCGAACTGCGCAAGTAACGCGACGCGCGTCGCCGGCGCTCACAGCCAGCGCGCGTCGTCGGTGCCGAGCGGCACGGGCGGCCGCGCGAACGACGGCGGCGTCGCCGACAGTCGCTCGGCCGGCCGCACGGTGTCGAGCACGCCGAACGGCGACGCGATGCGGTCGATCCGGTCGCGCACGTCGGCCAACGCGAGATCGGGCGCGTGCAACCCGTCCGGCACCGCGCCGAACGACTGCAGCCAGCGCCCCGTCTGCGCGAGCGACATCCGCACGTGCCAGCTTCCCCCTTCGCGCGCCCGCCGCGCGAGCGCGATCATCGCGCCGAACGCCGCGAGATACCCCGTTGCATGATCGAGCGCCTGGCACGGCAGATGGCGCGGCCCGCGCGCCTGCACGGCCTGCTGCTCCTGCCATGCGATTCCGCTCGCCGACTGCACGAGGCTGTCGAACCCGCGCCGCTTCGCCCATGGCCCTGCATGCCCGTACGCCGACACCGACACGTAGACGATGCCGGGCCGCCGTTCGGCCAATGCCTGCGGCGCGAAACCGCGCGCCGCGAGCGCGCCGGGCCGGTACGACTGCAGAAACACGTCCGCCTCGCGCGCGAGCGCGCGCAGCGTATCGACGCCTGCCGCGTCGCGCAGATCGATCCGCGTCGAGCGCTTGCCACGCCCGTTGTCGATCACGAGCGGCGCGATGTTCGGCAGGTGCGGACCGTTGACGAGCAGCGTCTGCGCGCCGTGGGACGCCAGCGTGCGGCCCGCGACCGGCCCCGCGATGATGCGCGTGAGATCGAGCACGCGCACACCGGCCAGCGGCTGGCCGGCTTCGCCGCGGCCGATCGGCTCGGCCGGTGCGTCGCCGATCCGCTCGATCTCGAACAGCGGCAGCGACGCGATCGCGTGCGCCTGCTCGTGCGCCGCCCATTCATCAGGGGTTCTGATCAATGCCGCGCACAGGCCGGCGTCGGCCAGCGCGGTATCGAGCGCCTCGCCGTCCCACGTACGGATCGCGGCGGCGACGTCGGCGGGCTGCGGGCCGCAGCCGAGCACGTCGAGAATGCCGTGCAAATGATGCGGGAAATTCGCGTGCAGCTGAATCCATCGTCCGTCACCCGTCTCGAAGAAGCCGGTCACCGGATGGCGCAGCTCCGGCGGCGGCCCGTCGTCCACGCGCAGGTAGCGTTCGCTGCGGAACGCCACGAGCGCGTCGCGCACCGATACGTCGACCGATTGCGCCACGCCCGTTCGCAGCCGATGGCATTCGGCTGCCGCGAGCCCGGCCGCGGCGATCGTCGCGGCAGCGAGCGTGCCGACATGAAACGTCGACGGCAGCGTCGGGTCCTGCCCCGTCACGGTCGTGCGGGCCAGCGCGTCGCGCTCGCCACGTGCGAGTTGCCAAAGATGCGCCAATGCGGATTCGGGTGTCATGGTGGAGGAGACGCCGTTGAGGAGACGGAATCGAGTCTAGAATTCGCGACAGGCGCGATCAATCTTGATTGCGCGAATCAATACATAACGAATAGTCGTAACGGGCCCGCGCTTCATGCGCGGCGACAGGAGCCACCGGCATGACATCCGTCAGTGCGCAGGAAGCCGCGGGCATGCTCGGCGTCAGCGTGAGCACGCTCTACGCGTACGTGAGCCGCGGCCTGCTGCGCTCGCTGCCCGACGGCGCGACGAAGCGCCGCCGCTACGACGCCAACGAGGTGCGCCTGCTCGCGCGCCGCCGCGCCGATGCGAAACGCGCGGGCGGTGTCGCCGAACGTTCGCTCGACTGGGGTGTGCCCGTCCTGGAATCGCGGATCACGCAGATCGCCGACGGCCGCCTGCGCTACCGCGGCGTCGATGCACTCGCGCTGGCCGACGCGGCGACGCTCGAAGAAACGGCCGCGCGGCTGTGGGACTGTCCGCCCGCGCGGCTGGCCGCCGCGTCGCTCGCTTCCAGCGGTTTCGATGCGGCGCAGTGGGACGACTGGGCGCGTCGCTGGGCGCATCTCGCACCGCTCGAACGCACGCTGGTGCTGCTGCCGGCCGCGGCCGCATCGCTGCCGCGCCTGTGGGCGCAAGAGCGCGATGCGCAGCTCGATGCCGCGGCGCTGCTGCTGCGCATCGCGACGGCTGCGCTCGCCGGCATCGCGCCGGGCGACGCGCCCGTGCACCGCCAGCTCGCGGCCGCGTGGCGCGTGCGGCGGCGCAACGAAGCCGACCTGCTGCGGCGTGCGCTCGTGTTGTGCGCCGATCACGAACTGAATCCGTCGACCTTCGCGGTGCGCTGCATCGCATCGACCGGCACCCATCTGTTCGGTGCGATCTCGGGCGGGCTCGCGGCGCTGTCGGGGCCGCGTCACGGCGGCGAGACGTTCCGCGCGGGCACGCTGCTCGACGAAGCGGCCCGCGCCGCTGATCTCGATCGCTACCTCGCGCTGCGGCTGGCGCACGACGAACGCGCGGACGGCGGGCGCACGGCCCTGTCCGGCTTCGCGCACCCGCTGTACCCCGACGGCGACCCGCGCGCACGGGCGCTGCTCGATGCGCTGCATGCGACGGCGCCCGACCGGCCGGCGCTGCGCGCGGCGCGCGCGCTCGCCGCACGCGTCGATGCGGCGACGGGCCTGCGGCCGACGATCGATTTCGCGCTCGCGGTGCTGGAGCGCACGCTCGCGCTGCCCGACGGCGCGGCGTTCACGCTGTTCGCGGCCGGCCGCACGGCCGGCTGGATCGCGCACGCGCTCGAACAGTACGCGGACGGAAAGCTGATCCGGCCGCGCGCACGCTACGTCGGCAGCGACGCGGCCGGGTGACGCCGGCCGTCGCGCCATGCGGCGAACGGGCGCCACCACGCGGGCGCGGTGCGCACGGCCGGCACCGCCAGCGGCCCGAACGCGAACGTCGCGCCGCGCGGCCCGGCGCTGACCCACGCGCGCGTGCCGGGCAGCAACGTCAACGATTCGCCCGCGCCCAGCCAGTGATCGTCTGGCCGGCCCTCGACGGTCACCCACACGTCGCCTTCGGCCACTTCGAGCAGCGTACGATCGACGATCCGCCACCGTCCGGCCGGCTCGTCGCCGTCCATTACGTAAAGTCGCAGTTCGCGCATCGCAGCCTCCTGGTCGCACCGGTTCGATGACACCAGTATTTCGGAGAGCGGCCGCACCCGGACAGATACGGCCGCGTACAGTTCCGGCTGAACTGTACTGGCCGCCCGACGGGGACAGGCAGCCGGCCGCCGCGCCGGCCCGGTCCGGCCGGAACCGCACGACATACCGCGCAGAATCTGCACGGCGCGGCGGCTTTCCCTACAATGTCGGCTGTCCCGCGCCACCGCCCCCCGCCGTCATGTTCCAAAGCCCGCCCGCCGCCGCTCCCGGCGAAAAAAACCTCACCGTGATGCTCTGGCTCGTTGCGACGGGCTTCTTCATGCAGACGCTCGACGCGACGATCGTCAACACGGCGCTGCCGTCGATGGCCGCGAGCCTCGGCGAATCGCCGCTGCGGATGCAATCGGTCGTGATCGCGTACTCGCTGACGATGGCGGTGATGATCCCCGTGTCGGGCTGGCTCGCCGATACGTTCGGCACGCGGCGCGTGTTCTTCAGCGCGATCCTGGTGTTCTCGCTCGGCTCGCTGCTGTGCGCGAACGCCCATACGCTGACGCAGCTCGTCGCGTTCCGCGTCGTGCAGGGCGTCGGCGGCGCGATGCTGCTGCCGGTCGGGCGGCTCGCGGTGCTGCGCACGTTCCCGGCCGAGCGCTACCTGCCCGCGCTGTCGTTCGTCGCGATTCCGGGCCTGATCGGCCCGCTGATCGGGCCGACGCTCGGCGGCTGGCTCGTGAAGATCGCGTCGTGGCACTGGATCTTCCTGATCAACGTGCCGGTCGGCGTCGCGGGCTGCATCGCGACCTTCTATTCGATGCCCGATTCGCGCAACCCGGCCGCCGGCCGCTTCGACCTGAAGGGCTATCTGCTGCTGACGATCGGGATGGTCGCGATCTCGCTGTCGCTCGACGGGCTCGCCGATCTCGGCATGCAGCACGCGGCCGTGCTGGTGCTGCTGATCCTGAGCCTCGCGTGCTTCGTCGCGTACGGGCTGTATGCGGTGCGCGCGCCGCAGCCGATCTTCTCGCTCGAGCTGTTCAAGATCCACACGTTCAGCGTCGGGCTGCTCGGCAACCTGTTCGCGCGGATCGGCAGCGGCGCGATGCCGTACCTGATCCCGCTGCTGCTGCAGGTGAGCCTCGGCTACTCGGCGTTCGAGGCCGGGCTGATGATGCTGCCGGTCGCGGCGGCCGGCATGTTCTCGAAGCGGATCATCACGCGGCTGATCACGCAGCACGGCTATCGCAAGGTGCTGCTCGCGAACACGATCATGGTCGGCGTGATGATGGCGAGCTTCGCGCTGATGCGCGACACGGTGCCGGTGTGGGTGAAGGTCGTGCATCTCGCGCTGTTCGGCGGCTTCAACTCGATGCAGTTCACCGCGATGAACACGCTGACGCTGAAGGATCTCGGCACCGGCGGCGCGAGCAGCGGCAACAGCCTGTTCTCGCTCGTGCAGATGCTGTCGATGAGCCTCGGCGTCACGGTCGCCGGCGCGCTGCTCGCGACGTTCACCGGCATGCTGCGCACCGTGACGCCGAGCAACACGCTGCCGGCGTTCCATGCGACGTTCGTCTGCGTCGGGATCATCACGGCCGCGTCCGCGTGGATCTTCGCGCAGCTCGCGCCCGAGATCCGCAGCACCGCGCGCAAGACCGACCCGTCCGAGCGCGCGTGACCGGCGGCGCGCGCCGAATCGGGCCCGCGCGCACCATCGCGGTGCAACGCGGCCCGGCACGCGTGCGCGTATCGACCGCGACCGGCGGCCGCACGTGGCGCCCTGCCGTGCATGCTTCTTGCTCGCCTATTCTGTAGGTAAACTGGCAGTCTTCCTTCGGCCGACATCATGAGCATGATCGAAATCGATCCCCCCGGCTTTCAGCCGCCCCGCCCGGTCGCCGGCGACGACGGGAACCGGCGCACCGTGCTGTACGGCGGCTACACCGTGTTCAGCGTGTTCCAGCCCGTTTTCTCGGTGTCGCACCGGCGCGCGATCGGCTATCACGCGTCGCTGCGCGCGCACGACGAGGAAAGCCGCCAGGTCGCGTCGCACGAGGTATTCACGCAGGCGGCGCGGCGCGGCGACCTGCTCGAGCTCGGCCGGCTCGCCGAATCGTTGCATCTCGGTAACTTCCACGCGTTCGACAGCCACGACGAATGGCTCTTCCTGAGCCTGCATCCGGCCGCGCTGATGGACACCGTCTACGGCGACGCGCTGCTCGCGAACCTGAAGGCGCTCGGGCTGCCGCCGCACCGCGTGGTGCTCGAGGTGCCCGAGCAGGCCGGCGGCGAGACGCCGCGCTATGCGGCGATCATCGACGGGCTGCGCAAGGCCGGCTTCCTGATCGCGCTCGTCGGGTTCGGCGCGAAGCACTCGAACGTCGATCGCGTGTGGCATCTGCATCCCGACATCGTCACGCTCGACCGCGGCATCCTCGCGCAGGCGAGCGAGCACTCGCATCTCGAACGCGTGCTGCCGGGGCTCGTGTCGCTGCTGCACGAATCCGGCCAGCTCGTGCTGATGGGCGGCCTCTCGACCGAACGCGACGCGCTGATCGCGCTCGAATGCGACGTCGATTTCGTGCAGGGTCAGTACTTCGCGGGGCCGAGCGTCGATCCCGTGCAGCCGCAGGCCGCCGCGGGCTGCATGGATACGCTGTCGGCCGCGCTGCGGCTGCGCGTCGCGCAGCGCGAGCGCACGCAGTCGGAACGGCTCGCGCCGTACGTCGCCGCACTCGAGGAAGCGAGCCGCCGGCTCGGCGCGGGCGAATCGCTCACCGATGCGGCCACCGCCGTGCTCGGGCTGCCCGAGACCGCGCGCTGCTTCCTGCTCGACGCGTCGGGCCGCCAGATCGGCGACAACGTGCTCGCGCGCGGCAGCGTGTCGCAACGCGCGAAGCGCTTCCGGCCGCTGCTGCATTCCGAAGGCGCGAGCTGGGAACGCCGCCCGTATTTCATCGACGCGATGCGCGCGCCGGGCCGCGTGCACCTGACGCCGCCCTACCTGTCGATCAACGAGGCGCACCTGTGCGTGACCGCGTCGATCGCCGCGCCGGCCGCGACCGGCATGCAGGTGCTCTGCGTCGACATCAACTGGGAAGCGGCGCTCAGCCGCGAGTAAGCGCGCCGGCGCGCCGCGTTCACGCGTCGCCGGCCGCCTTGCGCACGATCAGCCGGTGCACGCGCTTGCCGGACGACGCGCTGACGACTTCGTGTTCGTCGATCACCTGCACGCCGGCGCCCAGCGCCGCATGCATCCGCGCCGAGTCGAGCGGCGTATAGAGGCGGCCGCGCTCGTCGCGCAACACGCCGTGTCCGGCCACCCGCCAGCTCAGGTACAACGTGCCGCCCGGCATCAGCAGATCGGCCAGCCGCGCGGCGGCGGCCGCCGCGTCCGCCTGTTCGAGATGCATGACGACCGTTTCGCACAGCACGTTGCGAAACGCGCCGGACGGTACGCCGGCCAGCGCCGGCAGCGCGGTCAGCTCGAAAGTCAGCCCGCGATGGCGACGCCGCGCCTCGTCGAGCAGCGCGGCGCTCGCGTCGTAGCCGCGCACGTCGAAGCCGCGCGACGCGAGCCAGGCCGTGTCGCGCCCCGCCCCGCAGCCGACGTCGGCGGTCGGTCCCGGCGTGAAATACTGTTCGAGCAGCGCGTACATGTCGTCGGGCGCGGCCGGGTCGAGCCAGTCCTGCGCGTATTGCGCGGCATGGGTGTCGTAGGCATCGAGAGTCGGGCGATCCGCCATGGCGAGTGCTCCGCAAAGGCGTCGTATGACGCACTCCGCATCTTAGTCGCTGCGCGCGGCCCGCGCCGACCGGGTTCGCGCGACGCCGGTCTACGGGGCCGGCACGTGGCCCGCACGCGGCGCCTGCGCGGTCAGATCGGCCCACCGCGTATCGCCGCGCCAAGCCCGACGCGCCGTCGCGCGTTCGGCGTCGTGGACGCGCCCGCGCCGAACACGCAGACCGGCCCGGCCGGCCCGTCAGACATGCGAATGCGCACCGCCATGCACGGGACCGGCGCGCCGCTCGACTTCGCGGCGCACGTCGCCGCGCAGTCCCGCGAAAAACGCGACCTCGGCGACGACGAACAACGGCCCGACGATCAGGCCGACCAGATCGTCGACGAATGCCGGCTTGCGGCCTTCGAACCAGTGCCCGACGAACTGCACGATCCAGCCGACGACGAACGCGCCGACGCCGATCGCGAGCCATTGCGCGGTCGGCAGCGGCGCCAGCGACTGCGCGGCCCACAGGCCGAGCGCGAGCAGCACGGTCATCACGATCCCGAACCGCAGGTCGAGACGCAGGTAGAACAGCGCGGACACGACGGCGAGCAGCAGCGCCGGCGACAGCGCGATGCCGGCCAGCATCCCGAGCGCCGGCCGCGACAGCAGCACCTCGACCGCGAACACGATCATCGGGATGCCGACCAGATGCGTCGCGATGTTGCGCGCGTCGCGATGGTAGGCCGCATACTGGGAAAGATGGTCTTCGAGGGTCTTCATCGCGTCTCCTGATCGGTTGTTGAGCGCTATGATGCGCGTCACGCCCGAGAACCTCTGTCAGCTACCCGACATCGCGTGCCCATGCCTGCCTCGCTCGCCCCATACCTGCAGCAGCTCGAAGCGAACCCGTGGTTCGCCGCGCTGCCGCCCGCGTTGCGCGCGGAGCTGATCGCCCGCGCGACGCTGCGCCGGCTGCCGTCCGGCCACGCGCTGTTCCGGCGCGGCGACCCGCCGTGCGGACTGTACGCGGTCCTGGCCGGTTCACTCACGATAGGTGCGGTCGATCCGCAGGGCAAGGAGACGCTGCTGACGGTGGCCGAGCCCGTCACGTGGTTCGGCGAGATCGCGTTGTTCGACGGCCAGCCGCGCACGCACGACGCGATCGCGCTCGACGACGCGCTGCTGCTGCACGTGCCGCAGGCCGGGCTGCTCGCGATCCTCGAGACGACGCCGCAATACTGGCGGCAGTTCGCGCTGCTGATGGCGCAAAAGCTGCGCCTGAGCTTCCTGACCGTCGAATCGATGAGCGTGATGCCGGCCGCGCAGCGGCTCGCCGCGCGGCTGCTGATGATCGCCGAAGGCTACGGCGGCATCAGCGCCGGGCGCACGCACATCCGGCTGTCGCAGGAAACGCTCGCGTCGATGCTGTCGCTGACGCGGCAGACCACCAACCAGTTGCTGAAGGCGCTGCAGGCGGATGGCGTCGTGCGGCTGCACGTCGGCGAGATCGAACTCGTGGACATCGACGCATTGCGCCGCGCGAGCGGGCTCGGCGACGGCCCGTACTGAACGACGCGCAACGACATCTATCGGCCGCGATTGGCCGCGATTGGCGCCATGCGCTGCCCGCGGCCGCCGAGTTGCGCTATCGTGGCGACTCGTTCCGTCCGCCGCGCGCACCGCCTTGAACACGTCGACCGTCCCCGCCTCCGCCCGCCATCCGTGGCCCGTCTTCATCGCATTCCTGCGGCTCGGCCTCACGTCGTTCGGCGGCCCGGTCGCGCATCTCGGCTACTTTCGCGCGGAATTCGTCACGCGGCGCGGCTGGCTCACCGAGCGCACCTATGCCGATCTCGTCGGGCTGTGCCAGTTCCTGCCGGGGCCCGCGAGCAGCCAGGTCGGGATGGCGATCGGTCTCGCGCGTGCCGGCTATGCGGGCATGTTCGCCGCGTGGCTCGGTTTCACGCTGCCGTCGGCGCTGCTGATGATGCTGTTCGCGCTCGGCGTTCACGCAACGGGCGCGCCGATCGAAGCCGGCGCGTTGCACGGGCTGCGCATCGTGTCGGTCGCGGTGATCGTGCAGGCCGTGTGGGGCATGGCGCGCACGCTGTGCCCGGATGCGCGGCGCGTCACGCTGATGGCCGCGGCCGCGTGCGTCGCGCTGCTCGCGCCGGCTGCGTGGATGCAGGTCGCGGTGATCGTCGTAGCCGGCGCGGCCGGTCTCGTGCTGCTGCCGCAACCGGCACGCGATGCACACGAACCGTTGCCGCTGCACGTGTCGCGCCACGCGGGCGTGCTGTGGCTCGCGCTGTTCGCGGCGCTGCTCGTCGCGCTGCCGTCCGCAGCCCGCGCGCTGCGCTCGGATACGCTCGCTGTCGTCGACGCATTCTTCCGCACGGGTGCGCTTGTGTTCGGCGGCGGCCACGTGGTGCTGCCGCTGCTGCAGGCGGCCGTGGTCGCACCCGGCTGGGTCGGCGATTCGGCGTTTCTCGCCGGGTATGGCGTCGCACAGGCCGTGCCGGGGCCGCTGTTCACGTTCTCGGCATTCCTCGGTGCGTCGCTGCGCGATGCGCCGAACGGCTGGCTCGGCGGCACGCTCGCACTCGTGTCGATCTTCGCGCCGTCGTTCCTGCTCATCGCCGGCACCGCGCCGTTCTGGGAGCGCCTGCGCCGCAGCGCGCACATGCAGGCCGCGCTCGCCGGCGTGAACGCGGCCGTCGTCGGGCTGCTGCTCGCCGCGCTCTATCATCCAGTCTGGACCGACACGATCGTCGCGCCGCGCGACCTGGCCGCCGCGCTGGTCGCGTTCGTCGCGCTGGTGTTCTGGCGCGTGCCGCCGTGGGCCGTGGTGATCGCGAGCGCGGCGCTCGGCTGGCTGCTCGGCACGGCCGGCTGAGCCAGCGAACGCCGCACGTTCGGGCCGCGCAAAAAACAAAAAGCCCTCGAAACGAGGGCTTTGCTTCGATGCCGCGCGCCGTGGCGGCGCGCAGGCGCCGGACTTACGCGAAGTTCTTCGCGGCGAAGTCCCAGTTCACGATGTTCCAGAACGCTTCGACGAACTTCGGACGCGCGTTGCGGTAGTCGATGTAGTACGCGTGTTCCCACACGTCGATCGTCAGCAGCGCCTTGTCGGCGGTCGTCAGCGGCGTGGCGGCGTTGCTCGTCGACACGATGTCGAGCGAACCGTCGGCCTTCTTCACGAGCCATGCCCAGCCCGAACCGAACGTGCCGACCGCGGCCTTCGTGAACGCTTCCTTGAATGCGTCGTACGAACCCCACTTCGCGTTGATCGCATCGCCCAGCGCGCCCGTCGGTGCGCCGCCGCCGTTCGGCGACAGGCTGTTCCAGAAGAACGTGTGGTTCCAGATTTGCGCGGCGTTGTTGAAGATGCCGCCCGACGACTTCTTCACGATCTCTTCCAGCGGCAGGTTTTCGAATTCCGTGCCCGGGATCAGATTGTTCAGGTTCGTCACATAAGCCTGATGGTGCTTGCCGTAGTGGTACTCGATCGTCTCTTTCGAGATGGTCGGCGCGAGTGCGTCTTCAGCGTACGGGAGCGGCGGGAGCGTATGAGCCATGGCGATTCCTTCGTTGAGTATGTAGGGAGGCTGTGTTGGATGCTGCCGAGCGTCCGATTGTAGGCGAGGACGAATAACCCCGCAAACTCACGGGCCATTTATCCGCGGTATGCGGAAAAGCGCTGCTGGCGCAACGCCGGGCAGGACGAGCCCGACGATGCGCAGCATCCGTTCCCGCCGCGATGCGCGTGTTGCGACGACACGCGTTTCGCTTGGCACCCGTTACGTCAGATCGTATCCGTCAGCCGTGGCTGCACGTCGGCGAGCGACACGTCGGCCGAGCCTTCGGCGAGATGCACGGTCAGGCGCCGCTGCGGCTTCAGCGCGTTCGGTGCGCGCACCGCGCGGCCCGTCTGCGCATCGATCAGCGCCGCATAGCCGCGCTCGAGCGTGCGCTGCGGGCTCAGCACCTCGAGCCGTGCCGCACAGGCCGACACACGCGCGGTGTCGCGTTCGTGACGGCGCTGCACCGCGCTCGCGAGACGTTGCGACAGCCCGGCGAGCGCGTGGCGCGCCTGGGACGGATCGGGCCGCGCGCGCTGCCAGCGCAGTTGCGCGAGCGCGAAACGCGCACGTGCATCGCGCACCGGCCGCGATGCCGCGGACGCGAGCCGCACCGCGAGCTGCTCGACGTGCGTGCGCTGCCGCTGCAGCCGCTCGGCCGGGCTCACGAGCCGCCGCGCAAGCCAGTCGAGCTGCTGCGCGCGCTGTTCGAGCCGGCGCGCCATGCCGCGCGCGAGCGCGCGCTGGCGCTCGTCGACCTCGCGCAGCAGCAGCGCGCGCTGCGGGCTCGCGAGTTCGGCCGCGCCAGTGGGCGTCGGCGCGCGCAGGTCGGCCGCGAAGTCCGCGATCGTGAAATCGGTTTCGTGCCCGACGCCGCTGACGACCGGCAGCTCGCTCGCTGCGATCGCGCGCGCCAGCGCCTCGTCGTTGAACGACCACAGATCCTCGATCGAGCCGCCGCCGCGACACACCAGCAGCACGTCGACCTCGCGCCGCGCGTTCGCGGTCGCAACTGCGGCGACGAGCTTTTCGGCGGAGCCGGCGCCCTGCACGGGGGCCGGATAGACGATCACCGGAATGTGCGGCGCGCGGCGGGCGAGCGTGGTCAGCACGTCGCGCAATGCGGCGGCCTGCAGCGACGTGACGATGCCGATCGCGCGCGGATGGGCCGGCAGCGGCCGCTTGCGCTCGGCGGCGAACAGGCCCTCGCCTTCGAGCTGCGCCTTCAGCCGCAGGAACGCTTCGTACAGGCGCCCCTGCCCGGTGCGCCGCACGGCTTCGACGTTGAGCTGCACCTCGCCGCGCGGCTCGTACATCGTGACGACCGCGCGCACCTCGATGCGGTCGCCTTCGCGCGGCGTGAATTCCGCGTACTGCGCGCGGCCGCGGAACATCACGCAGCGCATCTGCGCCTGCTGGTCCTTGATCGAGAAATACCAGTGGCCGCTCGCGGCGCGCGTGAAATTCGACACTTCGCCGGCAATCCACAGCAGCGGAAACGAACGCTCGAGCATCGTCGAGATCGCACGATTGAGCGCCGAAACGGGAATCACTTCGTCGTCGCCGCGCGTGGCGCCGGGTGCGGAAAAAGGAGAATCGGAAAGCATGGGCGGTCGGATGAATGCTGGCGGCGTCACGATAGTCCGACGCGCGCGTGGCGTCCAGCGCCGCCGCATTCGCCACCGTGCGCGGAAGGTGTCCACACTCTGGCATTCGTCCACGTAAAACGCCCGGAAACCGCGAAAAAAGCCAGACGATTCTTCGCAACACGTTGATTTTTATAATCTTTTAAACCTTTCGAAATGATTCTCATCCGATTCGATGCCCGCCGGGCGGGCGTTTGACACGATCGACCGGCGAGTTTTTCACAGAGTTATCCACAGGCCGTCGCGATCCGGCCCCGCGCGCCGCGGCGGCCGGTCGCGCTTGCCGCGCCGGCGTGCGGCGCGCTAGAGTGCCGCCTTCCACGGACCCCGCGGCATGCGCCGCCCAATGGAGAACCCGCCTTGACGAATCCGTCCCTCGCCGCGGCGCCCGACGCGCCGCGCCCGGCCCGATGAGCGCGCCCGGCGGCCCGCTCGCGCGACTCGAAGCGCGCCTGACGCGCGAATGGCAGCGGCGCGGCGCGCTCGCGTGGGCGCTCACGCCGTTCGCCTGCGTGTTCGGCCTGGGCGCGGCGCTGCGGCGCACCGCTTACGCGCAAGGCTGGAAGCAGCCGGTCGACGTCGGCGTGCCCGTCGTCGTGGTCGGCAACGTGACCGTCGGCGGTACCGGCAAGACGCCGACCGTGATCGCACTCGTCGACGCGCTGCGCGCGGCCGGCTTCACGCCCGGCGTCGTGTCGCGCGGCTACGGCGCGAACGTGAAGGCGCCGACGGCCGTCACGCCGGCGTCTCGCCCGGGCGCGGCCGGCGACGAACCGCTGCTGATCGCGCGCCGCACCGGCGCGCCCGTGTGGGTGTGCCCCGACCGCGTCGCGGCCGCGCAGGCGCTGCGCGCCGCGCATCCGGACGTCGACGTGATCGTCAGCGACGACGGCCTGCAGCACTACCGCCTCGCGCGCACCGTCGAGCTCGTCGTATTCGACCACCGGCTCGGCGGCAACGGCTTCCTGCTGCCGGCCGGCCCGCTGCGCGAGCCGCTGTCGCGGCATCGCGACGCGACGCTCGTCAACGATCCGTACAGCGGCGCGCTGCCGCCGTGGCCCGACACCTACGCGCTCGCGCTGACGCCGGGCGCCGCATGGCACCTCGACCAGCCCGCGCTGCGCCGCCCGCTGTCGCAATTCGCGAACGAACGCGTGCTCGCCGCGGCCGGCATCGGCGCGCCGGAACGCTTCTTCGCGACGCTGCGCGCGGCCGGCCTCTCGCCGGCGACCCGCGCGCTGCCCGACCATTACGCGTTCGCCGACAATCCGTTCGTCGACGATGCCGTCGATGCGATCCTGATCACCGAGAAGGATGCAGTAAAATTGGGCGCTTCCTGGCGCGACGCCCGACTGTGGGTAGTCCCCGTCGAAGCCGCGCTCGACCCTCGCCTCATTGCCCTCGTTGTGGAGAAACTCCGTGGACGCTCGCCTGCTTGAAATCATTGTGTGCCCTATCTGCAAAGGCCCGCTCCACTACGACCGTGCCGCGCAGGAGCTGATCTGCAACGCGGACAAGCTCGCGTACCCGATCCGCGACGGCATCCCGGTGATGCTCGTCGACGAAGCGCGCCAGACCGTCGAAGGCACGCCGGTCGATCCGGCCGGCCGCTGAACCGCCGCGCCGCTCGCCCGGCGCACCGATTCGACACTGGCGGCCCGGCCCCGGCCGGGTCGCCGCCCTCCGCCGGGCGACCGGCTTCCGGCGTCGCCCGCCCCGTCCTTCCCAGCGCTCCCCGATGACTCAGCCGCAACCCTTCATCGCCGTCATTCCCGCCCGGCTCGCGTCGACGCGGCTCCCGAACAAGCCGCTCGCCGATCTCGGCGGCAAGCCGATGGTCGTGCGTGTCGCCGAACGCGCGCGCGAAGCGGGCGCGCAGCAGGTGCTCGTCGCATCCGATGCGCAGAGCGTGCTCGACGCGGCGCGCGATCACGGCTTCGAAGCGGTGCTCACCCGCGCCGATCATCCGTCCGGCACCGACCGGCTCGCGGAAGTCGCGGCGGCCTTCGGCTGGCGCGACGACACCGTCGTCGTCAACGTGCAAGGCGACGAACCGCTGATCGACCCCGCGCTCGTCCGCGACGTAGCGTCGCACCTGGCCGCCCATCCGGCGTGCGCGATCGCGACCGCGGCCCATCCGATCCACGACGCGGCCGACGTGTTCAACCCGAACGTCGTGAAGGTCGCGCTCGACGCGCAGAGCGTCGCGCTGTACTTCTCGCGCGCGCCGATTCCGTGGAGCCGCGACGCGTACCAGCCGCACTGGCCCGACGTCTCAGCCATGCCAGCACCGGCTTTCCCGGTCTACCGGCACATCGGCCTCTATGCGTATCGCGCGCGTTTCCTGCGCACCTATCCGTCGCTCGCGCAGGCGCCGATCGAACAGGCCGAGCAGCTCGAACAGCTGCGCGCGCTGTGGCACGGCGAGCGCATCGCAGTGCTGATCACCGAGTCCGCGCCCGAAGCCGGCATCGACACGCCGGCCGATCTCGCGCGCGTGCAGGCCCTTTTTCAGCCGGGTTCAAAATAACCCGTGGCATAATCAGGCGATTGTGCGAGCCGTCCGCGACCAGCGCGTCCTCGCTTGACCCCGCCCGTGGCCCTGCCGGCAGCCGCGCGTCACTCGAACCGACGCGCCGCATCAGACCGGTCCGCCACGCGCCGTGCAAGCCCCGCGCCCGCCGTCGCCGACGCCTTTGAGTCTCGCCACACGAATCTACATACTTGGAGATATCACCATGCGTTTGATCCTGTTGGGCGCGCCCGGCGCGGGAAAGGGCACCCAGGCAAACTTCATCAAGGAAAAATTCGGGATTCCGCAAATCTCGACCGGCGACATGCTGCGTGCGGCCGTCAAGGCCGGCACGCCGCTCGGCGTCGAGGCGAAGGGCTACATGGATGCCGGCAAGCTCGTGCCGGACGCGCTGATCATCGGTCTCGTCAAGGAACGCCTGAAGGAATCCGACTGCGCGAACGGCTATCTGTTCGACGGCTTCCCGCGCACGATCGCGCAGGCTGACGCGATGAAGGACGCCGGCGTCGCGATCGACTACGTGCTCGAGATCGACGTCCCGTTCTCGGAAATCATCGAGCGCATGAGCGGCCGCCGCACGCACCCGGCATCGGGCCGCACGTACCACGTCAAGTTCAACCCGCCGAAGGTCGAAGGGCACGACGACGTGACGGGCGAACCGCTGATCCAGCGCGACGACGACAAGGAAGAAACTGTCAAAAAGCGTCTCGAAGTATACGAAGCGCAGACCAAGCCGCTGATCACGTACTACGGCGACTGGGCGCAGCGCGGCGAGGAAAACGGTTTGAAGGCGCCGCAGTATCGCAAGATCTCGGGCCTCGGAACCGTCGACGAAATCCGCGAGCGCGCGTTTGACGCACTGAAGTAAGCAGCGCGTCGCGCACCCGCAAGCCGCCCGTTCCGGGCGGCTTTTTTTCGCCTGCCGCGACGTGCACGCGCGTGCGCGTGTCGCCGCCGCAAGCGTCCGAGGCTCGACGGCGAAGTGATTCGCGTGGGCGGCGCGATCCGGATGCAGCCGAAGTAGCAACGGCACGCGTGCAAGAAAAACGCCCGCGATGCGGGCGTTCTTTCCGTGTGCGGGCAAGGGCGTGCCGGCGCGCTCAATCCTCGCCGTCGCGCTGCATCCGCTGCCGCAATTCGCTGACCTGCGACTCGACGACGGTCGCGTCTTCCGCCTCCGGCCGCTCGCCGAGATACTGCTCGAGATCCTCGAGCGCGGGACGCAGGTAATCGAGCCGCGCATACGCGAAGCCGCGGTCGCGCACCTCGTCGAGCTGCTCGGGCAACAGGATCACGAGCCGCTGCTGCACCGCGAGCAGCCGCTGCCAGCGCTCCGTCTGCAGATAGATCGTCTTCAGGTTGCGCAGCATCCGCGCGATGATCTCGCGGCTCGTCGCCGGCTGCAGCAGCGCGCGCAACGCGCTGTCGACGGCGCCGGCCGCGCGCGCGACGTACGGCTCGAGCATCTCGACCATCTCGGCTTCGGACAGCGAATGGCCGTTGGTCGGATCGATGATCAGGTCGCCGTCCGGCAGCGTCACGCGCAGCAGGAAATGGCCGGGAAACGACACGCCGCGCGCCGGCACGCCGATCTGCTCGGCGAGCTCCAGGTACAGCACCGACAGCGAGATCGGGATCCCGCGGCGCCGTTTCAGCACGGCGTTCAGGTGGCTGTTATCGGGGTCGTAGTAATCGTTGTGATTGCACGCGAAGCCGAGCTCGCGGAAGAAGAAGTCGTTCAGCGCGGCGACGCGGCCCTTCAGGTCCGTATCGTCGGCGAGCCGCCGGCGCAGCCGCGCCGCCAGCATGTCGAGTTCGGCCAGCGTGCCCTGCAGGTCGAGGTCGGGATACGCGTCCTGCGCCAGCGACAGCGCGGCTTCCGTGACGGGCAGACTGTCGTCGTCCGCCACGAGCGTGCTGAAGTAGTCGAGGACGCGGGTCATTGCGGTCGTCACTTGGCGCGCCTTCTGAAGTAAGCGTATTTGAAGCCCATCACCCACAACATACCGAAATATAGTGCAGCAAACAGCACGAGGCACGCGGCCATCAGCGCAATGCGATCGAGCGGCTGCGCGCGCATGCCGGTCCAGTCGAAATTGATCGCGCACCAGTGCATCAGGCCCGCGAGCACGAGCGCCGCGCCGACGAGCTGCACGAAAAAGCGCAGCCAGCCCGGCGACGGCTGGTAGATGCCGCGCTTGCGCAGCCCGAGGAACAGCAGCAGCGAATTCAGGCACGCGCCGACGCCGATGCTGAGCGTAAGGCCCGCGTGGCCGATCAGCGGCACGAACACGTAGTTCGACAGCTGCGTGACGATCAGCACGCCGACCGCGATCTTCACCGGCGTCTTGATGTCCTGCTTCGCATAGAAGCCCGGCGCGAGGATCTTGATCAGGATGATGCCGACGAGGCCGATCCCGTAGGTGGCCAGCGCGCGCGCGACCATCGTGACGGTATGCGCGTCGAATTTGCCGTAATTGAACAGCGTCGCGGTGAGCGGCGTCGCGAAGAAGAACAGCGCGAGCGCGCTCGGCGCCGCGAGCAGGAACGTGACGCGCAGCCCCCAGTCGAGCAGCGCCGAATACTCGTGCGAGTCGGCGTCGACGTGCGCCTTCGACAGGCTCGGCAGCAGGATCGTGCCGAGCGCGACGCCGAGCAGCGCGGTCGGGAATTCCATCAGGCGGTCGGCGTAATTGATCCACGACACGGCGCCCTGCCCGAGCCGCGATGCGATGTTGGTGTTGATGATCAGCGACAGTTGCGCAACGGACACCGCGAACGTCGCGGGCACCATCTTCGCGAGCACGCGCTTCACGCCCGGATGACGCAGCGCGCGCAGCGGGTTGATGCCGATCAGCGGCACCATGTCGATCTTCTTCAGGCCCGGCAACTGCACGAGAAACTGCAGCACGCCGCCGACGATGACCGCCCATGCAAGCGCGTAGACCGGCACCTTCAGGTGCGGCGCGACGAACACGGCCGCGGCGATGAACGCGACGTTGAGCAGCACCGGCGCGAACGCGGGCAGCGAGAAGCTCTTGTACGTGTTCAGCACGCCCGACGCGAGCGTGGTCAGCGAAATGAACACGATGTACGGGAACATGATCCGCGTCATCGTGACCGCGAGCGGGAACGCCTGGCCGTCGGCGTGCAGGCCGGACGCGACCGCGAACACGACCCACGACGCGCCGGCGATGCCGACGACCGATAGCACGGCCAGCGCCCAAGCGAGCACGGTGGACATCGCGTCGACGAGCGCCTTCGTCGCATCGTGCCCCTGCTGGTTCTTGAACTCGGCGAGGATCGGCACGAACGCCTGCGAGAACGCGCCTTCGGCGGACAGGCGGCGCAGCAGGTTCGGGATGCGGAAGGCGACGTAGAACGCGTCGGTGTATTGACTGGCGCCGAACGCACGGGCGATCAGCGTCTCGCGGGCCAGTCCGGTCACGCGCGACAGCAGCGTGAAGCCGCTGACCGTCAGCAGGGCTCGGAATAGATTCATGGGGCGCTTATTATACGGACGTTGCGCGACCCGGCCACCGGCCGATGCCGAAAAGCGCGGCCGCCGCCGGCGCTCCAGTTGGCGGACGTTACGTCGAACTTGCCACTCGCTTGATTTTGTTGCTATAATCGCCGGTTTCTGGGCTCGTACATGCACGGCAACTGCCGTTTTCATGTCCCGGCCTCGGTTAAAATCACCGTTTTTTTATGCGCCCCTGGGCAATCGTTCTCAGGGGACGGATCGAAAAGCAGCGCTTGGCCGTCAGGCTCCAAGCTCTGGAAACAGGACAGGATAAGGAACCGTCATGGCTAACTCCGCACAAGCACGCAAGCGCGCCCGCCAGGCCGCGAAGGCAAACTCGCACAACTCGGCGCTGCGCTCGAAATTCCGTACCGCGATCAAGTCGGTTCGCAAGGCTGTTGAAGCCGGCGACCAGGCAAAGGCTGCCGAGCTGTTCAAGGCTGCCGTGAAGACGATCGACACGATCGCCGACAAGAAGATCGTTCACAAGAACAAGGCCGCTCGCAGCAAGAGCCGCCTGGCCGCAGCCGTCAAGGGCCTGCAGGCAGCAGCGTAACTCCGGTGCGCCCGCTCACGCGGGCGCTCCTGTTTCCTGCGATCACGAAAAAGCCCGCCTAGGCGGGCTTTTTCGTTGCCTGCCGCCGGCGCATCGTGCGCGGCGGCAGTGCTTGCCTTGGGGGCGGGTGCGACACGCACCCTCGCCCGTCGGCATCAGTCACTTCTTCGTGTTGTAGTCCGGCAGTTCGCACGCCTCGGTCACGACGAGGTTGTTGTCCTTCGCGAAATTCAGCACGAAATCGAACGCCATCGGCTCGATGTCGCGCAACCGCGAATCGAGGATCACGCATTTGAGGTCGCCGAGCATCGTCGGGCGCACGTACAGCGAATACTTGAGACGCGCGTTCGGCCCGCTCGCCCCCGGCCCGAAGCAGGCCATCACACCGGCCAGACGTTCCGACCAGTCGCTCGGGCGAAACTTTTTCCCGTCTTTCGTGATGCCCTGGATGAAAAATTCGGTCGGAGGGGTTTCAGCCATGTGGTTACCCAAGTGACGGCCCGGCGATGCCCAGGCAACGGCGCCTGGATACGCGAACACAAAGCTGGAGGGTCGGCCGCACGCGCCGATCGATATCCCGAAAACGGAGCGTCGATGCGCGCCGCCGGTGGACTGCACCGGATGTGTGCAGCGCACGGCTTGTGTCCGGCAGAGCGCGAAAAGCCTTGCCTGCCGGGCTGGAGAAAACTTTCGAATTATACCGCAGCGCGCCATCGCGCGTCGTCCCGACACCCCTCTTCCCGCACGGCCGGTCGCGCGCGGCGATCCTGCCCCGCGTCTTTCGACGGCTTTTTCACGGCTCGTCAAAGCACAGAAAATCCTTTATGCTGCTTTGAGTTATCCACACCCGACGGCGGCGCCGTCCGGCCTCGCTGCCGGGTGAGACCCGCCGTATTTCGTTTCATGACCGCCAAAACCATTCGTCACTACCTGCAGTTCAAGGATTTCTCGCTGGAAGACTACGAGTACGTGCTCGAACGCACGGGTATCCTGAAGCGCAAGTTCAAGAACTACGAGACCTATCACCCGCTGCACGACCGCACGCTCGCGATGATCTTCGAGAAGAGCTCGACGCGCACGCGCCTGTCGTTCGAGGCCGGGATCTTCCAGCTCGGCGGCCACGCCGTCTTCATGAGCACGCGCGACACGCAGCTCGGCCGCGGCGAACCCGTCGAGGATTCCGCGCAGGTCATCTCGCGAATGGTCGACATCATCATGATCCGCACGTTCGAACAGGACGTGATCACGCGCTTCGCGCAGAATTCCCGCGTGCCGGTGATCAACGGGCTGACGAACGACTACCACCCGTGCCAGGTGCTCGCGGACATCTTCACGTACTACGAGCACCGCGGGCCGATCGCCGGCAAGACCGTCGCGTGGGTCGGCGACGCGAACAACATGCTGTACACGTGGATCGAGGCCGCGCAGATCCTCGGCTTCAAGCTGCGCCTGTCCACCCCGCCCGGCTATGCGCTCGACATGAAGCTCGTGTCGCCCGACAGCGCGCCGTTCTACGAGGTGTTCGACGATCCGAACGAAGCGTGCAAGGGCGCCGATCTCGTCACCACCGACGTGTGGACGAGCATGGGTTTCGAGGCCGAAAACGAGGCGCGCAAGCAGGCATTCGCCGACTGGTGCGTCGACGAGGAAATGATGGGCCACGCGAATCCGGATGCGCTCTTCATGCACTGCCTGCCCGCGCACCGCGGCGAGGAAGTGACGGCCGGCGTGATCGACGGCCCGCAGAGCGTCGTGTGGGACGAAGCGGAAAACCGCCTGCACGTGCAGAAGGCGCTGATGGAGTTCCTGCTGCTCGGCCGCCTCAAGCACTGACGCGCCGCCCAACGCACCCGCGTAAAAAAGCGCCGGTCGACGACCGGCGCTTTTCGTTTGGATGCGCGAAAACCGGCGCGCGCCGTTACAGGCAGACCGGTTCGGCCTCCAGCTCGACGCCGAACTGCGCGCGCACGTCAGCCTGGATCGCCCGCGCCAGCGCCAGCACGTCGGCGCCGGTCGCGCCGCCGCGATTGACGAGCACGAGCGCCTGGCGGTCGTGCACGGCCGCCGCCCCGAGTGCGCGCCCCTTCCAGCCGCAGCGGTCGATCAGCCAGCCGGCCGCGAGCTTCACCTGCCCGTCCGGCTGCGGATACGACACGACCTCCGGCACGCGGGCGCGCAGCGTGTCGAACTGCGCGGCGTCGATCACCGGATTCTTGAAGAAACTGCCCGCATTGCCGAGCACGAGCGGATCGGGCAGCTTCGCGCGGCGGATCGCGACGACCGCATCGAACACGTCGCGCGGCGTCGCCGCATCGGACGCGATGCCGCGCGCGTCGAGCTCGCGCGTGACGTCCGCGTAGCCGAGCCGCGGCGTCCATTGCTTCGGCAGCCGGAACGTCACCGCGACGATCGCGAACCGGCCGCGCCCTTCCCGCTTGAAGAAGCTGTCGCGATAGCCGAACGCGCAGCGCGCGGCGTCGAAGCGCTCGCTGCGCCCGGTCGCCAGCTCGACCGCGACCAGCGAATCAAAATACGCTTTCATCTCGAGACCGTACGCGCCGATGTTCTGGATCGGCGCGGCGCCGACGGTGCCCGGGATCAGCGCGAGATTCTCGAGGCCCGGCATCCCGTGCTCGAGCGTCCACGCGACGAACGCGTGCCAGTTCTCGCCGCCACCGGCCTCGACATACCACGCGTCGTCGTCCTCGCGCACGACGCGGCGGCCCGCGATCTCGTCGAGCAGCACGATGCCGTCGAAATCGCGCGTGAACACGATATTGCTGCCGCCGCCGAGCACGAGCTGCGGCAGGCTCGCGACCCGCGGGTCGCGATGCAGCGCCTCGAACTGCGCCGCCTGCGTGATGCGCGCGGCGAAGCGCGCGCGCGCGGCGATGCCGAACGTGTTGTGCGCGGCGAGCGGATGGTCGGGAAGCAGCGACAGGAAGCAATCGTCAGGAGGCATCGGCATTCGCGGTCACGTCGGCCGGGCGGCGCATGGCCGGCCTTGGGCAAACGGAGGGGCATCGGTAAAATGGCAAACAGTCCGCAATTATAGCGAGTGCCCGCGCGCGAGCCGGGTGCCCGCATCTCAAGGGAGAATGCCATGCCATCGTTCGACGTCGTTTCCGAAGCGAACATGATCGAAGTGAAGAACGCCATCGAGCAGTCGAACAAGGAAATTTCGACGCGCTTCGACTTCAAGGGCTCCGACGCGCGCGTCGAGCAGAAGGAACGCGAGCTGACGCTGTTCGCCGACGACGATTTCAAGCTCGGCCAGGTCAAGGACGTGCTGATCGGCAAGCTGGCCAAGCGCAACGTCGACGTGCGCTTCCTCGACTACGGCAAGGTCGAGAAGATCGGCGGCGACAAGGTCAAGCAGATCGTCACCGTGAAGAAGGGCGTAACGGGCGACCTGGCGAAGAAGATCGTGCGCCTCGTGAAGGACAGCAAGATCAAGGTGCAGGCAAGCATCCAGGGCGACGCGGTGCGCATCTCGGGCACGAAGCGCGACGACCTGCAGAGCACGATCGCGATGCTGCGCAAGGACGTGACCGACACGCCGCTCGACTTCAACAACTTCCGCGACTGACCGGCCGCCGATCCGTCGCGTCATCCGGCCGGGCCCCGCGCACGCGGCGCGCCCGGCGCGCGGCCAGCCGCGCGTGCTCAGGCTTTCCCGCCGTCCTGCGCGCCGCCGTCCGCGGCCGCCTTCTTCTTGTCGCCGATCCGGCTCTCCTGCCCCGCGAGCAGCTTCGAAATGTTGCCGCGGTGACGCCACACGAGCAGCACGCTCATCGCCAGCACGGCCCACGCGACCGGGTTGTGGCCCGGCATGCCGAACAGGAACACGTCGAATACCGGCGCGAACACGGCCGCGACCAGCGCCGCGAGCGACGAATAGCGGAAAAAGAACGCGACGATCAGCCAGGTCAGCGCGGTCGCGAGCCCGAGCACCGGGTGCACGGCGAGCAGCACGCCGGCCGCGGTCGCGACGCCCTTGCCGCCCTGGAAGCGGAAGAACACCGGGTACAGGTGGCCGAGGAACACGGCGATCGCAACCCACGCGATCGCGACGTCGGGCAGGCCGAAGCGCCGGGCGAGCCAGACGGCGATCCAGCCCTTGAACGCGTCGCCGACGAGCGTCAGGATCGCGGCCTTCTTGTTGCCGCTGCGCAGCACGTTGGTCGCGCCGGGATTCTTCGATCCGTACGAACGCGGGTCGGCCAGCCCCATCACGGAACTGACGACGACGGCGAACGACACCGAACCGATCAGGTAGGCAACGAGGGCGGCGAGCAGGATCTGCATGCGGAGGACTCTTCTTTCAACGTATCGGGAAAGGGACGGCCGTGCGCGGCAAGCCGGCAGGCCGAAACGGCGCCCATTCTACCGAACGGGCGCGGGGTGCCACGAAGGTGAAACCCTCAGTCGACGCTCGCACACTGCACCGGCTGCGCGCCGAGCAGCGACGTGAGCACCGCCGGCGCGAGGCTGACGAGGTAGCCGCGCCGGCCGCCGTTCAGGTAGATCGTCGGCAGTTCGAGGATCGTCGCCTCGACGTAGACGGGCATCGTCTTGCGCGTGCCGAACGGCGACGTGCCGCCGACGAGATAGCCCGAATGGCGGTTCGCGACGTCGGGCTTGCACGGCTCGACGCGCTTCGCGCCGATCTGCCGCGCGAGATTCTTCGTCGACACGGTGCGGTCGCCGTGCATCAGCACGATCAGCGGCTTCGCGTGCTCGTCCTCCATCACGAGCGTCTTCACGACGCTGTGCTCGTCGACGCCGAGCTGGCGCGCCGATTCGCCGGTGCCGCCGTGCTCGACGTATTCGTACGGATGCTCGCCGAACGCGACGCCATGGCGGCGCAGCAACTGGGTCGCGGGGGTTTCGGACACGTGTCTGGATTTGCTCATGGCGGCATTTTAATGGCGAACGATCGGCGAGCGCGCGATGGCGTGCCCGCGCCGGCGGTATACTCGCGACCCGTTTTCCGCCGGCCCGCCGCATCGCCGTCGCAAGTGTGCCCATCATCGTTGCGAACATCGCGAAGCGCTATTGCCCGTTTGGCTGATTGTGGCGCGCGCGCCCTCATGGCACGATCGTTCGCAAATATCGTCGGCGCCGCCGGCCCCTCATCTGGAGACGCCATGTCCTCGCCCATCCGTTCATCCGAATCGCTCGACGTCGATGCGCTGCTCGCCGCGCTGCCGCGCCGCATCGCCGACGTGCCCGCGCACCGGGCCGCGCAGTCGCCCGCGCATCCGGCGCTGATCGAGGATGCTCGCCGGCTGTCGTACGGCGAGCTGGCGCAGGCCGTCGACGCGGCGGTCGCGCGGCTCGCGGGCCTCGGCGTGCAAGGCGGCGACCGCGTGATGATCGTCGCGGAAAACTGCGTCGCGCAGATCGTGCTGCTGTTCGCGGCCGCGCGCCTCGACGCCTGGGCGCTCGTGTCGAACGCGCGGCTGTCGGCCGCCGAGCTCGACGCGATCGCCGCGCATGCGCGTCCGAAGCTGATCGCGTTCACGACCGACGCATCGGCCGACGCGCGCACCCACGCCGAGCGGCTCGGCGCGACGCCCGCCGGCGCGCTGCCGGTCGACATCGGCGCGTGGTCGTATCGCGTCGATCCAAGCGCCCCCGCCGAACCGGTGGCCGCCGACGGCGCCGGGCAATGCGCGGCGCTGATCTACACGACTGGCACGACCGGTACGCCGAAAGGCGTGATGCTGTCGCACCGCAACCTGCTGTTCATCGCGGCGATATCGAGCACGCTGCGCCGCGTGTCTCCTGACGACGTCGTCTACACGGTGCTGCCCGTGTCGCACGTGTACGGGCTCGCGTCGGTATGCGTCGGCAGCCTCTACGCAGGCGCGACGCTGCGGCTCGCGCCGCGCTTCTCGCCGGAAGCCGTGCGTGTCGCGCTCGCCGACGAAGGCGTGACGATCTTCCAGGGCGTGCCCGCGATGCACGCGAAGCTGCTCGAACACCTGCACACGCACGGCCACGCGTGGCGCGCGCCGCGGCTGCGCTTCGCGTATTCGGGCGGCTCGCCGCTCGATGCGAACCTGAAGGCCCGCGTCGAGCGCCTGTACGGCGTGCCGCTGCACAACGGCTACGGGATGACCGAAAGCAGCCCGACGATCACGCAGACGCCGCTCGACGCGCCGCGCGCGGACAGTTCGGTCGGCGTGCCGATCCCGGGCGTCGACATGCGGATCGTCGCGCCGGACGGCACCGACGTGCCGCCGGGCGAAGTCGGCGAAATCCGCGTGCGCGGGCCGAACGTGATGCTCGGCTACTACCGCGACACGGACGCGACGCGCGCGGCCGTGTCGCCGGACGGCTGGCTGAGCACCGGCGATCTGGCGCGGCAGGACGCGGACGGCGCGGTGACGATCGTGGGCCGCAGCAAGGAGCTGATCATCCGCTCGGGCTTCAACGTGTATCCGGTCGAGGTCGAACAGGTGCTGAATGCGCATCCGGACGTCGTGCAGGCGGCCGTGATCGGCCGCGCGATCGACGGCAACGAGGAAGTGCTCGCGTTCGTCGAGCTGGTGCCCGGCGCGGCGGCGAACGAGGCGGCATTGCACGCGTGGTGCGCGGATCGGCTCACCGCTTACAAGCGCCCTGCGCATATCCGCGTGCTCGATGCGCTGCCGGCCGCGTCGACCGGCAAGGTGCTCAAGCACCGGCTGCGCGAACTGGTCTGACGCGGCCGCCGGCGCGCTGCGCGCGTCCGCATTGCAGTCCGCGCCGCGCGAATGCACGCGCGGCGCGTGTCAGCCGCGCGGGTGATGCTGCGCGTGCAGCGTCCTGAGCCGCTCGCGCGCGACGTGCGTATAGATCTGCGTGGTCGAGATGTCGCTGTGGCCGAGCAGCAGCTGCACGACGCGCAGGTCGGCGCCGTGGTTCAGCAGGTGCGTCGCGAACGCGTGCCGCAGCGTGTGCGGCGACAGGTGCGCGCGCACGTCGGCCTGCTGCGCGTGACGCTTGATGATGTTCCAGAACTGCTGGCGCGTCATCCCGTCCCCGCGCGCGGTCACGAACAGCGCATCAGCCGCGCGTGCGCCGAGCAGCGCCGGCCGCGCATCGCGCAGGTAGCGTTCGATCCAGCCGTGCGCGACTTCGCCGAACGGCACGAGCCGCTCCTTCGACCCCTTGCCCATCACGCGCACGACGCCTTCGTTGAGGCCGACCTCGACCGTCTTCAGCGTCACGAGTTCGCTCACGCGCAGCCCGCTCGCGTACATCAGCTCGAGCATCGTGCGATCGCGCAGGCCGAGCGGCGTGCCGATGTCGGGCGCGCCGAGCAGCGCCTCGACCTGCGCCTCGGACAGCGTCGACGGGAATCGGGCCGCCTGTTTCGCGGACGTGATCCGCAGCGTCGGGTCGGCGCTCGCGCGATGCTCGCGCACGGCCCAGCCGTAATAGCGGCGGAACACGGACAGCCGCCGGTTCGACGACGTCGCCTTGCCGTCGCTGCGCGCGGCGATGTAGCCGGTCACCATCGCCTCGTCGGCCGAGTCGAGCGGCGCGCCGTGCGTCGCGGCCAACCAGTGGGAAAACAGCACCAGGTCGCGCCGGTACGCATCGAGCGTGTTGCGCGCGAGCCCGTGCTCGAGCCACAGCGCATCGCAGAACACGTCGATCGACGCGCGGCTCGCGAGCAGCGCGGGCGATGCCGCAACGGCGTCGATCTCGCTGTCGTTGTCGGCGCGGGGGGAAATCATCGGTTCGCTCATTGGTACGGCACGCCCTCGTGCGCCAGCAGCCAGCGCTTCACTTTCTGGTAATAGCCGTTGTCGTCGTGGTTCGCGAATCCGCCGAGGCCGCCCGCCGCGACGACGCGATGGCACGGAATCACGAGCGGGAAGTAGTTCGCGCCGCACGCCTGGCCGACCGCGCGCGGCGCGCTGCCGATTCGCTTCGCGACCTGGCCGTAGGTCAGCACCGTACCGGGCGGGATGTCGCTGATCACGTCCCATACGCGGTGCTGGAATGCGCTGCCGACGTCGGCGAGCGGCAGGTCGAAGCGCGCCGATGCGCGCTCGAAATAACGTTCGATCTGCTCGACCGCGCGCTTCGCGAGCGCCGAGTCCGGATCGACCGACTTCATCGATTCGGGCAGATAGACGATCTCGCGCACCACCGCGGCATCCGTGCGGATGCCGACCTTGCCGAACGGCGCGTCGATGACTGCGTTGAACATGGACTTCTCCTGACCGGAATGCGCGCGGCCCTGCCCGCGCGCCGACGACACTTTACGCCGCCTTCACGCGGCTCGCAGCGCCCATTCGACATGCTCGCGCACGATCGGCGACGGATCGTCGGCGCGGGCGCGCAGCGCGGCGACGATCGCGGCGCGCGCCGGCGGCGCGAGCCGGTCCGCGCCGGTGCGCAGCGCATTGCCGAGCCCGACCGCGAGATTGCGCAGCCAGCTTTCGTAGCCGATGCGCCGGATCGCGCTGCCCTGCATCCGCGTATCGAACGTCTCGCCGTCCCACGCGAACAGCTCGACGAGCGTCGCGCGGTCGAGGCCGTGCCGCACGTCGAAGTCGGCGACGGGCGCGGCCTGCGCGAATTTGTTCCACGGGCACACGAGCTGGCAGTCGTCGCAACCGTACACGCGATTGCCGATCATCGGCCGCAGCGGCTCGGGGATGCTGCCTTTCAGTTCGATCGTCAGATACGAGATGCAGCGGCGCGCGTCGACGCGGTACGGCTCGACGATCGCGCCGGTCGGGCACGCGTCGATGCAGCGCGTGCAGCTGCCGCAGTGCGCGCCGGGCGCCTCGGGCGCGCTGTCGGGCGACGTGTGCGCGTCGGTCGGCAGCGGCAGGTCGACGTAGATCTCGCCGAGAAAGAACAGCGAGCCGGCATCGCGCTGCAGCAGCAGCGTGTGCTTGCCGCGCCAGCCGACCCCGGCCTTCTGCGCGAGCTCGACTTCGAGCACGGGCGCCGAATCGGTGAACACGCGGTAGCCGAACCCGCCGATCTCGTGCTCGATGCGCTCCGCGAGCGTCTGCAACCGGTTGCGCAGCACCTTGTGATAGTCGCGGCCGCGCGCATAGATCGACACGACGGCCGCCTGTGGATCGTCGAGCCGCGCCCGTTCGCGCGCGCGCCAGTCGTGCGGCGCGAGCGCGCCGGGCTCGTCGTCGGGCGTGTCGGCCGCGAGCGTTTCGGCCGGCATATAGGCGAGCCGCACGGAAATCACGCGTCGCGTACCGGCCACAAGTTCGGCCGGCCGCGCGCGTTTCATCCCATGTTTGGCCATATAATCCATTTCGCCGTGGTATCCGGCTTCCAGCCAGGCGGCAAGGCCCGCTTCGGCATCCGAGAGATCGGTGTCGCTGATGCCGATCGCCCCGAAACCCAATTCGCGCCCCCACGCCCTGATGCGAGCGGCGAGCGCACTCAACGCCGCATCGTCGAGCGCGCACGGCGCCGCGCCTTCGCCATGAGTCGAAGGCCTGTCGGATGCGGCGCGTTCCGGTAGTCGGTTCATCGCACTATTTTACGAGAATGCCAGCCACGTCCAGCCAACCGCCTCATGCCATGTTGCCCGCCCCGCTCGCGGAGCGCGTGATCGCGCTCGCCGACGAAGCTGCAACCGAGGCCTTCGGCACCCGCTTCGCGCACGCGCTCGACGCGGCGCGCATCGAGCTCGGCCGCGCCCATGCGTTCGACGGGCTGCAGATCCAGCTGGTCGGCGATCTCGGCGCGGGCAAGACGACCCTCGTGCGCGCGATCCTGCGCGGCCTCGGCCACCCGGGGCGCGTGCGCAGCCCGACCTATACGCTCGTCGAGCCGTACGCGCTCGAGCGCAGCGACGGGGAACTCGAGGTCTATCACTTCGATCTGTATCGATTCAACGATCCGGCCGAATGGTCCGATGCAGGCTTTCGCGAATATTTCAATTCCAGCGCGATCTGCCTCGTCGAATGGCCGCAACAGGCGGGTGCGCTGCTCGGCGTGCCCGATCTGGTTTTCTCGCTCGACGTGGATGGCGACGGCCGTGCCCTCACCGTCCGGGCGTACAGCGCTTCAGGAAAGGCATGTCTCGAAAGATGTTGATCAAACCGTTCCGCTCGATCGAATCGGCGGCCACCGCGACGCACAACTGGCGGCGCCGTCAGATCCTGCGCGCGGGGGCGTCGACGCTGGTGCTCGGTCTCGTCGCGCCGCGGCTCGCGCACGCGTCGTCGGTGCTCGGCGTGCGCGTGTGGCCCGCACGCGATTACACGCGCGTCACGATCGAATCCGACCAGCCGCTGCAGAATAGCCAACAGCTGCTGCAGGGTCCCGACCGCCTGGTCGTCGATCTGAACGGCCTCGACCTCGACCAGGCGCTGCGCGATCTCGTATCGAAGATCGCGCCGAACGATCCGCAGATCCAGTCGGTGCGCGTCGGCCAGTATCAGCCGCACGTCGTGCGGATGGTGTTCGACCTGAAAGGCTCGGTGAAGCCGCAGGTGTTCACGCTGCCGCCCGTCGGCACGTACAAGTACCGGCTCGTGTTCGACCTGTATCCGGCCGTCGCGCCCGATCCGCTGTCCGACCTGATCGCGCAGACGGAACGCAAGGAACAGGCGCTCAACGACACCGCGCGCGCGCAGCAGATGCAACCGCCGTCCACGCTGGCCGGCCCGGGCACCCCGCCGCCCGGCGCGGGCGCGGGCGACAACAGCGACGCATTCTTCCAGCGTTTCGCGCAGAACACCCCGGCCGCGCCGCATACGCCGCCGGCCGCCGGCACGCCGTCGACGCCCGCGAAGCCGGCCGTCAAGCCGCCGCCCGTCATCGCGCGCCGCGACGACAACGACGACGACGGGGACACCTACAAGTTCACCGCGCCAAAATCCGGCAAGGGCGGCACGGTACGCCTGCTGACGGTCGCGATCGACCCGGGCCACGGCGGCGAGGATCCGGGCGCGATCGGCGGCGGCGGCACGTACGAGAAGCACATCGCGCTCGACATCGCGAAGAAGCTGCGCGCGAAGATCGACGCCGCCCCGAACATGCGCGCGATGATGACGCGCGACGCCGACTTCTTCGTGCCGCTGAACGTGCGCGTGCAGAAGGCGCGCCGCGTCGGCGCCGACCTGTTCGTGTCGATCCACGCGGATGCGTTCACGACGCCGTCCGCGCGCGGCTCGTCGGTGTTCGCGCTGTCCGACCACGGCGCGACGAGTGCCGCGGCGCGCTGGATGGCGAACAAGGAGAATTCGTCGGACCTGATCGGCGGCATCAACATCAAGACGGCGGACGCGGCCGTGAACCGCGCGCTGTTCGACATGTCGACGACCGCGCAGATCCGCGACTCGCTGCGCTACGGCAACTACGTGCTGAAGGAAGTGGGCGGCATCAACAAGCTGCACAAGGGCTCGGTCGAGCAGGCCGGGTTCGCGGTGCTGAAGGCGCCCGACATTCCGTCGATCCTCGTCGAGACCGCGTTCATCAGCAACCCGGACGAAGAGCGCCGCCTCAACGACGACAGCTATCGCGACGAGATGGCCGACGCGATCTTCCGCGGCATCAAGCGTTATTTCGCCGCGAATCCGCCGCTCGCGAAGAACCGGATGGCCTGAGCGTCACCCGTTCCCTGCCGCCGGCACGCCGCGCGTGCCGGCGCGTCACGATGCCGCGAAGCGGCTCAGCAGTTTCCCGCCGAACACGTTCACCGCGAGCCCGCCCATCACGAGCGCGGCGCCGATCAGCTGCGATTGCGTCAGATGCTCGTCGAGCAGCAGCGCCGACGACGCGAGCCCGACGATCGGCACCAGCAGCGAGAACTGCGCGACCTGCGCGGCCGGGTAGCGCGACAGCAGGCGGCTCCACAGCCCGTAGCCGAGCAGCGTCGCGACGAACGCGAGATAGACGACCGCGAAGATCGACGCGCCGTCGAGCCCGGCGAGCGCGGTCGCGATCCGCCGCGGCCCCTCGAACCACAGCGACAGCAGGAAGAACGGCACGGGCGGCACGAGGCTCGCCCACACGACGAGCGACACGAGGTTGGCCTTCCCGACCTTCTTCGTGACGATGTTGCCGACGGCCCACATCGCGGCCGAGCAGATCGTCAGCAGGAAGCCCGCGAGCGTCATCGCGCGGCCGCCCTGCGCGGCGATCACGACGAGCCCGGCCGCGGCGATCGCGAGCCCGACCAGGTTCTGCACGCGCAGCCGCTCGCCGAGGAACAGCATCGCGAACACCAGCGTGAAGAACGCCTGCGATTGCAGCACGAGCGACGCGAGGCCGGCCGGCATCCCGACGTACATGCCGGTGAACAGGAACACGAACTGGCCGAGCTGGATCGTCGCGCCGTACAGCACCAGCAGCCGCCACGAAATCTGCGGCCGCCGCACGAAGAACGCCGCCGGCACGGCCGCGAGCGTGAAGCGCAGCGCGCCGAGCAGCATCGGCGGCATGCCGTGCAGGCCGACCTTGATCACGACGAAGTTCACGCCCCACGCCAGGATCACGACCAGCGCGAGCAGCAAGTCCTTCGGGGCCATCATCGGCGTCTCCTCGATTGTCGAATTGTCGTTGTGAAGCCGGTCAGTCTACCGGGTTTCGCCGCCGCGCCCGATACCCGCGCGGCGCATATGGAATCGGCGGCGGACGCGGTGGCTTGTGCCGCGCGGCGGACGCAGCACGACGCGTGCCTGCCGCGGCCGCCTCGCGCCGCCAGTACAATGACCGCCAACCCAGCCGCTCCCCACGAGGCCCGCCATGACCGACTCGATCAAAGCCCTGCTGAAGCCGCACGTGCGCGACATCGGCAACCTGCAGGTGCGCCGCACGCTGCCCGCGCTCGCCGCACGCCTCGTCGGCCCGTTCATCTTCTTCGATCACATGGGGCCCGCCGCACTGCCGGCCGGCACGGGGCTCGACGTGCGCCCGCATCCGCACATCGGGCTCGCGACGGTCACCTACCTGTTCGACGGCGCGATCCTGCATCGCGACAGCCTCGGCTCGCTGCAGGAAATCGTGCCGGGCGACGTGAACTGGATGACGGCCGGCCGCGGGATCGTCCACTCCGAGCGTACGCCCGACGCGCAGCGCGCGAACGGCCACACCGTGCACGGGATCCAGACCTGGGTCGCACTGCCGAAAACGCACGAGACGACCGAGCCGTCGTTCGAGCACCACGCCGCCGACACGCTGCCCAAGCGCGATGAAAACGGCGTCGCGCTGACGGTGATCGCCGGCGACGCGTTCGGGCTGCATTCGCCCGTGACGACGTTCTCGCGCACGCTGTACGTCGCGGCCGAATTCGCGGTCGGCGGCCGGCTCGAACTCGATGCGTCGCACGAGGAGCGCGCGGTCTACGTGGTCGATGGCGATCTCGCGATCGACGGCACGCCGGTGCCGGCCGAACGGATGGCCGTGCTCGCGCCGGGCGCGACGGTCGCGCTGACGAGCGGCAGCGGTGCGCGCGCGATGCTGCTCGGCGGCGACCGGATCGACGGCGAACGCTTCATCGAATGGAATTTCGTCGCGAGCAGCCGCGACGCGATCGAGCACGCGAAAGCAGCATGGACGCGCCAGGAAATGGGCAAGGTGCCCGGCGAGACCGAGTGGATTCCGCTGCCCGAATCGAAGCCGCGTTGAAAAAGCGGCGCGCCGCCCCCATCCTGACGATATTCGAACGGAAGAGAACGACATGGACACCACGCTTGCCACATTCGAGAAAGACGTCATCGAGGCGTCGCTGGACACGCCCGTGCTGGTCGACTTCTGGGCGCCGTGGTGCGGCCCGTGCAAGACGCTCGGCCCGCTGCTGGAAAAACTCGAAGCCGATTACGCCGGCCGCTGGAAGCTCGTGAAGGTCAACGTCGACGAGAACCAGGAACTCGCCGCGCACTTCCAGACGCGCAGCATCCCGCACGTGATCGCGTTCGCCGACGGGCGGCCGGTCGACCAGTTCGTCGGCGTGCTGCCCGAAGGGCAGTTGCGCGCGTTCCTCGACCGGCTGCTGCCGGCGGCCGAGGAAGCCGAGCGCCGCGCCGCGCAGTACGCGATGGCCGAACAGCGCTTCGACGATGCGCTCACGCACCTCGAAGCGGCGCTCGCGCTGAACCCCGGCTACGACGACGCGCGCCTCGACCTGATCGAGCTGCTGCTCGCGCGCAACGAAGTCGACGCCGCGCGCGCGGAGACCGAGCGCCTGTCGCCGCAGACCGTGCAGAACGGCGACCCGCGCTACCAGGCGATCAAGACCCGTTTCGACGCGCTCGACGCCACGGCCGACCTGCCGCCGACCGACGCGCTCGAGGCACGCATCGCGGCGAACCCGGCCGATCTCGACGCGCGCTTCGACCTCGCGCAGAGCCTGATCGCGCGGCGCGCGTACGAAGGGGCGCTGGAGCAGTTGCTGGAAATCGTGACGCGCGATCGCGCATACGGCGACGACCTCGGCCGCCGCACGATGATCTCGGTGTTCGAACTGGCCGGCGATCGCCCCGACCTCGTCGCCGCATGGCGACGCAAGCTGAGCATGGCGCTCAACTGACCTGACGCGCGACTGGCCGGACCGCAACGGCCCGGCTGCATCGCCGTCTCGCCCGCGGCGCGCTCCCCGCGCCGAAGCGTCATCCTTCCCTGCCCGCGCGCCGCGCGCTCAGCCGGCCGCCTGTGCCGCGATCGCCCGCAGCGCATGCGCGGCCGCCGCGAAACCGAAGCTCGCGGTCACGCACACGCTCGAACCGAAGCCTGCGCAGTTGAGCCCCGCGACATGCGCGGCAGCGGACGGCTCCGCGCCGTCCTCGATGTCGCAGGCCGCCGCTTCCGGATAGATCAGCGGCTCGTCCGAATATACGGCGCTGACCTTGAAGCGCGCCTTCGGCCCGCGCGGAAAACCGTGCTGCTTGCGCAATTGCGCGCGCACCTTCGACAACAGCGGATCCTGGATCGTCAGCGCGAGATCGTCGATGCGGATGCGCGTCGGGTCGAGCTGTCCGCCCGCGCCGCCGACGACGATCAATGGCTGCCGTTTCGCGACGCACCATGCGATCAGCGCGACCTTCGTGCGCACGCTGTCGATCGCATCGATCACGTAGTCGAAGCCGCCGCCGAGCAGCGCGTCGAAGTTGTCGGGCTCGACGAAATCCTCGATCCGGTTCACGCGGCACGCGGGATCGATCAGCGCGATCCGCTCGGCCATCGCGTCGACCTTCGGCTTGCCGTAATTGCCGTCGAGCGCATGGACCTGCCGGTTCGTGTTGCTTTCCGCGACGTTGTCGAGATCGATCAGCGTCAGCGTGCCGACCGCGTTGCGCGCGAGCGCCTCGGCCACCCACGACCCGACGCCGCCGATCCCGATCACCGCGACGTGCGCCCGCTCGAACGCGGCGGCCGCCGGCGCGCCGTACAGGCGCGCGACGCCGCCGAAACGCCGGGCGCGATCCACGTCAAGCTGGATTTCCGGGGTCGGGGTAAGATCAGAAGAACGGGGCGGGGCAGCGTCGGCGGAGGACATGGCAGCAAGGAAAACGTAAGTCGTGCAGCCCTCTATTTTGCCTGAACTCCCCGCTCCCCCGCCCCACTGTGCACGCACGATTCTCGCGCGTTAGCTATACTGGCCCCAGATTGAAGCGTTTGCATAACATGACGACTCTCGCCGATCTTCGCATCAACTATTCGCGTGCTTCGCTCGACGAAGCCGATGCCGCCCCCGACCCGTTCGCCCAGTTCGATCGCTGGTTCAAGGAGGCGCTCGCCGCCAAGCTGCCCGAGCCGAACACGATGACGCTCGCGACCGTCGGCGCCGACGGCCGGCCGTCGGCCCGAATCGTGCTCATCAAGGGCGTCGACGAACGCGGGTTCGTCTTCTTCACCAATTACGACAGCCGCAAGGGCCACGATCTCGCCGTGCATCCGCAAGCCGCGCTGCTGTTCTACTGGATCGAGCTCGAGCGCCAGGTGCGCATCGAGGGCCGGATCGAGAAAACCAGCGCGGAAGAAAGCGACCGCTATTTCGCATCGCGCCCGCTCGGCTCGCGCATCGGCGCATGGGCGTCGGACCAGAGCACCGTGATCGACAGCCGCGCGACGCTCGAAGCGCGCGAGCAGGCCGTCAGCGAACGCTACGGCGACAACCCGCCGCGCCCGCCGCACTGGGGCGGCTACCGCCTTGTGCCCGACGCGATCGAATTCTGGCAGGGGCGCCCGTCGCGGCTGCACGACCGCCTGCTCTATACGCGCGACGCCGCGGCGGCGCCGGGCTGGACGATCTCGCGCCTGTCGCCGTAAGCGCGGCGCCGGCGTGCGCCGGTCGTGTCTCGTGTTGCATCCGGGTGCCTGCGCCGCAAGCGGTGGGCGCCGGTCAAGATACTTGGCTGTATTCGATTCAACGAACAAACGGAGAATCCAAATGTTCTGGGAAAAGAAGCTGGCACAGTGGGCGGATGAAGTACGGGCAAAAGCGAACATACCGGCGCGACTCGTGCTGTGGAACGGCGATCAACTCGATTTCGGCACCTTCAGCGCGCCGCAGGTCACGCTGAAGGTGAACAGCGCATCGGCGTTGCCGCTGCTGCTCGAACCGAGCCTCGACAATCTCGGCGAGGCGTACGTGAAGGGCAAGATCGACATCGAAGGCAAGCTGTCGGACATCATCAACATCGGCTACTCGCTCGCGCGCAGCACCGTGACGAGCGCGAGCAAGCTGGCCCGCGTGAAACGCTACTTCAATCACACGAAGAGCACCGACAAGAAGGCGATCCAGTACCACTACGACGTGTCGAACGCGTTCTACCAGCTGTGGCTCGACGAGAACATGGTGTACTCGTGCGCGTACTTCGAGAACGGCGACGAGGATCTCGCCACCGCGCAGATCAAGAAGATCGACCACATCCTGACGAAGATCCAGCTCGAGCCCGGCCAGCGCCTGCTCGACATCGGCTGCGGCTGGGGCGCGCTCGTGCTGCGCGCCGCGCAGAAGTTCGGCGCGACGTGTCTCGGCGTGACGCTGTCGCAGAACCAGTTCGACCTCGCGACCGCGCGTGTGAAGGCCGCGGGGCTCGAGGACAAGATCGAGATTCGTCTGCAGGATTACCGCGAGATCGACGGCCAGTTCGACCGGATCACGAGCGTCGGGATGTTCGAGCACGTCGGCCGCAAGAACCTGCCGCTCTACTTCTCGCGCGTGCGCGAGCTGCTCACCGACGACGGCATCGCAATGAATCACGGGATCACGTCGACCGACGCGGAAAGCGGCGAAACGGCGCTCGGCGGTGGCGAATTCATCGATCGCTACGTGTTCCCGGACGGCGAGCTGCCGCACATCAGCCTCGCGCTCGAAGCGGCGCAGCGCGGCGGCCTCGAGGCGGTTGACGTCGAAAGCCTGCGCCGGCACTATGCGCGCACGCTCGATATCTGGACGGAAAACTTCGAAGCGAAAGCCGAGGAAGCGAGAAAGCTCGTCGACGACGAAAAATTCCGCATCTGGCGCGTGTATCTCGCCGGCTGCGCGTATGCGTTCGAGCACGACGACGTGTCGATCTTCCAGATCGTGTGCCGCAAGGCCGGACGCAGCGCGAAAACGCTGCCGTGGTCGCGGCGCTACA
Source organism: Burkholderia sp. MS389 (assembly GCF_016899425.1). Taxonomy (GTDB): domain Bacteria; phylum Pseudomonadota; class Gammaproteobacteria; order Burkholderiales; family Burkholderiaceae; genus Burkholderia; species Burkholderia sola. The sequence continues at coordinate 2,928,969 of NZ_CP045994.1, forward strand.
TGTACGAACACGCGCTGCCGCGCTAGGCGGCGCATCACGCAGGGCATGCATGGGTGACGGCAGGACGCGGCGCAACGCGCCGCCGCAACGACAGCCGCGCGACGACGCCAACGAGTCGCACGCCGACGGACAGTTCGATCTGTTCGGCGTGCCGACGGATGCCGCACGCGCGTCGCCGCCGGACGACGATCGCCCCGCCAGCGCCGATGAGCACGTGACGCCGGACGCGCAGGAGGACGCGCGACCGACGCGGCTTGCCCGACAGACCTCCCGCCCCGCCGCCGATGACGACGAGCCTGCCCCGTCGTCCGGCCTGCTGTGGGACGAACCGCCCCCGCCGGCCGCCGAGCCGAAGAAAGGCCGCCGCAAGCGCGGCGTACTGCCCGCGCCGATCTCGGCGGACGTGGCCGACGCCGCGGCAGGCCTCCCGCCGAACGTGCGGCTCGGCACGTCGTCGTGGTATTTCCCCGGCTGGAACGGCATCGTCTACGACGGCGATTTCGCGCAGACGAAGCTGTCGCGCGAAGGGCTCGAAGCGTACGGCGCGCATCCGCTGCTGAAGAGCGTGAGCCTCGACCGGTCGTTCTACGGGCCGCTGTCGGTGGCCGACTACCTGCGCTACGCGCAGCAGGTGCCCGACGATTTCCGCTTCGTCGTGAAGGCGCCGGCCGCGGTGACCGACGCGGTGATCCGCGGCCGGCGCGGCGAGCCGTCCGGGCCGAACCCGACCTTCCTCGATGCCCAGCTCGCGACCCGCGAATTCGTCCAGCCGTGTCTCGACGGGCTCGGCCGGAAAGCCGGCGTGCTCGTGTTCCAGTTCTCGCCACTGCCCGATCAGCTGCTCGCGGAGCCGGCCGCGCTGATCGACCGGCTCGCCGCGTTCTTCGCGGCGCTGCCGCCGCTGCCGCCGGACGCCGACGGCACGCGCTACGCGATCGAGATCCGAGACGCGAGCCTGCTCACGCCGCGCTTCATCCGCGCGCTGGCCGCGCTCGGCGTGCGCTACTGCGTCGGCCTGCACGCGCGGATGCCCGACCCGCTGCGCCAGGCCGCCGCGCTCGCACTGCTCGACGGCGATGCGCCGGGCCCGCTGATCGTGCGCTGGAGCCTGCACGGCGGCTTCAAGTACGAGCAGGCGAAAGCGAAATACGAGCCGTTCGACAAGCTCGTCGACGAAGATCCGGCCACGCGCTCGGCGCTCGCAGAACTCGCCGCGCGCTATGCGCTGGCCGGGCAGCCGGTGATCATCACGATCAACAACAAGGCGGAAGGCTCCGCGCCGCTGTCGTGCATCGCGCTCGCCCGCGAAATCGCCGCCGCGTGCGCGCAGTGGCGCAACGAGGCGGCTTGACGCTGGTTTCGCCGGCTTGCGCCGCCGACGCTCAGGCGCCGCGCAGCGACTTCAGCCGGTGCGAGAACTTCTGCCGGAATTTCGCGAGCTTCGGCCCGATCACGACCGAGCAATAGCCCTGCCCCGGGTTCCGCGCGTAATAGTTCTGGTGATAGTCCTCGGCCGGCCAGTAGTTGCCGTCGAGCGGCACGACCTGTGTGACGATCGGCTGGCCGAACACCTGCTCGCGTTCGAGCTCGCGGATCACGTCGAGCGCCGTGTCGCGCTGCGCATCCGAATGCGTGAACACAACCGACCGGTACTGCGTGCCGACGTCGTTGCCCTGCCGGTTCAGCGTGGTCGGATCGTGCGTCGCGAAGAAGATCTCGAGGATCTCGCGATAGCCGATGCGCGCCGGATCGAACGTCACGTTGACGACTTCCGCGTGGCCGGTGTCGCCTTCGCAGATGTCGCGATAGCCCGGGTTGCGCGTATGGCCGCCCGCGTAACCCGACTGGACGGCCGTCACGCCGTCGACGTCGAGAAACACGGCCTCCGTGCACCAGAAACACCCGCCTCCGAGCGTCGCGGTTTCAAGCATCTCGTTCCCCATGAAATCAGTCCCTCGTGGATGAAGGCAGCCGGCACGCCAGTACCGGCGCCGTCGTTTCGCGTCGCCGCCGCCCGCCCGCGGTGCGGCACGCAGCGGCACTCCGGCAAGTATCTCACTCGCGCGCGAAACTGGCAGATCACCCAGGTGCCGCGCCCGACTCGCCTGCACGATTCTCGTCTACACTTAGGCACGCGCTGGCGCGGCGGCAAACCCGCCGCCACGCGCGCAGCGTTCGATGCATGCCCGACCCTGATGCAAACATCATCTGCCGGAACATCGCTATGCATGCCTTAACAGAATTCACCCGCATCACCCGCCCGGCCGCTGCCGCGTCGCGAGGCGCCGCTTCGGCTGCTTCATCACGTTGCCGCCCGTCCGCCCCGCCGCCGGTGCGGCGATCCGGCCTGTCGCCGTCACCCGCTTTCCCCGCTTTCACGATCTGATGCACGGCGCCGCGCGTGGCACCGACACGTGCGTCCGTGCGTCGATCGCACCCGCCGGCACGATGCACCCCGCGCGGCCATCCCGACCCGCACGCCCGCAACGAACGGCCGTGCGTTCACGATCCCAACCCATCGAGGAGGCATCACCATGAGCATGCGGCCCGACCCGACGTTTCACGCTTCGCCCGAGCTTGCGATGCAGGCGCCGGCGGAAGCGTTTGCCTATACGTTGTTGCTGAGCCCCGATTTTTCCAGACCCGACGCGCTCGCCGTGATCGACGTGAAGCCCGGTTCGCCGACGTACGGCAAGATCGTCCATACGGTGACGATGCCGAATACCGGCGACGAGTTTCACCATTTCGGCTGGAATGCGTGCTCGTCGTCGCTGTCGCCGCTCACCGGCCATGCGTTCCTCGAGCGCCGCTTCCTGATCATCCCCGGCCTGCGCTCGTCGCGCATCTACGTGATCGACACGAAGCCGCATCCGACGCAGGCGCGCATCCACAAGATCATCGAACCCGACGAGATCTTCGCGAAAACCGGCTATTCGCGGCCGCACACCGTGCATTGCGGGCCCGAGGGCATCTACGTGAGCACGCTCGGCGGCGCGGGCAAGGACGGCACCGACGGCGCGCCCGGCATCTTCATCATGGATTGCGAGACCTTCGACGTGCTCGGCCGCTGGGAGATCGACCGCGGCCCGCAGGACAAGCATTACGACTTCTGGTGGAACCTGCCGCGCGACTACATGGTGTCGAGCGAATGGGCGCTGCCGCCGCAATTCGAGCACGGGATCGTCCCCGAGGACCTGCTCGCGAACAAGTACGGGCACCGGCTGCATTTCTGGGACCTGCGCGCGCGGCGCAACGTGCAGACGATCGATCTCGGCGCGCAGCACCAGATGGCGCTCGAGGTGCGGCCCGCGCACGACCCGGTGCGCGAATACGGATTCGTCGGCGTCGTGGTCGACACGACCAATCTCGAAGGCTCGATCTGGACCTGGTGGCGCGAAGACGGCAAGTTCCATGTGAAGAAGACCGCGACGATCCCGGCCGAGCCGGCCACGGCCGACGAGCTGCCGCCGCTGCTGCAAGGATTCGGCGCGGTGCCGCCGCTCGTGACCGACATCGACCTGTCGCTCGACGACCGCTTCCTGTACGTGTCGTGCTGGGGCACCGGCGAGATGCGCCAGTACGACGTGTCGGACCCGCACAACCCGGTGCTCGCCGGGTCGGTGCGCATCGGCGGCATCGCGCGCCGTGCGCCGCACTCGAACGGCTGCGCGTTCGCGGGCGGCCCGCAGATGGTCGAGATCAGCCGCGACGGCCGGCGCGTGTACTGGACCAACTCGCTCTATTCGACGTGGGACGATCAGTTCTATCCGGACGGCGTGCCGGCCGCGCAGGTGCTCGCGCACGCGGGGCCGGACGGCGGGCTGACGCTCGCCGACGACTACTGGGTCGAATTCCCCGACGGCTATCGCGCGCACCAGATCCGGCTCGAAGGCGGCGACTGCTCGACCGACTCGTTCTGCTATCCGTCGGTCAAGCGTTGAGCGCCGGCCTTCCCGCGCCGTTCGCGCTGTGGGCGGCCGTGCTCGCGAGCGGCGTCTATCACGGGCTCAACCCGGCGATGGGCTGGCCGCTCGCGGTGTCGAACGCGCTGATGACGCGCCGCGGTCGCGCCCTCGTCGCGGCGCTCGGCTATCTCGCGGTCGGTCATGCGCTGGCCGTCTTCGCGGTGATGCTGCCGTTCGGGCTGCTCGCGGCGCTGCTCGCGTGGCAGTCGGCGATCCGGATCGGCGCGAGCGCGCTGGTGATCGGCTTCGGCGCGGTGCTGCTGATCCGGCGCCGGCATCCGCGGGCGCTCGCGCGGATTCCGCCGGCGCGGCTCGGCCTGTGGTCGTTCGCGGTCGCGCTCGCGCACGGCGCGGGGCTGATGCTCGTGCCGATCTACCTCGGTCTGTGCGGGCTGGATCGCGATGCCGGCCACCGCGCGGCGGCAACGCTCGTCGATGCGCATCTCGGGATGGCGCTCGTCGTCGCGGCCGTGCATGCGGCCGCGATGATCGCCGCCGGCGGCGGGCTCGCGTGGCTCGTGTACCGCTATCTCGGGCTGAAGTTCGTGTCGCGCAGCTGGTTCAATCTCGATACGGTGTGGGCGTCGAGCCTGATCGTCACGGGGGCGTTGTCGCTCGGGCTGGCGGCGGCGCGATAGCGCGGGTAGCGATCGCTCGCTGGCGCAACGACATGCCGCGCGGCATCGCCGCGCCGTTAAAAACGGGACAGAACCGCGCTGCCGGTCGCGCGCCGCAGTGTTCGCTACGTCACCCTGCCGTCGCGATGCGCCGCCCGACCGGGCCCGCCGGCCCCGATTCCGCTAAAATCGGGCCATGCGCACCCCTTCCCAATCGACCGCCTTGTCGTCTTTCGTCCGCCGCACCCGTCACGCCCGTGTCGTGTCGCGCCCGCCCGTCCCGTTCCGGATGGCTGCCCGATGAGCCAGGCCAATCCGCCGGATTTCGACGCGGCCGCGTTCCGGCAAGCGCTCGGCCAGTTCGCGACGGGCGTGACGGTGATCACGACGCGCGCGCCGTCCGGCCAACTGATCGGCATCACCGCCAGTTCGTTCAATTCCGTTTCGCTCGATCCGCCGCTCGTGCTGTGGAGCCTCGCGCACAAATCGGCGTCGACGCCCGTGTTCCGCGGCAACAGCCACTACGTGGTGAACGTGCTCGCGGCGTCGCAGCTCGACCTGTGCAAGCGCTTTTCGACCTACAAGGGCGACCGCTTCGAAGGGATCGCGCATGCGGCCGGCAACTCCGGGATGCCCGTGCTCGACGGCGCGCTCGCGTGGTTCGAATGCCACAACCGCAGCCGCTACGACGAAGGCGACCACGTGATCTTCGTCGGCGAAGTGGAACGCTGCGGCGTGCGCGCGGTATCGGACACGGCGCCGCCGCTCGTGTTCCACGGCGGCGGCTTCCACGGCCTCACACCGCTTTGATCGCCCCCGTGCGCGCCAGCCCGACCGGCGCGCCCGCTTCGTCCTTCAGCGTCTGCAGCACGATGTTCGAACGGATGTCCATCACGCCCGGCGCCTTGTACAGGCGGTTCAGCACGAAATCCGAATAGTGCTTGAGGTTGTGCGCGAGCACGCGCAGCAAATAGTGGCTCTCGCCCGTCACGACGAACGCGCCGACCACCTCCGGCCATTCGCGCAGCGCTTCCGCGAAGCGCTCGTGCCATTGATTTTCTTCGTTGCGCATCGACACCTGCACGAACGCCTCGAGCTCGAAGCCGAGCTTCTCGCGGCTCAGGCACGCGCGATAGTGCTCGATCACGCCCTGCTCCTCGAGCAGGCGCATGCGGCGCAGGCAGGCGGATGGCGAAAGCGAGATGCGTTCGGCCAGGTCGAGATTGCTGATTCTGCCCTCCTCCTGCAATACCGCCAGAATCCGGCAGTCGGTGGCATCGAGCGTGATCGCGTGCATTTTTGGTCCCCGTTTTCCCTCTGAGTCGAATTATCTGCCAATCCGGCGGATTGTCCATGTTTATTTCGCAAGCACTTTCTGCGAGCGTCCACCTATCATTCGAAGCATCGATTCACGCTTCGTCATGCCATGGACACACTCTGGGACATTTCGCCGCCGGTCAGCCCCGCCACGCCCGTGTGGCCGGGCGATACGCCGGTTTCCGTCGAACGCGTATGGCGGATGGAGGCCGGCTCGCCGGTCAACGTCGCGCGGCTGACGCTGTCGCCGCACACGGGCGCGCACTGCGACGCGCCGCTGCACTACGACGCCGACGGCGCGCCGATCGGCGCGGTGCCGCTCGACACCTATCTCGGCCCGTGCCGCGTGATCCATTGCATCGGCGCATCGCCCGTCGTGCGGCCGGCCGATGTGGAAGCCGCGCTCGACGGCGTGCCGCCGCGCGTGCTGTTGCGCACTTATGCGCGCGCCGCGGTCGAGCAGTGGGACAGCAACTTCTGCGCGGTCGCGCCCGACACCGTCGACCTGCTCGCCGCGCACGGCGTGAAGCTGATCGGCATCGATACGCCGTCGCTCGATCCCCAGGAATCGAAGACGATGGATGCGCATCACCGCGTACGCGCGCACCGGATGGCGATCCTCGAAGGGATCGTGCTCGACGACGTGCCGACCGGCGACTACGAACTGATCGCGCTGCCGCTGAAATTCGCGACGCTCGACGCGAGCCCCGTGCGCGCGGTGCTGCGCGCGCTGCCCGCGCAGGCTTCCTGACTACCCGACCTACGACCTCACATCATGATGATCAAGACCCGTGAAGATGCGCTCGCGCTCGACCGCGACGACCCGCTGGCCCCGCTGCGCGACCAGTTCTCGCTGCCCGACGGCGTGATCTACCTCGACGGCAACTCGCTCGGCGCGCAGCCGCGCGCGTCGGCCGCCCGCGCGCAGCAGGTGATCGGCGCCGAATGGGGCGCAGGCCTGATCCGCAGCTGGAACACGGCCGGCTGGTTCGCGCTGCCGCGCCGCCTCGGCGACAAGCTCGCGACGCTGATCGGCGGCGCGCCCGGCGAGACGGTCGTCACCGACACCATCTCGATCAACCTGTTCAAGCTGCTGTCCGCGATGCTGCGCCACCAGGCCGAGCGCGCGCCCGAGCGTCGCGTGATCGTGTCGGAGCGCTCGAACTTCCCGACCGACCTGTATATCGCGCAAGGGTTGATCGAGCAGCTCGGCGGCAACTACGAACTGCGCCTGATCGACGATCCGGCCGACCTGCCCGGCGCGCTCGGCGCGGACACGGCCGTCGCGATGATCACGCACGTGAACTACCGCACCGGCTACATGCACGACATGCCGGCCGTCACGCAACTGGTGCACGATGCGGGCGCGCTGATGTTGTGGGATCTCGCGCACTCGGCCGGCGCGGTGCCGGTCGATCTGAACGGCGCGCGCGCGGACGGCGCGGTCGGCTGCACGTACAAGTACCTGAACGGCGGCCCCGGCTCGCCCGCATTCGTGTGGGTGCCGCAGCGTCACCTCGCGCATTTCTCGCAGCCGCTGTCGGGCTGGTGGGGCCACCGCGCGCCGTTCGCGATGCAGCCGGGCTTCGCGCCCGATCCGGGCATCGCGCGCTTCCTGTGCGGCACGCAGCCGATCGTGTCGATGTCGATGGTCGAATGCGGGCTCGACGTGTTCCTGCAGACCGACATGCAGACGATCCGCCGCAAGTCGCTCGCGCTGACCGACGCGTTCATCGCGCTCGTCGAGGAACGCTGCGCGGGCCTGTCGCTGAAGCTCGTCACGCCGCGCGCGCATCACCAGCGCGGCTCGCAGGCGAGCTTCGAGCATCCGCACGGCTACGAAGTGATGCAGGCGCTGATCGCGCGCGGCGTGATCGGCGACTACCGCGAGCCGTACGTGCTGCGCTTCGGCTTCACGCCGCTCTATACGCGCTTCGCCGACGTATGGGATGCGGTCGAGACGCTGCGCGACATCCTCGCCACCGACGCGTGGAAGGCGCCCGAGTTCGCCGAACGCGGCGCGGTGACCTGAGCGGTATTGCGTGGCGCGCCGCCGCCGCATGCGCAGCGCGCGCCACGCGTTCGTCATTCAAATCTGGAGAAAGTCGTGAATTCTGGTCACATGCAGCCGCCCGGCGGCGACGCGCCGGCAGGCTGCCCGTTCTCGGGCACACGCGCCGCACAACCGGCGCAAGCCGCGCACGAGGCCCCGCACGTGCCGGGCGAGGCCAACGCTCAAGCCGGCTGGCACGACGCGCAGCTCGATTTCTCGAAGTCGATGAGCTATGGCGACTACCTGTCGCTGAATTCGATCCTCGACGCGCAGCATCCGCTGTCGCCCGATCACAACGAGATGCTGTTCATCATCCAGCATCAGACGAGCGAACTGTGGATGAAGCTCGCGCTGTTCGAGCTGCGCGGCGCGCTCGACGCGGTGCGCACCGACGCGCTGCCGCCCGCGTTCAAGATGCTCGCGCGCGTGTCGCGCATCCTCGAGCAACTGGTCCAGGCGTGGAACGTGCTGTCGACGATGACGCCGTCCGAGTATTCGGCGATGCGGCCGTATCTCGGCCAGTCGTCGGGCTTCCAGTCGTACCAGTATCGGCAGCTCGAATTCCTGCTCGGCAACAAGAACGCGCAGATGCTGCAGCCGCATGCGCACCGGGCCGACATCCTCGAACAGGTGCGCGCGACGCTCGAAGCGCCGTCGTTCTACGACGAGGTCGTGCGCCTGCTCGCGCGGCGCGGGTTCCCGATCGCGCCCGAGCGGCTCGAGCGCGACTGGACCCAGCCGATGCGGCACGACGAGACGGTCGAGGCCGCGTGGCTCGAGGTCTACCGTCATCCGCAGCAGCACTGGGAACTGTACGAGATGGCCGAGGAACTCGTCGATCTCGAGGATGCGTTCCGCCAGTGGCGCTTCCGTCACGTGACGACGGTCGAACGCATCATCGGCTTCAAGCAGGGCACCGGCGGCACGAGCGGTGCGCCGTATCTGCGCAAGATGCTCGACGTCGTACTGTTCCCCGAGCTCTGGCACGTGCGCACCACGCTGTAACGCACGCGATGCGTCCGCACGTCACGACGACGTGCGGGCGAGTTCGTCCCCTTCGCGCGGCTGCGTTTGCGCGCGCGACAGCCGCGGAATGTGCCGCCGCACCGCGAGCAGCGCAACGCACACCGCGCCCATCGCAACGGCCAGCATCGTCAGGTACGCGCCCGCGCCGCCCGCCGTGATCACGAGCGCGCCCGCGAACGCGCTGAGAATCGCGCCGAGCCGGCCGAACGCGAGCGCGCTCGCGGTCCCCGTCGCGCGCACGGCCGTCGGGTAGATGTACGCGCACAGCGCATACATCGTCGACTGCACCGCATTGACGAACAGCCCGTGCAGGCCGAGCCCGACGATCAGCCAGTTCGTGTGGCGGCTCGCGTCGACGCCCATCAGCCACACCGCGCTCGCGGCGCCCCCGATGCTGCACAGCGCGAGCGGCCAGCGCGACCCCGCGTGCGCGATCGCCCACGCGCACAACAGCGCGCCGATCACGCCGCCGAGGTTGTACGCGGTGAGTCCCGAGCCCGCAACCGACACGCTCAACCCGCTCGCCGCGAGCATCGTCGGCAGCCAGCTGAATGCCGCATACACGGCGAGCAGGCACATGAAGAACGCGCACCACAGCGCGACCGTGTCGCGCGCCTGCCCGCTCGCGAACAGCGCGCCGAAGCCGCCGCGGCCGCCCGGCGCGCGGGCGTCCTTCGCATCGGTGAACACGGTGCCCGGCGCGACCGGCCGCTGCATCCGCGCGAGCAGCGCGCCGAGTTCCGGCCAGCGCGCGGGGCGCCGCGCCAGATAGCGCGGCGATTCGGGCAACGCGCGCACGAGCACGAAGCCGAGCACGAGCGGCAACGCGCCGCCCGCGAAGAACAGCCCGCGCCAGCCGTAGCGCGGCAGCACCTCGTGCGCGAACAGGCCGGCCAGCATCCCGCCGAGCGGCACGCAGACGATCGTCGCGGTCACCATCATCGTGCGACGCCGCGCGGGCGTGTATTCGGCCGTCATCGTCGTGGCCGTCGGCAGCGCGCCGCCGATCCCGAGCCCCGCGCAAAAGCGCAGGATCGCGATCGTCGCGACGTCGGGCGCGAACCCGATCGCGCAGGTCGCGATGCCGAACAGGAACACGCTGCCGATCACGGCCTGGCGGCGGCCGAAGCGGTCCGCGACGATCCCCGCGCACGCGCTGCCGATCCCCATCCCGACCAGCCCCGCCGCGACGGCCGGCGCGAACGCGCCGCGCGTGACGCCCCATTCGCGGATCAGCACCGGAATCGCGAAACCGATCAACTGGCCGTCGAAACCGTCGAGCACGATCGCGAGCGCGGCGAGCAGCACCACGCCGCGCTGCATCGGCGTGAACGGCCCGTCGTCGAGCGTCGTGCCGATGTCGACCGAGGGCGGCCGCCGTTCATTCAGTGCGTCGGGCGTGCTCATGCGGCCTCCGATGCACCGCGCGTCGGCGGCAAGAGGCGCGAACGGCGCGCGGCAAGACAACGGTATTCGATGGTTTTCATGGCGTCTCCTGTTGTCCGGGCTGGCGCGCGCACGCGTGCCCGGATCTCATGCTGTGCAGCAGTCGACCGGCGCTCATCGATCGGCACCGGTGTCTCGTCCCATCCTTCAAGATCCAGCGCCGTTGCTTCGCGCGCACGGCATCCGTATCGTCATGCGGCGCCAGCCGGCCGCCGGCCTGTTGCTCAGTTCGTCCGCGCGTCGATCAACCGGACCAGCGCGAGCAGCGTCTCCGCATGCGGCACCGCGACGCCGGTTTCGCGTGCGGCCGCGACGACCTTGCCGCTGATCGCATCGATTTCGGTGCGGCGCCCCGCGAGCACGTCCTGCAGCATCGACGGGCGATGGCCGAGATGGTCGCGGATCGCATGCTCGACGTTGCGCGCGATGCGCTCGCCATCGACCGCGATGCCCTTCGCGCGCGCGACGGCGGCCGTCTCCGCCGCGATCGCGAGCGCGAGCCGCGGCCCGTCGTGATGATGGCCGAGCTGGTCGACGGTGCAGCCCGTCGCCGCGCACAGCGTGTTGAGCGCCGCGTTGAACGCGACCTTCTCCCAGATCGCGGCCCATACGTCGGCGTCGAGCGTGCACGCGAGCCCCGCGCGCGACAGCGCGTCGGCCACCGCCGCCGTGAACGGGCGCGCCGCGCCGTCGGCCGTCATCATGCGGATCGTGCCTGCGCCGTGCGAGCGCACGTGCGCGGGCCCGGCCGCATCGGCCGGCCACGTCGTCACGCCGACCAGGATGCGCTCCAGCGGCACGAACGCATTCAGCGTCTCGACGTTGCCGAGCCCGTTCTGCAGCGTCAGCACGAACGTGTCCGACGTCAGCAGCGCGCGCACGCCATCGAGCGCCGCGCGCGTGTGCAGCGATTTCGTGAAGACGATCAGCAGGTCGAACGGTGTGTCGGGCGCGCCGGCCGCGGCCGCATTCGCGGCTTCCGGTCGCACGGCCTGCAGCGTGCGAATGCGCCGTTCGCCGCGATCGTCGTCGATGCGCAGCCCGTCGCGGCGGATTGCATCGAGATGCGCATCGTTCACGTCGATCAGCGTGACGGCTTCGCCGCTTTCGGCGAGCCGCCCGCCGAACAGCGAGCCCATCGCGCCCGCTCCCAGAATCGCGATTCTCATCGTCGGCCGCCTCGTCAGAATGGGTAGTGGCGCGGGGCCGTCTGCACGGTGATCCAGCGCAGGTCGGTGAACGCGGCGATGCCGGCGTTGCCGCCGAAGTGGCCGAAGCCGCTGTCCTTCACGCCGCCGAACGGCATCTGCGCCTCGTCGTGCACGGTCGGGCCGTTCACGTGACAGAGGCCCGATTCGATGCGCGCCGCGACGCGCAGCGCCCGCGCGACGTCGCGGCTGAACACGGCCGACGCCAGCCCGAACGCGTTGTCGTTCGCGCAGCGGATCGCGGCCTCCTCGCCGTCGACGCGCACGATGCCCTTCACCGGGCCGAACGATTCTTCCGCATAGACGCGCATCGCCGGCGTCACGTGGTCGAGCAGCGTCGCCGGAAACAGCGTGCTGTCCGCCTTGCCGCCGCACCGCAGCGTCGCGCCGTGCGCGAGCGCATCGTCGATCAGCGCGTTGCAGCGCTCGACGGCCTTGGTGTCAATCAGCGAACCAAGGACGACCGGCCCGTGGCGCGGGTCGCCGAGCGGCAGCGACGCGGCCTTGGCGGCGAGCTTCGCGACGAACGCATCGGCGATCGACGCGTCGACGACGATGCGCTCGGTCGACATGCAGATCTGCCCGGAATTCGCGAACGCGCCGAATGCGGCCGCGGCGACCGCCGCGTCGAGGTCGGCATCGTCGAGCACGACGAACGGCGCCTTGCCGCCGAGCTCCAGCACCGCCGGCTTCAGATGGCGCGCGCACGCTTCGGCGACGATCCGCCCGACCCGCGTCGAGCCGGTGAAATTCACGCGGCGCACGGCCGGGTGCGCGATCAGCGCGTCGACGACGGCGCCCGCATCGTCGGGCGCGTTCGTCACGAAGTTGACGACGCCCGGCGGCAGCCCGGCCTCCTGCAGCGCCTCGACGACCAGCCCGTGCGTGACGGGGCACAGCTCCGAGCCTTTCAGCACGATCGTGTTGCCGCACGCGAGCGGCAGCGCGAGCGCGCGCGTCGCAAGGATCACCGGGGCATTCCACGGCGCGATGCCGAGTACGACGCCGGCCGGTTGCCGCACGCCCATCGCGAGCGAGCCCGGCACGTCGGACGGGATCAACTCGCCGCCGACCTGCGTGGTCAGCGACGCGGCCTCGACGAGCCCGCTCGCCGCGAGCTGCACGTTGAAGCCGGCCCACAGCGCGGATGCGCCCGTTTCAGCCGCCATCGCGGCGACGAACTGCTCTTGCTTCGCTTCGAGCGCGGCGGCCGCCTTCAGCAGCAAGGCGCGCCGCGCGCCGGGGCCGCGCGAGGCCCAGCCGGGAAACGCACGGGCAGCCGCATCGGCCGCCGCGCGCGCATCGTCGACGGTGCCTGCGGGCGCGGCCGACGCGATGTCGCCGTCGAGCGGGTTGCGGCGCACGAAGGTCGCGCCGCTGGACGAGTGGCGGCGTTCGCCGCCGATCAGCATCGCTACGGTTTGCATGGAATCTCCGGAAAGACGCGCGCGGCGCGTCAGGCAATCTCGACTTCGACGACGACTGGCGTCGCCGCACGCAACGCGTCGGTCAGCGTGTCGCGCAGGCGCGCCGCATCGGCCACGCGCACGCCGCGGCAGCCCATCCCTCGCGCGAGCGCGACGAAATCCAGGTCGGGCAGATCGGTGCCCTGCACCGGGTCGCTCGGGCCGAAGCCGAACACGGGCGCAAAATCCTGCAGCGCCGCGTAACGCCGGTTGTTCAGGATCACGAACGTGATCGGCAGCTTCAGTTGCGCGGCGCTCCACAGCGCCTGGATCGAATACAGGCTCGAGCCGTCGCCGATCAGCCCGATCACGCGCCGGCCCGGCCGCGCGAGCGCGACGCCGACGGCGGCCGGCATCCCGTAGCCGAGCCCGCCGCTGTCCATCGTGTAGAACGTGCCGCTGAGCGTGAACGGCAGATGCTCCTGCATCACCGGCCGCGCGCTCGGCGCCTCCTCGACGACGATGTCCTGCGCGTCGCGCACGTCGGCGAGCGTCTGCAGCGCGAACGCGACCGACATCCGCTCGCCGGCGGCGGGCGCATCGACGCGCACCCGCGGCGCGCGCGCCTCGGGCATCGGCCGCTCGGGCGGCGCGGGCCGCGCCAGCAGATCACGCGCGGCGAGCCGCAAATTGCCGACGACCGCATCGCCCGACGGCGTCCACGCGGCGACGCCCGGATCGTCGACGAGCTGCACGAGTGTCGCGCCCGGCGGCACGTGCGGGCCGAAGCCCTCGATGTGATAGGTGAACGCGGGCGCGCCGAACGCGAACACGAGATCGTGCCCGTCGAGCCGCGCGACGATCTTCTCGCGGATCGCGCTCAGGAAGCCGGCGAACAGCGGATGGTCCTCCGGAAAGCTGCAGCGCCCGGACATCGGCGCGACGTACACGCGCGCACGGTGCCGCTCGGCGAGCCGCACGACGTCGTCCCACGCGCCCGCGCGATCGACGGCCGCGCCGACCACGAACGCGGGGCGCCGCGCGGCGTCGAGCGCGTCGCCGAGCCGGGCGAGCGCGTCCGGATCGGGCCGGACGACGCTGCTGACGTCACGGCGCGGCAGCCACTCGGCCGGCTGGTCCCAGTCGTCGACCGGGATCGACACGAACACGGGGCCGCGCGGCTCCTGCATCGCGATCCGGTACGCACGCGCGATCGCGGCCGGCACGTCCTGCGCGCGCGCCGGCTCGATGCTCCATTTCACGTACGGCTTCGGCAGCTCGGCGGCCTGCGTCGCGCCAAGGAACGGATCGAACGGCAGAATCGCGCGCGCCTGCTGGCCCGCGGTGACGATCAGCGGCGTGCGGTTCTTGAACGCTGTGAACAGATTGCCCATCGCGTTGCCGACGCCCGCCGCCGAATGCAGGTTGACGACCGCCGCGTTGCCAGTGGCCTGTGCATGGCCGTCGGCCATCCCGACCACGACGGCTTCGTGCAGGCCGAGCACGTAGCGGAAATCGTCGGGGAAGTCGCGGAACATCGGCAGCTCGGTCGAGCCGGGATTGCCGAACACGCGGTCGATGCCGAACTGGCGGAGCAAATCGATCACGGCGTCGCGGACGGTGATCGATGCGGCGGAATGGGACGGGGTGCCGGACATGCTCGGGCGTCTCCTCGATGGCTTGGCGGTTTCCACAGTATCGAAGCGCAAGCCATTCACGGATACTGTATTTTCTGCGAAAAGCCATTACGTCCCCGCATGACTTTCGATCTCCGACAATTGCGCGCGTTTACGACGATCGTCGCGTGCGGCAGCCTCGGCCGTGCGGCCGACGCGCTGCATGTCACGCAGCCGGCGCTGAGCCGGATCCTGAAGCGGCTCGAGGAGCAGGTCGGCGCGCCGCTGTTCGAACGCCATTCGAAGGGCGTGCAACTCACCGCGTTCGGCGAAGCGTTGCTGCCGCACGCGACGCTGCTGCAGCACGAAGCCGAGCATGCGCGCGAGGAACTGGACGCGATGCGCGGGTTCGCGAAGGGCACGATCAAGGTCGGCACGGTGGGCAGCATCGCGAGCCTGGTGCTGCCGGTCGCGGTCGGCCGCGTGCTCGACCGCTGGCCGAACCTGCGTGTCGAAATCATCGAGGGCGTGTGGGACCGGCTCGCGGAAGGGCTGATCAAGCACGAGATCGACCTCGCGCTGTCCGCGCACGGGCCCGATACCGACGAGATCGTCGCGATTCCCGAATGCCGCTGGGAAGATCGCAGCCATATCGTTGCGGCGCCGCACCATCCGCTGCGCGCGCTCGGCCGCGCACCGACGCTCGCCGATACGCTGCACGCGCGCTGGGCGATTCCGCCGCGCGGCACCGCGCCGTTCGACCACATGCGCGCGACCTTCGACGCGCACGGGCTGCCGTTGCCCGACATCGCGGTCGAGACGCGCTCGGTCATCACGCTGAAAAGCCTGGTCGCGCATGCGGGCTTCCTCAGCTGGATGGCCGAGCCGATGGTCGGCGCCGAACGGCGCGCCGGCACGATCGATACGCTGCCGGTACGCGAAGTCGTCGCGGTGCGCACGCTCACCGCGTTCCGGCGCCGCCACGGGATCCTGCCGGGGCCGGCCGGCAAGCTGCTCGACGAACTCGTCGCCCTCACGCGCGAAGGGCGCTGACGCCTTTTTCCGCCGGCGCCGCCCCACTCGCCCTGCCCCGTACGCCACCGCAGCGCACCATCGAAATGCCGTGTCCGCGCCTTGACTTTCGCTCGCCCGAATACGATCATTCGCTCACACAAAGAGCAAATGATCGTATTCGACAGGATAGACAGCCAGGAACAGGAGACACGGATGAGCGAATCGCCCTCCGCCCACGCGCCCGTGCTGCTGCACATCGGCGCGGGCTCGTTTCACCGCGCGCACCAGGCGTGGTATCTGCATCGCGTGAACGCGGCCGTGCCGGCCGACGAACGCTGGTCGCTGACCATCGGCAACATCCGCGACGACATGCGCGCGACGATGGACGCACTGGCCGCCCAGCACGGCGCGTACACGCTCGAAACCGTCACGCCGCAAGGCGAGCGCGCGTACGAGACGATCCGTGCGATCACGCGCGTGCTGCCGTGGTCGATCGACCTCGCCGCGCTGATCGACGCGGGCGCCGATCCAGCCTGCCGGATCGTGTCGTTCACCGTCACCGAAGGCGGTTACTACCTCGACGAACACAACCGGCTCGACGTCGCGAACGCCGATCTCGCCGCCGACCTGCAGGGCGCGCGCACGACGCTGTACGGCGCGCTCGCGGCGCTGCTCGCCGAACGTGTGAAGCGCGGCGCGGGCCCACTCACGCTGCAGAGCTGCGACAACCTGCGCAACAACGGCGCACGCTTTCGCGCGGGGATGCGCGAATTCCTCGAACGGCGCGGCGACGGCGGCCTGCTCGCGTGGTTCGATGCGCACGTCGCGACGCCGAGCGCGATGGTCGACCGCATCACGCCGCGCCCGACCGCCGACGTGCGCGAGCGCGTGCGGGCGGCCACCGGCATCGACGACGCGTGCCCGGTGATGGGCGAATCGTTCATCCAGTGGGTGATCGAGGATCGCTTCGCGGCCGGCCGGCCGCGCTGGGAACTGGCCGGCGCGGAACTCGTCGACGACGTGCATCCGTACGAGGAAGCGAAGATCCGCATCCTTAACGCGACGCACAGCTGCATCGCGTGGGCCGGCACGCTCGCGGGCTACACCTACATCCATGAAGGCACGCACGACGCGGCGATCCGCCGCTTCGCGCACGACTACGTGACGCAGGACGTGATCCCGTGCCTCACGCCGAGCCCGCTCGATCTCGCGCGCTATCGCGACGTCGTGCTGGAGCGCTTCGGCAACCCGTACGTGCTCGACACGAACCAGCGCGTCGCGGCCGACGGCTTCTCGAAGATTCCCGGCTTCATCGCGCCGACGCTCGTCGAATCGTTCGCGCGCGGCGCCGCGCCGGTCGCCACCGCCGTGCTGCCCGCGCTGTTCCTGCGCTTTCTCGAACGCTGGGCGCGCGGCACGCTGCCCTATGCGTACCAGGACGGCGTGATGGACGACAGCAGCGCACGCGCGATCGTCGAAGCCGACGACCCCGTCGTCGCGCTGTGCGCCAACCGCGCGCTGTGGGGCTCGCTCGCCGGCAACGCGGCGCTGTTCGATGCGTTGCGCGCCGGGCTCGCGCGCGTCGACGCCTGGCTCGCCGCGCGTTGACGACGCGCGCGCCGGCGCCCGGCCGCGCAGCCGGGCGAACCCGCTTGGCACAGGCCGTGCGGCACGGCTAAAGTAGCGGCTCCTCACCGACCGAACGGATCGCTCATGTATCTCGGCATCGACCTCGGCACCTCGGAAGTGAAGGTGCTGCTGCTGGCCCCGGACGGCGCGGTGGTCGGCACCGCGGGCTCGCCGTTCACCGTGTCGCGCCCGCACCCGCGCTGGGCGGAACAGCATCCGGACGACTGGTGGCAAGGCACGCTCGCCGCGCTCGCGGCGCTGCGCGAACGGCATCCCCACGCTTTCGCGCAGGTGCGCGGCATCGGCCTGTCGGGCCAGATGCACGGCGCGGTGCTGCTCGGCCGCGACGACCGCGTGCTGCGCCCCGCGATCCTGTGGAACGACATGCGCAGCGCCGACGAATGCGCGCTGCTCACCGAACGTGCGCCCGACCTCCACGCGCTGGCCGGCAACCTCGCGATGCCCGGCTTCACCGCGCCGAAGCTGCTGTGGGTCGCGACGCACGAACCCGACGTGTTCGCGGCCACCGCGTGCGTGCTGATGCCGAAGGATTACCTGCGGTTCCGGCTGACCGGCGCGAAAGTGTCCGATCCGTCCGACGCGGCCGGCACGCTGTGGCTCGACGTCGCGCGCCGCGACTGGTCCGATGCGCTGCTCGCCGCGTGCGGGATGACGCGCGAGCAGATGCCGCGCATCGTCGAAGGCAACGCGCCGTCCGGCACGCTGCGCGCGGACGTCGCACGCGAGCTCGGGCTGTCGGAGGCCGTGCTGGTCGCGGGCGGCGGCGGCGACAACGCGACGAGCGCGCTCGGCATCGGCGCGATCCACGCGGGCGACGGCTTCGTGTCGCTCGGCACGTCGGGCGTGCTGAGCGTGGTCGGCGATCGCTTCATGCCGAATCCCGCGTCGGCCGTGCATGCGTTCTGCCATGCGATTCCCGATCGCTGGCAACTGATGAGCGTCGTGCTGTCGGCCGCGAGTTGCCTGCGCTGGGTCTGCAAGCTGACCGGCACCGACGAGCCCGCGCTGCTCGCCGAAGTCGAGGCGCTCGATCCCGACGCGCTCGCGGCGGCGCCGCTGTTCCTGCCCTACCTGTCCGGCGAACGCACGCCGCACAACGATCCATACGCGCAGGGCGTGTTCTTCGGGATGACGCATGCGACCGAGCGCGCGCACTTGGGCTACGCGGTGCTCGAAGGCGTGACGCTCGGCCTCGCCGACGGCCTCGACGCGCTGCACGCGGCCGGCGTCGAAACCGACCAGCTGTCGCTGATCGGCGGCGGTGCGCGCAGCGCGTTCTGGGCGCAACTGATCGCGGACGCGCTGAACGTGCGCACGCAGCAGATCGGCGGCGGCGAAACGGGCGCGGCGCTCGGCGCGGCTCGGCTCGGCTGGCTGGCCGTCGGCGGCGACGCGCATACGGTGCTGACCAAGCCGCCGGTACGCGCCGAATACGCACCGGATGCCGCTCGCCATGCGCGGCTGCGCGAACGCCTCGATGCGTTCCGCACGCTGTACCGTCACGTGCGGCCGCTGTACGAGCCGTCGCGCGCGCGGCTCGCGTAGGCGCGCTCCGTCGCACGGCCGGCCGCAGGCCAGCCGCGCGACATGCGTTACAGTGGATGCCGTCATGCGGCCCGCCGGCCGGCCCGCAGGGCGGCCCCCCCGATCCGAACCGAATCGCTATCGTGTCCAAGTCCTCAGAAAAACTCGATCTCGCCACGCGCGCCGCGTGGCTCTATTACGTCGCGGGCGACACGCAGAACGAAATCGCCGAAAAGCTGCAGGTGTCGCGCCCCGTCGCGCAGCGCCTCGTCGCGTTCGCGGTCGAGAAGAACCTGATCCGCGTGCGCGTCGACCATCGGCTCGCCGACTGTCTCGACCTCGGCGCGCAGCTGTCGAAACGCTACGGCCTCGCGATGTGCGAAGTCGTGCCCGTCGACGCCGATGCGCCCGACGCGATCGACCGCAAGCTCGCGGTCGCCGGCGCGCAGGTGATGGAGCGCTACCTGAACGAGACGCGACCGATGGTGATCGCGGTCAGCAGCGGCCGGACGCTGAAGGCCGCGGTCGCGCAGATCGCGCAGATCGACCGCCCGCAGCACCGGCTCGTGTCGATGGTCGGCGCGATCGCGGCCGACGGTTCGTCGAACCGCTACGACGTCGCGCAGTACATCTCCGAGAAAACCGGCAGCAAGCATTTCCTGCTGCCCGCGCCGCTGTTCGCCGACAGCGACGCCGAACGCGCGCAGTGGTGCAACCACCGGCTGTACCGGATCGTCGAGGCGCTGTCCGGCGAGGCCGACGTCGCGTTCGTCGGGATCGGCAACATCGGCCCGCACTGCCCGCTCTACGAAGACGGCTTCATCACCGAACAGGAGCGCGACGAGATGACCGCGCTCGGCGCGGTGGCCGAGCTGCTCGGCGTGCCGATCGACGCGCAGGGCACGCAGATCACCGTGTCGACGAGCGCGCGCGTGACCAGCGTCGCGCTCGCCACGCCGCCGAAGCTGCCGACGATCGCGTTCGCCGGCGGCCCGAAGAAACACGACGCGGTGATTGCCGCGCTGCGCGGCGGCTGGCTGTCGGGGCTCGTCACCGACGAAGCGTGCGCGCGCGCCGCGCTCGCGGCGAAGGCGGCCTGACGCGGCCATGGATCCTGCGCGGCGCTCGGCCGTACCGGCATTGCTTCGCGCTACCGCGGGGGACGCACGATCGACGCGCAAACCGCCGAACACCGACGCGTCACGCCGCCTTCGCGTGCACGCTCAGCCGCCGGAACGCCTGCCCGTTCTCGTCGAACAGGTGGCAGTGCTCCGCCTGCACATGCACGCGCAGTGGGTCGCCGGTGCGGTACGTGTCGAGCGGCGGAATCCGCGCGATCAGCCCGTCCGGCGCGACGGCCGATTCCGCATACAGATATGCGGCATCGCCGAGCGACTCGACGGCCATCGTCCGCGCGGCGACGCCCGCCGCCGCCGCATCGACCAGCAGATGCTCGGGCCGCACGCCGACCGTCACCGCGGCGCCGCGTTGCAGCCCCGCCGCGTCCACCGCGACACGCTGCGTCTCGCCGCTGTCGAAGCGCACGAGCACGCAGCCCGCATCGGCCGATTCGACCGTGCCCTTCAGGAAGTTCATCTTCGGCGAGCCGATGAAGCCCGCGACGAACTGGTTCGCCGGCGCGTGATAGAGCGCGTTCGGCGTGCCGACCTGCTGCACCGCGCCGCCCGACAGCACGACGATCTTGTCGGCGAGCGTCATCGCCTCGACCTGGTCGTGCGTCACGTAGATCATCGTCGTCTTCAGCTCGTCGTGCAGTCGCGCGAATTCCAGCCGCATCTTCACGCGCAGCGCGGCGTCGAGGTTCGACAGCGGCTCGTCGAACAGGAACACCTTCGGCTTGCGCGTGATCGCGCGACCGATCGCGACGCGCTGCCGCTGGCCGCCCGACAGTTGCTTCGGCTTGCGGTCGAGCAGATGATCGATGTGCAGGATTTTCGCGGCCTGCTTCACCGCCTGGTCGATCTCGGGCTTCTTCGCGCCGGCGAGCTTCAAGCCGAACGCCATGTTGTCGTACAGCGTCATGTGCGGGTACAGCGCATACGACTGGAACACCATCGCGATGCCGCGCTTCGCGCTCGGCACGTCGTTGACCTTCGCGCCGTCGATCAGCAGGTCGCCGTTCGAAATGTCTTCGAGGCCGGCAATCATCCGCATCAGCGTGGATTTGCCGCAGCCGCTCGGGCCGACGAACACGACGAATTCGCCGTCGGCGATGTCGAGGTTCACGTTGCGCAGCACTTCGGTGTCGTCGTAGCGCTTCGCGATGTTGCGCAGGAGCACGCTTGCCATGATCTGTCTCCGTTCGTTCGTGATGCGCCGCGTTGAAAGCGGCGCGCCTTCGTTCCTGATTGCTAGTTCGGCAGCACCTCGCCCGTCGCCTGCCAGCGCGCGACGTAGCCGGGCAGCTCGTGCATGTCGTCGAATACGTGACGCGCGCCGATGCCGCGCAGCGCGTCGATCTGGGCCGCCGATGCGTGCCCGCCGCCGATGAAGCCGAGCACGGTCATGCCGGCCGCGGCCGCGGCGGTGATGCCGGTCACGCTGTCCTCGACGACGAGGCATTGCGCGGGCACCGCGCCGAGCGTGCGTGCGGCTGCCAGATACACGTCCGGCGCCGGCTTCGGCCGCGCGACCGAATCCGCGCAGAACAGCCGGTCGCCGAAGAAGCGCGCGAGGCCGGTGCGCGCGAGCGCCGCTTCGACGTACGTGCGGTAGCTGTTGCTCGCGCAGGCCGTCGTCAGGTCGATCGCGGCCAGCGCCGCGTCGATGCCTTCGACCATCGGCGCATTCACGGCCGCCGCCTCGACCGCGCAGCGGATCGCGTCGACGTCGCCGGCCGATAGCGTGCGGCCCACGGCGTCGCTCGCGCCGGCCAGCACGCGCTCGATGCGCAGCCCGAGCAGCGGCATCACGGCCGGCCGTGCGTCGACCCCTGGCCAGCGTGCATCGAGTTCGCGCACGATCACGTCGGCGGCCACGGCCTCGCTGTCGATCAGCACGCCGTCGCAATCGCAGATCAGCACGTTCACGCCGTGACCGGTCGTACGTTTGCCAGCCGCACCTTTGCTTGCATCGCTCATTTAACCGCCCCGAACGTGAGCCCGCGCACGAGCTGCTTCTGCGACAACCAGCCGACGATCAGGATCGGCGCGACCGCGAGCAGCGACGCCGCGGACAGCTTCGCCCAGAACAAGCCTTCGGGGCTCGAGTACGACGCGATGAATACGGTCAGCGGCGCGGCGTTCGAGCTCGACAGGTTGATGCTCCAGAACGCCTCGTTCCACGACAGGATCACGAGCAGCAGCGCGGTGGACGCGAGCCCCGGCAGCGCCATCGGCATCAGCAGGTAGACGATCTCCTGCCACGTCGATGCGCCATCGATCCGCCCGGCCTCCAGGATGTCCTTCGGGATTTCGTTGAAGTACGTGAAGGTCATCCACACCGCGATCGGCAGGTTGATCAGCGTGTAGACGACCACGAGCCCCGACACCGTATCGAGCAGCCCCGCGTTCTTCCACAGCAGGTAGATCGGCACGAGCACGCCGACCGACGGCATCATCTTCGTCGACAGCATCCACAGCAGCACCTTCTGCGTGCGGTGGTTCGGGAAGAACGCCATCGCGTACGCGGCCGGCACCGCGAACAGCAGCGAGATCACGGTGACGCCGGCCGAGATCAGGATCGAATTCCACGCGAACCCGAAGTAGTTGCTGCGCGCGAACACCTCGCGAAAGCTGTCGAGCGTCGGGATGAAGAACAGCGACGACGCGTACGCCTGCTGCTCGGTCTTGAACGCGGTGATCGCCATCCAGAAGATCGGGAAGAACAGCAACAGCGCGATCAGCCACGCGAGCGTGCCGGGCAGCGCACGCCGCACGAGGTCGAACACGGCCGGCGTGCGCCGGCCCGCCAAGGTCAGGTCGCTCATTTTTCGTACTCCCCTTTCAGGTTGCGCGCGAGCATCCGCACCAGGAAGAACGACACGACGTTCGCGACCACGACGGCGATGATGCCGCCCGCGGACGCGAGGCCGACGTCGAACTGCTGCAGGCCGAGCGCATAGATCAGGTACGACAGGTTGGTCGTCGCGTCGCCGGGGCCGCCGCCGGTCGTCGTGTAGATTTCCGCGAAGATCGACAGCAGGAAGATCGTCTCCATCATCACGACCACGGCGATCGCGCGCTTCAGGTGCGGCAGCGTGATGTAGAAGAACATCGCGATCGGGCCGGCGCCGTCGATGCGCGCGGCTTCCTTCTGCTCCTGGTCGAGCGACTGGATCGCGGTGAACAGGATCAGGAACGCGAACGGCAGCCACTGCCATGCAACGATGATGATCACCGCGGTCAACGGGTAGTCGGCGAACCAGTCGATCGGCGTCATCCCGAGCGCGCGCATCGCGTTCGCGACGAGCCCGTACACCGGATGCAGGATCATGTTCTTCCAGATCAGCGCGGAAACCGTCGGCATCACGAAGAACGGCGCGATCGCGAGCAGGCGCGCGACGCCCTGCCCGTAGAACTTGCGGTCGAACAGCACGGCCATCAGCACGCCGCCGATCACGGTGATCGCGAGCACCGCACCGATCAGCACGAGCGTGTGCCAGATCGCCGGCAGGAACGACGGATCGGTCGCGAGGAAGCGGTAGTTGTCGAACCCGGCGAAGCCCTTCACGTCCGGGTTCAGCAGGTTGTAGCGCGAGAACGAATACCAGATCGTCATCGCGAGCGGAATCGACATCCACAGCAGCAGCACCGCGACGGACGGCGACACGAGCCAGCTCGCGCCGCCGCGCGCACGGCGCGGCGCGCCGGGCGGCGACGACGCGTCGCCGACCGACGGCGCGTGAGCGTGACTCAGGGGAAGACGCAGGTGACGCATGACGGAGTCCCTCCGGTTGATGCGCGGGCGCGAACGGCCTGCCCGCCTGTCGGCCTCGCCGGCCCGCGCCGTGTGCGATGGCGCACGACGCGGGCCGCGCGACGGCTTGCGCGTTACTTCTTGTAGCCTGCCTGCCGCACTGCGCGGTCGGCGGCGGCCTGGCCCGCGGCGAGCGCCTGGTCGACCGACATCTGGCCCGCGACCGCGCCCGCGATCGACTGGCCGACCACCGTGCCGAACGACTGGAATTCAGGAATCCCGACGTACTGCACGCCCGTGTACGGCACCTTCTTCAGCGACGGATCGTTCGGGTCGGCCGTCTCGATCGCCTTCAGCACGAAGTCCGAGAACGGCGCGGCGGCCTTGTACTCGGCGCGCTGATACGTCGACGTGCGCGTGCCCGGCGGCACCGACGCCCAGCCTTCGTCCTTGCCGACCATCTCGATGTACTGCTTCGACGTCGCCCACGCGATGAACTTGCGCGCGGCGTCCTGCTGCTTCGACGTCTTCGGCACGGCCAGCGCCCACGCCCACAGCCAGTGCGAGCCCTTCGGCGTCGCGGCGACCGGCGCCGCCGCGAAGCCGATCTTGTCGGCCACCTGCGACTGCTGCTTGTTGTAGAGCATCCCGGCCGCGACCGTCGCGTCGATCCACATCGCGCACTTGCCCGATGCGGTCAGCGTCAGGTTCTCGTTGAAGCCGTTCGAGCTCGCGCCCGGCGGGCCGTTCTTCTTCAGCAGGTTCACGTAGAAATTGATCGCCTTCTTCCATTCGGGCGACGTGAGCTGCGCATTCCAGTTCTCGTCGAACCACCGCCCGCCGAACGTGTTCACGACCGTCGACACGTACGCCATGTTCTCGCCCCAGCCGGCCTTGCCGCGCAGGCAGATCCCGTAGGTGCCCTTCGACTTGTCGGTCAGCTTGTCCGCGAATTCGGCGATCTGGTCGTAGGTCGGCTGGTCGGGCATCTTCAGCCCCTTCGCCGCGAACAGGTCCTTGCGGTAGAACGTCATCGAGCTTTCGACGTAGAACGGCAGCGCGTACAGCTGGCCGTTGTACGACAGGCTGTCGCGCGCGGTCTTCACGATGTCGTTCAGGTCGTAGTCGGCGGGCAGGCCCGTGATCGGCGCGAGCCAGCCGCGCTTGCCCCACTGCGGCGTTTCGTAGGTGCCGATCGCCATCACGTCGAACTGGCCGCTGCCGGTCGTGATGTCGGTCGTCGCGCGCTGGCGCAGCACGTTCTCCTCGAGGATCACCCAGTTCAGCTTGATGTCGGGGTTCGCCTTCTCGAACGCCGGCGACAGCTTCTTCAACTCGATCATGTCGGGATTGTTCAGCGTCGCGATCGTCAGCGTGCCGGCGGACGCCGCGCAGGCCGCCGTCGCGAGCGCGGCTCCGGCGAAACAGCGTGCGGCGGCGTCGAGCATCTTTCGTTGCATG
Organism: Burkholderia sp. MS389; assembly: GCF_016899425.1. GTDB lineage: Bacteria > Pseudomonadota > Gammaproteobacteria > Burkholderiales > Burkholderiaceae > Burkholderia > Burkholderia sola. The sequence continues at coordinate 2,954,150 of NZ_CP045994.1, forward strand.
GCATGTCTCCTGTGATTGTTCGAAATGTCGTCGGTCTTGCGTGGTGTTGCGTCGCTTCCTTCGCGGCCCGTCATGCCGGCCGCTGCATCCCGCACGCGCGCGCATAGTGCGCGATCACGTCGCGTATCCGGTGGCGCACCCATGCGCGCGGCTCCTTCGCGAGGCCGCCCGCGCGGCACGCCGCGTAGACGTCCGGCAGCCACTGCGCGACGAGCGTCTCCGGCACCGGCTGCCGCGCGAGGTTGTCGAACAGTTGCTCGACCGCGGCCGCGACGGCCGGCTGCAGCCAGTAATAGCGGATGCGGTCGCTGTAGCTGAACTGGCGCGCGAGCCGCTGCGCGGTCTCGTCGCCGCGGTAGTACGGCGCCCAGTGCTCGGGCTGCGCGCGCATCGCCGCGTCGACGACGTCGCGCAACCGCGAGCGCTGCGCGACGTCGTCGATCAGCGCGTCCTCGATGTACGTCAGCGCGAACAGCGCCTCGCGCAGCGCGAACGTCAGCGCGGGGCCGACCTTCAGCACCGCGAAGTGGTCGCGCACGAGCGCGGCGAGCGCGGCTTCGGTCTGATAATCGGTCGAATGCGCTTCGAATACGAGGCGCGGTGTCTGCAGGATACTCGCGCCGAGCGACGCCGCCTTCGCGCTGTCGTAGTCGAGCACGTGGCGATCGTCGAAGTCGACGCCCGGCTGCGCGACGATCGCGACGACGCGCAGCCACGCATCGTCGAGCCCGGCCGCCGCGAACGCGCGGCGGTGCGCGTCGAGCGTCGCCGCGATGCTGTCGCTGCGCGTGACCGCGATCCGCGCGATCGCGTCGCCGCTCGCGTCGTTACTTGCCTCGCCGCTCACTTCGCCGCCCGGCGTCGGCACCTCGGTGCCGATCACGTAGACGGGCGCGATCCCGGCGCGCGCCGCCGCGTCTTCCGCGACGCGGCACAGCTCGGCCGCGCGCGCGGCGATCGTGCGATCGTCGAGCCGCGCCGGATCGTCCGCGCACGCCATGCTCGCATCGAGATGGATCTTTTCGAAACCGGCTTCGACGTAGGCCGCGATCATCGCGGCCGCTTCACGCATCGCGTCGGCCGCGCGGCGGTGCCGCCACGGGTTCGGGCCGAGATGGTCGCCGCCAAGCACGAGCGCCGACGGCGCGAGCCCGCAGCGTGCGGCGATCGCATCGACGTCGCGACGAAAATCGGCGGGCGTCATGCCCGTATAGCCGCCGAGATGGTTCACCTGATTGCAGGTCGCCTCGATCAGCAGCGGCGAGCCGTCGGCTCGCGCGGCTTCGCACGCGGCCTCCAGCACGAGCCGGTGCGCGCTGCAGATCGAATAGATGCCGCGCTGCGCGTCCGCGCGGTTCGCGTCGAAGATCATCCGCAGCACGGTGTCCGCGTGCGCGGTGCGCGTGCGCTCGGCAACGGTCGTCAGGCCGGACATGCGATACCTCGTTCGGTCAGGAAACGGTCGATCTCGGCCGCGCTGCTGTTGCCTTCCATCGGGCCGCGCCGCGTGACCGCGATCGCACCGGCCGCGTTCGCGCGGCGCAGCGCGACGTCGACGGCCAAGCCCGCGACGAGGCTCGCGACCAGCGTGCCGCCGAAGCAGTCGCCGGCGCCGGTCGGATCGACTTCGTCGACCGGAAAGGCCGGCGCTTCGGCCCGGTTCGCGCGATCGAACGCGACGCTGCCTTGCGCGCCGCGCTTGAGCACGACGCGCTCGAGCAGCGGATGCGTCGCGAGCAGGCCCGCGATCGCGCGCTCGGCCGGCTGCGGCCCGCAGAAGAACGGCAGGTCGGCTTCGCTCGGCAGGAACAGGTGACACGCGGCGAGCATCTCGTCGAGCGCCGCGCGCATCGGGCGGAAGCTCAGCATTTCGGGCCGCACGTTCGGATCGAACGACACCTTGGCGCCCGCGCGCGCGGCCTCGATCACGCCGCGCTGCACGGCCGCGATCGCCGATTCGCTCGTCAGCGACGAGCCCATCACGTGGAAGTAGCGGCAGCCGTCGAACATCGCGGTGTCGACGTCGGACGCATCGACGCACGCGGCCGCACTGGTCGAAAGCGTGAACACGAAACTGCGCGAACCGTCGTCGCGATACGCGACGAATGCGGTGCCGGTCGGGCGCGCGACGCGGCGAATGCGCGCGACGTCGACGCCGTCGCGGGCGAGCCGCGCGACGATCGCATCGCCGAACGCGTCGCGGCCGACACAGCCCGCATATGCGACGCGCGCGCCGAGCCGCGCGGCCTGATCGGCGAAGATCGCCGGCGCGCCGCTCGGGAACGGTCCTTCGAACAGGCCGGGCGTATCGAAACCCTGGCCGCGCTCGGCGGCGACGAATTCGGCCAGCAGTTCGCCGGCGACGACGATCTCGGCCATCAGGCGAGCCCTCCTCGGTCGACGGCGGGCGCCGCGTCGCGGGCCGGCCGGCAGGTGGCGCGTGCGAGCGGCAGCATTTTCAGCTCATCCAGTTGCCGCCGTCGACGTTCAGCGTCTGGGCGGTGATGTAGTCGGCGTCGGCCGACGCGAGGAACAGCGCGGCGCCCGTCAGGTCGCCCGGCACGCCCATGCGCCCGAGCGGCACCGCTTCGCCGACGAGCCGCTTCTTCTCGCCGAGCGGCCGGTTCTCGTAGCGTGCGAACAGCGCATCGACCTGCTCCCACATCGGCGTGTCGACCACGCCCGGCGCGATGCCGTTCACGTTGATCCGGTGGGGCGCGAGCGCCAGCGCGGCCGACTGCGTGTAGCTGATCACCGCGGCCTTGGTCGCGCAGTAGTGCGAAACGAGCGCCTCGCCGCGACGGCCGGCCTGCGACGACATGTTGACGATCTTGCCGCCGCGCCCCTGCTCGACCATCCGCTGCGCGACGGCCTGCATCAGGAAGAACAGCCCTTTCACGTTGACCGAGAACAACCGGTCGAACACGTCCCACGATTCGTCGAGGAGCGGGCGCATGTCGAACAGCGCCGCGTTGTTGAACAGAATGTCGACGCCGCCGAAGCGCTCGACCGCCGTCGCGACGATCCGCTCGATGTCGTCGCGGCGCGTGACGTCGGCCGTGACGGCCACCGCGCGGCCGGGGTTGGACTCGATCAGCCGCGCGAGCGAACCGCCTGCCGGCTTCACGTCGACGAGCACGCAGCGCGCGCCCTCGTCCAGATAGCGTTGCGCGACCGCTTCGCCGATGCCGCTTGCGGCGCCCGTCAGGATCGCGACCTTGTGTTCCAGTCTCACTGGCTGTCTCCGGTTCGTTCTTGCTGCACGACGGTCGCGAGGTGAGCGAACGCTCTCCGACCGATCAATTGCTCTGTTAGTGATCGAATGATCGGATACGCGATACGCGCTGTCAAGACGACGCGACGGCTTTCTATGACGCGCTGCGGCACGACGGCGCACGGCTGCATCCCGCCGCGCCCGCGCTGCAAGGCAAGAAGGGCACGGTGCGGCGCAGTGGCATCGATGCTGACGGGGATGGAGGAAGGACGGAAAACGGAATTGGCACTGCACGGCGCAGCGATACGTTATATCATCGCGATACTGTGTTTCATCGCCCTGCTTCACGCCATGGCTACCTCATCGTCCATCGACGCCCGGCTGTCCCGGGCCGACGCATTCGCCGCCGAGCACGGGCTCGCGTGGACGCCGCTGCGTCGCCAGGTCTACGAACGCGTGCTGGCCGCGCAGCGCCCGATCGGCGCGTACGACCTGCTCGCCGAACTCGAACCGCAACGCGGCCGCGTGCCGCCGACGACCGTCTACCGCGCGCTGGATTTTCTCGTCGAGCACGGCTTCATCCACCGGATCGAATCGAAGAACGCGTTCCTCGCGTGCTGCGAGATCGGCGTGCCGCACGAAGGCCAGTTCCTGATCTGCGATTCGTGCGGCGACACCGTCGAGATTCCCGGCAGCGACCTCGCGAAGCAACTGTCCGCGAGCGAGCCCGCGCACGGATTCGAAGTCCATCACCAGGTCGTCGAGCTGAACGGCCTGTGCGGGCACTGCAAGCGCAAGCCCGCGCAGCGCTGACGCCGCATCGCGCGGCGCCTGCGCCGCCCTTCCAACGAGGAGTTCCATGTCCATTGCCCTGAAGCGCGCGCCGCGGCGCGCCCTGTCGCCTGCCCGCTGGCTCGCCGCGGCCGTCGCCGCGCTGTCGTTCGCCGCGCCCGCGTTCGCGCAGGCCGCGACCGTCAACGTCGTCGCCGCGGAGAATTTCTACGGCGACGTCGCGTCGCAGATCGGCGGCCGCCACGTCGCGGTCACGAGCATCCTCAGCAATCCGGACCAGGATCCGCACCTGTTCGAAGCGAGCCCGAAGACGGCCCGCGCGCTGCAGCACGCGCAGGTCGTGATCTACAACGGCGCCGACTACGATCCGTGGATGGGCAAGCTGCTCGGCGCATCGAAGCAGGCGAAGCGCGCGACGATCGTCGTCGCCGATCTCGTCGGCAAGAAGGCCGGCGACAACCCGCACCTGTGGTACGACCCGGCGACGATGCCGGCCGCCGCACGCGCGATCGCGGCCGAACTCGGCCGCGCCGACCCGGCGAACCAGGCCGAATACGATGCGAACCTGCAAAAGTTCGTCGCGTCGCTGAAGCCCGTCGACGACAAGGTCGCCGCGCTGCGCGCGAAGTACAAGGGCGTGCCGGTGACGGCCACCGAGCCCGTGTTCGGCTACATGTCGGACGCGATCGGCCTCGACATGCGCAACCAGCGCTTCCAGCTCGCGACGATGAACGACACCGAGGCGAGCGCGCAGGACGTCGCCGCGTTCGAGGGCGACCTGCGCAAGAAGCAGGTGCGCGCACTGATCTACAACAGCCAGGCCGAAGAGCCGATGACCAAGCGCATGCTGAAGATCGCACGCAACGGCGGCGTGCCGACCGTCAGCGTCACCGAAACGCAGCCGGCCGGCAAGACCTTCCAGCAATGGATGATCGGCCAGCTCGACGCGCTCGGCAGCGCGCTTTCAGCCGGCAAGTAAGTAATAGACGACCGTCACGACATGACCGCCACTCCCCACGCCCTCGCCCTCGATCGCGTCACGCTCGAACTGGGCGGCCGCACGATCCTGCGCGACGTCAGCTTCTCGATCGAGCCCGGCGAATTCGTCGGCGTGCTCGGGCCGAACGGCGCGGGCAAGACGACGCTGATGCGCGCGGTGCTCGGCCTCGTCCCCGTGTCGGCCGGCACGCTGTCGGTTGGCGGCGTGCCGGTCGTGCGCGGCAACGCGTCGATCGGCTACATGCCGCAGATCAGAAGCGGCCTCGCGAACCGCCGGATGCGCGGCTACGATTTCGTCGCGATGGCCGCCGACGGCCATCGCTGGGGCTTGCCGCACACGAACGCGGCCACGCGCCGCGACGTCGATCGCGTGCTCGATCTCGTCGGCGGCCCGTCGCTCGCGCGCCGGCCGCTGTCCGAACTGTCGGGTGGCGAGCGCCAACGGCTGCTGCTCGCGCAATGCCTGCTCGGCAACCCGAAGCTGCTGCTGCTCGACGAGCCGCTGATCAGCCTCGACCCGAACCACCAGCGCGGCGTCGTCGAGCTCGTGCGCAACGTGCAGCGCGAGCTCGGCATCACCGTGCTGTTCTCCGCGCACGAACTGAATCCGCTGCTGAACGCGCTCGATCGCGTGCTGTATCTCGGCAACGGCGTCGCGGCGCTCGGCACCGTCGACGAGGTGATCACGAAGCCCGTGCTGTCGCGGCTCTACGGATCGCCGATCGACGTGATGCGCGTGAACGGCAAGATCTTCGTGATGTCCGGCGACGTCGAGATCGAGAAACACGATCACGAACACGAGGACGACGACGGCCATTCGCACGGCGGTGGCGGCGGCCACGGCCATCACCACCACGGACACGCTCATCCCGGGCATTCGCACGATGTTTGAATACGACTTCATGATCAACGCGTTCGCCGCGTCGGGGATCGTCGCGGTGCTCGCGGGCATCGTCGGCTATTTCCTGGTGCTGCGCGGGCAGACCTTCGCCGGCCATGCGCTGTCGCACGTCGGCTTCACCGGCGCGACGGGGGCGGTGCTGCTCGGCATCTCGCCGATCTGGGGGATGGTCGGCTTCACGCTCGCGGCCGGGATCGGCATGGGCGCGCTCGGCGAAAAGCTCGCGGGCCGCGACGTCGCGATCGGCGTGATCCTGTCCGGCGCGCTCGGCTTCGGCCTGCTGTTCCTGCACTTCTACACGTCGTTCGCGACGCAGGTCACCGCGCTGCTGTTCGGCAACGTGCTCGCGGTGAGCCACGACACGCTCGCGGTGCTCGCCGCCATCGGCACGGTGAGCCTGCTCGCGCTCGCGCTGATCGCACGGCCGCTGCTGTTCGCGTCGCTCCAGCCCGAACTCGCTGAAGCGAAGGGCGTGTCGCTGCGCACGGTGTCGATGCTGTTCCTCGCGGTGTGCGCGCTCGCAGTGGCCGCGGCGACGCAGATCGTCGGCGTGCTGCTGGTGTTCACGCTGCTGGTCGGGCCGGCTGCCGCCGCGCAGAACGTGACGACGCGGCTGTCGACCGGCGTGCTGCTCGCCGCGCTGTTCGCGTTGTTCGAAGCGTGGCTCGGCATCGTGCTCGCGTATCACACCGACTGGCCGACGAGCTTCTGGATCACCGCGCTGTCGGCGCTCGTGTACGGCGCGAGCTTGTTGCGCAGGGCATGACGACTCGCATGCGTGCGGATGGCGTTACGTGATCGTTTTCCATGCGCACACTGCCGTTGCCGCGAGCATCAGGAACCCGACCCAGGGTTTGGCACCTGTGGCCCTGGACCTCGCGAGCAACACGACCTGTGTGATCGCAACGACCATGAGCAATGCATAGCTGACCAGCGTATGGTCGCCAGCTTCGTCCTTGATCGCATCGATCGCGACGGATGGATCGATTTCATGCATCCACGCATACTTGTTCCCGGTGATCGTGATAACGACGAGCAATCCGATGACACATGCGACATGAGTGACGAAGCGGAGGAGACGGGCCATGTTTGCATCCTGATGCATTACTGCATGAGCCGAGTGAAGCGCGACCAATGCGTAACGATGAAGTTACCGTAGCTGGTATTTTGTCTTATTTGCTCGAGAGACAACCCACTTCCTCGGTTGTAGCGCGCGCCGATGATGCGAATTTGATCCATCGAGAACGGATATTGGATCCCATCGCGCTTCGCCAACTGGGCGAGATGACGCGCAACCACATCGATATTAAAAATATCGCGTTGAAGGCAGCGGGCCAAACTCCGAAATTGCGACGCTGACATTTGCGACGGATCCATTCCAAGCGTTTGTGCGGCCGTGCGAAGCTGCATGCTCACCGGGCCGAACGATGTCATCGCTGGATGACGTGTCAGTGTCAGATGCCTGTCGACGAACGGCGGACCACTCCAGTCGAACGTGCGCACTTCGAATGCAACGCGATCGATGAATTCAGGGTCGCCACCAACCTCGATCCAACATACGCCCGCGAGCATTTCCCGAGGTAGACGGTGGCGCCCCGCTGCTGCTCGGATATGGGACTTGTTGTGCACGACCCACGCATCCTTGAACGCCTGGATGTATTTGATGCCACCACTCCATCGCTCGGGCACAAGTTTCCACGCAAACAGATTGATCAACCCCCAGTTCGGGGAATTGTTTGATACCTCGCAAACCATGTCGCCCATTCAGGTCAAAGCCTCGCTCGAATTAATTTCACCACGATTGAATCGGCGATCATTATTCGGCGAATCGATTTGGCATCCTATAGAACGAGTACGAATTTGCGGCGGCAGGTGATTTTTCCGGGCGAATGCCCCGGTGGAATGCGTAACGATGGATGACAGCCACGTCGCCCGTTGGAGCGCAACGACGTGGCGTCAGGGACAACTCACCGCGCCAGCACGCGCGCATGATGCGCGAGGTGATCGGCGATGAACGTCGAGATGAAGTAGTACCCGTGGTCGTAGCCCGGATGGCGGCGCAGCGTCAGCGGCTGGCCGGCCTTCGCGCACGCGGCTTCGAACACGTCGGGGTTCAGCTGGTTCGCGAGGAATTGATCGGCGAGCCCCTGATCGACGAGGATGCCGTCCGCGAACTTCGGCGCATCGGCACGGGCGACCAGCTCGCTTGCGTCGTGCGCCTTCCACGCATCGCGATCGGCGCCGAGATAACCGGAGAACGCCTTCTCGCCCCACGGGCAGCGCGTCGGCGCGGCGATCGGCGCGAACGCCGACACCGACCGGTACAGGCCCGGATGACGCAACGCGAGCGTCAGCGCGCCGTGCCCGCCCATCGAGTGACCGAAGATGCCGAGCCGCGCGCCGTCGATCGGCAGCTCGGCCGTGACGAGTTCGCGCAGCTCGCCCGTCACGTACGACTCCATCCGGTAATGCGTCGACCACGGCGCTTCGGTCGCATCGACGTAGAAGCCCGCGCCGACGCCGAAGTCCCACGCATCGGTCTCGCCCGGCACGCCCGCGCCACGCGGGCTCGTATCGGGCATCACGAGCGCGATGCCGTGCTGCGCCGCGTATTGCTGCGCGCCGGCCTTGATCGCGAACGTCTCGTCGGTGCACGTGAGCCCCGCGAGATAGAACAGCGCCGGCACGCGCCCCTGCGCGGCCTGCGGCGGCACGTACACCGAGAACTTCATCGGCAGGCCGATGGCCGCCGAATCGTGACGGTAGAAACGCTGCTCGCCGCCGTGGCACGCATGCGAGGAAACGAGTTCGAGCATGGCGATGCGCTCCCGGTCAGTACAGCACGACCGAGCGGATCGACTCGCCGGCCTTCATCAGGTCGAAGCCTTCGTTGATCCGCTCGAGCGGCAGCGTATGCGTGATCAGGTCGTCGATGTTGATCTTGCCTTCCATGTACCAGTCGACGATCTTCGGCACGTCGGTGCGCCCGCGCGCGCCGCCGAACGCCGAGCCCTTCCATTCGCGGCCCGTCACCAGCTGGAACGGACGCGTGCTGATTTCCTCGCCCGCTGCCGCGACGCCGATGATGAACGACTGGCCCCAGCCCTTGTGCGTGCATTCGAGCGCCTGGCGCATCAGCTTCACGTTGCCGACGCATTCGAACGAATAGTCGGCGCCGCCGTCGGTCAGCTGCACGATGTGGTCGACGACGTTCTCGACTTCGTTCGGGTTGATGAAGTGCGTCATCCCGAACTTCTTCGCGAGCTCGACGCGCTTCGGGTTGATGTCCACGCCGATGATCTTGTCCGCGCCGACCATCTTCGCGCCCTGGATCACGTTCAGGCCGATCCCGCCGAGGCCGAATACGACCACGTTCGCGCCGGCCTCGACCTTCGCCGAGTACACGACCGCGCCGACGCCCGTCGTCACGCCGCAGCCGATGTAGCAGATCTTGTCGAACGGCGCGTCCTCGCGCACCTTCGCGACCGCGATCTCCGGCACGACGATGTAGTTCGAGAACGTCGACGTGCCCATGTAGTGGAACAGCGGCTTGCCGTCGAGCGAGAAGCGCGATGTCGCGTCCGGCATCAGGCCCTTGCCCTGCGTCGCGCGGATCTTCTGGCACAGGTTGGTCTTGCGCGACAGGCAGAACTTGCACTCGCGGCATTCGGGCGTGTAGAGCGGAATCACGTGGTCGCCCTTTCTCACGGTGCCGACGCCGGGGCCGACGTCGACCACCACGCCCGCGCCTTCATGGCCGAGGATCGCCGGGAAGATCCCTTCCGGATCGGCGCCCGACAGCGTGTAGTAGTCGGTATGGCAGATGCCCGTCGCCTTCACTTCGATCAGCACTTCGCCAGCGCGCGGCCCTTCGAGATCGACTTCCTCGATCGTCAGCGGCGCACCGGCCTTCCATGCAATCGCGGCTTTCGTTTTCATCGTGTCACTCCTCTGTGTGTCGGTGAGATCGGCCCGGGCCGGCGTGCGGCGCCGGCCCGGGTTTCATGCAAGGCGGTCGAAGCCGTGCCGCGCGGCACGGCGCAAGAATATCGTGCTCGCCATGATGGCCGCTCCCGCCGCGCATCGCGTGCGCGAAACGGTCGCCGGCTTGCCAGGATGCGTCATCGCTGGCGCAAAAGAACAAGTGGTCGAGTTTAAACGCCCGTCGTGAACCATGCATCCGTGCGGGCATACAGATCGACGAAGCGCGCGTGGCGTACGGCCAGCAGGCGGTCGTCGTGCGGTGCCGCGACCGGCGCAGCAGCCGGCGCCAGCGCGCGCAACGCGTCTTCACGCCAATGCCCGATCGCGACGCCCGCGAGCAAGGCGGCGCCGCGCGTCGCGGCGTTCGGGCAATCGATCGCGTGCAGCGACGCGCCGAGCGCATCGGCGAGCAACTGGCGCCAGCGCGGATCGACCGAGCCGCCGCCCGCGAGACGCAGCGTCGTCACCGCGTCACGGCGATCGGCATCGCGGATCGCATCGAGCCCCGCGCGCAACGCGAACGCGACGCCCTCGAACGCGGCGCGCATCATCGCGCCGCGCGTGTCGCCGAGCCCGAGGCCGAGCCAGCCGCCGCGCGCATCGGGGTTCATCCACGGCGAACGCTCGCCGGTCAGGTACGGCAGGAAGCACAGCCGCTCGGACGCCGGCTGCGCGAACGCGTCGTCATACGCATCGGCCCATTGCGCGTAGCCGAGCCAGCCGCGCACGGCTTCGAGCGCGAGCCCGACGTTCTGCATCGCCGCCATCGTGTAATAGCCGCCGCCCGTCGCCGCACGATAGCGATGCAAGCCGCGCCGCGCGGGCGGCAACGCATCCGCGAGCACGACGATCTGCCCGCCGCTGCCGGTCGTCAGCAACGCATCGCCTGCCGCGGCCAGCCCGCTGCCGAGCGCCGCGCATGCGGTGTCGGCCGCGCCCGTCGCGAGCGGCACGCCGGCCGGCAGGCCGAGCGCGGCGGCGGCCTGCGCGCCGAGCATGCCGCAGCGCGCGGTGGACGCGCGAACCGGCGCGAAGCGGTCGGCCGTCAGGCCGAGCGTGTCGATCAATGCAGTGTCCCACGCGCCGTCGGGCGTCGCGAGCGCCGTTGCGCACGCGTCGCTCGGATCGGCCGCCACGTCGCCGCCGAGCGCGATGCGCAGCCAGTCCTTCGGCTGCACGGCCCAGCGCGCGGCGCGTAGCGCGTCGGGTTCGTGCGCCGCCAGCCAGCGCAACAGCGGGCCGGCCATGCCGGGCGCGACGGGGTTCGGGACGACGGGTAATCCGGCGACGGGCAATCCGGCGACGGGTAATCCGGCGACGGGCCATCCGGCGGCAGGCCAGTCGGCCGCGTCCGCCTCGCGCACCGCGCGTGTGTCGGGCCACAGCAGCGCGGGCCGCACCGGCTGGCCGGCCGCGTCGATCAGCACGACGCCATGCATCTGGCCCGAAAAGCCGATCGCCGCGACCTGCGCACGCTCGTCGCCCGGCAGCCGCGCGGCCGCGCGCACGAGCGCCTGCCACCACGCGTCGGGCGCGATTTCCGCCCAGCCGGGCTGCGGCGACGACAACCCGTAAGGTTCGCTCGCGACGGCCCGCTCGACGCCGTCGGCATCGAGCGTGACGAGTTTGACAGAGCCGGTGCCGAGGTCGATTCCGAGCAGGCGCATGAGCTAAGAGGGATTCGAATGAACGGATGTCGATGATAACGGGATCGCGATGCGCACCGCGCTTTTTGCCGCCGCGTCGACGCATCGACCGTGGGGTCGGGCCGGCGCGTTCCACCGGGCTGCACCTTGCACGCAAAAGCGGCCGTTCGCGGGTTAACCCGGCACGATTTCCGAACACCGCTTTTTGCCACTATGCGGCCCGCCCGATACACACCATAAAGCATCCCATATTTGACAGGGGGGCCGGCGCTATTTTGAAGCGCTATAAAACCGGTACACCTCACTCCCGCGGCAGTTTCCCGATGATCGCCCCCCTGTTCCATACCGAAATGGCATATCGAACCAGCAAAGAACGGAATAGAACCCAGTGCTCTTGTTGCATGGATTCATTCCGAATAACTTCGTATCACCCCGAAAACAAGATCATGGAGTGAGACAGATGCAATCGAACACGGTCCATCCGTGCGATGAGGTGCTGCCGACCGGCAAGCTGGTAACGCTTGGCCTGCAACACGTCCTCGTCATGTACGCCGGCGCCGTCGCCGTGCCGCTTATCGTCGGCGCGGCGCTCAAGCTGCCGAAAGACCAGATCGCGTTCCTGATCAGCGCCGATCTGTTTTCGTGCGGCATCGCCACGCTGATCCAGACGCTCGGCCTGTGGATCTTCGGGATCCGCCTGCCGGTCATCATGGGCTGCACGTTCGCGGCCGTCGGTCCGATGATCGCGATCGGCACGAACCCGGGCCTCGGCATTCTCGACATCTTCGGTTCGACCATCGCGGCCGGCATCATCGGCATCGTGCTCGCGCCGACGATCGGCAAGCTGTTGCGGTTCTTCCCGCCCGTGGTGGTCGGCACGGTGATCGCGGTGATCGGGCTGTCGCTGATGGAAGTCGGCATCAACTGGGCGGCCGGCGGCGTCGGCAACCCCGAGTATGGCAGCCCCGTCTATCTCGGCCTGTCGCTGCTCGTGCTCACGCTGATCCTGCTGATCAACAAGTTCGGCCGCGGCTTCATCGCGAACATCTCGGTGCTGCTCGGCATCGTCGCCGGCTTCGTGATCGCGTTCGCGATCGGCCGCGTGAACACGGAAGGCGTGTCGCTTGCACCGTGGGTCGGCTTCGTGATGCCGTTCCACTTCGGCTGGCCGCACTTCGACCCGCTGTCGATCGTGACGATGGTCACGGTGATGTTCGTCACGTTCATCGAATCGACCGGCATGTTCCTCGCGGTCGGCGACATGGTCGATCGCCCGGTCAACCAGGAGCGCCTCGTGCGCGGCCTGCGCGTCGACGGCCTCGGCACGCTGATCGGCGGCATCTTCAACTCGTTTCCGCATACGTCGTTCTCGCAGAACGTCGGCCTGATCGGCGTGACGGGCGTGAAGAGCCGCTTCGTGTGCGCGACTGGCGGTGTGATCCTCGTGCTGCTCGGGCTGTTCCCGAAGATGGCGCAGGTCGTCGCGTCGGTGCCGCCGTTCGTGCTCGGCGGCGCGGGCATCGTGATGTTCGGGATGGTCGCCGCGAACGGCATCAAGGTGCTGTCGAAGGTCGACTTCGTGAACAACTCGCACAACCTGTTCATCGTCGCCGTGAGCGTCGGCATGGGCCTCGTGCCGGTCGTGTCGCCGCACTTCTTCTCGAAGCTGCCGCCCGCGCTCGCGCCGATCCTGCACAGCGGCATCCTGCTGGCGTCGGCCAGCGCCGTGATCCTGAACATCGTGTTCAACGGCGTGAAAGGCGAAAAGGATGCGCGCTGCGAGATTCGGCGCGCGGGGCACGATTTCGACGGGCGGCCCGCTGACGTGCATCACTGATCGCCTCGCGGCGAGCGTCCGCGCGGAGAAGCGGTAACGAAAAACGCCACGGCATGCCGTGGCGTTTTGCTTTGCGGGGACGGCGAAAGGCGGGGACGCACGGAGCGATCGTGCGAAGTGCGGTGTGCGATGACGGACACCAAGCACGCGTCGGCTTGTGGCGGCCGGCGCTTACCGCATGGTGCGCAAGGGGTTGCTGCACACCATCAAAATGTGCAGCACTGCGCGGCGGCTCGCGGCCAAGGCCTCATTTCACTTGGCAAGGACATTCATGCGGGCAACCGGGAAGGAAGTCGATTTCTACTCGTCGGCCATTATCCGGCACACCGCTCAAATGATGCGACTTATAAAGCCTGGCGTCGACGTCGATAGGTGCTCGACCAAGCCCCAATGTGACTAGAAGCCCCTTGATACTTTCCGCGCGTTGTTGAGCCAGCACGTGCGGCTGTCTTTCGTCAGCTTCGGCAAGGCCACCGACAGACGTACGATCGAGATTGGGATATTTGAGTTGAAGGTCTATCGCCCAATTGGCCACCCTTGTGAGCTCATCGCCGGACACCTTGGCAGAATCTCTTTCAAACGAAACATCAAGCGTATGGACTGGGGAGCAGGCGAATGTCCCTGCCGAGAAAAATGCGAGTGCGATACATGCCCATATCAATTTTCCGTTGGACCCAATCAGATTCAACCAGGATCGCGCTGCCACACCGCCTCTAATCCTCATAGATAACATACCCGGCAATGCTATCCGCATTATCGATTGCGAGATCGGGGCGCGTCCGAGCCAATACCAAGCACTCGCGCATGAAATATTGATGATCCTGAGCGCCAAAAGTGTCGGCAAAATGAGTGCACTCATGAATCAGTGTCGACAACATCGAGTCCTTTGCACTGGATATGGGGCGCATCCCACAAAAATTCTCGTGGATACAAATAGTATGTGTAGCGGTGTCCGGGGTGCAAACATGCGCGACGGCACCATCAGGGTCCTTGTTATTCGGCGTACAACCAAGATATCGATCAAGCTCCTCTGATTGGCGAACAAAATTTCCAGGCTTGAGATCGCGCATCACCCGACTGACTCGTGCGAGGCCGACTGTCAGACGTTGCCGAATCGTTTCATCGCTTGAGCCAAACCACGTTGCGACGCGCTGACGTTCGACCGCCCCCCACTTGCGCAAGTCTACGAGCCGTACATCAATCATTTGTACGGCTCTATCGCGTAACGTTAGAACCATACGGCGAAATTCCGCATCAGTCATGTTTGGGCAGATGGGTGGCCCGTTCGATATCAATGCCTCGATCAACGAACCTTCTTTCGTGTCCGTCATCGCCTCTGCAATCTCCACACGATCGCCGTCACTCATTCTATTTCTCCGATGACCTCGAGCTTTACCGATTCGGCCTCCGGCGTGATCACTCGCACAGTATGCCCCTGCGCATCGGTAATCCCTGAAGCCAGCACGTCGCCACGGCAATTTGTGATCCAATACCGCGCGCCAACAACAGGTTTCCTGGACTTCTTGTTGCGAATAACGAACTGCTGATCGTGGACTGCCGTGCCTCTTCTTACAGGGGCGACGCCTAAGCCATGCTTGCCCGTCAACCGCGCCACCTCGTCTGCGGCAAAGGTCATCTTCATGCCGCGCTCGGCATAGAAAACCGGTGGCGGCTTGCAATCGCAGACGTTGATATCACCACTCAACGCCCACGGCTTGCCGTTTGGCCCTGTGCCCGGCCAGCGTGGACCCACCGGGGCGACAAACCCTTCCTGCTTGCATGCCGTGCAGTACGTCTTCATGTACAGCGTTGCGATTTGCACGCGCGGCGGTGGATTGGAACAGGTTACGTCCTCCAATCCTTCTGTAATCGTGGCGCTGCCGCCCTGATCCCCTTTGGCAAGGAAATAACGAATCATGAGGTCTCGCCTCGATGCACAACGGTTGGACGCTTCGCCACGGTGAAGGCGTTAGCGGATACCAGACCATCACGCTCAGGGCTATCGGTAATGACGTCGCCGTTATCCAGTTCGCTACCGACGAAAGCCAGCGGCTGGAAGTCTCCGTTATCCACCAGCCCAAGACCGCTTATGATTCGCGCGGTCGAACCGTCTGCGTAGTGAATTTGATCACCCACGACGCCAGCCTTGCCAAGCCCAACGCCGGTGTCCCACGTGCCGGTAGCTTCGCGCAATGCACCGCCTCGCGCGGTCGTGGCTCCTCGTACAGCCAACCTGTATCGCGGCAGTGCAGGCGGCGGCGCATAATCCTCGTTAAACAACCCTCCGGCCGTTTCGCCAACCGGTACGTGAATTCCCGACAACCGCTGAAGCGTTTCGACGATACGATCGCCGTTGCTCAACCTGCTACCCACCAGCGCAAACGGCTTGTCGCTGCAAATCGCATATTCGCCTGCACCATCCACGATGACGGCCTCGCTGCCATCCTCGTAAGTGACGACATCGCCAACACGGGCAACGACAAGCCCGGCGACTGTGAGGCCGCTCGTAGCCTCGGTTACCCGCCCACCGCGCTCAGTGAGCGCGCCGATGGTGGCAAAAAGATCGGGCGGTGCAGTCTGCTCGCTCTTCATCCGGATTTCCTTTCTCGACAATGGGTGAGAAATGCTCCATGCACAATTTGCACGGACGAGAAAAAAGAACCAATCAGACGAGTTCGAATTTCGTATAACTAATCGTTATAAAGACCGTCCAACAGCAAATGAGCCTGAGTTGGGCGAAATGAGCGGGGATTTGGCGGCCGGGCGACAGGCTACCGGAGAGGGATGATCATCGATTGGGCGAAACGAGAATCTGCACGGTTAGTCCGTATGCGTCGTGCTCGACGGCGCCCGGCCCCTGGATTTCGCGCCCGCTGCAGATGTAGACGCGTGTCCCGCGTGGATCGCCGCAGCACTCCCACGCGAGGTTACCGCGCACTTAAGGACCAACAATCATGGACGAGCCTTACGTTTCCTTCGTTACGCTTCGCATCGTTCGTAACGGCCAGCTTGCGACAGGACTAACAACGTCCTGCCTGCGCGCGAAGCGACCGCACGCAGGCAGGATTACCGCATGTTACCCGTTCGTCGCCGACGCAGGCGCCGGAGCCGCCGCCTTGTCGTAGTCGACCGGTGCATCCGGTGCGCGCGGCGCTTCGCCGGCGCGCTGGATCCACCCACCGCCGAGTGCGCGGTACAGATCGACCAGGTTCGTCCAGCGCGCCAGGCGCGCGCTGATCAGCGACTGCTGCGCGGAGTACAGATCCGTCTGCGCGGTCAGCACCGACAGATAGCTGTCCACACCGTTCTTGTAACGCAGGTCCGACAGGTCGAAGCGACGCTGCTGCGCGTGCTCGTTGCGCTCCAATGCCGCGATCTGCTGATCGTACGTGCCGCGTGCGGCAAGCCCGTCCGACACTTCGCGGAACGCCGACTGGATCGCCTTCTCGTAGTTCGCGATCTCGATGCGCTTCTGCACATGCGCGAGATTCAGGTTCGCGATGTTCTGACCGCCTTCGAAGATCGGCATCGTGATCTGCGGCGCAAACGACCACGCCGCCGTGCCGGCCTTGAACAGACCGCCCAGCGTCGGGCTGCCGGTGCCGAACGCGCCCGTCAGCGAGATCTTCGGGAAGAACGCCGCGCGCGCCGCGCCGATGTTCGCGTTCGCGGCCAGCAGCGTCTGCTCGGCCTGCATCACGTCCGGACGACGCGTCAGCAGATCCGACGGCAACCCGGCCGGCACGTCCGTCAGCAGGTTCTGCGCGTCGAGCGGCATGCCCGCCGGCAGATCGTCCGGCAGCGGCTCGCCGATCAGCAGCACCAGCGCGTTCAGCGCCTGTGCGCGCGCACGTGCCTGCGCCTGCTGGTTCGCGAGCGCCGTCTCGACTACCGTCTGCGCCTGACGCAGCTCGAGCTCGGAGCCCGTGCCGTTGTCGAATTGCAGCTTGGTCAGGTCGTACGACGCCTGCGCGGTCTTCAGCGTGTCCTCCGTGACCTTCAGCAGGTCATCGGTCGACAGCAGCGTCAGGTACTGATCGGCCACCTGCGACACCAGCGAGATCTCCGACGCCTGCCGTGCGTACGACGTCGACAGGTACTGCGCGAGCGCCTGGTCCTTCAGGCTCTGCACGCGGCCGAACAGATCGAGCTCCCACGACGCCGACAATCCGACGTTGTAGGCGCGCGAGATGTACGGCGCACCGGTCTGCGAAAGACCCTGCGGCACGCGCTGGATGCTGCCCGTGCCCGTCCCGTCGAGCGTCGGGAACAGCCCCGCACGCGTGATCTGGTACTGCGCACGCGCGGCCTCGACGTTCAGCACCGACACGCGCAGGTCGCGGTTGTTTTTCAGCGCGATCTCGATCAGCCGCTGCAGGCGCGGATCGACGAAGAACTCGCGCCAGCCGATGGCAGTCGCCGCCTGGCCGTTCGCGCTGCGCGCGCCGGCCGCGCCCGGCTGCGTCGCGTAGACGCCGCCGGCCGGGTACGCCTGCGCGACGGGCGCGTCGGGCCGCGTGTAATGCGGCGCCATCGTGCAGCCCGCGGCAAAGAGCGCGACTGCGATTGCAGTCAAAGCGTGTTTTTGCATCATCACTGTCCCTTGTTGCCTTGGTCGCCGTTGCCCGGCTTCTCTTCGTGGTGCGAGTGCTCCTGAGCCAGGCGCAGCGCCTCGTCGGCATCTTCCTTCTCGCCGCTGAAGATCGCACGGATCTTCACGAAGAACATCGGGATCATGAAGATCGCGAGGAACGTCGCCGTGATCATCCCGCCGATCACGCCCGTACCGATCGCGTGCTGGCTGGCCGAACCCGCGCCGTTGCTGATCGCGAGCGGCATCACGCCGAGAATGAACGCGAGCGACGTCATCAGGATTGGACGCAGCCGCAGGCGCGCCGCTTCCAGCGCGGCCTCGATCGGCCCCATCTTCTCCGTCTGCTGCAGTTCGCGCGCGAACTCGACGATCAGGATCGCGTTCTTCGCGGACAAGCCCACGGTGGTCAGCAGGCCGACCTGGAAGAACACGTCGTTCTCGAGGCCGCGCATCGTGGCCGCGAGCAGCGCACCGATCACGCCGAGCGGCACGACCATGATCACCGAGAACGGAATCGACCAGCTTTCATACAGCGCCGCGAGACACAGGAACACGACGAGAATCGAGATCGCGTACAGGATCGGCGCCTGCGAACCGGACTGGATTTCCTGGAACGACAGGCCCGTCCACGAATAGCCGATACCGACCGGCAGCTTCTTCGCGAGCGTTTCCATCGCGGCCATCGCCTGACCGGTCGACTTGCCCGGTGCGGCCTGGCCCTGGATTTCCATCGCCGACACGCCGTTGTAGCGCTCGAGCTTCGGCGAACCGTACGTCCAGTGACCGGTCGCGAACGCGCTGAACGGCACCATCCCGCCCGACCCGTTGCGCACGTACCAGATGTTCATGTCTTCCGGCGTCATCCGGAACGGCGCGTCGGCCTGCACGTACACCTTCTTGATCCGGCCGTCGGTGTCGAGGAAGTTGTTCACGTACTTCGACGCCCACGCGATCGAGAACGTCTGGTCGATCGCATCCGCCGTCACGCCCAGCGCATTCGCCTTCTCGCGGTCGATGTCGACCTTGTACTGCGGCGTGTCGTTCAGGCCGTTCGGACGGACACCCTGCAGCGTCGGATCCTTCGAAGCCATCCCGAGCAGCTGGTTACGCGCGGCCATCAGCGCGTCGTGGCCGAGACCGGCGTTGTCCGTCAGCTCGAAGTCGAAGCCGGCAGCGGTACCGAGTTCCGGAATCGACGGCGGGTTGAACGGAATCACGAGCGCGTCCTTGTAGCTCCCGTAACGCCCGAACATCCGGCCGATCAGCGCCTGCACCTTCTGGTTCGCATGCTGACGCTGCGAATAGTCCTTCAAGCGGACGAACACGAGACCGGAGTTCTGGCCGCGGCCCGCGAAGCTGAAGCCGTTGACCGTGAACGCCGATTCGACGATTTCCTTCTCGTCCTTCAGCAGGTAGTCGGAAATGTTCGCGAGCGTCTTCGCGGTCGTTTCCTGCGTCGAACCCGACGGCGTCTGCACGATCACGAACATCAGGCCCTGGTCTTCATCGGGCAGGAACGACTTCGGCAGGCGCACGAACAGCAGCCCGACCGCGACGATCACGACCAGATAGATGATGAGCCAGCGGCCCGAGCGCTTGATCACGTGGTGCACGCCGACGTGGTACTTGTCGCGGCTGGTGTTGAACGTGCGGTTGAACCAGCCGAAGAAGCCCTTCTTCTCCTCGTGATGCCCTTGCGGGATCGGCTTGAGGATCGTCGCGCACAGTGCCGGCGTCAGAATCAACGCGACCAGCACCGACAGCACCATCGCCGACACGATCGTCAGCGAGAACTGACGATAGATCGCGCCGACCGACCCGCCGGAAAACGCGACCGGCACGAACACCGCCGACAGCACGAGCGCCACGCCGACGAGTGCGCCGGTGATCTGGCCCATCGCCTTGCGGGTCGCCTCCTTCGGCGACAGCCCTTCTTCGGCCATCACGCGCTCGACGTTCTCGACCACCACGATCGCATCGTCGACCAGCAGGCCGATCGCGAGCACGAGGCCGAACATCGACAGCGTGTTGATCGAGAAGCCGACCATCGACATGATCGCGAACGTACCGAGCAGCACGACCGGCACCGCGATCGTCGGGATGATCGTCGCCCGCAGGTTCTGCAGGAACAGATACATCACGAGGAACACGAGCACGATACCTTCGAGCAGCGTCTTGACCACTTCCTCGATCGACAGCTTCACGAACGGCGTCGTGTCGTACGGATACTTGACGACGAGGCCGTGCGGGAAGAACGGTGCGAGCTCGTCGATCTTCGCGCGCACGGCCTTCGCGGTCGCGAGCGCGTTCGCGTTGGTCGCGAGCTGGATACCGAGTGCCGCGGTCGGCTGACCGTTGTACTTCGTGTCGAAGTTGTAGTTTTCGCCGCCGAGGCCGATCTGCGCGACGTCCTTCAGGCGAACCTGCGAGCCGTCCTGGTTGACCTTCAGCAGGATGTTGCCGAACTGCTCGGGCGTCTGCAGCAGCGTCGATTCGGTGATCGTCGCCTGCAGCACGGTGCCGGGCTTGGCCGGCGTGCCGCCGATCTGGCCGCCCGCGATCTGCACGTTCTGCGCGGTGATCGCCGAGCTGACGTCGACCGGCGTGAGGCCGTAGTTGGTCAGGCGGTTCGGATCGAGCCAGATCCGCATCGCGTACTGCGAGCCGAACAGCGTGACGGTACCGACGCCGTTCAGCCGGCTGATCGGATCCTTCACGTGCGACGCCACGAAGTTCGCGAGGTCGTACTTGTTCATGCTGCCGTCTTCGGAGTTGAAGGCGAGCACCAGCAGGAAGCTGCTGCTCGACTTCGTGACCGACAGACCGAGCTGCTGCACGACCTGCGGCAGAACCGGCGTCGCGAGCGACAGCTTGTTCTGCACCTGGACCTGCGCAATGTCGGCGTTGGTGCCCGGCGCGAAGGTCAGCGTGATCGTTGCGTTGCCCGAGTCGTCACTCGTCGACGACATGTACAGGAAGTTGTCGAGACCGCTCATCTGCTGCTCGATCACCTGCGTCACCGTGTCTTCCACCGTCTTCGCGGAAGCGCCCGGGTAGTTCGCGGTGATCTGGATCGATGGCGGCGCGATCGTCGGATACTGCGAGATCGGCAGCGTGAAGATCGCCGCAACCCCGGCCAGCATCAGGATGATGGCGATCACCCACGCGAAGATCGGGCGATCGATAAAAAACTTTGCCATGAAACAGGCTCCCTGTTATTTCGCGCTCGAGGCAGCGGCAGCACTCGCCGGCGCGGCGCCCGATGCGGCGGCACCGGAAGCGGCAGCGGCGCCGGACCCGGCGGCGGCCGGCGCGGCGGGGGCAGCAGCACCCGAGGCGGCATCGGCCGCCGGAGCGAGCTGCGCGGGGACCGTCTTCACGGTCGCGCCCGGGCGCACCTTGTCGACGCCTTGCACGATCACGTGATCTCCTGCCTGCAGACCGCCTTCGACGACCCAGTTCGGGCCTTGCATGCCGGTGGTCTTCAGCGGACGCGGCTCGACCTTGTTGCTGGCGTTCACCACCATCGCGATCGCCTGGCCCTTCTGGTCATGCGTGACGCCGATCTGCGGCACCAGGAACGCGTTCTCGTTCACGCCTTCCTCGATCCGTGCGCGCACGAACATCCCCGGCAGCAGCACGCGGCCCGGGTTCGGGAACACCGCGCGGATCGTCACCGAGCCGGTGGTCTGGTCGACCGTCACGTCCGAGAACTGCAGCTTGCCGGCTTCCGAATAGGTCTTGCCGTCTTCGAGGATCAGCGACACCTTCGCCGCGCCCGGGCCGCTCGTCTTCAGGCGGCCGCTCTGCACGTCCTGACGCAGCTTCAGCCCTTCGAGGCTCGACTGCGTGAGGTCGACGTACACCGGATCGAGCTGCTGCACCGTCGACATCAGCGTCGCCTGGCTCGCCTGCACGTATGCGCCCGGCGTCACCTGCGAGATGCCGACGCGGCCGCTGATCGGCGACACGACGTCCGTATAGCCGAGGTTGATCTGCGCGGTGTCGACCGCCGCCTTGCCGGCCGCGACGTCCGCCGCGGCCTGGCCTTGCGTGGCGACCGCGTTGTCGTAGTCCTGCTTGCTGACCGCGTTCGCCGCGACCAGCACCTTGTAGCGCGCGACCAGCGCGTTCTGCGTGACGAGGTTCGCCTGCGCCTTCGCGAGCGTCGCCTTCGCGCTGTTCAGCGCGGCGATGTACGGCGCCGGATCGATCTTGTAGAGACGCTGACCGGCCTTGACGTCGGTGCCTTCGGTGAATTCGCGGCGCAGCACGATGCCGTCGACCCGCGCGCGGACCTGCGCGACGAGGAATGCACTGGTGCGGCCCGGCAGGTCGGTGAAGACCGGTACGGCTTGCGGCTGGACGGTGACGACGCCGACTTCCGGCGTTTGCGGCGGCGGTGCCGATTCTTTTTTCCCGCACGCGGCCAGGAAAACGGCGGCCGTCGCGACAGTGATTAAGCGGTATGGAACCCGTTCGACGCGCATGGAGCGACCTCTGTGTATAACCAATGGAATAAGTGCCGCGCCCGAGCGGAGCGCAACACGGATGCGCCTCGCGGCGCTGATCGAACACCTGAATTACTGGACTGCTAGAGACTGCTGGATACAGCAAGTCGGCACGAGACCTCCGTGCCGACGGGACGCCGCGAACTGCGGACAAGTACTAGGGCGGGAATCAGCAGAGTGGGATATTAACTGATTGCCACTTGGGTCATTCGATCGTAGGGTGGTATTGTATATACATTCACGAATGTATGTAAAAAGCCCGTTTGTACGCCGCCGGCTGTCCAGTCTTACGAATTGTTACCGGAAGCAAGCATAGCCCGTCTGCATGACGGCGACGAGGGGTGGCGACCCTCTATTCACCGACGATCGATCCAATCAGGCCTGCACATGGTCAGACGTACCAAGGAGGAGGCGCTCGAGACGCGCAATCGCATTCTCGACGCCGCCGAACACGTGTTCTTCGAGAAAGGCGTGTCGCACACGTCGCTCGCGGACATCGCCCAGCACGCCGGCGTGACGCGCGGCGCGATCTACTGGCATTTCGCGAACAAGAGCGAACTGTTCGATGCGATGTTCAACCGCGTGCTCCTGCCGATCGACGAACTGAAGCGGATGCCGCTCGACGCGCCGGGCGGCAATCCGCTCGATAAGGTGCGCCAGATCCTGATCTGGTGCCTGCTCGGCGTGCAGCGCGACCCGCAGCTGCGGCGCGTGTTCAGCATCATGTTCATGAAGTGCGAATACGTCGCGGACATGGAGCCGCTGCTCCAGCGCAACCGCGCGGGGATGAGCGAGGCGCTGCACATGATCGACGCCGATCTCGCGGTGGCCGTGGGGCTCAAGCTGCTGCCCGAGCGGCTCGACACGTGGCGCGCGACGCTGATGCTGCACACGCTCGTCAGCGGCTTCGTGCGCGACATGCTGATGCTGCCCGACGAGATCGACGCCGAGCAGCATGCGGAAAAGCTCGTCGACGGCTGCTTCGACATGCTGCGCTACAGCCCGGCGATGCTGAAGGACGGCGACTGACCGCGAGGCGCATCGCGCGCGCCGTCGCCGTGCCGGGTCAGGCCGCCTTCGCGCGCTGCTCGCGGGCCCGCCGGTTCGACGCGGCCACCGAATCGCGCGTCGGCATCGGCGCGCCGGCCAGCCCCGCGATCCACGTGTCGGTCGACATCACCGCCGCGAAATTCGACTGGAACACCACCCCGTACGCGCGGTGAATCTCTTCGGCGCTCACCACACCCGCTTCGTTCTCGTAAGGCAACGTGCCCGTCGCGTCGTTCAGGTACTCGACCTTCAGCCCCGCATGCGCCGCGTGATAGACCGTCGACGCATTGCAGTTGTGCGTCATGTAGCCGGCCACCGCGAGCGTGTCGATCCCGTGCGCGTCGAGCCACGCGGCGAGATCGGTGCCGGCGAACGAGCTTGCCTGCGCCTTCTCGATCCGATGCGCGTACGGCCGGCTCGCGACCACCGCGTGCAGCGCGACGCCGTCGCTGCCGGGCGCGAAAATCAGCGCGCCCGCCGGCGCGACGTGCTGCACCACGATCACCGGCACGCCGGCCGCGTGCGCGGCGTCGATCGCACGGCCGATGTTCGCGAGCGACACGTCGAGCGGCGGATATTCGATCGGCAGGTTGCCCGTCACGTATTCGTTCTGCACGTCGATCACGATCAGCGCGCGGCGGTTGGCGGGACGGGAAGCGGAATGCGAGGCGGCATTCGACATGGCGAGCTCCTGGTCGGGAGGCGCTGCCCCGCCCCGGAGCGGGGCGGCCAGCAGTGCGATGCGATGCATTGTCGGGCCGCATGGCGTGCGTCGATAGTGGCCCGATAGCCATTCTTCGATAAAATCGGGCCATCGCCGTTCCGGAGTCCGCCATGCCCGCCGTCGCCTCGTCCCCGTCCGCTCCGACCGTCGTCGCCGTGATCGCGTACGACGGCATCAGCCCGTTCCATCTGTCGGTGCCATCGGTCGTGTTCGGCAAGGAACGCGACGCGGCCGTGTCGCCCGTGTTCGAATTCCGCGTCTGCTCGGCCGAGCGCGGCCCGCTCGCGACCACGGGCGGCTTCACGATCACCGCGCCGTACGGGCTCGACGCGCTCGACGATGCGGACATCGTCATCGTGCCCTCGTGGCGCGACCCGGACGAAACGCCGCCCGACGCGCTGCTCGATGCGGTGCGCGCGGTCGCCGCGCGCGGCGCCGAGCTCGTCGGCCTGTGCCTCGGCGCGTACGTGCTCGCCGCGGCGGGGCTGCTCGACGGCCGCCCGGCCACCACGCACTGGGCGTGGGCCGACGATTTCGCGCAGCGCTTTCCGCGCGTGCGACTCGATCCCGACGTGCTGTACGTAGGCGACGGCAACCTGATGACGTCGGCCGGCACGGCGGCAGGCCTCGACTGCTGCCTGCACGTCGTGCGGCGACGCTTCGGCTCGGACGCCGCGAACCGGATCGCGCGCCGCCTCGTGATCCCGCCGCACCGCCAGGGCGGCCAGGCCCAGTACGTGCCGCAACCGGTCGCCGCGCACCCGCGCGATGCGCGGCTCGCGGGCCTGCTCGATTGGGTACGCGCCCATCTCGACGCCGCGCATAGCGTCGATTCGCTCGCCGAACGCGTGCTGATGAGTCGGCGCACGTTCACGCGTCACTTCCGCCAGGCGACGGGCACGACCGTCACCGCGTGGCTGCAGGCCGAGCGGCTCGCGCGCGCGCAGCATCTGCTCGAAACCACCGGACAATCGATCGACGCGATCGCGCAGGCGGCCGGCTACGGCTCGAGCGTGTCGCTGCGCCAGCATTTCGCGGGCGCGCTCGGCACGTCGCCGTCTGCATATCGAAGGGAATTTCGCGGCGCCGGCGCCGGTAACGACGCGGGACGGTGATACGCGCCGTGCGGGCGCGACGCAGGCCGTGACGCGGAACCGGGCGACCGCTCAGCCGCCGTTGAACCAGCGTGCCGCGTAAAGCAGCAGCGCGACGAACACGATCATCGCCGCCCAGGCCCACACGGGCACCGTGCCGGAATCGCGATGCCGGAGCGCGCTCGCCGCCCGCCCGCTCAGCGTACCGCCGAGATGCGGCGGCAGCGAACGCTTCGTCGCGGCCATCAGCGATGCCGGCCGCAGAAAGACATGCTGGCGTCGCTGCGCGGCGGCGCTCGCGCGATTCGGCGCGAGGCCGTGCTTCGCCTGCACGACCGCGCAGAACTCGCGGAAGAACGCGTCGGTCCATTCGCGCAGCGCATTGTCGATCTGCCGCCCCGGCAACTCCGCGAGCGGCCCGCTCGCCGTCGCCCAGACCACGTACTCGATGCGCGTGGCGGTCGCATCGTCATCCGGCATCAGCACGAGCTCGACCTGGCCGCGCAGCGCGCCGAGGCCGTCGGCCCGCGCCTTGAAGTTGAGCACGCGGCGCGGCTGCCCTTCCGCGTCGCCCTGTTCGGCGGCCGCATGCGCGCGCACGTCGTAGCGGGCGCGCAGCGGGCCCAGCGGCACCGTGATCGTCAGCGCGAACTCGCCGTGCGCGAGTTTCACGAACGATTCGCAATGATCGAAGCTCGCACGCAGCAGCGCGAGATCCTCCAGCGCTTCCCGCACGACAGGCGGCGCGAGCGGTACGCGTAACGTGTCGTTCAATTCCATGACGCCTCCCCGATGAACGCGCGCCGCATCAGGACGTCTCGACGAGACTGTCGACCCGTGCGACATCGAAGGCGACGTAGTGCGCGAGCACGGCGGCCGCCTCCTTCGGTTCTTCGTAACTCCATGCGGCGTTCTCGATCACGCCGTCTTCCGTCTGCAAGTCGAAATGCACGGCCTGCCCCCTGAACGGGCAGGCGGTCGTGACGCCCGATTTCACGAGCCGGCGCATGTTGACGTCGCTGCGCGGCAGGTAGTGGATGTCCGGGAGCCCCGCTTCACGCACGGTCAGCGCGCCGTGCGAATCGGCATAGGTGATGCCGCGATGGATCACGCGCACGCGATGACGGTTCGGCACGATTTCGAGTCGGGGGTCGGCTGCATCGGACATCGTTTCTCCTTCGGGCGGCCGCCAGGCCGGGCAGGAAACGAAAAAGCCACGGCACGCATGCCGTGGCTTTCATTATGGGCGAAACTTCGTCCGATTGCGCGTCCCGGGCCCGGGCCGCGCGCGGGCGGCTACTGCGCACTCCACTGGAACGCGGCTTTCGCGCCGCCCTTCGCGCCGACCGTGACGGCGCGCGATTCGTCGCTGCCCTGGTACGACGCATGCACCGTATAGCGCCCCGGCGGCAGCTTCACCAGCATGTACGGCCCGCGCGCGTCGGTCGCCAGCACCTCGGTGCCCTTGCCGTCGACGATCCGGACATGGACGTCGGCCAGGAACTCGCCGCCCTTGCCGGTGAAGCGCAGCGCCAGCGGCCATGACGCCTCGTTACTCTGGAATGCCGTCGACTGGTCCTTGCCGATACCGCCCGACACATAGCTGATATCGCCTTGCTGGCTCGCGGCGGGCAGACCGTCCGACTGCGCGTACGCGCCGGTCGCACCGGCCGCGAGGCCGGCGGTCAGCGCCGCGGCGACGGCAAATCGGGACACGTTGCGTAGATGTTGCATGGCTCTCTCCTTGGGGTCGGAACACATACGGGGCGCAGCGTCACGCGATCGAGCGGCGGCGGCGCCCGCCGCGGCCGGCCGGGCCGGCCGTCGGCCGTGGCCGGTCAGCTCAGGTCGACCGGCACGAAGATCTGTGCATTGTCGCGCTGGATCAACAGAGCAAGACTGTTGCCCGCGCCCTTCACCGCGTCGCGCAACTGCTCGGGGCTCGTGACCGGGCGGCCGTTCACCGCGAGGATCACGTCGCCGGGCTGGATGCCCGCGTTGGCGGCCGGCCCGCCGGCCTGCTGCACGATCAGCCCGTGCGACAGGTTGTCGGCGTTGCGCTCCTGCGGCGACAGCGGCCGCACCGCGACACCCAGACGACCCTGCTCGACCGGCCCGCCGTCGTTCGACGCGAGCTTCGCATCGGCCATCGCGCCGAGCGTCACGCTGATCGACTTCTTCGACTTGTCGCGCCAGATCTGCAACTCGGCCTTCGAACCCGGCTTCAGGTTCGCGATCTGCGCGGGCAGCGACGTCGAATCGGCGACCGGCGAGCCGTTGACCGACAGGATCACGTCGCCCGGCTGCAGGCCGGCCTTCGCGGCCGGACCGTTGGCGTCGACCGAGCTGACGAGCGCACCGTCCGGCTTCGGCAGCCCGAACGAGCTCGCGAGCGTCTGGTTCAGCCCCTGCACGGCCACGCCGAGACGGCCGCGGCTCACGTGGCCCGTCTTCACGAGCTCGTCCTTCACCTTGATCGCCTCGTTGATCGGGATCGCGAACGACAGGCCCTGGAAGCCGCCCGTCTGCGAGTAGATCATCGAGTTGATGCCGATCACCTCGCCTTGCAGGTTGAACAGCGGGCCGCCCGAGTTGCCCGGGTTCACCGGCACGTCGGTCTGGATGAACGGCGTGTAGTTCTCGTCCGGCAGCGCGCGCGACTTCGCGCTGATGATGCCCGACGTGACCGTGTTGTCGAAGCCGTACGGCGAGCCGATCGCGACGACCCACTGGCCGACCTTGCTCTGCGCCGGATCGCCGATCTTCACGGTCGGCAGGCCGCTCGCGTCGATCTTCAGCACGGCGACGTCGGACTGCTTGTCGGAGCCGACGACCTTCGCCTTGTATTCGCGCTTGTCGGTCAGCTTGACCGTGACGACGTTCGCGCCGTCGATCACGTGCGCATTGGTGAGGATGTACCCGTCGGCGCTGACGATGAAGCCCGACCCGAGGCTCGCGCTCGGCTGGTCGTCCGGCTGCGCGTCGCCGCCCATGCCCGGCACCTGGCCGTAGAAGTGCTTGAAGAACTGGTAGAACGGGTCGCTCGGATCGATCGGCAGTTGCGGCTGCGGCGCGCGCCGCGACACCTGCTTCACGACATGCTTCGCGCTGATGTTCACGACCGCCGGGCCGTAGGTCTCGACGAGCCCGGAGAAATCGGGGATGCCGGTCTTGGCGGCGGCTTCGGCCGGCATCATGGCGGCCTGCGCGGGCGTGATGATCTGCGGATCGGCGCGGCGGGTACCGGCGAAATAGCCTGCCGACAGGGCGGCCGCCACGGCGACCGCGACGGTGCCGCGTGCAAGGAATCGGGTGTTCATCGTAGGACCTCCTCGTTGTTAGGACGCAGCGTAACGACCCTGACTTAAAGGAGGCTTAATCAGCCTTAAGCGGGGCTTAAGCGACCTCCGGCGCCGGGCCGGCCCCGCGTCCCTTCAGGCGGATTCGGAAGGCTGCGGCGCCTGGGCCGGCATCTCGGCATCGCGGAACACGACGCTGACGAGCAGGCCGCCCGCGGCCGCATCGCCGAGCGACACCGTCGCGCCCTGCTGCGCGGCCACGCGCTTGACGATCGCGAGCCCGAGCCCGCTGCCCGACACGTCGGTGCGCGCGCGCGCCGTGCTGTCGCGATAGAAGCGGTCGAACACGCGCTCGCGCTCGTCGGCCGGAATGCCCGGCCCGCTGTCGGCGATCTGCACGCACGCGCGGCCGGCCGCGTCGCGCGTCAGCGACACGTCGATGCGGCCGCCGTCCGGCGTGTACTTCACCGCGTTGTCGAGCAGGTTGCCGAACATCACGCGCAGCGCGCCGACGTCCGCGACGACGCTCGCCGCGCGCGTTTCCTCGAAGCCGAGATCGATGTCGTGCCGCTGCGCGAGCGGCGCATGCGCGGCCACGCATTCGGCGAGCAGCGCCTGCAGGTCGACCGGTTCGCGCATCGTCGCACCGTCCGGCTCGGCGCGGGCGAGCGCGAGCAGTTGCTCGGTGAGGCGCGTCGCGCGCGACACGCCGTCCTGGAGATCCGCGATCGCCTCGCGGCGCGATGCATCGTCCTTCGCGCGCGCGACGAGCTGCGCCTGGATCTGCACGGCCGCGAGCGGCGTGCGCAATTCGTGCGCGGCGTCGGCGACGAACGCCTTCTGCGTGTCGAGCGCCGACGACAATCGCGCGAGCAGCCCGTTCAGCGCCCGCACGAGCGGCTGCACCTCGAGCGGCAGCCGGCCGTCGGGCAGCGGATCGAGCGCTTCCGGCCGGCGCGCCTCGACCGCGCGCGTCACGCGGCCGAGCGGCGCGAGCCCGCGCCCGACGATCCCCCACACGGCCGCGCCGAGGAACGGCAGCAGCACGATCAGCGGCCACAGCGTGCGCAGCGCGACGTTCGCCGCGAGCCGGTTGCGCACCGACAGCGGCTGCGCGAGCTGCACGACGTTGTCGCCGACGATCGCGCCGTACACGCGCCATTCGCCGCGATCGGTGCGCTCGGTCGAGAAGCCGAGCTCCGCGCGCGGCGCGATCGGCGCGCGCGGATGCGAGAAGTACATCAGCACGCCGTTGCGGTTCCAGATCTGGATCACGATGCCTTCGTCGCCGTTGGTGCGCGAGCCGAACACCTGCGAAAACGGCTCGGACGGCAGCGCCGCGGCGATTTCCTGCAGCTGGTAGTCGAACAGTTCGTTCGCCTCGGCGAGCGCCTGCCGGTAGATGAGCCAGCCCGCCATGCCCACGCCCGCGACCACGATCGCGAGCAGCCAGATCAGCAATTGATGACGAATCGACCGCACGCGTCAGCTTTCCTTGACGACCATGTAGCCGAGCCCGCGCACGTTGCGGATCAGGTCCGAGCCGAGCTTCTTGCGCAGCGCGTGGATGTAGACCTCGACCGTGTTGCTGCCGATCTCCTCGCCCCAGCCGTACATCTTCTCCTCGAGCTGACTCTTCGACAGCACCGCGCCCGGCCGCGCGAGCAGCGCCTCGAGCAGCGCGAACTCGCGCGCGGACAGCGCGACGGGCGCGCCGTCGAGCGTCACCTGGTGCGCGGCCGGATCGAGCGTCAGCGCACCGTGGCGGATCAGCGACTCGCTGCGCCCGGCCTGGCGGCGGATCAGCGCGCGCATCCGCGCGCCGAGCTCGTCGAGATCGAACGGCTTGACGAGGTAGTCGTCGGCGCCCGCGTCGAGCCCCTTCACGCGATCGGCGACCGCGTCGCGCGCGGTGACGATCAGCACCGGCAGCGCCAGCCCGCGCCCGCGCAGCGTGCGCAGCACGTCGATGCCGTCGCGCTTCGGCAGCCCGAGATCGAGCAGCAGCAGATCGTACGTCTCGCCGCCGAGCGCCGTCAGCGCGGCGTCGCCGTCCTGCACCCAGTCGACCGCAAAGCCGTCCGAGCGCAGCGCCTTGCGCACGCCTTCGGCAATCATTCGATCATCTTCGACAAGCAGAATCCGCATCGGGCCACGCATCCATGGGGCGAGTCAAACACGGCGACCATTGTAGCGCCGCGAATCGCGTGCGCGGCACCCTGCAATGCAACAGTAAGGCGGATTGCAAGGGGCGTGCCGCGACTTGTCTCTACAATGTGCGCTTCGGCGCCCCGCGCGCCCTGCCCGAGCCCCCGCTTTTCCCGTATTCGCCCATGCCGATTTCCGATCTTTCCGCCCGGTTCGCCCCTCGCGCCCGCGTCTGCCTGCGGGCGGCCGCCGTCGTCGCCACCTGCACCGCGCTCGCGTTCGCGCCGCCCGCGCAGGCCCGCAAGAAATCCCACAAGGAAGCGCGCAAGAGCGCCGTCGTGTCGCCGGCCGCGCGCGCGGCCGGCCTGCCGGCATCGGTGCTCGTCGCGCTGCAGCGCGCGAAGGTGCCGGCATCGGCGATGAGCGTCGTGGTCGAGCGCGTCGGCGATCCGCAACCGCTGATCGCGTGGAATGCGAGCCGGCCAATGCTGCCGGCCTCGACGATGAAGCTCGTGACGACCTTCTCGGGCCTGTCGATCCTCGGCCCCGACTACCGCTGGCGCACGACCGCGTACACGGACGGCACGATCGACCCCGACGGCACGCTGCAGGGCAACCTGTACATCAAGGGCACCGGCGATCCGAAGCTCGTGCCCGAAGAGTTGATCGACCTCGTCGACAAGCTGCGCAAGGCCGGCGTCAAGCGCGTGGCCGGCGGCCTCGTGCTCGACAAGAGCTATTTCGCGGCGTCGACGCGCGACCTGCCGTCATTCGACGACGATGCAAGCGCGCCGTACAACGTCGGCCCCGATCCGCTGCTGTACGCATTCAAGGCCGTGTCGTTCACAGTCACGCCGGGCGACGACGGCAAGGTCGCCGTCGACGTGCTGCCGCCGCTCGCGGACCTGTCGATCGACAACCAGCTCGTCGAAGGCTCGGGCTCGTGCAGCGCGGCCGCCGCGGCCGCGCGCCCGACGCTGACCGCCGGCGGCGGGATCATGACCGCGTCGTTCGCCGGCGACTACCCGCTGCGCTGCGGCGCGCACACGACCAACCTCGCGATCCTCGATCACACGACGTTCTTCGCACGCGGCTTCCTCGCGCTGTGGCAGCAGGACGGCGGCACGATCGCGGGGCCCGTGAGCGAAGGCAAGGTGCCGACCACCGCGCGGCCGCTCGCCGTGCATCACAGCCCGGTGCTCGGCAGCATCGTCTACGACATCAACAAGTTCAGCAACAACGTGATGGCGCGCAACCTGTTCCTGACGATCGGCGCGGTCAGCGGCAAGCCGCCCGCGACGCCCGAGCAGTCGAGCCGCGCGATCCAGGCGTTCCTGCAGAAGAACGGCATCGCGATGCCCGATCTCGTGCTCGAGAACGGCTCGGGGCTGTCGCGCGAAGAGCACGTGAGCGCGCTGTCGCTCGCCGCGCTGCTGCAGGCCGCGAACGCGAGCCCCGTCGCGCAGGCGTTCGTCGATTCGCTGCCGATCGCCGGCATCGACGGCACGATGAAGAACCGCCTCACCAACGCCGGCGTGCTCGGCAACGCGCACATCAAGACCGGCACGCTGCGCGACGTGCGCGCGATCGCCGGCTACGTCGCCGGCGCGGACGGCCAGAGCTACGTCGTCGTCAGCTTCATCAACGACGATCGCGCGGAAGGCGCACGCGCCGCGCACGACACGCTGCTCGAGTGGATCTACGCGGGCGCGCACTGACGCTCCGCGCACCGCGCATCGGGCCGTCGTGACAACGCGGCCCGCGCTCCCGCTGCTCCGCGTCGCCCGCGAAATTTCGCGCTGCGCGGTTTGAAACGCCGCCGCCACCCTCGTGCAACGCGCTGTGCGCACGCCATGCCCGCAAAACGGGGCCGCACCGCCCGGCCCCGTGCAGTACGGATTCCGTAGAAACCCTGTCCTCAGAGGGAACCCTCTACGCTGCCCCCTCGCCTAGCGCGTGGCGATTGCGTAGGCTGTTGGCCTGACCGATATCTACAACGGGCCACACGCCCGGCCTCATGGCTTGCAGGGGAACGAAGGAGACACTCGCCCATGCGATTCGACGTCGAATTGCTTCTGCTCGCGCTGGCGCCCGTCTTCCTGCTCTGCATCGCGTGGGAGGCCTGGCACCTCGCCCGCACCCGTGCGCACGACCGCATCTATGCGTGGCGCGACACGCTGTGCAACGCGGCGCTCGCGCTGATGCACCAGGGCGCCGACAAGCTCGCATGGCTGTTCGTGATTCCCGTCTATGCGTACTGCTACCGGCACTATCGTCTTTACACGTGGCACGACGGCTGGCTGTCGTTCGCGGTGCTGTTCGTCGCGCAGGACTTCCTCTACTACGTGTTCCATCGCGCGAGTCATCGCGTGCGCTGGCTGTGGGCCGCGCACGTCGTGCACCACTCGTCCGAGCGGATGAATTTCTCGACCGCGTTCCGCCAGAGCCTGATGTACCCGGTCTCGGGCATGTGGCTGTTCTGGCTGCCGCTCGCGTTCGCCGGCTTTCCGCCGCAACAGGTCGTCGGCATCGTGCTGATCAACCTCGCGTTCCAGTTCTTCGTGCACACGCAGGCGATCGGCAAGCTCGGCTGGCTCGAATACGTGCTGAACACGCCGTCGATCCACCGCGCGCACCATGCGCGCAACGCGCGCTACATCGACCGCAATTACGCAGGCGTCCTGGTGATCTGGGATCGCCTGTTCGGCAGCTATGTCGACGAAACGCCCGACGATCCGCCGCAGTACGGAATCGTCGAGCGGCTCGGCTCGAACAACCCGCTCGTCGCGACGTTCCACGAGTGGGTGGCGATGGCGTCCGACGCGTGGCGCGTCGGCGGATGGCGCAACAAGCTGCGCGCGATTTTCGGCCCGCCCGAATGGGCGAGCGCTTATCATGCGCAGATTGCCGAGGCCGCGAACCAGGATCCGCGCACCGTGCCGCCGGCGGCTGCGCACGACCGATAAACCGTTTCAGCCAACGGCCGCCGCGCAGCCCGGAACCGAGCAGGCACGCGGCAGATGAGAAACACATCAGGGCCATATCTACGAGGAGATAGAACGATGCAGACACAACAACACGCACTTTCCCGCACGCGTGGGCGCATGCTGCGCACCGCGCAGGTCGCGATCGCCGGCGCCGCGCTCGCGCTGCTCGCCGCATGCGGCGGCGGCGACGACAACAACGGCAGCAGCGCGTCGACCACGCCGCCGTCGGGCGTGAAGATGCAAATCGTGTCGTTCGGCGACAGCCTGTCCGACGTCGGCACCTACTCGCAAATCAAGCTCGGCTTCGGCGGCGGCCGCTTCACGACCAACCCGGGCCAGGTGTGGACGCAGAACGTCGCGCAGTACTACGGCGACACGCTGCAGCCCGCCAACCAGGGCGGCTTCGGCATCCCGCTGCAGGCCACCGGCGGCCTCGGCTACGCGCAGGGCGGCTCGCGCGTGACGCTGCAGCCGGGCATCGGCCATGCGGACGCGAGCGTGCCGAACCCCGACTACGCGCAGGCGACCACCACGCCGATCGCCGATCAGGTCAAGCAGTACCTGACGCAGCACGGCAGCTTCAACGCCGGCCAGATCGTGCTGATCAACGGCGGCGCGAACGACATCTTCTACCAGGCCCAGGTCGCGCAGGCGCAAGGCAATACGCCGGCCGCGCAGCTCGCGGCGGCGCAGGCGATCGGCCTGGCCGCGCAGCAGCTCGGCGGAATCGTCCAGCAGATCGTCGCGGCAGGCGCCACGCACGTGTTCGTCGCGAACGTGCCGGACATCGGCGGCACGCCGCTCGCGCTGCAGGGCGGCACGCAGGCCGCGTTCACGCAACTGTCGGGCCTCTTCAACCAGACGCTGGCCGGCACGCTGGCCGCGCTGAAGGTCGACACCACGAAGGTCGCGGTGGTCGATTCGTTCACGTGGCAGGACGGCATCGCGGCCAACTACCAGGCGAACGGCTTCAGCGTGAAGAACACCGATACGGCCTGCAACCTGAAGGCGATGGTCCAGGCCGCGACGCAGTACGGCGTCGCGAACGCGACCGCGTTCGGCTCGTCGCTGTTCTGCTCGCCGCAGACCTACACGGTCGCGAACGCGGACCAGACCTACATGTTCGCCGACACGGTCCACCCGACCACGCGCCTGCATGCGCTGTTCGCGCAGTACGTCGAACAGCAGATCGCGAAATCCGGCGTCGGCAAGTAAGCCGCCGGCCACGCGCCCAAGCGAAAACGCCTGACCGGTTCGCGCCGGTCAGGCGTTTTTTCATTCTCGAGCGGAAGGCGAAGGCTGCGTCAGTCGCGCGCTTCGAACGCGGCCGCCGCGCGGCCGAGACGATCGTTGACCGCGATCCATTCGACGGTCTCGGGCAGCTTCTCGACGAGGATGCGCGCGACCTGCGCGCGGTCGAGCGCCCTCAGCATCCCGTACAGGTCGCGCGCATAGGCCTGCGGATCTTCCGGCGCCGCGATGAAATGCACGCCGTCGGCCTGCGCCCAGTGCGCTGCCCGCGATGCGCGCGCGACGAGCGCGACGCGCTCGCCGTCGGTTTGCGCGGCCGCGAGCAGCGGCTCGAGCGCGTCGAACGGCAGCAGCGCGAGCGGCGTGCGCGGCGCGTAATGCGCTTTCAGCGTGCCCGACGCGCGCGGCGCCGTCGCATCGCTGCCGTCCGGCAGCCTCGGTGCGCGGCCGAGCACGTCGGCGATCTGTTGCGGCGTCACGTGGCCCGGGCGCAGCAGCGCCGGGAAGCCGCGCGACAGGTCGAGAATCGTCGACTCGATGCCGACTTCGGACGCGCCGCCGTCGAGCACGTGCACGGTATCGCCGAACTCGTCGCGCACGTGCTGCGCGGTCGTCGGACTCACGTGGCCGAACCGGTTCGCGGACGGCGCGGCCACGCCGCCATGGCCGCCGCGCCGCGCGCTGAACGCGGCCAGCAGCGCCTGCGCGACCGGATGCGACGGACAGCGCAGCCCGACCGAATCCTGCCCGCCGCTCACGGCATCGGGAATGCGCGCATGGCGCTTCAGGATCAGCGTGAGCGGGCCCGGCCAGAATGCATCGATCAACGCGTGCGCGTCGGCCGGCAGGTCGTCGGCCCAATAGCCCGGGTCGCCGCCGGGCGGCAGATGCACGATCACCGGATGGTTCGCGGGCCGCCCCTTCGCCGCATAGATGCGCGCGACGGCCTCGGGGTTCGCCGCGTCGCCGCCGAGCCCGTAGACGGTCTCGGTCGGAAACGCGACGAGCTGGCCCGCGTCGAGCAGCGCCGCGGCCGCGTCGATCTGCGCGGGCGTCACGTGCTTCGGGAGATCGATGGACATCGGCCCGCGCCTCAGTCGAGCGGCACGCGCAGCAGGTGCGCGCACGCGGTGGCGGCGGCGACGGCTTCGTCGCGCGTCTCGGCCGTGAAGTTCACGTGGCCCATCTTGCGGCCGACGCGCGCTTCTTCCTTGCCGTACAGATGCAGGTGCGCGGCCGGCATCGCGGCGACCGTGTCCCACGGCGGCGTGACGGCGTCGGCCGCCGCACCATTGGGAAACCACACGTCGCCGAGGATGTTCAGCATCGCGGCTGGCGAATGCTGGCGCGGATTGCCGAGCGGCATGCGCGTCATCGCGCGCACCTGCTGCTCGAACTGGCTCGTTGCGCACGCATCGACCGTGTAGTGGCCGGAGTTGTGCGGGCGCGGCGCCATTTCGTTCGCGACGAACGAGCCGTCCTCCAGCACGAAGAATTCGACGCACAGCACGCCGACGTAGCCGAGCGTATCGGCGATCCGCACGGCCGCCTGCTGCGCCTCTTCGACGCGCGCGGCGTCGGCCGCCGGCGCCGGCACGACCGTCAGCGCGAGAATGCCGTTGTGATGCACGTTCTGCGCGAGCGGGAACGCGGCCGAGCGGCCGTCGGCGCCGCGCGCGATCAGCGCCGACACTTCGTATTTCAGCGGCAGGCGCTTCTCCAGCACGCACGGCACGCCGCCGAGCGCGGCATGCGCGTTGCGCGCTTCCTGCGCGGTGGCGACACGCACCTGGCCCTTGCCGTCGTAGCCGAGGCGGGCCGTCTTCAGGATGCCCGGCAGCACCGCGTCGAGCGCCGCATCGTCGAGCGCGACGAGCGCCGCCGCCGATTCGATCACGACGTGCGGCGCGACCGGCACGCCCGACGCCTCGATGAATCGCTTCTCCGCGATCCGGTCCTGCGCGACCGCGACGCAGCGGCCGGCCGGTGCGACGAACGTCGTGCGCGCGAGGAAATCGAGGCTCGCGGCCGGCACGTTCTCGAACTCCGTCGATACGGCGTCGCACAGGTCCGCCAGTTCGGCGAGCGCGGCTTCGTCGTCGTACGCCGCGCGCAGGTGGCGATCGGCGACCGCGCCGGCGGGGCTCGTCGGATCGGGATCGAGCACGGCGACGCGATAGCCCATCGACTGGGCGGCAAAGCAGAACATGCGGCCGAGCTGGCCGCCGCCGACCATGCCCAGCCACGCGCCGGGCAGGATCGGGGAAACGGAATCAGGAGTTGCGGTCATGTCAGTGGTCGGTCGCGGCGGAACGCGGAAAGGCCCGCCGCAGTAGGAAAATCCGGCGCCGGCCGCATCGTGCGGCCGCGCGCCATGCCGTCATTCCAGCGGCGGCAGCACCATCGCGTGCGCGGCTTCGTTCTGGCGCACGCGGAACGCGGCGAGCCGGTTCGCGTAGTCGACCGAGTTCCCGGACAGGATCGACACCGCGAACAGCGCGGCATTCGCGGCGCCGGCCTCGCCGATCGCGAACGTCGCGACCGGCACGCCCTTCGGCATCTGCACGATCGAGTGCAGCGAATCGACGCCCTTCAGGTATTTGCTCGCGACCGGCACGCCGAGCACGGGCACCGTGGTTTTCGCGGCGAGCATGCCGGGCAGGTGTGCGGCGCCGCCGGCGCCCGCGATGATCGCGCGGAGCCCGCGCTCGCGCGCCTTCTCCGCATAGTCGAACATCTCGTCGGGCATCCGGTGCGCGGACACGACCTTCGCTTCGTACGGCACGCCGAATTCCTGCAGGATGGCGACCGCGTGCTTCATCACGTCCCAGTCGGAACTCGAACCCATCAGCACGCCGATCAGCGGCGCGCTGTGCGTGTGGGCGGTCTGGACTTCACTCATTCTCTTATCTTCCTCGATCAGGCGAGCGACTGGCCCGTGATGCGCTCGAGCGCTTCCTGGTACTTCGCGGCCGTCTTCTCGACGACGTCGGCCGGCAGCGCCGGCGCCGGCGCCGTCTTGCCCCACGGCTGCGCCTCGAGCCAGTCGCGCACGAACTGCTTGTCGAACGACGGCGGGTTCGTGCCGACTTCGTACTGGTCGGCCGGCCAGAAGCGCGACGAATCGGCGGTCAGCACTTCGTCCATCAGATACAGCTTGCCGTGGTTGTCGAGGCCGAATTCGAACTTCGTGTCGGCGATGATGATGCCGCGCGTCGCCGCGTAGTCGGCCGCTTCCTTGTACAGGCGGATCGAGATGTCGCGGATCGTCGCGGCCAGCTCGGTGCCGATGCGGCGCTCGGTTTCCTCGAACGTGATGTTCTCGTCGTGCTCGCCCATCTCGGCCTTCGCGGCCGGCGTGAAGATCGGCTCGGGCAGCTTCTGCGCGTTCTGCAGGCCTTCCGGCAGCTGCACGCCGCACACGGCGCCCGACGCCTGGTATTCCTTCCAGCCGCTGCCGGCCAGGTAGCCGCGCACGACCGCTTCGATCATGATCGGCTCGAGGCGCTTGACGACCACGCCGCGGCCCTTCACCTGCTCGACCTCGTCGGCCGCGACGACCGCTTCCGGCGCGTCGCCCGTCAGGTGGTTCGGCACGATGTGCGCGAGCTTGTCGAACCAGAAGTTCGCCATCTGGTTCAGCACGCGGCCCTTGTTCGGAATCGGCTCGCCCATCACCACGTCGAAGGCCGACAGGCGATCGGTCGTGACGATCAGGAGCTTGTCGTTGCCGACCGCGTAGTTATCGCGAACCTTGCCGCGACCGAGAAGCGGCAGCGAGCGGAGCGTGGATTCGTAAAGGGTAGACATCGTCTTTTCGCAGATAAGGAGCCAAACAAAAAGGGAAACGCCGTTCCCCGCGGCAGGCGGGAACGGCGGTCTTGCAATACGTCGGCGAACCGGCGGGCGCAGCGCCCGGGCGGCTGCCGGCCGGCCCTTGTTCGGCCGGACGGAACGGCTGCCGGGGCCGGATCAAATCCGGCCGAACGGGCAGCCAGCCCATGCCCGGCGGCAGAACCGGGCGGGGCAATCGTACTACAGTCTCAGCGCACGACCTGTGCGAGCGCGCCCGACTTGTACTGCTCGGCGATCTTGTCGAGCGACACCGGCTTGATCTTGCCGGCCTGGCCTTCGCAGCCGAACGCGAGGTAACGGTCGACGCACACCTGCTTCGCGGCTTCGCGCGCGGGCTTCAGGTAGTCGCGCGGATCGAACTTGCCCGGGTTCTCGAACAGGTAGCGGCGGATCGCGCCGGTGATCGCGAGACGCAGGTCGGTGTCGATGTTGATCTTGCGCACGCCGTGCTTGATGCCTTCCTGGATTTCCTCGACCGGCACGCCGTAGGTTTCCTTCATGTCGCCGCCGAATTCGCGGATCTCGGCCAGCAGTTCCTGCGGCACCGACGACGAACCGTGCATCACCAGGTGCGTGTTCGGAATGCGTGCGTGGATTTCCTTGATGCGCTGGATCGACAGGATGTCGCCCGTCGGCTTCTTCGAGAACTTGTACGCGCCGTGCGACGTGCCGATCGCGATCGCGAGCGCGTCGCACTGCGTGAGCTTCACGAAGTCGGCGGCCTGCTCCGGATCGGTCAGCAACTGCTCGCGGGTCATCGTGCCTTCCGCGCCGTGGCCGTCTTCCTTGTCGCCCTTCATCGTCTCGAGCGAGCCGAGCACGCCGAGTTCGGCTTCGACCGTCACGCCGATCGAGTGCGCCATCTCGACGACCTTGCGCGACACGTCGACGTTGTACTCGTACGACGCGACCGTCTTGCCGTCGGCTTCGAGCGAACCGTCCATCATCACGCTCGTGAAGCCGCTGCGGATCGCGGCCGTGCAGACCGCCGGCGACTGGCCGTGATCCTGGTGCATCACGACCGGGATGTGCGGATACGATTCGACCGCTGCTTCGATCAGGTGGCGCAGGAACGGCTCGCCCGCGTACTTACGCGCGCCGGCCGATGCCTGCATGATCACGGGCGCGCCGACCTGATCCGCCGCCGCCATGATCGCCTGGACCTGCTCCAGGTTGTTCACGTTGAAGGCCGGCAGGCCGTAACCGTGCTCTGCCGCGTGGTCCAGCAATTGACGCATTGATACGAGAGGCATTGTGGAACTCCTTGGAATGAAAACCGGTGCGCCCTGACGCCGGCGCGGCGCTCACTCCCCTCTGAACCGGGACGGCGCGGCGCGGCTGAGCGTCGAATAGCCGCATTTTATCGCGAAGCGCCTCCGATTCCGACCGCCCGGTGGCGCCCGCTCGCAATTTGTTACGTTCGCACGGCACAATCGGGCCAAAAAGGAGAAAAAAAGCCGCGCGGGGCTTCGGACCCCGCGCGGCCTGCGCGCAAAAAAACGGTGCCGGATCAATTGCAGCCGATCCGGGCCGCCGGTCTGCCGGCCGGCGCGATGCGGTTCAGCCGGCGCTCAATAGTGCTCGCCGACCCGCACGATCTTCAGCGTGTTGGTGCCGCCCGCCTGCCCCATCGGCTCGCCGACGGTCAGCACGACCATGTCGCCGTGCTGCACGTAGCCCTGCTTGACGACGATCTCGAGCGCGGCCTGCAGCGCCGAATCGCGGTCGCTGTTGAAGTCGACGTGCAGCGGCGTCACGTTGCGGTACAGCGCCATCGTGCGCTCGCTGCCGACGCGCGGCGTCAGCGCGAAGATCGGCACGTGCGTGTAGTGACGCGACATCCACAGCGCGGTCGCGCCCGATTCGGTCAGCGCGATGATCGCCTTCGCGCCCAGGTGGTACGCGGTGAACAGCGCGCCCATCGCGATCGACTGGTCGATCCGCGTGAACGTGCGGTCGAGGAAGTCCTTGTCCAGCTCGACTTCTTCCGACTTTTCCGCCTCGACGCACACGGCCGCCATCGTCTCGATCGTGACGACCGGATACTTGCCGGCAGCCGTCTCGGCCGACAGCATCACCGCGTCGGTGCCGTCGAGCACCGCGTTCGCGACGTCCGACACTTCCGCGCGGGTCGGCACCGGCGCGTAGATCATCGATTCCATCATCTGCGTCGCGGTGATCACGAGCTTGTTCGACTCGCGCGCCATCCGGATCATCCGCTTCTGCAGCGCCGGCACGGCCGCGTTGCCCACTTCGACCGCGAGGTCGCCGCGCGCGACCATGATGCCGTCGGACGCGTCGAGGATGCTCTGCAGCGCCGGAATCGCCTCCGCGCGTTCGATCTTCGCGATCATCTTCGGCTTGATGCCGTACGGCGCGCCCGCGATGTTCGCGAGCTGGCGCGCCATTTCCATGTCGGTCGCGTTCTTCGGGAACGACACCGCGACGAGGTCCGCGCCGAGCGACATCGCGGTGCGGATGTCCTCCATGTCCTTCGCGGTCAGCGCCGGCGCCGACAGGCCGCCGCCCTGGCGGTTGATCCCCTTGTTGTTCGACAGCTCGCCGCCCACCTTGACGATCGTGTGGATCTCGTCGCCGAGCACGCGCTCGACGGTCAGCACGATCAGGCCGTCGTTCAGCAGCAGCAGGTCGCCCGGCTTCAGATCGCGCGGCAGCTCCTTGTAGTCGAGGCCGACGCGCTCGTCGTTGCCGAGTTCGCAGCCCGCATCGAGGATGAACGGCTGCCCCGGCACGAGCGTGGTCTTGCCGTTCTCGAACTTGCCGACGCGGATCTTCGGGCCCTGGAGGTCGGCCATGATCGCGATCTCGCGGCCAACCTTGCGGGCGGCCTCGCGCACCATTTCGGCGCGCTGGCGGTGATCGTCGGCCGTGCCGTGCGAAAAATTGAGCCGCACGACGTCGAGGCCCGCCTGCATCATCTGCAGCAGAATCTCCGGCGAACTGGATGCCGGGCCGATCGTGGCGACTATCTTGGTGGCGCGCTGCATGAAACTCCTCATCTGGATCAAGGTGGATGCGCTGGGTGAAACGCTGCGAGAGCCGGAACCGGCAGGCCCAGCGGCCGCCGTTCCGGGGGGCGTGCCGGTGCTGGCGCCCGGCATCGCTTTGTTCTGAATCTCGTGGTGCTGCACGGCCGCGTCGCCGGCGGCCGCCGGTGCGCGCGGGGCGGTGTTCGCCCGCGCGGGCGCGCGTGTGCGCTTGCCCGCGCCGGCCGGCTGCTCCGCTTTCGCGGAGCGCGCGGCCTTCGTCACCCCTGCGCGCGCCGCCACGCTCAGGCCGCCCGCGTTTCGAGCACTTCCACCGCCGGCAGCTTCTTCCCCTCGAGGAACTCGAGGAAGGCGCCGCCGCCCGTCGAGATGTAGCTGACCTGGTCGTGGATGCCGTACTTCGCGATGGCCGCGAGCGTGTCGCCGCCGCCCGCGATCGAGAACGCGGACGATTTGGCGATCGCTTCGGCGAGCGTCTTGGTGCCGTTGCCGAACTGGTCGAACTCGAACACGCCGACCGGGCCGTTCCACACGATCGTGCCGGCCTTCTCGAGCTGGCTCGCGAGCGCCTTGGCCGTATCGGGGCCGATGTCGAGGATCATGTCGTCCGCTTCGATGTCGGCGACCTGCTTCACCGTGGCCGCGGCCGTCGGCGAGAATTCCTTCGCGGTGACGACGTCGGTCGGGATCGGCACCGATGCGCCGCGCTCGCGCGCTTCGTCGATGATCGCCTTCGCCTCGGCGACGAGATCGGCTTCCGCGAGCGACTTGCCGATCGACAGGCCGGCCGCGAGCATGAACGTGTTCGCGATGCCGCCGCCGACGATCAGCTGGTCGACCTTGCCGGCCAGCGACTTCAGGATGGTCAGCTTGGTCGACACCTTCGAACCGGCGACGATCGCGACCAGCGGGCGCGCCGGGTTGCCGAGCGCCTTGCCGAGCGCGTCGAGTTCCGCAGCAAGCAGCGGGCCCGCGCATGCCACGGGCGCGTACTTCGCGATCCCGTGGGTGGTCGCCTCCGCACGGTGCGCGGTGCCGAACGCGTCGTTCACGTACACGTCGCAGAGCTTCGCCATCTTCTGCGCGAGCTCGTCCGAATTTTTCTTCTCGCCCTTGTTCACGCGGCAGTTCTCGAGCAGCACGACCTGGCCCGGCGCGACGTTCACGCCGTTCTCGACCCAGTTCGCGACGAGCGGCACGTCGCGGCCGAGCAGGTCGGCGAGACGCTTCGCGACCGGCGCGAGCGAGTCTTCCGGCTTGAATTCGCCTTCGGTCGGACGGCCGAGGTGCGACGTGACCATCACCGCCGCGCCGGCGTCGAGCGCGGCCTGGATGGCCGGCACGGACGCACGCACGCGCGTGTCCTCGGTGATGTTGCCCTGGTCGTCCTGCGGGACGTTCAGGTCGGCGCGGATGAACACCCGCTTGCCGGCGAGCTGGCCGGCGGCGATCAGGTCGGTAAGACGCTTGACTTGGCTCATGTTGAACAGATTGAAGTGGTGGATGGGGAAAGGGGGTTCACGCTGGACGTGCGCGGGCTGCCGCGAAAGGGCGCCGGATGCGGCCGTGGCTGGCGGTTCGCAAGACGCGCACGGGTAAAAAATCTCGAACGGGCATTCTAGCCGATCCATCCGGCAGACTGACCCGTGCGACGGCGAATTCCGCCTATTTGGGATCGCGCGCCGGAACGGACGAATTGCTGCATCGCAGCAAGACAGGCGCACAGCCGGCCGGCAGTGATCGGGCCGGAACGGCGGCGCATCAGAAGATCAGCCGCAGTGCGGTGAACACGAGCATCCCGATGACGATCGTGCCGAGCATGCTGCGCCGCCACAAAAACCAGCCGAGGCCGGCGAGCGCCGCGTAGAACGGATGATTGGACAGCCCGAACGACAGTCCGGCCGGCGTTTCG
Source organism: Burkholderia sp. MS389 (assembly GCF_016899425.1). Lineage (GTDB taxonomy): Bacteria > Pseudomonadota > Gammaproteobacteria > Burkholderiales > Burkholderiaceae > Burkholderia > Burkholderia sola. The sequence goes on from NZ_CP045994.1 coordinate 2,997,956, forward strand.
AGCACGTCGGGCAACACGACGGCGACCAGCGCGGCGGCCGGCGCGTAGCGCAGCGCGCGCTGCGCGCGTTCGGGCAGCACGGTGCGCTCGCCGCCGATCAGGAACAGCGCGCGCGTGACGGCCGTGACGATCGTCATCCCGACGATGACGATCCAGATCTCGGTCGCGCTCATTCGATGTCCTTTTCGTGCACGGTTTCGGTCCGGATGCGCCGCCAGTCGGCGCGCTCGACGAAGAAATCGGCCGCGCAGCCGGCCGCGAGCGCGGCGAGCACCGCGATCGGGAGCGCGAGCCGGTACGGCAGGTCGAACGCGATCAGCGACACGATGCCCGCGACCGCGACGGCCGCGAGCGTCGAGCGGTTCGCGACCGCCGACACCATGATCGGGATCAGCGCGAGCGTGCCGGCCAGCTCCAGCCCCCAGCTCGCGGGAAAGGCGCTCGCGAGCAGGATGCCGGCGAGCGACGACACCTGCCACGACGCCCAGCTCGCGAGCGCCATCCCCCAGAAATACGCTTCCTTGCCCGGCACGCGGCCGTACGCGAAGCCCTGTTTCTGGAACAGCAGATAGATCACGTCGCCGTTGAAATAGCCGATCGCGAGGCGCCGCCACAGCGGCAGGTAGGAAAAATGGGGCGCCAGCCCGGCGCTGAAGATCACGAAGCGCAGGTTGACCATCGCGGCCGTGAGCAACACGGTCCAGATCGGCAGCTTCGCCGCGAGCAGCGGCAGCACCGCGAGCTGCGACGAGCCCGCGTAGACGAACAGCGACATCGCGCTCGCCTGCCCGAGCGTCATCACGGACTTGCTCATCGCGATGCCGGTGACGAGCCCCCAGGACAGGATCGCCATCAGTGTCGGGGAATAGTCGCGCGCGCCCTGGATCAGCGCGAAGCGGTCGGTGGCGGACAATCGAGCGAGCATCGGAAAGCGGGCCGCAGCGGGCGGTTCGTCGGGACGCCGGCGCCTCCTGCCGTGCGACCCATCGTTATTGGAATCGGTACCGGACGATTATAGCGCCGGCCCCGTGCCGCCCGACCGGATCGTCCCCAAATGACGCTAAAATAAGCGTCTTTCCGGTTCAACGCTGCACACCACCCGCAGCACATCACCGCTTCCAGGAGAATCCTATGTCAATGGCCGACCGCGACGGCAAGATCTGGATGGACGGCAAGCTGATCGACTGGCGCGACGCCAAGATCCACGTCCTGACCCATACGCTGCACTACGGCATGGGCGTCTTCGAGGGCGTGCGCGCGTACAAGACGGCCGACGGCGGCACCGCGATCTTCCGCCTGCGCGAGCACACCAAACGCCTGCTGAATTCGGCGAAGATCTTCCAGATGGACGTGCCGTTCGACCGCGAAACGCTCGAAGCCGCGCAGCTCGCGGTCGTGCGCGAGAACCATCTCGAGTCGTGCTACCTGCGCCCGATCATCTGGGTCGGCTCGGAAAAGCTCGGCGTGGCCGCGAAGGGCAATACGATCCACGTCGCGATCGCCGCGTGGCCGTGGGGCGCGTACCTCGGCGAGGACGGCCTCGCGAAGGGCATCCGCGTGAAGACGTCGTCGTTCACGCGCCACCACGTGAACGTGTCGATGGTGCGTGCGAAGGCATCCGGCTGGTATGTGAACTCGATTCTCGCGAACCAGGAAGCGACGGCCGACGGCTACGACGAAGCGCTGCTGCTCGATGTCGACGGCTACGTGTCCGAAGGCTCCGGCGAGAACTTCTTCCTCGTGAACAACGGCAAGCTGTACACGCCCGACCTGTCGTCCTGCCTCGACGGCATCACGCGCGACACGGTCATCACGCTCGCGAAGGACGCCGGCATCGAGGTCATCGAGAAGCGCATCACGCGCGACGAGGTCTACACGGCCGACGAAGCGTTCTTCACCGGCACGGCCGCCGAGGTCACGCCGATCCGCGAACTCGACAACCGCACGATCGGCAGCGGCGCGCGCGGCCCCGTCACGGAAAAGCTCCAGTCGGCGTTTTTCGATATCGTGTCGGGCAAGAACGCGAAGTACGCGCACTGGCTGACGAAGGTCTGAGCGCGCCGCGCCACCGACCGCCCCACACAAGAGTGATAAGAGAAAGTCTCATGAGCGAAATCAAGGAAATGCCGCTGGTCGAGCTGACGGCCAAGGATCTTCCCGCCTACTGCCCGAACCCGGCCATGACGCGCTGGAATGCGCACCCGCGCGTCTTCATCGACGTATCGCACGGCGAGGCGCGCTGCCCGTACTGCGGCACGCGCTACAAGCTGCGCGACGGCGAGGTCGTCAAGGGCCACTGAGCCCCGGCGGCCGGGCCTGACGGCCCGCCGACCCGCAAGGCGGCGCAGCCGGCAGTCCGGCGCGCCGCCCTTCCCCATTCTGGCAACCCGAACGCGGCGCCCGTGCGCCGTGCTTCATTACGACATCGGAAGTCGACCTGATGCGTCGAGCGCTGGTTATCGCACCGAACTGGATCGGTGACGCATTGATGGCGCAGCCGCTTTTTGCGCTGCTGAAAAAGCTCCATCCCCGCATCGCGATCGATGCCGTCGCACCCTCCTGGGTCGCGCCCGTGCTCGAGCGGATGCCCGAGATCCACGATGTCTACGCGACCGATCTCGCGCACGGCAAGCTGCAGCTGCTGCGCCGCTGGCAGCTCGCGAGCGACCTGCGCGACGTCGGCTACGACGCGGCGTACGTGCTGCCGAATTCGCTGAAATCCGCGGTGATCCCGTGGCTCGCGAACATTCCGCTGCGCATCGGCTATACGGGCGAGCACCGCTACGGGCTGCTGAACGTGCGGCACGCGAACCCCGACAAGTCGGGCGAGCGGCCGCCGATGACGACCCACTACGCGGCGCTCGCGTACGCGCCGGGCGCGAAGCTGCCCGAGTCGATGAAGACGCTGCCCGCGCCGCGCCTGGACGCCGACCTGAACGAGACGGCGCGCGTGTCCGCACGTTTCAATCTCGATACGCGCAAGCCGCTCGTCGTGTTCTGCCCCGGCGCCGAATACGGCCCGGCCAAGCGCTGGCCGCCCGAGCACTTCGCGTCGCTCGCGACCATCGTCCACCAGTCGTTCCCGTATACGCAGATCGTCGCGCTCGGCTCGCCGAAGGATTCGGCCGCCGCGCAGGCGATCGCCGACCACGCGCCGAACGTGCGCAACCTGTGCGGGCAGACGTCGTTGTCCGAGGCGTGCGCGCTGATCGCGCGCGCGAACGCGGTCGTCACCAACGATTCGGGGCTGATGCACGTCGCCGCCGCGTTGCGCCGGCCGCTCGTCGCGTTGTACGGATCGACCGATCCGCGCCATACCCCTCCGCTGTCGGACCTGGCGAAGGTACAATGGTTACATCTCGAATGCAGTCCCTGCTTCGAACGCGAGTGCCCGCTCGGCCACCTGAAGTGCCTGCGCGAACTCGGTCCCGAGCAGGTATTCGGCGATTTGCGCGGCATGCTCGTCGGGCAGCGCTGACCCTGACCGGCAGCGTCGCACGGCGCGCCGGGCAATCCGATTCACCGGTGTACGGCGGCTCGATCCGGGCCGCCGTGCTGAATACGGCGCGCGATGCGCGCGAGAGACCACCCCGATGCCACGTTTTGCCCGCCTGTTCGAAGCTGCCGCCGATACGCTGAACGCCTACTACCAGGCCGTCGCGGATGCCAATCTCGACGCGCTGCTGGCGCTGTGGATCGACGAGGATTTCGCCAGCTGCGTGTGGGCGGACGGCGAGCATCTGCACGGCCTCGACCAGATCCGCAGCGGGCTGGGCAATCGCCTCGCGACGCGCCCCGTCACGATCGAGCCGCTCGACATCCGCGTGTACGACAGCCTCGGCACGGTCGTCTATACGATCGCCGAAGCACATCAGCAGGCCGACCTGACGGCCGAACCCGACATGGTTTTCGCGACGTACGTGATGATCCACGAACGTGGCGAATGGCGCATCGCGCACATCCACGCGAGCCCGATTCCTGAACGAGCGGCCGGACAATTCGCCGCGAAGATCCGTCACGGGCAGGGTCCGCTGCACTGACGAAAAACGAAGCAACGCATTAGCGGGGCGATCATGAGTACGGCTTCTCCGCCCACCTCGCCGCTGACCGGGCCCCCGGCCCCCGACGACGATTCATTGCGCTATCGCGCACCGCGCTGGCTGCCCAACAGCCATGTGCAAACCATCGTGCCCGCGCTGTTCGCGCGGCGGCCGGTAGTCGGTTATCGGCGAGAGCGATGGGAAACGCCCGACCATGACTTCATCGACCTCGACTGGGTCGCGCACCTCGACAGCGCGGCACCGGCGCCCGACGCGCCGCTGTTCGTGCTGTTCCACGGCCTCGAAGGCAGCTCCGGCTCGCACTACGCGCTCGCGATGATGGCCACCGCGCGCGCGCACGGCTGGCACGCGGTCGTCCCGCACTTCCGCAGTTGCAGCGGCGAGATCAACCGGCAGCCGCGCTTCTACCATCTCGCCGACAGCGCCGAGGTCGACTGGATCCTGCGCCGGCTCGCCGCGCAGCACCGCGGACCGCTGGTCGTGGCCGGCGTGTCGCTGGGCGGCAACGTGCTGCTGCGCTGGCTCGGCGAGCATCGCAGCGACACGTCGATCGTGCGCGCCGCCGCCGCGATCTCGACGCCGATCGACGTGCATGCCGGCGGCCGCGCGCTGTCGCAGGGCTTCGCGATGGTCTACACGCGCAGCTTCCTGAAGACGCTCAAACGCAAGGGGCTCGCGAAACTCGAACAGTATCCGGGGCTGTTCGACCGCGACGCGATGCTGCGGGCCGTGACGATGCGCGACTTCGACGAAGTCGTGACCGCGCCGCTGCACGGTTTCGCGAACGCGGACGACTACTGGACCCAGGCGACGACGCGCCCGCTGCTGCGCGCGATCGACGTGCCCACGCTGATCCTCAACGCCCGCAACGACCCGTTCCTGCCCGAATCGGCGCTGCCGGGCCCGGCCGACGTGTCGCCGGCCGTCGAGCTCGACCAGCCCGCGCACGGCGGCCACGCGGGCTTCATGACCGGGCCGTTCCCCGGCCGCCTCGACTGGCTGTCGGCGCGGGTGTTCGGCTATTGCTCGAAATTCGTCGACCATGGATGACATCGTCAGGCAGGCGCTCGCCAAATGGCCGAACGTGCCGCATTGCACCGGCTGGCTGCTGCTCGATCGGCGCGGCGCATGGCGGCTGCGCGACGACGCCGCGCAGGCGGCCGGCGAGCTCGGCTCGCCGATCCGGCATGCGGCGCTGAACGCGTTCATCGGCCGCAACTACGCATGCGACGCGCAGGGCCAGTGGTTCTTCCAGAACGGGCCGCAGCGCGTGTACGTCGAACTCGCCTATACGCCGTGGGTCGTGCGGCTCGCCGAGCATGACGGGCAGCTTGCGCTCACCGACCAGACGGGCGCCCCGTTCAAGCCGGAGGCAGCGTGGCTCGACGACGGCGGCGGCGTGCTGTTTCGCGACGCCGGCACGCCCGCGCGCATCGCGGCGCTGCACGATCACGACCTCGGGCTGTTCGCCGATCACGCGGATTTTGATGCCGAGCCGCCCGTGCTGCGCTGGCGCGACGGCCGTACGCTGCCGCTCGGCAGCATCGCGTGCGCCGACGTACCGGCACGGTTCGGCTACGTCGCCAGCCCGGCGCGCCGCGCGCGCGACGCGGCCGACAGCGACCAGTGAGCGGCGGCGCCGGCCGCGTTCGCCGCGCGATGGCCGCTACCCGCGGCCGTTCTTCTCGTCGTCGCGCTCTTCCTTGTAGCGCGCCTCGAATTCCAGCAGCCGCGCGCCGATGATCGACTGCTCGTAGAACGACACGTCCTTCGCGTCGCGCGCTTCCTTCAGTTGCCGGATCGCCGATGGCCACGCGCCGTCGAGCGCCAGTTTCTCCGCCAGCGCGCGGCGCCGCGCGAGCACGTCGCCCTTGCCGTCGCTCGCCTTCGCGAGGTAATCCCACCAGTCCGGCTGTTCGGGGTCGGCCTTCGCCTGCGCCCGCGCGAGCGTCTGCGCGTCGGCGAAGCGGCGCGCGGCGATCAGCGCCTGCAGGTGCGCGACGATCGCCGCGTGCGACGCCGGCCAGCGCCGCTGCGCGAGCGCCGACAGCCGTACCGCGTCGTCGGTCCGGCCCGCGCGGCGGGCGATGTCGGCGGCCAGCACGTCGAGGCTCGGCGAACGGGTGGCCGGATCGTCGTCGCGCCGCTCGCGCTCGTCGAACGCGCCGCGCGCCGACGCGAGCGCCTTGTCCGCCGCATCGTACTGGCCGAGCAGCGTGTTCGCGAGCGCGATGCCGTACCAGTTCGCCGCGACGTTCGGCGCGGTGCGATCGTCGATCTCGAGCTGCATCCGGCGCGCCTCGGCCGAGATGTCGGTCGGCGCCCGGTTCTGCAGGATGCGCAGCCGCGCGCGCACGAACCCGTATTCGGCCGACTGGCGCGGTTGCCGGTACGGCGCGCGGCGCGCACGATCCTCCATGTCCGCAATCCGCTCGCCGGTCAGCGGATGCGTGCGCGCGTAGGCCGGCACGCCCGCATCGCCCATCGACGCGCGATCGAGCCGCTCGAAGAAGCCCGGCATCCCATACGGGTCGTAGCCGGCTCCCGCGAGCAACTGGAAGCCGACGCGATCGGCCTCGCGCTCGGCCGAACGCGAGAAGCGCAGCTGGTTGTCGACCGCGTACGCCTGCCCGCCCATCGCGATCGCGCTGCCGAGATCGCCGCTGCGCGCGAGCACGCCGGCCAGCACGCCGAGCAGCATCGTCGCGAGCGCCGTGTAGCCGCTCTTCTCGCTCGCGCCGATCATCCGCGCGATGTGCCGCTGCAGCACATGCCCCATCTCGTGGCCGACCACAGATGCGAGCTCCGACTCCGTCTGCGTCGTCACCACCAGCCCGCTGTTGATCCCGATGAAGCCGCCCGGCATCGAGAACGCGTTGATCTGCGGATCGCGCACCGGGAACAGGTCGAAGTCGGGCGTGTAGCCGCCGATGTAGCGCGCCGCCGCCGCGGCCGCGAGCCGCGCCGCCATCGCGTTCAGGTAGTCGCGCACGAGCCAGTCGTCGAGATAGTCGGGATCGCGCCGCACCTCGCGCATCACGCGCTCGCCCAGCCGGCGCTCGGCCCGCGGCGTCAGCGCGCCGCCGGAGCCGTCGCCAAGATCGGGCAGCTCCAGCGCACGCAGCGGCGCGCGCAGGCTCGCGACCGGCGCCGACGCACCGTCCGCGCCCGAGAACCGGCTCTCCGCGCCGCCGTACGTGCCGAACACGCCGGTCGCGATGCCGGACGGCACGGTGGATATCGACGTCGCGCCGCCCGCTGCCGGCTCGAGCGGCGGCGCGGCGGCGCTCTGCGCATGGCCGCCCGGCGGCAGCGCAAGCGCGGCCGACAGCGACACGGCAAGCAACTGTTTGACACGCATGGCAGGATGAATACGACGCCGTCCCGCGCGAGCGGCGCGCATCGCGGCGTTTGGTCTGAATATTCGGGTCATTGTACCGGCGCCGCGACGACTGTCCCGTGCCGCGCATGCGTCATCTGCGCGTCCGGCAACGCGAACGCCGCTGCTATGATAGGCGCCCGCTGCGCGGTTGGATCGGTTCGTCGCGCCGGTACGGGATTCGAAGCGCGGCTGATCACGGAGCCGGATCGACGGACGTGCGCGCGCACGCCGTTCCACGAGAGGAAGACATGTCAGGACTCACCCATTTCGATGCCGCCGGCCATGCGCACATGGTCGACGTCGGCGACAAGCAGGAAACGCGGCGCATCGCGATCGCGCGCGGCACGATCCGGATGCTGCCGGCCACGTTCGCGCTGATCCGCGACGGCAAGGCCAAGAAAGGCGACGTGCTCGGCGTCGCGCGCATCGCGGCGATCCAGGGCGCGAAGCGCACGGCCGATCTCATTCCGCTGTGCCACCCGCTCGCGCTGACGCGCGTGGCCGTCGACTTCGAACTCGACGACGCGCTGCCGGGCGTGCATTGCGTCGTGCAGGTCGAGACGTTCGGCCGGACCGGCGTCGAGATGGAAGCGCTGACGGCCGTCCAGGTCGGGCTGCTGACCGTGTACGACATGTGCAAGGCCGTCGATCGCGGGATGGTGATCACCGATGTGAGCGTGCGCGAGAAACGCGGCGGGAAGTCGGGGGACTGGAAGGCGGAAGACGCGGCGGGCTGAACGGCCAGGGCGCAGCCGGCCCGCAAATTCGAGATAAAACCGTTTATCTCATACAATTACCGGATTCCGCACGAGAGAGCGTGCGAACCAGCAAAACAGCACAACAAAGCGAGCCCTGGTGATGAATTCGCAAGCGTTAAGAAGCGCGTTGCTGGCCGGACCGGTCCAGCACGCGCGCCTCGTCAAGCTGGATACCCCGCTCGGTCCTGACGTCCTGTTGCCGCAGCGGGTCGCGGGCCGGTCGCGGCTCGGGCGCCATTTCGAGTTCACCGTCGATACCGTGTCGGTATCCGACGACGTCGAACTCAAGAAACTGATCGCGCAGCCGGTGACGCTCTGGATCCAGCAGGCCGACCAATCGTACGCGCCACACCACGGCTATGCGCATGCGGTCCGCCGGCTCGGATCGGACAGCGGCGTCACGCACTACCAGATCGTCTTTGCATCGTTCCTGCACTTCCTGAAGTTCCGCCGCGATCAGCGCATCTGGCAGGACCGGTCGGCCGACGACATCATCGCCGACGTGTTGAACCAGCACCCGCAGGCCCAGGGCCGCTTCACGTTCCAGCTTTCCCGGCCGCTGCCGTCGCGCTCGTTCTGCATGCAATACGAGGACGACTGGAATTTCGTGCATCGCCTGATGGAATCGGAAGGCCTGTACGGTTTCTGGGAACAGGACAAGGACGGCAAGTCGCACCGGCTCGTCATCGTCGATCGGCTCGATGCGTTGCCCGCGCTGTCGCCGCGAACCGTGCGCTTTCATCACGCGGGCACGGGCGACGAAGCCGACACGCTCGTCCAGTTCACCGGTACGCGCACGCTGCGCAGCGTCGCGCGCGCCACGCGCACGTTCGACTACAAGCAGCCGCCCACCGCGTCGAATCCGAAGGCCACCCACACGCCGACGATCGCGAACCAGGGCGACCTGCCGGGGCAGCTCGAAGTCTACGAATACACGGGTGCGTACACGTATCCCGAGCAGTCGCGCGGCGACCATCTGTCGAAGATCTGGATGGAAGAACAGGAATCGCAAGCGAAGCGCTTTCATGGTGTCGGCGGCGTGCGGCGCATGGACGCGGGACGCACGTTCGCGTTCGCCGATCATCCCGAACACGACAAGGACGATGCCGGTCAACGCGAATTCGCGGTGATCGAGACGACGTGGGTCATCGTCAACAACCTGCCCGTGGCCGACGAGTCGGCCGTTTTCCCGCACAGTCTGCAGGCCGAGATCGGCCGCATCGTGCAGGCAGGCGATACTCCGCTGTCGCGTGTGCGTCATCCCGACGGCACCGAGGGCTTCTATCAGATCCGCATCGAAGCGCAGCGCACGACGGTGCCGTTCCGCAGCCCGTTCGAGCATGCGAAGCCGCCGATGCACCTGCAATCCGCGATCGTCGTCGCCCCGCAGGGCGAAGAGGTCCACACGGACGCGCTCAACCGGGTCAAGGTCCGCTTCCACTGGGACCGCCTGAACGACGGCGACGAAAAGGCATCGTGCTGGCTCCGCGCCACGTCGTCCGATTCGGGCAACGGCTACGGCGCCGTTCACCCGCACCGCAGCGGCGAGGAAGTGCTGGTCGACTTCGTCGGCGGCGACTGCGATCGTCCGATCATCGTCGGCAAGGTCTACAACGGCGCGACGAGTCCGCAATGGCACAGCAACGGGATCCTGTCCGGATACCGGTCAAAGGAATATGCGGGCGCCGGCTACAACCAGCTGGTACTGGACGACGCGACGTCGCAGAACCGCGTGCACCTGTACAGCAGCCAGACCAACGCACATCTGCATCTGGGCTACCTGATCGACCACGCGGGCAACAACCGCGGCAGCTATCTCGGCAGCGGCTTCGACCTGCGCTCGGACGCCTACGGCGCCGTGCGCGCGAACCGCGGGCTGTACGTCACGACGCATCCGAAGCAGGCGGCAAGCCAGCCGCTCGACGTCGACGAGACGCGGGAGCAGCTCGTGCGCGCGGAAGGACTGATCGACGCGATGTCGCAGGTCAGCGCGCAGCATCAGGGCGAGTCGCTCGACCCCGGCCACTCGGCACTGAAGCAGTTCGCCGATGCGACGCGGAACAGCGTGAGCGGCGGCACGTCGGGCGGGCGGACGGCCGGCGGCGGAACCGGCAGCGCGAATGCGTTCAAGGAGCCGGTCATGCTGTTCGGCAGCCCGGCCGGCATCGGGATGTCCACGCAGCAATCCGCGCAATTTGCCGCGGACCAGCAGATCAACCTCGTCAGCGGACAAAGCACGCACGTCGCCGCCGGGAAATCGCTGGTCGCCAGTGTCCTCGACCGGATCAGCCTGTTCGCGCAAAACGCGGGGATGAAGTTGTTCGCCGGCAAGGGCAAGGTCGAAGTGCAGGCGCACGCGGACAACATCGAGCTGACCGCGCAGAAGGCGCTGAAGCTGATCGCCGTCACGCAGTCGGTCGAAGGCGCCGCGGCGAAGGAAATCCTGCTGACGTCCGGCGGCGCCTATATCCGCATCGCGAACGGCAACATCGAGGTGCATGCGCCCGGCAAGATCGACATCAAGGGCGCGCAGCATGCGTTCAGCGGCCCCACCCACCTGTCGCAAGCGATGCCGACGCTGCCGAACTCCAACGGCAACTACGACCAGGCGTTCATCGCGCACTGGGCCGGCACCGACATCCCGGTCGCGAACACGCGGTACCAGATGTTCTCGAACGGACAACTGATCTCGGAAGGCGTCACCAACGCGGCAGGCGAGACAGGGCTCACGCAGAGCCACGTGCCGCACGACGTCGTCGTCAAGTTTCTGGGGAAATCGAATGGCTGACGGACAACAGGACAAGGTGCTCGGAACCGGTGCGGCGATGCTCACCCCGACGGGATACCAGGATCGGCCGAAGGTACAGATCAACATCTGCGACAAGCATGTGACGCCGGCGGCGGATTCCATTATCGGAACGTGCCCGTACTACTACCGGCCGCTGCATGGCGAGTACTGGGAAACGGTCGAAAAAGTCAGCACGTCGAGTATCTGGGCAACCGTCAAGAAATTCGCGACGTCATGGGATCCGTGGAAAGACACGAAAGTTGCCCGTGAACTGCTGCATCGGCGGGAGAACCTGATACAAGCCGAAAGCACCGATTCCGACTGGTCCCGCCACGGCAATTTCATGATGCGTCATATCGGATGCGGGCATAAGCCGCCGGGATATTACGTCAGCTACGGTTACTACTATTGCTCGAATTACGGCAAATACCTGCTCCCGCAATTGAGCGACAAAGGCAAGGCGTGGCTTGCGAGCGCACGCTGGTTCCTGCAGCATTATCTGGAACAGGGTTTGCAGCAGAACATGCGCGGCGACACCATTTCGATCAGGGGCAAGAAGCCGAACAGCGGCGGTTGCGAGATGAACGTGCCGCAGTACGCGCTCGAACTGGATGACGACACCTTCAAGACGTACGCGTTCAAGACCCACCCTCTCGCCTATCTCGACGGCGGTCTGGCCGGGCTCGGGCCTGTCGATATGTACTACATCCTGAAGCAACCCAACGCCCAGGAATGGGGTGATCTCAGGACATTCTCCCAGGCATTCGACAGCGGTGTCGGCGTGGGCAAACAGTACGTCGACAATACCGTCGAATATGCGAAAAAGGCCGGTGATGCCGTCAACGAACATGTCATCGACCCTGTTGCACAGGCAATCGAAAAACTGATGCCGAAATGAAATGACGAAAAAATTCCTGAAGCTGTCGCTCGGTGCGGCAGTCGTGCTCATTGTCTTGATTGTCGGGTTCTCATCTATGTCGAATGACTGGCAGGTCGTTTCCAACACTTTCATGAAGAACAGCAAGCCTTACGGCGGAGGCGACTTCGTGATATCGGGAAACGAGGCGATCACGCTGAAGATCAGCGATCCTGAAATCACGTTCAAACCGTACGCGGAATGGAAGGACAAGGAAAAAGCCGAGCCGGCCGAAGCCTGGATGAGCGACAGTCGCGAAACGCTGAACCGGACGTCGGTCGAATTCTGGCGCGGCCCGGTGAACGGCGACATGACGCGCCATTTCAAGCAGGTGGGCCAGACCGCCGCCTGGTGGCACGCCAAGGACTGGACGGTCGAATTCATCAGCACCGGCTGGATGGACTACAAGTCGCCTCAGCCTGCCGACGGGCTGACGCCGCACGTGACCAAGCTCTGGAAGTCGTCCAACGGCGGACGCGACTGGGTACAGCTCGCGTGGCCCGAAGATCGGAACATCGGTCGCCTGCTCTTTCTGGATCCGCAACGCGGCTATGCGATCGGTTGGGGCCCGCACGTGTGGCGCACGTCCGACGGCGGTCAATCGTGGCGGGAAATCCAACTGCCACCGGGTGCTGCGGAGGCCGGCAAACCCCGCCGCACCTTTGACGGCATCGACCTCGGCCCGGACGGTACCTTGCGCGTGGCATACCACGTCGAGAAATCCGAGCATGCTACCGCCGGAAGCGTCGTCTATCGGCTGGGCTGGGAGCAATCCGGGTTCGCCCTGGAGGCCGTTTTGCCCGAACAGGTCGTCGTCAACCTGTCCTCGTCTCCAACCGCGTCGAATCACTATGCGCTTTACGCGCTGTCGCGCCTCGGCGAACCGCGCAATTTCGATAATCCCGCCGACAAGGGAAAACGCGTCGGCGCCATTTCGACGTGGACGAACGGCGAACCCGAGCAGGTGCGCCAGTTGCATTCGTTTGACGACGCACTGACGCTCGATAGTCTGAGCGTCGGCCGGGACGGATTGCTGCTCGTCTACGCCACCGACGCCAGCCGCAACGGCACACCGCTCGATCTCACGTTCGTCAGCAGCGACGGCGGGAAGACCTGGAACTCGAGCAGGGAGAAACCGGCTCAGGGCGGATATTTCAACGCCCAAACGAACACGCTGTATTCGCTGGTCGCCTATACGCTCAAGAAGCGGCAGTTCTGACCGTTCCGATGCGATTGCCGCGGACCGCCGTCGCGATTCGGGTGCCGGCTCCGCGGCAGCGCACATCGAGCGCACGGCTCGGCGGCCGCACGGATCGACTTTCGGTGGCCGCGTGCAACGGTGCGGCCATCGGCGCGCAGCCCGCCCGTCACTGCCCGCGCTGCGGCTCGAACACGAACGGTTGCGTCAGCAGGAAAGGATTCGCGGTCGCGCCAGTCTGCGCGCAAGTCGCGTGCGTCATCGCCTCGACGGCCGCGCGATCGGCCGCCGCGTTGCGGCTACTCGTCGTCACGGTCACGTTCTGCGCTTCGCCGGACGTCGTCATCAGCGCGCGCACGAGCACGGTAACCGGACGCGTGAGCGGTTTCGCGCTATCCGGATAGACGGCCCGGGGGATATGGCAGGTCAGCTTGCTTTCCTGCGACGACGACAGCATCGCGCAGCCGGAAAGCAGTACCGCGACGGCGGGCAGGATCAGGTAGGTCGAGCGAAGGGCCATGGTCGAATGTCGTTCTTCAGCACTGTTCTGGGCACATGCGTCGCGCGCCGGCAGCCTTTCGCCGGCCGCATCGCGTGTGTCGCACCGCGCCGCGGCCATCGGACCGGCGCCCCGTTACGGCCGCGCGGCCGAACAATGCTCGACCGCGATCCTGCTCGGCGGAATGCCCGGATAGCCTGGACATTCTCCGTATTCACCCCGGCTACGCGCCGCGCCGGCGGGCACGCGAGCGCTTTCGCGCATTGTGCACGCGCCGCCCGGTCAGCGGCGGCGATTTGACAATGGTTGACGCGAATCGCCGCCCATTCGGCTGGAATCCGCGCGATCCGCGACGTAATCGATACCCGACCGGATTGGCGCGCTATGCGCCGGGCGGCCGTCTTGCTCCGACGTCGGCCGCCGTCAGCGCGGCGCGGTAGACGCCGGAATTCCCCGTTCCGGCGTGCACGACACGCGTCAATCCGAATCGTCGTCGTCCGAATCGTCGCCCTCGTCGGCCGGCGCTTCGCCGTACTTCGCGACGACGGCCGCCCTGAACGTCTTCAGCGCCGGCTCCTGATCGCACAGCTTGTACAACGCGGCCAGCTGTTGCGGCCAGTCCTTCAATTCCTTCGCAAACACATGCAGGCGCGCGACGGTATCGAGCGCGTCCGCTTCGCGGCCGGCCAGCGCCTGCAGCACCGCATAGCGGCGCAGCACCGTCTCGCCGGGCAGCAGCGCGATCGCGCGCTCGTGCGCGGCGAGCTTGAGCGGCAGGTTGTCCGACGAAATCGTGAGCAGCGTCGCCGCACCGTAATCGCCCCACGCGCCGAACAGCAGCGACGGCGCATCGCGGTACTGCGCGGCCGGGCTGCTGCCGTAATAGAGCACTTCCGCGCGCTGGTAGTCGCGCAGCACGGGCACCGCCGCCAGCACGCCGCCGAACGACAGCACCGCGAACAGCCCGAATGCCGCACGCCTCGGCAGGATACGCAGCGGCTTCACCTCGAGCAGCCCGATCACGAACATCGCCGGCAAGAGGAAGAACATGTATTGCTGCGGATACTCGACCAGCGCATGCATCAGCAGGATGCCGATCAGCGCGAAGCCGAACACGCGCATGCTCGACTGCGGCGCCCGCACCGCACGCACGAACCACATGACGAGCGTGACGGCGAGCACGCCGAGCCCGACGAGACCGGACTTCGCGAGCAGGTCGATGAAGATGTCGTGCGAGTTGTTCGCGATCTCGACGCCGCCGAGCGTGCGCACGAGCGCAAACTGATGCGACGGGAATTCGCCCCAGCCGACCCCGAGCAGCGGATGCTCGCGGAACATCGCGAGCCCGTACTTCCACAGCGCGAGGCGCGGCGCGATCTGCCCGGCATCGCGCATCCGGTCGGCTGCCGACTCCGCGAGATTCAGGTGGTAGTGCACGTTGGCCCAGCGCACCGCGACGTTCACCGCGATGAATGCGACCGCAAGCACCACCGGTATCAGCCACGCACGCGCATTGCCCGGCGTGCGGCGCGATTCGACCCACGCCATCCAGAAGCCCGCGACGACCATCACCGCGACCTGCAGCCACGGCCCGCGCGACACCGTCAGCGCGAGACCGACCGACAGCACGAGCGACAGCGCGAGCCATGCCCACACCGCGAGCCGGCGCGTCTGCACCAGATACAGCGCACCCGCGAGCGCGAAGGCGATGTAGCTGGCCAGGTGGTTCGCCTGCGCCATGTTGCCGTACGGGCGGCGATCGACCGCGATGTTGTACACCACGACGAACGGCGAGACGGCCGATTCGAGGTGGAACAGCTGCACGATCTGGGTGCCGACCGCGAACACGCCGCCCACGAGCAGCGCACCGGCCATCATCCGCGACACGATTTCCGCCATCCCGTCGCGCGCCAGCGCATACCCGGCCTGCATCGCGACCAGCGCGGCGGCGAGATAGCCGACCGCCAGCCAGTTCATCGACGGCACCTTGAGCGGGATCAGCGCGACCTGCGCGATCAGCACCGCCGCAAAACCGAGCGGCGCCGCGAACGCCGCCGGCGCGGCAAACCGCTGGGCCGGGCGGCCGGTGCGCGCGAGCAGCACGACGGACACGCCCACCAGCAGATACAGCACCAGCGCGGAAAACTCCGAATAGAAGGTCGGGATCGGATACGTGTGATTCGTGATCGCGTACGGCACGATCAGGGCGACAGCCAGCGCAACGAGCGACAACGAACGGGAAAAAGTAGAAGGCATGAGCGAACCGGATGTCAGCAACCGGCGCACTATACAAAACTTTCCCCGCTCTGTGCGGGGCTGTCGCTCCGCGTGCCGGCGTCGGGCCGCAGCCCGGCCGGCCGAAGCGGCGGCCGGCAGGCCGCATGCGCGGCCGCTCTCCTTCTGCGCCAGCCTTATGCACGGCACTCCGCGGGCGCATATTTCGCGGGCAGCGTCGCGGCGTTACCGGGCAACGGCCCGGCGCCGGGCGCCGGCAGCGACGACGCGTCCTTGCCGGCGGCGAAGCATTCCCACGCAATCGCGCCCGCCTGTATCGCCCCCTTTTTGAGCGGCACGCGCGCGGTGGGCGCATCGGCCTTGTCGGGCGCGGACGGCACGAGCACCAGCGTATTCGTGCCGGCCGCGGCGACACGGGTGGTGAACGCAACCGTGATCTGGCCGGTGGCGCCATCGATCGCAACCGATTCGACGTTGCGGGTCGCGGCCGGCGGGCTGTAGCCGCCGTCGAGGCTCGCGCCGCTCGCGGCATTGTCGGCGACCGCGAGCCGCGCCGACGACGCGAGCGCAAGCCCCTCGCCGACGCGCGACCGTGCGAGGTAATCCTGGTACGCGGGAATCGCATAGGCCGCGACGACGCCGACGATCGCCAGCACGATCATCAGTTCGATCAGCGTGAACCCGGCCAGCCGCCAGCGCGGCGACGACCGGTTCGCGCGCCGCAGATCGGCGGCAACGCGACGGAACAGGGAAACGGAAAAGGCTTCGAACATGGCAGGCTCCGGAAACGAAAAACGCCTGCCGACAAAGGCAGGCGTCTCGATCGTAGCCAGCGGGCCGCGAAGCCGGCAGTCGGCCGGATGGCCAGTCAGTGCTGCGGCACGTCGCGGCGTTTCCTGAGCGCGTAACCGATCGCGACGACGAACAGGGCCCCGACGATGCTCGCGCCGTAAACCACTTCCGGCGTATCGAGCACCGGCCAGCGGTCGCCGACCGGGTCGTTCACGATCAGCCCGCCCGCGATCCAGCCGAGCAGCCCGGCGCCGAGCGCCACGACGACCGGGAAACGGTCGAGCAGCTTCAGCACCAGCGTGCTGCCCCACACGATGATCGGCACGCTGACGACGAGCCCGAAGATCACGAGCGCGATCCGGTGCGACGGATCGGCTTGCTCGGCCGCGCCGGCGATCGCGATCACGTTGTCGAGGCTCATGACCGCATCGGCGATCACGATCGTCTTCACGGCATCCCACAGCCGGTCGGCCGGCTTGATGTTGTCGTGCGCGTCGGCGGCCGGCGCCATCAGCTTGATGCCGATCCACAGCAGCAGCAGCCCGCCGCCGAGCTTCAGGAACGGCACGTCGAGCAGCGCGACCGCGAACGTGATCAGCGCGACGCGCAGCAGGATCGCCCCAGCGGTGCCCCAGACGACCCCGCGCAGCCGCTGGTTCGCCGGCAGGTTGCGGCATGCAAGCGCGATCACGACCGCGTTGTCGCCGCCGAGCAGGATATCGATGATGACGATCTGGAGAATGGCGCCCCAGTGCAGCGAGGTCAGGAATTCGAGCATGGCGGTGAGGAAAGGGCAGCGGCCGCCTCGCGGGCGACCCGGTTCATCGTCGGCACATGCAGCACGCATGCCCGGTGCTTACGAATTCATTGCGGGAGCATAACAAAAAACGCCGGCAAAGCCGGCGTTTTCTGCAGGACGAGCCCGATGGAAATACTTACAGCGCCTTCTTCAGCAGACGGCCCATTTCCGACGGGTTGCGCGTGACGGTGATGCCGCACGCTTCCATGATTTCCAGCTTCGCTTCGGCCGTATCCGCACCGCCCGAGATCAGCGCGCCGGCGTGGCCCATGCGCTTGCCCGGAGGCGCCGTGACGCCCGCGATGAAGCCGACGACCGGCTTCTTCATGTTGTCCTTGATCCACTCGGCGGCGTTGGCTTCGTCCGGACCGCCAATTTCGCCGATCATCACGACCGCATCCGTATCCGGATCGTCGTTGAACATCTTCATCACGTCGATGTGCTTCAGACCGTTGATCGGGTCGCCGCCGATACCGACTGCCGACGACTGGCCGAGGCCCAGTGCCGTCAGCTGCGCAACCGCTTCATACGTCAGCGTGCCCGAACGCGACACGACGCCGATGCGGCCCTTGCGGTGGATGTGACCCGGCATGATGCCGATCTTCAGTTCGTCCGGCGTGATCGTGCCCGGGCAGTTCGGCCCGAGCAGCAGCGTCTTGCGGCCTTCGCGACGCATGCGGTCCTTCACTTCGATCATGTCGCGCACGGGAATGCCTTCCGTGATGCAGATCGCGAGATCCAGATCGGCTTCGACCGCTTCCCAGATCGCAGCGGCTGCGCCTGCCGGCGGCACGTAGATGACCGACACGGTCGCGCCGGTTTCCGCCTTCGCTTCCTTGACGCTCGCGTAGATCGGAATGCCTTCGAAATCTTCGCCGGCCTTCTTCGGGTTCACGCCCGCGACGAATGCTTCGCGGCCGTTTGCGTATTCACGGCAGGCGCGCGTATGGAACTGACCGGTTTTGCCGGTAATGCCCTGCGTGATGACCTTCGTGTCCTTGTTGATCAGAATCGACATGTATTTTGACCTCTGTTCGATGGGCGTCGCGTGCAAGCCGCGCCGCCATGCGTATTCGATAGCGTTACTTGCCTGCGGCAGCCGCGACGACCTTCTGCGCAGCCTCTTCCATGCTGTCGGCCGAGATGATCGGCAGGCCCGAATCGGCCAGCATCTTCTTGCCGAGGTCCTCGTTCGTGCCCTTCATGCGCACGACGAGCGGCACGTTCAGGTTCACGGCCTTCGAACCGGCGATCACGCCTTCCGCGATCACGTCGCAGCGCATGATGCCGCCGAAGATGTTCACGAGGATCGCCTTCAGGTCGGGGTTCTTCAGCATCAGCTTGAACGCTTCCGTGACCTTCTCGGTCGTCGCACCGCCGCCGACGTCCAGGAAGTTCGCCGGTTCGCCGCCGAACAGCTTGATGGTGTCCATCGTCGCCATCGCGAGGCCTGCGCCGTTCACGAGGCAGCCGATGTTGCCGTCGAGCGAGATGTACGCGAGATCGAACTTCGACGCTTCGATTTCAGCCGGATCTTCTTCGTCCAGATCGCGGTACGCAACGATTTCCGGGTGACGGAACAGCGCGTTCGAGTCGAAGTTGAACTTCGCGTCGAGTGCGGTGACCTTGCCGTCGCCGGAGACGTTCAGCGGGTTGATTTCAGCCAGCGAAGCGTCGGTTTCCCAGAATGCCTTGTACAGGCCTTGCAGGACCGCGCGCGCTTGCGGAATCGATGCGGCCGGCACGCCGATCTTCGCGGCGAGGTCGTCTGCCTGCGCGTCCAGCAGGCCCGTCGACGGCTCGACGATGACCTTGTGGATCAGTTCCGGGTGCTTTTCGGCGACTTCTTCGATGTCCATGCCGCCTTCGCTCGAACCCATCAGCACGATCTTCTGCGAGATGCGGTCGACGACGAGGCTGACATACAGTTCCTGCTTGATGTCGGCGCCTTCTTCGATCATCAGGCGGTTGACCTTCTGGCCTTCCGGACCGGTCTGGTGCGTGACGAGCTGCATGCCGAGGATCTGGTTCGCGTATTCGCGCACCTGTTCGATCGACTTCGCCACCTTCACGCCGCCGCCCTTGCCACGGCCACCCGCGTGAATCTGAGCCTTCACGACCCAAACCGGGCCGCCGAGCTCTTCCGCCACCTTGACGGCCTCGTCCACCGAGAACGCCGGCTTGCCGCGCGGTACCGCGACGCCGAATTTCCGCAGGATTTCCTTACCCTGGTACTCGTGAATCTTCATGCGTGATTCCCTTCAGTCTGAGAGTTGGATGAAATGTCGCTTAAGACGCTTCTTCGAATGATTTCCGTTCATTCCTTCGTGCTGCCTTCACCGGGCAGATCCGGCCGAATCGGGCCATACCAGCGCGGGTAGTACTGCCGCACGACCTCGCCATCGAATCGCAGCGCGCGGCAGCGGCCGAGCTGGAAAGGCGGTTCGGCGTGCACGCCGTCATGGTCCGGCCCTTCGCCACCCTCCTCGCGCACGTTCCATACATCACCGGCGAACGCCTGGATCGCGGCCGTCGGCAGCACGGCGCACAGTTCGGTGAGATGGGAACAGCCTGCGACGCCGGCGAGCAGCCGGTTCGCGTTGCGGCGGAAATTGCGGAAGAGGTTGAGCCCGATGAGGGCCCGATAGGCGGGGGAAGCGGATTGACAGTGACCGGGATAGGGCACCCATTCCGAAGACGCTTCGGCGTCGACGACATTGAGGTCACGATCGATGGTCACGCGCAGCCAGAGTTCGTGGATCGGCAGGCCCTGAGGCCGGATGCCCGACGCAAGCGCGACATCGCGCGGCTTGTGGTCGGTCAGGCAGGCTTCGATGTCCCACAAGCCGTCGCCGCGCTCGTAGGCTTCCGCTCGGATTGCGCGTCGATGTCGCAACTGACGGGGCACGGGCTCGGATAGCGGCATGCTGGAGGTTGAGGCCGAAGAGGAAAACCCGTGGATTTTAGCATATTGGGTATTTGAGGCATTCGGCCCCGACGGCGGGTATTCCCGCCTGTCCGGAAGCGGTTGCGATGCAGCAAAATCGCGCGCCACGCGCGCGACCGGGCGGCTCAGTCATCGATCGGGAAATCGTCGCCGACCTTCAGCAACTTCACGATGGTCGCGCTCGAGAAGCCCCGCGCGGCCAGGAAGCGCGCCTGCTTCGCGCGCTCGGCAGGCGTTTGCGGCAGTGCACCGAATTTCTTGCGCCAAACGGCCTGCGCGCGCGTCCACTCGGTCTCGCGCAATTGGGCATTCACCTCTTCGACGAGACTGTCGCCGACCGCATGGCGCTTCAGTTCGCTGACGATGCGCGCGACGCCGACGCGCGACGCGCGACGATGCACGAGGCTCTCGGCGAAGCGCGCGTCGGACAGCCAGCCTTCCTTTTCCAGCGCATCGAGCACCGGGTCGACGGATTCGTCCTCGCCGACGTAAGGGGCGAGCTTGCGCGCGAGTTCCGCGCGGCTGTATTCGCGCCTCGACAGATAGCCGAGCGCGCGCCCCTTCAACGACCGCGGCGGCTTCGACGACTCGCGTTCGCGAGCGCCCGGGGCGTCGCTTGAAGCAGCGCCGCCGGAAGATGCGCCGAAAGACGCGCCGGATGCACGGCGTGTGCGGCGCGGATGCTGGCTGCTGCGCGTATAGACATCTTCCGTCGCGGGCGCATCGGCTGCGCGATCGCCCGGGGCACGAGCGCCCGGGGCTCGATCGCCCGGGAAGCGGACACCGGACACCCGACGGCGGGGGCGATCGTGTGCGTCGAACGATTCGTCGTCGTCGAACGGATCGTCCGGTGCGGCAATCTCAAACGAAACGAGGACATCGTCGGATGCCCTCGTCGCGGTGCGGTTCGCAGCGTTGCCGCCTGCGTCCCGCCGGCTGGCGCCCGAGGGTGCGGCTCGCCGGCCGGAGCGACCCGCCATTTCGGGCGTGTCGTGCTCCTCCGGCTCGCCAGCCCGACCTCGGCGCGCAACCATCACTCTTCTTCGTCCAGCGCCTCGGCTTCGTTGGCTACGCCATCGGGCATGCTGACGACACCGAGCGATTCGCGGATGCGGTTTTCGATCTCGCGCGCGATTTCCGGATTTTCGCGCAGGAATTCACGCGCGTTGTCCTTGCCCTGGCCGATCTTCTCGCCGTTGTAGCTATACCAGGCGCCGGCCTTGTCGACGATCTTCGCCTGCACGCCGAGATCGATGATCTCGCCCTGGCGGGAAATGCCTTCGCCGTACAGGATGTCGAAGATCGCTTCGCGGAACGGCGGCGATACCTTGTTCTTGACGACCTTCACGCGGGTTTCGTTGCCGATCACCTCGTCGTTCTTCTTGATCGAGCCGATCCGGCGGATGTCGAGACGCACCGACGAATAGAACTTCAGTGCGTTGCCGCCCGTCGTGGTTTCCGGGTTGCCGAACATCACGCCGATCTTCATCCGGATCTGGTTGATGAAGATCACGAGGCAGTTCGTGCGCTTGATCGTGCCGGTCAGCTTGCGCAGTGCCTGCGACATCAGGCGGGCCTGCAGGCCCGGCAGCGAATCGCCCATCTCGCCTTCGATTTCGGCCTTCGGCACGAGCGCCGCGACCGAGTCGATGACGATCATGTCGATCGAGCCCGAGCGCACCAGCGCATCGGTGATTTCGAGCGCCTGCTCGCCGGTGTCCGGCTGCGAGATCAGCAGCTCCGGCACGTTCACGCCGAGCTTCGACGCGTACTGGACGTCGAGCGCGTGCTCGGCATCGATGAAGGCTGCCGTGCCGCCGATCTTCTGCAGTTCGGCGATGACCTGCAGCGTGAGCGTGGTTTTACCGGACGATTCCGGACCGTAGATCTCGACCACCCGGCCGCGCGGCAGGCCGCCGACGCCCAGCGCGATGTCGAGACCCAGCGACCCCGTGGAGACGACCTGGATATTCTCGGCCGCCTCGCCGTCGCCCATGCGCATGATCGAGCCCTTGCCGAACTGCTTCTCGATTTGCGCGAGCGCGGCCGCCAGCGCCTTGCTCTTCTCGGCGGTCATCCCGGAGCCCTTCTTGCTATCTTCCATGAATCGTCCTTTGCTATGATGAGCAGCGTCTGTTGGAGGCGCGCCCGCATCAAGCGCTGCCCACGAATGCAGACACTGTATAAAAAAACAGTGGTTTATGCAAGCCCGCAATGCGGGTTGCGTTGTACACGAATAACTTCGGAGACAGCCACGCCGGCGCGAACGCCCTGCCGGCATCGGTCAGCAACATGCGAATTCTCATCGCCGAAGACGACAGCATACTCGCGGACGGACTCACCCGGTCACTCCGCCAATCGGGCTATGCCGTCGATCACGTGAAGAGCGGCGTCGACGCCGACACCGCGCTGTCGATGCAGACTTTCGACCTGCTGATCCTCGATCTCGGGCTCCCGAAAATGTCCGGGCTCGACGTGCTCAAGCGCCTGCGCGCGCGCAATTCCAATCTCCCCGTGCTGATCCTGACCGCCGCCGACAGCGTCGACGAACGCGTGAAGGGGCTCGACCTCGGCGCCGACGACTACATGGCCAAGCCGTTCGCACTCAACGAGCTCGAGGCGCGCGTGCGCGCGCTGACCCGGCGCGGCGCCGGCGGCGGCCCGACGGTCGTGCGCCACGGCTCGCTCGCATTCGACCAGGTCGGCCGCATCGCGTATGCGAACGATCACGTGCTCGATCTCTCCGCGCGCGAACTCGGCCTGCTCGAGGTGCTGCTGCAGCGGATCGGCCGCCTCGTGTCGAAGGAACAACTCGTCGATCACCTGTGCGAATGGGGCGAGGAAGTCAGCAACAACGCGATCGAAGTCTACGTGCACCGGCTGCGCAAGAAGATCGAACCGAGCGGCGTGCGGATCTCGACCGTGCGCGGCCTCGGCTATTGCCTCGAGAAGGTCGCGCCCGCGACGCCGGCCGACACGGCGGCGCCCCAGCCCGCGGCCGCCGGCACGCCGCTGCGCTGACGCCGGGCGGCGCCGCGATGGCCACGCCGGCCCATTCCCCTTCCCGCCACCCGACCGGCGCGCCGTCGTCGGCTGCCGACGACGCGCGCGACGCCCGCTACGAGAACCCGTTCGCGCCGCCCGACGAAACCGAATCGCCCGAAACGCCGCGCCCGCGCTCGCTGTTCGGCGAAATCCTCGACTGGATGCTCGCGCCGCTGCTGCTGCTGTGGCCGATGAGCATCGCCGTCACCTATCTCGTCGCGAAGACGATCGCGAACGGCCCGTTCGACCGCGCGCTCGAGACCAACGCGTACGTGCTCGCCCGGCAGATCCATCCGGTCAACGGCGTCGCCGAACTGACGCTGCCGGAGCAGACGCGCGACTTCCTGCGCGCGGACAACATCGACAGCGTCTACTTCCAGGTGCTCGGCACGCGCGGCGAGCTGGTCGCGGGCGAGGCCGACATGCCGCTGCCGCGCGACGAGGACCGCCCGCCGCCGGGCGTCGTCGTGTTCCGCGACGACCTGCTGCGCGGCAACGACGTGCGCGTCGCATATACGACCGTCGCGCTGCCGCAGGCGAGCGGCGCGCAGCCCGTGCTCGTGCAGGTCGGCGAAACGCTCGACAAGCGCAACGCGCTCGCGAACGACATCATCAAGGGCGTGATCCTGCCGCAATTCGTGATCCTGCCGCTCGCGATCCTGCTCGTCTGGTTCGGGCTGTCGCGCGGGCTCGCGCCGCTCAACGCGCTGCAGGCGCACATCCGCGCGCGACGACCCGACGACCTGTCGCCCGTCGAGGCGCAGCGCGCGCCGCCCGAGATCGAACCGCTCGTCACGTCGTTCAACGACCTGCTCGCGCGGCTCGAACAGAACATGGCGCTGCAGAAACGTTTCATCGCCGACGCCGCGCACCAGATGAAGACGCCGCTCGCGGGCCTGCGCACGCAGGCCGAATTCGCGCTGCGCCACCCGGTGCCGCCCGACGTGCAGCGTTCGCTCGAGCAGATCGCGACGAGCTCCGAGCAGGCCGCGCGGCTCGTCACGCAACTGCTGGCGCTCGCGCGTGCCGAAAACCGCGCGAGCGGGCTGACCTTCGAGCCGGTCGAGATCGGCGCGCTCGCACGACGCACGGTGCGCGACTGGGTGCAGGCCGCGCTCGCGAAACGGATGGACCTCGGGTACGAAGGCCCGGACGACGACGCGCCGCTCGACGTCGACGGCAATCCGGTGATGCTGCGCGAGATGCTCGGCAACCTGGTCGACAACGCGATCCGCTATACGCCCGAAGGCGGCCGCATCACGGTGCGCGTGCACGCCGAGCCCGCGGCGCGGCGCGTGCATCTCGAAGTCGAGGATACGGGCCCCGGCATCCCGGCCGGCGAGCGCGATCGCGTCGTCGAGCGCTTCTACCGGATCCTCGGCCGCGAAGGCGACGGCAGCGGCCTCGGGCTCGCGATCGTGCGCGAGATCGCCACGCAGCACGGCGGCACGCTGACGCTCGACGATCACGTCTATCAGCACGCCCCGCGCCTCGCCGGCACGCTCGTGCGCATCAGCCTGCCGCTGGCCGCCCCCGCCCCGGATTAACCCTGACGCGCGCCGCCGCGGCGCGGCGCAAAAACGTCGAAACCGGCGATTTACCAACCGTTCGCGCTACGATCGGCGCGCGAAGCGGCCGATTCGACGCGGGTTAACGCGCAGTGGTTTTGTACGCGCGAGTCAGTGGGCCGTAAGTTTCCGTGCCAATAATCGTCGACAGGCCCGCCCCTCCCACGGCGGCCGCATATCTATATCAAGGGACTTGGAGACGATTCATGGCAACGTTAGGCGGGCAAATTTCGCACTCGCCGATGACGGGCGAAGAGAAGAAGGTGATCTTCGCGTCGTCGCTCGGCACCGTGTTCGAGTGGTACGACTTTTACCTGGCCGGCTCGCTCGCGGCCTACATCAGCAAGAGCTTCTTCTCCGGCGTCAATCCGACCGCCGCGTTCATCTTCACGCTGCTCGGCTTCGCGGCCGGCTTCGCGGTGCGGCCGTTCGGCGCGATCGTGTTCGGCCGGCTCGGCGACCTCGTCGGCCGCAAGCACACGTTCCTCGTGACGATCGTGATCATGGGCGTCTCGACCTTCGTGGTCGGCTTCCTGCCCGGCTACGCGTCGATCGGCATCGCCGCCCCCGTGATCTTCATCGCGATGCGGCTGCTGCAGGGCCTCGCGCTCGGCGGCGAGTACGGCGGCGCGGCGACCTACGTCGCCGAGCATGCGCCGGCCAACCGGCGCGGCTTCTACACCGCGTGGATCCAGACGACGGCAACGCTCGGCCTGTTCCTGTCGTTGCTCGTGATCCTCGGCGTACGCACGTTCATCGGCGAGGAAGCGTTCGGCAGCTGGGGCTGGCGCGTGCCGTTCGTCGCGTCGATCCTGCTGCTCGCGGTGTCGGTGTGGATCCGGCTGCAACTGAACGAATCGCCGGTGTTCCTGCGCATCAAGGCGGAAGGCAAGACGTCGAAGGCGCCGCTGACCGAAGCGTTCGGCCAGTGGAAGAACCTGAAGATCGTGATCCTCGCGCTGATCGGCCTGACGGCCGGCCAGGCCGTGGTGTGGTACACGGGTCAGTTCTACGCGCTGTTCTTCCTCACGCAGACGCTGAAGGTCGACGGCGCGAGCGCGAACATCCTGATCGCGATCGCGCTCCTGATCGGCACGCCGTTTTTCCTGTTCTTCGGTTCGCTGTCGGACAAGATCGGCCGCAAGCCGATCATCCTCGCGGGCTGCCTGATCGCGGCGCTGACCTATTTCCCGCTGTTCAAGGCGCTCACGCACTACGCGAACCCGCAGCTCGAACTCGCGACGCAGAAGGCGCCGATCACGGTCATCGCCGATCCGGCCGCCTGCTCGTTCCAGTTCAACCCGGTCGGCACGTCGAAGTTCACGAGTTCGTGCGACATCGCGAAGAGCGCGCTCGCGAAGGCCGGCCTGAACTACGAGAACGTCGCGGCGCCGGCCGGTACGCCGGCCCAGATCAAGGTCGGCGACACGGTGATCCAGACCTACGACGGCAAGGCGGCCGACGCGAAGGTGCAGGGCGCGGCATTCGACAAGACGCTCGCGTCGACGCTGAAGGGGGCCGGCTACCCGGCCAAGGCGGACCCGGCGCAACTCAACTGGCCGATGACGATCGTGATCCTGACGATCCTCGTGATCTTCGTGACGATGGTCTACGGCCCGATCGCGGCGATGCTGGTCGAGATGTTCCCGACGCGGATTCGCTACACATCGATGTCGCTGCCCTATCACATCGGCAACGGCTGGTTCGGCGGCTTCCTGCCGGCGACCGCGTTCGCGATCGTCGCGGCGAAGGGCAACATCTACTCGGGGCTCTGGTATCCGATCGTGATCGCGCTGGCCACGTTCGTGATCGGCCTGCTGTTCGTCAAGGAGACGAAGGACTCGGACATCTACGCGCAGGATTGATGTTGGCTGCGCAGCGGGGAAAGGCCGGCGGAGGCACTGCTTCCGCTGGCCGGCTCCCGCCCGCGATGGAGGCCGGCACGGGCCGCCGGCAACTTTTTTCGGGGAAGATGGAAAAAGGTATTGACAGCCGGCCGGCCGATCGACATAATTTGGGTCTTCGGCGAATTAGCTCAGTCGGTTAGAGCGACGGAATCATAATCCGCAGGTCCGGGGTTCGAATCCCTGATTCGCCACCAAATGCGAAAAGCCGCTGTTTCGAAAGAAACAGCGGCTTTTTTCATTGCTTCAGCGCACACGGTGCCGCACGTTGCCCGTCCTTCAGCCCGCGTGCTGCGCCGCGACTACGCCACCACCGCTCCGCGCTTCGCATCCCGTGCCTCCGCCCCCACCTTCCCCCGCCAGTTCTCCCCACCCTCCAGCGCCGGCGTCGACTCGAACACCTCCGCGATCCAGTCCGCAAACACGCGCACCTTCTGCGACAAATGCCGGTTGTGCGGATACACGATGGAAATCGGCTTCGGCTTCGGATTGCTGTCCGGCAGCACTTCGACCAGCGAACCGTCGAGCAGGTGCGACAGCACCATGAACAGCGTCGGCTGGATCATCCCGAAGCCTTCGAGCCCGCACGTCACGTAGGCATCCGAATCGTTGACCGTGACGCTGCCGTTCATCCGCACCTCGAACGGCTTGCCGTCGATCATGAACACCCACGGAATCGCCCGCGCGCCGTGGCTCGAGCGGAAATTCACCGCATGATGTTCGACGAGATCGGCAATCTCGTTCGGTTCGCCGTGACGGGCCAGGTAATCAGGCGACGCGCACGTCACGCGCTTGAGCATCCCGATGCGCCGCGCGACCATCGACGAATCCTCGAGCGGCCCGACCCGGATCATGCAGTCGATGCCCTCCTCGACCGGATCGACGTAGCGGTCGGACAGCCCCAGCTCGAGCGTGATGTCCGGATAGCGCTGCCGGAAAATCGACAGCGACGGCAGCACGATGCGCCGCCCGAGCGAACTCGGCATGTGGACGCGCAGCATGCCGCTCGGCTTGCGGTTGCCGGCCTGGAAACTCGCGTCGGCCTCGGCGATCTCCGCGATGATCTTCATGCAATGCTCGTAGTACGCGGCGCCCTCCGGCGTCAGCGACAGCCGGCGCGTCGTCCGGTGCATCAGGCGCACGCCGAGCAGCGCCTCGAGATTCTGGATGATGGTCGTCACCGACGCGCGCGGCATCGCGAGCGTGTCGGCCGCCCGCGTGAAGCTGTTCGCGTCGACCACGCGGGTAAAAACTTCCATTGCCTGGATTCGGTCCATGCCGCTTCCCCTTCGAATCACCAACGGAACAGAATAGAGCCCGCGGCGGGCGCGGCACAAGCCCCCGCCTATTGTTGTCCAATCCTGAATAGTTTCGGTGCTTCGGACTCGAAACCGACCGGTTTCCGTTCAGTTCCGCGCAGCGCCTGCTCCGGCCCCGCTCATCCGTCGTCCGTTACCGCACGAACCGCTCGCGATATCCCTGCGGCGACACGCCGAGCACGCGCACGAAACTGCGTCGCAGCGTCTCCTCGGTACCGAAGCCGCAACGCCCGGCGATCCGCTTGACGGGCCACGCCGTTTCGCCGAGCAGGCGTTGCGCGGCCTCGACCCGGATCTGCTCGACCGCGCGCGCGGGCGTGCGGCCGGTCTCCGCACGATAGTGGCGCACGAAGCTGCGCTCGCTCATGCTCACGCGCTCGGCGAGCGCGGGCACCGACAGGTCGGCCGTCAAGTGCTCGGCCATCCACGCGTGCAGCTCGCCGAACCGGTCGGCAGTGCGCTGCATCGACAGCATCGTGCTGAACTGCGCCTGTCCGCCCGGACGCTTCAGGAACACGACGAGTTCGCGCGCGACGTCGAGCGCGGTCGCCCGACCGAGATCTTCTTCGACCAGCGCGAGCGCCAGATCGATGCCGGCCGTCACGCCGGCCGACGTCCACAACGCGCCTTCGCGGATGAAGATCGGGTCCGGTTCGACACGCACGTTCGGGTAGCGCGCCGCGAATTCGTCGCAGCGCGCCCAGTGCGTGACCGCGCGCCGCCCGTCGAGCAGGCCGGCCTCGGCGAGCAGGAACGCGCCGGTGCAGACCGACGCCACGCGCCGCGCGCGCCCGGCCTGCTGCCGCACCCAACTCACCACCCGCGCATCCTTCGACGCCGCATGCACGCCCTTCCCGCCGGCGACGATCAGCGTGTCGGGACGGCGCGCGGCCGCGCGCAGCGACTCGGCCATCACGACGAGGCCCGACGACGTCTCGACGGGCCCGGCTTCGACGGCCACGACGCGCGGCGCATACGGCGCCGGCTGCCCGCGCTCCAGCGCGAGCTCGTTGACGGATGCGAACACCTGCAGCGGCCCCGTCACATCGAGCAGTTGCGCACGGGGAAACGCGAGGACGAGGATCGAACGCGGAGCGGCGGCGGGCATGGCGATTGGCTGAAAACGTGGGCGATATGGCAATTTCGCCAAACACTACGCGCCTAGAATCGATCTGTCCATCCCGTGCCGAACGGCGCGCGTTCCCTTCCCGACGGAGTCCTCGCATGAGCCTGCATATCGGCCTTCTCGTCTTTCCGGGCGTCCAGCAACTCGACCTCACCGGCCCGCACGACGTGCTCGCGTCGCTGCCCGACGCGGCCGTCCATCTGGTGTGGAAGTCGCGCGACGCGGTCGCGTCGAGCAGCGGCCTCGCGCTCGCGCCCACCTGCACGTTCGACGACTGCCCGCCGCTCGACGTGATCTGCATCCCGGGCGGGATCGGCATTAACGACCTGCTGCTCGATACCGAAACGATCGCGTTCGTGCAACGGCGCGCGGCCACCGCGCGCTACGTGACGTCGGTCTGCACGGGCGCGCTGCTGCTCGGCGTGGCCGGCCTGCTGCGCGGACGGCGCGCGACGACGCACTGGCGGTTCCACTCGCTGCTCGAACCGTTGGGCGCGATACCGGTGCGCGAGCGCGTCGTGCGCGACGGCAACCTGGTCACGGGCGGCGGCGTGACGGCCGGCATCGACTTCGCGCTGACGATCGCCGCGGAGCTGGTCGGCGACGAAGAAGCGCAGGCGATTCAGCTGCAGCTCGAATATGCGCCCGCGCCGCCGTTCGACGCCGGCTCGCCCGACACCGCGCCGGCTGCGGTCGTGACGCGCGTCACCGAACGGACGGCCGCCGGCTTCGAGAAGCGCAAGCAGATCGTCGAGCAGGCGCTGCGCGCAGCGTCGCGCTGAACGCGGATGTCGGAAAAATCACGGGAAAGCGGCACACACGCGTGCCGGAGAACACATTGATGAAGATCATCCGGAGTGCCGCATTCACGGCGGACCGCGCGTGGGGCGCGCTCGACATCGCGAACCTGAACGGCATCACGGTCCGGCTGCACTGGACCGACCAGCCGTATCGCTGGCACGTGAACGACGGCGAGGAGGTGTTCGCGGTGCTCGATGGCCGCGTCGAGATGCGCTACCGCGACGCAGGCGTCGAGCATGCGACGGTGCTCGAGACGGGCGACGTCTTCCATGCGACGGTCGGCACCGAGCACGTCGCGCATCCGCTCGGCGCCGCGCGCATCCTCGTGATCGAGACCACAGGCAGCGTCTGACAGCGGGCATCGGTGTCTCGACGCAGCGCGGACGACGACCGCCTGCGCGCGGCGGGGCTCAGCCCGAGATCGTCCCGGTCGCCTGCGACGGGATCAGTTTCGGCTGCGGCGTGCACAGACACTGGCACAGGTCGTGTTCGAGCGCGACGACCTTGCCCATCACGGTCATCGTGCGCTCGCCGCCGTCCGATACGATCACGCCCGGCGACTTGCACGCCGCGCAGAACACAGCTGCGCCGAGATAGGAGAGTTCGCGCCCGTCGAACGACGAATTGGCGATCCCTTCGAGCACGACGCCGCCGTGATCGGTCGTGTCGCCCTTCAGAATGAATTTGCGGCTCATGATGTCGGTTCTTCCCTCGGAAACGCCGCGCGACGCAACCGCGCACGGGCATCGTGAAACCGCCCGTCGGTCGCGGGCGTCCCGCGAGCATATCACCGCTGGCCGCGGCCGCGACACGGGTCCTCGGCGTGGGCCGCCCGCTGCAACACGTGTTCGCCGCGCACGGCCATCCGGCGGTCACGCGCGCTCACGCGCCGCGATGCGCCAAACCCGATTACCTGCGACTACCCGATCCGCCGTTCCGCCGAGGCCGTGCGCCGGCACGAACGCGCGAAGCTGCCAACGCAACAGGGACGTATACGGTTCGGCATCACATCGCATCGATAACGTCCGATTCTTTAACGAAAAAGTAGCCTATATTTTCGTACAATTACTAAATACAAATCCGTCAAAAAGGTTTAATTGCAATCTCAATCAAATCGCCAATTCAACGACTTTAATGCCTTGGAATCCACCATTCTCATACCGTTCGCACACCAGATAAATACGCGATTCCATAATAATAATTCGCGAAAAACGCCCGTTAAAATCCAGCAAACCGATAGATAGAATCAAGTCATCGTTTTCTATTTATCGATAAAAAATGGACGAACGCCTACCGATGCGACTATTCGTCAAGGTCGCCGAACTTCGCAGTTTCGCGCGCGCGGCCACGGAACTGAACATCTCCAATTCGTCGGCCACCCGCCTCGTGATGAGCATCGAGGATCGGCTCGGCGCACGCCTGCTGAATCGCACCACCCGCAGCCTGTCGCTGACCGACGCGGGCCACCTCTATCTGGCGCAGATACGTCACGTGATCGACGAGATCGACCGGGTCGAGGAAACGATCGCCTCGATGCATCACGAACCGATTGGATCGCTGAAAATCGCCGCGCCGGTCATGTTCGGCATGCACGTGCTCGCGCCGGCCATCGACGCGTTCAAGACGCGCCATCCGGCCATCGTGCCGGAAGTCACGATCGTGGACCGTCACGTCGACCTCGTGTCCGAGGGCTTCGACATCGGGCTGCTGCTGTCGCAGCACATCGGCAACAACTCCCTCGTGAAGCGCCCGCTCACGCGCATCAACCGGATCGTCTGCGCGGCGCCGCACTATGTCGAACGGCACGGCGCGCCGGCCCATCCGCACGATCTCGCATCGCACGCGGGCCTGGCATTCCATGCCGATTTCGCGGGCGAATACCTGTCGTTCGAACACGAACAAACGCGCATCACCGTGCGCCCGAACAAATCCGCATCGTCGAACAACGTCGGGTTGATCCGGAACTGGGCGCTGTCCGGCATGGGCATCGCGGTCCTGCCCGATTTCCTCGTCAAGCCGGATCTCGACGACGGCCGGCTGCTCGCGCTGCTGCCCGGCTATCGGCTCGAAGCCCTCGAGATGAATGTCGCGTACCCGACCCGCCGGCATTTTCCGCGCAAGGCACGGCTGTTCGTCGATCACCTGATCGAGCATTTCACCAGTTGAATGAACGGTGAAATCGCGCACCATTTTTCCACGCTGCGTCGCCGCCGCCCGCTCGACCTGCCCAGGGCCGGCGCACCGCGCCGGCTGGCGCCCCGACCGCCATCGACCCGTCGCCCGGCCGGCGCGGGCACGCCTGTTGCGCCGGCGCATCTCGGTAGTCAACCGGCCTTGGCAGCCCGCCGCGGAGGACTACACTAATCCTTAATGGGGTGTGGCCGGACAACCGCGCCCTCAGGGAGACGCCGCCATGAATCGGCCGCTGAATCGTATCCTCCCGCGCGTGACCGGTCCCGCATCGGTCTGGACGTGGGTCAAGTGGTCTTTGCTCGCCGCACTGCTGATCGCGGTGGCGATCGTCGCGCGGCTGGTGCAGACCGAGATCGAAACGTCCCGGCTGCAGGCGCGCTACCTGTCCGAGCTCACCCGCGACGTCGGCTATACGGTCGAGACGGGGCCGAGCGATCACATCCGCTTCCCCGGGAACGGCCCGTACGACCAGCGCTTCGGCTACGCGCTGATCCCCGCGTTCCAGCAGCGGCTGCTCGCGCGCGGCTTCGTCGTCAGCGAACAGGCGCGCGATTCGCAGCGGATGCTGTCGCTCGGCGAGCGCGGGCTATTTCTCCCTTACGAAGAGAAAGACCAGACGGGCCTGATGCTGTTCGATTCGACCGGCTCGCCGCTGTTCGCGACCGTGTTCCCGCAGCGCGTCTATGCCGACTTCGACACGGTGCCGCGCGTGATCACCGATTCGCTGCTGTTCATCGAGGATCGCTACCTGCTCGATGCGAACGAACCGAACCGCAACCCGGCGATCGACTGGGGGCGCTTCAGCCGCGCGCTGGCCGACCAGGCGCTGCACGTGGTCAATCGCCATCAGGCGCGCCCGGGCGGCAGCACGCTCGCGACGCAGATCGAGAAATTCCGCCATTCGCCCGAGGGCCGCACCGCGACGCCGCCCGAGAAGCTGCGGCAGATCGCGTCCGCGTCGGTGCGCGCGTACCTGAACGGCCCGCAGACGATGCTCGCGCGCCGCACGATCGTGGTGCGCTACCTGAACTCCGTGCCGCTCGCCGCGCGGCCGCACGTCGGCGAAATCACCGGCATCGGCGACGGCCTCGCCGCGTGGTACGGCCGCGACTTCAACGACGTGAACCGGGTGCTCTCCGCGCCGACGACCGGCGACAACGTCGACCAGCAAGGCAAGATGTTCCGCGAGGCGCTGTCGCTGCTGATCGCGCAGCGCGCGCCGTCGTACTTCCTCAACCGCGGCTATCCGGCGCTGCAGAAGCTGACCGACAGCTACCTGCGGCTGCTGTCGAACGGCGGCGTGATCTCGCCCGCGCTGCGCGATGCCGCGCTCGCCGCGCAGATCGAACGCAGCGCGCCGCCGGCCGCCGCGCGCGTGCAGTCGTTCGTGTCGCGCAAGGCCGTGACCTCCGCGCGCGCGTCGCTGCTGTCGGCGCTCGGCATCAGCGACCTGTACCAGCTCGACCAGCTCGATCTGCAGGCCACCAGCACGCTCGACAACGGCGTGCAGCAGGCGGTCGCGGAGCGGCTCGCGCGGGCATCGACGCGCGACGGCGCGCAGGCCGCCGGCCTGTACGGTTTCGAGATGCTGGCGCCGAAGGACGACCCGTCGCACCTCACGTACAGCTTCACGCTGTACGAGCACCGCAACGGCGCGAACATGCTGCGCGTGCAGACCGACAGCGTGAACCAGCCGTTCGACGTGAATCGCGGCGGCCGCATCAACCTCGGCTCGACCGCGAAGCTGCGCACGCTGATCACGTACCTGCAGATCGTCGCCGACCTGCATGCGCGCTATGCGAACCTGTCGAACGCGGAGCTGGCGCGCGTGAAACCGGATCCGATCGACGGGCTGTCGCGCTGGGCGCTCGACTACCTGTCGCATACGCGCGACCGCTCGCTGCAGGCGATGCTGGATGCGTCCGTCGAACGCAAGTATTCGGCGAGTCCGGACGTGTTCTACACGGGCGGCGGCGCGCAGGTGTTCTCGAACTTCGAAAAGTCGGACAACAGCCGCATCCTGACGCTGCACGCGGCGTTCGAGCACTCGGTCAACCTCGTGTTCGTGCGGCTGATGCGCGACATCGTCCACTACGAAACGCTGCAGGCGGCCGGCCCGTCGTCGTCGTGGCTCAACGATCCCGTGCAGCGCCAGCATTACCTGCAGCAATTCGTCGACGGCGAAAGCCAGGTCTACGTGAAGCGCTACTACACGCGCTATGCGGGCAAGGCGCCCGACGACGCGCTCGCGCTGATGCTGCGCGACGTACGCAAGTCGCCGCCGAAGCTCGCGACGGTGCTGCGCAGCGTCGCGCCGAACGAATCGCTTGCATGGTTCGATGCGCAGATGCGCGCGCAACTGAAAGGCACGCCGGCCGCGACGCTGTCCGACGACGATCTCGCCGCGCTCTACGCGAAGTACGCGATCGACCGCTTCAACCTCAACGATCGCGGCTATATCGCGAGCGTTCATCCGCTCGCGCTGTGGACGCTCAACTACCTGCGCGCACATCCGGCCGCGTCGCTCGCCGACGTGCAGCGCGACAGTCGCGATGCGCGTTTCTACACGTATTCGTGGCTGTACAAGACCCGCTACCACGCGACGCAGGACCGCCGCATCCGCCGCATGGTCGAGCTGCGCGCGTACGCGGAAATCACGAAGTCGTGGCGCGCGCTCGGCTACCCGTTCGCGGAGGTGACGCCGTCCTACGCGGCCGCGATCGGCGCCTCGGGCGACCAGCCCGACGCGCTCGCGAAACTGATCGGCCTGATCGCGAACGGCGGCCAGAAGGCGCCGACCGAGACGATCACACGGCTCGATTTCGCGAAGGGCACGCCGTACGAAACCCGCTTCGTGCGCGCGGCCGCGCAGCCGCAGCCGATGCTGGCGCCGGAGATCGTCAACGTCGCGCACACGCTGCTGCGCGACGTCGTGCTCCACGGCACCGCGCGCCGCCTCGCGGGCGGGCTCACGCTGCCGGACGGCAAGACGCTCGACGTGTACGGCAAGACCGGGACGGGCGACCAGCGCTTCAACATCTATGCGCGCGGCGCGCGGCTGATCGAGTCGCGCAAGGTCAACCGCAGCGGCACCTTCGTGTTCGCGATCGGCGACCGGTTCTTCGGCGTGCTGACGGCGACCGCGCACGAGCCGTATGCGGCGCGCTACGACTTCACGAGCGCGATGGCCGTGCAGTTGCTGAAGTCGATGGCGCCGGCGCTCGCGCCGCTGATCGAACGCCCGGCCGACGCCGGCACGCGCACCGCCGGCCCGGCGCCGCAAGCGGAAACGCCTGCGCCGAACGCGGCGCCCGTGCAACCCTCCTGATCCGATTGCGCCGCGCAGGCGCCCGCAACCGCGCGCCGCTCAGCGCGAGCGGCCGTCGTAGTGCGTGACGGGCAGCGCGTCGAGATCAACGCCCTCGACGCAGCGCACGTTGATCGCGGCCATTGCGGTGCCGTCCGGATGGACGCCTTCGCCGAATACATGAATCCCGCACCGCTTGCAGAAGCGATGCCGGATCACGTGCTTGTTGAACAGGTAGGTCGCGAGATTTTCGTCGGGCGTCAGCAGCTTCATGTGGTCGCGCGGCACGAACCACATCAGCGCGCCCTTGCGCTGGCAGATCGAGCAGTTGCACGCCATCACGCCCTGCAGGTCGCCTTCCGCCTCGAACGTCACGTCGCCGCAATGACAGCTTCCGCGATAAAGCATGGTCGTCTCCCGGTGCAGCCCGTGCGCAGCGCCGGCGCCCAGGCGGGACGCCGTTGGCCGGGCCGATCCAAACGCGTACAGTAGCGCTCGCACGCGCCGCACGCAATGTCCGGGCGGCGCCCATCCGTCATCGACCCAGGAGACCCTCATGCTCGAACTGCGCCCCGGCTGCGAATGCTGCGACAAGGACCTGCCGCCCGATTCGGCGGAAGCGCGCATCTGTACATTTGAATGTACGTTCTGCGCGACCTGCGCCGACGACGTGCTGAAGGGCCGCTGCCCGAACTGCGGCGGCGACCTGGTCGCGCGGCCGCGGCGGCCGGCGAGCCTGCTCGCGAAGTACCCGCCGTCGACGGAACGCATCCACAAGCCGGGCGGCTGCGCGAACGCCTGACGACACGGCGCGGCGCGGGGGCCGCCTCGCCCCGCTCCGTCACGACATCTCGATCCGCGCGCGCGTCACCGCGAGCAGCGTCGCCATCGCGCGGCGCGCGCCGTCTTCGTCGCGCACGCGGATCGCGTCGCTGACGGCCGTGTGCTCGGCAAGCGACGCGTTGTACACGTCCGCCCGGCGCGCGTTCAGCTGCAGTTGCGCCTCGAGCGTGCGATCGATCAGCGCGCCGAGCGGCACCAGCAGCTCGTTGCCGCCGGCCTCCAGCACGCTCAGGTGAAAGTGCAGGTCGGCGCGCACCCATTCGTCGACGTTGCGCGCGGCGGCCATCGCGCGCACCGCGCCGTCGATCGCGTCGAAGGCTTCGAGCGTATGGGTGCGCGCGGCGAGCGCGGCCGCGTGCGGCTCGATCATCTCGCGCATTTCCTGCAGTTTCAGCGCGAACGCGAGCGGCGGTGCGACGCGCGCATACCAGTCGAGCAGGTCGGCATCGAGCAGGTTCCACGCACGGCGCGGCCGCACGCGCGTGCCGACCTTCGGCCGCGATTCGACCAGCCCCTTCGACGTCAGCGTGCGCAGCGCCTCGCGCATCACCGTGCGGCTCACGCCGTACATCTCCATCAGGTCGGGTTCCCTCGGCAGCAGCGATTCGGGCGGATAGTCGCCGCGCAGGATCGCCGTCGCGAGCCGGAAGGCCGTCTGTCCATGCAGGTCGCGTTGAATGATCGTTCTCCGTCGGGCGGGCTGCCCACTATCTGCACATTAATGCTATTAATACTATTTTTTATTCGACTACGCTAGGATAACCGTGAAAGCACGGATCGTGCGCCGCGCCCGCGCGGGCGCGCCGGTCAATCATGGAGACACGCGTCATGAAAATCACCCGCCTCGAAACGTTCGTCGTCCCGCCCCGCTGGCTGTTCCTCAAGATCGAAACCGACGAGGGCATCATCGGCTGGGGCGAGCCCGTCGTCGAAGGCCGCGCGCACACGGTCGAGGCCGCCGTGCAGGAACTGGCCGACTACCTGGTCGGCCGCGACCCGCTGTTGATCGAGGATCACTGGCAGGTGATGTACCGCGCGGGCTTCTACCGCGGCGGCCCGATCATGATGAGCGCGATCGCGGGCGTCGACCAAGCGCTGTGGGACATCAAGGGCAAGCATCACGGCGTGCCCGTGCACGCGCTGCTCGGCGGCCAGGTGCGCGACCGCATCAAGGTGTATTCATGGATCGGCGGCGACCGGCCGAGCGACGTCGCGAACAATGCGCGCGCGGTGGTCGAGCGCGGCTTCAAGGCCGTGAAGATGAACGGCTCCGAGGAACTGCAGATCGTCGACACCTACGACAAGGTCGAGCAGGTGATCGCGAACGTCGCGGCGGTGCGCGACGCGGTCGGCCCGCACGTCGGGATCGGCGTCGACTTCCACGGCCGCGTGCACAAGCCGATGGCGAAGGTGCTCGCGAAGGAACTCGACCCGTACAAGCTGATGTTCATCGAGGAGCCGGTGCTGTCGGAGAACGCCGAGGCGCTGCGCGACATCGTCAACCAGACCAACACGCCGATCGCGCTCGGCGAGCGGCTGTACTCGCGCTGGGACTTCAAGCACATCCTCGCGGGCGGCTACGTCGACATCATCCAGCCGGACGCATCGCACGCGGGCGGCATCACCGAGTGCCGCAAGATCGCGACGCTCGCGGAAAGCTACGACGTCGCGCTCGCGCTGCATTGCCCGCTCGGGCCGATCGCGCTCGCCGCGTGCCTGCAGCTCGACGCGATCAGCTACAACGCGTTCATCCAGGAACAGAGCCTCGGCATCCACTACAACCAGGGCAACGACCTGCTCGACTATCTGCGCAACCCCGAGGTGTTCCGCTACGACGATGGCTTCGTCGCGATCCCGCAAGGGCCGGGGCTCGGCATCGACGTGAACGAGGAGAAGGTGCGCGAGATGGCGAAGACCGGCCATCGCTGGCGCAACCCGGTGTGGCGCCACGCGGACGGCAGCGTCGCCGAGTGGTGATGAACGCGTGAGATAAATAAGAAAGACGCGGGGTGCGGCGCGCGCCGCGCAATGCGTTCGACACGGCCGCCCGACAAGGCGGCCGTTCTTGCATCCGCGCCACGCCAGCGGCGCGCGCCCTGCGCCGTTCGGCCGTCAGCCGAGCGCCGCGAACCCCGGCACGCTGAACGACAGCACGGCCGCCGCCACGAACACGCCGATCATCGTCATCCCTTCGAGATGCAGGATGTTGCGGAACGTGTACGCGTCCTCGGTCGACGCGGTGCGGCGCAGGCGCGGCAGCGCCGAGAAGCGGTTGAGCCCGCCGAGCACGAGCGCGAGCGCGACGAGCAGCAACTTCAGCAGCAACACGCGCCCCCACGTGCTGCCGTCGAGCGGCGCGAGCGAGCCGCCGAGCCCGCGGATCGCGTTGAGCACGCCGGTGCCGAGCACGAAGACGACCGCGACGATCGACGTGCGCGACAGGTGCTGGCCGATGCGGATCAGCGCGCCGCGCGCGACCGACGTCCCGAGCGCCGGCAACACCGCGAGCCCGCCCGCGAGCACGAGGCCGCCCCATACGGCGGTGGCCAGCAGGTGCAGCGTCTGCACGCCGACCGCCGCGGACAGCACGCCGCTGTCGGCCGCATGGCCGAGCGACGCCTTGCCGGCCGCGACCACGATCACCGCGAGCCACAGCACTGCATGCGCGACCGGGCCGTCCGGCTTCGCGAGCGCGACGATCGCGAGCAGCAGCGCGCCAGCGAACGCGACGCTCCACGCGAAGCCCGTATGCGTTTGCATCAGCATGACGGGAATCGCGGCGAACGCGCCGCCGAGCCCCGCGCCGCTCATCGTCGCGGCCTCGTAGACGAGCCAGCCGAGATCGGCGAGCACCAGCGCCAGCGCCGCCGCGACCAGCGAATGTTGCGCGCGCAGCCAGGCGGGGTGCGACGGCGCGATGACCGGCCGCGCACCGTCCTTGCCGAGCCACGCCTTGAGCAGCGCCGAGCCGACCGCCATCGCGAACGCCGCATCCATCAGCGCCGCGAGCGCGACCTGACCGATCCACAAGCTGTCGAACTTCATCGCGCGCCCCCTCCCGCAAGCGGCAGGCCGGCAGTGCGGCGGCACCGGGACGGACAGCGGGACGGACAGCGGGAGGCAGGCAACGGCACGGTAGAAAACGTCATCGATGAATCCGGAAACGGGAGAAATGACTGGACCTGCGGCGGAGGCGGCGCCGCGCGACCCGCGAGTGTACGGTCTTCGATGGGGAAAACGCACGCCGGTTCACATGCCCCCGGCACAATGCGCGTCAAATTGTCGCAAGTCGCAAACGGACAGGAACCGATGTCCTTTTGCCAAATAGCCGTCATTACCCATCGATGATAGAATGCCGCGTCGCAGCAGCCCGGCTGTCCTGCCGTCCATGCGCCGAGCCGATCGTAGCCCGGACAAGGTCCCCGACGAATAAACATGGAGTCTCGTGTGTCTTCAAGACGCCTCTTCCGTCCGCTGCTCGCCGTTCTGATGATCGGCGGCGCGGGCCTTATGAGCGCTGCCCAAGCGCAGACCAAGCCCACGGAGCAAGCGCACGCCCAGCAGGCGCCGCTCAAGGCACCCGATACCATGGCCGAGCGCGTGCGCGGCTGTACTGCATGCCACGGCGTTCACGGCCAGGGCACGGACAACGACTACTTCCCGCGTCTTGCCGGCAAGCCGGCCGAGTACCTGTACAACCAGCTCGTCAACTTCCGTGACGGCCGGCGCAAGTACCCGCCGATGAACTATCTGCTGACGTACCTGAACGACGATTACCTGAAGGAAATCGCCGAGCACTTCTCGGCCGAACGTCCGCCGTACCCGACGCCGGCGAAGCCGACGCTGCCGGCCGCGACGCTCGCACGCGGCAAGCAGCTCGTCACGCAGGGCGACCCGTCCCGCAAGCTGCCGGCCTGCGTGGCCTGCCACGGCGCAGGGCTGACCGGCATGCAGCCGGCGATCCCGGGCCTCGTCGGCCTGCACGCCGATTACCTGAGCGCGCAGCTCGGCGCATGGCGCTCGGGCAACCGCCACGCGAAGGCGCCCGATTGCATGCACGACATCGCCGCGAAGCTTTCCGACGAAGACGTGACGGCCGTGACCGCGTGGCTCGCCGCGCAACCGGCGCCCGCCAACCCCGTGCCGGCCCCGGCGCGTTCGATGAAGACTCCGCTCGCCTGCGGCAGCGAACCGCAATAAGGCAAGGGAGACAGACACAATGAAACGCAAGTCCCTGTTTGCACTCTCGGCCGTCGCGATCGTCGCGGCTGCCGCCCTCGTGCCGGTCCTGTGGCCGGGCAACGACACGCTGCACGGCGCTGCCGCCGTCGCGGCCACGCCGGCCGACCAGGCCGCGCTGATCAAGAAGGGCGAATACCTCGCGCGCGTCGGCGACTGTATCGCGTGCCACACCGTGCGCGGCGGCAAGTCCTTCGCGGGCGGCCTGCCGATGGCGACGCCGTTCGGCACGATGTACACGCCGAACATCACGCCGGACGACCAGAACGGTATCGGCAAGTGGACGTCGGACGACTTCTACCGCGCGATGCACACCGGTCGCTCGAAGGACGGCAGCCTGCTGTACCCGGGCTTCCCGTTCGCGAGCTACACGAAGGTCACGCGCGCCGATTCGGACGCGATCTACGCGTACCTGCGTTCGGTCGCGCCGGTGTCGGTGCCGAGCCGTCCGCACGAACTGAAGTTCCCGTTCAACAACCGCAACCTGCTGATCGGCTGGCGCACGCTGTTCTTCAAGGAAGGCGAATACAAGCCGGATCCGACGAAGTCGGTCGAATGGAACCGCGGCGCGTATCTCGTCGAAGGCCTCGGCCACTGCTCGATGTGCCACACGTCGATCAACATGATGGGCGGCCCGGTGAGCTCGTCGGCGTTCGCCGGCGGCCTGATCCCGCTGCAGAACTGGTATGCGCCGTCGCTGACGAACGACAAGGAGCTCGGCCTCGGCGACTGGCACGTGCAGGAGCTGTCCGACCTGCTGCAGGCCGGCGTGTCGCAGAAGGGCGCGGTGTTCGGCCCGATGGCGGACGTGGTCCACAACAGCCTGCAGTACATGACCGACGAAGATACGCGCGCGATGTCGACGTACCTGAAGTCGATCCCGCAGAAAGCCGAAGCGCCGAAGAACATGCAGTACGAGCCGTCGAAGCAGTTCGGCAACGCGCTGTTCGACCAGGGCAAGAAGATCTACGCGGACAACTGCGCGACCTGCCACGCCGAAAACGGCGCGGGCAAGCCGCCGGCCTATCCGCCGCTCGCGGGCAACCACTCGATCATGATGGAATCGGCCGTCAACCCGATCCGCATGGTGCTGAATGGCGGCTACCCGCCGAGCACGTTCAAGAATCCGCGTCCGTACGGGATGCCGCCGTTCGCGCAGTCGCTGTCGAACCAGGAAGTCGCGGCGGTCGTCACGTATATCCGGATGTCTTGGGGTAACAACGGTACGCCGATCTCGCCGCAACAGGTGAGCGACCTGCGTTCCGCGCCGCTCGACTAAGAAGCGGCTCACACAAACGGGGCGCGGCTGCGGGAAACCGCGGCCGCGCCCTTTTGCTTTTTGGCTGTTTTGCGATGCAGGTTTGCCGCGCGGGCCGCGCGATGCATCGCCGATCATAAAACTCAAGAGTGGTATCTATGTCTTTCGAATCTCTCGGCCTGGCCGAACCGCTGGTCAAGGCGGTCAACGAGCTCGGCTACACGTCGCCGACCCCGATCCAGCAGCAGGCGATCCCGGCCGTCCTCGGCGGCGGCGACCTGCTCGCCGGCGCACAAACCGGCACCGGCAAGACCGCCGGCTTCACGCTGCCGATCCTGCAACGCCTGCATACGTTCTACGCGGAGCACCGTGGCGCGAAGCGTGCGGTGCGCGCGCTGATCCTCACGCCGACGCGCGAACTCGCCGCCCAGGTCGAGGAAAGCGTGCGCGCGTACAGCAAGTACCTGAAGCTGCGCTCGACCGTGATGTTCGGCGGCGTCAGCATCAATCCGCAGATCGATGCGCTCAAGCGCGGCGTCGACATCGTCGTCGCGACGCCGGGGCGCCTGCTCGACCACATGCAGCAGAAGACCATCGACCTGTCGGATCTCGACATCCTCGTGCTCGACGAAGCCGACCGGATGCTCGACATGGGCTTCATCCACGACATCAAGCGCGTGCTCGCGAAGCTGCCGCCGCAACGCCAGAACCTGCTGTTCTCGGCCACCTTCTCCGATGAAATCAAGGCGCTCGCCGACAGCCTGCTCGATTCGCCCGCGCTGATCGAGGTCGCCCGCCGCAACACGACCGCCGAGAGCGTCGCGCAGAAGATCCACCCGGTCGACCGCGACCGCAAGCGCGAGCTGCTCACGCACCTGATCCGCGAACACAACTGGTTCCAGGTGCTCGTGTTCACGCGCACCAAGCACGGCGCCAACCGGCTCGCCGAG
The DNA here is from genome assembly GCF_016899425.1 of Burkholderia sp. MS389. GTDB lineage: Bacteria > Pseudomonadota > Gammaproteobacteria > Burkholderiales > Burkholderiaceae > Burkholderia > Burkholderia sola. The sequence goes on from NZ_CP045994.1 coordinate 3,040,884, forward strand.
CAACTGACGAAGGACGGCATCAGCGCGATGGCGATCCACGGCAACAAGAGCCAGTCGGCGCGTACGCGCGCGCTGGCCGAGTTCAAGAACAGCACGCTGCAGGTGCTCGTCGCGACCGATATCGCCGCGCGCGGGATCGACATCGACCAGTTGCCGCACGTCGTCAACTTCGACCTGCCGAACGTGCCCGAGGATTACGTGCACCGGATCGGCCGCACGGGCCGCGCGGGCGCGACCGGCGAAGCCGTGTCGCTCGTGTGCGTCGACGAGAAGCAACTGCTGCGCGACATCGAGCGGCTGATCAAGCGCGAGATCCCGCAGGAAGTGATCGCGGGCTTCGAACCCGATCCGAACGCGAAGCCGGAGCCGATCCAGCAACGCCGCGGCCAGCAGCAACCGCGCGGCGGCGGCGGTGGCGGCGGCAATCGCCAGCCGCGTGCCGGCGGCTCAGGCCAGCCGGCCGCGAAACGCGACGGCAACGCGCAACCGAAGGCATCGCAGCAGAAGACCGCGAAGCCGCGCACGCAAGGCGGCGCCGCTGGCAATAGCGGCGGACGTCCGGCAGGCGGCGCCAACGGCGCCCGCCCGGCAAGCGGCAACGCCGCGCATCCGAACCGCAACCGTTCGTCGCGCAGCGGCCAGCGCGGTCACTGAAGCCGCGCGGCCGCGCGCCGCAGGTGCTCGATCTGGCGTTGCCAGCGTGCGAGCACCGCGGCGCGCTCCCGTTCCAGCGTGAACGTGACGCCTGTCGCGAGACGCGCATAGCCGACCCGCTGCGCATCGCCGTGCGCGATCGTCGCAGCGAATCCGGCCAGTCCGCCGAAGTCCCCTTCGAGCGGCCTCATCTCCAGTTGCGCCTGAAAAAACGCGCCGTCCGCGACCAGCGTCAACGCGGCCGTGCGCCGTTGCGCGATCGCGCGCGCCGCCCGCGACTGCGGCCAGAGCGCGATCAGCAGCGTGCGCGCATCGTGTGCGTAGATTTCGCCGACGCCGAGCAGCGTCGTGCGCAACTGGCCGTCGTCGGTCGCGACGATCAGCGACGCGGCGACGTCGGCGTGACGCTCGAGCGCGGTGCCGTCGAACAGCGACACGACGGCGGACGGCCACGCATCGAACGTCCATTGTTCGAGTGCGTGGCGATGGGTATCGGTCATGATGGCGTGGCCCGGCTGCGGATCGGATGAGGATGCGCCAGCATACGCGCGACGGGCCGCCCCGCGGCGATCAGCGCAGGAAAACGTGCCGCGTGATCTTCGTGAGCGGATAGTGGACGCCCGGCTGGATCTTCGCGGGCAGGTCGAGCGGCTTGAGCAGCATCTTCACGCACATGTCGGCCGACAGGTTGCGCCGGACCAGCGAATTGATGCGCGCGGCGCGCTCGCGGTTGTACTGGCTGTCGCCGACGCGGTCCGGATAGCGGATCGCGAACACGTGGCGCAGCGCGATCTCGGAATCCTCGTTCTTGATTTCCATCACGCGGCGCGCAAGCGCACCGAGCACCGCGAGCCGGCCGTTGCCTTCGACCTGGTTGTACTTCTTGAAGAACTTGAAGAAGTGCTTGTAGTGACGCACTTCGTCCGTGCGGATGTTGTCGGTGATTTCCTTCAGCACCGGCTCGTCCGAGCATTCGTTGATCGCGCGATAGAGCGTGGCCGTGCCCGTCTCGACGACGCAGCGCGCGACCATTTCGAGCGCGCGGGTTTTTTCGAATGCCTCGACCGAGCACGTCTTCGAATACTCGGCGAAGAAATTCGCGAAGGCCGTATCCCAGTCGAACTCGGGCCACACGTGCGCGATATACGCCTTCAGCGCGCGGCCGTGCTGCAATTCTTCGGGCTCCCATGCATTGTTGAGCCATGCGGAGACTTCCGGATCGTCATTGAAGAATTCGCTCAGATTGCTCGTATAGAGATCCGAGCCGCTTTCGATGAACGACGACGCGCACAGCAGCAGTAGCAGATCCTCGTTCGCGGCGGCACGCTGACGATCGATCCGGTTCAGGTCGATGTCCTCGATACGCCACGGCATCACATGCGTCGTTTTGGTGTCCATGGTAGTGCGCTCCCAGTCGTCGCGCGGAGGCCGGCCCATGCCTGGGGCACAGGCGCCAGCCGATCCGCAGGCGGCGTTTTACTTGCGTTTATAGTGAGTCGGTCCGGCCGAACCATCCTGGCATCTTAGCCGGACTTTGAAGTTCGTGCTCCAGAGCACTGACCATACCCGACACGCGCAGTTCCACGGCGTCTGTTGCCGTTCGTTAGACGAGTCCTTCAAACCGCTTGCGCGCGGTCGACGAGATCCGCCGCATCAAACGAAACGGGCGGCCACCGGGCCGCCCGTAATGCTGGACAACTGCAAAGAAAGCCGGAAGCGATCCGTCAGAAACCGGCCGCGAGCCCGTCGCGCCGGCTGTCGCTCGCGGCCACGTAGCCGCGCTCGGGATCGTCGGGATCGAGGCGCCACACGAACTGCCCCGAACCGAAATCCATGTAAGGATCGTCGATCGACTGGATCGTATGGCCGCGGGCGGCCAGCGCGTCGACCGTCGCGCGGTTCATCGTCGCCTCGACGTCGAGCGTGAAGTCGCGATTGACCTTCCAGCGCGGCGCGCAACACGCGGCCTGCGGCTGCTGGCCATAGCCGAGCATCCGCACGACGGTCTGCAGATGGCCCTGAGGCTGCATGTCGCCGCCCATCACGCCGAAGCTCATCACGGCCTCGGTGCGGCCATTGGCTTCCTCGGTAACGAACGCCGGGATGATCGTGTGGAACGGCCGCTTGCCGCCCCCGACGACGTTCGGCGAAGCCGGGTCCATCGAGAAGCCGTGCCCGCGGTTCTGCAGCGCAATGCCGGCGCCGGGCACGACGAGCCCCGAGCCGAAGCCCATGTAGTTCGACTGGATGAAGCTCACCATCATCCCGCGCTCGTCGGCCGCCGACAGGTAGATCGTGCCGCCCGAATGCGGACGGCCGGCGGCGAAGTGCGTCGCACGCGCGCGATCGATCAGCTTCGCGCGTTCGGCGAGATACGCATCGTCGAGCATCTGTTCGGGCGTGACGTCCATCGCGCGCGGATCGGCGACGTAGCGATAGACGTCGGCGAACGCCAGCTTCATCGCCTCGATCTGCAGATGCTGCGAATCGACCGAGTCGACCGGGCACTCGGTCACGCCCGCCTGCTCGGCGATGCCGAGCGCGATCAGCGCGGCGATGCCCTGCCCGTTCGGCGGGATCTCGTGAATCGTGTGACGGCCGAAGCGCTTGCCGATCGGCTCGACCCATTCCGGCCGGTACGCGCGCAGGTCGGCTGCGGTCAGCGCGCCGCCGCCTTCGCGCGCGAACGCGGCGATACGCTCGGCGAGCGCGCCTTCGTAGAACGCCCGCGCGCCGTCCTTCGCGAGCGTGCGCAGCGTCTGCGCATGACGGGGCAGGCACACGCGTTCGCCGACGAGCGGCGCGCGGCCGCGCGGCATGAAGGTGTCCGCGAAACCGGGCAGGCCCCGCAGTTCGGGGACGGCCGCCGCCCACTTGTGCGCGACGATCGGCGGCACCGAAAAGCCGCGCTCCGCGATCTCGATCGCCGGCTCGAGCAGGTCCGCGAACGGCAGTGAACCGAACTTCGCGTGCAGCGCTTCCCAGCCCGCGATCACGCCCGGCACGGTGACGGTGTCCCAGCCGCGGGTCGGCTTGTTCGCGTTGCCGCGCGCGTCCTCGCCGTGACGCTTGCGGAAGTAGTCGACGTTCCATGCGGCCGGCGCGACGCCCGATGCGTTGAGCCCCGACAGTCGGTCGCCATCCCATACGAGCGCGAACGCATCGCCGCCGAGCCCGCACGATACGGGCTCGACGACCGTGATCGCGGCGGCCGCGGCCAGCGCCGCGTCGACCGCGTTGCCGCCCTTCCACAGCATCCGCAGCCCGGCCTGCGCGGCCAGCGGATGCGACGTCGACACGACGTTGCGCGCGAACACCGGAATACGGGTCGACGGATACGGGTTGTGCCAGTTGAAGCCACTCATCGAGACCACCTCGTCGAAAGCTGAATGAACGGGCCCGTGCGAACGGGCAATCCGCCATTGCAGCGCGATCGGCGCGATCGCACAAATTCATTTGTCACATGAATCCATGCCATTTCCGCATGAATCATGCGCGCCGATGTCCGGCAGGCCGGCCGAACGCCGTTGCCGCCCTTACAATACCCGCTCCGTCTCACGACACGACCATCGAGCCATGACCCGAGATCCCCGCCTCACCCTCAACGCGCGCCAGCAGGAATTGCTCGAATGGGTGCAGCGCGACGGCTTCGTGACCGTCGACGATCTCGCCGCGCACTTCGCGGTCACGCCGCAGACGATCCGCCGCGACGTGAACTGGCTTGCCGACCTGAACCTGCTGCGCCGCTATCACGGTGGCGCGAGCCTGCCGACCAGCTCGGAGAACGTGTCGTACACCGCGCGCCAGCGGATGTTCCACGACGAGAAGCGGCGCATCGCGGCGCTCGCGGCGTCGCACATCCCCGACCAGGCGTCGCTGTTCATCAACCTCGGCACGACGACCGAGGAAGTCGCGCGCGCGCTGAACCGCCATCACGGGCTGCACGTGATCACGAACAACCTGAACGTCGCGTCGATGATGAGCGGCTACCCCGACTGCGAGGTGCTGATCACGGGCGGCATCGTGCGGCCGTGGGACAAGGGCATCGTGGGCGAACTCGCGATCGACTTCATCCGGCAGTTCAAGGTCGACTACGCGATCATCGGCACGTCGGCGATCGAGGCCGACGGCACGCTGCGCGATTTCGACACGCGCGAGGTGCGCGTCGCCGAGGCGATCATGCAGCATGCACGCACGGTGTACCTCGTCACCGATCATTCGAAGGTCGGCCGCCCGGCGCTCGTGCGCCAGGGCCATCTGAGCCAGGTGCACGCGCTCTTCACCGACAAGCCGCTGCCGCCCGACATGGCCGATACGGTGGCCGCCGCCGGCACCCAGGTGTACGTCGCGGAATGACGGTTGCGATGCTGCACCGCACCTGAAACTTCAAGTGAAATCAAGAAGTTGGCGCCGCGCACGAACCGCTTGCGGCATGCCCTTCTGTCAAACGGAAAATTAACGGGGCACGATTTGTCGTTGCGTGTGCGCTCGACTAGACTCCAGTTCCCCGGCCCGTTCGCCGATCCGCCTGTGCCAGGGCGGTGCGAACTGCAGGGCCGGCGAATACAGCTTTCCCCCCAAGCCATACCCCGCGGGGTATCGCGCGTCGGCGTATGCGCCGGCCGCGCGGGCAGTCCGATTGCCATGGAGAGAACGATGCTGAGTCCGCATGAATTCGCCACGCTCTTGCTTGTGAAGGACGCGCCTGATCAGCGCGACATGGATCGGGATGAACTGGACATCCTGCTCGAACAACAGCTCGTCCGCCTGGAAGGGCTCGGCTCGGGGCGCAGATACTGCGTGACCGAGACCGGCGACGCCACGCTGCGATCCGTCAAGTACCGCTATTCGTAAGCCCCGCTGTTCCCGACCTTGACCTGATCGCGCGGCCGGCATCCGGCCGCGCGGTCGTTTCCGCCTCCCGGCCCGTTCGTCGCCGCCGGCTTCAACCGCCGCGCAGCGTCGGATCGACCGCCGCCCGCCAGCTGATGGCCTGCGCGCGCGCTCCGTTGAAATACGCGATCCAGCCCGCGCGCGCCGCCGCGTCAGGCGCCACATAGTGGGTCGAAAGTTCGTTTACGAACGCACAATAGTTCGCTTCGGTCAGCCCGCGATACCGTTTCGCGACGTACGCGTCGTACAGCGTCGAATAGACCGGCTGCGCGTCCGCGCCCCAGTCGCGCACGGCGCCGCCGCACGACGTCTGCAGGTCGACGAACGACGGCGCCCGCCAGTTGCCGGCGAGCGGCGGCGTACCCGCGCTGCACCCCGCCAGAAGGATGGCGCACACGCCGGCCCACATCCCAATACGCATGATTCACCTCGCGAAACGGTCGATTTCGCCAGTATCGTCCGGGATCGTGTCGCGCGCTACTGGCCCCGCTTTATCGAACTTTACTTTTTCGATTTCGTTCGTTAAATTTCGAATTCGAACATTTCATGTTCGCCCTATTTCAACAGACGATAAGGACAGCAGGTGACCCAACCGAATCGCTACGATCTGCTCGTCGTCGGCGGCGGCATCAACGGCGCGGGGATCGCGCGCGATGCGGCCGGCCGCGGCCTGTCGGTCATGCTCTGCGAGCAGGACGACCTCGCGTCGCATACGTCGTCGTCCAGCACGAAGCTGATTCACGGCGGCCTGCGTTACCTCGAGTACAACGAGTTCGGACTGGTGCGCAAGGCGTTGCAGGAGCGCGAAACGCTGCTGCGCGCGGCGCCGCACATCATGTGGCCGCTGCGCTTCGTAATGCCGCACATGCCGAACCTGCGCCCGGCCTGGCTGATCCGCATCGGCCTGTTCCTCTACGATCACCTCGCGAAACGCGAACTGCTGCCCGGCTCGCGCGGCATCGACATGCGCCGCCATGCGGCCGGCGCGCCGCTGATCGACTCGATCAAGCGCGGCTTCGTGTATTCCGACGGCTGGGTCGACGATGCCCGCCTCGTCGTGCTGAACGCGATGGATGCGAAGGAGCGCGGCGCCGAGATCCTCACGCGCACGAAGCTCGTGTCCGCCGAACGCCGCGGCGACGAATGGGAAGCGCGGCTCCAGCACGCCGACGGTTCGATCCGCGTCGTGCAGGCGCGCGCGATCGCGAACGCGGCCGGCCCGTGGGTCGGCGACGTGCTGCACGGCGCGCTCGGCCGCGGCGCGCATCACAGCGTGCGGCTCGTGAAGGGCAGCCACATCATCACGCGCCGCCTGTTCGATCACGATCACGCGTACATCTTCCAGAATCCGGACAAGCGGATCATCTTCGCGATTCCGTACGAGCACGACTTCACGCTGATCGGCACGACCGACGTCGAATACACGAACGATCCCGCGAAGGTCGCGATCGATCGCGACGAGACGCAATATCTGTGCGATTCGATCAACCGCTACTTCAAGCGCAAGATCTCGCCGGCCGACGTGCACTGGACCTATTCGGGCGTGCGCCCGCTGCTGGAAGACGAGAACGCGGCGAACGCGTCGGCCGTCACGCGCGACTATCGCCTCGAACTCGACGACGGCGCGGGCGCCCCGCTGCTGTCGGTGTTCGGCGGCAAGATCACGACGTTCCGCAAGCTCGCGGAAGAAGCCGGCGACATGCTGTGCCGCGCGCTCGGCCGCGACGCGAAGACCTGGACGGCCGGCGTCGCGTTGCCGGGCGGCGATATCGCCGACGCGAAGTTCGACGGGTTCGCCAGTGCGTTCGCGAAACGCCATCCGTGGCTGCCCGCCGCGCTCGCACGCCGCTATGCACGTGCGTACGGCACGCGTGCGGAGCGCGTGGTCGACAGCGCGACCTCGCTCGCCGACCTCGGCGCCGAAATCGCACCGGGCATCCACGACGCCGAACTGCGCTATCTGCGCGACGCCGAATGGGCGACCTGCGCACAGGACGTGCTGTGGCGCCGCTCGAAGCTGGGCCTGCACGTCGCGCCCGGCACGCTGGACGCCGTGACCGCCGCGGTCGACGCGTGGTTCGCCGCCGCGCATGCGCCGCACGCCTGATTCGAATGCACATTGCAGTTGCCGTTGCCTGACCGACGTTGATTCACCGACGCGCCGCCCACATGCGGCGCGCATCACAACTAAGCCAATCCACGGATGGAGATGAGAGACATGCAGGACCAGTACATCCTCGCGCTTGACCAGGGCACCACGAGTTCCCGCGCGATGCTGTTCGATCGCCAGGGCAACATCGTATCGATCGCCCAGAAGGAATTCGAACAGATTTACCCGCAACCCGGCTGGGTCGAGCACGACCCGCAGGAAATTTGGTCGACGCAAGCCGGCGTCGCCGCAGAAGCCGTCACGCGCACGGGCCTGAACGGCACGTCGATCGCCGCGATCGGCATCACGAACCAGCGCGAGACGACGATCGTCTGGGATCGCGAGACGGGCCAGCCCGTCTACAACGCGATCGTCTGGCAGGATCGCCGCACGGCCGACTTCTGCGACTCGCTGAAGAAGCAAGGGCTCGAAGCAAAGGTGCGCGCGAAGACCGGCCTGCCGATCGACTCGTACTTCTCCGCGACGAAGATCCGCTGGATCCTCGACAACGTGCCGGGCGCGCGCGACAAGGCGCGCCAAGGCAAGCTCGCGTTCGGCACCGTCGACAGCTGGCTCGTGTGGAACTTCACGAAGCACGAACTGCACGTGACCGACGTGACCAACGCGTCGCGCACGATGCTGTTCAACATCCACACGCGCGAGTGGGACAGCGAACTGCTCGAACTGCTCGACATTCCGCGCAGCATGCTGCCGGAAGTGAAGGCGTCGTCGGAGATCTACGGCCACACGAAGACCACCGTGTTCGCGTCGAAGATCCCGCTCGCGGGTATCGCCGGCGACCAGCACGCGGCGCTGTTCGGCCAGATGTGCACGACGTCGGGCATGGTGAAGAACACCTACGGCACCGGCTGCTTCCTGATGATGAACACCGGCGACAAGCCGATCGAGTCGAAGAACAACCTCGTCACGACGATCGCGTGGCAGATCGGCGACGACGTGCAGTACGCGCTCGAAGGCAGCATCTTCATCGCGGGTGCGGTCGTGCAGTGGCTGCGCGACGGCGTCGGCCTCATCAAGACGGCCGCCGAAATCGAAGCGCTCGCCGCGAGCGTGCCGCATACCGACGGCGTCTACCTCGTGCCCGCGTTCGCCGGCCTCGGCGCACCGCACTGGAACGCGCGGGCGCGCGGCTCGGTGTTCGGCGTCACGCGCGGCACGACCGCCGCGCACCTCGCGCGCGCGGCGCTCGATGCGATCGCGTACCAGTCGCTCGACGTGCTGGCCGCGATGGAAGCCGACTCGGGCATCAGCATCGGCGAGCTGCGGGTGGACGGCGGCGCGAGCGCGAACGACCTGCTGATGCAGTTCCAGGCCGACCTGCTCGGCGTCGACGCGGTGCGCCCGCAAATCACCGAGACGACCGCGCTCGGCGCGGCCTATCTCGCGGGCCTCGCGATCGGCTACTGGAAGAACCTCGATGAAGTGCGCGACCAGTGGCAGCTCGATCGCCGCTTCGCACCGTCGATGCCGAAGGAGCAGGTCGAACAGCGCATGGCCGGCTGGCAGCGCGCGGTACGCGCCGCGAAGGCATGGGCCGACGACACCCAGTAATCCGAACGACTTCAAACGACATACAACAACACCGGCGGACCGCGCAGCGCGCGAGTCCGCCGTGACTTCGAGAGACAATCATGTCACCTTATATTGCAGAATTCATCGGCACCGCGATCCTCGTGCTGCTCGGCAACGGCGCGGTCGCAAACGTGCTGCTGGCAAAGACCAAGGGCAAAGGCGCGGACCTGATCGTGATCGTGATGGGCTGGGCGATGGCGGTATTCGTCGCGGTCTACGTGACCGCGTCGTTCAGCGGCGCGCACCTGAATCCGATCGTCACGATCAGCCTCGCGCTCGCGGGCAAGTTCGCATGGTCGAAAGTCGGCGGCTACGTGCTCGCGCAGATGCTCGGCGGGATGGCGGGCGCGCTGCTCGTGTGGCTCGCGTATCGCCAGCACTTCGCGAAGGAAGCCGATGCGGACCTGAAGCTCGCGGTGTTCTGCACGGCGCCGGCGATCCGCAGCACCACACACAACGTGCTGACCGAAGCGATCTGCACGTTCGTGCTGATTCTCGGCGTGCTGTATCTCGCGTCGCCGCAAGTCGGCCTCGGCGCGCTCGACGCGCTGCCCGTCGGCCTGCTGGTGCTCGGCATCGGCATCTCGCTCGGCGGCCCGACCGGCTATGCGATGAGCCCCGCGCGCGACCTGTCGCCGCGCATCATGCATGCGCTGCTGCCGATCCCGGGCAAGCGCGACAGCGACTGGCGCTATGCGTGGGTGCCGGTAATCGGCCCGCTGCTCGGCGGCGCCGCGGCGGCCGGCCTGTATCTGCGCCTGCACGCGATGGCCTGATCGCGGTGTGGACGAAGCGCGCGGCGTGCGCTGCCGCGCGCTTCACTCCCTTCTTTTCGTCTACCGGTCATTCACGGCCGCCATCAGCGATTTCAGCTTCACCGCGACGTCCGCGACCGCGGCCGGCGCCACGTCGATCCCGCGTTCGACCAGCATCCTCGCGACGCGCATTTCCTTCACGAATCCCGCTGCACGGCCGAAACCGCTGGCCGCGACGAGCCGTGCGCCCGCATCGAAATGGAAATGAATTTCCGCGTCGTCGCCGAGCATGCGCGCGACCGACTGCGTGCCGAGCGCCGGCTCCCCGGCCACCTGCAACTGCGCATCGTATTGATCGGACCAGAACCACGGTATGTCGCGATACGGTTCGTTCGCGCCGAGCATGTTGCGGGCGGCGACGTGCGCCTGCGTATCGGCGCCGTGCCACGTCTCCTGTCGAATCGGCAATCCCGATAACGCGCTCGGAAACACCGCGACGTCGCCGGCCGCGTAGATGCCGGGCCCCGACGTCTCGAGCCGCGCGTTCACGACGATTCCGCGCTCGACCGCGAGGCCCGCGTCGCGCGCCAGTTCGTCGGCCGGTTCGATGCCGATGCCGGCCACGACCGTGTCGGCGAGCAGCGTGTCGCCGTCGTCGAGCACGACGGCCAGCGCCCCGCCCGCGGTTCGCTCGATCGCAATCGGCGTCCGGTTCAGACGAATCGCCACGCCCTGCTCGTCGTGCAGCGCATGCACGCGCGTCGCAATGGCTTCCGGCACCGCGCGACCGAGCAGCCGCGGCGCCGCATCGAGCACGGTCACGCGGCAGCCGCGCCGTCGCGCCGACGCCGCGACTTCGAGACCGATGAAGCCGCCGCCGATCAACACGATCCGCGCGTCGGGCACGAGCCGCGCGCCGAGCGCGGCCGCATCGTCGAGCGTGCGCAACGCGACTACGCCGTCGAGCGCCGCGCCGGGGATGGCCAGGCGGCGCGCACGGCCGCCGGTGGCCAGCAGCAGCGCGTCGTAGCCGAACACGTGCCCGCCCGACACGCGCACTTCGCGTGCATCCGGATCGATGCGCTCGACGGTCGCGACGACCCGCTCGATGCGATCGGCCGCCCAGGCTTGCGCCTCGCGCAACCGGCATTGCGCCGCGCTGCGCTCGCCCGTCAGCACGCCCTTCGACAACGGCGGCCGCTCGTACGGCGGATGCGGCTCCGCGCCGATCAGCACGATGCGCCCGCGCCAGCCGCACGCGCGCAACACCTGCGCCGCGCGGCCGCCCGCATGGCCCGCGCCGACGATCGCCATCACCCGGTCGCTCATCATCGCGTCATACCTCGATCAGGATGCGGCCGTCTTCGATCTTCGCGCGGTACGTGCGCAGCTTCTCGCACGCGGGCGCCGACAGCGGCCGGCCGTCGCGCACGTCGAAGCGGCCGTTGTGCTTCGGGCATTCGATCACGTGATCCATCACGAGCCCGTCCGCGAGATGCACCTGCTCGTGCGTGCACAGGCCGTCGCTCGCATACACCTCGCCGTCGATCCGGTAGATCGCGTACGTGCGGCCAGCATGATCGAAGCGCGCGACATCTTCGTCGTCGATGTCGTCGAGCGCGCCGGTGTCGATCCATTGCGTCATGGTGTGTCTCCTTCGTTGGCAGGTTCGATAGCGGTCATGCACGCGTGGCATCCGGCACCGGCCGCACGACGTAATCGGACGGATCGCGCGTCTGCCGGATCAGCGCCGGCACGATCTCCGCATATGCGGCCAGCGTGCTGCGGTACGGCGGCGGCATGTCGGCCTTCACGGCGTCGTGCAGCTTCGGTAGCGCATGGAACGGCACCATCGGGAACATGTGGTGCTCGACGTGATAGTTCATGTTCCAGTACAGGAAGCGAAACACCGGATTCATCATCACGGTCCGGCAGTTGCGCCGGTGATCGAGCACGTTCTCGGGCATGCCGGCGTGCTGCGTGAGGCCGAAGTACAGGTACAGCCACGCGCCGTAGAGGCTCGGCAGCCCGATGTAGAGCAGCGGCAGGATCGTGCGCCAGTAGACCGCGGCGCCCGTCACGAGCGCGTAGATCGCGAGATGGATGCGCGACTCGCGCACGACCTTCGGCCATTCCGATTCGGGCACGTAGGTGCGCTCCTCGTCGTCGAGCCGGCCCGTGAACGACACCGCGATCATCTTGCGCAGCTCGCCGGCCACGTGCTTCAGCGCGACGACGTTCAGCGCGAGCGCGAGCCAGTCGGTCGGCTTCGGCGCGGCGATTTCCGGGTCGCGCCCGACGACCAGCGTATCGGTGTGATGGCGCGCATGGCTCCAGCGCCAGGCAGTCGCGCGGCGGAACACCTGGAACGACGCGACCTGGTACAGCGCGTCGTTCATCCAGCGCGTGCGGAACGCGGTGCCGTGCCCGCATTCGTGCCAGCGCGAATCGGCCGGGCTGCAGTACAGCGTGCCGTACACGAAGAACGCCGGGATCGCCCATGCCGAATGCGCACGCCACGCCAGCCACGCGAGCGCGCCGCTGAGCGCAATCGCCGCGTACCAGATCAGCGTGTCGCGAATCGCACGCGCATCGCCGCGCTGCATCAGTTGCTTCATCAGCGGTCGCGGCACCGCGCATCGGTACCACGCGGCGTTGACGAGCCCGGCGGCCGCCGCGCGATCGCCGGCGCCGCCAATCATTCGGTATGCCTGACGGCGCGCCGCCGTGCGTTCGCGTGCCGGGTCGTCGGTATGGGCCACGTCTGTCTCCTGGGGGTCTTGTGCGCGGGAAGCGCGGCAAACGCTTCGCATAAGACCGAAATTAGGCGACCGGTCGCCCCGCCTCAATCGAAACGTTGACGAAATTTCGCCATCGCTTTAGCGTTCCCGACAACGCCACGCGGTCGATGGCGCCCCTCACGATGGAGACGACCATGGCAGGTGAATCGGGGCCGCGCTGGCGCAAGCGCACCGCACGCTTCGACGAGATCGCGGCGCTCGCCGGCGTCAGCACGACGACCGTCGATCGCGTGCTGAACGAGCGCGGCAGCGTCTCCGCGCAGGCGCGCGAACGCGTGGTGGCGGCCGCTCGCCAGCTCGGCGTGCCGCGCCAATTGCCCGACACGCGGCACGGGCTGATCCACGTCGACGTGCTGCTGCCCGACACCGACGCGCCGTTCTTCCGACGATTGCAGCAGGCGCTGCAGCGTTCGCTGCAAATGCTCGACCGGCGCGTGGTCGTGCACCGGACGATCCTGCCCGCCGCGGATGACGAGCGTGCCGCGACGCTGATCGAACGGCCCGCGTACCGGCGCGAGGCGCTGATCGTCACCGCGCACGACACGGCCCGCATGCGAGATGCGCTGGCCGGCGCGATCGCGCGTGGCGAGACCGTCGTCACGATGGTCACCGACATCGGCGGCATCGAACGCGCGCACTTCGCCGGCATCGACAACTACCGCGCGGGGCGCACGGCCGGCTACTACATCGGCCGCCTCGCGGCACGCCCCGGCCGCGTGCTGCTGCTCGGCGGGCGCATGGGCTACCGCGCGCACGCCGACCGGATGGCCGGCTGCCGCGATCAGCTCGCCGACGCGTTCGCCGCCGTGCGCTGCGACGACGCGCCGGTCGAGACGCTCGACCAGGACGACCGCTGCTATCGCGCGGTGACGAGGGCGCTGCAGGCGCACGACGACGTGGTCGCGATCTACAACAGCGGCGCCGGTTCGGCCGGCATCGAAGCGGCGCTGCGCAAGGCCGGCGCGCTCGGGCGCGTGGTGTGGATCGGCCACGAGATGATCGACCTGCACCGCACCTTCATCGAAGCCGGCGCGATGGATCTCGCGATCGACCAGGATCCGGACGGACAGGCGATTTCCGCGCTGCAGCACGTGCTGCATGCGTGCGGCATCGTCGAACAGTCGCCGCCGGACGACCCCGTCGAATTCCGCGTGTTCTGCCTGGCGAACGTGAGGACGAGCGCATACCTGCAGGCGTGAATCGCGCCGTGCGACGCACCGTCTGCGCACGGCGAAAAAATCGACCGCGGCATTGGCGATTTTTCGTCAACGTTTGTCATGCGGCCCGCGCCGCGCATCCGTACATTGGACAGCCATCGATAGACGACAACGGACAGGAGACGATGGCTGAACCGATCCTCATCGGCGTGAACCTCGACGGCGTGCTCGAACACGACGGGCTGCCGCCGCCCACGCCCGCCGAGCGCTTCCGGAAGGTCGCCGCTGCCGGCGTGTTCGATTACATCGAAAAGAATCCGGCGCGCGGCGAGGACCTGTCGCCGTATTTCGCGCTGGTCGATCGCCACGCGCTGCCGATTCGCGTGATCGGCGGCATCTGGTGCGCGGGCCGCGACGAAGCGCATATCGCCGAGATCGTCGCGGCGGGCGCACGCTTCGGCAGCACGGTGCTCAACGGCCAGCTGTTCGCGCATCATGCGGACGGCCATCGGCTGTCGGATCGCGAAGTCGCCGATTTCTACCTGCGCGCCTATGCATGGGGCGAGCCGGTCGGCTGCCTGCCGAGCCTCGAAGTGCACGTCGACATGTGGAGCGAGGATTTCGCGCGCGTGGCGCGCGTCGCGCGGCACGTCGAGCAGGCCGGCGCGCCGTTCCGGATCACGCTCGATCATTCGCATCTGCTGTTCAAGATCGGCAACCGCGCCGAGCTCGACGCAGCGGGCCTGCGCGAACCGGTCGACGGCGGCCGCGCGATGCTCGACCCGGCGTCGCCCACCGCGATCTACGCGGACTGGATCGCGCGCGGCTGGGTCCGGCATGCGCATGCGCGCAGCGTGAGCCCGAACAACCCCGACAACCGCTGGATGCGCCGCGCGGATGGCAAGCCCGGCCGTGGCATCCAGTACCCGTTCGTCGCACCCGCGCCGGGCGCGTATCACGGCGAATGGCGCGTGGACGCGCTCGACACGTGGAAGGCCGCGCTGCGCCAGTTGCTGCAGGCGCAGATGCAGGTTCACGCTCACGTGCAGCCGGCACGGCTCGAACAGATCAGTTGCGAGTTCATCCCGTTTCCCGACTACGGCGGCGGCGCACGCTATTCGATCTTCGACAACAACGTCGCGTGTGCGCAATGGCTGCGCGATACGTGGCACACACTCGCCGCGCGAGCCGGCACCGAATCCGAACCCTGCACCACTCACGCCTCAAGGACAGAACGATGAAGCACGCCCTCCACTTTTCGCTGAACCGGACGAGCGCGCCGCGCTTGCCGCTCGACCGCTACGTCGCGCTGTGCCGGCGCCTCGGCGTCGACACGATCGAGATCCGCAACGATCTCGACGGCGTCGAGCTCGCCGACGGCACGCCGGCCGCCGCCGTCCGCGCGACGGCCGAAGCCGGCGGCGTGACGATCCAGACGATCAACGCGCTGCAGCGCTTCGAGCAATGGAACGCCGAGCGCGCGGACGAAGCGACCGTGCTGGCCGACTACGCGGCGCAATGCGGCGCGCGTGCGCTGGTGCTGTGCCCGACCAACAGCCGCGCCGACACGCGCGGCGCGGACGCCCGCCACGCGGATCTCGTGACGGCGCTGAAGGCGTTGAAGCCGATCCTCGCGGCCCGCGGCCTGCTCGGCTTCATCGAGCCGCTCGGCTTCGAGGAATGCGCGCTGCGCCGCAAATCGGACGCGGTGAAGGGCATCTACGCGGCAGCGGGCGAGCCGGTGTTCCGGCTCGTGCACGACACGTTCCACCATCACCTCGCCGGCGAGGACATCGTCTTCCCGAACCTGACGGGCCTCGTGCACATCTCGGGCGTCGAGGAGGCCGAGCTGCCGGTCGACCGGATGCGCGACGGCCACCGCGTGCTGGTCGGCGGCGCAGACCGGCTCGGCAACATCCGGCAACTGCGCGAACTGCTCGCGCGCGGCTACAGCGGTGCGCTGTCGTTCGAGCCGTTCGCGAGCGAGATCGCCGAAGCCGACGACATCGAAGACCGGTTGCGGGCGAGCATCGACTACGTGCG
The DNA here is from genome assembly GCF_016899425.1 of Burkholderia sp. MS389. Taxonomy (GTDB): domain Bacteria; phylum Pseudomonadota; class Gammaproteobacteria; order Burkholderiales; family Burkholderiaceae; genus Burkholderia; species Burkholderia sola. The sequence goes on from NZ_CP045994.1 coordinate 3,056,929, forward strand.
CGGCGAACTGGCGGATCGCTGAGCGCATCGGCAAGACGACACAATCCACGGGAGAACGGAATGATCGAATTCGCTTTGTTCGGCGCGGGCCGCATCGGCAAGATCCACGCGGCGAATCTCGCGCGCCAGCCGGGCGCGAAACTGAAATACGTGATCGACCGGCACGCGCCGTCGGCGCAAGCGCTCGCCGGCACGCACGGCGCGCAGGTCGCCGACATCGAGCGCGCGCTCGGCGACGCGTCGGTAAAGGCGGTCGTGATCGCGTCGAGCACCGACACGCACGCGGACCTCATCGTCGCCGCCGCGAACGCCGGCAAGGCGGTGTTCTGCGAGAAGCCGGTCGACCTCACCGTCGAACGCTCGCGTGCGTGCGCGGACGTCGTGCGGCGCGCCGGCGTGACCTGCATGATCGGCTTCCAGCGCCGCTTCGACCCGACCTTCGCGGCGCTGAAGGCGCGCGTCGAGCGCGGCGAGATCGGCGCGCCGGAAATGCTGGTCGTCACGAGCCGCGATCCGGGCGCGCCGCCGGCCGATTACATCCGCCGCTCGGGTGGCATTTTCAAGGACATGCTGATCCACGACTTCGACGTGTTCCGCTGGATCCTCGGCGACGAAGCGCAGACGCTGCATGCGACGGGCAGCTGCCTGACCGATCCGGCCGTGCACGACGCCGGCGACATCGATTCGACCGCGGTGACGATCCGCACGCGGCGCGGGTTGCTGTGCCAGATCAACACGTCGCGGCGTGCGGCCTACGGCTACGACCAGCGCTTCGAGCTGCTCGGCAGCCACGGAATGCTGCAGGCCGGCAACGTGCGGCCGACCGAGGTGAGTGCATGGCTCGCGGGCGGCATCGCGACGGACGTGCCGGAGCCGTTCTTCCTCGAACGCTACCGGCACGCATATGCGGCCGAGATCGCGCACTTCGTCGACGCGCTGCGCGACGGCGCGCCGGTCCGGACGACGATCGACGACGGGCTCGCCGCGCTCGAACTGGCCGAAGCCGCGATGGCGTCGTGGAAAACGGGGCGCGTGATCGCGCTGTGACGCCGTGAACGGCGGCGACCCGCGCAAACGGGTCGCCGCTGCCGCATGGCCGGCGGCACTCCGGCACGACCGGCCGCAACGGCACGGCCGCATCGGGCAAATGTGCCGCCACGTCGCGCGGCCGGCGCGTGAAAGCACGTATGATGGCGAATCGATCGGCGTCGCCGATATTCCGCGTTTTCATCACCATGCTCGATCACCTCATCTGCGACTGCGACGGCGTGCTCGTCGACAGCGAAGTCATCGCCGACCGCGTGCTGCTCGACACGCTGTCCGCCACGTTCCCGAACCTCGATTTCGAAGCCGCCGCGAAGTCGGCATTCGGCCAGCAGACGTCGCGTTTCCTCACCGGCATCGAAGCCCGCTTCGGGGTCGAAATGCCCGCCAACTTCATCGAGACCATCGAGCACAACATCGAAATCGCGCTCGCGCAATCGCTCGCGCCGATCAGCGGCGTGCGCGACGCGCTGCTGAAGGTCACGCTGCCGGCCGCAGTCGTGTCGAACAGCCGGCTCGTGCGCGTGCGCAGCTCGCTGAAGCGCGCGTCGCTCACCGAGATCTTCGGCGAGCGGGTATTCAGTTCCGAACAGGTCGCGCGGCCGAAGCCCTACCCCGACGTCTACCTGCACGCGGCGCAAACACTCGGCGTCGCGCCGGCGCGCTGCGTCGTCGTCGAGGACAGCATCTCGGGATTGAATGCCGCGCGGGCGGCCGGGATGAAGACGATCGCGTTCGTCGGCGCGAGCCACATCCCCGACAACTACGCGGACGCGCTGCGCGCGATGGGCATCACGCGGATCATGCGCAGGATGGACGAACTGCCGGCGCTCGTCGAAGCCGGCATGCGCGGCGAATTCGGCGACGTGCAGTCCTGATCGTCAGTCGGGCCGGATCGGGTCGATCCGGCCGCGCCACGGGCGCGCGAACGCGCCCGCCTTCCTTCCACTCAGGCCGGCTCGCAGCAGCGTTCGCGCGCCGCCGCCAGCGCCTCGCGAAACGCGACGAGTTCCGCGATCGTCAGCATCGGCAGCCCGTGCCGTTGCGCGAAGCGCTCGACATCGTCGCCGCGCGTCATCGTACCGTCCGGATTCATCAGCTCGCACAGCACGCCGGCCGGCTTCAGGCCCGCGAGGATCGACAGGTCGACCGTGCCTTCGGTGTGACCGCGGCGCGCCAGCACGCCGCCCGGTTGCGCACGCAACGGAAACACGTGGCCGGGGCGCACGATGTCGTGCGGCTTCGCGCCGTCGGCGATCGCCGCGCGGATCGTCGTCACGCGATCGGCGGCCGACACGCCGGTATGCACGCCTTCGCGCGCCTCGATCGACACGGTGAACGCGGTGCCGTTGCGGCTTTCGTTGGTCTGCACCATCGGCGGCAGTTCGAGCGCGCGCACCGTGTCGTCGGTCAGGCACAGGCAGACGATGCCGCTGCACTCGCGGATCAACAGCGCCATCGTCTCGGGCGTGATGCGCTCGGCGGCGACGATCAGGTCGGCTTCGTTCTCGCGGTCGTGGTCGTCCTGCAGCACGACCGCGCGACCTGCGCGCATCGCGTCGAGCGCGGCGGCAATGCGCGGCGGCACCGGTTCGGCATCCAGCAACGGGAGATCGGCAAAGGCGTCGGCAGGCGCCGACGAAACGGACATCAAGGACATGTGAAACGCTCCTCGCAAATACGATTTGGGCGAAAAACGTTTCAGGGCATTGCAAACAGACAGAACGACAACCCGCTTCGCGTGCAGCGCGAAGCGGCCCTGACGGACATGACTATCTGCACATCTTCTCTCATCCGGACTGTGACCGTCGGCTCTGGCATTCGACCAGATCTGCTGACCCCGCGCGGATGCGCGGGCGCTCGCGGGCTCGCCGGCTTACGCCAGCCTACCGCCGGTGGGGAATTTCGCCCCGCCCTGAAGACGCACTGATTGCCGGACGGGAACACCCCGTCATCGGCGGGCCAAGCATACAACAGCCGCGCGCGACGCGCAGCGTAAAACCTTACTGACGACCCCGTCTAACGGCATCGTCCGAACGGCCGGCGGACGGAGCCACGATCGTGCGAAAAGCGCGGAGCGCAGCCGCGTCGCGCCGCCTGCGCGATCAGTTGACCGCCGCGTGCGCCGCGTCGGGCACGAGCCAGCGCGGCGGCACCTCCGGGCTCACCGTCACGCGGAACGCTCGCGCTTCGCTGTCGCCCGGGTTGCGCAGGCTGTACGGCTGGTCGGCGTCGAACACGATCGCGTCGCCGGTCGCGAGCAACTGGCGACGGTCGTGCACGCTCACTTCGAGCGTGCCTTCGCTGACGACGAGGTTGACCGTCGTGCCGGGCGCGCGGCGCGCGCCGGGCTCGGTATGCAGCGGCGCGATCCGCAGCTCGTGGAATTCGGCCGCCGCCGGCTCGCCTTCCGGATACAGCGCACGTGCCGAGAAACGGCCGTTCGAGCTGACGACGCGCGACGCGCGCTCGGCCGCCAGATGCTCGAAACCGTTCACCGCATGGCGCCGCAGGAACGCGGCGACCGACACCTTCAGCGCCGCGGCGATCTTGCACAGCACCTTGATCGACGGCACGCTGCGCGCGGATTCGATCTGCGCGAGCATCGCGCGCGACACGCCGGACAGCCGCGCGAGCGCATCGAGCGACAGTTGCCGCTCGGCGCGCAAGCGCGCGAGGTTCACGCCGACGACCTGTTCGAGGGCGTCGAGCGACGCGGCGCCGCGTCCGTCGGCGGCATTGCCGGACTCGAAGGAAGACACGTCGCGCACGAGCGCCAGGGATGAAGACATAGCATGGCCTCCGGGCCGCTGCGCGGCCCTGCGTAGGGGTAAGCCGGAATCGGAATCGGGTTGCGCCGGTCGTTGGCGCGTATCGAGACGCTATCACCCGGCCTGGTACGGGCAAACGAAGTTATCTTCACACCGTTATCAGCATCGCGGAGGAATGCGTTTCTCGCGAACCTTTTCCTGCCGCTATGGCATCGCCGCGCGGCGCGCCGTGGCGACGCTCACGGTGCCGCGGGCGCCGCGCCGCGCGCCGGCCCGCGCGCATCGAGCCGCATCGCGAGCCACGTGACGACCAGCGCCGCGAACGTCACCGCGACCGCGACCCACGGCAGCGCATCGAGCGCGAAGCCGTGTTCCAGCGCGACGCCGCCGAGCCACGCACCGCCCGCATTGCCGACGTTGAACGCGCCGATGTTCAGCGTCGACGCGAGATGCGGCGCGCTCGCGGCCTTCTCGACCACGCGCGCCTGCAGCGGCGGCACCGTCGCGAACGCGGCGATCCCCCACACGAATACGGTGACGGCCGCCGCGACCGGCAGGTGGCTCGTCTTCGCGAACACGGCCATCACGGCCATCAGCGCGACGAGGATCGCGATCAGCGACGGCATCAGCGCGCGGTCGGCGAGCTTGCCGCCGATCGTGTTGCCGATCGTCAGCCCCGCGCCGAACAGCACGAGGATCAGCGCGACCGCGCGCGGCGAGTAGCCCGACACGGTCTCGAGAATCGGCGCGATGTACGTGAACACGACGAACACGCCGCCGAAGCCGAGCACGGTCATCAGCAGCGCGAGCCACACCTGCGGCTCCTTCAGCACGCGCACTTCGTGGCCGAGGCCGACCGGCCCGCTGTCGTGGCGGTTCGGCACCAGCGCGGCCACGCCGCCGAGCGCCAGCACGCCGAGCGCGGCGACGATCCAGAACGATGCACGCCAGCCGAGCACCTGGCCGACGAACGTGCCGAACGGCACGCCGAGCACGTTCGACAGCGTGAGCCCGGTGAACATCAGCGCGATCGCGCTCGCGCGCTTGTCGGCCGGCACGAGCGACGCGGCGACCACCGCGCCGATGCCGAAGAACGACCCGTGCGCGAACGACGTGACGACGCGCGCGACCATCAGCATCGCGTAGCCGGACGCGGTCGCGCACAGCACGTTGCCGACGATGAAGATCGCCATCAGCAGTTGCAGCGCGGCCTTGCGCGGCATGCGGCTCGTCAGCACCGCGAGCAGCGGCGCGCCGACCGCGACGCCGAGCGCGTAGCCGGTGACGAGCAGGCCGGCCGACGGCAGCGACACGGCGAGGTCGTGCGCGACTTCGGGCAAGAGGCCCATGATGATGAATTCGGTGGTGCCGATGGCGAAGGCGCTGATCGCGAGCGCCAGGAGCGGAATGGGCATGACGTTCTCCGGAAGACGGCGGCTGCGGCGCCCGGTCGGTGCCGCACCGCACAAGAAAGCGGGATGTGCGCGCATTGTCCCGAAGACGCCTATATTTGATAATTGGCGTGGCATTTGAACCATTTTCAAATATTTCTGGAAAATCGCATGGACCGACTAGGCGACATCCGGCTGTTCGTCGAGGCTGCCGAACTCGGCAGCCTGTCCGCCGCCGGGCGCAAGCTGAACCTCACGCCAGCCGCCGCGAGCGCGCGGCTCGCGAAGCTCGAGGCAAAGATCGCGACGCGCCTGTTCGAACGCTCGACACGGCAATTGCGGCTCACCGACGAAGGCAAGCTGTACCTGAACTGCTGCCGCCAGGCGCTGCAGGCGCTCGACGACGCGGACGCGATGCTGCAGGAAGGCCGCAACGTCGTGAGCGGCAAGGTGCGGCTGTCGTCGACGTCCGATTTCGGCCGCCACCAGTTGCTCGACTGGCTCCACGAATTCACGACGCTGCATCCGGGCGTCACGTTCTCGCTGACAGCGTCCGATTCGTCGTCGAACCTGTGGCAGGACGAGATCGACCTCGCGATCCGCTTCGCCGCGCCGCCCGACGGCGCGCTGATCGCCCGCCGGCTCGCGACCAACCGGCGCGTGCTGTGCGCGGCGCCGTCGTTCGTCGAACGCCATGGCGTGCCGGCCGATCCGCACGATCTGGCCCGCTTTCCGTGCAACGTGATCACGATCGCGTCCGGCCCGATGAACACCTGGCACTTCACGCGCGGCGACGAAGTGCAGGTTCACACGGTGCCGGTGTCGACCGCATTCGAGACCAACGATGGCGGCCTCACCCGCGAATGGACACTGCGCGGCCACGGCATTGCGCTGAAGTCGCTGTGGGACATCGCCGACGACGTCCGCGCGGGCCGGCTGCGCGTGCTGCTGCCCGACTGGCGGCACCAGGACGCGCCGCTGCACGCGATCTATCACAGCAAGCGCTACATGGCGCCGCGCGTGCGCGTGCTGCTCGATTTTCTCGCCGAGCGCTTCGCGCGCGAGGAAGCCGCGCTCGACGACCTGCTGAACGCGTGCCGCTGACGGCCGCCTCGCCACCACTCCGGGGTCGGAACGTGAAAACCGGCGTCGCGCGCCCGCAACCGGCCGCCCGTCCGTCGTGGCATGAAAAGCTATAATGGAAGGCTTTCCCGACGGCCTTTCCTGTCCGATGCGCGCCATTCGCGTGCCGCGCACGGCCGTCCCGATTCACCCTTGACGACGCCCCCAGGTCAACCACTGCGAACGGCGAATCCCCATGACCAAGAAAGTTTACGTAAAGACCTTCGGCTGCCAGATGAACGAGTACGACTCGGACAAGATGGTGGACGTGCTCAATGCGGCCGAAGGCCTCGAAAAGACCGACACGCCGGAAGACGCGGACATCATCCTGTTCAACACGTGCTCGGTGCGCGAAAAGGCGCAGGAAAAGGTGTTTTCCGATCTCGGCCGCGTGCGCGAGCTGAAGGAAGCGAAGCCGGGCCTCTTGATCGGCGTCGGCGGCTGCGTCGCGAGCCAGGAAGGCGCGTCGATCGTGTCGCGCGCGCCGTACGTCGACCTCGTGTTCGGCCCGCAAACGCTGCACCGCCTGCCGCAGATGATCGACGCGCGCCGCGCGAGCGGCCGGGCGCAGGTCGACATCACGTTCCCCGAAATCGAGAAGTTCGATCACTTGCCGCCCGCGCGCGTCGAGGGACCGAGCGCGTTCGTGTCGATCATGGAAGGTTGCTCGAAATACTGCAGCTACTGCGTGGTGCCGTACACGCGCGGCGATGAAGTGTCGCGCCCGCTCGACGACGTGCTGACCGAAGTGGCCGGCCTCGCCGACCAGGGCGTGCGCGAAGTCACGCTGCTCGGCCAGAACGTGAACGCTTATCGTGGCGCACTGACCGCCGGCTCGTCCGACATCGCCGATTTCGCGACGCTGATCGAATACGTCGCCGACATCCCCGGCATCGAGCGGATCCGCTACACGACGTCGCACCCGAAGGAATTCACGCAGCGCCTGATCGACACGTACGCGAAGGTGCCGAAGCTCGTGAGCCACCTGCACCTGCCGGTGCAGCACGGCTCCGACCGCATCCTGATGGCGATGAAGCGCGGCTATACGGTGCTCGAATACAAGTCGGTGATCCGCAAGCTGCGCGCGATCCGCCCGGACCTGTCGCTGTCGACCGACATGATCGTCGGCTTCCCCGGCGAGACCGAGGACGATTTCGACAAGATGATGGCGCTCGTGCACGAGATGCGCTACGACACGAGCTTCTCGTTCATCTACAGCCCGCGCCCCGGCACGCCGGCCGCGAACCTCGCCGACGACACGCCGCGCGAAGTGAAGCTCAAACGCCTGCAACATCTGCAGGCGACGATCGAGGAGAACGTCGCGCGCATCAGCCAGTCGATGGTCGGGAAGGTCGAGCGGATCCTCGTCGAGGGCCCGTCGCGCAAGGACCCGAACGAGCTCGCGGGCCGCACCGAGAACAACCGTGTGGTGAATTTCCCGGCGCCGCTCGCGTCGCACCCGCGCCTGATCGGCCAGATGATCGACGTGAAGATCAACCATGCGTACCCGCACTCGCTGCGCGGCGAGCTCGTGCTCGTCAGCGACGACGCGAGCGCGGCCACCCACTGACCGACCGACGCCCGACAGGAGCCCGACGCTACTTTGAAGACCGTCCAAGCACTGGAATTCACCGCCCCGCGCGACGACAACGCGCGCCTCGCCAACCTCTGCGGCCCGCTCGACGAGAACCTGCGGCAGATCGAACAGGCGCTCGACGTCACGCTCGCGCGGCGCGGCCACCGGATCACGATCCGCGGGCGCGGCGCCAAGCTCGCGCTCGCCGCGCTCGAAAACTTCTACAACCGCGCGCGCGATCCGCTGTCGGTCGACGACATCCAGCTTGCGCTGGTCGAAGTGCGCCACACGGCCGGCAACGGCCGCCAGGACACGCTCGACGTGCGCTTTCGCGGCGACCCCGATCATCCGTTCGACGAGCCCGTCGCGCAGCTCGACGCCAGCGAACCGGAGGAAGAGCCGGGGCCGAAGCTCTACACGCGGCGCGCCGACCTGCGCGGCCGCACGCCCGCCCAGCGCGAATACCTGAAGCAGATCCTGCAGCACGACGTGACGTTCGGCATCGGGCCGGCCGGCACCGGCAAGACCTACCTCGCGGTCGCGTGCGCGGTCGACGCGCTCGAGCGCGACCAGGTCAAGCGGATCGTGCTGACGCGCCCGGCCGTCGAGGCCGGCGAGCGGCTCGGCTTCCTGCCGGGCGATCTCGCGCAGAAGGTCGACCCGTACCTGCGGCCGCTGTACGACGCGCTGTACGACCTGCTCGGCTTCGACAAGACGGCCAAGATGTTCGAGCGCCAGATGATCGAGATCGCGCCGCTCGCGTACATGCGCGGCCGCACGCTGAACCACGCGTTCATCATCCTCGACGAGGCGCAGAACACCACGCCCGAGCAGATGAAGATGTTCCTCACGCGGATCGGCTTCGGCTCGAAGGCGGTCGTGACCGGCGACACGAGCCAGGTCGACCTGCCGCGCGGCCACAAGAGCGGCCTCGTCGAGGCGCAGCAAGTGCTCGGCGGCGTGCGCGGCATCGCGCTTACGCGCTTCACGAGCGCGGACGTCGTGCGCCATCCGCTCGTCGCACGCATCGTCGAGGCGTACGACGAGTTCCACGCGCAGCACCAGGACGGCTGAGCGGCGGCGCCCGAGCGCTGCCCGGCCCGGCCCGCCAGACGGCGCGCCGGGCTTTCTTTTGCCCGGGCGCCGCCCGGTCCGAATTCGGGCGCGATCGGCCGTTTGGTGTATCCTCAACGCGTCCCAATCGCCGCACGCGTCATGAAATCCTCTCGTTCCCGCAAGTCCGGCCGCGCCCCGTCCGCCGCGTCCGAATCCCCCCGCCTTTCGCTGTTCGACGCGAAGGGCAAAGCCCGGACCGTCAACGCGCAAGGGCTGCGGATCGACTTCCCGGACGGCCGCAGCCTGATGTTCGACCTGTCGGGCAGCTCGGGCGACGCGGCCGTCGCGATCGTCGCGCAGCACAACGATCCGGCGATGCGTGCGAAGCTCGCGCTGCAGCCCGAGCACTACGACAGCGTGACGCTGCACGTCGGCGCCGAGTTCGCGCCGCGCGAGGACGACCCCGAAGACGAGCCGCGCGCGTTGGAATTCGACCTGTCCGTGCAGTACGGCGACGAGATCACGAGCGACGTGCGCAAGACGCTGCCGAAGCGCAAGCTGATCGCCGAATGGATCGAGCCGGCGCTGTTCGCGAGCGCGCAGCTCACCGTGCGCTTCGTCGGCGAGAACGAAGGCCGTACGCTGAACGCCGGCTACCGCCACAAGGACTATCCGACCAACGTGCTGACCTTCGCGTACGACGCGGCGCCCGACGGCACCGTGATCGGCGACCTCGTGCTGTGCTGCCCGGTCGTCGAGAAGGAAGCGCACGAGCAAGGCAAGCCGCTCGCGGCCCATTACGCGCACCTGCTGGTACACGGCGCGCTGCACGCGCAGGGCTACGACCACGAGACGAGCGACGAGGACGCGGCCGAAATGGAAGCGCTCGAAATCGACATCCTCGCGAAACTGGGTTTCCCGAACCCGTACCAGTAAGCCGTCCGCCCGATGCGCCACGCCGCGATGCTGCCGCCCGCCTACCCGCCGTCGATCGGCGAAGGACGCCTGCTGACGGAAGACGAGCTCGCGGCGTCGCTCGCGCAGACGATGCGCGACTGGGACGGCCGGCAGGATCTCTGGCTGTTCGGCTATGGCTCGCTGATCTGGAATCCCGGGCTGCCGACCGTCGCCGCCGTACGCGGCAAGGTGCACGGCTACCATCGCGGGCTCTACCTGTGGTCGCGCGTGAATCGCGGCACCCCCGAACAGCCGGGCCTCGTGCTCGCGCTCGATCGCGGCGGCTCGTGCTCGGGCATCGCATTCCGGCTCTCCGGCCCGACCGCGCAGCCGCATCTCGAGACATTGTGGAAGCGCGAAATGCCGATGGGCTCGTACCGGCCCGCGTGGCTGCCGTGCTCGCTCGAGACCGGCGAACGCGTGAACGCGCTCGCGTTCGTGATGCGCCGCGACGCACCGACCTATACGGGCAAGCTGACCGACCCCGTCGTCAAGGAAGTGTTCCGCTGCGCGGCCGGCCGCTACGGCACGACGCTCGACTACGTGAGCCGCACGGTGGACGCACTGCGCGCGAGCGGCATCCCCGACCGCGCGCTCGAAGGGTTGCTGGCGCGATGCCGATGATCCGGCACACCGCGCGGGCGGCCGCCATGCGACCCCGCGCCGCCCGCGCATCCACACGAGGACACGCCCGATGAAATCGTCACGCCGGTCGCGTTGCAGGATCGCCGTGCTGCTCGTCGCCGCGAGCGTCGCGCTGTCCGGCTGCGGCATACTCGGCTGCGGCGGCGCCGCGACCAACGGCGCGGCCGCCGGCGGCTGCTCGGCCGGCATGCGGTTCTGAACGGCGCGCGACGCGTGCGCCGCCTGCGACGGAATGCCGCCGTCGCCGGCCGTTGCCCGCGTCCGGCCGCGCCGCCCTGCCCGCCGCCATTTTTTTGCCGCCGCGCCCCGCCGACGCTTTCTGCGATAGGATGGACCCGACGACGACGTCGCGCCCGGCGCGGCCGTCCGCGAGCGGGGCCCGCGCGAGCCGTCCACCCTGGCCGTACGGCCGGGTGACACGGTCGCGTCGTGCCCTTGGTGTATCCTTGCCTACTCCGTGACCGCGCGCCCCGGCATGACCCGGGCGCACCACCATGAACGATTCGTATCCCAGTCGTAAGCCAACCGACAAACCGCAAGAAAAGCGCTCGCTGCTCGAGCGCCTGACCGACTTCATCTCGCCCGAGCCCGAATCCCGCGGCGAGTTGCTGGAAATCCTCCAGGACGCCCACGAACGCAACCTGATCGACGCGGATTCGCTGTCGATGATCGAAGGCGTGTTCCAGGTCTCCGATCTGTGCGCCCGCGACATCATGGTGCCGCGCGCGCAGATGGACGCGATCAACATCGCCGACAAGCCCGAGGATTTCATCCCGTTCGTCCTCGAAAAGGCGCACTCGCGCTACCCGGTGTACGAGGAGAACCGCGACAACGTGATCGGCGTGCTGCTCGCGAAGGATCTGCTGCGCTTCTATGCCGAGGAAGAATTCGACGTGCGCGGAATGCTGCGCCCGGCCGTGTTCATTCCGGAATCGAAGCGCCTGAACGTGCTGCTGCACGACTTCCGCGTGAACCGCAACCACCTGGCGATCGTCGTCGACGAATACGGCGGCGTCGCGGGCCTGATCACGATCGAGGACGTGCTCGAACAGATCGTCGGCGACATCGAGGACGAATACGACTTCGACGAGGAAGCCGGCAACATCATCTCGGGGCCGGACGGCCGCTACCGCGTGCGTGCGCTCACCGAGATCGAGCAGTTCAACGAGACGTTCGGCACCGATTTCCCCGACGACGAGGTCGACACGATCGGCGGCCTGATCACCCATCATTTCGGACGCGTGCCGCACCGCGGCGAGAAGCTGCAGCTCGGCAACCTCGTGTTCGAAATCCAGCGCGGCGATGCGCGCCAGGTTCACGTGCTGCTGGTGCGCCGCAACCCGCTCGCCAGCCGTCGCGCCGAAACCTCGCACGAAGACTGACCGCTCCGCGCCAGCCGCGCCTCCTTCAACCGCTCGCCCTCTTCCGCTTCACATGGACGATCCGATTCCGTCCCGCCCGGCTGGCGGCCTTCTCGCGCCGGCGCCCGGCCGCGCGCTGCCGCGCTGGCACTATCCGGCCGCGCTGCTCGCCGGCGCGGCCAATACGCTCAGCTTCGCGCCCACGCCGCACGGCGGCTGGCTGCAGCTCGTCGTATTCGTCTGGTTTTTCGCGCAGCTGACGCGCACGTCGAACTGGCGCGGCGCCGCGCTCACCGGCGGCGCGTTCGGCTTCGGCAACTTCATCAGCGGCGTCTGGTGGCTCTACATCAGCATGCACGTGTACGGCGAGATGGCCGCGCCGCTCGCGGGCGGCGCGCTCGTGCTGTTCGCGCTCTACCTGTCGCTGTACCCGGCGTTTTCGGCCGGGCTGTGGTCGTTCTGCGCGGGCCATGCATGGCATCGCCGCGAGGCCGACCCGCGGCCGTTCTCGCCGACCTGGCACGGCGCGTTTGCGTTCGCGAGCGCGTGGGCGCTCGGCGAATGGCTGCGCGGCACCGTGTTCACCGGCTTTCCGTGGCTCGGCAGCGGCTACCCGCAGGTCGACGGCCCGTTCGCGGGCTTCGCGCCGGTGGTGGGCGTGTACGGGATCGCGTGGGTGCTCGCGCTGTTCGCCGCACTCGTCGTGCAGGCGCTCGCCGCCGCGCGGCCGTCGCTGGTGCGTGACGGCGAAGCCGGCGCATCCGGCGGCAACGCCCGCGTGCGCATCGCCGCGCCGGCCGGCATCGCCGTCGCCCTCGTCGCGGCCGGCCTCGGGCTGTCGCAGGTCACGTGGACCGTGCCCGCGAACGCGCCGCTCACCGTGCGGCTGCTGCAGGGCAACGTGAAGCAGGACATCAAGTTCGAGCAGGAAGGCATCGACGCGGCGATCAAGATGTACACACAGATGATCGTCGAGAAACCGGCCGACCTGATCGTCACGCCCGAGACCGCGATCGCGGTGATGATCCAGGAATTGCCCGAGCCGTTCGCCGTCGCGATCCGAAAATTCAGCGACACGACCGGGTCGGCCGTGCTGTTCGGCGCGGTCGGCGCGTCGGTGACCGAGGACGGCCACTACGTCGACTACACGAACAGCCTGTACGGCGTGACGCCGAATTCGCGCGACATCTATCACTACGACAAGCACCACCTCGTGCCCTTCGGCGAATTCATTCCGTGGGGCTTCCGGTGGTTCGTCAACCTGATGAAGATGCCGCTCGGCGACTTCGCGCGCGGCGCGCCGGTGCAGAAGCCGTTCCTCGTGCACAACCAGCCGGTGATGGCCGATATCTGCTACGAGGACTTGTTCGGCGAGGAAATCGCCGCGACGATCCGCGACAACCCGCAGCCGCCCGGCGTGCTCGTCAACGTGACGAACCTCGCGTGGTTCGGCGACACGATCGCGCTCGACCAGCATCTGCAGATCGCGCGGATGCGCTCGCTCGAGACGGGCCGGCCGATGCTGCGTTCGACCAATACGGGGATGACGGCCGCGATCGACGCGCACGGGCGCGTGCTTGGCCAGCTGAAGCCGTTCACGATCGGCTCGCTCGACGTGCGGATCGAAGGCACGAGCGGCTTCACGCCGTACGTGACGAGCGGCAACAACATCGTGCTCGCGGTGTCGTTCGTGCTGCTCGCGTTCGGCTTCACGTTCGGGCCCGGGCTGCGCCGGCGCAACGGCCGGCAACCCGGCGGCGACGAAGCGGCGTGACGCGGCGGGCCGCCGTCGCGCCCGGCGGCCGCGCGTGACCGCGAACCGGCCGGCCGTTCAGGCCTGCCGGGACGATCGATCCGATTGCTCGGGCTGCGCGGCGAGGCTCCGCAGGTCGCGGCGCACCTCCTCCATCACCGGCGCCCACGCGCCGAACGTGGGCTGCCGGTACAACGTCGCGGTCGGATACCACGGGCTGTCCCGGCGATCGAGCAGCCACGGCCAGTGCGGATTCACGTCGAGCAACACCCAGGTGCGCGCGCCGAGCGCGCCGGCCAGGTGCGCGACCGACGTGCACACCGTGATCACGAGATCCAGCGCGCCGATGAACGCGGCCGTATCGTCGAAACTCGTCAATTCGGCCGTGTGGTCTTCGATCGTGAAACCGGCCGCGCGCGCGGCGGCGACATCCGCGTCCGCTCCCGGCTGCAGTGAATAGAACGTGACGCCGTCGATCCCGCGAAATGCATCGGTGTAGCGCTCGAGCCCGACGCGCCGGAACGGATTGCGCTGGTGGCCCGCACTGCCCGTCCACACGAGCCCGACCTTCAACCGGCCGTCGCCCGCGAGCCGCGCGCGCCATGCGTCTCGTGCGGCCGGCTCGGCCCGCAGGTACGGCACCGACGCGGCGAGCGTCGACGCCTCCATGCCGAGCATCAGCGGCAGGCCGATCAGCGGCACTTCGTAATCGAATGCCGGCAGCGCGTCGACGCCGCCGCCCGCGCCGAACACGTCCGCGTGCGCGCCGAGGCTGCGCTGCATCAGCGTGCCGAGCGCCGGAAACGTATTCCACGCGAGCCGGCCGCCCTCGCGATGCACGCGTTCGGCGAGCGGCGCGACGAAGCGACAGAACTGCAGCACGTCGCCGAGCCCCTGCTCGCCCCATACCAGCAGCGTCTTGCCGGCGAGCGGCTCGCCCTGCCAGCGCGGGCCAGGCAGCGCCGGCCGGCGGCCGCGCAATTCGCCGGCGCCGTCCCAGCGTGCCTCGTGGCCGCGCCAGCCGGCTGCGTAATTGCCGCGCACGAGCTGGATGATCGCGAGATTGAAGCGGAACGACGCGTCGTCGGGCGCCAGCTCGCACGCACGCGCCGCATGGCGCTCGGCGTCGTCCCAGCGCTGCGCCTCCTTCATCGCCATCGCGACGTTGTTCATCGCGAGCGCGTTGTCGGCCGCGAGATCGGCGAGCCGCGCGGCGCTCGCGAGCGCACCGTCGAGGTCCTGCATCGCGATTCGCGCGACGACGAGATTGATCCATGCCTGCACGTCCTGCGGATCGTGCTTCACGGCCGCGTCGAGCAGCGCGATCTCTTCCGCGCGCTCGCCGCCCGACAAGCGCAGCGCGATCGCGAGGTTGTTGCGCAGCGACGGCCAGCCGGCATCGATTGCTAGCGCCGCGCGGTACGGCGCGACCGCATCCGCGTGACGGCCGGCCATCTGCAGCGCGTAGCCGTGGTTGAAGTACGCGTCCGCGCCCGGCTGCGCGCGCGCCGCGCATTCGGCGAGCGCAATCGCGTCGTCCGTGCGCTGCCGCGCGACGAGCGTGGCCGTGAGCTGCGCGATCGCCGACGCATCGACCGCATGCAGATGCGCGGCGGCGGCAAGCCACAGTTCGTGCGCGGCATGCTCGCCGCGCGCCTGCGCGTCGGCGGCCTGTCCGAGCAGCACGAGGAACGGCGGAAGCAGCGGAATCAGGATGTCGGTCGGTTCGTCCATGCGGTGAGCGTCGGCAAGCGGTGACGCGGCACGCATCGCGCGCGCCGCAATACGCGCATCTTACCGCCCGCGCGAAGCGCCGCGGCATGCGCGTCGCGGCGGCCCGCACGCGGCTGCGCGACGCATGCGGGCGATGGGTGCGCAGGCCGCCGGAAACAGGCCGGCGGTGCCCGCATCGGCCTTCCGGCCGCATCCGGTCGCCGATCCGGTAAAATTACGCGTTTCAGCACACTAACAAGCCGCGCCGCCGCGCGAGCCGACCCTCCGGGCCCCGCCCGGAGCGCCGCCCGCAACGGAGCGCCAGCGCCACGAAGGCTCTTCATGCTTACGTTTCAGCAAATCATCCTGACGCTGCAGTCCTACTGGGACAAGCAGGGTTGCGCCCTGCTCCAGCCCATCGACATGGAAGTCGGCGCGGGCACGTCGCACGTTCACACGTTCCTGCGCGCGGTCGGCCCCGAGCCGTGGCGCGCCGCGTACGTGCAGCCGTCGCGCCGCCCGAAGGACGGCCGCTACGGCGAGAACCCGAACCGCCTGCAGCACTACTACCAGTACCAGGTCGTGCTCAAGCCGGCGCCGGAAAACATCCTCGACCTGTACCTCGGCTCGCTGGAAGCGCTCGGCTTCGACCTGAAGCAGAACGACGTGCGCTTCGTCGAGGACGACTGGGAAAACCCGACGCTCGGCGCGTGGGGCCTCGGCTGGGAAGTGTGGCTGAACGGGATGGAGGTCACGCAGTTCACGTATTTCCAGGAAGTCGGCGGCCTCGAATGCAAGCCGGTGCTCGGCGAGATCACGTACGGCCTCGAGCGCCTCGCGATGTACCTGCAGAAGGTCGAGAACGTGTACGACCTCGTGTGGACCGAGTGGGAAGAGCAAGGCCCGAACGGCCCCGAACTGCGCCGCCTGTCGTATGGCGACGTGTACCACCAGAACGAGGTCGAGCAGTCGACCTACAACTTCGAGCACGCGAACGTCGACCTGCTGTTCACGTTCTTCAACAGCTACGAAGCGGAAGCGAAGAAGATGATCGACGCGCAGCTCGCGCTGCCCGCGTACGAGCTCGTGCTGAAGGCCGGTCACACGTTCAACCTGCTCGACGCGCGCGGCGCGATCTCGGTCACCGAGCGGGCCGCGTACATCGGCCGCATCCGCGCACTGTCGCGTCTCGTCGCGCAGGCTTACTACGACTCGCGCGAGAAGCTCGGCTTCCCGATGCTCGGCAACCCGCCGGGCGTGCCGGGCCTCACCACCGACGCCCAGGACGCCGCGCAGCCGGCGTGGGCGCCGCCGCTCAAGGTCGAACGCAAGATCGATCAGGACTGACGAGACGAGATTTATTCCAGATATGACGCACAATCATCCCGCCCCCCTGCTCGTCGAACTGCTGACCGAAGAGCTGCCGCCGAAGGCCCTCGCACGCCTCGGCGACGCATTCGCCGAAGGTATCGCACAACGCCTCGCCGCGCGCGACCTCATCGAAGGCGAACTCGTGTTCGAACGCTACGCGACGCCGCGCCGCCTCGCGGTCGTCGTGCAGAACGTGCGCGCCGTCGCACCCGACAGACAGGTCCGCGAAAAGGTCCTGCCCGTGTCGGTCGCGCTCGACGCCGAAGGCAAGCCGACGGCGCCGCTCGCGAAGAAGCTCGCGGCGCTCGGCCACCCGAACGCGTCGATCTCCGATCTCGAGCGCGCGCAGGACGGCAAGGCCGAAGCATTCTTCATCAACTACTCGGCGGCCGGCGCCACGCTCGCCGACGGCCTGCAGGCCGCGCTCGACGAAGCGCTCGCGAAGCTGCCGATCCCGAAATTCATGACGTACCAGCGCCCGGACGGCTCGGACGTGAAGTTCGTGCGCCCTGTGCATCGGCTGACGGTGCTGCACGACGATCGCGTCGTGCCCGTCACCGCGTTCGGCGTCGACGCCGGCGACACCACGCTCGGCCACCGCTTCCTGTCGGACGGCCTCGTCGCGATCCAGCATGCGCGCGCATACGCCGACACGCTGCGCGACAAGGGCCGCGTGATCGCGCACTTCGCCGATCGCCGCGAAACGATCCGCACGCAGCTGAACGAACATGCGAACGGCGACACGGTCGTGATGCCCGAGTCGCTGCTCGACGAAGTGACGTCGCTGGTCGAATGGCCGGTCGTCTACCCGTGCCGCTTCGAGGACGAATTCCTGCAGGTGCCGCAGGAATGCCTGATCCTCACGATGCAGACGAACCAGAAGTATTTCGCGCTGACCGACGTCGCGGGCAAGCTGCGCTCGCGCTTCCTGATCGTGTCGAACATCGACACGAAGACGCCGGGCGAGATCATCGAAGGCAACGAGCGCGTCGTGCGCCCGCGCCTCGCCGATGCGAAGTTCTTCTTCGAGCAGGACAAGAAGAAGCCGCTCGCCGAGCGCGTGCCGCAGCTCGCGAACGTCGTCTATCACAACAAGCTCGGTTCGGCGCTCGCACGCGTCGAGCGCCTCGAGGCGCTGGCGGGCGAGATCGCCCCGGCGATCGGCGCCGATACCGCGCACGCGAAGCGCGCCGCGCGCCTCGCGAAGGCCGACCTGCTGACCGACATGGTCGGCGAGTTTCCGGAGCTGCAGGGCACGATGGGCACGTACTACGCGCGCCACGACGGCGAAGCCGACGACGTCGCGCTCGCGTGCGCCGAGCACTACCAGCCGCGCTTCTCCGGCGACGCGCTGCCGACCACGCCGGTGTCGACCGCCGTCGCGCTCGCCGACAAGCTCGAAACGATCGTCGGCATCTGGGGCATCGGCCTCGCGCCGACCGGCGAGAAGGATCCGTTCGCGCTGCGCCGCCACGCGCTCGGCGTGCTGCGCCTGCTGCTCGAGAAGCAACTGCCGCTCGATCTCGTATCGCTGCTGCGCACGGCGCACGCACGCTTCGAAGGCGTGCCGGGCGTCGCCGAATCGACCGACGCGATCTTCGCGTTCTTCATGGATCGCCTGCGCGGCCTGCTGCGCGAGCGCGGCTATTCGGCCGGCGAAATCGACGCGGTGCTGAGCCTGAACCCGACGCGCATCGACGACCTCGTCGCGCGCCTCGACGCGGTGCGCGAATTCACGCGCCTCGCGGAAGCCGAAGCGCTCGCGGCCGCGAACAAGCGGATCTCGAACATCCTGAAGAAATCGGAAGGCGGCGCGAACGGCGCGGTGCAGCCGACGCTGCTCGTCGAGGCGGCCGAGAAGGCGCTGCACGAACAGCTCGCGGCCGTCACGCCGCACGTGCAGTCGCAGCTCGAGGCGCGTGCGTACACGGGCGCGCTGTCGGCGCTCGCCGCGCTGCGCGCGCCGGTCGACACGTTCTTCAACGACGTGATGGTGAACGCGGAAGATCCGGCGCTGCGCGCGAACCGTCTCGCACTGCTGTCCGCGCTGCACCAGCAGATGAACTGCGTCGCCGACATCTCGAAGCTCGCCGCATAAGGGCCGCACGATGCCGACCAGCCCCAACCGAAAGCTCGTCGTCCTCGACCGGGACGGCGTGATCAACGTCGATTCGGATGCGTTCATCAAGACGCCCGACGAATGGATCGCGCTGCCCGGCAGCTTCGAGGCGATCGCCCGGCTCAACCACGCGGGCTATCGCGTGGTCGTCTCGACCAACCAGTCCGGTATCGGCCGCGGGCTGTTCGACATGGCCGCGTTGAACGAGATGCACCTGAAAATGCATCGCGCGGCAGCCGCGGTCGGCGCGCGCATCGACGCGGTATTCTTCTGCCCGCACACGGCCGAGGATCACTGCGACTGCCGCAAGCCGAAACCCGGCATGATGCAGATGATCGCCGAGCGCTTCGAGATCGATCCCGCTCACACGCCGGTCGTCGGCGATTCGCTGCGCGACCTGCAGGCCGGCGTCGCGGTCGGCTTCCAGCCGCATCTCGTGCTGACCGGCAAGGGCAAGAAAACGCTCGCCGCAGGCAATCTGCCGGACGGCACGAAAGTCCACGACGACCTGCGCGCGTTCGCGCTCGATTTTCTTTCACACGAACACGAGTGATGCGGCTGCCGCGCGCATCCTCCCCAACACCAGACTCACGCCGATGCGCTTCGTCCGCTCCCTGCTGCTGCTGATCTACTTCATCCTGTACACGGTGCCGTACGCCACCGCGTGCTTCATCGCGTTCCCGTTCATGCGCCCCGACGCGCGCTACTGGATGGCGGCCGGCTGGTGCAAGTCGACGCTGTGGGTCGTGCGCTGGCTGAACGGCATCCGCTATCGGATCGAAGGGTTCGAGAACCTGCCCGACGGCCCGGCCGTGCTGCTGTCGAAGCACCAGTCCGCGTGGGAGACGCTTGCGTTTCCGGCGCTGATGCCGAAGCCGCTGTGCTACGTGTTCAAGCGCGAGCTGCTGTATGTGCCGTTCTTCGGCTGGGCGCTCGGGCTGCTGCACATGGTCAACATCAACCGCAAGGAAGGCAAGAACGCGTTCAATTCGGTGATCCGCCAGGGCAAGAAGCGCCTGTCGGAAGGCGCATGGATGATCATGTTCCCCGAAGGCACGCGCACGCCGGTGGGCAAGCAGGGCAAGTACAAGACGGGCGGCGCGCGCTTCGCGATCGAAACCGGCACGCCGGTCGTGCCGATCGCGCACAATGCAGGTCGTGTGTGGCCGCGCAACTCGTTCACGAAATTCCCGGGCGTCGTCACGGTGTCGATCGGCAAGCCGATCCCCAGCGAAGGGCTGACGCCCGATGCATTGAACTCGCAGGTCGAAGCATGGATCGAAGCGGAAATGCGCCGCATCGATCCCGACGCGTATCGCCAGGCGGGCAACGCCGGCACGCGCGATGCCGCGCGCGCCTGACGCCCCGGATTGCAGCCGTTGCGTACGACAAAAAGAAGCGAACTGATGAAACAGCGTCCGCGGCCACGGCCTGCCGTCGTGGCCCTCGATCATCGCCAGATGGATCTGCCGCTCTTCGACGGGCCGGCCGCCGCGCCGTCGGCGCCTGCCGCCCCGCCGGCGCCGCCCGAAGCCGCCCCCGCCGCGCCGCTCGATCCGGGCCCGGCGCCCGATCGCTCGCGCGTGCGCACGTTCGCGCTCGACAGCCGCGTGCTCGAATACCGGCTGAAGCGCTCGGCGCGCCGCACGATCGGCTTCACGATCGACGGCAGCGGGCTGTCGATCACCGCGCCGCGCTGGGTCACGCTCGCCGACATCGAAGCGGCGATCGCCGAAAAGCAACGCTGGATCTTCGCGAAGCTCGCGGAATGGAAGACGCGCACCGAGCAGCGCGCGCTGCCGCAGATCGACTGGCGCGACGGCGCGCAACTGCCGTATCTCGGCAAGACTGTGACGATCGCGCTCGGCGCGGGCGCCGTCGCGTTCGATGCCGACGCGCTGCGGCTGTCGCTGCCGCTGCCCGTGCAGGCCGACATGCAGCAGATCAAGGATCGCGTGCAGGGCTGGCTGCAGGGCGAAGCGAAACGCATCTTCGGCGAACGCCTCGTGGTCTACGCGGAAAAGCTCGGCGTCACGTATTCGATGGTCGCGCTGTCGTCGGCCGCGACGCGTTGGGGCAGTTGCTCGAGCGACGGCAAGATCCGCCTGAACTGGCGGCTGATCCATTTCCCGATGTCGATCATCGACTACGTCGTCGCGCACGAGCTGTCGCACCTGCGCGAGATGAACCACAGCCCGGCCTTCTGGCAGACCGTCGAATCGATCTTCCCCGAGTTCCGCGAAGCGCGGCACACGCTCAAGCATCACCCGCCCGAGCTGCTGCCGTCGCTTTGACGCCGTCGGTCACGACGTAAACGCCAAACGGGCGATGCGGATCACGCCGCATCGCCCGTTTTCGTTGCCCGCGACGCGCCACGCGCCGCGAACCGCTCATCCGGCGTTCAGTGCGCCTTCTTCTGGATGAACTCGATCTTGTAGCCGTCCGGATCCTCGACGAACGCGATCACGGTCGTGCCGTGCTTCATCGGGCCTGCCTCGCGCGTGACCTTGCCGCCTTGCGCCTTGATCTTCTCGCAGGCCGCGTACGCATCGTCGACCGCCACCGCCAGATGGCCGAAGCCATTGCCGAGATCGTAGGACGGCGTCTCCCAGTTGTGGGTCAGCTCGATCACGGTGCCCGTGCTTTCGTCTTCGTAGCCGACGAACGCGAGCGTGAACTTGCCTTCCGGATAATCCTCGCGACGCAGCAGCTTCATGCCGAGCAATTCGGTGTAGAACTTGATCGAGCGGTCGAGATCGCCGACTCGCAGCATCGTATGCAGCAAACGCATGGGTTGTACTCCTGTGGGGACTTTCCAGAGCCCGAAATTCTACCGGAGTCGGGTGAGATTCGCCGGGGGCGCCTAGCCGGGGGCGCCTAGCCGGGGGCGCCTAGCCCGGAACGGCCCAACAAGCACGCGGCCGATGCCGCGTATCGGCTGCCTCGGCGCGAGCAAGCGCGCAACGACTGAAAGCGGCACGACCCGGCTCACCCGGGCACCGCGTCGATCGGGTAACATCCTTCCACTTCGCACCAAAAGCGGGCATGCGCGCCGCCGCCCGACCGCGACCACCCATTTTTTCTTGCCGCCCCACTGCCGTGCGAAACCGTCGATTCGAGCGCGCCGGACGCGCCGCCCGCCTGACCTCCGTGCCGCAAGGCCCGACCAGCGAGGCGCGCCGATGACCGCGCTTGCCGCCGCCCGCGTGCGCCGCGCACTCGATACGCGCGCCGTCGGCCTGATGATGCTGCTGTGCGCGATCTGGGGCTTCCAGCAGGTCGCGATCAAGAGCACGAACGCCGCGATCGCGCCGATGTTCCAGGCCGGGCTGCGCTCGGTGATCGCCGCGGTGCTGCTGTGGGGCTGGGCCCGCACGCGCGGCACGCCGCTGTTTCAGGCGGACGGCACATTCGGTGCGGGCCTCGCGGCCGGCGCGCTGTTCGCCGGAGAATTCATCTGCGTGTTCTTCGGGCTGACGCTGACGAGCGCGTCGCACATGGCGATCTTCCTGTACACGGCGCCGTGCTTCACCGCGCTCGGCCTGCACCTGTTCGCACCCGGCGAGCGGCTGCAGCGCACGCAATGGGCCGGCGTCGGCCTCGCATTCGCCGGCATCGCGCTCGCGTTCGCGGACGGCTTCCTGAAGCCGCGCGCGCCCGGCGCATCGGTGCTGGCAGGGCTCGCCGGCGACGCGCTCGGGATCCTCGGCGGCGCGATGTGGGCCGCGACGACGGTCGTCGTGCGCTCGACGGCGCTTGCGCGGGCCAGCGCGAGCAAGACGCTGTTCTACCAGCTCGCGGTATCGGCGGTCGTGCTGGTCGCGCTCGCCGCGCTGTTCGGCCAGATGTCGTTCGCGCGGATCACACCGGTCGCGCTCGCGAGCCTCGCGTATCAGTCGGTGATCGTCGCGTTCGTCAGCTACCTGTCGTGGTTCTGGCTGCTGACGCGCTACAGCGCGTCGCGGCTGTCCGTGTTCACGTTCCTGTCGCCGCTGTTCGGCGTCGCGTTCGGCGTGCTGCTGCTCGGCGAATCGGTCGGCTGGCGCTTCATGTCCGCGGCCGCGCTCGTGCTGACCGGCATCGCGCTCGTCAACGCGCCGCCGCGCCGGCGGATGTGACGACCGGCGCAAATACACGCGGGCAACAAAAAAGCTGCCCGTCGGGCAGCTCTCTTCGATACAGCGGGTGGGCGGCTCGCGCCACGCACGTCATCCGGCCTTGCGCACCGCCGCCAGCGCCTGCGCGACACCGACGTATTCGGCCACGCTCACGTCCTCCGCACGGCGCGCGAGATCGAAGCCGAGCGCATCGAAATCGATCGTCTCGCGGTAGTCGCCCAGCGTGTTACGCAGCATCTTGCGGCGCTGCGAGAACGCGGCGGTGACGATTTCGCCGAGCAGCGCCGGATCGACGTCCGGCAGTTCGTGCGGCTCGTACGGAATCATCCGGACGATCGCCGAATCGACCTTCGGCGGCGGCTGGAACGATTCCGGCGGCACGTCGAGCATCTTTTCCATCACGTAGCGGTACTGCAGCATCACCGACAGCCGCGAAAACGCCTTCGTGCCCGGCTCCGCGACCATCCGCTCGACGACCTCGTTCTGCAGCATGAAATGCTGGTCGATCACCGCATCGGCGAACGTCATCAGGTGAAACAGCAGCGGGCTGGAGATGTTGTACGGCAGATTGCCGACGATCCGCAGCGACGGCTTGTCGCCGGGCATCGCGAGCGAGCGGAAGTCGAACGCGAGCGCGTCGCCCGCGTGCAGCTCCAGCAGCGCGCCGAAGCGTTGCTGCAGGCGCCCGATCAGATCGCGGTCGAGCTCGACCGCGTGCAGCGGCGACTCCGGCGTCGCGAGCCGCTCGATCAGCGGCCCGGTCAGCGCGCCGAGCCCGGGGCCGATCTCGACCATCCGCTGGCCGCGTGCAGGGCCGATCGTCGCGACGATCGAGTCGATCACGCCGTGATCGACGAGGAAGTTCTGCCCGAAGCGCTTGCGCGCGAAATGGCCTTGGTGCTGTCTGCTGTTCGACATCGACTGAGTAAAACGAAAAATACGACGAATGGGGTAAACCGGCAGCGTCAGGCTGCGCGGCGATGGCGCGCCATCGTGACGGCCGTATCGAGCGCGGCGATCATGCTGCCCGGATCCGCGCGGCCCGTGCCGGCCAGATCGAGCGCGGTGCCGTGATCGACCGACGTGCGGATGATCGGCAGCCCGAGCGTCACGTTGATGCCCTCGCCGAACGTCGCGTACTTCAGCACGGGCAGACCCTGGTCATGGAACATCGCGAGCACGCAATCGGCATCGGCCAGATGGCGCGGCTGGAACAGCGTGTCGGCCGGATACGGGCCGCGTGCGTCGATGTGTTGCGCGTTCGCGCGGGCCAGCGCCGGCGAGATCACGTCGATCTCCTCGCGGCCGAGATAACCGTTCTCGCCCGCGTGCGGGTTCAGGCCCGTCACGAGAATGCGCGGCGCGGCGAGACCGAAATCGCGCCGCAGGTCGCGATCGATGATCGCGAGCGTCTCGACGAGCCCGTCGATCGTCAGCGCGGCCGATACGTCCTTCAGCGGCAGGTGCGTGGTCGCGAGCGCGACGCGCAGCGGCCGGTGGCCGGTGCCGGCCAGCATCATCACGACGCGCGGCGTGTGCGTGCGTTCGGCCAGGTATTCGGTATGGCCGGTGAACCGCACGCCCGCGTCGTTGATCGTGCTCTTCTGCAGCGGCGCGGTAACGATCGCGTCGTACCGGCCGGCCAGCGCACCGTCGATCGCCGCGTCGAGCAGCCCGAGCACGTAGCGGCCGTTCGCCGCGTCCAGCTTGCCCGCCTGCGCGGGCGCCGCCAGTGCGTGATGCGCGACCGACACCTGCGCGCCGCCGGCCAGTGTGGCCGCGTCGACGCCGACCGCGGCCGCACGCGCGTCGAGCAGTGCGGCATCGCCGAGCACGGTGAAATGCGCATCGGGCCAGCGCTGCGCGGCGTCACGCAGCGCCTGCACGGTCAGCTCCGGGCCGACCCCCGCGGGTTCGCCGGTCGTGATCGCGATCTGCAGCGCGGGCGTGGTCATCCGAGGCTCGCTCAGTTCGCCGGGCCGACGCCGCCGATCTTGTACTGCACGTACGACGAATCGCGCAACTCGCGCAGCCAGTCGGCATACGCCTGCTCGGCCTTGCGCTGGCCGATCGCCTGACGGGCGATGTCCATCTGCTGCTGCACCGACCCTTCCGCCTCGCGGCGGTTCAGCACCTGGATCAGGTGATAGCCGTATTCGGTACGGATCGGCTGGCTGAT
Source organism: Burkholderia sp. MS389 (assembly GCF_016899425.1). Taxonomy (GTDB): domain Bacteria; phylum Pseudomonadota; class Gammaproteobacteria; order Burkholderiales; family Burkholderiaceae; genus Burkholderia; species Burkholderia sola. The sequence continues at coordinate 3,082,105 of NZ_CP045994.1, forward strand.
CTGGCCGTCCTGCAGGTTGTTCATCGCGCGCTCGAATTCCGGCACGGTCTCGCCCGGGCTGATCCAGCCGAGATCGCCGCCCTGCGACGCGGAACCGTCCTGCGAGTAGGTGCGCGCGAATTTCGCGAAATCGCCGCCGGCCTCGACCTGCTTGCGGATGTCGGCCAGTTGCTGGCGCGCCTGGCCTTCCGACTTGCCTTCGCCGACGCGCAGCAGGATGTGGCGCACGTGCGTCTGGACGATCTTCGGCGCCGCGGCGCTCGCGCCCTGGCTTTGGCGGCGATCGACGAGGCGCACGATTTCGAAGCCGTCCGGCACGCGGATCAGCGTCGGGTTGACCTCGCCCGGGCGCAGCTTCGACGCGGCGTCGACGACGTCGGGCGGCAGCGCGCTCGGCGCCTTGAAGCCGAGATCGCCGCCCTTCTTCGCGTCGTTCGCTTCGGAGTTGTTCTTCGCGAGGCGCTCGAAATCGGCGCCCGACTTCGCCTGCTGCAGCAGCGCTTCGGCCTTCTTCTGCGCGGCTTCGATGTCAGCCTGCGGCGCGTTGGTGGGCGCCTTGATGAAGATGTGCTGGAAGCGCAGGTCCTGCTGCTGCGATGCGTTCGGCCCGCGCTGGCTCGCGATGTAGTTCGCGACCTCGGCGTCCGACACCGTGATCTTGCCGTCGACCTCGCGCTCGCGCAGCTTCGACAGCATCAGTTCGGTGCGCGCGTCGCTCGTGAAGATGCTCCAGGGCACGCCCTGCGCCTCGAGGCGCGCGCGGTACTGGTCGAGCGTCATCCCGTTCGCCTGCGCGAGACGCTGCAGCGTGGCCTGCACGGTCGCGTCGTCGATGCGGATCCCGTCGTCCTTGGCCTTCTGCACCTGGATACGTTCGAGCACCATCTGGTTCAGCACCTGCGCGCGCAGCTGGTCGGCCGGCGGCACCGGCGCGTTCTGCTGCTGCAGGCGGCGTGCGATCAGGCCGGCGCGCTGGTCGAGTTCGCGGCCCGTGATCACGTCGTTGTTGACCACGGCGACGACTTCGTCGGCGAGCTGCGCACCTTGCGAACCGAGTGCCTGCGCCGCGGCCGGCGCGGCGGCGAGCAGCGCGGCGGACGCGGCGAGGCTGGACACGACTGCCGCGAAACGAAGGGTTTTCTTCATTGCCACTGAAACTCCATTGAAATCGTGCTGACCGGTGCAGACATGCCGGCGTTACTCGTAGTTGCTGAAGCGGGACATCGGCGGCGGCGGCGGCGGCAACGGCGTGTAGCCCGGCACCCCGGCGCGGAATGCGGACACGAGGCCGTTGTCGATGGTCGACAAGCCCTTGAGCGTCAGCTGCATCATGAAGCGCGTCGACGAGTTCTGCTGTCCCGACGAATTGATGCCGTTCGCGGCCCGCTGCACCCCGACCCCGAGCGCCCAGCAATCCGCGTCGTATTGTAAGCCGACCAGACCGTCGACCACGCGATCTCCGGCGAAGTCGTAGTTGAACCGGCCGATCGCATACAGGCGGCGCGTGAGCGGCCACTGCGCGGACACCAGGAACTGGTTGATCGGCTGGTTGTCGAGCGTGGTATTCGTGCGCGTATAGCGGTAGCCGACGTTGATCACGCGGCGCTCGCCCGGGCTGTAGCCGAAACCGATACTCGACTTCACGAGCTGGTTGTTGTTCTGGTTGTACTGGAACGCCGTTTCCGACATGAAGCCCGAGCCGAGCTTCAGCGCGGCGCCGACGATCAGGTCCGAGTGGCGCGCCAGCACGGCGCTCTGCCCCGGGTTCAGCGTGACGCGCTGATCGGCGAAGTAGTACTGCTGCGCGATCACGAACCGCGCGCGCTCGTCGCCGGTGCGCGGATCGATGAAGCGCGACGTCAGGCCGGCCGTGATCCGGTTCGCATCGGCGATCCGGTCGTTACCGACGAACGTGTTCGGCTGGTAGATCTCCGCGAGGCCGAAGTCCGATTCCGCGGTGTCGAACAGCGGCGCGTTCGACTGATCGCGATACGGCGTGTACACGTAGTACAGGCGCGGCTCCAGGGTCTGGATGAAGTCCTGGCCGAACAGGCGCACCGAACGGTCGAAGATCAGGCCCGAATCGAAGCTCACGGTCGGGATCGACTCGGTGAAGCGCTTCGGGCTGTTCGGCGTGGCGGACGACAGGTAGTTCAGGTCGTACGACGCCAGGTGGTACTGGACCTTCGGCACCGCGAAGTAGCCGGGACCGTATACGCCATACGAAATGTACGGGTTGAAGACGACCCGGTCGCCCTGGGTCGCATCGGCGGTCGTGATGCGGAACCGCGAATAGTCGGCTTCCGCGCCGAAGTCGAACCCGCCGACGTTGTACTTCGTGTACTTCACGTTCAACTGCGGCTCGCGGCTGTACGGCGCGATCGACGGCGGCAGCGTCTGCCAGTGCTGGTAGCGCGCGAGCACCGACCACGGGCCGTTGTTGTACGTGAGGCCGGCTTCCTGCTGGTACAGCGTCTGCGTGCCGTTGATGAACTGGTTCGCCGACCCGAGGTCTTCGGGATACGTGTTGTCCGAAACCTTGTTGAAGTAGACGTAGCCGCCGAAGCCGCCGCCGAAGTTCTGCTGGTGCTGCCAGTAGATCGCGTAGCGGTTGCGATGCGCGAGCCGGTCGTCCGGCAGGTAATTGGCGGTAAACGTGCCCGAATACGACGGCGACAGATAGCGGAACGTCGCTTCGGTCATCACGCCGCGCCGCGAGATGATGCGCGGCGTGAGCGTCAGGTCGCGGTTCGGCGCGATGTTGAAGTAGTACGGCAGCGACAGCTCGAAGCCGTTGTTCGAGTTCACCGAGAACGTCGGCGGCAGCAGGCCGCTGCGCCGCTCGCCCGACAGCGGGAACGTCATCCACGGGCTCGCGAAGATCGGCACGCCCTGGAAGAACAGCACGCCGTTGCGCGCGGTGCCCTCGTCGGCGCCCGTATCGAAGTCGAAGCGGCTGCCCTTGATGTACCACGCGGGGTTCGTCGAGCACTGGCACGCGGTGTACGTACCGTTGACGAACACCGAGCGCTCGTTGTCGACCATGTCGACGCGCTCCGCGCTGCCCGACCCGCCCGTCACGTTGAAGTGATACTTCGGCGCGGTCATGAAGCCCTGGTTCGCCTCGATCTTCAGGTGCGCCTCGGGGCCGGCGAACGACGTGCCGCCATTGACCACCTTGACCTGGCCGTACGCATCGGCCATGTCGGTATCCTGATCGTAGTGGATCGCGTCGGCCTTCACGACGGCGTCGCCGCGCCGCAGCTCGGCCGAACCCTTCGCGGCGAGGTCCTGCTCGGCGGTGCCGCTCGTATGGTCGGCAATGACGAAGGCGGCCGGCTTCGCGCCGTCCTTCAGCGGATGATCCTCGAGCTGGGGCGCGAGACGCAGATCCCACGGCGAGTCGAGCGGCTGCGGCTGCGCAGCCGCGCCCGACAGCTGCGCGTACGACACGGCCGGCACGAGGCCGGGCACGGCCAGGAGCGCGAGCGCGAGCCGCCGTTTGCGCGGCGCCCCGTCACCGGGGAAAACATTCGGGAATAGCGGTTTGGGCGGCATCTATCGTTTGGCGAATCGCCCCTTGTCAACCGCGCCTGCACGGCACCTTCACGCGCGGCGGGCCGCGCCGTCGAGCCGCGACTGCGGCTCTTCGCAAACCGGGGAGGCGATCGGGCGGACGGCGCGACAGGCCGCGGGCCTGCACGGCGGAAGCTGACGCGGGGCGCGTCAAAAAAGTCGTGGGGTATTATATGGCAAGACGTTCCCCCCTCCGCCGAGTTTCATGACGCCCCCATCCGCCGCATCCCAGCCCGACGCCCGCCTCGACGCGCTCACCGCGTGGCTGCACCCGCTCGCCGAGCGCTACGCGCTCGATCTGTCGACCCTCGCGCCCGCGTCGTCGGACGCCAGTTTCCGCCGCTATTTCCGCGTCGCGTCGGCCACGCGCCCCGGCGGCACGCTGATCGCGGTCGACGCGCCGCCGCCCGAGAAGTGCCGCGAGTTCGTCCAGGTCGCGCGGCTGCTCGCCGGGGCCGGCGATCACGTGCCGGACGTGCTGGCCCACGATTTCGACGCGGGCTTCATGCTCGTGACCGATCTCGGCCGCACGTCGTACATCTCGGTGCTCGATCCGGCCGATCCGGGCGCGGCCCGTCCGCTGATGCGTGACGCGCTCGACGCGCTGATCCGCTTCCAGCTCGCGTCGACACCCGACGTGCTGCCGCCGTTCGACGAAGCGTTCCTGCGCCGCGAAATGGAGCTGCTGCCCGAATGGTTCGTCGGCCGCCACCTCGGCAAGCCGGTCACCGACGCGATGCGCGGCACGCTCGACCGCACGTTCGCGCTGCTGGTCGCGAGCGCGCACGCGCAGCCGCAAGGCTTCATGCTGCGCGACTTCATGCCGCGCAACCTGATGGTCTGCGAGCCGAACCCGGGCGTGCTCGACTTCCAGGACGCCGTCTACGGGCCGCTGACGTACGACGTCGTGTCGCTGCTGCGCGACGCGTTCATCAGCTGGGACGAGGAGTTCGAGCTCGACTGCTTCGCGTACTACTGGGAAAAGGCGAAGAAGGCCGGCCTGCCGGTCGACGCGGATTTCGGCGAGTTCTACCGCCAGCTCGAATGGATGGGGCTGCAGCGCCACATCAAGATCCTCGGCCTGTTCGCGCGCATCAACTACCGCGACGGCAAGCCGCACTACCTGAACGACCTGCCGCGCTTCCTCGCGTATGCACGCAAGGTCGCGCTGCGCTATCGCCCGCTCGTGCCGTTCGCGAAGCTGCTCGACGAGCTCGAGGGCAACGCGCCGGCCGACGTCGGCTACACGTTCTGACCGTCCCCACACCCAGTCGAACATGAGCACTACCCTCACCACGGCGATGATCTTCGCCGCCGGACGCGGCGAACGGATGCGTCCGCTGACCGACGCCCGCCCGAAGCCGCTGCTCGAAGCCGGCGGCAAGCCGCTGATCGTGTGGCAGATCGAGGCGCTCGCGCGGGCGGGCATCGACACGATCGTGATCAACCACGCGTGGCTCGGCGAGCAGATCGAGGCCGCGCTCGGCGACGGTTCGCGCTGGGGCGTGCGGCTCGCGTATTCGGCCGAGGGCGACGCACTCGAAACCGCCGGCGGCATCGCGCAGGCGCTGCCGCTGCTGGAACGCGACGGGCAGCCGACGGTGTTCGCGGCGGTCAGCGGCGACGTATACTGCGCGTTCGACTACCGGACGCTCGCGCCGCGCGCCGCCCGGATGGCCGCGCTCGACACGCCGGCGATGCACCTCGTGATGGTGCCGAACCCGCCGTTCCATCCGGCCGGCGACTTCGCGCTCGGCGACGACGGCCGTCTCGCGCTCGACGGCGCCGCGCGCTTCACGTTCGGCAACATCGGCCTGTACGACACGCGGATGTTCCGCGACCTCGCACCCGGCACGCGGCGCGCGCTGACGCCGTACTATCGCGCGACGATCGAAGCCGGCCGCGCGACCGGCGAACTGTACGAAGGGATCTGGGAGAACGTCGGTACGCCCGCGCAGCTCGGCGAACTCGACGCACGGCTGCGCGCCGCCGCGGGCTGATCGGACGACGGGCGGCGACGCCCCCGTCGCGCCCCGTTACGCGGCCTCGGCCTCTTCCCCGCCCGCCGCCGCGCGCTGCTGCTGCAGCGCCCACATCTGCGCATACAGCCCGTCCGCGCGCACGAGTTCGTCGTGCGTGCCGCGCTCGACGATCCGCCCGTGGTCCATCACGAGGATCTGCTGCGCGTGCACGACCGTCGACAGACGGTGCGCGATCACGAGCGTCGTGCGATGCCGCGCGATCTGATCGAGCTCGCGCTGGATCGCGCGTTCCGAGCGGGAATCGAGCGCCGACGTCGCTTCGTCGAACAGCAGCACCGGCGGGTCCTTCAACAGCGTGCGCGCGATCGCGACGCGCTGCTTCTCGCCGCCCGACAGCTTCAGCCCGCGCTCGCCGACCGGCGTGTCATAGCCCTTCGGCAACCCTTCGATGAAATCGTGGATGTGCGCGGCGCGCGCGGCCGCGACCACCTCGTCGCGCGTCGCCGTCGGCCGACCGTACGCGATGTTGTAGTAGATCGAGTCGTTGAACAGTACGGTGTCCTGCGGCACGATCCCGATCGACGCGCGCAGCGATTCCTGCGTGACGTCGCGAATGTCCTGCCCGTCGATCCGGATCGCGCCGCCCGCCTGCCGGTCGAGATCGTAGAAGCGGAACAGCAGCCGCGACAGCGTCGATTTCCCCGACCCGCTGTGGCCGACCACCGCGGTCGTCGTGCCGGCCTCGATCGTGAACGTCACGTCGTGCAGGATCTGCCGCGACGGCTCGTACGCGAAGTTCACGTGCTCGAAGCGCACCTGCGCGCCGGCCACCGCGAGCGGCGGCGCATCGGGCCGGTCGGCCACTTCCTTCGGCGCCGACAGCAACCCGAACATCCGGTCCATGTCGGTCAGGCTCTGCTTCAGCTCGCGATAGACGACGCCGAGGAAATTCAGCGGAATGTACAGCTGCAGCATGAACGTGTTGATCAGCACGAGATCGCCAAGCGTCAGCTTGCCCGCGAGCACGCCCTGCGTCGCGCGCCACAGGATGAACACGAGCCCCGTGCCGATGATCGCCTGCTGGCCGAAGTTCAGCACCGACAGCGAGTTCTGCGAGCGGATCGCGGCCTTCCGGTAGCGCTTCAGGTTCTCGTCGTAGCGCTGCGCTTCCCACGCCTCGTTGCCGAAGTACTTCACCGTCTCGTAGTTGATCAGCGAATCGATCGCCCGCGAGTTCGCGCGCGAATCGAGCTCGTTCATCGTGCGGCGAAAATGCGTGCGCCAGTTGGTGACCTTCACGGTGAACACGATGTACGTGACCAGCGCCGCGAACGTCACGTACGCGTAGTAGGCCTCGTACTTGACCACGAAGAAGCCGAGCACGAGCCCGACCTCGACGAGCGTCGGCAGGATGCTGTAAAGCGAATACGAAATCAGTTGCTGGATGCCGCGCGTGCCGCGCTCGATGTCGCGCGACATGCCGCCCGTCTGGCGCTCGAGATGAAACCGCAGCGACAGCCCGTGCAGATGCCGGAACACCTGCAGCGCGAGCTGGCGCACCGCGCTCTCGGTGACCTTCGAGAACAGGATTTCGCGCAGTTCGGTGAACAGCGACGTCGACAGCCGCACGAGCGCATACGCGACGACCAGCAGCCCGACGCCGCCCGCGAGCACGATGCCGGCCGACTGCTCGGCACGGCCGAGCACGGTGAGCTGCTGCACGGCGGACAGGTGATCGACGATGCGCTTCATCACGACCGGCACGCCGAGGTTCGCGACCTTCGCCCCGATCAGGCAGCCGAGCGCGAGCGCGACGCGCCATTTGTAGGTGGTCAGGTACGGCAGCAGCGACCGGATGGTCTGCCAGTCGTTGCGAGGCCCGGTCGAAGCCGGCGCGGGCTCGCCGGAAGCGGGAAATCGGCGCATGGGGAAAGGTCCTGCGGCAATGCGGGACGCGCGTATCGGCGGCCGGCTCGCGCGCTTTCTCGTACAATTTGCGAACGTTGTATTGTCGCAGAAGCCGCTTCGCGCCGCTGCCGGCGGCCTCGCCGGCCAGCCTGCGCGCGGCGGCTCGTTTATTACAGGATGAAAGCCCCCGCCATGACCGATTCGACCCTCGAACTCCCGCAGAAGCAGCCCGCGCTGCGCGTCGTCCCGCAACCGCACGATGCGAACGTTCACGGCGACGTGTTCGGCGGCTGGATCATGTCGCAGGTCGACATCGCCGGCTCGATTCCCGCGAGCCAGCGCGCGAACGGCCGCGTCGCGACGGTCGCGGTCAATTCGTTCGTGTTCAAGCAGCCGGTATTCGTCGGCGATCTGCTGAGCTTCTACGCCACCATCATGCGCACCGGCAACACGTCGATCACGGTCGACGTCGAGGTGTACGCGCAGCGCATGCGCCTGATGGGCGAAGTCGTGAAAGTCACCGAAGCGACGCTCACCTACGTCGCGACCGGCCCTGACCGCAAGCCGCGGCAACTGCCGCCGCTCTGACGGCGGGCAAGCGCCGCGGTGCGGCAGGCGGCCGTCAGTGCGTGGCCGTCAGTGCGTGGCCGTCAGCCCGAACTCCCGCATCGCGGGCACGAAATCGTGATTCAGCGTCGGTTTGCGCGACAGCTTGACCAGCACGTAGCGCTGGAACGGCGCGAGCCGCTGCCACTGCGCGAGCGCGGGTGCCGGCAGCCCGGCCAGCGCGCTCTGCTGTACCAGCGACTCCGGTACCGCGTCGACGGCGCGCCAGGCCGGCTGCTCGTCCGGCTGGAACCATGACGGCTCCAGATCGGCGTGCGTGCGCAGCATTTCGAACAGCGCGTGATCGAAGTTGGGCTCGATCGCGGTGTCGTCGTCGGCCGGAAAGCGCGCGAGCAGCTTGCGGTCCTCGAGCGGCAGCAGTTGCCACTGGTCGAGCGAAATCCGCAGGCCGAAGCGGTCGAGATTGAAACGCACGATCATCGGGATGTACGCGAAGTTTTCCGACGAATCGTGTTCGAAGTTGAAGAGCAACGGAGCGTCGCTGAGTCCCATGGTCGTTACCTGACGTGGCGGATGCCGGCGCGGCCGGCTTGCCTGGGGTATTTTAGAACCTCTGCGCGCGGCCGGCGGCACGATCGTCGCCGGCCGTGCTTCGAATCAACGGGAGTGCTCGTGAATCCGACCCAATCAGACGAACTGCGCGACGCGTTGCGCGACGAACCGCGCGGCGCGATCGAGCTGCCCGTGAGCCGCACGCGCGGCGGCGCGGTCGAACCCGCGCACGACTTCGTCGGCCAGGAATGGCCGGTCGCACTCGTCTTCAACGGCATCTCGCACGCGGTGATGATGTGCACGCCATGCGAGCTCGAAGCGTTCGCGGTCGGCTTCGCGATCTCGGAAGGGATCGTCGCGCGCGGCAGCGACATCAAGGACATCGAGGTGATCCTGCACGCCGACGCGCCGCTGCCGCATGCGGAAGTTCATCTGGAAGTCGTCCAGCAGGCGTTCGCCGCGCTGAAGGACCGGCGCCGCGCGCTCGCGGGGCGCACGGGCTGCGGCGTCTGCGGCATCGAGAGCATCGACCTGCTCGACCTCGCGCCCGAACGCGTGCCCGATACCGGTTTTCTCGCGCGCCTCGCGCCCGACGCGCTGGCGCGCGCCGCGCATGCGTTACCGTCGCATCAGGCGCTGACGAAACTGACCGGCGGCCTGCATGCGGCCGCGTGGTGCGATGCAACAGGCGCGATCCGCACGGCATTCGAGGACGTCGGCCGCCACAACGCGCTCGACAAGCTGATCGGCTCGCTCGTGCTGGCGCGCGCCGATACCACCGACGGCTTCGTGTTCCTGTCGAGCCGCGCGAGCTACGAGCTCGTGCGCAAGGCCGCGCGGGTCGGCATCCCGCTGGTCGCGACCATCTCCGCGCCGTCGTCGCTCGCGATCGAAATCGCGAAGGCGGCCGGCTTGCGGCTCGTCAGCTTCTGCCGCGAAACGGGCCACGTCGACTACGGCACGGCCTGATCGCTCTCCCAACCGCGCACCGGCGAGCCACCGCCGGCGCGACCCGTTCCGTCAGTCGAACTGACGGAAATCCGGCTTGCGCTTCTCGAAGAACGCCGTCATCGCCTCGCGGGCCTCCGGCGCGCGCAGCATCTCGGCGAAATGGCGCGCTTCCTCGGCCATCCGCGCGGGCGTCGCCACGCCGCCCGTCTCCTTGAGCAGCGCCTTCGTCACACGCAGCGATGCCGCCGGCAGCGCCGCCAGCTTCGCCGCCTGCTTCGCCGCGAACGCGTCGAGCTCGGCCGCCGGCAGCACGCTGTTGACGATACCGATCCGGTGCGCTTCCAGCGCGTCGAACGCCTCGCCCAGCAGCAGCTTCTCGGCGGCGACCTGATGGCCGGCCAGGCGCGGCAGCAGTGCGCTGGACGCGGCTTCCGGGCACAGCCCGAGCTGCACGAACGGCAGCGAGAACGTCGCGGTGTCGGCCGCATAAACCAGATCGCAGTGCAGCAGCATCGTCACGCCGACCCCGACCGCGATGCCGGGCACCGCCGCCACGACCGGCTTGCTCGCGCTGCTGATCCGCGCCAGAAACTGGAACACCGATGCGGTGTCGTCCTTCGGCGGCGACTTCAGGAAATCCTCGAGATCGTTGCCCGCGCTGAAATTACCGTCGCTGCCGCGCAGCAGGATCACGCGCGTCGCCTTGTCTTCCTGCGCGTCGGCGAGCGCATCGGCCATCGTCTGGTACATCGCCGCCGTCAGCGCGTTCTTCTTCGCCGGGCGCGCGATCGTGATCGTCATCACGCCGTCGGCGCGTTCCACTTGAATGTCGGCCACAACCGTCTCCTTTGACTGTCTCTACCGGAATGAAAAAAACGGTGCGCGAGCTCGTGGCCCGCGCACCGTCGTCGCTTGTCGTCGCGTCCCGCTTACAGGCGTTCGATGATGCCCGCGGCGCCCATGCCGGTGCCGACGCACATCGTGACCATCCCGTACTTCAGGTTGCGGCGGCGCAGGCCGTGCACGACGGTCGCCGCGCGGATCGCGCCGGTCGCGCCGAGCGGGTGGCCCAGTGCGATCGCGCCGCCCATCGGGTTGACCTTCGACGGATCGAGGCCGAGATCGCGCATCACCGCCAGCGACTGCGCGGCGAACGCCTCGTTCAGCTCGATCCAGTCGAGATCGTCCTGCTTCAGGCCGGCGGCCTTCAGCGCAGCCGGAATCGCTTCCTTCGGGCCGATCCCCATGATTTCCGGCGGCACGCCGCGCACCGCGAAGCTCACGAAGCGCGCGAGCGGCGTCAGGTTGAACTCCTTCAGCACCTTCTCCGACACGACGAGCAGCGCGCCCGCGCCGTCCGACGTCTGCGAGCTGTTGCCGGCCGTGACCGAGCCCTTGTTCGCGAATACCGTGCGCAGCTTCGCGAGGCCTTCGAGCGACGTATCCGCGCGCGGACCTTCGTCGAGCTTGATCTCGCGCGTCTTCACGTCGACTTCGCCGGTCGCGAGGTTCGGGAACCGCTCGGTGAGCGTGTACGCAGCGATTTCGTCGCCGAATTCGCCGGCCTGCTGCGCGGCGAGCGCCTTGCGGTGCGATTCGACCGAGAACGCGTCCTGGTCGTCGCGGCTCACCTTCCACTGTTCGGCGACGCGCTCGGCCGTCAGGCCCATCCCGTACGCGATGCCGAAGTCTTCGCTGCGATCGAAGATGTGCGGCGACATCGACGGCTTGTTGCCCATCATCGGCACCATGCTCATCGATTCGCAGCCGCCCGCGAAGATCGCGTCCGATTCGCCGACGCGGATGCGGTCGGCCGCCATCGCGAGCGCGGTGATGCCCGACGCGCAGAAGCGGTTGACCGTCACGCCGCCGACCGTCTGCGGCAGGCCCGCGAGCAGCGCGCCCATGCGCGCGACGTTCAGCCCCTGCTCGGCTTCCGGAATCGCGCAGCCGATGATCGCGTCCTCGATCACCTTCGTGTCGAGACCGGGCACCTGCGCGACCGCCGACCTGATCGCGTGAACCAGCAGCTCGTCGGGGCGCGTGTTCTTGAAGACACCGCGCGGGGCCTTGCCGATCGGGGTGCGGCTGGCGGCGACGATGTATGCGTCTTGCAGTTGTTTGCTCATTTCAGACTCCTTGTCTGCTCGCTCAGTTACGCACCGGCTTGCCGGTCTGCAACATGCCCATGATCCGTTCCTGCGTCTTCTGCGTGCCGAGCAGCTCGACGAACGCGCGGCGCTCGAGCGCAAGCAGCCATTCCTCGTCGACGAGGCTGCCGGCTTCGACGTCGCCGCCGCACACGGCTTCGGCGATGCGGCTCGCGATCAGGTAGTCGTGGTCGCTGATGAAGCGGCCGTCACGCATGTTGACGAGCGATGCCTTGATCGTCGCGATCGCCGAACGGCCCGCAACCGGCACGTCCTTCGCGCGCAGCGGTGCGCGGTAGCCGGTGTCGGCCAGCGCACGCGCTTCCTTCTTCGCGGTGTCGAGCAGTTCGAACACGTTGAACACGATCGTGTCGGACGGCTTCACGTAGCCCATCGCACGCGCGTCGTGCGCGGACGCCGACACCTTCGCCATCGCCGCGTTCTCGAACGACTTCGTGACGAACTTCAGGATGTCGGTGGTCGCGTTCGCGGCCGCCGCGGCGTCCGCTGCGCGCAGCGCCGCTTCCTTCAGGCCGCCGCCGGCCGGCACGAGGCCGACGCCCACTTCGACGAGACCGATGTAGCTCTCGACGTGCACGACGCGCTTCGCGCTGTGCAGCATCAGTTCGCACCCGCCGCCGAGCGCGATGCCCGACACGGCCGCGACGACCGGCACGTTCGCGTACTTCACGCGCAGCATGCCTTCCTGGAACTTCTTCACGAACGGCTCGATGCCCTTCGCGCCGCCCATCATGAACGCGGGCATCGCCTCTTCGAGGTTCGCGCCGGCCGAGAACGGGCCGCCCGGCGTGCCGAGCTTCAGCGACGTCGGCTGCCAGATCACCACGCCCTTGTAGTCCTGCTCCGCAAGTTCGATCGCCTGCACGAGGCCGTCGATCACGCTCGGTCCGATCGTGTTCATCTTCGACTTGAACGACACGATCACGACGTCGTCCTCACCGGCACGGTCGTCGACCCACGCGCGCACCGCGTCGGTCTCGAACAGCGTCTTGCCGTACGTCTTCGGATCGGCGCCGGCTTCGCCCAGCAGCGGCGCGCGGAACACCTGCTTGCGGTACACGGCCAGGTCCGAACGCGGCACGAAGCGCTTCGATGCCGGCGCCCACGAGCCTTCGGCCGTGTGCACGCCGCCCTGCTCGGCGACCGGGCCTTCGAGCACCCACGACGGCAGCGGCACGTTCGCGAGCGCCTTGCCGGCCGCGATGTCTTCCTGCACCCACTCGGCGACCTGCTTCCAGCCGGCAGCCTGCCAGCCTTCGAACGGGCCTTCGTTCCAGCCGAAGCCCCAGCGGATCGCGAGGTCGACGTCGCGCGCGTTGTCGGCGATCGACTCGAGATGCACGCCGATGTAGTGGAACACGTCGCGGAAGATCGACCACAGGAACTGCGCATGCGGATGATCCGTCTCGCGCAGCAGCTTCAGGCGTTCCGCCGGCGGGCGCTTCAGGATGCGGCCGACGGTTTCGTCCGCCTTCGCGCCCGAATCGACGTAGCTGCCCGTCTTCGCGTCGAGCACCTTGATCGCCTTGCCTTCCTTCTTGTAGAACCCGCCGCCCGTCTTCTGGCCGAGCGCGCCCTGCTTCACCAGTTCGGCGAGCACGGCAGGCGTCTGGTAGACCGGGAAGAACGGATCGTCGGCGAGGTTGTCCTGCATCGTCTTGATCACGTGCGCCATCGTGTCGAGGCCGACCACGTCCGCGGTGCGGAACGTCGCCGACTTCGCGCGGCCGAGGCGGCTGCCCGTCAGGTCGTCGACTTCGTCGAAACGCAGGCCGAACTTCGCGGCCTCGGTGATCACCGCGAGGATCGAGAAGATGCCGACGCGGTTCGCGATGAAGTTCGGCGTGTCCTTCGCGCGCACGACGCCCTTGCCGACGACGCTCGTCAGGAAGGTTTCGAGCTGGTCGAGGATCTCCGGGCGCGTATGCGCGGTCGGGATCAGCTCGACGAGGTGCATGTAGCGCGGCGGGTTGAAGAAGTGCACGCCGCAGAAGCGCGCCTTCAGCTCGTCCGAGAATCCTTCGGACAGCTTCGTGATCGACAGGCCCGACGTGTTGGTCGCGAAGATCGCGTTCGGCGCGATGTGCGGTGCGACCTTCTTGTACAGGTCGTGCTTCCAGTCCATCCGCTCGGCGATCGCCTCGATCACGACGTCGCATTCGGCGAGCTTCGCGATGTCGTCTTCGTAGTTCGCCGCTTCGAGGTATTTCGCGTCGTCCTTCACGCCGAACGGCGCGGGCGACAGCTTCTTCAGGTTCTCGATCGCCTTCAGCGCGATCGCGTTTTTCGGGCCTTCCTTGGCCGGCAGGTCGAACAGCAGCACCGGCACGCGCGCGTTGACGAGGTGCGCGGCGATCTGCGCGCCCATCACGCCGGCGCCCAGCACGGCGACCTTGCGAATCAGGAAATTGCTCACGGGATGTCTCCGGATAGTGTCGTGCAGCGCGGAATGTGAGGGCTGCACGGCGAAGTGAGTACCAGGAACCGTTGCGTTCGGGCGGCGCGACGCGCGGCGCGCACCGCCCGGACTCGCGTCAGAACAGCGATTCGTCGACTTCCATCATCGTCTTCGAACCGGCGCGCGCGGCGCGGATCGTCGCCGCCGTCTCGGGCAGGAGGCGCGCGAAGTAGAAGCGGGCCGTCGCGAGCTTCGACTTGTAGAACGGGTCTCCGCTACGGTCGCCCGACGCTTCCTTGTCGAGCGCGAGACGCGCCATGCGCGCCCAGAAGTACGAGAACACCAGATGGCCGACGGTACGCAGGTACGGCACGGCGGCCGCGCCGACTTCGTCCGGGTTCTGCATCGCCTTCATGCCGATTTCCATCGTCAGCTTCTGTACCTTGTCGCCGATGTCGGCGAGCGGGTTGATGAACTCGGCCATCTCGGGCTTCACGCCTTCGGCTTCCGCGAATTCGGTCACGAGCTTGCCGAACTTCTTCAGCTTCGCGCCCATGTCGCCGAGCACCTTGCGTCCCAGCAGGTCGAGCGACTGGATCGAGTTCGTGCCTTCGTAGATCATGTTGATCCGTGCGTCGCGCACGTACTGCTCCATGCCCCATTCGGAGATGAAGCCGTGGCCGCCGTAGATCTGCATCGCGTGGTTCGTGCACTCGAACGCGTTGTCGGTCAGGAACGCCTTGATGATCGGCGTGAGCAGCGCGACGAGGTCGGCTGCTTCCTTGCGCACGGCTTCGTCGGCGTGCGACAGTTCCTTGTCGATCTGCAGCGCGGACCAGTACGTGAATGCACGCGCGCCTTCCGCGTACGCCTTCTGCGTGAGCAGCATGCGGCGCACGTCCGGGTGCACGATGATCGGATCGGCCGGCTTGTCCGGTGCCTTCGGGCCCGTGAGCGAACGCATCTGCAGGCGTTCCTTCGCGTACGTCAGCGAGTTCTGGTACGCGACTTCCGTGAGGCCGAGGCCCTGCATGCCGACGCCGAGGCGCGCGGCATTCATCATCACGAACATCGCGTTCAAGCCCTTGTTCGGCTCGCCGACCATCCAGCCCTTCGCGCCGTCGAGGTTCATCACGCACGTCGAGTTGCCGTGGATGCCCATCTTGTGTTCGATCGACCCGCACTTGATGCCGTTGCGCTCGCCCGGCTCGCCCGACGCGTCCGGAATGAACTTCGGCACGATGAACAGCGAGATCCCCTTCGTGCCTTGCGGCGCGTCCGGCAGGCGCGCGAGCACGAGGTGGACGATGTTCTTCGACATGTCGTGCTCGCCGCTCGAGATGAAGATCTTCGTGCCGCTGATCGAGTACGAGCCGTCGCCGTTCGGTTCGGCCTTGGTGCGCAGGATGCCGAGGTCGGTGCCGCAGTGCGGCTCGGTCAGGCACATCGTGCCCGTCCATTCGCCCGACACGAGCTTCGGCAGGTATTGCTGCTGCAGTTCCGGCGCGCCGTGCGCGTGCAGGCATTCGTACGCGCCGTGCGACAGGCCCGGATACATCGTCCATGCCTGGTTCGCCGAGTTCAGCATTTCGTAGAGCGCGTTGTTCACGAACGCGGGCAGCCCCTGGCCGCCGTAGTCCGGATCGCAGCCGAGCGCCGGCCAGCCGGCCTCGACGTACTGCCGATACGCTTCCTTGAAGCCGGTCGGGGTCTTCACGACGCCGTCGCCTTCATACGTGCAGCCTTCGCGGTCGCCGACCTGGTTCAGCGGGAACAGTACCTCGGAGCAGAACTTGCCCGCTTCCTCGAGGACCTGGTTGATCGTGTCGGCGTCGAGGTCCGCATGCTTGGGCATTTGCTTGACTTCGGCTTCGACGTTCAGAAGCTCGTGCAACACGAATTGCATGTCGCGCAGCGGCGCGGCGTACTGTCCCATGACTCTCTCCAAAGGTGGGCAACGGCTCGAGCTCCTGGCGGGCGGGTCACGCGCCGCTAACGGCTCTCGCTCTGATACGAAACAATCGTCTTTTCCAGCGCGGCCCACGTAAGGCGCACGGCGTCCGGCGAATGCAGGAAGCGTGCGTCGTGATGCAGGCCGAGCGTGAAGCTGTACAACTCGAAGAGCATCAGGTCCGGATCCGTATCCGCGCGCAGATGCCCTTCTTCCATCGCCTGCGAAATGGCGCGCAGCAACGCGGCACGCCAGGCGGTCACGCTCGCGATCAACTGCTCGCGCACGGGGCTGTCCGGCCGGTCGTCGTACTCCACTGCGCCGCTGATGTAGATGCACCCGGTCGTCACCTCCTGGATGCGCTTCTCGATCCAGCGCGCCAGCATCGCCCGAAGACGCGGCAGACCGCGCGACTCGCGCAGGCTCGGAAAGAACACCTCGTTCTCGAAACGATGGTGGTACTCGCGGACGACCTCCACCTGAAGGTCTTCGCGCGATCCGAAGTGCGCGAACACGCCGCTCTTGCTCATCTGCATGCGCTCGGCCAGCAGGCCGATCGTCAGCCCCTCCAGCCCGTCACGGCTGGCGAGGTCCAAAGCAGCTTCGAGTATCGCGGCACGCGTCTGTTCGCCTTTTCGCATAGCTATTTCTGTAACCGTTCGGGGGTTCGAATAAAATCGAACGGCCGTACTATTATTGAGTGCGGCCGCTCGCGAAACAAGGAAATTATTAGAAACCGGTGTCTAACCGAGCCGCTATTTTGCGCGATTCCGGCGGGACCGGAGCGGCTTTTCCGCACGAACGTGCGGACAGATTTTTTGAAGCGAATACTTAGTCTGCGTCAGTCGTAACCGCCGACCGTCAGCGCCTTCATCACGAGGCGGTACGTGTTGTACGCCAGCCAGTTCAGCAGCCGCTCGACGCGCGGGCGCGCGGCGTAGTGCGCGGCGTCGATTTCCCGGCCTTCGGCGAACGCGGTGGCGATCGCGTCGCGCAACTGGTTCGTCACTGCATCGTAGCGCACCAGCACGACGTTCGCTTCATTGTTCAGCATCAGGCTCAGCGCGTCCAGATTCGACGAGCCGACCGTCGCCCAGTTGTCGTCGATCACGGCGACCTTGCCGTGCAGGATCGTCTTGTCGTATTCGGCGACGCGCACGCCTGCGCGCAACAGCGCGTGATACAGGAACGGTACGGCCGTATCGAGCGCCGTGAATTCCTTGCGGCCGATCAGCACCTGCACGTCGACGCCGCGGCGGGCCGCGCCCGTCAGCGCGCGGCGCAGCTTGCGGCCCGGCATGAAGTACGGATTCGCGAGCAGGATCCGCTGGCGCGCCTGGCCGATCGCCGCGAGGTAGGCTTTCTCGATCGCACGGCGATTCACGACGTTGTCGCGCGCGACGAACGCGACGCTCGGCTCAGTCACGACCCGGAGCGCGCCGGCCTTGATCCACCGGTGGCTGCGCATCCAGCGCCGGAACATGTCCGGGAACGCTTCGCCGCCATGCAGCCCGGCCGCGTACTGCGCATACGGCTTGTGGCCGAACCGGATCCGGTGCCACTGCAGCTCGAACGCGGCGCGCACGTCGGACACCGCGGGCCCGGCCATCTCGACCGCGAAATCCCAGCGCGGGAACGGCAGCGTCGCGCTGCCCTGCGTGTAGTCGTCGACGATGTTGATGCCGCCGCAGAACGCGACCGCGTGATCGATCACCGCGAGCTTGCGGTGCGTGCGCGAGAAGCCGAAGCGGCCGAACAGGAAGCGGTTGTAGATGCAGTGCTCGACGCCGGCCTCGGCCCATGTGTCGAACAGCGGCAGGCGGGCGGTGCCGATGCCGTCGGTGATCACGCGCACGCGCACGCCGCGCTGCGCCGCGCGGATCAGCGCGTCCGACACCGGGCGGCCGGCCTCGTCGTCGCAGAAGATGTAGGTTTCGAGCATCACCTGCTCGCGGGCGGCGTCGATCCGATCGATCAGCGCGTGGAAGAATTCACCGCCGGTTTCGCACAGCCGCACGGTGTTGCCGGCCGTAAACGCGAGCCGCGACGCGGAGCCGCGCTCCTGCAGGAACATCTGCCGCAATTGCGCGAAACGCTTGCGGGTCTCCGCATTCATGCGGACGAACCGTGCGGCGCACGCATGAGGGCCACGCGCGCGGGCAATTGCAGGATCGCCTCGGCGTTCGACGGCGAGAAGCAGCGCGCGGCCGCCTCGCGGAACGGCAGCCACGCATGGTCGACATGCTCGCGCGGCGACAGCGTCACGTCGACGCGATGCGGCACGCACAGGCCGAACCAGTGCTCGACGTTGCGCGTGACGCCCGGCGCATAGCGATGCAGGTATTGCGGATAGATCGTGTATTCGATCCGGTGATGCCAGTCGACGAGCGCGGTGGCCGGCACGTCCGGCGTGCCGACCGCGATGCCGGTTTCCTCGGCCACTTCGCGTGCGGCGGTGAGCGTGAGCGGCTCGTCGAGCGCGTCCTTCGAGCCGGTGACCGATTGCCAGAAATCGGGCTGGTCGGCACGCTTGATCACGAGCACGTCGAGTTCGGGCGTGTAGATCACGACGAGAACGGATTCGGGGATTTTCGGCGGCTTCGTCATCTTGGTTTCATGCGGCACAGGGCCGTGCGCGGGGCCTGTGCCCGAACGTGCGGCAAGTGCTGCGACTGTACCGCAAAAAACGAAAAAGGCGCACCACGGCGCCTTTTCGTTGGATGTCGCGCGCGCGTCGCCGCGCGCACGACCGGGTGCGAAAACGCGTTACGCCTTCGGCTGCTCCGGCTGACGCAGACGGATGTGCAGCTCGCGCAGCTGACGCTCGTCGACCGGGCTCGGCGCCTGCGTGAGCAGATCCTGCGCACGCTGGGTCTTCGGGAATGCGATCACGTCGCGGATCGAATCGGCGCCGGCCATCATCGTGACGATGCGGTCGAGACCGAATGCGATACCGCCGTGCGGCGGCGCGCCGTACTGCAGCGCGTCCAGCAGGAAGCCGAACTTCAGTTGCGCCTCTTCCGCGCCGATCTTCAGTGCGCGGAACACCTTGCTCTGCACTTCCTCGCGGTGGATACGCACCGAGCCGCCGCCGATTTCCCAGCCGTTCAGCACCATGTCGTACGCCTTCGCGAGGCAGCGGCCCGGGTCGGTCTCGAGATACTCGAGGTGCTCGTCCTTCGGGCTCGTGAACGGGTGGTGCGCGGCGACGTAGCGCGCGTCTTCGTCGTCGTATTCGAACATCGGGAAGTCGACGACCCACAGCGGCTTCCAGCCGGCCTGGACGAGGCCATTCGCCTTGCCGAATTCCGAATGGCCGATCTTCAGGCGCAGCGCGCCGAGGCTGTCGTTGACGACCTTCGCGCGATCGGCCGCGAAGAAGATGATGTCGCCGTCTTCAGCGCCGGTACGCTCGAGGATCGCCGCGATCGACGCGTCGTGCAGGTTCTTCACGATCGGGCTTTGCAGGCCGTCGCGGCCCTTCGCCTTCTCGTTGACCTTGATCCAGGCGAGGCCCTTCGCGCCGTAGATGCGCACGAATTCCGTGTAGCCGTCGATGTCGCCGCGCGACAGCTCGCCGCCCTTCGGCACGCGCAGCGCCGCGACGCGGCCGTCCTTCGCGTTGGCCGGCGTGCTGAACACCTTGAAGTCGACGTCCTTCATCGCGTCGGTCAGCTCGGTGAATTCGAGCTGCACGCGCAGGTCCGGCTTGTCCGAACCGAAACGCGCCATCGCTTCCGAGTACGGCATCACCGGGAATGTCGCGTCGAGTTCGACGTCGATCGTCGTCTTGAAGATGTGACGGATCATGTCTTCGAACAGATCGCGGATTTCCTGCTCGCCGAGGAACGACGTTTCGCAGTCGATCTGCGTGAATTCCGGCTGACGGTCGGCGCGGAGATCCTCGTCGCGGAAGCACTTGGTGATCTGGTAGTAACGGTCGAAGTTCGCGACCATCAGCAGCTGCTTGAACAGCTGCGGCGACTGCGGCAGCGCGAAGAACTGGCCGGCGTTCACGCGCGACGGCACGAGGTAGTCGCGCGCGCCTTCCGGCGTGCTCTTCGTCAGCATCGGTGTTTCGATGTCGATGAAGCCCTGCTCGTCGAGATACTTGCGCGCCTCGATCGCGACGCGGTAGCGCAGGCGCAGGTTGTGCTGCATCTGCGGGCGGCGCAGGTCGAGCACGCGGTGCGTGAGGCGCGTCGTTTCCGACAGGTTGTCGTCGTCGAGCTGGAACGGCGGCGTGACCGACGCGTTCAGCACGTTCAGTTCGTGGCACAGCACTTCGATCTTGCCGCTCTTCAGGCCGGCGTTGACCGTGCCTTCCGGACGGTTGCGCACGAGGCCCTTGATCTGCACGCAGAACTCGTTGCGCACGCCTTCGGCGGTCGCGAACATTTCCGCGCGATCCGGGTCGCACACCACCTGCACGAGGCCTTCACGATCGCGCAGGTCGATGAAGATCACACCGCCGTGATCGCGGCGGCGCTGCACCCAGCCGCACAGCGACACGGTTTGGCCCAGCAGGTGTTCGGTCACGAGACCGCAGTATTCAGTACGCATCGACATGATGTTTGCTTTCGTTCGGTTTGATCAACGGGCGCCGCAACGCGCGGCCCGGGCGATGATTCTTTACTTACAGCGGCGGCTCGACGGGACGACGGGCGGGCGCCGGAGCCGGCGCCGAAGGCGCCACGACGCCCATCGAGACGATGTACTTGAGCGCGGCATCGACCGACATGTCGAGTTCGATGACTTCGCTCTTCGGCAACATCAGGAAGAAGCCCGACGTCGGGTTCGGCGTCGTGGGCACGTACACGCTCACGTACTCTTCCGTCAGATGGTTGACCACGTCGCCGCCGGGCGTGCCGGTCAGAAACGCGATCGTATACGAGCCGCGGCGCGGGTATTCGATCAGCAGCGCCTTGCGGAATGCGTTGCCGCTACTCGACAGCAGCGTGTCCGATACCTGCTTGACGCTCGTGTAGATCGGCCCGACGACCGGGATGTGACGCACGACCGCGTTCCACCACGTGACGAGCTTCTGGCCGATGAAGTTCTGCGTGGCCAGTCCGACGACGAAGATGAACGCGAGCGTCAGCACCGCGCCGATCCCCGGCAGATGGAAGCCGAGCATCCGCTCGGGCTGCCACGATTCGGGCAGCAGGAGCAGCGTCTGGTCCATCGTGCCGATGATGAGGCCGAGCACCCACAGCGTGATCGCGAGCGGGACGAGAACCAGCAAGCCGGTCAGGAACACCGTTTTCAGGGTCGTCTTTTTCATCATCTGCCGTCAATGAACCGCGCCGGAAGCGCGGGTTGGTCGCGACCCGGCCGGGCCGCGACGATCAAGTGCCGGCGGCGGGCGCCGCAGCCGGTGCCGGCGCGGCGCTCGTCGTCGTGGTGCTGCCCGCACTGCCCGAACTGCTCGTCGCAGCCGGCGCGGCCGCGGCCGGTGCGGCTTCCGCCGCGGGTGCCGCCGGCGCCGCGTCGCCCGACGCGGTCGCCGGTGCGCTGGCGCCGCCCGAGCCGCCGCGAAAATCGGTGACATACCACCCCGAGCCCTTCAGCTGGAAACCGGCGGCAGTCACCTGTTTGCGAAAAGCATCCTTCCCGCATTCAGGGCATTGCGACAGCGGCGCGTCGCTCATCTTCTGGAGCACGTCCTTCGCGAAACCGCACGCTTCGCATCGATAGGCGTAGATCGGCATGATATTTTTCCCGCAGAAACTGGAAACGGCTTGCAAAACCTTGAATTATAGCCGAAACCCCGGCCCGCTCCGGCAACGGCCGCGACGCGCGCGCATCAGCGGCGACGCCACGTGAGCCAGCGCTCGTGCCCGTCGAACACGGCCAGCGAATCGGTCACGGGCAGATCCTCGATCAGCTCGAAGTGCGGCGCGAGCAGCGCGTCGAGTTCGGCTCGCTCGATCCCGAACGGCGGCCCTTTCGGTTTCGCCACCACGAAGAAATAACCGGCCAGCAATCCGCCCGCGGGCAGCAGCTCGGCCATCCGCGCCGCATAGCTCGCGCGCAGGCTCGGCGGCAGCGCGCACAGGAACGCGCGCTCGTACACCCACTGCACATCGAACGGCGGCTGGTACTGGAAAAAATCGGCCTGCTCGACGACGTCCGCATGCGCACCGAGCTGCGCCTTCGCCGCAGCGACCGCCTGCGCGGCGAAATCGATCGCGCGCACCGGCCAGCCGGCCTGCGCGAGCCATCCGGCCTCCTGCGCACTGCCGCAGCCCGGGATCAGCACCGCACACGGGTCGCGCCGCTGCGCGAACGCGCGAAACCCGTCCGGCACACCGCCGAATTCCCACGGCGTCACGCCTCGCTCGAAGCGCTCGTCCCAGAACGACGCGCTGCCGGGGTCGCGCGTCGCGAAATCGGCGGCGCTCGACGCGGACGGCTGTTTCGGTTCGGACATCGCGTGGCTCCTTTCGGTCAGGCGCCGTACGCGAGCGCGAGCAGCACGCGCGCGACGAGCGCCCCGACGCCGACGGCCAGGCCGAAGATCAGCAACGCCTGCAGCAGCCGGTTCGTCCGTTTCTGCTCGACGAGGACCTGACGCATCAGCTCCTCGCTCGCGGCGCGCGGCGCGTCGTGGCGCGCGGCCATCGCATGGTGGATCAGGCGCGGCAGTTGCGGCAGCGTCTTGCTCCACTGCGGCGCCTCGACCTTGAACCGCTCGTACCAGCCGCGCAGGCCGATCTGCTCGGTCATCCAGCGCTCGAGATACGGCTTCGCGGTCTTCCACAGGTCGAGTTCGGGGTCGAGCGAGCGGCCGAGCCCCTCGACGTTCAGCATCGTCTTCTGCAGCAGCACGAGCTGCGGCTGGATCTCGACGTTGAAGCGGCGCGACGTCGAGAACAGGCGCATCAGCACCTGGCCGAGCGAGATGTCCTTCAGCGCGCGATCGAAATACGGCTCGCACACCGCGCGGATCGCGCTTTCGAGCTCCTCGACGCGCGTCTCGGGCGGCACCCAGCCCGATTCGAGGTGAAGCGTCGCGACGCGGTGGTAGTCGCGCTTGAAGAACGCGAGGAAGTTCTGCGCGAGGTAGTTCTTGTCGAAATCGGACAGCGCGCCGACGATCCCGAAATCGAGCGCGATATAGCGGCCGAACGTGTTCGGGTCGAGGCTCACCTGGATGTTGCCGGGGTGCATGTCCGCATGGAAGAAACCGTCGCGGAACACCTGCGTGAAGAAGATCTCGACGCCTTCGCGCGCGAGCTTCTTGATGTCGACGCCGGCCGAGCGCAGTGTCTCGACCTGGCTGATCGGCACGCCGGTCATGCGCTCCATCACGAGCACCTGCGACGTCGAGAAATCCCAGAACATCTCGGGCACGAGCAGCAGGTCGAGGCCCGCGAAGTTGCGGCGCAGCTGGCTGCCGTTCGCGGCCTCGCGCATCAGGTCGAGCTCGTCGTGCAGGTACTTGTCGAATTCGGCGACGACCTCGCGCGGCTTCAGGCGCCGGCCGTCGGCCCACATGCGTTCGGTCCACGTCGCGATGTCGCGCATCAGCGCGAGGTCGGAATCGATCACCGGCAGCATGTTCGGCCGCAGCACCTTGACGGCGACGGCCTTGCCCGCGTGCACGCCCTGCTTCAGCTTCGCGAAATGCACCTGCGCGATCGATGCGCTCGCGATCGGCTCGCGCTCGAATTCGTCGAACAGCTCGTCGACCGGCGCGCCGAGCGACTTCTCGATGATCGCGATCGCGACGGCCGAATCGAACGGCGGCACCTGATCCTGCAGCTTCGCGAGTTCGTTCGCGAAATCGACCGACAGCAGGTCGCGGCGCGTCGACAACACCTGGCCGAACTTCACGAAGATCGGGCCGAGGCTTTCGAGCGCGTGGCGCAGCCGCACGGCGGGCGGATCGGAGTAACGGCGACCGATCGTCGTGATCCGCAGCAGCAGCTTCACGCGCCGGTCGTCGATCCGGGACAGCATCACTTCGTCGAGACCAAAGCGGATGACGGTGTAGACAATCTTGATGAAACGGAAAATGCGCATGCCCTGCGGCCCTCAGTGCGCGCCGCGCGGGCTGGAACCCGTGCGCGCGCCGATTTTTTGTTCGAGTCGCTCGACCCGCTTTTCGACCCGCGCGAGCGCATCGCGTGCGCGCGCCAGTTCGGCGTCGAAGCCGCCGAGCGACGCACGCCGGACGACTTGCGGGTTCTCGTCGAGCCAGTATTCGGCGACGGAGTCGAGCACGTTGCGTCCGGTGCGGCGCGCGCGCGCGCCGGCATCGCGCACGACCGTCGCGATCCGGTACGCCGCCGCGTCGCCGACCAGCTTCGCGAGATCTTCTTCCGGTTCCCAGCGCAGATGCTCGGCCAGTTTCGCGATCTGCGTCGCGAATTCCGCGTCGCCCTCGATCTTCACGTGCTTCATCACGGCGGCCTGGCCGCCCTGCAGGAACGCGGCGACCGTATCGCCGGCGAGCGCGATCGACACGTCGACCTGTTGCGCATCGTGTGCGTCGACAGCCGACAGATAGCCGTCGGGCTGCACCAGCAGCGTGAGCGTGACGGGAGGCACGTCGATCCGGGCAGTCTTGCCCGCATAGGGAATCAGGCGGTCACGCGCCCACGATTCGCGCGCGAGCAGGTGATTGACGGCAGCAGCAAAAGGCTTGGCGGCAAAGGTCATCGGCTGGGAAAGAAAAAACCCGCGCAGGCCGGGCGCCCACGCGGGTTTCTATTGTAACGTCGGATCGATGGCAGACCGTGCCTGACCGTACACCCGGGCGGCAAGCGGTCGCAGTGCGGCGGCCGTCGCCCGGGTGCCCGGCGGCGCGGGCCGCCGGCCACGCTCAGTGCGTGTTGATCTGCTGGATACCCGCGAGCAGCCAGCCCTGGCTGCCCGACTTCGACAGGTTCCACACCTCGTCGAACGGTGCGGCCGACGTATTCGCCGATTCGCGGATCAGGCCATGGAAGCGCACGCTCGCCGACTGCTCGATGCCGCGATCCTCGATCGCGACCAGTTCCGCGTCGAGCTGCACGACGTCGGTCTGGTTCGCGTCGTTGCCGCGCGAATCGAGGTCGATCTTGATCTCGGCGAACATTTCGGGCGTCGTGAACTCGCGGATGTCGGCCAGGTTGCCCTGGTCCCACGCGGCCTGCAGGCGCACGAAATAGACTTTCGCGCTGCGCAGAAACGCTTCGGTGTCGAAGCCGGCCGGCACTTGAAGCGGCGCAGCCGCCATCGCGCCTGCCGCGCCGGCGGCCGCCGCACCGCCGCCGAACACGCCCTGCGCTTCATTGGCATAGCTGCTGCCGCTGCCCGCGTAGTTGCCGCCGGTGTTGCCCTGCTGGAACGAGGGGCTTTGCGAATAGCCGCCCGACGACGACGAAGCGCCGCCGACCGAATATGCCGGCTCCTGCGGGCGACGGCGGTTCATGAACTTGCGGACCAGCCAGATGCCGACCATCGCGAGCAACGCGATCACGATGACGTTCGCCATCATGCTCGCGAACGCGCCACCGAGGCCGAAGTGCGACAGCAGCGCCGCGATGCCGAGACCGGCCGCGAGACCGGCGATCGGCCCGAGCCAGCGCGAGCGGTTGGGCTGCGCGGCCGGCGTGGGCGCGGCCGGGTTCGTACGCTGCGCCTGCGACGGCGCGGCCTGCTGCATCGGCTGCTGCGCGGGCGGCGTGGCCTGGCGCTGCGTGACGGTGGAGCTCTGGCGGCCGATGCTGCGCCCGCCGCCCATGCGCTTCGCTTCGGCGTCGAGCGATGCGAACGTGCCGGCCGTGAGCAGGCCGACCATCAGCAGCGTGCCGACCCGTCGAGCCCACGGCTTCGACGGCTTGCTACGGTTGAACAACGAACGCGATTCAGACATCAGCTTCTCCGAATGTAAGACGAATGTAGGGAAAGAACCCCTTAGTACTTGGTCCCTAGGTGTAAAGCTACCACGCCACCTGACAAATTGTAATATTTGACGGCATCGAGGCCCGCTTGTTCCATCATCGTCTTCAGCGTGTCCTGATCGGGGTGCATCCGGATAGATTCAGCAAGATACCGATAACTTTCAGCATCTTTCGCGAACTTGTCGCCAAGCCACGGTAATACTTTGAAAGAATACAGGTCGTACGCTTTTTTAAGCGGATCCCAGACTTTCGAGAATTCCAGCACCATCACGCGGCCGCCGGGCTTCGTCACGCGGCGCATCTCGGCGAGCGCGGCATCCTTGTGCGTCATGTTGCGCAGCCCGAACGCGACCGTGACCACGTCGAAGTAGTTGTCCGGAAACGGAATTTTCTCGGCGTCGCACAGCAGCGACGGCGTCACGACGCCCTTGTCGAGCAGCCGGTCGCGGCCGACGCGCAGCATCGATTCGTTGATGTCGGTATGCCAGACCTCGCCCGTCGGCCCGGCCGCCTTCGCGAACGACTTGGTCAAGTCGCCGGTGCCGGCCGCGATGTCGAGCACCTTGAAGCCGGGGCGCACGTTCGCCTGCGCGATCGTGAACGCCTTCCACGCGCGGTGCATGCCCGCCGACATCAGGTCGTTCATCAGATCGTAGTTGCTCGCGACCGAATGAAACACGCCCGCCACTTTCTTCGCTTTTTCGTTTTCCTCGACGCTTTCGAAGCCGAAGTGGGTTTTGCTCATCGCGTTGATCCTCAGTAAATGGCAAGACGGCGCCGAGCGGGCGCCGTCGATTTCAGTGGCAGTGGCCGTGCGGCGCTGCGGCTGCCGGCATCGGCGCGTCGCGCTCGACGCCCGCCGCCTTCAGTTTGTCGAAATAGTCGCGCCACAGCGCGTCCTGCTGCGTCGCCAGTTCGTACAGCAGGTCCCACGAGTAGATGCCGGTCGAATGGCCGTCGGAGAACGTCGGCTGCAGCGCGTAGTTGCCGACGCCCTCGAGCGCGGTGATCGTCACTTCGCGCTTGCCGGTCTGCAACGTCTCCTGGCCGGGCCCGTGGCCGCGCACCTCGGCCGACGGCGAATAGACGCGCATCAGCTCGAACGGAATCCGGTAACTCTCGCCGTTCGGGTACTGCAATTCGAGCACGCGCGACACCGCGTGCACGACGACGCCGGACGGAATCGGCGTCGTGGAAGTCAAACCGCTCATGCTTGCCTCGAATCGGTCATGCGTTGAATTTCCTCGCGCACCGCATTGTGCAGCAGCGAGGCCTGCGCCGCGCGCGAGCGCAGCAGCGCCTCGGACACGCTGCGCTGGCGCGGCGCCCACACGGGCTGCGGGAAATGGGCATCGTTGGAAAAGCGCGGAATCACGTGCCAGTGCACGTGCGGCACCATGTTGCCGAGGCTCGCGAGATTCACCTTGTTCGGCTGCATCACGCGCCGCACGGCCCGCTCGACCGCGTAGACCACGCGCATCAGATGTGCCCGCTCGGGCTCGCCGAGATTGGAGAACTCGGCCACGTGCGCACCCCAGATCACCCGGCAGAAGCCCGGGTAGTCGTGCTCGCCGGTGGCCAGCACGACACGCAGCGCATCGTCCTGCCAGAGCACCTCGCCGCCGTCTTCACGGCAAAACACGCATTCCATCGTCGCTCCCATGTGGACGGGCGCCGGCACATCAGCGCCGGCGCCCGCTCTCATCCTAGTCCCGCCGGGCGGTCGTCATGCCCGCATTAGACCAGCACGCGCTCGATCCCGCCATGGTTCGCCCGTGCGACATAATCGGCCATCCAGTTCTCGCCGAGCACCTGACGCGCGATTTCCACCACGATGTAGTCGGCCTCCAGGTTCGCGTCCTCGTTGTAGCGCGACAGCCCCTGCAGGCACGACGGGCAGCTCGTCAGGATCTTCACGTCCGGGCCGTTCGCGCCCGC
Source organism: Burkholderia sp. MS389 (assembly GCF_016899425.1). Taxonomy (GTDB): domain Bacteria; phylum Pseudomonadota; class Gammaproteobacteria; order Burkholderiales; family Burkholderiaceae; genus Burkholderia; species Burkholderia sola. Next base: position 3,109,992 of record NZ_CP045994.1, read on the forward strand.
GGCGGCCGGCGCCGGCGCATCGCCCGCCACCACCGGAATCGCACGCAGCTTCGCCGCGCCCTTGCGGATCTCCTCTTCCTTGCGGAAGCGCACCTGCGTCGACACGTCCGGCCGCGTGACCGCCAGCGTGCCCGACTCCCCGCAGCAGCGATCGTTCTTCTCGATCCTGTAGCCGTCCTTCTCCGCGCCCATCAGCTCGTTGACGAGCTTCACCGGGTCGATCGTCTTGATCGGCGTATGGCACGGGTCGTGATACATGTAGCGCGTGCCCGTCACCCCGTCGAGCTTCATCCCCTTCTCGAGCAGGAACTCGTGGATGTCGATGATCCGGCACCCCGGGAAGATCTTGTCGAATTCATACCCCGCCAGCTGGTCGTAGCACGTGCCGCACGACACCACCACCGTCTTGATGTCCAGATAGTTCAGCGTGTTCGCGACCCGGTGGAACAGCACGCGGTTGTCCGTGACGATCTTCTCGGCCTTGTCGTACTGCCCCGAGCCGCGCTGCGGATAGCCGCAGCACAGGTAGCCCGGCGGCAGCACCGTCTGCACGCCCGCTTCCCACAGCATCGCCTGCGTGGCCAGCCCCACCTGCGAGAACAGCCGCTCGGAGCCGCAGCCGGGGAAGTAGAACACCGCCTCCGAATCGACGGTCGTCGACTTCGGGTTGCGGATGATCGGCACGATCTTGTTGTCCTCGATGTCCAGCAGCGCCCGCGCCGTCTTCTTCGGCAGGTTGCCCGGCATCTTCTTGTTCACGAAGTGGATCACCTGCTCGACCGCCGGCGGCTTGCCGGTCGTCGCCGGCGGGTGCTGCGTCTGCTTCGTCACGACCTTCTTCAGCATGTCGTTCGCGAAGCGCTGCACCTTGTAGCCCACCCCCATCATCACGCCGCGCGCGAGGTTGATCGTCTGCGGATTGGTCGCGTTCAGGAAGAACATCCCCGCCGCGTTGCCCGCGTTGAACTTCTTCTTGCCCATCTTGCGCAACAGGTTGCGCATGTTCATCGTCACGTCGCCGAAGTCGATCTTCACCGGGCACGGCGTCGCGCACTTGTGGCACACCGTGCAGTGGTCGGCCACGTCGTTGAACTCGTCCCAGTGCTTGATCGACACGCCGCGGCGCGTCTGCTCCTCGTACAGGAACGCCTCGACCAGCAGCGACGTCGCGAGGATCTTGTTGCGCGGGCTGTACAGCAGGTTCGCGCGCGGCACGTGGGTCGCGCACACCGGCTTGCACTTGCCGCAGCGCAGGCAGTCCTTCACCGAATCGGCGATCGCGCCGATGTCGGACTGCTGCATGATCAGCGACTCGTAGCCCATCAGCCCGAAGCTGGGCGTGTATGCGTTGCGCAGATCGGCGCCGTCGAGCAGCTTGCCCTTGTTGAAACGGCCGTTCGGGTCGACGCGCTGCTTGTACGCGCGGAATTCGGCGATCTCGTCGTCGGTCAGGAACTCGAGCTTCGTGATGCCGATCCCGTGTTCGCCGGAGATCACGCCGTCGAGCGAACGCGCCAGCGTCATGATGCGGGCCACCGACGCGTGCGCGTCCTGCAGCATCTCGTAGTTGTCGGAGTTGACCGGGATGTTGGTGTGGACGTTGCCGTCGCCCGCATGCATGTGCAGCGCGACGAACACGCGGCCGCGCAGCACGCGCTTGTGGATCGCCTGCGCTTCGTCGAGGATCGGCTTGAACGCGCCGCCGTTGAAGATCGCGCGCAGCTCCGCGCGGATCTCCTGCTTCCACGAGATGCGGACCGTGCGGTCCTGCGTGACGTGGAACACGGTCGCGCCCGGCTGCGCGTCCGCGCGATCGGCGAACTTCTCCGCGAGCGCCTCGTAGCCGAGCTGCACCAGGTAGTGCTGCGCCTCGCGCAGCGGCTGGTCGAGCCGGTCGCGCACGAATTCCCAGCGCGCGCGCACGCGCTTGAGCAGCTCCAGCGCCTGCTGCACGCGGTCTTCCAGCAGCTCGGCGCTCGGGATCTCGTTCGCGTCGTCGGTCTTGCCGAGCGGCAGGTTGCCGCCCTTGAAGAACGCCTCGAGCGCGTCGACCAGCTGCAGCTTGTTCTTCAGCGACAGCTCGATGTTGATCCGCTCGATGCCGTCGGTGTACTCGCCCATCCGGTTCAGCGGGATCACGACGTCCTCGTTGATCTTGAACGCGTTCGTGTGCTTCGCGATCGCGGCCGTGCGGCTGCGGTCGAGCCAGAAGCGCTTGCGCGCCTCCGCGCTGACCGCGACGAAGCCTTCGCCGCTCTTGCCGTTCGCCATCCGGATCACTTCGGACGTCGCCTGCGCGACCGCATCGGCGTCGTCGCCGACGATGTCGCCGATCAGCACCATCTTCGGGAACGCGTTGCGCTTGCTCTTGGTCGCGTAGCCGACCGCGCGCAGGTAGCGCTCGTCGAGGTGCTCGAGGCCCGCGAGGATCGCGCCGCCCTGCTTCGACGTCTCGAACAGGTAGTCCTTGATCTCGACGATGCTCGGGATCGCCTCGCGCGCCTGGCCGAAGAATTCGAGGCAGACGGTGCGCGTATGCGCGGGCATCTTGTGCAGCACCCAGCGCGCGGACGTGATGAGCCCGTCGCAGCCTTCCTTCTGCACGCCCGGCAGGCCGGCGAGGAACTTGTCGGTCACGTCCTTGCCGAGCCCTTCCTTGCGAAAGCGCCGGCCCTCGATCTCGAGCATCTCGGTCTTGAGCAGCTTCTCGCCGGGCGCGTATGCGCCGTCGAACCACTTCAGCTCGAAGCGCGCGACCGCGATGTCGTGGATCTTGCCCTGGTTGTGCTCGTGGCGCGTGACTTCGAGCCAGTTGCCGTCCGGGTCGACCATTCGCCACCACGCGAGGTTGTCCAGCGCGGTGCCCCACAGCACGGCCTTCTTGCCGCCCGCGTTCATCGCGACGTTGCCGCCGATGCACGACGCGTCGAGCGAGGTCGGATCGACCGCGAACACGTAGCCGGCCGCTTCGGCCGCCTCGGTCACGCGGCGCGTGACGACGCCCGCGCCGGAGAAGATCGTCGGCACCTTGTGCGCGACGCCCGGCAGCTCGGTCAGTTCGACCGCGCCGAGCTGTTCGAGCTTCTCGGTGTTGATCACCGCGGAGAACGGCGTGAGCGGCACCGCGCCGCCCGTGTAGCCGGTGCCGCCGCCGCGCGGGATCACGGTCAGGCCGAGCTCGAAGCACGCCTTGATCAGCGCGGCGATCTCGGCTTCGGTGTCCGGCGTCAGCACGACGAACGGGTATTCGACGCGCCAGTCGGTCGCGTCCGTCACGTGCGACACGCGCGACAGCCCGTCGAAGCGGATGTTGTCCTTCTGCGTGCAGCGGCCGAGCGCCTTGGTCGCGCGGCGGCGCAGCTCGGCCATCTTGTCGAATTCGTCGGCGAATTCGTCGACCGCGCGCTGCGCGGCGGTTTCGAGCATCTCGACGCGCGACGCGCGTTCCCGGCCGGCGTCGTCGCGGTGCGCGGTGAGATCGGCGCTGCGGCGCTTGCCGATCTCGGTCAGGCGGTGGTTCAGCGCCTCGATCAGCAGCGCGCGGCGTTTCGGGTTGTCGAGCAGGTCGTCCTGCAAATAGGGGTTGCGGCGCACGACCCAGATGTCGCCGAGCACTTCATACAGCATCCGTGCCGAGCGGCCCGTGCGGCGCTCGGCGCGCAGTTCGTCGAGCACCGCCCACGCCTCTTCGCCGAGCAGGCGGATCACGATCTCGCGATCCGAGAAGGACGTGTAGTTGTAGGGAATCTCGCGCAAGCGGGGCGCGGGGTCGGCGGCGACGGCGGCGGCCGCGCCATGCGGATCGAAAACTTGTGGTGCGTTCATGTTCGGACGACTCGGAGGGCCGATATCCCGTGCACGGGCGTCGGCAAGCGCGTGGGCGCAATCTTGGGGAAATCTGTTCTGTTACCAGGCGCGCGGCTGTCCTTCATGGGGCCGGAGCGGGCGACTCGCCCCTCCTGGCCGGCGACAGGGCCTGGCGGCACTCGGGACCATCAGCACGATCGCGCGCGGCGCGCATGCCGTTCGGCCGCGGGGCTGGCTGCGCGCGGCGTCGGCTTCAACGGTGCGATCCGTGGGTGCCTCTGCATCTTCCGAATCCTTGATTCAAAACGGAATTCTAACCCATGATCGGGCAGCCCGTGACACGCCGGACAGGTCGTGGGGCTATCGCCGCGAGCCGCGCCGGGCGGGCTTCGGCGCGGTTTCGTCCGACCATTCGCCGTCCGTCCGGTCGGTAACCATGCGGTTAAACGGTAAAGAGCGCCGGCAAAATGCTGCGCCCGGCGGCGCGCATCCGCTGCCTGCACGCACACACGGCCGCCCGCAGCCGCCCGCCCGGCATGCCGCTTGCGTGCGGGCGGACCCTTGGCGCTATCATTGACCCTTTACCGTCTGCATCCGCACTGCACGCGAGCGCCCATGGCATCCCACGATTACCTGAAGAAAATCCTCACCGCGCGCGTCTACGACGTCGCGATCGAGACGGAACTCGAACCGGCCCGCAACCTGTCGGCCCGGCTGCGCAACGCCGTTTACCTGAAGCGCGAGGACAACCAGCCGGTGTTCTCGTTCAAGCTGCGCGGCGCGTACAACAAGATGGCGCACATTCCGACGGACGCGCTCGCGCGCGGCGTGATTACGGCGTCGGCCGGCAACCACGCGCAGGGCGTCGCATTCTCGGCGGCCCGGATGGGCGTCAAGGCCGTGATCGTCGTCCCGGTCACGACGCCGCAGGTGAAGGTCGACGCGGTGCGCGCGCACGGCGGCCCGAGCGTCGAGGTGATCCAGGCGGGCGAATCGTACAGCGATGCGTACGCGCACGCGGTCAAGGTCCAGCAGGAGCGCGACCTCACGTTCGTCCACCCGTTCGACGATCCGTACGTGATCGCCGGCCAAGGCACGATCGCGATGGAGATCCTGCGTCAGCACCAGGGTCCGATCCACGCGATCTTCGTGCCGATCGGCGGCGGCGGGCTCGCGTCCGGCGTCGCCGCGTACGTGAAGGCGGTGCGCCCGGAGATCAAGGTGATCGGCGTGCAGGCCGAGGATTCGTGCGCGATGGCGCAGTCGCTGGACGCGGGCGAGCGCATCGAGCTGAGCGAAGTCGGCCTGTTCGCGGACGGCACCGCGGTGAAGCTCGTCGGCGAGGAAACCTTCCGGCTGTGCCGCGAATTCCTCGACGGCGTCGTGACGGTCAACACCGACGCGCTATGCGCGGCGATCAAGGACGTGTTCCAGGACACGCGCAGCGTGCTCGAGCCGTCCGGCGCGCTCGCGGTCGCGGGGGCGAAGCTGTACGCGGAACGCGAAGGTATCGAAAACCAGACGCTCGTCGCGGTCACGTCCGGCGCGAACATGAATTTCGACCGGATGCGCTTCGTCGCCGAGCGCGCGGAGGTCGGCGAGGCGCGCGAAGCGGTGTTCGCGGTCACGATCCCCGAGGAACGCGGCAGCTTCAAGCGCTTCTGCTCGCTCGTCGGCGATCGCAACGTCACCGAGTTCAACTACCGGATCGCCGATGCGCAATCCGCGCACATCTTCGTCGGCGTGCAGATCAGGCGCCGCGGCGAATCGGCGGAGATCGCCGCGAACTTCGAGTCGCACGGCTTCAAGAGCGTCGACCTGACGCACGACGAGCTGTCGAAGGAACACATCCGCTACATGGTCGGCGGCCGCTCGCCGCTCGCGCTCGACGAGCGCCTGTTCCGCTTCGAATTCCCGGAACGGCCGGGCGCGCTGATGAAGTTCCTGTCGTCGATGGCGCCGGACTGGAACATCAGCCTGTTCCACTACCGCAACCAGGGCGCGGACTACAGCTCGATCCTCGTCGGGCTGCAGGTGCCGCAGGCCGATCGTGCCGAATTCGAACGCTTCCTCGCGGCGCTCGGCTATCCGTATGTCGAAGAGAGCGCCAACCCGGCTTACCGCCTCTTCCTGTCGTAAAGGCGTCACACGATGAATCCCGAACATTCCCCGCTCGGCAAGGCCACCGTCTACGCGGCGCAGTACGACGCGTCGCTGCTGTTCCCGATCCCGCGCGCCGGCGCGCGCGAGCAGCTCGGCATCACGTCGGCGCTGCCGTTCTTCGGCACCGACATCTGGAACGCGTACGAGCTGTCGTGGCTCAACGCGCGCGGCAAGCCGCAAGTCGCGATCGCGACGTTCTACGTGCCGGCCGAATCGCCGAACATCGTCGAATCGAAGTCGTTCAAGCTGTATCTCGGTTCGTTCGCGCAGTCGAAGTTCGACTCGGTCGACACGGTGCGCGACGTGCTGAAGCGCGACGTATCGGCCGCGTGCAGCGCGAGCGTATCGGTGCAGCTGGTGTCGGCGCACGATTTCCGCAAGCTGGAGATGGACGAGCTCGACGGGCTGTCGCTCGACCGGCTCGACCTCGACACCGACGTGTACGAACCCGACCCGTCGCTGCTGTCGGCGGCCGACGGCGAGAACGAGGCGCCGGTCGAAGAGACGCTCGTGTCCGACCTGCTGCGCTCGAACTGCCCGGTCACGGGGCAGCCCGACTGGGGCAGCGTGCAGATCCATTACGTCGGGCCGCAAATCGATCACGCGGGGCTGCTGCGCTACATCATCTCGTTCCGCAATCACACGGGCTTTCACGAGCAATGCGTCGAGCGGATCTTCCTCGACATCCTGCATGCGTGCAAACCGGTGAAGTTGGCGGTGTATGCGCGTTACACGCGCCGCGGCGGGCTCGACATCAACCCGTTCCGCACGAATTACAATCAGCCGATGCCGGATAACGCGCGGACGGCGCGGCAGTAAATGCGTGAGCTGGCGGACATTTCGGTCCGCCAACACTGCCCGCTTGCGGAAGGCGCGCTTCTCTAATTCGGTGCGAATACGTCGGCCCGGCACTTCGGACAATACAGGTAGATTGTTCGACCATCGGGCAGGGAAATGAAGCCTCGCCTTGCCTGGTCTATCCTCCATTTCGCCGCGCCACCACCTGCCAGACGCGCTTCGCCTTCGGCATAGCAACGCGCGGCGTCCAGGTCATGGCTGTACGCCCGTTCTGTTACGCGGTCCGCACGCTTGAAAAATGCGCTGACATCCGCACGCCGAAGCACGAACGTGCGACACATATCCGCCGTTTCGTCCCCGCTGATGTCAGCCGACCACGCACCGTTCCTGACGATTTCGACTGACTCCGGCACAACGGCGGGTGCCGCGCCGCCAGGCGATACCCTATTGGGCAGCGTGCCCGCAGCCGCGCTGTAGCTGAGCGCGAGCGCCAACATCAAAACTGCGATCCGAATCACCATTGCACTCTCGCCGCCTCCGTCCGGTTCTTCCGCGATACTACCGGGTGACGGAAAACCTCTGTCACCGGAACACGTAGCGTTACCGAAAGGGCGTGGATAAGCCATCGCAACGAATCGTTCTGAGCAGCCGGCGCCGCGACGTAGGTTCGTCGATCAGGGTTGGGCTCATTCAGTGGCAGAGCTTCACCGACCAATTCCACGCCAATGCTGTCCGTATTGGACGGGTAACGGTCCGGGACCGCCTTGCGCATCTCCCGCCGGTCTTCCCCACGCGGATCAAAACGTCGAAGTTGCTCCAGTTCGACGGGCGTGCAACGCATTTCGGCAACACAGCGCGCCTTGATTCGACCAACATGCCAAGTCTGCTTCTTCAAAGACGCCGTCTGATAAATCGTTCCGTCTTTTTCAATCAGAAAATGCGCGCCAGTGGCCGACGCATTCCGATAGCTGCTGAGCGCAGAAGCCGCAGTCGAACCACCTGTTTGATGGACGACAATCCCACTAATCCTCTGCATCGCACCGCGCTCAATTTGGATTTTTCTGGCCCGCACTACGCGCGGAGTCACAACCATCCCACTGGAATCAATCGACAACATCCAATACCCTCCGGTTAGATTACGGCATATCACCCTGACCTTCCCGCCTATCTCTTACGCTCAGCCTTCCGGAAGTCATGCGCACCTGCTCACTCGACTCCTCACGATAGCTCGGTCAGTTGTCGCGCATCCCATTTCCGTTCAACCGCTGCGCGGTACAGCATCGCCAGCGTGATCGGTTCCCGTTCGAGAGCGTGCGGTTTTCGGAGCACCCATCGACGGAACAACGAATAGAAGCCCCCTTCGCCCTCCATCAGGAAATACCGGTGAAAATCGAAGTCGCCGGCATCCACGGAAAAACGCTCGAAAAAGCGACCCATGAAATCGTCGGCTTCGTCGCCGGTCTGGCCAAGATCCTCCCAAAGCCTCGTGGCGGCGAACAACGGCGTCGATTTGCCAAGCCCTACCTCTGCTCTGACGAAGACCTCGATCTCATCCCAACGCACGCTTTCCATCAAAACACCTCGCCCTCTGGATTGAAAGGCGGTTGTACCCGGCGAATCGCGCCATGCATCTGCGGCTCGCTGTCGCAGTCCGCTCAGACAGGTGTCACGTCGAGGCCCGTTGGAAAAACTTCGTCACACAATGCAAAGTTCCGGGCCGCTCGCACCTACTTCAACCGAGTTGTATTTGAACGCCCTCCGCTCATCTGCTCGCCCTCGCATCGATCTCGCCAAATGCAAAAGGCCGGTGCACGTCCATGCACCGGCCTTGTTGTACAGCTTCCGCCCTCGCCGCGTTACTTCACCGGCGGCTTGTAAGCGATGCAATCGACCTCGACCTTGCAGTCGATGACCATGCTCGACTGCACGCAGGCCCGCGCCGGCGGGTTCTCGCCGAAGTACGACACGAACACCTTGTTGAACGACGCGAAATCGCGCGCGTCGTCGAGCCACACGCCGCAGCGCACGACGTGCTCGAGGCCGTAGCCGGCTTCCTTCAGGATCGCGATCACGTTCTCGATCGTCTGCTTCGACTGCGTGACGATCCCGCCTTCGACGACCTCGCCGTTCACCATCGGCGTCTGGCCCGACACGTACAGCCAGCCGTCGGCTTCGACCGCGCGTGCAAACGGCATCACCTGGCCGCCGGTCCCCTTCGCTTCGCCTACGCCATATCGCTTCATCGTTTCACTCCTCACATTTCGGTTACGGATGCGCGCGCCGGCTTGGGCACACGCGGAAGATCGGAACACACGCCGCGTTCAGAACGCCGCGTCGGCGCTGGCCGGCACACGCTCGCCGCGTGCGACGAAACCGCCGGCGCGCTCGCCGGTCGGCTGGCCGTTTTCGTAGGTCAGCACGCCGTTCACCCACACCGCGTCGATCCCGTGCGCGGGCTGTTGCGGCTTCTCGAACGTCGCCGCGTCGATCACGCTCGCCGGATCGAACAGCACGAGATCCGCGTGGTAGCCGACATGCACTTCGCCGCGCTTCGCGATCCCGTAGCGGCGCGCGGACAGCGACGTCATCTTGCGGATCGCCTCCTCGAGCGGCAGCAAGTTGGTCTCGCGTACGTAATGGCCGAGCACGCGCGGAAACGCGCCCCACAGCCGCGGATGCGGCAGCGGATCGTTCGGCAGGCCGTCCGAGCCCACCATCGTCGCCGGATGCGACAGAATCCGGCGCACGTCGTCCTCGGACATGTTGTGGTACACGGCGCCCGCCGGGCGAATGCGCTGCGCGGCTTCCTGCTCGGTCATGCCCCAGTCGGCCGCGATCGCCTTCAGCAGCTTGCCCGCGACTTCCGGATGCGGCTCCGACCACGTGATCGTGATGTCGATGTCACCGGTCACCTGCTTCAGGTCGAGCGTCGACGAACTGCGGCTGTACGGATAGCAGTCGCAGCCGACCGGCTGGTAGCGGCGCGCGCCTTCGAGCGACGCGAGCACCTCGGTGCTGCGCCCCCAGTTCGACGGGCCCGCGCACTTCAGGTGCGAGATCACGACCGGCACCTGCGCGTGGCGGCCGACGCGATAGGCCTCGTCCATCGCGTCGAGGATCGCGTCGAACTCGGTGCGCATGTGCGTCGTGTACAGCGCGCCGGCCTGGGCGAGCGGCTCGGCGAGCGCCATCACTTCCTCGGTCGGCGCCGCGAACGCGGAGCCGTACGCCAGGCCCGACGACAGGCCGAGCGCGCCGTTCGCGAGCGCCTCCTCGAGCTGCGCGCGCATGCCGGCGATCTCGCCGTCGGTCGCCGCGCGGTCGAGGCGGTCCATCTGGTTGTTGCGCAGCGCCGTATGGCCGACGAGCGCCGCGACGTTCACGGCCGGACGCGCGTCGTTCACGGCCGCGACGTAAGCGGCGAAGGTCGGGTACCGGAACGCACCGCGCTCGCCGAGCAGGTTCATCGGGTCGGGCGGATCGCCGGCAAGCGTCACCGGCGATGCGCTGATCCCGCAGTTGCCGACGATCACGGTCGTCACGCCCTGCGAGATCTTCGGGATCATCTCCGGCGCGCGGATCACGTGCGTGTCGTCGTGCGTGTGCACGTCGACGAAACCCGGCGCGAGCGCACGGCCGTTCGCGTCGACGACGTTTTCGGCGAGCCAGTTCGACAGGTTGCCGATCGCCGCGATCAGGCCGTTGCGGATCGCGACGTCGCGCGTGACGGGCGGCGCGCCGGTGCCGTCGTACAGCTGCGCGCCGACGATCAGCGTATCGGCCGCTTCGGGATGCGAATGCATGGTCAGTCTCCTACCGGTTGACGGTCGCCGCCGCCGCGGTGCGCATCGAGCGCGTGTTTGATGCGGCGCAGCGATTCCCGGCCCGCATCGCCGAGCCGCAATGCGACGCCGGTGACGAGCACGTCGATCGCCATCATCATCGCGTAGCGCGAGGTCGACGGCTTGTAGATGAAATCGGTTTCGAACGCGACGACGGGAATCAGGTGGTCGGCGAGCTTCGCGAGCGGCGACGCCGGCGCGGTGATCGCGATCAGCTTCGCGCCGTAGCGCTTCGCGAGCCGGCAGCTTTCGAGCAGCTCGGGCACGCGCCCGCTCACCGACAACGCGACGACGGCGGTGTCGCTCGACAGCGTCGCGGCCACCATCCGCTGCAGCAGGCTGTCCTGGTAGCTCGCGACCGGCCGGCCGAAACGCACGAGCCGGAAGCGCAGCTCGTCGGCCAGCGCGGTCGAGCCGCCGCCCTGCCCGTACACGTAGGTCATCTTCGCGCCGGCGAGCAGGTCGGCCGCCGCATCGAACGACGTGTTGCGCAGCAGCTGGTGGTTGTGCGCGAGCGCCACGCGAATCTCGTCGTAGACCATCGACGCGGGGCTCGCGTCGTCGGCCGGCGCGTCGTCGGACGGCACCAGGAAGCGCTGGCCGACGGCCGCCGCCTGCGCGACGAGCACCTTCAGTTCGCGCACGTCGCGGCAGCCGACGGCCTTCGCGAAGCGCGTGACCGTCGCGACGCTGACCTCCGCATCCCGCGCGAGCGCGCCGATGCTCGCATGCGCGGCGCGCGCCAGATCGGCGAGGATGAACGCGGCGACCTTGCGCTCGGCTTCGCGCAGCTCGGGCGCGCACTCGGCGATCCGCGCGACGATGTCGAGGACCGGCGGGGCGGCCAGCGCGGGATGAGACTCGGCGGCAAGCGGAGCGGACGGGGAAGCGGGCGCGTTCATCGACGGAAAGGGTGCGGAACTTGATGTTATTAAATAACATCACCGCGCCGATGCTACTTTCTGTACCATCTGCATGTCAACTTCAGTGCAATGCATAGTGATGATGGAGCGGGATGACATGAAAGTTACAAACTATCAGGAAGCGACGATCGATCCGTTCGGCAAGGGCCTGGGCAATGTGCCGAGCGCGAGCGTGCCGCTCGGCGACGCCGGCCGGCTCGAATGGAACCTGCTCGCGGAAGACGTCAGCCTGCCGGCCGCCGTGCTTTACGAGGATCGCGTCGAGCACAACCTGAACTGGATGCAGGCGTTCGTGCAGCAATACGGCGTCAAGTTCGCGCCGCACGGCAAGACGACGATGGCGCCGCAACTGTTCCGCCGCCAGCTCGACGCCGGCGCGTGGGGCATCACGCTCGCGACCGCGCACCAGACGCAGGCCGCGTATCACGGCGGCGTACGGCGCGTGCTGCTCGCAAACCAGCTGGTCGGCCGCCAGAACATGACGATCATCGCGGGGCTGCTGTCCGATCCCGATTTCGAGTTCTTCTGTCTGGTCGATTCCGCGGACAGCGTCGACCAGCTCGGCCGCTTCTTCGGCGACGCGAAGAAATCGCTGAACGTGCTGATCGAGCTTGGCGTGCCGGGCGGCCGCGCCGGCGTGCGCGACGCCGCGCAGCGCGAGGCCGTGCTGGCCGCGATCGCGCGCTATCCGGACACGCTGAAGCTGGCCGGCATCGAGCTCTATGAAGGCGTGCTGAAAGAGGAAGGCGAGATCCGCGCGTTCCTGCAGCAGGCGGTCGCGCTCACGCGCGAGCTGGCCGAAGCCGGCCGCTTCGCGCGCACGCCGGCGATCCTGTCCGGCGCCGGTTCGGCGTGGTACGACGTGGTCGCGGAAGAATTCAGGAAGGCATCCGACGCGGGCTTCGCGGAAGTCGTGCTGCGTCCGGGCTGCTACCTGACGCACGACGTCGGCATCTACAAGAAAGCGCAGACCGACGTGTTCGCGCGCAACCCGATCGCCCGCTCGATGGGCGAAGGGCTGCTGCCGGCGCTGCAGCTGTGGGCGTACGTGCAGTCGGTGCCGGAAGCCGACCGCGCGATCGTCGCGCTCGGCAAGCGCGATGCGGCGTTCGACGCGGGCCTGCCCGAACCGGCGCGCCACTTCCGGCCGGGCCGCGACACCGCGCCGCGCGACGTCGCCGCCACCGAAGGCTGGGCCGTCACCGGGATGATGGACCAGCACGCGTACCTGCAGATCCCGCCGGGCGCGGACGTGAAGGTCGGCGACATGGTCGCGTTCGACATCTCGCACCCGTGCCTGACGTTCGACAAGTGGCGCCAGGTGCTCGTGCTCGATCCGCAGTTCCGCGTGACGGAAGTCGTCGAAACCTTCTTCTGACGCACGCCGCGCGCGATGCCGCCCCGCCGCTCGCGCGCGGCGGCCGTCACGCGCGCTTCAATCGGCCGGAGTACACTGCGCTTTCGTCCTCGGGGCCCGTCGCGGCCGTCATGCACGGCGCGACCGGGCCTTCAACGCTGCTTCACTGGAGAAAGCCATGGCCGCGAAGAAGATCCTGTTCCTGACCGGCGATTTCGCCGAAGACTACGAAACGATGGTGCCGTTCCAGGCGCTGCAGGCCGTCGGCCACCACGTCGATGCAGTCTGCCCGGGCAAGCGCGCGGGCGACAAGATCAAGACTGCGATCCACGATTTCGAAGGCGACCAGACCTACACCGAGAAGCCCGGCCACCAGTTCACGCTGAACGCGGCGTTCGACGACGTCGACGCATCGCGCTACGACGCGCTCGCGATCGCGGGCGGCCGCGCCCCCGAATACCTGCGACTCGATCCGAAGGTGATTTCGCTCGTGCGCGCGTTCGCCGAAGCCGGCAAGCCGATCGCGGCGATCTGCCACGCGGCGCAACTGCTCGCGGCCGCCGACGTGATCCGCGGCAAGCGCATTTCGGCGTACCCGGCCTGCGCGCCGGAGGTGAAGCTCGCGGGCGGCGAATACGCGGACATCCCGGTCGACGCGGCCGTCACCGACGCGCCGTTCGTCACCGCGCCCGCGTGGCCCGCGCATCCGGCGTGGCTCGCGCAGTTCCTCGCGTTGCTCGGCACGCGCATCGAGCTGTGAACGACGTGAGATGAGTTGAAGTGAAAAGCCGGCCGGCGGCGGGCACGTTCGACCCGCTTGCCGCGCCGGCCACGATCGCCGGGGCGCGCGCCTTTCGTGCCGCCTCCCGATGCTTGTTGCGGCTTCCCTGCCTACCCTTTAGGGAGACGCCGGCGTCGATCCGACGTCCGCGATCCGCGACTCCAGCATCGCGAGCGCGCCCGACAGCGCATTCAGCACGTCGTCCGGCAGCTGCGCCATCGTCTGTTCGAGAAACGCCTTGCGGCGCGGCAGGCATGCGTCGAACGCGGCGCGCCCTGCGTCCGTCAGCGTGACGTTGGTCACGCGGTTGTCGCGCGCGTCCGATTCGCGCTCGATCCAGCCGAGCGCGTCGAGCGACTTCAACTGGCGCGTGAGCGCGCCCGGATCGATGCGCAGCACCTCGACGAGCTTCTTCTGCGACGCATGCCCGTCCATCGTGTGCAGCGCGACCATGATGCGCCAGCGTGGCATCGGCTGCCCGACGTGCGCCTCGAACGCGGTCATGAATGCGCGATACGTGCGTCCGAATTGCTGCAAGATCGCGACGCGGTCCTGTTCTTCCATGCGCTGATTTCGTTCCGGTGAATCGTTGAGTCGTCGAATCGCTCGCCCGATCGGTCAATCGGCCGCGACGTGCGGTTCGATCTTGCGCCGCAGCGCGATCGGCGGCACGCGACGGCACTGCCACACCGACACCACGGCGACGACCGCCGCCATCGCGACGCCCAGGTGAATCGCGCCGACCAGCGATTCGCGGGCCGCTTCCAGCAGCAGCGCGCCATTATGCCCGGCACGCGTCAACTCCGCGACGAGACCGCCCTGCGCCGCGCGATCGATCAGGATCTGCGGATCGGCGAGCCGCGCGTGCCACTGCATCGCCTGGTCGGCCGACAGCGCATTGCGCACGCCGCCCGAATACATCTGATTGACGAGCGTGCCGGTGAGCGCGGTGCCCAGCATCCCGCCGACCATCCGCAACGATTGCAAGAGCGCCGTCGCGATGCCGAGATGCTCGCGGCCGGCCGTCTGCTGTGCGAACACGGTCAGGTTCGGCAGCACGAAGCCAAGCCCGATGCCGCCCGCGACCATCAGCGCCATCAGCATCCAGGCCGGCGTCGCGTGGGTGGACACGACGATGCCCGCGCACGCGAGCGCGAACAGCACGAAGCCGACGTGCAGCATCGTGTTCGGGTTGCGAATGCGCGTGATGACGCGACCGTTCATGATGCTGCCGATCGTGATGAACACGACGAGCGGCGTGATCACGAGCCCCGCCTCCTTCGGCGACATCCCGAAGCCGCCCTGGAACAGCAGCGGCGCGTAGAACAGCAGCGAGAACATCGAGAAACCGGCGAGGATCGCGAGCACGAACAGCGCGGACAGCGCGCGGTTGCCGAACATGTCGAACGGCAGAATCGGCTGCGCGCAGCGCTTCTCCCAGTGCCACAGGCCGATGCCCGCCGCGACCGCGACGACGAGCAGCAGCGACGCCCAGCTCGCGGCGCCGTACTTCGGCAGCCATTCGACGAACAGCTGCAGCGCACCGAGCGACAGCGCGATCAGGAGCGCGCCCGGCCAGTCGAGCCGCATCTTGCGATCATGCTCGACGTGGCGCAGATGCGGCAGGTAGCGCCACACGAAGATCAACGACAAGATGCCGATCGGCAGGTTCACGTAGAACACCGAACGCCAGCCGAACGACTGGGTCAGGAAGCCGCCGAGCGACGGGCCGACCGCGTTCGCGATGCCGAACGCCGAGCTCATCAGCACCTGCCAGCGCAGCCGCACGACGGAATCGGGGAACAGATCGGGAATGCACGCGAACGCGGTGCCGACCAGCATCCCGCCGCCGATTCCCTGCAGCCCCCGCGCGAGCACGAGGGACAGCATGTCGTTGGCCATCCCGCACAGCACCGACGCGCCGGTGAACACGACGATCGACGCGATCACGAACGGCTTGCGGCCGTAATAGTCGCCGAGCCGGCCGAAGATCGGCACCGTGATCACGGAACTGAGCAGATACGAGGTCGCGACCCACGCATACAGGTCGAAGCCGCGGAGTTCGGCGACGATGGTCGGCAGCGCGGTGCCGACGACCGTCTGGTCCAGCGCGACCAGCATGGTGACGAACGAGATCCCGATCATCGCGAGCAGCGATTCGCGGAACGGCAGGACTTGCCCGCTCGAATGGTGGGCGGCAGTGTGGACGGCCATTTTTTGTCGATGCAACTTTTGCCGAGTCAAAGAATCTCAAAATTCTAGCACGCCGGAGTAATCTAGGCTGGCGATGGGTTCAGGGCCCGTTCACGCCAAGGAGAGAGATGGAACCGATTTCAATTTCCCCCGCCGCGACGCTGTCGCCGGAGGATCGGGACGCGCTGCGGCGCGCGAAGCAGGTGCTGGAAAGCCCGTCGCTGACGATGAAGCTGACGGGCGTGCTCGGCGCGCCGGTCGAGAAAATGATCGCGCGGCTGCCGGACTTCGCGACCGGCAAGATCAACGATGCGACGCAGCTCGCGCTGCGCAAGTGCCTGAACATCGCGCTGCGCACGCTCGGCAAGCCGCAGGCGCCGGACGCCGAACCCGAGAAGCCGAGCAACCTGCTGCACAAGCTCGCGGTCGCGACGACCGGCGCGGCGGGCGGCGCGTTCGGCTTTCTCGCGCTGCCGGTCGAGCTGCCGGTGACGACCACGCTGATCTTCCGCTCGGTATGCGACATTGCACGCAGCGAAGGCGAGGACCTGACGTCGGTCGATACGCAGCTGCAATGCCTGGCCGTGCTCGGCATGGGCGGCAACCCGGACAAGCAGGAGGAGGACGCCGATCTCGGCTATTTCGTGCTGCGCGGCGCGCTCGCGCAGGCGATCTCGAAGGCGTCGTCGGACATCACGGCCAAAGGCATCGCCGCGCACAGCTCGGCGGCCGTGTTCAAGCTCGTGCAGACGGTGGCGTCGCGCTTCTCGGTGCAGGTGACCGAGCAGATGGCCGCGAAGTCGATCCCGGCGATCGGCGCCGTGCTCGGCGCGACCGTCAACACGCTGTTCATCGACCACTTCCAGCAGATGGCGCACGGCCACTTCACCGTGCGCCGGCTCGAACGCAAGTACGGTTCGGTGGCCGTCAAGGCCGCCTATCAGACGATCGACGCCTCGCCCGCACGCTGAACCGCGCGCGCGACCGCGACGCGGCGCACGAACGCGGCCGCGCGGTCGAGCGCATCGCGCGCTTCCGGCACCATCGGCGCGTACAGCTGCCACACGTGCGGCATGTCGGGCCACACCTCGATTTCCACCTGAACGCCGGCCGCCTTCGCCTTGTCGGCGACGCGGCGCGAATCGTCGAGCAGCACTTCGGTGCTGCCGACCTGGATGTATAGCGGCGGCAAGCCCGCGAAGTCCGCATGGAGCGGCGACGCGTACGGATGCGTCGCCGGCGCGTCGCCGAGATACAGCTTCGCGGCCTTCGGCAGCGCGGCGGCCGCGAACATCGGGTCGCGGCCGTCGTTGCTGCGCATCGTGTCGCCGGTGCCGGCCAGGTCCGTCCACGGCGAGAACAGGATCGCGCCGGCCGGCAGCGGCTCGCCGCGATCGCGCAGCGCGACGAGCGTCGCGAGCGCGAGGCCGCCGCCCGCGGAATCGCCGCCGAACACGATCGACTCGGGCGGCGTGCCGAGCGCCAGCAGTTGCCGGTACGCGGCGAGCGCATCGTCGAGCGCGGCCGGGAAGCGGTTTTCGGGCGCGAGCCGGTAGTCGAGCGAGAAAGAACGCACGCCCGCGCGCTTCGTCAGCCCGAACACCAGCGGGCGGTGGGTTTTCGTCGAACAGAAGTAGTAGCCGCCGCCATGGAAATACAGCAGCGTGCGGCCGGGCACGCGCGCCGCGCTCGAGTCGGTGCGCTCGAGCCATTCGCCGCGCAGCGGCGCGTCGCCCGGGCCGTAACACTGGCGCAGCCGGTAGCCCGACGGCGCCCGGCGCGGCACGATCATCCGCAGGTCGGTAAAGCGCCGGGCACGCGCGGGGTCGAGCACCTCGCGCGTGGTTTCCGGACGAAACTGCCAGCGCAGCAGCCAGCAGGCGAACTTGCTTTGCCAACTCATCGGACGCACTCCGTCATCGCAATGTGACGATGGTACGTGCGAACGCTCCCGCGTCGCTCGACAGGTGCCTCTACGCCACACGCCGGCGCTCAGTTCGCCGGCATCATCTGCCCGCGGATCTCGCCCGACGGGTGTTCCTTCGTATGAAGGTTGAAGTACCACCTGCCGCCCATCAGGTCGGTGACCTGCTCGTCGGTGAGCGCCTTCGAACCCTTGATGGGGCTCGCCAGCTCGTCCTTCGGGATCGGCACCTGCACGCCGGCGTTCTGGCCGACCGGCGCGGGCCCGTGGAAATGCGCGGCCGTGGCCGGCCCCGTGAGGTGTTCGTACGTGACCGTCCACTGCAGCAGGCGGGTGGCCGTGTCGTAGGTGGCGGCGACGGCGCCCGAGCCCTTGGTCGCCGTCGGCGGCACTTCGCTCGACGGCTGCAGACTGGCGGACAGGCGCACCGTCTCGGCAGCGGCGCTGCCGGCGGCCAGCACACCCGCGAATAACGCGACCTGGAGCAAACGCAGCTTGAGCATGGATTCTCCTTGTACGACGTGGTACGCCGCCGGAACGGGGGCGCTACGCATGATGGTAGTCGATCGCCGCCGCGCCGACAGTCCGCCGAACGGCCATGCTGCGAATCGCCGCACCGCCTGTCGGCGCACCGCGCACGGCCGACGATCCTGCGCGACGCCGCTCGCGCCAGTCTGCGTCACGCTGGAACAGACCTTTGCAGCCTGACGGCTGAATCCATGCGCGGCCTTTCGCTACACTTCGTTCCACAGTTGCTTGTTTCCTTCGTCCGAAGGAGTCTGCGAGTATTCACGCGGCCACCCGGCCGCGTTTTTTTTGCATGCGCCGCGCCTCATGCACGATAGCCGGGATCGATCCGGTCGACGATCCGCTGCAGCGCGTCGAACGCGTCCTGCCCCGCGCCATGCTTCGGGTCGAAATTCAGCGAATCGCGCACGCACCCTTCGAGCACGAGCGGCGCAATCGGCAGCGCATCGCCGATCGCCTGCGTCGCGACCTGCACCTCGCACGCACGGTTGAGCAGCCACATCAGCGAAAACGTCTGCGCGAGCGTCGCGCCGATCGTCACGGGCCCGTGGTTGCGCAGCAGCAGCACGGGCCGCCCGCCCGCGCTGTCGACGATGCGCCGGCCTTCCTCGAGATGCACGGTGATGCCCTCGAAGTCGTGATACGCGATCTTCCCGTACAGCTGCGCCGAATAGAAATTCGAGAACGACAGCCCGTCGCGCGAACAGCACACGGCCATCGTCGGCGTCGTGTGCACGTGCATCACGCAATGCGCATCGGGCAGCGCCGCATGGATCGCGCTGTGGAACGTGAAACCGGCCGGATTGATCGGCCAGTCGGAATGGCCGATCACGTTGCCGTCGATGTCGATCTTCACGAGGTTCGACGCGCACACCTCGCGGTAATGAAGCCCGAACGGGTTGATCAGGAAATGA
The DNA here is from genome assembly GCF_016899425.1 of Burkholderia sp. MS389. Taxonomy (GTDB): domain Bacteria; phylum Pseudomonadota; class Gammaproteobacteria; order Burkholderiales; family Burkholderiaceae; genus Burkholderia; species Burkholderia sola. The sequence goes on from NZ_CP045994.1 coordinate 3,129,222, forward strand.
CCGTCCTCGCCCGGCACGCGCAGCGAGATATGGTTGTAGATCAGCTCGGTCCAGCCGAGGTGATCGAAGATGCGGTAGGCGGCCGCGAGCTGCACACGCGCCTGCCATTCGGCTTCGGAGAAGCGCGCGGGGCGCGTGAACGGCTGGTTCGGTACACGTTGCATGGGGAACTCCGGTTGCGGGCGACGCGCGGCCGCGGCGAGCGGCGCCGCGCATCGTCCTCGTCTGCCGGCGCCGCAAGCGATGCGTGCGCCGCGTATCGCGCAGGTGCGGCGCACCGTTCCGGCCCGCATTGTGCGATCCGCCGGCGCGCTTCACGATACCCATATCGTTGCGCGCACAACCATATCATCTTTCCCCGCGCACCGGTATCGCGGGTTTTGCCGGAGCCGTTCCCGCCCTTACAACTGGTCGTCGACCGGCAGCAGCGTGAAGATGCCCGTCATCACGTTGCGCAGCAGCCCCGCATGCGGGTCGACGTGATAGGTGGTCGTCTGGCCGCCTTCGGTGCCCGTCCATTCGAGCGCGGGCGGGCTGCCGTCGGTCCGCTTCGCGAGCGTGACGCGGTAGCTTTCGTCCGGCTGCGTCACGCGCGCGAAGATCGCCTCGGCCTGCTGCGCGAGCACCGGGCTGTGGATCACGAGCGCGAGCTCGGTGTTCAGGTACGCGGAACGCGGGTCGAGGTTCAGCGAGCCGATCACGAGGATTTGCCGGTCGATCACGTACGCCTTCGCATGCAGGCTCGCACGCGAGCGCGACCCGAACAGCCGCGCGGGCTGCTGGTCGGGCTGCGACTTGAATTCGTACAGCTCGACGCCGCGCTGCAGCAGCGGCACGCGGTACGGCGCATAGCCGGCCTGCACCGCGACCGCATCGGTCGCCGCGAGCGAATTCGTGACGATCGCGACGCGCACGCCGCGCGCGGCCGTATCGCCGAGGATCTTCACGCCGGCGTCGTGCGGCACGAAGTACGGCGAAAACGCGAGGAATTCCTTCTGCGCGCCGCGCGTCAGCTCCGCCAGGCGCTGCATCGGCGGGCTCACGTAGGTGCCGGTCGGCCGCGCGACCTTGGTCGGCGCATCGACCTTGAATTCGGCCGGCGCCCACACGAGTTCGAGTTCGTCGCGTGCGATCTGCCGTGCGAGCGGCGTCGCGTTCAGCGGCTTCGCGTTGTACGGATCGGCATTCTTGCGCCAGTGGTCGCGCAACTCGTCGCGCATCGCGTCGAGATCCTTCGGATCGAACTTCTGATGATTGAGCACCCGCAACGGATAGCTGCTCGCGCTCGCCCAGTATTCGTCGAAGCTCTTCGAGATGTCGTGGGTCACGGGGCCGGCCGCCAGCACGTCGAGATCGCGGAACTGGAGCGTCGGGCTCGCACTGAAGTATTCGTCGCCGAGATTGCGGCCGCCGACGATCGCGAGCTGGTTGTCCGCGATCATCGCCTTGTTGTGCATCCGGCGCGTGAAGCTGTCGATCCGCGTGAAGAAGTTGGCCGTGCGCTCGACCACGCCGCGCTGCGATGCGCCGAACGGGTTGAACACGCGGATCTCGATGTTCTGGTGCGTATTGAGCGCAGCCATCACGCGGTCGATATCGTCGAAGTTCAGGTCGTCGACCAGCATCCGCACGCGCACGCCGCGATCGGCCGCGTACAGCGCCGCGCCGAGCAGCAGCTTGCCGGTCGTATCCTCGGTCGCGATGTAGTACTGCATGTCGAGCGTCTTCGTCGCCGCCCGCGCGAGCGCGATGCGCATCTGCAACGCGGTGGCGCCGTCGGCCAGCAGCCGGAAGCCCGACTGCCCCGGATGCGCGGCTTCCGGCGCGGCCAGCGCAGCGTGCAACGGTGTCGCGGTATCGGCCGACAACGCGTGCGAGACGGGGCGATCGAGCGAGGTGGCGGGCGGATGCGTCGCGCACGCGGCGAGCGGCAGCAGCGCGCAGACGATCAGCGCGCGGGCCTGGCGGCATGCGGCGCGCCACGACGGCGTGGCCGGTGCGCGCCGGATCAGGGACGTGAGCACGAAAGCTTCCTCGACAGTCGGATCAATGGGCACGTCATCGCCGCGGCGCGCGGCTGACAAGGGGTTGCGATCGATTCTAGTGGGCGCCCGACGAACCGGTCAATTGGGCCGGCCCCGCAGGCCATCGCAGCCGCTGGTCCGACCAATCTCATGACGCATCGCCGCTGCGCTCGAAATGGCTGCGCACGTAGTCGATATGCGTCTGCATCGCGGTGCGCGCCTCTTCGGGGCGGTGCGCGCAAATCGCGTCGCACACCACCCGGTGCTGCAACAACAGCAACTCGGATGCCTGCTCGTCCTCCGTCGTCATCCCGGCCACGTTGATCGAAATGTGCTCGCGCAACATTCCGATCACGCTCGTATGCAGGTGCAGGAACATCGTGTTGTGCGACGCGAGCGCGATCGCCTCGTGCAGCTTCGCATCGGTCGCGGCTTCGACGGCCGCATCGTCGTTCGCGTGCGCGGTTTCGAGCTCGCGCAGCAGCGCGCGAATCCGGCGTCGGTCGTTCGCATCGGCGCGCAGCGCGGCGAAATAGGCGGTCGCGCCTTCCAGCACGCGGCGGAATTCGAGGATGTCGTCGCGCAGCGCCGGATGATCGGCGACCAGTTGGCCCCACGGCGACGCGATGCCGGCGCGCAACTGGTCGGTCACGTAGACGCCCGCGCCGCGCCGGCTCTGCAGCAGCCCGCGCGCGACGAGCCGCTGGGTCGCCTCGCGCACCGTATTGCGCGCGACGCCGTACTGCTGCGCGAGCACGCGCTCGGCCGGCAGCCGCGCGCCGGCCGGCCACGTGCCGTCGAGCAGTGCCGTCTCGATCTTGCGCATCACCACTTCGGTCCGGCCCCGTGCCGTCATCGCCGCCATCGTCGCGTCTCCCCGCGGAATGCATGCCGCCCCGATTGGCCCAACCAATTTGAGCTGCGGCGCGGACGGGGGAATTATGCAGCGAAATCGACGCTCCGCACGCCGGGTCGTCGCCTCTGGAGCGAGACATGAACCCACGGCCGTACCCCACCGCCCCCGCGCACGTCTATCTGTTCGCGACCTGCCTGGTCGACCTGTTCGTCCCCGAAGCGGGGCTCGACGCGGTCCGCCTGCTGGAACGCGAGGGCCTGACGGTCCACTATCCGCGCGGCCAGAGCTGTTGCGGGCAGCCGGCCTACAGCAGCGGCAATCCCGACGAGGCGCGCCGCGTCGCGGCCGCGCAGCTCGACCTGTTCGCGCAACCGTGGCCGGTGATCGTGCCGTCCGGCTCGTGCGCGGGCATGATCCGGCACCACTGGCCGGCGCTGTTCGCCGACGATCCCGTTCACGGCCCGAAAGCACGCGCGATCGCGGAGCGGACCTACGAACTCGCCGAATTCCTCATCCATGTGCTCGACGTGCAGCTCGACGCGGTCATGGCCGACGCCGGACCCGACGAACGCGTCGTGCTGCACACGTCGTGCGCGGCACGGCGCGAGATGGGCACGCGCGTGCACGGCGTCGCGCTCGTCGACGCGCTGCCGGGCGTGACGCGCATCGAACACGAACGCGAATCCGAATGCTGCGGCTTCGGCGGCACGTTCTCGCTGAAGCATCCGGACATCTCCGGCGCGATGGTGCGCGACAAGGTCGCGTCGGCGTGCGCGACCGGCTGCGACCGGCTCGTGTCGGCCGACTGCGGCTGCCTGCTGAACATCGGCCACGCCGCGGCCAAGGCCGGCGCGGCGCTGCCCGTCGAACATCTCGCGAGCTTCCTGTGGCGCCGCACGGCTGGCGCCGGCTCGCTGCGCGGAGCATCGAAATGAGCGCGCGCGACGCGATCCTCGCGCGGCTGCGCGCCGCCGCACCGGGCGTCGCGACGAACGCCGCGCCGGCGCTCGATGCACGCATCGACGCGCATTACGACACGCGCCGTGCATCGGCCGGCCCCGCCGCCGATGCACGCGTGCGGGCGATGCAGACGGCACTTGCCGCGTCGCACGCCGAAGTCTGGTGCGCAACCGCCGACGCATGGCCCGCGCAGCTCGCCGCACGTCTGGCCGACGCCGGCGTGCGCCGCCTGCTGCTCGACGCGGCCCGCGCCGAATCCGCGGCGCTTGCCCGCGCGCTGCCCGAGACGGTCGCGCCCGTGCCGTTCGACCGGCCGATCGACGCGTGGAAAACCGAACTGTTCGACACGATCGACGCGGGCTTCACCGTCGCGCGCTCGGGCATCGCGGCGACCGGCACCCTGGTGCTCGCGCCCGATGCCGGCACGCCGCGTACGGTGTCGCTGGTGCCGCCGCTGCACGTCGCGCTCGTCCATGCGAACACACTGCATGCGGACCTGCACGCCGCCGTGCACGCGGAGCGCTGGCCAGCCGGCATGCCGACCAACCTCGTGCTGGTATCGGGCCCGTCGAAGACGTCCGACATCCAGCAGACGCTCGCCTATGGCGCGCACGGCCCGCGCCGCCTGTGGGTCGTGATCGTCACCGATTCGGCCGCGCCGCCGGCCGCCCCCGCTTGCGAGGACCTGCCGCGATGAGCGACCACCCGCTGCAATTCGTCGCCCCCGGCGACTTCAAGACCCGTGCGCGCGCCGCGCTCGACGATCCGGCACTGCGCCGGAGCTTTCGCGGCGCGATGGACTTCCTGCAGGGCAAGCGCGCGACGCAATTCCCCGACGACACCGAGCTGCAGCAGCTGCGCGATCTCGGCGAAGCCGTCCGGCAGCACGCGCTCGCGCAGCTGCCCGCGCTGCTCGAACGGCTGGAGACGAAGCTCGCCGCAGCCGGCGTGCACGTGCACTGGGCCGAGACGGCCGCCGATGCGAACGCGATCGTGCTCGGCATCGCGCAGGCGAAGAAGGCGCGCCGCGTGATCAAGGGCAAGTCGATGGCGAGCGAGGAAATCGAGCTGAATCATTACCTCGCGGAGCACGGGGTCGACTGCATCGAATCCGACATGGGCGAATTCATCGTGCAGCTCGCCGGCGAGAAGCCGTCGCACATCGTGATGCCGGCGATCCACAAGACCCGCGGCGACATCGCCGAACTGTTCGAGGCGCACCTCCCCGGCGCGCGCTACACGGAAGACGTCGACGAGCTGATCCAGACCGGCCGGCGCGCGCTGCGCCGCGCGTTCGCGGAAGCGGACATCGGCCTGTCCGGCGTCAATTTCGCGGCGGCCGACACGGGCACGCTGTGGCTCGTCGAGAACGAAGGCAACGGCCGCCTGTCGACGACGGTGCCCGACACGCACGTGGCGATCATGGGGATCGAGAAGGTCGTCGAGAAACTCGAGCACATCGTGCCGCTGTCGAGCCTGCTCACGCGCTCGGCCACCGGCCAGGCGATCACGACCTACTTCAACCTGATCTCGGGCCCGCGCCGCGACGGCGAACGCGACGGCCCGCGCGAGCTGCATCTCGTGCTGCTCGACAACGGCCGCACGCAGGCGTACGCGGACGAACAGTTGCGCGCGACGCTGCAATGCATCCGCTGCGGCGCGTGCATGAATCACTGCCCCGTCTATACGCGCATCGGCGGCCACGCATACGGCACGACCTACCCGGGCCCGATCGGCAAGATCATCTCGCCACACCTGCTCGGCCTCGACGCGACGGCCGACCTGCCGACCGCATCGACGCTGTGCGGCGCATGCGGCGAGGTGTGCCCGGTGCGCATCCCGATCCCGCAATTGCTCGTGCGGCTGCGCACCGAAGCGAACCGCAAGCCCGACGAACCGGTCGCGCATCCGTTGCGCGGCCAGGGCGCGAACTACCACCGCACGGAAGAACTCGTGTGGCGCTTCTGGTCGGGCGCGTTCGCGCATCCGCGCGCGTACCGCGCGTTCCGCTGGGCCGCGACGCGCCTGCGGGCGCTCACGCCCGCGAAACAACTGGGCTGGACGCAGCACCGCACGCCACTCGAACCGGCGCCGCGCAGCCTGTCCGACCTGCTGCGCGCCCGCGGCCAGCCCGAATAGCGCATCCGCTTTCAAACCCGTACCCCGATAAATCCATGGAGGAGACAACCATGCAGGTTTGGCACCAGATCTACACCCCGCTCGGCAGCCTCGGGCTGTCGGCACTCGTCGCCGCGATTCCGATCATCTTCTTTTTCGTCGCGCTCGCCGCGTTGCGGATGAAGGGCCACGTCGCGGCCGCGATCACGCTGCTGCTGGCGCTCGGCGTCGCGATCGTCGCGTACGGCATGCCCGTGCCGCAGGCGCTCGCGGCGGCCGGCTTCGGCTTCGCGTACGGCCTGTGGCCGATCGCGTGGATCATCGTCGCGGCGGTGTTCCTGTACAAGATCGTCGTGAAGACCGGCCAGTTCGACGTCATCCGCGCGTCGGTGCTGTCGATCACCGACGACCAGCGGCTGCAGATGCTGCTGATCGGCTTCTCGTTCGGTGCGTTTCTCGAAGGCGCGGCCGGCTTCGGCGCGCCCGTCGCGATCACGGCCGCGCTGCTGGTCGGCCTCGGCTTCAAGCCGCTGCATGCGGCCGGACTGTGTCTGATTGCAAACACCGCGCCGGTCGCGTTCGGCGCGATGGGCATTCCGATCATCGTCGCCGGGCAGGTGACGGGCATCGACGCGTTCCACATCGGCGCGATGGCCGGCCGTCAGCTGCCGCTGCTGTCGCTCGCGGTGCCGTTCTGGCTCGTGTTCATGATGGACGGGCTGCGCGGCGTCCGGCAGACGTGGCCGGCCGCACTCGTCGCGGGCGGCAGCTTCGCGGTCACGCAGTACTTCACGTCGAACCACATCGGGCCCGAGCTGCCGGACATCACGTCGTCGCTCGTCAGCCTCGTGTCGCTCGCCGCGTTCCTGAAGGTCTGGCAGCCGAGCAGCGCGAAGCAGACGGCCGGCGGCATCGTCGCGTCCGGCGGCGGCGCGGCGCTCGCCGGATTCGGCGCGGGCGGCAACGGAGCGGGCACGAGCCGCCAGGCGTCGCCGTACACGCTCGCGCAAACCGTGCGCGCGTGGTCGCCGTTCCTGATCCTGACGGCCGTCGTCACCGTGTGGAGCATCGCGCCGTTCAAGGCGCTGTTCGCCGCGCACGGCGCGCTCGCGTCGACCGTGCTGAAGTTTCACGTGGCCGGGCTCGACCAGCTCGTCGTGAAGACCGCGCCGATCGCCGCGACGCCGAAGGCGCTCGACGCGGTGCTGAAGCTCGATCTCGTGTCGGCGGTCGGCAGCGCGATCCTCGTGACCGCGCTGATCTCGATGGCGCTGTTGCGGATGAAGCCGCGCGACGCGCTCGTCACGTTCGGCGAGACGCTGAAGGAACTGACGCGCCCGATCCTGTCGATCGGCCTCGTGCTCGCGTTCGCGTTCGTCGCGAACTACTCGGGGATGTCGTCGACGCTCGCGCTGATGCTGGCCGCGACCGGCGGCGCGTTCCCGTTCTTCTCACCGTTCCTCGGCTGGCTCGGCGTGTTCCTGACCGGCTCGGACACGTCGTCGAACGCGCTGTTCTGCTCGCTGCAGCAGGCCACCGCGCATCAGCTCGGCGTGCCCGAAACGCTCGCGGTCGCCGCGAACACGACGGGCGGCGTGACCGCGAAGATGATCTCGCCGCAATCGATCGCGGTCGCGTGCGCGGCGACGGGCCTCGTCGGCAAGGAATCGGAGCTGTTCCGCTTCACGGTGCGGCACAGCCTGCTGTTCGCGGTGATCGTCGGGCTGATCACGCTCGTGCAGGCGTACGTGCTGCCGGGGATGGTGCCGTAACCGGCGCGCAGGCAGGCCCCAAAGACAAAACCCCACGCCCGAACAACGGGCGTGGGGTTTTTCATGTCGCTTGCCGATCGCCGGCGCGGACGGCCGGCGATTCGTCGTGCGATCAGCTGCCCTTCGCGATGCGATCCTGGATGTGCTGCGCACGGCTCGACGACGACGGGTGCGAGCTCATCATCGAGCTCTTGCCGCCGTCCAGTTGCGCGAGCTTCTGGAACGCGGTGACGAGGCCCTTCTGGTTCATGCTCTTCTGCTTCATCAGGTCGAACGAGTAGTCGTCGGCCGCGCTTTCCTGCGTCTGCGAGAACTGCGCGTTGATGAACTTCTCGGTGATGTCGCCGAGTTGCGAGCTCGTCAGCGCCGCCACGCCCGGCGATGCCGCGCCGGCCGCGGTGCGCGCCGCGCTCACCGCGTACGCCGTCTGCATCGCCTTCTTCGAGTGACCGAGTGCGACGTGGCCCATTTCATGGCCGATCACGCCGCGCAGCTCGTCGTCGTTCATCATGTCCATCAGGCCGCTGTACACGCGCACGCAACCGTTGCCCATCGCCCACGCGTTGACGTCCTTGGTCATGTAGACCTTGTAGTTGATCTTCTGGCCGTTCAGCGTCATGTCGCCGAAGCCCTTCATCACCTTCGTCAGGCGCTTCGCGTACGCGCTGTTCGGCGCGGCGATCTTCGATTCGGCGTCGCTCGACTTGCACGACTCGTTCGACAGCGCGGCGATGTCGCTGTCCGACAGCGTCGCCGCCTTGTACAGGTTGGTCCCCGCCGACGTCAGGCTGTTCGCGTCAAGGCTCTGCACCCCGCCGCACGCGCTCAACAGAAACGCCACGCCACACGCCGCCACCGCTTTCTTGAGTTGCATCCCGGAATCCCTCGATAGTTGTATTTGGGAGCGGCGATTTTGCATAATCCGGCAGAAAATTACCAGTTGTTTACATCGGATGACACGCTCATTACTCAGCAGATTGACATGACGCGGCGATCTGGCCCCGGATTGACGACGAAAAGCATGGCAATCGCCGCGCCCGGCGCGGCGGCCGGCAACGAAAGCGGACCGGCCTTCGCTCAGGCCGTCCGGTCGCGGCGCCGCGTCAGGCGGCGCGCGACCAGCATCGGCAGCCGCATCGCGAAGCCGGCGAACAGGCGCAGGTGCATCCACGCAAGCAGCGCGTTGTCACGGCCGTAGTGAAAATGCGACACGCCGCCTTCGTGGCGGCCGAAATAGCGCACCGGCGCGTCGATGCGGATCGGGCGCACGCCGGCCCAGCACAGCCGCACGGCCGCTTCGGGATCGAAGTCGAAGCCGCGCATCCACGGCTGGCGCCGCATGATCGCCGCCAGCGGGGCGACCGGATACACGCGGAAGCCGTACAGCGAATCGCCGATCCCGGCCCACAGCGTCTCGAGGTCGGCCCACGCGTTCGACAGCCGGCGCCCCTGCACGCGCAACTGCGGCGCGCTGGCGTCGAACTTCGGCACGCCGAGCACCATCGCGTCGGGAGCGGCCTGCGACGCCGCCATGAACGCGGGAATCAGGTCGGCCGGATGCTGGCCGTCGGAATCCATCGTCAGCACGTGCGTGAAGCCGCTCGCGGCCGCCGCGTCGAGCCCCGCGAGCACCGCGGCGCCCTTGCCGCGATTCTCCGGCAGCACGATCACGCGCAGGCCGGGATCGCGCCCGGCCATCGCCTGCAGCCGTTCGGCGCTGCCGTCGGTGCTGCCGTCGACGACGACCCACACCGGATTCCATTGCGCGCGGGCATTGCGCACGGTCGTGTCGACCTTGGCGCCCGGGTTGTAGCTCGGAATCAGGACGAGATGGGTGGACGACGCGTGCAGCTTGGACATGGGAACAGCCGATGGGGAAGACGGGGAGCCTGACAAAAGTGTATGACTTGCCGACGAACGCCGGCACGCGTCGTCGACGCCGGCCGCAGGCCCGGCCGGCTGCCCGATCGCGAGGCGCTCGCGCTTCATGACAGCCACTCCATCGCATGACCGGCGCTGGCCTCGATCTCGACCAGCAGGTCGTCGCGACACACGTCCGCATGCACGAACAGCGGCCGAACGTGAGGACCGGCCGTGTCGCGCAGCACGCGATCGATCGCGGCCAGCGCCGCGGTGTCGCCGGCGTCGCGCACGTAGACGCGATAGTTCAGGTCGGCGAGCGAGAACGGGCCGTGCCCCTGCCGCGCGGCCTGCTCGAGCACGGCCGCGAGATTCGCGACCGTCTCGCGCGTCTGCGCGACGACGTCGCCGCGATGCACGGTACGGTGCCCGACGATGCTCGCGGTGCCCGAGACGAACAGCACCGGCGCCGCATGGTCGGCGGCCCACGCGGCCGCGCGCGCGAACGTCGGCGCACGCGGGCCGTACTGCGCCGGATAGTGATACGCGCTGACCTGACGCGGATTCTCGATGGAATCGGCCGGCGTGCGGCTCGCGAGGAAATGAATCGCGAGCGGCGCGGCCGGCGATGCTTCGCCCGCGACCGGCATGACCGAACCGAGCGCGCACGCGGCCGGCACGCTGCCCGTGAGCGCGCGTCGGCACGCATCGAACGCACGCTGACGACCGATATTGAACTGACGATAGCGCTCGATCCCGCGCTGCACCGCGTTGATCGCCGGCACGGTGTTCCAGATCCGCAGCGGATGCGGCGTGCCGAGCGTATCGAGCAGGTCGAACAGCGCGCGGTACGCGTCGAATGTCGCGCGTTCGAGCGGCGTGCCGCCGTCGTGCGGCGCGTCGTACGCCGCGTCCGTCTCGTGCACGACGAGGCTGCCGAACACGAGCCCCGCCGTTTCGCTGTAGCGGTAGTGCAGCGCACCGCGCCGTTCGCTGCGCAGGTCGTGCGCATCGCATTGCCACAGTTCGCAGACGGCATCGCCCGGTGCGGCTTCGGCACCGAGCAGCGTCATCTGCACCGGGGCGACCGGCAGGTCGGGCGCGGCATCGGTCAGCATCCGCGCCAGCGCCTGCGCGCGCGACGCGTGCTGCGCGCCCGGTGCGCCGATGCACACCGCACCCAGCGCGCCGGGAAACACGCGATCGAGTCCGTCGCCCCGGCTGCGCGCGTCGTGCAGCAGCGCGACGAGCCGCGCATCGCTCATCTGGACGAGCCGCAGTGCGCGGCCGCCGACGTGCGCGAACGCCGGGGCGACGGGCAACGGCGAACTTGGGCGCCGTTCGGCGTGGGCTGGATGCACGGACACTTCGATTTCCTCACTATGCGGCGCAGGCCGCGCGACCACGCGGCACTGCACCGCGTTGCGTTACGTCAGGCCAACGCGGCGCGCTTCGTCACGCGAGCCCGCCGTTGACCGACAACACCTGCCCCGTCACATAGGCCGCGGCGTCGGACACCAGGTACGCGACCATCGCCGCGACTTCGTCGGGCCGGCCCGCGCGCTGCGCGGGCACGAGCTGCTTGATGCGTTCGGCGGGAAACGCGTGCTCGGCCATCGGCGACGCGATGATGCCGGGCGCCACCGCGTTCACGGTAATGCCACGCGACGCGAGCTCCAGCGACAGCGACTTCGTCGCGCCGATCAGCCCCGCCTTCGCGGCCGCGTAGTTGGCCTGCCCGCGATTGCCGGTCACGCCGGCCACCGACGCGATGTTGACGATTCGGCCGCGCCGCGTACGGATCATCGGCAGCAGCAGCGGCTGCGTGACGTTGAAAAAGCCGTTGAGCGTCACGTCGATCACGCTGTGCCATTGCCGGCGCGACATGCCGGCCATCGGCGCGTCGTCGTGAATGCCCGCGTTGTTGACGAGGATCTGCACCGGCGCATCGTCGATGAACGGCTGCAGCGCGGCGAGCGTCGCATCGGCATCGGTCACGTCGAACGCGATCGCGTGCGCGGCGCCACCGGCCGCGACGATCTGCTGCGCGACGGCCTCCGCCTGCGCGAGATGGCGGTTCGCCTGCACCCACACTTCATGGCCGGCCTGCGCGAGCGCCGTGCAGATTGCCTGCCCGAGTGCGCCGCTGCCGCCCGTCACGAGCGCCCGCATCGAATGGCTCCGTTCATCGCGTTGTCACCTCGATCGACGCGGCCGCGTCGTCCGTCGAGCGCCGTCGTCACTTCGTGCGATGCGCGGCGACGTAGGCCGCCAGCGCACCGAGCGTCGCAAAGATCTTTTGGTTGTCCGGATTGTCCGAGCGCAGTTCGAAGCCGTATTTCTTCGAAATCAGCAGCGCGATTTCCAGGATGTCGATGGAGTCGAGCCCGAAACCTTCGCCATACAGCGGCATGTCGGCCGTCACTGTGTCGAGCGGGACGTCGTCGAGATTCAATTCGCCGATGATCAGCGTGGCGAGCTCTTGTTCCAGTGCGTTCATCATGGGTGCGTGCAGGCGGCCCATGGCAGCGGGAGGTGCACGGAAACGGCAACCGTCGGGCACGCCCGGCGCGTGCGAAATCTCCGTCCCTCCGGCGTCTGCCGGCTTCCCCGCCTGCGTCGTTGGGGATCGTTTGTAAAAGTTACGCGGATTCTAGAGGAAGGGTATCGGGTCGTATACCGCGAATGGTTACAAGACTGGCGAGCCATCGCCGCGGCCCGTTTCGGGCGCGAACGCACGAGACGCTTGAGCCGCTTTGGATGGAAATGGACCGACCCCGCGAAATCGTTCGTCCGGTGCCATACAATCCGTTACAAAACCCGGTCGCCGCCGCCCCGAACCCGCGCGGCAGCGGCCCTAAAATGAGCGTGCCCGACCAGCGGCCCGGACCCGCGTCCCGGCCACCATTCATATGATGTTTGACGGCCCGCTCCGCGTCCGTCCACGATCCGCCCGATGTTTCCAGTCATGCCGCATCCGCCCTTGCGCGCCGTTCCGGTTCGCCCGCCCGTCAGCCGCTGCAGCCCGGCCGCCGACCGCCGCGCGCCCGGAGGCCACCGATGAGCCGGCTGCTGGCCGTCGTGCGCGGTGTCGCCGCAGTCGGCGCCGTGGCCGCCTACCAGGCCGGCGCGCACTACGCGAGCGCGACACCCGGCGCGCACGGCTTCGGTCTCGCGATGGCGCTCGTGCCGCCGCTGCTGCTCGCGCTGGGCGCGGCGCTGCGCTCGCCACGGCGCGCGTGGTTCGTGCCGGCCTGGCTGCTGGTTGCCGCCGCGCTGTGGGCCGCGCGCGCGCCGCTCGCGCGGCACTTCGAATGGGGCCTGTATCTGGAGCACGCGAGCTTCAACGTCGCGATGGCGCTGCTGTTCGGCCGCACCCTCGTGGCCGGCGAGGTGCCGCTGTGCACGCGCTTCGCGGCGATGATCCACGGCACGGTCACGCCGGCCGTCGCGCGCTACACGCGGCGGATCACGCTCGCGTGGACGCTGTTCTTCGTCGCGATCGCCGCCGTGTCGACACTGCTGTTCGCGACCGCGTCGATCGTCACGTGGTCGACCTTCGCGAACTATCTGTCGCTGCCGCTCGTCGCCGTGATGTTCGCGGCCGAGCATGCGTGCCGGCGTTTCGCGCTGCCGCACGAGCCGCGGCCGCGGATGGTCGACGCGGTGCGCGCGTATCGCGCGTCGACCCACGCATCGCAGGGCTCGCGATGAATTCATGACCGGCGCGGCCCCGCGGCCGCGCCGGCCTTCGTTTCCGTCTTGACCGATTTATGCCGACTCACCCGCTGGTATTCCATTCCTCGCCGGACCAAACGATCGCCTGGCGCGACGGCGCGCCCGTCACCGTGCGCGCGTTCGTCGCCGACGTCGCGCGCGTGGCCGCCGCGCTGCCCGCCGGCGGCCACGTGTTCAACGTGTGCCGCGACCGCTATCGCTTCGCGGTCAGCCTGTGCGCGGCGCTCGTCGCCGGCAGGATCAGCCTGCTGCCGTCGACGCACACGCCGGAAATGGTTCGCCAGCTCGCGTCGTTCGCACCCGACGCGTTCTGCCTGCACGACGCGCCCGATTGCACGATCGACCTGCCGCGCTTCGCGTATCCCGACGCCGCGCCCGGCGAACCGGCGAGCGACGCGCCGTTCGCCGTCCCGCAGATCGATGCGGCGCGGATCATGGCCTATGTGTTCACGTCCGGCTCGACCGGCGAGCCGGTGCCGCACCGCAAGACCTGGGGCTTCCTGGTCGGCTGCGTGCGCGCGGCGGCCGATCGCCTCGGCCTGCTCGACGGCCGCGCGGCCACGCTGATCGGCACGGTGCCCGCGCAGCACATGTACGGCTTCGAGTCGACGGTGCTGCTCGCGCTGCTCGGCGGCCTCGCGCTCAGCAACCGCCAGCCGTTCTACCCGAGCGACATTCGCGACGAACTCGACGCGATCCCGCAGCCGCGCGTGCTCGTCACGTCGCCGATCCACCTGCGTGCGCTGCTGTCGGCCGGCCATGCGCTGCCGCGCGCGGCGCTCGTGCTGTCGGCCACCGCGCCGCTGTCGGAAAAGCTCGCGTGCGAGGCCGAGGCCGCGCTCGGCGCGCCGCTCGTCGAGATCTACGGCAGCACCGAGACCGGCCAGATCGCGACCCGTCGCACGTCGCAAGGCGCGGCGTGGGAACTGTTCCCGGATATCCGGCTCGACGCGCGCGACGCACCGGGCGGCGACGACAGCGGGCCGACCGTGTGGGTATCGGGCGGCCACGTCGAGGCGCCGGTGCCGATGGGCGATGCGCTCGAACTGCTCGGCGACGGCCGGTTCCTGCTGCACGGCCGCAAGGCCGACCTCGTCAACATCGCCGGCAAGCGCACGTCGCTCGCGTACCTGAACCATCAGCTCAACGCGATCCCGCAAGTGGTCGACGGCGTGTTCTTCATGCCCGACGAAGCGGCGCCGGTGCACGGGGACACGGCGCTCGAACCGGTCACGCGGCTCGTCGCGCTCGTCGTCGCGCCGACGCTCGCGCCCGCCGATCTGCAGCGCGCGCTGCGCGAGCGGATCGATCCCGCGTTCATGCCGCGCCCACTCGTGTTCGTCGATGCGCTGCCGCGCAACGAAACGGGCAAGCTGCCGCGCGACGTGCTGGCCGCGCTCGTCGCGCAACATGCACGCGCGACGGCCGCGCCGCCGGCCGAGCACGACCCGGCCGGCCCACCCGCGCTCGCGTTCACGATCGCCGCCGACCATCCCGCGCTGCCCGGCCACTTCCCCGGCCATCCGGTCGTGCCGGGCGTCGTGCTGCTCGATCACGCGATCCATACGATCGGTGCGGCGCTGAACCGTCCGCTGCACACGTGGCGGCTCGGGTCCGCGAAATTCCTGAGCCCGGTCGCGCCCGGCGAACCGCTCGCGCTCGCGTACGACGCCGCGGCCAGCGGCGCGATCCGCTTCACGGTGCGCGCCGGGTCGCGCGAGGTCGCGACCGGCGTGCTGTCCGCACCGCCGGCCGCGCAGGACGGCGCGCAGCGATGAAGCGCACCGCATGGGCCGAGCGCCAGGAGCGCAGCAATGCGAGCCTGCTGCGCGCGATGACGTGGATCTCGCTGCGCTTCGGCCGACAGCGCGCGCGCATCGTGCTGCACCTGATCGCGACGTATTTCGTGCTGTTCTCGCCGGCCGCGTGCGCGGCGTCGCGCGACTACCTGCGCCGCGTGCTCGGCCGCCCCGCGCGCTGGCGCGACGTGTACCGGCACGTGTTCACGTTCGCGGCGACGATTCACGATCGCGTCTACCTGATGAACGGGCGCTTCGACCTGTTCGACATCCGGCTGCACGGCGAAACGCTCGTCGACGCCGCGCTCGCGGATGGGCGCGGCGCGTTCCTGATGGGCGCGCACCTCGGCAGCTTCGAGGTCGTGCGCGCGATCGGCCGCACGCGTCCGGACCTGCGCGTGGCCGTCACGATGTACGAGCAGAACGCGCGCAAGATCAATGCGACGCTCGCCGCGGTGAATCCGGCCGCGCAGCCGGAGGTGATTCCGCTCGGGCAGGTCGACTCGATGCTGAAGGTGCGCGAGCGCCTCGACGCGAACTGCATGGTCGGCATGCTCGCCGATCGCACGCTGCTCGACGACGCGGCCGCGTCGCTGCGGCGCGTGACGCTGCTCGGCGCACCGGCCGCGTTTCCGCTCGGGCCGCTTTACATGGCCGCGATGCTGAAGCGCCCGGTGATCTTCATGACGGGCCTCTATCGCGACGGCAACCGCTACGATGTGCACTTCGAAACGCTCGCCGATTTCTCCGACGTGCGGCGCGATACGCGCACGGCGGCGGTCGATGCGGCGCTCGCGCGCTACGTCGCGCTGCTCGACAAGTACTGCCGCGCGGCGCCGTACAACTGGTTCAACTATTTCGATTTCTGGAAGGACGGCGATGCCGCGGCTGCGCGCCGCGAGACGGTGCACGCCGGCGCCGACCTGCCCGCCACGAGGGATTCCGACGCATGACCGCCGTTCGCCGCCGCCCGTTCCCGTTCCCGTTCTCGTCGCACCGCATCGTCCGCGTGGCGCGCGTGCTCGCCGCCACGGCCACCGCGATCGTGCTGGCCATGCCCGCACACGCAGCCGATGCCGGCTCGGCGTGGACCCTCGACCGGCTGATGTCGACGCTCGCGCAGCACAAGTCGGGCCGCGCGACCTTCACCGAGACGAAAACCCTGTCGATCGCCGCGCAGCCGATCGAATCGTCGGGTGAACTGATGTTCGTCGCACCCGACCATCTGGAAAAGCACACGCTGAGCCCGAAGCCCGAACACCTCGTCGTCGACGGCGACATGCTCACCGTCGAACGCAACAACCGCAAGTACACGCTTGCGCTCGCGCGCTATCCGGAACTCGGCGCGTTCATCGACAGCATCCGCGCGACGCTGGCCGGCAACCGCTTCGCGCTCGAACAGGTGTACAAGGTCGCGCTGTCCGGACGCGGCGACGACTGGACGCTGACGCTCACGCCGCTCGATTCGCGGATGCTGAAGGTCGTCAGCACGATCACGCTCGACGGCACGCGCGACGTGTTGCGCAGCGTCGCGATCCGGCAGGCCGACGGCGATCGTTCGGTGATACGCCTGCAACCCGTCGCGGCGGACGCGAACTGATGGACGATCGTACGCGCCCGTCCCCCATCGCCCGCCGCGTGCCCGCATGGCGGCAGCGCGCGGTGCTCGTATGGCTGCTCGCGCTCGTCGCGTGCGGCATCGCGATCGGGCGCACGCACTTCACGGCCGACCTGTCCGCGTTCCTGCCGAATGCGCCGAGCGCCGGGCAACGCGTGCTCGTCGACCAGTTGCGCGACGGCATCGTGTCGCGCCTGATCCTCGTCGCGATCGACGGCGGCGACGCGCGCACGCGCGCCGCGCTGTCGCGGCGTGTGGCCGGCACGCTGCGCACCGATCCGCAGTTCGCGGCCGTGCACAACGGCGAAGCCGCGAACGACGCGCGCGACCGGCAATTCATCTTCGACCATCGCTATCTGCTGAGCCCGGCCGTCACGCCGCAGCGCTTCAGCGCCGACGGCCTGCACCAGGCGCTCGGCGACAGCCTCGATCTGCTGGGTTCGTCGGCCGGCCTCGTCGCGAAGGCGATGCTGCCGCGCGACCCGACCGGCGAAGTCGCCGCGCTCGTCGACGGGCTCGACAGCGCGGCCGAACCGGCGAGCCGCGACGGCGTGTGGGCGTCGCGCGACGGCACACGCGCGGTGCTGGTCGTGCAGACGGCCGCCGCCGGCTCCGATACCGACGCGCAGGCCCGCGCGATCGACGCCGTGCGCCGCGCGTTCGCGGCCGCGACGCAGGCCGTGCCGAACGCGCACGCCGCGACGCTCGCGATGACGGGCCCCGGCGTGTTCTCGGTCGACACGCGCGACACGATCCGGCACGACGTCGAACGGTTGTCGGCGGCGAGCATCGTGCTGATCGTCGCGCTGCTGCTCACGCTGTACCGTTCGCTGCGCACGCTCGCGCTCGGCCTGCTGCCGGTGCTGACCGGCGTCGCGGCCGGGATCGCGGCGGTCGGCGTCGCGTTCGGCACCGTCCACGGGCTGACGCTCGGGTTCGGGACGACGCTGCTCGGCGAAGCCGTCGACTATTCGATCTACCTGTTCGTGCAATCGGCGCGGGCCGGCACGCGCGGCGCCGCGCGCCCGGCCGACGCGACGCGCGCATGGGTCGCCGCGTACTGGCCGACGATCCGGCTCGGCGTGCTGACGTCCGTGTGCGGCTTCGCGTCGATGCTGTTCTCCGGCTTCCCGGGCCTCGTGCAACTCGGGCTCTATTCGATCGTCGGGCTGACGGCCGCCGCGCTCGTCACGCGCTTCGTACTGCCGCACCTGCGCGGCGAGCGTGTCGCGATCCGCGACGTCTCGCGCGTCGGCGCCGTGCTCGCGCGCGCGGCCGGCGCCGCGCCGCGGCTGCGCTGGCCGCTCGCGGTGCTCGTGGTCGCCGCGTGCGCGACGCTCGCGCTGCATCGCGACGGCCTGTGGAGCCGCGAGCTCGCCGCGCTCAGCCCGGTGCCCGCGCCGGCGCAGGCGCTCGACGCGCGGCTGCGCGCCGATGTCGGCGCACCCGACGTGCGCTACCTCGTCGTGATCGCCGCGCCGACCGAACAGGCCGCGCTCGAAGGTGCAGAAAAAGTCGCCGCGCAGTTGCAGCCGCTCGTCGACCGGGGCGCGCTCGGCGGTTTCGAAAACCCCGCACGCTACCTGCCGAGCGATGTCGCGCAGCGCGCGCGCCAGGCGAGCCTGCCCGATGCGGACGCGCTCGCCGCACGGATGCGCTCGGCCGTCGCGCACCAGCCGATCGCGGTAAAGCCCGACCTGTTCGCGCCGTTCCTCGCCGACGTCGATGCCGCGCGCCACGCGCCGCTGCTCACGCGCGCGGACCTGCGCGGCACGTCGATGGCGCTCGCCGTCGATGCCCTGCTGACCGAGCGCGACGGTCGCTGGAACGCGATGCTGCCGCTGCGGGCGCCGGACGCTACGCGCGCGAAGCAGCCCACATCGAGCCTCGACGCCGCGCCGATTCGCGCCGCCGTCGCGCGCGCGGGCGTGCCCGATGCGCTATTCGTCGACATGAAGGCCGAAGCCGATCGCCTGTACGTGAGCTACGTGCACGAGGACATCCGGCTGTCGCTCGCAGGATTCGCCGCGATCGCCATGCTGCTGCTGATCGCGCTGCGCTCGCCGCGCCGCGCCGCCCGCGCACTCGCCCCGCTCGTCGCGGCCGTGCTGGTCGTGACGGCCGGCTTCGCGCTCGCCGGCGTGCCACTGACGATCCTGCACCTCGTCGGGATGCTGCTGATCGTCGCGGTCGGCTCGAATTACGCGCTGTTCTTCTGCCGGCGCGACGACGCGCAGCCCGTCACGCCGTACACGCTCGTGTCGCTCCTGATCGCGAACCTCGCGACGGTCGCCGGCTTCGGGCTGCTCGCGCTGTCGCGCGTGCCGCTGCTCGAAACCTTCGGGCTGACCGTCGGCCCCGGCGCGATGCTCGCGCTCGCGTTCGCGGCGATTCTCGCGCCGCGCGCAGCGGGCACGGCGGCGCTCGGCAATCGTGAACGAGGAGGCCGCGCATGAACGTGCCACCGCTCATTCCGCCGCGCGATGTCGGCGACGCACGGCGCTGGAAACCCACGCCGCTGATCGCCGGCGCCGCCGCATTGCACGCGGGCGCGGCCGCGGCCGCGATCGCGCAACCGGCCACGTGGCCGTGGGCCGTCGGCGGCGTGGTCGCGTCGCATCTCGCGCTGACCGCGGCCGGCCTGTGGCCGCGCAGCACGCTGCTCGGCCCGAACTGGACACGCCTGCCGGCCGGCGCGGGCCGCCGCATCGCGCTGACGATCGACGACGGCCCGGACCCGGACGTCACGCCGCGCGTGCTCGACCTGCTCGACCGTTACGACGCGCGTGCGACGTTCTTCTGCATCGGCGATCTCGCGCGCCGCCATCCTCACTGGATCGAGGCGATCGTCGCGCGCGGCCATGCGGTCGAGAACCACAGCCAGCGGCACCGCCATACGTTCTCGCTGTCGGGGCCGGCCGCGCTGCGCCGCGAGATCGCGGCCGCGCAGCAGACGCTGACCGACCTCGCCGGCACGCGCCCGCTGTTCTTCCGCGCGCCGGCCGGCCTGCGCAATCCGTTTCTCGAACCGGTGCTGTGCGAATTCGGCCTGCAACTGGCGAGCTGGACGCGGCGCGGCTTCGACACGCGGGCGCACGACGCCGCGACCGTTACGCGCCGCCTGCTGCACGGGCTCGACGCGCGCGACATCCTGCTCGTGCACGATGGTCACGCGGCGCGCGATGCGCGCGGCGAACCGGTCGTGCTCGACGTGCTGCCCGCGGTGCTGCGCGCAGCCGCCGACGCGCAGCTGCACTGGACCACGCTGCGCGCGGCGCTGGCGCCCGAACCACCCGGCCAGCCGGGCGTCCCGGCACCCCCATTTGATAAAATCTGACCTCGAACGGCGCGCGTGCCAGCCCTGCTGCAGCGCCCGTTCCGGCCACCGGATGCGACCCTCGTGAACCCTCTCCTGCTCTCGCACTTCACCGCCACCAGCTGCATCGGCCGCGGCCTCGACGCGACCCTCGATGCGTTGCGCGACGCCCGCGGCGGGCTCGTGCCGTGCAATTTCGAGCGTGCGGATCTCGACACGTGGATCGGCGCGGTGGACGGCGTCGATGAGCAGCCCGTGCGCGCCGATCTCGCCGACTTCGAATGCCGCAACAACCGCCTCGCGCAACTCGGCCTGACGCAGGACGGCTTCGACGCGCGCGTCGCGGCGGCGGTCGCACGCTACGGCGCCGCACGCGTCGGCGTGTTCGTCGGCACGAGCACGGCCGGCATCCTCGAAACCGAACGCGCGTATCAGCGCCGCGACCCGGCCGGCGGCGCGCTGCCGGCCGATTTCCGCTACGCGCACACGCACAACCCGTATTCGCCGGCCGCGTTCGTGCGCGCGTATTTCGCGCTGCGCGGACCGGCGATGGCGATCTCGTCTGCGTGCTCGTCGGGTGCGAAGGTGTTCGGCTCCGCGCGCCGCATGATCGAGGCCGGGCTGATCGACGCGGCCGTCGTCGGCGGCGTCGATTCGCTGTGCCTGACCACGCTGTACGGCTTCAACTCGCTCGAACTGCTGTCGCGCGAGCCGTGCCGGCCGTTCGACGTCGCGCGCGACGGCATCTCGATCGGCGAAGCCGCCGCGTTCGCGCTCGTCGAACGCGTCCCTGCCGCGCCCGCCGCGCTCGACGGCGACGCGATCCTGCTGCTCGGCATCGGCGAATCGAGCGACGCGCACCACATGTCGTCGCCGCATCCTGAAGGGCTCGGCGCGCGCGCGGCGATCGAGCAGGCGCTCGCTTCCGCCAGCCTCGGCGCGCACGACATCGACTACGTGAACCTGCACGGCACCGCGACGCCGAGCAACGATGCGGCGGAAAGCCGCGCGCTCGGCGCGCTGTTCGCCCGCACGCCGTGCAGTTCGACGAAGGGCGCGACCGGCCACACGCTCGGCGCGGCCGGCGCGCTGGAGGCGATCGTCGCGGCGCTCGCGCTGCGCGAGCAGTTCGTGCCGGCCGGCGTCAACACGACGCAGCCCGACCCGGCGCTCGCAGCCGATTACGTGCTCGCGAGCCGCGACACGCGCGTGCGCGCCGTCCTCTCCAATTCGTTCGGCTTCGGCGGCACGAATTGCAGCCTGATCTTCGGTCGCACCCAGCATGCGGCCGGTCGCGCTCGCCGTTGAGGCCCGCCATGACGCTCACCGCCTTCATCGAAAGCATCGGCCTCGTCGGGCCGGGATTGAACGACTGGCCGCACGCGGCCGACGTGCTCGCGGGCCGCGCGCCCTACGTGCCTGCCCGCACCGAGCTGCCGCCGCCGGCCGGGCTGCCGTCCGCCGAACGGCGCCGCACGGGCCCGGTCGTGCGCACCGCGCTCGCGGTCGGCCACGAAGCGGTGGCCGCGAGCGGCCGCGACGCCGCGACGCTCGCGACCGTGTTCAGCGCGTCCGGCGGCGACGGCCAGAACTGCCACGCGATCTGCGAAACGCTGGCCGACGACGATCGCCAGCTGTCGCCGACCCGCTTCCACAATTCGGTGCACAACGCGCCGGCCGGCTACTGGAGCATCGCGACCCGCGCGACGGCGACGTCGAACGTGCTGTGCGCGCACGACGGCAGCTTTGCCGCCGGCCTGCTCGACAGCCTGTGCCAGGTCGTCGTCGATCGTGTGCCGAGCCTGCTGATCGCGTACGACACCGATTATCCGGAACCGCTGCGCACGGTGCGGCCGATCGGCGACGCATTCGGCGTCGCGCTCGTGTTCGCGCCGGAAGCGAGCGAACGCGCGCTCGCCCGCATCGACGTGCAGCTCACCGATGCGCCCGCGACGACGCTCGCGCATGCCGGACTCGACGCGCTGCGGGCCGGCAATCCGGCCGCCCGCGCGCTGCCGCTGCTCGATGCGCTCGCCGCGCGGTGCTCGACGCGCGTCGTGCTCGACTACCTGGACGATACGCGCGTGCAAGTCGACGTCGCGATCTCCGAATCCTGTGCGGAGCGCGCGCGATGACCGCACCGGTCGGATTGCCCCCGCCGCTCGACCATGCGTGGATTGCCGCGCACATTCCGCATGCCGGCGCGATGTGCGTGCTCGATTCGGTCGATGCATGGGATGCCGAACGAATCCGCTGCACCGCGACGAGCCACCGCGATCCGCACAACCCGCTGCGCGCGCACGGGCGGCTCGCGTCGGTTTGCGGCATCGAATATGCGGCGCAGGCGATGGCCGTGCACGGCGTGCTGCTCGGCGCGCACGAAGCGCGTCCGCGCGTCGGCTATCTCGCGAGCGTGCGCAACGTCGACGCGTTCGTCGACCGGCTCGACACGTTCGAAGCGCCGCTCACCGTCGACGCGCAACGCGTCAGCGGCGACGGCCGCTCGGTGCTGTACGGCTTCGCGCTGCGCTGCGGCGAGCGCGTGCTGCTGTCCGGCCGCGCGGCGGTGATGCTCGACGCATCGGCCGCCGGCGCGCTTCAACCGGCGCCTGCCGGCAACACGAATCCTCGATGACGAGGCTTACCTCAAGGAAACCGGTCGTGAAAGTTCGTCAGTTCATTGGCGCAGCGCTCGTTCTGGCGCTGCTCAGCCCGCTCGCACACGCGGACATGTCGGAAGTGAAGCAGGACATCAAGCGCGATTCGAAGGAAGCCGCGCACAAGACCGGCGAGGCCGCACGCAGCTTCGGCCACGCGACCGCAAGCGCCGCGAAGGCGGTCGGGCACGGCGTCGCGCATGCGTCGCGCGAAGGCTGGGAAGCCACCAAGCGCACGACGAAGCGAATCTTCCACAAGAACGACGCGGGCGAGTCGGCTGGAAAGGGCGAAAGGAACGACTGATCGCGCATCCCGCGCGCATTGCCGACTGCATGCGCTCGGGGCGTAACCGCTCGCCGATCGTTCACCGCTTGCGACGCGACCGGCTTTGCCGTCAGCGCGCCCGGCGCATGCGGCACAGCGACCTTTCCGGCCTGCGCGCGAAACACTTGCCGTACGCGACGAACCGGCAATCGCGATGATCGAAGTTCCGCAGCAGCCGCGCGCGGCGCCGCTCGAGCCAGTAGAGCGAGATCGCCATCGTCAGTGCGATGGCCAGCGCCGAGCCGCCGATCACCAGTCCGATCCAGGTGTCGCCCATGCGTTCTCCGGAATGCGAGGCCGAAGCGGCGCGCCTGCCGCCGCTCCGGCGCGGGATAGGGGGAACGCGGCCCGCACGGACGCGAACGCCGTGCGGGCCGCCGCACGTCACTGCATGTGCTGACCGCCGTTGATCGCGATGTTGGAGCCCGTCACGAAGCCGGCCTCCTCCGAGCACAGGTAAGCGACCAGCGCCGCAACTTCCTCGGGCTTGCCGAGCCGGCCCGCCGGGATCTGCGGGAGGATCTTCGTGTCAAGGATGTCCTGCGGGATCGCAGTGACCATCTTCGTCGCCAGGTAGCCCGGCGACACCGTGTTCACCGTCACGCCCTTGCGCGCGACCTCGAGCGCGAGCGATTTCGTGAAGCCGTGCATGCCGGCTTTCGCGGCCGCGTAGTTGGTCTGGCCGACCGAGCCCTTCGAGCCGTTCACCGACGAGATGTTGACGATGCGGCCCCAGCCGCGCTCGACCATGCCGTCGCAGACCGGCTTCGTCATGTTGAACACGGAATCGAGGTTCGTGCGGATCACCGCGTCCCAGTTGACCTTGTCGAGCTTGCGCAGCGTCATGTCGCGCGTGATGCCCGCGTTGTTCACGAGAATGTCGACCGGGCCGACGTCCTGCATGATCTTCTCGATGCATTGCTGGCACGAGTCGTGATCGGCCACGTCCACCGGGTACGCATGGAATGCCCGGCCGGCCGCATGCATCTCGGTCAGCCAGCGGTCCGAGCCGGCGTTGTTCGGCGAATACGTGACGACTACCCGGTGACCCGCGTCGTTCAACCGGATGCTGACCGCCTCGCCGAGGCCGCCCATCCCACCTGTCACAACTGCGATTCGCTTAGTCATACTATGAATTACCGACAAAAAAGTAATCGATGAAAGGCGGGGCGGCGGCCTCGCACACGCTGCTGCCCCACCGCTTCGATGCGCGTCCGCCCGCGTCGCGGGCGCGGCACGCACCGGTACCTCGCGCGTGTTGTTGACTGCCTGTGTTGCGCGAAAACCGCCTGGCTCGCCCGCGACGCCGATTCGCGCCGCGAGCGGACCGTATCGTCAGCCGCTGCTCAGACGCGCTCGACCGCAAGCGCGACGCCCATGCCGCCGCCGATGCACAGCGACGCCAGCCCGCGCTTCGCGTCGCGCTTGACCATCTCGTGCAGCAGCGTCACCAGGATCCGGCAGCCCGACGCGCCGATCGGGTGGCCGATCGCGATCGCCCCGCCGTTCACGTTCACCTTCGACGTGTCCCAGCCCATCTGCTTGTGCACCGCCAGCGCCTGCGCCGCGAACGCTTCGTTGATCTCCATCAGGTCCAGGTCGCCCGGCGTCCAGCCCGCGCGCTCCAGCGCCCGGCGCGACGCCGGCACCGGCCCCATGCCCATCACGCTCGGATCCACGCCCGCGTTCGCATACGCCTTGATCCGCGCCAGCGGCGTCAGGCCCAGCGCCGCCGCTTTCTGCGCCGACATCACCAGCACCGCCGCCGCGCCGTCGTTCAGCCCCGACGCGTTCGCCGCCGTCACCGAGCCGTCCTTCGCGAACGCCGGCTTCAGCCCGGCCAGCGACTCCGCCGTCACGCCGTGACGCACGAACTCGTCGGTCGCGAACTGCAGCGGCTCGCCCTTGCGTTGCGGGATCGACACCGGCACGATCTCGTCGTCGAAGCGCCCGGCCTTCTGCGCAGCTTCCGCCTTGTTCTGCGACAGCGCCGCGAACGCGTCCTGCTCTTCGCGCGTGATCCCGTATTCCTTCGCGACGTTCTCCGCCGTGATGCCCATGTGGTACTGGTTGTACACGTCCCACAGCCCGTCGACGATCATCGTGTCGACCAGCTTCGCGTCGCCCATCCGGAAGCCGTCGCGCGAGCCCGGCAGCACGTGCGGCGCCGCGCTCATGTTCTCCTGGCCGCCCGCGATCACGATCTCCGCGTCGCCCGCGACGATCGCATTCGCCGCCAGCATCACGGCCTTCAAGCCCGAGCCGCACACCTTGTTGATCGTCATGCCCGGCACCGCGCTCGGCAGCCCCGCCTTGATCACCGACTGCCGCGCCGGGTTCTGCCCGGAGCCGGCCGTCAGCACCTGGCCCATGATCACTTCGCTGACCTGGTCGGGCTTCACGCCCGCACGCTCCAGCACCGCGCGGATCACCGTCGCGCCCAGTTCCGGCGCCGCAATCTTCGCGAGCGAGCCGCCGAATTTGCCGACCGCGGTCCGCGCGGCCGATACGATCACTACATCCGTCATGTTCAGTTCCTGCATCGAAGTCAGTTCGTCGTGGCGACGCCGGCACGAGACGGTCGCACATGGCGATGGCGCCGCCCGCCGCCGTATTGGCGGGCAGCTTCCGTCCGCAACGGCGGCACGGCACACCGCCGCACGGGCAACCGTGCACGGGCGTCTGGCGGCGAACCGGATGTTTGCCGGACCGCGCGTGGCACACGCGGCGGCCGGCGCCATCCGGCGCCGATCAATCTTGTCGCGCTCGCACGCGACACGCACTCACGCGGTTACGCAGCCGCGTCGCGCGCAGCCGCCGCGTCCTTGCGGGCGGCCGCCGCCGTCTGCTTCGCGCCGCGCGTGGCCGTTTCGCTGACCGCATCGAAGCCGCTCTGCGCCGCCTCGATCGCCTGCCCCGTCGCTGCGCGCACGGAGTCGGCCGCGGCGCTCGCCGCGGACAGCGCCGAATTCAGCGCGGCCACCACCGGAGCCGAGCCGGCCGGCGCGTGCTTCGACAGTTCGCCGAGCACGTCCTTCAGGCGTTTGTCGTTCTGTTCGTACTGCGCCTGCGCGACCTTCGCCCATTCGGACTGCGTCGACACCGCGATGTCGAACAGATGGCGGCCGTACGACACGACCTTGCCGGCCGCGTCCTGCGGCACCGCGACCTGCTGCACGAAGCCCGCGGCCGGGTTGTTGCTGCTGAACGCGTTCTTCAGCTTGTCCTCGTATTCCTCGAGCGCCGTCCGGGCCGCTTGCAGGTTGAGTTCGACGACAGCCTCGAAACCGTGGATCGCCGGACGGGCGATCGCAAACCACGCGGCGATACCGGATTGATAATCGGCGGCGAGTTTTTCGGGGGCAAATACGGACATCGGGCACGCTCCTGTTGGCAATGCGAGAGACGACGTAAAGAAAAACGGAAGCTTGATCGACCGCTGCTTCCTTATTGACAGCCCGCACCTGTTTGAGCACGGGCAGTGGAAGGAAGTCATTCTAGATCGATTAATTGTCAATTAAATGGCATTAATACTAGGTATAAACCCTTATTACCCTTTTGACCAGCAGCCGAAGCCGCAGGCGCGGCGAAATCTCAGACAAGACGCCACCCTCAGCGGCCCGCCATGCGTTTTTACCTTTTTGCAGCATAGCGCATCATGACGTGGCGCAATATTTGCCAATTCATTATTCCGCTTATTAGAAAACCGGCACCCATTGAAAATGGAGCAATCATTTATGTAATATTTTTTCTCGATTTGTTGTGAAATCGTTTTCTTGATTATTAATGACGAAATCAATAATCGGATGAATGCCCGGTCGCGACAAAAAAAGGCCGCTCGAAGCGGCCTCGGTCGATGCGGTCGCGCGCGGGATCAGCCGGCCAGTTCGCGATGCAGCGCGCGGAACTCCTGCGCGAGCTTGTGCGCCGGCTCGAGATGGATCACCGGCGTCGACTGCTGATGCGATTCGCGGATCTTCACCGAGGCGGACAACCGCGACGCGAGCACCGGCAGCCCTTCGTCGACGAGCTCGTCGACCAGCCGTTGCGGCAGGCTCGCGCGCGGCTGGAACTGGTTGATGACGATCCCTTCCACCTCGAGCGCCGCGTTGTGGTCCTGCTGGATTTCCTTCACGTTCTCGAGCAGCGTGTACAGCGCGCGGCGCGAGAAATCGTCGCAGTCGAACGGGATCAGGCAGCGCTCGACCGCGATCAGCGCCGAGCGCGTATAGAAATTCAGCGCGGGCGGCGTGTCGATGTACACGGCGTCGTACATGTCGAGTTCGTTCAGCGCGTCGCGCAGCTTGTAGATCTTGTAGCGCGATTCGAGCTTGCCGTGCAGCGTGTCGAGATCCGGATGCGCGGGCATCACGTCGAGCCCGTCGAACGGGGTCGCGTGGATGAACGACGCGACGTCGACCGGACGGAAGTTGAAGGTCAGCGCGGTTTCGAAGAAGCCGGCGACGCCCGGTTGCGCATCGTCCGCGGCGTCGCCGAGCAGGTAGCGCGTCGAGTTCGCCTGCGCATCGAGATCGATGACGAGCGTGCGCAACCCTTCGCTCGCGCTGATCGCCGCGAGGTTGCAGACGATCGTCGACTTGCCCACGCCGCCCTTCTGGTTGAATACGACCCGCCGCATGGTGCCTCCTCGATCGAAACGTCGAAACGGCCAGCTTAGCCGATCAATAATGGCGACCGCGTGACGCAGGTCGAATTGGACGCGACGAGTACGCGACTTGGACGCGCGATGTGTCAGACGCGCGGCACGGCGCCCGACACGTACCGGTTGCCGGGCACGCTCCACCGCCACGGCAGATCCTGGCCGACGCGAATGCCGATGCGCGGCCCGCCCGCCAGATCGGCGGGCGGCGCCATCCCGTCGTCGACGATCGCGAACCCGTCGCGCGCGCCGATCAGGTCGACGCCATCCTGCGCGCCGCCGATCCCCATCGCCTGCGTCAGCCGGGCCGGCCCGCGGCACAGGTCGCGATCGCGCGTGCGCGGCGGCCGCGCCGCCCGCATCTGGTCGAGCCCGTGCAGCGGCTCCAGCGCACGGATCAGCACGCCCGTTCCCGCGCCGTCCGGGCCGCACACGCAGTTGCAGCACCAGTGCATCCCGTACGTGAAATACACGTAGAAGTGCCCGGGCGGCCCGAACATCGTCGCGTTGCGCGGCGTCTTGCCGCGATAGGTGTGCGCGGCCGGATCGAGCGCGCCCGCATACGCTTCCACTTCGACGATGCGGCCGGCCCGGCCGTCCGCGGACGCGAGGATCTTGTTGAGCAATTGCGGCGCCACCTCGGTGGCCATGCGGTTGAAGAATGCGCGCGGGACGATGGCGCCCGGCCATGGCGCCGGCGGCTTACCGCGTCGCATCGTGCCGCTCCGTCATCGCCGCGAGATGAAGCTCGCGATACGCGTCGACCAGATCGTCGAGCCCGAATGCGAGGTTTCTGCCGCTGGGGTTCGGCAGCACCCACACGCGTGCATGCCCGATGCGGGCCGGCTGCAATCCCCACGCGACCTCGCGTTGCCCCGACAGCGCCGAATACGCGGCCTTGCCGAGAAACGCGACGAAGCGCGGCGCATGCTGCGCGACCTTCTGCTCGAACCCGGCGCCCGCGGCCGCGAATTCCGCGCGCGACAGTTGATCGGCGCTCGCGGTCGGCCGCGACACCACGGCCGTCAGCCCGCAGCCGTAACCGAGTATCGCGCGATCGTCCTGCGGCGAAAGTTCCGTCGGCGTGAAGCCCGCGAGATGGATCACGCGCCAGAAGCGGTTGTTTCGCCCCGCGAAGTGATGGCCGGTCGCGGCCGCGAGCAGGCCGGGATTGATCCCGCAGAACAGGACGTCGAGATGGGGTGCGATGAGGTCGGCGAGTGCGTCAGCCACGTTTGATCCGGAGAGCGGCGTGCAGGCACGACGTAAACGAAGCAAGGCCCGAAAACCCGGGCCAAGCGACTGGCTTGACTCGGACGTTCGGGCCCATCGTGATGCGAGGGTGCGACCGGCGATCAGAACGGAATATCGTCGTCCATCTCGTCGAAGCCGCCGCCTGCCGGCGCGCTCGGACGGCTCTGGCCGCCGCCACCCGCACCACCGCGCGCTGCGCCGCCGGCACGGCCACCGCCGCCACCACGCTCTGCCTGCTCGCCGCGACCGCCGCCACCACCACCGTAGCCGCCGCCATAACCGCCTTCGTCACCGCTGCCACCGCCGCCGCCCGAACCGCCGCGGCCGCCGAGCATCTGCATCTGTTCGGCGACGATTTCGGTCGAGTAACGGTCCTGGCCGTCCTGGCCCTGCCACTTGCGCGTACGGATGCGGCCTTCGATATAGACCGACGACCCCTTCTTCAGGTATTCGCTGACGATCTCCGCCAGACGGCCGAAGAACGCGACGCGATGCCACTCGGTCATTTCCTTGAAATCGCCGCTTGCCTTGTCCTTGTAGCGGTCGGTCGTCGCGAGACGGATGTTCGCAACCGCGTCGCCGCTCGGCAGGTAACGGACTTCAGGATCGGCGCCGAGATTGCCGACGAGGATGACCTTGTTGACGGATGCCATGTGTTTCTCCAGTAAATTCGATGCCGGGCCGCCCGCGCGTATCGCCGGAACGGCCCGCCGGACAGGCCGGCGCGCGGCCGATGCCTGCCCGAAACAAGATTCAGGCCTTGCGCGGCGGCGCTTTCATGCTGGCCGCGATTATAAGCCACGCGGCAACGAGCCCCGAGCACGTATAAAACACCGTGTTCGCGCCGCCGTGCTTCAGCAGCCAGCCGCCCACGATGCCGCCGAGCGCGAGCCCGATCGACTGCGTGGTGTTGTAGACACCCGTGGCCGCGCCCTTGCGCGAACCCGGCGCGAGCTTCGACACGAGCGACGGCTGCGACGCTTCCAGGATGTTGAACCCGAGGAAGTACACGAACAGGATCGCCGCCACAATCAGAATGGTATGCGGTGCGCTGCCGAGCAACAATTGGCCGATCAGGATAGCCAGAATGCCGCCGAGCAGCACCGGCTTCATCTTGCCCCGTTTTTCCGCGACGATGATCGCCGGCACCATCATCACGAACGCGAGCCCCATCACCGGCAGGTAGACCTTCCAGTGCGCGGCGACCGGCAGCCCGCCGTCCACCAGGAGGCGCGGCACGACGAGGAACAGCGCCGTCTGCGTCGCATGCAGCACCAGCACGCCGAAGTTCAGGCGCAGCAGCTCGACGTTGTGCAGCACCTCGGCGAACGGCGCGGGCACGTGCACGGGCTTCGCCGCGTCGGGCACGATCCACAGCACGACGCCGATCGCGAGGATCGACAGCACGCCGACGATCGCGAACAGCCCGCTCATCCCGACCCAGTGGAACACGATCGGCGCGCCGACGATCGCGACCGCGAACGACACGCCGATCGAGCCGCCGACCATCGCCATCGCCTTCGTGCGGTTCTGCTCGGAGGTCAGGTCGGCGATGAACGCGAGCACCGCCGACGACACGGCGCCCATCCCCTGGATCACGCGGCCGACGATGATCCACGTGATGTCGTGCGCGAACGCGGCGACGAAGCTGCCGAGCGCGAAGATCACGAGGCCGGTGGCGATCACCGGCTTGCGGCCGAACTTGTCGGACGCCCAGCCGTAGAAGATATAGAACAGCGACTGCGTGACGCCGTAGGCCCCGAGCGCGATCCCGACGAGCAGCACGTTGTCGCCGCCCGGGATGGTTTTCGCGTAGACCGAGAACACCGGCATGATCATGAACAGGCCGAGCATGCGCAACGCGAAGATCGCCGCGAGCGACGTGGTCGCGCGCAGTTCGGGCGCAGTCATGCGGGAAGACGTGGCAGACGGATTGGACATCGGGAATGAATTTCGAATGATCGGAATGTCCGCCCGGCGGCGGGCGGCGGAAGATCAGGACCGGCGGCCTGGCGGCCTTTCGGACGACACGTCGGGGCCGGATGCAGGCGGCCTGCGGGCCGCGCGGAACGTGCGGCGCGACCGCTTTTCCCGGCGCAGGTGTCGCCTTGCTGCCACCTGCTGTAAAGGCTGGGGGCCGTAAACGACGGTCTCGAAAAGCCGTTATAGTAGCAGGTTTGGTTCCCTCCATTTTCGCCAGGTTCATGGAACAGATCCGTATCCGTGGGGCACGCACCCACAACCTGAAAAACGTCAATCTCGACCTGCCGCGCCACAAGCTGGTCGTGATTACCGGGTTGTCCGGGTCGGGCAAGTCGTCGCTCGCGTTCGACACCCTTTATGCCGAGGGCCAGCGCCGCTACGTGGAAAGCCTGTCCGCGTACGCCCGCCAGTTCCTGCAGCTGATGGAGAAGCCCGACGTCGACCTGATCGAGGGGCTGTCGCCGGCGATCTCGATCGAGCAGAAGGCAACGTCCCACAACCCGCGTTCGACCGTCGGCACGGTCACGGAAATCCACGACTACCTGCGACTTTTGTACGCACGGGTCGGCACGCCGTACTGCCCCGACCACGACATCCCGCTCGAGGCGCAGAGCGTGTCGCAGATGGTCGACGCGGCGCTCGCGCTGCCCGAGGAAACCAAGCTGATGATCCTCGCGCCCGTCGTCGCGAACCGCAAGGGCGAGCACGCCGAGCTGTTCGAGGAGATGCAGGCGCAGGGCTTCGTGCGCTTTCGCGTGCGCTCGGGCGGCGGCGCCGCGAACGAAGGCGTCGCGAAGATCTACGAGGTCGAGTCGCTGCCGAAGCTGAAGAAGAACGACAAGCACACGATCGACGTCGTCGTCGATCGCCTGAAGGTGCGTCCGGACATGAAGCAGCGGCTCGCCGAATCGTTCGAGACGGCGCTGCGCCTCGCCGACGGCCGCGCGATCGCGCTCGAGATGGATACCGACCGCGAACACCTGTTCAGCTCGAAGTTTGCGTGCCCGATCTGCTCGTACTCGCTGCAGGAGCTCGAGCCGCGGCTGTTCTCGTTCAACAACCCGATGGGCGCGTGCCCGGAATGCGACGGCCTCGGCCAGATCACGTTCTTCGACCCGAAGCGGGTCGTCGCGCACCCGTCGCTGTCGCTGGCCGCCGGCGCGGTGAAGGGCTGGGACCGCCGCAACCAGTTCTATTTCCAGATGCTGCAGAGCCTCGCGGCGTTCTACGAATTCGACATCGACGCCGCGTTCGAGGATCTGCCCGAAAAGATCCGCAAGGTGCTGCTGTTCGGCTCGGGCAAGCAGACGATCCCGTTCTCGTACATCAACGAGCGCGGCCGCACGACGATCCGCGAGCACGTGTTCGAAGGGATCATCCCGAACCTCGAACGCCGCTATCGCGAGACCGATTCGGTCGCGGTGCGCGAAGAGCTGTCGAAGTACCAGAACAACCAGCCGTGCCCGTCGTGCGACGGCACGCGCCTGCGCCGCGAGGCGCGCCACGTGCGGATCGGCACCGGCGACCATGCCCGCGGCATCTATGAAATCAGCGGCTGGCCGCTGCGCGACGCGCTCGGCTATTTCGACGGGCTGACGCTCGACGGCGCGAAGCGCGAGATCGCCGACAAGGTGATCAAGGAAATCGTCGCGCGCCTGACCTTCCTGAACAACGTCGGCCTCGACTACCTGTCGCTCGAGCGCAGCGCCGAGACCTTGTCGGGCGGCGAGGCGCAGCGCATCCGGCTCGCGTCGCAGATCGGCTCGGGCCTCACCGGCGTGATGTACGTGCTCGACGAGCCGTCGATCGGCCTGCACCAGCGCGACAACGACCGTCTGATCGCGACGCTCAAGCATCTGCGCGACCTCGGCAACTCGGTAATCGTCGTCGAGCACGACGAGGACATGATCCGCACGGCCGACTACGTCGTCGACATGGGCCCGGGCGCGGGCGAGCACGGCGGCGTCGTGGTGGCCGAAGGCACGCCGAAGCAGGTGCAGTCGAACCCGCAGTCGCTGACCGGCCAGTACCTCGTCGGCAAGCGCGTGATCGAGTATCCGGACGAGCGCATGTCGCCCGACCCCGAGCGGATGCTGCGCATCGTCGACGCGCACGGCAACAACCTGAAGCACGTCGATCTCGAGCTGCCGGTCGGCCTCTTGACCTGCATCACCGGCGTGTCGGGCTCCGGCAAGTCGACGCTGATCAACGACACGCTGTATCACGCAGTCGCGCGCCACCTGTACGGCTCGTCGGCCGAGCCGGCGGCGCACGAGGCGATCGAGGGCCTCGAGCACTTCGACAAGGTGATCAACGTCGACCAGTCGCCGATCGGCCGCACGCCGCGCTCGAACCCGGCCACGTACACGGGCCTGTTCACGCCGATCCGCGAGCTGTTCTCGGGCGTGCCGACGTCGAAGGAGCGCGGCTACGATCCGGGCCGCTTCTCGTTCAACGTGAAGGGCGGCCGCTGCGAATCGTGCCAGGGCGACGGCGTGCTGAAGGTCGAGATGCACTTTTTGCCGGACGTGTACGTGCCGTGCGACGTGTGCCACGGCAAGCGCTACAACCGCGAAACGCTCGAAGTGCAGTACAAGGGCAAGAACATCAGCGAAGTGCTCGACATGACGGTCGAGCACGCGTACGCGTTCTTCAGCGCGGTGCCGGTCATCGCGCGCAAGCTGAAGACGCTGCTCGACGTCGGCCTCGGCTACATCCGCCTCGGCCAGTCGGCCACGACGCTGTCGGGCGGCGAGGCGCAGCGCGTGAAGCTGTCGCTGGAGCTGTCGAAGCGCGACACCGGCCGCACGCTGTACATCCTCGACGAGCCGACCACCGGCCTGCACTTCCACGACATCGCACTGCTGCTCGAAGTGATCCACCGGCTGCGCGACCAGGGCAACACGGTCGTGATCATCGAGCACAACCTCGACGTGATCAAGACGGCCGACTGGGTGATCGACCTCGGCCCCGAAGGCGGCGCCGGCGGCGGCCAGATCATCGCGCAGGGCACGCCCGAGCAGGTCGCGAAGACCAAGGCGAGCTTCACCGGCAAGTACCTCGCGCCGCTGCTCAAGCGTCCGACCCGCAAAGTCGCGGCCGGCTGACGCCGTTCCGCCCTTCCCGCGCGCGGCCGCCCGGCCGCGCGCGCGTCGAGGGCGGCCGCGCCCCCTCGTTTTCCCT
Source organism: Burkholderia sp. MS389 (assembly GCF_016899425.1). Taxonomy (GTDB): domain Bacteria; phylum Pseudomonadota; class Gammaproteobacteria; order Burkholderiales; family Burkholderiaceae; genus Burkholderia; species Burkholderia sola. Next base: position 3,163,345 of record NZ_CP045994.1, read on the forward strand.
TCTGCGTTTACACCACGCGCCAAACCGCCCGTTTGCGGCCCATAATGGCAGCTATACTTTACGGCCGTAAGGTTCGCCATCCGCACCAATCCGGTGCGGCGCCGGGCGACCCGCGCTCTGCCGCGTGCTCCGCGGCACGACACAGGGACAACAGGAATCCACGATGGAGAAGCAACAAGAGTCGCGCGACACGCAGAACCGCGAGCCGCACCTGCGCAGCGTGCGGCTGACGAGCGACTTGAGCCTGCCGAAGCTGTCGGCGCTCGAGATCGGCAGCTATCTCTTCGCGCTCGTCATGATGTGGCTCGTCCTCGAGCTCAAGCTGCTCGGCGGGATGCTGGCCGGCCTGCTCGTCTATCAGCTGATCCACACGATCGCACCCGTGATCGAGCGCCATACCACCAGCATGCGCGCGCGCTGGGTCGCGGTCGTGCTGCTGTCGATCGCGATCGTCGGCGCGCTCACCGGCCTGACGCTCGCGATCATCGAGCATTTCGAGCACACGGTGCCGAACCTGCAGAGCCTGCTCGGCCAGCTGATGCAGATCGTCGAGCAGACCCGCGCACGCACGCCGGCCTGGATCGCCAATCTGCTGCCCGTCGACGTCGAGCAGATGAAGACGAAGGCGGCCGTGCTGATGCACTCGCACATGGACCAGCTCCAGCAAAGCGGCAAGAGCGTCGCGCGCGGCTTCGGCCACGTGCTGTTCGGGATGATCATCGGCGCGATGATCGCGATCGGCGTCGAGCAGGGCAAGGTGCGCCGGCCGCTGTCCACCGCGCTCGTCACGCGCGTGTCGCGCTTCGCCGACGCGTTCCGCCGCATCGTGTTCGCGCAGATCAAGATCTCGGCGATCAACGCGGCATTCACCGGCATCTACCTGCTCGTCGCGCTGCCGATCTTCCATCAGCGGCTGCCGCTGTCGAAAACCCTCGTGCTCGTCACGTTCATCGTCGGCCTGCTGCCCGTGATCGGCAACCTGATCTCGAACACGCTGATCGTCGCGGTGTCGCTGTCGGTCAGCATGGGCACCGCGATCGCGTCGCTCGCGTTCCTCGTGGTCATCCACAAGCTCGAATACTTCCTGAACGCGAAGATCATCGGCGGCCAGATCGAGTCGCGCGCATGGGAGCTGCTGCTCGCGATGCTGATCATGGAAGCCGCGTTCGGGCTGCCGGGCGTGGTCGCCGCGCCGATCTTCTATGCGTACCTGAAACGCGAGCTGTACCTGCTGCGGCTGATCTGAAGCCGCCCGCTCGCGCACGGCAAACAAAAACGCCGCGCCCCGTGAAGGGCGCGGCGTTTTCGCTTGCGCAGCCGGCCTTTCGCGGCCGACGGATCAGCGGAACACGACCGTCTTCGTCCCGTTCAGCACGATCCGGTGCTCCACGTGCCACTTCACCGCCCGCGCGAGCGTCACGCACTCGACGTCGCGGCCGATCGCGGTCAACTGGTCGGGCGTCATGCTGTGGTCGACGCGCTCGACTTCCTGCTCGATGATCGGGCCTTCGTCGAGATCGGTCGTCACGTAGTGCGCGGTCGCGCCGATCAGCTTCACGCCGCGGTCGAACGCCTGGTAGTAAGGCTTCGCGCCCTTGAAGCTCGGCAGGAACGAATGGTGGATGTTGATCGCGCGCCCGGCGAGCTGCGCGCACATGTTCGGCGACAGGATCTGCATGTAGCGCGCGAGCACGACCAGATCGGCCTGGTGCTCGTCGATCACTTCCAGCACGCGCGCTTCCTGCGCGGCCTTCGCGGCATCGGACGAACCGCCGATCAGCGGGAAGTGATGGAACGGAATGTTGTAGCTCGCCGCGAGCTGGTAGAACTCCTTGTGATTCGACACGATCGCCGGAATCTCGATCGGCAACTGGCCGGTGCGATAGCGGAACAGCAGGTCGTTCAGGCAGTGGCCGATCTTCGACACCATGATCACGACGCGCGGCTTCACGGCCGCATCGTGCAGCTCCCAGCGCATCGAGAACTGTTCGGCGAGCGGCGCGAATTCCTTGCGAAGCGTGTCGAGCGCCGACGCGGCATCCTCGCCGCCGCCGTCCTGCTCGAAGTGCACGCGCATGAAGAACTCGCTGGTGCGGCTGTCGCCGAACTGCGCGGAATCGAGGATGTTGTTGCTGCGCTCGAACAGGAAGCCCGAGACCGCATGGACGATGCCGTGCCGGTCGGGGCACGACAGTTTCAAGATAAAGCTGTGATCGGTCGGCATGACCGCTACTCCCATTGTTTCCGTATTCGTCAAATTGCCCGCTTGCGCCGCCCGGCTGCGCGCGCAGCGCGCAGCGCGCGTCACGCGCCCGGCACGAACAGCGCGTCGATGCCGGCCGCGTCGACCGCTGCAATCCAGCGGTGGCGCAGCAGCGTGTCGAGCGTCGCGAGGCTCGCATCCATCGTCGCGCGGCCTTCGCGCAGCCAGCCGATCACCTCGGGAACCCCGGCCAGCAGGTGCTCGGCCACTTCGCCGTCCTGGTTGCGCGGCGCGAAGTCGTGCGGCAGCGGCAGGTCGTACACGAAGATCAGTTCCGACTGCGTGCCTTCCGGCAGCGAGTTCAGCACCTGCACCGCACGGCCCGCGATCGCGCGCGCCGCCAGGTCGGCCGGAATCCCGGCTTCTTCCCAGCATTCCTTCGCGAGCGTCTCGTGAACGCCGAGCCCCCAGCCGATCCCGCCGGCGACGACGTTGTCGAGCATGCCGGGGTCGGTCGCCTTGGTCTCGCTGCGACGGCCGAGCCACATCTTCGGCGCGGCCGCCGCAGGCGGCTCGCCCGGCGTAACCACATATTCTACGATGCCGTTCACGTGCACCGCATAGGTCTGCGTGCCGAAGAAGCGCGACGCGGCGCGCTCGATGTACGCGAGCGGCGGATCGTCGAAGCGGTTGCGGATCGCGTAGATCTCGTCGCGCCAGCCGGGAATCGCGCCTTCGGCGGCGAGCGCGCCGATCGCGCTGGCCAGCGCCATGCTGCGCGCGTCGACCGAATCGTAGCGCGCCGACAGCACGACCCGCTCGGCGGTCAGCTCGAACACGTCGGGCCAGCGCGCGAGCTTCGCGACGTCCTGGCGGCGCACCCAGCCGACCGCCTGGCCGGCGATCTCGAAACGCAGGTGCGCGGCCGGATCGAAGCGGCGCGCGGCCGCGATGCACGGAAACGTCATCGCGCTCAGTCCTTCAGCGCGACGCGGATGCCGATCGCGATGAACGTCGCGCCGGCGATCCGGTCGAGCCACACGCCGGCCTTCGGGCGGCGCTTCAGCCACGCGCCGATCATGCCCGCGCCGACGCCGAACAGCGAGAAAACGGCGGCCGTCTGCAGCATGAACAGCGCGCCGAGCTCGAACATCTGCAGCGTCACGCTTTGCGCGCCGTGCGGATCGACGAACTGCGGCAGGAACACGACGAAGAACAGCGTGACCTTCGGGTTCATCAGGTTGCCGATCACGCTCTGCCGGAAGATCGTGGCGAGCGGCTGCGGCGGGCGCGCATGCGCGTTCGCGAGGCCCTGGCTGCGCAGCGCCTTGATGCCGATCCACACGAGGTACGCGGCGCCCGCGAGCTTCAGGATCTGGAACGCGACCGGCGACGAACGCAGCACGGCCGCGACGCCGAGCGCCGCGAGCGTCGTGTGGAACAGGATCCCGGCCGTGAAGCCGAGCGCGGCGACGAAGCCGGCCGCGCGGCCCTGCGAGATGCCGCGTGCGAGCACCTGCAGGTTGTCGGGACCCGGCGCGAACGTGATCGCGACCGACGTGGCGAGAAACAGCATGAAGTTGGGCATCGTGACCTCGCTGCGGAAGGTGAACCAAGCGTGAACCGGGGCAAGCCGGCGCGGCTGGCCCCGGGAGCGGACCGGCGTTCAGTGGCCGGCGAATTCGGTAACGGTATAGACCGGCAGTCCGGCGTCGCGCAGCAGCGTCGAGCCGCCGAGATCGGGCAGGTCGATGATCGCCGCGCCTTCGACGACCACCGCGCCGAGCCGCTGCAGCAGGTTGCGCCCCGCCATCATCGTGCCGCCGGTCGCGATCAGGTCGTCCATGATGATCACGCGGTCGCCGGGCTTGCACGCATCTTCGTGGATCTCGACCGTCGCGCTGCCGTATTCGAGGTCGTACGATTCCGAGCGCGTCTTGTACGGCAGCTTGCCGACCTTGCGGATCGGCACGAAGCCGACGCTCAGCTCGTACGCGACGATCGGCGCGATGATGAAGCCGCGCGCGTCGAGGCCCGCGACGTAGTCGAGCTTCGCGTCGACATAGCGTTCGACGAACAGGTCGACCAGGATGCGCAGCGCCTTCGGGCTCTGCAGCAGCGTCGTGATGTCGCGGAACTGCACGCCCAGCTGCGGCCAGTCGGGCACCGTGCGGATCTGGCTGTGGATGAAGGCGACCGGATCGAGCGGTGCGCCCGACGACGAATGCGGCATGAAACTCTCCGAAAAAAACGGTGCGCGAAGATCGGGCACCGTTTCTGATCAATACGGGTCAGGTTGTGAATCGCGGCTCATGCGGCCGCGGCCGGCGGATCGCGCCGATGGCGCGACAACCGCTCCTCCGCGAGCGCGAGTGCCTCGGGCAGCCCGCGCAGCACCACGATGTCGCTCGCGCGCAGCTTGGTCTGCGGATCGGGTTCGACGCCGCGGATGCCGTGCCGGCGGATCGCCGTGACTTCCAGCCCGAGCGCGTACAGCCCGAGTTCTTCCAGCGAACGCCCGACTGCGTCCGCACGCGCATCGACCGGCACCGATTGTAGCCGCACCTGCTCGTGGTCGTCGTCGTCCGCATCGTCCGCGCCGCGGAAATAGCCGCGCAGCAGGCTGTAGCGCTCGTCGCGCATCTCCTCGACGCGCCGCACGACCTTGCGCATCGGCACGCCGACCAGCACCAGCGTGTGCGACGCGAGCATCAGGCTGCCCTCGACGATTTCCGGAATCACCTCGGTCGCGCCGGCCGCGAGCAGCTTCTCGAGATCGGCGTCGTCGACGGTGCGCACGATCGCCGGCAGCGTCGGCTCCAGCTCGTGCACGTGATGCAGCACGCGCAGCGCGGACGGCGTATTCGCGTAGGTGATCGCGACGGCCGCCGCCCGATGGATACCGGCCGCGAGCAGCGATTCACGGCGCGCGGCGTCGCCAAACACGACCGATTCGCCGGCCGTCGCGGCCGCGCTCACGCGATCGGGGTCGAGGTCGAGCGCGACGTACGAAATACCTTCCTGCTCGAGCATGCGCGCGAGGTTCTGCCCGGCACGACCGTAGCCGCAGATGATCACGTGGCCGCGCTGCTTCAGGCTTTGCGTCGCGATCCGCGTCATCTGCAGCGACTGCTGCATCCATTCGGTCGACGACAGCCGCATCACGATGCGGTCGGCGTTCTGAATCAGGAACGGCGCGGCGAGCATCGACAGCAGCATCGATGCGAGGATCGCCTGCAGCAGCGTCGAATCGACGAGATGCCGGTCGAGGATCAGGTTCAGCAGCACGAAGCCGAATTCGCCGGCCTGCGCGAGGCCGATCCCCGTGCGCATCGCGACGCCCGGCGTCGCGCCGAACAGCCGCGCGAGCCCGGCGATCATCGTCGCCTTGAACAGGATCTGCCCGACGAAGAAGCCGAGCACGATCAACGGATGCTCCCAGATCACGCGCGGATCGAGCAGCATCCCCGTCGTCACGAAGAACAGGCCGAGCAGCACGTCGCGGAACGGCTTGATGTCCTCCTCCACCTGATGGCGGAACGGCGTCTCGGAAATGAGCATCCCCGCGATGAACGCGCCGAGCGCGAGCGACAGGCCGAACTTGTCGGTGATGAACGCGGCGCCCAGCGTGACGAGCAGCAGGTTCAGCACGAACAGCTCCTGCGAGCGGCGCCGCGCGACGACGTTGAGCCAGCGCGTCATGAAGCGCTGGCCGATGACGAGCAGCAGCGCGAGCGCGATCACGATCTTGACCGCCGCGACGCCGAGCGTGAGCGCGAGGTCCTTCGACGATTCGGCGCCGAACGCGGCGATCACGATCAGCAGCGGCACGACCGCGAGATCCTGGAACAGCAGCACGCCGAAGATGTTGCGGCCGTGCTCGGTCTCGATCTCGAGCCGCTCGGCAAGCATCTTCGACACGATCGCCGTCGACGACATCGCGAGCGCGCCGCCGAGCGCGATGCTGCCCTGCCATGTGAGATGCTCCCAGCGCTCGAACAGCGCGCCGAGCGCGAGCGCGAGTACCAGCGTCGCGACGACCTGCAGCAGCCCGAGCCCGAACACGAGCCGCTGCATCGACCTCAGCTTCGCCAGCGAGAATTCGAGGCCGATCGAGAACATCAGGAACACCACGCCGAATTCCGCGAGGTGCTCGGCCCGTTCGAGATCCGCCGTGATGCCAAGCGCGTGCGGGCCGACCAGAATGCCGACGGTCAGGTAGCCGAGCATCGGCGGCAGGTTCAACGAGCGGAATACGACGACGCCCACCACCGAGGCCAGCAGCAGCAGCAGGGTCATTTCGAGCGGGGAAATCACGGGCGAAGCGTCCTCGTTCGTCGGGGCCACGGCAATGCGGGCGCGGGGTGGTGGCGGTGGACAGGCTGCTTCGGACGAGTCCGAAGGCGCGGCGCGGCGAACAAACGCCTTTGCTATACTCCGCGCATGATAGCGAAAATCAATGATGATCGGGCGCTCGCGCTCGCCCGCGACGTGCTCGACATCGAGGCGGACGCCGTGCGCGCGCTGCGCGACCAGCTCGACGGCGGCTTCGTCGAGGCCGTGGCGCTGCTGCTCGGCTGCCGCGGCCGCGTCGTGGTCTCCGGGATCGGCAAATCGGGGCATATCGCCCGCAAGATCGCAGCCACGCTGGCCAGCACCGGTACGCCGGCCTTCTTTGTCCACCCTGCCGAGGCCAGCCACGGCGACCTCGGGATGGTCACCTCCGACGACGTCTTCATCGGCATCTCCTATTCCGGCGAATCGGAAGAACTCGTCGCGATCCTGCCGCTCGTGAAGCGGATCGGCGCGAAGCTGATCGCGATCACGGGCCGCGCGGGGTCGAGCCTCGGCACGCTCGCCGACGTGCACCTGAACGCCGCGGTGTCGAAGGAAGCGTGCCCGCTGAACCTCGCGCCCACCGCGAGCACGACCGCCGCGCTCGCGCTCGGCGACGCACTCGCCGTCGCCGTGCTCGACGCGCGCGGCTTCGGTTCGGAAGATTTCGCGCGCTCGCATCCGGGCGGCGCGCTCGGCCGGCGCCTGCTCACCTACGTACGCGACGTGATGCGCTCGGGCGACGACGTCCCGTCCGTCGGGCTCGATGCGACGCTGTCGGACGCGCTGTTCCAGATCACCGCGAAGCGCCTCGGCATGACGGCCGTGGTCGACGCCGACGGCAAGGTCGCCGGCATCTTCACCGACGGCGACCTGCGCCGCGTGCTCGCCCGCGACGGCGACTTCCGCACGCTGCCGATCACCGAAGTGATGACGCGCAACCCGCGCACGATCGCGCCGGATCATCTGGCCGTCGAGGCCGTGGAACTGATGGAGCGCCACCGGATCAACCAGATGCTGGTCGTCGATGCCGACGGCGCGCTGATCGGCGCGCTGAACATGCACGACCTGTTTTCGAAGAAGGTGATCTGATGAGCGCAGCGCTGACTGCGGCCGAACGCGCGAGCCGCGTGAAGCTGATGATTTTCGACGTCGACGGCGTGCTGACCGACGGCGGCCTGCTGTTTACCGCGGCCGGCGACGCGATGAAGTCGTTCAATTCGCTCGACGGCCACGGCGTGAAGCTGCTCGGCGAAGCCGGCATCGCGACCGCGATCATCACGGGCCGCCGCTCGGAGATCGTCGCGGCGCGCGCGAAGGAAATGAAGATCGCGCACCTGTTCCAGGGCGTCGAGAACAAGCTCGCCGTGTTCGCCGACCTGATCGCGTCGCTCGGCCTGACGGCCGACGCATGCGGCTACATGGGCGACGACTGGCCCGACCTGCCGGTGCTGCTGCGCTGCGGCTTCGCGACGGCCCCCGCGAACGCGCACCCCGAGGTGATCGCCCGCGCGCACTGGGTCGCCGAGGCCCGCGGCGGCCACGGCGCCGTGCGCGAGGTCTGCGATGCGATCCTGCGCGCGCAGCGCCGCTACGACGCGCTGCTCGCCGCCGCCTGCGGAGCCTGACCGATGAGCACGCATTTCCGCTGGACCCAGATGCTGCCGCTCGCCGCGGTCGCTGCGCTCGCGGGCGTCACCTGGTGGCTGCTGCAGGCCACGCTGCCGCCGCCCGGCGAGGGCGTCGCGCAGCCGAAACGCCACACGCCCGACTATTTCGCGGACAACTTCTCGGTCACCGAGCTCGACCAGACCGGCACGACCCAGTACCGGCTGACGGCCGCGAAGCTGGTTCATTACGAAGACACGGAAGGCAGCGACCTGACCGATCCGGCCATGCGCGCGTTCCAGCCCGGCAAGCCGGTCGTGACGACCACCGCGAAGCGCGGCACCGTCAACGGCGACGTGTCGATCGTCGATTTGTACGACGATGCACGCATCCTGCGCGCGGCCGGCGGCGGTGATCCGCAGATGCAGGCCGATTCGCAGCATTTCCGGATCTTCGTCAATGACGATGTGATCCAGACCGAAAAGCCGGTTAAACTTCAGCGCGGCCTGTCGCTCGTCAACGCGACCGACGGCATGAAGTACAACAACGTCACCCGGGTCATCGAGCTTTACGGCAACGTGCGCGGCACGATTGCCGCGGCGGACACGTCCGGCGGCTCGAAAGGTCAACCCAAGTGACGCATCCCTCACGTGACTGCATGAACGAACCGTTCCCTCGACTGATTTCCGGCGGCGCTGCGCGCGCCGTCCGCGCCGCGCTCGCCGCGACGCTCGTGGCGCTCCCGCTCGTCGGGCTGGCGCCGCTCGCCCATGCCGAGAAGGCCGACCAGAACAAGCCGATCAACGTCGAGGCCGACAACCTGACCTACGACGACCTGAAGCAGGTCACGGTCGCGACCGGCAACGTCGTGATCACGAAGGGCACGATCATCATCAAGGGCGATCGCGTCGAAGTGCGCCAGGACCCGGAAGGCTATCAGTACGCGACGTCGTTCGGCAGCGGCAAGAAGCACGCGACGTTCCGCCAGAAGCGCGAAGGCCTCGACGAATACATCGACGGCGACGCCGAGCGCATCGACTACGACGGCAAGCAGGACCTGACCACGCTGACCACCGCCGCGACCGTGCGCCGCCTGCAGGGCACGTCGACGGTCGCCGACACCGTGCACGGCAGCGTGATCACGTACGACGGCCAGCGCGACTTCTACACCGCGAAGGGCGGCAAGGACGTCGCGGCGCCGGGCAACCCGAACGGCCGCGTGCGCGCGATGCTGTCGCCGAAGAACGGCGGCCCCGCGCCGCTGAACGGCGCGCCGGCCAAGCTGTCGCCGTCGACCACGATCCAGGGAGCACCGGGCCAATGAACGCGCTTCCGAACCGCCAGCCGGCCGGCACGACGAGTTCGCTCGTCGTCCGCAACCTGAAGAAGCGCTATGGCTCGCGCACGGTCGTCAAGGACGTGTCGCTCGACGTGAAGAGCGGCGAAGTCGTCGGCCTGCTCGGCCCGAACGGCGCCGGCAAGACCACGTCGTTCTACATGATCGTCGGCCTCGTGCCGACGGACGCGGGCGAGATCTCGCTGAACGGCAGCTCGATCGGCCTGCTGCCGATCCACAAGCGCGCATCGCTCGGCCTGTCGTACCTGCCGCAGGAAGCGTCCGTGTTCCGCAAGCTGACCGTCGAGGAAAACATCCGCGCGGTGCTCGAGCTGCAGTACGGCGAGGACGGCAAGCGCCTGTCGAAGGACGCGATTTCGTCGCGCACCGAAGCGCTGCTCGACGAGCTGCAGATCGGCCACCTGCGCGAAAACCCCGCGCTGTCGCTGTCGGGCGGCGAACGGCGCCGCGTCGAAATCGCGCGCGCGCTCGCGACCAACCCGAACTTCATCCTGCTCGACGAACCGTTCGCCGGCGTCGACCCGATCGCGGTGCTCGAGATCCAGAAGATCGTCAAGTTCCTGAAGCAGCGCAACATCGGCGTGCTGATCACGGACCACAACGTCCGCGAAACGCTCGGCATCTGCGACCACGCGTACATCATCAGCGACGGGTCGGTGCTGGCCGCCGGCGCGCCGAGCGAAATCATCGAAAACGAAAGCGTGCGCCGCGTGTACCTCGGCGAACACTTCCGCATGTAACGTCCTCCTCGTGGCTGGCTGCACCCCGCCCGGCATCGCCGCGCGGGGCTGCGCCCCGCTTTGCATCCACGCCCGCGGCCCTGCCCGCGGCCGGGCGGCGCGCCGCGCGTAATCGCGGATGGCTCAATGCGCCTGGGTCGTGGCAAACTGCCGGTATGACTCCCTCCTTGCCATGAAAGCCAGCCTTCAACTCCGCCTGTCGCAACATCTTGCGCTGACGCCTCAGCTGCAGCAGTCGATCCGGCTCCTGCAGTTGTCGACGCTCGAATTGCAGCAGGAAGTCGCGATGGCCGTCGCGCAGAATCCGCTGCTCGAGAACGACGACGAATGGATCGCCAGCCCGCTGCGCGTCGCGGCGGACGGATCGCTGATCGCGCAGACGCCGCCCGCACAGAACACCGAGCCGGCCGCGACGAACGGCAGCAGCACGTCCAGCGACCGCGCCGAGCGCGACGAGCCGGCCGGCGCCGACGAATACGACGGTTACGGGCCCGGCGACGGCAACGACGGCCCGCAGTGGAACCTCGACGAATACGGCCGCTCGAGCGGCGCGTCCGACGACGACGACCTGCCGCCGCTGCAGGTGCAGGAAGCCGCGACGTCGCTGCGCGACCACCTCGCCGCGCAATTGCGCGTCACGCAAGCCGGCCCGCGCGATCGCGCGCTCGTGATGTTCCTGATCGAATCGCTCGACGACGACGGCTACCTGACCGCCACGCTCGACGAAGTGCTCGCCGACCTGCCGCCCGAACTGGAAATCGACTGCGACGAACTGAACGCGGCGCTCGCGCTGCTGCACAGCTTCGACCCGGCCGGCGTCGGCGCGCGCTCGGCGTCCGAATGCCTGAAGCTGCAGCTGCTGCGCCTCGATCCGTCCCCCACGCGCACGCTCGCGCTCGAGATCGTGTCGCAGCATCTCGAACTGCTCGCCGCACGCGACTTCACCCGGTTGCGCAAGCACCTGAAGGCGAGCGACGATGCGCTGCGCGACGCGCACGCGCTGATCCGCTCGCTGGAGCCGTTCCCCGGCGCCGCGTACGGCAAGGCCGAGGCCGACTACGTCGTGCCCGACATCATCGTGAAGAAGGCCGGCCAGGGCTGGCTCGCGGAGCTCAATCCGGAGGTCGTGCCGCGCCTGCGGATCAACAACCTGTACGCGAACATCCTGCGCAACAGCCGCGGCGATCCGTCGGCCGGATCGCTGAAACAGCAGCTCCAGGAAGCGCGCTGGCTGATCAAGAATATCCAGCAGCGATTCGACACGATCCTGCGTGTCGCGCAGGCTATTGTCGAGCGTCAAAAGAACTTCTTTGCGCACGGTGAAATTGCCATGCGCCCCTTGGTTTTGCGGGAAATAGCTGATACGCTGGGCCTACACGAGTCGACTGTCAGCCGTGTGACAACCGGGAAGTACATGCTGACCCCGTTCGGGACGCTTGAATTTAAGTACTTCTTCGGATCTCACGTCTCGACCGACACCGGTGGCGCCGCGTCGTCGACCGCCATCCGAGCCCTCATCAAGCAACTGATAGGAGCTGAAGACCCAAAATCGCCACTTTCGGACAGCCGCATTGCCGAGCTGCTGGCAGAACAGGGTTTCGTGGTCGCGCGCCGCACGGTTGCGAAATATCGCGAAGCCCTCAAGATCCCGGCAGTGAATCTGCGCAAGTCTCTTTAAGCCTGCTGCCTGCCCGGCGGCAGGCGTGTCCCGACCACCGCGCACACGGGGAACAGGCCGGGCGACCTGTCCGCGATACGCCGCCTTCGTGCGGCACGGGCAAGTCGACCGGAGCGCCGCCTCGATGCGGCCGGGTGGTCACTCGCTTGGAGAAGCACTATGAACCTGAAGATCAGTGGACATCATCTCGAAGTCACGCCTGCCATTCGCGAATACGTGATCACCAAGCTGGACCGGGTGCTACGGCATAGCGATCAGGTGATCGATGGCACTGTGATCCTCTCGGTCGACAACCACAAGGAAAAGGACAAGCAGCAGCGCGCGGAAATCAACCTGCACCTGAAGGGCAAGGACATCTTCGTCGAAAGCGCGAACGGCAATCTGTATGCCGCGATCGATCTGTTGATCGACAAGCTGGATCGCCAGGTCGTCAAGCACATGGAGCGCCTGCAAACGCATGCGCACGATCCGATCAAGCTGCAGCCGTCGATCGACCAGATCGAACTGCCGCCGCAATAACCGTCACCGCAACACGCACGCCGCCCGGTTCGCCGGGCGTTTTTTTTGCCACGCCGAGCACAGGTGCAACCGGTCCGTCCGTGCTGCGCCACGCACGCGGCTGTGCTCTATAATGTTCCGGTTATCGCCGGGGGGTGTTGGATGCGGTAGCGGCGTTGCAGGTTGCCATGCCACATGCCTTGATATCGCCGAACATGGAAAATCAGTCCGCCGCCGCAAGGAGACCCCAGGCCGCCCAATCGCCTGCCAACATGAATCGCCTAGCCAAAATCCTGCCCATAGAGAACGTCGTCATCGACCTCTCGGTCACCAGCAAGAAACGCGTCTTCGAACAAGCCGGGCTGATGTTCGAGAATCAGAACGGCATCGGTCGCAGCACCGTCACGGACAACCTGTTCGCGCGCGAGCGCCTCGGTTCGACCGGGCTCGGCGAAGGTGTCGCGATTCCGCACGGCCGCATCAAGGGCCTCAAGCATCCGCTCGCCGCGTTCGTCCGCCTCGCCGATGCGATCCCGTTCGAAGCGCCCGACGGCCAGCCTGTCGGCCTCCTGATCTTCCTGCTCGTCCCCGAGCAAGCCACCCAGCAGCACCTCGAGATCCTGTCGGAAATCGCGCAACTGCTGTCCGATCGCGACGCGCGCGAGCGTCTGCACAACGAAACGGATATCGCCGAGTTGCATCGCCTGCTCACTCAGTGGCAACCTTGAGTTGTTCCGGGCGGAATATTTCCCCGTACGAGGCGGCACGCGCCGCCGTCCAGGGCCGCCCGGCGCCGGCCCGGCATGGCGACGTCCGTCGCCGCGCGCCCGCGCCGGCCCATTGGAGTGACGAGAGTCATGGATACGTCCAGCATCAACGCCCAGAGCATCTTCGACGACAACGCAGCGACGCTGAAACTGAGCTGGCTGACGGGGCATGAAGGCTGGGAACGCGGCTTTTCGGCCGACACGGTCGGCAACGCAACGTCCAGCGCCGACCTCGTCGGCCACCTGAACCTGATCCACCCGAACCGGATCCAGGTGCTCGGCGAAGCCGAAATCGACTACTACCAGCGCCAGACCGACGAAGACCGCTCGCGCCACATGGCCGAGCTGATCGCACTCGAACCGCCGTTCCTCGTCGTCGCCGGCGGCGCCGCGGCGCCGCCCGAGCTGGTGCTGCGCTGCACGCGCTCGTCCACGCCGCTGTTCACGACGCCGATGTCGGCCGCCGCGGTGATCGACAGCCTGCGGCTCTACATGTCGCGCATCCTCGCGCCGCGCGCGACGCTGCACGGCGTGTTCCTCGACATCCTCGGGATGGGCGTGCTGCTGACCGGCGATTCGGGTCTCGGCAAGAGCGAGCTCGGCCTCGAGCTGATCAGCCGCGGCCATGGCCTCGTCGCCGACGACGCGGTCGATTTCGTCCGTCTTGGCCCCGATTTCGTCGAAGGGCGCTGCCCGCCGCTGCTGCAGAACCTGCTCGAAGTGCGCGGCCTCGGCCTGCTCGACATCAAGACGATCTTCGGCGAAACCGCGGTACGGCGGAAAATGAAGCTGAAGCTGATCGTCCAGCTCGTGCGGCGCCCCGACGGCGAATTCCAGCGCCTGCCGCTCGAAAGCCAGACCGTCGACGTGCTCGGCTTGCCGATCAGCAAGGTCACGATCCAGGTCGCAGCCGGCCGCAACCTCGCGGTGCTCGTCGAGGCGGCCGTCCGGAACACGATCCTGCAGTTGCGCGGAATCGACACGTTGCGCGATTTCATGGATCGGCAACGACTCGCGATGCAGGACCCCGACAGTCAGTTCCCCGGCAAACTGGTGTAACCCGCACGCGCCGGCCGCGCAACGCCGACGCGTCGAGCCGGTGCTATGATGAAACGTCAGGATTCTCTGTTCCCATGCGCATCGTCCTCATCACCGGCATCTCCGGCTCAGGCAAGTCCGTCGCGCTGAACGCGCTCGAAGACGCAGGCTATTACTGCGTCGACAACCTGCCGCCGCACGTGCTCCCCGAACTCGCCCGCTACCTCGCGCAGGACGGCCAGCGCCGGCTCGCGGTCGCGATCGACGCGCGCTCGAGCGCGTCGCTCGACGAAATGCCCGGCCTGATCCGCGAACTGTCCCGCGAGCACGACGTGCGCGTGCTGTTCCTCAACGCGAGCACCCAGGCGCTGATCCAGCGCTTCTCCGAAACGCGCCGCCGCCATCCGCTGTCCGGCTCGCGGTCGCACGATGCGGACGTCGGCCTGCTGTCGTCGCTCGAGGAAGCGATCGAGCGCGAGCGCGAGCTCGTCGCGCCGCTCGCCGAATTCGGCCATCAGATCGACACCAGCACGCTGCGCGCGAACGCGCTGCGCACCTGGGTCAAGCGCTTCATCGAGCAGAAGAACAACGACCTGATGGTGATGTTCGAATCGTTCGGCTTCAAGCGCGGCGTGCCGCTCGACGCCGACCTGATGTTCGACGTGCGCGCGCTGCCGAACCCGTACTACGACCACGAGCTGCGCCCGCTCACCGGGCTCGACCAGCCGGTCATCGCCTTTCTCGACGCACTGCCGATCGTCCACCAGATGATCGACGACATCCATGCGTTCCTGATGAAATGGCTGCCGCACTTCCGCGACGACAACCGCAGCTATCTGACCGTCGCCATCGGCTGCACGGGCGGCCAGCATCGCTCGGTGTTCATCGCGGAAACGCTCGCCGCGCGCCTCGCGCGCGACGCGAACGTGATCGTGCGGCATCGTGACGCGCCAGTGGATGTCGACGCGTCGTCGCGGCTCGTCTCCGAGGTCGACCGACCCTAGCGACACCCGCCCCCACGCCCGCGCGCCATGTCCTCCCTATCGACCACCCTGATCGACCTGCCGCTGTTTCCGCTGCACACGGTGCTGTTTCCCGGAGGGCTGCTCCCGCTCAAGGTGTTCGAGGCGCGCTATCTCGACATGTCGCGCGCCTGCCTGCGCGACGACGCACCGTTCGGCGTGTGCCTGCTCAAGAGCGGGCCCGAAGTCGCGCAGGATGGCGCGGTGTCGGTGCCCGAGACCATCGGCTGCATGGCCCGCATCACCGAGTGCGATACCGGCGAATTCGGGATGCTGTATCTGCAGGCGGTCGGTACGCAGCGTTTCGAGCTGCTGTCGTATCGCGTCGAAGGCAACGGGCTGCTGGTCGGCATCGCGGAGCCGCTGCCCGACGACATCCCGCTCGAAGGCGAACAGGCGCTCGCGCAGTTCGGCTCGTGCGCCGAGGTGCTCGAGCGCATCATCGACGCGCTGAAGAAATCCGATCCGCAGAAAATGCCGTTCGGCGAACCGTTCCGCCTCGACGATCCGAGCTGGGTAGCGAATCGCCTCGCGGAACTGCTGCCGCTCGACCTGCGCGCGCGGCAGAAGCTGATGGAGTTTCCGGACGTCGGCGCGCGCATCGACGCCGTGCACCACGTGCTCGACCGGCACGGCTGGCTGTAGCGACCGCTCGCGCATCGCGCGTCGCGCCCACCCGAAGGGCTTTCCTGCGTGCGACAACGCCGCGCCTTCCCGAACGCGGCCCGCGCCGCGCCCTTCCCCGTTCGTTACAGCAGCGGCCCGCTCAGCGCATCGAGCAGCTTGCGCACGGGCGCCGGCACGCCGTACGCGTCGAGCCGGCTCAGCGGCACCCACGCTGTGTCCGCGTCCCGCGCCTGCGACGGCAGGCCGCCGCCGTCCGCCAGATCGCTCAGCCGCGGCTCGATCTCGAGCCGGAAATGCGTGAACGTATGCGTGAGCGGCGCGAGCGGCACCGTGCCGCCGCCGCCGAAGCCGCGCGCGAGATCCGCGAGCGCGGCATCGCCGTCCGCTTGCGGCAGGCTCCACAGGCCGCCCCAGATGCCGGTCGGCGGCCGTCGCTCGAGCAGCACGGCGTCGCCGTCGCGCAGCACGAGCATCCACGTCTTGCGCGTCGGCACGGCCTTCTTCGGCCGCGCGGCCGGCAGTTCGCGCTGGCGGCCGGTCGATTGCGCGACGCAGTCGCCCGCGAACGGGCAGCGCGCGCAGTCGGGCTTGCCGCGCACGCACAGCGTCGCGCCCAGATCCATCAGCCCCTGCGTGTACGCGCTCACGTCGGCCGCGTTCGCGGCATCGGGCAGCAGCGATTCGGCGAGCGCCCACATGTCGTTCTCGACCCGCTTCTCGCCCGGAAAGCCCTCGACGCCGAATACCCGCGCGAGCACGCGCTTCACGTTGCCGTCGAGGATCGTCGCGCGCGCGCCGTACGCAAACGACGCGATCGCGGCAGCCGTCGAGCGGCCGATACCGGGCAGTTCGGCCAGCGCGTCGGGTGTCGCCGGAAACGCGCCGCCGTGCTCGGCGACGACGACCTGCGCGCAGCGGTGCAGGTTGCGTGCGCGCGAGTAGTAGCCGAGCCCCGCCCACAGCGCCATCACGTCGTCGGTCGGCGCGGCCGCGAGCGCGGCGACGTCGGGGTAGCGGTCGAGAAAACGCGTGTAATACGGGATGACGGTCGACACCTGCGTCTGCTGCAGCATGATTTCCGACAGCCAGATCCGGTACGGATCGCGGGTGTTCTGCCAGGGCAGGTCATGGCGGCCATGCTCGCGCTGCCACGCGACGAGACGCGTGGCGAACGTGCGGTGCAGCGGCGTGACGGGGAACGGAGCGGGGGCGATGCGGGGCGGCTTCAAGTTGTCTGATCGTGGAAAAGGGTTTCAACGCTGGCACGTCGGGCAGAAATAGGTCGACCGCTGGCCCTGCACGATCTGGCGGATCGATGTGCCGCAGACGCGGCACGGCTGGCCGGCGCGATCGTAGACCAAGCAGTCGAGCTGGAAGTAGCCGCTTTCGCCGTTGCTGCCGACGAAATCGCGCAACGTGCTGCCGCCGCGCTCGATCGCGTCGGCGAGCGTCGCGCGCACCGCATCGGCCAGCCGCTCGTAGCGCGGCAGCGACACCTTGCCGGCGGCCGTCGTCGGCCGGATGCCGGCGCGAAACAGGCTCTCCGACGCATAGATGTTGCCGACGCCGACGACCATGTCGCCCGCGAGCAGCGCCTGCTTGACCGACACCGTGCGGCCGCGCGTGCGCGCATGCAGCAGCGCGCCGGTGAACGCCGGCGAGAACGGCTCGACGCCGAGGCTCGCGAGCAGCGGATGCGCATGCACGTCGCCGGCTTCGCGCGGGTGCCACAGCACGGCGCCGAAGCGGCGCGGATCGCGGAACCGCAGCACGAATTCGTCGAAGATCCAGTCGATGTGATCGTGCTTCGCGGCGACCGGCACGCCGGCCGCGGGCAGCACGCGCAGCGTGCCGGTCATCCCGAGATGGACGATGAACCAGCCGGCATCGACTTCGAACAGCAGGTACTTGCCGCGGCGCTCGACGGCGAGCACCTCGCGCGCGCGCAACTGCTCGGCGAGCCCCGCCGGCACGGGCCAGCGCAGCATCGCGGTACGGACGTCGACACGCTCGACGCGGCGGCCCGCGACAAAGGGCTCGATGCCCCGGCGCGTGACTTCGACTTCTGGCAACTCTGGCATGTTTTGCGGGTCTGAGGCTACGGTCTGCTTACATGGGGAACGCGCATGCGCCGCCGCGAGAACGGCCGTTCTCGCGGCGACCCCGAATTAAACACGGGAATGCCCGAAATCGCCGGCCTGGCAGCACGCGAGGCGGGCGATTTCGGGCATTCGCATGGGGATTCCGCAGGTAAGCGGACCCTATCACGATCGTGCGTGTATTGTAGCGAGCGCGTTACAATCGGTTGAAACATCGAACGGATTTCCATGACTCTGCCCTCGAAGCTGCTTCAGAAGCGCCCCGCCGCCGTGCGCGGCGCGCGCGCCTTCCCGGTCCGCCGTGCACTCGGTGCCGCGCTGTTTGCCGCCTGGACCCTCACCGCCTTTCCGGCCCACGCGCAGGCTCCGGCATCGGACGACGCGGAGCCGCAGGGTGCGTTCGAGCATGTGATGCCGGACGAGCAGAAGAATCTCCCCGGCGTGCCGCTGACGAGCCAGATCGTCTATCAGGTGCTCGCGGCCGAGGTCGCGCTCCAGCGCAACCAGCCGGCACCGGCGTACCAGACCTACCTCGCGCTTGCCCGCGACACGCGCGATCCGCGCATGGCGCAGCGCGCGACCGAAATCGCGCTCGGCGCGCAGAGCCCGGCCGACGCACTGTCCGCCGCGAACCTGTGGCGTCAGTACGCGCCGGATTCGAACCGCGCGTCGCAGGTCGACGCCGCGCTGCTGGTGCTCGCCGGCAAGCCGGCCGACGCGCAGCCGATGCTCGCGCGCGAGCTGGCCCGCGCGACCGGCGACACGCGCGGCCCGGCGATCCTCGCGCTGCAGGCGCTGCTCGTGCGCGGCCCCGACCGCGTCGGCGGCCTCGCGGTGCTGAAGGACATGCTGAAGAACGACATGAATCGCCCCGAGGCGCAGCTCGCGATCGCGCGGCAGCAGCTCGCGGTCGACGACAAGGACGGCGCCGCGCAATCGCTGAAGCAGGCGCTGCAGATCCGCCCCGACTACCTGCCGGCGGCGCTGATGCTGTCGCAGATGGGGCCGGCGGAGCGCGCGGCGGGCATCGCGTCGTTCGAGAAGTATGTTCAGCAGAATCCGAAGTCGCGCGACGCGCGGCTCGCGCTGTCGCAGCTCTATCTCGCCGACGATCGCCTCGACGACGCGCAGAAGCAGTTCGAGACGATGCGCAAGCTCGACGCGAAGGATCCGACGCCGCTGATGGCGCTCGCGCTGATCAAGATCCAGCAGAAGAAACTCGACGAGGCGACCGGCTACCTGAAGCAGTACGTGCAGCTCGGCGACAAGCAGCCGAACCTCGACGTCGGCCAGGGCTACATCTACCTCGCGCAGATCGCGATCGACCAGAACAACGACGCGCAGGCGTCGCAATGGCTCGACAAGGTCGACCAGACGAGCCAGCATTACCTGCCCGCGCAGATCACGCGTGCGCAACTGCTGCAGAAACAGGGCAAGACCGACGAGGCGCGCAAGGTGCTCGACAACCTGCCGATCTCCGATCCGCGCGACGCGGCCGTGGTCGCGCGCACCGATGCGTCGATCCTGTTCACCGCGAAGCGCTATCCGGAAGCGGAAGCGCGGCTCGGGCAAGCGGTCCAGGACTTCCCGGACGATCCCGACCTGCGCTACGACTACGCGATGGCGGCCGAAAAGACCGGCCACTACGCGACGATGGAAAAGCAGTTGCGCGAGCTGATCCGTACGCAGCCCGACAACCCGCAGGCCTACAACGCGCTCGGCTATTCGCTCGCCGACCGCAACCAGCGGCTGCCCGAGGCCAGCAAGCTGATCGACAAGGCGATGACGCTCGCGCCGAACGACGCGTACATCATGGACAGCCTCGGCTGGGTGAAGTACCGGATGGGCGACACGGCCGGCGCGACGAAGGTGCTGCAGCGTGCATACGAACTGCAGCCGAACGCCGAGATCGGCGCGCATCTCGGCGAAGTGCTGTGGAAGAGCGGCGCGCAGGACGACGCGCGCAACGCGTTGCGTGCCGCGCAGAAGCTCGAGCCCGACAACGAAACGCTCGTGCAGACGCTCAAACGCCTGCAGATCAACGGCCTCTGATGCGGATGCTCCCGATGTTTTCCCGGTTCTCCCGCGCGCAGCGCATGCTGGCCGCGGCCGGCGCGGCGCTTGCGCTCGCCGGCTGCGCGAGCACGCCGCCGTCGGCCAACGCGCCGACGGGCGCCGCGCTGCAGACAGCGGCGACGCATGCGTACCATGGCCGCTTCGCGGTGCGGTACGACGATCGTCTCGGCAACCCGCAGAACGTGTACGGCAACTTCGACTGGCAGGAGCACGGCGACGACGTGTCGCTCGAGCTGCGCAGCCCGCTCGGCCAGACGCTCGCGGTCGTGAAATCGTCCCCGCGCGCGGCGTCGCTCGAATTGCCGAACCGCCCGACCCAATATGCGCCCGACGTCGGCGACCTGATGCAGAAAACGCTCGGCTTCGAGCTGCCGCTCGCGGGCCTGCGCTATTGGCTGCTGCCGACCGCCGCGCCCGCGACGCCCGCGGAAACCGTGCGCGACCCGGCCGACGGCACGCGCATCAAGCAGTTGCACCAGGACGGCTGGACGATCGACTACCTTGCCTACGCGGATGCCCCGGCCACGGGCGTCAAACGCGTCAACCTCGTGCGCGCGACGCCGCCGCTCGACATCAAGCTCGTGCTCGATCAGTGAGCACGCGCGCCTAGCCCCGATACCCGCATGACCGATTCGACCCGCTCGCTGCGCAACTGCCTGGCGCCCGCGAAACTCAACCTGTTCCTGCACATCACCGGCCGTCGTCCGAACGGCTATCACGATCTGCAGAGCGTATTCCAGCTGCTGAACTGGGGCGATACGCTGCACTTCACGCGGCGCGACGACGGCCGCGTCGCACGCGTCACCGACGTGCCCGGCGTGCCCGAGGAAAGCGATCTCGTCGTGCGCGCGGCGAACCTGCTGAAAGCGCATACGGGCACCGCGCACGGCGTCGACATCGAGATCGACAAGATCCTGCCGATGGGCGCCGGCCTCGGCGGCGGCAGTTCCGACGCGGCGACGACGCTGCTCGCGCTGAACCGCCTGTGGCAACTCGATGTGCCGCGCGCCGAACTCCAGTCGCTCGCGGTCAAACTCGGCGCCGACGTCCCGTTTTTTATTTTCGGAAAAAATGCGTTCGCAGAGGGTATCGGAGAAGAATTAGCTGAGGTACAATTGCCGACTCGCTGGTTCTTGGTTGTGACGCCACGCGTTCATGTCCCGACCGCTGAAATATTTTCAGATGAGTTGTTGACAAGAGATACGAAGCCCGTCACAATTGCTGACTTTCTTGCACAGCAAACCAGCGATGCGGAATGGCCAGACAGCTTCGGCCGGAACGATATGCAGGAAGTTGTAACAAGGAAGTACGCGGAAGTTGCGCAGGTGGTCAAATGGTTGTATGATGTGACCCCCGCGAGGATGACCGGCTCCGGAGCAAGCGTGTTTGCAGCGTTTCACAGCAAGCACGAGGCAGAAGCGGCGAAAGCCAAGCTGCCCGCCAGTTGGAACGGCGCAGTTGCCGAGAGTCTGAACGAGCATCCGCTCTTCGCTTTCGCGTCATGAAGTTTTACTTTGCCGAACGGCCTACACAAGTTCGGTGAAGTTATCAGTTAAGTGTAGGGGAGTCGCCAAGTTGGTCAAGGCACCGGATTTTGATTCCGGCATGCGAGGGTTCGAGTCCTTCCTCCCCTGCCAAAAATTTTCCCGCATTTCCCGCCCAAGCCTGAAGCAGGTGCACGATGAGCAGCCACAGCCATGATGGCCTGATGGTCTTTACTGGCAACGCGAATCCCGCGCTCGCCCAGGAAGTCGTCAGTATCCTTGGTATTCCCCTCGGCAAAGCGATGGTCAGCCGTTTCTCCGACGGCGAGATCCAGGTCGAGATCCAGGAAAACGTGCGCGGCAAGGACGTCTTCGTCCTGCAATCCACGTGCGCACCGGCGAACGACAATCTGATGGAACTGATGATCATGGTCGATGCGCTCAAGCGCGCATCCGCCGGCCGGATCACCGCTGCCATCCCCTACTTCGGCTATGCCCGTCAAGATCGCCGCCCGCGTTCGGCGCGCGTCGCGATCTCGGCGAAGATCGTCGCGAACATGCTGGAAATCGCCGGCGTCGAGCGGATCATCACGATGGATCTGCACGCCGACCAGATTCAGGGCTTCTTCGACATCCCGGTCGACAACATCTACGCGACGCCGATCCTGCTGGGCGACCTGCGCAAGCAGAACTATTCGGATCTGCTCGTCGTGTCGCCGGACGTCGGCGGCGTGGTGCGTGCCCGGGCGCTCGCGAAGCAGCTGAACTGCGATCTCGCGATCATCGACAAGCGTCGTCCGAAGGCGAACGTCGCCGAAGTGATGAACATCATCGGTGAAGTCGAAGGCCGCACCTGCGTGATCATGGACGACATGGTCGATACGGCCGGCACGCTGTGCAAGGCCGCCCAAGTGCTGAAGGATCGCGGCGCGAAGCAGGTTTTTGCCTACGCGACGCATCCGGTGCTGTCGGGCGGCGCCGCAGATCGCATCGCCGCATCGGCACTCGACGAGCTGGTCGTCACCGATACGATCCCGCTGTCGGCCGAATCGCTGGCATGCTCGAAGATCCGCTCGCTGACGAGCGCGAGCCTGCTGGCCGAGACGTTCTCGCGGATTCGCCGCGGCGATTCGGTGATGTCGCTGTTCGCGGAATCCTGATCGCGAATCGACGGAACAAAGCATGCGCGGAAAGCGAAGCGGCAACGCTTCGCTTTTTGCACAATCGGACGGGATAGACGAAACCCCGGCCGTTTCATCGGGGGCCGCTTGATGGCCCCGTTTTACTGCCTGGTCGCGGGCAGCACATGGAGAATCACATGAAAGTCGTCGCTTTCGAGCGCCAACAGCAAGGTACGGGTGCGAGCCGCCGCCTGCGCAACGCCGGTAAGACCACGGGTATCGTCTACGGTGGCGAAGCAGCCCCGCAAAAGATCGAACTGGATCACAACGCGCTGTGGCATGCACTGAAGAAGGAAGCCTTCCACTCGTCGATCCTCGACCTGGAAGTCGCTGGCCAGTCGCAACAGGTTCTGCTGCGCGACGTGCAATATCACCCGTTCAAGCAACTCGTGCTGCACGTGGACTTCCAACGCGTCGACGCGAAGAAGAAGCTGCACACGAAGGCACCGCTGCACTTCCTGAACGCAGAAGTCAGCCCGGCCGTGAAGCTGTCGAGCGCGATCGTTTCGCACGTCGCGACGGAAATCGAAATCGAGTGCCTGCCGGCTGACCTGCCGGAGTTCCTCGAAGTCGACCTGTCGAAGATCGAAGCCGGTCAATCGCTGCACGCGAAGGACATCGCGCTGCCGAAGGGCGTCGCGCTGGTCGCGCACGTCGACGCGGAAAACCCGGTCATCGCTTCGGCGACGGTCCCGGCGGGTGCCGTGTCGGACGCAGCAGAAGGCGAAACGCCGGCTGCCTAAGCGGCTGCCTGCACGCCCCATCGATCCGTTTCACGAAACGGTCGACGCAACCCGCCGCGGCTTGCCCGGCGGGTTTTTCTTTTTTTGCGCCCAGGCGGCGGCCGCCGCCTTCGAAACGTCATGATCAAACTGATCGTCGGCCTCGGCAATCCCGGGGCGGAATACACCGCGACGCGCCACAACGCCGGTTTCTGGCTGATCGACCAGCTCGCCCGCGAAGCCGGCACGACGCTGCGCGACGAGCGCCGCTTCCACGGCTTCTACGCGAAAGCGCGCCTGCACGGCGAGGAAGTCCATCTGCTCGAGCCGCAGACCTACATGAACCGCTCCGGCCAGTCGGTCGTCGCGCTCGCGCAATTCTTCAAGATCCTGCCCGACCAGATCCTCGTCGCGCACGACGAACTCGACCTGCCGCCCGGCACCGTGAAGCTGAAGCTCGGCGGCGGCAGCGGCGGCCACAACGGCCTGAAGGACATCACCGCGCACCTGTCGTCGCAGCAATACTGGCGGCTGCGGATCGGCATCGGCCATCCGCGCGACCTGATTCCGGAAAGCGCGCGCGCCGGCGCGAAGCCCGACGTCGCGAACTTCGTGCTGAAACCGCCGCGCCGCGACGAGCAGGACGTGATCGACGCATCGATCGAACGCGCGCTCGCCGTGATGCCGATGGTCGTCAAGGGCGAACTCGATCGCGCGACGATGCAGCTGCATCGCAACTGACCGCACCGCGCACCGGCCCGGTGCATCGGCCGTCCGACGCAATCCGGCGGCCTCGCCTGCCCCACCGCGACGCGCACATGCGGTAATCTGGACGTTTTGCCCGACAGGAGCCAAGCGGTGAGCCGTTACTGGAGCGACGTCGTTCAGCAACTCGTGCCTTACGTGCCGGGCGAACAGCCCGCGCTCGCGCACCCCGTCAAGCTGAACACCAACGAGAATCCCTATCCGCCGTCGCCGCGCGTCGTCGCGGCGATCGCACGCGAACTCGGCGACACCGGCGACACGCTGCGCCGCTATCCCGACCCGGTCGCACGCGCGCTGCGCGAGACGGTCGCGGCCCATCACCGCATCCAGCCCGACCAGGTGTTCGTCGGCAACGGCTCCGACGAGGTGCTCGCGCACGCGTTCCAGGCGCTGCTCAAGCACGACCGGCCGCTGCGCTTTCCCGACATCACGTACAGCTTCTATCCGACCTACGCGCGCCTGTACGGCGTCGAGACCACGGTCGTGCCGCTCGCGGACGATTTCTCGATCCGCGTCGACGACTATCTCGACGACGCCGGCGGCGTGCTGTTTCCGAACCCGAATGCGCCGACTGGGCGCGCGCTGCCGCTCGCGGACGTCGAGCGAATCGCGGCCGCGAACCCGTCGTCGGTCGTCGTGATCGACGAAGCGTACGTCGATTTCGGCGCGCAGTCGGCGATTACGCTGATCGACCGCCACCCGAACCTGCTCGTCGTGCATACGACGTCGAAGGCGCGCTCGCTCGCGGGCATGCGCGTCGGCTTCGCGTTCGGCGATGCCGCGCTGATCGACGCGCTGAATCGCGTGAAGGACAGCTTCAACTCGTATCCGCTCGACCGGCTCGCGCAAGTCGCCGCGCAGGCCGCGTACGAAGACACCGACCATTTCAACGCGACTTGCCGGCGCGTGATCGACAGCCGCGCGCGGCTCACGCATGCGCTCGACGCGCTCGGCTTCGAGATCGTGCCGTCGGCCGCGAATTTCGTGTTCGCGCGCCATCCGGCGCACGACGGGGGCGCGATCGCGGCGAAGCTGAAGGAACGGGAAATTTTCGTGCGGCACTTCCGGCTGCCGCGGATCGACCAGCATCTGCGCATCACCGTCGGCACCGACGCCGAATGCGATGCGCTCGTCGCGGCGCTGCGCGAGCTGCTGGGCTGACACGGAAAAACCGGCGCCGGGCGGCGCCGATCCGAAAGAAAGCGCGGCGCGCGCGCCCGTCGATCGAAGCGCGCGCGTCAGCGCAGGGTCACGATGCGTCGTCGCCCTTCACGGCGATCAACGCGTGGTACTTCTCCATCAATTGCGCGTGCGACTCGTCATGCTGCGGATCGCGCGGAATGCATTCGACCGGACACACCTGCTGGCACTGCGGTTCGTCGAAATGGCCGACGCACTCGGTGCACTTGTTCGGGTCGATCACGTAGATATCCGGGCCCATCGAAATCGCGCCGTTCGGGCACTCGGGCTCGCACACGTCGCAATTGATGCACTCGTCGGTAATCATCAAAGCCATACTGATCTCACTTCTTCAGGCCGGCGGCCGGCTTCGCAACGAAACCGGCCGGCGCCGCGTCACGCGGCAGGGCCTCCCATCGCCGTGACTTTCTCGGTCAGCCACTTCTCGACGGACGGAAACACGAATTTGCTGACATCGCCGCCCAATTGCGCGATTTCGCGCACGATCGTCCCCGAGATGAACTGGTACTGGTCGGACGGCGTCATGAACATCGTCTCAACGTCGGGCAGCAGATAGCGGTTCATCCCCGCCATCTGGAACTCGTATTCGAAATCGGACACGGCGCGCAGCCCGCGCACGATCACGCGCGCGTTGTTGATGCGGACGAAATCCTTCAGGAGGCCGGTGAAACTCATCACCTTCACGTTCGGATAATGGCCGAGCACCTCGTTCGCAATCGTCAGACGTTCTTCGAGCGAGAAAAACGGTTTCTTCGCGCGGCTGTCGGCAACGCCCACCACCAGCGTATCAAAAATGCTCGACGCACGCCGCACGAGGTCTTCGTGCCCGCGCGTCAGCGGATCGAACGTACCGGGATACACGGCGACTACCATGTCGCTCCTCCTGTCATCACGCAAACGGGATGGCAGCCGTGCGATGCACGCGCCGCTGCCGAGATGGGCATGCGTCGCCTTTGCGGCGCGCCGCCTCGTATGGAACGCGCATTATTCATCATTTTCGCGCCGCAGCAAATGATAGTGAACCGCACCGGCCTTGCCGTGCTTCACCACCTGCCAGCCCGCGAGCGCGTCGTGCGCGGCCGGGTCGAGTTCCGCCCCCGTTTCGACGTACAGCGCGCCGCCCGCCGCGACGAGCGGCGCCGCGAGCACGATCGCGCGCTCGAGCGCGGCCAGGTCGTCGAACGGCGGATCGAGGAACACCACGTCGAACGCGCCCGGCGTGAGCCCGGCCGCGAGCCGCAGCGCATCGGCTTCGGCGATCTCGACCGACCGGGCGCCGAGCTTGTCCTTGATCGCACGCAGCTGCTGCGCGGCGCGCGGATGGCGCTCGACCATCACGACGCTCGCCGCGCCGCGCGACGCGGCCTCGAAGCCGAGCGCGCCGGTGCCCGCGAACAGGTCGAGACAGCGCCAACCGTCGAGATCCTGGCCGAGCCAGTTGAACAGCGTCTCGCGTACGCGATCGGGCGTCGGGCGCAGGCCGTCGAGATCGAGCACCGCGAGCGGCGTGCGTTTCCAGTCGCCGCCGATGATGCGGACCGCGTGCGGCTTGCCGCGACTGGAAGGGGCCGCGGGGCGGCCGGAAGAGGAACGGGACATACGGGATATCGACAACGGAGGGACCGGGCGCGCGCGAGGGGCGCGCCAAACAGGCGCACGTTACCACAGCGGCGACGCGCACTGACGCGAGCGCCGCGCCGCACTGATAAAATGCACGGTTTCGGCCGCCGAGCGCCGCGCCCGCGCGAACGCAGAACGGCCCGTCCGGCGCCCCGCCCTCGGCGGCGGCCCGCCCTCTTCCCGACGCCAGACCATGTTCAGTTTCTTCAAACGATTCAAGAAAACGCAGGAGCCCGATCCGGCGGAATCGCAATCGGCCGACGCGCAGCAAGCGGACGAAGCGTCCGACGCCGACGCGCCCGCGCCGGAGGCGCCGCCCGCGGCCGACGTGCCGCAGGCGAGCGCGCAAGCGGCCGCGCCGGCCGTCGTGGTGACGGTCACGCCGACCAACGACGGCCGCGACGAAGTGGTCGAGACGGTCGAGATCGTCCCGCCGCCGCTGCAGGACGCGTCCGCGAAGAAGTCGTGGCTCGCGCGCCTGAAAACGGGGCTCGCGAAGACGGGCTCGAGCATCACCGGCGTCTTCGTCAACACGAAGATCGACGAGGACCTGTACGAGGAGCTCGAAACCGCGCTGCTGATGTCCGACGCGGGCGTCGACGCGACCGAGTACCTGCTCGACGCGCTGCGCGAGAAGGTGCGCGCGGGCCGGCTGACCGATCCGCAGCAGGTGAAGGATGCGCTGCACGACCTGCTCGTCGAGCTGCTGACGCCGCTCGAGAAATCGCTGATGCTCGGCCGCGCGCAGCCGCTCGTAATGATGATCGCCGGCGTGAACGGCGCGGGCAAGACGACCAGCATCGGCAAGCTCGCGAAGCATCTGCAGAGCTTTGACCAGTCGGTGCTGCTGGCCGCCGGCGACACGTTCCGCGCGGCCGCGCGCGAGCAGCTGGCGGTCTGGGGCGAGCGCAACAACGTGACGGTCGTGCAGCAGGAAAGCGGCGATCCGGCCGCGGTGATCTTCGACGCGGTCAGCGCCGCGCGCGCGCGCAAGATCGACGTGATGATGGCCGACACGGCCGGCCGCCTGCCGACGCAACTGCACCTGATGGAAGAGCTGAAGAAGGTGAAGCGCGTGATCGCGAAGGCGCACGACGGCGCGCCGCACGAGGTGCTGCTGGTGATCGACGCGAACACCGGCCAGAACGCGCTCACGCAGGTGAAGGCATTCGACGACGCGCTGGGCCTGACCGGCCTGATCGTCACGAAGCTCGACGGCACCGCGAAGGGCGGGATTCTCGCCGCGATCGCGCGGCAACGGCCGGTGCCCGTCTACTTCATCGGCGTCGGCGAGAAGGTCGAGGACCTGCAGCCGTTCAGCGCGGTGGAATTCGCGGACGCGCTGCTCGGCTGAACGCCGCCGGCTCGCATCGCACGGGGCGCCTTCGGGCGCCCTTTTTCATGCGCGCCCGATCCTGCTCGCCGCGGGGCCGCCACACTCGTTCGGCGCTTATTCGGCGTCGGGCTGCACGCCCGGCTCGGCGGCCTTGAATGCATCGAGCGTCGCCGCATGGTCGGCGATCCGGTGGATCGTCGGGAAACGCGTCGTGTCGATCGCAAAGCGGTTCGCGTTGAACACCTGCGGCACGAGGCACACGTCGGCGAGCGTCGGCGTGTCGCCGAAGCACAGCTTGCCGGTGCGCGGATCGTTCGCGAGACGCGCCTCGAGCGTGTCGAAGCCCGCCTCGATCCAGTGCCGGTACCACGCGTTCTTTGCGTCTTCGGGCACATTCAGCGTGTGCTTCAGGTACTTGAGCACGCGCAGGTTGTTGAGCGGGTGGATTTCGCACGCGATCTGCAGCGCCACCGACCGCACGTACGCGCGATCGACCGGCTGCTTCGGCAGCAACGCCGGCTCGGGATGGGTTTCGTCGAGATATTCGATGATCGCGAGCGACTGCTGCAGCGTCGCGTCGCCATCGACCAGCGTCGGCACGACCCCATCCGGATTCAGCGCGCGGTATGCGTCCTTCAGTTGCTCCCCGCCGTCGCGCAGCATGTGCACGGGCGCATAGTCGAACGGCAGCCGCTTCAGGTTCAGGGCGATCCGCACGCGGTACGACGCGGAACTGCGGAAATAGCTGTAGAGCTTCATGGGATGTCTCTCTTTTGGTCGTATTCGGCCGGCGGCGGCACGGGCGCGGCGCAGCGGGTGCGTACGCCGCCGGGAACCAGAGTGTAGCGCGGCACGGTGCGCAGCCGCGCCCGTGCGATACTCGGGGCATTCCTCACCGCTCACCGCGCGGCCCGATGCCGGCCGCCCGCCCCACGTTCCGATGACCGCTTCCCACGATCCCGCCGCCGCTCCGTTCCCTTGCGCCCGCTTCATCAAGGAAATCGGCCGCGGCCCCAACGGCGCGCGCGCCCTGTCCGCCGAAGACACGTTCGAGCTTTATCGCGCGATGCTCGATGCGCGCGTGTCGGACGTCGAACTCGGCGCGATCCTGATCGCCTATCGGCTGAAAGGCGAATCCGCCGACGAACTGGCCGCGATGCTCGCCGCCGCGCAGGCGTCGTTCGAGCCCGTGCACGTACAGGACGCCGCGTTCCGCCCGGTGTCGATCCCGAGCTACAACGGCGCGCGCAAGCAGCCGAATCTCGTGCCGCTGCTCGCGCTGCTGCTCGCGCGCGAAGGCGTGCCGGTGCTGGTGCACGGAGTAGAGTGCGATCCGGGCCGCGTGACGAGCGCCGAGATCTTCTCGGCGCTGTCGCTCGCGCCGTCGACGTCGCACGATGCGATCGAGGACACGCTCGCCGAGCGCCGCGTCGCATTCGCGCCGATCGACGTGCTGGCGCCGCGCATCGCGCACCTGCTGTCGATGCGCGGCGTGCTCGGCGTGCGCAACTCGACGCATACGCTCGTGAAGATCCTGCAGCCGTTCGCGCCGGCCGGGCTGCGGCTCGTCAACTACACGCATCCACCGTACCGCGATAGCCTCGCGCAGCTGTTCCGCGACCATCCGGACGCCGCGCGGGGCGGCGCGCTGCTCGCACGCGGCACCGAAGGCGAAGCGGTGGCCGACACGCGGCGCCAGGTGCAGGTCGACTGGCTGCACGACGGCGTGTGCGACACGCTGATCGACGCCGAGCGTTCGTCGACCGACGCGCCGCCCGTCGCGCTGCCCGAGTCGCGCGATGCGGCGACCACGGCCGCGTGGACGGACGCGGTGCTGCGCGGCGAGGTGCCGGTGCCCGACACGGTCGCGCGACAGGTCGCGACGATCGTGCAGATCGTCCGCGTCGCGCGCTGACGGCGCGGCGGCGACCTGCCCCTTTATCCCGACATTTGACACGCGAGCGCATCCTGGCATAGAGTGGCCGTCATGCGTTCCTTTCCGAACACCCTCCGAATTACCTCCGGCCGCCTAGCGCGGCCGCTATCGCTACGACTAGCCTAAGGCTGTCGTAGCGCCGTGTGCTGTTCGCACGGTCCTCCCAGCAGTTCCTCGCCGTACCCCTCTCGCAGTTTTTACAACCCGAAGTCGTCAGCATTCGTCCGTCCATCCGTCGGCCGATTCGCGAAGATCATCCGCATCCGCGGCGCCATCGCGCACCGGGTGCGAGGCAGCGCCAACCGGCGCCCGTGCCGCGCGTCTTCGCTCGCGACTTGAGACCTGAGGTCCAGAAGATGATGCGCAATCCGCAAGACAAGTACCGTCCGTTCGAGCCCGTCCGCCTCAATGGCCGCCGCTGGCCGGCCCGCACCATCGAGCGTGCGCCCGTGTGGATGAGCACCGACCTGCGCGACGGCAACCAGTCGCTGATCGAGCCGATGAGCATCGAGCAGAAGCTCGAGTTCTTCGACATGCTGGTCGCGATCGGTTTCAAGGAGATCGAAGTCGGTTTTCCGTCGGCGTCGCAAACCGACTTCGATTTCGTCCGCAAGCTGATCGACGACAAGCGGATTCCCGACGACGTGACGATCGAAGTGCTCGTGCAGTCGCGCGAAGACCTGATCGCGCGCACGTTCGATGCGCTCGAAGGCGTGCCGCGCGCGATCGTGCACCTGTACAACGCGGTCTGCCCGTCGTTCCGCCGCATCGTGTTCGGGATGTCGAAGGACGACGTGAAGGCGCTCGCGATCGACGGCACGCGCATCATCAAGGCACACGCGGCCGCGCGCCCCGATACGCACTGGACCTTCCAGTACTCGCCGGAAACCTTCAGCATGGCCGAGCTGACGTTCGCGCGCGAGATCTGCGACGCGGTCGCGCAGACCTGGCGCCCGACCCGCGACCACAAGATGATCGTCAACCTGCCGGCCACCGTCGAGGCCGCGACCCCGAACGTGTTCGCCGACCAGATCGAATGGATGGACCGCAACCTCGCGTATCGCGACAGCATCGTGCTGTCCGTGCATCCGCACAACGATCGCGGCACCGCGGTCGCAGCGGCCGAACTCGCGCTGCTCGCGGGCGCCGACCGCATCGAAGGCTGCCTGTTCGGCAACGGCGAGCGCACCGGCAACGTCGATCTCGTCACGCTCGCGCTGAACCTCTACACGCAAGGCATCGACCCGGGCCTCGACTTCTCCGACATCGACGCGGTGCGCCGCGTCGTCGAGCGCTGCAACCAGATTCCCGTGCATCCGCGCCATCCGTACGCGGGCGACCTCGTGTTCACCGCGTTCTCGGGCTCGCACCAGGACGCGATCCGCAAGGGCTTCGCGCAGCAGCGCCCCGACGCGATCTGGGAAGTGCCGTACCTGCCGATCGACCCGGCGGATCTCGGCCGCAGCTATGACGCGGTGATCCGCGTGAACAGCCAGTCCGGCAAGGGCGGCGCGACGTTCCTGCTCGAACGCGGAATGGGTTTCACGCCGACGCGCCGCGTCCAGATCGAGTTCAGCCACGCGGTGCAGACGCTCGCCGACGCCTCGGGCGAGGAAGTGACGGGCGACGCGATCTGCGCGCTGTTCGCGCGCGAATTCTTCGAGACCGACGGCCCGGCCGCGCGCCACGGCAGCGGCGCGCGCTGGCAAAACCGCGAGATCGCGGTGGCGCCCGCCGCCGATGCGACACCCGACGACGCCGCGCGACATTTCGCCGCGGCATTGGCAGGGGCCGCTGGCGCCGCGATCGACGTCGCGTCGTGCGAGCACACGCGCACCGCGGACGGCCGGATCGCGGTATCGGTCGGCTGCCGGGTCGGCGACGCGCCGCTGCGGCATGGGGTCGGCGTGCACGCCGACGCGGCGGTCGCGGCGCTCGATGCGGTCGTCAGCGCGATCAACCGCTCGGCATGGCACTGCGCGGACCACCGCGCGGCGGCCTGACCGCTCAGGGTTGAAACGTCAGCGAGCGGTGCGTGACCGCCCGTGCGCCGCGCGATCCGCGCCGCACGAGACAGCAAAAAGCGGCTCAGAAGGCCGCTTCGGTCGGGACATGAAAACGAGCGCCACCCGCGCTCACGTCTCGGTCGCGCACCGCGTCGCCTGCCATGCGAGCAACCGCCACTGCCCGTGCTCGTGCGTGTGCACGGCCGTGTAGGCGATCGGAAACACGAGGCCGCCGTTGTTCGTTTCCATCTCGATCAACGCGCGCCCGGTCACGACGCAGGTGGCATCGCCGACGGGCAGCAGGTCCTGCGACTGGATCTCGATCTGACGATAGCGGCGGCGGCCGGCGACGATGGCGTCGATGAATTGCTGCTTGGTTTCGCGTTTGCCGTTGGTGTGCACGAAGAACACCTTGTCCGACAATTGCGCGTCGAGCGCCTCGCCGTCCCCGTCGACCATCGCCCGGAACCGATCGCGCTCGAGCGCGCGAATCGCATCGACCACCTTCGCCATCGCCTGACTCCTCGGCAACGCGCCCGCCGTGCGCCGGCGTGCGGATCAGAAGTTGTACTGCACGTAGAACTGGTGGAAATTTATACCAGGATTCGGCTCTTTGATACCCGCGTTAGACACATGTTGGAAACGGTAACCCACCTGATACTGTTGCCGTTCGCCGAACTGCGCGCCGACGCCGACGACGTCCGCGAACTGGAACGATGTCGACAGCGACAGATTGTTCGAGATCGTCGGATGCGTGAGGAACCGGATGCCGGCGCCGGCTTCGACGAACGGGCGAACCTGGCCCGCGCTCTTGATGAAACGGAACATCGGCGTCGCGCCGAATTCACCGATGTTGGCATGCACGTTGCCGCCGGTGTGCCAGTAGCCGACATGGCCTTCCATCACGAACGCGAAGTGCCAGCCGCCGATTTCCCACCAGTTCCAGCCCGGATCCCAGACCACGCCGAGATCGGCCTTGTCGATCCCGTGGCGATCGGAAAATCCGCCGCCCGCCTGGATCCCCCACCGGTCCGCGAACGCGGCGCCCGATCCGCCCAGCAGCGACGCGGCCAGCAGCGCATGCAGCGCAAGCCGGTTTCGGGGCCGGCGGTTCTTCTTATTGTTCATCTGACACTCCAACTTTATGGGTTGAATGGAGCCTTGCCGCAGCGGCCGGCCCGAGCGAACTGAATGGTATGGTAAAGGACTTTTCGGATCGGCATCGCGAAGCGAAATTGTTTGCTTCCAAAACTACAAAAATCGAAAACGTCTACTGATTACTATCGGAAACAAGCACTTACGGAACTTCGTACGACCAGCGCGGTCGCAAATTAGACTATCGACTCGAACGACTCGATAGAAAACCGGGAACTTGGATGCCCCCGTGGCCTCTAAGGAATTAGCACTCGGATTGTGGGAGTGCTAAGATGGGCTCCGGAATCTCATCCGAGACCAACGGTTTGTCCCTGATTCCAAAGGAGTTTTTAGTGAGCCACGCCCTGACCCTTCCGAACACCCTGAGCCCGACGCCGGCCAAGGCCGAATCGGCAGGCTCGTTGGCGCTCGCAGCCCAATCGATGTTGCCGGGCCAGCTCGGCAACATCGACGCGTACATCCAGGCCGTCAACCGCATTCCGCTGCTGACCGCCGAGGAGGAACGCCGGTATGCAATCGAATTCCGCGAAAACAACGACCTCGACTCGGCGCGCCGCCTCGTGCTGTCGCACCTGCGTCTCGTCGTGTCGATCGCGCGCAACTATCTCGGCTACGGCCTGCCGCACGGCGATCTGATCCAGGAAGGCAACATCGGTCTGATGAAAGCGGTGAAGCGATTCGACCCGTCGCAAAACGTGCGCCTGGTGTCGTATGCGATTCACTGGATCAAGGCCGAGATCCACGAGTACATCCTGCGCAACTGGCGCATGGTGAAGGTCGCGACGACGAAGGCGCAGCGCAAGCTGTTCTTCAACCTGCGCAGCCACAAGAAGAGCATGCAGGCGATGACGCCCGAGGAAATCGACGGCCTCGCGCAGGAGCTCAACGTCAAGCGCGAAGAAGTCACCGAGATGGAAACGCGCCTGTCGGGCGGCGACATCGCGCTCGAGGGCCAGGTGGAAGACGGCGAGGAATCGTACGCGCCGATCGCCTACCTGGCCGACTCGCACAACGAGCCGACCGCCGTGCTCGCCGCGCGCCAACGCGACATGCTGCAGACGGACGGCATCGCGCAGGCGCTCGACGCGCTCGATGCGCGCAGCCGCCGCATCATCGAGGCGCGCTGGCTGCAGGTCGACGACGACGGCTCGGGCGGCTCGACGCTGCACGATCTCGCTGCCGAATTCGGCGTGTCGGCGGAACGCATCCGCCAGATCGAGGCGAGCGCCATGAAAAAGATGCGCACCGCCCTCGCCGAATACGCGTAAATCCGCGGCGATCCAAAGCGCCTCATCGAAAACCGCTGCCCGACCGGCAGCGGTTTTTTTTCGTCCGGTTTCCGCAGCTTTTCCTCTGCTTTGCAGCCGTTTCGCTCTCCGTTTTTGCGTCGATTAATTGAACTGATTCATCAGGCATTACGCCATGTGCGGCGCCCTTCCGCATAACCTTGATCCATCTCAATTTTTACCCCCTGTTTCGCGACGGTCTGCCGCATCGCAGCACTCGGCATCGGAAAGCAGTCCTTTTAAAATTGGCATGTCAGGCGCAAAAGGATTAAAACAGCTTCACGGCCGTCATAAATCCGACGTAAAGTCGCCCCCAATCCGACGTAAATCGATTCAGGATAATCGCCTTGATCTCGATCAATAAAGAGCCTGCGCCGCCTTCGCGGCCGGCCGGCACGATCGGCTGGCGTGCGCGCATCGCCGCATGGGCACGCGGTCCCACCCTCGCCCGCGACATCACCCTGGTGCTGATCGTCAAGCTGATCCTCCTGATGTCGCTCAAATACGCATTCTTCAATCATCCGCAGGCCGAGCACATGTCGTTGCCGCCTGCCGTCGTGGCCGAGAAGCTACTCTCGGTACCGGCGCCTGCAACTACCGAGGGAGACCATCATGATAAGCAGTGAAGTCGTCGATCTGTCACGTCTACAGTTCGGCATCACGGCGCTCTACCACTTCCTGTTCGTGCCGTTGACGCTCGGCCTGTCCTGGCTGCTCGTCATCATGGAAGCCGTCTACGTGATGACCGGCAAACAGGTCTACAAGGACATGACCCAGTTCTGGGGCAAGCTGTTCGGCATCAATTTCGCAATGGGCGTGACGACCGGCATCACGCTCGAATTCCAGTTCGGCACGAACTGGTCGTACTACTCGCACTACGTCGGCGACATCTTCGGCGTGCCGCTCGCGGTCGAAGGCCTGATGGCGTTCTTCCTCGAATCGACGTTCGTCGGCCTGTTCTTCTTCGGCTGGAACCGCCTGTCGAAGGTCAAGCACCTGATCGTCACGTTCCTCGTCGCGCTGGGCTCGAACCTGTCCGCGCTGTGGATCCTCGTCGCGAACGGCTGGATGAACAATCCGGTCGGCGCCGAGTTCAACTACCAGACGATGCGCATGGAGATGACGAGCCTGTTCGACGTGCTGTTCAACCCGGTCGCGCAGGTGAAGTTCGTGCACACGGTGTCGGCCGGCTACGTGTCGGCGGCGATGTTCGTGCTCGGCGTGTCGTCGTGGTATCTGCTGAAGAAGCGCGACGTCGACTTCGCGCTGCGCTCGTTCGCGGTCGCGGCCGGCTTCGGCCTCGCGGCGACGCTGTGCGTGATCGTGCTCGGCGACGAATCGGGCTACACGACCGGCGAAGTGCAGAAGATGAAGCTCGCCGCGATCGAATCGGAATGGGAAACCCAGCCGGCGCCCGCGTCGTTCACGCTGATCGGCATTCCGAACCAGGCGGAACAGCGCACCGACTATGCGATCAAGATTCCGTACGCGCTCGGCCTGATCGCGACGCGCTCGATCGACGAACCGGTGATCGGCCTGCGCGACCTCGCGAAGCACAGCGAGGAGCACATCCAGAGCGGGATGATCGCGTACGGCGCGCTGCAGAAGCTCAAGCAGGGCGACACGAGCGACGCGACCCGCGCGCTGTTCGACCAGCACAAGCAGTATCTCGGCTACGGGCTGATGCTCAAGCAGTTCACGCCGAACGTGACCGACGCGACGCCCGAGCAGATCAAGGCCGCCGCGAAGAAGACGATTCCGCCCGTCGCACCCGTGTTCTTCTCGTTCCGGATCATGGTGTTCCTCGGCTTCCTGTTCGTCGCGACGTTCGTTGCCGCGTTCTGGTTCTGCGCGCGGCGGCAGCTGCTGCAGGACAACCGCCGCTGGTTCCTGCGCTACGCGGTGTGGGCGATCCCGCTGCCGTGGATCGCGATCGAATTCGGCTGGATCGTCGCCGAGCTCGGCCGCCAGCCGTGGACGATCGCCGGCGTGCTGCCGACGCACCTGTCCGCGTCGAGCCTGCAGCCGAGCGACCTGTACCTGAGTCTCGCCGGGTTCATCCTGTTCTACACCGCGCTGTTCGTCATCGAGATCAAGCTGATGTTCAAGTACGCGCGCCTCGGCCCGTCGTCGCTGCATACCGGCCGCTATCACCACGAACTCGTCGCTGCCGGCGAGCGGGCCGCCGTCTGAGCACGCACTCGCAACGGAACAAGGAATCGCTATGGACTATGCAACTCTCAAGCTGATCTGGTGGGTGCTCGTCGGCGTGCTGCTGATCGGCTTCGCCGTCACCGACGGCTTCGACATGGGCGCGACCGCGCTGCTGCCATTCCTCGGCAAGACCGACGAGGAGCGCCGCATCATCGTCAACACGGTCGGCGCGACCTGGGAAGGCAACCAGGTGTGGCTGATCACGGCCGGCGGCGCGATGTTCGCGGCCTGGCCGCTCGTCTACGCGGCGTCGTTCTCCGGCTTCTACTTCGCGATGCTGCTCGTGCTGTTCGCGCTGTTCTTCCGGCCGGTGGGCTTCGACTATCGCAGCAAGCGGCCGGACCCGCGCTGGCGCGCGGGCTGGGACTGGGGCCTGTTCGCTGGCGGCTTCGTGCCGGCGCTCGTGTTCGGCGTCGCGTTCGGCAACCTGCTGCAGGGCGTGCCGTTCAAGTTCGACAGCGACCTGCGCGTGACCTACTACGGCGGCTTCTGGGCGCTCTTGAACCCGTTCGCGCTGCTGTGCGGGCTCGTCAGCCTCACGATGCTCGTCGCGCACGGCGCCGCGTTCATCAAGATGAAGACCGACGGCGTGATCGCGCGCCGTGCGTCGATCGCGCTGCGTGTCGCGTCGTTCCTCGCGGTCGTGCTGTTCGTGCTGGCCGGCGTGCTGGTGGCCTCGTATATCGGCGGCTTCCACATTACCCACGCCGCGCCGACGGACACCGTCGCGAACCCGCTGCTCAAGGACGTCGCCGCCGGCGCGGGCCTGTGGCTCGCGAACTACGGCGACTATCCGTGGATGATCGCCGCGCCCGTCGTCGGGATCGCGGGCGGCGTGCTCGCGCTGCTGCTCGCCGGCTCGAAGCAGGAAAAGACGGCGTTCTTCTGCACCGGCCTGATGATCGCCGGCGTGATCCTGACCGCGGGCTTCTCGATGTTCCCGTTCATCATGCCGTCGTCGCTCGACCCGCGCAGCAGCCTGACCGTGTGGGATTCGACGTCGAGCCACATGACGCTGCAGGTGATGCTGTTCGCGGTGATCGTGTTCCTCCCGATCGTGCTGATCTACACGGGCTGGGTGTATCGCGTGATGCGCGGCAAGGTCACGCACCAGACGCTCGAAGAAAACAAGCACTCGATGTATTGATGCATTGAACCGGCCGGGGCGCGCAGGCGCCCTCGCCTACCGTTTCGCAAGGAGTCTGACCATGTGGTATTTCAGCTGGATTCTCGGTATCGGCGTCGCGCTGTCGTTCGGCATCGTCAACGCGATGTGGCTCGAAGCGCGGCAGAAGACGCAGGAAGCGTCCGTGCGGGCGCGCCGCGACTGACGCACCGATGCACTGACGGGTGGCGCGCGCGGCCGATCGATCGCGCGCCGCCGTCCGGAAGAGAAAGAACCTCGCTTCGCGCGAGGTTTTTTTTCGCCCTGGCCGCGCGGGCACACGTCGTGCATCGATGCCAATTTAGCGCCAGATTGATACCACTTGAATACCAATAAAAGGTTTCATAAGATCGTTGGACACGGCCGCTGACAGGCCGATTCCTTCTGGGTGGGGGAGACATGCGATTCCCGTGTGTGGCGTGCGCCTGCGCGCCGTGTCGACGTCCGTGTTCCACGGCGCGCGCCGTCGTCGTGCTCATGCTCGTGCGCGGCCAACCGGGCGCCGCCGGCCGCGGCCGCCTCGTCGCCGCGGCGAACGTCATGGACCGCCGATGAATCCGCGCACGCCGCCGCGCCGATCCGATCGGCACGCATGCCCGCCTCCCGTTCCGTAACGCACGCCCCCGCGTGCCGATTGTGCGCGGGGCTGCCGCATCGCCCCGCGTGCTGGTATCTCCCGCAGCTCCACTGAAAGACCCGATCGCAGCGACGTCGAGTCACGGCGCCGCCACGCCCTCTTTTTCTCAGGAGTTCGAATTGAAGCGTACCTTGCCATCCCTCATTGCCGGTCTGCTGATCGCGGTGCTGTCGCCCGCTGCGATCTCGGCGCTGCCGGCGTCGGCCGCCGCCGGCGCGACCGCCGGCAGCGCGCAAGCGGCCGCCGCCCAGGCAGCCAGCCTCGCGACGCAGCTGTCGAACGGCCTCGCGTTGCGCGTCGCCGTCGACAACAACCACGCGGCCGCGGCCGGCGTGCCGTGCGCCGATCTCGGCGCAGACGGCGCGGCCTGCGCGACGGGCCGCCTGATCCTGCAAAACCGCGGCCACCAGGCGATCGCCGACGGCGGCTGGAAGCTCTACCTGCACAGCATCCGCCGCCTGCTGCGGATCGATCGCCCCGGCTTCGCGCTGCGGCGGCTCACCGGCGACCTGTACGAACTGACGCCGCAGCCGGGCTCGGTGCGGCTCGCGCCCGGCGAGCGCATCGAGCTGCCGTTCGTCGCCGAATACTGGCTGCTGCGCTACAGCGACGTGATTCCGCGCCCGTACGTCGTCGTCGACGGCGCGCCGCCGGCCGTGCTGCGCTACAACGACACCGACAACGAGCTGCGCTACGTCGAATCGCTGCCGGCCGACGCGCAGAACAACTCGACCGGCAACGCGCCGCCGGTGGCCGCACGGCCCGATCCGGCCCGCGCGCTGCCGAGCGTGAAGCGCGAATTGCCGCTGCCCGGCACGCTCGAGCTGCGCGGCGTCGAACTCGCGCTGCCGGACCTGCCTGACGCGCAGGTCGCGGCGCTGCGCGAGCGCGCGACGACCCTCGGGCTCGACGGCGCACGCGTGCCGGTGCGCGGCTTCGTCGCGCCGCGCCGGCTGCCGGCCGACCTCGCGACACCGGGCGGCTACCGGCTCGCGATCGGGCCGCGCGGCGTGCTGATCGAAGGCTACGACCGCGCGGGCCTCTACTACGGCGTGCAGACGCTCTATTCGCTCGCGCCGGCCGGCGGCGGCGCGATCCCGGCGATGCTGGTCGAGGATGCGCCGCGCTTCACGCATCGCGGGATGCACGTCGACCTCGCGCGCAACTTCAAGCAGCCGGCGACGCTGCGCCGCCTGATCGACCAGATGAGCGCGTACAAGCTCAACCGCCTGCACCTGCATCTGTCCGACGACGAAGGCTGGCGCATCGAGATTCCCGGCCTGCCCGAGCTGACCGAGATCGGCTCGCGCCGCTGTCACGACCCGGGCGAGACGCGCTGCCTGCTGCCGCAGCTCGGCTCCGGCCCCGACAACCGCTCGGGCGGCGGCTACCTGACGCGCGACGACTACGTGGCGCTCGTGCGCTACGCGGCCGCGCGCTTCGTGCAGATCATCCCCGAGATCGACATGCCCGCGCACGCCCGCGCGGCCGTCGTGACGATGGAGGCGCGCTACCGGCGGCTGCACGCGGCCGGCCGCGAGCAGGAAGCGAACGCGTATCGGCTGCTCGACCCGCAGGACACGACGAACCTGACGACGGTGCAGTTCTACGACCGGCGCAGCGACCTGAACCCGTGCGTGCCGGGCGCACTCAACTTCGCGTCTAAGGTGATCCGCGAGATCGCGGCGATGCACGCGGACGCGCAGGCGCCGCTGCAAACCTGGCACTACGGCGGCGACGAAGCGAAGAACATCTTCCTCGGCGGCGGCTTCCAGCCGCTGAACGGCACCGATCCGAACAAGGGGCGCATCGACCTGGCCGCGCAGGACAAGCCGTGGGCGCGGTCGCCCGCGTGCACGGCGCTGCTCCAGCGCGGCGAGATCAAGTCGATCGACGAGCTGCCGACGCGTTTCGCGAAACAGGTGAGCGCGGCCGTCGACGCGAACGGGATCGGCACGATGGCCGCGTGGCAGGACGGCATCAAGCACGCGAACGGGCCGCAGGATTTCAGCACGCGCCACGTGATGGTGTCGCTGTGGGACACGATCTTCTGGGGCGCGTCGGACAGCGCGCGCGACCTGAGCGGCAAGGGCTACCAGACGGTGCTCGCGCTGCCCGACTACCTGTACTTCGACTTCCCGTACACGCTCAATCCGCGCGAGCGCGGCTACTACTGGGGCTCGCACGCGACCGACGAGTACAAGGTGTTCTCGCTCGCGCCGGAGAACCTGCCGCAGAACGCCGAAGTGATGGGCGACCGCGACGGCAACGCGTTCGAGGTGACGGGCACGGGCCCGGCGCCACGCATCGAAGGCATGCAGGGCCAGGCGTGGGGCGAGGTGATGCGCAACGACACCTTCCTCGAATACATGACCTACCCGCGGCTGCTCGCGCTCGCCGAGCGCGCGTGGCACCGGGCCGACTGGGAGCTGCCGTATGCGGCCGGCGTGCGCTTCAAGCGCGGCGACACGCATCACGTCGACGTCGCCGCGCTGCAGCGCGACTGGGCCGGCTTCGCGACGCTGCTCACGCAACGCGAATTGCCGAAGCTCGAGCGCGCCGGCGTCGGCTACCGGAAGCCGACCTTCACGCTGACGAATCCGTGAACGGCTGAAGAAGGCATCTGGCGATGCGCGAGGCGGGCAAACGCATCGCGCATCGCCCGCCCCAAAAGAAAACGGCTTGCGACGCGTACGTCGCAAGCCGTTGTTCTTTTGACCACCGGCCCGGATCCGCCGCGCGGATCGCTCACACCGGCTTCACCGCATCACGCCGGTTGTGCAGCCGCCCCGCCGCCCGACGGCGGCAGGCGCGCGCCGAGCTGTTCGGCATAGCGCGCCGCCGCGTTGCCGCAGACGATGTGGAACGTGTCGAGCGACACCCATGCGACGTCGAGCGTGCCGAGACGCTCGCGATCGACCGCCGACGGATCGCGCACGACCACGCGCAGGCGCGTGGTGGCCACCGCATCGAGCGACACGACGTTGGTCGCGCCGCCGAACACCGCGAGCCAGCGGGTCGGCTCCGGATCGAGCGGGCCGGCGGCCGCGCCGGTGACGGGCTGCGCGGCGGCGGCCGGCGCCGTTGCTGCCGCGCCGGTCGCGCCGCTGCCGATCGCGGCACGCATTTCGTCGGCGATGATGTCGGCCTCGGGCCCGATGATCACCTGCACGCTGTTGCCGCCGCGCTTGAGCACGCCGCGTGCGCCGATCGACTTCAGTTCCGGCTCCGATACCTTCTCCGGATCGACGACGGTCAGGCGCAGGCGCGTCGTGCATGCGTCGACGACCGACAGGTTGGCCGCCCCGCCCAGCGCGGCGATGTAGCGTTGCGCACGCGGTGCGGCAGCCGTTGCCGCCGCGCCCGGTGCGACGAAGCCGCCCGACGCGTACGATTCCGTGGCCGCATCGGTCGATGCCGGCTCACGGCCCGGCGTGGCCATGTTGAACTTGCGGATGAAGAAGCGGAACAGCCCGTAGTACGCGACGCCGTACGCGATACCGAGCGGAATCGCGATCCAGCCCTTCGTCGACAGCCCGTAGTTCAGCACGTAGTCGATCGCGCCGGCCGAGAACGTGAAGCCGAGCTTCACGCCGAGGATCTGGCAGATCGCGAGCGACAGCCCCGTCAGCAACGCATGGATCACGTACAGCACCGGCGCGAGGAACATGAAGCTGAATTCGATCGGCTCGGTCACGCCGGTCAGGAACGACGTCAGCGCCATCGAGAACAGCAGGCCGCCGACCATCGCGCGGCGCTCCTTCGGCGCTTCGTGCAGCATCGCGAGACACGCCGCCGGCAGGCCGAACATCATGATCGGGAAGAAGCCGGCCATGAAGGTGCCCGCGGTCGGGTCGCCCGCGAAGAAGCGGTGCAGGTCGCCGTGCACGATCTCGCCGCCGGCCGGCGGCGTGAAGTTACCGAACACGAACCATGCGAGCGAGTTGATGATGTGGTGCAGGCCGGTGACGAGCAGCAGGCGGTTCAGGAAGCCGAACACGAACGCACCGATCGCGCCCGCCGTCGTCAGCCACTGGCCGGCCGCGTCGATCGCATGCTGGACCGGCTGCCACACGTACCCGAATACGATCCCGAGTACCACGCACACCAGCCCCGTGATGATCGGCACGAACCGCTTGCCGCCGAAGAACGCGAGGTAGTCCGGCAGCTTGATGTCTTTATAGCGATTGTACAGCAGGCCCGCGACGACACCCGCGATGATCCCGGACAGCACGCCCATGTTCAGCTTGGGATCGATGTCCTTCATGATCGCGGTTTCGATCAGGTAACCGATCGCGCCCGCGAGCGCCGCCACGCCGTTGTTGTCCTTCGCGAAGCCGACCGCCACGCCGATCGCGAACAACAGCGGCAGGTTGTCGAAGATCGCGCCGCCGGCGTCGGCGATCATCTTGATGTTGAACACGTCCGGCTGGCCGAGCCGCAGCAGGATGCCGGCGACCGGCAATACCGCGATCGGCAGCATCAGCGCGCGGCCTAGACCCTGTATTTTCAGAAACGGATTCCCGTTCATTCAGTCCTCCAATCCTTGTCTCGTCATGAATCGTCGTTGAGGTGATTGCTTTGGTAGTGATACGGGTCGCGCGCCTGCCGCCGACGTTCAGTCGAGCGGCCAGACCTCGCGGCTTGCTGCCCTTACCGCCTGTGCCGAATCGAGCGCGAGCAGATCCTGCGCGCGCTGACGGCACAACTGGTAATCGAGACGGCGCACACGCGCCTTGATGCCCGGCACCGACACCGGATCGACCGACAGTTCGGTCACGCCGAGGCCCACCAGGACCGGCACCGCGAGCGGATCGCCGCCGAGCGCGCCGCATACGCCGACCCACTTGCCGTGCTTTTCCGCGCCGCGCACCGCGATGTCGATCAGGCGCAGCACGGCCGGATGCAGGCCGTCGGACTGCGCGGCGAGATCGGCCTGGCAGCGGTCCATCGCGAGCGTGTATTGCGTGAGGTCGTTAGTGCCGATCGACAGGAAATCCGCGTGCTGCGCGAGCTGGTCGGCCAGCAGCGCGGCCGACGGCACCTCGATCATCACGCCGACCTCGATCGGCTCGGTGCGGCCCTGCGCGCGCGCGAATTCGTCGATGCGCTTTTTCAGCCGCACGAGTTCGCCTGCGTCGGTCACCATCGGCAGCAGGA
This sequence comes from Burkholderia sp. MS389, assembly GCF_016899425.1. Taxonomy (GTDB): domain Bacteria; phylum Pseudomonadota; class Gammaproteobacteria; order Burkholderiales; family Burkholderiaceae; genus Burkholderia; species Burkholderia sola. Next base: position 3,207,260 of record NZ_CP045994.1, read on the forward strand.
TGCGCACCGCGCCGAACGGCTTCACCGCGAGCAGGCCCTGCAACTGATCGTCGAGCAGATCGGGGCGCACCTGCGCGAGACGGATGCCGCGCAGGCCGAGCGCCGGGTTCGGTTCGGGCGGCAGCGTCAGGTAGTCGACTTCCTTGTCCGCGCCGACGTCGAGCGTGCGGATGATCGCCGTGCGGCCCTGCAACGCGTCGACGATCGACTGGTAGCTCTGCTGGTGCTCGACCGCCGTCGGCGCGGCCTGACGATGGATGAACATCAGTTCGGTGCGCAGCAGGCCGACCGCGTCCGCGCCGTTGTCGACCGCGGTGTTCGCGTCGTCGAGCGTCGCGATGTTCGCGGCGACCTCGATCGCGCGGCCGTCGACCGTCGCGGCCGCCACACCTGCCAGTTGCCGGTTCGCGTCGCGCACGCCGTCCAGGCGCTGGCGTTCGTGCCGCGCGCGCTCGACGTCGAGCGCGGTCGGCGCGTGTTCGAGCCGGCCCGAGCTCGCATCGACGACGACCTGCGTGCCGTCCGGAATCGCGTACAGCGCATCGCCGACCGCCACCAGCGCCGGGATGCCGAGCTGCCGCGCGATGATCGCCGCGTGCGACGTCGCGCCGCCGCGCGCCATCACGAGCGCGGTCACGCGTTCGCGATCGAGCGACGACAGGTCGGACGGCGTGAATTCGTCGGCCGCGAGCACGGCCTCGTCGGGCAGCGCGCGCGCGGCGCCGTTCGTGTGGCCGAGCGCGCGCAGCACGCGCTTCTCGATGTCGCGCAGGTCGGCCGCGCGTTCGGCGAGCAGCGCATCGTCGAGCTTCGACAGCGTGTCGATCTGCGTGCGGATCGTCGCGCGCCACGCGAAGCCCGCGCCCTTGCCGAGGCTGATCAGGTCGCGCGCCGCATCGACGAGCGTCGGATCTTCCAGCAGCACGCGATGCACCGCGAAGATGCCCGCTTCGCCGACCGCGCCGCGCGCCGATGCGTTGCGCACCGTTTCGCCGAGTTCGGCGTCGACCGCCTTCAGCGCCTGGTCGAGGCGGCGGCTTTCCGCGGCCGGCGTGCCGGTCGCCTGCTCGGTCGGCACGATGTCCGCATCGTCGAGACGCACCAGCGTGCCGACCGCGATGCCGGGCGCGGCGCACACGCCGGCGAGCGTGTTCGGGTCAATGGGCGCGCCATCGCGCGGCGCGCCGGCGTGGCGTGCGACCGTCTGCGGCGCGGGCGACTTCAGCCGCGCCGGCTTTTCCTCCACTTCGCCGTGCGCTTCGCGCAGCAGCTCGCGCTCGACCGCATCGACGGCCTGCTGCGCGTGCGCGCCGCGGCCGACCAGCTCGACCGTCGCGCCTTCGCCAGCGCCGAGACCGAGCAGGCCGACGACGCTCGCGATCGACGCCTTGCGGCCGTCGAACAGCACGTCGACGCTCGCGTCGAGCCCGCGCGCGGCTTCCCGCGCCCGTGCGGCCGGCCGCGCATGCAGGCCGCCCGGCTGCGCGAGCACGATTTCGCGGCGCACTTCGTTGTGCGCGGCCGCGCCGGCCTGCGCCGCCTGCGCGGCGGCTTCGCCCTTGCCGCGCAGCGCGAGCAACGGCGTCTCGCCGGCCGTCGCGAAACCGCTCGCGCGATCGACGACCTCGAACGCGTCGGAATTCGCGATCGCGATCACCGACACCAGCGAATGCGCGTTTCGTGCGACCGCGTCCTGGTCGAACTCGATCAACAACGCGCCCGCTTCGACGCGCGCGCCGGCTTCGACGTGCGCGACGAAGCCCTGCCCGTTCAGCTCGACGGTGTCGATGCCGATGTGCAGCAGCACTTCCGCGCCTTGCGGCGTCGTGATCGTCACCGCGTGGCCGGTGCGTGCGAGATGCGACACGACGCCCGCGCACGGCGCGACGAGCCGGCCTTCGAGCGGGTCGATGCCGATGCCGTCGCCGAACATCCCGCCGGAGAACACCGGATCGGGCACGTCGGCCAGCGGAACGATCGGCCCCGTCAACGGGCTAAGCAGGACGATCTGATCGGGGTTAGGGCTCTTCAACTGGGATTCCTCGGCGCGTCTCATCGGCTTTCTCGACTGTCAGTGCGTTTCGGTGACTTTATTCAGGTGGCGCGGCGTGTCGGGATTGCGGCCGCGCGCGACGGCCAGATCCGCCGCCATCACGTAGAACGAAAGAATGGCGGCGATCGGGTCGAGCGCCGAATGGGCCGACTGCGCGAGCGACAGCACGGTGCCCTTTGCGTCGGATGTGCCGGGCGTGCCGGCTGGCGCCGCGAGCAGCACGGCGGCGCCGCGTGCGCGCATGTCCGCGGCAAGCTGCAGCAGGCCGGCCTGCTCGGGCCCCGGCGGCGCGAACACGAGCAGCGGATAGTCGCGATCGATCAGCTCCATCGGGCCGTGGCGGACTTCGGCGCTCGAGAATGCCTCGGCCTGGATGCCGGAGGTTTCCTTCAGCTTCAGCGCGGCTTCCTGCGCGATCGCGAGGCCGAGGCCGCGACCGATCACGATCATCCGCTCGACCCCCGCGAGCGCGGCGACGGCCTGCGACCAGTCGAGCCGGCCGGCTTGCGCGAGCACGTCGGGCAGGCCGCGCAATGCGGTGATCAGCGCGGCGTCGCGCTGCCAGTACGCGACGATCTGCGCGGACAGCGACAGCATCGCGATATAGCTCTTCGTCGCGGCAACCGACAGTTCGGGGCCGGCCAACAGCGGCAGCTGGTGCTCGCACGCGTCGGCGAGCGGCGACGGCAGCACGTTGACGGCGGCGACGGTGCGCGCGCCGGCTTCGCGCAGCGCGGCCATCGTGTTGACGAGATCGGGGCTCTTGCCCGACTGCGAGAACGCGAGCGCGAGCTGGTCCTGCACCTTCAGCGGCGCCTGCTGCAGCGTCGCGACCGACATCGGCAGCGACGCGACCGGCACGCCGAGGCGGCTCATCGTCAGGCTCGCGAAATAGCTGGCGGCGTGATCCGAGCTGCCGCGCGCGACCGTCAGCGCGACGGCCGGCGGGTGATCGAGCAATTGGCCGGCGAGCGCTTCGACGCGCGCGGTGTCGGCGAGTTGCGCGGCGACGACCTGGGCGGACTCGCGCGCTTCCTTAAGCATATTCGACAATCGATTCTCCTTCGACGTAGGTCGCGGTGAGGTTCAGGTCGCGATCGAACACCGCGAGGTCGGCCCATGCGCCGCGCTCGAGGCGGCCGCGATCGGCGATGCCGAGGTAGTCGGCCGCGTAGCGCGACATGCGGTTCGACACGTCGGCGATCGGCAGGCCGAGCGACACGAGGTTGCGCAGCGCCTGGTCCATCGTCAGCGTGCTGCCGGCGAGCGTGCCGTCGGCGAGCCGCACGCCGCCGAGGCACTTCGTCACGTGCTGGCTGCCGAGCCGGTATTCGCCGTCGGGCATGCCGGTCGCGGACGTGCTGTCGGTCACGACGTACAGGCGCGGGATCGCGCGCAGCGCCGCACGGATCGCACCGGGGTGGACGTGCAGCAGATCGGGGATGATTTCCGCGTACTCGGCGTGCGCGAGCGCCGCGCCGACGAGGCCCGGGTTGCGGTGATGCAGCGGCGACATCGCGTTGAACAGGTGCGTGAAACCGCACGCGCCGTGCTTGAGCGCGGCGACCGCGTCGTCGTAGGTCGCGAGCGAGTGGCCGAGCTGCACGCGTACGCCGCGCGCGGCCATCTCGCCGATGATCTCGATGTGGCCGGCGATTTCCGGCGCGAGCGTGACGACGCGGATCGGCGCGATCGACAGGTACTTCAGCACCTCGTCGAGCACGGCCGACACGGCCGCGTCCGGCTGCGCGCCGAGCTTGCCGGGGTTGATGTACGGGCCTTCGAGATGCACGCCGAGCACGCGCGCGCCGCCGGGCGTGCGGGTGCGGGCGACGATGCCGAGGTTCGCGACGACCTCCATCAGTTCGTCGCGCGGCGCGGTCATCGTCGTCGCGAGCAGGCTCGTCGTGCCGAATTGCGCGTGCGTGCGAGCGATCGTTTCGATCGCATCGCCGCCTTCCATCACGTCGGCGCCGCCGCCGCCATGCACGTGCAGGTCGATGAAGCCGGGCAGGATGTAAGGCGCGTCGTTCGTCGCGGGATCGACGGGCGTGCCGTCGAGCGTGGTGATGCGGCCGTTCTCGCTATCGAGCGAACCGAGAATCCAGCCGTCGGAGGTGAGGATGTTGCCAGTCAGCATGACGTTCTCTTGATGATCGGGTGACGCGGGCATCCGCGTCGTGATTGGCCAATCCGTTGCGATTCATTGCGCGCGATTGCGTTCCATCGCGATTGCGCGGAGGGTGCGAGGTGTGTGGGCAGTCTCGCGCGTCAGCGTTTCAGTTCGGCGACGAAGTCGTAGTAGTCGTCGCGGCAATACGTTTCGGTCACTTCGATCGCGCGCTGGTCGGCGCCGTAGCCGATCCGCGTGATCACCAGCAGCGCCGAGCCCGGCTTCACCGCCATCCATTTCGCGATCGCGTGCGTCGCGTTCGCGGCGCGAAAGTGCTGCAACGCGCGCACGACGGTCATGCCGCGCGCCTCGAGGTATTCGTACAGCGACGCGCCGAGCGCCTGCGGATCGGGCACCACCGCGGCCGGCAGCGTCGAATGCTCGACCGCCATCACGATGCCGTCCGCGCGGCGCAGCCGCTCCAGCCGCGCGACCGTCGCGCCGGGCGCGAGGCCGAGATGCGTGAGCTCGTCGCGGCTCGCGGTGCGCAGCGTGCGCGCCAGCCACACCGAATCGGGCACGAAGCCGCGCTGCTGCATCTTCGCGGTGAAGCCGACGAGACGCGACAGCGGATCGGCGACGCGCGGCGTGATGAAGCTGCCCGCGCCGCGCGCCCGCTTGATCAGGCCCTGCTCGACCAGCAGCGCGAGCGCACGTCGCGCGGTGATCCGCGACACGCCGACCGACACCGAGAGCAGCCGTTCCGACGGCAGCGCCTCGCCGGCCCGCCACGCGCCGGCGTGAATCGCGCTCGCCAGGTTGCGGGCGAGCTGCAGATAGAGCGGCGTGTCGTCGAGGGGATCGGGCGCCAGTTCGGACCAGCCGGTTTCCATGTGCCTCCGGGTGTCGGACGACGATCTCGGACCGTCGAAAGTGAACGCATTATATAACCACCATAATACCAGTCAACGAACTGGTATTAGCGCTGCGGAAATCGCCGAAAGCCTTGCGCGGCAAGCGTTTTAGTGCCAGCAAAGCCTTTGTTTACAACGCAGTGCGGCATAGGGATTTACCCGAAGTGGTATGCAAAGGGACGGTTCAGGCGCCCGGTTCGGCGGGATTTCGGGTGCGAATATGAGACCGGAATAGAACCAATTTGGCCAACTGGTATGCACCTGCCGAGCAGGCCGGCGCGATGCAGGCGTCAGTGGAATTCGCGGCTCGACGTGCGCAGGCCGCCGAGCAGCGGCGTCAGATCCTCGAAATGCTGCGCGACGAGGTGCCGCACGTCGCTGACGACCTGCCACACGCCGGACGCCGCGAGCAGCCGCGAATCGAGCGTTTCGCGACGCTGCCGCGCGAGCAGTTCGGGCCGGACGATCACGTTCACGCAACCCGTTTCGTCTTCGAGCGTCATGAACATCACGCCCTTCGCGGTGCCCGGCATCTGCCGCGCGATCACGAGCCCGCATGCGCGTGCGAGCCGGCCGTCGAGGCGATCGCGCAGCTCGGCCGCGGACGACAGCCGCTGCGCGCGCAGCGCCGGCCGCAGCAGCGCGACCGGGTGGCGATTCAGCGTGAGGCCGGTGGTGTGATAGTCGGCGAGGATGTCGTCGGCTTCCGACGGTGCGCCGAGCGCGGGCTGCTCCACCTCGTCGATCGGCGCGGCGGCGAGCAGGTCGCGCTCAGGCGCCGCGGCGACGGCCTGCCACAGCGCATCGCGGCGATGGCCGGCGAGCGTCGCGAGCGCGTTCGCGGCGGCGAGCGCTTCGAGATCGCGCCGTTCGAGCTGCGCGCGCCGGGCGAGGCTGTCGACGTTGTCGAACGGGCCGGCGGCGCGGGCGGCTTCGATGCGGCGCGCAGCGGCTTCGCCAAGACCGCGCACGAGCGACAGGCCGAGCCGCACGGCCGGCTGGCCGTGTGGCGGCGGCTGATCGGGCAGCGCTTCGAGCGCGGCCTCCCAGTTGCTTTGCGTGACGTCGATCGGCAGCACCTTCACGCGATGACGCTTCGCGTCCTGCACGAGCTGCGACGGCGGGTAGAAGCCCATCGGCTGGCTGTTCAGCAGCGCGGCGAGGAAGATCGCCGGTTCGTGGCACTTGAGCCAGCTGCTCGCGTACGCGAGTTTCGCGAAACTGGCCGCATGGCTTTCGGGAAAACCGTATTCGCCGAAGCCCTTGATCTGCTCGAAGATCTGCTCGGCGAATTCGCGCGTGTAGTTGCGTTCGAGCATCCCGCTGATGATCTTGTCCTGATATTTCTCGAGATTGCCCTTGCGCTTCCATGCGGCCATCGCGCGACGCAAGTCGTCCGCTTCGCCAGGCGTAAAACCTGCGGCGACGATCGCGATCTGCATCACCTGTTCCTGGAAGATCGGCACACCCAGCGTGCGAATGAGCACTTCCTTGAGCGCGTCGCTCGGATACGTGACCTCACCCTCCTCTTCGCCGGCCACGATCCTGCGCCGCTGCAAATACGGATGCACCGCGCCGCCCTGAATCGGGCCGGGCCGCACGATCGACACCTGGACCACGAGATCGTAATAGTGGCGCGGCCGCAGCCGCGGCAGCATCGACATCTGCGCACGCGATTCGATCTGGAACACACCGACGGTATCGGCGCGGCAGATCATGTCGTAGGTTGCTTTGTCATCCTGCGGAATGTGTTTCAGCGTAAACGGTTCGCCGTCCGGCTCCGGCGGCCCGCGCCACGCGGTGCGCAGGTCGAACGCGCGATGCAGCGCCGACAGCATGCCGAGCGCGAGCACGTCGACCTTCATCAGCCCGAGCGCCTCGAGATCGTCCTTGTCCCACTGGATCACGCGCCGCCCGTCCATCGCCGCGTTCTCGACCGGCACGAGCCGCGTGAGCTTGCCGCGGCTGATCACGAAGCCGCCCGAATGCTGCGACAGGTGACGCGGGAAGTTGAGCAAGCGCCCCGCCAGTTCGGCCCATGTGCGAATCAGCGGCGTTTCGGGATCGAGCCCGGTCGACGCGAATTGCTGCAGCAGATCGCGGCTGCCGTCGAACCAGCGATGCCCCTTCGCGACCCGATCGACCAGCATCGGGTCGACGCCGAGCGCCTTGCCGGTTTCGCGCAGCACGCCGCGCGGACGATACGTCGAAACGGCGGCCGCGAGCGCGGCGCGGTCGTGCCCGTATTTTTTGTAGATGTGCTGGATCACTTCTTCCCGGCGCTGATGCTCGAAATCGACGTCGATGTCGGGCGGCTCGCCGCGTTCCGCGCTGATGAAGCGCTCGAACAGCATCGTGCTTTGCTCGGGATTCACTTCGGTGATGCCGAGGCAATAGCAGACCACCGAATTCGCGGCTGAGCCGCGGCCCTGGCACAGGATGTTCTGGCTGCGCGCGTATTTTACGATGTCGTAGACGGTCAGGAAGAACGGCTCGTATTTCAGCCGGGCGATCAGATCGAGTTCGTACCGGATCTGCTGCTCTACTTTTTCCGGGATGCCGTTCGGATAACGCCCGGCCGCTCCCGCGAAGGTTTCCTGTTCCAGATAGCGCGTCGGCGTGAGCCCCTTCGGCACGATCTCGTCGGGATACTCGTAGCGCAGCTTGCCGAGATCGACGTCGCATGCATCGAGAATCGCGCACGTCTCCGCCATCTCGTTCGGCGAAAACAGTTCTGCGATTCGCTTCCGCCAACGCAGATGCTGCTCCGCATTCGGCGCGAGCGCATAGCCGCATTCAGAAACCGGCATCCCGACGCGAATCGCCGTCATCACGTCCTGCAGCGGTTTGCAGGAGCGTTTATGCATCGTCACGTCGCCAAGCGCGACGATGCGCACGCCGCGCCGTTTGCCGGCCTCGCGAATCTCGTCGCGCTGCGCACCATCCAGCGCACGCTGCAACTGCACGAGCCCGAGCCGCGCACGCTCGCCGAAGGTCGCGCGGAACCATGCGACCTGCGCATCGAGCACGGCCGCCCGCACCGGATACGTCGGCACGAGAATCGCGAAGCAGTCGGGCATGCCGCGCAGATGGGCGAATTTCTCAGGCGGCCTCGACAACATTCGCGACGTCAGCCGGTAAGTTCCCTTCGGCGACTCCATCCGCCGCCACGAAATCAACTCGGACAGGTTGCCGTACCCTTCGCGGTTCTGCGCGAGCAACACGAGCCCGAACGCACCGGGGCCCGGATCCTGGCCGGGCGCGACTTCATCCGGCGTGACGTCGAAATACGAACCGATGACAAGCGGCAGCCCTTTCGCCTTCGCGGCGACATGCATGCGCGGCGCGCCGGCGAGCGAGCATTCGTCGGTGATCGCGATCCCGCGATAGCCGAGTTCCGCCGCACGCTCGACCAGTTCGTCCGCATGCGACGCGCCATGCAGGAACGAAAAGTTCGAGCGGCAGAACAACTCCGCGTAATCGGGCAGCAAACTGAATTCCGCAGCCATCTCCGCTCACCCGAACAAACCGTGCAGGAACCAGCGCGGGGCAGCCTGACTGCTCGTCCGCTCCATGAATACCCAGTAGCACGCGCCCTCTTCGTCCTGCGCGACGTGGTAATCGCGTGCGATCAACTGTCCGTCGAACCACCCGGCCTCGATCCGCTCGGCCGACGACATCATCCGGAGTGGCGTATGAAATACCGGCCGCTCGCCGCGCATCAGAAGCGGCAGCGGTTCGGCGAGCAGCCACGCGGGACGCGGCGGCGCGGCGGGCGGACCGGCAACAGGCTTGCCCGCTTGCGCATCGAGCGGCAACCAGCGGTTCGCGACCTCGGGACGATGATCGGCGACAGGCGCCGCGCGCAATACGTTGTCCGTGCCGAGCCGCGCGACCAGCAGCTCGAGCAACCGCTCGCGGGTTTCCCGCGTACCGCCCGGCTCGGGAAAAAGATCGTCGGCCGGCGGCGCGACCGGTTCGACGCGCGTGGCCTTCAGCCGCACCGCGATCACCGCGGCCGGCAGCTCGACGCGCGCGAGCCGCTCGCCGAGCAGCCGCATGAAATGCGCTTCGTCGCGCACGGGCGCCGCGAACGCGAGTTCGAGCGGGGTCGGCGGCACGGCCTGGCGGCCGCGCTCGTGCTCGAGCTCGAACGTCATCGCGGCCAGCGACAGTTGCCGCGCGGCCAGCCAGCCGCACAGCTGCACGACGAGCCGCCGTGCGGCGAACAGCACGGCTTCCGCGTAGTCGACGCGCTCCGGCAATTCGAGCCGCACGTCGAACACGGGCGGCACCGCCATCCACGCGAGCGGCTCGACCGCTTCGCCGTACGCCCGATCGAGCGCGGCCAGCAGCGCGGGACCGCAACGCCGCTGCAGCCCCGCGCGCGGCAGGCGGCGCAGATCGGCAAGCGTGCGACAGCCGAGGCCGTCGAACCAGCCCGCATACGGACGCGCGTCGGGCAGCAGCACGCAGGGCAGCCGGTCGAGCGTGCGGACGAGCGACGCGTGACGCGCGACGCGGCGCCGCATGCGCGAGCGCGCCGACGTGCGCGCGAGCAGCCACGCGCCGCGCCCGGTCGGCGCGGCGGACAGGCGCGCCGCATAGCCGAGCGCCGCGAGCGTCGCGCGCACCTGGCGGCACAGCGACGGCAGCCCGCCGAACAGGCGCAGGCTCGGGCCGACGTCGACGATCAGCGTGGCTTCGTCGTCGAGCGCGACGCACGGCGAGAAGCGCAGCAGCGCGAGCGCGACCGCGCGCAGCGCATCGGCTTCGCGGGCGGGATCGCGTTCGACGAGCTGCGTCGCGGGCGCGAGCGTCAGCACGCCGCCGCGCTTCATGCCCGCGCGCACGCCCTGTCGGCGCGCGGCCGCATCGGCGATCAGCACGACACCCTGCTCGAGCACCGCGCAGCCTGCGTCGCCGGCCTCGCCGGCCGCTGCGTCAGACGGCGGCGGGGCGCACACGTCGAGCGGCAGGCGCGGCAGATGGATGCCGAGCAAGACGCGCATAGCGGCTCTCCACGATGGGCGACGGCAAATCGAGCACGAGCGGCTCGCTGCGCGCGGGCCCGCGACGCTTGACGATGTCGAGCGACACGCCGCCCGGCACCGGATGCAGCGCGACGCGCAGCACGGCCGGCGACGGCTGCCGCGCGGCCGACAGCGGGCGCAGCATCACGAACAGCGTGTCGCCGGTGCGCGCGGCCGCGAGATGCAGGCGCCGCAGCGCATCGGGCCGCGCGTCCTGCCAGAGCAGCAGCGCGCCGCAACAGCCGGTCTTGAGCGCCTGCTCGGCGGCCCACAGCGCATCGGTGCGGCTACCGGCGCGCAACCACAGCAGCGCGTCGGCCGGCACGCCGAGGCTGGCGAGCGCGGTGGCATGCGGCGACTGCGGCGGCGCGACGAGCGCGAGCGGCCGCCGCGCGCTGACGGCGCGGGCGAGCGCGGGTGCGAGCAGCCGCATCTCGCCGCAGCCCGGCTGCGCGGCCAGCAGTTCGACGAGGCCGCCGACCGGCCAGCCGCCGCCCGGCAGCTCGGCCGACAGCGGCGCGAAGCCGGTCTCGATCGTGCGCGGACCGCCGCGCGCGAGCTGCGAGCCGCGCCACAGCGACGGATGAAGGGACTCGGGAGAAATGGAGGATGCGAGCATGATGCCACCCACAGCTGTATGGATATACAGTATATGGCAATGCGCGCGCGCCGCACAGCAGCGGTGTAAAACCGGTTTTCGTCGGAAGAAATCGGGGAGAAGCCGGCGCGCCCGTCATGCCACGGCGCGCCGGCCCGCAACGCGTCAGCCGCGTCGACCACTTTACGTTATGCTGTCCGCCGACCCGACCCACACCATCGGAGGGGACTTGAAACGAACGATTCGTGCGATCGCATGGGTGGCCGTCGCGCTGGCGCTGCCGGGAGCAGCCTTCGCGCTGACCGACGGCAGCGCGCAATACGACGACTGCATGCTCAATGCGCTGCGCGAGAGCCGCAACGGCGCCGCCGCGCAGCTGATCCAGCGCTCATGCGATGCGCTGTACCGCAACAACGCGATGCTGCTGCCGCGCGAACGGCGCTTTCACGAGTGCGTGGTGCAGTCGCTGCCGGGCGTGCGCGACAACTATGCGATCCAGCAGATCATGTCGATCTGCTCGCGGCGTGGGGAGATGTGAGCGCGCGCTGAACGCCACGCTGTCGGCCCTCCTTTACGCGCACCGATATGAAAAAGGGGCTGCGCGATGTTTGCAGCAACGCCGGACAGCGCCCCCCGTCAGGTCGTAGACAAACTCGGTGAGCGGTCAGTCGTAGAGCCAGCGCCCCGCTTTTGCCGATGCGATCAGCATTCGAACATTCAGATCCGGAACACGATGGATCACTTTTTTCTTAAACGGATTGATCAAGTCAAGAAACGAAGAATCGTCTTCCGGATAATATTTTTTAATATCGAACCCACTTATATCAACATTAAATTTCGCCGAATACTCCCGCATCAGATCCTCGACCTCACAATCATCAAAACGCAAGTCCAGATCCAAATCGGTACTTTCCGTTATCTCATCGGCCATGAATGATATAGAGAATCCGGACTTTTTCCTTACAAACTCAATCACCCTTTTTTCAAGATCTACCATAACCTATCCCCCTCCCTTGCAACTCTATTGTAGTGAGCCACCGTCTTGCCGGCAATAATAGAAATATCCCTTGCAAGAATCACCCAACCAAGCACGGGGATCGTTCTTCCTACGAAGGTTCCGATGTTTCTAACCAGCCTGATTTTCAAATTTCGCACCGGTCCGCCTACCAGTGTTGGCAATTTCCAACCAAACGGGAATTGAGCCTTTTGAAAAACCCTTCTTGAGTATTTGCTTGCAAGCGAAGTCCCCTGTATCGCGTCGATCGGCTTTGCCCTGGTCGGCAAATTACTTCTACCCAGCAAGATCATACCAACCGACACGGCATCATCGACGCCCAACTGATTCATCGTTTCGTCAACCATGATCCAGAAGAACAATTCTCCCGCAGTCAGATTGACCATCCCATAGTAATGGTAAGCCGCACTCAATTTCTCGACAGCACTCATTCAGCGTCCTCGCTCGTAATTTTTAAAAATGTTTTTTAGTCTAACGAAGACGTACGGTTACCGTGCCGACAAGCCCGGCCGATCTGTTGACCGATCGCACCGCAACGACGGTGGAATCTCACGCGGAATAAATCGTCATTCTGCTCGACGCGAGCAATGACGGGCGCAACGGGACGCCGGAGAGAGAAAGTGCATAGCGATTCCGAATTCGAGCGGTCTCGCACATGTTTCATACCAACGTGTCGAACCGTTACCAAACGGCTTTATCCATGAACGTCAATGCAATTGCGGCGTGTAATCTTCACGCTACTCCTGCATCTCGAAAGCATTCCGCTCGCACACGAAAAAAAGGCCTGCACACGTGCAGGCCTTCGTTCGATCAACCGATCGCGCTCAGAACGACGCGACCATCGAGCCCTTGAACTGCTTCTTGATGAATTCCTTCACTTCCGTCGACTGGTACGCCTTCACCAGCTTCTTCACCCACGGCTGATCCTTGTCCTTCGCACGCACGGCGATCAGGTTCGCGTACGGGCTCGTCAGCGCTTCGAGCGCGATCGCGTCCTTGGTCGGCTGCAGGTTCGCGGCCAGCGCGTAGTTCGTGTTGATCACGGCCGCGTCGACGTCCGACAGCACGCGCGGCAGTTGCGCGGCGTCGAGTTCGGAGATCTTCAGCTTCTTCGGGTTCTCGGCGATGTCGAGCACCGTCGCGTTGTTGCCGCCCGTGCCGGCGCCGGCCTTCAGCTTGATCACGCCTTGCGTCTGCAACAGCAGCAGCGCACGGTTCTCGTTCGACGGATCGTTCGGCACCGCGAGCTTCGCGCCCTGCGGCAGATCCTTCAGCGACTTGAACTTCTTCGAATACACGCCGATCGGCGAAATGTAGGTCAGACCCGCGCTGACGATCTTGTAGCCGCGCTGCTTCACCTGGCTGTCGAGGTAGGGCTGATGCTGGAAGCTGTTCGCGTCGAGGTCGCCCGAATCGAGCGCCGCGTTCGGCTGCACGTAGTCGTTGAACTCGATGACCTTCACGTTCAGGCCTTCCTTCTCCTTCGCGACCTTCTGCACGACTTGCCACACTTGCGCATCCGGGCCGGCGACCGTACCGACCTTGATCACCTTGTCTTCGGCATGCGCGCCTGCCGACAGCGTCAGCGCGGCGCCGGTGGCCAGCACGGAAAATACCTTCAGGAGACTGCGACGCTTCATCTGTTTCTCGCTTTCTTGCTTACTTGAAATGGGGCGCGATACGGGTATGCCCGGACTCGCAGGAAGGGGCAAATGGTGTCACAGGATCGGCGGGAAGTGAAATACATCCCGCTCATATGGGTATGCACCAGCGCAGTGCCGGCGGCCGATGCCCGATTCGGCCGTTAGTTGCACTTTTTCGTCGATGCATCGGCTCATCAGCCCATCGGCCGACACCCGTCACGCCGCCACCACCTCGTCGACCGCCTCCGCGCCGCCGAATGCCGGTTCGGCCGCCCTGCCGCCGGCCTCGCGCGCCGACGGGCCGCCGGTATTGCCGACCCGGAACGAACCGACCGCATCGCGCAGCCGCGCGGCCTGTTCCTGCAGCGACGCGGCCGCCGCCGCCGCTTCCTCGACCAGCGCCGCGTTCTGCTGCGTCACCTGGTCCATCTGCGTGACGGCGCGCCCGACCTGCGTGATGCCGCTCGCCTGCTCCTCGGACGCGGCCGCGATCTCGCCCATGATGTCGGTCACGCGCGCGACCGCCTGCAGGATCTCGCCCATCGTCGTGCCGGCCTGGCCGACCAGCGTCGAGCCGTTGCGCACGCGCTCGACCGAATCGACGATCAGCGCGCGGATCTCCTTCGCGGCCGTCGCGCTGCGCTGCGCGAGCGAACGCACCTCGCCCGCGACCACCGCGAAGCCGCGGCCCTGCTCGCCCGCGCGCGCGGCCTCGACTGCCGCGTTCAGCGCGAGGATGTTGGTCTGGAACGCGATGCCCTCGATCACGCCGATGATGTCGGCGATCTTGCGCGAGCTGTCGTCGATCTCGCCCATCGTGCCGATCACGCGGTTCACGACGTCGCTGCCGGTGCGCGCGATGTCCGACGCGTTGTTCGCGAGCCCGCTCGCCTGCCGCGCGTTGTCCGCGTTCTGCTTCACCGTCGCGGTCAGTTGCTCCATGCTCGCGGCCGTTTCCTCGAGCGATGCGGCCTGCTCCTCGGTGCGCTGCGACAGGTCGTCGTTGCCGGCCGAGATCTGGCGGCTCGCCGACGCGATCGCTTCGGCCGACTGGCGAATCCCGCCGATCGTCGCCTGCAGCCGCGCCTGCATGTCGTGCATCGCGGCCATCATGCTCGTGCGGTCGCCGGCGCGCACCGGCACCGGCTGCGTGAGGTCGCCCTGCGCGATGCGCGTCGCGAGCGCGGCCGCTTCGTCCGGCTCGCCGCCGAGGCTGCCGCGCACGTTGCGGATGATCACCAGCATCGCCGCGCTGATCACGAAGCCGATCACGAACACCACGGCCAGATGGCCGAGCAGCGTCCGGTAATAGACGGTGTCGATGTCCTTCAGGAACACGCCGCTCGAAATGTTCCAGTCCCATGGCGCGAATCGGGTGACGTAGCTGATCTTCGGCACGGCCGTCTCGCTGTGCGGCAGCCGCCCGCGATATTCGGCGAACCCGCTGCCGGTCGCCTTCGCCGCGTTCAGGATCGTCACGAACAGCGGCTTGCCGTCCGGATCGAGATAGTCGCCGACCTGCGTGTCGACGAGCTTCGGCAGCGTCGGGTGCATCAGCACGACCGGCTTCGAATCCATCACGAACACATAGCCCGAATCGCCGTAGCGCATCGCGGCGAGGCGCGCGAGCGCGTCGCGCTTCGCGTCGGCCTCGGGCATCGTGCCGCTCTGCGCGAGCGCGTGATAGGCCTTCACGATGCCCGCCGCCGAGTCGACGAGATTCGCGATGCCGGCCTTGCGTTCGGCGAGCATCGTCGCGCGCGTCTCGTAGGCGCTCCATGCGCCGACGCCCAGAAGACCGATCCATACCAGCGCAAGCGCGAGCCACAGCTTGCGGTTCAAACTCATTCTGCTCATCTGCGTGCCTCTGTCGATGTCGATGCATCCGGCGCGCGAACGGCCTGCCGCGCGCAAACGGTTGCTCTTTCATTTACGGCACCGAGGCTTACATCTTGAATACGCGCCGGCGCGGCGAACCGGCGATCGACAGGCACGCCGTCCGTCACGCGCCGGCGCCGGCGCGACAGCCCGCGTCCGCTGTGCTAAAAAGACCGGCGGCCGGCGCGCAAAGCGCCGGCATCATTCCAGGGCCATCCATGTACGTCATCGACATCCACTACACCGCGTCGCTCGAGCGCATCGACGACGCGCTCGAACGCCACCGCGCGTATCTGCAGCCGCAGTTCGACAAGGGCATCTTCATCGCGGCGGGGCCGAAGGTGCCGCGCTCAGGCGGCATGATCCTCGCGGCCCGCATCGATCGCGACGAACTCGACGCGATCCTCGAAACCGACCCGTTCGTCACCGAGGGGCTCGCCACCTATCGCGTGACGGAATTCCGGATCACGCGCGCCGCGTCCGGCTTCAACGTGCCGGCGCTGCCGTAACGCGGCTTCGGCGCAATACGCGCACATGCCGACGCGCCGCCCGGCGGGCAGCGCATGCGCACGACGAAGCGAGCGGGAAAACGTGACGGCGCGAAACGGCCGTCACGCGAAACGCCGGGCCGCGCGCCCGGCGGCTGCCGGTCAGTCGACCAGCAGCTTCAGGTCGTGGACCCACGGCGCCGGGCCCTGGCCGTCACGCACGAACAGGCGCAGCTTGCCGTCGCGGTCGAACACGTAGCTCGCGGCCGTATGGTCCATCGTGTAGCTGCCGGGCGTCTTGCCGGGCACCTTCGCGTAGTACACGCGGAAATCCTTCGTGACCTTCTTCAGCGCCGCTTCGTCGGCCGGCCGCAGGCCGATGAACGACGGATCGAACGCGGGCACGTACTGGCCGAGCAGCGCCGGCGTGTCGCGTTCCGGATCGACGGTCACGAACAGCACCTGCACGCGCTTCGCGGCATCGGGCCCGAGCTGCTTCAGCGCTTCGGACAGCTCGGCCATCGTGGTCGGGCACACGTCCGGGCAGTGCGTATAGCCGAAGAACATCACGACGGCTTTGCCCTTGAAGTCGGCGAGCGTGCGGACCTTGCCGGTCGTATCGGGCAGCGAGAAGTCGCTGCCGAACTGCGTGTTGCCGGTGATGTCGAGATTCTGGAATTTCGGCGCGTTGTCGCATCCGGCGAGCAGCAGCGCTGCCGTGAATGCGCACGCGAGCATCCAGCCTTGGCGCGCGCGGCGCCCGAACCGTGATGGGAGCATTGCGTTCAAACCGTGCGGTTACACGCCGAGCAGCGGGCGTGCATAGTGATCGACGAGCAGCGCGACAAACAGCAGCGACAGATAGACGATCGAGTAGCGGAAGGCCTTGCGGGCGAGTGCGTCCGAATAGTCGCGATGGATCTTCCACGCATACGCGAGGAAGACCGCGCCGAGCAGCACCGCGCTCGTCAGGTAGACGGCCCCGCTCATCCCGGAAATGAACGGCATCATCGTGACCGCGAACAGGATCACCGTATACAGCAGGATGTGCAGCCGCGTGAACTTCTCGCCGTGCGTGACGGGCAGCATCGGCAGCCCGGCATTCTCGTAATCCTTGCGGCGATAGAGCGCGAGCACCCAGAAATGCGGCGGCGTCCACACGAAGATGATCAGCACGAGGATCCACGCGTCGCCCGGCACCGCGCCGGTGACGGCCGCCCAGCCGAGCGCCGGCGGCATCGCGCCCGACGCGCCGCCGATCACGATGTTCTGCGGCGTCATCGGCTTGAGCAGCAGCGTGTAGACCACCGCGTAGCCGACGAACGTCGCGATCGTCAGCCACATCGTCAGCGGATTCGTGAACGTGTAGAGCGTCCATGCGCCGACGCTGCCGAGCACCGCCGAGAACAGCAGGATCTGCGGCGTCGTGATCTCGCCGCGCGCGGACGGACGCCACGCGGTGCGGCGCATCATCGCGTCGATCTTCTGTTCGACAAGGCAGTTGATCGCGAACGCGGCGCCGGCCAGCAGCCAGATGCCGACGGTGCCGCCGATCAGCACGTGCCACGGCACCATGCCCGGCGTCGCGAGGAACATGCCGATCACCGCGCAGAACACCGCGAGCTGCGTGACACGCGGCTTCGTCAGCGCCATGTACTGGGAAAAGCGGCTACCGGGCGATTGGGAGAGGGTGCTTTGCATGGGGACGGTCACGCCGGGGCGACGTCGCGCGCAGGCTGCGCGACACGGCCGGGGCGGCTTGAAAGGATGCGAAAGTTTAACATGACGACGAGCAGCAGCAGGATCGCGGCCCCGCCGTTGTGCGCGACGGCGACGGGCAGCGGCCACTGCAGCACGATGTTGGTCAGGCCCGTCACGAACTGCAGCAGCACGACCAGCAGCACGCCGTTCGCGGGCCGCCGCAGCGATTCGAAGCGGCGCATCTTCAGCGCGAACGCGACCAGATAAGCGACCACGACGAACGCGAACGTGCGGTGCGTCCAGTGGATCGCGACCAGCGCGTCCTGCGTGATCGCGTCGCCGTCCTTCGTCATCCCGAGCGCGCGCCACAGGTGGAAGCCGTGCTGGAAGTCCATCGGCGGAATCCACTGGCCGTTGCAGGTCGGGAAGTCGGTGCACGCGAGCACCGCGTAGTTGGTGCTCACCCAGCCGCCGAGCGCGATCTGCACGACCAGCAGCACGAGCGCCGCGAGCGCGGCCGCGCGGTAGCGGCCGGCCTCCGGGTCATGCGACGGCAGCGGCGTCTGCCGCGCCGCGAGCCAGCCGAGCGTGCCGAGCAGCGTGAGGCCGAGCAGCAGGTGGATCGTGACGATCACCGGTTGCAGCTTCATCGTGACCGTCCATGCGCCGAACGCACCCTGCACGAGTATCAGCAGCAGCAGGCTCGTCGGCCACCACGGCGACACGTGCAGCGGGCGGCGGCGCAGCCGCGCGGCCCACGCGATCGCCACCTGCGCGATGATCAGCACGCCGATCGCCATCGCGAAATAGCGGTGGATCATCTCGATCCACGCCTTCGTCATGCTGACGGGCCCGGTCGGCATCGCCTGGTGCGCGGCCGTGATCGCGGCGTGCGCGATGAACGGCGACGACGTGCCGTAGCAGCCGGGCCAGTCGGGGCAGCCGAGCCCCGAATCGGTCAGCCGCGTGAAGCCGCCGAACATCACGAGATCGAGCGTCAGGAACGTGGTGATCCACACGAGCTTGCGGAACTTGTCGTCGTCGGCCTTCACCCACACGTACGACAGCGGCAGCAGCGCGATGCACGCGCCGATCAGGCCGAGTTGCAGTAGATACGACATCGGAATGGTGCCTCGTTCTCTCGCCTTAACCGATGCTCGACCACTTCAGCAGCTTCGTCACGTCCGACTTGATCTTGCTGGGATTCGGGTCTTTCGGGAAACGCATCATCAGGTTGCCGTTCGGGTCGACCATGTAGATGTGGTCGCTGTCCTTCGTGCCGGCATCGGCCGGCAGCCACGCGGCCACCGCGGCCGGATCGGCGACGAGCCGGCGCGTGTCCGGATACGCGTCCAGCACCTTCTGCGGCGTCGCGCCCGCATCGCTGCGCAGCCACACCATCGTGATCCGGTGCCGCTCGCCCGCCTGCGTGACGCGGATCTGGCGCATGAAATAGAGCTTCTGCGCACACGCGTCGTCGCACGCGCTGCGGTCGGTCATCACGAACAGCCAGACCCCGCGCAGCGACGACAGCGGCACCGTCTTGCCGGTTTCGTCGGTGACCTGCAGATCCGCCGGGATCGGGCGCTGCGGCTCGATCAGCGTGCCGTAGTTCGTCGATCCGCCCTTCGGCTTGATTACGTAATAGGTGAAGTACGACGCGATCATCGGCGCCGCGCACACGAGACCGAGCAGCACGAGCATCCAGCGGCCGCGCTTGCGGGCCGCAGGCGACATCGGCGCAGCGGCCGGACCCTGACGGGAAGATTGCATGGACAAATCAGACCTCTCGAAACGAACCCGCGGCGCCGGCGCCGCGTCCTGGCATGACGCTCACGCGCCGGCCGACTTCTTCGCCGCACGCCGCGCGGCGTACAGGCCGAAGCCGAGCGCGGCCGCCGCCATCGCCCACCACTGAAACATGTAACCGTAATTGCGCTCGACGCCGGTCGTCGCCGCCGGCCAGTCGCGCACGAGCTTGTCGCCGTCGTCGCTCGTCTGCTGGATCACGAACGGCTGCAGCGGCAGCCCGGTTTCCTTCGCATACGCGGCGACGTCGAGGTTCTGCCGGATCTTCTGGTGCGCGGCCGACCCGCCTTCGCCGAGCTCGAACGCCCGCGACGCATCCGCGCGCGCGATGCCGACGATCTCGACGTCGCCCGCCGGCGTCGCGAACGGCTCGATCGCCGTGCGATCGGCGATGTTGCGCGGCAGCCAGCCGCGGTTCACGAGCACGACGCCGCCGCCCGTGAGTTTAAACGGCATCACGACGTAAAAACCCGGCTGGTCGTTATACGGCCGATTGTCGAGAAACACCGCCTGCTCGGGCAGGAAACGGCCCTTTGCCCGTACGCGATGAAACTCGATCGACGCGAGCGGCACCGGCCGCGCGCCGAGCTCGACCGGCGCCGCCTGCTCGTAGCGCGCGATGCTCGCCTGCAGCGCTTCCTTCTGGTGCGCGCGGTCGCGCTGCCAGAAACCGAGCCGGATCGTGACGGCGACGACGACGAGGATCAACAGCGCAGGCAGCCAGCGAATCTTCATCGGGCGGCCCGCCCGGCGCGTTCGCGAAAGCGAAGTGCGATAATTATCCTCTTCCTTTCGAATTGCCGTCGTCCGGTTCGCGTCATGCACATACTCGTTCCCATCGCCTTCGTCCTCATCATTGCCAGCATGGGCTCGGCGCTCTACTTCATGATGCACGACCGCGGCCATACGAAGCGCATGGTCTGGTCGCTCGCCACCCGCGTCGGGCTGTCGGTGTCGCTGTTCCTGCTCATCCTGTTCGCGAACTGGATGGGCTGGATCCATTCGACCGGTTTGCCGGTCGGACGTTGATGCCGTCGCCGCGCCGACCGCTGTGACAATTAGCCGCACGGCCGCGCCACCAAGTAAAAGCGCCGCCTGACTGAGTCGCGGCGGCGCCAGGGTGGTGTCGCGCGCAGCGTCGCCGCCGCGCCCGCGACACCAATGAAAACGGCCCGCGCATCGCTGCGCGGGCCGTTTTTCCATTTACAGCCAGTAGACGACGACGTACAGGCCGAGCCAGACGACGTCGACGAAGTGCCAGTACCACGCGGCGCCTTCGAATGCGAAGTGATGATCGGGCTTGAAGTGGCCGCGGATCATCCGCACCAGCACCACCGCGAGCATCGTGCCACCGAGGAACACGTGGAAGCCGTGGAAGCCGGTCAGCAGGAAGAACGTCGAACCGTACACGCCCGAGTTCAGCGTCAGGTTCAGTTCGTTGTATGCGTGGTAGTACTCGAAGCCCTGCAGGAACAGGAAGCAGACACCGAACACGAGCGTCGCGGCGAGCCACGCGATCGCCTTCTTGCGATGATCGTCGCGCAGCGCGTGGTGCGAGATCGTCAGCGTCACGCCCGACGACAGCAGGAACGCGGTGTTCAGCGTCGGGATCGGCCACGGGCCCATCGTCTTGAAGTGACCGGCGAGCGCGGCGGGGCCTTCGTTCGGCCACACGGCGGAGAAGTCCGGCCAGATCAGCTTGTAGTCGAGGCTGCCGAGCTGGTGCAGCGCGATTTCACGCGCATAGAACAGCGCGCCGAAGAATGCGCCGAAGAACATCACTTCCGAGAAGATGAACCAGCTCATGCTCCAGCGGTACGACTTGTCGACGTTCTTGCCGTATTGACCGCCTTCCGATTCGGCGATCGCGTCGCCGAACCAGTGATACAGCGTGAAGAGCAACCACAGCAGGCCGAGCAGCGCCGCATACGGCGCCCAGTCGTGACCGTTGATCCACAGCGCTGTCGACCCGAGCATGACCAGCAGGCCGATGGCCGCGCTGATCGGATGCTGCGACGGATGCGGCACGAAATAGTACGGGGTCTGGTTTTGACCGCTCATGCTTGATTCTCCACTTCAGTCCAATTTGTGTACCGGAAACCGCTCCGGCTTTATTTCTTGCGCGGCGAGACCGCCACCGCTCTTCCCTGCACGCCGCGCCGTGGCGCCGCGCACTGCATTCTTTCGAGGCCGCGGGCCGCTAGCCGCGCGCCTTCAGCCCACGACCGCACGCACGATCAGGATCAGCACGCCGATGAACACGCCGGCCGCGAGCAACGCGACGATCAGCACGTGCAGCGGATTGAGCTGCGTCGCATCGGCCTCCAGGTCGCGCCGCTTGCGCACCCCGAAGAACGACCACAGCACCGCTTTCAGCGCCTGACCGAACGTCCCGCTCCGCTTGGTTTCCGTCATCGCCCCGTCTCCTTCGTCATGCGTCCGGCTTCGCCGCACCCTGCGCCGCCGTACTGCGCTGCGCCGGCGCCGGCGTGGCCGGGGTATTCAGCTCGAAGAACGTGTACGACAACGTGATCGTCTTCACGTCCTTCGGCAATTTCGGGTCGATCACGAACACCACCGGCATCTTGCGCGACTCGTTCGCGGTCAGCGTCTGCTGCGTGAAGCAAAAGCATTCGATCTTCTTGAAGAACTCGGTCGCCTGCTTCGGCGCGTAGCTCGGAATCGCCTGCGCGACGACCGGCCGGCCCTGCCCGTTCGTCACGTCGTACACGATCGTCGTCAGTTCGCCCGGATGCACGTCGAGGCTGTTGTGCTCCGGCTTGAACCCGAGCGGCCCGCGTGCGTTCGCATCGAACTCGACCGACACCGTGCGGCTGGTGTCGACCTGCGAGTTCTTCACCTCGCGCTCGCTGACATCGCGCTGCACCAGGTTGTTGATGCCGGTGATCTGGCAAATCGCCCGATACATCGGGATCAGCGCGAAGCCGAAACCGAACATCAGCCCGGCCACGACGAAGAGCTTCACCAGCATCGAACGATTGAACGCGCGATCCACGGCGCCCGCTTCCGGCTCTTCCGGCTTCGACATACGACGACTTCCTCGCTACTGCGTCAGTTGCTGCATCAGTGGGTGGACAGCCACCACTGCTTGATCACGACACCCACGAAAAAAACGGCGGCGATGACGAGCAGGGTGAGGCCGAGCCGCTTGTTGCCCGCGCGAATCTGCTCGGGCGTTCGTCTTTCTGATGGATTCCGGGTCATCTGAAACTTCGCTGAAACTTCCGTTCCGCGCCCGCCGCGCCTGCCTGCGCGGCAGGCAGCGGCGGAACGCTCGGTGAAACTTACTCGACGTGCGGCGGTTGCTCGAACGTGTGGAACGGAGCCGGGCTCGGCACCGTCCACTCGAGGCCCGTCGCGCCATCCCACGGCTTGTCCGACGCCTTTTCCAGGTCGCCGCCGCCGCGGTAGGCCGGCAGCGCGACCGCGAACAGGAAGTACACCTGCGCGAGGCCGAAGCCGAATGCGCCGATCGTCGCCACCTGGTTGAAGTCCGTGAACTGCGCCGGGTAGTCCGCATAGCGGCGCGGCATGCCCGCGAGACCGACGAAGTGCATCGGGAAGAACGTCAGGTTGAAGAAGATCATCGACGCCCAGAAGTGGATCTTGCCGCGCGTCTCGTTGTACATCCAGCCCGTCCACTTCGGCGCCCAGTAGTACCAGCCCGAGAACAGCGCGAACAGCGAACCGGCCACCAGCACGTAGTGGAAGTGCGCGACCACGAAGTAGGTGCCGTGATACTGGATGTCGAGCGGCGCCATCGCGAGCATCAGGCCCGTCAGGCCGCCGAACGTGAACACGAACAGGAAGCCGATCGCGAACAGCATCGGGGTTTCGAACGTCATCGAGCCGCGCCACATCGTCGCGAGCCAGTTGAACACCTTCACGCCCGTCGGCACCGCGATCAGCATCGTCGCGTACATGAAGAACAGCTGGCCGGTGACCGGCATGCCCGTCGCGAACATGTGGTGCGCCCAGACCATGAACGACAGGATCGCGATCGACGCCGTCGCGTACACCATCGAGCTATAGCCGAACAGCGTCTTGCGTGCGAACGCCGGGATCACCTGCGACACGATCCCGAACGCCGGCAGAATCATGATGTACACCTCGGGGTGGCCGAAGAACCAGAAGATGTGCTGGTACATCACCGGGTCGCCGCCGCCTGCCGCGTTGAAGAACGACGTGCCGAAGTGGCGGTCGAACAGCACCATCGTGATCGCGCCTGCCAGAACCGGCATCACGGCGATCAGCAGGTACGCGGTGATCAGCCACGTCCACGCGAACATCGGCATCTTCATCAGCGTCATGCCCGGTGCGCGCATGTTCAGGATCGTCACGACGATGTTGATCCCGCCCATGATCGACGACGCGCCCATGATGTGGACCGCGAAGATCGCGAAGTCCATGCCCGGGCCCATCTGCGTCGACAGCGGTGCGTACAGCGTCCAGCCGGCGGCCGTCGCGCCGCCCGGCGCGAAGAACGAGCCGACCAGCAGCACGGCCGCGACCGGCAGCAGCCAGAAGCTGAAGTTGTTCATCCGCGCGAACGCCATGTCGGATGCGCCGATCTGCAGCGGAATCATCCAGTTCGCGAAGCCGACGAACGCCGGCATGATCGCGCCGAACACCATGATCAGGCCGTGCATCGTCGTGAGTTCGTTGAAGAACTCCGGACGCATGATCTGCAGGCCCGGCTCGAACAGCTCGGCACGGATGCCGAGCGCCATCACGCCGCCCGACAGGAACATGATGAACGAGAACAGCAGGTACAGCGTACCGATGTCCTTGTGGTTGGTGGCGAACAGCCAGCGACGCCAGCCGTGCGGGGCTTCGTGCGCGTGGTCGTCGTGCGCGTGGTCCGCGGCTACGTCGTGCCCGATGCTAGACATGAGAATCTCCTAATGCGAATACGTCGACTAACTCAGCGACACGTCAAGCCGCCGGGCCGATCTCGACACGCCGGGCTTCCTTCGCGTCAGCCCCGCCCGTGATCGTTTCCGGCTTTTTGAGAATAATGTGGTCTTCCGCCACGCCTGCTGCCTTCAGCGCATCGCGCACGGCCTGCGCCCGATGCTTCGCCAGTTCGGCGTTCGCGTCGGCCGAGCCCGTCTTGTCGGTGAAGCCCGACAGCGCGAGCTTCGCGTCCGGATGCGCCTTCGCATAGTCGGCCGCGGCGGCGATCGCCGCCTTCGCGTCGGCCGGCAGCACGCTCTTGCCCGTCTCGAAGTAGATCGTCGACAGCGCGGCCGATGCCGCTGCCGCCGGCTGCTCGGCGCCCGACGCGGCTTGCGCCGGCGCCGAAGCCGCTTCGGCCGGGGCCGTTGCCGTCGCCGCGCCTGCCGTGTCTTCCGGCAGCTTGCCGTTGCGTGCGTCGGCCACTTGCTTCGGCTGCAGCAGGTCGTTCTTGTGGTTGCCCCACGAGTTGCGTTCGTACGTGACGACCGAAGCGATGTCGAGGTCCGACAGCGACGCCCACGACGGCATCGCGCCCTTGCCGTGCAGCACGCGCTCGACGTGCGCGGCGATCGGGCCGTTCACGATCGGGCTGCCGTCCATCGCCGGGAATGCGCCGAGGCCCTTGCCGTTCACCTGGTGGCAGGCCGCGCAGTTCGCCTTGTAGACTTCCTCGCCGTGCGCGACGAGTTCGGCCATCGTGTAGACCTTGTTCGGATCGACCGCCGCGCCGGCCAGCTTCGCCTTCTGCGCGGTGACCCACTTCGCGTAGTCGTCGTCCGACAGGACTTCGACTACGACCGGCATGTACGCGTGTTCCTTGCCGCACAGCTCGGTACAGAAACCGCGGAACGTGCCGACCTTGTCGGCCTTGAACCACGTGTCGCGCACGAAGCCGGGGATCGCATCCTGCTTCACGCCGAACGCGGGCACGTACCACGAGTGGACGACGTCGTTCGCGGTCGTGATGATGCGGATCTTCTTGTTGACCGGCACGACGAGCGGATTGTCGACTTCCTGCAGATAGGTGTCGGTGATCGGCTTCTTGCCCATCACTTCGTCGCGCGGGGTGGTCAGCGTCGACAGGAAGCCGATGCCCTCGCCCGGGCCCTTCACGTAGTCGTAGCCCCACTTCCACTGGTAGCCGGTGACCTTGATCGTGAGATCGGCGTTCGTCGTGTCCTTCATCGCGACGACGGCCTTCGTCGCCGGCAGCGCCATCAGCACGACGATGACGAACGGCACGATCGTCCAGATGATCTCGACGGTCGTGCTTTCATGGAAATTGGCGGCCTTGTGGCCCTTGGATTTGCGGTGCGCGAAGATCGAATAGAACATCACGCCGAACACGCCGACGAAGATCACCGTACACAGGATCAGCATCATCGTGTGGAGATCGTAGAGCTCCTCGGCGATCTTCGTGACAGGCGGCTGAAAGTTGATCTCGTTGACACGGGGGCCGCCCGGGCTATCACCGACCGCCAGGGCCGCACCGGCAAAGAGCAATCCGCTGCATGCCAGCACGCCCGCGAGGGCTCGCTTGATTGTTTTCATAGCATCCTTACCCAAAATTTCCATTCAAACCCTCCCCCGTCGCAAGCACCGGCCCGTTCCGGCCGATGACTGCGCCTCGTCAGCCGCAGCGCCTGAGCGACACGCGCAGTTCGTCGGCGAACTGCGCACGCTTGTACTGCGCGAGATGCTGCCCGATTACGACGGTCTGCCCGCGCGATACCAGTCGAATCGGATCGCGTGGCGTCGCACCCGGCTCGACCCGCACCCAGCGCGGGTTGAATTCGATCTGCGTGAGCCGCTCCGCATCCATCCGCTCGATCACGAGCCGGTGCGGAAACAGCCTGATGCGCTCGTAATCGACCGCATGGCGAGCATAGATCGCAAATGCGACACCCACCGCCAGCAGCTCGATGCCGGTGAAGGGCATGACGAGCCAGGCCCCTCTCCACATCAGCAACGCCGCGATCGCCAGCGAGAAGCCCGCGAGCGACGCATAAAACAGCACGAACTGGCGTGGCGACACCGAACAGTTGCGTTTCATCAGCCAGTCTTCGAGGACCGGTTCGCTGTCCGCCGTCTTCGCCAAAACGCTCGCTGCTTCCATCGCCGCCTCACGCGAATGGCATGCGATGCATGCCTGCATCGGACTCGTCGCCCCGTATTGCGGGGACCCCGGGACGACAAGCTGACGCATTATAGGCGGGTTCAATGGCATCCACAAGCAAGCGCCTATCGCCCGCCAAGCCAAGCGCGACAAGCTTTCCGGCCGTTTTTGCCGCCAATTCGACCCCGCTTTGCGCCGCTAATTTCGGACATAACAAAACCCCTCTTTACCGCTTTACCGATTCTTCGGACGCCCCTTGCCGATGTCCTCGATGCGCACGATCCCGTGCCCTTCCGCGGTCGTGCGCGGCACGGCCTTCCATGCGTGGCCGTAGATCACCTCGAACGTGAGCGGGATCGTGCCGTCCTCGCGCCGGCGCGCGTCGAGCGCATCGCCGAGCGCCGCGCGAAAGCGCCGCGTCGCATGCTGCGGCGCCGTGCGCTCGAACGGATAGGCGCCCCAGCGGCGCACGTCGGCGAGCAGCGTATCGGGGGATTGGTAGGTGACGGTCAGCACTTCCTGGTCCATCACGGGAATTTCGAAGCCGCTCTCGACGAGCATGTCGCCGAGGTCGTGCATGTCGACGAAATCGATCACGCGCGCGGCGGGCGGCGCGACGCCGAGCGCCGCTTCGGCGTCCGCGCAGGCCGCGCGCAGCTCGCGCAGCGTGTCGGGGCCGAGCGTGCTGAACATCAGCAGCCCATTGACGCGCAGCACGCGCTGCCATTCGGGGAAGACGGTATCGGGACGCGAATGCCAGTGGAGCGCGAGATTCGACCAGATCAGGTCGAACGCGCCGCCGGCAAACGGCAGCGCGGCGAAGTCGGCCTGCGCGACGCGCGGGCCGCGCTGGCCCAGCGCCCGGCCGAGCGACGCCGGCAGCCAGCGGCGCCAGGTGGTCTGCTCGACCTCGCGCTGACCGGCCCGCGCGAGCATCGCGCCGGACAGGTCCACGCCGAACACCGGCGCTTCCGGAAAGCGCGCGCGCAGCGCCGGCAGGTCGTCGCCCGGGCCGCAGCCCGCGTCCAGCACGGCCGCGGGGCTCACCTTGATGTATTCGAGGCGCTCGTTCATCCGCTGCGCGATCTCGCGCGGCAGGAACGCAACCGCGTCGAACGTGGCGGCACGGCGGTCGAAGATCCGCCGCAGGCGCCTGGCGTCATTGGCCGGACGGCCGGTGGAAGTCGAAGCTGGGGACATGTCGGGCACACTGGCGAAGAGCCCGAAGTATACTCGCTCGCCTCGCAAGCTTCATTGAGGCGGCATGCCAGGAGTGTTGCGATGGTCCGCGGTTCCGCCGAGCGCACGATGCGCGTCGTTTTGTCGCAGGTTCGCGCGCTGGTCGTGCGCGTCGCCGCGGTCACGCTGCCGAATCGCTGCGCATTGTGCGGCAATTTGTCACACGCGGTGATATGCGGCGCCTGCGATGCCGCGTACTGGAATGAAGCGCGGCTGCGCTGCGAGGTTTGCGCGGTGCCGCTCGGTGTCGGGCACGCGCGGTCACGCGGCGGCGGTCGCAGCGGCGTCGGTAGCACGTCCGCGTACCGGTGCGAAACGTGCTGCACCGCGCCGCCGCCGTTCGACGCGACGCTCGCGCTCGCCGATTACCGCGCGCCGCTCGACGAGCTCGCGCGCGGCCTGAAGTTTCACGCACGGCTCGCGCTCGGCGGCGAATTCGCGGCCCGGCTGGCGCGGCTGGTCGACGATACGCGCGGCGCGAGCGGCTTCGATCTCGTCGCGCCGGTGCCGTTGTCGCACCGGCGACTCGTCGCGCGCGGCTACAACCAGGCGTGGGCGATCGCGCGTCCGCTCGCGCGCCGGCTCCGCGTGCCGGCGGACGCAGCCTTGCTCGCGCGCGTCGCCGACACCGCGCCGCAGTCGCGGCTCGACCGGCACGCACGGCGCGACAACGTGATGGCGGCTTTCGCGGTGGCAGGCGGCGTCGCCGGCCGCCACGTCGCGCTCGTCGACGACGTGATGACGTCCGGCGCGACGCTCGCGGCGGCCGCGCAGGCGCTGAAGGCGGCGGGCGCCGTGCGCGTGACGAATCTGGTTGCGCTGCGCACCGCCAGGGATTAATTAGATAGAGAGGCCGGCCGCCCGCAGGCGGCCGTCACGAACCGGCCGGCCGGGAACCCGCGCGCATCGCGCGGCCCCGTCGGCCCAGCCAAACCGAAACATGTTCAACGTCGTCCTCGTCGCCCCCGAAATTCCGCCGAACACCGGCAACGTGATCCGCCTGTGCGCGAACACCGGCGCGCACCTGCACCTGATCGAGCCGCTCGGCTTTCCGCTCGACGACGCGCGGATGCGTCGCGCCGGCCTCGACTATCACGAGTATGCGCAGATGCGCGTGCACCGCGACTGGGACGCGTTCGTCGCCGCCGAAGTGCCCGATCCCGCGCGGATATTTGCGTTCACGACGCGCGGCTCGGGCCGCTTCCACGATCACGCGTTCCTGCCCGGCGACTGGTTCGTGTTCGGCTCGGAAACGCGCGGCCTGCCCGCCGAGCTGCTCGAACGCTTCCCGAACGAACAGCGCGTGCGCCTGCCGATGCGGCCGGACAACCGCAGCCTGAACCTGTCGAACACGGTCGCGGTGGTCGTGTTCGAGGCGTGGCGCCAGGCCGGCTTCGAGGGCGGCGCCTGACGCGCGCCGGACGCGCCCCGCGGCGCTGAAGGCGTCAGGTTCGCGCGAGCCGCGCGCAGTACAGGTCGTAAATGTCGGGGGAAAAGCACGCGAATATCACGCGTGCGAGGCTCGGCGCCTGCGGCAGCATTTCGGCGACGGTGCCGACTGCAATGTCGACGGCCTCGCCGGCCGGATAGCGATAAATGCCGCAACTGATCGCCGGAAACGCGATCGACGTCGCGGCGACTTCTTCGGCCAGTTCGATCGCGCGCCGGTAGCACGACGCGAGCAGATCGGCTTCGCCGCGTGCGCCGCCGTACCAGACCGGCCCCACCGCGTGGATCACGTAGCGCGCAGGCAACCCGTGGCCGCGCGTGAGCTTCGCGTCGCCGGTGTCGCAGCCGCCGAGCGTGCGGCACTCGGCGAGCAGGCCGGGGCCGGCCGCGCGGTGGATCGCGCCGTCGACGCCGCCCCCGCCGAGCAGCGAGCCGTTCGCCGCGTTGACGATCGCATCGACGTCGAGCGTCGTGATGTCGACGCGTTGCGCATCGAGCGTGGTGGAATGGATCTGCAGCATGACACCCTCGCGGAACGCCGGAGACGATTCAAGCGTAGTCCGCTTTGGCGCCGCGCGCCCGGCGCAATCGTGCCGGGCGATCGCGGCCCGTGCTACTCGGCGCGCGCGTCGCGGCGCAGCAGGCCGCTGACGGCGTCGCGCGGCGCGATCCCGTCGAACAGCACGCCGCACACGGCTTGCGTGATCGGCATGTCGATCGACTGCGCGCGCGCGAGCGCCAGCACGGCCTGCGCGCAGCGCACGCCTTCGGCCACGTGGCCGAGCGCGCCGAGGACGTCGTTCAGCGTGCGGCCGGCCGCCAGTTGCAGGCCCACCGTGCGGTTGCGCGACAGGTCGCCCGTCGCGGTCAGGATCAGGTCGCCGAGGCCCGTGAGGCCCGTGAAGGTTTCCGCGCGGCCGCCGAGCGCCACGCCGAGCCGCGACATTTCCGCGAGGCCGCGCGTGATCAGCGCGGCGCGCGCGTTCAGCCCGAGGCCGAGGCCGTCGGAAATGCCGGTCGCGATCGCCAGCACGTTCTTCACCGCGCCGCCGACCTCGACGCCGACCACGTCGTCGCCCGTATAGATCCGCATCGCGCCGTGATGGAACGCGGCAAGCGTGCGCTCGCGGCATTCGGCCGACGCGCTCGCCACCGTCAACGCGACGGGCAGCGACTGACCGACCTCGCGCGCGAAGCTCGGCCCCGACAGCACGCCGTTGCTCTGCTGTTCGGGCAGCTCGGCCGCGATCACCTGATGCGGCAGCAGATGCGTGTCGGCCTCGAAGCCCTTGCAGACCCAGACGACGTGCGCGGGCACGCAGCCCGCGTCGCGCATCGCGTGACACAGCGTGCGCAGCCCGGCCACCGGCGCGGCGATCACGCACAGCGCGTCGTCCGCGGCGCCATGCGCGAGCGCGGCGCCGAGATCGGCGTCGTAGCGCAGCGCGTCGGGCAGCGCGATGCCGTCGAGATAGCGGGAATTTTCGTGCCGGGCCTGCAGCCCGGCGATGAGCGCGGCGTCGCGCGCCCACAGAAGCGTATCGTGCCGCGCGGCCAGATGGCCCGCGAGCGCGGTGCCCCAGGCACCGGCGCCGAGAACGGCTACTTTCATACCCAGCACCGGTCCGAGCGAAACGTCAGTTCAGCGTCGTGCCATTCGGCGCGCCGTTCGGTGCACCTGCCGCGCCGGCCTGCTGCTGAAGCTGCGCGAGACGCTGCTCGTACAGCGCCTGGAAGTTGATTTCCGCGAGGTGGATCGGCGGGAAGCCGGCGCGCGTGATCGCGTCGGCGATGTTCGAGCGCAGGTACGGGAACAGGATCGTCGGGCACGCGATGCCGACGAGCGGATCGAGCTGTTCGTCCGGAATGTTGCGGATGTCGAAAATGCCCGCCTGCTTCGCTTCGATCAGGAACGCGACCTTGTCCTTCACCTTCGCGGTGACGGTACCCGACACGACGACTTCGAACACGCTTTCCGCGAGGCGGTCGGCCTTGACGTCGACTTCGACTTCAACCGACGGCATGTCCTGCTCGAGGAAGATCGCCGGCGAATTCGGCTGCTCGAGCGACATATCCTTCAGGTAGACGCGCTGGATGTTGAAGAACGGTTGGTTTTCGACGTCGGACATGGTGTTTCCCTAAAAGTGGTGACGGGGCGGCCCGGCTGTTCGCCGGCCGCCACGGATGAATCCTGCGCGCCCAAGCCCGCGGCGCGGCCGGCGGCCATTCTGCCCTAATCAGGCCGCTTGCAGAAGCGGCACGAGGCCGCCTTCGCGGTCGAGCTTCGACAGATCGTCGTAACCGCCGACGTGCGTGTCGCCGATATAGATCTGCGGCACCGTGCGGCGCCCCGTGCGCGTCATCATTTCCTCGCGGCGGGCCGGATCGCGATCGATCAGCACCTTCTCGATCTGCTCGACGCCGCGCAGCTTCAGCAGGCGCTCGGCCTGCATGCAATACGGACACACCTGCGTGCTGTACATCAAAACCTTGTTCACTTCGCCACTCCTTGTTTGACGACCGGCATCCCGGCCTGCTGCCAGGCGGCCACGCCGCCCTCGAGCACGTGCACCTCGGCGTAACCCGCCGCCTCGACCTCGCGCGCCGCCTTCTGCGACTGCTGGCCGTTCTGGCAGACGAGCAGCACCGGGGTGCTCTTGTTCTTCGCGACCTGCGCAATTTTCGCGCCGATCTCGCCCGCCGCGACCTGACGCGCCGACGGCAGATGGCCGGCGGCGAAATCGGACGCGGTGCGCAGGTCGATCACGACCGCGTTGCGGCGATTAATGAGCTGCGTCGCCTCCGCGGCCGACAGGCCGCCGCGGCCACGGCGCAGGGCCGGCCATGCCAGCAGGCCGCCGGAAACCAGCAGGATCGCGATAAGGGCCAGGTTCGTGTAATTGGTAAAGAACGTCACGGAATGTCGCCGGAAAAAGAGAAATCGGATGAGGACAATCCGGCCATTATAAAATAACCGCCTTGCGCGATGGCGGGCCCGGTCCGGGCGCCGCGCGACGCGCCCCGCTTCCCTCTCACTACCGACCGCAAGATCCATGTACAAACTCGTTCTCATCCGCCACGGCGAATCGACGTGGAACAAGGAAAACCGCTTCACCGGCTGGGTCGACGTCGACCTGACCGAACAGGGTCGCAACGAGGCCTACCAGGCCGGCGAATTGCTCAAGGAGGCCGGCTACACGTTCGACATCGCGTACACGTCGGTGCTCAAGCGCGCGATCCGCACGCTGTGGCACGTGCAGGACAAGATGGACCTGATGTACCTGCCGGTCGTCCATTCGTGGCGCCTGAACGAGCGCCACTACGGCGCGCTGTCGGGCCTCAACAAGGCGGAAACGGCCGCGAAGTTCGGCGACGAGCAGGTGCTCGTGTGGCGCCGCAGCTACGACACGCCGCCGCCCGCGCTCGAGCCGACCGACGAGCGCGCGCCGTTCAACGATCCGCGCTACGCGAAGGTGCCGCGCGAGCAGCTGCCGCTCACCGAATGCCTGAAGGACACGGTCGCGCGCGTGCTGCCGCTGTGGAACGAGTCGATCGCGCCGGCGGTGCGCGCCGGCAAGCAAGTGCTGATCGCCGCGCACGGCAACTCGCTGCGCGCGCTGATCAAGTACCTCGACGGCATCTCGGACAGCGACATCGTCGGCCTGAACATCCCGAACGGCGTACCGCTCGTGTATGAACTCGACGAGAACCTGAAGCCGATCAAGCACTACTACCTCGGCGACGCGGACGCGATCGCGCAGGCGCAGGCCGCCGTCGCGAAGCAGGGCAAGGCGGGCTGACGCCCGGCGCGGCGCCGGGCCCGGCCTCGGCCCGCACGCCGCGCGAACCTTCCCGGCCCTGCCGCGGTCGAATCCGCTTTCGAACCCCGCAGCGCGCCCGGCGGCGCCCCGGCCGGGCCCTCAGCGGCCTTTTCGACGCTTTTCGCGCCGTTCCACTGAGTAATCGGACGAACAGTTATACTTGTCCGCTACATCCCCGCTACCGCCACGCGCTTCCCGACCGCACCAGACTCTCTATGCGAATGAATTTGAAGAACATCGGCCTGATTGCCGCGGGCCTCGCCACGGGCGTGTTCGCCACGCTGCAGGTTTCCGCATCGGCCGAGCAGACCGCCACGGCGCCGCTTCCCCTCGACCAGCTCCGCCTGTTCGCGGAAGTATTCGGGCAGATCAAGCGCGAGTACGTCGAACCGGTCGACGACAAGAAGCTGCTGACGGCCGCGATCAAGGGCATGGTGTCGAGCCTCGACCCGCACTCGTCGTTCCTCGACAAGACCGACTATGACGAACTGCAGGAGCAGACGAAGGGCCGCTTCGCGGGCCTCGGCATCGAGATCTCGCAGGAAGACGGCCTCGTCAAGGTGATCTCGCCGATCGAGGATACGCCCGCGTTCCGCGCCGGCATCCGTCCGGGCGACCTGATCACGCGCATCAACGACAAGCCGGTGCGCGGCATGACGCTCGACAAGGCCGTCAAGCAGATGCGCGGCGAGCCGGGCACCAAGGTCACGCTGACGATCTTCCGCAAGAGCGACGACCGCACGTTCCCGGTCACCGTCACGCGCGCGATCATCAAGGTCCAGAGCGTGAAGATGAAGATGCTCGATCCGGGCTACGCGTACGTCCGCATCACGAGCTTCCAGGAGCGCACGACACCCGATCTCGCGCAGAAGCTGCAGGACATCGCGCGCCAGCAGCCGAACCTGAAGGGCCTGATCCTCGACCTGCGCAACAACGGCGGCGGCCTGCTGCAGAGCGCGGTCGGCGTGGCCGGCGCGTTCCTGCCGCCCGACTCGGTCGTCGTGTCGACCAACGGCCAGATCCCCGATTCGAAGCAGGTCTACCGCGATACGTACGACAACTATCGCCTGCCGTCCTTCGACGGCGATCCGCTGAAGAACCTGCCGCCGGTCTTCAAGACCGTGCCGATGATCGTGCTGACGAACGCGTATTCGGCGTCCGCGTCGGAAATCGTCGCCGGTGCGCTGCAGGATTCGAAGCGCGCGCAGATCATGGGCAAGACGACGTTCGGCAAGGGTTCGGTGCAGACGGTCCGCCCGATGACGGCCGACACCGCGCTGCGCCTGACCACCGCGTACTACTACACGCCGAGCGGCCGTTCGATCCAGAACAAGGGCATCACGCCGGACGTGCCGGTCGATCAGTACGCGGACGGCGATCCGGACGACGTGCTCGTGACGCGCGAGGTCGACTACACGAACCACCTCGCGAACACGCAGGACCCGAACGAGAAGAAGGAACAGGAAGAGCGCGAGCAGCGCCGGCTGGATCAGCTGCGCATTCTCGAGGAGCAGAACGACAAGAAGACGCCGGAGCAACGCCAGAAGGATCGCGATCGCAAGCCGATCGAGTTCGGCAGCGCCGACGACTTCATGATGCAGCAGGCGCTCAACAAGCTCGAAGGCAAGCCGGTCCAGGCGTCGAAGTCGCTGCTCGCCGAGAGCACGACGAAGGGCCCGGCCGCCAAGGCCGCCACGGCGGCGAAGGCATCGGGCGCGAGCGCCGCGAAGCCGGCTTCCGCACCGAAGCCCGCGTCGGCGCCGCAGTAAGCGCCGGGCGGCATCCAACGGGCCATCGCGGGAAGATCGCGATGGCCCGTTTTTCATGCGCGCCTAAAATAACGAACGTCCGCCCGCCTCGCTCACGATTCCCCATGAACGACGATCAACTCCTTCGCTATTCCCGCCACATCCTCGTCGACGAAATCGGCATCGATGCGCAACAGCGCTTTCTCGATGCGCATGCGATCGTCGTCGGCGCGGGCGGCCTCGGCTCGCCGGCCGCGATGTATCTCGCGGCGTCGGGGGTCGGCACGCTCACGCTCGTCGACGCCGATACGGTCGACCTCACGAACCTGCAGCGGCAGATCCTGCACGGGACGGCGTCGGTCGGCCGCAGCAAGGTCGAATCGGGGCGCGACGCGCTCGCGCAGCTGAATCCCGAGGTGACGGTGAACGCGGTCGCGGCGCGCGTCGACGACGCGTGGCTCGATGCGCACGTGCCGCACGCGAGCGTCGTGCTCGACTGCACCGACAACTTCGCGACGCGGCATGCGATCAACCGCGCATGCGTCGCGCACGGCGTGCCGCTCGTGTCGGGCGCCGCCCTGCGCTTCGACGGCCAGATCAGCACGTTCGATTTCCGCGACGCAGCCGCGCCCTGCTATGCGTGCGTGTTCCCGGAAGACCAGCCGTTCGAGGAAGTCGCGTGCGCGACGATGGGCGTGTTCGCGCCGACCGTCGGGATCATCGGCGCGATGCAGGCGGCCGAGGCGCTGCGCGTGATCGGCGGCATCGGCAAGACGCTCAGCGGGCGGCTGATGATGCTCGATTCGCTGCGAATGGAATGGACGACGATGAAGATCGCGCGCCAGGCCGACTGCCCCGTGTGCGGGGGCCGGCACTGACGCGCGACGGGCATGCGCCAGAGCGCGCATGCGTGACACTTCTCTACCGTTAGCGGCGGCGAAAACGCCTACGCGGCCGCATCCGCGCGCGGCTCGGCGACCGACAGCCGCTGCAGCGCCGCCTGCACTTCTTCCGGCTCGAACGCGGCCAGCACGTCGGCCGTCGGCTTCTCGAGCGCCTTCAGGTGCGCGCGCAGGATCTCCTGCTTCACGACGAGCAACTGGCTCGGGTGCATCGAGAACTCGGTGAGCCCCATCCCGAGCAACAGGCGCGTGAGCGCCGGGTCGCCCGCCATCTCCCCGCACACCGACACCGACACGCCCGCGCGCTTCGCCTCGCGCAACGTGTACGCGATCAGGTGCAGCACGGCCGGATGCAGCGGGTCGTACAGGTGCGCGACCGCGTTGTCGGCGCGATCGATCGCGAGCGTGTACTGGATCAGGTCGTTCGTGCCGATCGACAGGAAATCGAAGCGCTTCAGGAACAGCGGCAGCGCGATCGCCGCGGCCGGAATCTCGATCATCGCGCCGAGGCGCACGTTCGGATCGTATGCGAGCCCCGCGTCGTCGAGCTGGCGTTTCGCCTCGCGGATCAGGTCGAGCGTCTGGTCGATCTCCTGCGCATGCGCGAGCATCGGGATCAGGATCTTCACCTGGCCGAACGCGGACGCGCGCAGGATCGCGCGCAACTGCGTGAGGAACATCTGCGGCTCGGACAGGCTCCAGCGGATCGCGCGCAGCCCGAGCGCCGGGTTCGGCGCCGTTTCGTAGCCTTCGTCGAGCGCCTCGAGCGGTTTGTCGGCGCCGACGTCGATCGTGCGGATCGTCACCGGCATGCCCTTCATCCACTCGACGGCGCGCTTGTATGCGGCGAACTGCTCCTCCTCTTCCGGCATCGCCTTCTGATGCATGAACAGGAACTCGGAGCGAAACAGACCAACGCCGACCGCGCCGGCCTCGACGGCCGCCTTCGCGTCGTCGGGCAACTCGATGTTCGCGTACAGGTCGATCTTCGTGCCGCACAAGGTTTGCGTCGGCGAAAACTTCAGGCGCTGCAGCTTGCGTTGCTCGAGGAGCTTCTCGGACTGGCGATACGAGTATTCCTCGAGGACGATCGGCGCCGGATCGACGATCACGATGCCCTGGTCGCCATCGACGATGATCAGGTCGTCCTGGCGGATCAGCGAACTCGCATGCTGGACGCCGACCGCGGCCGGAATGCCGAGGCTGCGCGCGACGATCGCCGTGTGCGACGTGCGGCCGCCGAGATCGGTGACGAACGCCTGGAACGACTGCGTCTTGAACTGCATCATGTCGGCCGGCGCGATGTCGTGCGCGACGACGATCATCTCGTTCGTGCCGTTGCGGGCCGCGCGATCGAGCGCCTGCGACGCGGACGGCGCGCCGGCGAGCGCCTTCAGCACACGCTCGACCACCTGCTCGATGTCAGCCTTGCGCTCGCGCAGGTATTCGTCCTCGATGTCGTCGAAATGGCGCGTGAGCAGTTCGAGCTGCTCGGTCAGCGCCCATTCGACGTTGTAGCGGCGCGTGCGGATCAGGTCGATGGTTTCCTGCACGAGCATCTCGTCGCTCAGGATCATCGTGTGGACGTCGATGAATGCGCCGACTTCGCTCGGCGTGTCGTCGGTCAGGTCGGCGCGCAGCGCTTCGAGCTCGCGACGCACGACGTCGAGCGCCGTGCGGAACCGCTCGACCTCGGCGTCGGTCTGGTTGACCTCGATCAGGTAATGGGCGACGTCGAGCGCCGCCGGCGCGATCAGGTACGCTCGCCCGATCGCGATACCTCGTGAGACGGGAATGCCATGCAGCGTGAAGGACACGCGCACCTCCTCTGTACAAGTAAAGCCGCGGCACACTGCTGCGATGCGCTTATGACCCCGGTTAGCGATTATAAATTCCGCGACTCCCTGTTGACTGCATGCAGCGCAGCATTGCGCATTTCGCATCAATGCTTCCGACGAAAAAAATGCCGCGACATCCGCGGCATTCCGACTGGAAACGGCAACGATCGCGCGTCGCGATCACTGGCCTTCGCCGAACTTGTCGGCGATCAGCTTCAGCAGCGCGTCCATCGCTTCCCGCTCGTCGGGACCTTCGGTCTCGATCGTCACGGTGCTGCCGATGCCGGCCGCCAGCATCATCACGCCCATGATGCTCTTCGCATTGATCTTGCGCCCGTTGCGTGTCATCCAGACTTCCGACTGGAAGTTGCCGGCCAGTTGCGTAAGCTTGGCCGATGCGCGCGCATGGAGCCCCAATTTATTGACGATGGTGGTTTCTTGTTGAAGCATGATTCTCGGTCGGATCGGTCGGGACCGCCGGCGGCGCGCGCAGGCGGGTCGGTCTAAAACGAAAAACGGAGACGGAGGCTCAGGGCGATTCGGTGCGTGGCTGCGGTTCGGGCGGAATCGGCGCGCACTGGCCGCAGCCGGTTTCGCTCGGCGGCGGCGGCGTGCCGGACGACACCTCGTGGACGCCCTTCGCGCCGCCGGACAGCGCCTTGTCGACCAGCTTGTCGAGCGGCACGGTGCGGTAGCAGACGGCCCGCACGAGCATCGGCAGGTTCACGCCGGCCAGCACGCGCACGTTGTCGAGCTTCGCGAGCTGGCCCGCGATGTTCGCGGGCGTCGCGCCGTACATGTCGGTCAGCACGACCACGCCGTTCTCTTCGCGCAGCCGCGCAAGTTCCGCGTGCGCGAACGCCATCACCTGGGCCGGATCGCTGTCGGCCATCACGTCGATGCAGCCGATGCGGGCGGGCACGCCGCCGTAGATGTGCGCGATGCAGTCCCGCAGCGCGGTGGCGAGCGGCGCGTGCGCGATGATCAGGATCCCGGCCATGTCAAATCGCTCCCGGCCGCCCCTGGCGGGCCGATACCCCGCGGCGGGGCAATGAGCGTAGCGAGTATGGGGAACGTTTCATGTTCAGCCTTGCAACAGTGTCGGCCCGACCGCCGGGCCTTCGGTGCGCCGATCACGGCACCGGGCAAGCGGGCATTGTAGCAGGCCGATCAAGCTGCTCCGGCGACGGGGGACCTGCGCGGCCGCCGCCGGAGTTGCGCGGGAGGCGGCCTACGCGGCCGCACGCTCCAGCGCGTCGATGAACATCGCGGCGACGTCGAAGCCCGTCTGCTCCATGATCTCGCGGAAGCACGTCGGGCTCGTGACGTTCACCTCGGTCAGCCAGTCGCCGATCGCGTCGAGCCCGACCAGCAGCAGCCCGCGCGACGCGAGCACCGGCCCCAGCGTGTCGGCGATCGCGCGATCGCGCGATGTGAGCGGCTGCGCGACGCCGAGCCCGCCCGCGGCCAGATTGCCGCGCACCTCGCTGCCCTGCGGAATCCGCGCGAGCGAATACGGCACCGGCTCGCCGCCGATCAGCAGGATGCGCTTGTCGCCGGCCTTGATCTCGGGAATGAACTTCTGCGCCATCACCGAGCGCGTGCCGTCGTGGCTCAGCATCTCGACGATCGAGCCGAGGTTCATGCCGTCCGGCTTCACGCGGAACACGCCCATCCCGCCCATCCCGTCGAGCGGCTTCAGGATCACGTCGCCGTGCTCGGCGTGGAACGCGCGCAGACGCTGCGCGTCGCGCGTGACGAGCGTCGGCGCGACGAACTGCGGAAACTCGCCGATCGCGAGCTTCTCCGAATGATCGCGGATCGACTGCGCCTTGTTGAACACGCGTGCGCCGGCGCGCTCGGCCAGCTCGAGCAGCCACGTCGACGTCACGTATTCCATGTCGAACGGCGGATCCTTGCGCATCAGCACCGCGCCGAACGATTCGAGACGGCGCGCGTCGACCGCGCCGGCTTCGAACCAGGTGTCGCGATGCAGGTCGTCCAGTTCCCCGACGAACGTGATGCGCCGCACGTCGGCCTCGACCGCCGAGCCCGTCCACGCGAGATGGCGCGGTTCGCACGCGTACACCGCATGCCCGCGCCGGGCGGCCTCCGCCATCATCGCGTAGGTCGAATCCTTGTAGATCTTGAAACGCTCGAGCGGGTCGGCGATAAAAAGAATGTCCATGCGGGTCCTGTACGTAGCGAAGGTCCGTTACACCTGGATGGCTTCGGGGTCGGTCTTTTCCAGTTCGATCGACGACGCGATCAGCGACAGCCGCGCGACCACGCCATACATGTAGAAACGGTTCGGCGGCGCGGCGCCCGGCTTGGCGCCTGCATCCGGCAGCGCGGTGTGCTCGAAGCCGAGCGGCACGTAATGCATGCCGGGCGCGTTCAGGTTCTGGTCGCGCTCGCGGCCGCCGTGCGTGCGGTAGAAGCCGCCGACCACGTAGCGGTCGATCATGTACACAACCGGCTCGGCCACTTCGTCGCCGACGCGCTCGAACGTGTAGACGCCTTCCTGCACGATCACGTCGCGCACCGCGAGGCCGGCCTTCGATTCGGCCATCTGCGCGCGCTCGGCCTTCGTCATGCGGCCGATCTCGGCCGCGTCGTGCACGGTCATTACGCCGCGGCCCGCGGTGCCCGCGTCGGCCTTCACGACGACGTACGGCTTCTCGCTGATCCCGTATTCGCGATACTTGCGCGCGATCTTCTTCAGCACGCCGTCGATCGCGTCGGCGAGCGCCTGCTCGCCTTCATGCGCCTGCCAGTCGACGCCTTCCACGTGCGCGAAATACGGATTCACCATCCACGGATCGACGCCGACCATCTTCGCGAACTTCTTCGCGACGTCGTCGTAGCACGCGAAGTGCGTCGACTTGCGGCGCACGGCCCAACCCGCGTGCAGCGGCGGCAGCAGATATTGCTCGTGCAGGTTTTCCAGCACGGCCGGGATGCCGGCCGACAGGTCGTTGTTCAGCAGGATCGAGCACGGATCGAAATTCTTCAGGCCGAGGCGGCGCTGCGAACGCTCGAGCGGTTCGAGCACGATCTTCTGGCCGTCGGCCAGCGTGATCGGCGTCATGTCGGTGATGCCGGGGTCGAGCGAACCGAAGCGCACGTGCAGGCCGGCCTGGCGCATGATCGTCGCGAGCCGCGCGACGTTTTCCAGGTAGAACGCGTTGCGGGTCGGGAGCTCGGGAATCACGAGCAGATTCTTCGCGTCCGGGCAGATCTTCTCGATCGCGGCCATCGCGGCCTGCACGGCGAGCGGCAGCACTTCGGACGGCAGATTGTTGAACGCGCCGGGAAACAGGTTCGCGTCGACGGGCGCCAGCTTGAAGCCGGCATTGCGCAGGTCCACCGAACAATAGAACGGCGGCGTGTGTTCCTGCCATTCGAGCCTGAACCAGCGTTCGATCGCAGGCGTCGCGTCGAGGATCTTCTGCTCGAGTTCGAGCAGCGGACCGTTCAACGCGGTAACGAGGTGGGGAACCATGAATCACTCGCGAGCGGGAGAATGAAGATTGTAGAGCAATTGCCTTGCCCATTTGGGGATTGTTCCCGGCTT
Organism: Burkholderia sp. MS389; assembly: GCF_016899425.1. Classification (GTDB taxonomy): domain Bacteria; phylum Pseudomonadota; class Gammaproteobacteria; order Burkholderiales; family Burkholderiaceae; genus Burkholderia; species Burkholderia sola. Next base: position 3,248,175 of record NZ_CP045994.1, read on the forward strand.
CGCAAGGGTTACGAGGAAGTTTTCGGCTATTGACCCGATAGCGTGAAGGGTTATCCGCTACGGCAGTGGGTGACAGGAGAAAAAAAACCCGCCGGGTGGGCGGGTCGAAGTCGCTGCGCTCATTCGGGGCGGGCGCCGTCTGCGCGGCGGCCCGCCATGGATTCGTGTGACTTATTCCACGTGCTCGCCGTGCAGGATCACGTCGAGACCTTCGCGCTCTTCCTCTTCCGTCACGCGCAGGCCGATCGTCAGGTCGATCAGCTTCAGCAGCACGAAGCTCAGCACGCCGCTGTAGACCAGCGTGATCAGCACGCCCTTCGCCTGCAGCAGCAGGCTGCCGTCGAAGCCGCCGATGTCCTTGACCGCGAATACGCCGGTCAGCAGTGCGCCGAGAATCCCGCCGATGCCGTGCACGCCGAACGCGTCGAGCGAATCGTCGTAGCCGAGCTTCGACTTGAGCCACGTCGCCGACCAGAAGCAGATCACGCCCGCCGCGATGCCGATCACGAGCGCACCCGGTACGCCGACGAAGCCGGCTGCCGGCGTGATCGCCACGAGACCCGCGACCGCGCCCGACACGATGCCGAGCACCGACGGCTTGCCCTTGGCGATCCACTCGGCGAACATCCAGCCGAGCGCCGCGCACGCGGTGGCGACTTGCGTCGTCAGCATCGCGAAGCCGGCACGGCCGTCGGCCGCGACCGCGGAACCCGCGTTGAAGCCGAACCAGCCGACCCACAGCATCGAGCCGCCGATCATCGTCAGCACCAGGTTGTGCGGCGCCATCGATTCGCGGCCGTAGCCAACGCGCTTGCCGAGCACGAGGCACGACACGAGGCCCGCGATACCGGCGTTGATGTGCACCACCGTGCCGCCCGCGAAGTCGAGCACGCCGTCGGCCGACAGCCAGCCGGTCGGCTCCCACACCATGTGCGCGATCGGCACATAGACGATCAGCGACCAGAGCGTCATGAACACGAGCATCGCCGAGAACTTCATCCGGTCGGCGAACGCGCCGCAGATCAGCGCCGGCGTGATGATCGCGAACGTCATCTGGTAGACGAAGTAGACCGATTCCGGAATCGTCGACGCGAGGTGGCTGACGGTCAGCGTGGTCGCCTTGTCGCCCTTGATGTAGTTCATGCCGTGCAGGAACACGCGCGACAGGCCGCCAATGAAGCCGTTGCCCGGCGTGAACGCGAGGCTGTAGCCGACCACCGTCCACAGCACCGTGATCACCGCGGTGATCGCGAAGCTCTGCATCACGGTTGCCAGCACGTTCTTCTTGCGGACCATGCCCGCGTAGAACAGCGCGAGGCCAGGGATCGTCATGAACAGCACGAGCGCGGTGGACGTCAGCATCCACGCGGTGTCGCCCGCGCTGATCTTCGACGAATCGACCGAGAACGGGGCGGTGGGCGCAGCCGGGGCGGCCGGCGCGGACGCGGCGGCGGCAGCCGATGCGTCGGTCGCGCCCGAAGCCGGTGCGGCAGCGGCGGTGGCGGATGCGTCGGCGGCCGGCGCAGAAGCGGCCGGGGCTGCGGCAGCCGATGCGTCGGAAGCCGTGGCGGCGGGTGCCGAAGCAGCCGCGGTGGAACCAGCCGCGGCGGACGCCGCGTCGTCCGCGAGCGCGGAACCGACGCCGGCCGCGATCAGCGAGCCGGCCATCAGCAGGGACATCAGAAGTTTGCGCATCTTGGGTTTCCTCTTGTCGCTTGTCTTGTCTGTTCTGTTACAGCGCGTCCGCGCCTGTCTCCCCGGTGCGAATCCGGATCACTTGTTCGATCGGCGTGACGAAGATCTTGCCGTCGCCGATCTTGCCCGTGCGCGCGGCCCGCTCGATCGCTTCCACCGCCTGGTCGACGAGATCGTCGGACACGGCCGCCTCGATCTTCATCTTCGGCAGGAAATCGACCACGTATTCGGCGCCGCGGTACAGCTCGGTATGCCCCTTCTGGCGCCCGAACCCTTTCACCTCCGTCACCGTGATGCCGGAGACGCCAAGCGCCGACAGCGCCTCGCGCGTCTCATCGAGCTTGAACGGCTTGATGATTGCGGTAATGAGTTTCATGAAGTCCTCTCGCTGGGTTGTCCCGTCGAATAGAGTTGGAATGTTGTAACGGACTCTTCTCAGCAACTCGCATGCCATGTTGGCCCGAACACCGTCTCGAAGGGCTCCGGAACGGGGTCATATCCCGCGGTGTAAGGCGCCGAAGCCCGGCCGAATGGCCAACATCGGCCGGTTTGCTGGCGCGGCGAAAGGATCGTTGCTAGAGTGCACGCACGTCCCGGATCGCCGGGCCATTCACCCATGCGGGCGCCATGCCCGGAATTCGCGCCCCGCGCGCACCATTTCCGGTCATGCGTGCATCATGGGCACGTACGCAACTGAAGATGCACATTTTTTGTGCAAGGAAGGGGAATCACATGAAGCAACCCAGCGACGTTTTCAACGATCTGCAGTCGCGCGTCAGCGATTTGCTGAAAAACTCGCCGGCCAAGGACGTCGAGCGCAACGTGAAGGCCATGCTGTCGCAAGGCTTCTCGAAGCTCGACCTCGTCACGCGCGAGGAATTCGACACCCAAGCACAGGTGCTCGCCCGCACCCGCGTGCGGCTCGAGGAACTCGAAAAGCGCGTCGCGGAACTCGAGCAGAGGCTCGCCGCCCCGCAGGCCTGACGCCCCACCCGGCCGCAAGGTCCGGGCGCGGGCCGCGTCGTGCGGCCTGCGCCCGCCACCCGAAGCCGTTCCGCCCCGCTTCGTCGTCCGTCGTTCTTCGCTGCACCCTCCGCTCTTCGTAGTCCATCGCTCTTCGCAGTCCATCGCTGTTCGTCGTTCGCAACACCTCGTTCTTTCCCCGCGCCACGCCGGCAAGCGCGCACCGATTTCTCCGATTCCCGCGGCATGCGGCCCCGAACGGCCGTCGCCGCCTGTCATGCAGGAGCCTCGCCATGTCGCTCGCCGTGGTGCGCAGTCGCGCGCCCGCTTCCGGCCGCGCGCCGGACGTCACCGTCGAAGTCCATCTCGCCAACGGGTTGCCGTCGTTCTCGATCGTCGGGCTGCCCGATCTCGAAGTCCGCGAAAGCCGCGAGCGCGTACGCGCCGCGCTGCAGAACTGCGGATTCGAATTCCCGGTGCGCCGTATCACCGTCAATCTCGCGCCGGCCGACCTGCCGAAGGAATCCGGCCGCTTCGACCTGCCGATCGCGCTCGGCATCCTCGCCGCGAACGGCCAGATCCCGGCCGACGCGCTGGCCGGCCGCGAATTCGCGGGCGAGCTGTCGCTGACCGGCGCGCTGCGGCCGATGCGCGGCGCGTTCGCGATGGCGTGCGGCGCCGCGCGGGACTGGCGGGCGGACGCATGCGGCGCGGGCGTCGTCGGCGGCGCGGGCCTGAATGCCGGCGCACCGCGCGAGTCCGTCGCGGCATCGCGTCCGCCCGAGCTGTACCTGCCGCTCGACAGCGCCGCCGAGGCCGCGCTCGTGCCGGGCGTGACCGTATTCGGTGCGCGCGACCTGCCCGCGCTGTGCGCGCACCTCGCCGATGCGCCGGACGGACGGCTCACGCCGGTCGCGGCGCCCTGTCTCGACGGCTTGCCGGCGCCCGCCGCGCCCGACCTCGTGGACGTCGTCGGCCAGCGCGGCGCGCGGCGTGCGCTGGAAGTCGCGGCCGCGGGCGGGCATCACATGCTGATGGTCGGCCCACCCGGGGCCGGCAAGTCGATGCTGGCCGCGCGCCTCGCCGGGCTGCTGCCGCCGCTGACCGATGACGAGGCGCTGACCTCGGCCGCGCTGCTGTCCGCGAGCCGGCTCGGCTTCTCGCCCGCGCAGTGGCGCCGCCGGCCGTTCCGTTCGCCGCATCACTCGTCGAGCGCCGCCGCGTTGGTGGGCGGCCGCAATCCGCCGCAGCCGGGCGAAATCACGCTCGCGCACCTCGGCGTACTGTTTCTCGACGAACTGCCGGAATTCGACCGGCACGTGCTGGAAATGCTGCGTGAGCCGCTCGAAGCCGGCCGCATCACGATCTCGCGCGCGGCGCAGCAGGCCGACTTCCCTGCCGCGTGCCAGCTGATCGCCGCGATGAACCCGTGCCCGTGCGGCTGGCACGGCGATCCGTCCGGGCGCTGCCGCTGCTCGCCGGACGTGGCCGCGCGCTATCTGCGCAAGCTGTCGGGGCCGCTGCTCGACCGCATCGACATCCAGATCGACCTGCCCGCGCTGTCGCCGGCCGAACTCGCGACCCGCGCGACGGCGCCCGGCGAGCCGAGCGCGGCGGTCGCCGCCCGCGTCGCACAGGCGCGGGCGCTGCAACTCGAGCGGCAGGGCAAGACGAATCACATGCTGAGCGGCCGCGAAACCGACGACCTGTGCCGGCCGACCGACGAGGGCGAGCGGCTGCTGCGCGAGGCCGGCGAGCGCTTCGGCTGGTCGGCGCGCGCGTATTTCCGCGTGCTGAAAGTCGCTCGGACGATCGCCGACCTGGCCGGCGACCCGCTGCCGACGGCCGCGCAGATCGCCGAGGCGATCCGCTACCGGCGCGCGCTGACGGCACTGTGAGCGCGCGAGGAGGACAAAATCAGGCTGTCAAGACTTGACTTATACACAATTCCACTCATCCGGCCCCGGATCGCGGCTCGCCGCGGCCTTTGCCGGACCGAATTCGTATCCTGTTGTTTTAATTGATTTTTCTCAAACGTCGAACGGGCGACCAAACGAGCCGGAAGGCCGTCCGGCGCGGCTTTGCGGGAAATACGCGCGACTTTTCAACAAAGTTATCCACATGCGCTGTGGATAGTCGAAAAACTCTCGCAAAATCCGGCGATTAGCGTCGAAAGCTGCGAATGAACTTTCAGTTGTCACCGCGTGTCTGAGCGCCCTCGCCGGCCACCGTCAATCGAGTTTGAACGAGCCGAAAAACTGGTCGAGCTGCTCCTGCGCGAGCGGCCCGTCGGCGATCACGACGGCCTGGTACGCGTGCCGGCCGCGCACGGCAAGCCGCGCGACGATCGTCTTGCGCGCGCGATCGCCGCCGGCGGCCGCGCCCGCGATGCGCAGTTCGAGCCCGTTCACCGCGCCGCCGGCGGCGAGCGGCACCGGCACCGACGCCGTCTGCGGCGTGCCTTCGAGGTTGCGCGACAGTCCCGCGCGCAGGAAGTCGAGCGCCGCGCGCCGTGTGTCGTCGCGATCGTCCGGCAACGTCAGCGTGCCGACCGCGAATACCGCGCCGTCGACGTGCGCGGCCTGCATCCGCATCGGCATCGACTTGCCGCCGAGCGCGACCGGCTGCTCCTCGACGGTCGGCTTCGCCGGCAGGTCGATCGTGTAGCCGGCGTCGTTGTGCAGCGTGCGCCAGTCGTACGACGGCGAGCACGCGGCCAGCGCGGCGCTCACGCAGGCGAGCGCGGCGAAGTGCCGCAGCGGGCGAAAAAGGGGGCGCAACGAATCGGTGACGTCCTTCGGCATGGCATGGATCGCGGCAGGCAAAACGGCGATTATCCACCGAACCTGAAACGGGGATGCGCGGCCGCCGCCGATGCACACGCCGCATTCGCGCTAAAATAAGCGCCGAATTTCGACGTCCTTTGCATCGATCCGCGTCATCGACCCCGAGAGCACCAAGATGAACACCACGCCTCCCGCCCGCCGCAGCACCGGCCCCGTTCGCTACCTCGTCGCGGCCGCCGTCGTCGCGGCGATCGCCGTCGCCGGCTTCTTCGCGTTCAACGGCAAGTCCAGCGTGCCGGACGCGACCTTCACGCTGCTGTCGGGCCAGAAGGTCTCGACCGGCGGCGACCTGAAAGGCAAGGTCTATCTCGTGAACTTCTGGGCGACGAGCTGCGCGACCTGCATGCAGGAAATGCCGCAGATGGTCGATACCTACAATCGCTTCAAGGGTCAGGGGCTCGAATTCGTCGCGGTCGCGATGAACTACGATCCGCCGATGTACGTCGCGAACTACGCGCAGACGCGTCAGTTGCCGTTCAAGGTCGCGCTCGACGACGGCAGCGTCGCGAAGCAGTTCGGCAACGTGCAGCTCACGCCGACGACCTTCGTCGTCGACAAGGACGGCAAGATCCTGAAGCGCTACGTCGGCGCGCCGCAATTCGCGGAACTCGACGCGCTGCTCAAGAAGGCGCTCGACGGCAACGCGGCCTGAGCGCCGCACGACAGGACTCGCAGGGCCGCACACCGCGCCCTGCTCCGCGAAACGGACCGCACTGCGGTCCGTTTGCTTTTCAGCGCTCGGTTTCGCCTTTCGCCGACAGCCCGTAGCGCTTCATCTTCTCGTACAGCGTCGCCTTGCCGACGTGCAGCCGGTCGGCCGTCGCGGCGACCGCGCCGCCCGTCTGGTTCAGCGCCTCGGCGATCACCGCGCGCTCGAACTGCTCGATGCGCTCCTTCAGCGTCTGGTCGTTGTCGGCGTCGTCGCCCGCGCCCGTTTCCGGCGGCATGTCGGCCACGCCGAGCACGAAGCGGTCGGCCGCGTTGCGCAGCTCGCGCACGTTGCCCGGCCAGTCGCGCTGCATCAGGCTCGCGCGCTGCCGGTCGGTGAGCACCGGCGCGGGCCGCCCGTAGCGCACGGCCGCATCGAGCATGAAGTGCTCGAACAGCGGCACGATGTCCTCGCGGCGCTCGGCGAGCGGCGGCAGCGCGATCGTCACGACGTTGAGCCGGTACAGCAGGTCGCGCCGGAACGTGCCGGCCGCGACGAGCTCGCTCATGTCGCCCTTCGCGGCTGCGACCACGCGGCAGTTCACGCGGATCGGCTGGTTCGAGCCGAGCCGCTCGAGCACGCCGTCCTGCAGCACGCGCAAGAGCTTCACCTGCAGCGCGAGCGGCATGCTTTCGATTTCGTCGAGGAACAGCGTGCCGCCGGACGCGTATTCGAGCTTGCCGACGCGCCGCTTCGCGGCGCCGGTAAACGCACCGGGCTCGTAGCCGAACATCTCCGATTCGAACATCGGCTCGGGCAGCGCGCCGCAATTCACCGCAATGAACGGCTTGTCGTGGCGCGGCGACAGCTCGTGCAGGCTGCGCGCGATCAGCTCCTTGCCGGCGCCCGTGTCGCCGTTGATCAGCACCGACGCGTCGGTCGGCGCGACGTTCGCGATCAGCTTGCGCACCTGCTCGATCGCGGGGCTGCGGCCGATGATGCGCGGCGCGACGACGTTCTGTCCAGCCAGCTCGCGCCGCAGCGCGTGGTTCTCGAGCACGAGCTCGCGGCGTTCGAGCGCACGGCGCACCGTCTCGATCAGGCGCTCGGCCGCGAACGGCTTTTCGATGAAGTCGTACGCGCCGTCGCGCATCGCCTGCACGGCCATCGAGATGTCGCCGTGCCCGGTGACGAGGATCACCGGCACGTCCGGCACGCGCTCGCGGCACTGCGCGAGCACGTCGAGCCCGCTCGCGCCGGGCAGCCGGATGTCGCTGACGATCGCGCCGGCGGTACCCGCGACGATCGCCTTCTCGGCCGCCTCGGCCGATTCGAAGCCGGCGACGTCGAAGCCCGCCAGTTGAAGGCTCTGCACGCTCGCCCGGCGCACGAGCGCATCGTCCTCGATATAGATCACTTGCAGCCGGTTGGCCATCTTGGTCACTTGCTCCTGACAGGCGCAGCGCTCGCGCGCGGCGCTCGTTGATGCCGGTCGTTCGCCGACCGGGTCTGCGGCCTACGGCGGGCTCGCGCTAATGCGAGCCCGCCGGCTCGGACACGGAGTCCGGATGATGCGTGCGGGCGCGACGCAGCGTCAAGACGAACAGCGCGCCGCCCGACGGGGCGTTGCGTGCGGTCAGCGCGCCGCCCGCGTCGCTCGCGATCGACGACGAGATCGCAAGGCCCAGCCCGAGCCCGCGCCCCATTTCCTTGGTCGTGAAGAACGGCTCGAACAGGCGCGGCAGCAGATCGGGCGCGATGCCGGAGCCGTTGTCGCGCACCTCGACCGCGAGCGTCGCGGCCGACACCGCGATCGTCACCTCGATGGCCGGCGCCGCGACGCCGGCGACCGCGTCGAGCGCGTTGCCGAGCAGGTTGATCAGCACCTGTTCGAGGCGCAGGTCCTCGCAGCGCGCGACGAGTTCCGGATAGTCGCGCGCCAGATCGAGCGACGCGTCCTGCGCGGGCGACACGGTCGCGTCCTGCAGCGTCAGCGTGAGCGCGACGCCGCGCAGGCGCTCGTCGAGCAGCGACAGCACGCTGCGCAGCGCGCGCACGACGAGCGCCTGCTCGTTGCGCGGCTTCGCGCGGCCGACGAACAGCTTCAACTGGTTCGTGATCTTGCCCATCCGCTCGGTGAGCGCGGCGATCGCCTCGAGATTCTCGCGCGCGGCGGCCTGTTCGCCGCGATCGAGCAGCACGCGCGTGTTGTCCGAGAAGCTGCGCAGCGCCGCGAGCGGCTGGTTCAGTTCATGCGTGATGCCGGCCGCCATCTGGCCGAGCGCGGCGAGCTTGCTCGCCTGGATCAGTTCGTCGTGCGCGGCGCGCAGCTCCTGCTCCGCGCGGATCCGGTCGCCGACTTCCTTCTGCAACTGCTCGTTCGCTTCAGACAAATCGGCCGTACGCTCCTCGACGCGCCGGTTCAGCTCCGCGTACGCCTGTTGCAGCAGCGCACGGCCGCGGATCATCTCGCGCACGCGGGCGCGGCGCATCCGCCAGTAGAACGCGAGCAGCGCGACCGACACGAAGCCGAAGCCGGTGACGATCGTCGCGTTGCGCGCATCGGCATCGATCGGCGCGATCGGCGCGAGCGTGACGAGCTGCCAGTCGGGCTCGCCGATCCGACGCTTGCTGGCGAGAAAGCGCGGCGCGCGCCGGCCGGCGCCCAGGCGCACGATTTCCGCATCGGCGCCGAGCGTCTGCTCGACGCGCAGCGGCAGCGGCGTGACCGGTTGCTGCGCGTACTGGCGCGTTTCGTAGATCGATGCGGCCACAGGCCCCGTGAGCGGGCGCAGCGTATGGTACTTCCACGCGGGCACCGACGACAGGAACACGACACCGTGATCGTCCACGACGACGAGCGGCTCGGACGCATCGGCGCCCTGGAACCATTCGAGGTTGAGCTTCACGACGACGACGCCCGCGATCTTGCCGTCGTGCCACACGGGCTGCGAGATGTAGTAGCCGGGATCGCGCGAGATCGTGCCGATACCGAAGAAGCGGCCGACCCGGCCGTTCATCGCGTCGAGGAAATACGGGCGGAAACGGTATTCGATCCCGACGAAGCTGTCGGGCGCGCGCCAGTTGCTGGCGGCGACGCACAGGCCGTCCGCGCCGATCACGTAGGTGACGGTCGCGTGCGCGTGTTCGTTGAGGTCTTCGAGATAGCGGTTGACGCGGGCGGTGTAGTCGCCGCGCTTCGGCTCGGCGAGCAGATCCTGCACGTACGGATGGCTGCCGAGCAGATAAGGCAGCGATTCGTAGCGGTCGAGCGTGCTCTTGAGCGCGTTGGTGGTGCGATCGACGCGCACCGCGGCATTGCGCTGCAGCTCGGCGACGCCGCGCTGCCAGGTGATCGCCCACGTGAGCGCGCATGCCGCGACGAGCGCGGCGGCGAGCACGACGAGGATGAGCAGGCGGCGCGTCACGGTCGAGGCTTCCTGGCGATGCGGATCGCCTATTGTGTCATAGGCCTGCGCATCGATACCCCGGCCGCCGCGGGCCGCACGGCCGGCGGGCGGTGCCGCCGCCTGCTCGTTCATCGGGTCAGACGCCGGCCGTCTTCTCGGTCGGCGCGACTTCGCCGCCGCCCTTCAGCGCCTGGCGCAGCTTGTTGCGGTCGAGCTCCTTCTCCCATGCCGACACGACGACGGTCGCCACGCCGTTGCCGACGATGTTGGTCAGCGCACGGCATTCGCTCATGAAGCGGTCGATGCCGAGGATCAGCACCATGCCCGACAGCGGGATCGTCGGCACGACGGCCAGCGTCGCGGCGAGCGTGATGAAGCCCGCCCCCGTCACGCCGCTCGCGCCCTTCGACGTGAGCATCGCGACGGCCAGCAGCGTGAGCTGCTGCATCCACGTCAGCTCGATGTTGGTCGCCTGCGCGATGAACAGCACGGCCATCGTCATGTAGATGTTGGTGCCGTCGAGGTTGAACGAATAACCGGTGGGCACGACGAGGCCGACGACCGAACGCGAGCAGCCGGCCTTCTCGAGCTTTTCCATCAGCTGCGGCAGTGCGGCTTCCGACGAGCTCGTGCCGAGCACGATCAGCAGCTCTTCCTTGATGTACGACACGAAGCGAATGATCGAGAAGCCGGTGGCGCGCGCGATCCCGCCGAGCACGACCAGCACGAACACGACCGACGTCAGGTAGAACGTGCCGATCAGCTTGAGCAGCGGCACCAGCGAGCCGACACCGTACTTGCCGATCGTGAACGCCATCGCGCCGAACGCGCCGATCGGGGCCAGCTTCGTGACGATGTGCACGATGCCGAACAGCACGCGCGTCAGGCCGTCGATGAAGTCGGTCACGACCTTGCCGCGCTCGCCGAGGTGCGCGAGCACGCTGCCGAACAGCAGCGCGATCAGCAGGATCTGCAGGATTTCACCCTGCGCGAACGCGTCGACCATCGTGTTCGGGATGATGTGCATCAGGAAGTCGACCGTCGACTGCCCGTGCGCCTTCGCCGCGTACGACGCGACGGCCTTGCCGTCGAGCGTCGCCGGATCGATGTTGAAGCCGACGCCCGGACGCAGGATGTGCGTGGCCGCGAGGCCGAGCAGCAGCGCGAAGGTCGACACGATCTCGAAGTACAGCAGCGCCTTGCCGCCGACGCGGCCCACCTTCTTCATGTCCTCCATGCCGGCGATGCCGGTGACGACCGTACAGAAGATGATCGGACCGATCACCATCTTGATCAGCTTGATGAAGCCGTCGCCGAGCGGCTTCATGTCGGTGGCGAGCGCCGGGTAGTAGTGGCCGAGGATCACGCCGACGATGATGGCGAAGATCACCTGCACATAGAGCACTTTGTAGAAGGGTTTCTTCTTCACGATGGTTCCTGCTGAAGTAGATGAGCCGATGGAAACGGCGTCACGCGCGCGGACGAATGTCAGGGGAGTCACTCGCCCGCGCGGCTGCCGTGCCGCAACAAGCGATGCCTCAGGACATCCCGAGGGGGAGGAAGGCAGTGGTCATCGGTTGTCTCCTTGCTTGCTGTAGTAGTTCGGCCGGGGGATGGCCGTGCGCTTTATATCGCAAGGTCGATGCCAGGTTTCCGGAACCCCTCAAGCCGTTGTTTTCATTGTATTTCCCATAATGCGGCAGGCAAGGAAATCCGGTATTCCGGATTTCCGGAAAATATCCGTCCGGCGATCCGGACGGATGCATCGTTTCATCGGATGAATCAATGGTGGACGGCGCGGCTCGCGAGCACGCCCGTCTGCGCATAGAACTCCTGCCGAGCGAACGCGTCGCGCTCGCGGCGTGCGCGTTCGCCGCGATCCGCGAGCGAGCCGACCACGATCCCGACGAACGCGAGCGGCACCGACACCAGCGCCGGGTTGTCGAGGAACACCGGCGCATGCGCATGGTGCAGCACGTCGACCCACACCGACTTCGACAGCACCGTGAGCGCGACCGCCGACACGAGGCCGAGGCCGCCGCCGAGCACCGCGCCGCGCGTGGTCATCCCGCGCCAGAAGATCGACATCGCGAGCACCGGGAAATTGGCGCTCGCGGCCACCGCCGCGACGAGCCCGACCATGAACGCGACGTTCACGTGCTCGAACAGGATCGACAGCGCGATCGCAATGGCCGACAGCCCGATCGTCGCCGCGCGAGAGATGCGCATCTCGAGCCGTTCGTCGGGCTTGCCGCGCGCCCACATCTGCGCATACAGGTCGTGCGAGATCGTCGTCGCGCCGGCGAGCGTCAGCCCCGCGACCACCGCGAGGATCGTCGCGAACGTGACGGCCGCGATGAACCCGTAGAACCAGTTGCCGCCCACCGCCTGCGCGAGCTTCACCGCGACCATGTTCGAGCCGCCGAGCAGGTCGTGCGTCAGGTTGAACGTGCCGTTCGCGCCGAGCCGGAAGAATTCCGGATGCTGCGCGAGCAGCACGATCGCGGAGAAGCCGATCACGAAGGTCAGCAGGTAGAAGTAGCCGATGAATCCGGTCGCGTAGAGCACCGACTTGCGCGCCTCCCTCGCGTTCGGCACCGTGAAGAAGCGCATCAGGATGTGCGGGAAGCCGGCCGTGCCGAACATCAGCGCGATGCCGAGCGACAGCGCGTTGGCCGGGTCGCGGATCAGCTTGCCGGGCCCCATGATCGACAGCGCGCCCGGATGCACGGCCACCGCGCGACGGAACATCGCGTCGATGCTGAAGCCGAATTCGCCGAGCGCGAGCAATGCGAGCAGCGTCGCGCCGCACAGCAGCAGCACGGCCTTGATCACCTGCACCCAGGTGGTCGCGGTCATCCCGCCGAAGAACACGTAGACGACCATCAGCACGCCGACGATCAGCTCGGCCGTGCCGTACGACAGCCCGAACAGCAGCTGGATCAGCTTGCCCGCGCCGACCATCTGCACGACCAGGTACAGCACGACGATCGTCAGCGCGTTCGCCGAGGTCAGCAGCCGGATCGGCCGCTGCGCGAAGCGGTACGCGACGACGTCGACGAACGTGAACTTGCCGAGGTTGCGCAGCGGTTCGGCGATCAGGAACATCACGAACGGCCAGCCGACCAGGAAGCCGATCGAGTAGATCAGCCCGTCGAAGCCGAACATGAATACCATGCCGGACAGCCCGAGGAACGACGCGGCCGACATGTAGTCGCCGGCGATCGCGAGCCCGTTCTGCAACCCGGTGATGCCGCCGCCGGCCGTGTAGAAGTCGCGCGTCGAGCGCGTGCGGCGCGCGGCCCAGCGCGTGAGCGCGAGCGTCGCGAACACGAACGCGAAGAACATCCCGATCGCGACGGGGTTCAGCTCGACCTTGTCGGGCATCGGGCCGGCAACGCCGGTCGCATGGGCGGTGGAGGAAACGAGGGAAACGAGGATGGCCAGCGCGCCGGGCGCGCTCGAAATGCATCGCATGTCGGGCTCCGTCACGAACGTTGCAGGATCGCGTCGACGCGGCGGTCGAACGCACGGTTCGCGCGCAGCACGTAGCACGCGGTCAGGCCGATCGCGACCAGGATGATCGCGACGCCCGCGGCGATCCCGACCGTCGTCGTCGCGCCGCGGTACAGCGGCGCGGCGAGCACGTGCGGCGCGAGCGCGACGAGCAGGATGAAGCCGTAGTACGTGGCGATCATCAGCGCCGTCAGCGTGAAGCTGAAGCGGCGCCGGGCCCGCACGAGCTGCTGGTAGTCGCGGCGCGCCGTGACCGATTCGATGACGGAAAGCTCCATGGTGTCTCCATTTCCGGCTCGTCATGGCGAGCGGTGTTGCGTGGCATGGTCGGCGCGCGTCGACTCACCGCCCGCGCCGCGGCGGAACAAGCGATCTACACGACGCGATCCGCCCGCAGCCGCGCGACGTCCTCCGCCGACATCCCGAGCCAGCCGCCGAGCACCGCGTCCGTATCCGCGCCAAGCACCGGCGGCGCACCGCGCACCGGCAGCCGCGCGCCGTCGAAGCGGTACGGCGGCGCGAGCACGTCGACGCCGCCCGCGACCGGATGCGGCTGCCGCGTGACGAGCCCGGCGCGGGTCGCGCGTTCGGACGTCAGCGCTTCGTGCAATCCGAGCACTTCGCCGCACGGAATGCCCGCCTCGGCGAGCGCCGCCAGCAGCGTCGCGCGCGAGCGGCGCGCGAGTTCGCCGCGAATCTCGGGCAGCAGGCAGGCGCGATTCTCCGAGCGGCCAAGGTTGGTCCTGTAGCGTTCGTCCGCGGCGAGATCGGGCCGCCCGATCGCATCGCAGAAACGCGCGAACTGCGTGTTGTTGCCGACCGTGATCGCGAGCGGGCCGTCGGCCGCGTCGAACACGCCGTACGGCACGATCGACGGATGCGCGTTGCCGTAGCGGGGCGGGTCCTCACCCATCAGCAGCGCGTCGAGCCCGTAGTACGCGGTGATCATCAGCCCGCAGTCGAACAGCGCCATCTCGATGCGCCGCCCGCGCCCGGTCGCGTGGCGCTCGTACAACGCGGCGAGGATCGCCTGCGCCGAATACATGCCGGTGAACAGGTCGACCGCCGCGACGCCGAACTTCAGCGGCGGCTGGCCAGCCTCGCCGTTCAGCGCCATCAGCCCGGCCTCGCCCTGCACGACGAGGTCGTAGCCGGGCCGCGCGGCCTCCGGGCCCGAGCGGTCGTAGCCGGAGATCGCGCAATGCACGAGCCGCGGATTCAGTTCGGCCAGCGCGTCGTAGCCGAGCCCGAGCTTCTCCGCGCCGCCGCACTTGAAGTTGTGGAGCACCACGTCGGCCTGCGCGGCCAGCTCGCGCGCGATGCGCTGGCCGGCTTCCGTCTGCAGGTCGACGCAGATCGACCGTTTGCTGCGATTCACGCTGTTGAAATAGGTGGTCTCGGTGTCGCCGATCCGCAGCCCCCAGTCGCGCGTATCGTCGCCGCGTGCCGGATGCTCGACCTTGATCACTTCCGCGCCGAAATCGGCGAGCACCATCGCGCACCACGGGCCCGCGAGCACGCGCGAGAAATCGAGCACCTTCACGCCGGCCAGCGGCAGCGCGCGCGTGTCGTTCGTCATCGTCGTCTCCTCCATTCGCGTTTTCCGCGCTTATTGTTTCGACAGCGCGATGTAGCGCGCGAGGTGGTGATCCTCGTCGCCGAGCTGATGATCGATCATCACGAGACGCTTCGCGTAATGCGACAGCGGCAGCTCCCACGTCATCCCGATCCCGCCATGCAACTGGATGCTTTCTTCCGCGACCAGCGTGCCGATCCGGCCGATGCTGTATTTCGCCGCCGAGAGCGCGCGCTCGCGCACCGCGCGCGGCGCATCGAGCTGCGCGGCCGCGTTGATCACCGCCGAGCGCGCCTGCTCGACTTCGAGCAGCAGGTCGGCCATCCGGTGCTGCAGCGCCTGGAAGCTGCCGATCGGCAATCCGAACTGCTTGCGCGTGCGCAGGTAGTCGAGCGTGTGCGCCTTTGCGACGTCCATCGCGCCGAGCGCTTCCGCCGACAGCGCGAGCAGCCCGTAGCCGAGCACGCGTTCGAGCAGTTCGGCGCCCGCTTCGCCGTCGAGTGCATCCGGCGCGCCGAGCGCGGCATCGGCCGGCAGCGCGACACGCTCGAAGCGCACTTCGGCCGCGCGACCGCCGTCGATCTTCCTGTAATCGCGCAGCGACACGCCCGGCGCATCGGCCGGCACGACGAACAGGCCGATGCCGGCCGCGTCGTCGTCGTTGCCCGACACGCGCGCGCTGACGACGAAGAACGCCGCCTGCGCGGCCTGGTCGACGACGCCCTTCGCGCCCGTCAGCACCCAGCCGTCGCCCGACCGTTCGGCGCGCGTGCGCACCGTCGTCAGTTCGTAGTGCGAGCCCGGTTCGTCGTGCGCGAATGCGGCGCTCGCGCTGCCGTCGATCAGCGCGGCGAGCCGCTCGCGATGCGCATCGCCGCCGGCGAGCGCCAGCGCACGGCCCGCGAGCAGCGCGCCGAGGAACGGCTCGACGACGAGCCCGCGTCCGAGGCATTCGAACACCACGGCGATGTCGAAGCCCGCGCCGCCGAAGCCGCCGTCGGCTTCGGCAAACAGCGCGCCGACCGTGCCGAGTTCGGCGAAGCGCTGCCACATCGCGCGGTCGAAGCCTTCGGCCGACTGCGCGATGCGGTCGCGCACCGGGAACGCGTACTGTTCGGCGATGAAGCGGTTCAACGTGTCCGCCAGCATCCGGCGGTCTTCTGTGTGCTGGAAATCCATCGTCGCGTCCCTCTTACAGCCCGAGCATCATCTTCGCGATGATGTTCTTCTGGATCTCGTTCGAGCCGCCGAAGATCGACAGCTTGCGGTTGTTGAAATACTGCTGCGCGGCGCTCGCGGCTTCATCGGGGCCGACCGGTTCGCCGGCATAATCAGCGTCGAGCGCGTCGTCGACGAACGGCTGCGCGTACGGCCCCATCGCGCGGCGCATCAGCGCGGTGATCTCCTGGCGGATCTGCGTGCCGCGGATCTTCAGCATCGAACTTTCCGCGCCCGGCACGCCGCCGCCCGCGACCGCGGCCAGCACGCGCAGGTTGGTCGTGCGCATGTTTTCGAGCTCGATCTCGACGCGCGCGACGCGTGCCGCGAAGAACGGATCGTCGGCGAGCGGCCGGCCGTTCTTCGTGACCTTCGCGGCGACCGCGCGCAGCCGGTCGAGGGCCGCGGTCGAGAAGCCGATCCCGGCGATGTTGGTGCGCTCGTACGTGAGCAGGTATTTCGCGTAGGTCCAGCCGCGGTTCTCTTCGCCGACGAGGTTCTCCACGGGCACGCGCACGTCGGTGAAGAACACCTCGTTCACCTCGTGCTCGCCGTCGAGCGTGATGATCGGGCGCACTTCGACGCCCGGCGTGTTCATGTCGATCAGCAGGAAGCTGATGCCTTCCTGCTTGCGCACGTCGGTCGCGGTGCGCACGAGGCAGAAGATCATGTTCGCGTAGTGGCCGAGCGTGGTCCATGTCTTCTGGCCGTTCACGACGTAGTGATCGCCCTGCGCGTCCACACCCCGCACCGCGCTCGTCTTCACCGCCGCGAGGTCGGAACCGGCGCCCGGCTCCGAATAGCCCTGGCACCACCAGTCGGTACCGTCGAGGATGCGCGGCAGCCAGTGGCGCTTCTGCGCTTCGCTGCCGTACTTGATCAGCACTGGGCCGAGCATGTTCACGCCGAACGGCACGATGCGCGGCGCACCGGCGAGCGCGCATTCGTTGTCGAACAGGAACTTCTGCGCGACGCTCCAGCCGGGGCCGCCGTATTCGCGCGGCCAGTGACTCGCGAGCCAGCCGCGCGCGTTGAGGATCGCATGCCATTTGCGCATGTCGTCGCGCGTCAGGTGCAGGCCGCCCTTCACCTTGCGCGCGATGCGCTCCGGCAGTTCGGCTTGCAGGAAGCGCTGCACTTCCGTGCGGAACGCTTCCTCTTCGGGAGTGAAATTAAGGTCCATCGTGGGTCCGTGGCGAATGCGGTGGGCGTTCAGTCGATGCGGTTCAGGCTCGCGAAATCCGCGCCGCGCGCGACGAGATCGACGAGCAGCGGCGACGGCTTCCAGAACAGCGGATCTTCGTTCGCGAACGCGCGGATATCGGCGAGCACGTTCGCGAGGCCGACCGTGTCCGCGTAGTGCATCGGGCCGCCGCGATAGCGCGGAAAGCCGTAGCCGTACAGGAACACCGCGTCGACATCGAGCGGACGCAGCGCGATCTTCTCGTGCACGACGTTCGCGCCTTCGTTGATCATCGCGGCGAGGTAGCGGCGCAGGATCTCGTCATCGGTGAACGTGCGCGGCGTGACGCCCTTCTTCGCACGCTCTGCCGCGACGATCGCGTCGACTTCCGGGTCGGGCGTGCCGACGCGCGCGCCGTCCGGATACAGGTAGTAGCCGCGGCCGGTCTTCTGCCCGAACCAGCCGCGCTCGCACAGCCGGTCGGAAATCTCCACGTAGCGCGCGTTCGGATCGCGCGTCGCCGCGCGGCGCTTGCGGGTCGCCCAGCCGATGTCGCCGCCCGCGAGATCGACCACCTGAAACGGGCCCATCGGGAAGCCGAATTCGCGCACCGCGCGATCGATCTGGTACGGCGACGCGCCGTCTTCCATCAGGGTGTCGGCGGCAGTGCGATAGACGGCGAGGATCCGGTTGCCGATGAAGCCGTCGCACACGCCCGCGCGCACCGGCGTCTTCTTCAGTTGCTTCGCCAGCGCGAACGCGGTCGCGACGACGTCCGCGCTCACGCGCGCCGGCACGACGATCTCGAGCAGCTTCATCACGTTGGCCGGCGAGAAGAAATGCAGGCCGATCACGTCGGCCGGCCGGTCGATGCTCGCGGCCAGTTCGTCGATGTCGAGATACGACGTGTTGGTCGCGAGTACCGCCCCTGGCTTGCACACGCGCGCAAGCTCGGCGAACACGGCCTGCTTCACGGCCATGTCCTCGAACACGGCCTCGATCACGACGTCGGCCTGCGCGAGCGCGTCGTACGACGTACTGCCCTTGAAGCGCGCGAGCCGCGCCGCGTGCGCGGCCGGCGTCATCCGTCCTTTCGCGACGAGGCCGTCGTACACCTTCTCGACGTGCGCACGGCCGCGCTCGAGCGACGCTTCGTCGCGTTCGATCATCGTCACCGGCAGCCCGGCGTCGAGCGCCGCGACCGCGATGCCCGCACCCATCGTGCCGCCGCCGACCACGCCGATCCGTTCGACCGGCCGCGCGCTCGCGCGCCGCGCCTCGGGCGCCTTCGCCGCTTCGCGCTCCGCGAAGAACGCATGCACGAGGCCCGCACGCTGCGGGCTGTCGATGCATTGCAGGAACAGGCTGCGTTCGTACTTCATCCCGGCGTCGAACGACTGCGTGAGCGCGGCCTCGACCGCGTCGACGATCTTCGCCGGCGAGAAGAGCCCGCGCGACTTCTTCGGCAATTCCGCGCGCGCCGCGTCGATCGCGGCCTGCGCGGCCGCGCGGTCGGCCAGGCCCTGCGCGTCGCGCGTGCGGCGCACCGGCGCGCCGAGCGACACGAGTTCCTGCGCATAGGCGAGCCCTTCGGCGAGCGTGTCGTCGCTGTGCGCGATGCGATCGACGAGGCCGAGCACGAGCGCTTCGTCGGCGCTCGCATGGCGGCCCGTCAGCATCAGGTCGAGCGCGGCCTTCGCGCCGATCAGGCGCGGCGCGCGCTGCGTGCCGCCCGCGCCGGGCAGCAGGCCGAGCGTCACTTCGGGCAGCCCGAGCTTCGCGCCGGGCACGGCGAGCCGGTAATGGGCGGCCAGCGCGACTTCGAGGCCGCCGCCGAGCGTCGCGCCGTGCAGCGCGACCACGACCGGCTTGGCACCCGATTCGATCCGCTCGCACACGTCGGGCAGCGACGGCGGCACGGGCGGCTTGCCGAATTCACGGATGTCGGCGCCCGCGATGAAGTTGCGGCCGGCGCCGACGATCAGCACCGCGCGGATCGCGTCGTCGGCCTGCGCGGCGTCGATCGCGTCGGCGAGGCCGCGCCGCACGTCGGCGGACAGCGCGTTGACGGGCGGATGGTCGATCGTGACGACGAGCACCTTGTCGCGCCGTTCGCGCGTGACGGTGCCGGCCATCGGGCTGGCAGGGGAAGCGGTGGCATTCATCGTGTCTCCAGTGGTGCGGTGCGCCGGGCGGCAGGAACCGGTCGGGCCGGCTAGCAGGGCCGGTGCGCGAGCCGGTCCCGGCGGCGCGGGAAACCGTCCGGCATGGTTGCCGGGCATGACTCGATTCTCGATTGATCGAGATTCATTGACAATTCCCGCACGCCTTTACAAGCTGTCAAGTCTGACTTGACACTGAATGCTTCCGGACCGTTTCTGTGCGTTAAACGGGACGGATCAGGAGACACCCGCATGGACCTGAACGCGCTGACGCTGCTCGTCGAGATCCTCGACGCCGGCAATCTCAGCAAAGCCGCGCAGCGACTCAAGATGAGCCGCGCGAACGTCAGCTACCGCTTGAACCAGCTCGAACGCTCGATCGGCCAGCAGCTCGTGCGCCGCACGACGCGGCGCATGGAGCCGACCGAGATCGGGCTGACGCTGTACGAGCACGGCCGGCGCATCCGCAACGAACTGCTCGCCGCGCAGGAATCGGTGACGACGCTCGGCCAGGACCTGCAGGGCCGCGTGCGGCTGTCGGTGCCGAGCGGCTACGGGCAGATGGTGATGTCCGACTGGCTGCTCGCGTTCAAGCGGCTCCATCCGGGCATCGTGCTCGACGTGGTGTTCGAGAATCGCGTGGAAGACCTGATGCGCGACGAAGTCGACATCGCGATCCGCGTGATGTCCGAGCCGCCGCAGAACCTCGTCGCGCGCGACATGGGCGCGGTGCGCTACGTCGCATGCGCGTCGCCCTCGTTCGCGGCCGCGCACGGGATGCCCGCGAGCCTCGGTGCGCTGGCCGCAGCTCCCGTCGTCACCGCGACGGTGCTGGGCCGGCAGTTGCGGATCGCCGCGTATCTCGGCGACGAGCGCCACGAGGTGCTGCTCGAACCGACGCTGATTTCGGAGAACTTCCTGTTCCTGCGCCAGGCGATCCTCGCGGGGATCGGCGTCGGCATCGTGCCCGACTACGTGATGCAGGACGACCTGCGGCACGGCGCCGTCGTCACGTCGCTCGATGCGTACCGGCTGAGCATCTTCGGCACCCACATGTACATGCTCTACATGCCGAACCGCCACCACACGCGCGCGACGTCGACGTTCATAGAGTTCATCCTCGAACAGGCCGGAAAGACCGGCCGGGGCGGGCCCGGCGGGATGCGTCAGGGTTTCCTGTCGGATGACAAGCCGCCGGGCGCACGGCGACAATAGCGCGCCGGGGCGGGCAGCGCCGTTGCGCCCGCACCGATGTCAACGTCAACGCCGCTCTCCTTCGAATTCACTGCTGCCGAGGGTTCCATGTTCGACCGGATTCGTCCGCATTCGCGTCCCTGGACGCTGCTCGCCGCCGTCGCGCTCGTCGCGATGAACGCCGGCTGCACGTCCCCGTCCGCGCCGTCGGGCGCCGTCGTCCCGGTCGCCGCCGCATCGGGCGCGGCCGTCCCGCTGCCCGGCGTTCATGCGCCCGAACTGTCGTCCGGCTGGACCGACAAGCCGGGCTGGACCTCGCAGCACTTCATGATCGCGGCCGCGAACCCGCTCGCGACGCAAGCCGGCTACGACATGCTGAAGGCCGGCGGCACCGCGATCGACGCGGCGATCGCGACGCAGATGGTGCTCGCGCTGGTCGAGCCGCAATCGTCGGGGCTCGGCGGCGGCGCCTTCATGCTGTATTTCGACGGCAAGTCGACGCAGGCGTACGACGGCCGCGAAACCGCACCGGCCGCCGCGACCGACCGGCTGTTCTACGGCCCGACCGGCCAGCCGATGAGCTTTTACGAAGGTGTCGTCGGCGGGCGTTCGGTGGGCACGCCGGGCGTGCTGCGCATGCTCGACGCCGCGCACCGCGCACACGGCAAGCTGCCGTGGCGCCGGCTGTTCCAGCCGGCCATCCGGCTCGCCGAGCGCGGCTTCACGATCAGCCCGCGCCTCGCGATGCTGATCGCGAACGACAAGTACCTGAGCAGCGATCCGGCCGCGCGTGCGTACTTCTACAACAAGGACGGCTCGCCGAAGGCGGCCGGCACGGTGCTGAAGAACCCCGCGCTCGCGACCGTGCTGCGCCAGGTCGCCGACCACGGCGCGAATGCGTTCTACACCGGTGCGATCGCGCGCGACATCGTCGCGAAGGTGCGCAAGCATCCGACCAACCCGGGCCTGCTGTCGCTGCAGGATCTCGCACGCTACAAGGCAAAGGTGCGTGCGCCGCTGTGTACCGATTACCGGCGCTCGGTCGTGTGCGGGATGCCGCCGCCGTCGTCGGGCGGCCTCGCGATCGCGCAGATGCTCGGCATCCTCGAAGCGATGCCCGACTGGCAGCAGATCGGCGCGCAGAAGCCGGTGCGCAACGACGTCGGCTACGAGCCGACACCGTTCGCCGCCCACCTGTTCAGCGAAGCCGGGCGCCTCGCGTATGCGGACCGCGCGCGCTATGTCGCCGATCCCGATTTCGTGCCGCTGCCGGGCGGCAGCTGGGCGAGCCTCACCGACAAGACCTATCTCGCGCAGCGCGCGCACCTGATCGGCGACAGCAGCATGGGCGTCGCGCAGGCCGGCACGCCGCAGGGCGCGGCGCTCGCGATGGCCGACGACCGCAGCCCCGAGCTGCCGTCGACGTCCGACATCGCGATCGTCGACCGCTACGGCCAGGCGCTGTCGATGACGACCAGCATCGAGGATGCGTTCGGTTCGCGGCTGATGGTGCGCGGCTTCATGCTGAACAACCAGCTCACCGATTTCTCGTTCGTGTCGAACGACAACGGCCGGCCGGTCGCGAACCGCGTGCAGCCCGGCAAGCGGCCGCGCTCGGCGATGTCGCCGGAGCTCGTGTTCGACAAGAAGACGAAGCAGGTGACGATGATCGTCGGCTCGGCCGGCGGCCCCGCGATCATCAATCACGTCGCGAAGACGCTGGTCGGCGTGCTCGACTGGGGGATGACGATGCAGCAGGCGATCGCGCTGCCGAACTTCGGGTCGATGAACGGGCCGACGCAGCTCGAACGCGGCCGTGTGTCGGACGCGCTCGCCGACGGGCTGAAGGGCCGCGGACACGACGTACGGGTCGTCGAGATGAACTCGGGGCTGCAGGGGATCCAGCGGCTGAACGTGCAGGGGCAGACGGTGTGGTTCGGCGGCGCGGATCCGCGGCGGGAAGGGGTGGCGATGGGGGATTGAGCGGGCCCGTGCGCGGCGGCGCACCGCGCCGCGCGAACCCATTCCACGGCCCATCTGTGCCGACATACGGACTCGTCTTACGGGCGCTGCGCGCGTCCTGCCTTTCGACCCGGTCTGACCGCGATGTCGCACTTCGCGCCTAATATCGCGTCTCATACCTATCGCCTCAAATTTCGTATTCGTCTGATCGACGGCCTATAAGTCGCTCCGTATAGTCGTCCGCTCAAACCGCAGCCGCCTTATTCGCTCATCCCGTTCGCAACGGCGATGCGCTCCGCTGCAGTCGATGCGTATCGTCGCCATTTCCGGCAGCGTGCGCGAAATTGAACGATCAGGAGTCCGATTCATGTTCCACCCCGTCACCCCACCACCCGACAACGCGCGTGCCCGCTCGCGCATTGCGACGCACCGGCCGCGCCTGTCCGCACTCGCCTTCTCGCTCGTCGCGCTCGCGTCGGGCTACAGCCATGCCGCGCAGCCCGATCTGGTCCTCGACAACCTTGTCGTCAAGGCCGGCGCAACCCCGCCACCCAGCGCAACGGGCGCAGGTTCGATCGCCCTTGGTCCCGGCGCGCAGGCAAAAGGAGAAGACGGCGGTGATTACTCGGCAATCGCGATTGGCGGAGCAGCAATCGCCGACGGGCGATCCACGATCGCCATCGGCGAAGGAACGAACGTTCACGGCGATCGCTCGAGCGCGCTCGGGGTCGGGTCGAACATCAACGCGAACCGCGCGCTCGCACTCGGCGCGGATGCGGTGGTCACCGCGCACGACGCGGTCGCGCTCGGGCAAGGCAGCGTCGCCGACCGAGGCAACACCGTGTCGATCGGCAAAACCGGCAACGAGCGGCAGCTCGTCAATCTTCGCGCCGGTACGAACGACACCGACGCAGTCAACCTGTCGCAGCTCAAGCCGGTCGTCGAGGCGCTCGGCGGCGAAGCCACGATCAACGCGGACGGAAGCGTACGCAGTCCGAACTATACGGTCGACGGCAAGTCGTTCAACGATGTCGGCAGCGCGCTGACGAGTCTGGACGATCGAGCCAAAGCCAACACGCAATCGATCACGATGCTCGACGGCCGCGTCACGAACGTCGAAGGCGACGTCAAATCCATCCGCGTCGATGTCGACGATCTTGGCACGCGCGTCAACAACGGCACCACCGGCCTCGTGCGCCAGGATCCTGCGAGCCTCGCGATCTCGATCGGCGCCGACAAGGGCGGCGCGTCGGTGAGCCTCGCAGGCACGGACGGCACGCGTACGCTGACCGGCCTGTCGAACGGCGTGGGCGACACCGACGCCGTGACGATCGCGCAGTTGAAGGCAACCGGCCTGGTCGACCCGGACGGCAAGCCGCTCAGTGCGCTCGTGTACGACGACCTGTCGCTCGGCCGCGCGACGCTCGGCGGGGTCGGCGGCACGCTGCTCGACAATGTGCGGCCCGGTGCGATCGTCGCGGGCGGCATGCAGGCCGTCAACGGCGGGCAGCTCTTCACGATGCAGCAGCAATTCGACAGCCGCTTCGATTCGCTGAACACGCGCCTGTCGGACATCGAGAAGAACGGCCCCGCCGTTACGCCGCCGGCGGGCAACCATGGCAACGACTTTGCGCAGCTCGGCGACGGCTCGGGCGCGACCGGCTCGAATTCGATGGCGCTCGGCAAGGGCTCGACTGCGTCCGGCGACGATAGCCTTGCGATCGGGAACAACGCGACGGCATCGGGCAACAATTCGGTCGCGCTCGGCAACAACTCCGTCGCCGACCGCGACGACACGGTCTCCGTCGGCGCGCCCGGTCAGGAGCGGCAGATCACCAACGTCAAGGCCGGCACCGCACCTACCGATGCCGTGAACGTGCAACAATTGCGCGACCAGATCGGCAGCGTGCGTAACGACATTGACCACTATCGTCGCGACGCAAGCGGCGGCATCGCGTCCGCCGTCGCCATCGCAAACCTGCCGCAGGCATCGCTGGCAGGCGAAAGCATGGTCTCGATCGCCGGCGGCACTTACAGCGGGCAGTCGGCCGTCGCGTTCGGCCTGTCCACCGCCACGCGCAACGGGCGCTGGGTGGTCAAGGCGTCCGGCTCCACCAATACGCGCGGCACGGTCGCGGTCGGCGCCGGCGCCGGTTATCGCTGGTAAGCCGTCGCCACTCGGCCACCGGTATCACGCGACAAGGGCCGGGCTTCGCTCGACGCGAAGCCCGGCCCTCTTTCCGCCTGCAGCGCAGAGCGACTGCCCGCGTCACGCCCCGTCGCGCCCCCCGACCTATCCCCGCCCCTTCCACGGCACCACCCGCCGCTCGATCCATCGCATCGCGAGATCGAACAGCCACGCGATCGCGCCGATGATCAGGATCCCCATCACGACGATATCCGTGCGCAGGAAGCTCGATGCGTTGAGCACCATCTGCCCGAGCCCGGCCGTCGCGGCGACCATCTCGGCCGCGACGAGCGTCGTCCAGCCGAACCCGATCGCGATCCGCAGCCCGGTGAGGATCTCCGGCAGCGCGGCCGGCAGCACCACATGCCGCACGATCTGCGCGAAGCTGCCGCCGAGCGAATACGCGGCGTTGATCTGCTCGACCGTCGCGGCGCGCACGCCGGCGCGCGCGGCCATCGCGATCGGCGCGAAGCACGCGAGGAAGATCACGACGAGCTTCGCCGTTTCGTCGATGCCGAACCAGATCACGACGAGCGGCAGGTATGCGAGCGGCGGCAGCGGCCGGTAGAACTCCAGCAGCGGATCGAGCACGCCGCGTGCAAGGCGGCTCACGCCCATCAGGATGCCGGCCGGCACGCCGATCGCGGTGGCGAGCAGGAACGCGCCGAACACGCGCGCGGCGCTCCACAGCAAATGCTCGGACAGCGGCAGGCCACCCTGGATGCGGCCATGCCAGGCGTCGACGAATGCCACCCACACGGCTTCCGGCGCGGGCAGGAACAGCGGCGGCAGCCACTGGCGATGCGTGGCGACCCACCACAGCACGGCCAGCGCTGCAACCGTCGCCGCGCTCAAGGCCGCCGTCTTCCCCTCCCCCGGCAACCGGTAGCGGTGCGACGACGGCGCACGACGCGCGGCTGCCTGAGTCCGCGTGCGATCGTCCTGCTCGAAACCTGCGACCGTCCCGCCGGCCGTCCACGAATCCTGCGTGCTCATGCTGTCCTGCCTGTGCAAAGTGCTGATCCGACCGCGTCCGACCGACGCGCCCTGTCGCGCGAGTTCGTGCATCACGCGGCCGCCTCGGCTGCCTCGTCGCGATGCAGATACGCGATCAGCCGCTCGCGCCACGCGATGAATTCCGGTGACGACTTCACCGCGCGCGCATCGCGCGATTCGACGTAGCGCCGCGCGAACGGCAGTTCGAAGGTTTCCGCGATCCGGCCGGGGCCGGGCGTCATCACGACGAGACGCGTCGCGAGGAACAGCGCCTCCTCGACGTCGTGCGTAATGAAAAACACCGTCTTGCCGGTGCGCGCCCATACGTCGAGCACGAGCGCCTGCATCGTGCCGCGCGTCATCGCGTCGAGCGCGCCCATCGGCTCGTCCATCAGCAGCACGCGCGGGTCGCTCGCGAGCGCACGCGCGATGCCGACCCGCTGCTGCATCCCGCCCGACAGCTCGTACACACGCGCATGCGCATGGCGCTCGAGACCGACGAGCGCCAGCATTTCTGTTGCCCGCGCTTCACGCTCGGCTTTCGACACGCGCGCGAAGCGCAACCCGAGCGCGACGTTGTCGAGCACATCGAGCCACGGCAGCAGCGCGTATTTCTGGAACACGACGCCACGATCCGCGCCGGGGCCCGTGACCGGCACGCCGTCGACGCATACGTCGCCGGTCGTCGGCGCGACGAAGCCGGCCATGCAGTTCAGCAGCGTGGTCTTGCCGCACCCGGATGCGCCGAGCGCGACGACGAATTCACCGGCATCGATGCGCAGGTCGACCTGCGCGAGCGCCTGCGCCGTCGGCCTGCCGCGTTCGCCCGGATAGGCGACCGATACCTGACGGACTTCCAGCGTGCTCATGATCGAAGGGCTCCGCGATGAGTGGGCTGAGGGGCCGCGCTCAGCGCGCGGCCTTCTGCACGAATTGCGGATCGACGCCGACCGAATAGTCGGCGAGCACCGTCTGGATCGTGCCTTGCGATTTGAGGAATGCAGCCGTGGCCGCGAGCGACTTCGCGGCGCCCGATTGCGCGCCGCCGCCGAGCCACGTCGGCGAAGCCTGTTCGGCCGCCGTCGGGAACGCGTAGAGGGCGAGGCTGGCCGGCACGTCCTGCGCATTCGCGCCGGACACCTTCGCGACCGCCGCGACCTGCGGCGAGCCGACCTTCCACGCCGCCGCATGCGCGCGGTAGTCGGCGTCAGCCGCCGCGAGCACCTTCACGAAGCGCGCGACGAACTCGGGGTTCTCGCGCGCGAACTTGCGGCTCACGACGAAGCCGTCGAAGGTCGACTTGCCGCTTTCCTTCGCAACCTGGCCGGACGTCGTCAGCACGGTGCCCGACTGCTTGACCTTCGCGAGCACCGGATCCCAGATGTAGGTCGCGTCGATGTCGCCGCGCGCCCACGCAGCCGCGACCTCGGGCGGACGCAGGTTGACGATCTTCACGTCGTTCGGATTGACGCCCGCGGCCTGCAGCGCGACGAGCGTGTGGAAATGCGACGTCGACACGAACGGCACGCCGATCTTCCTGCCCTTCAGCGCCGCGACGTTCGTGACGCCCGAACCGTTGCGCGCGACGAGCGCCTCGGCGTCGTTGATGTTGTCGAGCACCCAGAACAGCGAGATGTCGAGCCCCTGCGACAGGCCGGCCGCGATCGGGCTCGACCCGGCCTCGCCGAGCTGCACGGAGCCGGACGCGAGCGCGCGGATCACGTCGGCGCCGCTGTCGAGCTTGCGGAACCTGACCTTGTAGCCGGTCGCCTTTTCGACTTCACCGCTCGCTTGCGCATAGCGCCACGGCACGACCATGTCCTGGTACGCGATCACGACTTCGCGCGATTCGGCGTGCGCCGCGCCAAGCGCGGCAAAGGCGGTCAGCGCGACGACGGCGCGGCGGATGAAGCTGAAACGGGACATGCGGCTCTCCTTCGGAATGCGGGCATTGCTGCGGGAGAGCCGACTTTACGGGCTTTGCGTGCGGCGGGAGCGAACTTATCCTGCGAAGCTATCGATGATGTTTCAGCTTTGCTTTTCGCGCTGGATTGGATCGCGCGTCCGGTCGGGTGGCGATTGCCGTGCGCATGCGCGGATCATCGCCGCGCCAACGAAAAAACCCGCATCGCTGCGGGCTTTCGGGACTGCTGCTGCAAACGCGACGCTCAGACCACCCCTGCCCCATGCGCCTGCAGGTCGGCATGATAGCTCGACCGCACCATCGCGCCGACCGCCGCGTGCGTGAAGCCCATCTTGTACGCCTCTTCCTCGTACATCTTGAACGTATCCGGATGCACGTACGCCCGCACCGGCAGGTGGTGCTCGGACGGCTGCAGGTACTGGCCGATCGTCAGCATGTCGACGTCGTGCGCGCGCAGGTCGCGCATCACCTGCAGGATTTCCTCTTCGGTTTCGCCGAGGCCGACCATCAGGCCCGACTTCGTCGCGACGTCCGGATGCAGCGCCTTGAAGTCCTTCAAGAGCTTCAGCGAGTGCGCATAGTCCGAACCCGGGCGCGCTTCCTTGTACAGGCGCGGCACCGTTTCGAGGTTGTGGTTCATCACGTCGGGCGGCGCCGCGTTCAGGATCGAGATCGCGCGGTCGAGACGGCCGCGGAAATCCGGCGTCAGGATCTCGATGCGCGTGTCCGGCGACTGCGCACGCGTTTCGCGAATGCACTCGACGAAGTGGGCGGCGCCGCCGTCGCGCAGGTCGTCGCGGTCGACGCTCGTGATCACCACGTACTTGAGCTTGAGCGCGGCGATCGTGCGCGCGAGGTTCTTCGGTTCATCCGCATCGAGCGGATCGGGACGGCCGTGGCCGACGTCGCAGAACGGGCAGCGGCGCGTGCACTTGTCGCCCATGATCATGAACGTCGCGGTGCCCTTGCCGAAGCATTCGCCGATGTTCGGGCAGCTCGCTTCCTCGCACACGGTGTGCAGGTTGTGCTCGCGCAGGATCGTCTTGATCTCGTTGAAGCGCGAGCTGCCGGTGGCCGCCTTCACGCGGATCCACTCGGGCTTCTTCAGCTTTTCGATCGGAATGACCTTGATCGGGATGCGCGCCGTCTTCGCCTGCGCCTTCTGCTTGGCGGTCGGATCGTAGGCCGGGGTCGCGGCCGAATCGGCCGGTGCGGGAGAAGCGGTAACGTCAGTCATTCGATTGTTCCAGTGCGTGCGGCTTGTCGGCGGCCGCGGATGCGCCGTCGAGGTTGGCGATCAGACGGCCCACCAGCGTGTGGGCGACGTCGTTCCAGTCGGCGGCAACCGCGAGGCTCGCCATGTCGACGGTTTCCAGTCCGGCATAGCCGCACGGGTTGATCGCAAGAAACGGGCGCAGATCCATCTTCACGTTCAGGCTCAGCCCGTGATAGCTGCAGCCGTTGCGGATCTTCAGGCCGAGGGCCGCGATTTTCGCGCCCTCGTGCAGGCCGGATGCCACGTAGATCCCCGGCGCGCCCGCCTTGCGGACCGAAGCGAGATTATACGCCGCGAGGGTTTCGATCACGGCCTCCTCGATCTTCGTCACGAGCGTGCGCACCATCAGCTTGCGCCGGCGCAGGTCCAGCAGCAGGTAGACGACGATCTGGCCGGGGCCGTGGTAGGTGATTTGTCCGCCGCGGTCGACCTTGACGAGCGGCACGCCGCTGTCGGCCACCAGCAGGTGCGCCGGGTCGCCGGCCTGGCCGAGCGTGTAGACGGGCGGATGCTCGACCACCCAGATTTCGTCGCCGGTGTCGGCCGTGCGCGTGTCGGTGAACGCGCGCATCGCGTCGAAGCTCGCGTC
The DNA here is from genome assembly GCF_016899425.1 of Burkholderia sp. MS389. Taxonomy (GTDB): domain Bacteria; phylum Pseudomonadota; class Gammaproteobacteria; order Burkholderiales; family Burkholderiaceae; genus Burkholderia; species Burkholderia sola. The sequence goes on from NZ_CP045994.1 coordinate 3,277,522, forward strand.
GTACGCCTCGCGGCCCCGCCATCGCACGGTGACCGGCTGGGCCGGCTGAGCCGGGACTCCGGCGGGCGATGCGGAAACGGCGACAGGCGTGGACACGATGGAAACCGGCGAAACGGACATGGGCGGTAGTTTACCGAAAACCCATGGGTCTCGCCGGCCTGGGGACGGGGACGGATCGCCGGTATCCGTCGGATGAAACGATGGTCAGACGGTACGCCAGCCGTCGTGCAGCAGCGCGTTGACGCGTTCGCGCAGCCGGGACAGCCCGCCGAGCGCGACTTCCCGCGGCGGGCGCGACACCGAGAACGCGACGCACGCGCCCTCGCGGCCTTCCGCGCTGAGCCACAGCCGCTCGCCGCGGCGCAGCTTCAGCGTCTCGCCGTCGGCCAGGAAATAGTCGTCGACGTCGTTGCTGCGCGTCGCCCAGACCGGCCCGCACTGGACGATCAGCCGCGTGCTGCGTTGCACCTTCATCGGTACGGTCTCGCCCGGGGGAATTTCGAAGGTGATGCTTGAAGAGATTTCTTGCATGATCGACTCCGCCAATAAGTGCTTCGATGACTACAATCCTAGTCACTTGAAGGTGTCCGACCAAACGACCAATTTTCACGTCGATGTGAGGAAAATTAGCAAATGGACCTCCGCCAGCTGCCGGCGCTGAACGCGATTCGCGCGTTCGAAGCCGCCGCCCGCCACGAGAACTTCTCGCGCGCCGCCGACGAGCTGTTCGTCACGCACGGCGCGGTCAGCCACCAGGTGCGCGCGCTCGAGGAAGAGCTCGGCGTGCAGCTGTTCACGCGCAACGGCAAGCGGCTGTGCCTGACCGACGCCGGCATGCGCTACGCGCAGCAGATCCGCACCGCGCTGATGGTGATCGCCGACGCGACGCGCGACGTGCGCGCGAGCGACCGCGACCGGCGGCTGGTGGTGTCGATGCTGTCGTCGTTCGCCGCGCGCTTCATCACACCGCGCATCGGCACGTTCATCGAGCGGCATCCGGAAATCGACGTCGAGCTGCAGTCGACCAACTCGCTCACCGATTTCGCGCGCGACGACGTCGATCTGGCGATCCGCTTCGGCTTCGGCAGCTATCCGGGGCTGCACGTGGAGCCGCTGTTCGAGGAGGTGTTCTTTCCGGCGTGCGCGCCGACGCTGAACGGCGGCAAGCTGCCGCAGACGCCCGCCGATCTCGTGCACTACCCGCTGCTGCGCTCGGACGACGAGCTGTGGCGGCCGTGGTTCGACGCGGCCGGGCTCGATACGCTGACCGAGCCCAAGCGGGGGATCCTGTACCAGGATTCGTCGAACCTGCTGCTGGCCGCGATCGAAGGCCAGGGCATCGCGCTGGTGCGCCGCTCGCTCGCGGTGCACGACCTGCTCGACGGGCGCATCGTGCGCCTGTTCGACATCGACGGGCCGAGCCCGTGGCACTATTTTTTCGTGTGTCCGCCGCCGCTCTTGAACACGCCGCGCGTGCAGGCGTTCAGGACCTGGCTGTTCGAGGAAGTGGCCGAATACAAGCGGCTGTGCGACGAGCTGGACGCGCGGCGCGCGGCGGGAAAATGCCCCGCCGAGTGCGCGCTGGAGGGAGGATGGAAAGGGATCAGCGGCCGTTTGCGCTGACCCCGGACGCCGGAACGGGCGCTTAAAGCACGACCTTGACCATCGGATGGCCGGTCAGCGCACGGTAGATGTTGTCGAGCTGTTCCTGGCTCGTCGCGCGCACGGTGATCGTGAGGCCCGTGTAATTGCCGCCGCTCGACGCGCGCTCCTCGATTTTCTCGACGTCGATCTCGTTGTCGTGAACGGCCACGACCTTGAAGATCGTGTCCTTGAACTCGGGGTGCGCCTTGCCCATGATCTTGATCGGGAAATCGCACGGAAACTCCAGCAGCGACTCCTTCCGGGTCTCGATTGCGCCGGTGACCTCGACGGTTTTGGTCGGTTCGCTCATCATTTTCTCCGGGTTAGGTCAAACTGTTCAAACTCGCGTGCCTTCGCACGCTGGTACGCGTCATACAGCGCCGCGAACACGGGGCCCGGCTTGCCGCCCTGCACGGGCAGATCGTCGAGCGACGTCACAGGCAGGATTTCCTTGGTGGCCGACGTCAGCATGATCTCGTCGGCCGAGCGCAGCTCGACCTCGCTGATCTCGCGCGCGACGAACCGGATCCCGCATTCTTCGGCCAGCTGCTCGACCAGCGCGTAGCGGATCCCTTCGAGGATCTTGTTGCTGCGCGGCGGCGCGAACAGCTCGCCGTTCTTCACGATCCACACGTTCGACGACGAGCCTTCGGTCACGTTGTCGTCGCGCAGCTGGATCGTCTCGAACGCATCGCGTTCCGCCGCATGCTGCGCCATCAACACGTTGCCGAGCAGCGAGATCGACTTGATGTCGCAATGCAGCCAGCGGCGATCCTCGGCCGTCACGCAGCGCACGCCCTTCGCGCGCTCCGCTTCGGACGGCAGGCGCAGCGGGCTCGTCATCGCGAACACCGTCGGCACCGCGTTCGCCGGGAACGCATGGCCGCGCTTCGCGACACCGCGCGTCACCTGCAAGTAGACGAGCGCGTTGCCGTCGGCGAGGCCTTCGGCGTTCGCCGCGACGACCCGCTCGATCAGCGCGCGCCAGCCCGCCGCATCGTGCGGGTTGTCGATGCCGATCTTCTTCAGGCTGCGCGCGAGCCGGTCCAGATGCTGTTCGATCCGGAACGGCACGTGCGCGCCGTCGTGCGCATAGACGGGGACGACTTCATACACGCCGTCGCCGAAGATGAACCCGCGGTCGAGCACCGGCACACGGGCTTCGGACAGCGGCACCAGTTCCTCCTGCGCCGAGACGCTGAGGTAGACGATCGGTTCGAATTCGGCTTGGCTCATAGCTTTGACAGATGGGGATGAAGTCGTGAAAACAAAGGCCCGTCGTGCTTACTTCTTCTTGCTGAACATCAGCAGGATCGAGTCCCAGATACGTCCGAAGATACCCGCTTCCGGCACCGCCTGCAGCGCGACGACCGGGAATTCGGACAGCGTCTTGCCGTCGGCGACGATCTTCACGGTGCCGACCTGCTGGCCTGCCGCGAGCGGCGCGATCAGCGGCGCGTTGACGTCGACCTCGGTCTTGACCTTGTCGCCGAGGCCGCGCGGCACGGTCGCCCACTGGTCGCTCTTCACGCCGACCTGCACGGTGTTGTCCTTGCCCTTGTAGACGCGCGGCGTCGAGATCGCCTGGCCGCCCTTGAACAGGCGCACCGAATCGAACGCGCTGTAGCCGTAGTTCAGCATCTTCATGCTGTCCTGCGTACGGTCGCTTTCCTTCTGCTCGCCCATCATCACCGACACGAGGCGGCGCTGGCCGTCGACGCCCGGGATCGCGCGCTTCGCCGATGCGATCAGGCAGTAACCGGCCGCCTGCGTGTGGCCCGTCTTCAGGCCGTCGACCGTCGGGTCGAGCCACAACAGACGGTTGCGGTTGCCCTGGCGGATGTTGTTGTACTTGAATTCCTTCTCCGAGAAGATGCCGTAGTACTGCGGAAAATCGCGGATCAGGTGAGCCGACAGCTTCGCGAGATCGCCGGCCGTCGTGTAGTGGTTCGGGTCGGGCATGCCGTTCACGTCAGCGAAATGCGTGCCCTTCATGCCGAGGCGCGCGGCCTCGTCGTTCATCAGCGTGACGAACTGCCCTTCGCTGCCGCCGACGAGTTCGGCCAGCGCGATCGCAGCGTCATTGCCCGACTGGATGATCATCCCGTACACGAGGTCGTGCACGGACACCGGCTTGTTCGCCTCGATGAACATGCGCGACTCGTCGCGGCCGACGCGGCGCACGGCTTCGCTCGGCGTGACGATCTGCTCCATCGAGATCTTCTTCTTGTCGAGCGCCTCGAACACGAGGTAGGCCGTCATCAGCTTCGTCAGCGACGCCGGCTCGACGCGTTCGTCCGCATTGCCCGATGCGAGCACCGTGTTGCTCGTCGCGTCGACGAGCACCCACGAGCGCGCGTTCACGCCCGGCGGCGGCACCGCGCCCGGCATGTAGGTCGCGGGCGCGCCGGTGAACTGCTCGGCGGCCGGCGCCGCATGCGCGGCCTTGGCCTTGGCGGCCGGCTTCGCCTCGGCGACGACGATCGTCGATGCGAGCGCGACGGGCAGCATCACGCCGAGCGCGACGTTGCGCGCGGCGGTGCTGAAGGCGATGGAGGAAGCGAGGGACTTGAGGCCTTGGGAAGACAGACGCATGATCGATTCAGGCTGATGGCAGAAAGTGCGGTGCGAAACGCGCAGGGTTGAACGGCAAGGCGGCGGGCGTGTCGGGCGCTCGCCCGACACCGTCGGGCGACGCGAAACGCGCCGGTTGGACTCGTGCGGGCGCGTTCGGTTCGCGGCCGTCGCGAGCGGGCGGACAGGCGGCGAAACGAGCGCCGCATGGGCCCAGCCGGGCCGCGGGCAACGCGAAAGCGGCCATTATACGTGGCCGCGAACGGCGTTTTCGCGAACCGGGCAGCGGACGTCCGCAACCCCGTTGCGCGAGCATCGCACGGGAATGCGGCGGGCACGCGTGCTCGAAGCCGCGCGAAAGGCGTGCGCAGGCGGCGTGCAAGCCGGGTTGCGGCGCCATGCAGCAGGCGGGGCGCGGCGCGATGTCGCGTGAAGTTTCGGGAAGGGTCGCGCATCGTCCGGACGGGCGCCGGTGCGCGGTACGGACGCTGGCGCTTGCGCCGACGCCCGCATGCAGGCTAGCGCCACGCGTCGACGACGATGCGCTTCAGCACGTGCAGCTTGCGATGGAGGAAATGCTCGGCGCCGGGGATCACGACGACCGGCAGCTCCTGCGGCCGCGCCCAGTCGTACACCGACGCGATCGGCACCGTGTCGTCGGTTTCGCCGTGGATCACGAGCGTGTTCTCGGGCACGTCGGCCACCTGCCAGCGGCTCGCGGCCGTGCCGACGAACACCATCCGCTCGATCGTCTCGCCCGCGTCGCGCAGGCGCTTCGCGACGTGCGACAGCACGAAGGTGCCGAACGAGAAGCCCGCGAGCACGAGCGGCAGGTCCGCATACGCGGGCTGCGCGCGCATGTGCGCGAGCACCGCGAGAAGATCGTCGGCCTCGCCCGCGCCGTTGTCGTGCACGCCTTCGGTCGCGCCGACGCCACGGAAGTTCGACCGGTAGACGACATAGTTCAGTTGCACGAGCGTGCGCGCGAGCGTCTGCGCGACCTTGTTGTCCATCGTGCCGCCGAACAGCGGATGCGGGTGCGCGACGAGCGCGATGCCGCGCGGCGCGGCGCCGCTTTCGCGCACGGCGTCGGGCAGGTCGACCGCGATTTCGATCTGGCCGATCGGGCCCGCGATCAGCGATTTCTGCGTATGAACGTTCATTCGGCCGGCCCGCTCAGATCTTCAGGCGGTCGACGACGTTGCCGTCGCGCAGGTGCGACTCGACGATCTCGTCGATGTCGGCCTGGTCGACGTACGTGTACCACGTGCCTTCCGGATACACGACCATCACCGGCCCTTCCTCGCAGCGGTCGAGGCAGCCGGCCTTGTTGATGCGCACCTTGCCTGGCCCCGCGAGACCGAGTTCCTTCACGCGCTTTTTCGCGTATTCCTGCATGGTCTGCGCATTGCATTGCGCGCAGCTCGGGCGCTCGGCGCCCGGATCGCGCTGGTTCAGGCAGAAGAAGACGTGGTGCTGGTAGTAGGAATCCATGATGGTGACGAGCGGCCCGGCACGAGGCCGTGCGCAAAGAAGGGCGATGAATTGCCGTTGCGCAAGGCGGCAACGGAGGATGCCGACGATTATAGCGACCGGCGCACGCGGCTGCCCGCGGCACGGCCGCCGCCGCGCGGCCCGGGCTGCCGCGTCAGCGGCGCAGCGCGGCCGGCAGCCACGCGTGCTCGACGCGCTGGCCGAGCCAGATCAGCGCCGCGTAGGGCCAGATCCACGCGAGCCAGCGCGCGAGGCTGTTGAAGTGCACGTAGCGGCCCTGCCGCCACCCCGATAGCGTGAAGTCGAAGAACGGGTTGACCGGCAGCAGGTTCACGAGCGCGACGCCGGCCAGCAGCGCGAGCGCCGCGAGCATCGCGCGCCACGTCGCCGGCACGCGCAACGCGACGAGCGCCGCCGCGAAGCCGAGCTCGATGCCGAGCCGCGCGCCGGGCGTCGCCCACACGACGACGAGGCCGGTAGCCGACTGCATGAACGTTGCGGCCGCCTTCAGCACCAGCGTGGCGACCACCAGCGCGATCAGCAGCCGGATGCGCGGCGCGCGCGGGCGCATCGCGAGCGACGCGATCGCCAGCGCGGCGAACAGCATCAGCCCGCCGAGCACGGCTTCCCACGCGGAATCGGACAGCCAGCCGTCGACCCGCTCGGGCCATTCGCTGACGCGCCACGCGGCCGGCAGCCACGCGAGCAGCGCGTCCTGCATCGACGCGTCGGCGCGCTCCCACAGCGCGGCCGGCCAGTCGCCGATGCCGAACAGGAACGGCGACGGAAACACGATCGCGAACGGCCACAGCGCGGCGAGCAGCAGCGGCGTCGAACCGTCGGCCTCCAGCCACGCGAAGCGCAGCCGGCGCAGCGCGCCGCGGTCGAGCAGCGCGCCGGTGGCCGGCGCGGCGAGCGCCGCGCCCAGCAGCGCGCCGAGCGCGTTGGCGCCAAGGTCGAGATTCGACGCGACGCGCGTCGGCAGGTAGGTCTGCAGCGCCTCCATCGCGCCCGACAGCAGCACGCCGAGCCCGCCCGCGATCAGCGTCGCGGCCACGCCGCGCCAGCGCGGGTGCAGCGCGAGCACGCCGAGCGCGCCGAACGGCAGATAGCCGAGCACGTTCGTGGCCACGTCGAACGCGGTCACGTAGCGCTGCATCGGCGCGAACAGGTAATCGAACGGGCCGATGCCGAGCGACAGCCAGCCTTCGAACGGATACAGCGACGCATAGACGATCAGCGCCGCGTAAGCGGCAAACGCCTGCCGCGCGAGCGGTGACGCGCGATGCGTGCCCGGCACGTTCATCGCGGATGCAATCGCGGATGCAATCGCGGCTGCACGTCGGCCGTCACGGCGTGCCCGCGTACGCCTGCACGCCGACCCACGCGGCGATCTGCGACACGAGTTCGTCGCTGGCCGCCGCGAGCGCACGCGCGCCGCCGGCCGCGTCGGGCGTGCTCGACGGCGCGCGCGCGACGAACGTGCGCTGGCCGAGCACCTTGCCGTCCTGCATCAACGTCGCGCGCGCGGTCACCGCGCCGTGGCTTTGCGACTGCCCATCGAAAACCTGTTCGAATTCGCTCAGGTCGACCTTGAGCGTCGGCGCGCGCACGCCGTCGGCGCCTTCGAGCACCGTCCCGCGCGACGACAGCGCGCCGCGCAGCCGCTGCGTGAGCAGTTGCGCGGGCGGCGCGGTCCAGCGGCTGTCGCGATAGACGGCCACGTGCTGCGCATCGGCATACGCCAGGCGGTACGCGAACTTGTCGGAATCGAGCGCGTCCGGCGCGGCGACGTCGAGCACCTTCAGCGCGGGGCCCGAACCGGTGGTCGTCACCGACGACGCGGGCCCGAGGTCGTAGCGGATATTGGACAGCACCGCGTCGTTGCCGGCGCAGCCGGCCGCCAGTGCGAGCGTCAGCACGCCCAGCGCGGCCGCGGCCGGGCGCAGCGTGCGGTCAAGGATTCGTGGCATGGCGTATTCCTGCATGATGTTTCCGGTTTCGATGGGCGTCATGACCCGGCCGTTTCCGGCTGGACCCTCGATGGGTTTGCGCTTCACTTCCCGGCCGTCGCACCCGGCCAGACGAAGCCCGCCTCGCCGGGCCCCGGGGCCGCGCCGGGCGAGCCGAACAACAGACTGCGCGGGTTGCGGCCAAGTTCACCGGCGACGTCCTTCAATTGCCGCGACGCGTCGCCAACGCTGTCGGCCAGCGCATTGAAGCGCGGCAGCGTGTCGTACTGCACGCGCGCGTTGAGGCCGTTCAGCGCGACGCCGACCTGCTCGGCGGCCGTGCCGGCCTTGTTCAGGTTCGACACGAGCGGCCCGTTCGGCTGCAGCAGCGTGTTCGCCGACGCCATCGCGCGGTTCACCTCGTGCATCGTCTCCGGCAGCGCGGTGACTGCCGGGCCGAGCTGCCTGGTCAGCGTCGCGGCGCCGTCGGCCGCGTGCTGCAGGCTTTCGGCGGTCGCGCGCAACTGCTCGCGCATCTCGGGCGACATCAGCGCGTTCGCGCTCTTCGCGGCCAGTTCGAGCTGCCGCAGCAGCACGTCGCCGCGCTCCTGGATCTGGTCGAACAGGCTCGGCCGCATCGGGATCTGCGCGATCGCCTTCGGCGACGACGGCAGCGGCGCCAGATCGCGCCCCGTATCCTCGAGCTGCACGAACGCGATGCCGGTCACGCCCTGGAAGCCGAGGCTGCCGTAGGTCGACTGCGTGATCGGCGCGTCGTGATCGACGAGAATGCGGATCCGGATCTGGCCCGGATGCGTGCGATCGAAGCCGATCGACTGCACCTTGCCGACGTCGAGGCCGCGAAAGCGCACGGCCGCGTCCGGGAACAGCCCGGTCACGTTGGTGCGCGCGAGCAGGTCGTACGGCACGCGCACGGTGCGGTCGACGTTGAACCAGAACACGGTGCCCGCGATCGCGAGCGTCAGCGCGATCGTGAACAGGCCGGCCCAGAACGCATGTGATTTGTTTTCCATTCGCGGGTTCCTTGCTTCTACAGCTCGACGCTCGACAGCGCCGGTTCGAGGGCCGCCTTCGGCAGCTTCGCGCGCCGCTCGGGCGGCAGCGCCTGCAATGCGCGGCGCCCGCGCAGCCCCAGGAAATATTCGTGGATGAACGGATGGTCGACGTTCGCGGCCTCCTCGACGGGCGCGGCGACCAGCACCTTGCGATCGGCCAGCACCGCGACGCGCGTCGACAGCGCGACCATCGTGTCGAGGTCGTGCGTCACCATCACGACGGTCAGCCCGAGCGTGCGGTGCAGCGTCGCGATCAGCTCGACGAATTCGTCGGACGCCTGCGGATCGAGGCCGGCCGTCGGCTCGTCGAGGAACAGCAGCTCGGGCTCCAGCGCGATCGCGCGCGCGATGCCGACCCGCTTCACCATCCCGCCCGACAGCGCGGCCGGCATCTTCGACGCGTGCTTGCACGGCAGCCCGACCATCTCGAGCTTCAGCATCACGATGTCGTGCAGCAGGTCCGGCGGCACGCGGCCGAGCTCGCGCAGCGGCTGCGCGACGTTGTCGAACACCGTCATCGACGAGAACAGCGCGCCCTGCTGGAACAGCATCCCCGAACGCGTGCGCATCATCCGCGCGGTCGCGTCGTCGATCGTCGCCGTATCCTCGCCGAACACCTTGATCGTGCCCGACGTCGGCCGCTCGAGGCCGAGGATCTGGCGCACGAGCGTCGTCTTGCCGGAGCCCGACCCGCCGACGATCGACACGATCTCGCCGCGCCGCACGTCGAAATCGAGCTTCTGGTGAACGACGTTGCGCCCGTAGCGCTTGGTCAGGTTGCGTACCTCGATCACGAGGTCGCCGGCGTCGGCGGCCGCGTCAGGCCCGGCGCCGATCGCCGCGGCATGCGCGGTCGTGTCGTTCGATGCGTTCATCCGAGCCCCACGTTCTGGAACAGGATCGCGAACACCGCGTCGGCGAGGATCACGACCGTGATCGACGACACGACCGACGTGGTCGTGCCTTCGCCGAGGCTCTGCGAGTTCGCCTTGATCCGGAAGCCGAAATGGCACGCGACCAGTGCGATCAGCATGCCGAACACGACGCCCTTGCCGACGCCGATGTACAGGTTCGCGATCGGCACGACGCCCGGCAGCGAGCGCACGAAATAGTTGATGTCGATGCCGAGCACCAGCTTCGCGGCGAGCGCGCCGCCCGTCAGCGCGATGATGTTGGTCCACATCACGAGCAGCGGCATCGCGACGCCGAGCGCGAGCACGCGCGGCAGGATCAGCCGCAGCCCGTGCGGGATGCCCATCACGCGCATCGCGTCGAGCTCCTCGGTCACGCGCATCACGCCGATCTGCGCGGTGATCGCCGAGCCCGAGCGGCCCGCGACGAGGATCGCCGACAGCACGGGACCGAGCTCGCGGATCACCGACAGCCCGAGAATGTTCACGATATAGCGGTTCGCGCCGAACATCTGCAACTGCTGCGCGGACAGGTAGCTGAGCACGATGCCGATCAGGAACGCGACGAGCGCGGTGATCGGCAGCGCCTGCGCGCCGGCGCTGTAGATGTTCGCCGAGGTCTCCTTCCACGGCATCGTCCGCGGGCGGCGCAGCACCGACAGCGCGTCGAGGATCACGCGGCCGAACATCGCGATGCCACCCTGCAGGTGTTCGCCGAACGCGAAGATCGCCAGGCCGAGCCGCGTGACGGGATCGAACCGCACGATGCGCTCGGGCGCCTCGCGCTGGCTGTCGAGCCGTTCGATGCGCTCGAAGATCGTGCGCTGCGTGGCGCTCAGCGCGACGCCGGCCGGCAGCTTGCGGCCCCACACGCGCCACAGCGCCTGGCCGCCGACGTGGTCGAGCCGCTCGATGCCGGACAGATCCCATTCGCTCACGCGCCCGCTGGCGAGGGTCGCGATGCGGCGCGCCACGGCGCCGCGGTTGCGCGCGAGCGACAGCGCGGTCCACTGGCCGGTCAGGCGCACCGTCTGGCCCTGGCCGCCGGCGTCGACCGACAGGCCGGGAGGAGTCTCGAAGTCCAAGGGCGGGTTGTTTGCAAAAGGATGACAGCGGCCATTGTAGCGAACCGCCCGGCGCCGCGACGTGAGGATTACGGCCGGCATGCCCGGCCGCGGCGCCGGGCCGGGCATGCCGGCCGGGACCGGCCCGAAGCCGCCGCGGGCCTCGGCCAGCGGCCGGCGTCGCGACCTTTCATTGTTCCGTCACGTTTCCTTTCGATACTCTCACGCGCCGCACCTCAGGCCGTCGGCGCGCCGCGCCGCCATTCGTGCGTACCTCGCGTTTCATAAAACAGAACACCGAACAGGACAACCGATGCGTCTCCCCCCGCTTTCCCGCCGCCACGTGCCGGCCGCCGCCGCGCTCGCCAGCCTCGCCTTCGTCCTCGCCGGCTGCGGCGGCGACGACGTCACCGCCACGCCGCCGTCGCAGCCCGAGGCCCAGGCGCCCGTCGGCACGACGGCCACGCTCGCGCTGCTCGAGACGACCGACCTGCACACCAACGTGCTGTCGTACGACTATTTCAAGCTCGCCGCCGACAATTCGCTCGGCTTCGAGCGCGTGTCGACGCTGATCGCGCAGGCGCGCAAGCAGTACCCGAACACGCTGCTGCTCGACAACGGCGACACGATCCAGGGCACCGCGCTGTCGGACTACCAGGCGCTGGTTAAGCCGGTCGGCTGCGACCAGACGCTCGCGATCTACAAGGTGATGAACGCCGCGAAATTCGACGGCGGCGGGATCGGCAACCACGAGTTCAACTACGGGCTGCCGTACCTGTCGCAGGTGACCGGCAACACGTTCGAGGTCGACGGCCTGCCCGCGCCCGCCCAGCAGAAGAAGTGCGCGGGCCCGAACTTCCCGCAGGTGCTCGCGAACGTGATCAGCGCGAAGACCAATGCGCCGCTGTTCACGCCGTACACGATCCTGACGCGCACGGTGACGGCCACGACGCCGGACGGCAAGACGGTCAGCGCGCCCGTGAAGATCGGCATCATCGGCTTCACGCCGCCCGCGATCATGAACTGGGACAAGCGCTGGCTCGACGGCAAGGTCTATACGACCGGGCTGAAGGAAGCGGCCGAGAAGTACATTCCGGAGATGCGCGCGAAGGGCGCCGATCTCGTCGTCGCGATCTCGCACGGCGGCCTCGACAATTCCGCGTACTCGCCGACGATGGAAAACGGCAGCTGGTGGCTGTCGAAGGTGTCCGGCATCGACGCGATGCTGATCGGCCACTCGCACCAGGTGTTTCCGGACGCGAACAGCACCGTCGCGCAGTTCAACCTGCCGGGCGTCGACAAGGTCAAGGGCACCGTCAACGGCGTGCCGACCGTGATGGCCAACTACTGGGGCAAGCACCTCGGCGTGATCAAGCTTGGCCTTAAGTTCGACGGCAAGACGTGGATCGTCGACAAGTCGCTAACGACCGTCGAGGCGCGGCCGATCCAGAACGCCGACAAGAGCTACGTCGCGGCCGACCCGTCGGTCTCCGCCGCGATCGCGGCCGAGCACCAGGCGACGATCGACTACGTGAAGACGCCGATCGGCTCGACCGACTACCGGATGAACTCGTACTTCGCGGACGTCGGCGATCCGGGCGCGATCCAGATCGTCAACGAGGCGCAGGCCGACTACGTGAAGACCTACGTGCAGGCGAACCTGCCGCAGTACGCGTCGCTGCCGGTGCTGTCGGTCAGCGCGCCGTTCAAGAGCGGCTTCGGCGGCGGCACCGACTACACCGACGTCGCGCCGGGCGCGCTCGCGATCAACAACGCGGCCGACCTGTACCTGTATCCGAACACCGTGTACGCGGTGAAGGTGAGCGGCGCCGACGTGAAGAACTGGCTCGAGACGGCCGCGAAGCGCTTCAACACGATCGACCCGACCAAGGCCACCGTGCAGCCGCTCGTCAGCACCTTCCCCGGCTACAACTTCGACATGTTCACGTCGGCCGATCTCGCGTATGAAATCGACGTCACGCAGCCGGTCGGCAGCCGGATCCGGAACCTGACGTACAAGGGCGCGCCGATCGACCCGAACGCGCAGTTCATCGTCGCGACCAACAACTACCGCGCGAGCGGCGGCGGCAATTTCCCGGGCCTCGACGGCAGCAAGACGATCTTCGCGTCGCCCGACGCGAACCGCGACGTGCTGATCGCGTTCATCAAGAAGCGCGGCGCGATCACGCGCGCGGCCGACGGCGCGCAGCGCAGCTGGCGCTTCACGAAGCTCGCGAGCTCGGTCGCGCACGTGCGGTTCGCGTCCGCGCCGAACCGCCTCGGCGACGCGGCGGCGGCCGGCCTGACCGGCATCACGCAGGTCGCGGCCGACGACGGCTCGGGCAAGAACCTCGCGACCTACGAGATCGACCTCACGCAATGAGACACACGATGCAACCGATCCGGACGATGCGGCCCGCCGAAACCGGCTTCGCCGCCGCCGCGCGGCGCGTGCTGCGCGCGAAACTCCCGCCCGCCGCGCTGCTCGCGACGGCGGCCGTGACCGTCGCGGCCGTCGTCGCGGCGACCGGCCTGCGCGGCGCCGGCCCCGCGCCGAGCGCCGCGCAGCTCGACGAATGGCAGGCGATGGTCACGCAGGCGACCGAGCCGCATGCGCTGGCGCAGTTGCGCACGCTCGCGCGCCGCGGCTCGGGCGCCGCGCAGGCGGCGCTCGGCATCGCGCTCGTCGATGCGCATGAACCGGGGCTGCGCGACGAGGGGCGCGGCTGGCTGGAAACGGCCGCGGCGGCGGACAAGGCCGACACGGCCGACGCGCCGGCTGCGCGGCGCGCGCAGCTCGCGCTCGGCAAGGCGTTGCTGCTCGGCAGCGGCGATCTCCCGAAAGACTATGCGCGCGCCCGGACGCTGCTCGGTGCAGCGGCCTCGGACGGCGACCCGGCCGCCGCGTATTACCTCGGGCTGATCTACCGCAGCGGCTACGGCATCGCGGCCGACCCGGTGCAAGCCGCGCACTGGTTCGACATCGCGTCGCGCGCGGACATCCCGGCCGCCGACTTCATGCTCGCGAACGCGTACCGCGACGGCAGCGGCGTGCCGCGCGACGACGCGCGCGCGCTCGCGCTGTATCGCCGCGCCGCCGAGCACGAGCTGCCGGAAGCCGTGCAGACGCTCGCGATGGCCTATCGCAACGGCGAACTCGGGCTTCGGCCCGATGCGGACGAATTCCACGCGCAGTGGATCGAGACCGCGCACGCGCTGAAGCACCCGGTGGTTGCGCCGTGACGGCCGTTCGGCCGGGGGGCGCGTGGGCGTGACCCGGCCGAACGGTGATTGCTTCGCATGCGTCATCCTCGCACCGCGCATTGGTATCGATCCCCGCAACCGGAATCGGCCTGCGCGACGGCAGTGGCGCACCAACCGTTCGACCGGTGAAGGATCGTCTGTTCATCCGGTACGCCACTTAAGCAGCCGGGAAACATAGGGCTCAAGGTAGAACAGGCCCGCGAGTATGGTTCCAATGCTGAGCGTGGTGCTCCATCTCTTGCATGACCAGCGTCTATACGCCAGTACATTGACGACGCAGAAAAACAAGGCAGGCCCCAGCAAGTACGCCAGAAACAATACTCCCTGCCACCATGAGGTCGGGCACTTGTCGATCTCGTAACAACCGCGAGCCGGTGTGCCTGCAAGTTTCGGCCAATTGATATGGCTGTAAACGTAGAGGTAAAGCCAAGTTAACAGCAAACCACCAAGCCCCCCCAAAAGCACAATCGCAAACCGCTTCACTTGATCTCCCAAAACAAGACTGAATTCGATTTCCCGAGATCGGAATAGCTGAGACTTGGGAAGACATTCGCTCCTTGCCGAAACGACACCATCCCGATATATCGCCCTATCGTCGACGCCGCACCCCAGAAACCATTCATCGTCATTCGAGAGCCATTCCAAAGATCAATGTGACCGCCGCTCGCATTCAATTCCGACTCGCCTGCACGCGCCCAGTAACCATCGAACATCACAATACCAGTACGCCCTTTTATTTTCGCCTCCCAGTCCGCTCCGGTAATCACCTCCGCCCTTCCGAGACCGGCAAATGGCTGCAGGTTGAGCCACGAGCCGAGTTCATTGGCGCGCGTGGCCGTTGCCTTTCCATTCAACAGAATTCGCCCAATACTACGTTGACCGCCGAGAGGCCTGACGAGCCTCGATGAAAATGACTTCATGTCGACACCAACACGGTGCAAGGCGACACTTATACGAATAGCGCACTGATTCGTATAGGCCGGATCGTTGTATGGATTCCCTGATGGATAGGCATCCCACAACGATTTGAATGTCACCGCGTGAAGCTGTACTACCTTGGTGGATCGAGGGATCGTATTCGCTCTCACCGTTATCGGTCTGTTGGGCATGGCGTCCAGTCTGGGTGGGCGAGCGCATCTTCGCCCCAATAGATCGTATAACTGCCAGCGGGCTCGGTACCGATGCGTGGCAGTTGGCCATTCGTACCGACACGCCCCGCATACGTGCGTCCGTCGGTCATTTCGATCAAATAGGGATAGCTTTGCGGCAACGTCGTGCCGATGCCGACACGTACCTGTTCGTCGTAATCGAGCGTGATATCCGCTCTCGCCGTCGCAACCGGCGCTTCGTCCTCGGGCGTTGGAGTGTGTCTATTCTCCAGAAGCTCAGTCGCCTCATGCGAAGTCAGGATCATCCTCATGCCCCGCTCGGCATAGAACACCGGCGGCGGATTGCACCCGCATGCATTGATATCCCCACTCAACGCCCATCCCTGACCATTCGGTGCCCTGCCAGGCAAGCGCGGACCTTTCGGCGCGACAAACCCAACCTGCTCGCAAGCCGTGCAGTAGGTTTTCATGTAGAGCGTGGCGATCTGCACACGCGGCGGCGGATTGGAACACGTGACGTATTCCAGTCCCTCGGTGATCGTCGCGCTGCCGCCCCGATCACCCTTGGCGAGGAAATAGCGAATCATGCGGCGCCACCTCGGCTCATCGCGCCCGAGCAACGCTCATCTGCGAAAGTACCGGGCGCCGCACATTCGACGACGGTCGGCCTGCCAGCCGCATACCGGCCGCCACTAGCCATCAACCGGCCGACAACAGCCAACGAAGACTCGAGTAACCATTGCTGGCCATCATTCATCCGGATTCCCTCTCGTCGCTATCAGCGCAAATCTCATCGCACCAAAATGCACGACCGGCACAAGGAAATCCATCATACGAATTCGAAATCCCGATCAATCGATATCGGTCGACGACGTTTCGTCAATCGATCAACCGGAATGTCGGCGCTACATTGATTCCAGCTCATATGCACGCGACTACCTGCGTGCCACTTCTCCCGATTCGGTACGAGCACATTCGCGCGAAGCGTCGCACATCAATCGGCCCCTGCCGCCCGAGGAAATGACCGTCGCCCCACTTGCCGACGCGCCCACGCCCCCTGTCGCTACAATAGGCGCCATGAACGCCCCCACCTCCTCCGACACGCCCGATTCCGGCGACGCGCACATCGCGCGCAACCGGCTCGAGGCGCACCTGGACGCCGCGCCGCGTGCGTGGCCGCTCGACATCGTCGCCGCCACCGGCTCGACCAACGCCGACGTCGCGACGCGGCTCAAGGCGCTGCCGCGCAAGGCGAACGCGCTGCCCGCGCCGCTCGTACGCGTCGCGTTCGAACAGACGGCCGGCCGCGGCCGGCAGGGCCGCCCGTGGTTCGCGCAGCCCGGCAATGCGCTGCTGTGCTCGGTCGGCTGCATCGTGCCGCGCGCCGTCGATGCGCTCGGCGGCCTCAGCATCGCGATCGGCGTCGCGCTCGCCGAAGGGCTGGCCACGCTGCCGCTCGACGCCCGCATGCGCGTCGCGCTCAAATGGCCGAACGACCTGCTGCTGACGGCCGACGACGACGGCGCGCCGCGCATCGTCGGCAAGCTCGCCGGGATCCTGATCGAAACCGTCTGGACCACCGCCGACGCCACCGCCGTCGTGATCGGCTTCGGCATCAACGTGCGCGGCGCAGAAGCCGTCGCCGCGCAGGTCGACGCGCTGCGCGCGCGCGAAGCCACGCTCGCGAGCGGGCTACCGCCCGCCGCGCTGTCGATCGCGTGCGCGTCGGCGAACCTCACCGATACGCTCGCCGCGTCGCTGAACGCGCTCACGCCCGCGCTCGCGCAGTTCGGCACCGACGGCCTCGCACCGTTCCTGCCACGCTGGCACGCACTGCACGCGTACGCGGGCCGCGAAGTCGTGCTGCTCGAACAGGGCGTCGAACGCGCGCGCGGCATCGCGACGGGCATCGACACGACCGGGCAGCTGCTGCTCGACACGCCGAGCGGCGTACAAACGATCGCAGCCGGCGACGTATCGCTGCGCGAAGCGCAATGAGCGAACCGCACCTGCTGATCGACGCCGGCAACAGCCGGATCAAGTGGGCGCTCACCGACGCGCGGCGCACGCTCGTCGACACGGGTGCGTTCGGCCACACGCGCGACGGCGGCGCCGATCCCGACTGGTCGATGCTGCCGCGACCGCGCGGCGCGTGGATCTCGAACGTCGCGGGCGCCGACGTGGCCGCACGGCTCGACGCGCTGCTCGACGCGCGCTGGCCGGGCGTGCCGCGCACGACGATCCGCTCGCGCCCCGCGCAATGCGGCGTGACGAACGGCTATACGACGCCCGACCAACTCGGCAGCGACCGGTGGGCCGGCCTAATCGGCGCGCATGCGGCGTTTCCGGGCGAGCATCTGCTGATCGCGACGTTCGGCACCGCGACGACGCTCGAGGCACTGCGCGCGGACGGCCGCTTCACCGGCGGCCTGATCGCGCCGGGCTGGGCGCTGATGATGCGCGCGCTCGGCACGCACACCGCGCAGTTGCCGACGCTGACCACCGATATCGCCAGCGGCCTGCTTGCGGGCGCGCAGGCCGAACCGTTCCAGGTCGATACGCCGCGCTCGTTGTCGGCCGGCTGCCTGTACGCACAGGCCGGGCTGATCGAACGCGCGTGGCGCGATCTCGTCGCCGCGTGGCAGGCGCCGGTGCGGCTCGTGCTGGCCGGCGGTGCGGCGGACGACGTCGCGCGTGCGCTGACGGTCCCGCATACGCGGCATGACACGCTGATCCTGTCCGGGCTCGCGCTGATCGCAACGGACGCGGCCGGCCCGGCGACGGCGCAGGATTGATGTAAAGGCGCCGGCATCCCGGCGGCGCGTGGCGACGCAGACCGAAGCGGGCCCACGTCACGCCGACGATGCAATACGCGCGGTGCCGCACCAGCGGCCCGCACGCATGGTCGACAGAAGCCATGAAAGAAGCCGGCCATGCGGCCGGCTCGACTGAACGACGTCAACCACGTCGATGACGACAAGGAGTTTCGACGATGCTGCGCTGGCTGATCGCTGTTCTCTTTCTCGCCAACATGCTCGCGTTCGTGGTGGCGCGCGGCGTGTTCGGGCCGCTGCCGGCGGCCGGCCCGCGCGAGCCCGGCGTGCTGTCGCGGCAGGTGCAGCCCGACGCATTGCGCGTGACCCCGCTCGCGCGGGCAACCGACCAGCCCGTCGTCGGCGGCCCGATCGCCGCGCCGGCCGTCACGACCGCACCGCTCGCGGCATCGACCCCGTGACGGCGCCGGGCCGCGCTCAGGACTGTTGCGCGCGCACCTTCTTCAGCAACGCAGTGGTCGAGCGGTCGTGCTCGAACGGAATCGCGAGCGCCCGGCCGCCCCAGCCGCGCACGAGCGCGGATTCCGGCAGCGCGTCCATGTCGTAATCGCCGCCCTTCACGAGGATGTCCGGACGGACGGCCTCGATCAGCGACACGGGCGTCTTTTCCCCGAACGTCACGACCCAGTCGACGCTTTCCAGCGCCGCCAGCAATGCCGCACGATCCTCTTCGCGGTTGATCGGCCGGTCGTCGCCCTTGCCGAGCATGCGCACCGACGCATCGCTGTTCACGCCGACGATCAGGCACGCGCCGAGCGCTTTCGCATCGGCGAGATACGTGACGTGACCGCGATGCAGGATGTCGAACACGCCGTTGGTGAACACGACGGGCGACGGCAGCGACGCGCGCAGTGCAACGAGGGCATCACGGGTGATCAGCTTGCGTTCGAAGGTGGCGGACATGATGGAGATCGGACGGAATGAACGACGGCGCGCGCGACGGCGGCGCCCGATAAAAAGCCCGCCGGACCGGCCGGGCGGGCTTCATGCAACGAACGCGACACGGTGTGCCGTGAGCCGCGCGCGAATCGGGTGCGAATCGGACCCGACTTGCGCCGGCGGCGCCGGCCAGCCTCAGGCCGGCTGCGCGGCCGACGACGGGCCGCTTTCGGCCTGCAGGCGACCGGTGACTTCCTTGCGGTAGCGGTTCAGTTCCTGCGCGGTCGCGAACGTGCGCTCGAACAGGATCGACAGGTTGTGCAGGATCCGCTCGACGACCTTCTTCTCCCACTCGCCGTCGAAACGGATCTGCTCGTCGAGCCAGCGCTCGAGCCATTCCGGATCGGGCAGGCGCGACTGCACGGTGTCGCGCGGGAACAGCGCCTGGTTCACGTGCAGGTTGGTCGGGTGCAGCGGCTTCTCGGTGCGGCGCGCCGACGCCATCAGCACGCCGATCTTCGCGAATGCGGCGCGGGCGACGTCGCCGCAGTTGTTCAGCGCTTTCTTCATATAGCGCAGGTACGCGCCGCCGTGACGCGCTTCATCGCGCGAAATCGTTTCGTAGATCTGCTTGATGACGGGCTCGGTGTGCCAGTCGGCCGCGCAACGGTACCAGTGGTTCAGGCGGATTTCGCCGCAGAAGTGCAGCATCAGCGTCTCGAGCGGCGGCGCCGGATCGAACTGGAAGCGCACCGCGTGCAGTTCCTCTTCGGTCGGCACCATCTCCGGCTTGAAGCGGCGCAGGTATTCCATCAGCACGAGCGAATGCTTCTGCTCCTCGAAGAACCACACGCTCATGAACGCGGAAAAATCGCTGTCGTGCTGGTTGTCGCGCAGGAACATCTCCGTCGCGGGCAGCGCCGACCATTCGGTGATCGCGTTCATCTTGATCGTCTTCGCCTGCTCGTCGGTGAGCAGCGAAGCGTCGAACTTGTCCCACGGAATGTCCTTCTCCATGTCCCAGCGGACAGCTTCGAGCGACCTGTAAAGTTCCGGATAAAGCATGGTGTTCATGATGGTCCCACCCCTGTTCTGCGCAATGCGACTTCTCTAAACGTGACTGTTGCCGCGCAAGCGCGCCACGCGCGCTTTTTGCAGCCAAGACTGTAATTTTACGCGGGAAACCGGCCCGCCGGACGTCGATTCCTCGTCCGGCAGCCAGGCGGCCGCGTTGCCGCCGTTGGGCATGCCGCAACCCGCTCCGTTCGGACGAAGCCGGCCGCGCTTGCCTGAGTGGGGGCCGGCGCTGGCCGGCTCGTTGGCGCGCCCGTCCCCTGCCCCAGGCGGGTTCCCCGAAAGGTCCCCGTGCGGATGCCGGATCGGCGGGCTGCTCGATATGGTGTATACGGCGGCGGCCATGATAGCACGCGTGCATGACGGTTCCGAGACGCCCGGCCGGTCGCGCGCCGCCTACCTCGGTGCGGCGATCGGTCGCGGCCCACCGTCGCGAAAACGCAACCTTACAGTGCGCCTTCGCGTGTCAGACCCGTATTTCGCCGGTCGCGAGGCCGTCTTCCGGCGGCGTGCCGGCCGCCGGCGCGCTGCCGCCGTCCGCCCCGGCAATCCAGCCGGCGAGCGTCTCCCGCTGGGCCCGGCCGTCGCGGTAGCCGAGCTCGATCAGCTCGCGCGTGAACGCTTCCTCGAACAGCAGGTAGCTGGCGAACGATGCGCCGGTCGGCTGGCTGCCGCCGATCGCGCCGAGCAGCCCGCGCATCGTCGCCGGCATCTGCTTCAGGTGTTTCGCGGCGATCAGCTCGATGCGCTCGGACGGCGCGATCGCGAGCACGTCGACGTGCCGCCAGCCGCTGTCGATCTCGACCTGGTGCGGCAGGTGCTCGATCATCTGGTTGATGTGCTCGATCCGTTCGATGTCCGAGCCGATCGAGTCGAGAAACACGCTCGCGAGCACCTGCTGGCCGATCTGCGCGAGCGTCGGGTAGCCACGGGCCCGTCCCGTGCCGTTCGCGGCCGGGATCTCGGGCCGCGGATCGGCCGCACCGACGACGACGATCCGGTCCGCGCCGAAGTGGATCGCCGGCGACAGCGGCGCGATCTGCCGGATCGAGCCGTCGCCGAAGTACTCGACCTGTCCGTCGAGCACGAGCGGCACGGCGGGAAACACGAACGGAATGGCCGACGACGCGAGCAGGTGCGACGCCGACAGGTCGACGAGCCGCGCGGTGCGCTGCGCGCGCCGCCACGCCTGGATCGGCTCGGCGGCCTGGTAGAACGTGAGGTGCCGGCCGCTCGAATAGCTGAGCGCGGTGACCGCGAGCGCGTGCAGCAGACGCGCCTCGAGCATCTGCTCGATCCGGTGGAAGCTCAGCTCGCGCTGCAGCAGGTGCGCAAGCGGCGTGTTGTCGAGCAGCCCGCGCGGCGAGCGGCGGGCCGCCCAGCCGAACGTCATCGTCGCGAGCCAGCGCGCGCCGGCGCCCGCGATGCCGAGCCAGTCGGTGCGATACACGTAATCGGCGCGCAGCGGCTCCCAGAATTCGAGCAGGCGCCGCACGCCGTGGGAAAAGTCGTCCGCGTGGCTCGCGATCGACGTCGCGTTGATCGCGCCGGCCGACGAACCGCAGATCACCGCGAACGGCACCGTATGCCGCTGCGGATCGGCCTCGCGCGCGATTTCGGCCAGCGCCTTCAGCACGCCGACCTGGTATGCGGCGCGCGCGCCGCCTCCCATCAGAACGAGCGCGAGTCGCATGATCGACCGCCTAGCTGCGCCGCATCACGTCGAGCGCTTCGGCGGACGCGTTTCGGGCGACGAAGCGGCCGCCGCGCGCGCCGCGGCCGAACCGGACGGCTTCGCGCGCTTCGCGGCGGGCTTGCGCGGCGCGGCCGCGGCGGACTTCGTCGCGGGCCCGGGCCCGGGCGCGGCGGCGGCCTCCGGCGGCGCGGCGTCCGGCGCCGCAGGCTGCATGCCCGGTTGCGCCATCGCGAGGCTCGCGAGCTGGTTGAATTGCGTCTGCAGCAGGTTCCACCAGCCGGACGGGTCGAACGGCTGCTGCGCGGGGTCGTCTTCCGCCGCATCGGCCGCATCGGCCGCGGGCGCGGCCTCGCCCGCCGACGCGGGTTTCGCGGCCTGCGCGGCGGCCACGGCCGCTTCCTCGGCCGCCGACATCGAGCTTTGCGCGAACGCGCCGAACGCGCGCAGCGTCGCGAGCGTCGCGCGCTGCACCTCGAGCGCCTGGATCGCGGACTGCAGCATCCCGAGATTGAGCTTCAGCCACTGCTCGACCGCGCGCAGATCGGTGATCCGCTTGTCGAGTTCCTCGACGTTCGTGAGCGGCGACATCATGTCGGACATGCTCGACAGCGACGGCGGCAGCCCGTGCGTGGCGCCCGGAAACGGCGCCATCCCGCCGAACGGCGACATCCGCATCATGTCCCACATCCGGTCCATCATGTCGGCGGGCTGGAACCCGGCAAAGCCGGCGAAAGGGTTGGCGCCGGAGGCATCGGTCGTCATACGGGCATCCTGGTTGACTGGGGGAACGAGGCGGCCGCCGTGCGTCGCGCAGCCGCGCGTGATTCGATCATAGCGCGCACGTCAGAACGGCGCGTCGCCGGGGAACGCGGGCGGGCGCCGTTCGCGCAGCGAGCGGATGCCTTCCTGCACGTCGGGCCCCGAAAAACCCATGAATTCGAGCGCGAGCGACGTATCGAAGGTCGGCCCGGCCGTGCGCAGCCAGTTGTTCAGCGCGTACTTGGTCCAGCGGATCGCCGACTGCGAACCGTGCGCGAGCCGCTCGGCCACTTCGTATGCCTTCGGCAGCAGGTCGGCCGGCGCGACCGCGAGCGAGACCAGCCCGATCCGCTCGGCCTCCTCGCCGCTCACGGGCTCGCACAGCATCAGGTAGTACTTCGCCTTCGCCATCCCGCACAGCAGCGGCCACACGATCGCCGCGTGGTCGCCGGCCGCGACGCCGAGCCGCGTATGGCCGTCGATGATGCGCGCATCCTTCGCGGCGATCGAGATGTCGGCGAGCAGCCCGGCGACGAGCCCCGCGCCGACGGCCGGCCCGTGCATCGCCGACACGATCGGCTTGCTGCAGTTGATCACGTTGTAGACGAGGTCGCGCGCCTCGCGCCACACGCGGGCGCGCACGTCGAAATCGTTCGCCATGTCCTCGACGAGCGCGAGATCGCCGCCCGCCGAAAAGCCCTTGCCTTCGCCGCGGATCACCGCGACGCGCGTGTCGGGATCGCGATCGACGTCGCGCCAGATGTCGGCGAGTTCGCGATGCATGCGCGCGTTCGCGGTCGCGAGGCCGCTGCGGTTCGCGCCCTCGCCGCTCATCACGATGTCGAGCACGCCATGGTCGCGGCGCGTCACCTTCAGTGCTTCGTAACCGCCGTACGCGGCGAGATCGGCCATCTGCTGCTCCTTGTTCGAGGTGCTCGAACGCTTGAATCGAGTGTAGCCAAGCCCGCGCGGTCAAACATCGGGCGAAACCCGGCGCGCGGGCCGAAGCCGGGGTTCGCCGTCGCGTCGCGTTGCGTTACGTACCGCGCCGCTTATGCCGCGCCGTCGGGCGGGGAAACCGACTGCTCGATCGCGCCGAAGATCGACTTGCCGGCCGCGTCGAACATCTCGATGCGCACGGTGTCGCCATGGCGCATGAACTCGGTCTGCGGCGCGCCGTGCTCGATCGTCTCGAGGCAGCGCTTCTCGGCGATGCAGCAGTAGCCGCGCTTCGCGTCCTTGTTCGATACCGTACCGGAGCCGACGATCGAGCCGGCGCGCAGGTTGCGCGTCTTAGCCGCGTGCGCGATCAACTGGCCGAAGTGGAACACCATGTCGGTGCCGGCGTCGGGCTGGCCGACCTTCTTGCCGTTCCAGTGGACGATCATCGGGCGGTGCACGCGGCCCTCGCGCCATTCGTCGCCGAGCTCGTCGGGCGTGACGGCGACCGGCGCGAACGCGGTGGCCGGCTTGCTCTGGAAGAAGCCGAAGCCCTTCGCGAGTTCGGCCGGAATCAGGTTGCGCAGCGACACGTCGTTCACGAGCGTGACGAGCCGCACGGCCTTCAGCGCGTCGTCGGGCGACGCGCTCATCGGCACGTCGCCGGTGATCACCGCGACTTCCGCCTCGAAATCGATGCCCCATTCCTCGGACGGGCATACGACGTCGTCGCGCGGCCCCAGGAAATCGTCGCTGCCGCCCTGGTACATCAGCGGGTCGGTCCAGAATTCGGGCGGCATCTCCGCGCCGCGCGCGCGGCGCACGAGCTCGACGTGGTTCACGTACGCGGAGCCGTCGGCCCACTGGAACGCGCGCGGCAGCGGCGCCATGCAGTTGGCCGGATCGAACGCGAAGGAATTGCGCGCGCGGCCGTGGTTCAGCGCGTCGTACAGGTCGCGCAGCTGCGGCGCGTAGAACGCCCAGTCGTCGAGGACACGCTGCAGCGTCGGCGCGATCGCGTCGGCGATCGCCGCGGTGTGCAGGTCGCGCGACACGACGATCAGCTGGCCGTCGCGCGTGCCGTCCTTCAGCGAAGCAAGTTTCATAGGGAGGATCTGCCGTTGTAGTGACGATGGAGGGAATCTATTTTACGATGGTGAATCCCTGCGGCGCGCCATGATCGCGCACGCCGTTTTCGCCCCGTTTCCTGTCGCATTTTCGCGCACCCGTTGCCCATGCCCGCCAGCCCGCTCCCCGACGACGATCTCGTCGACTCCGATACCGACGACGCCGCTTCCGGCGAACACGGCGAGAAGGTCCGTTCCGGCATCCAGTCGATCGAGGTCGGCTTCCGCCTGCTCGACGTGCTGACGAGGGAGCCGCGCGCGATGATGCTGCGCGATCTCGCGCAGCGCGCGGGCATGAGCCCGGCGAAGGCGCACCGCTACCTGGTCAGCTTCTCGCGGCTCGGCGTCGTGTCGCAGGACCCCGTCTCGGGCCGCTACGAGCTCGGCGGCTTCGCGCTGCAGATGGGCCTCGCGCGGCTCGCACGCGTCGACGGCGTGAAGCTCGCGCGGATCGCGCTGACCGAATTCCGCGACCGTCTCGACCAGACGGTCGGCATCGCGGTATGGGGCAACCAGGGGCCGACGATCGTGCACTGGATGGAATCGAGCCATCCGGCGAAGGCGTCGCTGAAGCTCGGCGACGTGATGCCGCTGCTCGGCTCCGCGACGGGCCTGCTATTCGCCGCGTACCTGCCGCGCAGCAAGACCGCCGCGATGCTCGAGCGCGAACTCGCCGATACGCGCCGCTCGCCGCACCACGGCGGCCCGCGCACGCTCGACGAAGTCGACGCGGTGCTCGCCGACGTGCGCGAGCACCAGGCCGCGCGCGTCGAAGGGATGCTGCTGCCGACGATCCATGCGTTCTGCATGCCCGTGTTCGACGCAGTCGGCGAACTGGCGCTCGCGATCGTCGCGCTCGGCCAGGAAGGCTCGTTCGACATCGCGTGGGGCGGCGAGATCGACACCGCGCTGCGCGCATGCGCGCAGAAACTGTCTTACGAACTCGGCTATAGTCCCGACGCACGCGACGCCTGACACATCCGGTTCACGCGACGTCACGCCTCGCGAACGGGCAGCGCATCCGGCGGTCCGATTCCTGTGGCGCGCGCCGCGCGCCCGACGTCACCCACGCGCCCGACCCTGTTCCGATGCCCAACCAGCCTGCCGACCTTCGCCCGAGTCACGCCCTGCCCCGCCGCTGGCTGCGCGTGGGCGTCGCGCTGGTCGCCGTACTGGTACTGCACGCGCTTGCCGGATTCTGGCTGATGCGCAACCGCGAATCGTTCACGCCGCCGCCGTCCGCTGAGATCCCCGTGCAGATCGAACTGCTGAAACCGCAGCCGATCGAGCGCCAGCCTGCGCCACCGGAACCGAAGCCGGTCGAACGTCCGGCCGCACCCAAGGCTGCCGCGCCGGAGGCCGCCCCGCCGAAACCCGCGCCGTCGCACGAGCCGGTCCTCACCTCCACGCAAACGGCCGAGCACGGCGAACCGCCGGCGGCCGCCGCATCCGCGGCGAGCGGCGCATCGGGGGCTTCGGGCACGCAAGCCGCGTCGGCCGCGGGCACCAGCGCCGCGACGCCGGGGCCTGCCACGAGCGGCGTGAAGTTCGCCGCGCCGCCATCCGGCGACCTGCAATACGACACGTTCTACAACGGCATGCAGAACATGATCGGCACGATCCACTGGCGCACCGACGGGCACACGTACGACCTGTCGGTGTCGATGCCGGTGCCGTTCGTCGGCCCGTTCACCTATCGCAGCGAAGGCCGCATCGACGCGTTCGGCGTCGCGCCCGACCGTTACGTCGAGAAGCGCGGCAAGCGGCCGGAAGACATCGCGATCTTCAACCGCGAGATCCGGCAGGTGGTGTTCACGCGCACGCCGAACAACGCGCCGCTGCCCGACGGCGTGCAGGACCGCTTCAGCATGCTGATGCAGTTGTCGGGGCTGCTGCGCGGCAATCCCGCCGCCTACAAGCCTGGCGTCACGCAGCAGTTCTTCGTGATCGACAACAACAGTGGCGAGACCTGGCCGATCACCGTGATCGGCGACGAGCAGGTGCAGACGCAGGCCGGCATCGTCGGCGCGCGCCACTTCATGCGCCTGCCGCGCCGCGACGGCGACACGCGCCGCATCGACATGTGGCTCGCGCCGTCGCTCGGCTGGCTGCCCGCGCGGCTCGTGCAGACCGAGCCGAACGGTGCGCAGATCGAGCTGCTGTGGCACGGCCGCCTCGCCGCACCGAACGTGCCTGCCGATGCAGCGCCCGGCGGCGCAACGAACGCGCCCACCGCGGCGTCGACGCCCCATGCATCGCCTGCGCCGCCTGCGGAACCGGCGCCATCGACACCGCCCGCGACGATGCAACCACCGGCGGCGTCGACTGTCACACAGTGATAAACGCACATGAATCGGCAATTTCGACCGATTACAGTTTTTCCGGAAATGGCCGATGACATTCTTTAACAACTATTTCAGTCCACCGGCTCACAATGAGAAACGTTTGATAGACATCGGCTTCTAACCGATACACCCCACGCAAACGGGAGAACGGGGTGTGCAGCGCAAGCCCCTTGAAACCGGCAAGGCTTGCCCCACCTAGGGGACAACAAGGCCAGATGCCACTGCGAAGAGGAGTGCCGCCATGCAAATGATCTACAACAGCCCCAATTACTGCGTCGTCGAATTTGCGCCGCAGGCCGGCCATCACCTGATGAATGCCGGCGGATACGAAATCGTCGACAAGAACGCGCAGCGCGAAATCTTCATCGACGGCGAACTTGCCGAACGATTCCGCGCGCACGTGAAGCAGCTGATCGAGGATGAACCGTCGCTCGACGAGGTCGACGAATTCCTCGGACAATTCGACAGCCTGATGATGATGCCCGTCGTGCTGCACTGACGACTCGCGGCCCGGCGCGTCACGCGGCCGGGCCATTCGCCGCGCATCGATGCGGCGCCGCGTGCACTCCGATCCTGCCCCCGTCCGGCTCGCCGGCGGGGGCTTTCCTTTGGCGGCCCGTCCGGCCCATGCGGCGAGGGCCGACGACCGCTTGACGCACCGGCTACAATGACGGTTTTCCCGTCTTCGCCGATTTTCCGCCCATGTCCGCGACTCCTCTCGCCGCTTCCGTCCCGCTCGACGCGCGCTACACGCGCGGCGCCGCCCTGCCCGCGCTGCTGAAATCGCGCATCCTGATCCTCGACGGCGCGATGGGCACGATGATCCAGCGCTACAAGCTCGACGAAGCCGCGTATCGCGGCGAGCGCTTCAAGGATTTCCCGCGCGACATCAAGGGCAACAACGAGCTGCTGTCGCTCACGCAGCCGCAGATCATCCGCGAGATCCACGACCAGTACTTCGCGGCCGGCGCCGACATCGTCGAAACCAACACGTTCGGCGCGACGACCGTCGCCCAGGCCGACTACGGGATGGAAGCGCTCGTCGTCGAGATGAACGTCGAATCGGCGAAGCTTGCGCGCGAATCGGCCGCGAAATACGCGACGCCGACCAAGCCGCGCTTCGTCGCGGGCGCGATCGGACCGACGCCGAAGACGGCCAGCATCTCGCCGGACGTCAACGATCCGGGCGCACGCAACGTCACGTTCGACGAGCTGCGCACGTCGTACTACCAGCAGGCGAAGGCGCTGCTCGACGGCGGCGTCGACCTGTTCCTCGTCGAGACGATCTTCGACACGCTGAACGCGAAAGCCGCGCTGTTCGCGCTCGACGAACTGTTCGAGAACACCGGCGAGCGCCTGCCGATCATGATCTCGGGCACCGTCACCGATGCGTCGGGCCGGATCCTGTCGGGCCAGACGGTCGAGGCGTTCTGGAATTCGCTGCGTCACGCGAAGCCGCTCACGTTCGGGCTGAACTGCGCGCTCGGCGCGGCGCTGATGCGCCCGTACATCGCCGAGCTCGCGAAGCTGTGCGACACCTACGTGTCGTGCTACCCGAACGCGGGCCTGCCGAACCCGATGAGCGACACCGGTTTCGACGAAACGCCCGACGTCACGTCGGGCCTCTTGAAGGAATTCGCGCAGGCCGGGCTCGTGAACCTCGCGGGCGGCTGCTGCGGCACGACGCCCGAGCACATCGCCGAGATCGCGAAGGCGCTCGCCGACGTGAAGCCGCGCCGCTGGCCGAACCAGTACAGCGACAACGCCTGACCGACCGCCCCACGTCCATCATCAAAAGAATTCGCACCGCCATGACCGATCACATGATGCGCCTTGCCGGCCTCGAGCCGTTCAACGTCACGCCCGGGACGCTCTTCATCAACGTCGGCGAACGCACCAACGTCACCGGCTCGAAGGCGTTCGCACGGATGATCCTCAACGGCCAGTTCGACGAGGCGCTCGCCGTCGCGCGCCAGCAGGTCGAGAACGGCGCGCAGGTGATCGACATCAACATGGACGAGGCGATGCTCGACTCGAAGGCGGCGATGGTGCGCTTCCTGAACCTGATCGCGTCGGAGCCGGACATCGCGCGCGTGCCGATCATGATCGACTCGTCGAAGTGGGACGTGATCGAGGCCGGCCTCAAGTGCGTGCAGGGCAAGGCGATCGTGAACTCGATCTCGCTGAAGGAAGGCGAGGACGCGTTTCGCCACCACGCGAACCTGATCCGCCGCTACGGCGCGGCCGCGGTCGTGATGGCGTTCGACGAAACCGGCCAGGCCGATACGTACGCGCGCAAGACCGAGATCTGCAAGCGCTCGTACGACTTCCTCGTGAACGAAGTCGGCTTCCCGCCGGAAGACATCATCTTCGACCCGAACATCTTCGCGGTCGCGACCGGCATCGAGGAGCACAACAACTACGCGGTCGACTTCATCGAGGCGACCCGCTGGATCAAGCAGAACCTGCCGTTCGCGAAGGTGAGCGGCGGCGTGTCGAACGTGTCGTTCTCGTTCCGCGGCAACGACCCGGTGCGCGAGGCGATCCACACCGTGTTCCTGTACCACGCGATCCAGGCGGGGATGGACATGGGCATCGTGAACGCGGGCCAGCTCGGCGTGTACGCCGATCTCGACCCGGAGCTGCGCGAGCGCGTGGAAGACGTGATCCTGAACCGCCGCGACGATTCCACCGATCGTCTGCTCGAAATCGCCGACAAGTTCAAGGCGGGCGGCGCGAAGAAGGAAGAGAACCTCGAGTGGCGCAACCAGCCGGTCGAGAAGCGGCTTTCGCATGCGCTCGTGCACGGCATCACGACCTTCATCGTCGAGGATACCGAAGAAGTGCGCGCGAAGATCGCCGCGGCCGGCGGCCGTCCGATCAACGTGATCGAAGGGCCGCTGATGGACGGGATGAACATCGTCGGCGACCTGTTCGGCCAGGGCAAGATGTTCCTGCCGCAGGTCGTGAAGTCGGCGCGCGTGATGAAGCAGGCGGTCGCGCACCTGATCCCGTTCATCGAGGAAGAAAAGCGGCTGCTCGCGGAAGCGGGCGGCGACGTGCGCGCGAAGGGCAAGATCGTGATCGCGACCGTGAAGGGCGACGTGCACGACATCGGCAAGAACATCGTGTCGGTCGTGCTCCAGTGCAACAACTTCGAAGTCGTCAACATGGGCGTGATGGTCCCGTGCAACGAGATCCTCGCGAAGGCGAAGGTCGAGGGCGCGGACATCATCGGGCTGTCGGGCCTCATCACGCCGAGCCTCGAGGAAATGGCGTACGTCGCGTCCGAAATGCAGCGCGACGACTACTTCCGCGTGAAGAAGATTCCGCTGCTGATCGGCGGCGCGACGACGTCGCGCGTGCACACGGCCGTGAAGATCGCGCCGCACTACGAAGGCCCGGTCGTCTACGTGCCGGACGCGTCGCGCTCGGTGTCGGTCGCGTCGAACCTGCTGTCGGACGAAGGCGCGGCGAAGTATCTCGACGAGCTGAAGTCCGATTACGAACGCATTCGCGACCAGCACGCGAACCGCAAGGCGCAGCCGATGGTCACGCTCGCCGACGCGCGCGCGAACAAGACGAAGATCGACTGGGCCGGCTACCAGCCGGTGAAGCCGAAGTTCATCGGCCGCCGCGTGTTCAGGAACTACGACCTGAACGAACTCGCGAACTACATCGACTGGGGCCCGTTCTTCCAGACCTGGGATCTCGCGGGCCCGTACCCGGCGATCCTGAACGACGAGATCGTCGGCGAATCGGCGCGGCGCGTGTTCTCCGACGCCAAGTCGATGCTCGCGCGCCTGATCCAGGGCCGCTGGCTGACCGCGAACGGCGTGATCGCGCTGCTGCCGGCCAACACGGTCAACGACGACGACATCGAGATCTACAGCGACGAGTCGCGCTCGGAAGTGCTGCTCACGTGGCGCAATCTGCGCCAGCAGAGCGTGCGCCCGGTGGTCGACGGCGTGATGCGGCCGAACCGTTCGCTCGCCGATTTCATCGCGCCGAAGGAGTCGGGTGTGGCCGACTACATCGGGATGTTCGCGGTGACGGCCGGCCTCGGCGTCGACGTGAAGGAAAAGCAGTTCGAAGCCGATCACGACGACTACAGCGCGATCATGCTGAAGGCGCTCGCCGACCGCTTCGCGGAAGCGTTCGCCGAAGCGATGCACGCACGCGTGCGGCGCGAGCTGTGGGGCTATGCGAGCGGCGAGACGCTCGACAACGACGCGTTGATCGCCGAGAAGTATGCGGGCATCCGCCCGGCGCCCGGCTACCCGGCCTGCCCCGACCACCTCGTGAAGCGCGACATGTTCGACGTGCTGCACGCGGACGAGATCGGCATGAGCGTGACCGATTCGCTGGCGATGCTGCCGGCGGCGAGCGTGTCGGGCTTCTACCTCGCACATCCGGACAGCCGTTACTTCTCGGTCGGGAAAATCGGACAGGATCAGCTGGAGGACTACGCGCAACGTATGGCGCTGTCGCTCGACGACGCGCGCCGCGCGCTCGCGCCGCAGCTCTGATCGACGCAAATTTCATCAGACAAAAGAAAAAGCCCGCTCGAACGCGGGCTTTTTTCGTGTCGGGCGAACCGTTCGATCCGCCAGGCAAGGACGCTCAGAAGCCCCAGTGCACGTCGGCCTGGCCCGCCTTCGCTTCGCGCAGCATCGTCAGGAACGGCGCGACGCGCTGGGCCAGGCTCGGCGGCACTTCATGGTGCGCGTGGTCGGCTTCGTCCTCGTGGAAATGGCCGGCGTGCTCGGCGCGCTCCTGCTTCGCCTGCGCGACCGCGCCTTCCAGCTTGGCGATCGCGTGGTCCAGTTCGTCGTGCGTAATGACACCGCGCTCGCCCAGCTGCTTGCCGACGAGACCCAGCACATACACGGCGAAATCCTTCAGCACGTCGAGATCCTGTGCCGCCTTGCTCTTGAACGTAATCATGACAATTCCC
Source organism: Burkholderia sp. MS389 (assembly GCF_016899425.1). Lineage (GTDB taxonomy): Bacteria > Pseudomonadota > Gammaproteobacteria > Burkholderiales > Burkholderiaceae > Burkholderia > Burkholderia sola. Next base: position 3,309,220 of record NZ_CP045994.1, read on the forward strand.
TTTTCATCTTGTTGTGCCTGCGCGGCGCGGTTGGGGAACGCCGACAGACCGGCGTCCGGCCTCGCGGACGCGGACCGCCTGAGCGGCATATTAGCACCTGTTAAAATTCTGCGATCCCTGAAACGCGCGCTTAAAAAGCGCGCCGGCGGGCCCGCGTTTCCGGCCGCCACCAACGAAGCCTTCTACCAGCATGCTGCCAGCACACAAACAGACCCTCGAAGCCCTGCTCGCGGATAGCGTCAAGCAGGTCGCACACGCGCTGAAAGGCGCCGACGCGGCGTTCGTCGCCCCCGCCATCACGCTGGAGCGCCCGAAGGTCGCCGCGCACGGCGACGTCGCGTGCAACGTCGCGATGCAGCTCGCGAAGCCGCTCGGCGCGAACCCGCGCCAGCTCGCCGAGCAGATCGTCGCCGCACTGACCGCGCAGCCGGCCGCGCAAGGCCTCGTCGAAGCCGCCGAGATCGCCGGCCCCGGCTTCATCAACCTGCGCCTGTCGGCCGCCGCGAAACAGGCGGTGATCGCCGCCGTGTTCGACCAGGGCCGCGCGTTCGGCACGTCGGATCGCGAGAAAGGCAAGCAGGTGCTGCTCGAATTCGTGTCGGCCAACCCGACCGGCCCGCTGCACGTCGGCCACGGCCGCCAGGCCGCGCTCGGCGACGTGCTCGCGAACGTGATCGCGAGTCAGGGCTATGCGGTACACCGCGAGTTCTACTACAACGACGCGGGCGTGCAGATCGGCAACCTGGCGATCTCGACGCAGGCGCGCGCCCGCGGCCTGAAGCCGGGCGACGCGGGCTGGCCGGAAGCCGCGTACAACGGCGAGTACATCGCCGACATCGCGCGCGACTACCTGAACGGCGAAACGGTCGCCGCGTCGGACGGCGAGCCGGTGAAGGGCGCGGGCGACGTCGAGGATCTCGACGCGATCCGCAAGTTCGCGGTCACGTACCTGCGTCGCGAGCAGGACATGGACCTGCAGGCGTTCGGCGTGAAGTTCGACCAGTACTACCTCGAGTCGTCGCTGTACAGCGAAGGCCGCGTCGAGCAGACGGTCGACGCGCTGGTCAAGGCCGGCATGACCTACGAGCAGGACGGCGCGCTGTGGCTGCGCACGACCGACGAAGGCGACGACAAGGATCGCGTGATGCGCAAGTCGGACGGCACGTACACGTACTTCGTGCCGGACGTCGCGTACCACGTGACGAAGTGGGAGCGCGGCTTCACGAAGGTGATCAACATCCAGGGTTCGGACCACCACGGCACGATCGCGCGCGTGCGCGCCGGCCTGCAGGGGCTGCACATCGGGATCCCGAAAGGCTATCCCGACTACGTGCTGCACAAGATGGTCACGGTGATGCGCGACGGCCAGGAAGTGAAGATCTCGAAGCGCGCGGGCAGCTACGTGACGGTGCGCGACCTGATCGAATGGTCGGGCGGCGCGGCCGCGGGCCAGGAAGCGGCACCCGACCTGATCGACGAGGCGACCATCACGCGCGGCCGCGACGCGGTGCGTTTCTTCCTGATCTCGCGCAAGGCCGATACCGAGTTCGTGTTCGACATCGACCTCGCACTGAAACAGAACGACGAAAACCCGGTCTATTACGTCCAGTACGCGCATGCGCGGATCTGCTCGGTGCTCAACGAACTGAAGTCGCGCTACAACGTCGACGTCGCGCAACTGCCGGGCGCCGACCTGTCGCAACTGACGAGCGCGCAAGCGGCGTCGCTGATGCAGAAGCTCGCCGAGTATCCGGACATGCTCACGCACGCGGCGAACGAGCTGGCGCCGCACGCGGTCGCGTTCTACTTGCGCGATCTCGCTGGCGAATTCCACTCGTTCTACAATGCGGAGCGCGTGCTGGTCGACGACGAAGCGCCGCGCAATGCGCGCGCCGCGCTGCTCGCCGCGACCCGGCAGGTGCTCGAGAACGGCCTGGCGGTGCTCGGCGTATCCGCGCCCGCCAAGATGTAAGGATGTCAGCGCGGCCCCGAACCGGGCCGCGAATGGCCGCGGCAGCACCGGCCGGCGGATGCCCGTCGCCGGATGCCCGCCGCGGCCCTCTCACGATTCTTTTTGCAGGTGACTCAAGCAATGGCACAACCACGCCGAACTTCGAAGCAATCGAAACAAGCAGGAGGGACATTTCTTGGAATCGTGCTGGGCCTGATCGTCGGCCTCGCGATCGCGGTGGTGGTGGCGCTGTACATCACGCGTTCGCCGTCGCCGTTCGTGTCGAAGGTCGCGCCGCCGCCGGCCGACAACGGCGCGAGCCAGCCGCAGCAGTTCGACCCGAACCGCGCGCTGCAGGGCAAGACGCCCGGCCAGCCGGTGCCGCAGGCCGCGCAATCCGCGCCGCCCAACACCGCGCCCGGCCAGGCCGCGAACCAGACCCAGAACGGCCTGCTGCCCGAGCCGCAGATCGTCGAAGTGCCGCCGTCGGGCAACACGAACGGCGCCACCGGCTCGAACAACACCGCCGCGTCGAACAATCCGTCGTCGGGCAACGGCGTCGCCGTCGCACCGAAGCCGGCCGACACCACGCCGCCGCCGAAGAAGACGCAGCAAGCGCAGCAGCAACAGCAGCAAGGCGGCGAGGACGACCTCGCACGCTTCGCCGCGCAGAAGCAGGCGCAGCAGGCCGCCGCGCAAAAGCAGCAGCAACAGCAGCAGGCCGCGAACACGCCGAAGCCGACGTCGTCGGCCGCAGCCGCCGCGGCAACCACGGCGAAGCCGCCGACCGCGAACGACGCGAACACCGGCTACTTCCTGCAGGTCGGTGCATACAAGACGGAAGGCGATGCCGAGCAGCAGCGTGCGCGCCTCGGCTTCCAGGGCTTCGAGTCGAAGGTGTCGAAGCGCGACGTCAGCGGCGTGACCTACTTCCGCGTGCGCGTCGGCCCGTTCTCGAAGTTCGAGGATATGAACTCGGCCCGTCAGCGCCTGTCCGATGCAGGTGTCGACACGGCGGTGATCCGCTTCACGAAGCAGTAAGCCAACCGGCCGCGTCCACGCAGAACCCGTTACGTTCCGTAACCCGAGCAACTGATTCGACGTTCACAACATGAAAAAACTACTTAGCACGCTCCTTCTGTCCCTGGGCCTGGCCGCCGGCCTCGCGCAGGCTTCGCCTGCCGCGCCGGCCGCCGGCAAGGACTTCGAGGTGATGAAGTCGCCGCAGCCGGTGTCCGCGCCGGCCGGCAAGGTCGAGGTCATCGAGTTCTTCTGGTACGGCTGCCCGCATTGCTACGAATTCGAGCCGACGATCGAGGCCTGGGTGAAGAAACAGGGCAACAACATCGACTTCAAGCGCGTGCCGGTCGCATTCCGTGACGATTTCCTGCCGCACTCGAAGCTGTTCTACGCGGTGTCCGCGCTCGGCATTTCCGAGAAGGTCACGCCGGCGATCTTCAACGCGATCCACAAGCAGAAGAACTATCTGCTCACGCCGCAGGCGCAGGCCGACTTCCTGGCTACGCAAGGCGTCGACAAGAAGAAGTTCATGGACGCGTACAACTCGTTCAGCGTGCAGGGCGAGGTGAACCAGTCGGCCAAGCTGCTGAAGGACTACGCGATCGACGGCGTGCCGACGGTCGTCGTCCAGGGCAAGTACAAGACGGGCCCCGCTTACACGAACAGCATCCCGGGTACCGCGCAGGTGCTCGACTTCCTCGTGAAGCAGGTTCAGGACAAGAAGCTCTGATCCCCACCCGCGCGCCGGCATGACTACTCCGCTGAAGGTCTTCATCACCGGCGCGTCGAGCGGCCTCGGCCTCGCGATGGCCGAGGAATACGCCCGCCAGGGCGCCACGCTCGCGCTCGTCGCACGGCGCACCGATGCACTCGATGCGTTCGCGCGGCGGTTCCCGAAGCTGTCCATCTCCGTCTATTCCGCCGACGTGCGCGACGCCGACGCGCTCGCGACGGCCGCCGCGTCGTTCATCGCCGCGCACGGCTGCCCCGACGTCGTGATCGCGAACGCGGGCATCAGCCAGGGCGCCGTCACGGGCCAGGGCGATCTCGCCACGTTCCGCGACGTGATGGACATCAACTACTACGGGATGGTCGCGACGTTCGAGCCGTTCGTCGGCCCGATGACGGCCGCCCGCCACGGCACGCTGGTCGGCGTCGCGAGCGTCGCCGGCGTGCGCGGGCTGCCCGGCTCCGGCGCGTACAGCGCGTCGAAATCGGCCGCGATCAAGTATCTGGAAGCGTTGCGCGTCGAGCTGCGTCCGGCCGGCGTCGGCGTCGTGACGATCGCGCCCGGCTACATTCGCACGCCGATGACCGCGCACAACCCGTACAAGATGCCGTTCCTGATGGACGCCGACCGCTTCGCCGCGCGTGCGGCGCGCGCGATCGCTCGGCAGCACGCGTTCCGCGTGATTCCGTGGCAGATGGGCGTCGTCGCGAAAGTGCTGCACGTGCTGCCGCGCTGGCTGTACGATCGCCTGTTCGAAAAGGCGCCGCGCAAGCCGAAGGCCGGCGCGCACTGAGTGCGTCGCGGATCCGGCGCGCGTCTCGCCGGATCGCTGTCGCGCCGCAGCCTGATCTGCATCGCCATACCGCGCGAATCCGTGCGGATCTCTCCCCTCGTGTCGCACCGCTGCGGCGACCTGTTGGTTCCATTGAGCGCGCGGCGCCGCGCATTTCCGCCGCGCATTCGCAGCCGCCCGCCTCGCCCCGACCCGGAACGTCGCCTCCCACGCCGCGCTCGCACTACCCGCTCCGCCGCATCAACACCCGTTCCGTCGCGAACGCAGCCGTTTTTCGGTCAATTCGCTGCGTTCCGACGCCTTTTTTCACGCGTCGCGCGCTTTGACGGTATCCTATTCGCCAGCCGCGCGGCCCCGCCCGCTTCCGGGCCGCGCCTGCCTCCGTCATCCAGCGAAAAACACACGCCACGTGGGAGATCCTATGCACGTCAAGCCGTTCGCCGTGGCCGCGCTCGCGGTCGCCCTTGCCGCCCCCGGCCTCGCCGCCGCCAAGCCGCTTACCGTCTGCACGGAATCGAGCCCGGACGGTTTCGACGTCGTGCAGTACAACTCGCTCGTCACGACCAACGCATCGGCCGACGTGATCTTCAACACGCTCGTGTCCTACGACGAAGCCGCGAAGAAAGTCGTACCCGCGCTCGCGGACAAATGGGAAGCGAGCGCCGACGGCCTCACGTACACGTTCCACCTGCGCCCGAACGTCGCGTTCCAGACCACCGACTATTTCAAGCCGGGCCGCGCGCTCAATGCGGACGACGTCGTGTTCACGTTCGCGCGGATGCTCGACGACGCGAATCCGTGGCACAAGGTGGCCGGCGCGAGCGGCTTCCCGCATGCGCAGTCGATGGGCCTCGTGAAGCTCGTGAAGTCGGTCACGAAGGTCGACGACAGCACGGTGAAATTCGTGCTGAACGAGCCGAACGCGACGTTCGTGCCGATCCTGACGATGGGCTTCGCGTCGATCTACTCGGCCGAATACGCGGACCAGCTGCTGAAGGCCGGCAAGCAGGCCGACCTGAACGCGAAGCCGGTCGGCACCGGCCCGTTCGTGCTGAAGAGCTATACGAAGGACGCGCTGATCCGCTACGACGCGAACCCGACGTACTGGGGCACGAAACCGAAGGTCGACCGGCTGATCTACGCGATCACGCCCGACCCGTCGGTGCGCCTGCAGAAGGTGAAGGCCGGCGAATGCCAGATCGCGCTGTCGCCGAAGCCGCAGGACGTGCTCGCCGCGAAGGGCGAAAGCGCGCTGAAGGTCGTGCAGACGCCCGCGTTCATGACCGCGTTCGTCGCGCTGAACACGCAGAAGAAGCCGCTCGACAACGACAAGGTGCGCGAGGCGCTGAACCTCGCGTTCGACCGCGCGACCTACCTGAAGGTCGTGTTCGACAACACCGCGACGGCCGCGAACAATCCGTATCCGCCGAACACGTGGAGCTACGCGAAGGACGTCGCGCCGTATGCGTACGATCCCGCGAAGGCGAAGCAGCTGCTCGCGCAGGCCGGCTTCCCGAACGGCTTCTCGACGACCATCTGGACGCGCCCGACCGGCAGCGTGCTGAACCCGAACCCGAAGGTCGGCGCGGAACTGCTGCAGGCCGACCTCGCGAAGGTCGGCGTGAAGGCCGAGGTGAAGGTGATCGAATGGGGCGAGCTGATCAAGCAGGCGAAGCTCGGCCAGCATGACATGCTGTTCATGGGCTGGGCCGGCGACAACGGCGATCCGGACAACTACCTGTCGCCGCTGTTCAGCTGCAACGCGGTGAAGTCGGGCATCAACTTCGCGCGCTTCTGCGACGCGCAGCTCGACAAGCTGATCGCCGACGGCAAGTCGACCGCGGATCAGGCCAAGCGCGCGAAGCTGTACGAATCGGCGCAAAAGATCATCCACGATCAGGCGCTGTGGATTCCGCTCGGCTACCCGACCGCGGCCGCGTTGACGCGCACGAACGTGAGCGGCTATCACGTGAGTCCGTTCGGCCGGCAGAACTTCACGACGGTCGCCGTGCAGTAACCGTGCGTGGCGCGCAAGCGACGGCGTTCGCGCCGCTCGCTTGCGGCCCGCGCGCCGCGCTTGCTACACTGCGCGCTCATTCCTCATACCGGACGCCAGCCAAAGTGAACAACTAAGCCTTCCCGAAATGTTTTCGCCGCCCGTGCCACGCACGCCGCGCGCGAAGGTCTTCATGCATTTTTGGAGGTGCTTATGGCTGCAGCCACGCCCACCGGCGCGCTCGTCGCGCTTCATCACGTTTCCTTCCGCTTCGACGACGGCGTCACGCTGTTCGATTCGCTCGACCTGTCCATCGACCGCACGCCGACCGGCATCGTCGGCCGCAACGGCGTCGGCAAGAGCCTGCTCGCGCAACTGATCGCGGGGCGGCGCACGCCGAGCGCGGGGACGATCGAGCGACATACGCACGTCGTCTACGTCGCCCAGCAGCACGATCTCGACCGCGACGACGCGGCCGCCGCCCCGCCGACCGTCGCGCAGATCGCGGCGCTCGATGCGCCGCTCGGCGCGCTCGCGCGTCTCGCGGACGGTCGTGCGACGCCGCACGACTTCGACCTGATCGGCGATCGCTGGGATCTCGCGGAGCGGCTGCGCACGGCGCTCGACGCGGCCGGCCTGCACGACGTCCACGCCGACACGCCCGCGCATGCGCTGAGCGGCGGCCAGCTCGCGCGCGTCGCGCTGATCGGCGCGCTGCTGTCGGGCGCCGGCCTGCTCGTGCTCGACGAACCGACCAACCATCTCGACGCCCCGGGCCGCGCGTGGCTGCGCGCGGCGCTCGACGGTTGGCGCGGCGGCGTCGTCATCGTGAGCCACGACCGTGCGCTGCTCGCCGGCGTGCAGCGCATCGTCGAGTTGACGCCGCACGGCGCGCGCTCGTATGGCGGCAATTACGCGCTCTACCGCGCGCAGCGCGACGCGCAACAGGAGGCCGCACACGCGGCGCTCGACCATGCGCGCACCGAGCGCGGGCGCGTGCGGCGCAGGCTCGAACAGGAACACGACACGATCCAGCGCCACGCGGCCGCCTCGCTGCGCGACGCGAAGACGGCCAACCTGTCGTCGATGGCGCGCCAGAGCCGCAAGGGCGCGGCGCGCGCGATCATGGGGTCGGTCCGGCGTCATCAGAGCGACTTCAAGGCGACACTCGACACGCGCGTGCAGGAGGCAGCCGCGCGCATCGAAGCCGACGCGCCGGTGCTCGTCTCGCTGCCGGGCACGGAAGTCAGCGCGCGCCGCCAGCTGTTCACGCTCGAGCGCGCGCGATTGCCGTGGCGCGTCGCGGGCGACGCCGACGCGATCACGTGGTCGGCGAGCGGCGCCGTGCGCATCGCGCTGACGGGCCCGAACGGCTGCGGCAAATCGACGTTGCTGAGGATGCTCGCGGGCGAGCTCGCGCCGCGCTCAGGTACCTGCACGACGCACGTGAGCGCCGCGTATCTCGACCAGCGGCTCGCGCTGCTCGACCCGGAGCGCTCGATCGTCGAGCAACTGGGCCTGCTCGATACGCCGCTCGCCGAAGGCGATCTGCGCAGCCGTCTCGCGCTGCTGCAGCTCGACGCGACGCGCGCGACGCAACCGGCGCGGCAACTGAGCGGCGGCGAACGGCTGAAGGCCGCGCTCGCCTGCGCGTTGTGGCGCGGCACGCCCGCGCAATTGCTGCTGCTCGACGAGCCGACCAATCACCTCGATCTCGAATCGGTGCGCGCGATCGAAGCGGCGCTGGCCGGCTTCCCCGGCGCGATCGTGGTCGCGTCGCACGACGCCGCGTTTCTCGCGGCGCTCGAACCGACGCACACGATGCAATGGCATCGCGACGGGTGGCGCTACGAACCCGCCGCGTGATTGGCGCTGACGATCACTTATCTGTGCGCGCACCGCCCGAAACGACGAATTTCTGCGTGAAGAGACGCTCCGATTCCCGCAGGCCTTCCTCCGTCAGGAGGACAGATTTCGCCTTGTTGATCGAGTCGCCGATCAACCCGCGCTCATGCAACCGATTCAGCACATCCCAATCGAAGCCTTTCCATGCGCGATTGCCGTCGTGCAGCGTCAGACGCAAGAGCGCGAGGACGGTGTCGTCGACTGCCTGCAGATCGATATTCATTTCCATGCCCTCCCGTGCCTGTCAGCCGGATCACGCGTCGAGCTTCCCGAGCAGCTTGATGAAATTGCGCTTCGCGCGGTAGGTCTTGCGAATCGCTTCGAGTTCGTCGTCGAATACCGTCTGCTGGCGATGCGCAACGCGCAGCGCGCGAATTTCGCGCACGACGCCGAACGCCTCGTCGTATCGTGCGCTGCCCGCGCCATGGTCGAGCGCGAACGGCAGATAGCGGTGATACAGCGCGATCGCGTCCTCGGGATGCGTCTTCGCCCGCGCAGCGGCCACCGCCGGCCATACGAGGGCTTCGACCGGCCCCTCCTGGAACGCGGCCCACGCTGCGTTGTCGTCCCGCTCCGCAAGCAAGAGCTTCACCAGCTCGGTGCGCGGCGGCGGTTCCCAGCGTCGTGCGCCGTTGCCGGGCCTCCCGGCCGCTTCGCGCTTGCGGGCAGCAGACTGCAGATGCGAGATCGCGCGCGCCTTCACGGTAGCGTCCCGCCCCGTCCGCTTTGCGACCTTCATCAATGCACGGAATGCGTCGGCCGTCGGGTGGTCCGCGAAGCGCTCCCACGCCAGTGCGTCTGCTCGATCGAACGCACGCCGGCGCAAATATTCGTCGATGCAGAAGCCCATCAGCCGATCGTCGTGCCGGTCCTTCATCTCGCGCATTCCGCGTTCGGCCCAGGCCAGCCCTTCATCGAATCGACGGTGCTCCGCGCACAGTTCCGCGATCTGCGCATACCGGTACGAAGCGGACAGATCCTTCGACCAGATGCCGATCAGCGCGTCGACATCACCATCGTGCCTCGCCAGCGACTCCAGCGCATGCTCGAGATTCAGGCGCGCCGTTTCGTACGAGCCCCGATCGTCCCGCCCCGGCAGCAGCGGCGGCAACTCGGCCCAACGAGCCTCGACCTGTTCCCGATAATGGGTCAGACCCGCATCGCCCAATACTTCCGCATAGGCCGGCACCACGTCGCGAAACGTATCCCACTGCCCGCCGGCCTGCAGGCGGAACAGGCGTTCGGCCAGTTTCACCGGATCCGGCCGCGTCTGAATGCATGCGTCGAGATGCAATGCCGCGAGTTCCTCAATCCCCGGCGCCACGCTGCCGTCCGAGTCGTCGATCTGCTCGAGACTCGCTTCGGCCTCGGCAATCGCCAGTTCCGCCAGCTCGACCACCTGCGCGGCATGGGATCTCGTCAGTTGCCGCCGCAGCATGTCGGCGAGCTCGAACAGGCCTTCTCCGTAGGTGTGCGCCTCGTCCCAGCCGAGCGGCCGCGACACGCGCGCCAGTTGTCGGACGGCGGCACGCAGGCTCGCCACATCATCGACATTCGCGCTGCGTGCGTCGAACAGCAGCCTGTCTCGCAACGAGCGGTCGCGCTCGGCCGCATCGAGCAGCCAGTGCCGCAACGCGCGCTCGTCGAGCGTCTCCAGATAGTCACGAATCAGCTCCGTCTGCGTCTTGCGCTTGCGACGCGGCTTCGACGACGGCTCGCGCTCCGCTTCACGGAAGACTTCCTCTCCGCTGTTTTCGAGCCACGACAACGCGACGGCCACCGCATGCTTGCAGAACGCGCCTTCGCCGCCCACCGGGCAATTACACGTGTAGCCGAGCGTGTCGTCGTCGCCCACCGACAATTCGACGCGATAGCGATACGTGCCGCGCACGGTCGCCGACAGCTCGCCGTCGCGCTCGGTCAGCCGCGAGACGGCGCCGTCGTGGTAGTACGCGGTACCGCGCTCGAAGGATTTCGGGTCGGCCAATGCGCGTATTTCCGCGAGCGTGATGACGTCGGCTAGAGAGGTATTGCGAGACATGGATCGCTACGGGTATTCGGATCGGGATCTGGAAATCGCACCAAAGCGCGCCGCGCAACTGCGCCAATGCGCATGCTCACGGTCGCACGAAGCGAATCACGCCGTCGTCCCCCTGCTCGCGCACGAGCTCGCCCGCGAGCCACAGCAGGTTCAGGTGCGCGAGCGCCTCGCCGAGCGCGAAGGTCATCTGGTGGATGTCGAGCTCGCGGCGGCGGAACATGATCGGCACGATATCGGCCGCGCTCATCGGCTGCTCCGCGCACGCGACGCGCACTTCGGCCAGGCGCGCATCGTGGTGTTCGCGCAGTTGCGCGATGCGCGTGCGCACGCCGCGGAACGGCTTGCCGTGCGACGGCAGCACGAGCGTGTCGGGCGCCATCGTCTCGTAGCGGCCGAGCGATTCGAGGTACAGCGCGAGCGGGTTCGCTTCCGGCTCGAGATCGAACACCGACACGTTCGTCGAGATGCGCGGCAGCACCATGTCGCCGGAAATCAGCACGCCGTCCGCTTCGCTGTGGAGCGCGCAATGTTCAGGCGAATGGCCGAAGCCGGTGACGACGCGCCACGTGCGCGCGCCGATCGTCACCGCGTCGCCTTCGCGCAGGCGCCGGTAGCGCGGCGGCACGGCCGGCACGAGATCCGAGTAATAGCCGCGGCGGTTGCGCAGCTTGTCGAGCGCGGCCGGATCGGTCAGCCCGTGGCGCGCGAAGTGCTCGGCAGCCGCCGCGCCGCCCGCGTTCGAACCGTTGCCGGCCGCCATCAGGCAGCCGAACAGATATTCGCCGAGCGTCATCCACAGCCGCACGTTCCAGCGGCCCTTGTCGCCGCCTTCGCACAGCCAGTTCGCGAGGCCGAAGTGGTCGGGGTGGCAGTGCGTGACGAGCACGCGCAGCACGGGCAGGCCGTCGAGCTGCGTGTCGAAGATCTGCTCCCAGTGCGTGCGGATCGCGTCGGACGAGATCCCGCAATCGACGATCGTCCAGCCGGCCTGCCCGTCGATTTCGTCGCGCAGCAGCCAGAGATTGATGTGGTCGAGCGAGAACGGCAGCGGCATGCGCAGCCAGCGCACGCCGGGCGCGACCTCGAACGTGTCGCCCGCGGCGGGCAGCGTATCGGCGAAGGGATAGTCGAGTTGGTGTTCCAGGGCGTTCATCGGTGGGGCGTCTCGTCGTTATCGGTGCGAATGCGCGCCGGCGGCAGGCGCGGCGGGCGGTGCGTCGATTCTATCGCCGTCGCGCGAAACAGGTTCTCGACGACCGCCGGCCCGCCGCAAAAAAGTTCGTGTCAGAATCGGCTCCGTACCCGTATCTTTACGCGAAGATGCACCGAACGGCGCCCAACGGCGAACAACACGCCGATTGACGGCCGCTCGCGCGTCACCCCGAAAGTCATTGAAACGCCGACTTGGGCGCTAAAATGGCGGGTGCTTACAGCCCCTTGAACGAGCCTGCACGCGATGAATCACTTCCCCAAACTGCTGTCGTCGCAGATCGGTTTCGACGTCGCGCAGACGATGCTCGAATACTTCGATCGCCATTACCGGATCTTCCGCGAAGCGGCGGTCGATGCGAAGACGCTGTTCGAGCGCGGCGACTGGCACGGGCTGCAGCGGCTCGCGCGCGAGCGGATCACGTCGTACGACGATCGCGTGAAGGAATGCGTCGAGGTGCTGGAAGACGAATACGACGCGGAGAACATCGACGACGAAGTGTGGCAGCAGATCAAGCTGCACTACATCGGGCTGCTCACGTCGCACCGCCAGCCCGAGTGCGCGGAAACCTTCTTCAATTCGGTGTGCTGCAAGATCCTGCACCGCTCGTATTTCAGCAACGATTTCATCTTCGTGCGCCCGGCGATCTCGACCGAGTATCTGGAGAACGACGAACCGGCCGCGAAGCCGACCTACCGCGCGTACTATCCGGGCACCGACGGGCTCGCGGTCACGCTCGAGCGCATCGTCACGAACTTCCAGCTCGAGCCGGCGTTCGAGGATCTCTCGCGCGACATCGGCTGCGTGATGCAGGCGATCGACGACGAATTCGGCCGCTTCGACGAAGCGCCGAATTTCCAGATCCACGTGCTGTCGTCGCTGTTCTTCCGCAACAAGAGCGCGTACATCGTCGGCCGCATCATCAACGCCGACCGCGTGCTGCCGTTCGCGGTGCCGATCCGCCACGTGCGCCCGGGCGTGCTCGCGCTCGACACCGTGCTGCTGCGCCGCGACCTGCTGCAGATCATCTTCAGCTTCTCACATTCGTACTTCCTCGTTGACATGGGCGTGCCGTCCGCGTACGTGGATTTTCTCTGCACGATCATGCCGGGCAAGCCGAAGGCCGAGATCTACACGTCGGTCGGGCTGCAGAAGCAGGGCAAGAACCTGTTCTACCGCGACCTGCTGCACCACCTGTCGCATTCGAGCGACCGCTTCATCATCGCGCCCGGGATCAAGGGCCTCGTGATGCTCGTGTTCACGCTGCCGTCGTTCCCGTACGTGTTCAAGATCATCAAGGATCACTTCCCGCCGCCGAAGGAAACGACGCGCGCGCAGATCATGGAGAAGTACCAGCTCGTGAAGCGCCACGACCGCCTCGGGCGGATGGCCGACACGCTCGAGTATTCGAGCGTCGCGCTGCCGCTCGCGCGGCTCGATCATGCGCTCGTGCGCGAACTCGAGAAGGAAGTGCCGTCGCTGCTCGAGTACGAGGACGACAAGCTCGTGATCGAGCACCTGTACATCGAGCGCCGGATGACGCCGCTGAACCTGTATCTGCAGAACGGCAGCGACGCGGACGTCGAGCACGGCGTGAAGGAATACGGCAACGCGGTGAAGGAGCTGATGAAGGCGAACATCTTCCCCGGCGACATGCTGTACAAGAACTTCGGCGTCACGCGCCACGGCCGCGTCGTGTTCTACGACTACGACGAGATCGAGTACCTGACCGACTGCAACGTACGACGCGTGCCGCCGCCGCGCAACGAGGAAGACGAACTGTCCGGCGAACCGTGGTATACCGTCGGCCCGCACGACATCTTTCCGGAGACCTACGGGCCGTTCCTGCTCGGCGACCCGCGCGTGCGCGACGTCTTCATGAAGCATCACGCGGACTTTTTCGATCCCGTGCTGTGGCAGGCGAGCAAGGACAAGCTGATGCAGGGCGAATTGCCCGATTTTTATCCGTACGACACGGCCCTGCGCTTCAGCGTGCGCTACCCCGCGCGCTTCGACGCGACGGGCCGCAACGACGGCGCAGGCGACGCGCAGCGCGCCGCCTGACGCCGGCAACACCCGATCCGATATCGACTTGATTTCCGCCAACGGAATCCACACCGATGACTACCCAAGACAATCCGCTTTCACATCTGTTCGACAATAACGATGCCTGGGTCAAGCGCCAGCTCGCCGACGATCCCGATTTCTTCGCACGGCTCGCCGACCAGCAGGCGCCGGAATATCTGTGGATCGGCTGCTCCGATTCGCGCGTGCCGGCGAACCAGATCATCGGCCTGCCGCCGGGCGAAGTGTTCGTGCACCGCAACATCGCGAACGTGGTCGTCCACAGCGATCTGAACTGCCTGTCGGTGATCCAGTTCGCGGTCGACATCCTGCGCGTGAAGCACATCATGGTCGTCGGTCACTACGGCTGCTCGGGCGTGAACGCAGCGCTGCACAACCGCCGCGTCGGCCTCGCCGACAACTGGCTGCATCATGTGCAGGACGTGCGCGAGCGCCATGCGGCGCTGCTCGACGAATGGCCGGTCGGCGAAGCGCGGTATCGCCGCCTGATCGAGCTGAATTCGATCGAACAGGTCGTCAACGTGTGCCGCACCACGATCGTCAACGACGCGTGGGCGCGCGGCCAGTCGCTTACCGTGCACGGGCTCGTGTACGGCGTGCACGACGGCCGGATGCGCAACCTGGGGATGTCCGTGTCGAACTTCGACGCGCTCGACGCCACCTACAAGCGCTGCGTGGCGGCGCTGACCGCACGCGGCCAGCACGCGCCGGACAACGACATGGTCGCGGCGGACGCGGCACGGCTCGAAGACGTCGCGCAGGCGGTCGCCGCCACGCTGAAGCCGTGCGACGATGCGCAGTAACGTGCAGTGACGCGCCAGTCGCCTGACGGCGGCTGCCACGCGGGCGCGGCGCGCATCGAACGAATCTGACACCGGCACTGCCTCGGCGGCGCCTACCCAAGGAGCGACGGCATGAAAACCGTATTGATCGTCGGCGCATCGCGCGGCCTCGGCCGCGAATTCGTCCGGCAATACCGGCGCGACGGCTGGAACGTGATCGCCACCGCGCGCGACGCGGCGTCGCTCGATGCGTTGCGTGCGCTGGGCGCGCAGCCGCATGCGCTCGATATCGCGCAGCCCGCGCAGATCGCGGCGCTCGGCTGGAAGCTCGACGGCGAGCGGCTCGATGCGGCCGTGCTCGTGTCGGGCGTGTACGGGCCGCGCACCGAAGGCGTCGAGACGATCACCGCCGAGGATTTCGACGCGGTGATGCATACGAACGTGCGCGGGCCGATGCAGTTGCTGCCGATCCTGCTGCCGCTCGTCGAGGACGCGCGCGGCGTGCTGGCCGTCGTGTCGAGCCGGATGGGCAGCATCGCCGAGGCGACCGGCACGACCGGCTGGCTGTACCGCGCGAGCAAGGCCGCGCTGAACGACGCGCTGCGCATCGCGTCGCTGCAGACGCGCCATGCCGCATGCATTGCGCTCCATCCCGGCTGGGTGCGCACCGACATGGGCGGCGCGCAGGCCGCGATCGATCCGGAAACGAGCGTGACCGGCATGCGTCGCGTGATCGCCGAATCCGGTTCGGACGTGTCTCAGGCGAACGGCCGGTTCTTCCAGTACGACGGCATCGAGCTCAGTTGGTGAGCCGCGCCGGCAACCGGGCGTTGTTAATTCACATTGCGCATGATTTCGAACCGACCTGACGCGTGCCCGTGCGGCGGCGCATCCCCCGCGCCCGCCGGCAACGCGCCGGCACCGCGCTACGCGGCCTGCTGCGGCCGCTTCATCGACGGCGGCGAAGCCGCCCCGACCGCACTCGAATTGATGCGCTCGCGGTACAGCGCGTACGTGCTCGGCGCGACCGATTACCTGCGCGCGACATGGGCCGCGCGCACCTGCCCGCCCGATCTCGACACCGACCCTGACGCGCCGGACGCGCCGCGCTGGCTCGGCCTCGCGGTCAAACGGCACGTACCGCTCGACGACCGGCATGCGGAGGTCGAATTCGTGGCGCGCTACAAGGTCGGCGGACGCGCTTACCGGCTGCACGAGACGAGCCGTTTCGAGCGCGACGAGCAGGGATTCTGGCGCTATGTCGACGGCGAAGTAAGTGAACGCTGACAAATAGTTGCCATGTCAGACGCCGGGTAATTCCCGCATTGCACAACCTGATTTTGTCGGGCTACGATGGGCTCGACTTGGTCATGTTGCATGGCAGGGCTTACGGATGGCGTTCAGCAAGGTATTGGTGGGATGGATGGCGGCGTGTGCGCTGTCGGCCGCTCAGGCCGGTACGCTGCCGAGCGCCAATACGGGTGCGGGCGCCAGCGGGTCGCTCGCTCATGCCGAGCATTTCGACTACGCCGACTCGAACCTGCCGCAGGTCGCCGCCGATCTCAACGAGCAGATCCTTCGCATTCCGGCCGATGCGTCGGGCGCCATCACGCTCGAGGCCACGCTGTTCAAGCCGAACGGCCCCGGCCCGTTCCCGCTCGTCGTCTTCAACCACGGCAAAAATACCGGCGATCTCCATCTGCAGCCGCGCAGCCGGCCGCTCGCGTTCGCGCGCGAATTCGTGCGCCGCGGCTATGCGGTGATCGCGCCGAATCGCCAGGGCTTCGCCGGTTCCGACGGCACGTACCAGCAGGAAGGCTGCAACGTCGGCAAGAACGGCCTCGCGCAGGCCGCCGACGTCGATGCGACGGTGCGCTACATGTCGCGCCAGCCGTACGTCGATGCGTCGCGCATCGTCGTCGCCGGCACGTCGCACGGCGGGCTCGCGTCGGTCGCGTACGGCACCGAAGCCGCGGCCGGCGTGCGCGGCATCATCAACTTCTCCGGCGGGCTGCGCCAGGACCTGTGCGACGGCTGGCAGCGCAACCTCGTCGACGCGTTCGACCACTACGGCGCGCATACGGCCGTGCGGTCGCTGTGGCTGTACGGCGACAACGATTCGGTGTGGACGCCCGCGCTGGTCGCGCAGATGCACGATGCATACGTGTCGCACGGCACGCAGGCCCGCTTCATCGATTTCGGCCGCTACAAGGACGATGCGCACCGGCTGATCGTCGATCGCGACGGCGTGCCCGTGTGGTGGCCGGCCGTGAACGCATTCCTCGCCGAACTGAACCTGCCGACCGCGGTGCGCTATGCGGTCGCGGACCCGCACGAGCCGAAGGCCACCGGCTACGCGTCGATCGATGCGGTCAACGCGGTGCCGTACGTCGACGAAGCCGGCCGCGAAGGCTATCGCCGCTTCCTGAACCAGCATCCGAGCCGCGCGTTCGCGGTGTCGTCGGAAGGCGCGTGGTCGTGGGCCGAAGGCGGCGACGACCCGATGGCGCTCGCGCTCGACAACTGCGCGAAGCAAGGCGCCGGCGCGTGCCGGCTGTATGCGGTCAACGACCGCGTCGTGTGGAACGCCAACACGACGCAGACGGCCGACAACGGCGACGATCGCACCCGCGATACCGATACGCGCGCGCTGGCTTCGCGCTGACGCTCGGCTGTCGTTCCTCTCGCTTCCCCTTTGCGCACCGTCGATTCAAGATCATCGCGGTGCTCCGCCGCATGCTCGTCAAATCGAGCACGCGCCGCGTAATGCTCGTTTTTACGAGCAATCGACTTGAATTCGCGCCAGATCTCGTCCAGCCGTCCGGGCCTTCCGCGCCCCTGTCGAACTGACGATGCACGAAGCAAGACCGCCCCTCGTCGCCGCCCAACCCGCACCATCATCGTTCCCCATATTTCGCCACCCGGCCGCCCCTCGCCCAGCGATTTTTTCTGTCGGGGGCGTCACTCGAACGTCGTCATCTGCGCGCATTTCGCCCGATCCGCCGCGTTCCGTTCCGAGCCCCTCCGAACTGCGTCGAACTCCCGCCCAGCAAGGCTGTGCGGCGTTTGTAACCGCTAGTGCAACGCGCGGCGGAACACGCTAATCTCTGCGCGTTTCGTATCCCGCCGCGCGGCATCCCGTCGATGCCGCGCGGTCGTTTTACCCCCGGAGTCGCCTTGAGTACGCCAGCCACCGACGACTGGGTCGCGCGCAGCCTGCGCGCGGTCTGGCATCCCTGCACCCAGATGAAGCACCACGAGCGCCTGCCGCTCGTCCCCGTCGCGCGCGGCGCGGGCGTGTGGCTGGTCGACCGTGACGGCCGCCGTTACTTCGACGCGATCAGCTCGTGGTGGGTCAACCTGTTCGGCCATGCGAACCCGGACATCAACGCGGCGCTGAAGGACCAGCTCGACACGCTCGAGCACGCGATGCTCGCCGGCTGCACGCACGAACCGGCGATCGAGCTCGCCGAACGCCTGCATGCGCTGACCGCGCGCACGCTGGGTCATGCGTTCTTCGCGTCGGACGGCGCGTCGGCCGTCGAGATCGCGCTGAAGATGAGCTTCCACGCGTGGCGCAACCGCGGCCGCGCGAACAAGCAGGAATTCGTCTGCGTCGCGAACAGCTATCACGGCGAGACGATCGGCGCGCTCGGCGTGACCGACGTCGCGCTGTTCAAGGATGCGTATGACCCGCTGATCCGCCACGCGCACGTGGTCGCGTCGCCCGACGCGCGCGGCGCGCTGCCGGGCGAGACGGCCGCCGACGTCGCGGGCCGCGCGCTCGCGGACGTGCGGCGCCTGTTCGCCGAACGCGGCGACCGGATCGCCGCGCTGATCGTCGAGCCGCTCGTGCAGTGCGCGGCCGGCATGGCGATGCACGATCCGTCGTACGTGCGCGGGCTGCGCGCGCTGTGCGACGAATTCGGCGTGCACCTGATCGCCGACGAGATCGCGGTCGGGTGCGGGCGCACCGGCACCTTCTTCGCGTGCGAGCAGGCCGGCGTCTGGCCCGATTTCATGTGCCTGTCGAAAGGGATCAGCGGCGGCTACCTGCCGCTGTCGCTGGTGCTCACGCGCGACGACGTGTTCGCGGCGTTCTACGACGACGACACGACGCGCGGCTTCCTGCACTCGCATTCGTACACCGGCAATCCGCTCGCGTGCCGCGCTGCAGTCGCGACGCTCGACCTGTTCGCGCGCGACGACGTGCTCGCGAGCAACGCGCGCAAATCGGCGACGCTGCGCGCGGCGCTCGCGCCGCTCGACGCGCACCGCCAAGTGCGCCATCTGCGCGAGCGCGGCACGCTGTTCGCGTTCGACGTCGCGCTCGACGGCGACGCGGCGCGCGGCTTCTCGCGGCGCTTCTTCGAACACGCGCTCGAACGCGAGCTGCTGCTGCGCCCGATCGGCACGACCGTGTACCTGATGCCGCCGTACGTGATGAATGACGACGACATCGCGTGGCTCGCGCAGCGCACGCGCGACACGCTCGACGCGACGCTGGAGGACCTCGGCCGATGAGCCTGCTCGACACCCTGCAACGCGGCCTCGCCGACCTCGACGCGCAAGGGCTGCGCCGCGTGCGCCGCATCGCCGACACCGCGTGCGACGCGCGCATGACCGTGAACGGCCGCGAGATCGTCGGCTTCGCGAGCAACGACTACCTCGGCCTCGCCGCGCATCCGGCGCTCGTCGCCGCGTTCGCGGAAGGCGCGCAGCGCTACGGCTCCGGCAGCGGCGGCTCGCACCTGCTCGGCGGCCATTCGCGCGCGCACGCCAAACTGGAAGACGAACTCGCCGGCTTCGCGGGCGGCTTCTCCGATGCGCCGCGCGCGCTGTACTTCAGCACCGGCTACATGGCGAACCTCGCGGCGATGACGGCGTTGGCCGGCAAGAGCGCGACGATCTTCTCCGACGCACTGAACCACGCGTCGCTGATCGACGGCATGCGGCTGTCGCGCGCGAACGTGCAGGTCTATCCGCATGCGGACATGGCCGCGCTCGCCGCGCTGCTCGACGCATCGGATGCGGAAACGAAGCTGATCGTCAGCGACACCGTATTCAGCATGGACGGCGACCTCGCGCCGCTTGCCGAGCTTGTCGCGCTGGCCGAGCGCCACGGCGCGTGGCTCGTCGTCGACGACGCACACGGCTTCGGCGTGCTCGGCCCGCAGGGTCGCGGCGCGCTCGCGGCCGCCGCGCTGCGTTCGCCGCATCTGGTGTACGTCGGCACGCTCGGCAAGGCGGCCGGTGTCGCAGGCGCGTTCGTGATCGCGCATGAGACCGTGATCGAATGGCTGATCCAGCGCGCGCGCAGCTACATCTTCACGACGGCCGCGCCGCCGGCCGTCGCGCATGCGGTATCGGCAAGCCTGAAGGTGATCGCGGGCGACGAAGGCGACGCGCGCCGCGCGCACCTCGCCGCGCTGATCGGCCGCACGCGCGCGCTGCTGCGCAATACGCGCTGGCAGCCGGTCGATTCGCACACGGCCGTGCAGCCGCTCGTGGTCGGCAGCAACGACGCGACGCTCGCGGCGATGCGCGCGCTCGACGCGCACGGCCTGTGGGTGCCGGCGATCCGGCCGCCGACGGTGCCGGCCGGCACGTCGCGGCTGCGCGTGTCGCTGTCGGCCGCGCATTCGTTCGACGATCTTGCTCGGCTCGAAGCCGCGTTGATCCAGGCCAGCGAGGAGGCCGCGGCATGACCGCCGCCCCGCTGTCCGTCTTCGTCACCGGCACCGACACCGAAATCGGCAAGACCTTCGTGTCGGCCGCGATGCTGCACGGCTTCGCACGGCATGGCCTGCGCGCGGCCGCGCTGAAGCCGGTCGCGGCCGGCGCGTACGAACGCGACGGCGTGTGGCGCAACGAGGACGCGGACCAGCTCGACGCGGCCGCGAACGTCGTGCTGCCGCCCGAGCTGCGCACGCCGTTCCTGCTGAAGGCGCCGGCCGCGCCGCATATCGTCGCCGCGCAGGAAGACGTGACGCTCGATCTCGACACGATCGTCGCGTGCCATCGCGAAGCGCTGACGCGCGCGGACGTCGTCGTCGTCGAAGGCGTCGGCGGCTTTCGCGTGCCGCTGAACGACACGCAGGACACCGCCGATCTCGCGGTCGCGCTCGGCCTGCCCGTCGTGCTCGTCGTCGGCGTCCGGCTCGGCTGCATCAGCCACGCGTTGCTGACGGCCGATGCGATTCGCCAGCGCGGCCTCGCGCTCGCGGGCTGGGTCGCGAACCATGTCGACCCGGCCATGTCGTTCGCCGACGAGAACGTCGCGACGATTCGCGACTGGCTCGCGCGCGAGCACCGCGCGCCGCTCATCGGCCGCATTGCGCACATGACGCCGGCCGCCCCCGAATCCGCCGCGGCGATGCTCGACATTGCCGCGCTCGTCGAGTCGCTGCGCACCGCGCGGCCTTGACCCAACCGATCCCCCATCCCGCCAGGACAGGAAAACGAAATGACCCAAGCCCAGACCGCCACCGTGCAACCCGACGCGATTCCCGTGGCTGCACCGGCCCCGCAGCGCTGGCGCGTCGCCGACGTCGTCGCGCTGTTCGCGCTGCCGTTCAACGACCTGATGTTCCGCGCGCAGCAGGTGCATCGCGAGCACTTCGACGCGAACGCGGTGCAGCTGTCGACGCTGCTGTCGATCAAGACGGGCGGCTGCGAGGAAGATTGCGGCTACTGCTCGCAGTCGTCGCATCACGACACGGGCCTGAAGGCCGAGAAGCTGATGGACGTCGACACGGTGCTCGACGCCGCGCGCGCGGCGAAGGCGAACGGCGCGAGCCGCTTCTGCATGGGCGCCGCGTGGCGCAATCCGAAGGAGCGCCACATGCCGGCGCTGACCGAGATGGTGCGCGGCGTGAAGGAGCTCGGCCTCGAGACCTGCATGACGCTCGGCATGCTCGAAGACGAACAGGCTCGGCAGCTCGCCGACGCGGGCCTCGACTACTACAACCACAACCTCGACACGTCGCCGGAGTTCTACGGCCAGGTGATCTCGACGCGCACGTACCAGGATCGCCTCGACACGCTCGACCGCGTGCGCGACGCGGGCATCAACGTGTGCTGCGGCGGCATCATCGGGATGGGCGAATCGCGCCGCGAACGCGCGGGCCTGATCTCGCAGCTCGCGAACCTGAACCCGTATCCGGAATCGGTGCCGATCAACAACCTCGTCGCGATCGAAGGCACGCCGCTCGAAGGCACCGCGCCGCTCGACCCGTTCGAGTTCGTGCGCACGATCGCGGTCGCGCGCATCACGATGCCGAAGGCCGTCGTGCGCCTGTCGGCCGGGCGCGAGCAGCTCGACGACGCGATGCAGGCGATGTGCTTCCTCGCGGGCGCGAACTCGATGTTCTACGGCGACCAGTTGCTGACGACGAGCAACCCGCAGACGCAGCGCGACCGCGCGCTGTTCGAGCGCCTCGGCATCCGCGCGAGCCAGGCCGACGCGCTGGCGGACAACGCGTAAGCGGCAACGGCCGGCGCGCCGCGCCCGCCGACGAAAAGCCGGGGCGCGCCCCGGCTTTTTCACGCCCGCGCGCACGGTTCAGGTCGCGCCGCCCAGTGCGCGCGGCTCCATGAACGTGTGCCGGAAATAGTCGCGCACCGCGTGCATCGCGGGACTCAGCTCGATGTTCTTGCGCCACGCGAGGCCGACGCTCATCGGCGGCACCGGGTCGCGCAGCACGATCGTCTCGATGCGCCGCCCTTCGAGCGACCACGGGCGATACACCATGTCGGACAGGATCGCGACGCCGCTGCCGTTCGCGACCATGCTGCGCACCGCCTCGACCGACGAGGTGCGCAGGATCACGTTCGGCCGGTACGGCGTCTCGTTCCAGTAACGCAGCGCGGTCTGCCCGGCCTCGTCCACCGTCAGCATCACGAACGGCTCGTGCGCGACCTCCGCGAACGTGACGCTCTCGCGCCGCAGCAGCGGATGATGCGCGCCGACCCACAGCCTGCGCACCGAATGGATCACCGGCTCCAGCACGAGCTCCGGATTCGACACGTTCGACGTGAGCAGCACGGCCATGTCGTAGCGGCCCGCGATCAGCCCTTCCTCGATCGACTCGCGGTTCAGCTCGTGCAGGTGGATCGTCAGGCGCGGATAGAGCGTATTGAGCCGCAGCACGTGATGCGGCAGGAAGTAGCCGAGCACCGTGTAGCTCGCGGCGATCGCGAGCGTGCCGGTCAGCGTGCTTTCGAGATTCGGGATCCGCATCGCCTCGTCGACCGACGACAGGATCGTGTACGCGTGATTGAGAAAACGCCGCCCGGTATCGGTCAGCGTCACGCCCGCCGACGTGCGCACGAACAGCTGCGTGCCGAGACTGTCCTCCAGTTCCTTGATCGCGCTCGTCACGGCCGACTGCGAGATGGTGAGCTGGATCGCGGCCTGCGAGATCTGTCCGAGCTCGGCGGTCGCGACGAAGTACTTGAGCTGTCTGAGCGTCAGGGCCATGCGCGGTGGAAAACTGATGGGGGCATGGCAACCATCATATCAACCGTCCGTTTCGCGGCAATCCGGGCCCGCCCGACCCGCGCGCATCCGCCTGCCGCGACGCCGGGCGGCCGCTTTCGGCGATATCTGAAAAATCGATACGCTCGCATATAAAAATAGAACTATTTTGACGCACCCCGCACGGCTAACCTGCGTTCAACACGGTGTCGACACGCGCTGCAGCGCACGCGAAACCGGAGAACCTGGAGGAACGAACCGTATGAGGAAGCACAGTGTCGACCTGAATTCGGACATGGGCGAAGGTTTCGGCCCGTGGACGATCGGCGACGGCGTCGACGAGCAGATCATGCCGCTCATCAGCTCGGCGAACATCGCCACCGGTTTTCATGCCGGCGACCCGAACATCATGGCGCGCACGGTGCAGCTCGCGCGCGACGCCGGCGTCGGGATCGGCGCGCATCCGGGCTTTCGCGATCTGGCGGGCTTCGGTCGCCGCACGATCACCGAAACGCCGCAGGCGCTCGTCCACGACATCCTGTATCAGCTCGGCGCGCTGCGCGAGTTCGCGCGGCTCAACGGCGTGGGCCTGCAGCACGTCAAGCCGCACGGCGCGCTCTACATGCACGCGGCGGCCAACGAGGCGTTCTCGCGGCTGCTGATCGAGACGCTGCAGCGCGTCGATCCCGGCCTGTGGCTGTACTGCATGGAAGCGTCGGTCACGTATCGCGTGGCGCGAGAGTACGAACAGCCGGTGATCCGCGAGTTCTACGCCGATCGCGACTACGACCGCAGCGGCTCCATCGTGTTCACGCGCCGCGTCGGGCGCCCCGACCCGCAGCAGGTGGCCGACAAGGTGCTGCGTGCGTGCATCGACGGCAAGGTGCGCACGATCGACGGCGACGACATCGACATCGATTTCGATTCGGTCTGCATCCACAGCGACACGCCCGGCGCGCTCGAACTCGTGCGCGAAACGCGCGACGCGCTGGTCCGCGAAGGCATCCGGACCGCCGGCCCGCAACCGCTCGCCGCTCATCACTGAACCCGATTCAAGGAGACGCAAGATGGCATTGCACGACATCGTCAGCCCGCTGCCGGGCACGTTCTACCGACGCCCGTCGCCCGAGGCGGACTACTACGTCGCGGTGAATGCGACGGTCGCGGCCGGCGCGGTGGTCGGCCTCGTCGAAGTGATGAAGCAGTTCACCGAGATCGAAGCCGATGCGGCGGGCCGCGTCGTCGAGCTGCTCGTCGACGATGGCGAGCCGGTCGACGCCGGCCAGGTGCTGATGCGGATCGAGGGGTGATGCGATGAAGCCGGCAAACGCCCCCGACACCTTCTATCGACCGTCGCGGATCAAGACCGTGCTGGTCGCGAACCGCGGCGAAATCGCGGTGCGCGTGATCCGCGCGGCACGCGAGCTCGGCATGCGTGCGGTCGCCGTGGTCAGCGACGCGGACCGCGACAGCCTCGCCGCGCGCATGGCCGACGAAGCGATCCACATCGGGTCGTCGCATGCGGCGAAGAGCTATCTGAATCCGGCCGCGATCCTCGACGCCGCGCGGCAATGCGGCGCGGACGCGATCCATCCGGGCTACGGCTTCCTGTCCGAGAACGCGGCCTTCGCCGCGCAGGTCGAGGCGGCCGGGCTGATCTTCGTCGGCCCGGACGCGCAGGTGATCGCGACGATGGGCGACAAGGCGCGCGCCCGCGACACCGCGCGGCGCGCGAACGTGCCGACCGTGCCCGGCAGCGACGGCGTCGTCCAGTCGCTCGACGCGGCCCGCGCGGTCGCCGCGCGCATCGGCTATCCGATCATGATCAAGGCGGCCGCGGGCGGCGGCGGGCGCGGCATCCGCGTCGCGCACGACGCCGCGCAGCTCGACGCCGAACTGCCGCTCGCGCAGCGCGAGGCGCAGGCCGCGTTCGGCGACGGCGGCGTCTATCTCGAACGCTTCATCGCGCGGGCGCGGCACATCGAGGTGCAGGTGCTCGGCGACGGCCGCGACGTCGTCCACCTGTTCGAGCGCGAATGCTCGCTGCAGCGGCGCCGCCAGAAGATCCTCGAGGAAGCGCCGTCGCCGTCGCTCACGCCGGCGCAGCGCGACGCGCTGTGCGCGTCGGCCACGCGGCTCGCGCGCGAGGTCGGCTACCGCAGCGCGGGCACGCTCGAATACCTGTTCGACGATGCGCGCGGCGAGTTCTACTTCATCGAGATGAACACGCGCATCCAGGTCGAGCATCCGGTGACCGAGGCGATCACCGGCATCGATCTCGTGCGCGAAACGCTGCGCATCGCCGACGGCGAGCGGCTGCGGTTCGCGCAGGCCGACATCGCGATGCGCGGCGCCGCGCTCGAATGCCGGATCAACGCGGAAGATCCGCTGCAGGATTTCCGCCCGAATCCGGGCCGGATCGACGCACTGGTGTGGCCGACCGGGCCCGGCGTGCGCGTCGATTCGCTGCTCTACCCGGGCTACGTCGTGCCGCCGTTCTATGATTCGCTGCTCGCGAAGCTGATCGTGCACGACGAGAGCCGCGCGGCCGCATTGCGGCGTCTGTCTCGCGCGCTCGGCGAGCTGCAGGTCGGCGGCCTGAAGACCACCGCGCCGCTGCACGTCGCGCTGCTCGCGGACGACGACGTGCGCGCGGGCCGCTATCACACGAATTTTCTCGAAGCGTGGATGCCGTCATGGCGCGAGGCCGCGACGGCCGCCGCCCGGCAGCACGAAACTGCGGACGCCGCGCGCGTCGGGGAGGCCCTGTGACGACCCGTTATACGTTCGGCGGCGACGAATTCGTGTTCGTCGAGATCAGCGAGGCGATGTCGCTCGACGCCTTCTTCAAGGGCACGGCGATCACGCGCGAATTGCAGCGGCGCGCGGTGCCGGGCATTACCGAGATCTGTCCGGCGAACGCGTCCTACCAGGTGCGCTACGACCCGGACGTGATCGAGCCCGACACGCTCGTCGCGCTGCTCAAGGCGATCGAGGCCGAGGTCGGCGACGCGCCGCTCGAACTCGATACGCGCATCGTCGAGGTGCCGGTGCTGTACAACGACCCGTGGACGCACGAGACGCTGATGCGGTTTCGCGAGCGTCACCAGGACCCGTCGTCGACCGACCTCGAATATGCGGCGCGGATCAACGGCAAGCGCGACGTCGACGACTTCATCGCCGCGCACTCGGGCTCGCCGTGGTTCGTGTCGATGGTCGGCTTCGTCGCGGGCCTGCCGTTCATGTACCAGATGGTCGAGCGCGCACGCCAGCTCGAAGTACCGAAATACCTGCGGCCGCGCACCGACACGCCGAAGCTGACGGTCGGCCACGGCGGCTGCTTCGGTTGCATCTACTCGGTGCGCGGCGCGGGCGGCTACCAGATGTTCGGCGTGACGCCGGCGCCGATCTTCGATCCCGCGCAGCGGCTCGACTACCTGCGCGATTTCATGGTGTTCTTCCGGCCCGGCGACATCGTGAAGTTCCAGCCGATCGATCGCGACGCCTATGACGCCGCGGTGGCGGCCGTCGAAGCGGGTACCTTCTCGCTGCGCGTGCGCCCCGTGAAATTCTCGCTCGACGCGTTCCGGCGCGATCCCGATGCGGTCAACCGTTCTCTCGTCGAGGTGCTGCATGCCCGCTGACGCGCACAACCTGATCGAGGTCGTGAAACCCGGCCTCGCGACGTCGGTCCAGGATACGGGCCGGCAAGGCTACTACCACGTCGGCATCCCGCCGTCGGGCTCGCTCGACCAGTACGCGTCGCGCGCGGCGAACCTGCTGGTCGGCAATCCGGAACAGGCGGCCGTGCTCGAATGCACGCTGCTCGGCCCGGAGCTGCTGTTCCATGCGGACGCGCTGGTCGCCGTCACGGGCGCCGAGATGACCCCGAAGATCGACGGCGTCGGGCAGCGCTGCAACGTCGCGCTGTGGATTCGCGCGGGCAGCGTGCTGTCGTTCGCCTACGTGAAGGGCGGCGCCCGCGCGTACCTGGCCGTCGCGGGTGGCATCGACGTGCCGGTCGTGCTCGGCAGCCGCTCGACCTACACGCTCGGCGCGATCGGCGGCCACGCGGGCCGGCGCCTGCAGAAAGGCGACCGTTTGCCGATCGGCGCGGCGCGCGGCACGCTTCGCGAAGGGCGCGAACTGCCGGCGTCGGTCAGCCGGCCGCTGGACAGCCAGGTCGAACTGCGCGTGCTGCCGGGGCTGTACCACTACCGGCTCACCGACGCGTCGGCGCACACGTTCTTCGATGACGAATGGATGGTCGCGCCCGAGGCGGACCGCATCGGCTACCGCTACAAGAACGGCCGGCCGCTGCAGTTCCGGCCGCGCGAGCAGCCGTTCGGCGCCGGGGCCGATCCGTCGAACATCGTCGACGCGTGCTATCCGATCGGCTCGATCCAGGTGCCGGCCGGGGTCGAGCCGATCATCCTGCATCGCGATGCGGTGTCGGGCGGCGGCTACGCGACGATAGGCACGGTCATCAGCGCCGACATGGACCTGATCGGCCAGATGCAGCCGAACCATCGCGCGCGCTTCGTGCGCGTGACGATGGCCGACGCGCTCGCCGCGCGCCGCGAGTACCAGCGGCGCCTCGCGCTGCTGCGCGCCGTACTGAAGGACTGAGCGCCACGCGCCCGGCCGTCGCGCCGGGCGCCGTGCGCCGCCCTCCGCTTTCATCCTTCGCTTCCGTTTCCCGTCCGTGCGGCCGCGCGCGGCGCGGCGGGGACGCCTGCGCGCCGTTTTCGCCGGACCGGTTGCCCGCCCCGACGTCGGGGCAACCCCGCGGCTCGCATGGGCCGCGGCCCAGACGTCGTCCGCTGTTTCGCTCATCGAGGAGCACGCTCATGGCCAACCTGGCTCAGGCCCGCACCGACGAGGATCTCGACCTGTCGACGCTCGCCATTCCCGATCACGCACGCATGCCGCCCTTTGCGCTGACGATGGCGTGGTGGGCCGTCTGCAGCGCGGTGTTCTACATCGTCGTCGGTGCGACGCTCGCGCTCACCTACGGCGCGCGCAACGCGCTGATCGGGATGGCGCTGTCGGTCGTCTCGTACGGCATCGTCAATTCGATCATCAGCCGCTACGCGATCCGTACCGGCCTGTCGGTCGCGCTGTTCTCGCGCGTGCTGTTCGGCAGCGCGGGCGCGGCGCTCGCGACGCTGATCTTCTTCGCGACGGCGATCTACTACGCGGTGTTCGAGGGCTCGGTGATCGCGGTCGCCGCGCATCATCAGTTTCCGGCGCTCGACTACAAGTGGGCCGCGCTGATCGTCGTCTGCTACAGCGTGCCGCTCGTGTTCGGCAGCGTGCAGCACTGGCTCGACAAGTTCAACGGCGTGCTGCTGCCGTTCTACCTGTTCGGGTTGCTCGCAGCGGTCGGGCTCGCGACGGCCGAGTACGGCTATCACGCCGCGTGGCTTGATTTCGGGCCGGCGGGCGGCGCCCCGGCCGGCGGCTGGTGGCAGTGCTTCGTCTACTACATGGGCGTATGGGTGCTGATGATGTTCACGTTCGACTACGCGCGCTTCGGCCGCAAGGCCGACGCCCGCTATCACGGCCGCTTCAACTTCGGGATGCCGTTCTACCTCGTCACGTTCCTCGTCAACGGCGCGGCCGGCATCTATCTCGTCAGCACGATTCCCGGGCTCGGCACGCTGTCGGAAGTGTCGGTCGTGCTCGCGCTGCTGAAGCTGATGGGCGTGTGGGGGCTGCTGTTCGTGTGGGTCACGCAGTCGCGCATCAATACCGCGAACTACTACCTCGCGACCGTCAACATGCAGGCGTTCTTCCAGAAGGTCGCGGGGCTGCGCGCGCCGAAATTCGTGTGGGCGGTCGTGGTCGGCGCGGTCGTCTATGCGCTGATGATGGCCGACATCTTCTCGCGGATCCTGCAAGCGCTCGCGTACCAGGGCATCTTCGTCGTCGCGTGGGTCGGCGTCGCGCTCGCGCACATCCTGTCGGCGCGCTACGGGCAGCTCGTCGGCGACGACGTCGAATGCCGCGACGCGCACGTGCCGGTGTTCAATCCGGGCGGCCTGACCGCGTGGTTCGCGGGCGCGTTCGCGGGGCTCGCGCTGAACCAGGCGACCGGGTTCGCCGCGTCGCTGTCGGCGCCGGCCACCTTCGTCGTGTCGTGGCTCGTCTATCGCGCGCTGCTCGGCACCGCGAAGCGGACCTGGTTCGTGCGCAACACGTGACGCGCCGCGGCTCGGCGCCGGCCCTAGCCGATCGTCTGCACCGGATGGCCCTGCGCGTCGCGGATCACCGTCGGCTCGACCCGCCAGCGCACGCCGTCGAGCCCGTCGATCGCATACTCGCCGGCGCGCGGCTTCAGCGTGCGCGCCAGCGCCTGCACCGTCGCGTCGGTGAGCCGCAGCGTCAGCGTGCCGTCTTCGTCGCTCACGCCGTTCGCGTCGCCGCGCACGAACCGCACCGCGCCGTCGTGACCGACGAGGCGAAACGGCCGGTCGAACGGCAGCCGCAGCGGCAGTAGCGTGACGAGTTCGTCGACCTGCCGCGCGCCGACGGTGATCTCGATCACCGGCGCGCGCAGCAGCCGCTTGCGGGTGCCCCAACCGAGCACGTCGGTGAACAGGTAACCGCTCGCCGAGCCGTCGCGCTGCGTGCCCGCGTCGACCTGCTCGCGCACGTCCGCGCGTTCGAGCAGCGACGCGCGGACGAGATCGGTCACCCACAGCGGCATGTGCGGCAGCAGCGTGTCGAGCAGCGCACGCGTGCGCCAGCGCTTCGCGGCGCGTTCCTCGTCGAGCGTCAGCCCGACGACCTGCAGGAACGCGAGACGGCCGTGCGGCGTGTCGATCGCCGGCAGCTCCGGATCGAACGCGAAGCCCATCGAACAGAGCGCCGTATCGGTATCGAGCGCGATCGGGCCGTTGGCCGTCATCCAGTGGCCGTCGTCGAACGCGTTGCCGCTCTGGAACACGTAGCGCGCGAGATTCTGCAGGAAGCTGAACACCCAGCGCGGCGGCTCGTCGTCGCCAGCCACGCACGCGACGCGCATCGTCAGCTCGAAGCCGAAGCCGCTGACGGCCGGATCGTCCGACTCCTTCGCATACAGCTCGCTCAGCCCGTACGTGACGAAATGCCAGTGCGGCACGGGCGCCGCGCGCCGCCACACGCTGATCCCGTCGAGCGGATCGGGGCCGCCGAGCCGCCACTTGACCAGCGTGCCGTAGTGCTTCGGCTCCTGCCCCGGATAAAGGCGCGCGAGCGCGGCGTCGATCGCGTCCCAGCCGGGCGCGGCATCGTCGTCCGCGCCGTCGTGCGTGTCGTGCGTGGCGTCCGTCATGTGGCCCGCTCTCCCCGATGATGTCGTGTCGTGTTTGTGTCGTGCGGTGTTGGAACGTACGTCACACGTGCGACGCCGCGCCGTCGAGCGCCGCGCGCACGCGCTCGACGTGCAGCGCGTCGACGGGCGCGAGCACCTCGCCGCGCGGCCGCACGCCCGAACCGAAATGCACCGCGCGCACGCCGGTCGCGCGCACGAAATCGCCGACCGCGTCGATCGTGAGCCCGGAGCCGGCCAGCACCCTGCAGGTCGTGCCCGCCGCCTGCCGCACGAGCCGCGTGATCGTCGCGACCGCGTCGAGCACCGACGGATGGCCACCCGACGTCAGCACGGACGTGACGGCCGGCACGCGCAGCAGCGCGTCGAACGCGGCGTTCAGATCGCGCGCGACGTCGAACGCGCGGTGGAACGTGAGCGCGCGCCCGTCGGCGGCGGCCGCGATCCGGGCGAGCGCGCCGAGATCGACGTCGCCGCGCGGATCGAGCGCGCCGAACACGACGCCGTTCGCGCCGGCCGCGACTGCCGCGCGCACGTCGCGCTCGATCACGCGCAGGTCGTCGGCGTCATAGACGAACGAGCGGCTGTGCGGACGCACGATCACGTTGACGGGAATCGGCACGGCGGCCACGACGGCCTCGATCAGGCCGACGCTCGGCGTCAGCCCGCCTTCGGTGATCGCGGTCACGAGTTCTAGGCGGTCGGCGCCCGCGCGGGCGGCGACCTTCGCATCGCCGACGGTCGTGGCGATCACTTCGAGGAGAATGGGAGAAGCGGCATGTCGGTTCATGGGCGGCCCGCGAATCGTCTGGACAATTCGCGCATCCTAGCCGAGCCGCGCGACGGACGCCAGCGTGCCGGCCGCCGCAGACTTCAGCCGCGCATTTCAGCCCGGTACGTCAGCCGCGCCGCACGAGCCAGACGCCGACGAGCGCGGACAACGCCGTGACGGCGGTGCCGGGTACGAACCGGAACATGCGCGCGTTGAAGTACGCGCCCTGCTGCTGCATCACGTCGACGATCGCCGGCGTGAGCACGAGCATCGCCCAGCCGATCATCCCGAAGGCGGTGGTCGCGGCCGCGACGAGCAGCACGATGCCCGCGCCGCGCGCACGCGGCCGGAATGCGCCGGCAAACATGCCCGCGGCGAGCAGCACGGCCGACACCGCGAACAGCACGACGACGAATACGGTCGTCGCGCCCGCCTGACCGACCTTCATGAACGCGATCATCTGCGCGGCGATCACGCAGAAGCCGGCGATCGAGAACAGCACGATCGCCAGCGCGTTGCGCACGACGCTCACGCAACGGCCTGCCGGAAATACGCGGTCGCCGGGCGCCGGAACAGCAGGTAGACGAACACCGCGAACAGCAGGACGCCCGGGATCAGCACTGCGAGCATCGACGCCGGCATGTTGATCAACGAGAACGCGATGCCGAACACGAACGTCACGATATAGGCGTTGCGCGACCATTCGCGCCCCTTGAGGATCGCGATGCCGATCACGACATTCGCGGCCTCGACGATCATGCTGATGCCGAACGTCGCCCACACGGGCAGCAGGTAGTGCGACATCAGCGCCTGGGTGGTCGGCATGCCGATCGAGAACGGCGTATAGACGCAGGTGATCGCGTTGGTCACGATGATGATCCACGCGAGGATGGTCAGCGAAATCGGTCGCTTCATGGCGTTTTCCTTTTATATTCGCCGCCATGGTGGCCCCCGGGACGGCGCGCGGTCACGACGGCCGCGGTCGCGCCATTGTCGGGGAAGCGCGCGGCGAACGCAACGGCCGCCCCGGCGCCGTCGGTCGCCGCATCCCGACCGAGTGCCGCTACGCCGCTTGCGCGTCCTCGTCGATCCAGTCGATATCGCCGCACAGCACGCGCTGCGCATCGCCGACGCGCACGGCCACCGACAGCGTCACGCACGGCTGCGCCTCGTTGATCGACAGGTACGGCCGCGTGACCTGCACGCGCCCCGGTTCGGCGATCGCCGAGCGGAAATACGGCCGGCGCAGCCAGTTCGCGCCCTGCGCGTCCGCCAGCGGCGAAAAGCGCGCCTCGGCGAGCGCGCGATCGGCGCGCAGCACGACGTTGCGGCCCGACTGCCGGCCCTGCGCGTCGAGCAGGAAGCAGCGTGCGGCCGCGTCCAGCGCGAGGAAGTTCCAGCACACCTCGTCGAGCGGCTCGCCGCCCGCGAGGCGCTCGGCCGCCCGTTCGAACGCGCGCAGGTACGGTGCGAGCCGCTGCGCGTCGCGCCGCTCGCGCGCTTCGGTCTGCTGACGAAAGCGCTCGGTCAGCTCGCCGATGCAGCCGGTCGCGGCCGCGCTGTCGGGCAGCCCCGGCGCCGGGCGGCCGAAGTAGTAGCCCTGCACGAAATCGGCCTCGCACGACAGCGCGATCTGCGCTTCGTGCTCGGTCTCGATCCCTTCGACGAGCACCAGCTTGCCGGCCTCGTGCAGCAGCGTCACGAGCCCGTGCAGGATCGCGGTGAGCCCCGTGCGGTGCGCCGCGTGCGACAGCATGATCCGGTCGAGCTTCACGATGTCCGGGTTCAGCTGCCAGATCCGTTCGAGGTTCGAGTGACCCGCGCCGAAATCGTCGAGCGCGATCAGGAAGCCGTGCGTGCGGAACTCGCGCACGGCCTCCGCGAGCCGCTCGACGTCCTCCGCGCGCTGTTCGAGCACTTCGAGCACGATGCGCCGCGGCGGCATGCCGAGCCGTTTCAGGTTCGCGAGCAGCGCGGCCGCCTGGAACGGATCGGTGAGCACGCCCGGATGGACGTTGAGAAACAGCCACTCGCGCTCCGCGCCGAGCAGCGCGAAGTTCTCCAGATGCAGCGCCTGCGCGAGCCGGTCGAGCTGCAGCAGTTCGTCCCGGCGCGCGGCTTCGCCGAACACGTCGAGCGGCGACACGGCGCGGTCGAGCGCATCGTGCGCGCGCAGCAGCGCCTCGTAGCCCACCGCACGCTGGTGCGACAGGCTGAATATCGGCTGGAACACGGTCGTGAGCGTCAGGTCGCGGTGCTGCGTCGCCAGCCGTTCCAAGCCCGAGCTCATCTCCCGCTCGAACCGGTACGGCGACGCGGCGGCCGGACGCTCCTGTTGCACGATCGTCATACCTTCCTCCTGGTGATGCAGTCGAACGCGACGTCCGGCGTCCGGCGAAAACGACGAACGGGACGGCGCGCCATGTCATTGGTTGGACCCTCGGTGACCCGGCGCAAGCCGGGCGGCTGCTCTCCCTCAAGCAAGCTCCGTGCGAGGTGCCGACAACCCGTGCGCCATGCGGCTGTGCCGGGCGGCCGCACCACCGTGGCGCGTGTTCGACGCACCATTCCCGTGCGCACGCACCGGCCACTCGAGCGCACCCGTTACGCCGACACGCTACACTCCGTACGATCGTTTCATTCCGCGTTATTCGCCGTCTCGATGGAAATCGTTTTCACAGTCCTCATCCTGCTGCTGACCGTCGCGCTGTCCGGCGCCGTCACGCGTCTCCTGCCGTTGCAACTGCCGCTGCCGCTGATGCAGATCGCGTTCGGCGCGATGCTCGCGTGGCCGAAGCTGAACCTGCACGTCACGTTCGACCCCGAGATCTTCATGCTGCTGTTCATTCCGCCGCTGCTGTTCGCGGACGGCTGGCGGATTCCGAAACGCGAGCTTTACCTGCAGCGCCGCGCGATCCTGATGCTCGCGTTCGGGCTCGTGTTCATGACGGTACTCGCAGTCGGCTACTTCGCGCATTGGCTGATTCCCGAGTTGCCGCTGCCGATCGCGTTCGCGCTCGCGGCGGTGCTGTCGCCGACCGACGCGGTCGCGCTGTCCGGGATCGCCGGCAAGGGTCGCATTCCGCCGCAACTGATGCACATCCTCGAAGGCGAGGCGCTGATGAACGACGCGTCGGGCCTCGTCGCGCTGAAATTCGCGATCGCGGCCGCGCTGACGGGCGTATTCTCGCTGCGCGCCGCGTCGGTCACGTTCGTGATCGTCGCGGCCGGCGGGCTCGCGACGGGCGCGATCGTCGCGTGGCTATTCAGCGCGCTGTCGACGCGCTTCCTGAATGCCGAGCAGGAAGGCGACCCGGCGCCCGGCATCGTGATGACGCTGCTGGTGCCGTTCGCGGCCTACCTGTTCGCCGAGCACCTCGACCTGTCGGGCGTGCTCGCGGCCGTGTCGGCCGGGATGATGATGAACTACACGAGCTTCTCGCGTAAAAGCACCGTCGCGTCGCGCGTGCGCGCCGAAAGCACGTGGGCGCTGATCGAGTTCGTGTTCAACGGCATGGTGTTCATCATGCTCGGGCTGCAGCTGCCGCACATCATCGGCCGTGCGCTCGTCGACGCGCACCATACGAGCGACGCGCTGGTCGGCCGGATGATCTTCAACGTGTGCGCGATGATGCTCGCGCTGTATGCGATCCGCTTCCTGTGGGTGTGGCTGCTGCGCTGGTTCGCGAGCCGCCGCGCCGCGCGCCATGGCCTCGCCGGCACGATGGCCGGCGTGCGCACGATCGCGGTGATGACGGTCGGCGGCGTGCGCGGCGCGGTCACGCTCGCCGGCGTGCTGTCGATCCCGGTCGCGCTGTCCGACGGCGCGCCGCTGCCGGGCCGCGACACCGCGGTCTTCATCGCGTCGGCCGTGATCCTCGGCTCGCTGATCGTCGCGGTGATCGGCCTGCCGCTGCTGCTGCGCGGCGTGCGCTCGTCGCGCAACCCGCTCGGCGACGAGGAGCGCATCGCACGCTCGGCCGCCGCGCAGGCCGCGATCCGCGCGATCGATGCGTCGCACGACGCGATCTCGACCGATCTCGACGAATCGGGCGCGGCGCGCTGCGCGGACATCTCCGCACGCGTGATGGATCAATACCGCCGACGGCTCGCCGCGCTGGCCGACGATGGCCCCACGCCGCGCGCGGAAGCGAAGCAGGCCGAAACGATGGAGCTGCAGATGCGGATCGCGGCCGTGCGCGCGGAACGCTCGGCGCTGTACCGGCTGCGCGGCGACAGCAAGATTTCCGACGAGACGCTGACGAAGCTGATTCGCGAGATCGACCTGTCGGAAACCGCGCTGTCGACGCGCAAGAAAGGGATCGTCTGACAGTAAGGCAGCGCGGTGCGCCGACCGTGCAGCCGCGTGTGAAGCCCCTGCCTGCCGGCAGCCCGAGGCCGAGCCCCGTGTCATACGGCGCTCGGCCTCGTTGTTTTGGCCGATGCATGCGCGGCGCGGTCTTCAGCAGCTTTCAAAAAAATTAAACAATACATCCTTATTATTTTCTGCACGCCGACGCGATACCGATTCCCGCTCGTGCGTCGAGACGATCGACGCCATGCAAATCGGTCTCGTCACGCGTCATCGCTAACCGGGGCCGCGCGGAATCGTTGATGCGATGCATGCGAAGTGTCCCCGGCTCCATGCCCATTTAATTGCTCTCCTAATCAAAATGCGCACGTCATTCCGCGCGAAACGACCGAACCCATGATCAAACCCCTCTCGCTCCAGAGCCGGCGACGCTTTCTCGCACAAGGCGCCGCCGCCCTCGGCAGCGGCATGCTGTCCGCCTGCGGCGGCGATTCGATCGACTCCGCGGACGCATCGGCCCGCTTCGCCAACGATTTCGTGTGGGGCGTCGCCACCGCCGCGCCGCAAATCGAAAGCCGCGACGGCCGAGGCCGAAGCAACTGGGATGTGTTCGCCGACCAGCCCGGCACGATCGCCGACGGCTCGACGAACGCACGCTGCATCGAATTCGAGCAACGCTACCCGGGCGACTTGTCGCTGCTCGCGAACGCGGGCGTCCGGGCGTTCCGTTTCTCGACCGCATGGCCGCGCGTGCAGCCGGACGGCGCCGGCACGCCGAGCGAAGCGGGGCTTGCCACCTATGACCGCATGGTCGATGCGATGCTGGCGCGCAACCTCACGCCGTACCTGACGTTGTTTCACTGGGACATCCCCGTATGGGCCGGCGATTTCCGCGACCGCGACATCGCGTACCGGCTGGCCGACTACGCGCAGATCGTGGCGCGCCGCGTCGGCGATCGCGTCAAGCACTGGATGATGCTGAACGAACCGAACGGCGTCGCGCTGTCGGGCTACGCGTACGGCGCATCGCCGCCGCGTGCGCAGTCGATGGGGGCGATGTTCGCCGCGATCCACCATCAGAATCTCGCGCAGGGATTGATGTTCCAGGCCGTGCGCGCGAACGTGCGGGGCGCCGCGCAGATCGGCATGACGATCAGCGGGCGGCCCGTGCTCGCCGTGACGAATTCGGCCGCCGACCAGGCCGCCGCCGCGCAGTTCGATGCGATCTGGCATCGCGCGTTTCTCGATCCGCTGTACGGCAAGGGCTATCCGGCCGAGCTGCAGACGGCGCTGGCGCCGCTCGTCCGGCCGGGCGACATGACGACGATCGCCGCGAACCCGGATTTTCTCGGCGTGCAGTATTACAACTGCTTCTACGTGAAGGCCAACGCCGGCGGCACGGGTTTCACGCTGGCCGCCAGCCCGGCAAACGAAATCCAGACGATGGGCTACCCGGTCGAGCCGTACGGGATGTCCGAGATGCTGCTGCGCGTCCACCGCGACTATGGCGCACCGCGCATCCTCGTCACCGAGACCGGGTTCGCGATCGCCGAACCCGCGCCAAGCGGCGGTTTCGTCGACGACGGCCCGCGCATCGACTATCTCGCGC
Source organism: Burkholderia sp. MS389 (assembly GCF_016899425.1). Classification (GTDB taxonomy): domain Bacteria; phylum Pseudomonadota; class Gammaproteobacteria; order Burkholderiales; family Burkholderiaceae; genus Burkholderia; species Burkholderia sola. The sequence continues at coordinate 3,346,220 of NZ_CP045994.1, forward strand.
GCTATCTGAACGCCGCGCACGATGCGTATCGGCAGGGCGTCCGCCTGGGCGGACTGTTCTGCTGGGCCGGCATGGACAGCTGGGAATGGTCGAGCGGCTTCGCGAAGAAATTCGGGCTGGTCCACGTCGACCCGGCAACGCAGGAACGCCTGCCGAAACGCAGTCTCGCGTACTACTCGCGCTGCATCGCCGGCAATCGCGTCGCGTAGGCGGCAAGAGCGACGCGGGCGAGGATGCCGCGAGCCGACGCGCCCGCCAGCCGTCGCGTGGCGCGGCACCCGATTGCCGCGCCGCGCGTTCGCGTTACTTCGCGACGACGACCGGAATCCCCTTCAGCATCCCCGCGCCCTTCATCTCGTCGAGCGCGTGCTGAACGGCCGCGCTCGTCGCCGCGTCGATGCCGAGCTGCAGCGCGAGCTCGCGTTCCGTGCGCTTCACGCCGGCCAGGTTGCGCACCTTCACGTGGCCGAAGCCGCGTACGCGCGCGTGCAGGTCGGCCAGTTGCACGACCTGCGCCGCATTGCCGGCGGTCAGCACGGCGAGCGCACGCGTGAGCGTGGTCTCGTAGTCGTCGGCCAGCGCGCGCTCCATCTTCCGCTCGACCGTGCGGCCGAACGGATCGAGCCACGTGCCGCGCAGGCTGCGCACGCGCGCGAGCATGCCGAGCACCGGCCACATCCACTGGCCGAACACGCGCTTCTTCGGCGTGCTGCCGTCGCTGCCGGCCTTCGCGACCGTCGGCGGCGCCAGGTTGAACTTCACGCGGTACGTCTGCCCCGGCACGCCTTCGAACTGCGCTTCGAGCGCGGTGCGGAACGCGTCGTCCGTGTACAGCCGCGCGACTTCGTATTCGTCCTTCACCGCGAGCAGCCGGTAGAACGTCGTCGCAACCGCGCGCGTCAGCGCGTCGTCGCCCTTCGCGCGCGCCACGTTCACCAGTGCCCGATAGCGCTCGACGTAGCGCGCACCGCCGTACGCGTCGAGACGCGCCTCGCGATCGGCGATCAGCTCGGCGAGCGTCTCCGGCGCCACGTGGGCGGCCACCGCGTGACGTGCGTTCCACAACGCATCGAGGCTCGCCGCGTCGCCGGCCGCCATCCGGCCGATCGAGAACGCGAGCTTGTTCATCGGCACCGCGACGTTGTTCAGCTCGATCGCGCGCATCATCGCGGCGAGCGACACCGGCACGAGGCCGAGCTGCCACGCGTAGCCGAGCATCAGGATGTTCGCGCCGATCGAATCGCCGAGGAACTTCGCGGCGAGCGCCTGCGCGTCGCAGCTCGACAGGTAGCCGTCGCCGGCCGCGTGGCGCATCTTCTCGAGCAGCGCATCCGCATGCAGGTTCGCGTCGGGGTTCTGCACGAATGACGCGTTCGGGATCCGGTGCGTGTTGACGACGATCCGCGTGCGCGCGTGACGCACCGTCTGCAGCGCCTCGGCGCTCGCACCGACGACCATGTCGCACGCGAGCAGCACGTCGGCCTGCTGCGTATCGATGCGCACCTGGTTCAGCCAGCGGTCGCTCGACGCGATCCGCACGAACGACAGCACCGAGCCGCCCTTCTGCGCGAAGCCCATGAAGTCGAGCACCGACGCGCTCTTGCCTTCGAGGTGCGCGGCCATGCTGATCAGCGCGCCGACCGTCACGACGCCCGTGCCGCCGACGCCCGTCACGAGCATGTCGAACGGCGCCGCGTCGAGGTGCGTGGCCGGCACCGGCAGCGCGTCGACGCGCGCGGCGAGCGCCGCTTCGTCGAACGCCGCGCCAGCGGCCTTCTTCAGCGCCGCGCCTTCGACCGTCACGAAGCTCGGGCAGAAGCCGTTCACGCACGAATAGTCCTTGTTGCACGACGACTGGTCGATGCGGCGCTTGCGGCCGAGCGGCGTCTCGAGCGGCTCGACCGACAGGCAGTTCGACTGCACGCCGCAGTCGCCGCAGCCTTCGCACACCGCGTCGTTGATGAACAGACGCTTGTCCGGGTCGGGGAATTCGCCCTTCTTGCGGCGGCGGCGCTTCTCGGCCGCGCAGGTCTGGTCGTAGATCAGCACGGTGACGCCCGGCGTCTCGCGCAATTCGCGCTGCACCGCATCGAGTTCGCTGCGGTGATGGAACGTCGTGCCGGTCGGGAACTGCCCGTGATGGCCGTCGTACTTCTCCGGTTCGTCGGACACGACGACGAAGCGCGACACGCCTTCCGCCTCGACCTGCCGCGCGATCTGCGGCACCGAGATGCTGCCGTCGACCGGCTGGCCGCCCGTCATCGCGACCGCGTCGTTGTAGAGGATCTTGTACGTGATGTTCGCTTTCGCGGCGACCGCCTGGCGGATCGCGAGGATGCCCGAGTGGAAGTAGGTGCCATCGCCGAGGTTCTGGAACACGTGCTTCGTGTTCGTGAACATCGCGTGCGCGGCCCAGTCGACGCCTTCGCCGCCCATCTGGATCAGGCCGGTGGTGTCGCGCTCCATCCACGACGCCATGAAGTGGCAGCCGATGCCGGCCTGCGCGATCGAGCCTTCGGGCACCTTCGTCGACGTGTTGTGCGGGCAGCCCGAGCAGAAGTACGGCGTGCGCTTCACCGCATCGGCCTCGTTCGACAGGATCTGCGGCGCGACGAGATCGACGACGCGCTCGCGGCGGTCGAGCGCCGGCTTGTGCCGCGCGAGCCAGTCGGCGAACACCGGCAGGATGCGCGACGGACGCAGTTCGCCGAGTTCGGACAGCAGGCACGCGCCCGCCGCATCGTGCTTGCCGAGCACGCGCGGGCGCGCGCCTTCGGTGCGGTTGTACAGGTAATCCTTGATCTGCTGCTCGATCACCGGCCCCTTTTCCTCGATGACGAGCACTTCCGACAGACCGTCGACGAAGGTTTCGATCCGTGTCATTTCGAGCGGATACGACAGGCCAACCTTGTAGATTCGCACGCCGGCCGCGTCGAGATCGGCGACCGTCAGGTCGAGGCGGCGCAGCGCTTCCATCAGGTCGAGGTGCGCCTTGCCGCAGGTGACGATGCCGACGTTCGCGTGCGTGCTCGGCGCGATCCACTTGTCGATGCTGTTGGCACGCGCGAAATGGCGGACCGCGTCGAGCTTCGCCGCGAGGCGCGCCTCGATCGTGAGGCTCGGCAGGTCGGGCCAGCGGTTGTGCAGGCCGCCCGCCGGCGGCGTGAAGCCTGCCGGCGCCGGCCAGCGCGTCTGCAACGCATCGAGGTCGACGGTGGAGCCGGACTCGACCGTTTCCGAGATCGCCTTGAAGCCGACCCATGCGCCCGAGTAGCGCGACAGTGCCCAGCCGTACAGGCCGAATTCGAGCATGTCGGCGATGTTCGACGGGTTCACGACCGGCATGTGCCACGCCATCATCGCGAAGTCGCTCTGGTGCGGCATCGACGACGACACGCAGCCGTGATCGTCGCCGGCGACGACCAGCACGCCGCCATGCGGCGACGAGCCGTACGCGTTGCCGTGCTTCAGCGCGTCGCCCGCGCGATCGACGCCCGGGCCCTTGCCGTACCACATCGCATACACGCCCTCGACCGTGCGTTCGGGGTCGGCCTCGACCCGCTGCGTGCCGAGCACGGCCGTGCCGCCGAGTTCCTCGTTGATCGCGGGCAGGAAGTGCACGCCGCTCGTGTCGAGGAGTTTCTTCGCCTTCCACAGCTGCTGGTCGACCATCCCGAGCGGCGAGCCGCGGTAGCCGCTGACGAAGCCGGCCGTGTTGAGACCTTGCTCGGTATCGACCGTGCGCTGCATCAGCAGCAGGCGGATCAACGCCTGCGTGCCGGTCAGGAAGATCCGGCCGCGCGTCGCGGTCAGGTTGTCGGTCAGGCGGTAGTCGGACAGGGCGGGCGGGCCGTCGACGGGCAGGCGGGCGGTCATGTGGGGAAGTCTCCGGATTGTGCTGTTGTGCTGTTCTCGGCCGTGCGCGGCGGGCGCCGGGTGACGCATGAGTGCGGCAGCGAATGGCTCTATTTTTTCGCGCGCCGCCGAGAATGTTTTTTCTCATCTTGCTCGGACCGGCGTGCGGTGAGAAAAACTGTGCAGCTTTTTAGCGGGATTTGAGAGAGTTTTCGCGCGGGGTGCCGGAGTGGGATGGGTCGGTGCTTCGCAGCGGTCGGGCAGTCTGGCGGAAAAGGCGGCGCGGGCCGTCAGGCGCGCAGCTTGGCCGGAGAATGCCGCTCGACGCCCGTGCGACAAGGGTTTCAGCGGCATCGGACCATCACTCTCACCATTGAAATGCACAGGATTCCGATTGATCGGCGGCGACGGATGTCCACAATGTCGCGCCCTTCGGCCGACCGGGCTCGCGCGCTCACCGTTCGATTGCACAGCGTTTCGAGTGGCGTCGGGGGCGGGATGTCCACATCCGGAATCGGCATGCAGGGCACTCGGGGCAGCGACGCTCACCGTTGAAATTCACAGCGCGGCAAGTGGGTTGCGGCGGTGGATATCCACATGGGAAATCGCGCGTTTCGTCGGTCCGACTTTCGCACTCACCGTTCGAATACCCTGGGCTTCGACTGGCTGCGGTGGCAGTTGTCCACGTCCGGATCTGCATTGCCTCGTGACCATCCGCGCACCCTCACCGTTGAAAACCACAGCGCTTCGAGTGTTTGAGTGGGCTGGATATCCACATGGACGGGCGCTCCCCGATGTATGGCAAAGGCACGCTTCGAAGGGTACCGACGACGGGCAATCCATGCCGGAAGCGGCTCATCACCCGATCGGGCGCCGATGCTCACCGTCGAAATACACAGTGCCGCGAGTCGTTTCGGCGGACGGATATCCACACGAGCATGCACATCGTCGTTGCTCCCGCTCTTGCGCTCGAACCTGACAGAAACACCGTTTCGCGCGGCATCGGCGGTCCAACGGCCGCATCCTGACGGGCTGCACGCCGATCGCGAGCTGACGCTCACCATTGAATTACACAGCGTGCCGAGTCGCTGGAGAAGGCGACCGGCGCATCGAAATCCGCACGTTGCGAACCGCGCGCCTGCGCTCACCGTTAGAATGCACAGCCCTTCGATTGGGGGCCGGAGCCGGATATCGACGTCGCGCGGCCCGGAGGTGATGGTCACGCATTCACGCCATTCGGCTAGAATGCGCGTCGCCCCGAGCCACGGCAACGGCTGGAAACCCACGCCAGTGCGGGCGCACCGCCAGATCGGGCGCGACACTCACCGTTGAATTTCACAGCATTTCGCTTCGTCTTGCCGCGAGTTGTCCACAACCCGCTTGATGTCTCGCGCACCGTCCGGTCTCCTCACCTGTGAAAACCACAGGTCGCCGACTCGTTTCGATGCCCGGATATCCACAACCGGGCGCACGACCAGATCTTCATCTGCCGATCGACGGACGACCCGGCGCGCGACAACCGCGAAATGCCGCAATGGCTTGTCCGGACGGCCTCAGCGGCACACTCACCGTTCAAATGCACAGCGTTTCGACTCGCTCTGGCGGAGGGTTGTCCACATCCCTCCGTCGACGCTTCATCACGCCGGCACGCGGGCCCGGGCGACTTTATTCCGCAATCGCTCGAATGATCTTCGCCGGATTGCCGCCGACCAGCGTATTCGGCGGAACGTTCCGGGTGACGACGGCTGCGGCCGCGACGACCGCGTTCTCGCCGATCGTCACGCCGCCGATGATCGTCGCGCCCGCGCCGATCCATACGTTGCGGCCGATCACGATCGGCTTCGCGACCACGCAATCGCGCCGCCGCGAAGGCTCGACCGGATGGCCGGACGTGATCAGGCTGACGTTCGGGCCGATCATCACGTCGTCGCCGATCTCGAGCCCGCCCAGGTCGTAGAACGTGCAGTTCTGGTTGACGAACACGTTGCGCCCGACCTTCATGCCGGTGCCGCCCGTTGCGTAGAACGGCGGGATCAGCGTGAAACCGTCGTCAACCTGCGTGCCGATCAGTTCACCGAACAATGCGCGTACGTCCGCCGCATCGTCGAACGTCAGGCGGTTGAGCCGCGCAGTGATCGCCATTGCTCGTTGAACCTCGGCCACCATGGCCGCCGATTCGGGCGTTCTGCGCGGAATGATCGTGATGCGGTCGTCGTTTGCCATGCGTGAGAGGGGCTCCGGTGAGTGCGGCGTTGGGTGATGCGTCGGCGATCGCGGACGGCGATGGCGTTCCTCTGTGCGGGTACGACCGAACGGGTCGGGCATCGCGTAGTCATGCGGATTTACGCCGGGGATTTCGATGAATTTTCATCACTAGTTTTTATATAACCAGTTACCCACTGAACGCCCATTGTGCAAGGCGCTACGCGGTATTTCGCCCGATTCACCGGATGCAATCGAACCGGACGCCCCCCGCCGCGCGCCCCTGTCCCAACCTCCTGCGCTCGGGTACGCTTGAGCATCCACCGGATCGACACCTGCACCCAAACGCGGAGGCATGATGAAGCTCTACTACTGGCCGAAGACCCGGGCATTCCGGGCGCTGTGGATGCTCGAGGAAATCGGCGTGGTGTACGAACTCGTGCCGATCGACCTGCGCTCGCACGAACAGGGCAGCGATGCGTTCGTGCAGGTCAACCCGATGGCCAAGCTGCCCGCGCTCGACGACGGCAGCGCGCCGTTCGCCGAATCGGGCGCCGTGCTGCTCTATCTCGCCGACCGCTGCTCGGCTGCCGGGCTCGGTGTCGCGCCCGACGATCCGCTGCGCGGCCGGTTCCTCCAGTGGATGTTCTTCACGCCGACCTGCCTCGAACCGGCGATGGCCGAGAAATTCACCGGCGCGTCGGGCAACCCCGTCGCGTTCGGCTGGGGCAACATCGCGCGCGTGCAGCGCGCCCTCGCGCAAGCGCTCGCCCATAGCCGCTGGCTCGTCGGCGAACGCTTCACCGCCGCCGACCTGCTGCTCGCGAGCACGCTGAAGATCGCGTTCGACGCGCATCTGCTGCCGCACGAAGGCGTGCTCGGCGACTACGTCGCGCGCGCCGAGGATCGCGACGCGTTCCGCCGCGCGGTCGCGATCGAACAGCGCGAAGCGGCGCGCCTGCTGCACGCGTGACGCGCAGCGTGGCCGCACCCGCCGCCCTCGATCACGCCTGCCCGACGGGCCCCGGCGCCGACGTGTCCGCGTCGATCACCACGCCCGGCGAACCGCGTTCGTCGGTGTCGTCGTCGATCGGCACGACTTCATGAAAATGCGTGTAATCGATGTGCGTGATGCCGTCCTCGTCGTGCATCAGGTCGACATAGCGGTGGCGCCAGCGGATCTCGCCATGCGCCCACGCATGACGCGCCTGCATGACCTGCGCGGTGGTCTCGTCCGAACCCTCGATCGTGATCAGCAATTGCGCGTCGCGCGCGGCGAGCGATTCGGGCGTCTCGCCGAACAGCGCGCTCGACTCGTCGATCACGTGCATCAGGTTCCAGCCGAGCAGGAAGATCGGATGCTCGTTGCGCACGAGCGGCAGGTCGTGAATCTTGCGCAGCGCGTAGCCCTCGTGCGTGCCTTCGACGCGCATCAGCCGCAGTTTCGCCTGCGCCTCGGCAATCACGTTCTGGCGGGCATTCGCGGCGCGCACCATCAGCGTCATCCGGCCGTTCAGCGGCCGCACGATCGCGTTGCGCGCGAACAGGATCTTCGCCTGCGGCCGCGAAAAACGCGCGAACACGAGCCCGGTGGCCAACGCGATGCTCGACATCCCGACGAAGATCTCGAACGTCGCGACGAGATGCGCATAGACCGTCTGCGGATGCATGTCGCCGTAGCCGACGGTCGCGAGCGTCTCGACGCTGAAGAAGAATGCGCCGCCGAAGCCGGGCGGCGCCTGGTTCGCGATCGGCTCATGGCCGAGCAGATAGAGCATCGCGAAGCCGCTGTTGAGCAGCAGGAACAGCACCGCGAGCGACAGGAAGAACACGGGCCAGCTCACCGTCAGCGCGCGGTGATAGAAGTCGCGCCAGCCGAGCGGCGGCATCCCGTACGCGATCACCGGGCGGGTGCCCGACCAGATCTTGCGGCCACGGCCGCGGGAGGCTGGGGAAGACGAATCGACGTTCATCGCGCGGCGCCGGTTGCAGGAAGGCGATGAGCGTAGCACGCGCGGCGGTGGCCGGGAATGCAGGCCGCTTCGGAACCGGAAGCCGCCGCGCAGCCGCAAAAAAAGCCGGCCGCACGAGCGGCCGGCTAAATCGTCATGCGGGGTCGCGCGTGGCGCGCGCCGCGATCACTTCCGGTCGACGATCACCTGGTCGAACGTGCCGCCGTCGGCGAAATGGGTCTTCTGCGCGTTCGCCCAGCTGCCGAAGACCTGCTCGACGCTGAACGTCTTCAGCGCCTTGAACTCGGCCGCATGCTTCTTCAGCACGGCCGCGTCGCGCGGGCGCAGATGGTGCTGCGCGATGATCTCCTGCGCTTCCGGCGTGTACAGGTAGTCGAGATACGCCTGCGCGACCTTGCGCGTGCCTTTCTTGTCGACCACCTTGTCGACGACCGCGACGGGCGGCTCCGCGAGGATGCTCGCCGACGGATACACGGCGTCGAACTGCGCGCCCGATGCGCCCGTGTCCATCAGCGCGACTTCGTTCTCGAACGTGACGAGCACGTCGCCGATGCCGCGCTGCGTGAACGTCGTCGTCGCGCCGCGGCCGCCCGAATCGAGCACCGGCACGTTGCGGAAGATCGCCTTCTCGAAGTCGAGCGCCTGCGGGTCGGTCGCGCCCTTCTGCTTCTGGAAGCCCCACGCGGCGAGATACGCATAGCGGCCGTTGCCCGACGTCTTCGGGTTCGCGATGATCACCTGCACGCCCGGCTTCGCGAGATCGCTCCAGTCCTTGATCGCCTTCGGGTTGCCCTTGCGCACGAGGAACACCATCGTCGTCGAGTACGGCGAGCTGTTGTCCGGGAAACGCGCGCGCCAGTCCTTCGGCAGCAGCTGGCCGCGCTCGGCGAGCAGGTCGATGTCGTTCGGCTGGTTCATCGTCACGACGTCGGCCTGCAGCCCCTGCAGTACCGACAGCGCCTGCGCGCTCGACGCGCCGTGCGACTGCTTGATCGTGACCGTCTCGCCGGTCTTCTGCTTGTAGGCCGCGGCAAAGCTCGCGTTGATGTCCTTGTACAGCTCGCGCGTCACGTCGTACGACACGTTCAGGATCGACGTGTCCGCGTGCGCGGCCGTCGCCGCCACGACCAGCGCCGCCGCCGCGCCCGTGTGCAGCCAGCGACCGATCCCCTTGATGCTTGCCATCGTGATATGCCCCGTTTCCAGTGGTGGTGAATGTGCGTGACCGCCCGCGTACGCGCTGTCATCGAAACGTAAGCGGGCATTCTAGCGGCCGGCCGCGGCGCGCCTTCCAATCAGTCGTGGAAAGCAAATCTCGAAACATGCTAAACGACGGCCGGGGCTCGCGCGCGCCGCCGCCCCGGTGTTAAGATCGCCGCTCAGCCCACTCACGGTTCATCCATGTCCGCTTTCCTGCGCTCGCCCTCGATCCTCGCCGCCGTCGCGGCAGGTGCGCGCGCGGCCGGGCTGAAACTGAAAAAACGACTCCTCGACTGACGGGGACGTCGCGTCCCGTCAGGCGAATGCCGGACGGGATGCCCGCAGGTCGTTTCTTTCTCCTTGCTCGCACGCCTCGCTCCGGCACTCCGCCGGCGGAACGGTTCCTTCCCACTCCGTTTCCACCATGAGGCTTTGCATGAACACACGTTTCGAAGGTATCTGGCTGCCGATCATCACGCCGTTCCACCACGGCGAAGTCGACCATGCCGCGCTCGCGCGACTCGCGCGCCACTATGCGGCCGCAGGCATCGCGGGCTTCGTCGCGGGTGCGACGACCGGTGAAGGCGTGCTGCTCGACGCGCGCGAACAGGACGCGGTGTTCGCGACGCTGCGCGACGCGGCGCCCGGGCTGCCGATCGTCGTCGGGCTGACCGCGAGCGCGACGCATTTCGCGGCCGCCCGCGCGCGCGAACTCGCGGCGTTGCGGCCCGACGGGCTGCTCGTCACGCCACCCGTCTACGTGCGGCCGACGCAGGACGGCATCCGCCGCCATGTCGAAGCGATCGTCGACGCGGCCGACCTGCCGGTGCTCGTCTACAACATCCCGTACCGCACCGGCGTGAACGTCGAACTGGACACGCTGCAGGCGCTCGCCCGCGATCCGCGCGTCGCGGGCATCAAGGAATGCGGCGGCACGCTCGACCGGATGAGCCGGCTGGTACACGACACGCCGCTCGCGATCCTGTCCGGCGACGACAACCAGAACTTCGCGGCGATGTGCGCGGGCGCGCACGGCGCGATCGCGAGCAGCGCGCACGTGCTGCCCGAATGGCATGTGCGGATTCACGCGTGGCTGCGCGACGGGCGGCTCGCCGACGCGCGGCGCCTGTCGGTCGCGCTGCAGCCGCTCGTCGCGGCGCTGTTCGCGGAACCGAACCCGGCGCCGGTGAAGGCCGTGCTCGCCGCGCAAGGATGGTGCGAGGACGGGTTGCGGCTGCCGTTCGTGCCGGCGAGCGACGCGTTGCGGGCGCGGTTGGAGAAGCTCTGTGCGGGGCTCGAGGCGATCGAGCCGGACGCCGCCGCGGCATAGGAATCACGCGGCAAGCGCCTGCTCCGTCGCTCCCCGCACCGCCTGCGTCACGATCCGCGCGAGCCGCTCGACCGTCGGCGTCGCCGCCGACGTGCGTCGCAGCAGGATCAGCGGCAAGCTCGGCAGCGCCGGCAGCCCGCACGACGCGGCATCCAGCACGCGCACCGACGCGGGCAGCCCGTAATGCGAGCGCACCGTCAGCCCGAGGCCGGCCGCCGCGGCCGCCCATAGCCCGGCCAGGCTCGGCGTCGTGAACGCGACGCGCCACGGCACGCCGGTGCGGTCGAGCGCATCGGTCGCCGCGCCGAAGAACCGGCACGGCCGGTCGAACACGACGAGCGGCAACGGCTCGTCCGTCCCCCGCACCGCACGACCGCCCGCTTCGCCGACACCGCCCTCCCCACCCGCATCCCCGCCGCCATCCGGCATCCCGACACCCCCGCCCGCCACCGCGCCGATCCATTGCATCGGCACGTGCGCGATCGCTTCGCCGTCGATCCCCGCCCGCGACACGAGCGCCGCCGACGCCGGATCGCCCCACACGAGCGCCAGATCGAGCTGGTTCGCATCGAGCCGGTCGAGCAGGTCGGCATTGCGCGCCACGCGCGCCTCGATCTTCACCTTCGGATGCGCGCGCGCGAACCGCCCGAGCACGTCCGGCAGGATCGCCTCGCCGAAATCCTCCTGCAGCCCCACCCGTACCCAGCCGTCGAGCTTCACGCCGCGCACGGCCGCGGCCGCCTCGTCGTTCAGCTCGATCATCCGCCGCGCGTAGCGCAGCATCGCGTCGCCGGCGTCGGTCAGCGCGAGCCCGCGCCCGGCTTTCACGAACAGCGGCGTGCCGGCCTGCTCCTCGAGCTTGCGGATCTGCGCACTCACCGCCGACGACGAGCGCGCGACGCGGTCGGCCGCCTTCGCGAAACTGCCGAGATCCACGCCCGCGACGAGGCTGCGCAACGCCGCGACGTCGAAGTTGGGCCGCGCCAGCGCCGCGTCGGCGCCCGCGAGCGGCTCGCCGCCGTCGCGCGCAATGTCGTGTTCGGGCATCTCAATCATCCTGATTTATCGAACGATTCATCAAAAACTTTCCGATTTTCAGGATGAATGTAGGCCGCCAGACTGTGGACGTCAACTTCGAATCGGGCCTCCGTCATGGATACCTCGTGCATCGCTTCCCCCTCTTCGACTGCCCGCGACGTGCGCGGGCCGGCCCATCGCTGGCGCGTGCTGGGCGCCGGCGTCGCCGCGAACCTGAGCTTTTCGGCTGCCGCGGCCGGCATTCCGACCACGGCCGTCTGGATGCGCTCGGCCTACCACCTCGACAACGGCGCACTCGGCCTCGTGCTTGGCGCGCTCGGCTTCGGCGTCGCGCTGTCCGAGCTGCCGTGGGGCATCGCCGCCGACCGCTTCGGCGACCGCCGCGTGCTGCTGACCGGGCTCGTCGCGACGGCCGCGATGCTCGCGCTGATGATGTGCACGATCGCCCCGACCGCGCACGCGGTGCCGCCGCTGATGCGGGTCGTCGCGGCCATGGGCTGCGTCGGGCTGCTCGGCGGCAGCGTGAACGGGTCGAGCGGGCGCGCGGTGATGCGCTGGTTCGGCGAGCGCGAACGCGGGCTCGCGATGAGTATCCGCCAGACGGCCGTGCCGCTCGGCGGCGGCCTCGGTGCGGCGCTGCTGCCGTCGCTCGCGTCGCATGCCGGCTTCGCCGCGGTGTTCGGTGCGCTGATGCTGCTGTGCGCGGGATCGGCGGCGCTCACCTGGCGCTGGCTGCACGAGCCGCCCGCCGCGCCAGCCCCGGCGCACGTCGCCACGTCCCTAGCCACGCCGCTCGCCGTGCCACAGCCGCAGCCCGCCGGCCACGCGCGCAACCCGCTCGCGAGCGGCCCGGTGTGGCGCATCGTGCTCGGCATCGGCCTGCTGTGCGCGCCGCAGTTCGCGGTGCTCACGTTCGCGACGGTGTTCTTGCACGACTTCGGCCGGCTCGGCCTCGCCGGTATCAGCACGGCGATGGTCGCACTGCAGCTCGGCGCGATGGTGATGCGCGTCTGGAGCGGCCGCCATACCGACCGGCACGGCAACCGGCGCGCGTACCTGCGCGGTTCCGTGTTCGTCGCGGCCGGGTCGTTCACGTTGCTCGCGGCCGCGACGGCCGGCAGCCCGCATGTGCCGCTCGCCGCGATCGTCGCGATTCTCGTGTTCGCCGGCGTGTGCGTGTCGGCATGGCACGGCGTCGCGTACACCGAGCTCGCGACGCTCGCGGGTGCGAACCACGCGGGCACCGCGCTCGGGATGGCCAACACGGTCGTCTACCTCGGCCTGTTCGCGACGCCGCTCGCGATTCCGCCGCTGCTCGCCGCGACTTCTTGGAGCGTGGTGTGGCTCGCCGCGGCGTTGATCGCCGCCGCGACCTACCCGCTGTTCGCGCGCTGACGGGCGCGCGCGGCGGCCGACGGCGTCGAGCGGCGGCCGCCGTCGCGCGGTGCGGTCAGAACTTGTACACGGCCGACAGCATCGCCGAACGGCCGTCGCCGAACTCGACCGCCGATGACCGCGATTCGCTGCCCGACACCTGCCGCACGCGTTCGACGTACGCGCGATCGAACAGATTGTCGACGTTCAGCTGGATGCGCAGCCGGCGGCTCACGTCGTAGCTCGCCATCAGGTTGTGCACCCAGTACGCGCCGAGCTTGCCGTCGCCCTGCGACGTCACGTTGCGCCGACCGACGAAGTGCGAACCGTAGCCGAGCGTCCAGCCCGCCGGCAACCGATAGGTCGTCCACACGTTGAACGCGTGCCGCGGCGTGTTGCCGAGCGCCTGCCCGTCGCGCCGCGGCGACGACGGCGAGCTGAGCGTCACGCTCGCGAGGTACGTGTAGTTCGCGAACACGTCCCAGCGCGGCGTCACCTTGCCGGCGGCGCCGAGCTCGACGCCGCGCACGCGTTGCCGGCCCACGAGCGCATAGCTGCCGTCGGCCATTCGTTCGCGCGCGTTCTTCTTTTCGGTCTGGAACAGCGCGCCGTTCAGCGCGATGCCCGCGAGCCCCTCCCATTTCGCACCGAGTTCGAAGCTCTCGTTTTTCTCGGGCGCGAGCGCGCCGGTCGCCGCGCTCACGCCGGAGCCGGTGGTCACGAGGAATTCGGCGGACGGGTTGAACGACGTCCCGTACGCGAAATACGCGCGACCGTTGTCGGTCGGCTTGAACACGAGCCCCGCGCGCGTGCTCAGATGCCGATCGGCCGTATCCGCGCGCTCGGTGGGCTTGCCGGCCGCGGTGCCTTCCGACCGGCCGTCGATCCAGTCGTGCCGCAGCCCGACGTCGATGTCCCAGTAGCGGCCCACCGAGATCGTGTCGAACGCGTACAGCGCCTTCACGACCAGCGCTGTGTCGTTGCGCGCGCTGTCCTGGCGCTGCGCCGGGCCGCGCCACACGCCGGGCGGCGCGGCGAGCGCGAAGCCGTCGGCCGGGTAGAAGCGGTTGAGCCCGTACGAATAGGTCGTGCGGCCGTACGTCTCGCGCGAGATCTCGAAGCCCGTGACCAGCGTATGCCCGATGCCGAACGTCGAGAACGCGCTGGTGACGTTCGTCTGGTTCGCCCACATCGCGGTCGACGCATCGCGGCCATAGCCCTGCGGCCCGGCCGGCTTGTAGCGCCCCGGCGGCAGGCCCTGCAGGTTCACGTGCGACGCCGAAATCACCGTGTCGCGATTCAGGTGCGCATAGCGGCTCAGGTTCTGCACCTTCAGGCCGGACGACACGTCGTGTTCGGCCTTCACGGTGAACGTATCCGACGTGATGCGTTCGCGGTCGAGATTGCGCCAGCCGAAATAGCGGTCGCGCGACACGCCGGCCAGCACCTGGCCGTTGTGCGCCGGCAGCCCGTAGTCGGGCAGGTTGTTGTCGTACTGGTGGAAATAGCCGAGCGTGACGCGGGTCGGCGTGCCGAGACCGAACGCGAGCGACGGCGCGATGCCCCAGCGCCGCTTGCGGATGTCGTCGCGGCCGGGCACGTCGTTGACGTGCGCCATCGCATTCAGGCGGAACGCCGCGCGGCCGTCGGTGCCGGCCAGCGGCCGGTTCGCATCGAGCGTCACGCGGCGGTAGTCCGACGTGCCGAGCATCGTGCCGGCCTCGGTGAACGCGCCGGCCTTCGGTGTCTTGCTGACCAGGTTCACCGAGCCGCCCGTCGTGCCCGCGCCGCCGAACACCGAATTCGGCCCCTTGATCACCTCGACCGCCTCGACGTTGAACAGGTCGCTGCGATTGTTCTGCGCGCTGTCGCGCAGCCCGTCGAGCTGCAGGTTCGCGTTCGCGCCGAAACCACGGATATTGAACATATCGCCCGACCCGCCGCCGCCCTCGCCGGCGTTGAACGTGATGCCCGCGACGTTCGACAGCGCCTCGCGCAAGCTCAGCGCCTGCTGTTCGTCGAGCACCGCGCGCGGGACGACGGTGATCGTCTGCGGCACGTCGAGCAGCGGCGTCGCATATTTGGCGGAACCCGACCGGTCGACGCGCGACCCGGCGTCGCGCGCGCCGTGCACGACGATCGGGTCCAGGTGCGGCGCGCGGCGCGGCTCGCCTTCCTCCGCGCAGGCCGGCGCGGCCGCACAGGTCATCATCGCGAACGCGACGGATGCGGTCGCGCGGCGCGGCGGCGTCGCGCTCGACTGGATACAACGGCTCATGTTCACTCCATTCCATTGATGAGAATGCTTCTCATTCAATAGAATTGAGCGCGACATGACAATTGGACACGTCCGAACTTCGCGGTCCGAACGAACCGCCGCACGGAACGGCCGCGCCGCCGGCTGCCCGCGCGCCGCCGTGTCAAACCGCCTCGCGCGCCAGCGCACGCCGCGCGGCCGGCCGTTCGGCCTCGCGCTGTGCATGCACGGTCCATGCGGGATGCCGCGTCATGTCGAGCCCGATCGCGACGCCCCAGCGATACAGCACGAGCAGGAACGGATCGACGATCGAATGCGCACCCGGCTCGGCCCACGTGCGGCCGTCGGCCAGCAGAGCTTCGATCGACGCGTTCGCGGCGTCGATCGTGCTGCGTCCGTGCGCGCTGACCGCGCCGTGCAGCGCCGGATCGTCGATGAAGCGACCGGGCCGCCACAGCGCGCCGTAGCCGACGCCGTGCACCCAGCCGACCAGCCAGGCGAGCCATTCGTGGCACCGCGCCTCGCGCAGCGGATCGACGAGCGGCAGCAATTGCGCGTCTGGATAGCGGCGTGCGAGATACGTGAGGATCGCCGGCGTTTCGGTCAGCACGCGCGGCTCGCCCGGAATCGCGAGCACGGGTACGCGCGCCTTCGGGTTGATCGCGAGATAGCGCGCGTCGAGGTTCTGCCGCTCCTTCACCGAGACGATTTCGACGTCGAACGGCGCGCCGGTTTCCTCCAGCGCGATGTGGGCGGCGAGCGAGCAGGCGCCCGGCGAAAGATAGAGACGATAGGCGTTCATGGCGGCTTGGCGTGACGGGCTGTGGAAGACGGAACCGAGTGTAGGAACGCATGCCGATGCGCGACAAACGATGAATTGTCGTGCTCGGACATTAGTGTTACTAATACCCGCATGCGACGCATCCACCTCCCTCCGCTGCAGACGCTGCGCGCGTTCGAAGCCGCCGTGCGGCTGCAGAGCTTCACGCGCGCGGCCGACGAGCTCGCGCTCACGCAAGGCGCGGTCAGCCAGCACATCCGCGCGCTCGAGGCGCAGCTCGGCTATCCGCTGTTCACGCGCGAACGCAACGGCGCGACGCCGACGCATGCCGCGCACGCGCTCGCATTGCAGGTGCGCCAGGGCCTGAGCGTGCTCGAACGCGCGTTCGAACCCGCGCTGACGGTGCGCAGCCGCCCGCGCACCTGCGACGTGACGCTGAACGTGAGCGTGCTGCCGAGCGTCGCCGAGCGCTGGCTCGCGCCGCGCCTGCCGCGCTTCTCGGCGGCACACCCGCACATCGCGATCGTGCTGCATCCGAACGTCGCGCTCGCGCCGCTGCGCAAGCGCGACCGCATCGACGTCGCGCTGCGCTACGGGCCCGGCACGTGGCCCGGCGTCGTCGCCGAGAAGCTGATGAACGAGACGATCTTTCCGGTCGCGAGCCCCGCGTACCGCAATCGCGACGGCGTCGCCCCGCGCACGCCGGCCGACCTCGTGCGCGCGACGCTGCTGCGCCATCCCGCGCAGCCGTGGGAACCGTGGTTCCAGGCCGCGCGGCTCGACCTCACCGAATCTGCGCGCGCACCGCGCTTCACCGATGCGAACGCGCTGATCGACGCCGCGCTGCAAGGCCGCGGCGTCGCCCTCGCGCGCCGCTCGCTGATCGAGCCCGAACTCGCTGACGGCACGCTCGTGCGCGTGTCGACGGTGCGCATCGCCGACGTGTACGCGCACTACGTCGTGTGGCGCCCCGGCCATCCTCAGGAAGCGGTGATCCGCACGTGGCTCGACTGGCTGCGCGGCGAAGTGCGGCGCAGGACGCCGCGGCGCTGACGCCGACGGCGACGCTCACGCGCGCATCGGCATCGCCACCTTGTCGAGCGTGATCGGCAGATCGCGCACCCGCACGCCGGTCGCGTGATAGACCGCATTGGCGATCGCGGCCGGCACGCCGGTGATGCCGATCTCGCCGATGCCGCGAATGCCGAGCGGATTGAAATGCGTGTCGTTTTCGTCGACGAAACTCACGTCGAGCTCGCCGATGTCCGCGTTCACGGGCACGTGATATTCGGCGAGATTCGCGTTCGTGAAGCGGCCGTACCGCACGTCGAGATGCGAACCCTCCTCGAGCGCGGTGCCGAGCCCCCACACCATCCCGCCGATCAGCTGGCTGCGTGCCGTTTTCGCGTTGAGCAGGCGGCCGACGCTGTAGACGCCGACGATGCGCGGTACGCGAATCGTGCCGAGTTCGGCATCGACGCGCACTTCGGCAAACACCGCGCCGAACGAATGGGATGCATAACGCGACTTCTCGTCGCCCGGCTTCGTCGTCGCCTGCGCGTCGATCGGCCGGCCGCCCGCACGCGCGATCACCGCCGCGGCCGGATCGCGCCGCGACGGCTCGCCGCGATGCACGACCCAGCCGTTGTCGACCGTCACGTCATCGGCCGCGGCGCCGTGCAGCGGCGAACCCGGATCGGCGATCGCCAGCGCGATCAGCTTCGCGCGCGCCTGCAGCGCGGCCTCGCGCACGGCGGGCGCCACGCTCGCCGCCGACTGCGAGCCGCCCGATACCGGCGCGCGCGGCAGGCTCGAGTCGCCGAGCGCGAAGCGCACGTTCTGCGGCGCGAAACCGAGCGCGTCGGCCGCGACTTGCGTCATCACCGTATAGGTGCCGGTGCCGATGTCCTGCGTGCCCGACGCGACCTCGGCCGTGCCGTCCGGCAGGATGCGCGCCCGCGCCGACGCTTCGCTGCGGTTCGCCGGATACGTGGCGGCCGCCATCCCGAGGCCGATCAGCGTGTCGCCGTCGCGCAGCGTGCGCGGCGCGCCGGTGCGGCGCGACCAGCCGAAGCGCCGCGCGCCGACCTCGTAGCATTCGCGCAGCTTGTTGCTCGACCACGGCTTGCCGTCCTGCGGATCGACTTCCGCGTAATTCGCGAGCCGCAGCGCGACCGGGTCCATGCCGAGTTGCCACGCGAGCTCGTCCATCGCCGATTCGAGCGCGAACGAGCCCGACGCCTCGCCGGGCGCGCGCATGAACGTCGGCGTGCCGACGTTCAGCGGCACAATCCGGTGCGTGGTCGCGTGGTTCGGCACCGCGTACATGATCCGCGACGGCATCCCGCACATTTCCATCCAGTCCTCGAACGTCGACGTGGTGGCGATCGTGTCGTGGCGCATCGCCGTCAACGTGCCGTCCTGGCGAGCGGCCAGCACGATGCGCTGTTCGGTGAACGGCCGCCCGCCGACCGAGCCGAACATCTGCGGCCGCGTCAATGCGAGGCGAACCGGGCGCCCGACCTGCTTCGCGGCCATCGCGCACAACGACACGTGCGACCACGACGAGCCCTTGCAGCCGAAGCCGCCGCCGAGAAACGGCGAAATCACGCGCACGTGTTCCGGTGCGATGCCGAACACGGCGGCCACCGCCGTGCTCGCGCCCGACACGCCCTGCGTCGCATCGTGCAGCGTGAGCGTCGGGCCGTCCCAGCGCGCCATCGTCGCGTGCGGCTCGATCGGGTTGTGGTGCTGCATCGGCGTCGTATAGGTCGCGTCGATGTGCACCGCGCCTTCGCGCAGGCCTGCATCGACGTCCCCGCGCTGCGTATCCATCGCGCGGCCCTGCTGCTTCGGCGGCATGCGCGCGCCGCGCTTCGCGTGCGCGAAATCCGCGACGGCATCGGTCGCGCGATAGCGCACCTGCACGGCATGGGCGGCGTCGGTCGCCTGCTCGAGCGTTTCGGCGACGACGACCGCGACGGGTTCGTTGCTGTAGCGCACCGTGTCGTCCTGCAGCAACGTGAGGCGGCGCCCGGCCGGCGGCGACAGCGGCGGCCGGCCGCCGTTGGGCAGCCGCATCGCGTTCTCGTGCGTGATCACGATCAGCACGCCCGGCATCGCGCGGGCGCGCGCCGCATCGATCGACTCGATCCTGCCGGATGCGATCGTGCTCGTGACGAGCACCGCGTGCGCGAGCCGCGTATCGGAGAATTCGGCCGCGTAGTGCGCGCCGCCCGTCACCTTCAGTACACCGTCGACACGGTCGAGCGGCTGTCCCGTCATCGTGTTCATGCGGCACCTCCCGTCATGGCGGCTGCCGTTTCGACCGCACGGACGATCGCCCGCTGCGCGAGCGCGACCTTGAAGCCATTGCCGTCGAGCGGACGCGCATCGCGCAATGCCAGCGCGGCCGCCTCGCGCAGCGTCGCGTCGGTCGGCGTGCGGCCAACGAGATGCGCTTCCGCTTCCGTTGCACGCAACGGCTTGTGCGCGACGCCGCCGAGCGCGATTCGCGCGTCGGCGACGCGCGGGCCCTCCATCCGCAGGGCGGCCGCGACCGACACCAGCGCGAACGCGTAGCTCGCGCGATCGCGCACCTTCAGATAGTGCGCATGGTCGGCAAAGCGCGGCGGCGGCAAGTCCACCGCGGTGATCAGTTCGCCCGGTTCGAGCGTCGTGTCGAGATCGGGACGATCGCCCGGCAAGCGGTGAAACGACGCGATCGGAATCTGCCGTGCACCGCGCGGGCCGCTCACCTGCACGACCGCATCGAGCGCGGCGAGCGCGACGCTCATGTCCGACGGGTTCACCGCCACGCACTGCGGGCTCGCACCGAGGATCGCGTGCATCCGGTTGTGGCCGCCGATCGCCGCGCAGCCGCTGCCCGGCTCGCGCTTGTTGCATTGCGCGAACGCGGGGTCGTAGAAATACGGGCAGCGCGTGCGCTGCATCAGGTTGCCGCCGACGGTCGCCATGTTGCGCAATTGCGCGGACGCGCCAGCGAGCAGCGCCTGCGACAGCAGCGGATAGTCGGCGCGCACGCGCGGATGATCGGCCGCATCGCTGTTGCGCACGAGCGCACCGATGCGCACGCCGCCGCCGGGCAGCGCATCGACCGTATCGAGGCCCGCGATCCGCGTGATGTCGATGAGCGTGACGGGCCGCGCGACGCCGCCCTTCATCAGGTCCAGCAGGTTCGTGCCGCCGCCGATGAAGGCCGCGCCCAGCCGCTGCGCCGCGCGCACGGCGCCGGCGACGTCGGTCGCGCGTTCGTAGGAGATTGCTTCCATTGCGGTGCCCTCCCCGCCTAGCCGTGCGCCGCATGCGCGGCGCGCACGGCGGCGACGATGTTCGGGTACGCGCCGCAGCGGCACAGGTTGCCGCTCATGCGCTCGCGGATCTCGTCGTCCGACAGCTGCGCGGGACGGCGCCGCACGTCATCCGTGGCGGCGCTCCCGGCCCCCGCCGCGAACTCGTCGAGCAGCGCGGTCGCCGAGCAGAGCTGGCCGGACGTGCAGTAGCCGCACTGGAACGCATCGCATTCGACGAACGCACGCTGCACCGGGCTCAACACGCCGCCGCGCGCCAGCCCTTCGACGGTCGTGATCCGCTCGCCCTCGTGCATCACCGCGAGCGTCAGGCACGCGTTGATGCGCCGGCCGTCGACGAGCACCGTGCACGCGCCGCACTGCCCGCGATCGCAGCCCTTCTTCGTACCCGTGAGGCCCGCGTATTCGCGCAGTGCGTCGAGCAGCGTGACGCGCGGTTCGAGCTGCAGCGTGTATGCGCGCCCGTTGATGTCGAGATGCACGGGCCGGGCCGGCACCGTATCGCGGCGGGGCGCGGCCGGCGTGGACGCCGCGTGCGGCGACTGCGGATGAACGTGCGATGCGGCGCTGACGGTCGCGGCAGCCGCCGCGGATTGCAGGAAACGGCGCCGCGCGGCGCTGGACGGCGTATCGTGCGGCAACGGCAGCGGCGCTGAACGGCCGGGCCCGAGCGGCGACGGGGCAGCGTCGCGCGCCGGTTCGGCGGACGGGGAATCGGATCGATCGCTGGACATGGCTTCTGCTCGCTCCGTGGTTGATGGACGCGGGTGTGCGCCGCGTGCCCGGATGGCAGCGCGGTCGGCACGCGCATCGGCAACGAGCAATTCGGGTGCCGCGAAACTGCGGGGGGCCGCATACAGGTGCAGCGCCGGCCATCGTGCGCGGCGCGCACCGGGCAGCAGACGGACCGAGTTGGCGGTGAGAACGCTTCCATGACGCCACGCTGGCGCGCGGCTGGCCGTTCGCTGACGAAGCGGCAATAACGCCCGATTTTTGGGCGCGGCCGGCCGCGCATCGGTCGCAAGTTGCCGATCGCGTTTGCGATGCCGCGCATGGCGCCCGCGTCGCCGTGGCCGGGTCGCGGCGTGGCGCGCCGTGTAAATGCGCGCAGCATCCGCCTCTGCTGGAAAATTCCGCCATGCGTGCCGGTGGATCGCCGCGACGGCATTCGGTCAGCCGGACGAAACCATTTCGCGATCGCGCCGGAATCGCAAACGATTCACCGAAACGTCGCATCGCGCCCGCATACTCGAAAACGTTTCCCGATCAGCCTGCCAGGAGAGAAGTCATGCGTCGCGTTTCCGTCGCCGTCGTTCTGTGTACCGCCGTGTTCGTCGCCGCGTGCAGCGACGACGCACCGCACGACGCCCACGCGACCGACACCGTGCCGCAGGCCGGCGCATCGAGCGGCGCCGCCAGCGCGTTCAACAGCGACGCGACCGCGAATACCGTCGCATCCGAGGCCGCGCCGCTCGCGCCGCCCGTCGTGCATTACCCGCCCGATGACGACGACGATGCGACGCCCACTGGGAACGCAGCCGCTTCAAGCGCCGCCGCGTCGTCGCCGGGCTGATCCCGCTGCCACGTGATAGGAGTCGGTACTGTTCAGGCAGCGCAGTGGGCGCGCGCGTCGAGCCGCCACTGACATGACGTAACGGTCGGCGACGGCGCGAACGGCACGGTGTCGCGCCGCTTCGCGGGCCACGTCGGGTACGGCCGGCCGAGCGATTCGGACCCGGCCGCGGCCGTCAGGGCCATGAGGCCCGCCTGCGCATTGCAAGCGCGACGGCCCGCCCTACCGCGACAGCCACCGCGCGGCATGCGCCGCGCAACCGGCCCGTCAGACCGCGTGCGCGAGCGCGCGATCGACGAGCGCGGCCTCGAAGCCGTCGTCCGCGTCGCGAAAACGCAGCGGCGCCGCGCAATGCACCAGCGTGTCGATGAAGTATTTCGCGCGCGGCCACGGCCCGTAGCCGGCCGCCGTGTTGATGTGCCCGGCATCGCCGAGGTTCACGAACGCGCTACCCAGGCGCTGCGCGAGCGTGCGCG
Source organism: Burkholderia sp. MS389 (assembly GCF_016899425.1). GTDB lineage: Bacteria > Pseudomonadota > Gammaproteobacteria > Burkholderiales > Burkholderiaceae > Burkholderia > Burkholderia sola. The sequence continues at coordinate 3,368,610 of NZ_CP045994.1, forward strand.
CATCGCCGAGCGGCATCCACGGATCGGTCTCGCTGCCGATCACGATCGACGGCACCGCGAGCCGGCGTGCGTCGAACGGCCCGGCAAACGTGAATTTCTTCGGGCTCGCCGGCGCGACGAACAGCACGCCCGCGACATCGCCGACGTGCGGCCACTGCGCGAGCGCATGCGCGGTCGCAAGGCAGCCGAAGCTGTGCGCGGCGAGCACGAACGGGCCGCGCTCGCGATCGAGCAGCGCGCGCACCGCTTGCGCCCACCCCGCGAGATCGGGCGCATCCCAGTCGTGCTGCTCGACCCGCAACGCGCGCGGGAACTGCCGCTCGAGCCAGGTCTGCCAGTGGGCGCCTTCGCTGCCGTGCAGGCCCGGGACGGTGACGAGCCGCGGCGGCCACGCCGATTTGCTGCATGCGCGCATGATTGCCCTCGCTTGCTTGAAGACGAGGTTCGATTGTGGCGTCGCGTACGCGGCAGCCGAACCAATATTTTGTGCTTTGCTTTTGCGCGGCGCGGTGACCGGCGGCGGCCCGGCGACTGCGCGACGGCGGCCCAAGCCAGCCGCATGGGCCGCATGGCCCGCACCGACGGCGCAATGTGCGGCGAAACCGTAGAATGTGGGCTTCCCGTCAGCGTCACACGGAACGGGTCCCCGCGCCGACGCGCCGGGCCGTTCGTCAGGAGTCGTCCAATGTCCGCTACGTCCGCCGGCGCGCCGCGCCCGGCTTCGCTCGCCGTTCCCGTGACGCGCCTCGCCGGCGCGCGCGCCGTCACGCAATGAAGATCCTGTTCCATTCACCGCATCAGGAAGCCGGCGCATGGCGCGACGAGATCGCGCGGGCGCTGCCGGAAGCCGAACTGCGCGCGTGGCAGCCGGGCGATACGGCCGCCGCCGACTACGCGCTCGTGTGGCGCGCACCGCGCGAGTTCTTCGCGCCGCGCGACGGCCTGCGCGCGATCTTCAACCTCGGCGCGGGCGTCGATGCGCTGCTCGCGCTCGACCGCGCGCATCCGGGCACGCTGCCCGCACACGTGCCGCTGGTGCGGCTCGAGGATTCGGGCATGGCGCAGCAGATGGTCGAATACGTGACGCACGCGGTGCTGCGCTACCTGCGCCGCTTCGACGAATACGACCTGCAACAGCGCGAACGCCGCTGGCAGCCGCTCGAACCGCATGCGCGCGCGAGCTTCACCGTCGCGGTCCTCGGCCTCGGCGTGCTCGGCGCCGAGGTCGCCCGCGCGCTCGCCGCGCTCGGCCTGCCGGTGCGCGGCTACAGCCGCAGTGCGAAGCAGCTCGACGGCATCGCGACCTTCGCCGGCGACGGCGCGTTCGACGCGTGCATCGACGGCGCGAAGGTGCTCGTCAACCTGCTGCCGAGCACGCGCGACACCGACGGCATCCTGTCGGCGCGCGCGTTCGCGCGGCTCGCGCGCGGCGCGTACGTCGTCAACGTCGCGCGCGGCGCGCATCTCGTCGAAGCCGACCTGCTCGACGCGCTCGCGAGCGGCCAGGTCGCCGCGGCCACGCTCGACGTGTTCCAGCACGAGCCGCTGCCTGACGACCATCCGTTCTGGCGCGCGCCGCGCATCACGATCACGCCGCACAGCTCGGCCGAGACGCTGCGCGCGGAAGCCGTCGAGCAGATCGCCGGCAAGATCCGCGCGTTCGAGCGCGGCGCGCCCGTCAGCGGGATCGTCGACTACGCACGCGGCTACTGAATTCCGCCCTACACGAAACCGGAGACAACCATGACGTTCCCCACCGCCGTCAAGATCGTCGAAGTCGGCCCGCGCGACGGCCTGCAGAACGAGAAGACCTTCGTGCCGACCGACGTGAAGATCGCACTCGTCGACCGGCTGTCGCGCGCCGGCTTCCGCAACGTCGAGGCCGCATCGTTCGTGTCGCCGAAATGGGTGCCGCAGATGGCCGACGGCGCCGACGTGATGGCCGGCATCGAGCGCCGCGCGGGCACCGTGTACTCGGTGCTCACGCCGAACCTGAAGGGTTTCGAGAACGCGGTCGCCGCGCGCGCCGACGAGGTCGTGATCTTCGGCGCGGCGAGCGAAGCGTTCTCGCAGCGGAACATCAACTGCAGCATCGCCGAGAGCATCGCGCGCTTCGAGCCCGTCGCGAAGGCCGCGAAGGACGCGGGTCTGCGACTGCGCGGCAGCGTGTCGTGCTCGCTCGGCTGCCCGTATCAAGGCGAGGTGCCGGTCGCGTCGGTCGTCGACGTCGTCGAACGCTTCGCCGCGCTCGGCTGCGACGAGATCGACATCGCCGACACGATCGGCGTCGGCACGCCGAAGCGCACGCGGGAGGTGCTCTCCGCGGTCACGCGCGTGTTCCCGCGTGAACGGCTGTCGGGCCATTTCCACGACACCTACGGCCAGGCGCTCGCGAACATCTACGCGGCGCTGTTCGAAGGGATCGAGATCTTCCACGCGTCGGTCGCGGGCCTCGGCGGCTGCCCGTACGCGAAGGGCGCGACCGGCAACGTCGCGACCGAGGACGTGCTGTACCTGATGCAAGGCCTCGGCATCGAGACCGGCATCGATCTCGCGCAGGTCGTCGCGGCCGGCGACTTCATCTCGAACGCGATCGGCCGCGCGAACGTGTCGCGCGCCGGTCGTGCACTGCTTGCCAGGGCGCAGGGCGCGGCCGACGCCGCGAACTGCGTCTGATCACGCCCTCCCACGGACGCCTCCCCATGACGACACCCGCTTCATTCGATTCCCTCCCCGATTCCGCGCGACGCGTCGCGCTGCTGCTGCGCGAGCGCGGCCATGCGAAAGGCATCGTGATGCTCGCCGAAACCGGCAAGACGTCGGCCGAGGCCGCGGCCGGGCTCGGCTGCTCGGTCGCGCAGATCGCGAAGTCGATCCTGTTTCGCCGGCAGGCCGACGGCGCGCCCGTGCTGGTCGTCGCGAGCGGCGTGAACCGCGTCGATGAAAAGAAGGTCGCCGCGCAGGTCGGCCCGGTCGGCCGCGCGGACGCGAAGTTCGTGCGCGACAACACCGGCTATGCGATCGGCGGCGTCTGCCCGATCGGCCATCTGGTCGAACCCGTCACGCTGATCGACGCCGACCTGCTCGCGCTCGACAGCCTGTGGGCCGCCGCCGGCCATCCGCACGCGGTGTTCAACCTGTCGCCGCACGAACTCGTGTCGCTGACGGGCGCGCCGGTCGCGGACGTCGCGTTGCGGGAGCCCGCATGAGCGACGTGACGATGCCGGTCGCCACGGTCGCGTCGCCGTGCACCGACGTCTGCCGGATCGATCCGCGCACCGACTGGTGCGCGGGCTGCCTGCGCACGCGCGGCGAGATCAAGGGATGGCGTGAGTCGGACGACGACGCGCGGCGCGCGCTGCTTGCGCGGCTCGACGCGCGGCGGCGGCTGATCGCGGGCAGCGAGACATAAAAAAAAGCCGTTCAGCCTCACGGGCGAACGGCATCGAGATCGGAATCCTGTGAACGTGATCAACGTCACAGCCCGCATCATACGAGCGACGCGGGCGCATCGCATCGGGTGTTTCCCTACAACTTCTTACAGCGCTTTTCGCGCACGCGCACGGCGTCCGCGCGACGTCATTCCGCAGGCACGCCTCACTCGCGACACGCGCATTCGACGCGCGGCGGCGTGAGCGCGCCGCCGCGCCGAATCCTCTGACCGTTTCAGTTGCCGACCGCGGTGCGACGGGCCGGCACGATGCGCCAGCCGAGGTTCACGCCGGCCGCCGCGAGCAGGATCAAGAGCGCGCCGAATACCTGCGTCCACGCGAGCGTCTGCCCGAACGCGACGCGATCGACGGCGATCGCGACGACCGGATAGACGAACGACAGCGCGCCCGTCATCGCGGTCGGCAGCTTCTGGACCGCGCCGTACAGCAGCACGTACATCAGCCCCGTGTTGACGATGCCGAGCACGATCAGGTCGGCCCATTGCCCGGCCGTCGCCGGCAACGTGTCGAAGTGCGCGAACGGCGCGAGCAGCAGGATGCCGAGGCCGACCTGCAGCAGCGCGAGCAGATGCGGCGGCGTGCCCTTCAGGTGCTTCGTGATGATCGACGAGATCGCGTACAGGAACGCCGCGCCGAGCGACAGCGCGACCCCTTCCAGGTATTCGCCGGGCACCGCGAGCACGGCCGGTTCGACGCGCACCACGAATACGAGCCCGGCGAATGCGAGCGCGAGCCACGCGAGCGTCGACGCGGTGATCCGCTCGCGGAACACGATGGCGCCGAGCGCGACGAGCATGAACGGCTGCGTGTTGTAGACGGCGGTCGCCATCGAGATCGACGCGCGCGAATACGCGGCGAACAGCAGCAGCCAGTTCGCGACGATCGCGAGGCTGCCGAGCGTCGTGAGCACGAGCATCCGCGGCGAGAACAGCGAGCGGCGCAGGAAGCCGAACGCCGCACAGACGATCGCGAGCGTCGCCGTGCCGAACACGCAGCGGAAGAACACGACATTGGTCAGCGGCTGCTGCGACGACATCACGAGCCAGCCGATCGTGCCGGACATCAGCATCGCGACGATCATCTCGGCGGCGCCGCGGCGAATTTCATTCGAGGCCATCAGGAACTCCGTTGAAGAGCTTGGATGAGTTCGATTCTAGAAACTTGCTTTCGCTGAAACCACGGCTAAACTGAAGCGAATCAGCCGATTGACCTTCGAAAGCAAAGCGATCATGCCGAAACGCCTTTCCCCGCCCGCCGTCGCGTCGCTCGACGCGACCGACCGTGCAATCGTCGCCGCGCTGGCCGACGACGCCCGCATCGCGACCAGCGAACTCGCGCGGCAGATCGGGCTGTCGGCGCCCGCGACGGCCGACCGCGTGCGCCGGCTGGAAGCGCAAGGCGTGATCGCCGCGTTCACCGTCGAGCTCGACCCGCGTGCGCTCGGCTACACGCTGCAGGCGATCGTCCGCGTGAAGCCGCTGCCGGGCCAACTGCATCTGGTCGAGGAATTGCTGCGGCGGATTCCCGAATTCGTCGAATGCGACAAGGTGACCGGCGACGACTGCTTCATCTGCCGGCTCTACCTGCGCACGATCGAGCACCTCGACGACATCCTGTCGAAGGTGACGGAGCGCGCGGAGACGAGCACCGCGATCGTGAAATCGACGCCCGTGCCGCGCCGCCTGCCGCCGCTCGTCGAGGACGACCACGCGCACCGCTGAGCCGCGGCGCGCACCATCGGGCCGCCGGCGGCGCGCGCCGCCCAGCCCGTCACGCGGCCGCGTCCCGCGCGTCGAAGAACGCGAGCAGTTCGTCGATCAGCGCGACGGGCGCCTCTTCCGGAATGTAGTGCCCGCAGTCGAGCGCGCGGCCGCTGACGTCGCGCGCGACGCGACGCCACTCGTCGAGCGGATCGAAGCAGCGGCCGACGACGCCGTGCTCGCCCCACAGCACGCGCAGCGGGCACGCGATCTTGTTGCCGCGTTCGAGGTCCGCACGATCGTGCTCGAGATCGATCGTCGCCGATGCGCGATAGTCCTCGCACATCGCATGCACGGCGCCCGGCTGCGCGAGCGCCGCCCGGTACGCGTCGAGCGCCTCGGGCGCGAATGGCGCCAGCCCGGCCGACCGGTTGCCCATCACGCGCTCGACGTACGCATCGGTGTGCGCGCCGATCAGCGTCTCGGGCAGCGGCTCGGGCTGGATCAGGAAGAACCAGTGGAAATACGCGGTCGCGAACGCGCGATCGGTTTTCTCGTACATCGCGAGCGTCGGCGCGATGTCGAGCAGCATCATCCGCTCGACGGCCTCCGCGTGATCGAGCGCGAGCCGGTGCGCGACCCGCGCGCCGCGATCGTGCGCGCACACGTGGAACTGCGCGAAGCCGAAATGCCGCATCACGGCGACCTGGTCCGCCGCCATCGCGCGTTTCGAATACGGCGCGTGCCGCGCGTCGCTCGGCGGCCGGCCCGATGCGCCGTAGCCGCGCAGGTCGGTGGCGATCACCGTGAAGTGATTCGCGAGCGTCGCGGCGACGCGATGCCAGATCATGTGGGTCTGCGGATGGCCGTGCAGCAACAACAGCGGCGGACCCGCGCCTCCTTTGACACCGAAAATGTCGGTGTCCTGCACCGTCACGCGAAACGGTGCAAACGCCTCAAACGACATGGTTTGTTTCTCGTTGGTTTGTTATGGCGGCTATTTTATGAGCGCCGGCGCATCTTCACAGCGGCGTAAGCACGCGAAAGCGTAGAAAGAGAACACTCACTCGATTGCCGGCACACCGCGGAGTTTGTTAAGCTCGCGTAGAATCGCACGACCGTTCGTATTAATATGAACGAACGCGTTCCGCCGCTACACTCGAATCATCGTCCGACCGCAACGCCCCCGGAGACTGGAGACATCACATGGCATTGCCCACCGTCCTGCAAAACCTGACGCTGCCCGTCATCGCGTCGCCGATGTTCATCGTCAGCTACCCCGAACTCGTGCTAGCGCAATGCAAGGCGGGCATCGTCGGTTCGTTCCCCGCGCTCAATGCGCGTCCGGCCGAACGACTGGACGAGTGGCTCACGCAGATCCAGGCGGAACTCGCCGACCACAAGGCGAAACATCCCGATGCGGTGATCGGCCCGATCGCGGTCAACCAGATCGTCCACCAGTCGAACGCGCGGCTCGAGCACGACGTGCGCGTGTGCGTCGAGCACAAGGTGCCGATCTTCATCACGAGCCTGCGCGCGCCGGCGCGCGAGATCGTCGACGCGGTGCACGGCTACGGCGGCATCGTGCTGCACGACGTGATCAACCTGCGCCACGCGCAGAAGGCGCTCGAAGCGGGCGTCGACGGGCTGATCCTCGTCGCGGCCGGCGCCGGCGGCCACGCGGGCACGACGTCGCCGTTCGCGCTGGTCGGCGAAGTCCGCAAGATCTTCGACGGCCCGATCGTGCTGTCCGGCTCGATCGCGAACGGCGGCTCGATCCTCGCCGCGCAGGCGATGGGCGCGGACTTCGCGTACATGGGCACGCGTTTCATCGCGACGCAGGAAGCGCACGCGATCGACGACTACAAGCACGCGATCCTGAACGCGAAATCGTCGGACATCATCTACACGAACCTCTTCACGGGCGTGCACGGCAACTACATCCGCGAGAGCATCGAGAAGGCCGGCCTCGATCCGGACGCGCTGCCGGAATCGGACAAGACCAAGATGAATTTCGGCAGCGACAAGACGAAGGCGTGGAAGGACATCTGGGGCGCCGGCCAGGGCGTCGGCCTGATGGACGACCTGCCGAGCGTGGGTGCGCTCGTCGAGCGGCTCAAGCGCGAGTACGACGACGCGAAGGCGCGGCTCGGCATCCCGCGCTGACGGATGCGGCGGCCGTCGCGGCCGCCCTCGACGCGAGCGTCGTCGAGCCAAACGAAAAGCGCGAACCGGCAACCGGTTCGCGCTTTTTCATTGCCCCGCCGCGGCGGACGACGCGGCTCAGACCGCGCGCTTCATCCGCGTGATCGGCAGCACGCGCAGGTGCGATTCGATCGACGGGCACAACGATTGCCCTTCGAAACGCGCGGCCAGGAAATCGACGAAAGAGCGCACCTTCGCGGACACGTGGCGACGGCTCGCGTACACCGCATAGATCGGTGCCTCGTGCGGCGGCACCGAATCGAGCAGCACCGGCACGAGCCGGCCCGATTCGATGTCGTCGCCGACCACTTCGGTGCCGAGCAGCGCGATGCCCGCGCCGGCGAGCACGGCCGCGCGCAGCCCTTCGAGATGGTTCACGATCAGGTTGCCGTTCAGGCTCACGCGCGACGCGGCGGCCGCGTCGATCACCAGCGAATCGAGCATCGTCGAATTCGAATCGCGCCGCAGGTAGTTGTGGTTCGCGAGATCGGCGATCGTCTGCGGCGTGCCGCGCTTGTCGAGATACTCGGGCGACGCGACCAGCAGGATGTGCGCGGTCGCGATCTGGCGTGCGACCAGCGACGACGATTTCAATCCGTTCGGCGCCGCGCGCACCGCGACGTCATAGCCTTCCTCGATCAGGTCGACCACGCGATCGGACAGCGTCATGTCGACGGTCACGTCGGGGAACCGGCCCGCATAATCGGTGACGGCCTGCATCACGTGCCGCAGCCCGAACGCGGACAGCGACGTCACGCGCAGCCTGCCTTGCGGCACCACGCTCGCGGCGCCGACGGCCTGGCCGGCTTCGTCGAGTTCGGACAGCGCCTGCACGAGGCGCTCATAGTATTCGCGTCCCGCCTCGGTCGGCGCGACGCGTCGTGTCGTGCGATGCAGCAACCGCGCGCCGAGCTGCTGCTCGAGGTGCATCACGTGCTTGCTCGCCATCGCCGCCGACATCTGCATGCGCTCCGCCGCGCCGACGAAGCTGCCCACTTCGACGACGTAGCGAAACACATTCATGCTGACGAGGGTATCCATCGAACTAGCTCGCAATCCCGGGGAGTCAACCAATTACGAGATAGGGTAACAAAGGCGGGCAGACATAAAGGTCAAGAAAGGCAAAACGGCGCCGCGGGTGGCGGCGCCGCTTCGGGCCGGAAAGGACGGACGGGAAAACATGCAGCCGGCACGCGCAATTCGCGCGCGCGGCCGGCGCACCGGTCGCGCGCGTGCGTCAGAATTTCGCGCGAATGCCTGCGCCGAACGTGTTGCCGGTCGACAGGCCGCTGATGTGGTCGTTCATGTAGGCCGCGTAGACGTCGGTGCGCTTGGACAGCGGATAGTCGTAGCCGACGGCCCAGGTCTGGCGCGTCTGGTCGAGGCCGCCCGCGTCGCGCGAGTATGCATACGACGCCATCGCGTTGCCCACGCCGATCGGCACCGACACGCCGCCCTGCGCGGTGTTCACGTGCCAGCTGCCCGCGACCTGGTCGTTCTTCGTATACATGTACTGGCCGAACAGCTTCACGAGCTTCAGGTCGTAGGTCGCGCCGACCAGCGCGATGCCCTGGCTCTTCATGCCGGTCACGAGCGCGCTCAGGTCCTGCGGGCCGTTGTTGAAGTTCACGTACTGATACACGGCGGTCGCCGCGAACGGGCCGTTCGCGTAGTTGAACTGCGCGCTCCACTTCTTCGAGCGGTTGTCGCCGGCCTGGTTGCCAAGTGCGTACATCGCGCCGAAATTCAGCCCACCGAACGAAGGCGACGTGTATCCCACCGCGTTGTTCCAGCCCGAATCGCCGACGGCGCCCTGGTCGCTCGGATAGGTCGGGAACGTGCCGAGGCCGAGGAACACGTGGTACACCATCGGCGAGAAGGTGTACGAGTCGTAGAACGGGTTGAACAGGATCGTCGACAGGAACAGATGCGTCGTCAGGCGGCCTGCCGTCACCGTGCCGTACGGCGAGCTGATGCCGACGTACGCGTTGCGCGCGAAGAACGTGTCGCCCTGGAAGCGGCCGTACTGGCCGTTCTGCGCGCGGAAGAAGCTCTCCAGCGTGAAGATCGCCTTGTAGCCGTCGCCGAGATCCTCGGCGCCGTGCAGGCCCCAGTACGACGTCGACATCCCGCCGCCCGACACGTTCCACGCACGATCGCCGCCCGGGAACTTGGTGGCGCCGACCCATTCGTCAACCTGCCCGTAGAGCGAGACGCTCGACTGCGCATGGACGGGTGCGGCGGCCGCCACGCAGGCGGCTGCGGCGATCAGCTTGACGGACGTGCGCGACGCGCGACGAGCGAATGCTTTCATGGGATCTCCAGGTTTTGTCGGATAGTCGATAAGTGGCGCGAGCGTTGTTGTTTGGAGCCGAGTGCTTGCGTCGTATGGGGCGCAGCCATCTTTACGGATCATTCGTCCGGTCAAAATTGCGCACACTTATTGCGGGTATAGCGCCGGCATTAACTTCGCGGGATGTATCCATGGCCGGATGCACGGCGGCGGCCCGGCGCGAATGCGGTCGCACCGGCGGGCGGCGGCGCGGCATGCGCGTACCGGGCGCGAAAGATAGCGCAATGCGGCGGGAAAATCAGCGGAAATCTGCGCGCGACTGTGGCAAATTCGCATCAGCCGGCAAGGGGACGTGCGCGGGGGCGCTCAGTTTCGGTAGAACGGGGAGAAAGAAGGCGAGTGCGCAGGCTCTTCCTGCGAGCGGGGCGGCGGCATCGGGCGACCGCCGCGCTCCTCGTTGTAGCGGGCGACGTCGGCGCGGATCGAGCCGGCCCGCAGCGGGACGTTGCCGCCGCCCGGCGGGCGCGGCATCTGGCGGACCTCGGCGCTGATCGGCCGATACGGGCTTTGCGCGGCGTAATGGCCGTAGGACGGCGTCGGGCGCAGCCCCCAGCGGGAGCCGGCGCCGCTCACGCCGCCGGGACGCACGCCGGCGGGCGGCGCAACGCGACGCCAGACCGGACCGCCGCCGGGGCCGCCCGCCGGCCGAGCGTACGCGCGCATGTCGCCGCCGCCGAAGCCGTGGCCACCGAACCCGTGACCGCCATGGGGCGGCTGGGCCAGCGCGAGCGGCATCAGCAGCGCGCCGAGCACGCCTGCCACCCATCGTCCGATCTTCCGTTTCACCCGTTCCGTCATCGTTCCGTGCCCATCGACGCCCGCCGTCGGTTCCTTTCGGCCGACCCAAGGCTTTCAGCAGTAATTTATGAGCGGGCGGAAAGTGTGTCGAGCCAAAAAGTGTTATGTCGCCGGCATCGGTGTAACACCATGTTACTGCTAGGTTTTTTCGCTTCGGCACGCGATCGCGGCAGAACATTCTTCTGCGGTTTCGCGCGTGGCCGGGTCGACGCGGCGGCCCTCATTGCATGCAATCGATTCATCAATCGATTCGCACAATGAATTTGTTTGGTGAATCGCCAACCGGGACAATAACGCGATCCGCGCGCGCGACGCGCGCTTCGCCGTTTCCGAATCGAGTTCCCGATGGCCCGTCCCCGTTTTCTCCCCGACAACTTCACGCTCGCGCTCGTCGGCACCGTCGTGCTCGCGAGCCTGCTGCCCTGCCGCGGCCCGGCCGCCCATGCGTTCAACTGGGCAACCAACATCGCCGTCGGCCTGCTGTTTTTCCTGCACGGCGCGAAACTGTCGCGCGAAGCCGTGATCGCCGGCGCGACCCACTGGCGGCTGCACGCGGTCGTGCTGCTCAGCACGTTCGCGCTGTTCCCGCTGCTCGGCTTCGCGCTGAAACCGGTGCTGCAGCCGCTCGTCACGCCGACGCTGTATGCGGGCGTGCTGTTCCTGTGCACGCTGCCGTCGACGGTCCAGTCGTCGATCGCGTTCACGTCGATCGCGAAGGGCAACGTGCCGGCCGCCGTGTGCGCGGCATCGGCGTCGAGCCTGCTCGGGATCTTCGTCACGCCGGCGCTCGTCGGGCTGATGATCACGTCGCAGTCGGCCGCGACCGCGTCGCCGTGGAGCACGGTCGGCAGCATCGTGATGCAGCTGCTCGTACCGTTCATCGCCGGCCAGTTGCTGCGGCCCGCGATCGGCGGCTGGATCGACCGCAATCGCGGCGTGCTGCGCTTCGTCGACCAGGGCTCGATCCTGCTGGTCGTCTACGTCGCGTTCAGCGAGGCCGTCAACGAGGGGCTGTGGCACCAGATTCCGCCGCGCGCGCTCGGCGGCCTGCTGGTCGTCAACCTCGTGCTGCTCGCGATCGCGCTGCTGCTGACCGCGTTCGTCAGCAAGCGGCTCGGCTTCAACCGCGCCGACCGGATCACGATCATCTTCTGCGGATCGAAGAAGAGCCTCGCGGCCGGCGTGCCGATGGCGAAGGTGATCTTCTCGGCGAACGCGGTCGGCGCGATCGTGCTGCCGCTGATGCTGTTCCACCAGATCCAGCTGATGGCGTGCGCGGCGCTCGCGCAGCGCTGGGGCGCGCGCGACACGAGCGGCGAGCACGACGAAGGCGACACGGCAGCCAGGTCCGGCGCGCTGAGCGCGGGCAAGCGCTGACGCGCGCGGGGGGCGATGGCTGTCGCTGGCCGCCTTCCGCCTTCCGCCTTCCGCTTCCCGTTCCAGCCCCCCACCCCGATGCGCGTCCGGCTCGATGCACCGGCAACGCCCGTCGTGTCACGAAATCTTCATTCAATTCTCCGCGAGCGGTGCCGTTAAGCCGATCGTCCCGTCGATTCGGCTGCCCTCGCCCATGCCCGCGCCCTCCTCCGATTCCGCCGCCCCCCGCACCACGCGCCTGATCGCGGAGCGCGCGCTCGCCGCCGTGTTCCAGCCGATCGTCGACCTCGGATCGGGAACGGTCGTCGGTTACGAAGGGCTGATCCGCGGCCCGCGCGGCACCGACCTCGAGCCGCCCGCCGCGCTGTTCGCGCAGGCCGCGCGCGAAGGCGAAACCATCGCGCTCGAACGGGCCGCCGCGCTCACCTGCCTCGACGCGTTCGCGGCGCTCGGCTGCGACGGCAAGCTGTTCCTCAATTTCAGCGCGGGCACGATCCTCACGCTCGCCAGCGAACGCGAGCGCGCACGCCAGTTCCTCGGTCGCGCGCGGATCGGCGCCGAGCGCATCGTGATCGAGCTCACCGAGCAGAACGCGATTCCCGATCTCGCGGACATCGGGCCGGCGGTCGCGACGCTGCGCGACGCCGGCATCCAGTTCGCGCTCGACGACTACGGCACCGCGAACGCGAGCATGAACCTGTGGCTGCGCCTGCACCCGGACGTCGTGAAGATCGACCGCTTCTTCATCCACGACATCGCGCACGACCCGCTCAAGTTCGAGGCCGTGAAGGCGATGCAGCACTTCGCGCAGGCGAGCGGTGCGAAGCTGATCGCGGAAGGCATCGAGAACGAATGCGACCTGATCGTCGTGCGCGACATGGGCATCTGCTGCGTGCAGGGCTTCCTGCTCGGCCGGCCGCACGCGCAGCCGTCGCGGGTGGTCGCGCCGGCCGCGCGCGACGCGATCCGCGCGCCGCACATCGCGGTGTTTCCCGGCGTGACGCGCGCGGTACGGCCGGCCGGCACGATCGCCGGGAAGATGCTCGTGCCCGCGCCGGCGCTGCCGCGCGACGCGACCAGCAACGACGTGCTCGACCTGTTCAACCGGATGCCCGATCTGCACGCGGTCGCGCTCGTCGAGCGCGGGCGGCCCGTCGCGCTCGTCAATCGCCGCGGCTTCATCGACCGTTTCGCGCTGCCGTATCACCGCGAGGTGTTCGGGAAAAAGCCGTGCCTGCAGTTCGCGAACGATGCGCCGCTGATGATCGACAACGCAACCACGTTCGAGCAGCTCGCGACGCTGCTCGCGCGTCACGACCAGCGCTATCTCGCGGACGGCTTCGTGATCACCGAACACGGCCGCTATGTCGGCCTCGGCACCGGCGAGAGCCTCGTGCGCACGGTGACCGAGATGCGCATCGAGGCCGCGCGCTACGCGAATCCGCTGACGTTCCTGCCCGGCAACATCCCGATCAGCGCGCACATCGACCGCCTGCTCCAGCGCGACGCCGGCTTTCACGCGTGCTACGTCGACCTGAACCAGTTCAAGCCGTTCAACGACCAGTACGGCTACTGGCAGGGCGACGAAGTGCTGAAGTTCGCCGCGACGGTGCTGGCCGGCGTGTGCGATCCGCAGCGCGACTTTCTGGGCCACGTCGGCGGCGACGATTTCCTCGTGCTGTTCCAGCGCGACGACTGGCGCGAGCGCGCCGCCGACGCGATCGCGCGCTTCAACGACGGCGCGCAGCTCTTCTATACGCAGGCCGACCGCCAGGCGGGCGGGCTGCGCGGCGAGGACCGCCACGGCAACCCGGCGTTCTTCGGCTTCGTGACGATGGCGATCGGCGCGGTCGGCGTGCCGGCCGGCGCGCACGGCGCAAAGCGCTACGGCAGCGACGAGATCGCGTCGGTCGCGGCGCTCGCGAAGCGGCGGGCGAAGCAGCAGCCGGACGGGCTCGCGGTCGTCGATCTCGATGCCGGCCGCGCTGCGCTGCGCGATCGCGGCGAACCGCCGGCCGTGGCGATCGGGGCGGGCTGAACGGCGGGCAGGCGTCGCGGGCGCACGGGAAACGCTCGCGCAACGTGCGGCGGCGCCGATGCCCGGCCGGCGCAAGGTTCAGCTGTTGCGCAACCGCGCCGTTGGTCGCAGGCTGCTGCCACGGCGCGGCGCGCCGTGACGCTCGCCTCGGCCCGTAGTCCGGGGGCCCCCGGCGGCCCCCGGCTGCCCCTTTTCGGCGCGCCGTCGGCGCCGACCCACGCCCGCACACCCACCTTGCCTTTTTCTCGTTTTGTTTAGTATTTTTAGTAACGATGTTTTCGCAGATTAGCGCCTAAAAACCCGTTATTTGCGGGTATTCCCCGGTTATCCGGCCCGAATTCCGCGAGATTTTTTACTATACAATCGCTTCCACCCTAAACAAACCGGACCCCGAACGATGGGTACGACCATTCGCGACGTGGCGCGGGCGGCTGAGGTCTCGATCGGCACCGTCTCCCGCGCGCTGAAAAACCAGCCCGGCCTGTCCGAAGCCACGCGCGCGCGCATCGTCGAGATCGCGCGACAGCTCGGCTACGATCCCGCCCAGCTGCGGCCGCGCATCCGCCGGCTCACCTTCCTGCTGCACCGCCAGCACAACCGCTTTCCCGCGAGCCCGTTCTTCTCGCATGTGCTGCACGGCGTCGAGGACGCGTGCCGCGAGCGCGGCATCGTGCCGACGTTGCTCACGGTCGGCCCGAACGACGACGTGCTGCGCCAGATGCGCCCGCATGCGCCCGACGCGATCGCGGTCGCCGGCTTCATCGAGCCCGAGACGATCGAGGCGCTCGCCGCCACCGGCCGGCCGCTCGTGCTGATCGACCTGTGGGCGCCCGGCTTACGCTCGGTCAACATCGACAACGCGACGGGCGCGGCGCTCGCGATGCGCCACCTGCTCGCCACCGGCCGCTCGCGGATCGCCTTCATCGGCGGCTCGGCCGCGCACTACAGCATCGCGCAGCGTGCGATCGGCTACCGGCGCGCGTTCTTCGAAGCCGGGCGGCTGTTCGATCCCGCGTACGAAGTGACGATCGACGCGGGGCTCGACCCCGACACGGGTGCCTCGCGTGCGATGGAGCAACTGCTCGACGCGCCCGGCCCGCGCCCCGACGCCGTGTTCGCGTACAACGACGCGGCCGCGCTGGCCGCGCAGCGCGTGTGCATCGCGCGCGGCCTGCGGATTCCGGACGACATCGCGATCGTCGGCTTCGACGACATCCCGGCCGCCGCGCACGCGAACCCGCCGCTCACGACGCTCGCGGTCGACAAGGAAGCGCTCGGCCGCCGCGGCGTCGAACTGCTGCTCGCGGAATCGCCCGAGCGCACCGAGATCTCCCTGCCCGTCGAGCTGATCGTGCGGGCCAGCAGCCAGCCCGCCGGCTCCCCGGCATTCGATACCGCCACGGTCCAAGAATCATGAACATGCCCCCGGTCCACTCCCGCGCCGCCGCGCCGGCCAGCCACGCGCAAGCGGCACCGTTCGTCGCGAGCTTTCGCGACCCGTCGTTCCTGCTGTCGCACATCGAAGACACGCTGCGCTTCTACGCGACGAACGCATTCGACCCGACGGGCGGCTTCTACCATTACTTCCGCGACGACGGCAGCGTCTACAACCGCACGTCGCGCCACCTCGTCAGCACCTGCCGGTTCGTCTTCAACTACGCGATGGCGTACCGCCATTTCGGCGATCCGCGGCATCTCGACTACGCGCGCCACGGGCTGCGTTTCCTGCGCGACGCGCACTGGGACGACGCGCTGCAGGGCTACGACTGGGAACTCGACTGGCGCGACGGCGCGAAGCACGCGACGCTCGACGGCACGCGCCACTGCTACGGGCTCGCGTTCGTGCTGCTCGCGGCCGCGCACGCGACGATGGCCGGCATCGGCGAAGCGCGGGCGCTGATCGCGTCGACCTACGAGCTCGCCGAGCACCGCTTCTGGGATGCGGCCGCGGGCCTGTACGCTGACGACGCGACGCCGAACTGGAACGTGTCGACGTATCGCGGCCAGAACGCGAACATGCATATGACGGAAGCGCTGCTCGCCGCGTACGAGGCGACCGGCCACCTGACGTACCTCGATCGCGCGGAAAAGGTCGCATCCCACATCACGCAGCGCCAGGCCGCGCTGTCGGGCGGGCTCGTGTGGGAGCACTACCATGCGGACTGGTCGATCGACTGGGACTACAACAAGGAAGACAGCTCGAACATCTTCCGTCCGTGGGGCTTCCAGCCCGGGCACCAGACCGAATGGGCGAAGCTGCTGCTGATCCTCGAGCGGCACCGTCCGCTCGACTGGCTCGCGCCGCGCGCGGCCGAGCTGTTCGACGCGGCGCTCACGCACGCGTGGGACACCGATCACGGCGGCCTCTGCTACGGCTTCGGCCCCGACTTCACGATCTGCGACCACAACAAGTATTTCTGGGTGCAGGCGGAAACCTTCGCGGCGGCCGCGATGCTCGGCGCGCGCACCGGCAGCGAGCGCTTCTGGGACTGGTACGACGAGATCTGGCGCTACAGCTGGGCGCATTTCGTCGATCACCGCTACGGCGCGTGGTACCGGATCCTCACCTGCGACAACCGCAAGTACAGCGACGAGAAGAGCCCGGCCGGCAAGACCGACTATCACACGATGGGCGCCTGCTACGACGTGCTCGCGACCCTCGCGCGCCTGCAACGCAGCGAGCCGACGCAATGAGCGGCGGCACGTTTCCGGCTTTCGTGTCGGCGGGCGACATCCTGACCGACATGGTGCGCGCGGGCGACGCGCAGTGGACGTCGGTGCCGGGCGGCGCCGGCTGGAACGTCGCGCGCGCGGTCGCGCGGCTCGGCCTACCGAGCGCGCTCGCCGGGTCGATCGGCGAAGACTGCTTCTCCGACGTGCTGTGGCGCACGAGCGAAGCGGCCGGGCTCGACCTGCGCTTCCTGCAGCGCGTCGCGCGGCCGCCGCTGCTCGCGATCGTCCACGAGACGCGGCCGCCCGCATACTTCTTCATCGGCGAAGCGAGCGCCGATCTCGCGTTCGATCCGGCGCGGCTGCCGGCCGGCTGGACCGAGCACGTGCAATGGGCGCATTTCGGCTGCATCAGCCTCGTGCGCGAACCGCTCGCGGGCACGCTGGCCGCACTCGCAGCCGACCTGCACGCACGCGGCGTGAAGATCAGCTTCGATCCGAACTACCGGAACCTGATGACGGCCGCGTTCCGGCCGACGCTGGAGAAGATGGCCGCGCTCGCCGACCTGATCAAGGTGTCCGACGAAGACCTGCGGCACCTCTTCGGCGGCGACGGCCCCGACGCGATCGCGGCGGTGCGCGCGCTGAACCCGCGGGCGGCCGTGCTCGTCACGCGCGGCGCGCAGGCGGCGACGCTCTACGCGGACGGCGACGTGCACGAGGCCAGCCCGCCGCGCGTCGAGGTGGCCGATACCGTCGGCGCGGGCGACGCGTCGATCGGCGGCCTGCTGTTCAGCCTGATGGCCGCGCCGCAGCGCGGCTGGCGCGAGCATCTCGCGTTCGCGCTCGCGGCCGGCGCCGCCGCGTGCCGGCACACCGGCGCGCACGCGCCGACGCTCGACGAGGTCGTCGCGCTGCTCGAAGGTTGAACAGGCGTTGAAGGGACGCGCAGGCAGGTGACCGGTCGCTGATCGGTCACCAATAAACCGCGTTCACCATGCTGCGCCGCAGTGCTACGATGAAGCGTCCTTTTTGCGGGAGAGCACGATGGACACGAACACGTTCACGAAAGGCATCTACACGGCCAAGGCGCATACCCAGCATGCGGGCAACGGGCAGTTCCAGGGTTACGTGATCCTCGCGCGCGACGACGGGGACGACACCGAGAACATGCGCTACGACGTCCACTCGACGAGCCCCAGCGAGGAAGAAGCGTTCGACGAGGCGAAGGCGCTCGCGCACCGGATCCTCGGCGAGATCGAGCTGTGACGCGCCCCTTTTTCGGCGCGGCTCAGAGCAGCCGCGCCACCATCGATACCAGCATCGTCAGCACCAGCGTCGACATGAACGGGAACGGGTAGCGCCGCCCGCCGAGCGTCAGCGTGACGTCGCCCGGCATCCGCCCGATCCCGAGCTTGCCGAGCCACGGCCAGCAGCGCGTCAGGATCATCACCGCGACGAACGTCGTCAATAGCCAGCGGAGCATGTCGGGTTCCAATCAAAGCGCGTGCGAGCGGTCGCCGCGCGCGAACGCGTCGAGCGTGCCGTCGATCCCGCGCGAAAACGCGATCACCTTGAACAACTCGCCCATCTCGGCTTCCGAGATCAGCTTCTGCACCGCGTTCGCGGCCGGCAGGAACGCACGGACGTCGGACGGATCGATCGCGGCCAGCGCGTCGGTGACGCCTGCGTTCAACAGGAAGCGCGCCTGCGACGTGTAGCCGAGCAGATCGGCGCCGGTCGCGACGCCCGCGTCGTAGATGCCGGTGAATTCGACGTGCGCGGTAATGTCCTGCAGGCCCGGGTACACGAACGGGTCGTCGTGCGCGTGGTGACGGTAGTGGCACATCAGCGTGCCGCGGTCGCGCTGCGGGTGGTAGTACTCGTGCGCGGGAAAACCGTAGTCGACCAGCAGCACCGCACCGCGCGCAAGCATCGTGCAGACGGTGCGCGTGAACGCGAGCGCGGCCTCGTGCGTTTCGGTCACGTAGCCGTCGCCGACGTCGAGCGTCGCGAGCACCGCCGGCAGGCCGGCGGCGCCGACCGGCCGGTCGGCGAACACGAACGCGTGCCGCGCGTCGAGCGCGACGCCGCGCTCGCGCCACGCGCCGTCCACCTTCGCGAAGAGGCGCACCGGCATCGCATCGAGCACCTCGTTGCCGACCACGACCCCGTCGAACCGCTCGGGCAGCGCGTCGAGCCAGCGCACCTTCGCGGTCAGCGCCGGCACCGCGGCTTCGATCGTGTCGCGCTGCCGTTCGCGCAGCTCGCCGGACAGGTCGACGATCAGGTATTCGTCGAGTTCGACGCCCGACGCATCGAGCGCCGCGAGCAGCCCGGCCGCGAGCTTGCCGGTGCCGGCGCCGAATTCCATCACGCGGCGCGTGCCGCTCACCGCGAGCGCTTCGGCGATGGGGTTCGCGAGCGTCTGCGCGAACAGCGGCGACAGCTCGGGCGCGGTGACGAAGTCGCTGCCATCGTCGGCGCGGCGCCCGAACTTGCGCGCGCCGCCGCTGTAATAACCGAGGCCCGGCGCATACAGCGCGCGTTCCATGAAGCGGTCGAACGGCAGCCAGCCGCCGGCCGCCGCGATCTCGTCGCGCAGTTGCGCGGCGAGGGTTTCGGACTGCGCGAGCGCGTCAGGGCCGGGAGCAGGTAAACTAGCGGGTTCGTGAGCTTTCGGGTTCATCCCGGCATTGTAAATGACCGTTTCAGCCGATACGTCGACCCCACGCGTGGTGCTCGTCACGGGCGCCGTGGGCAGCGCGGCGGACGCCGCGTCGATCGGCCGCGCGCTCGCGACGGGTTTCGCCCGCCGCGGCTGGGACGTCGCGCTGCAGCGCAGCCAACGCGCGCCGCGCGCGGCCGCCGACGCGCTCGTCGCCGAAGTCGCGGCGCTCGGCCGCCGCGGGGTCGTGCTCGACGCCGATCTGGCCGTGGAAGCCGATGCCGCGGGCCTCGTCGCCGCGTGCGGCGAAGCGCTCGACCGGCCCGCATGTGCGGTGTTCGTCAGCGCCAGCGCCGGCGCCGACGACGCGCACACGGTGGACGCTGCGTCGCTGGCTGCCGCGCTCGCGCGCAACGTGACGGCGCCGCTCGCGCTGGCCCGCGCGCTCGCCGACGCGACGCCCGACGCCGCGCGCAACGACGAAACGCTGCGCGCGTGCGCGATCCACGTACTGGATCAGGCCCTGTTTCATCCGGCGCCGGCGCAGCTGTCGCACGCGCTGATGCAGGCCGCGTTGAACCGCGCGACGTCGGCGCTCGCGCTGGCGCTCGCGCCGAAGGTGCGGGTCGCGGCGCTCGTGCGCGGCCACGCGCCGCACGCGGACGACATCGCGGCGGCCGCCTGCTATCTCGCGAGCGCGCCCGGCGTGACGGGCGCGACGCTGACCGTCGACGGCGGCGAGCACCTGGTGCCGCCGGCCGCCGGCCCGAATGAATGAACCGCGCGGGCGCGGCCTGACCGCCGCCGTCCGCGCCGCTTTGCGTGCGCGCACGCCAATTTGACTGGGACGACCATGTTTTCCGCTCTCCTGCACCCCCGCCTCGCGGATTGCCGCAGGCTCTACCTGCGCGACTACGAGGTGCACATCAACATCGGGGCCTTCGAACACGAGAAGCGCGGCGAGCAGCGCGTCGTCATCAACGTCGACCTGTTCGTGCCGCTTGCGCAGTCGACGCCCGTCGACGACCGGCTGCATGAAGTCGTCGACTACGACCTGATGAAGCAGAGCGTCGCGCAGAGCCTCGCGCGCGGCCACATTCACCTGCAGGAAACGCTGTGCGATTCGATCGCCGCGCACCTGCTGGCGCACGACGCCGTGCGCGCGGTACGCGTCCGTACCGAGAAACCGGACGCCTATCCGGACTGCGACGCCGTCGGCGTCGAAGTCTTTCGCATCAAGGACGAGGAGCGCGCATGAACGCCCCCCACATGAACGACACGGCGGCCGACGCCACGACCGCCGACACCGGCCGCCCCGCGCTGACGCGCCGCGAGCAGAAGGAAGCGTACGAGAACAACAAGCTGTTCAAGCGGATCGTGCGCCAGGTCGGCCAGGCGATCGGCGACTACAACATGATCGAGCAGGGCGACAAGGTGATGGTGTGCCTGTCGGGCGGCAAGGACAGCTACGCGATGCTCGACGTGCTGCTGCGCCTGCGCGAGCGCGCGCCGATCGACTTCGACATCGTCGCGGTGAACCTCGACCAGAAGCAGCCGGGCTTCCCCGAGCACGTGCTGCCCGAATACCTGAAGCAGGTCGGCGTGCCGTTCCACATCGAGAACCAGGACACCTACAGCATCGTCAAGCGGCTCGTGCCGGAAGGCAAGACAACCTGCTCGCTGTGCTCGCGGCTGCGCCGCGGGATCCTGTACCGCGTGGCCGGCGAGCTCGGCGCGACCAAGATCGCGCTCGGCCATCACCGCGACGACATCGTGCAGACGCTGCTGCTGAACATGTTCTACGGCGGCAAGCTGAAGGGAATGCCGCCGAAGCTGCAGTCGGACGACGGCAAGAACATCGTGATCCGCCCGCTCGCGTACGTGAAGGAAACCGATCTCGAGAAATACGCGGAGCTGCGCGAATTCCCGATCATCCCGTGCAATCTGTGCGGCAGCCAGCCGAACCTGAAGCGCGCGGAAATGAAGGCGCTGATCCGCGACTGGGACAAGCGCTTCCCGGGCCGCGTCGACAACATGTTCAACGCGCTCGCGAAGGTCGTGCCGTCGCATCTGATGGACACGACGCTGTACCCGTTCCAGTCGCTGCGCGCGACGGGCGAAGCCGACCCGCAAGGCGACATCGCGTTCGACGAGGAGCCGTGCGCATCGGGCGACGACGCGGCGGCGCCGGGCGCCGGCAAACCGATCGCGGCCCGACCGATCTCGATCGTCCAGTTCGACGACCTGTAAGCAGGGACCGAACACCCGCCGAAACCGGCGCCAACGGCGTCGTTTCGGCGGTGTCGCCGCGCCGCGACAGGCCCGGAGCGACAAGGGCCGCATGCTAAAATGGACGGCTTCGAACTCCCTGACCCAAGCGCGCGCCATGAATATCGTGATTTTGGCGGCAGGCACCGGCAAGCGCATGCGTTCCGCGCTGCCGAAAGTGCTTCACCCCCTGGCCGGCAGGCCGCTCCTCTCCCACGTCATCGACACCGCGCGCACGCTGCAGCCGTCCCGGCTCGTCGTCGTCGTCGGCCACGGCGCCGAGCAGGTCCAGGCGGCCGTCGCCGCGCCCGACGTCCAGTTCGCGGTGCAGGCCGAGCAGCTCGGCACCGGCCACGCGGTGCGCCAGGCGCTGCCGCTCCTCGATCCCGCGCAACCGACGCTCGTGCTGTACGGCGACGTGCCGCTCACGCGCGCGTCGACGCTGCAGCGTCTCGTCGACGCCGCGCACGACGGCCGCTACGGGATCCTGACCGTCACGCTCGACGACCCGACCGGTTACGGCCGCATCGTGCGCGACGCGGCCGGCTTCGTCACGCGCATCGTCGAGCAGAAGGATGCGTCGCCGGACGAGCTGCGGATCGCCGAGATCAACACCGGCATCATCGTCACGCCGACGGCCCAGCTGTCGATGTGGCTCGGCGCGCTGAAGAACGAAAACGCGCAGGGCGAGTACTACCTGACCGACGTCGTCGAACTCGCGATCGAGGCCGGCTTCGAGGTCGTCACGTCGCAGCCCGACGACGAGTGGGAAACGCTCGGCGTGAACAGCAAGGCGCAGCTCGCGGAACTCGAACGCATCCATCAGCGCAACGTCGCCGATGCGCTGCTCGTCGACGGCGTCACGCTCGCCGATCCGGCGCGCGTCGACGTGCGCGGCACGCTGCGCTGCGGCCGCGACGTGTCGATCGACGTGAACTGCGTGTTCGAAGGCAACGTGACGCTCGCCGACGACGTGACGATCGGCGCGAACTGCGTGATCCGCAACGCATCGATCGGCGCGGGTACGCGCATCGACGCGTTCACGCACATCGACGGCGCCGTGCTGGGCGCGCACACCGTGATCGGCCCGTACGCGCGGCTGCGCCCGGGCGCGCAGCTCGCGGACGAAGCGCACGTCGGCAACTTCGTCGAGGTGAAGAACGCGGTGATCGGCCACGGCTCGAAGGCGAACCACCTCACGTACATCGGCGACGCCGACATCGGTGCGCGCGTGAACATCGGCGCCGGCACGATCACCTGCAACTACGACGGCGCGAACAAGTTCCGCACCGTGATCGAGGACGACGTGTTCGTCGGCTCCGACACGCAGCTGGTCGCGCCCGTGCGCGTTGGCCGCGGCGTGACGATCGCGGCCGGCACGACGATCTGGAAGGACGTCGCCGAAGGCGTCCTCGCGTTGAACGAGAAGACGCAGACCGCGAAGAGCGGCTACGTCCGCCCGGTCAAGAAAAAGAGCTGAACCATTTGCGGGCGCCCGCGAGGCGCCCGCTTCGACTGACAGGATTGACCATTCATGTGCGGCATTGTCGGCGCAGTTGCGCAGCGTAATATCGTTCCGGTGCTGATCGAAGGATTGCGGCGCCTCGAATACCGTGGCTACGACTCCTGCGGCGTCGCCGTGCTCGAACCGGGCGCGCCGAAGCGCGCGCGCAGCGTCGCGCGCGTCGCCGATCTCGATGCGCAGGTGCGCGACACGCATCTCGAAGGCACGACCGGCGTCGCGCACACGCGCTGGGCCACGCACGGCGCGCCCGTCACGCACAATGCGCACCCGATCTTCTCGTCGAACGCGCTCGCGCTCGTGCACAACGGCATCATCGAGAACTTCGAGACGCTGCGCGAAACGCTGCGCGCGAAGGGCTACGAATTCGTATCGCAGACCGACACCGAAGTAATCGCGCACCTCGTGCACAGCCTGTATCGCGGCAACCTGTTCGACGCGGTGCGCGAAGCCGTGCAGCAACTGCACGGCGCGTATGCGATCGCGGTGACGCACAAGGACCAGCCGCATACCGTCGTCGGCGCGCGCCAGGGTTCGCCGCTCGTCGTCGGTCACGGCGACGGCGAGAACTTCCTCGCGTCCGACGCGCTCGCGCTGGCCGGCAGCACCGACCGCTTCACGTTCCTCGAGGAAGGCGACGTGTGCGAGCTGTCGCTCGACGGCGTGACGATCGTCGATCGCCACGGCGCCACCGTGCAGCGTGAAACCCGTGTCGTCAGCGCATACGGCGGCGCGGTCGAGCTCGGGCCCTATCGCCACTTCATGCAGAAGGAAATCTTCGAGCAGCCGCGCGCGATCGGCGACACCGTGCCGCAAACCGACGCGTTCGACGCGACGCTGTTCGGCGACGCCGCGCCCGCCGCGTTCGCGGAGATCGACAGCCTGCTGATCCTCGCGTGCGGCACGAGCTACTACTCGGGCCTCACAGCGAAATACTGGCTCGAATCGATCGCGAAGATCCCGACCCAGGTCGAGATCGCCAGCGAATACCGCTACCGCGAGTCGGTGCCGAACCCGCGCCAGCTCGTGCTGGTGATCTCGCAATCGGGCGAGACGGCCGACACGCTCGCGGCACTCAAGCATGCGCAGTCGCTCGGCCACACGCATACGCTCGCGGTGTGCAACGTCGCGACGAGCGCGATGGTGCGCCTGACCGAGATGCAGTTCCTGACGCACGCGGGCACCGAGATCGGCGTCGCGTCGACGAAGGCGTTCACGACGCAGCTCGTCGCGCTGTTCGTGCTGGCCGCGACGCTCGGCAAGCTGCGCGGGCACGTCGACGCCGCGCAGGAAGCGCAATTCGTGAAGGAGCTGCGCCACCTGCCGGCCGCGCTGAACAGCGTGCTCGCGCTCGAGCCGCAGATCATCGCGTGGTCGGAGGAATTCGCGCGCAAGGAAAACGCGCTGTTCCTCGGCCGCGGGCTGCACTATCCGATCGCGCTCGAAGGCGCGCTGAAGCTGAAGGAAATCTCGTACATCCACGCCGAGGCCTATCCGGCCGGCGAACTGAAGCACGGGCCGCTCGCGCTCGTCACGGAAGCGATGCCGGTCGTCACGGTCGCGCCGAACGACACGCTGCTCGAGAAGCTGAAGTCGAACATGCAGGAAGTGCGTGCGCGCGGCGGCGAGCTGTACGTGTTCGCGGATGCGGACACGCAGATCGTCAACGACGACGGCCTGCACGTGATCCGGATGCCGGAGCACTACGGGCAACTGTCGCCGATCCTGCACGTCGTGCCGCTGCAACTGCTCGCGTATCACACCGCGTGCGCGCGCGGCACCGACGTCGACAAGCCGCGCAACCTCGCGAAATCGGTGACGGTGGAGTAATACCCGGCGGCGGGATGGCCCCTCGCCGGGCCGTCCCGACCGCGTGCGGGCGCGAAGCAGGCCGTTTGGCCAGGTCGAAATATGTACCACGTAGTGGTATATAATCCTGTGCTAACTCGACCGGCTCGACATGTCTGCTTCCGTACGACGCGTCTTCAAGACGAAGTGGTTTCACAAGGCAGCCGGGAAAGCGGGAATCGCCGATGGCGAGCTCTGCCGCGCGGTGCGGGAACTGGCCCGCGGCCAGGGCGTCGATCTCGGCGGCAACGTGTGGAAGAAGCGTCTGGACGGCAATCGGCAGCGCGGAATCGTGCTGGGCAAGGTCGGGCACACGTGGGTGTTCGTGTTCCTGTTCGCGAAATGCGACCGCGACAACATCGACGCATGCGAACTGCGCGCGTTCAGAAAGCTCGCCGCGGACGTAGGTCGACACACCGACAGCGACATCGCGACGCTGGTCGCACTGAAAGAGCTTGTGGAGATTTGCAATGGCTAAGGGTCGATTCAAGAGCGACGCGACGGAGGCGGTCCACAGCGCCGCGTCGGGGCTGTATCGCGCCAACCTGATCGACAAGAAGACGATGCGGGAATACGACGATCTCTGCATCGAAGCTGCGCCGCAGTTCGATCCGGAAGCGATCGCCCGCATCCGCAAGTCGGTCAACGTCAGCCAGAGCGTGTTCGCGCTCTACCTGAACACGACGACATCGACGATCCGCCAATGGGAACAGGGTGACAAGCGGCCCAGCGGCATCGCCGCGCGCATGCTCCAGATCGTCGAGAAACACGGGCTCGAGGTGTTCTCCTGAGCCGGCTTCTCCGAATGCCCCTGCACGGCCCCGGCTGGACGCGCGCCGCAACGAATATGACGGAGAGACAATGGTAAGACTGTTTGGATGCGGATTGCTGGCGCTGATGTTCGCGTCGACGGGCTGGGCCGCCGAGCACTATGTCGAGGTCTGGAACCCGCCCGAGGCGCGGCACCCGGCGGCGCGTACGCCGGACGCCCGTACGCCGGACGCCCGTACGCCGGCCGCCCGTACGCCGGCCGCCCGCCCAGACGCCGGCGCGCGCACCGGCAAGCGCGCGGAGAAGCACGCGAGCGCCACGCCGAAAGCCGCTGCGAAAGCGCCCAAGCGCCGCGTCGCGCAGGCCGTGAAAGCCGGCTCGAACCGCTCGGCCGCGACCGACACCCCGGCCGCCCCGCGCCCCGTCGCGCACCCCGCGCCCGGGCGTCTCACGGTGATGCAGCCGGCCGCGCCGGACGCGACGCGCGCGCTCACCTTCTCCGACATCCCGCGTCAATACACGCCGGACGGCAACGTGCTGCAGGTCGGCACGCAAGGCCGCTCCGCGGAGGTGACTCGATAATGGAAGCGCAGACCTACCACGGCTACCAGATCTGGGGCCACGCGATCCTCCAGCAGGACGAGATCATGCAGCCCGAGCGCTTCGCGGCGAGCGGCACGATCACGCAGAACAACCGGCTCGTCGAGGCGTCGGGCGTGCTCGGCGTGTTCGACACCGAAGACGATGCGCGCGACGCAGGGCTCGAATGGGCGCGCGCGTGGATCGACAACCACAGCTGACCGGACGCAACCGCGCGCATCCACGGCGGCCGTCGCCGGAGCCGCGCAGGTGCGGCGCGCACCGCAAATGAAAGAAGGGGCGTCCATGACGCCCCTTCTTTCATTCGAACCCGGAAGTCCGCAAACACTCACGCCGCGGCATGCGGCGGCCTCACCGTCTGCTGCGGCCGGCCGACGAGCCGCGCCAGCACGACGATCGCCACCAGCGTCGCGACGTACGCGGCGATCTGGATGCCCGCCGGACGCGCGGTATAGCCGATCAGCGTATGCAGCGCCTTGCCGACGATGCTCGATTCCTTGAGCAGCCACGACGTATCCCAGACCGCATCGCCCCACGACGGCACGAGGCCGGCGGCCAGCAGGAAGCCGACGCACTGGCTCGCCATGCCCGCGGCAAGCAGCACGATCAGCGCGTTCGTGACGGAGAACAGGCGCTTCAGCGGAATCTGCAGCAGGCCCGCATACATCGCGTAGCCGAGCCCGGCGCCGCCGAGCACGCCGAGCAGCCCGCCGGCGATCATCTGCGGCGTCTGCCCGGGCTCGCCCGCCGCGATCCCGTACAGGAACAGCACGGCCTCGGAGCCCTCGCGCAATACCGCGACGCCGACCACGATCGCGAGCCCGGTCAACGGCCGGCTGCCGGCCGCGACCGCGCGGCCGACCTCGCCCATGTGCAGCGCCATTTCGCGGCCGTGCCGGCTCATCCAGATGCAGTGCCACGCGAGCATCAGCGTCGCGACGAACATCACGCCCGCGTTGAAGACTTCCTGCCCCATGCCGGACGCCCATTGCGAGATCACGTCGGCGAACGCCGCGATCAGGCCGGCGCCGACCACGCCGCCGACCAGCCCGCCGGCGACCCACCAGCCGCGCTGCGGCACGCCCTTCGTGGCGGCCATCACGATCGAGACCACCAGCGCGGCTTCGAGCACTTCACGAAAGACGATCAGGGCAGTAGACAGCATGTCGGTATCGGCTTACTTGACGGTCAGGTGCGTCTTCGACTGCGCTTCGTGATACTCGTCGTGGAACTCGTAGGTGCCGGCCTTCAGCGGCCCGACCAGGATCTCGACCGACTTGCCGGCCGGCACGACCTTCTCCGCCTTGAAGTCGTCGCTCTCGAATTCCGCAGGCGTCGCGTCGAGGTTCTTCACGACGAATTTCACTTTCTTGCCGGCAGGGATCGTCACGCCATCGGGCGAAAACTTGTGGTCCTTCAACGTCAGGTTGACGACGTCGTCGGCAGCGAAGGCAGACGTGGCCGAGGCGCCCAGCAGGGCCAGTGCGAAACCGATAGCGAAACGGGTCATGTTCGTAATGAGCGGAAATATTGAAGAGAATCGATACTAAGATCGATTCGCATTTTCACCTCGGAGTACCCTTACTCGGGTCATGGGAATCATGCGTCGTCGATCCCGTGTACCCGTTGCCGCGCAAGGCTCCGCCGAATTTCGCCGACAATGGGCGGCCGTCAATCGGGAAATATTCGGACTGACGCGCGCACGCGAATGGCTATTCGTCATACTTCAGCATTACAAATGGCTGATGCGATGCGCATCGCCGCACTTGACCTTCCCACCATGGCAAGCTTCATGCTGAATGTACTCGTCAACCATCCACCCCGGAGAACACGATGGAATTCGAAGTCCAGGACATGACCTGCGGCGGCTGCGCCAACGCGATCACGCGCGCGGTAACGGCCGCCGACCCCGCCGCGAAGCTCGACATCGACGTCGCGGCGAAGACCGTCAAGGTCGACTCGGCGCAAGGCGCCGCGCGCGTGCAGTCGATCATCGAAGCCGCCGGCTTCCATCCCGCGCTGCGCACCGCGTAACGCGCGCCGAAGGCCGCGGGCGCAGCGCCGGACGGCGACGCGCCCGCGGCCGGCATCCCGTCAGCGCAGCCGGATCAGCGTCGACTTCAGTTCGGTGTACTTCTCGAGCGCATGCAGCGACTTGTCGCGGCCGTTGCCCGACTGCTTGTAGCCGCCGAACGGGAAGTTCATGTCGCCGCCTTCGTCATAGCAGTTCACCCACACGGTGCCCGCACGCAGCCGGCGCGACACGTCGTGCGCGGTCGTCAGGTTCGACGTCCACACGGCCGCGGCCAGCCCGTATTCGGTGTCGTTCGCGATCCGCACGGCCTCGTCGACGTCGTCGAACACGATCACCGACAGCACCGGCCCGAAGATTTCCTCGCGCGCGATCTTCGCATCGGGCTTCACCTCGAACACCGTCGGCTCCACGTAGAAGCCGCCCGTCTCCTCCTTCACGCGCGCACCGCCGGTGACGAGCCGGCCTTCGCTGCGCCCGGCCTCGATATAGCCGAGCACGCGCTCGAGCTGGATGCCGTCGACGATCGCGCCCATCGACACCGACGGATCGAGCGGGTTGCCGGGCACGTACGCGCGCGCGGCCGCGACGAGCTTCTCGATGAACGCATCCTTGATGTCGCGATGCACGAGCAGCCGCGAGCCGGCCGTGCACATCTCGCCCATGTTGTAGAAGATCGCGCCGGCCGCCGTTTGCGCCGCGCGGTCGAGATCGGGGCAATCGGGCAGCACGATGTTCGGCGACTTGCCGCCGAGTTCGAGCCACGCGCGCTTCAGGTTCGACTGCGCCGCATACTGCATGATCAGCTTGCCGACCGCCGTCGAGCCCGTGAACGCGATGCAGTCGACGTCGCGATGCAGCGCGAGCAGCTTGCCCGGTTCGCCCGCGCCCGGCACGACGTTGAACACGCCGGCCGGAATGCCGGCCTCGAACGCGAGCTGCGCGACGCGGATCGCGGTCAGCGGCGATTTCTCCGACGGCTTCAGCACGACGCTGTTGCCGGCCGCGAGCGCGGGGCCGAATTTCCATGCGGCCATCAGGATCGGGAAGTTCCACGGCACGACGGCGGCCACCACGCCGACCGGCTCGCGCGTGACGAGACCGACGAGATGGTGATCGGCCGGCGCGACCTCGCCGCCGACCTTGTCGATCGCCTCGGCGAACCATTCGACGCAGTACGCGGCGCCCGGCACGTCGACCGTCGTCGTGTCGCCGATCGGCTTGCCCGCGTCGAGCGTCTCGAGCAGCGACAGTTCGTCGAGATGCGCGCGCATCAGCGCGGCCCAGCGCAGCAGCACGGCCTTGCGCGCGCGCGGGTTCAGGCCGGCCCATACGCCCGCGTCGAACGCGCGCCGTGCCGCCGCGACGGCCGCGTTCACGTCCGCTTCGCCGCAGTCGGCGACCTTCGCCAGCACGCGGCCATCGATCGGGCTCACGCAGTCGAACGTCTTGCCGTCATGCGCGTCGCGCGACGCGCCATCGATGAATGCGCGCCCTTCGATCTCGAGCGACGCCGCCTTGTGTTGCCAGTCAGCCAAAGTCAACTTTTTCATCAGGATGCCTCAGTGTTTTGACATTCGCGATGCGGCACGCCGCGTGCGTGGCGCGCAGACAGCCCGCAGCGAATGCGGTGACGCGCGGTCAGAAGGTTGCCGGCGAATTGGCCGACACGACCTCGCAGATCAGTTCCGCGCTGGGATTGCGAAAACGATGCGGCAAACGGCTTTCGAAGTAGTAGCCGTCTCCGGGGTCGAGCAGCCACGTCGCGCTATCGACGGTCAGCTCGAGCCGGCCCGACACGACGACGCCGCCCTCGTGCCCCGCGTGCACCAGCATCTCGGGCCCCGTATCGGCCAGCGGCTGGTAGATCTCGCGCAGGATGCACATGTTGCGGTCCTTCACGTTCGCGCCGACCAGGTGAAACGCGAGCGACTCGTTGCCGAGGTTCGGCATCTCGTCGCGACGCGACACGACCGCGCGCGATTCGACGAGCTCGAACGTGAAGAATTCCGCGAGACTCATCGGGATGCATTCGAGCAGTTTCTTCAGCGAGCCGACCGACGGGCTCACGCGGCCCTGTTCGATCAGCGAGATCGTGCCGTTGGTGACGCCGGCGCGTTTCGCGAGTTCGCGCTGCGACAGGCCATGCTTGTTGCGCACGAAACGCAGGCGCTCGGCGACTTCAGTGGACATCGATTCGGTTTCGGACACGATAAGTGCGATGACAAAGTGAAACGACGCGGTGGACTGCCGTTGAATATTCTAATCACTTTATGCCGCACATCAGCGGGGAAAACCCTGAAAGGCGTTCGAAATAATGGACGGCGCATCGGCTATTCCTTTTGCGAATCTTTTGTTCGCACTGCTCGGGAAAGCCCTGATGCAGGACCGTAAAAAAACATTTGACGCCGTTATTGGCTCGTATATGCTGGCTCTCAGGTCAGCGTCATCAGGCTTTCACAGGCATCGAAAAGCGTTATCGCAACGCAACAATTGATGCTCGTCAATGTAAATGACGCACGGCCGGCACCTTGATTATTTTAAACGCCCAGCGCGTCGAAACGATCGGGTGTTCAATACTTTCAACAAACCAGTCGAGTGTAATCGTGAGAGTCCGTGGCCCTCTGGTGAGGTGGGATCGAGGCGATGTGCGAAGTTTGCGCAGCGCCGTTCCCGCTTCCGATGGCAGTTGCGGCTGGCATAGTCCTCGCCTGCTTCACCTGTCGATCTACACCATCCTGTCCCGTCGTTCCGTTCGGCGCCACAACGCCGTTTCCGCACGCGCATTCGTCGCCGTCGATACCGACGAAGTGGCGTCGCTGCTGCCGTAGCGCCTCTCCTTTCTTCACGTCGTTCGTTTTATCTGTCGATTCGCCAACCGCATCGTCCGTGCGGTGACGGAACGCGTTCGCGCATGCGTTGCCGCGTCGCGTATCGCCATGAAACGAACGGCGGCCTGACCGTCGCGCGCAGCGCGGATCGCCACGCCATCCCGTTGCGCCCATTCACCAGCGGCCCTGCGCCTAGCGCCAGGCCGCGGGGTCGTGTCGCGCCCGCGTTTTGCCGCATTCGGGCCGACGCGCGTCACGTCCCTACGGATTACTGATTGACGTCATGGAAAGGAAACCTCTCGTCGGCATCACCGCCGACCTCACCCAGATCGGCGCGCACGCGTCGCATACGGTCGGCGACAAATACGTCGCCGCGATCGTCGACGGCGCGCAGGCGCTCGCGATGGTGCTGCCGGCCCTTGGCGAACGCCAGTCGGTCGGCGACATCCTCGACACGGTCGATGGCCTGCTGTTTACCGGCAGCTACTCGAACGTCGAACCGCATCGGTACGGCGGCGAGCCGAGCGAGCCCGGCACGAAGCACGACCCCGCACGCGACGCGACGACGCTGCCGCTGCTGCGCGCGGCCATCGTCGCGGGCGTGCCCGTGCTTGCCGTGTGCCGCGGCTTCCAGGAGCTGAACGTCGTCTGCGGCGGCACGCTGCACCAGCGCGTGCACGACGTGCCGGGCTTCGCCGATCACCGCGAGGACGACGACGCGCCGATGGACACGCAATACGGCCCCGCGCACGTCGTGCGCCTGACGCCCGGCGGCAAGCTGCATGCGCTCGCCGGCGGCCGCGACGAAGTGCACGTGAACTCGCTGCACAAGCAGGGCATCGCGCAGCTCGGCTCCGGCCTCGCCGTCGAGGCCGTCGCGCCGGATGGCCTGATCGAGGCCGTGAGCGTCGTCGACGCACCGGCGTTCGCGCTGGCCGTGCAGTGGCATCCGGAATGGCGACACGCGCAGGACCCGCTGTCGAGCGCGATCTTCCGCGCGTTCGGCGATGCGTGCCGCGCCCGCCGCGCCGAACGCACCCGCGCCATGGCCGCCGCCGCGCTCGCCTGAGCGCGCCCACCAGACAACGAGAACAGACATGCAAGACATCGAAGACTTTCTGAAGCAGCACCGGATCACCGAGATCGAGGCGATCATTCCCGACATGGCCGGCATCGCGCGCGGCAAGATCACGCCGCGCAACAAGTTCACGTCCGGCGAATCGATGCGCCTGCCGCAGGCCGTGATGGTGCAGACCGTCACCGGCGACTATCCGGAAGACGGGTCGCTGACCGGCGTGACCGACCCCGACATGGTGTGCGTGCCCGACACGTCGACGATCCGCCTGATCCCGTGGGCCGTCGATCCGACCGCGCAGGTGATCCACGACTGCGTGCACTTCGACGGCTCGCCGGTCGAGATCTCGCCGCGCTACGTGCTGCGCCGCGTGCTGGACCTGTACAAGGCGAAGGGCTGGAAGCCGGTCGTGGCGCCCGAGCTCGAGTTCTATCTGGTCGACATGAACAAGGACCCCGACCTGCCGCTGCGTCCACCGGTCGGCCGCACGGGTCGCCCCGAAACCGGCCGCCAGTCGTATTCGATCGAGGCCGTCAACGAATTCGACCCGCTGTTCGAGGATATCTACGAATACTGCGAAGCGCAGAACCTCGACATCGACACGCTGATCCACGAAGTCGGCGCCGCGCAGATGGAGATCAACTTCATGCACGGCGACGCGCTGTCGCTGGCCGACCAGGTGTTCCTGTTCAAGCGCACGGTGCGCGAGGCCGCGCTGCGTCACAACATGTACGCGACGTTCATGGCCAAGCCGATGGAAGACGAACCGGGTTCGGCGATGCACGTACACCAGAGCATCGTCGACGAGGAAACGGGCCAGAACCTGTTCACGTCGCAGGAAACCGGCGGCGCGACGTCGATGTTCTACAACTATCTCGCGGGGCTGCAGAAGTACACGCCGGCGCTGATGCCGATCTTCGCGCCGTACATCAACTCGTATCGCCGCCTGTCGCGCTTCATGGCCGCGCCGATCAACGTGCAGTGGGGCTACGACAACCGCACGGTGGGTTTCCGCATTCCGCACTCGGGCCCGGCCGCGCGCCGCATCGAAAACCGGATTCCGGGCGTCGACTGCAACCCGTACCTCGCGCTCGCGGCGACGCTTGCAGCCGGCTATCTCGGCATGACACAGCGCCTGGAGCCGACCGAGCCGCTGGTGAGCGACGGCTACAGCCTGCCGTACCAGTTGCCGCGCAACCTCGAGGAAGGGCTGACGCTGATGGCTGCGTGCGAGCCGCTCGGCGAGATCCTCGGACCCAAGTTCCTGAAGGCGTATTTCGCGCTGAAGGAAACCGAATACGAAGCGTTCTTCCGCGTGATCAGCTCGTGGGAACGCCGCCATCTGCTGCTGCACGTTTAAGCGCGCATCACCGCATACGGAATCATGGAGGAAACATGACTTACCGCAACGAATCTGCCTGGATCCAGCCGGCCGCGCCGAGTGCCGCGGCCGCCGCGCCGCGCGCGACGCAGGCACGCACGACCGCCGAATACCGCGCGCTCGACGCCGCGCACCACATCCACCCGTTCTCCGACATGGGCGCGCTCAACCGCGCCGGCAGTCGCGTGATCGTGAAGGCCGACGGTGTCTACCTGTGGGACTCGGACGGCAACAAGGTGATCGACGGGATGGCTGGCCTGTGGTGCGTGAACGTCGGCTACGGCCGCAAGGAACTCGCCGACGCCGCGTATCGCCAGCTCCAGGAACTGCCGTTCTACAACACGTTCTTCAAGACGACGCATCCGCCGGTGATCGAACTGTCGGCGATGCTGGCCGAAGTGACGCCCGCCGGCTTCAACCACTTCTTCTATTGCAACAGCGGCTCGGAAGGCAACGACACCGTGCTGCGTCTCGTGCACCAGTACTGGCGCGTGCAGGGCAAGCCGCAGAAGAAGTACGTGATCTCGCGCAAGAACGGCTATCACGGCTCGACGATCGCGGGCGGCACGCTCGGCGGGATGGGCTACATGCACGAGCAGATGCCGTCGAAAGTCGAGCACATCGTGCATATCGATCAGCCGTATTTCTTCGGCGAAGCGCAGCCGGGCGAGACGCCCGAAGCATTCGGCCTCGCACGCGCGCAGCAGCTCGAAGCGAAGATCCTCGAGCTCGGCGCGGAGAACGTCGCGGCATTCATCGGCGAGCCGTTCCAGGGCGCGGGCGGCGTGATCTTCCCGCCGTCGACGTACTGGCCGGAAATCCAGCGGATCTGCCGCAAGTACGACATTCTGCTCGTCGCCGACGAAGTGATCGGCGGGTTCGGGCGCACCGGCGAATGGTTCGCGCACCAGCACTTCGGCTTCGAGCCGGACCTGATCACGATGGCGAAGGGCCTGACGTCGGGCTATGTGCCGATGGGGGCGGTGGGCATTCATGAGCGCGTCGCGCGCCCGATCATCGATAACGGCGAATTCAATCACGGCCTCACGTATTCGGGCCATCCGGTGGCGGCGGCCGTCGCGGTCGCGAACCTGAAGCTGCTGCGCGACGAGGGGATCGTCGAGCGCGTGAAGACCGACACCGGCCCGTACTTCCAGGCGCTGATGCGCGAAACCTTCGCGCGTCATCCGATCGTCGGCGAAGTGCACGGGCACGGGATGGTCGCGAGCCTGCAACTGGCCGAAGCGCCGGCCGAACGCCGCCGCTTCGCGAACGGCGGCGACGTCGGCACGATCTGCCGCGACTTCTGCTTCAACGGCAACCTGATCATGCGGGCGACCGGCGACCGGATGCTGCTGTCGCCGCCGCTCGTGATCTCGCGCCAGGAAATCGATGAACTCGTGTCGAAGGCGAAGAAGGCCGTCGATGCCACCGCCCAGCAACTGGGCATTTCGTAACGGTTTTGCCTACAGGCGTGCGGCGGGCGCCGCACGCCGCCATCACCCAAGGGAATTCCACCATGCGTGCCTGCTTACTTCGCCAAGCCTGTTCCATCGCGGCCCTTGCCGCGGTGGCCGCGTTCACGTCGGTCGCCAGTCCGTCGGCTCATGCCGAGGACCTGAACGTCTACAACTGGTCCGACTACATCGCGCCGGACACGATCCCGAACTTCCAGAAGCAGACGGGTATTCACGTCAAGTACGACAACTACGACAGCGACGACACGCTGCAGGCGAAGCTGCTGGCCGGCAGCTCCGGCTACGACATCGTCGTGCCGACGTCGAACTACATGGCCAAGCAGATCCAGGCCGGCGTGTACCAGAAGCTCGACAAGTCGAAGATTCCGAACCTCGCGAACCTCGACCCGCTGCTGATGAAGATGATCTCGGATGCCGATCCGGGCAACCAGTACGGGGTGCCCTGGGCGTACGGCACGGACGGCATCGGCTACAACGCACAGGCGGTGAAGAAGGCGCTCGGCGACAAGGCGCCGGTCGACAGCTGGGCGCTGGTGTTCGATCCGGCCAACATGGAGAAGCTGAAGAGCTGCGGCGTGTCGTTCCTCGACCAGGCCGTCGACGTGTTCGCTGCCACGCTGCAGTACATGGGCAAGGACCCGAACAGCAAGAACCCCGGCGACTACCAGGCTGCGTTCGAAGTCCTGAAGAAAGTGCGCCCGTACATCACCCAGTTCAACTCGTCCGGCTACATCAACGACCTCGCGAACAACGACGTATGCGTCGTGCTCGGCTGGTCGGGCGACGTCGGCATCGCGCACCGCCGCTCGGCCGAAGCGAAGCGTTCGTACGACATCAAGTTCTCGAATCCGAAGGAAGGCGGCCTGCTGTGGTTCGACGTGATGGTGATCCCGAAGGATGCACCGCACCCCGAGGCCGCGCTGAAGTGGATCAACTACATTTCCGACCCGAAGGTCAACGCGGCGATCACCAACACGGTGTTCTACCCGACCGCGAACAAAGCCGCGCATCAGTTCGTCACGCCGGCCGTCGCGCAGGACCAGACCGTCTATCCGCCCGAAGACGTGCTGAAGAAGATGGTGCTGATGAAGCCGATGCCGGCCGAGATCCTGCGCCTCGAGAACCGTCTGTGGGCCCAATTGAAGACGGGCCACTGATCGCGATGCCTCACGGCGGCGCAGGCATCGCGGTCCGCCTGCCCGCCTGACATTCGCGGACCTCCGTCCGCCCGCGCGCCACGCGCGCTGTTCCATCCGGCACGAGCCGTTGCTCGCGAGTCGCGTTGCGCGCCTCGCGTGGGGACGCTCACGCCTGCAATCCGTGAAGAACGAATGGTGACTCCCATGCAATCGATACCCTCTTCCGCTGCTGCACGCCAGACCCAACCGGCCGCCGCACCCCGTACGCAAAACGATGCGTTCGTGCGCATCGAAAACGTCGTGAAGAAATTCGGCGACAGCACGGCCGTCGACAACGTGAACCTGACGATCGCGAAGAACGAGCTGTTCGCGCTGCTCGGCAGTTCGGGCTGCGGCAAGTCCACGCTGCTGCGCATGCTCGCCGGGCTGGAAACGGCGACCTCCGGCAAGATCTTCGTCGACGGCGAGGACCTCGCGTCGCTGCCGCCGTACCGCCGCCCGGTCAACATGATGTTCCAGTCGTATGCGCTGTTCCCGCACATGACGGTCGAATCGAACGTCGCGTTCGGCCTGAAGCAGGAAGGCACGCCGAAAAACGAGATCAGGGAACGCGTGGCCGATGCGCTCGCGCTCGTGCAGATGACCAAGTACGCGAAGCGCAAGCCGCATCAGCTGTCGGGCGGCCAGCAGCAGCGCGTCGCGCTCGCCCGCTCGCTGGTGAAGCGCCCGAAGCTGCTGCTGCTCGACGAGCCGATGTCCGCGCTCGACAAGAAGATCCGCCAGAAAACCCAGCTCGAACTGGTGAACATCATCGAGAAGGTCGACGTGACCTGCGTGATGGTCACGCACGACCAGGAAGAGGCGATGACGATGGCGAGCCGCCTCGCGGTGATGAGCGAAGGCAAGATCGTGCAGATCGGCTCGCCCGGCGAAGTGTACGAATACCCGAACAGCCGCTTCTCGGCCGAATTCATCGGCTCGACCAACCTGTTCGAGGGGCGCGTGGTCGAGGACGAGCCCGATCACATCTTCGTCGAAAGCGACGATCTCGAGAACCGCATGTACGTGAGCCACGGCGTGACCGGCCCGCTCGGGATGCCGGTCGGCATCTCGGTGCGCCCGGAGCGCGTGCACGTGTCGCGCGAGAAGCCGGGCGCGCGGCACAACTGGGCGCGCGGCGTGGTGACCGACATCGCGTACATGGGCAGCTACTCGCTGTACCACGTGCGTCTGCCGAGCGGCAAGACGGTGGTGTCGAATCTGTCGAGCTCGCACCTGATGAACGACGGCGCGCCCGCGTGGAACGACGACGTGTTCGTGTCGTGGTCGCCGGCCAGCGGCGTCGTGCTGACGCAATGAGGACGCGACGATGAGAACCTCCGCTTCCACGCCTTCCGCGCCGGTGTCGACCGGCGCCGCACGCACCGGCGCGGGTCACGCCCGCCGCCGCCGCTTCGCCGCGCTGTCGCGCTTGCTGCCGTCGGGCCGCACCGTCGCGATCGGCGTGCCGTTCCTGTGGCTGGCCGTGTTCTTCGCGCTGCCGTTCGTGCTGGTGCTGAAGATCAGCTTCGCCGACCAGGTGATGGGCATCCCGCCGTACACGTCGCTCGTCGAGTTCAAGGACGGCGTCGTGCACTTCGCGCTGCAGCTGTCGCACTACGCGTTCCTGCTGCAGGACGACCTGTACATCGCGACCTACCTCAGCTCGCTGAAGATGGCTGCCGTGTCGACGGTGCTGTGTTTGCTGATCGGCTATCCGATGGCGTACTACATCGCGCGCTCGGAGCCGAACCGCCGCAACGTGCTGATGATGGCCGTGATGCTGCCGTTCTGGACGTCGTTCCTGATCCGCGTGTACGCATGGATCGGAATCCTGAAGGACGACGGCCTGCTGAACCACACGCTGATCGCGCTCGGCATCATCCACACGCCGCTGCGGCTCTATCACAGCGATGCGGGCGTCTACATCGGAATGGTCTATTCGTACCTGCCGTTCATGGTGATGCCGCTCTATGCGCACCTCGTGAAGATGGACCTGACGCTGCTCGAAGCCGCGTACGACCTCGGCGCGAAACCGTGGGTCGCGTTCACGCGCATCACGCTGCCGCTGTCGAAGAACGGGATCATCGCCGGCAGCCTGCTGGTGTTCATCCCGGCGGTCGGCGAGTACGTGATTCCCGAACTGCTCGGCGGCGCCGACACGCTGATGATCGGCCGCGTGATGTGGGATGAATTCTTCAACAACATGGACTGGCCGATGGCGTCCGCGGTGACGGTCGCGATGGTGCTGCTGTTGCTGGTGCCGATGGCGCTGTTCCAGTACTACCAGGTCAAGGAACTGGAGGACGCGAAATGATCAAGCCGAGCAAACCGCTGTCGACGGGCGTTCTCGCCTTCGGCTTCCTGTTCCTGTACATCCCGATCATCAGCCTCGTCGTGTATTCGTTCAACGAATCGAAGCTGGTGACGGTGTGGTCGGGCTTCTCGCTGAAGTGGTACGCGGCGCTGCTGGACGACGACGAGTTGCTGACCGCCGCGTGGCTGTCGCTGAAGATCGGCCTGTTGACGGCCACCGCGTCGGTCGTGATCGGCACGTGGGCCGGCTTCGTGCTCGCGCGCTTCGGCCGCTTCAAGGGCTTCACGCTGTACACGGGGATGATCAACGCGCCGCTGGTGATTCCGGAGGTGATCCAGGGGATCTCGCTGCTGCTGCTGTTCGTCGCGCTGGAGCAGATGTTCGGCTGGCCGAAGGGGCGCGGGATGGCGACGATCTGGATCGGCCACGTGATGTTGTGCGTGTCGTACGTGGCGATCATCGTGCAGTCGCGCGTGAAGGAGATGAACAAGTCGCTCGAGGAGGCCGCGCTCGATCTCGGCGCGACGCCGCTGAAGGTGTTCTTCGTGGTGACGCTGCCGCTGATCTCGCAGGCGCTGCTGTCGGGGTGGCTGCTGTCGTTCACGTTGTCGATCGACGATCTGGTGCTGTCGGCGTTTCTGTCCGGGCCGGGCTCGACGACGCTGCCGCTGGTGGTGTTCTCGCGCGTGCGCCTGGGCTTGAACCCCGAGATGAATGCGCTGGCGACGCTGTTCATCACGGCCGTGACGATCGGCGTGATCGTCGTGAACCGGATGATGATCGCGCGCGAGCGGCGCCGGATGGCCGACTTGAAGGCCGCGTTCGCGATGGCGTGAACGCTCGACTCCTTCAACGATAACAAGCAGTGCAGACAAGCATGACGCGCCGCCCCGGGGGGGGGGCGCGATTCGATCCCGTTTTGACAGGCGCACGACTAGGAGAATCCGCAATGAAGAAGAAACTGATCTGCCTGCTGGTGGCCGGCGCGTTGCCGGGCGTCGCGCTGGCCGGTTCCACCTCCGCCGAAATCAAGGCGCTGCAGGCGCAGGTCGCGGCGCTGCAGAAACAGATGAAGGCGATGCAGGCGCAACTCGCCGCGAAGCAGGGCGGCGCGAGCGGCGGCATGGCCGGCGGCGGCAACGCGGTCGCGGTCGCCGCCGATCCGGGCTCGCCGGATTACGGCCGCGCACGCGCCACGCTGACCAACGACGAGGTCAGCGAAATGAAGCAGCAGATCGCGAACCAGCAGCTGAAGGTCGACTCGCTGACCGACGCGGCCACCACGGGCCCGCTCGCCGGCCTGTCGGTCACCGGCTACATCGATCCGACCTACATCTACAACCGCGCGGCCGGCACGTCGTCGTTCCTGTTCGCGAACCACGAGAACGCGTACAACTACTTCAACAGCACGTTCGGCGACCTCTACCTCGACATCAAGAAGACGTTCGGCGTCGGCCCGATGGCGCCGTCGGCCGAAATCACGCTGATGCCGAACCGCGGCAACGGCATCACGCTGCTGCAGAACTCGCGCGGCTCGATCACCGACAACCTGCTGAACACCGCGGTCATCAACGTGCCGATCACCGCGGAAACGACGCTCGTCGCCGGTTTGATCCCGAGCTTCGGCGGCTACGAAGTGCAGCAGTCGAACCAGATGCTCACGCTCACGCACAACCTGCTGTACGATTTCTCCGATCCGGGCAGCTACGTCGGTGTCGGCGCGAACTACACGAAGGGCGCCTGGGCGTGGAAGTTCTTCCTCGGCAACGAGCAGTACCGCACCTACGGTTCGGTCACGCAGACGGGCACCAATGCGCTCGGCGACCCGATCACCACGAGCAACAAGGTGCCGACCTTCACCGCGCGCGCGGACTACACGTGGTCGAGCGCGCTCGATCTCGGCGGCTCGTTCAACATCGGGCGGCAGACGCTGTCGAGTGCGATCGATTCGGACGGCGTCGTCCACTACGGCCCGGGCGGCGCGGCGCCGAGCGGGTACGGTTCGTTCTTCTTCGGCGAACTCGACGCGACCTACACGCTCGCCGATATTCAGTACAACGCCGAAGTCGACTACGGCCGGCAGCAGCATGCCGCGTTCAACGGCGGGCTCGCGCAGTGGTACGGGCTGTCGCTGCTCGCGCACCGCAAGTTCAACGCACCGGTGGTCGGCCGCATGGGCGTGACGCTGCGCTACGACCTGCTCGCGAACTCGAAGAACGGCGGCGGCGGCGGCGGCATCGCGCTGAACGGCAACGGGATGGACCCGAGCAACGGCTTCGGCGTCGATGCGGACTGCCTCGCGCAGTCGAAGGCCGGCGGCGGCCTGGGCTTCGAGTGCAAGGGCGCGGTGCGCCAGGACGTCGCGCTCGACCTGCTGTTCTATCCGACCCAGCAGATCACCGTGAAGGTCGAATACCGGCACGACTGGGCGAACAACAAGGTGTTCCTGCGCAACGACGGGTCGTACGGCAAGTCCAACGACCTGCTCGCGACGCAGTTCATCTATTCGTTCTGATGCAGCACGCGCGGGGCGCCGTGCCGCACGCACGGCGTCCCGCGCCGTTTTCCGGCTGCGCGCCGTTCGCAGCCTTGTCGAGGGAGTCAGTTTCATGACGCAGTCTTTCACCCGCCGCGCCGATGCGCTCGCGCG
Organism: Burkholderia sp. MS389; assembly: GCF_016899425.1. Classification (GTDB taxonomy): domain Bacteria; phylum Pseudomonadota; class Gammaproteobacteria; order Burkholderiales; family Burkholderiaceae; genus Burkholderia; species Burkholderia sola. The sequence continues at coordinate 3,409,822 of NZ_CP045994.1, forward strand.
CGACTCGTATTACGAAGCCACGGCCACACGACCCGTGGCCGACGATCCGATCCTCGAGGATGCGATCGACGTCGACGTCTGCGTGATCGGCGCCGGTTTCGCGGGCCTGTCGACGGCGCTCGACTGCCGCACGCGCGGGCTGTCGGTCGCGGTGATCGATGCGCACCGGCCCGGCTGGGGCGCGTCGGGCCGCAACGGCGGCCAGGCGATCACCGGCTTCGCGAAAGACGAGGTGATCGAGAAACAGCTCGGCGCCGACGGTGCGCGCGCCGCGTGGTCGCTGTCGCTCGACGGCGTCGCGCTGATCGCCGAGCGCATCGCGCGCTACGGGATCGACTGCGACTTCACGCGCGGCTACCTGACCGTCGCGACGAAGCCGCGCCGCGTGGACGACCTGCGCGCGTGGATGAATGCCGCGACGTCGCGCTGGGGCCACCCGTCGCTCGCGTGGCTCGATACCGGCGAGATCCACGCGCGCATTGCGTCGACGCGTTATCTGGCCGGCGTGCACGACCCGCTGTCGGGCCACCTGCATCCGCTCAAGTATTGCCTCGGCCTCGCCGATGCCGCGCGCCGCGAAGGCGTCGCGCTGTACGCGCACACGCCCGCGCTCGACGTCGTGCGCGGCGCGCGGCCGGTCGTGCGCACGCCATCCGGCGAAGTGCGCTGCCGCTTCGTCGTGTCGTGCTGCAATGCGGGCCCCGGCGGCGTGCTGCCGGCCGCGACCGCCGCGCGCATCGCGCCGATCGCGTCGTACATCATCGCGACCGAGCCGCTCGGCCGCGCGCATGCCGACGCGCTGATCGCCCGACGCGAAGCCGTGTGCGACAACAACTTCTTCCTCGACTACTTCCGGCTGTCGGCCGACGACCGGATGCTGTTCGGCGGCCGTGCGAATTCGGCCGGCGCGTCGCCCGCCGCGCTCGCCGAAGCGATCCGGCAGCGCATGGTCGGCGTGTTCCCGCAGCTCGGCGACGTGCGCGTCGAGCACGCGTGGGGCGGCTTCGTCGACGTCACGCGCAACCGCGCGCCTGACTTCGGCGCGATCGATCCGAACTTCTTCTACGTCCAGGGCTTCAGCGGGCACGGCGTCGCGCTCACCGGGATCGCCGGACGCGCGGTCGCCGGCGCAATCGCGGGCGACACGCGCGCGTTCGATCTGTTCGCACGCGTGCGTCACCGGCGCTTTCCCGGCGGCGACGCATGGCGGCAACCGGCACTCGAGCTCGGGATGCTGTATCACCGCGTCCGCGAGCTGTTCTGAGCCCTTTCACTCCGCCCTCCTCATCATGCAGACATTCGCCAACCAGCCGCACGTCGCGTCGTACTACGCGGCGACCGCCAACGACACGACCCGCCACGCGCCGCTTGCCGGCACGATCGACGCCGACGTGTGCGTGATCGGCGCGGGCCTCACGGGCCTGTCCGCCGCGCTCAACCTCGCCGAGCGCGGCCATTCGGTGACCGTGCTCGAAGCGTCGCGGGTCGGATGGGCGGCGAGCGGCCGCAACGGCGGCCAGTTGATCGGCGGCTTCGCGTGCGACATCGACACGTTCGCGCAATTCATGCCGGAAGGCGACGTGAAGCGGATCTGGGACATGGGGCTCGAAACGCTGTCGCTCGTGAAGTCGCGCATCGCGCGGCACGACATCGACTGCGCGCTGGTGCCCGGCTACCTGACCGCGGCGAACACCGCGCGCGACGCCGATGCGCTGAAACGCTGGCGCGACGAAGCCGCGAAGCGCTTCGGCTACGACCGCTTCCACTTCGTCGAAGCGGACGAACTCCGCGACTACGTGCAGTCGGCCCGCTATTGCGGCGGCCTGTACGACCCCGACAGTGGCCACCTCCATCCGCTCAACTACACGCTCGGTCTCGCGCGGGCGGCCACCGACGCGGGCGTGCGCATCCACGAGAACAGCTGCGTGACGCACGTGCGCGACGTGTCCGGCGGCCACGTCGTCGAGACGAGCAGCGGCAACGTGCGCGCGCGCTTCGTCGTGCTCGCGTGCAACACCTACGTCGGCACGCTCGCGCCCGCATTGTCGAAGAAGATCATGCCGGTCGGCACCTACGTGATCGCGACCGAACCGCTCGGCGAAGCGCGCGCCGCCGCGCTGATGCCCGCGCGCGCGGCGATCTGCGACAGCCGCTTCGTGCTCGACTATTTCCGGCCGGCGCCCGACACGCGGCTCGTGTGGGGCGGCAAGGTCAGCTATTCGACGCGCGAGCCGCGCGATCTCGCCGCGGCGATGCGCGCGGACATGCTGAAGACGTTCCCGCAGCTCGCGGACGTGAAGGTCGACTATGCGTGGGGCGGCTTCGTCGACATCACGATGAACCGCGCGCCGCATTTCGGCCGCATCACGCCGACGACCTACTTCGCGCAGGGGTTCTCGGGGCACGGCGTGAACACGACCGCGCTCGCGGGCAAGCTGATCGCCGAGGCGATCGACGGACAGGCGAGCCGCTTCGACCTGTTCGACAAGATCCGGCATCGCGACTTCCCGGGCGGCGCGGCGCTGCGCACGCCGGCGCTGGTGCTCGCGATGAGCTGGTATCGGCTGCTGGACGCGTTCGGCGTGCATTGAGCGGCGTACGCCCGCGAAACACGGCCGCGTTGAAAACGCGGCCGCCCGCTTCCCGCTAGTCGCCCACCTTCTGCCGCATCGTCACGAACTCCTCGGCCGCGGTCGGATGAATGCCGATCGTGTCGTCGAACTGCGTCTTCGTCGCGCCCGCGCGAATCGCGATCGCGATGCCCTGAATGATCTCGCCCGCGTCGCGGCCGACCATGTGCGCGCCGATCACGCGCTGGCTGTCGCGCGCGACGACGAGCTTCATCAGCGTGCGCTCGTCGCGGCCCGACAGCGTGTGGCGCAGCGCCTTGAACGACGTGCGGTAGATGTCGACGTCGCCCAGCGTGCGGCGCGCATCGGCCTCGGTCAGGCCGACCGTCGCGACCTCCGGCTGGCTGAACACGGCCGACGGCACGTACGCGTGATCGACCGCCACGCGCGAGCCGCCGAACAGCGTGCGCGCGAGCAAGCCGGCATCGCGCGTCGCGACCGGCGTGAGCTGCGGCCGCGACGTGACGTCGCCGATCGCGTGGATCGACGGCACCGACGTCGCCGAATACGCATCGACGGCAATCGCGCCGCGTGCATCGAGCAGGATGCCTGCCTGCTCGAGCCCGATCCCGTCGACGTTCGGCACGCGGCCGGTCGCATAGAGCACCTGATCGTACGGCCCGTGCCGCGCGTCGCCGACACGCACGAACAGCGCGCCGTCGTCCGCGCGCTCGATCGATTCGATCACCGCGCGCGGGTGAATCGTGACGCCCTGCTTCGTCATCTCGTCGGTCAGGAACTGGCGCACGTCGTCGTCGAAGCCGCGCAGGATTTTTTCACCGCGATAAAACAGGTCGACGTGGCTGCCAAAGCCGTTGAAGATGCCCGCGAACTCGACCGCGATATAGCCGCCGCCGACCACCGCGATGCGCTTGGGGCACGTCGCGAGCGACAGCGCCTCGCGCGACGTGATCGCATGTTCGATGCCGGGCCGCGGCGGCAACGACGGCCGCGAGCCGGTCGCGATCGCGATGTGGCGCGCGCGGATCGAGCGATCGCCGATCGCGACCGTATGCGCATCGACGAGCGTCGCGCGGCCGGCGTGCATGTCGACGCCCGATTGCCGCAGCAGGCTGATGTAGATGTCGCTCAGCCGGTTGATCTCGCGATCCTTCGCGGCGATCAGCGCGGGCCAGTCGAGCGTGCCGGCGCCGAAGGTCCAGCCGAAGCCCTTCGCGTCGTCGAGTTCATGCGGGTAATGCGATGCGTAGACCAGCAGTTTCTTCGGGATGCAGCCGCGCAGCACGCAGGTGCCGCCGATCTGCTCTTCTTCCGCTATGCCGACGCGTGCGCCGTATGACGCGGACATGCGCGCGAGCCTCACGCCGCCCGAGCCGGCGCCGATGACGAACAGGTCGTAGTCGAAATCCATCGCATTCCCTCATCGCAGTTCGGATGGGGTGACGATAGCAAGATTCGGGGATTCGTGCGGCGCGCGGTGCGTGCCGCGCGTCCAATAAAAAACGGCGAGAGACGTGGCCTCTCGCCGGTCAAACCGGCTGGCGGTTGTGCCATGCGTCACCGATCGACCGCATGCCCGACCTGCCGATTGCGCGGCACCGGTCGGCCCAGGCGCGCGAAGGGCGCGCCCGCGGCCGGACCGGCCGCCATGCTCATGCCTGCGACGTGTCGCTGCCGTCCGTCGCCTGCGTATCGTCCGCCTGCTGCGGCTGCTCGTCCTTCTTCTCGAGCAGGCCTTCGATCGCCTCCGCGCCCTTGAAACCGGCGACGGCCGCGGCCGCCTTGGTCAGCAGGCCCGCATCCGGATCCACCTTTTCCACGCCTTCGACGGCAGCCACTGCGCCGGCGATTTCGCCCACAACGTTCAGGATACCCATCGTCATCCCCTTTCAAGAAAATCGTGAGCGCATCGTCCCACGAAAGAAACCGGCGGACCGCGTTTGTCATCGCCGGATACACAAGTTACGCACAGGCCGCCCGCGCTCGCGGCGCGCGACCGGAACGACGCACGCGCACGCCTGACGGCATGCCACGCGCGATGCACGCAGCGTAGCGGAAAGCCCGCGCGCGGACTGTAAAAGTGTGTTCTGGATCGCCGACGGATCGCTTACGGCGCGGGCCTGGCGCAATGGAGCGTTTGCCGAATAATCGGTTGCGCGTATGAAGGTCGCGTGACGAAAAAAAGAGGCTCCGCGCGGAGCCTCTTCGATGCGCGCCGGACGAAGCCGGCGCACGCGTTCCGACGTTCGTCAGAAGATATTGCGCAGGCCGATCGCGATGCCCGTCTGGTTGCTGCGGCCAGGCAGCTCGACGTTCGCCGCGCCGTTCGTCTTGTTGAAGTCGACGGTGCCGTAGATTTCGGTGCGCTTGCTCAGCGCGTACTCGGCGATGCCGACGATCGCGTAGCGGTTGCCGCTCGCGAGCGTGCCGTTCGTGGTCATCGCATTGCGCATGTGGTCGTAGTAGAACGCGCCCGTCAGCGTCAGCGGCGCGCTGACCTGCCAGCTCACGCCCGCGAACGGACCGTCGTCGATGCGGCCGGTGCCCTTCGCGACCGGAATCGACTGCTGCGCGAGCAGGCTGTCGACGAAGCCCGTGTCGTCCTTCGAGCGCAGGTAGCCCGCGTAGATCTTCGCCTTGCTGAACGCGTACACGACGTTCGCGTGGTAGATCGTCTGCTTGCGCGCCGAGTTGTCGCTGTTCTGCTGCGCGCCGGCCGCGATGCTGAGCGGGCCCATCACGTACGACAGCGATACGCCCCATGCATTGCCCTTGCCGAGCGAGCCCGGAATCTGGCCCGAGAAGCCGCCGGCGCCGGTCGATTCGTAGTTGGTGCCGGTCGAGTACATCGCCTTCGCCGTCAGGCCCTCGAACTTGCCCGTGTACTTGATCTGGTTGTCCGCATACAGGCCGCCGCCGAGCGCGACCGGCAACCATGCGTTTTCGAGGTAGTTGCCGACGGTCAGAGGATCGTAGGTATCCGCCAGCAGGTCGAACAGCGGCGTCTTCTGGCGGCCGAGCGTCACGGTGCCGTACGGGCTCTGCAGGCCGACGTACGCCGCGCGGTTGAACAGGCGGCCGCTGTCGGCGAATGCGCCGTTCTGCAGGTTCACGCCGCTCTCGAGGTTGAACACGGCCTTCAGGCCGCCACCGAGGTCTTCCGTGCCGTAGATGCCGAAGCGGCTGTTCGTGATCGCGCCGTTGGTCATCGACAGCAGGCCGTCGTTCTTCGCGTTGGCGTTGGTCAGGTAACGGATGCTGGCGTCGGCCACGCCCCACAGCGTGACCGAGCTTTGTGCTGCTGCGTACTGGCTGGCGAAGGCCAGCGCCGCGCCCCCTGCGATGACTGCGAGTCGGGTGGTCTGCTTCATGAGCGTTCCTTTTTTAGGTGTCTCCATTCATGACCGGCCGCGTGCGCAGCCGGGTGGCGATCGCGGCGCGCTCATGGCGCGCGCGACGTGGGGTGAATCATAGGATGAGTACGGAGGCTGAAAGAAATTGAAATGCGCGGCAATCGCGCGATTGTCGTCCGGGAACAACGTTTCCCGCGCGGGGCGTGTTTTCGTGCGGCGGCGGCACGGTGGGCGGCGGCGCCGGGGGGCACGCGCGGCGCTGCAAGGTTCGGCGATGGTGCGGCGTGGTCACGCGGATCGCGGAGAAATCGCCGGTGCGATCGTTGCGGCGGGTTGCGGGTTGCAGCCTGCCGTCAGGCCGTTTGCGTCGCCCCGTCGCTGCTGTCGCCCTGACCACCCTGACCGCCCGCGCCACCCGCACCGCCGTTCCCCGCGCGACGCCACGCACGCCGCACGATTTCCGCGAACGCGCCGACGAGCAGCAGCACGGCGCCCCACAGCGCGATGTCCGGCACGAGCCGCGTCACGAGGCCGCCGACCACCGCGCCGCCCAGGAAACAGAAACTGATCGTCGCGAGCAGCGCCGAGTCGTGCAGCGCGCCCGCGTCGTAGCGCGGAATCAGCCCGACGAACAGCTTCTGCGCGGCGCGCCGCAGGTTGCCGGTCGTCATCACCGACGTGTACGACAGTGCCTCGAGATGGGTGAACGACAGCGTCTGCAGCGTCGCGACGAACGAGATGCCCGGGATCAGCCATGCGCTCGACGCGCCGACGACGCCGCTCGCGGCGACGCCGAGAAACGCGATTTCGACGATCAGGCTCACGAACGCCGTATGCCGCATCCAGCCGCGCTGCGCGGCCAGGGCGAGCAGATGCGCGACGAACACCGCGAGCACGAAGCCGCCGAGCGGCGGCACGTGATGCAGCGCGGCGGCCCATTCGCCGGCCGACAGGTTGATGCCGAGCAGCGCGACGTTGCCGGTCATCGTGTTCGCGAACACGTGGCCGTGGCCAACGTACGTGTACGCGTCGAGGTAGCCGCCGGACAGCGTCAGCAATGCGGCGACAGTGAGATTGCGGCTGGCGCCGTCGAGATCCATCGATCCTCCCGTGAAAAGTCGCGCCAGTATCGCGCACGGGAGGGCGGTTGTGCGCCGTTCACTGCCCGATGCCCGTGAGCCCGATCAGCGCGCCGCCCGCGAGCAGCCACAGCGGATGGATGCGCGTGCGCCACGCGAGCACCGCGCATGCGGCCGTGATGCCCCACTGGATCGCGGTGCGGTTCGACGCCTCGGAAATCAGCACCGCGCTGGCCGCGACGAGCCCGGCCGTCACCGGCATCATCCCCTGCTGCACGTAGCGGCGCCACGGCCGGTCGCGAAAGCGCTCCCACGCATGCAGCGCGAGCACCGTCACGATCGACGACGGCCCGAACTTCGCGACCGACGCGACGAGCAGCCCGGCCCAGCCGGCCACGTGCCAGCCGACCAGCGACACGATCATCATGTTCGGCCCGGGCGCCGCCTGGGCCAGCGCGAACAGCGCGGTGAACTCGTGCGCGCTCATCCAGTGGTGCACGTCGACGACCTGCCGCTGCATCTCCGGCAGGATCGTGTTGCCGCCGCCGAACGCGAGCAGCGACAACTGGCTGAAGATCGTCGCGATGGCGATCAGCGTGTCGCTCATGGCCGGCGCTCCTGTTGCGTGTGGGGCGAGTCGTGCGCATCGTGCGTGTCTCGCGCGGCATCCGGCACCGGCCGCGGCGCGCCGGCCTCGCGGCGGCGCGACGCGAGCCAGATGCTGACGGGCGTCAGCACCAGCATCGTGGTCAGCAGCGGAAGTCGCAGCACCGCGATCGCGACGAATGCGAGCGCCGCAATCGCCGCCGCGGTGCGCGGCGCCCGAAGCAGCGGCTTCGCGACCTTCACGGCCATCGCGACGAGCAACCCGGCCGCCGCCGCCGCGAGCCCCGCGAACAGGTGCTGCACGCGCGGATCGTTCTGCGTCTTCGCGTACAGCACGCCGAGCGCGACGACGACGAGCGTCGGGCCGGCGATCAGCCCGAGAATCCCGGCGAACGCGCCGGCGACGCCGCGAAAGCGCATGCCGACGGCGACCGACAGGTTGATCACGTTGCCGCCCGGCAGGAACTGGCACAGGCCGAGCAGATCGGTGAATTCGTCGGCGGAGAGCCACTTGCGCTCGTCGACGATCGTGCGCCGCGCGAACGGCAACGCGCCGCCGAACGACATCAGGCCGAGCGACAGGAAACCGGTGAACAGCTCGGCGAGGCCGACGCTGCGGGGGGACTCGGCAGGCGGCGGGAAGGCGGGCGGCAAAGCGGATTGCATGGGGCTCCTCATCAAACGGTGAATCGAGGTTACCGCCGTTCGGGATGCCGGCAAAACGATTTTATCGACGCGCCCTTGTGATCTAGAATCACAAGCATGGCACGCGATCTCCCGCCCTTTTCCGCGCTTCGGGCCTTTGAAGCCGCGGCACGACATGAAAGCTTCAGCGCCGCCGGCGACGAGCTGCATGTGACTCACGGTGCCATCAGCCGGCAGATCGCCGGGTTCGAGGCGTGGCTCGGCAAGCCGGTGTTCCACCGCTACGGCAAGCGCGTGAAGCTCACCGACGAAGGCCGCCGCTACCTGGACACCGTACGCGCGGCGTTCGACAGCATCGCGCACGCGACCGAGCAGTTGCGCAACACGGGCGCGGCGCGCGTGCTGCGCATCAACGCGCTGCCGACCTTCGCGATGAAATGGTTGCTGCCGCGCCTGTCGCGGTTTCAGCGCGACGTGCCGAACGTCGAGCTGAAGCTGTCGACGTCGAACGCGCCGCTCGACACGCTGAACGGCTTCGACGTCGCGATCCGCCGCGGCCCCGGCCACTGGCCGAATTGCACGAGCGGCCACTTCCTCGACGAAAGCGTGATTCCGGTGTGCAGCCCGGCACTGCTCAAGCGCGCGCCGATCACGCGCGCCGACGATCTCGCGCGGCACGTGCTGCTGCATTCGGATACGCGGCCGGAAGGCTGGCGCGACTGGTTCGCGGCGGCCGGCGTCGCGATGAAGGGGCGCAAGCGGCAGTCGTTCGACCACTTCTACCTGGCGCTGCAGGCGGCCGTCGACGGGCTGGGCGTCGCGCTCGGCCCGCTGCCGCTGATCGACGACGAGCTCGCGAGCGGGCGGCTGGTGATGCCGCTCGACGGGCCGCGTTTCGCGACGCGCAGCTACTGGTGGATCGCGCCGGGCGCGCCGGCCGACGATCCGCTCGTCGCGCAGTTCTGTGCGTGGTTGCAGGGGCAGTCGAATACTGGCGCGTAATGCAAGCGATCGGCAGCGTTGCGCCGCCCACCCGGGTCAGACAACATACGGTCGAGCGCTTGGTCCGGGCTGATCCGGATCACCCCGCCGCCTCATGACGAGAATCCTGGCCGATGCGTTCAGATCAGCGGCTGCGTACCGGGCATGGCCGCGCCTCGCGTCAATTCCTGGCCGGTCTGCGCCGAACGGACCACCAGTTGGACATAACTGTTCGTCGGCCCGTACGGCGCGAAGAACCGTTCGAGCAGCTTCGTGAACACGACCAGGCTGACTTCGCGCAGCGCGGTCTCGTCAAGCGACAACATGATTTCGATGCCGCGCACGAACGACGGGAACTGATTATCCAGCGACATCCATTTCATTGCCGGCTTGTAGTCCAGTTCGGTAATCGCGTCGATGCAGCGCAGCGCGAACGGCGTCGTGCGCACCGCGTGGAGCCGCAGGAATGCTTTCAGCCCCGATAACCCGTCCCGCGTCAGATCCAGCGGATGCGGCGCAAGCGTCGACAACACGCGCCACAACGCACCGTGGCCACGCGGCAGATCAGCCGTCAACGTCGGTCGGGTAATCAACTGGATCGGACAATCCAGCGCCTTGCTTTCGAGCAGCAAATCGCCCACCGGATTGCCGATCGACAAGCGCGCCGGCAAGTCGCCGTTTGTCACCGTCGTCACCACATCGATTTGGGGCAGCTTTGGCCGGACCGACTGTCCGTCCAGTCCGACCAGCGACAGCATCATGGATTGACGACCGGGCGATCCCGCATCGCGGTCACGAAACGCAACCCAATAGACCGCCGCCGAATCCGGGCGCGGATCGTGACTCAGCGCCTGATAGGGCCGCACCAGGGTTCTAGGCCGATCACTGTCGAGCGATACGTCCTCGTCTTTGTCCTTCTTCCTTGATAACTCGCCGAGATAGACCGCGTCGACCGAATACACGCCCAGCGGCGAATGTTTCGCCAGTCGCATGGGTTGGACCGGATAGGCGTCCTGCCCCTTCAACACAATGGGCAGGGCCGGTTGAGAAAAGAGATTCACGACGGGCGTACAAAACAGCTTGAACGCCGCCGCGTCCAGCGATGCAAGCGCCAGCGCGGCGACCGAGTCGGCAGGCGTATCGCGCAATACGACGTGCAACGTTAGTTCCCGAGCGTCGGGAGCGCTTGCTGCCCGCCGCACGCGGCCGATGTCGAGATCGACGAAATCGAACAGTTCGGGAAACGCGAAGTATTCCAGCAAGTAGCGGTAGGTGGTCGCGGTGTGGCTGGTGGTTCGGTTGTCCGGCAGCAAGCGGTCGTCATCGGCGAAACCGACCGGTTCGAACGGCACCTTCGATATGGCCCGCCAGCGCCCACATTGATCGACCTCGACATACGCGGCCGCCGCGCGCAGCAGCAAAGCGTCCAGCAGCGACGAGACGAACGGCCGTTCGCCGGAAAGATAGATCCGGACAGGCCCGTCCGGAATAGCCGCCGTGAATGGACCGGCAGCCGACGCGAAGCTGATCGACAGCACGCCGGTTGCGTCTGTCGGCAATCTCACGGTCGACGGCGCCAGCAGCGCCGGGGCATACCGCGCGGACCGGATTTGCAATGGCGAGAGGGTCACGTCGTAGGCCGACCGGAACCGTATCGGGGCGGTGCGCGCATTCAACGCCATGCCTCGCGGCACGATGATCGGCTCCGTCAGTTGACCGACGATCGTCCGTGGTTCGACCGAGGCAATCGCGCACGACGGTATGGTGCGCAGATAGTGGGGGTGGACGACCTCGAGCAGCGCCTCGGTGAACTCGGGATAGTCGTCGGCCAGCTTCGAATCGAGGTGTGCGGCCAGAAACGAAAAGGTTTGAATCAGACGCGCCACATGCGGATCGTCGCTTCGGCCGCTCTGGATGCCGAGCCGAGCCGCGATCTTTGGATAGCGGATCGCGAAATCGCCGAGTGCCCGCGCGAACAACCCGAGTTCATATTCGTAATGCGACAGCAGGTGATCCATTCAGCTACAGCCCTAGTCGGTCGGAACGCACGAGTGTCGGGCCGACGAAGATAAGTTTGCGCAATCCTCCTTGTGGGCCGTATGGCTGCATCCGGATCATTTCATGCTGCGGTCCGTACGACGGGAGAGATTCGGCCGCCTCGGCGTCGAGAATCGCCGGGCCGACGACGTGTCGGTCATAGAGATGTTCGATTTCCGCTAGCCGTTCCGCCCGCGTGCGCTTGCCAGGCTCCGGGAAGTGGCGTGGCCGGTTCAAATAAAGCCAATGATGCACAACCTGCGCGTCGGGCGACGATTCGCCGATCAATGCCGTTTCCTTCATCGGATCTACCGAACCGCCCATACGCGATGACCTCTATTCAAGCGACGAAATCAGTCGCGCTCCGCACTCCGTCGGATCATCGTGAAAGGCTACCGGCGTACCGTGATGGTTGCGCGTACTGTTTTGGGGAATGATCCTGAACTGCCCGCCGCACTTCGGACATTCGGTCAGGTGCCCTTCGAGCGCGACGGGAATGCCCTGCGCTTTCAGATCGTCACTCGCGGTGATCACGTGGCCTCCGTGCGTCGTCTTGTCATTCAGGCGGATCACGCCACGTCCGTTTTCATCCTTCATCATCCTTTCCGCATCGTTTGCATTGTCATGCCGTTGAACAAGCAAGACCTGATCGGTCCCGCATCCAGGTCAACCGTCGCTCTTCGGAGCGACTCCGCTAAAAGTTTTCGGATGCCGAGCATTGGCGCAAATTCGATTCCATCCGGAGAATTCGAACGCGGTCGCGTACCTGCCTCCATTGTCCTCATCACGAATTCCGTAATTCAGCTCAGGCTTCTCCAGGCTGAGCGGGCCATAGTCGGCAAGTGACGGATCATCCGAACGGGTCACATAGATAAAACGCGCACGAACCAGCTGGCCGGCCCGATTTTTGTAGGTGACGTATCCGCAAATGAACGTGCGCGTGTAGTTCGGCGTCGAACTTATCCCGTGCAAATCAAGCGTGTTTTCGTATAAATCAAAAAAATCGATGTCTTGGGCATCGACCAATGCTGATTTGACCGCTTTTTCCGCAGCATCGTATTTCGCAGATGCACTTGACGAGCATCCAGCGAACAACACAAGTGCCGTGGTTAGCGCCGCTACGATGTGCCTTTCAATCATGCCGGAAATCCTCTTCGTCAAGCACCGTTAGCTTCGCACTGCCGAGTTTGCCATGTTGGCAGCAGGATTCTCGAGCCAAGCTGCCGCGTACATTCCGCCGTCGGGTTCACCCCTCCAGTCTTCGACCCGCGCTTTCGACCCATTCGGATACTCGCCGCGCTGCTGGGCCAACACGGTGTCTCCCCATCCGACAGGCGTCCCTGAGCGCGGTTCCGCGTAAAGATCATCGGGCGCGATCGCGGAGATTTGCTCGATGGCGGCAGGCCAGACAGGATCGCGACAGGTCGCATTCGCAATGATTCGCATGACGGTAAAGATCAGAATCAGCGGCATCATCAGCAAACGAATGAAGACCGGCGCGCGCATCCCGAAGCTATACAGAGAAAACAGGAACGACTCGCGTGGCGTCTCGCGCTGCGTGTGAAACAGCATCGGTTTGGGCAAACCGTTCGGCCCGCCGTTCATGTACGCGCACCAGTAGTTCCACTGCGCGAGTGCCATTTCAACCTGCTGCTTGCCGGTCCATTCCCGACCTATCGAGAACACGCGAGTGACATTGCCGTGGTCGTCGACCGTATAGTGCCGAATGTGGAAAATCGTGCCGAAGGACGTGTCTTCGCGGTGCAGACAAAAGATCGAATCTTCCGTCCACGGTGCTTCCCAAACGATGTCACCTTCGCTGGGTTTCGCGAAAAAGCGTCGTGCGCGAATCGCAAAAAGCTTGCGAGCTTCGCGATGGAAACGGATCGGGCGATAGCGGAGACCAAAGAACAGGCCGCGCCCAAGTTTCCAGACTATCGAACCGAAAAGGACGACAGGCACAATCGCTAGGCAATTAAATACAAACATCCAAAACGCAGGAGCTGGATCGGCGTGCGTTAGAAGATAGACGTATGGACCAATTCCCATACCCAAAAAGGCCAGTACAGCGCCAGTAATGAACCACTGCCGTTCGAGAAAAGACGGCTCGATTACATCCATATAAGTTGAATTGACGCTGAACGTTGCACCGAAATCCTGGACATCTGGACCAACGGCTCGATTGATCAGCAAGCGATGCGCCAGATCCCACTGTGGCACTGGTTTGCCGATACATTTTTTCATGACGCGCTCGTCCACCTGTTAGCCTCCCGCCGCCGAGTTAAATGCCTTGATTTCCGCCTCAAGCGAGTCGTAGTGCTCCCCCTTGCTGAACTTGCAGCGAGAGACCCAGTCTTTGAGCGCCGACGCTTTGAAAATCGCGATCGCGATACCCACTAAGATGGATAGGACCAAAGCAGGCCAGAATAGGGGCAGGCTGAAGAATGCAGCAACCGCAACGTATACGCCTAGAATCCCGCTGAAAGCGTAGAGAGTAGTCAGACCATATTCTTTATTGGCATATGCCTCTGGCATGTTCTTCAAGATGTCATACCCCGCTAGCACGATGCCTGCTAGCGCACCAAGGCCGCGCCCAACCTTCGCTCCGACTTCGGCCCATTCACTGGCACCGGCCCACTGCTTCATGATGAACGCCGATAGCGGATGAGCCGGCGCTTTCGCCACTGTTTCCGACGCGGTTTCGATGACGGTCCCGACGATCGAAACGACAGCGCCGACTGCCTTCAAACCGGTTTCGCCTTGGTTGAACTGATCGCTGCCCGCCCAATCCTTCGCCGCGAAGGTAAGCGTCGCCATCTGGAATATCACCGTCACGACGCCGAGATTGAACTCCCGGGCCGAGTTGAGCCACTTCTTGGCGGTATCCACGCCCGGAACCCTGACGGCCTTGATCGCGTCAGCCTCTAGCTTCCCGTCCCGAACCAGCGCGTCGACGTCCATCTCGTAGGCGACGACGTTCGGATCACTCGGTGGCGCCGTCCTCAGGACCTGTTTCCCGACCTGGGTCGCCGAGGCGCGCTGTTCGGTCCGGTTTCCGTCCAATTTGACGCCCAACTCCCGGGCTTGCTGCAACGCCCAGTCGCGAATGGCAAGTTTGCTGACTTGTGACGGTTTGAGTCGAACTCCGGACTGTATCGCCAAACGAATGGTCACGAAGCCGAGCGCGGCACCGCGCGTGGTCTTCGTGAGTACGCCGACGATCTGATTGGCGGTCGTCACGATGAGTCGATCGCGCAGACTGGCCGCGTTGCCCAGATTTTCGATCTTCTTGAACGCTTCCTTGTAGAGATTCAGGAAGTTCTCGTATTGGATATCAGAACCGTGCACCTGTGCGTCCGCCGCTTTTATCAGCGTGTCCTGATTGAACATCAGGGCGCGCACGTACAGATTGCGGATGTTCGAAGCCTGACCGTTCAGCCAGTCATCGAGCACTTTCTTGCAGGCTTCGGTGCCGACAGCGGCACCAATGGCCTGTGCGCAGGACTCACTGTATGCGTAGCCGCTCCGAAGGTCCTGCGAATCGTGAACGCCAGCCATCCATTCGGCGAGCAATTGCGACTTGAGCCATTCCGCATGCGCTTGCACAAGCGGCTGCCACTTCGGCTTGAACGCTTCGAGCGCTTGCTGATACTCCTGTGGGAAGCGTTTCAACGCCTCTTCATCGAGCACGCTGGTTCGCTTCCCATCGGGACCGACCTTGAACGCTGCGTCCTCCCACGCCTCGTTCGCCGCCTCTTCCTGCGTCGCGGGAACGTCCCCCGTCTTTCGGTCTTCCTCCTTCATCGCCTGCTCAAGACTTCCCGTCCTAATCCACGAGCGCATGACGTGAAAAAAACCGACCGCATCCGGCGCGACGGGAGCGCCGACCTTCATATTGACGGCATTGGCATCGGCGATGGTCTTCGAAGTTCCATAGGTCAGTCCAGTAACGGCCTTCGCATTCGCTCGAATTCCCGCTTCAGCACGTTGGAGCAGTTGCGCCGATGTCCACTTCCAATACATCTGTTCGTCGAAACCATTGTTCAGGTTGGGAACCGTCAGTTCCGCGAGATCGTTAGCGACGCCGACAGGGTCGTTGACCGCGACCACAAAGCCTTTCTTGTTCGGAGATTCAGCCATTGCATCACCGATTCGTTTGGCGACGTTGCGCTGACGTAGTCGGATCTCGTCCTTGGGTGTGCGGTTGCTAAAGCCGAACGCTGCCTTCATCGCCTGAGCATCCATCGCAAAATGCGCGATCTTGCTCTGCGTGGCTTGAAATTCGCCCGTATCGGTGGCGCCCCCGGCCAGCATCGCGGGAACGTTGATGCACTGCATATGCTGCTTGCGCCAAGCGTCTTCATTGATTTTGTTGTGTACGAGGTCCTTGGTCCACCGCACGTTCGACCAGCCAATCCAGAGATTGCTCGCCTCGTCACTTCCAGGCGTATGCTGAACACTGACACATCGCCCCAGCGACTCGAAGTCCGTTTCGGCACGTGCGATACAACTTTGAGTGAGTGCGCTTTTGGAGTCGCCCGGAGGTGGCGTCGTGTCGGGTGGGAAATACCAAAGACTGCCATCATCCAGAACCATGTAAGCGCTGAGCCGTTTGCGCTTCTCGTCGTAGGTGTATAGATAGCCTTGACGCAGCGCGCGTAACGTGAATTTGGCGGAGGCAACTGCTTGAGGTGCCCGACCGTCAATTTTGAAATTACCGGACAGCGCTGGGGCTTTCGCTGCGCCACGCGGACAAGCGATTGCGTACCGTACGGGATAGATCAGCAGCGATTGGCGATCGCACAGCGGGCAACCTTTGGTCGTCATGGTTTTGATCCTCGAGTTTCAGAGTCAAGTGCAATATCGAGTCGCAAGTGTTGCAATGCATACTCGACAAGCGCATCGACATCCATAGCGTGGCCGCTCAGAATCGCCTCACTGAACACCCTGTCCAGTGCGATGGGGAATTGCGCGGCGTGCTCGACAGACATGGTGGGTAGCCGGCGTAGCACCCGATCTGCGGCTTCACTGCAATTGATGCGCGGCCATTGCTCGCGACGCGGCCAGCCGGACGGTTGATCGGTGTCCGCTGTGTCGGCGCCGGAACGCGTAACGCACCAGCAATGTCCGGCCCACGCGAACTGCCACGCCTGAATCGGGCCAAACAATGCCCGTTGCTGAGACGAATCGAGCACCGCGTGTGTCAGGCTCAGCACACGTGGATCGTAGTAACGCCAGAACGTGGGGTTACCGTCTGCGCCCGGACCGACCAGATAGCGTGCAACGTGTTCGCATATCGCGTCGGCGGGCGCATCGCTGCTGAGCCATGCGCACACCACAGGCGGGCGTTCAATATGTGTTTCTGCTACCCAGCACGCGGTTGCCAGCGCACGCGCTTCGTCGTCCAGCGCGGAGATATCGACGAGTTGGGGCATCAATTCCTCACGGTGTGCCAGCGCGCGCGGAGTACACGGCTGCATATCCAGTGCCAGCAGCTCAGGTGCATGAACTAGTGTCGTCGGTTCCACCAACAGGAAACCGTGTGTGAGCGGCCCCGAGAAGTTAGGGGCTGCTTGCAGGGGAGCAATAGTCATATGCCTTCGCTCATGTCAGTGCGACCGATGCCTGGCCAGCCTGGGCTGCGCCACTGGCAACCTGTTCACACAGATCATTGCCAGGGAAGTTGGCCGGCACGCTCTGCGGCCCCACCGTATCGTGACTGCCCGCATGGATCTTGTTTTCACCGGGCGTATAGCCCACGATGCCTTTCGCGCTGACTTCGAGCTGGCTGTTGCCGGCCGTCAAGCGAATGCCCTGCTTGGCGGTAATGTTGATCCAGTCCGTCGTGCTGATGATCGACAAGACCTTCTTTGCCAGCAGCTCCAACTCGTCGTTTTCCGCATGCACCTGCACCTTGCCGCTCGCGGCGATCAGCTTCATCCCCATCTTGTGCACGAACAGCGAGAACTTGTCCGATACGCTGGCGAAGAACGATTTGCCCGTCGCGACCGACATGCTTTCACCGGCCGTCACGGCTACGTGCTGGCCGCCCGTGACGTGCGCGGTCGCGGGCGTCGTCACGGCGATGCCAGCCGCGCCGGCCAGCAGCAAGTGCGCTTCGTTGAGTTCCGGGAAGTCGCCCTTGTCGCTGTTGCCCGTCGCCCCCGCGCCCTGGATACCCTCCACCTGCGATTTCAGCGCATCGGCGATCGGTGTCTGGTCCGCTCCGTTGTCCTGCGCCTGATAGTGCTGCGCAAGCTTGCCAAGCTGCCCGTGTAACGTTTGTGCTTTGGTCAGTCGCGATGCGGGTTCGCTAACGTCCGAGAGGTGCCCCTGCGCAGCAGGACGCACCTCGGTGCTGATTACCATGCCCTTGCCGGAGCGAATCGCGCCGACCTCATCCGTACGCAGCTCGAAGCCCTCGCCCCGAGCATCCTTGCGCCCCTGCCAGTCCTCGATCCGGGTGATCTTGCCGAGCGAAAGTTGGCTCGCCGCATGGTCGGACCGAAGTTGCGCCTGAATGGCGTTCGCCGTGTCATCGAAGATCAGTTGATTGCTTCGGCCGGACGACGCGTTGCCATCCGCGCCGATCAGTTCCCGGCTGCGAATCCCCATCAGTGGATGCTCGTCCGGCAGCTTCCACGACGGCACGTTGCGCGCGTTCATCACGCGGCCCGTGATGATCGGGTGGTCCGGATTTCCATCGAGCCATTGCACGATCACTTCGGAACCGATACGGGGCAGCGCCGCCATCCCTTGGCCGCCGCCGGCCCAGCCGCTCGCGACCCGCACCCATGTCGAATACTTGCCGTCGCGATCCCAATGGAATTGAACCAGCACGCGGCCGTGTTCGTCGGTGTGGATGCTCGTGCCGGACTGGCCGACGACGGTTGCCGTCTGTGGCGCAAGGATCTTCGTGTCGATGCTGTTGTAGCCGCGCCCCGGCCGCCACGGCGTCGCCTTGGGGACACACGTGAACTCGTTGCGGTATTCCGCCAGCACGCCCGTGTCCTGCAAATAGTTGTTGGTCACCACGTGCCGAACCGAGACGATCAGGTATTCGTCGTCGTTCGGGTCGCGGCTCAGCGCCGAACCGTAACGGTCGGTCAGCTGGAACCAGCGCCCCGGCTGCACGAAGCGATTGTTGCCCTTCGCGTCGAAGCGCTTGATCGTCGCCTCGATTTCCTCCATTCGGCGATTCGCGATCTGATACCCATGCTCCATGTTCCGGTAGCCGTACGCGCCTGCGTACTCGTTCCATTCGAGCTGCGGCAGCGCGGCATCGGGACTCAACAGACTCGTTTGAACGTGGGTCGGCGTCGGCGTCTTGAAGTCGAAGCGGGACAGTTCCGCGTGCGTCGATGTCGTCTGCTGGAACGGGGACCAGCTCCGGATGCTGTTCGACTCTTCCGCCCCCTCGCCATTGTGGAAGCGGATTTCGTGAATCTTGCCGTCGATCGCGGGCGCGGGACGCGTCGGGTCGGAAACGGTCAGTTTGTGCGACGTGGCCGTGTGCTCGTACCAGTACAGGTAGCCCGCATGCTCCCAGCGCCGATGAACGTAATTGTGGTCGTCTTCATCGAACTGGCAGGCCATCGTCATGCGCGGATCGTCTTCGCCGACGTGCCACGCCCATTCCGGCAACACGCCGTAGTCCTGAAAAACCGTCGCTGTCTGGTCGTGCAGGTTCTGGTCGAGAAACAAACGATTGTGCTGGCTGTACTTCAGGTAGCGCAGCCACGGGCCTGCGTGCGCCTCATAGAATACCCAGCCGCCATCCGTGCGAACGTGCCGGAACGCGAAAATATGGCCGTTGAAATATCGCAGGCTTCCGTCGCCGCGCGCCAGACTGATCGTAATGCGCTTGCCGATGAAATCTTTCGGTGCAAGATGATCGTTATCCGACAGGATTTCGATCTTGTACGCGAAATCCTTCGATAACGCTTCAACCGCCTCGAATGCGTTCGGCAGCAGGATTCCGTAAGGCGCGTTATCGTCCGGAAAGCTGATTTGCACTTGCCGGTTGTATTGCGGGCCCAGCGCAAGGTCTCTCAGGGCCTGTGCCGTGTTCTGCATTGTTCTCGTCCCTCGGTCTGCGCGCGACGTGCCGGTGGGCTGCTCGTATGCCCCGGAATACTCCGGCAAAGGGGGACGGATGATGAGAGCATCGCGCCCATGCCGCGATAAGCTCAGACGTATACCACAAAGCCCCGCGACGACACACGGGAAGAAGTGTCAGGAATATTGAACGAATGCTAACGTGTCGTGCGGAGCGAGCGCCGTATCAGCGCCGACCAGCGTCTCCATCGAGACCAGGGCCGGCTCTTGAGATCCAACACCGTTACAGAATGTGAAGCCAGAAACAGACGCCCAACAAAATGGCTGATTCCAGTATTTTCCGCCCGATCTGACATCGCTTGGAACGTCTCGGACGAACACCTGCGGTCCCGATGTTTTTGTACCGTCAACCCGCGCTGCCGGGCGGCATTGCACCGCCCGCTCCCGCTCACACCACCGGCCCCGGTTCCTTCTCTTTGCGCAGGATCGCGTACAGGATGATCGCGCCGAACGTCGCGGTGCCGATCCCGCCGAGCCCGAAGCCGCCGATCTTCAGCGAGAAGTCGCCGGCGCCGAGCACGAGCGTGACGGCCGCGACGATCAGGTTGCGGTTGTCGGAGAAGTCGACCTTGTTGACGACCCAGATCCGCGCGCCCGTCACCGCGATCAGCCCGAACACGACGATCGACACGCCGCCGAGCACGGGGCCGGGAATCGTCTGGATCACCGCGCCGAACTTCGGCGAGAAGCCCAGCCCGATCGCGATCAGCGCCGCGACCGCGAACACCAGCGTCGAATAGATCCGCGTGACGGCCATCACGCCGATGTTCTCCGCGTAGGTCGTCACGCCCGTGCCGCCGACGCTGCCCGATACGATCGTCGCGAGCCCGTCGCCGATGAACGCGCGGCCGACGTAGCGGTCGAGATTGGTGCCCGTCATCGCGCTGACGGCCTTGATGTGGCCGAGGTTCTCCGCGACCAGGATCACCGCGATCGGCGCGAGCATCAGCATCGCGTGCGGATCGAACACCGGCGCGCGGAAGCTCGGCACGCCGAACCACGCGGCCTGCGCGACGATCGCGAAATCGATCGGCTTGCCGAGGCCCATGCCGTTGGTCGCGATCGCGTAGATCACGTACGCGATCACGAGCCCGACGAGGATCAAGAGGCGCTGCATCATCCCGCGCGCGAATACCGCGACGCCGCCGACGCACAGCACCGTGACGAGCGCCATCACCGACTCGAAGGTCGAGCCCGACACGCCCTTGACCGCGATCGGCGCGAGGTTCAGCCCGATCACCGCGACCACCGCGCCGGTGACGACGGGCGGCATCAGCGTCTCGATCCAGCGCGTGCCGATCGCCTGCACCAGCGCGCCGAGCGCGACGTACACGACGCCGCACGCGACGATCCCGCCGAGCGCGACCGGAATGTTCGGGTTCGGGCCGCTGCCGCCGTAGCCCGTCACCGCGATCACGAGGCCGATGAACGCGAAGCTCGAGCCGAGATAGCTCGGCACGCGCCCGCCGACCAGCACGAAGAACAGCAGCGTGCCGATGCCCGACATGAAGATGCACAGGTTCGGATCGAAGCCCATCAGCAACGGCGCGAGCACGGTCGAACCGAACATCGCGACGACGTGCTGCACGCCCATCGCGACCATCTGCGGCCACGCGAGGCGCTCGTCGGGGCCGACCACGCGCGAGGCCGCGCCGGTCGATTGGACCCGCCAGCGCGGGAAGTAGGAATCGGACATGGGAAAAGCGCTCCTGTCGGTCGTCGGTCGCCGGCTGCGAAGGATGCGCCGGTCTGGAATCTGGCGCGAGTTTACGGAGCGGAAATGGGGCTGGCAAGCGAACCGGCGGGCGGAGCCGGCCAAACGAGAACGCGGCAGGCCGCGCGAGAGAGCCGGTGCGCGACCGCGCGGCCCCGGCGAAGCGCCCGTCCGCGCACGATGCGCGGCTGGCAGCGGCAAGCACCGGCCGCGAAGTAAGCGTGCGCTCACATCGAAGCCGGCGCCGCGTGCATCACGGATTGATGTACTGGAACAGCGACAGGTTCTGCAGTTGCACGTACGCCTTCTGCGCGCCGGTCAGCGCGTTCTGCACCTGCAGGTACTGGCTGATCGTCGTGACCATGTTGGTGCTGGTCAGGTCCGTCAGGTTGCTGGTCGTCTGCAGCGACGCGGTCTGGGTGACGGCCTGCATCGCCTTCACTTCCTGCTCGCGGCCGCCGACGGATGCCTGGATCGTCGTCACGTTGCGCATCGTGTTGCCGACCTTGATCGACCCGGTCATCAGCGCGTTCTTCAGCGACACGGCCGCGACAGGGTTGCCGGTCACCGGCGTCTTCAGCGCCGCGATCATCGAGTCGAGCGTCGAGAAGATGTCGGCGCCGCCGCTCGCCTGCGGGCCGGGCGTCACGGCGAACGTATCGCCCGTGCTCGGCGTGCCCGATACGGCCACCGTCATCCCGCTGCCGAGCGCGATCGACGCACCCGACGTATAGGCCTGCGCGGGCGTCGTGGTCGGCGGCTTGGCCGAGTTGTCGGTCACCGTGTAGGTCGGCGCGGCGGGCGTGCCGCCGAACGTGATCGCGAAATGGTGATCGTTGGTCGCGGCGGACGGGTCCGTCACCGTCACCGCGCCGATCGCGCCGGTGCCGACGTTGCCGGCGCCGGCCGACGGAACCTGCGCGCTGCCGAGCGACGGCACGGACATGAACACCGCCGAACCGGTGTCGCCCTGCGACACGCTGCTCGAATCGGCGATCTGCACCTGGCGCGTGCCCGAGTCGCCGACGTAGCTGATGCTGCCGTTCGGGCTGGCCGTGAACGGCGCCGTCGAATTGTTCAGGCCGGCGAACAGGTAATTGCCGGCCCCGTCGTTCGAGTTCGCGAGCGTCACCAGCTGGTCGCGATAGCCTTGCAGCTGCGTCGCGAGCGCCGAGCGGTCGCTGTCGGCCAGCGAGCCGTCGCCGGCACGCACGATCAGCGTCTGCACGCCGGTCAGCACGCTGCTCACGCTCTGCAGCGCCTGGTCCTCGGCCTGCAGCGACGCGAGCGCGGTGGTCTGGTTGGTCGTGTACTGCGACAGCGTCGCCGACGTCATCGACAGCTGCACGGCCTGCGCCGCGCCGACCGGGTTGTCGGCCGGCGTCTGCAGGCTCGTGCCGCTCGAAATCTGCTGGTACAGCTGCGCGAGCTGCGCCTGCTGATCGTTCATCTGTGAAACGTTCAGCTGGAAGAACTGGGCGCTGGAAATTCGCATCGCTTCTATCCCTCGAATCGGGTCAGTTGAACAGGCCGAGCACGGTCTGGAACAGCGTCGCCGCCGTCTGGATCACTTTCGCGTTCGCCTGGTAAAGCTGCTGGTACTGCATCAGGTTCGCCGCTTCCTCGTTCTGGTTCACGCCCGACACCGACTGCTGCGCGGTCGTGATCTGGCCGACGAGCGAGGTCTGCGCAGCGCTCGACGACTTCAACTGGCTCGCCGTGTTGCCGATCGCGTTCACGTAGTTCGCATACGCGCCGGTCAGCGTCGTCGTGCCGCCGCCGAGCGCCTTCGCGGTGACGAGCTGCGACAACGCTTGTGCGTTGGAGCCGTCGCTCGTGCCGCCCGCGTACGGTCCGATCGTGAACGTGTCGCCATCCGACGGCGCGCCGGACAGCGTGACGGTCACGCCGTTCATCACGCCCGCCGGGGCCGGCTGCGTGGTGCTGTTGATCGTCAGCTTCGCGCCGGCCGTCGCGTTGTACGGCACGCTGTCGGTCGGGCTCGTGATCGTCACCGAGGTCGGCGGGGTGCCCGCGATCGTCACCGTGGTGCCGGCCGGGAAGCCCGACAGCGACTGCGACGCCGCGTCGTAGGTCAGCTTGGTCGGCGTCGTCGGCACCTGGTAGCCGGCGCTCACCGCGCCCTGCGTGATCTTTGCCGTGCCGATGTTGGTTTTCGATGCCGCCGCGACCACCGGCGACGCGGCCGCGATCGCCGAGCCGCTCGTGGTCGCGAGGCCGAAGCCGGTCAGCGCGCCGCGCGTCGGCAGCACGGTGAACTGGTCGCCGGCATTCATCGCGCCGGACGAGAACGAGAAGTTCAGCCCGCCGAGCGAGACCGGCATCGGACCCGCCTTCTGGTCGACCACCGACCCGCTCGCGCGGTCGGTCAGCGTGTAGTTCGTGCCGTCGTACGACAGCGTGTAGTCGCTCGTCGTCGGCTGCGACGCATTGGCGAACGACACGGACAGCGACGCGTTGCCGGTGTTGCCCTGATTCGAATAGACGGTGGGGTTCGTCACCGTGAACAGGTTGCCGCCCGGCTTGCCCGCCAGATCGACGCCGAGCGCGTTCTGCGCGTTGACCTGCGCGGCGAAGCTGGTCGCGAGCGCGCCGAGCTGCGCCTGGGCCGGGTCGAGCGTCTGGCGGCGGAACGCGAGCAGGCCGCCGAGCGTGCCGCCCGACAGCGACGCATCCGGCAGCGCCTGGTTCGGCCCCTGCGGATTCGCGCCGGCGATGCCCTGCGACACGACGGTCAGCTCGCTCGGATCGGACGACGACGTGACGGTCGCAAGCTGGTAGCTCTTGTCGGCGACGACGAGCGGCTGGCCGCCCGCGAGGAATACGCTGTAGCCGCTGTCGTTGCGCACGACCTGCACGCCGGCGAGGCTCGACAGGTTCGACACCGCGAGGTCGCGCTGGTCCATCAGCTGGTTCGGCGGCTGCCCCTGGCTGCTCGCCGCCGAGATCTGCTGGTTCAGCTGCGCGATCTGCGCGGTGTACGTGTTGATCTGCGACACGGTGCTGGTGAGCTGCGTGTTCACGCTCTGGCGCAACGCGTCGTATTGCTGGCCCGCCGCCTTCAGCTGGTCGCCGAGAATCTGCGCGTTGCTGATCGCGGTCTGCCGCACCGACGGATCGGACGCATTGTTCGCGACGTTCTGCAGCCCGGTGAAATAGCTCGTGATCGCGGTCGAGATGCCGGCCGTCGGGCTGCCGACGTAGTTGTTCAGCTGGGCGACGAGCGAATACCACGTCGACAGCGCGCCGCCCTGCGACTGCGCACCGTTCAGCTGGTCGCTCAGGTACTGGCTGTACTGCCGTTGCACGGTGACGGTGTTCACGCCCTGCGGCAGGTAGCCGCTGCTGGTGTACTGCCCGCTCGCCTCGGCATAGACGGGGCGTTCGACCGAATAGCCGGGCGTCGCGGCGTTGCTGATGTTCTGGCCGGTCGTCGTGAGGCCCCAGAGCGCGGCATTCAGGCCGCTGACGCCGAGGTTCATGAGTGTGTTGGACATGCGCGATCCTGATGAGCCGGCCGCGCTGCGGCCGCCGGGTTGCGTGACTCCCGGTATAACGGCCGCGGATTGAAAAAATTGAGGAAAAAATGCACGCCCGACGCACGGGCGTGCGTCGCCGCTGGAAGCGCCCGGCGCAAGGCGCCGGCGGCGCTGCGCGGGCGGCCCGTGGGGGCCTGCGCGTCAGGCCCGCGCGAGCGAGCGGCGCTTCATTTCGAGCTGCGTGATCAGCCGCTGCAGCGTGTTCTCCGCGCTGCCCGGCAGCGACATGTAGCGAAAGCCGAGCTGGTAGCGCCGCGACCCGTTCGGCATCTGCGTCGAGCGCTGCGACACCAGTTGCAGGTCGAGCGACAGCTTGCCGTGGCCGGTCAGCTCGAGCTCGACGTCCGGCAGCAGCGTGCCGACCTCGAGCGCCTCGACGCGCTCGTCGGCCGTGCGCAGCCCCACGCCGCCGAGCGACAGGTTGTGCACCTCGAACAGGAAGCTTTCGCCGTCCGGCAGCTTGCCGCGGCACAGGAACGGATCGACGATCGGCGCGTCGACGCGGAAATATTCGCGGCGCTGGATGCACACCAGCACGTCGGGGAAATCGGCGACGAACGCGGGCAGCCCCTCGTAGCGCGTCTCGCGCGGCGTGCCCGTGGTGAATTCGACGCGCACGCCCTCCGGCGCGGCCGCGAACGTGCAGTGCGACGCGCCGAGGATGCCGGCGTTCTGCTCGGACAGCGCGCCCCAGTCGAACGTGAACGTCCGCTCGCCGACGTCGACCTCGAGCAGACGCGTGACGAGCTGGCCACCCGGGTACTGGACGGTCAGGAAATCGCCGCGGTTCACCAGGTTGCGCAGCTGCACGCCGATTTCCAGCGGATTGCGGCGGGCATAGTCGGGCCCGGAGTGGCCTGCATCCAGGCTGGGGTCCGTCGACGTTTCGATATTCATGGCTAGCCGGTCTTTCTTGTCATGGGCGCCCGGGGCAACCGGTGCGCAATAAAACCGGGCCAGAACGGGGGCCCGGTCGCAGGTCTCTCACACTTAGCGGCAGTGCTGACCGAAAGTTTAGATCGAAACGGCGATTTATTTCTCGCAAACGTTGAAACCGCGCGCGGCAAGGTGCCGGGCGCGGTCCAAAAGGGGTGGCGAGCCGGGAGCGGGCGGGCCCGTCAGCCGATCTGCTGCATGATCGAGATCAGCTTCTTCGCGTAATTCGGGTCGGTGGCGTAGCCGGCCTTCTGCATCCCGTGCGCGAAGCCTTCGACGCTGCGGCTCGCGCTCAGCACGCCCGCATAGCGCGGGTTGTTCTTCAGCAGGTTCGCGTAATCGGTCATCGCGTGCTCGTACGAGTCGTACGCACGGAACTTCGCGACCACGCGGCGCGGCGTGCCGTTCACGTATTCGGTGGTCAGCGCCGACACGGTGCGGCCGGTCCAGCCCTTGTTCGCCTTGATGCCGAACACGTTGTAGCTGGTCGAGCCGTCGGTCGCGCGGATCTCGCGCTTGCCCCAGCCCGATTCGAGCGCGGCCTGGCCGACGATGAAACGCGCCGGGATGCCGGTCGTCGCGCTGGCCGCCTGCGCGGGCGCCGCGAGCCGGTCGACGAACGCGTCCGCGTTCGGCACGCCGCTCGCGCCCTTGACCGGCGGCGTCAGCGCGCTGCCGGCCGAGTAGCCGCGCGCGCCGGCGAGCCCGCCGTTGTTCGCCGCGTTCGCATAGGCCTTCGCCATCGCGTTCATCGCGGCGAGGCTGCCTTCGTTGCCGGCCGTGCCGAGGCCGCCGGCGCCCATGCCGCCCATGCCGCCCGCGCCGACGTCGGCCGCCGTGTCGCTGCCCGCGCTGGCGCCCGCATTGCGCAGCAACTGCTTCATCAGCGCATCGGCGACGCCGATGCCGCGCGTCGACATCTGCTGCGCGAGCTGCTGGTCGAGCATCGACGTGTACATCTTCGACGTATGCGAATCGAACAGGCCGCCGTCGGGCGACGCGTCGCGCATGCTCTTGAGCATCATCTGCGTGAACATCGCGTCGAACTGGCCGGCGACCGCCTTCGCGCCGGCCTGCGGCGACTGCTTCGCCTGCGCGCGCAGCGCGTCGAAACCCTGCACGTCGAGCGCGAAGCGCTGCGTGAGGTCGTTTGCGTTGGGGAGCGTGGCTGCCATTTAGATCACCTCCAGGTCGGCGCGCAGCGCGCCGGCCGCCTTCATCGCCTGCAGGATCGACATCAGGTCCGCGGGCGTCGCGCCGAGCGTGTTCAACGCCTTCACGACGTCGGCGAGATTCGCGCCGGCCGTCACCATCTTCAGCGCGCCGTTGTCCTGCTTCAACTGGATCTGCGACTGCTGCGCGACCACCGTCTGCCCGTTCGAGAACGGCCCCGGCTGCGACACCACCGGCTGCGTGTTGACGACCACCGACAGGTTGCCGTGCGCGACCGCGCAGCTTTGCAGCGTGACCATCTGGTTCATCACGATCGAGCCGGTGCGCGCGTTCAGGATCACCTTCGCCGCGGCCTTGTCCGGGCTCACGTCGAGGTTCTGCAGGCGCGCCATGAACGCGACCTGCTGCGCGGAATCGGCCGGCGCCGCGAGCTGGATCGTGCGGCCGTCGAGCGCCGTCGCGGTGCCCGGGCCGAAGCTCGAGTTGACCGCGGACACGATCCGCTGCGCGGTGCCGTAATCCATGTCGTTCAGCTGCAGCTGCAGTACGCCGTTCATCTGCGCGACCGCGTTCGGCACCGCGCGCTCGACGATCGCGCCGCCGACGATCCGGCCGGCCGCGAGCTGATTCACCTGCACGCGGCTGCCGTTCGCGCTGGCGCCCGCGCCGCCGACCGCCATGTTGCCCTGCGCGAGCGCGTACACCTGCCCGTCCGCGCCCTTCAGCGGCGTGAGCAGCAGCGTGCCGCCGCGCAGGCTCTTCGCGTTGCCGAGCGACGACACGGTCACGTCGAGCGCTTCGCCGGGCCGTGCGAACGGCGGCAGCGTGGCCGTCACCATCACGGCCGCGACGTTCTTCAGCTGCATGTTGTTCAGCGACGACGGGCCGCCGTTGGCCGAACCGTTGTTGATCGAGATGCCGAGGTTCGCGAGCATGTTCGCGAGCGTCTGCGTCGTAAACGGCGTCTGCATCGTCTGGTCGCCCGTGCCGTCGAGGCCGACGACGAGGCCATAGCCGATCAGCGGGTTGTCGCGCACGCCCTGGATCTGCGCGAGATCCTTCAGGCGTTCCGCGTGCGCGGGCGCGGCGCCGAGCACGCACGCGGCCAGCACGACGGCGGCACACCGCGCGACGGCGCGTGCACGCAGCGACAGGCGGTGGAAAAGGGGTAGCTGCATCGTCATCACCACGGCGCGATGTTGAGGAAGAAGCGCTGCAGCCAGCCCATCGTCTCGGCTTCGTTGATATAGCCCTTCGACGAGTATTCGATCTTCGCGTCGGCGACCTGCGTCGAGTAGACGGAGTTCGCGCCCGAGATCGTGTTCGGGTTGACGACCCCCGAGAAGCGCACGAATTCGTTGCCCTGGTTGATCAGCATCTGCTTCTCGCCGCTGACCACGAGGTTGCCGTTCGGCAGCACGCTGGTGACGGTCACCGTGATCGTGCCGTTGAACGTGTTCGCCGCGCTCGCGCCGCCAGTGGCCGCGAACTTGTTCGCGCCGGCCGCCGACAGGTTCGCCTTCGCGAACAGCCCGCCGAGGAACGCGGCCGTCGGCACGCTGAAGTCGGTGTTGCCCTGCCGGTTGGTGTTCGCGCCCGACGACTTGGTCGCGTTGATGTTCTCCGCGATCATGATCGTCAGGATGTCGCCGATGTTGCGCGGGCGCTGATCCTCGAACAGCGGCCGCCCCGCGTAGCCGGGGTTGTAGATCGAGCCGGGCGCCTGCATCGACATCGGCATCGGCGGCTGCGCCGTCATCGGCTGCTGGATGATCGGATCGCGCGGAATCTGCGCGCAACCGGCGAGCGCCGCCACCGCGACCGCGCACGCGGCGCGGACGGTGGCTGACGAGGGGAGGCGAACCTGCTTCATGGCTGCGACGGGACGTTCCGGTTAGCTCTTCATCTGCGTGACGGTCTGCAGCATCTGGTCGGACGTCGTCACGGCCTTGCTGTTGATCTCGTAGGCACGCTGCGTCTGGATCATGTTGACGAGTTCCTGCACGACGTTCACGTTCGACGCCTCGACGTAGCCCTGGTTGAGCACGCCCGCGCCGTTCAGCCCCGGCTGCGACACGTTCGGCGCGCCCGACGACGTCGTTTCCGCGAACAGGTTCTCGCCCTTCGCCTCGAGGCCGGTCGGATTGATGAAGGTCGCGATCTGCAGCGAACCGATCTGCACCGCGTTGCTGGAACCCGGCTGCGTGACCGACACGACGCCGTCCTTGCCGATCGTCAGCGACTGCGCGTTCTGCGGCACGGTGATCGCCGGCAGGACCTGGTAGCCGCTCGACGTGACGAGCTGGCCCTGCGCGTTGGTCTGGAACGAGCCGTCGCGCGTGTACGCGTTGGTGCCGTCCGGCATCAGCACCTGGAAGAAGCCCGCGCCGTTGATCGCGACGTCCTTCGAGTTGCCGGTCTGCGTGAGGCCGCCCTGCGTGTACAGGCGCTCGGTCGCGACCTGCTGCACGCCGGTGCCGAGCTGCAGGCCCGACGGCAGTTCGGTCTGCTGCGTCGAGTTCGCGCCGGGCTGGCGGATGGTCTGGTACAGCAGATCCTCGAACACCGCGCGCGACGCCTTGAAGCCGTTCGTGCTGGTGTTCGCGAGGTTGTTCGAAATCACGTCCATCTGCGCCTGCTGCGCATTCATGCCGGTCGCGGCGATGTAGAGCGAACGATTCACTTGGTCAGTCTCCTGCGTAGGCTGGCGCGGGCGCTCAGCTGAAATTGAGCAGCTGGTTCGCCGTCTGCTCGTTCTGGTCGGCCGTCTGGATCAGCTTCGACTGAAGCTGGAACGCGCGCGCGTTGTCGATCATCGCGACCATCGCGGTCACCGGGTTCACGTTGCTGCCTTCGATCGAATTCGGCGTGACGACCACGTTCGGGTCGGCGTCGGCCGGATTGCCGTCGGCGGTGCGGAACAACCCGTCGTTGCCGCGCGTGAGCGTGGCCGGATCGGGATTGACGAGCTTCATCTGGTCGACGATCGCAACCGCCGTCGGCGGGTCGCCCGGCATCAGCGCGGACACCGTGCCGTCCTTGCCGATCGTCACTTCCGCGTTCGGCGGCACCGAGATCGGGCCGCCGTTGCCGACCACCGGCAGGTTGCTCGCGTTGACGAGCTGGCCGTTCTCGTCGACGTGCAGGTTGCCGGCGCGCGTGTACGCCTCGCCGCCGTCGGCCGTCTGCACCGACAGCCAGCCCGCGCCCTGCACCGCGACGTCGAGCGGATTGCCGGTGCGCGTGATCGGACCCGGCGCGTAATCGGCGCCGGGCGTGGACGCGAGCACGTAGGTGCGCGTCGTCGTCGGGTCGATGTTGCTGCCGTCGCCGAAATTCATCGGCACCGCGCGATACGTCGCGAGCTGCGCGCGAAAACCCGTCGTCGACGCGTTCGCGAGGTTGTTCGCGACGATCGCCTGCTGGTCGAGCGACTGCGACGCGCCCGTCATCGCCGTATAGATCAGTCGGTCCATGGCTGCCGGTTATCCGCGCTTACAGGTTGATGAGCGTCTGGTCGACGGTCTGCTGCGTCTTGATCGTCTGCGCGTTCGCCTGGTAGTTGCGCTGCGCGGTGATCAGGTTGACGAGCTGCGAGGTCAGGTCGACGTTCGAGTTCTCGAGCGCGCTGCCCTGCAGCGTGCCGTGGTTCGTGCTGCCCGGCGCCGACACCTGCGGCACGCCCGACGCCGACGATTCGGCGTACTGGTTGCCGCCGAGGTTCACCAGCCCGTTCGGGTTGTTGAAGTTCGCGAGCGCGATCAGGCCAAGCACGGCGGTCTGGCCGTTCGAGTAGTTGCCGGTCAGCTTGCCGTCGCTGCCGATCGAGTAGGTGGTGAGCCTGCCGCTCGCGTAGCCGTCCTGCGCGAGATTGTTCACGCCGTCCTTGCCGCCGTACTGCGTCGTGCCGGTCAGGTCCAGCGTCAGCGCCTGCGGCGTCGCCGAGCCGTCGGTGTTCGGCACGGTGAACTGGAACTGGCCGAGCGACGCGGTCGGCGCGGCCGGCGTGCCGGTCGTCGTGCTCTTGATCGCGCCCGACGTATCGAACGTGATCGTGCCGAGATCGGTCGTCGCGCCGCCCTGGACGCCCGCGTACGCTTCCCACGTGCCGGCCGCCGACTTCACGAAGTACATGTTGACCGCCTGCGAGCCGCCGAGCGAGTCGTACACCTGGATCGCGGTCGAGTAGTTGTACGTCGTGTTGTCGGTCGCGCTGAACGGCGTCTTGGTCGGCACCGTGTCCTGCGAGTTCAGGTTGAACTGGCCGGTGATCTTGGTCGTCGCGGTCGGCGCGATGTTGTTGGTCGGCGCCTGCAGCGGCACGGTCTGCGCGGTGTTGATCACGCCGCCCGCGTTGGCCGCGTAGCCCATCAGGTTACGGCCCTGCGCGTCGACGATGAAGCCGTTCTTGTCGCGCTGGAACGTGCCGTCGCGCGAGTACGTCGTCACGCCGTTGTTCGACATCTGGAAGAAGCCGTTGCCGTTGATCGCGACGTCGAGCGACGAGTTCGTCGTATTGATCGTGCCCTGCCCGAAGTTCTGCTGCACCGAGTTCAGCGACGTGCCGATGCCGATCTGCGTGTTGACCGACGTCGCGACCGAGTTCGCGTACATGTCGGCGAACTGCGCGGTGCTCGACTTGAAGCCGACCGTGTTCGCGTTCGCGATGTTGTTGCCGATCACGTCCAGCGCGTTCGATGCGCCGGCGAGGCCGCTCAGACCCTGTTGATAACCCATTTCGCTCTCCGTGACGAGAAAACTCGATCAGTTGGTGGTGGTGTCGCCGGTCGAGGACGACTTCGTGTTCGGGAAGATCGACGCAACCTGGGTGAGCCCCACCGTCGTGCCGTTCGACAGCACGAGCCCCGCCGTGCCGTCCGCCTGCTTGATCACGCTCTGCACCGTCGCGGCCGCGAGCACGGTCGGCGCATACGTCTTGCCGTCGCTGCCCGTGTACTGCGCGCTCACGGTGTAGACGCCGTCGGGCAGCGCGTTGCCGGCCGCGTCCGTCGGCGTCCAGTTGAACGGCACGGTGCCGGCCAACTGCTTGCCCGCGTTGATCGTGTTGACGACGGCGCCCGTCTTGTCCTTCACGGTGATCGTCAGGTTCGACACGTCGCTCGCGAGCGACACGCCGAACGGCGACGCCGCGCCGCTCTTCACGCCGACGCTGTTGCCCGGCGCGAGCACGTTGGTGCCGATCAGCAGCGCGGCCTGCGTCTGCTGGCCGGCCGCGAGCTGCGTCGACAGCGACGTGAGCGACGTGTTCAGCTGCGCGATGCCGCTCACCGTGTTGATCTGCGCGAGCTGCGACGTCATCTGCGAGCTGTCCACCGGGCTGGTCGGATCCTGGTTCTGCAGCTGCGTGACGAGCAGCTTCAGGAACGTCGCCTGCAGGTCGCTCGCCGACGTGCCGTTGGTCGACGACACGTTGTTGGTGTTCATCGTGTCGGTCGGCAGCGTCGACACGTTGGTGCCGTTGCCGCCGATCGTCGTGTTGGAGGAAGTCATCCTGGGTGGCCTTCTGTCGGAACTGTCGGTCCGGGTCTCGGTAGGAAAAGGTCGGGCGGCGCGCGGCTTACGAGCCGATCGTCAGCGTCTTGAGCATCAGCGTCTTCGCGGTGTTCAGCGTCTCGACGTTGGCCTGGTACGAGCGCGACGCCGAGATCATGTTCACCATCTCCTGCACCGGGTCGACGTTCGGCATCTGCACGTAGCCGTTCGCGTCGGCGGACGGGTTCGCCGGGTCGTAGGTCGATTTCATCGGCGACGGGTCGTCCATCACCTTGGTCACGCGCACGCCGCCCACCCCCTGGCCGGACGCGCTGCGCGCGCCGCCGATCGGATCGGTCGCGAACACGACCTGCTTGGCCTTGTACGGCTTGCCGTCGGGGCCGGTCGCGCTGTCGGCATTCGCGAGGTTCGACGCGGTCACGTTCAGGCGCTGCGATTGCGCGGACAGCGCCGAACCGGCGACGCCGAAGATGTTCATCAACGAAGGCATGGAGGCTCCTTGTGCTGGGTGCCGGATTCGGAAGCGGCCGGCGCTTACGAGTTCGTTACGAGTTCGTCGTGATCGCGGCGAGCATCGCCTTGATCTGCTGGGTCATCACGGTCATCCCGGTTTCGTAGTGCAGCGCGTTGTTCGCGAACTGCACACGCTCGACGTCGAGATCGACCGTGTTGCCGTCGAGCGACGGCTGCAGCGGCATCCGGTATTGCGCGCGGCCGTAGTCGTCCGACGGGCCGCCGGTCGGGATCAGCTTCGCGGTGCCGGCCATGTGGCCCGCCGCCGTCGACACCATCGACATGCCGCTCGTCACGCCGGCCGGCTGCGCCATCGGCAGTTGCGCGGCGTTGCTGGGCGCGAGCCCGCCGCCCGTCTGCTTCAGCGAGCGCGCGAGCGTCGACGCGAAATCGACGTCGCGGGCCTGGTAGCCGGGCGTGTCGGCGTTCGCGATGTTCGACGACAGCAGTTCCTGCCGATAGGCGCGCACGTCGAGCGCCTGTCGGCCGAACGCGAATTCCGCATCGAGTTTGTCCAGCATGTGTGCGTCTCTCCGTATGAAGCGCTGCACGCCCCTCGCACCGGATGGCGACCCGAGAGGCTTTTTTCCATGACAGCGATGGTAGGCGCGGGACGCAACCGGCAATCGGGCGAATAACGCGGCAAAGGCCCCCTCTATTCATCGTTTGCGCGACGCCCCGGCTCCCTAGAATGCGAAGCGGATCAACGGATCGGAGGCATGGCGATGACGGGCGGCGCACTTCGCGGCAGGAACGGGCGGCTCACGCACGCCCGGCGTGCGTTCGCGCTCGCCGCGGCGCTGTGGATCGCCGCGCCCGCCGTGCACGCCGATGACGGGATGATCGTGATTCCCGGGCGCGGCGAGACGGCCGAAACCGCGCTCGCGCACGCCAATGCAGCGAGCGGCGGGCAGTTCGGCGGGAATGCGGGGATCGCTTCGGCGTCGGCTTCGGGCGGACGGCGCGCGGCTGGCGCGGCGAGCGCCGCGACCGGAGACGGCTACGCGGCGCAACCGGCCGGCCAGATGGTCGTGACGAGCGTTCCGCCGCCGGCCGCTGTGCAGGCCCCTGCGCCGCTCCCCGTCTACGCAGCCGCCCGCGCAAACGCCGGGTACGGCACGACGCCGCGCGCGGCGGACCCCGCCGCCATCGCGACGGTCGTCGCCGGCACGGCCGAGCCTGCATCGGCTTTCGCGCGGCCGGCGCCGCAATCGGCAGCTTCGGCGCGCCTCGCGGCAGCCCGTGCCGCGTCGGCCGCAGCGGCAGCGCGCACCTCGGCCGCTTCCGCCAACCCGGCCCCGGCTCCGGCCGCCGCTACGGCCCAGCCCGCGACGCCGCCCGGCCAGCAAGACCCCGAAACGATCCGGCGCGCGGCGCTCGCGTTCCTGCAGCAGCAGATCGCCGGCCTGCCCGGCAAGACCACCGCGACGGTCACGACCGCCTTTCCGCGCGGGCTCGCCGCATGCACGACGCTCGAGCCGTTCTTGCCGACCGGCGCGCGCCTGTGGGGCCGCACGACGGTCGGCGTGCGCTGCGCGGGCGAGCGGCCGTGGACCGTCTACCTGCAGGCGAAGGTCGCCGTGCAGGCCACCTATTACGTCGCCGCGCGGCAGATCGCGCCCGGCGAGCCGCTCTCCGCGGCCGACCTGGTCGCGCGCGACGGCGACCTGACGGTGCTGCCGCTCGCGGTGATCACCGATCCCGCGCAGGCCGTCGGCGCGACCGCGCTCGCGCGCATCTCGGCCGGGCTACCGCTGCGGCAGGACATGCTGAAGAGCGCGGCGTCGGTGTCGGCCGGCCAGACGGTGCGGGTCGTCGCGGCCGGCCCCGGCTTCACGATTTCGGCCGAGGGCAGCGTGCTCGCGAATGCGGCGCCGGGCCAGTCGGTACGCGTGCGGATGGCGGCCGGGCAGATCGTCACGGCGATCGTCAAGGACGCCGGCACCGTCGAAATTCCGCTGTAGGGATGGATCTGCCGCAAAAATGTAAAGAATTGTTTATTCGGGGCATTTCGGGCTCGCGATGCTAAAGTTCGGGCCGACCCGGCCGTTATCTGGGTCAAACCGTACAGGAAACCCATCGTGAAGATCGATTCCACTCCGAAACCGAGCCCCCTCGCGCCGACCGGCACCGGCGCGGCCCGTGCGCCGTCCGGCACGGCCCAGTCGTCCGCACAGGCAGCCGATGCAGGATCGAGCGGCAGCGACACGAACGTCAACCTGTCGGGTCTGTCCGGCCAGCTGCGTTCGGTATCCGCGTCGGGCGACGCCGATATCGACACGGGTCTGGTCCAGTCGATCAAGGACGCGCTGAACGACGGCACGCTGACGATCGACGCGAACAAGATTGCCGACGGCGTATTGAACACCGCCCGCGAACTGCTGCAGCAGCAGCGCCCGCAGGGCAGCTAAGCCCCGGCCTCGTGGCCGGGTCACCCGGTTTGCCGGCGCGCGCGACACCGCACGCACCGGCGTGACGAGCATGACGCGATGAGAGAAGAGCTGCTGGCCACGGTCAACGACGAACACGCGACGATCGAGGCGTTCGCGTCCCTGCTCGTCTACGAGGAAAAGGCGCTGACGACGGCCGAGCCGCTCGAGATGCTGCCCGGCATCGTCGAGAAGAAAAGCGAACTGATCGACCGGCTCGCGCAACTCGAACGCACGCGCGACACGCAGCTTTCCGCGCTCGGCTTTCCGGCCGGCAAGAAAGGCATGGACCAGGCGGCCGAGCGCGATGCGCGCCTCGCGAGCCGCTGGCAACTGCTGCAACAGGCCGCCGAACGCGCGCGCCAGGCCAATGCGAACAACGGGATGCTGATCCGGATCCGGATGGACTACAACGAGCGCGCGCTCGCGGTGCTGCGCTCGGCGCCCGCGCCGTCCGGCGTGTACGGCCCCGACGGACGCGTGTCGGCGCTCGCGCGCTGACCGGCCGACGTCGCACCGCGCGGCCGCCCTGCAGCCGCGCCTGTCCCCTTCCCTTCGTTACAACAGCGGACACGCGGTGACCTGCGTGCCGCGTTCCACGCACAACCGCTCGTAGTCGCGCAGGTACGCACGCTCGGCGTCGTCCAGCAGATCCAGATCGATCAGGTCCCAGTCGTAGCCGACCGTCACGATGTTCTCGAACGTCACCGTGTCGGGCTGCGCGTCGTCCGGCCGCACGATCACGATGTTCTCGATCCGCACGCCGCCCTTGCCCGGCAAATAGATGCCCGGCTCGACCGAAATCACCGCATTCGGCACCAGCCCGTACCGCGCGCCCGGCGCGAACCGCACGCCGCCCTCGTGCACGTGAATCCCGACGCCGTGCCCGGTGCCGTGGCCAAAATCATGGCCGTGATCGCGACACACCTGCCGCACCAGCGCATCGACGTCGCCGCCCGTCGCGCTCGCCGGAAAGCGCGTGACGAGCCCCTTGATGCAGGCCTTCAGCGCGACCGTGTAGATCTCGCGCTGCCACGGCTGCGCGACCGTGTCCGGCCGCGTGCGACGCAGCACGACGCGCGTGCAGTCCGTCGCGAAGCCGGCTTCGTAGTACGCGCCGCTGTCGAGCAGCACGAGTTCGCCTTCGGTCAGCTCGACGTCGGCGCTCGCCGCCGTGTAATGCGCGAACGCGCTGTTCGCGCCGTTCGCCGCGATCGACGGAAACGACAGCGCGACCGCCGAACGGGCGCCGTATGCGTCGTTGATCGTGCGCGCGAGGTCGTACTCGGTGTGGCGCACGCCCGGCTCGCCGGTCTTTGCCCAGCGCATCGTCTCGGCGATCGCCGCGGCGCTGCGCGCGAACGCGTCGCGAAACTGGTCGAGCACCGCCGGCGTCTTGCTCGCCCGCATCGCCTCGACCGGGTTGAAATCGGCATGCCGCGCGTGCGGCCACACGCGGTTCACCGCGTCGACGAGCGCGCAGTTCACCGATTCGAAGCCGTAGCACACGTGCTCGACCGCGAACTGCGCGAGAAAGCGCTCGAGCGCCGCGACGTCGCGCCGGATCACGTGCAGCGCCGGATACGAATCGAGCGCGACCTCGCAGCGGTCGCAGCCTTCCGGCAAGAACAACGCCACCTGAGCACCGATCGCGAACAGGAAGCCGAGGTGCGACGACGCATTCGGGATGTGATAGCCGCGGCTGTTCAGCAGATACGCGAGATCGTCCGACGCGCAGGTGAAGAACGCGGTCTTGCCGTCGGCCGCGCCGGTATGCGCGGCGAGCCGGCGGTTCAGCGTGTCGAGGTTCTGCGCGACGCTCAGGCCGGTCATCGTGGCGGGAATCTCGAAGATCGGCCGCTCGACGTTCCAGCCCGGCAGCGCGATCGCCTGGTCGATTTCGCGATCGGCGAGGCTCGTCCAGTCGAGCGTCGCGGCCTGCGTCTGCTCGAACAGCCGGTTGCGCTGCGCGACGCTGATCCGCCGCGCGTCGTAGCCGACCCGCGCGAGCCGGCTCGCGTGCGCGACCAGCCAGTCGGCCATCGCCTGCCAGATCGTCACGTCGATGCCGAGCTTCTCGACGCGCACGCGCGCCGGATCGCACTGCTCGTCGGCCTGGAAGTGATAGCGGCCGTCGACGAACAGCACGAACGGCGGCACGCCAAGCGCCTGCGCGGTCGCCGCGCTCAGGAAGATCCCGCAGCCCGCCGAGCCGTCGAAGCCCGACACCGCGTAGCGCGGGTTGTTGCTGCGCGGCAGGTACTCGGTCACGTACTCGTCCTGCGACGTGATCACCACCGCGTCGAGTCGCGCGGCATCGAGCAGGCGCGACAAGCCGGCCTGGGTCTCGGCGACGGACGCGTCGTACGGGGAAAGGCCGGAGAAGCTGTATTTCAGTCGGTCGATCATCGGATGCCCGTTATTCATTGTTGTCCGCGGCTAGCGGCGCGTCGCGGCAGCGCTACTGCCTGACACGACACGTCGCCGCGGCGCAGGTCGCGCATGGCGCGACGCGCGGCCGGACCGCGCCGCGGTTCCAGCGGCCGCTCTCGGCAAATTTTCGTCTCACTTAACTTTGTTTGATGCGCGACAGAATCTAGAGCAGGCCGAAATCGAGGTCAAGCCAAAATTTTCGTAGGACTAAAATCGGCGCACGGCCTGCGGATCCCGGCACAGCGCCAATTCACCCGGCGATGCTGCGCGGTACAATGCGCCGGCCTCCGCCCCGGCGAGCGCACCGCCGCCGTGCCCGCGCCCCGACTCGTTGCCACGAAAGAGATTCATGGATTCAGACCTCATGCGTATCGGCCAGCGCATTCGCCGCCTGCGCCGGGAAGCGAAGAAGACGCTGCTGGAAGTCGCGACCGAAGCGAAACTGTCGGTCGGGTTCCTGTCGCAGGTCGAGCGTCATCTGACGGGCATCTCGCTGTCGTCGCTCGTCAACGTCGCGAAGGCGCTGGGCGTGCCGCTCGGCACGCTGATCGAGCAGCCTCGCCAGCCGCAGCCCGATTCGCACGAGGGCAGCCGCAAGCCGTACGCGCTCGACGCCGCGTCGCAATGGTACGAACGGCTGTCCACCACGTTCGACGGCAGCCAGATCAACGCGCTGAAAGTGCAGATGATGGAAGGCTACCGGTCGGAATGGGTCGCGCACGGCGGCGACGAATTCGTGTACGTGCTGGCCGGCCGCGTCTGCTACACGGTCGGCAGGAAGAATTACCCGCTGGGGCCCGGCGACTCGCTGCACTTCGACGCGCGCAAGCGGCATCGCGTGGCCAATGTCGGCGACGGGCCGGTCGAGCTGATCACCGTCAGCACGCTGCCGCTGTTCGACGACAGTTCGGCGGAATTCGCGTCCGCGACGACGGAAATCCGGCAGTCGAAGCCCGCCGAGCCGCGCGTGAGCCGCCGTGCGCCGACGCCCAGACGGGATGTTCGCGACGCCGCCGCGGCGCGGCCGTCCAAGGTTGACGCAGCCGACAAGAAGGGTTCGGCGAAGCCGCGCGCCGCCGCCGGCAAACGCCCGGCGGCCGCGACGCCGGCGCGCAGGAAGAAACCGTAACGGCCGACGGGCGCACATGCCGCGCGCCCGGTTCCGCGCCGATTACTCGCCGACTATTCGTCGACTACTCGCCGATCGCGAGCGCCTGCGCGACGGCCTGGATCCGCGCGCGATGCACGGCTTCCTTGATCTTCTCCGTGTCGCTGCCGATGCCACGCGCGATCGCGCCGGCATCGACGCTGCGCGCGGCCGCGAGCGCGACGCGCAGCCGCTCGGCCTGCGGATACGGCTGCGCATCGAGCCCGAGCCGGCCGCGCGCGTCCGATTCGCACGCCTGCAGCAACTCGGCGAAGCGCGCCGGCTTGCGCAGCGCGTCACTGCGCTCGAAGAGCCGCACCAGCGCGGCCGCGCCCATCTCCATCACGCGATGCAGGTTGCCGTGCTCGCGCGCGACCACCAGCGCGAGATCGCGGCATTCGTTCGGCACGCGCAGCCGCTCGCACAACGGCTTGAGCAGCTCGACGCTGCGGCTTTCGTGGCCGACGTGGCGCGGCAGCACGTCCGCGGGCGTCGTGCCCTTGCCGAGATCGTGCGTGAGCGCCGCGAAGCGCACCGCCAGCGAATAGCCCTGCTTCGCCGCGTAGTCGACGACCATCATCACGTGCACGCCGGTATCGACTTCCGGGTGGTAATCGGCGCGCTGCGGCACGCCCCACAGCGCGTCGACCTCCGGCAGGATGCGCGCGAGCGCGCCGCAGTCGCGCAGCACCGCGAACATCCGCGACGGCTTCGCCTCCATCAGCCCGCGCGCGATTTCCTGCCACACGCGCTCGGGCACGAGCGCGTCGACCTCGCCCGCGTCGACCATCCGCCGCATCAGCGCGAGCGTTTCGTCGGCGACCGTGAAATCCGCGAACCGTGCGGCGAAGCGCGCGATGCGCAGGATCCGCACCGGATCCTCGACGAACGCGTCGCTCACGTGCCGGAACACGCGCGCGCGCAGGTCGGCCTGCCCGTCGAACGGATCGATCACCGGGCCGACCAGCGCGCCTTCCGGGCTCACCTCGCGCGCCATCGCGTTGATCGTCAGGTCGCGCCGCGCGAGATCCTCGTCGAGCGTCACATCCGGCGCGTAGTGGAACCGGAAGCCGTGATAGCCGGCCGCCGTCTTGCGCTCGGTGCGCGCGAGCGCGTATTCCTCCTGCGTCCGCGGATGCAGGAACACCGGGAAATCCTTGCCGACCGGCCGGAAGCCCTGCGCGGTCATCTGCTCGGGCGTCGCGCCGACCACCACGTAGTCGCGATCCTGCACCGGCACGCCGAGCAATTCGTCGCGGATCGCTCCGCCTACTGCGTAGATGTTCATGGCTGCGGTTCGTATTCGGCGATCACGTTGGTTTCGCGGCGCGCGGCATCGATCCACCGCTGCACCGCCGGCAGCGCCGTCACGCGCGCCGCATAGCCGGCCGCCTCCGGCGACAGCGCCGGCGCATACGTGTTGAAGCGCATCACGACGGGCGCATACATCGCATCGGCGATCCCGAATTCGCCGAACAGGAACGGCCCGCCCGACGCCTCGATGCATTCGCTCCACAGCGCGTCGATGCGCGCGACGTCGGCGAGCGCGTCGGGCGTCGCGCCGCGCCCCGGCATCGACGCGCGGATGCTCATGCCCATCTGCGTGCGCAGCGCCATGAAGCCCGAATGCATCTCGGCGGACACGCAGCGCGCATGCGCACGCGCGAGCGGGTCGGCCGGCCACATCGGGAATTGCGGATAGCGCTCGGCGAGCGTCTCGGCGATCGCGAGCGAATCCCAGATCGCCGCGCCGTGATCGTCGACCAGACACGGCACCTTGCCGGTCGGCGAGTATTCGCGGATGCGCGCGGCCGTGTCGTCGCGGCGCAGTTCGACCACGATCTCGTCGAACGGGATGCCGAAATGCGCGAGCAGCAGCCACGGCCGCATCGACCACGACGAGTAGTTCTTGTCTCCAATGACGAGCTTCATGACGGGGTTCCGAAAAATGCGAAACAGGAAACGAAAGGCGCCGACCGGCGGCGCCCCGCGGGTATTAGCGACGCGAGCGGAACCAGTCGAACCGCGAGCGCGTCGGCGCTTCGCCGAGATACGCGGGCGCAATGCTTTCGAGACTCGCGGGCGAGAGCCCGAGTTCCGGCGCGAGCGGCCCCGACAGCACGTTCGGCACCGACATCGTCGCGAGATTGTCGCGCGTGAGCACCGGCTCCCCCGGCAGGCATTCGAACACGCTCGCCTGCAGCCGCGCAAGCGCGTCGGGCAGCCGCACGATGCGTGCCTGCCGACCGACCAGCGTGCCGCAGTAACGCACCAGTTGCTCGAGCGTGTAGACGGTCGGGCCGCCGAGTTCGTAGGTCTTGCCGTGCGCACCCGCGAGATCGAGCGTGTTGACGAACGCGCGCACGACGTCGCCGACGAACACCGGCTGGAAACGCGCGTCGGGCATCGCGAGCGGCAGCACGGGGACCGTGCGCTGCAGTTTCGCGAACGTATTGAGGAAGGCGTCGCCCGGGCCGAACACGACCGACGGCCGGAAGATCGTCAGCGCGAGCGAATCGGTGGCCGCGACCGCATGCAGCGCGGCTTCGCCGTCGCCCTTCGAGCGCTGGTACATGCTCGCGCCGTGCGAATCGGCGCCGAGCGCGCTCATGTGCAGCAGGCGCTGCACGCCGACCTCGGTGCAGGCGGTCGCCAGCGCGGCCGGCAGCGCAACGTGCGCGCGCTCGAAGCCGGGCCCGTACGGCGTGCCCCGGCCGCCGTGCAGCACGCCGATCAGGTTGATCGCCGCGTGCGCGCCGGCGACGAAGCGCGCGAGCGTGCGCGTGTCGAGCGCATCGAGTTCGACGATGTCGACCGGCAGCATCTGCAGGTGGCGCGCGTGGTCGCGCCGCCGCGTGCCGATCCGTACGTGCTTGCCGGCGTCGATCAGCGCATTGACGAGCCGGCTGCCGATGAAGCCGGTGCCGCCCAGCAGCGCGACGGTCTGGCGATCCATGATGTGGGCCTCAAAAGAACACTGCCGCGTCTCGCGCGGCAGTGTGAAGATTGCGTATCAGGGCGAGATCATGCCTAGACGTTTCTTCAACGACTGCGGTTTGCCCTCGAAGAGCGCCGCGTAGTAGACGGTGTTCGACAGCACGTTCTTCACGTAGTCGCGCGTCTCGTTGAACGGAATCGTCTCCGCGAAGATCGCGCCTTCGACCGGCTGCGTCAACACCTGGCGCCACTGGCGCGGCCGCCCCGGGCCCGCGTTGTAGCCGGCCGTGGCGAGCACCGGCGAGCTGTCGAAGTTGTTGTAGATGTCCGCGAGATACCAGGTGCCGAGCTGGATGTTGGTGTCGATATCGTGCATCTGCGCACGCGAGATCGTGCCCATGCCGAGCTTCTTCGCGACCATCTGGGCCGTCGCCGGCATCAGCTGCATCAGGCCGCCCGCGCCCACCGACGAACGCGCGCTGATGATGAAGCGCGATTCCTGGCGGATCAGCCCGTACGCCCATTCGACGTCGAGTCCCGTCGATTGCGCGTAGCGCTCGACGGTCGTGCGGTACGGCGACGGATAGCGCAGCGTGAAATCGTGCTCGGCTTTCGTGCGGTCGGCCGTGTTGACCGTGCGGTCGAGCAGTTCGACGCGCTTGCCGTATTCGGCGGCCGCGAGCAGCTGGCGATCGGTCATCCCGCGCAGCGGCCAGTTCCATTCGCGATTGCCTTCGAGGCGCAGGTTCAGCGCGTAGAAGCGTTGCGCGAGCGCGAAGCCCGGAATCTTGCCCATCGCGTCGACCTCGGCGTCGCTCACCTTCGTGCGCGGCGGAATCGTCGTGCGCTGGCCGAGCTCTTCGCCGGCCAACTGCCCGTAGAAGTTGAACTGGCCGGCGACCTGCTCGAATTCCTGGTTCGCCTGCAGCGTGTCGCCGCTCTGCTTGAGCGCGCGCGCATGCCAGTAGATCCACGCCGGGTCGTTGCGCAGCGACGGCGGCATTTGCTCGATCGACCAGCGCACCATCGGCCAGTTGCCGGCGAGCAGCGCGGCGCGCGTGCGCCATTCGTAGCCGGGGTTCGACAGCGGCGCGTTCGCCGATTTCGCATACCAGACCGACGCCATCGGCGAGCGCTTGATCGCGCCCTGGTAGCCGATCGCGCCCCATGCGATCGCCTGCTCCTGCTTGGTCAGCGACGGCGCGACCGTCGTCAGCATCCCGGCGGCGGCGTCCGGATCGTTGCGCGCCATGCGGCTGAGCGCGATCAGCGCGATCTGATGCGATGCGGCGTCAGCCCCGACGCCGCGCGCGAGGTACAGCGGCGGCGCGCTCGTCGCCTGGTCGAAGCCGACGGGGCGCGGGCCGAGCGCGTCGACGATCTTGCCGCCGAGCGTCGTGTAGTTCTGCTCGTACGCGAGGCGCGCCTGCTGCCACACGTCGTCGCTCGTGAACTGCTGGTTGACGGTGAGCGCGGTGATCAGGTCGACGCACGCATCGCCGTAGTTCTTCGGCTCGACGAGCAGCGCGCGCGCCGCGTCGGCGACGTTCTCGTTGCGCGCCGCGCGCGACTCGAGCGCGTAGCACTTGACCTGCGTGTCGTCGTCGAGCACGAAGCGCTTGTACTGGTCGTCGAAATTGCGCCAGTCGTGGCGCGCGCCGAGCACGAGCAGGTAGTCGTTGCGCAGGCGATCGGCGATCGCCTGGCCGTCGTAGCGCTGCAGGAACGACTGCACGGGCGCGTCCGGCGCATCGACGCGCGCGCGGCCCGTCGAATCGAACAACTGCGGCTTGATCTGGAAATACTCGACGTAGGACGGCACCGGATAGTTCGGGATCATCGACGCGAGCTGCGCGGCCTTCGCGGCGTCGTTGCGGCGTGCGGCTTCGCGAAGCTGCACGAAGATCTGGTCGTCCCCGGCGAGCGTGTCGTCGTTCGGTGCGGCGCATGCGGCCGTGCCCGCGACGAGCGCGGCGGCCGAAAGCGCGAGCGCGACCGCGCGATATACTCGGAAAAGGCTGTTCGACATCGTTTTGAATGGAGCACGAAGTGACCGAAAGCATAGCACGCAACCCTGTGCCGAACCCGAAGGTTGCGCTGCGCAAAACGCTGTCCGGCGCCCGTCGCGACGCCGCGTCGCAACCCGCCGCGAACGCCGCGCTCGATGCGCGGCTGCGCACGCTGCTCGACCGTCTGGCGCCGCGCACGGTCGGGTTCTACTGGCCGCTGCCGGGCGAATTCGATGCGCGCGACGCGGTGCTCGCATGGTGCGCGGCGGGGCCCGGCCGGTGCGCCGCGCTGCCGGTGATCGGCGAGCGTCACACGCCGCTCGCGTTCCGCGCGTGGGACGCGCACACGCCGATGCGCGAAGGCCATCACCGGATTCCCGAACCGGCGTCGGGAATCGTCGTCGTGCCCGATCTTTTGCTGATTCCGTGCGTGGGATTCGATCCGCAGCGCTACCGGCTCGGCTACGGCGGCGGCTACTACGATCGCACGCTCGCCGCCTGGCCGGGCGACACGCTGCCCGTGACGGTCGGCATCGCGTACGAAGCGTGCCGCGTCGATGCGCTGCCGGCCGAGGCGCACGATCTCGCGCTGCGCTGGATCGTCACCGACGGTGCGCTTTACCCGGCCGCCGGATGATGGCGCGCGCGGCGCCGCGATCGTCGCGGCTTGCCGTGAGCGCGTCGCGGCGACCGACCGTTTCCGCGCTCGGTTACAGCGACGCCGCCGCGCGCGCGGCCGTGTCGTAGAGGCCCGACGCGTGGCGCAGCAACTGCGCCGCGTCTCCGATCTGCGCGTTGGTGAGGCCGCTGTCCTTCAGCGTCTCGATCAGGCAATGCTCGCGCACCTCGCGGTACTTCAGGCACAGCTCGCGGCCCGCGTCGGTCGCAAAGAAGAACACTTCCTTGCCGCTCTTCTCGCTTTTCACATAGCCGCGGGCGATCAGTTTTTTCAGCGCATAGGTCGCGACGTGCGTATCCTCGATATTGAGCACGAAGCAGATGTCGGCGAGCTTCTTCTTGCGTTCGCGATGGCTGACGTGATGCAGCAGCGAGACCTCGACCGCCGTCATGTCCTTCGCGCCGGCCGCCGACATGCAGCGCACCATCCAGCGGTTGAACGCGTTGCCGGCCATGATGAGCCCGTATTCGAGTTCCGACAGCTCCGCGCTCGAATCGGAAACGAGGTGTT
Organism: Burkholderia sp. MS389; assembly: GCF_016899425.1. GTDB lineage: Bacteria > Pseudomonadota > Gammaproteobacteria > Burkholderiales > Burkholderiaceae > Burkholderia > Burkholderia sola. The sequence goes on from NZ_CP045994.1 coordinate 3,454,786, forward strand.
CGGATGACACGATCTTGGTCGCAGGACGCTTCATGGAAAGGCGGCGCAAGCCGGATGACAGGATGTGCCCGAGTGTACGCCAGAAGCCCCGGCCTACGAGCTAGGCGAAAACGCTTATTGAGAAGTTGTCGATATTTTATTGACAATGTGCGCTAACATTGCCGTCCGAACCGTGCCAGTCCGATGACGCCACCCCGCATTTATCCGCTCGGCGATGCCGCCCTCGTCTGCGAGGTGCCGCCGCCCGCCACGCTCGATTGCCAGCGCCGCGTCTGGGCCGTGGCCGCGGCCGCGCGCGCGTGGCCCGACGTGATCGACGTCGTCCCCGGCATGAACAACCTGACCATCGTGTTCGACCCGCTCGCCGCGACGGCCGACTCGCTCACGCCCGCGCTGCGCGACGCGTGGGAGACGGCCGACGTCGAGCACGCGGACGGCCGCGAGGTCGAGATCCCGGTCGAGTACGGCGGGGCCGCCGGCCCCGACCTGGCCGCCGTCGCCGCGCACACGGGGCTGTCGGCCGACGAGGTCGTCGCACGCCACGCGGCCGGCGCCTACGTCGTGTTCTTCGTCGGATTCCAGCCGGGCTTCGCGTATCTGGGCGGCCTCGACGCGTCGCTGCATACGCCGCGCCGCGCGGCGCCGCGCCTCGAGGTGCCGGCCGGCTCGGTCGGCATCGGCGGCGCGCAGACGGGCATCTACCCGGCCACGTCGCCCGGCGGCTGGCAGCTGATCGGCCACACGTCGCAGCGGCTGTTCGATCCGGCGCGGCCGCAGCCGACGCTGCTGCTGCCCGGCGACCGCGTACGCTTCACCATTGCGGGAGTCGACGCACGATGACCCAGAGCAACGCACCGGGCACCGTCGAGGTCGTGCGGGCCGGCCCGCTGTCGACCGTGCAGGATCTCGGGCGCCGCGGCACGCGCCATCTCGGCGTCGCGCAAGGCGGCGCGCTCGATGGCCTCGCGCTCGAAGTCGGCAACCGGCTCGTCGGCAACCGCCCCGACGCGGCGGCCGTCGAAATCACGATCGGCCCCGCCACGTTCCGCTTCACGCGCGCCACGCGCATCGCGATCACCGGCACCGAGTTCGGCGCGACGCTCGACGGCAAGCCCGTGTATTCGTGGTGGAGCCTGCCGGTCGACGCCGGCCAGACGCTCGTGCTGCCGGCCGCGAAACGCGGGATGCGCGGCTACCTGTGCATCGCGGGCGGCATCGACGTGCTGCCGATGCTCGGCTCGCGCAGCACCGATCTCGCGTCGCGCTTCGGCGGCCTCGGCGGTCGCACGCTGCGCGACGGCGACCGGCTGCCGGTCGGCGCGCCGCCGGCCGGCGCCGGCTGCCTCGCGGCCGACGCGCCCGAATTCGGCGTGAAGGCGCCGGCGTGGTGCGCGTTCGTGCGCGTCGACGAGCCGCCGCGCCGTCACCGCCCCGCGCATGCGCCGTGGGCGATGCCCGTGCGCGTGCTGCCGGGCCCGGACTACGCGTCGTTCGCGGCCGATTCGCAGCAGGCGTTCTGGGACGAGGAATGGCTCGTCACCGCGAACAGCAACCGGATGGGCTATCGCCTCGCCGGCGCCGAGCTGGTGCGCGAGCGGCCGGCCGAGCTGCTGTCGCACGCGGTGCTGCCGGGCACGATCCAGGTGCCGCCGAACGGCCAGCCGATCGTGCTGATGCACGACGCGCAGACCACCGGCGGGTACCCGAAGATCGGCACGGTGATCCGCGCCGACCTGTGGAAGCTCGCGCAGGCGCGGCTCAACCTGCCGATCCGCTTCGTGCGCACGACGCCCGACGCCGCGCGCGCCGCCCTCGTCGCTGAACGGGCGTACCTGCGCCAGATCGACGTCGCGATCGAGATGCGCGAGGAAGCGCGCCGCCGCGCGCAATCGCGCGCGGCGTGACAATGGCGGAAGCGGTAACGAAAGACGCGCCACGCAACCAGTGGACGAGGAACATATGGAAATCGATCTGAATGCCGATCTCGGCGAAGGATGCGGATCGGACGAGGCGCTGCTCGACCTCGTCACGTCGGCGAACATCGCATGCGGCTGGCATGCAGGCGGCGCGAATGCGATGCGCGACTGCGTGCGCTGGGCCGTGCAGAAAGGCGTGTCGATCGGCGCGCACCCAAGCTTTCACGATCCGGAGAATTTCGGCCGCAAGGAAATGCAGCTGCCGGCCGGCGACATCTATGCGGGCGTGCTGTACCAGCTCGGCGCGCTGTCGGCGATCGCGCAGGCCGAGGGCGGGCGCATCGCGCACGTGAAACCGCACGGCGCGCTGTACAACCAGGCCGCGCGCGACCCGCTGATCGCCGACGCGGTGGTGTCCGCGATCCACGACTTCGATCCGTCGCTCGCGGTGTTCGGGCTCGCGAACAGCGTATTCGTCGCGGCCGCGCGGCATGCGGGGCTCGCCGCGGTGGAGGAAGTGTTCGCCGATCGGGGCTACCGCGCGGACGGCTCGCTGGTGCCGCGCAGCCAGCCCGGCGCGTTGATCGACGATGAGGATGCGGTGCTCGCGCGCACGCTCGACATGGTGCGCAACCGGCAGGTGCGCGCGCTGAGCGGCGAATGGGTGCCGCTCAATGCGCAGACCGTCTGCCTGCATGGCGACGGGCCGCATGCGCTGGCGTTCGCGAAGCGGATCCGCGCGGCGCTCGAGGCCGCCGGCGTCGACGTGGTGGCACCCGGAGCGGTGCAGGCCGACGAAGGCGCGTAACTGCCCGTTCGACGCACTCGACGCATTCGCGACGTTGCCCGCTCACCGCACGTTTTCATCGCACCAAAGAAAAAAGCGCCCTCGTGGCGCTTTTACGTTGATGCAATCGCTGCGGCTTCGCCGTCTGTCGATTCATCCCCCGAAACCGTCTTTCGACGGTGACCGGAAAAATATTCCGGATTAAAAAACGTCCGCCGCCGCCCGATCACTGCCTTCCCCGGTCAGACGACGGAACGTCGCTTATGTGCAAGTCGACCTGCATGCCTATGTTGTTCGACGACGATTGGCCCCGCCGTGCATGCAGACTCTCCGCGGCCGGCACGTGCTTCACGTGCCGGCGACGCTCACCCCGCGCTTTATTTCTGCTACCCCGTAGAACTTATCTATTCTTTTCATTTTTTCAACTTGTGGGATGAAGAATAGATATCGGCCGATCGGGATGTCAATCGTTTTAAACGCTATTTTCCGATGATTCGAGGGTTTTCCTTATCGACCGACGCCCCGCGCGCAAGCGCCTCGCGCGGGGCGCGCGACGTCGATCAAACAGGGGAAGATCGGTGCGGACAGCCGGGCGCGATCAGTTCGCGTCGACCCGGTATCCTTGCTGGCGCAACAATTCGAGCACGCCGCGCGAGCCGCCCAGATGCAGCGCGCCGATCGCGACGAACAACGGCCGGTTCGGCGCGGCGATTGCCGTCATCCGTGCAACGAAGCGCCGATTGCGCTCGTACACGATCTTGTTGTCGAGCGACGCCGACAACGCCTTCGAACGCGCGAGCCGCTCGCTCTTCGCGACGGCCCACGCGGCGATCGCATCGGCGTCGCCAATTCGCCACAGTCGATGCAGCGCCTTGATGTCGTCGGCGTTCTGCGCGGGCGTCTGCACCATGTCCTGCGCGAGCATCTCGCGCTGCTCGGCGAGCGTCAGCCCGGTGAATGCGCGCATCTGTTCGGCGAGCGTCTCGAGCCCGATCACGCGGCCGCCCTTGCGCTTCAGGAACACGTTCTGCAGTTGCGCCTCGGTGCCGTATTCGGTCTGCAGGCCGGCCGACAGCGAATCGTAGGTCTCGACGACGAGCGCCGCGAGCCACGGCCGCATCTTGCGGATCTCGGCGAGCGCGGCCGGGTTGCCGCGCAGGCGCGCCGCGAGCCGCTGCCACAGCGGCTCGGGCAGCAGGCGCTGCAGGCATGGGTAGCGGCACACGCCGTACTTCGACACGTCGTCCTGCGATTCGAGCAGATCGTCGGGCGACAGCTCGAGCGCGAGCGTCGGCGACGCGGCGAGCGCCGCGAGGATCTGCGGCCGGAACGGCTGCGCGCTCGGGTAATCGGACGGGTCGCCCGTGTGCAGTGTGCCGAGCACGTAGAGCGTGACCTTGCCGCGGGTCGCGACGTAGAACGGCATGCGCGCCGGCTGCACGCGCACGGTGCCGCGCGACACCGTGCCATCGGACACGGCCGGCGCATGGAAGCCCGGCAGGCTCATGCCGGGCCGCGGCACCTGCGACGGATGAATCGGCGAGGTTGCCGGCGCACGCCCTTCGGCGCGCGCCGGTTCGACGGGGACCATGACGCTGGCCGCCACGCACGCGCCGGCCAGCGCCGCGCCCGTGACGGTACGCACGCTCCAGCGCCGCGCATCGCGGTACGCACGCATCGCGCGCGCGCCGCCTGCTCCCGCACGGCGCACGCCGGACACGCGCGCCGCCAACGCTTCAGGCATTCTCCTCCCCGACCTCCTCGGCGCGATGGCAGGCCACGCGCCGGCCGTCGACTTCGCGCAATGGCGGCTCCTCGACGCGGCACCGCTCGATCGCGTACGGGCAGCGCTGGTGAAACGAGCAGCCCGACGGTGGATTGAGCGGCGACGGCAACTCGCCCTGCAGCTTGATCTGCACGCGGCGATCTTCCTCGAAGATCGCCGGCGTCGCCGACATCAGCGCCCGCGTGTACGGATGACGCGGCCGTGCGTAGATCGTCGCCTTGTCGCCGAGCTCGGCGACGCTGCCGAAGTACATCACCATCACGTCGTCCGCGACATGCTCGACCACCGACAGGTTGTGCGAGATGAACACGTAGCTCGTCTTGAACTGCTCTTGCAGATCCATGAACAGGTTCAGGATCTGCGCCTGGATCGACACGTCGAGCGCGGACACCGGCTCGTCGGCGACGACGATGCGCGGATCGAGGATCATCGCGCGCGCGATCGCGACCCGCTGGCGCTGGCCGCCCGAGAACATGTGCGGATAGCGTTTCGCGTGCTCGGGCCGCAGGCCGACCGTGCGCATGATCTGCGCGATGCGCGCGGCGCGCTCGGCGGCCGTCAGGTTCGCGTTGATCTCGAGCGGCTCCGCGAGCGTCTGCTCGACGGTCTTGCGCGGATTCAGCGACGCGAACGGGTTCTGGAACACCATCTGCACGCGGCGGCGCAGGTCGGCGACCGTCTCGCGGTTCGCGCCGGCGACGTTCTTGCCGTCGATCACGAGGCTGCCGGCGGTGGGCGTCTCGATCATCGTCAGCTGGCGCGCGAGCGTCGACTTCCCGCAGCCCGACTCGCCGACGACGGCGAGCGTCTTGCCGCGCTTCAGCGAGAACGACACGCCGTTCAGCGCCTTCACCGTGCCCTGCCCGAACATCCCGCGCTTCACCGTGTAGTGTTTCGCGAGGCCATCGGCCACCAGGACGTCCTCGTCGTGCGACGCGTGGCGCGTATCTTGGACTGCGTTCATCGTGCGCCTCCCGTCACGTCGAGGTTGGAAAGATTGAGCGGCTTGATGCAGCGCGCGCGCATCGCATCGTTGCCCGACACCAGCGCGTCGAGCGCCGGCCGCGCCTTGCGGCAATCGTCGACGACGTACTTGCAGCGCGGCGCGAACAGGCACCCGGACGGGCGATCATCGCGGCCCGGCACCATGCCCGGCAATGCGGCAAGGCGACGCGCCCCCTGATTGTGCTCGGGAATCGCCGCGAGCAGCGCTTCGGTGTACGGATGATGCGGCGCGCGGAAGATGTCGGGCACGCGGTTGGTCTCGATGATCTCGCCCGCGTACATCACCGCGACGCGATGCGCGACCTCCGACACCACGGCCAGATCGTGCGAGATCAGCACGAGCGCCATCCCGCGCTCCTTCTGCAGCTTCACGAGCAGATCCATGATCTGCGCCTGGATCGTCACGTCGAGCGCGGTGGTCGGCTCGTCGGCGATCAGCAGCTTCGGGTTGCACGCGACGGCCATCGCGATCATCACGCGCTGGTTCATCCCGCCCGACATCTGGTGCGGAAACGATGCGATGCGATTCTTCGCATCGGGAATGCCGACCTGGTCGAGCAGCTCCAGCGCGCGCCGGTGCAGCGCGTCGCCGCGCAGCCCTTCGTGCAGCTTCAGCACTTCCTTGATCTGGTAGCCGACCGTGTAGCTCGGGTTCAGGCTCGTCAGCGCGTCCTGGAACACCATCGCGATGTCCTTGCCGACGATCTTGCGGCGCGCCTTCGGCGATGCCTTCAAGAGATCGACGCCGTTGAACGTGACCTCGTCGGCCGTCACCTTGCCGGGCGCGTCGATCAGGCCCATCAGCGCCATCATCGTCACGCTCTTGCCCGAGCCCGATTCGCCGACGACGCCCACCACCTCGCCCGGCGCGACCGACAGGTTGATCCGGTCGACCGCGGGCAGGCCGTTGAAGTTCACCGCGAGATTGCGGATGGTCAGAAGATTGTGGCTCATATCAGGCCATCCGTTTCAGTTTGGGATCGAGTGCGTCGCGCAGCCCGTCGCCGAGCAGGTTGATCGCGAGCACCGAAATCAGGATCGACAGGCCGGGCATCGTCACGATCCACCATGCGTTGTCGATGTAGTCGCGCGCGGACGCGAGCATCGCGCCCCACTCGGCGGTCGGCGGTTGCACGCCGAGGCCGAGGAAGCCGAGCGCGGCCGCGTCGAGAATCGCCGACGAGAAGCCGAGCGTCGCCTGCACGATCAGCGGCGCCGTGCAGTTCGGCAGCACCTGCGAGAACATCAGCCGCAGCGTGCCGGCGCCGGCCACGCGCGACGCGGTCACGTACTCTTTCTGCAGCTCGCCGAGCGCCGACGCGCGCGTGAGGCGCACGTAGGCCGGCAGCGCGACGATCGCGATCGCGAACATCGTGTTGGTGAGGCCCGGGCCGATGATCGCGACGACCGCGACCGCGAGCAGCAGCGACGGCAGCGCGAGCAGCACGTCCATGATGCGCATCACCGGCGTGTCGGCCCACTTCTGGAAGAACGCGGCGACGAGCCCGAGCACGATGCCGGGGATCAGCGCGAGCACGACCGATACGAAGCCGATCCAGAACGACATCCGCGCGCCGAACATCAGCCGCGAAAGGATGTCGCGGCCCGCTTCGTCGGTGCCGAGGATGAATTGCCAGTTGCCGCCGGCGAGCCACGCGGGCGGAATCTTCACGTAGTCGCGGTATTGCTCGACCGGGCTGTGCGGCGCGATCAGCGGCGCGAGCAAGGCGACTGCGATCAGCACGATCACGACGATGCCCGCGCCGACGGCGCCGCGGTTGCGCGAGAAGTTGGCCCAGAACTCGCGCAGCGCGAGCGCACGGCCGCCGGCCGGCGCGGATTCGGTCGGCAGGGTATTTTGCAGATTGCTCATGGAATTACCTCGTGTGGCGGATGCGCGGATTCAGCACGCCGTACAGCAGGTCGACGACCAGGTTCACGACGATCACGAGCGTCGCGATCAACAGGATGCCGCCCTGGACGACCGGATAGTCGCGGCGGCCGATCGCATCGATCAGCCACTTGCCGACGCCGGGCCACGAAAAGAGCGTCTCGGTCAGCACGGCGCCAGCAAGCAGCGTGCCGATCTGCAGGCCGATCACGGTGACGACCGGGATCAGCGCATTGCGCAGCGCATGCACGACGACCACGCGCACGGGCGACAGCCCTTTCGCGCGGGCGGTGCGGATGTAGTCCTCGCGCAGCACTTCGAGCATCGACGAGCGCGTCATCCGCGCGATCACCGCAAGCGGGATCGTGCCGAGCACGATCGCGGGCAGGATCAGGTGGCTGACCGCCGACTTGAACGAACCTTCGTCCGGCGCGAGCAGCGCGTCGATCAGCATGAAGCCGGTCGGGTGCGGGAAATCGTATTCGACCGCGATGCGCCCCGACACGGGCGTCCAGCCGAGATACGACGAGAACACCATGATGAGGATCAGCCCCCACCAGAAGATCGGCATCGAATAGCCGGTGAGCGCGGTGCCCATCACGCCGTGGTCGACGACCGAGCCGCGCCGCAGCGCGGCGATCACGCCGGCCGGCAGCCCGACCGCGAGCGCGAACACGAGCGCACACAGCGACAGTTCGACGGTCGCCGGGAAGCGCGCGAAGAACTCGCCCGCGACGCTCGTGTTGGTGATGATCGACATGCCGAGGTCGCCATGCAGCGCCCGGCCGATGTAGTGGATGTACTGCAGGGGCAGCGGCTGGTCGAGCCCGAGGCGTTTCATCGCCTCTGCGTGCATCGCGGGATCGACGCCGCGCTCGCCCATCATCACTTCGATGGGGTCGCCCGGTATCAGGTGAATCAGCGCAAACGCCAGGATGGTGATGCCGATGAAAGTCGGGATCACCATCCCCACGCGGCGCAACACGAATCTGAACATGATGCGTCTCGTATTTTCTTGTGGGAAATGTGCGACCGGCGACGAAGGGCTTTTGGCCCCTCGCCGCCGGATGATTTCAAGCCGGTTTTCTCAATGACGACAGCTTACGCCAGCCCGGTTACTTCACGCTGACACCGTCGAAACGCGCATAGCCGAGCGGTTCGATACGCATGTCGACCACGTTCTTGCGCACCGGCTGGTAAACGGTCGAGTTCGCGATCGGCGAGAACGGCAGCTGTTGCGCGAAGATCTGCTGCGCCTGCGTGTAGAGCTTCGTGCGCGCGTCCTGCCCCGTCGTCGTGCGGCCCTTCTGCACCAGTTCGTCGAACGGCTTGTAGCACCAGTGCGAGAAGTTGTTGCCCTTGATCGCCTCGCAGCCGAGCAGCGTGCCGAGCCAGTTGTCCGGGTCGCCGTTGTCGCCCGTCCAGCCGATCAGCATCGTATCCTGCTCGCCCGAGTGCGCGCGCTTGATGTACTCGCCCCATTCATACGTGACGATCTTCGCCTTCACGCCGATCTTCGCCCAGTCGGCCTGGATCATCTCGGCCATCAGGCGGGCGTTCGGGTTGTACGCGCGCTGCACCGGCATCGCCCACAGCGTGATCTCGAAACCGTTCGGGAAGCCTGCCTTCGCGAGCAGCGCCTTCGCCTTCGCGGTGTCATAGGCGGCCATCTTCAGGTTCTTGTCGTACGACCATTGGGTCGGCGGCATCGGCGCGGTCGCGGCCTGGCCGGCGCCCTGGTAGACGGACTCGAGGATCGCCTTCTTGTTGATCGCCATGTCGAGCGCCTGACGCACCTCGAGCTTGTCGACCGGCTTGTGCTCGACGTTGTACGCGAGGTAGCCGAGGTTGAAGCCGGCCTGCGACGGCATGTCGACGTTCGAATCGGCCTTCAGCGTCGCGATGTCGGCCGGGCGCGGATAGCTCATCACCTGGCATTCGTTGCGCTTGAGCTTCTGCACGCGCACGCCCGGATCCGGCGTGATCGAGAAGATCAGCTTCGACAGCTTCACTTCGCCCTTCTTCCAGTAATCAGGATTGCCGTCGAAGCGGATCGTCGCATCCTTCGTATAGCTGCGGAAGATGAACGGGCCCGTGCCGACCGGCTTCTGGTTGATGTCGGCGGCCTTGCCGGCCTTCATCAGCTGATCGCCGTATTCGGCCGACAGGATCGACGCGAATTCCATCGCCATGTTCTGGATGAACGGCGCGTTCGGCTCGGCCAGCGTGAACTTCACGGTGTACGGATCGACCTTCTCGATCTTCGTGATCAGCTTGTCGAGGCCCATGTCGGTGAAGTACGGGAACGACACCGGGTACGCCTTGCGGAACGCATTGTTCGGGTCGAGCATGCGCTGGAACGAGAACAGCACGTCGTCCGCGTTGAATTCACGCGTCGGCTTGAAGAAGTCGGTCGTGTGGAACTTCACGCCGTGGCGCAGGTGAAACGTGTACACCTTGCCGTCGGACGACACGTCCCACTTCTCGGCGAGGCCGGGCTCGACCTTCGTGCCGCCGCGCTCGAATTCGACGAGGCGGTTGTAGACGGTGAACGTGGCGGCGGTGAAATCGACGCCGGTCGTAAATTGCGCGGAATCGAAACCCGCCGGGCTGCCTTCTGAGCAGTAGACGAGCGTTTTGTTCGGGATCTGTGCGAATGCAGAGCCCGCGACGCCGAGCGATGCCGCTGCCACGCCTGCCATGGCGGTAACACGCAGGGTGTGCAACAGACGGTTGTATTCCATGTTTCCTCCAGGTCTCCAGATCGGAACCGGTCCCGCCAGGGTCCGGCGTACGCGGATATTACTTGAGCTAACGATGCGGCAACAAGCTGGAGAAAAAACTCTTCTAGATGTCCGGCGGGTTTTTGCCGATTTTTAGTGGGGGTAAAAAATGCGACAACGCGCGCGAGCGACAATTTCGTTCATTTCGCGGCTTGTTTCGTTCGACGACTAAACAATTCGGGTGCGAACACGAAGGGGCGACGCACCGTTTCCCCGCGTTCTGCAGCACATCATTGCGTTTTACGAAACGATGCGATGACCGTCGTCAAATCGTCATGTCGTCACGCCGGCGCGTCGAGGTCGGCGTTGCGCGCGGGCACGAACGCGACCGCGACGATCGACAGCGCGATGCCCGCCATCACGTAATAGGTCGGCGCGAGCGGCGTGCCGGTCACCTTGATCAGCCACGTGACGATGAACTGGCCGAAGCCGCCGAACAGCATCACCGCGACGTTGTACGCGATCGACAGCCCGGTCGAGCGCACGTTGGCCGGGAACAGCTCGGCGATCATCGCGCCGAACGGCCCGTAGTAGCCCGCGAGCGTCACCGACAGCACGGCCTGCACCGCGATCAGCCGCCCGATGCTCGGCGCCGCGTCGAGCCACGCGAACAGCGGATACATCAGCGCGAGCGTCAGCGCCAGCGACCACAGCGACAGCCCCTTGCGGCCGATGCGGTCCGACCACGCGCCGGCGATCGGCGACAGCACCATCAGCAGCAGGTTGCCGACGATCACCGCGTAGAACGATTCCGCATAGGGCAACTTCAGCTGCTTCACCGCGAAGGTCGGCAGATAGCTGATCAGCACGTAGATCGTCACGGTGAGCGCGATCACCGAGCCGAGCCCGCACAGCACCTCGCGCGGGTGGCGCGTGAACACTTCGCCGAGCGTCGCGCGGCGCGCGCTCTGCTGCGCATGCAGGAATGCTTCGGAATCCGCGAGATGACGGCGGATGTAGAAACCGATCGGGCCGATCACGAGCCCGAGGACGAACGGCACGCGCCAGCCCCAGCTGCGCAGCGCGTCGTGCGACAGCCCGCGCGTGACGGCCGCGCCGACGAGCGCGCCGATCAGCAGCGCGCCCGCCTGGCTCGCCATCTGCCAGCTGCCGTAGAAACCGCGTTTCGAGAACGGCGCCGCTTCGATCAGCAGGGCCGTCGCGCTGCCGAATTCGCCGCCCGCGGAAAAGCCCTGCAGCAGGCGGCCGAGCACGATCAGCAGCGGGCCGCCGATGCCGATCGCCGCATAGGGCGGCGCGATCGCGAGCAGGAAAATGCCGGCCGTCATCAGCAGGATCACCAGCGACAGCGCGGCCTTGCGGCCCGCACGGTCCGCGTACAGCCCGAACACGATGCCGCCGATCGGGCGCATGAAGAACGCGACGCCGAACGTCGCGGTGGTGAGCAGCAGCGACGAGTATTCGCTCGAGGTGGGGAAGAACAGCTCGGCGATCACGACCGTCATGAAGCCGAACACCGTGAAGTCGTACCACTCGAGCGCATTGCCGATCACGGCGGCCACGACGGCTCGCCGGTTCAGCGCACGCTCGGGCCGGGTCAATTTCGTTGAATTCGCAATCGTCGCCATGCGTGCCTCGTCTCATGAATTCGCCGTGTCGGGCGGTTCGGCGCGCGGGATGCCGCGGCGCGCTGGTGTGCAGCGAGTGTAGAAAGCGACGGAACCGTTTTCAAGCAATAAAAAACGCCCGCCACCGAACGACAGCGAGCGTGTTGCGGTTTTCGCCGCATTGCGGCATCGCACGATCGAGCGGACATGCTCCGTCGAGAACACGCCAGCCGTGCAACGGATCCCACCCATTCGCGTGGTGTCAGTCGTGCGCGGAGACAACGCTTTCGTCCTTGTCTGATTTCCCGCGCCATTCCTTTCCATTAACTTTCGCCCGATGCAATTCCACGCGCCGGATCACACGATGTTCGACATGTATCGGAACGTTGGCCGGTCACAACAATTTTGCTCGGGCACCATCATGGACAACGACAAAATTCCTTATTACAAGGCTAACAGGCTGCTATGGAAATGGGCTCGATGCGAAGGCATCGAAGGCTGCGAAATCGCCCACGACGCCAAGCTATCGATGAACAAGGCGCCACCGCCGTTGCCCGCTGCTCCCAAGCCCCCCAAACCAGCCCGGCAGCCCGTCAAGCGCCTGACTCGCGCAGATCGCGTGGACAACACACTGAACGCCCTCATGGCCGCTGCCGAGGCCCTGGGGCGATTCAAAAAATGGCTTGATACGCCGCAAGAACCGGCACGCTCCGCGCCTGCGCCACCTGCAGAGCACGAAAAGGACCCGACGATCGCGCCACTGGACATCCAGGAAATCCCCGGGGCAATGCGGAGACTGTTCATGCCGGTATCGGCGAGGTTGATGGAGCGATGGTTTGCCGGAGCGTTGAACTATTCGCCGACCGACAGGGACGAGGCACTATGCATCAATCAGGAGGGCCAACCCTATCCCCCCGACATGTACGACATGAAATCCGTCAAGCTCGAATGGGTTCTCAAATACCCTCGTGCACGGGCGCAATACAACGCGCTACAACAACGTGAACGGCTCACTACGCCACGGGCTGTCGAATCACTTCGCCGGTGCTTGTCCCGTGTCAGAATGACCGATACGACGATCGACGCGCTGGCGCTTTGCAATGGAAACCTGGCGGAATTGCACAAACGCTTCCAGTTTCAGTTCGCCGGCGTTGAAAGTACGTTTGGCCAAAAGCTCGACGAATTCATCCTCCAACGGCTGACCAACAGCGGATTACCGGATGATCTGACGGGGGCGCTGGGGTCGTTCAACATCTATGCGGCCGTCGCCTATGCCGAATTCGACCGCGACGCGCGTCACGCAACGATCACGTCGATCTATCTTTACGTACGCGACAACTATACGTTTTCCGACCGGACCGGCGAACAGTCGCAATATCTCGGACACTGGAACCACAAGCGCGTCGTCCTCGTGCTGGCGACCGGTGCAGCCGGAATTGCCGGCATTCGCTGGCTGGACTATCCCGTCGTCGCCGAAGGCAAGCGGTCCCGGGGCAACATCTACTATCCGGTCAGAAACAAGTCGTTTCGCGAGTGGCAGCTACGGCACCGGCGCGGCGGTGACTTCGTCATCTTCTCGGACTATCGCTGCGTAACCCTCCCCGAACCCATCGAGATCGAGTTTTCATGAGTGCCGCCGCAGAATCCATTGGTATCGGTACGCTTGTTCTGATATTCGCGAGCGTTTCCATCGTGATTGCATCGATCGCAATGATTCGCGCGCTACGCTTCATCTGGTCGGGTCAAGCCGGCCAAACGCAGCGAGCCAGCCGAATGGTCTTCGCATCGGTCCGGCGCGTCGTCATCACACTCGCGGTCCTCATGGTGCTTGGCATGGCGTGGCGATACTGGCTTGACGCACGATTGCGAGGCGCCTGCAGTCCCCGCGATCAAGTGACCGAGTACGCGCCTGACGGCCGCTACGTCGCGCAATACTGCTACTTCCGAGACACGATCATTCTGAGGCTGTACAGCAACGACGTCACGCGGCTGCTTGCCGAGCGAACCTACCGGGATACCTCCGGGACGTTGGTCAGCCTGACCTGGACAAAGGACGCATTGATCTATCCCAAGGGCGACAACCTCGAGACGATCGGGCTTCCGCCTTCCCTTTACGATCGACTCGCCGCACAGCTTCCGTAAGACATGCGTGACACGTCGAAGCGATAGCCGATCCAGCCACATCCCGTATTGCTGGGCAGAACGCCTCCGAAGCAGTATCGAAGTGCCTTGCGCTGCGTAACCGCGTCCCGCACGCGGGAACCGTTTTCAAGCAATAAAAAACGCCCGCCATCGTTGGAAGGCGAGCGTGTTGCGGTTTTCGCCGCATTGCGGCATCGCACGATGCCGCACGGGCCTCAACCCATCTTCGAGAACGCGCTGCACCAGCCCTTCGCCGACACCTGCTTGCCGGGGAACGCGCCGCACGGGCCCGACGCCGAGCCCTTCTTGCCTTGATACAGCATGCAGGCCGCGCAATCCTGGCCCGCCGCGTATTTCGGGTACTTCGTCTTGTCGACCTTCGTGGCATCGGCCTTGTAGCCGAGCGCCACCGCGGTCGGATCGGTTTCCGACAGCATCGGCGCATCGGCCAGCGCTTCGCGCGACAGCGCCAGCGCGGACACGGCGCCGATGCTCGTAATCAGGAAACTCCGACGGGATGTTTTCATGGGGGACTCGCTCCAACGTTATCGGTTTGAAAGCCGTTCTGGCGACGGCGTCCAACAGAATAACCGCCAAGCGAATAAATGTGCGCGCCGAAATGCCGGAGATAAGGGATTTCACACGGGCTTCACACGGGCTTCCCGCGGCCGGCCCGCGCGGAGGCGGGCCGTGCGTCACGCGCGCGACACCATGTCGCCGACGCGCTGCGCGAGCGCGAGCGACGCGGTGAGCCCCGGCGACTCGATGCCGAACAGGTTCACGAGCCCGCGCACGCCGTGTTGAGCGGCGCCCTGCACGATGAAGTCGGCCGGCGGCTCGCCGGGCCCGGCGACCTTCGGCCGGATGCCCGCGTACGCCGGCTGCAGCGCGTCGTCGGGCAGGCCCGGCCAGAATGCGCGGATCGACGCGTAGAACGCACCCGCGCGCGCCGGATCGACTTCGTAGCGCAGCGCATCGCACCACTCGACGTCCGGGCCGAAGCGCGCCTGCCCGCCGAGATCGAACGTCAGGTGCACGCCGAGCCCCGCACGATCGGGCATCGGGTAGATCAGGTGCGAGAACGGCGCACGGCCCGACAGGCTGAAATAATTGCCGCGCGCGAGATAGAGCGGCGGCACCCAGCGCGGATCGAGGCCGCGCGTGCGGTGCGCGAGCGCCTGCGCGCCGAGCCCCGCGCTGTTGATCACGCACGACGCGTCGATCTCGGTCGGCGCGGCGCCGCCGGTACGCACGCTGAAGCGCCCGCCGCGCAGCACGTCGATCGACTCGACCGGAGATTGCAGCGCGCACACGGCGCCGTCGCGCTCCGCATCGCCGAGCAGCGCGAGCATCAGCTGGTGGCTGTCGACGATGCCGGTCGACGGCGAGAACAGCGCCTCCACGCATTCGAGCGCGGGCTCGAGCGTCTGCGCCTCGGCGCGCGTGAGCGGCAGCAGGTCGAGCACGCCGTTTTCGGCCGCGCGCGCGCCGATCGCCTTCAACTGCTTCACCTGCGCGGCGCTCGTCGCGACGATCAGCTTGCCCGTGCGCCGGTGCGGCACGTGATGCGTGTCGCAGAATTCGTACAGCAGGTCGCGCCCGTGCACGCACGACGTCGCCTTCAGCGACCCGCGCGGATAGTAGAGCCCCGCGTGAATCACCTCGCTGTTGCGCGAACTCGTGCCCGTGCCGATCGCGTCGGCCGCCTCGAGCACGATCGTTTCACGTCCGCGCGCGGCCAGCTCGCGCGCAATCGCCAGACCGACGACACCCGCGCCGATCACGACACAATCCGTCTGCTCCATGGCTTTTCGCGCTGCTCGCGCGTCGAAGGGAGAGAAAAGAATTGTACGTCCCGGTTCGCCCGCTTGCCGAACACGTGCGCATCGCGTCGCGACGATACGGATGGTGGTGTGGACAACGATGTGGCCGGGCGCACAACGCACGCCCCGCGCACACCGCAGCCGGGCGCGCGGGACGGCGTCAGAAGCCGATCGGCCGGCGCTTCGCCGCGCCTTCGTCCGCGCGGATGTCGGTCGGCCCGATCGCGTCGCGGCCGTCGAGCCGCGCGGCGCCGAACGCGTGCAGCAGCGCGCGGCGCATCGTGCGCGGCGGCGTCGCGGCCAGCACGTCGAGCGCATCGTCGCCGAGCGTCTCCGGGAAGCGCCGCCCCCACGCATGCGACGTGCGGATCTCGTCGTAGATCGTCTGCGCGATCCGGCGCGCGCCGGCCGCATCGGGCGCCGCGATCTCGTACACGTTCATCCGGTTGAGCAACGGCTCCGGAATCGCCTGCGCGTCGTTCGCGGTCGCGATCCAGATCACGTTGCCCGCGTTGATCGGCACTTCCGCGAATTCGTCGACGAACGCGCGCGCGGTGTCGTGCTCGAGCAACGCATACAGCGCGCCGAGCGGATCGTATTGCGCATCGCTGCCGGCCTTGTCGATCTCGTCGACCGCGATCACCGGGTTCGCGTAGCTGCCGTTCACGAGCGCGTCGAACACCTTGCCCGGCTTCGCGTTCTTCCATTGCGACGACGCGCCCGACAGGATCCAGCCGGCCGTCAGCGAACTCATCGGCACGTAGTGGTACGCGGTGCCGAGCAACTGCGCGAGCGCCTTCGCGAAATGCGTCTTGCCGATCCCGGGCGGCCCGAGCAGCAGGATCGGCATCAGTTCGAGCCGATCCTCCGTTTCGAGACACAGCGCGATCTGCTTGCGCACGTCGTCGAGCGGCTCGCCGAAATTCGGCAGCGCTTCGCCGAGCGCGTCGAACGACGGCATCCGGTTCGGCTTCACGCAGAAGCGCAGATTCCCCGTCTTGAGCATCCGCTCGTAGGTCGAGCGCAGTGCGTCGCTCGCGCTCTCGTTCAGGTCGCTCAGCGCCGTCTCGACCTGCTCGAGGTCGTACACCGTGCTGAAGGACGCCACCGCCAGTTCCTGTTTCACCATCGCCGTCGTCATACCCACCTCGCTGCACTTGCCGTCACACACTCATCAGACCCTTACGATTTTCAGTGTAACGATCCCGCATCGCCGTGCAAGCAAGCAGCCGGGGGCGTCTGCTGCTAACAGCGCGCGCCCGCTGCACGGCCGCGCGCCGCGGCGTATGATCGAACGTTCACGACCCTCGCGGCGGGCGCGCCGCTCGCACACTGCCCCGCGCTTCGCCTGACGCCGCGCCGCCCGAAGGTGTATGCCGATGCCCGTCCCCGCTGCTTCCCCGCGCGTCGATGCCGACGCGATCCGTTCCGTCGATGCCGTCGACGCCGCGCTCAAGTCGCGCCGCGCGGTCCGCGCGTTCCTGCCGACGCCTGTGCCGCGCGACACGATCGAGGCGATCCTCGAAGCCGCGAGCCGCGCGCCGTCGGGCACCAACATCCAGCCGTGGCGCGTGTACGTCGCGACGGGCGCCACGCGCGACGCGCTCGCCGCCGCGCTCACCGCCGCCTACGACGACCCCGCGCGCGACGAGAAATACGTCGCCGAATACGACTACTACCCGCGCGAATGGGTGTCGCCGTATATCGACCGGCGCCGCAAGGTCGGCTGGGACCTGTACGGCCTGTTGAACATCCGCCGCGACGAGAAGGCGCGCATGCATGCGCAGCACGCGCGCAATTTCCGTTTCTTCGATGCGCCGGTCGCGCTGTTCTTCACACTGGACCGGGTCATGACGCACGGCGCATGGCTGGACTGCGGGATGTTCCTGCAAGGCGTGATGACGGCCGCGCGTGCCCGCGGCCTCGATACGTGCCCGCAGGCGGCGTTCGTGCCGTTTCACCGGATCGTCGCCGAACACCTCGACATTCCTGCGAACGAGCAGTTCGTCTGCGGGATGTCGCTCGGCCATGCGGACCCGGACGCGATCGAGAACCGGCTCGTCACCGAGCGCGCGAGCGTCGCCGAGTTCACGCGCTTTTTCGCTTGAAAATGCATGACGCGGCCCTACCTGCCGAGCAGGACCGCATCGTGCTTCGAACCTGGCGCGGCACGTCCCGTCACATCGCGACCGAAATCGATCGGGCGTAAGATGTGCGTCCGTTCCCCGCTTTTCCCGAGTTTCCGGAGACGTTTCATGCTGAAACACGGCCTGGCCGTCCTGCTTGCGAGCGTCGTGCTCGCCGCCCATGCGCAGAGCCCCGCGCCGGCCGTCGTCGCATGGGAAATCCAGGTGGTGCGCGACGGTCAGACGATCGACACGTTCCAGCAAAACACCACCGTGGGCCAGTCCCGCACCGATACCCATCGCTATCCGTCGTCCGTGCCGGTCGGCTGCGGCAATGCCGCGCGCGTCGTGCCGACCGAGCGCGCGCGCTCGGTGACGGTCGCGCCGCTCGCCGTCGACGTCAGCGCGAATACCGTGTCGCTCGGGCTCGACGTGCAGGAAACGCTCGACGACGAAAACGCGACGCGTAGCGATCCGTGCGTGCCGGCGTCGCCGCGGCAAATCGTCGCGAGCCACCCCGGCCTGGCGGTCGGCGGCGACGCCTGGACCGACTGGACGCTCGTCGAGCAGCATCCGCATCTCGTGTACCGCGTGCGCGCGCACGTCGCGAAGGACTGAACGTCATGTCCGCCGACGCCCTCTCCTTGCCGTTCGCCGAGCCCCACGCCGCGCCCGACGAAATCACCGCCGTCAGCTGGAACCTGCACAAAGGGCGCTCGCCGCTCGGCTTCACCGCGTGGAACGCGATGCGCGACTGGATGCAGTCGACCCACGCCGACGTGTATTTCCTGCAGGAAGCGATGGCGCGCCGCATGCCGCGCCCGATGCTCGCACCGGGCTTCGGCGCGCCGATGGACGACACGGTCGACGACGTGTGGCATTGCCAGGCCACCGAGATCGCGCAGGCGCTCGACTGGCAGATCGCGCTCGGGCCGAACGTGTTCAAGCCGTCGTGGCGGCACGGCAACGCGATCCTGTCGCCGCATCCGCTCGACCTCGGCGGCCGCTGGGACATCTCCGCGCACCGCTTCGAGCGGCGCGGGCTGCTGGTCGCGCGCGCGACGCTCGCGGGCGCGCGGCCGGTGACGCTGCTGTGCGCGCACCTCGCGCTCACGCGCGCCGCGCGACTGCGCCAGATGCACTGGATCGCGCACTGGATCGTGCGCAACGCGGGCGACGGCCCGCTGATGCTCGCCGGCGACTTCAACGACTGGCGCAACGATTCGGTCGCGCTGTTCGGCGAGATCGGGCTGTCCGAGGTCGCGACGCTGCTCGGCGAATCGGGCCGCACGTTCCCCGCGTTCTCGCCGGCGCTCGCGCTCGACAAGATGTTCGTGCGCGGCCTGACGCCGCTCGAATGGCGCGCGCCGTCCGGCGAGGCCGCGTGGCTGTCGGACCACCTGCCGTACATTGCGCGCCTGCGCCTCGATCCGCAGTAACGCGCGCGGCCGGCGGCGCCCCGGTCACGGCGCCGCCGGCGCGCGCCGCATGCGCCGCGAATCACGCGGCCGACCAGCGAAAGCATGTTGAAAGGATATGTTGCGCCAAATCCGCGCAGCCGCGGGGGTCAAGCCCGCGATCCGCGTCGACAGGGTAAAATAACCAGTTCCTCAAACGTCTGTCATCGAGAAGGCGCGTGTCCGACGCGCCAGCCGGCCGATCCGCGATCGGGCCGTCGCACTCGGTTTTTGCCCATTTTTTGGGCCCGTTACACGCGTTCGCCACGCGCGTCCGTTTTCAAAGCCATGAGCAAATACGACACCGCCACCGTCCAATCCGTCCATCACTGGACCGACACGCTTTTCAGCTTCACCTGCACCCGTGAGGCGAGCCTGCGCTTCAACAACGGCGAATTCACGATGGTCGGCCTCGAAGTCGACGGCAAGCCGCTCGCGCGCGCCTACTCGATCGTCAGCCCGAACTACGAAGAGCATCTCGAATTCTTCAGCATCAAGGTGCAGGACGGCCCGCTGACGTCGCGCCTGCAACACCTGAAGGTGGGCGACACGGTGCTGATCGGCAAGAAGCCCACGGGCACGCTGGTCGCCGACAACCTGCTGCCGGGCAAGACGCTGTGGATGCTGTCGACGGGCACGGGCCTCGCGCCGTTCATGTCGATCATCCGCGATCCGGACATCTACGACCGCTTCGACAAGGTGATCCTGACCCACACGTGCCGCCTGAAGGGCGAGCTCGCGTACATGGACTACATCAAGCACGACCTGCCGGGCCACGAGTACCTGGGCGACATCATCAAGGAAAAGCTCGTCTACTACCCGACGGTCACGCGCGAAGCGTTCGACAACGAGGGCCGGATCACCGACCTGATCGCGACGGGCAAGCTGTTCACGGATCTCGGCGTGCCGGCGTTCTCGCCGGAAAACGACCGCGTGATGCTGTGCGGCAGCACCGCGATGCTGAAGGACACGACCGAGCTGCTGAAGCAGGCCGGCCTCGTCGAAGGCAAGAACAGCGCACCGGGTCATTACGTGATCGAGCGCGCGTTCGTGGACTGATCGATCCCCTTCGGGCCTGTTCCCGCCAATAACGGGAACAGGCCCTCATTGCGCGTCATCAAGAACCGGAGCGAAAGCGCCGGTTTTTTTTCGTCCGCACTTGGCGAATTCGTAACAAACTGGGACCATTCCATCTCAAATAGTTACATTTGGATACGTCATCCCCGGGTGCTCGGGTGTCAGTGTTTTTCCTACAACACCTTCATTCCGATTATTCACATTTACCCTTAAATGTCCGCCTGACATGACCTTTTCAGAAATTTTGAGATATTATTCGGCGCGCGTGGTTGCCGTTTGGATGAGCTTGAAAGGGTCGGATGCAAGTGTTACAAGACGTAACTTTTGTTACTTCGGCATGGGGCGATTCTCCGGCGGCGACCGTCATCGAAACGGCAGCCAGCCCACGCAGCCAGCCGGTGTCTGAACCGCTTTCTGACAGCAGGGAGAGTCATGGATACGTCGCTTAACGCGCCCTCGGGCGCCCACGCCCCGTTCCCGTCGCGGCAGCGCATGCCTGGCCGCGCTGCTACTCCGTCGACGGCCGACGCCGCGTCGAAACGCGACGCGTCCGCCGCACGGATCGCGGCACTTTCCGCCCAGCTTCTCGCCGCCGACGAAGCGGCCCGCCGCCATCTGGCCGGCGAGCTGCACGACGGGCTCGGCGCCGAATTGACCGCCGCCCGCTTCGCGCTCGCAAACGTTCAAACGTGGCTGCCGGCCGATGCGCCGGAAGGCTGCTTGCGCGCGCTGGCGCTGGCGCAGCAGGCGCTCGACGCCGCGACCGACGCGAATCGCCGGCTCATCGACGAGCGCGACACGCCGGCGCTGGACGCCGGCATGGTCGGCGCGCTGGCGTCGTGGATCGACACCCATGCGGCCCGCACGGGCCTGCGCACGAGCTTCGTGTGCGCGGCCGACGCCCGCCTGACGCAGCTCGCCGGCGCAAGCGCGCTCGCGGTGTTCCGCGTCGCGCAGGAAGCGTTGTCGAACGTCGCGAAACATGCCCGCGCGACGTCGGTCGACGTCCGGATCGCCACCGACGGCACGCACCTGTCGCTCAGTGTCGCCGACGATGGGACCGGTTTCGCCCAGCGCCGCCGCAGCGGCTACGGCCTGGCCGGCATGCGCGCCCGGTGCGAGGCGTTCGGCGGCAGCTTCGAGGCGGCCACGCCGGCCACCGGCCGCGGCACGCGCGTCACCGCACGCTTCGCGTGGGATTCGCTGCTCGCGGTGCCGGTCGCGGCACGCCGCACGTCGCTTTCGTGAGGTCGCGATGAGCCTGAACATCCTGCTCGTGGACGATCACGCGATCGTCCGGCAAGGGATCCGCCAGTTGCTGATCGACCGCGGCATCGCGCGCGACGTGACCGAGGCCGAAAACGGCGGCGACGCGATGGCTGCCGTCGACAAGCAGGAATTCGACGTGATCCTGCTCGACATCTCGCTGCCCGACGCGAACGGCATCGAGGTGCTCAAGCGCCTCAAGCGCAAGCTCGCGCGTGCGCCGGTGCTGATGTTCTCGATGTACCGCGAGGATCAGTACGCGGTACGCGCGCTGAAGGCCGGCGCGGCCGGCTACCTGTCGAAGACGGTCAACGCCGCGCAGATGATCGGCGCGATCCAGCAGGTCGCGGCCGGCCGCAAGTACGTGAGCCCCGCGATGGCCGAGGCGCTCGCCGAATACGTGTCGTTCGAGAACGAACCGCTGCCGCACGAGAAGCTGTCCGATCGCGAATACCAGACGCTCTGCATGCTCGCGTCCGGCAAGCGGCTCACCGATATCGCGAACACGCTGTCGCTGTCGGTGAAGACGGTCAGCGTGTACCGGTCGCGGCTGCTCGAGAAGATGCGGCTGTCGAACAACGCGGAACTCACGTTCTACGTGATGAGCAATCGGCTCGTCGACATGGCGCCCACGGCCGGCGCCTGATCGCCCGGCCAGCCCCGCATTCGTCCGATCCGGCGACGCGGCGAACGCCGCGCCGCGCCGCGCTCGATCGCGCCCGCTTCGCCTCCGTTTCACCCCGTGTCGCGCGCAAACGCTTGTTTTTTCGGACGATTCCGCGACGCGCCGCTGCACCGCAACGGGGCTTGCACGCCAAATCGGCTAAAATTATCGGTTTTCACTCAGTCGGCGCGCCGTGCCCGCGCGTGCTGGCGATTCATCCGCAATGTCTCTCTTCCGCAAGAAAAACGTCGATCGCATGATCGCCGGCGCGCAAGCCGCCGGGCTCAAGAAAGCGCTCGGCGCGATCGACCTCACGTTCCTCGGCATCGGCGCGATCATCGGCACCGGTATTTTCGTGCTGACCGGCACCGGCGCCGTTCAGGCCGGCCCCGCGCTGATGCTGTCGTTCGTGATCGCCGCGATCGCGTGCGGCCTGGCCGCGTTGTCGTATGCGGAGTTCGCGTCGTCGATCCCCGTCGCCGGCTCGATCTACACGTATTCGTACGCGACGCTCGGCGAGCTCGTCGCGTGGATCATCGGCTGGGATCTGATGCTCGAGTACGGCCTCGCGTCGTCGGCCGTGTCGGTCGGCTGGTCGGGCTATCTGCAATCGCTGCTGCAGGGCTTCGGGCTGTCGCTGCCGACCGTGCTGACGGCCGCGCCCGGCGCGGTGCCCGGCGTCACCACGTGGTTCAACCTGCCCGCGTTCCTCGTGATGATCGTGATCACGACGCTGCTGTCGATCGGCATCCGCGAATCGACCCGCATCAACAACATCATGGTGTTCATCAAGGTGTCGGTCGTGCTGCTCGTGATCGCGGTCGGCCTGTTCCACGTGACGCCCGCGAACTGGAAGCCGTTCATGCCGCACGGCTGGAACGGCGTGTTCGGCGCGGCCGCCGTGATGTTCTTCGCGTTCATCGGCTTCGACGCGGTGTCGTCGGCGGCCGAGGAAGTGAAGAACCCGAAGCGCGATCTGCCGATCGGCATCATCGCGTCGCTCGCGGTGTGCGCGGTGCTGTACGTGACGGTCGCCGCGGTCGCGACCGGCATCGTGCCGTCGGCCCAGTACGCGAACATCTCGCACCCGATCTCGTATGCGCTGCAGGTCGCCGGCGAGAAGTGGGTCGCGGGCTTCATCGATCTCGGCGCGGTGCTCGGCATGCTGACCGTGATCCTCGTGATGAGCTACGGCCAGACGCGCGTGATCTTCGCGATGTCGCGCGACGGGCTGCTGCCGGCGGCGCTGTCGCGCGTGCATCCGCGTTTCGCGACGCCGTTCCTGACCACCTGGCTGGTCGGCCTGTTCTTCGGGCTGATCGCCGCGCTCGTGCCGCTCAACGTGCTCGCCGAGCTGATCAACATCGGCACGCTCGCGGCGTTCTCGATGGTGTCGATCGCCGTGCTCGTGCTGCGCCGCACGCACCCCGAGCTGCCGCGCGCGTTCCGCTGCCCGGGCGTGCCGGTGGTGCCGATCCTCGCGGTCGCGGCGTGCCTGTTCCTGATGCTGAACCTGCAGCCGGTCACGTGGGCCGCGTTCGGCATCTGGCTCGTGATCGGCCTCGTGATCTACTTCCTGTACTCGCGGCACCATTCGAAGCTCGCGCACGGTCACCCCGACGCGCACTGAGCGCCGTCATGGCGGCGCCTCCGCGGCGCGCCATGACGAACCCACGCGGGGCCCGTCGCGGCCCCGCACACCTTCTTTCCCCGAACCCTCCGCCAGCGCGCGATCACTGTCCGATCGTCGCGATCTCTTGCCCGATCGTCCGGATTTGCCGGCGCCGGCCCGCGCGCCGCCTGCACACGCGCGCCGAGCGGTTCATAATCCCGCCATCGAACGACGGCGCCGCGCGGCGGCCCGTCCGGCAACAGGAAAACACGATGGAAAGCGTCGATCTCGATGTACTGAAATCCAGCGCGCGCTGGCTCGAAGAAGGGCGCCGCGTGCTGCTCGTGACGGTCGTGAAGACATGGGGCTCGTCGCCGCGCCCCGAAGGCGCGATGCTCGCGGTGCGCGAGGACGGCCTGGTGGTCGGCTCCGTGTCCGGCGGATGCATCGAGGACGACCTGATCGCCCGCGTGCATGCGAGCGGCATCGCGGCCGATGCGCGCCCGGAAGCGCTCAAGTACGGCGTGACGGCCGAGGAAGCGCACCGCTTCGGGCTGCCGTGCGGCGGCACGATCCAGCTCGTGCTCGAACCGCTCACGCGCGACAGCGGGATCGCGGCGCTGTGCGCGGAAGTCGAGGCCGGCCGCCTTGTCACGCGCACGATGACGCTGGCGACCGGTCGCGCGTCGCTGTCGCCCGCGCAGGCGGCCGACGGGCTCGCGTTCGACGGCGAACGGCTCGTGACGATCCATGGGCCGCGCTACCGGATGCTCGTGATCGGCGCCGGCCAGTTGTCGCGCTATCTGTGCCAGATCGCGGTCGGGCTCGACTATCAGGTGACGGTCTGCGATCCGCGCGACGAATACACGGATGCGTGGGACGTGCCGGGCACGCGCGTCGTCCACACGATGCCCGACGATACGGTGCTCGACATGAAGCTCGATGCGCGTTCGGCCGTGATCGCGCTCACGCACGACCCGAAGCTCGACGATCTCGCGCTGATGGAGGCGCTGAAGACGCCCGCGTTCTACGTGGGCGCGCTCGGCTCGCGGCGCAACAACGCGGCGCGGCGCGAGCGGCTGCGCGAATTCGACCTGAGCGAAGGGGAACTGGCCCGGCTGCACGGGCCGGCCGGCATCTACATCGGCAGCCGGACGCCGCCGGAAATCGCGATCTCGATCCTCGCGGAAATCACCGCCGCGAAGAACAACGTGTCGCTGCCGACGATCCTGCAGGTCGAAGGCGCGAAGGCCGCGCGCGAAATCGCGGCGAACAGCGGCGCGGCCTGCGGGCTCTGACCCGCGGCGGCGGGCGGCCGCGCGTGCGCCGGGCGCTGGCCCCGGCCGGCGCGACCGTCGGTCAGGTCAGGCCGGCGGCCAGCGCGGCGGCGACCGAACCGACCACCAGCACGACGCCGACCGTGCGGCGCTTGTTCAGCTCGGTCCACAGCAGCACGCCCGTCAACGACAGCAGGATCAACGAGCCCGCGATCGTATCCATCAGCAGCACCCAGCCGAGATTCATCCCGACGCCGCGATGCAGGTTGTTCAGCGTCGTCAGGAACGTGTTGCCCGTGCGCTTCACCGACACGTAGCCGTTGCCCACCCAGTATTCGCCCTGCAGGTTCTGGTGCGGCCCGAACACGCCGAATTGCCAGTGCTCGGGCTGCATCACGCGCTTGTCGCCCCACGCGACGGCCTGCGCGGGCTCCTTGCGCATGCGGCCCGGCTTGCCGTCGAAATGCAGCTCCTGCTGGAGCCACTTCATCATCGCGGCGGGCGTCTTCGGCACCGGATCCGGCAGCGCGATCTGCATCTCCTCGACCTGCGGCTCGCCGGTCGAGATCTTCAGCGGCGGCGCGCGGTGGTTCAGCACCACGCCCGTCACACCGAACAGCAGCCCGAGCACCGCGCCCCACAGCCCGACCCAGCCGTGCACCTTGCGCAGCCACTTGATGAAGGTCGCGCGGCGCGAGCGCCGGCGGCGCGCGGCGAGCTCGTCGTCGTTCAGCGGGCGGCCCGCCGGGTGCAGCACGGTGACGCCGGCGCGCGGCAGGCCCGTCTTGGGCGGGTCGATCGTTTCGGGCGCGTTCACGCGAAGATATCCATTCGTTCAAAACGACGGGCGGCGCGCAGGGAATGCGCGCCGCCCGGGCAACATGAAAATGAGAATGGATATCATTACATAAATCGGAAGGCGGCTCAATCGGGTGCGCGTACGGAGCAGCAGGTTCAATGCGCGCGCGAATGCGCAAGAAGGCATGCGTCGCGACACGATGGCGATCGATAGACGCAAAATGTCGGCGGAACCATCCCGCTGACCACGGACTGCCATCCGCAAGAAGCCGCCCGACGGCAGGCCGTTCAGCGCAACGGCGGCAACGGAAAACGCGGCGCGACGCCATCCGGCGCAGGCTCGGTGCGATCGAGCGCGTACAGCCACGCGAGCAGGTCGGCGACCGCCTGATAGAGCTGCGGCGGAATCCGGTCGTCGAGATCGACCTGCATCAGCAGCGACACCATCTCCGGCGCCGTGTGCACGTACAGCCCCGCATCGTGCGCGCGCGCGACGATCATCTCGGCGAGCACGCCATAGCCCTTCGCGACCACGCGCGGCGCCGCATCGCCGCCTTTCGGGTCGTAGACGAGCGCGGCCGCGCGCTTGCGGGACGTCATGCTCATCGCAGCGCCTCGTCATCGTCGCCCGGCACCCGCGCATCGGGGCCGCCGGCCGCACCGCGCGCATACGCGGCGGCGGCGGCCTGGGCGGCGAACAGGTCGAAGCCGTCCGGCCCGTCGTCGACCGCGCGGATCGACAGCCCGCCCACCTTGAGCCCCGAGCCTTCGAGCCGCTGCCGCAGCGCGGCTTCGTGGCGCGTGAGACGGTCGGCGCCCGTCTGGTTCGCGCGCAGCCGGGCGACGAGCTGCGCGCCGTTCAGCACCAGTTCGGCATCGACCGTGCCGAGCGACGGCAGCGTCAACGTGAGGCGCGTGCGCCACGCGATGCCGTCGCCCGTGTCGTCGCCGCCGCCGCGCGGCGCGCGGTGGCCCGGCTCGTCGGGTTCGATCGTCCAGTCGAGCCGCGCACCGGGCCACGCCTCGCCGGTCCAGCGAAACTGGTCGGTCGCGAGCGCATCGAGCTGCTGCCGAACGAGCGGCACGGCGGCCGGATGCACGGTCGCGAGCGGCTGCGCCTGCGGATCGGACGATGCGGCGGCCAGCTCGGCGCGCGCGGGCGTCCAGCGCGTATCGGCGTGCGCAGCCAGCGGATCGGCGGTATCGGGCGGCAACGACGTGCCCGGCCGGGCTGCTGCCGGTGCGGCCTGCGCGGGGTCGCGCGCCGATGCGCCGCCCTGGGCCGACGGTGGCGCGCTGGCCCGCGCGGCGGCCGGCAGCGGCGGGCGCTGCGCGAGCAGTTCGTCGAGCACGTCGGTCGAGTCGTGCGGGACGACTGTCGGGTCGGCCGGCGCGAGCGCGGTCGCGAGGCGTGCCTGCGGCTCGCGCATCAGCGCCGCGAGCGGACGCTGGCCGGCCAGCCACTGCGCGAGATGGGATTCGTAGAAGAGGCCGCTTTCGCTCACGGTCTGCGCCAACGCCGCACGCAACGCCGCGACCGGCGGCGGCGCGGCCGCTTCGCGCGTCGCCGCGGCGGACGACGCTTGAGCGGAAGCCGGCGTGGCAGCCCCGGTGGGTGCGGACGCAGCCGGCGCGGGCGTCGGCGCGGGCACCGGCGTATCGGTGAGCAGCACGGCCGGATCGGCGAGCAGCGGCAGCCGGCCGACGATCGCCGGCGTCGCATCGCCGCCCGAGCGCGAGATCGCGTCGAGCACGCGTCCGACATCGGACAGCGCGGTCTGCGTGGAAGCCGGCGGCGCGGCGGGCGGGCTGCCGGCCGGCGGCGAGGACGACGCGCCGGCGCCCGGCGTGCCGACCTGCGCGGTCGCGCCGCCGCCGGCGGACGCCGCGACGGTGCCGGTCAGCAGGCTGTCGAGGCGGCTCGCCAGCAGCGCGGCCGCAACGGAGTCGATACCGGTCATGATCGGGGCCTGCTCAGCTCAGCCAACGGGTTGCGAATCCGCGCGCGGCACGCCGGCGCCGCACACGGGAACAGCGCGCGCCGCGTGCGGCGCCGGGTCCGGGCGCCTCGCGCCGGTCGCCCGGCGCACGGCCCTACCCGCGCGCGCGATAAAGATCGGTCAATACCTGGGTCGAGCGCCGCGCCTCGAACAGCGCGGACAGCCGCGCGACGTCCGGGCTCGCGAGATCGCGGATCGCGGCGTCGTCGGCCAGGATGCGGCGGATCAGGTCGAGCTTGCGGCCGAGATCCGATTCGTCGAGCACGACGGCCGGATCGGCCTGCTTCAACCCGTCGACGAGTTGCATGAATTCGGCCTGCAACTCCGGCAACGCGTTCCAGTCGGCGCCGCGCGCGGCGCACAGCATCCGGCCCGACACGGCGGCGAGCGCCTCGTAACGCGCGAAGTATTCGGCCTTGTGATTCATCGTGATGCTTCCGCTACCTGTTGCGCGGCCATCCGCGCGACTTCCGGGGCGATGCCCGTCCATGCTTCCTCGAGCGTCGCGAGCAAGCCGTCGACCTCGATCAGCATCGCGTCGCTCGCCTGCGCGTTCGCTTCCAGCAGGCGCCGGCCGATATAGGTGTACAGCGCATTGAGCCGTTCGGCGATCTCGCCGCCCGCGTCGCGGTTCAGCGACGCCTGCAGGCCGCT
This sequence comes from Burkholderia sp. MS389, assembly GCF_016899425.1. Lineage (GTDB taxonomy): Bacteria > Pseudomonadota > Gammaproteobacteria > Burkholderiales > Burkholderiaceae > Burkholderia > Burkholderia sola. Next base: position 3,483,418 of record NZ_CP045994.1, read on the forward strand.
CTCGACGATCCGGATCGCCTTGCCGATCGCTTCGCCGCGCCCGGCGACGTTGTCCTGCTGCAAATGCATGCGCGCCAGCGCGATCGCCTGCCGCGCGCCCTGGTACAGCATCGCGATCAGCCGGTGCGGGGAAGCGCCCATCACCCCGGTCTCGACGCCGACACGCGCGTACGCACTGGCTCCAGCGTGTCCTGGGGAAAACATGCGCTTCTCCTTGTTATTTGCGTTGGCTGGTCGGGAGCCGCCGCCGTGCGTCGCACGGTGCGGCCTTCACCGCAGTTATCGGAAGGGATTTGAAAAGCTTTAGGTGCGCGGGGGCCGCCGATGCCGGCTCGCCGGCCCCGTTCCGCAAGCCTGGAGCCATTCCTGGATGCCCGCCGCCGGTTAGCCGTCCCCGAATGCCCGCCCGCGGATGCCCATCGCCTGATGGCCCCTCACACCGCCATCTGCATGATGTCGTTGTAAGCGCTCACTAGCTTGTTGCGGACCTGGAGCCCGAACTGGAAGCCGATGTTGGCTTTCTGCATGTCGACCATCACGTCGTTCAGCGAGATGTTCGGCGCGCCGACCTCGAACGCCTTCGCCTCGCCGAGCGCGTGCTGCTGGTCGCCGCTGATCTTGTCGAGCGACGCCTTCATCGCGCTCGCGAACGTGCCGGCCGTCGCCGCGCCCGAGCCGGCCAGCGCCGCCGTCGGGCTCGCGACGCCGCCGGACGCCTGCGCGGCCATCGACTGCATCTGTTGCAACACCGAACCGATTCCGCTGACGTTCGCAGTCATGCTGCCCCCAAACCTAGAGAAGAGACCCGGACGCACCGGGCGACCCGCCGGCGCCGCACGACGCGCACCATGCCGGATCGCGAAAAAGGATAGCAGCGCGGCGCGCGTCAAAGCCGCGAAAGTACGGGGGAAACCCCGCTCTTTTCGGTCGATCGGAGTGCGCCGCGGGTCACGATAATCGCATCGTGTCATTGTCCGCCCGCTCGTCCGAGCGAGCTCAGTCGTCCCGCTCCGGAGAAACTCGACGCATGGATTCGCAGGCCAACTCGCTGATCAACCCAGACGCCCGCGCGGGCCTCAGCCCGGCGCCAGGCGCCGCCGCGGCCGCCGCGTTGCCGGGCGCGGGCGGCGCAGGCGCGGACTTCGGGCTGGGCGGCTTCGCCGAACGCATCCCCGGCATCTCGCGGATGAAGGGCAACCCGAAGCTGCCGTTCGTGATCGCCGTCGCGTTCGCGATCGCCGCGATCACCGCGCTCGTGCTGTGGAGCCGCGCGCCCGACTACCGCGTGCTGTACAGCAACCTGTCGGACCGCGACGGCGGCGCGATCATCGCCGCGCTCCAGCAGGCAAACGTTCCCTACAAGTTCGCCGATGCCGGCGGCGCGATCCTCGTGCCGTCGGGCCAGGTGCACGAAACGCGCCTGAAGCTCGCCGCGATGGGGCTGCCGAAGGGCGGCTCGGTCGGCTTCGAGCTGATGGACAACCAGAAATTCGGCATCAGCCAGTTCGCCGAGCAGATCAACTACCAGCGCGCGCTCGAAGGCGAGCTGCAGCGCACCATCGAATCGATCAACGCCGTGCGCGGCGCGCGCGTGCACCTCGCGATCCCGAAGCCGTCGGTGTTCGTGCGCGACAAGGAAGCGCCGAGCGCGTCGGTGTTCGTCGACCTCTACCCGGGCCGCGTGCTCGACGAGGGCCAGGTGCAGGCGATCACGCGGATGGTGTCGTCCGGCGTGCCCGACATGCCGGCCAAGAACGTGACGATCGTCGACCAGGACGGCAACCTGCTGACCCAGACCGCGTCCGCGTCCGGCCTCGACGCGAGCCAGCTCAAGTACGTGCAGCAGGTCGAGCACAACACGCAGAAGCGCATCGACGCGATCCTCGCGCCGATCTTCGGCGCCGGCAACGCGCGCTCGCAGGTCAGCGCCGATCTCGATTTCTCGAAGATCGAGCAGACGTCGGAAAGCTACGGCCCGAACGGCAATCCGCAGCAATCCGCGATCCGCAGCCAGCAGACCAGCAGCGCGACCGAACTCGCGCAGGGCGGCGCGTCGGGCGTGCCGGGCGCGCTGTCGAACACGCCGCCGCAGCCGGCCTCCGCGCCGATCGTCGCGGGCAACGGCCAGAACGGGCCGCAGACCACGCCGGTCAGCGACCGCAAGGACCAGACGACCAACTACGAGCTCGACAAGACGATCCGCCATACCGAACAGCCGATGGGCAGCGTGAAGCGGCTGTCGGTCGCGGTCGTCGTCAACTACCAGCCGGTCGCCGACGCGAAGGGCCACGTGACGATGCAGCCGCTGCCGCCCGCGAAGCTCGCGCAGGTCGAACAGCTCGTGAAGGATGCGATGGGCTACGACGCGAAGCGCGGCGACTCGGTCAACGTCGTGAACAGCGCGTTCTCGACCGTGAGCGACCCGTACGCCGACCTGCCGTGGTGGCGCCAACCCGACGTGATCGCGATGGCGAAGGAAGCCGCGAAGTGGCTCGGCATCGCAGCGGCCGCGGCGGCGCTCTACTTCATGTTCGTGCGCCCGGCGATGCGCCGCGCGTTCCCGCCGCCCGAGCCGGCCGCGCCGGCGCTCGCCGCGCCGGAAGACACGGTCGCGCTCGACGGCCTGCCCGCGCTGGAGAAGCCAGCCGACGAAGCCGATCCGCTGCTGCTCGGCTTCGAAAACGAGAAGAACCGCTACGAACGCAACCTCGACTACGCGCGCACGATCGCCCGCCAGGATCCGAAGATCGTCGCCACCGTCGTGAAGAACTGGGTGTCCGATGAACGCTGAAGGCTTGACCAAGAGCGCGCTGCTGCTGATGTCGATCGGCGAGGAAGAGGCCGCGCAGGTATTCAAGTTCCTCGCGCCGCGCGAGGTCCAGAAGATCGGCGTGGCGATGGCCGCGCTGAAGAACGTCACGCGCGAGCAGGTCGAGGACGTGCTGCAGGAATTCGTGAAGGAAGCCGAGCAGCACACCGCGCTGTCGCTCGATTCCAACGAGTACATCCGCTCGGTGCTGACGAAGGCGCTCGGCGAGGACAAGGCCGGCGTGCTGATCGACCGCATCCTGCAGGGCAGCGACACGAGCGGCATCGAGGGCCTCAAATGGATGGATTCGGCCGCGGTGGCCGAACTGATCAAGAACGAGCATCCGCAGATCATCGCGACGATCCTCGTGCACCTCGACCGCGACCAGGCGTCCGAAATCGCATCGTGCTTCACCGAACGGCTGCGTAACGACGTGCTGCTGCGGATCGCGACGCTCGACGGCATCCAGCCGGCCGCGCTGCGCGAGCTCGACGACGTGCTGACGGGCCTGCTGTCCGGCAGCGACAACCTGAAGCGCAGCCCGATGGGCGGCATCCGCACCGCGGCCGAGATCCTGAACTTCATGACCAGCGTGCACGAGGAAGGCGTGCTCGAAAGCGTGCGCCAGTACGACGCCGATCTCGCGCAGAAGATTATCGACCAGATGTTCGTGTTCGAGAACCTGCTCGACCTCGAGGATCGCGCGATCCAGATGATCCTGAAGGAAGTCGAGTCGGAAACGCTGATCATCGCGTTGAAGGGCGCACCGCCCGCGCTGCGTCAGAAGTTCCTCGCGAACATGTCGCAGCGCGCGGCCGAACTGCTCGCCGAGGATCTCGACGCACGCGGCCCGGTACGCGTGTCCGACGTCGAGACGCAGCAGCGCCGCATCCTGCAGATCGTGCGCAACCTGGCCGAGAGCGGCGCGATCGCGATCGGCGGCAAGGCGGAAGACGCGTATGTCTGATTCGGCGAGCGATCGCGTGGGCACCCTCACCGCATACCAGCGGTGGGAGATGGCGTCGTTCGACCCGCCGCCGCCCCCGCCGCCGCCCGACGACGCGGCGGCCGCTGCGGCCGCGCTCGCCGAGGAATTGCAGCGCGTGCGCGACGCCGCGCACGCCGAAGGCCATGCGGCCGGCCACGTCGAAGGCCAGGCGCGCGGCTACCAGGCCGGTTTCGAGCAGGGCCGCGAACAGGGCTTCGAGGCCGGCCAGGCCGACGCACGCGAACAGGCCGCGCAGCTCGCGGCGCTCGCCGCGTCGTTCCGCGAAGCCGTGGCGACCGTCGAACACGATCTCGCGTCCGACCTCGCGCAACTCGCGCTCGACATCGCGCAACAGGTCGTGCGCCAGCACGTGAAGCACGACCCGGCCGCACTGGTCGCCACCGTGCGCGACGTGCTCGCGGCCGAACCCGCGCTGTCCGGCGCGCCGCATCTCGCGGTCAATCCGGCCGACCTGCCCGTCGTCGAAGCGTATCTGCAGGACGATCTCGACACGCTCGGCTGGAACGTGCGCACCGACGCGTCGATCGAGCGCGGCGGCTGCCGCGCGCACGCCGCGACCGGCGAGGTCGACGCGACGCTGCCCACGCGCTGGCAGCGCGTCGCCGCCGCGATCGGCAAGGTGAGCACGTGGTGACGCGCTCGCCCGACGCGCTCGCGCACGACGGCATGACGCCGCTCGAACGCGAGCTCGCGCTCGCGTCGTTCGGGCCGGCGGCCGCGCACGATGCCACGCCGCACCCCGCGTCCGCCAGCGTCGCCGCCGCCCCGCGCGCGCCGCACAACCCGCATCTCGCGCACTGGCGCACGCACCTGAACGGGCTCGCCGCGCGCAGCCACCACGCGCTGCCGCTGCGCCCGTGCGGGCGCCTCACGCGCGCGGCCGGCCTCGTGCTCGAGGCGATCGGGCTGCGCCTGTCGGTCGGCGCCGAATGCACGATCGAACTGCCGCCCGGCAGCACGCTGCCGCACGCGGAAGCGGAAGTCGTCGGCTTCGCCGGCGACCGCCTGTTCCTGATGCCGACCACCGACGTCGCAGGCGTCTTGCCCGGCGCACGCGTGTGGCCGCGCGAAAGCGCGCCCGTCGCCGATCCGCTCGCGGGCGCGAAGCGGCTGCCGGTCGGCTGGGAGATGCTCGGGCGCGTCGTCGACGCGTCGGGCCGCCCGCTCGACGGCCTCGGCCCGCTCGCGTCGAAAGTCGATGCGCCGCTGTCGGCGCCGTCGATCAACCCGCTCGATCGCGAACCGATCCACCACGTGCTCGACGTCGGCGTGCGCGCGATCAACGCGCTGCTCACCGTCGGCCGCGGCCAGCGGATGGGCCTGTTCGCGGGCTCCGGCGTCGGCAAGTCGGTGCTGCTCGGCACGATGGCGCGCTACACGAGCGCGGAAGTGATCGTGATCGGGCTGATCGGCGAACGCGGCCGCGAAGTGAAGGAATTCATCGAACAGATCCTCGGCGAGGACGGGCTCGCGCGCTCGGTCGTCGTCGCGGCGCCGGCCGACGTGTCGCCGCTGCTGCGGATGCAGGGCGCCGCGTACGCGACGTCGCTCGCCGAGTATTTCCGCGACCAGGGCAAGCACGTGCTGCTGCTGATGGATTCGCTGACGCGCTACGCGATGGCGCAGCGCGAGATCGCGCTGGCGATCGGCGAGCCGCCCGCGACCAAGGGGTATCCGCCGTCGGTGTTCGCGAAGCTGCCCGCGCTCGTCGAGCGCACCGGCAACGGGCCCGAAGGCGGCGGCTCGATCACCGCGTTCTACACGGTGCTGACCGAAGGCGACGACCAGCAGGACCCGATCGCCGATTCGGCGCGCGCGATCCTCGACGGCCACATCGTGCTGTCGCGCGCGCTCGCCGAGGCCGGCCACTATCCCGCGATCGACATCGAAGCGTCGATCAGCCGCGCGATGACCGCGCTGATCGACGAAACGCATCTCGACCATGTGCGGCAGTTCAAGCAGATGCTGTCGCGCTACCAGCGCAACCGCGACCTGATCGCGGTCGGCGCGTACGCCCCCGGCCGCGACGCGCAGCTCGACCGCGCGATCGCGCTCTACCCGCGCATCGAGGCGTTCCTGCAGCAAGGCTTTCGCGAATGCGCGCCGTTCGCATCGAGCCTCACTGCGCTCGATGCGCTGTTCGACGCTTACGGAGGCTGATCCCGATGGCCCACGGCTTTCCCCTTCAGTTGCTGCTCGACCGTGCGCAGGACGACCTCGACTCGGCCGCGAAGCAGCTCGGCACCGCGCAGCGCGACCGCACCGCGGCGGCCGAACAGCTCGACGCGCTGCTGCGCTATCGCGACGAATATCACGCGCGCTTCGCGCAATCCGCGCAAAGCGGGATGCCGGCCGGCAACTGGCGCAATTTCCAGGCGTTCATCGACACGCTCGATGCCGCGATCGCGCAGCAGCGCAGCGTGCTCGCCGCGGCCGACGTCCGCATCGACGAGGCGCGTCCGAACTGGCAGCAGAAGAAACGTACCGTCGGCTCGTATGAAATCCTGCAGGCGCGCGGCGTCGCGCAGGAAGCACAGCGCGACGCCCGGCGCGAACAGCGCGACGCCGACGAACACGCCGCGAAGATCCTGCGCATGCGGGCCGACGCGGCCCGTTCGTCGTAACCGACCACCGCATTCGAACGAGAGAACCGTCATGCCTCCCCTGCCCCTGCTCGGCGCGCTGCTCGACACCGCCGGCGCCGCACTCAAGGCCGCCCGCGGCTCGGGTTCGTCCGCCGCCAACGATGCGTCGGCCGCCACGAGCGCCGCGCCGTTCGCGCAGACGCTCAAGCAAAGCGTCGCCACGCGCGGCGATACGGCCAACGCCGGCACGCCGGACGCGTCGACCCAACAGGCTGCGTCGAAGCCGGCCGCCGGCGCGAAACCGTCCGGCACGGATGACGACAAGGCGACCGACGACACGACCGCGAACGCCGCCGTCAACCCCGACGCCGCCGCGCTTGCGGCCGCCGCGGCCGTGCAGGCGCAATTGCAGGCGCGCCCGGACACCGCGACGCCGGCCGACGCGGCGACCGCCGCGGCCGTTGCCGCCGCGGCCACGACGCAAAAGACGGCCGTGTCCGGCCAGCCGGACGCCACGGCGACGCTCGCCGATCATGCAGCCCAGGACGCGGCCACCCAACCGACCGACCCGGCATCGAGCCGCGACGCGCTGCAAGCGGCGCTCGCCAAGCTGACGGGCGGCGCGGGCGCGATCGCGATGCCGGCGACCGGCGCGACCGCCGCCGCCACGCCGACGACGCCGGCCGCAACCGCATCGAACGCCGCCGCACCGCTGACGCCGAAAGTGCCGACCTTCGACCGCACGCTCGCCGACGCGAAAGGCGCGCTCGCCACGCAACCGACGCCGACCCAGATCACCGCGCAGACACTGCAGGCCGACGCGAACGCGCAGTCCGGCGTCCAGCACGCGCTCGCGGCGGCCAGCAACGCGACGGACCCGGCCGCCAGCGCGACGCTCGCGGCCGGCGCAACGGCTGCCGCCGCCGCGCAGGCGAACCTGCAACTGTCGCCGGCAGCCGGCGCGATCGCCGCCGCCAACGCGCACGTGCTCGCGCCGCACGTCGGCACGGCCGACTGGACGGATGCGCTGAGCCAGAAGGTGGTGTTCCTGTCGAATGCGCACCAGCAGAGCGCCGAGCTGACGCTCAACCCGCCCGATCTCGGGCCGCTGCAGGTCGTGCTGCGCGTCGCGGACAACCATGCGCACGCACTGTTCGTGTCGCAGCACGCGCAGGTGCGCGACGCGGTCGAAGCCGCGCTGCCGAAGCTGCGCGAAGCGATGGAAGCGGGCGGGCTCGGGCTCGGCAGCGCGACCGTCAGCGACGGCGGTTTCGCTTCGCAGCAACAGCAGCAAAACCCGCAGCAGACCTTCGCCGGCGGCCAGTCGCCGCGACGCGGGAACGGCGGACCGTCAGCCGTCGATGCACCCGTCGACGCCGCGCAATCCGCACCGGTCGCCGCGCGCGCGAACCGCGCCGGCCTCGTCGATACGTTTGCCTGAGCATGGGCTGCTGCTGCCGTGCGCGCGCCGCGTTCAGCGGCCGTGCACCGCGGCAGCCGCCTCGCCGCGCGGGACGCCGCCCTTGCGCGCGGCGACGATGAAGTCCGCCGCGCGTTCGCCGATCATCACCGACGGCGCATTCGTGTTCCCGCCGACCAGCGTCGGCATCACCGACGCATCCACCACCCGCAGCCCGTCGACGCCGCGCACGCGCAGTTGCGGATCGACGACCGCGCGCACATCCGAGCCCATCCGGCAGGTGCCGACCGGGTGATAGATCGTGTCCGCATGCGCGACGATCGTCGCGCGCAGCTCCGCTTCGCTCTGGTCCGGCCGCGTGTACAGCTCGCGCCCGCCGTGCGACGCGAGCGGCGCCTGCGACAGGATGCGGCGCATCGCGTGCGTACCGCGCACCAGCAGGTCGAGGTCGCGTGAATCGCTGAAGAAGCGCGGATCGATCAGCGGCGCGTCGCGCGCATCGCCGCTCGCGAGCGCGACCGTGCCGCGGCTGAACGGCCGCAGCGCGCACACGTGCAGCGAATAGCCGAAACCCCAGTGCATCTTGCGGTTGTGATCGTCGACGAGCGCCGTGCAGAAATGCAGTTGCAGGTCGGGCCGCGCGAGCGACGGATCGCTCTTGATGAAGCCGCCGGCCTCCGCGACGTTGCTCGTCATCATCCCCGTGCGGCTCGAGAAATAGCGCACGAGCGCGGGCGTCATCTTCGCGATCCCGCGCACGCACACGCCGACCAGTTCCGACGAATTCACGCGGGTGTTGATGATGAAGTCGATGTGGTCGATCAGGTTCGCGCCGACGTCCGGCGCATCCTGCACGACCGCGATCCCGTGCCGGCGCAACTGATCGGCCGGGCCGATCCCCGAACACATCAGCAGTTGCGGCGAATTGAACGCGCCGGCCGACAGGACCACTTCCGCGCGCGCGCCGAGCGTCTCGACCCGCCCGTTGCGCGACACGACGACGCCGACCGCGCGCTTGCCGTCGAAGCCGACGCGCAGCACCGTCGCATCGGGGATCACGTGCAGGTTCGGCCGGTTGCGGCCGTAAATGTACGCACGCGCCACGCTGCAGCGCGAGCCGTCGCGATGCGTGACCTGATAGAAGCCGACGCCTTCCTGCGTCGCCCCGTTGAAGTCGTCGTTCAGCGGATAGCCGGCCGCGTGCGCGGCCTGGATGAATCGTTCGGAGAACGGATTGCGAAAGCGCAGATCCGATACCGACAGCGGCCCGTCCGCGCCGTGCCATGCGTCCGCGCCGCGTTCGTTGCCTTCCGCGCGGCGGAAATACGGCAGCACGTCCTGCCAACCCCAGCCCGTCGCGCCGAGCTGCGCCCACTCGTCGTAGTCGGTCGGGTGGCCGCGCGTGTAGATCATCGCGTTGATCGCGCTCGAGCCGCCCATCCCGCGCCCGCGCGGCTGATAACCGCGCCGCCCGCCGAGGCCCGGCTGCGGCACCGTCTCGTAGCCGTAGTTGGTGCCGAGCTTGAACGGCACCAGCGCCGCGATGCCGACCGGCATGTTGACGAGCAGGTTGCGCTCCGTATGCGAGCCGGCCTCGATCAGCGCGATCGTCGCATCGGGGCAGGCATCGGCGAGACGGCCGGCGAGGCTCGAACCGCCCGAGCCGCCGCCGACGATGATGTAGTCGTATTGCATGTCACGTCTCCGTCGTGTCATGGAAGGCGCCCGGCACCGCCGCGCGACCGCGTCTCCTCTGGAGGGTCTGTTTGCAGATGGAACACGCATGCGAATGCCCGAAATCGCCCGTAGGGCAAGGAGCGAGGAGCGCCGTTTGGCCGAGCCAAACAAGCGACGAGCGACGCCGCCATACGGGCGATTTCGGGCATTCCCGTTACATGATTTTTTAATTTGGCGTTGCCATCTGCAAACAGACCCTCGGGGCATTGTAGGAATGGCCGTCCCGTGCGCGGCGCGCCGATTCAAGAGCGATTCCTCTAAACGCCCGCGTGAACTAAATTTAAGATGTATCGAGTCGCGTCGCGCGATGCACCGGCCACGAGAAGCCGATTCGTCGCGAAACGGGAGGAACGACGATGCAGCGCCAACGCCTGCCGGCCGCGTGCCGACCGGGTGATCCGGCGGTCACGCGCGCGGTCCGCATTTCATTTCAAACGGCGGCCCGCGCGACGATGCACGGCGCCATGCGCGCAGTCGGTCGAAATCGAACGGCACGTGTCGTCGCCGACCGTTTGGACGGTGTGTCGCCGCCGCCGAACGATCCGCGGCGAGCCACCGCCGCGGATCTGTCGCGCTGCGCCGCCGCGGTACACCGGCAGACGATCGCGAGACGGCATCGCGTGCCCGCGCGTCACCGTATCGGCTCGTATGCGCATGCCGTGCGGCACGACGTTCGGACGCGGACACCGTCGCGCGGATACGACGCTTGCCGCGTGCTGAAACCGGTTTTCGAGCACCCGTCGCATCCGGCCCCGCGCCGGGCGACACGCATCACCCGATCCGCGTCGCCGCGCTCGCCGAGCGTGCGCGTGCGGCGTGACGGCCGGCCGATCAGCCAGGCCCAACTGGAGGAGACGACATGAAGAACGACCTGCCCGAACTGGCCCCGCAAGCACTGCCGTCGGTCGATGCGCTGACGTCGCTGCTGCACGACCAGCGCGCGGCGTACCTGCGCGCACCGTACCCGGCATGGGACACGCGCGCGCAGCACCTGCGCGCGCTGCGCACGATGCTGATCGATCACGCGGATGCGCTCGCCGACGCAATCAGCGCCGATTTCGGCCATCGCGCGAAGCAGGAAGTGCTGCTGTCGGAAATCTGGATGGCGAAGGAAGAGATCGACGATGCGCTGACGCACGGCAAGCGCTGGATGAAGCCGATCCGCAAGCCGATGAACAAGTGGCTGCGGCCGGCGCGCGCGAAGGTGATTCCGCAACCGCTCGGCGTGGTCGGCATCGTCGTGCCGTGGAACTACCCGGTGCTGCTCGCCGCGGGCCCGCTGATCTGCGCGCTCGCCGCCGGCAACCGCGCGATCATCAAGATGTCCGAACTGACGCCGCGCACGTCGGCGCTGTTCGAGCAACTGATCGGCAAGACCTTCACGCGCGACCACGTCGCGGTCGTGAACGGCGACGCGGAAGTCGGCGCCACGTTCAGCGCACTGCCGTTCGACCATCTGCTGTTCACCGGCTCGACGCAGGTCGGCCGCCACGTGATGCGCGCGGCCGCCGACAACCTCACGCCGGTCACGCTGGAGCTCGGCGGCAAGTCGCCGGCGATCGTCGGCCCGAATGCGCGCTTCGACGCGGCCGTCGACGCGATCGTCGCCGGCAAGACGCTGAACGCCGGCCAGACCTGCATCGCGCCCGACTACGTGCTGCTGCCGCGCGGCATGGAAGGCGCGTTCATCGAACGCGCGCGGGCCCGCTTCGCGAAGCTGTATCCGGACCTGTCGACCAACGGCGACTACACGACGATCGTGTCGCCGCGTCACTACGCACGCCTGCAGCAACTGGCAAGCGATGCGCAGGCCGCCGGCGCGCAGCTGCATCCGCTGTCCGACGCGCAGTCCGATCCGGTGTCGCGCCGCTTCGTGCCGTGCGCGGTCACGCAGGTGCCGGCCGCGTCGCCACTGATGCAGGAGGAAATCTTCGGGCCGCTGCTGCCGCTCGTGCCGTACGAACGGCTCGACGAAGCGATCGCGTACGTCAATGCGCGCCCGCGTCCGCTCGCGCTATACCTGTTCGACGAGGATGGCGGCACGATCGACCGCGTGATGCGCGAAACGGTCTCGGGCGGCGTGTCGATCAACGAAACGCTGATGCACATCGCGTGCGGCAGCTTGCCGTTCGGCGGCGTCGGCGCGAGCGGCATGGGCGCGTATCACGGCTACGACGGCTTCGTGACGTTCTCGAAGATGAAGCCGGTGCTCACGCAGGCGCGGCTGAACGCGCGCAACCTGCTCGCACCGCCGTACGGCAAGCGCTTCGCCGCGCTGATCAAGCTGATGCTGAAGTTCTGAGGGGGCGGGCCGCGTCGCGCCGCGGCCCCGGCGAAGCTGCCGCGCGGCATGGATGCCGCGCATGCAGCCGCCACACGTCACACGGGCCAGAGCGGCCCTTCCTGCATCGCGCCGATCTGCTCGCGCAGTTCGAGCACGCGCGCTTCCCAGTAACGATGCGTGTTGAACCACGGGAAGGCGGCCGGAAACGCGGGATCGTCCCAGCGCCGCGCGAGCCACGCCGCATAGTGGATCAGCCGCAGCGTGCGCAGCGCTTCGACCAGATGCAGCTCGCGCGGCTCGAATTCGCAGAAATCCTCGTAGCCGGCGAGCAGGTCGGCCAGCGCGCGCGATGCGCCTTCGCGATCGCCCGGCAGCAGCAGCCACAGATCCTGCACGGCCGGCGCCATCCGGCTGTCGTCGAAGTCGACGAAATGCGGGCCGGCATCGGTCCACAGTACGTTGCTCGGATGACAGTCGCCGTGCGTGCGCAGCAGGCGGATCTCTCCGGCGCGCTCGAACGCGGCCTCGACGCCTTCGAGCGCGAGCTTGACCGCGGTCTCGTACGCCGGTCTTACGTCATCCGGAATGAAATCGTGCGCGAGCAGGTAGTCGCGCGGCTCGTAGCCGAACGTGGCGATGTCGAGCACGGGACGCGCGACATACGGCTGCGTCGCGCCGACCGCATGAATGCGGCCGATGAAGCGGCCGAGCCATTCGAGCGTGTCGCTGCGGTCGAGATCGGGTGCGCGGCCGCCGCGCCGCTCGAAGATCGAGAATCGGAAGCCGTCGAACGCATGCAGCGTGCGGCCGTTGAAGGCACGCGCGGGCACCGCCGGAATCTCGCGCGCGGCGAGTTCGGCGACGAACGCATGCTCTTCGAGGATCGCGTCGTCGGACCAGCGCGCCGGGCGATAGAACTTCGCGACGACCGGCGGGCCGTCTTCGATGCCGACCTGGTAGACGCGGTTTTCGTAGCTGTTGAGGGCGAGCAGGCGCCCGTCGGTGCGCAGGCCGGCCGGCATCAGCACGCTGTCGAGCGCGTCGAGCACGCACTCGGGCGTGAGGCCGGCGAACGGCGGGCTGGCGGAGGAAGCGGGAGCGGAAGTGGCGTCTGTCATGCCCCGCATTGTGCCGCCAGCCGGACCGAAAGACGAGCCTTAGTGAAGCGCCGCGCCGGCCGGCAGAACGGATTCGCCGGTGTCGATCAGGTCCTCGAGAAAGAAAGGCTCGGTGTTGAGTTCTTTCGACTCACCCGGCACGCCCGCGTACCAGGTCACCATGGCCATGTCGCCCAGGATGCGCTGGACGATGCCGCGCGCGCCCTTCGGCACCGCGATATGGGTAGTGCAGACGATCGACCCGATATGCATGATGGTTCCCCACTCTTGAATCTTGAAACCCGGCCCGCTGGCGAGCCGGCAAATGCACGATCCGCGCCGCTCTCGGCGGAGCGTTGCGCGTGATCCCATTGTTCACGGTTTATCGAAGCGCGAAAAGAAGAAGAAGCAGGCGAAGTGCCGCGAATTCGTCGAATGTCTCCAATCAACCACTGCGTCGGGCACGTACTTGCCCGCCCGGTTACCCCCATCATACCCTGTCGAATGTGACTGCCCACCGAAACCGCCCGGCGCCGCCGCGCGCGCATGTTGACGCAACGCGCGTGCCGCTTCGCTTCGCCGCTGCGGAATCATCGGAACACTTCGCGCGGCCGACCGGAATCACGTCGCGCGCATCGCATGCCGATCGCTATCCACCGTTCGTCGAACGCTTGCGCGCGCACCGGCATCGGCCTGCATCGGCGCGACATGTCGCTCGCGATATGCAGCCGCCGACAGCAGTTGCGTTCGATGGCTGCCTTGCGGTACCTTAACCTTTCATTCGCGTTCAACCGCACTCCGACACGATGTATCCGCTCACGTCCGCCCTCGCAAAATCCCGGCCGCAGTTCGACTCGCGGCCGCGGGCGTGCGCGCATCCGTCGGTCCTTCCTCCCCCTGTCGCACCGCCGCTCGTCTGCGCCGCGCCGCCCCCTTCGGCGGCACGCGCCGGCTGACTCGCCGGCATCCGTTTTCGTCTTCCATTCGCCCCGTTGGTCACAGGTACGTGCGTCATGACGCACGACGTGTTGCCGCGCGCGCGAATGGAACGTTTCGATCCGTTCGACAGGTGGATTCACATGGTTTCGTTCAAACGCGCGCTCGCCGCGCATGGCGCGACGTCGCTCTTCGTACTGCTGTGGAGCAGCGGCGCGATCTTCGCCGAACTCGGTCTGCGTCACGCGTCCGCGTTCGCCTTTCTCACCGCCCGCTTCGCGCTCGCATCGCTCGTGCTGCTCGCGCTGGCGTTCATGCGCAAACGCTGGCTGCCGCCGCGCGGCGAGCGGCGCATGGCCGCGCTGACCGGCTTGCTGATGATGGGCGGCTATTCGATCTTCTACCTGCTCGCGCTCGAGCGCGGCATCGCGCCCGGCGTGCTCGCGACGATCCTCGGCGTGCAGCCGATCCTCACGCTCGCGATCGTCGAGCGTCGCTGGCAACCGGTGCGCATCGCGGGACTCGCGCTATCGCTCGCCGGCCTCGCGCTCGTCGTCGGCCGCGGCGTGAGCGGCGGGACGGGCGGCCTGTCGGCTGCCGGCGTCGCGTGCGCGCTCACGGCGCTCGTCGCGCTGACCGTCGGCTCGCTGCTGCAAAAGCGCGTCCGCGCGGCGCCCGCCGACGTGCTGCCGCTGCAGAATGCGATCGGCCTCGCGCTGTGCGTCGCGATCGTGCCGTTCCGGCCGGTGTCGTTCGATATGAGCTGGGCGTTCGTCGTGCCGCTGCTGTGGCTCGGCATCGTGATCTCGGTGATCGCGCAACTGCTGTTCTACCGGTTGATGCAGCGCGGCGATCTCGTCAACGTGACGAGCCTGTTCTATCTCGTGCCCGTCGTCACCACGCTGATGGACGCCGTGTGGCTCGGCAACCGGCCCGAGCCGCTCGCGCTCGCCGGCATGGGCGCGATCATCGCGGGGCTCGCGCTCGTGTTTCGCGCGCCGGCCGGCCGCCCGCAACCCGACCGCGCGTGAGCGGGCGGGCCGCCGCGCCCGCGGGTGCGGCGGCCCGCATCGGACACATACGACGATTCCGCGAAAATCGAAAGGAACGGGAAAGATACGCGCAAGGCGTTCGTCTTGTTTGCGCGAAAACCGCGGGATTCCCGAGGCTTTCCGCTGATTTTTAATGGTTCGGATAGCGAAAAACGCCGCCGGTTGCCTATACTCGAATTGACCGGCCCGCGTACGACGGGCCGGACCCACTAGAAACACCCGGCATGGGACCGGGGTGAGCGCACGCGTGCCGTTTCGGGCCGATATCCCGCAGGGATGGAGCCGCTAGGCAAGCACTGAAGCGCCCACTTCGGCCGACACTGGAGACACGCATGACGACCTATTTCACGATCGGCGACTTCATTCTGTTGATTCCGATGGCGCTGGCCGGAGCGCTATTTCTCGGCGCGGTGCCATGCGCCACACAATTCCGTCACAACCTGCTGCGCGTGCTCGGCGTCATTCTCGGCGTCGGCGTCGCTGTGTTGCTCGTTGAAGGCCTGCCTGCGCTGATCTAGCGCCATCGGCGCGTGACGTGCGTCGCTGCCCCGCAGCGACGCGACGGACTGCCTGCGCGTGACCGATACGGCACGCGATGTTTCGCATCCCGTATCGACTTTCGATCAGATCGCCTGATCCGTGGAGGGCTTTTCCCACAGATTGATGCCGCCTTCCGTCGCGTAACGATCGATCTCCGCGAGTTCCTCAGCGGAGAATTCGAGGTTCTTCAACGCACCGACGTTCTCGCGCACCTGCTCGGCCCGGCTCGCACCGATCAGCGCGGACGTCACGCGGCCGTTACGCAGCACCCACGCCAGCGCCATCTGTGCAAGGCTCTGGCCGCGCCGTTCGGCGATCGCGTTGAGCTTGCGCACATGCTCGAGGTTGTCCGCGCTCAGGTGATCCTGCTTCAGCGAGCCGCCGCCCGGCTTGTTCACGCGCGCGTCGGCCGGCACGCCGTTCAGGTACTTCGACGTGAGCAAACCCTGCGCGAGCGGCGTGAACGCGATGCTGCCCGCGCCGACGTCGTCGAGCGTGCCGAGCAGATCCTCTTCGATCCAGCGGTTCAGCAGGTTGTACGACGGCTGGTGAATCAGCAGCGGCACCTTGTATTGCGCGAGCAGCGCGGCCATCTCGCGCGTCTTCGCGGCTGAGTACGACGAGATGCCGATGTAGAGCGCCTTGCCCTGCTGCACCGCCGACGCGAGCGCGCCGGCGGTTTCCTCGAGCGGCGTATGTGCGTCGAAACGGTGCGAGTAGAAGATGTCGACGTAGTCGAGCCCCATCCGCTGCAGGCTCTGGTCGAGGCTCGCCAGCACGTACTTGCGCGATCCGCCGCCGCTGCCGTACGGCCCCGGCCACATGTCCCAGCCGGCCTTCGTCGAGATCAGCAGCTCGTCGCGATACGGCCGGAAATCCTCCTTCAGCAGTCGGCCAAAGTTGGTTTCGGCGCTCCCGTACGGCGGCCCGTAGTTGTTCGCGAGGTCGAAGTGGTTGATGCCGAGGTCGAACGCGGTGCGCAGGATCTCGCGCTGCGTCGAGATCGGCGTCGAATCGCCGAAGTTGTGCCACAGACCGAGCGACAGGGCGGGCAGTTGGAGCCCGGATTTGCCGCAGGTGCGGTATTGCATGCCGGCATAACGTTCGGAAGCTGCTTCGTAGGCCATGAGTCTGTTCCGTCAGGACATCGGGGGAAGGGACGCGCGCCGGCCGCGCCCATGGCGCGACGGCGGCGAAGAAGTCATACGACGACTATGGTAGCGAAAGCGGCCGGATCGTGCACGGCGGCACGACGATGGACGCGACCGCGGCGCTCGCCTACACTGCGGCGTCTCGAATCACCGTTTCAGCGAGGTTGGTATGTCCCGGGTCATCTCGGTTGCACTGCTCGTCGGCGGCGTCGTGCTGCTGTATTTCGGCGGCCAGTCGTTCCATTCGATCAACGACAACGTGTCGCGCTTCTTCACCGGCTCGCCGGCGACGAAGACGATCCTGCTGATCGTCGGCGGCGCCGTCGCGTCGTTCGTCGGCCTGATCGGCCTCGCGATGCCGGGCGGCAAGCGCTGAGCGCGCCGCCGCGCGACATACGAACGGCCCGCGTCGCTCGGCTCGGGCCGCGTCAAACGAAACGGGCGGCCAGGCCGCCCGTTGCTTCAAACGCCCGCGATGCGCCGCATCGCGTGACCGCCGCGGTGTCGCCGCCCGTCCGATCCGAACCTAGAACGGCACTTCCGGCTTCGACGCCGAGCGTGTGCCGGGCAGCGGCCGGTTGCTCGCGCCGTGATACGTGTACACGAGCGAGAACTTCACCTGGTCGGAACGGTTCTGCCCGGCCGAATGCAGCGTGTTGCTGTGGAAGAACACGACGTCGCCCGTCTGCAGCGACGGGCACGTGGCCGCGTCGATCATCCTGCGGTTTTCCGGCAGATCGCTGCGGAAGAACTTCGCGTCGTCGAACGCTTCCGGCCCGAATTCGGCCGTATGCGAACCCGGCACCAGCCACAGCGCGCCGTTCTCGTTGGTTTCCGGCCCGAGCGCAAGCCACACCGAGACCATGTCCGGGCGCTCGAACGCCCAGTAGCGGAAATCGCGATGCCAGCCGGTCAGGCTGCCGTACGCCGGGTGCTTCGTCATCATGCAGTTGTGATGCGCGCGCGACAGCACCGGCTCTTCACCGAAATACTCGCGCATCCATGCGCCGATCTCGGGCGCGATCGCGCGCGCGGCGAACGCCGGATCGCGCGAATACGCATCGAGCAGCCGTCGCACCGTATGCCCGCCCGGCGCATGCTTCGACTCGGGCGCGCCCGGATAGCGCAGGTCGGCCTCGAACTCGATCGGCTCGGCGGCCTCCCGCAACTGGCGCTCCGCGATCTGCCTGAGCGCCGCGCACTGCGCTTCGCCGACGAGGCCGCGCGCGACGACGAAGCCGCGCTCGCGCAATTCCGCGACTTGCGCGCGGATCGATTCCGACTGCAATGGAGACGACATGGGATGCCAGACGTTTATTGTGTGAATGTGACGATTGTAAATCGGCGCCGGATACCACGAACAGCGCCATTGTCGTGCGCAGGGGCATGCCAATCGCGGATTTGATCCAGCGCAAGGGAACTGTGCGACGCGGCGCCTGCCTCAGCGACAGGCGGTATGCGGCACACGCGTTGCGGCACAAGGGTTTATCGCGACTTTTGCGCGTCATGAATCCCCTGTAGCCTGACGCGGCCTGTCAATTCTGGCGGGCGCGGCGCGCAACGGGTTTCGATAAGATCCGTTGCGTCATCCGAGGCCGTTCATACCAGTGTGCTCTGCAGGGCGCCACCCATACAAGCGAAGCATCGTTCACATGCCATTCCGTCTGACTTCCCGTTTCAACCGCACTGCCAAGCGCGTCGTGTCGCCCGCTCCTGTCCGCTCGCTGCGCCATCATCGCGCACGCACGCAGGCGCTGGCCGAACGTACGCACCCGCACAGCCGGCTGGACGGCATCCGTGCGTGGTTCCACGCGTTTTTCTCGATGATGAGCGCGCAGGCGTTCGCTCGCCGCGCCGGCCTGCGCTCGCTGCTGCAGAAGCCGTCGTCGCTGCGCGCGCTCGCGCTGCGCCGCAAGCTCGGCCCGCAGCGCCGCATCAACCGCCCGCGCCGCCTCGCGGCCAGCAACGGCTGGTTCGGGTTCGGCGCGCGTTGAGCGGGCGCCCGGCGGGCGTTGTCCGCCCGATCGCCACCGTTGCCCCGGCGATCGAACCCATAAAAAAAACCCCGGCCTGGCCGGGGTTTTTCATTTCAGGCGGACGACGCTTACGCGACGCGTGCCGTCGGCTCCACGCCGGCCGCTTCGGCCAGCACGAGCGCCTTGTCGGTCGCTTCCCACGAGAATTCCGGCTCTTCGCGGCCGAAGTGGCCGTAAGCTGCCGTCTTCTCGTAGATCGGGCGCAGCAGGTCGAGCATCTTGATGATGCCCTTCGGACGCAGATCGAAATGCTCGCGCACGAGCTTCGTGATCACCGCATCCGACACGCGGCCCGTGCCGAACGTGTTGACCATCACCGAGGTCGGCTCGGCCACGCCGATCGCGTACGACACCTGGATCAGCGCGCGCGACGCGAGGCCGGCCGCGACGATGTTCTTCGCGACGTAGCGGCCCGCATACGCAGCCGAACGGTCGACCTTCGACGGATCCTTGCCCGAGAACGCGCCGCCGCCGTGCGGTGCGGCACCGCCGTAGGTATCGACGATGATCTTGCGGCCGGTCAGGCCGCAATCGCCTTGCGGGCCGCCGATCACGAACCGGCCGGTCGGGTTCACGAGGAACTTGATGTCGCCCTTGATCAGGTCGGCCGGCAGCGTCGGCTTGATGATTTCCTCGATCACCGCTTCGCGCAGCGCCGGCAGCTCGATGTCCGGCGCATGCTGCGTCGACAGCACGACGGTGTCGATCGAATCGGGCTTGCCGTCGACGTAGCGGACGGTGACCTGCGACTTCGCGTCCGGACGCAGCCATTGCAGGCGACCGTCGCGGCGCAGGCTGGCCTGGCGCTCGACGAGCCGGTGCGACAGGTAGATCGGCAGCGGCATCAGTTCCGGCGTTTCGTCGCACGCATAGCCGAACATCAGGCCCTGGTCGCCCGCGCCTTGGTCGAGGTTGTCGTCGTGCGCGCGATCGACGCCCTGCGCGATGTCCGGCGACTGCTTGTCGTACGCGACGAGCACCGCGCAACCCTTGTAGTCGATGCCGTAGTCGGTGTTGTCGTAGCCGATGCGCTTGATCGTATCGCGCGCGATCTGGATGTAATCGATGTTGGCCGTCGTGGTGATTTCACCAGCCAGCACGACGAGACCCGTGTTGCACAGCGTTTCGGCCGCAACGCGGGAGTATTTGTCCTGCTCGAGGATGGCGTCGAGAATCGCGTCCGAGATTTGGTCCGCGACCTTGTCCGGATGGCCTTCGGAGACGGATTCGGACGTGAAGAGATAATCGTTTGCCACTTTTTCAGGCTCCTGTGTGGTTACGGTTGGTTTCACGTAGCCAGCTTCGTTGGGCCTGAAGCGGCGACGCTTTAGCGGATTACCAGGACCGGGCAGCGTGTGTCGCGCCAGCCGGCTTCGCCCCGCAAGTTGTCAGTTAACTCGGCGAAGCCCGTATTATAGCGGCTTTCCTGAATTGTCACAGAGCGCCGCCCGTGCTGCATCTTCCGCTGTCTTACCACCCTGTTCGCAACGTGCCGGCCAGCCGGCCCCACGGAGATTCCGCATGCTAGGCCGCCTCGGCACGCACCTCGCCATCGGCTTGCTGAAGCTGCTCGCCCTGCTGCCGTACGGTCTGACCGCACGGTTCGGCGATGGCCTCGGCTGGCTGCTGTATCAGATCCCCAGCCGGCGAAAGCGCATCGTACATACGAATCTGAAACTCTGCTTCCCCGACTGGAGCGACGAACGGCGCGAGGAAGTGGCCGGCCAGCATTTCCGTCATGCGATCCGCAGCTACGTCGAGCGCAGCGTCCAGTGGTTCGGCTCGGAGAAGAAGCTCGCGAAGCTGATCCAGGTCGACAGCGCGGTCGATCTCGACGATCCCGACCTGCCGCCGACGCTGTTCCTCGGCCTGCACTTCGTCGGCATCGAGGCCGGTTCGATCTGGCTGAACCGGTCGCTGCACCGCCGCTGCGGATCGCTTTACCAGCCGTTCTCGAACGCGGTGCTCGAGGAAGAGGCGAAGAAGGCGCGCGGGCGCTTCGACGCCGAGATGGTCGGCCGCGCGGACAGCGCGCGCGTCGTGCTGCGCTGGCTGCGCGACCGCAAGCCGGTGATGCTCGGCGCGGACATGGACTACGGGCTGCGCAACTCGACGTTCGTCCCGTTCTTCGGCGTGCCGGCCTGCACGCTGACGGCCGTCGGCCGGCTCGCGAAGACGGGCCGCGCGCAGGTCGTGCCGTTCATCGGCGAGGTGCTGCCGAACTACAAGGGCTACCGTCTGAAGGTATTCAAGCCGTGGGATCACTACCCGACCGGCGACGACGATCTCGACGCGCGGCGGATGAACGCATTCCTCGAGGAACAGATTCCGCTGATGCCCGAGCAGTACTACTGGGTGCACAAGCGCTTCAAGACGCGCCCGCCCGGCGAGCCGAGCCTGTACTGACCCTGCCGCGACGTTCGCGGGTGCGCCGCCATGCGCGCGCCTGCGCCCTCGCCACCTTCGGCGCACCCTTCGCGCGCGCCTGCCCGAGATCGTAGGCCGACTGCTGCGCGAGCCACAGATCGGCCTTTCCCCCGTTTTCCTCGCCGAGCCACGCCTCGAGCCGCAACGCCATGTCCAGTCGGCCGATCGGCAAATAGCGCCCCTTCCCATCTGCACGACGGACGCGCGGCCCCGCCCGCGCGGGACGCCCCCGTCGGCTGCATGTATCATTTGCGGTTGAGATCAGCACGACGAACGAGGCCGCCCGGCATGGCCGGCGGCCGTCCGTGTCGTGCCGACCGCCTTGTTCGCCATGGAATTCCGGACCCAGTGAAACTCTCGTTCACCAAGATGCACGGCGCGGGCAACGACTTCGTCGTGCTCGACGGCTATTCGCGCGCGCTGCCGCCGCTCACCGACGCGCAGGTGCGCGCGCTCGCCAACCGCCACTTCGGCATCGGCGCCGACCAGTTGCTGCTGGTCGAGAAGCCGACCGTCGACGGCGCGGATTTCAAGTACCGGATCTTCAATTGCGACGGCGGCGAGGTCGAACACTGCGGCAACGGCGCGCGCTGTTTCGTGAAGTTCGTCAGCGACCGCGGCCTGACCGACAAGCGCAGCGTGCGCGTGCAGGTCATGAAGGGCCTGATTACGCTGACGCTGCAGGACAACGGCGAAGTCGTCGTCGACATGGGCGCGCCCGTGTTCGCGCCGGCACAGGTGCCGTTCGATACGGCCGGTCCAGGCGCGACGGGCCTCGACGGCCGCAAGGAAGGCAACGACACGCTGTGGCCGCTCGACGTCGGCGGCGCGACGCGCTGGATCTCGACGGTGTCGATGGGCAACCCGCACGCGGTGCAGGTCGTCGACGATGTCGAGGCGTATCCGGTGCTGGAAGAAGGCCCGCTGATCGAGCGCCATGCGCGCTTCCCGCAGCGCGTGAACGCCGGCTTCATGCAGATCGTGTCGCGCCACGAGGTGAAGCTGCGCGTGTACGAACGCGGCGCGGGCGAGACGCTCGCGTGCGGCACCGGCGCATGCGCGGCGGTCGCGGCCGGCATCCGGCGCGGCCTGCTCGATTCGCCCGTGACCGTGCACACCCACGGCGGCACGCTGACGATCGGCTGGGACGGCGCGCGCGACGAAGCCGCCGCGCTGATGATGGCCGGCCCCGCCACGACCGTGTTCGAAGGCGAGATCGACCTGAACGCCTGACCCTGCAACGTCCTTGATAACTGAACGCGCCAGCCACATGAACGATCGCGAAGTCGCCGACTACCTGCTCGCCAATCCCGAATTCTTCGCGCAGCACGCCGAGCTGCTCGCGACGATCCGTCTCGCGAACCCGCACGGCAAGGCCGCGATCTCGCTGCAGGAGCGGCAGATGGAGATGCTGCGCGACAAGAACAAGCATCTCGAGCGCCGGCTCGCCGAACTCGTGCGCTACGGCCACGAGAACGACAGCCTGTCCGCGAAGTTCAGCCGCTGGACCGCGCGCGTGATCGCGGAACGCGATCCGTACGCGCTGCCGCGCACGATCGCCGACGGCATCGCCGACGTGTTCGACGTGCCGCAGACGGCGCTGCGCGTGTGGGACGTCGCCGACACCTACGCGCAAGCCGATTTCGCCCGCCAGGTCGGCGAGGAAGTGCGCCTGTTCGCGAACGGCCTGTCGACGCCGTACTGCGGCGCGAACACGGGCTTCGAGGCCGCCCAGTGGCTCGCCCCCGCGCTCGCCGCCCCGGCCGCGAGCGCGGCGGAAGGCGCCGAAGCCGCGCCGGCCGGCGACGGTGCGGCCGCATCGGTCGCGCTGCTCGCGCTGCGCGCGCCGCTCGCCGGCAACGACGCGCCCGCGTTCGGGCTGCTCGTGCTCGGCTCGCCCGATCCGCGCCGCTTCCACGACGGGATGGCGACCGACTTCCTCGCGCAGATCGCGACGCTCGCGAGCGCCGCGCTCACGCGCCTGCTGCCGCACTGATCCGCCGCACGCGATGACCGACGATCCGATCGCCGCCTACCTGTCGAACCTGAAGCATGTCAGGCAGTTGTCGGAACACACGCTGCGCGCGTACACGCACGAACTGGACGAACTGAAGAAGCTCGCGGCCGGCCGGCCGCTCGACGCATTGACCGCCGCCGACATGCGCGGCGCGGTCGTGCGCGGGCACGCGGCCGGGCTGTCCGCGCGCTCGATCTCGCACCGGCTTTCCGCATGGCGTGCGTTCTATCGCTGGTTCGCGCAGCGCGTCGAGATGCCCGCGAATCCCGTCGCCGGGGTCCGCGCGCCCAAACGCGAGAAATCGCTGCCCAAAGCGCTGTCGGTCGACGATGCGGTCACGCTCATGGATACGCCGCTGCCCGACACGACCGAAGGCATCCGCGATCACGCGATCCTCGAGCTGTTCTATTCGTCGGGGCTGCGCCTCGCCGAGCTGGTCGGGCTCGACGTCCGGTACACGCAGGCCGACAGCTACCGCTCGGCCGGCTGGCTCGACCTCGCCGAAGCCGAGGTCACCGTGCGCGGCAAGGGCAACAAGGAGCGCAAGGTGCCGGTCGGCCACAAGGCGATCGACGCGCTGAACGCGTGGCTCGCGGTGCGCGACGAATTCGTGAAGCACGATCCGCATCCGCTGTTCGTGTCGGTGCGCGGCAACCGGATGTCGCCGGGCGTCGTGCGCGAGCGCGTGAAGCGCGCGGCGCTCGCCGCCGGCATTCCCGCCAACGTCCACCCGCACGTGCTGCGCCACTCGTTCGCGACGCACGTGCTGCAGTCGAGCGGCGACCTGCGCGCGGTGCAGGAACTGCTCGGCCACGCGAGCGTCGCCGCGACGCAGATCTATACGTCGCTCGACTTCCAGCATCTCGCGAAGATTTACGACAGCGCGCATCCGCGCGCGAAGAAGCGCGACTGACGCGCGCCCCGTGTTACCCGCCGCGCGCGGCGGCCGGCACCGGCCGGCGTCGCGCGCGGCCCATTTCGATCTCATCATGCAAACCGTCACCCTCAAGCCGTCCAAGGAAAAATCGCTGCTGCGCCGCCATCCGTGGATCTACGCCAATGCGATCGACCGCGTCGACGGCAAGCCCGCGCCCGGCGCGACCGTGCTCGTGCGCGCGCACGACGGCCGCTTCCTCGCGCGCGGCGCGTACAGCCCGCAGTCGCAGATCCGCGTGCGGGTGTGGAGCTTCGACGAGCACGAGCCGATCGATCACGCGTTCTTCAAGCGCCGCGTGCAGCGCGCGGTCGCGCACCGCACGACGATGGTGTCGGGCACGGGCGCGGTGCGGCTCGTGTTCGGCGAAGCCGACGGGCTGCCGGGGCTGGTCGTCGACTACTACGTCGCGGATACCGCCGAAGCCGGCGCCGCGCCGCGCGGCCAGCTCGTCTGCCAGTTCATGGCCGCGGGCGTCGAAGCGTGGAAGGACGCGATCGTCGCGGCGCTCACCGGCGCGACCGGCTGCCCGAACGTGTACGAGCGCTCGGACGTGTCGATCCGCGACAAGGAAGGGCTGGAACAGACGACCGGCGTACTGGCCGGCGACGCGCCGCCCGCGACGCTGATCGCGAACGAAAACGGCGTGCGCTATCACGTCGACGTGCCGAACGGCCACAAGACGGGCTTCTACGTCGACCAGCGCGACAACCGCGCGCTCGTCGCGCAGTACGCGGCCGACCGCGACGTGCTGAACTGCTTCTGCTACACGGGCGGCTTCTCGCTCGCAGCGCTCAAGGGCGGCGCGAAACGCGTCGTATCGATCGATTCGTCGGGCGATGCGCTCGCGCTCGCGCAGCAGAACGTCGTCGCCAACGGCTTCGACGCCGAACGCGCGACCTGGCTCGACGCCGATGCGTTCAAGACGCTGCGCCGCCTCGTCGACGAAGGCGAGCGTTTCGACCTGATCGTGCTCGATCCGCCGAAGTTCGCGCCGACGCGCGACAGCGTCGATCGTGCGGCGCGCGCGTACAAGGACATCAACCTGAGCGGCTTCAAGCTGCTGCGTCCGGGCGGCCTGCTGTTCACGTACTCGTGCTCGGGCGCGATCGACATGGACCTGTTCCAGAAGATCGTCGCGGGCGCGGCCGCCGACGCGAAGGTCGACGCGCGCATCCTGAAACGGCTCGGCGCGGGCGTCGATCATCCGCTGCTCGCCGCGTTCCCGGAAGGCGAATATCTGAAGGGCCTGCTGTTGCAAATCGTCTGATCGCCCCGATCTAGCGCGGACAACCGCGCCCGTCCCATTGGCGGCGCTGCGTTGCCGCCTGTCGTCCGGACGACGGGCGGGAACTTGACAGGTATGTTTCAATTGTTGGTTGTGCGCCCCGGCTCGCAGCGCGAGGGCGCGACGCACATCCTGTTTTGACCCCGATTCACGAACCACAGGCGATTGACATGGCCACTCCCGTCACCATCCTCACCGGCTTCCTCGGCAGCGGCAAGACGACGCTGCTCAAGCGCATCCTGAACGAACAGCACGGCATGAAGATCGCCGTGATCGAGAACGAGTTCGGTGAAGAGAACATCGACAACGAAATCCTCATCCAGGATTCGAACGAGCAGATCATCCAGATGAGCAACGGCTGCATCTGCTGCACGATCCGCGGCGACCTCGCGCGCACGCTCGGCGATCTCGCCGCGAAGAAGCGCGAAGGCAAGCTCGACTTCGACCGCATCGTGATCGAGACGACCGGCCTCGCGAACCCGGGCCCCGTCGCCCAGACGTTCTTCATCGACAGCGAAATCGCCGACGATTTCCTGCTCGACGCGGTCATCACGCTGGTCGACGCGAAGCACGCGAACGCGCAGCTCGACGAACACGAGGTCGTGCAGCGCCAGGTCGGTTTCGCCGATCGCCTGTTCATCACGAAGTCGGACCTCGTCGACGACCAGACTGTCGCGGGCCTCAAGCACCGCCTGATGCACATGAACCCGAAGGCCGCGATCAAGGTCGTGAATTTCGGCGAAGCGGACATCAAGGAAATCTTCGACCTGCGCGGCTTCAACCTGAACGCGAAGCTCGAGATCGATCCCGATTTCCTCGCCGAGGACGATCACGCGCACGCTCACCACGATCACGACCATGATCACGATCACGCGAATTGCGACCACGATCACGGTCAATGCGCGCACGATCACGACCATGGCCACCATCATCACCACCACCACGCGCACCACGACGACAAGATCAAGTCGTTCGTGTACCGCAACGACCGCCCGTTCGACCCGAACAAGCTGGAAGACTTCCTCGGCGGCATCCTGCAGATCTACGGCGAGCGGATGCTGCGCTACAAGGGCGTGCTGTACATGAAGGGCGTCGACCGCAAGGTCGTGTTCCAGGGCGTGCACCAGATGATGGGCAGCGACCTCGCGGCGAAGTGGCTGCCGGTCGAGAAGAAGACCAACAAGATGGTGTTCATCGGCGTCGACCTGCCGCAGGACCTGATCACCGACGGCCTCGACGCCTGCCTCGCCTGACCCGCGCGGGCGCCCGCCGCGCCCCGCCGCCCGGCCGCCAGCCCGGGCGGTGGCGGCCGCCGCGCGGCGCCTTTTTCGGGCAGGGTTTCGCCGTCATCGCTTTTTCGCGATTTGCGCGTTATATTTTCTAGATATTGGCGCAGCCGACGGGGATCGACCCGATACGGCGCCCGCTTGCGATTCAGTTACAATACGTGCCCGCTGGAGTACGGCAACAAACAGGCCCGGTTCTTGCTGAACCAGTTTTCCGGGCATCGCAACCGCGCCGGATCGCCCATCCGCCTCCCGGCCGCGGCCGATGCGATGTGCCGCGCAGCACACCGGTTCGCAGCGCGCACAACTCCGCGCCAGGCCTATCCTGGTATTTGAGAACCGGTTTCCAGAGGCTTTCGGCCCCGCGGCGGCAAATCGCAAATGAATGCAAACGCGGTTGCGGGTAATCCCAAAGTGCAGGCAATATCTCTCGATTTGCCGCACATTGAAGAAGCAAGCAGATGACGAAGAAACTCTTGACCGAAGCCGAAATCCTGAAGATGAGCGACAAGGATTACATGAATGAGGATCAGCTCGCCTTCTTCAAAAATCGGCTCGAACAGTTGCAGGCGGACATCCTCAAGAATGCAGGCCAGACGACCGAGAACCTGCGCGAGACGGTGATCGTCCCCGATCCCGCCGACCGCGCGACGATCGAGGAAGAGCACGCGCTCGAGCTGCGTACGCGCGACCGCGAACGCAAGCTCCTCAAGAAGGTTCAGCAGTCGCTCGCCCGCATCGATTCCGGCGATTACGGCTGGTGCGAGGAAACCGGCGAGCCGATCGGCATTCCGCGCCTGCTCGCGCGTCCGACCGCCACGCTGTCGCTCGAGGCGCAGGAGCGCCGCGAGCTGCGCCAGAAGCTGTTCGGCGACTGATCGGGCGGCATTCCGCTCAAACACGCTGCTTCCCGAAAGCGCGCGGCCTGCCGCGCGCTTTTTGTTTTTCCGGCACCGATTCCCGGCCGCCGGCCGATTTGCCTTCCCCTCTTGATATCCCGGCGCCCGCCCTAAAATGAAACGGACGCGCGCCGGGCCGCTTCCCGGCGCACTGCGAGATTTACGCGGCGGCGCCCCGCGCCCCCGCCTTCCCCCGTTTTTCTCAAGGAACGCAGATGGAGCAATTTCACGGCACGACCATCGTTTCGGTCCGGCGCGGCGACAAGGTCGCGCTCGGCGGCGACGGCCAGGTAACCCTCGGCAACATCGTCATGAAGGGTGGCGCGCGGAAAGTGCGGCGGATCTACAACAACCAGGTGCTGGTCGGATTCGCGGGCGGCACCGCCGATGCGTTCTCGCTGCTCGACCGCTTCGAGGCGAAGCTCGAGAAGCACCAGGGCAACCTGACCCGTGCGGCCGTCGAGCTCGCGAAGGACTGGCGCACCGACCGGATGCTGCGCCGCCTCGAGGCGATGCTGATCACGGCCGATGCGACCACCACGCTCGTGATCACCGGCAATGGCGACGTGCTCGACCCGGAAGGCGGGATCTGCGCGATTGGCTCGGGCGGTGCGTACGCGCAGGCCGCGGCCCGCGCGCTCGTCGAGAACACCGAGCTGTCGCCGCGCGAGATCGTCGAGAAGTCGCTCGGGATCGCCGGCGACATGTGCATCTACACGAACCACAACCGCATCATCGAAACGATCGAGTAAGGACAGCCCCATGAGCACCATGACCCCTGCCGAGATCGTCTCGGAACTCGACAAGCACATCATCGGCCAGGCGAAGGCGAAGAAGGCCGTCGCCGTCGCGCTGCGCAACCGCTGGCGCCGCCAGCAGGTCGCCGAGCCGCTGCGCCAGGAAATCACGCCGAAGAACATCCTGATGATCGGGCCGACGGGCGTCGGCAAGACCGAAATCGCGCGCCGCCTCGCGAAGCTCGCCGATGCGCCGTTCATCAAGATCGAAGCGACCAAGTTCACCGAAGTCGGCTACGTCGGCCGCGACGTCGACAGCATCGTGCGCGACCTGATCGAGATCTCGGTCAAGCAGACGCGCGAATCCGAAATGCGCAAGGTGCGCAGCAAGGCGACCGACCAGGCCGAAGACCGCATCCTCGACATCCTGCTGCCGCAACCGCGCGCGGTCGGCTTCGGCGGCAATGCCGAGCACGCGAACGACGACAACAACGCAACCCGTCAGACGTTCCGCAAGCGCCTGCGCGAAGGCCAGCTCGACGACAAGGAAGTCGAGCTCGACCTCGAGCAGCCGTCGGTCGGCATGGACATCATGGCGCCGCCCGGGATGGAAGAGATGACCGAGCAGATCCGCTCGATGTTCTCGAACCTCGGCAGCGGCAAGAAGCAGCGCCGCAAGGTGAAAATCAAGGAAGCGCTGAAGCTGCTGACCGACGAGGAAGCGGCGAAGATGCTGAACGAAGAGGAAGTGAAGACGAAGGCCGTGCAGAACGTCGAGCAGAACGGCATCGTGTTCCTCGACGAGATCGACAAGATCACGTCGCGCAACAACGAAGGCAGCGGCGGCGAAGTGTCGCGCCAGGGCGTGCAGCGCGACCTGCTGCCGCTCGTCGAAGGCACGACGGTCAACACGAAGTACGGGATGGTGAAGACCGATCACATCCTGTTCATCGCGAGCGGCGCGTTCCACCTCGCGAAGCCGAGCGACCTGATTCCGGAACTGCAGGGCCGCTTCCCGATCCGCGTCGAACTCGATTCGCTGTCGGTGAACGACTTCGAAGCGATCCTCGTCGCGACCGACGCGAGCCTCGTCAAGCAGTACCAGGCGCTGCTCGCGACCGAAGACGTACAGCTCGAATTCGCCGACGACGGCATCCGCCGTCTCGCGGAGATCGCGTTCGCGGTCAACGAGAAAACCGAGAACATCGGCGCGCGCCGGCTGTACACGGTGATCGAGAAACTGCTCGAGGAAGTGTCGTTCTCGGCGGGCAACCATGCGAGCGAGCGCGTGACGATCGACGCGAAGTATGTCGACCGCGCACTCGGCGAAGTGTCGCAGGACGAAGACCTGTCGCGCTACGTGCTGTAACGCGCGCGGCGCCGGATGCGAGACGGGCGGCCCCTTCGGGGGTCGCCCGTTTTCGTTGGTGCGCCGCTTACTGGCGCACCGGCTTCTTCGCGAGCTTGCGCTGCAGCGTGCGGCGGTGCATGTTCAGCGCACGCGCGGTCGCCGAAATGTTGTTGTTGTTCTCGGCCAGCACGCGCTGGATGTGCTCCCATTCAAGCCGGTCCACCGACAGCACGACCGGGTTCTCCAGCGCCTCGTCGGCCTGCACTTCGGTCGCGTTGGTCTGCAGCGCGGCCAGGATCGACTCGACGTTCGCCGGCTTCGCGAGGTAGTTGTCGGCACCTTCCTTCACGGCCTGCACGGCGGTCGCGATGCTCGCATAGCCGGTCAGCACGAGAATGCGCGCGTCGGGCTGCAGGTCGCACAACGGCGCGATCAGGCTCAGTCCCGAATCCTCGCCGAGATGCAGGTCGACGGTGATGAACTGGAACTTGCCGCCCGCGGCGAGCCGCAGCGCCGCCTCCTTGTCATGCGCCTGCTGGACCGCGTAACCGCGGCGCTCGAGGCCGCGCGCGAGCGTGCCCGCGAACACCTCGTTGTCGTCGATCACCAGGAAATTGTTCTCGCTCATGGGGTTTCTCCGTCTACGTGTTGGTTGAGGCCGCCGGCAGCGCGACGCGCACGACCGGCAGGCGCAGCACGGCCCGCGTGCCGCGCCCGGCGGTCGTGCCGGCCGCGCGGCTGTCCGGCGCGCCGCTTGTCCGTTCGGTCAGGCGCTGGCCCGCGCGCTGTGCCGATCCCGCCGCGGCGTGACCATTCGCCGCACTGCCCGCCCGCCCGTTGCCGCCCGCCGCGCGCGGCGTGACGTCGGACAGTTCGATCTCGCCGCCCAGCCGCGCGGCCGCACTGAACGCCAGATACAGGCCGACACCGTGCCCGCCCTGCGTGCTGTCGACCGGCATCGCGCCGAGCGATTCGCGCAGCGAGGCCGGAATGCCGGGCCCGTCGTCGCATACCTCGAATTCGATCTCGTCGGCCGTGCCGCCATGCGCGACCTTCGCGGCCAGCGTCACGCGCTGCGGGCTCGCGCGCGCGGCGTTGTCGAGCAGGATCGTCAGGATCTGGCCGGCCGCGACCGTATCGTCGAGCGCGACGCCCGCCGGGCGCGCGCCGAGCAGTTCGAACTGCACGTGCGGATGCCGCAGACGCCAGTGCTCGACGAACGTGTCGAGCCAGTCGTCCACCGGCTGGCGGCTCGCCGGCGCGCTCGCGCGGCTGCGCAGGCGCGCGAGCGCCGACGTGCACAGCGACATCTGTTCCTCGAGCACCTTCAGGTCGGCCTCGTAGCGTGCGAGCCCCGGATCGGCGCGCGCCGCGTCGCGCAACTCCTCGGCGAGCATCGCGATCGTCGACAGCGGCGTGCCCATTTCATGCGCGACGGTGGCGGCCTGCACGCCGAGCGCGACGGCCCGCTCGTCGCGCAGCAGATGCTGCTGCGCCTCGCCGAGCGCCGCGTCGCGCTGGCGCAGCGCGTTCGACATGCGCGCGACGAACCACGCGATCAGCCCGACGCTGACCATGAAGTTCGCCCACATCCCGGTACGGTAGTAATCGAACAGGTTCGCCGGGTTGTCCATGTTGAGCGGCACCGAATCGAAGCCGAGCGCCGCGTAGCAGGCGACGGCGAACGCCGCGAGCCAGATCATCAGGTGCCACGGCAGCACGGCCGCCGCGATCGCGAGCGAAGGCAGGTACAGCGACACGAACGGGTTGGTCGTCCCGCCCGACAGGAACAGCAGCGCGGACAGCGCACCGAGGTCGACCCACAGCTGGCCGAGCAGCTCGAAATTGGTCTCGGGCCGCGCGCGCAGCACGCGCACCCAGGTCAGTGCGTTGAAAACGATTTCGAGCGCGATGACCATCAGCATCGCAGGCAGCGGCAGATGCACGCCAAAATAGGTCTGCACGACGCCGATCGTCACGAGCTGGCCGATGATCGCAAGATTGCGCAGCCAGAACAGGTGACTGAGGTTGACGCGCCCGGTGGTGGTGATTCGTTGCATCCGGGCAGTTTACCCGTTTAGCGCCCGACGCCTCTAGCGGGGCCGGATCGGCACGAGGCGAACGGGCCGCCCACGCGTACGCGGCCGATGCCGTCACCCGGCCGCGCCGGCCATCCGCCGCGCGATCTCGTCGGCCAGGCACTCGGGGCAGAGGCAGCGTGCGCCGGCCGCCGGCTGGGCGCCGCCGGGCGGCACCGGCATCGACGCGCACCAGCAGTCGAACGGCTGCGTGTGCGCGCCGCAGTCGAAGCCGCGCCCGCAGTGCGGGCAGCGCGCACGGCGCGGGGCAGAACGGGCGTCGGCGGCGGAATCGGTCATGGTGCAATCGCGGAAGCGGGCGGGACATCGCCCCACGCGACAAGCATAGCGCGGCGGCCGGATTTTGCACGTCGGCCGCGTGGCCGAGATCCACCGCAAACTCACGCGCGCCAGCCCGCCGGCGCCACCCGCGCGGCGCCGCCCGAATCGCGCCGCGCCATAGCCGGCGGGCCGCCGCGCGCTGTACCCGCCTCGCGCCGCCGGTGTTCCGGCCGGCCCAAAAACCCGATGCTGCGCTGCGCCACTCCTGTACAATTCGGCCTGTTTCAACCGTTCCCAGCCAGAGCCGCCGCCATGTCCGAGCCCATCGACCTCTCGCAGATCGCCCCCACGCTGAAAGCAGAAATCCTCGCGGAGGCGCTGCCGTACATCCGCCGTTACCACGGCAAGACCGTGGTCATCAAATACGGCGGCAACGCGATGACGGAAGAGCGGCTCAAGCAGGGCTTCGCGCGCGACGTGATCCTGCTGAAACTGGTCGGCATCAATCCGGTGATCGTCCACGGCGGCGGTCCGCAGATCGATCACGCGCTGAAGAAGATCGGCAAGGCCGGCACCTTCATCCAGGGCATGCGCGTCACCGACGAAGAGACGATGGAAGTCGTCGAATGGGTGCTCGGCGGCGAAGTGCAGCAGGACATCGTGATGCTGATCAACCACTTCGGCGGCCACGCGGTGGGCCTGACGGGCAAGGACGGCGGCCTGATCCACGCACGCAAGCTGCTGATGCCGGACCGCGACAACCCGGGCCAGTACATCGACATCGGCCAGGTCGGCGAAGTCGAGGCGATCAACCCGGCGGTCGTGAAGGCGCTGCAGGACGACGCGTTCATCCCGGTGATCTCGCCGATCGGCTTCGGCGAGGATGGCCTGTCGTACAACATCAATGCCGACCTCGTCGCCGGCAAGCTCGCCACGGTGCTCAACGCCGAGAAGCTGCTGATGATGACCAACATCCCCGGCGTGATGGACAAGGACGGCAACCTGCTGACCGATCTCTCCGCACGCGAGATCGACGCGCTGTTCGAAGACGGCACGATCTCGGGCGGCATGCTGCCGAAGATCTCGTCGGCGCTCGACGCGGCGAAGAGCGGCGTGAAGTCGGTGCACATCGTCGACGGCCGGATCGAGCACTCGGTGCTGCTGGAAATCCTGACCGAGCAGCCGTTCGGCACGATGATCCGCTCGCATTGAGCGCGCGCCGCCCGCCTGCCAGCCCCGACCTGCCGGCGTCGTTGCGACGCCGGCGCATTTCGCGCAGCCGGCCGCGTGCCGGCGCGCCCGTCTGGCTGTTCGATCTCGATAACACGCTGCACCACGCATCGCACGCGATCTTTCCCGAGATCAACCGTGCGATGACGCAATACATCATCGACGCGCTGCAGGTCGGGCACGCCGAAGCCGATCGCCTGCGCAACGGCTATACCGAGCGCTACGGCGCCGCGCTGCTCGGCCTCACGCGCCATCACCCGATCGATCCGCACGACTTCCTGCGCGTGGTCCACACGTTTTCCGACTTGCCTGCAATGGTGCGCGCAGAGCGTGGTCTCGCGCACATCATCGCCGCGCTGCCGGGCCGCAAGTTCGTGCTGACCAACGCGCCCGCGAACTACGCACGCGCGGTGCTGCGGGAGCTGCGCATCGAGCGGCTGTTCGAGCGCGTGATCGCGATCGAGCACATGCGTGATCGCCGCACGTGGCGCGCGAAGCCCGATCGTGCGATGCTGCGCAGGACTTTGCGCGCCGTGCATGCACGGCTCACGGATGCGATCCTCGTAGAAGACACCCGCAGCCACCTGAAGCGCTACAAGCGCCTCGGCATCGGCACCGTATGGATCACCGGCCACCTGCCGGGCCATCTGCCGAACATCGGCCGACCGCATTATGTCGACCAGCGCATTCGTTCGTTAAAATCGCTGCGACTGGGCACACGATCGGGGCGACAGAAATGCAGCCGACTTACCCGCAGGACCACGCCGTAAAGGAAGACCAGGCAACACCGTCCCGCCCGCGCCCGAAACCGGGCGAGCGGCGCGTGATGATCCTGCAGACGCTCGCCGCGATGCTCGAGGCGCCGAAGCCCGAGAAAATCACGACCGCCGCGCTCGCGGCCCGGCTCGACGTGTCGGAGGCCGCGCTGTACCGGCATTTCACCAGCAAGGCGAAGATGTACGAAGGGCTGATCGAGTTCATCGAGCAGGCGCTGTTCGGGCTCGTGAACCAGATCGTCGCGAAGGAGCCGAACGGCGTGCAGCAGGCGCGCACGATCGCGCTGACGATGCTCAATTTCGCCGCGAAGAACCCGGGCATGACACGCGTGCTGACCGGCGAGGCGCTGGTCGGCGAGGACGAGCGGCTGACCGAACGCGTAAACCAGCTGCTCGACCGGATCGAGGCGACCGTCAAGCAATGCCTTCGGGTCGCGCGCACGGAAGCCAACGCGCCGCAGGACGGCGCCGCACCGTTCGCGCTACCGGCCGACTACGATCCGGCCGCCCGCGCGAGCCTGCTCGTCTGCTACGTGATCGGCCGATGGCACCGCTTCGCAAAGGGCGGGTTCCAGAAGCCGCCGGGCGAGCAGGCCGATGCGCATTTGCGGTTGATCCTGCAGTAACGCCCGAGGCG
Source organism: Burkholderia sp. MS389 (assembly GCF_016899425.1). Taxonomy (GTDB): domain Bacteria; phylum Pseudomonadota; class Gammaproteobacteria; order Burkholderiales; family Burkholderiaceae; genus Burkholderia; species Burkholderia sola. The sequence continues at coordinate 3,518,016 of NZ_CP045994.1, forward strand.
CGGACGTGCGCGCTGCGAGCACGCCGTCTGGCGTCGCACTCGCTTGGCGACACGCGTCAATGCCCAGGCGCCGATTCCGCGCTCGCCGTGGCACACGGCATCGCCTCACCTGTCCGCACCCGCGGTACTGACGGCCTGAATCGGCGCGGGGTTCATATCCCGCGCACGCCGTCATTAATTCGCCATCCTCAATATATCCCTGCCTGAATCGGCCGCCGAGGCGAGCCGAATCCATCAGACAGCCTCTCGATCCTTGCGGCGCTCCCGCAACGTCGACGTCCCGGCACGGGTGTGCGGCATGCGAGTCACGGCCCTTGACGATTCTTAAAAGAAATTTAGTACTCGAACTAGATTAAAGCCACTCAACTTAGAAATCGTCCCATTCTTTCGAATGACTTACTTCGGAACAATAGCACCTGTTTCCCGCAGCTGCTGCCGCCCCGCAGCAGCGATGCGCGACAGCGCGATGGAAACGTCCGTGCGTCGTCTTTCGACGCGAGGCCCTTACTAACAGGTACTTAAATGTCCAAAAAAGCACTTTCCATTCTGATGGCGACAGCAGGTCTCCTCGCCGCGGCCTCGTCGGCTCAGGCAGCTGACGGCACGATCACGATCACCGGCGAAATCACCGCCCAGACCTGCAACATCTCGGGCGACGGCGGCGGCAAGGATTTCACCGTCACGCTGCCCAACGTGTCGGCCTCGGCACTCTCGGCGGCCGGCTCGACGGCCGGCCGCAAGCCGTTCCGCATCAACCTGTCGAACTGCTCGCCGAATTCGGGCAACGCATCGGTGTACTTCGAGCCGGGCACGACGGTCAACGCGCAAACGGGTCAGCTGTTCAACGCGACGGGTGACGCGAAGAACGTCGAGGTCGGCCTCCTGAACAAGGACGGCTCGAACATCAAGCTCGGCGCGGCACAAGCGCAGCAGAACTCGCAGACGGTGCCGATCGCAAGCGGCTCGGCGGAGCTCAACTACTACGCGCAATACGTTGCAACCGGCGGCGCGGCCACGGCCGGCACGGTCAATACGTCGGTCATGTATTCGGTCTCGTACCAGTAACGCGGTCTGCCGACCGGCGGCCCGGGCACGCGATGCAGTGGTGCTGCACGGGCCGCGTCCGACCAACAGTGAACTGTCCATCTATAAGGAGAAATCGGCGATGGGAATGCCAATGAACTTGCGTTTGAGCGTGGGCGCAGCAATGCTGATCGCGTCGCTGTCCGGCCTGACCACCGCGGATGCAAGCGTCGTGATCGGCGGAACGCGTGTGATCTATCCGGAAAAGGAGCGCGAGGTCACGGTCAAGATGACCAACGAGGGCGACCGGCCTTCGCTCGTCCAGGCATGGATCGACGACGGCCACGCGAACGCACTGCCCGACGACTCGAAGGTACCGTTTACGCTGACGCCGCCGTTGTTCCGTCTCGATCCGAAGAAAGGCCAGAGCCTGCGGCTGATCTATACGCAGGAACCGCTCGCGCAGAATAAGGAAACGCTGTACTGGCTCAACGTGCTCGACGTCCCACCTCAGGCGACCGGCGATTCGAATGATCCGAACATGCTGCAGCTCGCGTTCCGCACGCGCATCAAGCTGTTCTTCCGCCCGGCGGCACTGCAAGGCGTCGCCGACGAATCCGCGGAAAAGGTCACCTGGAATTTCGCGCCGAAGTCCAGCGGCGGCTATGCGCTGCAAGCGACGAATCCGACGCCCTACCACGTGACATTCACCAAGCTGGTCGTCAAGTCCGGCGGCGCGACCTGGACCGACGACAAGGGCGGCATGGTCAAGCCGGGCGCCACCGAACAATTCGACGTCGGCAACGTGCCGTCACCGTTGGGCGCGCCGATCGAAGTCGACTATACGTTCCTCAACGATTACGGCGCCGCCATCGAAGGCCGTTACGCGCCGAAAAAGGCGCACTGACACAGCCCGACCGTTTCTGACTCAACCCGTCGTTGACCTGCGGTGCGGCCCTCGCACCGGCACAGGTAGACCGTCGCTCGCGTTATGACGATGCGGCATCAACATATTGAATTCATGCGAGCGAATCATCACATTCAACCACTGGAGTCCCCGCGTTTAGCCCTCAAGCCGGGCTATCTGCTCGTCATGGCGACGCTCGGCGGCTGGACGGCCGGTGCATTTGCCGCCGACGCGTCAACCACTCCGGCAGAGCACTTCGATGTCGCGCAGGTTCAGTTCAATGACACGTTGATGATGAAACCGCGCGGCCAGCGGCTCGACCTCGATCGCTTCGCGAAAGGCAACCCGGTTCCGGCCGGCGAGTACCTGGTCGACCTCTACGTGAACGAAACGTGGACCGGCCGCTCGACCGTACGCTTCGATGCACCGGCAGGCGCGGTCAGCGCGACGCCGTGCCTCGATCGCACGGTCGTGAGCCGGCTCGGCCTCGACAGCGAGACGCTGACCGATGCGGCGCGCGCCGAGCTGGCTCGCGTGCAGGCCGGCGAGTGCACGGACGTCGCCAGTCTGGTGGCCGGCGCTACGATTGAATTCGACCTGTCCGAGTTGCGGCTGAACGTGAGCATTCCGCAGGCATCGCTGCTGCGCAATCCACGCGGTTACGTGAGTCCGGAACTGTGGGACAGTGGCGTGCCGAGCATGACGCTCAAGTACGACGCAAACGTGTTCCGGAACATGTCGTCCGGCTATGACAGCACGCAGGCCTATCTCGGGTTGCACGGGGGCGCCAATCTCGGCAACTGGCATTTCCGCCACAACGGGTCCTACAGCGCGCAATCCCAAGGGCCGAGCCGCTACCGGAGCCTCAATACCTACCTGCAGCGCGACCTGCCCGCATGGCGCAGCCAGCTGAAGATCGGTGAGACCTATACCGACGGCACGCTGTTCGAGAGCGTCGGCATGCGCGGCGCCACGCTCGAATCGGACGACCGGATGCTGCCCGATTCGATGCGCGGCTATGCGCCGATGATCCGCGGCGTCGCCACGAGCAATGCGCACGTCGAAGTGTCGCAGAACGGCGCGCTGCTGTACGAAACCAACGTCGCGCCCGGCCCGTTCGAGATCAACGACCTGTACCCGACCGGTTACGGCGGCAACCTGCTCGTCACGGTCACCGAGGCCGACGGCAGGAAGCACAGCTTCACAGTGCCATATGCGGCGGTCGTGCAGTCGCTGCGCCCTGGCATCTCGCGTTTCGGTGTCGCAGTGGGCCAGTTGCGCGAGCCGCTGCTCGAGCGTCACCCGAATTTTGCGCAGGCCACCTATCAGCGCGGCATCAGCAACCTGCTGACCGGCTATGTCGGGGCCATCGTCGCGGAAAACTATCTGGCCGGGCTGGTCGGTGCCGCGTTCAACACGCCGGCCGGCGCTTTCGCGGTCGATGTCACGCAGGCGAGCGCCCGCATCCCGGGCGTGTCGGCCACGAGCGGCCAGAGCGTGCGCGTCAGCTACAGCAAGTCCGTCGAAGCGACGGGCACCAACGTCGCGGTCGCCGCGTACCGTTACTCATCGCGCGGATACTGGGGCATGCGCGATGCGATGCATGCCCGGGAACAAGCGGCGGCAGGCCGGGATCCGGGCGACGTGTACCGGCAGCGCAACCAGGTTCAACTGACGCTGAACCAGACGCTCGGCGAAGGGCGCGGCACGCTGTTCGCGATCGGCTCGTCGTCCAGCTACTGGAATCGGCAAGGCACGACCACGCAGTTCCAGGTCGGCTACAACAACAGCCTGCGGATCGCCGGCCTCAACGTGAGCTACAACCTGTCGGTGTCGAGGCAGCGTGACGGCTATTCGGGCAACCTGAACAATCAGGTCTATGCGAACGTGACCATCCCGCTCGGCCGGCGCTCGTACTCGCCGACGTTGAGCTCGAGTATCGCGCACGACAACCAGGGCGGCACCACCGGCCAGATGTCGCTGACCGGCACGCTCGGCGAATCCGGCGCGCTCACCTACGGCTTGAACACCACCACCGGCGGCGGCACGACGTCGGGCGGCGGCAACGTGCAGTATCGCAGCCCGTTCGCGACTTTCTCGGGCAGCGCGACCGGCGGCAGCGGCTACTCGAGCGTATCCGTCGGCGTATCGGGCGGCGTCGTCGGTCATGCGGGCGGTGTCACGCTGGCCAACGATCTCGGCGATACCGTCGCGATCATCGAGGCCAAGGACGCCGTCGGCGCCCGTATCACCAACGGCACGGACGTTCGGATCGGCCGGCGCGGCTATGCGGTGCTGCCGTATCTGACGCCGTACAAAATGAACTCAATCGAGCTCGACCCGAAGGGCATTCCGCTCGACGTGGAGATGCTGACGACGAGCCAGCAGGTCGCACCGCGCGCGAATTCGGTGGTGAAGCTCAAGTTCGGCACCATCAGCGGACGCGCGGTGCTGCTCGGGATTCATCAGCCGGACGGCACGCCCATTCCGTTTGGCAGCGCGGTGGTCGACGAGGAAGGCAATTCGATCGGCATGGCGGGCCAGGGCGGCACGGTATTCACGCGCGGCCTGAATGATTCGGGTGTGCTGACCGCGAAATGGGGCGACCGCGCCAATCAGGCCTGTTCGTTCTCCTACAGTTTGCCGACGGAGCGGAGCAAACATTCCGCATACGCGCGGATGGACGCGAAATGCGATTACTCGCTGGTCAAGGCCCGGCCGTAAGCCGTTCCACATGCTGCCGACTCCTTCGAACACACAATTTTTTACGGTGAGGTTTCATGAAGTTCACCCCACGCAGATTCGTCATTCATCTTCTCAGGCTGCTCATCGTCTGGTTGATACCGGTGACATGCGGTTTCGGCACTGCGCATGCGCAAGCATGCAAGTTCGACAAGCCCAACCAGGTATCTAGCTGGTACTTCACCTTCGGTAATGGAGGGAAACTCGTCATTCCACCCAATTTGCCGAATGGCGCCGTACTTGGAACCGCCACTACGGAATTTGAGTACGTCTGTGACACCAATCCCCCCCTGCACGGCAAGCCCGGCGGATGGGAGATCCAGTTCGGGCAGTGGTTCTGGCAGACCAAAATGCCGGGTGTCTACAGCATCGGCACTTTTACCGGCTGGGAGCACTATCTATACATCGGCATTCGCACGACGAACCTGGATACGGGTGAAGTCATGATGCTCCCCTCTACTGCTCAGCGGTGGGCGCCACCGTTCGGTGAGACCGGGCCCGTCCGAGGCGTGGTGAGGGTCAAGAAAGAGCTGATCAAAGTGGACGACATGATCTACAACTATCCCAATGCAACGCTATTCTCACCTACTCAATTCGATTCGGAGATACGAATACACAACAGGAATACCAATGCACCTGCGGCGATTTGGAGAAGCTATTGGAAGGAAACCGGGAACATCGCGCTCACCCCGGTCAGCTGTACCGTCCTGACGAAAAACCAGACCGTCCCGCTGCCACCGGTCGCCGCCAGCAAGCTGAATGCGGTCGGCATGACAGCTGGCGATCGCGACTTCGCCATCGGCCTGTCCTGCAAGTCCGGCACGAGCCTCTACGTGACGCTGACGGACCTGACCAATCCGGGAAACATGGGCAATGCCCTCACGCTCACGCCGGACGCCACGGCGAAGGGCGTCAAGCTGCGGATTCTCAGGAACGGCCAACCCGTCAGCTACGGTCCCGATTCGGGCGCGGTCGGCAACCCGAACCAGTGGTACGTCGGATCGTCAGGGTCGGTAAGCAGCATCCCGCTGAGCGCGCAATACATCGCGACCGGAGCCGTATCGGGCGGGACGGTCAAGGGCGCCGCGACGTTCACGTTGAGCTATCAGTGAACGCGTCGCACTCGATCAAAGCAATTCGGCAGTGCGCCGGCCGCAACCCAATTTCAAGCGGTAGGCGCGCTCCATCGGTCACCGTCCGATCGGTGACCAAAACAAGCTTCTGATTAGCAGTCCGACAGGACTTCATCGGAAGGTGCTTATCGGATGAACTCGACATGCCGCACGCACGGCCAATCCCGGCGTGCAGGCGGCACGACGACGGAGTCCGCGTTTTTTCCAACCAGTACTTGAGGAAATTGATATGAAATTCGCTCTCTCCAGCATCGCTGCTCTCACCGTCGCAGCCGCAGCCATGATGCCGGCCGTCTCGCACGCCGCCGACGGCACGATCACCATCAACGGCAAGATCGGTACGCAGACCTGCACGATCGACGGCAACGGCACGGGCGGCAAGGACTTCACGGTCGCGCTGCCGAAGGTGTCGACGTCGTCGCTCGCCAGCGGCGGCTCGACGGCAGGCCGCACGCCGTTCAAGATCGGCCTGAAGAACTGCTCGCCGGCCACCGGCAACGTCTTCACGCATTTCGAGGCAGGCACGACGGTCAACTCGACCACCGGTCAGCTGCTCAACGCATCGGGCACCGCGAAGAACGTCGAAGTCGGCCTGCTCAACGGCGATACGACCAATATCGGCGTCGGCAAGGCCGATGAAAATTCGAAGGCGGTCGCGCTGAAGGACGGCGCTGCAGACCTGCCGTACTACGCCCAGTATGTCGCGACGGGCGGCGCAGCAGGTCAAGGCACGGTGAACACCTCGGTGATGTACTCGATCATGTATCAGTAAAGTCCGAGCGCCGGTGCGCGTCCTGCGCGCCGGCTCGTACCAGGGCGCGGGGGCGCGCGCCCCTTCCCCGACATCCTCGGCGGACCAACGCGCCATCGATCCGCGTGCCGACGGAATTGTCGTTCGAGCAGTCGTCACTGCCTCTCGCCTCTTTCAGGATTCCCTCATCAACCCGGCCGGCAACGCTCACGCCGGGCGGCACGCAATTGGCCAGCGCAGTTCCAGGCCCGCTACACACCACCCACGCCTCCAATCATTCAGGCAACGGGCACCGAAGCACCTTCCCGCCTCACGTGTCCCCCGTGCCGTTCGTCGGTTTCCTCCGAAAATTCGAACTCGTCCAATATCCAAACCTGCTCAACAAAACTACTTTTCACCTGTTCAAGACAAGAAAGGTGATCTGGTGAACCGCAGTTATTTCCTCTCGTCCCGAGCGCGCGTCCGCCTGTACGTCGCACATTCGGCCCTGCTCGCCGGCGCGGCGATGTCGTCGCCGTCAACCGCACAAGTCACGGGCGGCGGCCCGCAGCAAGCCGACGGCATTGAACTCGAAGTCGCGCCGGGTGAATATTCGACGCACGAGGCCGGCAAAGCGGTGCTTTCCGCGATCAACGGCGGCATCCTGACGACCGGCGGCAGGACCCGCGTTTTTTCAACCGGCAACGGCGCGGCGGGCGCCGCCGCATGGGGCAGCGCGTCGCGCGTCGTGCTGCGCGATACGGAAATCCGGACCCGCGGCGGCTCCAGCGCCGGCATCGATCTTCGTAATGGTGCCAACGCGACTGCGGAGCGCATTTCCATCGATACCGACGGCGACTACGCGCATGGCGCGTCCGTCGACGGCACCAACGCGCGCCTCACGCTCTCCGACAGCGTGATCGTGACACGCGGCAAGGAAGCGCATGGCATCACGGCGATCCTGGCGCCGGGCGGCACCATCGAGGTGGCCGACACGCTGGTCCGTACCAGCGGCCTGTTCGGCGTCGGCCTGTCCATCAGTTACGGCGGTGTCCGCGCGACACTGACCCGCACCGATATCCGCACGGACGGCGACTACGCGTCGGTGCTGTACCTGCCGAGCGCCTCCACGGTCGCACTGAACGACTCGCACCTCGAAACCGCCGGCGACTACGCGCTCGGCGTGGACACGCGCGAGGGCAGCGTCGAACTCGCGGGCACGCGCGTCATCACGCACGGCAAGAGCGCGCACGGGCTTTATGCATCGAAGGAATACACCGATACGCCTGTCGTCGATGCAACCGATACGTTGGTGACCACCACCGGCGACCGCGCAATCGGCGTGATCGCCCGCCTCGGCGGCAAGATCTCGATGACGCGCGGCGGCATCACCACGAGCGGCGAACGCGCGCGCGGCGTGATGTCGGCCGGCGCGGACTCCGTCGCGTCGCTCGTCGATACGAGCGTCGAAACGCAGGGCAAGCAAGCCGTTGCGCTTTATTCGAGTTCAGGCGGCACAATCGACCTGGTGCGGACCAGCGCGCGCGCGACCGGCGAAGGCGCCCCCGCAGCGGCCGTCTACGGCGGTACGCTGACGATCGACGACGGTTCGCTGGTCAGCGAACGCCACGGCGCGATCGACGCGTCCGACGCGACCATCGCGCTGAAGAACGGCACGCGCGCCATCGGCGGCAACGGCACACTGCTGTCGGTCCATGCAGAGTCAAGCGCACCCGTGCGCCTCACGCTCGACACCGGCTCCCGTGCCGACGGCGACATCGTCAACCTGCCGACCGACGACGGCAGTGCGACCGATGCCGTGACGAACGTCGCGCTCGCCAATGCATCCGAGTGGACCGGCGCGACCGACGTGGTCCGCACGCTGTCGCTCGACACGAACAGCCGCTGGACCGTCACCGCCGATTCGACGGTCGGCTCCGTCGCCCTGAACGATTCGACGATCGAGTTCGCCGCGCCCGCGGCACGCGGCATGCCGACGCCGCGCACGCTCGTCGTGACGGGCGACTATGCGGCCCGCAACGGCCGGCTCGTCCTCCATACGACGCTGCAGGACGACGCGTCGCCCACCGACCGCCTCATGATCGACGGCGGCCGAGCGTCCGGCGACACCGGTATCGTCGTCAAGCGTTCGGGCGGCGACGGTGCGCCGACGACCATCGGCATCCCGCTCGTCGAAACCCGCAATGGCGGCACGACGGACGTGTCGGCATTCACCCTCGATGCGGGATCCGACGGCTACCGGAATGGCTTCGGCACGTTGTCCGCGGGCGGCTACGACTACATGCTCAAGCGCGGCGGCAACGGCGGGCAGGAAGAAGACTGGTATCTCGTGTCCGCTGCGAAGCCTCAGCCGCCGGTTCCACCCGGCCCCGTCGACCCGGTTCCGCCCGGCCCGGTCGATCCCGAGCCGCCGATCGTGCCGGAAATCACTCCGCCGCCGCGTGCCGCCGCACCGGAGCCCGATGCGTATCTGGCGAATGCCGATGCAGCCTCGATGATGGCCGTCCATACGCTGCATCAGCGTGAAGACGCGTCACTGCGCACGGGCGCGGCCGCGACAGGGCCGCTCGACGGCGCGATATGGCTGCGCGCCGAAGGCCAGATGACGTCGATGTCGGGCGGCAATCGCAGCGTGTCGGGCAACGGTCGGTTGATTCACGCCGGCGCCGACCTGCTCCGCTTCGAAGACGGTCACGGCGGCAGCGTGCGCGTCGGCGCGATGGGCATGTACGGCAGCCAGACGAACTGGTCGACGCGTCCGCTGTGGAATGCGATCGAGCACCGCGTGATGAACGCCACCGCGCGCGGCAGCGTCTCCGGCTACAACGTCGGCCTGTATGGCACGTGGTACGGCAACCGTGACATCCTGACCGGCCCTTATGTCGACGCATGGTTCATGTATGGCGCCTACGCGAACAGCGTCGGCGGCAGCCTCGCTGCCGACTCGTACCGTTCGCGCACCCTCACGGGCTCGGTCGAAACGGGCTATTCATTGCCCTTCTACGAGCGGGGCGACACACGATTCTTCGTCGAGCCCGAAGCGCAGCTCGTCGTATCCGACTATCGCGCGGATGCACACGGCACGGCCGGCGGCCGCGTCGACGGCCAGGGCTCCACCGACGTGCTCACCCGCCTGGGCGTGCGCGTGCATGGCATCACCGCGATGCCGCATGGACGCGAACTTCGGCCGTTCATCGAGGCAAACTGGTGGCACGGCCCCGGCTCGCGCTCGCTGACGCTCGATCGCAATGCGTTCTCGTTCAGCGTGCCGCGCGACCGGGCTGCCGTCCGGATCGGCGCAACCGGGCAGTTGAGCCGGCAATTCTCGATATCGGCGAGCATCGGCGTGGAAGGCAATCTGTCCGACTACTCGGTGGTAAAGGGACAGTTCTCGGCGAAATACCGCTGGTGAAGTCGTCGGCGGCCGGCGAGGTGTGAAATCCGCGCCCTGCGGAATTCCGCTATACTCCTCCGACTGCCGCCCGCTTGGCGGCAGTCGGAAGCGCGCCGATTTGCTGACTCGATTGCGGGCGCGCGAACCGGCCGGGGCGTTGATGTGTCGATGCGTCGTTCCCTGGCGGTTCACTACAAATGCGGCTAAAGAGGTCGTCAGCCGCGCATCTCCGACTCCGCGCCTCGCCGACACCATTTAGCCGCCCAGTCATAAGGCGGAACGAATGGAATCGATCGGCATCGTCGCTCCACAGACCATGCACTTCGCCGAACCGCTGCGCTTGCAAAGCGGCAGCGTGATCGGCAACTATCAGCTCGTCGTCGAGACGTACGGCGAACTCAACGCCGCGCGCTCGAACGCGGTGCTCGTCTGCCACGCGCTCAACGCGTCGCACCACGTCGCCGGCATCTACGCGGACGATCCGCGCAGCACCGGCTGGTGGGACAACATGGTCGGCCCCGGCAAGCCGCTCGACACCAACCGCTTCTTCGTGATCGGCGTGAACAACCTCGGCTCGTGTTTCGGCTCGACCGGCCCGATGAGCATCGACCCGTCGACCGGCAAGCCCTATGGCGCGAGCTTCCCGGTCGTCACCGTCGAGGACTGGGTGCACGCGCAGGCGCGCGTCGCGGATGCCTTCGGCATCGAGCGCTTCGCCGCGGTGATGGGCGGCAGCCTCGGCGGGATGCAGGCGCTCGCGTGGAGCCTGATGTATCCGGAGCGCGTCGCGCACTGCATCGACATCGCGTCGACGCCGAAGCTGTCCGCGCAGAACATCGCGTTCAACGAGGTCGCGCGCTCGGCGATCCTGTCCGATCCCGACTTCCACGGCGGCGACTACTACGCGCACGGCGTGAAGCCGAAGCGCGGCCTGCGCGTCGCGCGGATGATCGGCCACATCACGTACCTGTCCGACGACGACATGGCCGAGAAATTCGGCCGCGCGCTGCGCCGCGCCGACGGCGCGCTCGACGCGTACAACTTCAGCTTCGACGTCGAATTCGAGGTCGAGTCGTACCTGCGCTACCAGGGCGACAAGTTCGCCGACTACTTCGACGCGAACACCTACCTGCTGATTACGCGCGCGCTCGACTACTTCGACCCGGCGAAGGCGTTCGACGGCAACCTGACGGCCGCGCTCGCGCACACGCAGGCGAAATACCTGATCGCGAGCTTCTCGACCGACTGGCGTTTCGCGCCGGCACGCTCGCGCGAGATCGTGAAGGCGCTGCTCGACAACAAGCGCACGGTCAGCTACGCGGAAATCGATGCGCCGCACGGCCACGACGCGTTCCTGCTCGACGACGCGCGCTATCACAACCTGCTCCGCGCGTATTACGAACGAATTGCCAACGAGGTGGGCGCATGAACCAGCAAGCGCTGAATTCCCTGTCCGCGCGCGCGGACTTCCGCACGATCGCGCGCTGGGTCGAACCGCGCTCGACGGTGCTCGACCTCGGTTGCGGCGACGGCTCGCTGCTCGCGCTGCTGATGGAAGAACTGGACGTGACCGGCTACGGGATCGAGCTGAACGACGCGGGCGTGCTCGCCAGCGCGAAGAACGGCATCAACGTGATCCAGCAGAACCTCGAAGACGGCCTGCGCCTGTTCGAGGACCACAGCTTCGACATCGCGATCCTGTCGCAGACGTTGCAGACGATTCACCAGACGGCTGCGATCCTGCGCGAAACCGCGCGGGTCGGCCGCGAGTGCATCGTGTCGTTCCCGAACTTCGGCTACTGGCCGCACCGGCTGTCGGTGCTGAACGGCCGGATGCCGGTGTCGAAGTCGCTGCCTTACCAGTGGCACAACACGCCCAACGTGCGGGTGCTGACGATCGAGGATTTCGAGGCGCTCGCGCCCGAAGTCGGTGTGACGATCCTCGACCGCGTGGTGCTGCACGAAGGCCAACCGATTCGATGGGGAGCGAACTGGCGTGGTAGTCTTGCTGTCTACCGCGTCAAGCGCAGCTGAGCCGGGGAGCCGTTGACGGACGCCGACGGCCCGCACGCACGTGCGGCCGCGCCGCTGCGCGACCCGCGCCGCCGCCTGTGCTGCCGCCGCCATCAGTCAACGCTACCCAGTTCCAGTCCATGTCGAAAACGCCACACGAGGCGCCCGCACTCACCGCTCACGAGGATCACCCCGGCTGGCGCGCCTATCTGAACACGCACATGCTGATCTGCGTGTTCCTGGGCTTCACGTCGGGTCTGCCCCTCTTCACGCTCGTCTACCTCGTGCAGGCATGGCTGCGCTCCGAGGGCGTGAACCTGAAGGAAATCGGCCTGTTCGCGCTGATCCAGTTCCCGTATACGTGGAAGTTCCTGTGGGCGCCGCTGATGGACCGCTACGTCCCGCGACTACCCGGCTGGCGGCCGGGCCGCCGGCGCGGCTGGCTGCTGCTCACGCAGGTACTGGTCGCGGGTGCGATCGCCGCGCTCGGCTTCGTGTCGCCGCGCGACTCGATCTGGACGGTCGCCGCGCTCACGACGCTCGTCGCGTTCTTCGGCGCGAGCGCCGACATCGTGATCGATGCGTACCGCCGCGAACTGCTGCGCGACACCGAGCAGGGGCTCGGCAACGCGGTACACGTCAACGCGTACAAGCTCGCCGCGCTGATCCCCGGTTCGCTGGCGCTGATCCTGTCCGACCACCTGCCGTGGGACGCCGTGTTCGCGATCACCGGCGCGTTCATGCTGCCGGGCATCCTGATGACGCTCGTCGTGCGCGAGCCCGAAGTGGTCGGCGCACCACCGCGCAACCTGCGCGACGCGATCGTGCTGCCGTTCCGCGAATTCATCCAGCGCGACGGCTGGGCCGGCGCGCTGCTCGTCATCGCATTCATCTTCCTGTTCAAGATCGGCGACACGATGGCCACCACGCTGTCGACGTCGTTCTTCCTCGACATCGGCTTCTCGCGCACCGAGATCGGCATCGTCGCGAAAACCACCGCGCTCGTCGCGAGCGTCGCGGGCGGCATCATCGGCGGCATCTGGCTCGTGAAGATCGGCATCGGCCGCGGGCTGTGGATCTTCGGCGCGCTGCAGATGGTGTCGACGCTCGGCTTCGCGTGGCTCGCGCAGCTCGGCCCGGGCTCGCCGGTGCTCGCGGTGCTGTACGACTTCACGGTCGCGGCCAGCCACGCGCTCGCGTCGTTCATGTCGGTGTTCGGTATCGAGATCACGCCAAGGCTGAGCCCGATGACGGTCGCGCTCGCGATCGTCTACGGCTTCGAGACCTTCACGACCGGCCTGACGATGGCCGCGTTCGTCGCGTATATCGCGAGCACGACCGACCCGCGCTACACGGCCACGCAGTTCGCGCTGTTCACGAGCCTCGCGTCGGTGCCGCGCACGCTCGCGTCGGCCGCGAGCGGCTTCGTCGTCGCGAAGATCGGCTGGTACGACTATTTCATCGTGTGTACCGTGCTCGCCATCCCCGGCATGCTGCTGCTGTTCAGGATCGCGCCGTGGAACGGCACCGCGCGCAACGGCGAGGCGAGCCGTGCGCGGTAACCGCCCGCGTCGGCTCGCACACGCGGCGGCGGCGTTGAGCGTCGGCGCCGCGGCGCTGGCCGCGACGCTCGCGCACGCGACCGACACCGGCGCGGCCGCGGCAAGCTCCGCGCCGGCCGCCGCGCAAGCCGCGCCGCCCGCCGCTGCAACCTCTGCCGCGCCCGTCCCGCCGTCCGCCGAAGGCGCGCAGCCGACCGGCGCCGCGGTGCCGGCAAAGGCCTATACGCCGACGCCGACGCAAGTCCGCTACGGCAACGCGATCGCGTTCCGCACGCTGATCCCGTCGCCGCTGCTCGAACAGCTCACCGCGAACGAATACGCGCAGATCGTGCAGACGGCCGCCGACAGCAACCGGCTGCTGCCCGCGAACCAGCCGCGCGTGAAGCGCCTGCGCGCGATCGTCGCGAAGCTCGCGCCGTATTCGGTGAAGTGGAACGACCGCGTGAAAAGCTGGGCGTGGGACGTGAACGTGATCCGCTCGCGCGACATCCGCCTCACCTGCCTGCCGGGCGGCAAGGTGCTCGTGTACGGCGGCATGCTCGACCGCGTGCGCCTGAACGACGACGAGTTCGGCGTGCTGCTCGCGCACGGCATCGCGCACGCGCTGCGCGAACACGCGCGCAGCAACTTCAGCGTGGCCTCGCAGACGTCGCTGCGCGCGGCCGCGCTGCCGCCGCTGTTCGGCGTCGGCGATCCGCTGCCGCAGGCGCTGAACCTCGGCGAGCGCCTGCAGTCGCTCCACTACGATCCGACCGACGAGACCGAGGCCGACGTGATCGGCGGCGACATCGCCGCACGCGCGGGCTTCGATCCGCGCGCGGCGATCACGCTGTGGGACAAACTCGCGGTCGCGACGCGCGCGAACAAGACGTCGGGCTTCATCTACACGCACCCGTACAGCACCGCGCGCCGCCAGGATCTGCTGAACCGGCTGCCGGACCTGATGCCGCTGTACGCGAAGGCGACGGGCAAACGCGTCGAATCGCTGCCCGACTACGCGGGCATCAGCGCGCAGCGACGCAAGATCGTGCGGCGCTGAGCCGCCGCGCGGCGCCGGACGCTACGCGTCCACGTCGGCCATGGCCGGCCGCACCCCGCTGTCGCGCATCCAGCGCACTTCGTCGCCGGGGCTGCGGCCGAACAGCCGCTTGAACTCGCGGCTGAACTGCGACGCGCTCGCATAGCCGACCCGCGCGGCCGCCGCGCCGGCGCCGACCCCGTCCTGCACCATCATCAGCCGCGCCTGGTGCAGCCGCGCGGCCTTCACGTACTGCATCGGCGACGTCGCAGTCACGTGCTTGAACTGCGCATGGAACACCGCGAGGCTCATCCCGGCCTCGCGGGCGAGCGTCTCGACGTCGAGATCGGTCCTCAGGTCGGCATGGATGCGCCGCAGCGCCTTCGCGATGCGGCCGAAATGATGCTGCTGCACGAGCGCCGCGCGCATCGCGTCGCCCTGCTCGCCGGTCAGCACGCGATACGCGATCTCGCGCATGATCGCCGGCCCCAGCACCCGTGTGTCGTGCGGCGACGCGAGCGCTTCGAGCAGCCGCACGACCGCATCGGCCAGCGGCGCATCGAGCGGCGTCGAATAGACGCCGAGCGGCTCGCTGACCGCCGCGCCGAG
The DNA here is from genome assembly GCF_016899425.1 of Burkholderia sp. MS389. Lineage (GTDB taxonomy): Bacteria > Pseudomonadota > Gammaproteobacteria > Burkholderiales > Burkholderiaceae > Burkholderia > Burkholderia sola. The sequence goes on from NZ_CP045994.1 coordinate 3,533,168, forward strand.
CGTCTCGTCGAGCAGGATCGCGAGCTCGGCGATCACCGCGAGATCGACGCGGATCGAGATCGCGAGAAACGGCTCGTCCATGCTCGCGAACGTCTCGCATTCGAACGGCAGCGGCACCGACAGCACCAGATACTGCTGCGCGTCGTAGACGAACGAACGGTCGCCGAGATAGCCGAGCTTGCGGCCCTGGCACACGACGATGATGCTCGGCTCGTACAGCACGGGCATGCGCGGTACGGAATGGGTGACGCGAATGAAGCGCACGCCGTCGAGCGCCGCGAGCGTGTCGCCCTCGTTCGGCGCGAGGCGCGTGTGCAGCTCGATCATGCGGCGCTGCAGGCGCTCGCCCGCGTCGGCCAAAAGGGGTTGGAAGCTCATCGGTGCGGCCCTGTCCGGCAAGAGAATCTGGCTCGCAATGTAGCACCGTGAACGCGTTTTGACGGCCGTTCGTGGGCAATTCGAGAGGAATAGGCAAATCTTCCAGACCTTCGTGTATTTCGCCGCGGCGGTGCGCTCCTTACGATAGGCACCTGTCTCGCCGCATCGCCACATGATGCGACGGCAGTCTGTTTCACCGGACGTTTTCCGGACAAGGAGCCCATTGCATGAGCACAACCTATGCCTACGCGGCGACCGATGCGCAGTCGCCGCTCGCCCCGTTCGAATTCCAGCGTCGCGCGCTGCGCGACCTCGACGTCCAGATCGACGTCCTCTACTGCGGCGTCTGCCACTCGGACCTTCACCAGGCGCGCAACGAATGGCGCAACACGATCTACCCGGTCGTGCCGGGCCATGAAATCGTCGGCCGCGTGACCGCGACCGGCCCGCAGGTGTCGCGCTTCAAGGTCGGCGAGCTGGTCGGCGTCGGCTGCCTCGTCGATTCGTGCCGCACCTGCGCAAGCTGCGAAGAAGGCCTCGAGCAGTATTGCGAAAACGGCTTCGTCGGCACCTACAACGGCCAGGATCGCGTGACGGGCGACATCACTTACGGCGGCTACTCGACGCAGCTCGTCGTCGACGAAGCATTCGTGCTGCGCGTGCCGGACACGCTCGATCCGGCCGGCGCCGCGCCGCTCCTGTGCGCGGGGATCACGACCTACTCGCCGCTGCGGCAGTGGAACGTCGGCCCCGGCAAGAAGGTCGGCATCGTCGGCCTTGGCGGCCTCGGCCACATGGGCGTGAAGCTGGCGCGCGCGATGGGCGCGCACGTCGTGCTGTTCACGACGTCGCCGTCGAAGATCGAGGACGGCAAGCGGCTCGGCGCGCATGAAGTGGTGATCTCGAAGGACGAAGCGCAGATGAACGCGCACCTGAACAGCTTCGACTTCATCCTGAACACGGTCGCCGCGCAGCACGACCTGAACCCGTTCCTGCACCTGCTGAAGCGCGACGGCACGATGACGCTCGTCGGCGCGCCGGAGCACGATCATCCGTCGCCGCAGGTGTTCAACCTGATCTTCAAGCGCCGCCGCCTCGCCGGCTCGCTGATCGGCGGGATCGCGGAAACGCAGGAAATGCTCGACTTCTGCGCGGAGCACGGGATCACGTCGGACATCGAGACGATTCCGATGCAGCAAATCAACGCCGCTTACGAACGGATGCTGAAGAGCGACGTGAAGTACCGGTTCGTCGTGGATATGGCGTCGCTCAAGCAGTAAGCCGCGCCCCAAACGAAACGGGCCGCATGTTCGACATGCGGCCCGTTTTGCATGCGGCGGCTACGCGCACCGCGTAGCGCCGGCCGTCACTTCGTGTAGTCGTAGTCGATCGTCAGCGGCGCGTGGTCGCTGAACTTGATGTCCTTGAAGATCGACGTGCTTTTCGCGGTGCCGGCCACGCCCGGCGTCGCGATCTGGTAATCGATCCGCCACCCGACGTTCTTCGCGTACGCCTGGCCGCGGTTGCTCCACCACGTGTACTGCTCGGGGCGTTGATCGAGCGTGCGGAACACGTCGACGTAGCCGACGTCGTCGAACAGCCTCGTGAGCCACTCGCGCTCTTCCGGCAGGCAGCCGGAGTTCTTCTGGTTGCTCTTCCAGTTCTTGATGTCGATTTCCTTGTGGACGATGTTCACGTCGCCGCACAGAATCACCTCGCGCTTCTTCTTCAGCGCGGCGAGGTGCGGCATGAATTCGGCCATGAAGCGGTACTTGGCCTGCTGGCGTTCTTCGCCGCTCGAGCCGGACGGCACGTACACCGACACGACCGACAGCTTGCCGTAGCGCGCCTCGACGTAGCGCCCTTCGGCATCGAATTCGCTGCTGCCGAAGCCGATGATCACGTCGTCGGGCTCGCGGCGGCTGTACACGCCCGCACCGCTGTAGCCCTTCTTCTCCGCGTGGTGGAAATAGCTCTTGAAGCCGTGCGGCTCGACGAATTCGGCCGGCAGGTCGTCGGCCGACACCTTGATTTCCTGCACGCACACGCAATCGGCGTTCTGTTCGCCGAGCCAGTCGAAGAAGCCCTTCTTCGCGGCGGAGCGGATGCCGTTCAGGTTGGCGGTGATCACTCGCATCATGTCGGGTTCCGTTCAGTTCGATGTTTTTACAGGGTTAGCGGATCTTCACGCCTTCGAGCTCGGGCTTCGGCGGCGGGAATTCCAGCTTCATGTCGGTCATCGTGCGCAGCAGCAGCTCGGCGATCATCACGTTGCGGTGCGTCTTCGAATTCGCCGGGATCACGTACCACGGCGCATGCTCGGCCGACGTCGCGGCGAGCGCGTCGCGGTACGCGGACTGGTACGCGTCCCAGTGCTTGCGCGCGTCGAGATCCGAGATGTCGAATTTCCAGTGCTTGGTCGGATCGTCGATACGCGCCTGCAGCCGCGCGCGCTGCTCGTCCTTCGAAATGTGCAGGAAGCACTTGACGATGGTCGTGCCGTTCTCGAACAGCATCGTCTCGAAATCGCGGATCTGCCGGTAGCGGCGCTCGCATTCCTTGTCGTCGATCGCACCGAGCACGCGCGGCACCAGCACGTCCTCGTAGTGGCTGCGGTTGAAGATCGCGAGTTCGCCCGCCGCCGGCACCTGCGCATGCACGCGCCACAGGAAGTCGTGCGCGGCCTCGATCGGCGTCGGCGCCTTGAACGGCACGATGCGCAGGCCGAGCGGATCGACCTCGCGGAACACCGCGCGCACGGTGCCGTCCTTGCCGCTCGTGTCCATCCCCTGCAGCACGAGCAGCACGCGCTTCTTCTGCTGCGTGTGCAGGCGCTCCTGCTGGACGTCGAGCTCGGTCGACACGACCGACAGCCGTTCGCGGTCGGCCTCCTTCGAACCGGACGAAAACGGCTTCGCGGCCGAGTCGAACGCGTCGAGCTTGAATGCGGCGGCTTCCTTGTCGCGCGTGCTGTAGGGCACGCGGAAATCGTCGAGCGACGGTTGTTTCGCCATTCGTTCCTCCGTTGAACGGTGCGATGCATACGATAACGCATCCACCAAACGCGACGGGCCGCCCCGAACTGGTTCGGAGCGGCCCGTCGTCAAGCGCGGTTCAGGCGCGCGCGCATGCTCAGCCGAGCTTCTTCTTCAGCAGTTCGTTGACCTGCTGCGGATTGGCCTTGCCCTTGGTCGCCTTCATCGCCTGGCCGATCAGCGCGTTGAACGCCTTTTCCTTGCCCGCGCGGAATTCCTCGACCGATTTCGCGTTCGCCGCGAGCACTTCGTCGATGATCGCTTCCAGCGCGCCGGTGTCGGAGATCTGCTTCAGGCCCTTCGCGTCGATGATGCGGTCGGCCGCACCTTCGTCGGTCGCCTTCTCGTCCCAGATCGTCGCGAAGATTTCCTTCGCGATCTTGTTCGAGATCGTGCCGTCGGCGATGCGCTGCAGCAACAGCGCGAGTTGCGCGGCCGACACCGGAATCGCGTCGATCTCGATGCCGTCGCGGTTCAGTTGCGACGACACGTCGCCCATCAGCCAGTTCGCGACGATCTTCGCATTCGCCGCGCCGGCCTTCGCGACCACCGATTCGAAGTACGCGGCCATCGCCTTGCTCGACGTCAGCACGCCCGCGTCGTACGCGGACACGCCGTACTCGTCGACGAAGCGCTGCTGCATCGCGGCCGGCAGTTCGGGCATGCCCGACTGCACACGCTCGACCCAGTCCTGGCCGATCACGAGCGGCATCAGGTCGGGGTCCGGGAAGTAGCGGTAATCGTGCGCGTCTTCCTTGCTGCGCATCGACCGCGTCTCGCGCTTGTCCGGATCGTACAGGCGCGTTTCCTGCACGACTTCGCCGCCGTCCTCGATCAGCTCGATCTGGCGACGCACTTCGTAGTTGATCGCTTCCTCGAGGAACCGGAACGAGTTCAGGTTCTTGATTTCCGCGCGCGTGCCGAATTTCTCCTGGCCGACCGGGCGCACCGACACGTTCGCGTCGCAGCGGAACGAGCCTTCCTGCATGTTGCCGTCGCAGATGCCGAGCCACACGACGAGCGCGTGCAGCGCCTTCGCGTACGCAACGGCCTCTGCCGCGCTGCGCATTTCCGGCTCGGTGACGATCTCGAGCAGCGGCGTGCCGGCACGGTTCAGATCGATGCCCGTCATCCCGGCGAAGTCTTCATGCAGCGACTTGCCCGCGTCTTCCTCGAGGTGCGCGCGGGTCAGGTTGACGGTCTTCTCGTACGCGGCCTTGCCGGCCTTTTCGTTGGCCGGCACCTGGATCGTGATCTGGCCGCCCTGCACGACCGGAATCTCGTACTGGCTGATCTGATAGCCCTTCGGCAGATCGGGGTAGAAATAATTCTTGCGCGCGAAGATGCTGCGCGGCGCGATGGTCGAGCCGATCGCGAGGCCGAAGCGGATCGCCCGCTCGACCGCGCCGCGGTTCAGCACCGGCAGCACGCCCGGCAGCGCCAGGTCGACCGGGCACGCCTGCGTGTTCGGCTCCGCGCCGAACTGCGTCGAGGCGCCCGAGAAAATCTTCGAGACGGTCGACAGTTGCGCGTGCGTCTCGAGACCGATAACGACTTCCCATTGAGTCATGCTTACACCCCCGCCGGAACTTGCTTGTGCCAGTCGGTCGCGCGCTGGAACGCATCCGCGACCTGCAGCATCCGGGCTTCGTTGAAATAGTTGCCGATGATCTGCAGGCCGACCGGACGCTTCGCATTCGCGCCCGCGCCGAAGCCGCACGGCACGCTCATGCCGGGCAGGCCCGCGAGGCTCACCGACAGCGTGTAGATATCGGCGAGATACATCTGCACCGGATCGTCGCCCTTCGCGCCGAGATCCCATGCGACCGTCGGCGACGCCGGGCCCATGATCACGTCGCAGGACTTGAACGCTTCCTGGAAATCGTTCGCGATGATGCGGCGGATCTTCTGCGCCTGCAGGTAGTACGCGTCGTAGTAGCCGTGCGACAGCACGTACGTGCCGACCAGAATCCGGCGCTTCACCTCGGGCCCGAAGCCTTCGGCGCGCGACTTCTTGTACATGTCGAGCAGGTCGCCGTACTGCGCGGCGCGGTGGCCGAAGCGCACGCCATCGAAACGCGACAGGTTCGACGACGCTTCCGCCGGCGCGATCACGTAGTACACGGGGATCGACAGTTCCGTCTTCGGCAGCGACACCGGCACGAGCGTCGCGCCGAGCGCTTCGTATTGCTTGAGCGCCGCGTCGATCGTCGCGCGCACGTCGTCGGCGAGGCCGGCGCCGAAATACTCGTTCGGCAAGCCGATGCGCAGGCCCGCGAGCGGCTTGCCCGCGTCGTTGCCGGCCGCCCACGGCTGGCCGAGGTGGCGCGTGAAGTCTTCGTCGTCGCGCTCGAGGCTCGTCGAGTCGCGCTCGTCGAAGCCCGCCATCGCGTTCAGCAGCAGCGCGCAATCGGACGCGCTCTGCGCCATCGGGCCACCCTGGTCGAGCGACGACGCGAACGCGATCATCCCGTAGCGCGACACGCGGCCGTAGGTCGGCTTGATGCCCGTCACGCCCGCGAACGACGCGGGCTGGCGGATCGAGCCGCCGGTGTCGGTGCCGGTCGCGGCCGGCGCGAGGCGCGCGGCGACGGCGGCCGAGCTGCCGCCCGAGCTGCCGCCCGGCACCGCGTTCGTGTCCCACGGGTTCTTCACCGCGCCGAACGCCGAATTCTCGTTGGACGAGCCCATCGCGAACTCGTCCATGTTGGTCTTGCCGAGCGTGACCATGCCGGCCGCCTGCAGGCGGGCGACGACGGTCGCGTCGAACGGGCTCTCGTAGTTCGCGAGCATCTTCGAGCCGGCGGTCGAGCGCCAGCCGCGCGTGACGAACACGTCCTTGTGCGCGATCGGCAGGCCGGTCAGCGCGCCGCCCGCACCGCGGGCGAGTTCCGCGTCGGCGGCTTTCGCCTGCGCGAGGGTGAGGTCGGCGTCGACGTGGACGAACGCGTTCAGGTCGCGCGCGGCGTCGATCCGTTTCAGGTAGTGCTGCGCGAGCTCGACGGCCGAGCATTCCTTGGCGGCGAGCGCGGCGCGCAGTTCGGTCAGGCTTTTTGCGTGCATTGAGTGGTTTTCCTGGGAATTCTGGGTGGCGCGCGGCGCTGGACGGCCGGCGCGCTTGTCATCGAATGCTTACTCGATCACCTTCGGCACGAGATAGAGGCCGTCCTGGACGGCCGGCGCCGGACGCTGGTTGTCGTCGCGATCGACGACTTCCGTCACGGCGTCGTCGCGCAGGCGCTGCGCGACTTCCTGGATCTGTTCGATCGGGTGGGCGAGCGGCGCGATGCCGGCGGTGTCGACCGCCTGCATCTGTTCGACGAGGCCGAAGAATTCATTGAGCTGGCCGAGCATGTGCTCGGCGTCGGCGTCGGCCATTTCGAGTCGCGCCAGGTGCGCGATGCGTTTCACATCGGTCAGGGTCAGGGCCATGCGATCACCGGAAAAACAAGGCTGCGCAGTGCATCGACGACAGCACTGCGGCGGGGGGTTGGAGGGTGCGATCCCACCCTCAAAAATCGGGGCCGAAGCGGCAAAAATACCGCCCGTTTCGATTCAAATACCGAGAAATTATAAGGTATCATTACGCGTTCGACCCAAACCCGGCAGCCTTTTCCCGCACCGTTTCGCCCTGTTTCGGCAAGCCGTGCGTGCTTCGTGCGATCCCCGGTAGACATCACTCGCAGCTTCGTGCGCCGCGGCGGCCGCTTCCGCCACGCTTCCCGAGGCTGTTATTTTTTCCGCTGCCGCCCTCAGCGCTCGCTATGCAGGGCCGGCCCAGAGCGAAACAGGATTCTGAATGTTCGGTTTTTTGCGCAGCTACTTCTCCAACGATCTCGCGATCGACCTCGGCACCGCAAACACCCTGATCTACATGCGCGGCAAGGGCATCGTCCTCGATGAGCCGTCCGTCGTGTCGATCCGCCAGGAAGGCGGCCCCAACGGCAAGAAGACGATCCAGGCGGTCGGCAAGGAAGCCAAGCAGATGCTCGGCAAGGTGCCGGGCAACATCGAGGCGATCCGCCCGATGAAGGACGGCGTGATCGCCGACTTCACCGTCACCGAGCAGATGATCAAGCAGTTCATCAAGACGGCCCACGAGTCGCGCATGTTCTCGCCGTCGCCGCGCATCATCATCTGCGTGCCGTGCGGCTCGACCCAGGTCGAGCGCCGCGCGATCAAGGAAGCGGCGCACGGCGCCGGCGCGTCGCAGGTCTATCTGATCGAGGAGCCGATGGCGGCCGCGATCGGCGCGGGCCTGCCGGTGTCCGAAGCCACCGGCTCGATGGTCGTCGACATCGGCGGCGGCACGACCGAAGTCGGCGTGATCTCGCTCGGCGGCATCGTGTACAAAGGCTCGGTGCGCGTCGGCGGCGACAAGTTCGACGAGGCGATCGTCAACTACATCCGCCGCAACTACGGGATGCTGATCGGCGAGCAGACCGCCGAGGCGATCAAGAAGGAAATCGGCTCCGCGTTCCCGGGCTCCGAAGTCAAGGAAATGGAAGTGAAGGGCCGCAACCTGTCGGAAGGCATCCCGCGCAGCTTCACGATCTCCAGCAACGAAATCCTCGAAGCGCTGACCGATCCGCTGAACCAGATCGTGTCGTCGGTGAAGATCGCGCTCGAACAGACGCCGCCGGAACTCGGCGCCGACATCGCCGAACGCGGGATGATGCTGACGGGCGGCGGCGCGCTGCTGCGCGACCTCGATCGCCTGCTCGCGGAAGAAACCGGCCTGCCGGTGCTCGTCGCCGAGGATCCGCTCACCTGCGTCGTACGCGGTTCGGGCATGGCGCTCGAGCGCATGGACAAGCTGGGCAGCATCTTCTCGTACGAGTGATCGCCGAGTGATCGCCTAAGCAGTCCCGTTTGATATGACGCACCCGCGGCGTGGCCGGATCGCTCGTTCAGAACGAACCGCCGCGCCGTTTGCGCGTCTGAGCATTATTTAACCGATCACACGCGCCCGGCGCCGACCATGGAATACAGTCCGCCGCCCCTCTTCAAGCAAGGTCCGCCCGCGCTCGCGCGGCTCATCTTCTTCGTCGCCCTCGCCATCGCGCTCCTCGTGTCGGACGCGCGCTTCAGCACGCTCGAAATCGTGCGCGGCGTGCTCGGCACCGTGCTCTACCCGCTGCAACGCGCGGCGCTCGTGCCGCGCGACCTGTTCATGGGCGCGGCCGACATCGCCGTTACCGGCGCGTCGCTGCGCCACGAGAACGACGATCTGCGCAAGCGCAACCTGCAATTGTCCACGCAGGCCAACCAGGCCGCCGTGCTCACGCAGGAAAACGCGCACCTGCGCGCGGTGCTCGAACTGCGCCAGCACATCGCGACGCAATCGACGCCGGTCGAGATCCAGTACGACACGAGCGATCCCTTCACGCAGAAGATCGTGGTCGGCCAAGGCTCGCAGCAAGGCATCCAGGACGGCTCGCCCGTCGTCAGCGAGGACGGCGTGATCGGTCAGGTCACGCGCGTGTTCCCGCTGCAATCCGAAGTCACGCTGGTCACCGACCGCGATCTCGCGATCCCCGTGCAGGTGCTGCGCACCGGCCTGCGCAGCGTGATCTACGGCACGCCGAAGGGCGATTCGCTCGACCTGCGCTTCGTGCCGACGAGCGCGGATCTCGTCGCCGGCGACGAGCTCGTCACGAGCGGCCTCGACGGCGTCTATCCGCCCGGCCTGCCGGTCGCGAAGGTCGTGCGCGTCGACAAGCTCGCCGATACCGCGTTCGCCCGCGTGACCTGCGCACCGGTCGCGGCCGTGCGCGGCGCGCGCCAGATGCTCGTGCTGCATTACCGGAACGACATCCCGCCGCGCCCGGCCGAGCTTGATCCCGCGACCGAGAAGAACGCGAAGGGCAAGAAGGGCGCGAAAGCCGCCGCGAAGAGCGACAAAGCGGAGAAAACCGACAAGGCCGACGCGAACGCGAAGCCGGCCGCCGCGGCCCAGCCCGGCGCAAAGCCGGCGCCCGCGGCGCCTGCCGCGCCGGCCCAACCGGCCGCCGCGCCCGCGAAGCCCGCCGCCGGGCAATCAGGAGCCCAGCGATGAACCGCCCGCAATACATCCTGCAGCCGGTCAATCCGTATTTCATCGTCTTCAGCCTCGCCGCCGCGTTCCTGCTGAACCTGATGCCGTGGGGCCGCCTGCCCGGCGTGCCCGACTTCGTCGCGCTCGTGCTGCTCTTCTGGAACATCCATCAACCGCGCAAGGTCGGGATGGGCGTCGCGTTCGCGCTCGGCATCCTGATGGACGTGCACGACGCGGGGCTGCTCGGCGAGCACGCGCTCGCCTATACGCTGCTGTCGTACGGCGCGATCACGATCCACCGCCGCGTGCTGTGGATGCCGATCGGCGTGCAGGTGCTGTACGTCACGCCGCTGCTCGTCGCCGCGCAGCTCGTGCCGTTCGTGATCCGCCTGCTGATGGGCGCCGCGTTCCCCGGCTGGCGCTATCTGGTCGACGGTTTCGTCGAAGCCGCGCTGTGGCCGATCGCGAGCCACCTGCTGCTGATGCCGCAACGCCGCCCGGTCGACCCGGACGATACGCGACCGATCTGAGCCGGACCGACCTTGAATACCCGCCGCCCCCACGCCCGCCGCGCGACGCGCTCCGGGGCGGCACCTCGCCCGCGCCCGCGCGCGGGCCAGATTGCCCTTAAATGACCGAATTCAACGACACCCAACAGCAGCTCTCGAGGTTCCGCCTGCGCGTCGCGGCGGCGGGCGTGTTCGTGTTCGTCTGCTTCGGGCTGCTCGCGAGCCGCTTCTTCTACCTGCAGCTGATGCAGCACGGCAAATACGCGCTGCAGGCCGAGGAAAACCGCATCTCCGTCGCGCCGATCGTGCCGAACCGCGGGATCATCACCGACCGCAACGGCGTGATCCTCGCGAAGAACTACTCGGCGTACACGCTCGAGATCACGCCGTCGAAGCTCGACGACACGCTCGACAACACGATCGACAAGCTGTCCGAGATCATCCCGATCGACGCACGCGACCGCCGCCGCTTCAAGAAGCTGCAGGAAGACTCGAAGAACTTCGAGAGCCTGCCGATCCGCACGCGGCTCACCGACGCGGAAGTCGCGCGCTTCACCGCGCAGCGTTTCCGCTTCCCCGGCGTCGACGTGCGCGCGCGGCTGTTCCGTCAGTACCCGCTCGGCATGACGGCCGCGCACGTGATCGGCTATATCGGCCGGATCTCGAAGCGCGACCAGGATCGCATCGACGCGATGAGCGACGACAACGACAGCGACCAGGAGCACTACGATCCGCGCCGCGACGCGAACAACTACAAGGGCACCGACTACATCGGCAAGATCGGCGTCGAGCAGAGCTACGAAACCGAGCTGCACGGGCTGACGGGTTTCGAGGAAGTCGAGGTGACGGCCGGCGGCCGGCCGGTGCGCACGCTGTCGCGCACGCAGGCGACGCCCGGCAACAACCTCGTGCTGTCGCTCGACATCGGGCTGCAGCAGGTCGCCGAGCAGGCGTTCGCCGGCAAGCGCGGCGCGCTCGTCGCGATCGAGCCGAAGACGGGCGACGTGCTCGCGTTCGTGTCGTCGCCAAGCTTCGACCCGAACTCGTTCGTCGACGGCATCGACCAGCAGACCTGGGACGAGCTGAACAACTCGCCCGACAAGCCGCTGCTGAACCGCCCGCTGCACGGCACCTACCCGCCCGGCTCGACGTACAAGCCGTTCATGGCGCTCGCCGGCCTGACGCTCGGCAAGCGCACGCCGGGCTGGGGCTTCCAGGATCCCGGCTACTTCACGTTCGGCGGCCACACGTTCCGCAACGACGTGCGCTCGGGCCAGGGCTGGGTCGACATGAACAAGGCGATCATGGTGTCGAACGACACCTACTTCTACATGCTCGCGCGCGACCTCGGCGTGAACGCGATCGCGAACTTCATGAAGCCGTTCGGCTTCGGCCAGATCACCGGGATCGACATCCAGGGCGAGGCGCGCGGGATCCTGCCGTCGACCGACTGGAAGAAGAAGGCGTTCAAGAAAGCGGCGCAGCAGAAGTGGTTCGACGGCGAGACGATCAGCCTCGGGATCGGCCAGGGCTACAACTCGTTCACGATCCTGCAGCTCGCGCACGCCACGGCGACGCTCGCGAACAACGGCGTCGTGATGAAGCCTCACCTCGTGAAGGAAGTCGAGGATCCGATCTCGCGTGCGCGCCACCTGACCGTGCCGAAGGAAAGCGACGTGATCCCGCTCAAGGCGGCCGACATCGACGTCGTGAAGCGCGGGATGGAGAACGTGATCGAGAACCCGTCCGGCACCGCGTACAAGGTGTTCCGCGGCGTGCCGTACCTCGCGGCCGGCAAGACCGGGACCGCGCAGGTGTTCTCGCTGCAGGGCTCGAACTACAAGGGCCACCTGCTCGCCGAGCACCTGCGCGACCACGCGCTGTTCATCGCGTACGCGCCGGTCGACCATCCGCAGATCGCCATTGCGCTGGTCGTCGAGAACGGCGGCTGGGGCGCGCAGGCCGCCGGCCCGATCGCGCGGCGCGTGCTCGACTACTACCTCGTCGAGCGCCAGAACCCGAAGAACGAAGCCGCGGCCGTGGCCGCCGCGGCGTCGGCCACCGAGCCGGTGAGCGCGCCGGTGGTCGGCGACACGTCGAAGCCCGCCACGATCGCGGCCGGCTTCACCGCGCTGCCGCAGCCGGTCGTGCCGTCGGCGGCCAGCGCGGCCGATGCGGCATCGGGGGCGTCGGATGCCTCGGGGCCGGCTAGCGCCAGCGCCACCGCGCCGGCCGACGCGAGCGCCGCGGCGCCGATGGCCGCGAGCCTGCCGCCGATCCGGCGCCCGCACCGGCCGCGCCGGCCCGCCAGCGACGCGCAGCCGGTCGTCGCCACGCCGCGGGACGACAACCACCGCGCAACGGCCCCCGCGAAAGCGGCGGACGCCGGCACCGCTCATTAACGGAGAAAGGCATGCAATTCGACAAGCGCGCCTGGCTCGACAAGATCAAGCAGATGTTCGCGGGCTTCGACCGCCCGCTCGCCCTCATCGTGTTCCTGCTGCTGTGCGTCGGCATCGTCACGCTGTACAGCGCGTCGATCGACGTGCCGGGCCGCGTCGAGGACCAGTTGCGCAACATTCTGCTGACGTTCGTGCTGATGTGGGTGATCGCCAACATCCCGCCGACCACGCTGATGCGCTTCGCGGTCCCGCTCTATACGTTCGGGGTCGCGCTGCTGATTGCCGTCGCGCTGTTCGGGATGACCAAGAAGGGCGCGAAGCGCTGGCTGAACGTCGGCGTCGTGATCCAGCCGTCGGAAATCCTGAAGATCGCGACGCCGCTGATGCTCGCGTGGTACTACCAGCGCCGCGAAGGCGGGCTGCGCTGGTACGACTTCGTCGCCGCGTTCGGGATCCTGATGGTGCCGGTCGGGCTGATCGCGAAGCAGCCCGACCTCGGCACGGGCCTGCTCGTGTTCGCGGCCGGCTTCTTCGTGATCTATCTCGCCGGCCTGTCGTTCAAGCTGATCGTGCCCGTGCTCGTCGCGGGCGTGATCGCGGTCGGCTCGATCGCCGTGTTCGAGGAACGCATCTGCCAGCCCGAAGTGCAGTGGCCGCTGATGCACGACTACCAGAAGCACCGTGTGTGCACACTGCTCGACCCCACGTCCGACCCGCTCGGCAAGGGCTTCCACACGATCCAGGCCGTGATCGCGATCGGCTCGGGCGGCGCGCTCGGCAAGGGCTACCTGAAAGGCACGCAGGCGCACCTCGAATTCATTCCGGAAAAGCACACCGACTTCATCTTCGCGGTGTTCTCCGAGGAATGGGGGCTCGCCGGCGGGCTCGTGCTGCTGACGCTGTACATGGCGCTGATCGCACGCGGCCTCTACATCGCCGCGCAGGGCGCGACGCAGTTCGGCCGGCTGCTCGCGGGCTCGCTCACGCTCGCGTTCTTCGTCTACGCGTTCGTCAACATCGGGATGGTGAGCGGCGTGCTGCCGGTCGTCGGCGTGCCGCTGCCGTTCATGAGCTACGGCGGCACCGCGCTCACGACGCTCGGCATCGCGATCGGGATGATCATGAGCGTCGGGCGGCAGCGGCGGCTGATGAAGAGCTGACCGCGCGGCCTGCCCCGCGACACACGAAAACGGCGCCCCGGCGCCGTTTTTCATTGGGCCAGGCCGCTTACTGCGGCGGCGCGTACGGCTTGCCTGGCTGCACCGCGCCGGCGCCCGATGCCGGCGTCGGCGCCTTCAGCCGCGCGCTCAACTCCTTGAATTTCAGCCCGGCCGTCTCGTCGCCCTGCGCGGCCGCCGCCGCGTAATACGCGCGCGCGATGTTCAGGTTCTGCGCGACGCCGTCGCCGCCGCGCTCGTAGAACGACGCGGTCACGTACTGCGCGACGGGATCGCCGGCGTCGGCGGCCTGCTTGTACCACGTGAACGCCTGCCGGTTGTCGCGCGGCGTACCGCGCCCGTCGAGGAACTGGTTTGCGAGCGACAGCTCGGCCTGCACATGCCCCTGCTTCGCGGCCCGCAGGAACCAGCGATGCGCTTCTGCCGGGTTGCGCGCGACGAACTCGCCGTCGTCGAACATCCGGCCGTACACGTACTGCGCGTGCGACATGTTCGCGTCCGCCGCGCGCTTGAGCCAGCGCACCCCTTCGTCGATGTTCGCCGTCACGCCTTCGCCCGTCAGCAGCATCATCGCGTAGTTGAACTGCGCGAGGCGATCGCCGCGCTCGGCCGCATCGTGGAACTGCACGAGCGCCGCGCGATAGTCGCCGGCGTTGTAGTCGGCGACCGCCGATTGCGTCTCGCGCGCCGGATCGGGCTTCGCTTGCGGCACGCCCTGCGCGGCGGCCGCCGTCCACACGGCCCACAGCCCGACCATCGCCCCGATCCGCACCCGCCTGCGGCACGCAGCGTCTGCTCCGTTCATGACCGTACCTCCTGCAACGCCTGCCGCGTCGCGCGCAACAGCCAGCTCACGTCGGCCGATACGGTAATCATCCGGTATCCGGCGTCGCGATACTGGCGCGCGGCCGCCGTATCGCCGGCGAAGATGCCGACCGCGACGCCCGCCTGCTTGCCGGCCGCGAGCACGCGCGCCATCGCGGTTTCGACGTCCGGGTGGCGGATATCGCCGAGATGCCCGAGGCTCGCCGCGAGATCGGCCGGGCCGACGAACAGGCAATCGACGCCGGGCGTCGCCGCGATCCGCTCGACTTCGTCGACGCCGCGCGCCGATTCGACCTGCACGACCACCGCGACTTGCGCATTCGCCGTCTGCAGGTAGTCGCGGCGCATGCCGAATGCCGCCGCGCGCACCATGCCGGCCACGCCGCGCAGCCCGTCCGGCGATTCCGGCGACGGGAAGCGCGTGAGCCGCACCGCGTGCGCGGCGTCGTCGGGCGACTCGATACACGGGAACATCAGCGTGCGCGCGCCGGCGTCGAGCGCGCGCTTCACGAGCCACGGCTCGCGCGCCGGCACGCGCACGACCGGCTCGCTCGGCAGGTGCGCCGCGGCGATCGCGCGCAGTTGCGATGCCACGTCGCGACTGTCGTTCGGCGCATGCTCCATGTCGATGCAGAGCCAGTCGTAACCGGCATGCGCGAGCGCTTCCGCGGCCGAGTCGCTGCCGAGCGACAGCCACAGGCCGTACAGCGGCTCGTCACCGTCGCGCAGGCGTTGTTTGAGGGAATTGGTGAGCGTGCTCATCGATACGGCCTCCGGAACGGAACGGCAATCGAACGGGACAAGCAACAGGCGAAGCGAAACGCGCACCGCCCAAGCAATCGAAGCATGGCGGCGGCGGCAGACCGCGCGCCGCAGAACGTGAGTCGGACCGGGACGGCCGATCTGACAGCGCGGGCCGCGCGATCGCCCACGCGCGCGTTTTTCGGTGCCGCACGACGATCATAGCGCGGCGGGGTGCTCGATGCGGGAACAGACGGGGGAAGCCGTACCGGCGCGGGACGGCGGGAGGCGACACCGCCAGGCGCGGTGACGGGCAGCCCGCGCCGGACGGCGGGGCTGCCGGTGCAGGCAGGATCAGCGGCCGGACTGGCGCTCGACGTCGGCCCAGCAGTTCGGCGTTTCGTACAAGCGCACGCGCTCGAGGCGCAGGTTCACGCCGTAGTGCGCGTCGTACACGTTCGCGAGGCGGTCGAACGCGATCGCCGCGAGGTTCTCGACGGTCGGGATCCGGTCGATCACGACGGTCTTGTGGTCGGCCATCTGCTCGAGGAACGAGCGCACGACGTCGTCGCGCGCATAGACCAGGAACGCGTGGTCCCACTTGCTGACGAGGTGCTCCATCGCGAGCGCCTTCACGTCGGCGAAATCCATCACCATGCCGCGGTCGGGCGCGCCCTCGGTATCGACGAGATCGCCGCGCAGCGTGATTTCGAGCACGTAGCGATGGCCGTGCAGGTTCCTGCACTGGCTGCGGTGATCGGGAATGCGGTGGCCCGCGTCGAATTCGAGTTTTCGGGTAATCAGCACGATGTCAAAGGCCGTGGCTCAGGGAATGTTCAGATATTTGTGGGTCTGCATCGACAGCCGCCACTGCGGATGACGCTTGCACCAGTCGATCGCGAGCTTCGTGTTGAGGTCGCGCGACGGGCCGTCCATCGGCTGCACGAGAAAATACTCGAAATCGAGCTTCGCGTAGTCGGCGAGCCGCTGGTTGTCCTGCGGCACGACGACCTTCAGTTCGTTGCCCTTCGTGACGACGAGCGGCGCATCGGCCTTCGGGCTCACGCAGATCCAGTCGATCGTGTCGAGCACCGGCAGCGAACCATTGGTCTCGATCGCGATCTCGAAGCCGGCCGCATGCAGCGCGTCGACGAGCGGCTGGTCGAGCTGCAGCATCGGCTCGCCGCCCGTGCAGACGACGAAGCGGTGCGCTTCGCCGTCCGGCCACAGGCCGGCGATCGTCGCGACGAGCGCGGCGGCATCCTTGAACTTGCCGCCGTTCTCGCCGTCGGTGCCGACGAAATCCGTATCGCAGAAGCGGCACACGGCCTCCGCACGATCCTCTTCGCGGCCCGACCACAGGTTGCAGCCGGCGAACCGGCAGAACACGGCCGGCCGGCCCGCATTCGCGCCCTCGCCCTGCAACGTGTAGAAAATTTCCTTGACCGCGTAAGTCATCGTGCTTCGTCCGGCTCGCGCCGCTCGTTGTCGATCAGAATCCGTTGTCCATCAAGCGCTGCCCGCGCGAGCCGCGTCACAGCGGCGCTTCGGTCACCCGCTCGCCCTTCAGGTAGGCCTCGTAGCCGCGCTTGCGCAGCTTGCAGGCCGGGCATTCGCCGCAGCCGAAGCCCCAGTCGTGCAGCTCCGCACGCTCGCCCACGTAGCACGTGTGCGTCTCGACGCGGATCAGTTCGACGAGCGCGTTGCCGCCGAGCTGTTCGGCGAGCTGCCAGGTCTGCGCCTTGTCGAGCCACATCAGCGGCGTCTCGAGCACGATGCGCGTATCCATCCCGAGATTCAGCGCGACCTGCAGCGCCTTCATCGTGTCGTCGCGGCAGTCCGGATAGCCGGAGAAATCGGTCTCGCACATCCCGCCGACCAGCATGCGCAGCCCGCGGCGATAGGCGATCGCCGCGGCGATCGTCATGAACATCAGGTTGCGGCCCGGCACGAACGTGTTCGGCAGGCCGTTGGCCGTCGTCTCGATCTCGATCGTGCGCGTCATCGCGGTATCGCTGATCGCGCCGAGCACCGACAGGTCGATCATGTGATCGTCGCCGAGCCGGTCCGACCACGCCGGAAACTTGCGCTTCAGCGCTTCGCGCACGCCTTCGCGGCACTCGAGTTCGACGCGATGACGCTGGCCGTAATCGAAGCCGAGCGTCTCGACCGTCTGGTAGCGCTCGAGGGCCCATGCCACGCACGTGGCGGAGTCCTGCCCGCCGGAAAACAACACGAGCGCGCCGTCTTTAGCGTCTGTCCGAATCACCGTGATACTCCGTGAATGTGTAGGCTCGCGTCGCACTGCGCCCCGAGGCCGGCTGCCACCGGGCGGCCGACGCGGCCGGCCTGCGCCGGCCCGACCAGTATAGGCAGCGCGGTCGGCCGCGAATGCGGCGGCGCGCTTATACCGCTCATCGCGCGGCATCGTGGCCGCGCGCCACGGCAGGTGCGCCGCGGGCAGCCTGCCATGCGCATGAAGCGATGCGCTAAGTCATTGAGCGGGCACGGATTTTATCATGCCCCGGCGAATGCTGCCGGGCCCGCCGCTCACGACGCGCGATATCCACCACAAACGAAAAACCCCAAGAACCTTCCGATTCTTGGGGTTTTAAATGCTGGTGGCCTGGGACGGAATCGAACCATCGACACGCGGATTTTCAATCCGCTGCTCTACCAACTGAGCTACCGGGCCAACGAAGAATGAAAGTATATCGAGCTATTCGGCCCCGAGCAAGTGCTTTCGCGAAATTTTTTACAGCGCGCCTTCCGACGGCTTCTTGCCGAGCTCGACGCCGAGTTGCTTCAGCTTGCGATACAGGTGCGTGCGCTCGAGGCCCGTCTTCTCCGCGACGCGCGTCATGCTGCCGTTCTCGCGCGCAAGGTGATATTCGAAGTACGCGCGCTCGAACGCATCGCGCGCCTCGCGCAACGGGATGTCGAACGGGATCGCGGCCGTCTGGCCCGCGAGGCCGAGCGCCGACGCCATGTCGTCGCCGAGCGTCGGCAGCGCCGCCGCGGACGCGACCGCCGCCGGCCCCGCGGCCTGCCCGCCGCCCGCCTTCGCCGCCGCGTTCGCGGACACCGGCGCTGCGCCGCGCGCAAGCCCGTGCTCGACCGACTTCAGCAGCTTCTGCAGCGCGATCGGTTTCTCGAGGAAATCGAGCGCGCCGATCTTCGTCGCCTCGACGGCCGTATCGATCGTCGCGTGCCCGGACATCATGATCACGGGCATCGTCAGCAGCCCCTGCGCCGCCCATTCCTTGAGCAGCGTGACGCCGTCGGTATCGGGCATCCAGATATCGAGCAGCACGAGATCGGGCGCCTGATTCAGCCGGTATTCCCGCGCGGCCTGCGCGTTCTCCGCCGCCTCGACGACATGTCCTTCATCGCTGAGGATCTCCGAGAGCAATTCCCGGATGCCCATTTCATCATCTACCACCAGGATGGTTGCCATTTACGCTGCCTTTGTCTGCTCACTTGCTTTTGTCTTGGCGGGAGTCGCCCCGTCCTGCGCACCGGGTTCGGCGCCTGGCGTATCGCTCGCCATCTGCAGGAACAGGATCGACACCTGCGCACCCTCGACGGTCTCGCCGTGCATGCGATTGCGCAGATCGATCCGCGCGCCGTGCTCGTCAACGATTTTCTTGACCGTGGCCAGCCCGAGCCCCGTGCCCTTCGCCTTCGTCGTCACGTAAGGCTCGAACGCGCGGGTCAGGATGCGTGCCGGAAAACCGGGCCCGTTGTCGGACACGGTCAGACGTACCGCGACGCGCGTTTTGCCCTCGGCGTCGGGGTCGCCATATTCTACTGTCTTGGTTTCGATCAACACACGCGGATGCGCGGACTCCGCAACCGAATCCTGCGCATTCTGCAGCAGGTTGTGAATCACCTGGCGCAATTGCGTCGCGTCGCCGCGAATCACCGGCAGCGACGGCGCGAGCTCGGCGACGATCGAGCTCTTGCCTTCGCCCACACCGTACAGCCCGAGCACCTCGCTCGCCAGTTCGTTCAACTGCAGGTTCGCGAGCACCGCCGGCGGCGTGCGCGCGTATTCGCGGAAATCGTCGACCATCCGCTTCATCGCGGCCACCTGGTTCACGATCATCGTCGCGCCGCGCTTGAGCACGTCCGCGTCGGGCGGTGAGAGTTTGTCCGACAGCTTCATCTGCAGCCGCTCGGCCGACAGCTGGATCGGCGTCAGCGGATTCTTGATCTCGTGCGCGAGCCGCCGCGCGACCTCGCCCCACGCAACCGAACGCTGCGCGGAAATCACGTCGGAGATGTCGTCGAACACGACGACGTAGCCGGACGTCTGCGGATCGTCGGCCTGCCCCTCGACCGTCGACACGAGCCGCGTGCCGCGCACGAGCAGCGTCAGCGGATCGGTTTCGCCCGGCACCTCGATCGCGAACTGCTGCTGCCAGTGGCCGCGATCGCCGCTGCCGCCGTCGGACGCCGCCTCGCGATCGGCGAACGCCTTGCGCACCATCGCGCCGAACCCGGCGGCCACGCCGATCCGGTCGAGCGTCGTACCGATCAGCGAGTTGAACGGCTGCCGGAAGATCCGCTCGGCGCCGCGATTGGCCGTCGTCAGCCGGAACTGCCGGTCGAGCACGAACACGCCGGCCGTCAGGTTCGCGAGAATGCTCTCGAGATACGTCTTCGAATGCTCGAGCGCGATGCGGTTCTTCTCGACCGCGAGCCGCGCCTCCGACAACTGGCGCGTCATCGCGTTGAACGACTGCGTAAGGAAGCCGAGCTCGTCGCGCGTCTTGATCTCGCGCTTCGGCGTGTAGTCGCCTTCGGTGATCTCCTTCGTGCCCTGCGCGAGCAGGAACAGCGGCCGCGCGAGCTGCTGGCCGAGCGCGAGCGCGAGCATCATCGCGATGAAGGTCGCGAGAAACAGCGCGAGCGTCAGCGTGCCGATGTACATCTTGCGCAGGCCCGTGCGGCCGAGCGACTTTTCCTGGTACTCGCGGTACGCGCGCTGCACCGCGTCCGCATTGTGCGCGAGCCCGGGCGGCACCGGCTGCGTGAGCTGCAGGAACCGCTCCGCCGGCTGCAGCAGCGACGTCGTCGCATCGGGAATCGGCCGCACGACGCGCAGCCGCAGCGCGCCCTTCGCACCGTGCGCGCGCGGGTCGCCGTCGACTTCGCCCTCGATCGCCGCATACGCGCCGTGTTCGCGTGCCTGGCTCAGCATCAGCGGCGTCGGCAGGTCGTCCGGAATCAGCGCCGCGAAATTGCCCGACGCCTGCGCGACGATGTGCAGGTCGGGCGCGGCACCCGAGCCGCCGCGGCTCGGCTCGACGATCGTCGCGTCCTGCACGCCGAACTGGTCGCGCAGCCGCAGCAGCGTGAGCGTCGTGCCGTTCGTGTTCGCATCGACGCTCGCGAGCTGGTCGGACATCAGCCGCGCCTTCGTCTGCAGATCGGACAGCGACGCATCGAGCATCCCGCGGCCGAGGTTCAGGCCGGCCGTCAGCGCCGTCTCGACGTTCACGTCGAACCACGATTCGATACTGCGCGACACGAACTGGTACGACACGATGTAGATGATCCCGCCCGGCACCACACCGACGAGCGCGAAGAACACCGCGAGCTTCGCGAGCAGCCGCGTGCCGAACTTGCCCTTCCTCAGGCGCACGACGATCATCCCGATCAGCCCGAGCACCACGAGCAGGAACACGAGCGCGACGACGATGTTCGTCGCGTACAGCCACGAGTAGTAGCGGTCGAAGAATTCGGTGTTCGCGCTCGCGGCCGCGAGCAGCACGAGCAGCAGCAGCGCGGTCAGCGCGACCGTCGAGACGATCACGCGGATCAGGAGGCTCTTCCCGCTGGCCGCGCGGCGTACTTTATTTAGCACGTTCGGTCACCGTGAAGTTGAAGCGCTTCCAGTCCGACCCGAGCGTCCAGTCGCGGTTGTTCACGGCATCGACCTGGAACGGCTTCGGCATCAGCGCCGTATCGAGCTGCATGCGCACCGACGCCGTGTAGGTTTCGCCCGCGCGCACCTGGTTGCGGTCGATCACGTGCCACGACGTGATGTGCCGGACCACCGCGAGCGCATCCTTCAGCGACGGAAAGCCGAGCTGCAGGCCGCCCGTCGACACGCGGTACTCGCGCGTGAGCGGCTGGAACGACAGGCGGATCGTCTGCGTGACCGCCACCGGCTGCTCGTCGAACCAGTACCAGCGCGCGCGGCTCAGCTCGAAGTCGGTCGTGAAGTAAAGCGGGATGCCCTTGTTGACGGCATCCTCGAGGTTCGGATTCAGCTCGAAGTCGAACCGTGCGTCGAGGCTCCAGCCGCTTCCGTCGGACTGGAGCGACGCGCGCTGCACGGCGATCGATTCGGCATGCGCCGGCCGGACGACGGCCAGACACAGCGTCAACGCGACCAGCAAGACGGCCGCGAGCCGAAAGGGAAAAAGGTGTTTGATCGTCACCGTTTCTGAAACCGCGCGTAGAAAAATCCGTCGTGATCGGTGTTCTGGTCGAGTGCGCCGGCGGCCGCCCGTCCCTGCACGCCGCCCGGCAGCAGTTGGCCGGGGGCGTCCAATCGTACCGCATCTTCACAGGCCGCTTCAAACCAGCGGGCCTGCCCTTCGCCTTCCTCGGGGAAGATCGAGCAGGTCACGTAAAGCAGTTCGCCGCCCGGTTTCACGAGCGGCCACAGCGCGGACAGGATGCGCCGCTGCTCCGCGACCAGCGCCGGGATGTCGGCCTCGCGGCGCAGCCAGCGGATGTCGGGGTGCCGCCGCACGATGCCGGACGCCGAGCACGGCACGTCGGCCAGGATGCGATCGAACGGACGCCCGTCGTACCACGCGTCCGGCGCGCCGGCGTCGCCGACGCACACGTTCGCGGCGAGCGACAGGCGCACGAGATTCTCGCCGATCCGCGCGGCGCGCGTCGCGTCGCTTTCGAGCGCCACGACGTCCGCATCGGCGAGTTCGAGAATATGGCCCGTCTTGCCGCCGGGCGCCGCGCACGCATCGAGCACGCGCATGCCGTCGCGCGCGCCGAGCCATTCGGCCGCGAGCTGCGCGCCGGCGTCCTGCACCGACACCACGCCGTCGGCGAAGCCCGGAATGCGTTCGACCGGCAGCGCCGACGCGAGTCGCACCGCATGCCGGCCGATTGCGGTCGCTTCGATTCCATTCGCGCGCAGCGTGTCGAGATACGCGTCGACGCTCACGCGGCGCGCATTCACGCGCAGCGTCAGCGGCCCCTGACGCTCGCCGGCCGCGAGAATCGCCTGCCACGCGTCGGGCCATGCACGCTTCACCGCATCGACCCACCACGCGCGGTAGTTCCAGCGCGCGACCGGGTCGTCCTGCATCGCGGCGACGAGTGCGTCGCGCTCGCGCAGGAAACGGCGCAGCACCGCGTTGACCATCCCCTTCGCGAACGCGAATTCGCGCCGCGCGCCGATGACGGTGACGGCCTGGTCGACCACCGTGAACGCCGGGTACGCGGCCTCGTCCGCCGGGTCGAGCAGCAGCGCGAACGCACCGGCGAGCACCGCGTGCACGTGCGCGGGCGGCGCCTTGCTGACGAACTTGCCGATCAGCCAGTCCGCGCTGCCGAGGCGGCGCATCGTCCGATAGGCGACGTCCTGCGTCGCGCCGCGCGCGAGCGGCTGCGCACCGGATGGCATCTGCGCGAATACCGCCGACAATGCCGCCGGCAACGCGGTGCCGCGTCGCACCGCATCGACCGCCTGCGCGGCCGCGTCGAGCGCGAAGCCGAGCGAATCGGGCGCCAGGTGCAGCGCAGCCAGGCGCGCCGGGCGGCCGGAGGAAGTCGAAGCGGAAGAACGGGGTCGTGTCATCGGTGCGGAATCGGCAAACAAGCGCGGCAAACAGGCGCGAGCAATCGGGTGCGGCAAACGGCGGGATCGCAACCGCCAGTTGGCCCGGCGATCCCAAACCGCGCATTGTAGCGTGCGGCCATGCTGCCCCTTTGGCCCCTTTACGGCGCGCACAAATGAAACACCCCGCAGCGCGAAGCATGCGGGGTGGCGAAGCGACCCCGCGCGGCAACGGCCGCGCGGGTCGCCAAGCGTCACTCGAAGCGGCCGGTGCGCGCCATCTCCATCAGGCGCGCGATGCGCTCCTCGGTGGCCGGGTGCGTCGAGAACAGGTTCTGCAGACCGCCGCCGTGCAGCGGATTCATGATCATCATCTGCGCGGTGGCCGGATGCGCTTCGGCCGCCTGGAACGGGATGCCCGCCGCATAGCGATGGATCTTGTCGAGCGCGGTGGCGAGCGACTGCGGATCGCCGGAAATCTGCGCGCCGCCGCGGTCGGCCTCGAACTCGCGGGCCCGCGAAATCGCCATCTGGATGAGCGCGCCGGCGATCGGCGCGAGCAGCGCGACCGCGATACCGGCGATCGGGTTGGCCGGCCGGCCGTTCTCGTCGCGCCCGCCAAAGAACATCGCGAAGTTCGCGAGCGCCGAGATCGCGCCCGCCATCGTCGCGGTGATCGTCGAGATCAGGATGTCGCGGTGCTTCACGTGCGCGAGCTCGTGCGCCATCACGCCGCGCATCTCGCGCTCCGACAGCACGCGCAGGATGCCCGTCGTCGCGGCGACCGCCGCGTGCTCCGGGTTGCGGCCCGTCGCGAACGCGTTCGGCGCATCCTCGTTGATCAGGTAGACGCGCGGCATCGGCAGGTTCGCGCGCGTGGCCAGCTCGCGCACCATCCGGTAGAACTGCGGCGCCGTGTTCTCGTCGACTTCCTGCGCGTTGTACATGCGCAGCACCATCTTGTCCGAGAACCAGTACGAGAAGAAATTCATGCCGAGCGCGAACAGCAGCGCGATCGTCATGCCGCGCGAGCCGCCGATCATCCCGCCGATCACGATGAACAGGGCCGTGATCGCGGCCATCAGCATCGCCGTTTTGACCCAATTGAACATACCCACTCCTTATCCGTCAGGGGACCCGCCGCGCATCACAGCGCACGGCGGAAAATTGTAAGTGATTTGTTAGATAAGGTCTTGCCGGAAAAATTCAATCTCAGCGTTGCGAAGCGGCGAGACGAAGGCCGAGCCCGACGAAAGCGCTGCCGACCGTGCGGTCGAGCCACTTCCTGACGCCCGGCTTGCCGGAAAAGCGCTGCGTGACGCTGCCCGCCACCCACGCGACCACGCTCGTCCAGACCGTGCTCATCGCGACGAACACCGCGCCGAGGGTCAGGAACGCCCAGGCCTTGTGCGGGCTGTCGGCCGATACGAACTGCGGAAAGAACGACACGAAGAACAGCACGACCTTCGGATTCAGCACGTTGGTCCAGAAACCCTGCATGAACAGCT
Source organism: Burkholderia sp. MS389 (assembly GCF_016899425.1). Classification (GTDB taxonomy): domain Bacteria; phylum Pseudomonadota; class Gammaproteobacteria; order Burkholderiales; family Burkholderiaceae; genus Burkholderia; species Burkholderia sola. The sequence goes on from NZ_CP045994.1 coordinate 3,557,600, forward strand.
GGCGCAGCGGCTTGGCGGCCGCGGCCTGCGCGGCTTCGGCGCCCGACGGCGTGGCGGCCTGCTTCGCGATGATCATCCGCACGCCGAGATAAATCAGGTACGCGGCGCCGACCAGCTTGATCACCGTGAACGCGGTTGCCGACGCGGCCAGCAGCGCGGTCAGGCCGAACGCGCAGGCGAGCGCATGGACGCAGCAGCCGGCCGAAATGCCGAACGCCGACATCAGCCCCGCGCCGCGCCCCTGCGCGACGCTGCGGCCGACGATGTAGGCCGTATCGGGACCGGGCGTGATGTTCAGCAGGAAAACCGCGAACACGAAGAAGCCGAAATGGGTGATGCCGAACATGAAAACCTCGAAACCGGAGAGCGCAGGGAAATTCTACGCGCGCCTGCCGCCCCGCGCGACTCGGCCGTCCGGCCAGTTGCGCCGGGCCGGCGGACCGGGTCGAATGACGCTCGGGCCGTGTCAGTCCACGTCGGGCAGCGCGAACCGCTGGCCGGCGGCGAGCGGCGAACCGGCGAGGAATTCTCGCGCGGGCAGCCGCTTGCCGCCCGGTTTCTGCAACTGGGTCACGCGCAGCGCGCCGCTGCCGCATGCGACCACCACGCCTTCCGGCGCGGCTTCGACGATCGTGCCGGGCGCCGCGTCGGCAATCGTGGCCGGCGCAGCCACGGGCTCGGCCGCCCACAGCTTGATGGCCGCGCCGTCGAGCGTCGCGACGCCGCCCGGGAACGGATCGAACGCACGCACCTGACGCGCGAGCACGTCGGCCGGCTTGCGCCAGTCGAGCGCCGCTTCGTGCTTGCCGATCTTTTCCGCGTAGGTCACGCCGTCGGCCGGCTGCGGCGTCGCCGGCAGCGTGCCGTCGCGCTCGAGCCGCACGAGCGCGTCGACGATCAGCCGCGCGCCGTCGGCGGCGAGCCGGTCGTGCAGCGTCGCGGTCGTATCGTCGGGCGCGATCGCGAGGCGCGCCTCCTCGATCATCGCGCCGGTGTCGAGGCCAACGTCCATCTGCATCAGCGTAACGCCCGTCTCGGCGTCGCCGGCCTCGATCGCACGATGGATCGGCGCGGCGCCGCGCCAGCGCGGCAGCAGCGACGCGTGGATGTTGATGCAGCCGGCGCGCGGGATGTCGAGCACTTCCTGCGGCAGCAGCAGGCCGTACGCGGCCACCACCATCACGTCGTGCGGCGTCGTGCGCAGCAGCTCGATCGCGTCGGCCGCCTCCGCCGGGTACTTGCCCGCGCGGCGCAGCGACGGCGGCTGCGCGACGGTCATCCCGTGCTCGACGGCGTAGCGCTTCACCGCGCTCGCCTGGAGTTTCATCCCGCGCCCGGCCGGGCGATCGGGCTGGGTGAGCACGAGCGGCACCGGGAAACCGGCCTCGTGGATCGCGGCAAGAGCGGCCGCGGCGAATTCCGGCGTACCGGCAAAAATCACGCGCAACGTATGGGTCATGACAGCGTTCGGGGTCGGGCTGGGCGCACGCGCATCACATCGCGCGTTCGAGTTTCTTCATCTTCGTCTTGATACGCGTCTGCTTGAGCGGCGACAGGTATTCGACGAACACGCGGCCCATCAGGTGATCCATCTCGTGCTGGACGCACACCGCGAGCAACCCTTCGCAGTCGAGCTCGAACGTCTCGCCCTGCTCGTTGAGCGCGCGCACGCGCACGTGGTCGGGACGTTCGACTTCGTCGTAGATGCCGGGCACCGACAAACAGCCTTCCTCGTAGGTCTGCTTCGCGTCGCTCGACCACACGATTTCCGGGTTGATGAACGCGCGCAGCTCGTTCTTCTCCTCGGAGACGTCGATCACGATCACGCGCTCGTGCACGTCGACCTGGGTGGCCGCCAGGCCGATGCCGGGCGCCGCGTACATGGTCTCGGCCATGTCGGCGACGAGCTTGCGGATCCGGTCGTCGACCTTGTCGACGGGCTTCGCGACCTTGTGCAGCCGCTTGTCGGGGTAATGAAGAATATTGAGCAAAGCCATGGTGTTCGGTATTCGGTGGAGCGGCGCGCCGCATCGGCCATCCGGCCGGCTGGCGCCGCCGCCGGGATGCAATGAAGATGAGGCGGATGCGTGGCATATCAATGCCGCGGATCGCGCCTCCTGCAATCGGCCGGGCGCCTGCGCGCACGGCCCTGTCGAGTATTTCGGATGATGAAAATTTTATCATGGCGCCACGCGCTCCGCTGGACGCCGCATTCGAGGGCCGCCTCATGTCCCCGCAAGCGCTGACGCCCGCCGCGCTGCGCGCCTGGCTGCAGCTCGCGCATGCGCCCGGCCTCTCGGCCGCCGTGCTACAGGCGCTGCTCGCGGCATTCGGCTCGCCGGCGGCGTTGCTGCGCGCGTCCGACGAAGCCATCGCCGCCGTGAGCAGCCCCGCCGCCGCGCAGGCCGTGCGCGCAAGCGAGCGCGACGATCTCGACACGCGCACCCGCGCCGTGCTCGCGTGGCTCGACGGGCCGGGCAACGGGCTCGTCACGCTGAGCGACCCGGCCTACCCGCCGCGGCTGCGCGACCTGCACGATCCGCCGCCGCTGCTATATGTAAAGGGGCGGCTCGACCTGCTGCACGCACACGGCCTCGCCATCGTCGGCAGCCGCCATGCGACGCCGCAAGGGCTCGCCGACGCCGCGCACTTCGCCCACGCGTTGTCCGACGCGGGCCTCACGATCGTCTCGGGCCTCGCGCTCGGGATCGACGGCGCCGCGCATCGTGGCGGGCTCGACGGCCGGTCGGGCACCGTCGCGGTGATCGCGACGGGCGCCGATCTCGTCTATCCGGCGCGGCACCGTGCGCTCGCCCACGAAATCGCCGCGCACGGCGCGATCGTGTCGGAATGGCCGCTCGGCACGCCGGCCCGCGCCGCACATTTCCCGCAGCGCAACCGGCTGATCGCCGCGCTGGCGATCGGCGCGCTCGTCGTCGAGGCGGCCCCGCGCTCGGGCTCGCTGATCACCGCGCGGCTCGCGAACGAACTGGGGCGCGATGTGTTCGCGATGCCCGGTTCGATCCACGCCCCGCTCGCGCAGGGCTGCCACGCGCTGATCCGCGACGGCGCAAAGCTCACCGCGGCGCCGCTCGACGTGCTCGAGGAATACGGGCTGGGCGAGCCGGCCGCGCGCGCAACGGGCGGCGCGACGCGGGCCGGCAACCGGGGCGAGAACGCCGGTGCGATTCGCGAACCCGAAGCTGCCGGCGTCGCGCCAACGGATCGCGCCGTCGCGGGCGCGCCGCCGCCCCCTCGCATCGAAGCCCGGCCACCGGGCAACCCGTCGGAACAGGCAGTGCTCGCCGCGCTGGGATACGGGCCCGTGACGTATGAATGGCTCGCCGAGCACAGCGGCCTGTCCGACGACGTGCTGCATGGCGCGCTGCTCGCGCTGGAACTGGCCGGCCGCGTCGCCAGTGTCCCCGGCGGACGCTTCGCGCGGCTTGATGCGGCGCCCACCCCGTCCGCGCGGGGCGTGCTACATTCCCCGGCATAGGGGCGGCCCGGCCGCCGACGCTACCCAAGGAATGCCATGCCCGCGCTGAATCTCGACACCGACGCAGATCGGATCGCCGAGCGCCTCGCCGATCCCGGCACGTTGCTGGTCGCGTGCCTGTGCGCCGACTGGTGCGGCACGTGCCGCGACTACCGGACCGCCTTCGACCAGCTCGCCGACGCGCATCCGGACGCCTGCTTCGCGTGGATCGACATCGAAACCCATGCCGACCGGCTCGACGATCTCGACGTCGAGAACTTCCCGACCATCCTGATCGAGGATGCGCACACCGCACGCTTCTTCGGCACGGTGCTGCCGCACGCGGCGATCGTCGAGCGCATGCTGTCCGACCTGAGCGCGGTGCCTGGTGCGCCGCACGCACCGAAATTGCGCGACGTCCTGAACGTCGAAGCCTGAATTCGCGGGCCGGCGCGGCGGTTTGGCGCAGGTTTGCGCGCGCCGCCGCGCCCGGCGCTTGCCGCCGTTGCGGCCCCCCTCTATGATGAGCCGCTTTTTACACGCTGAGCCGCCGTCGCTGCGGCGTGTGCTATAAAGCGGTCGTAAAAGGGACCTACACCGGCGAACCCGGTCTACCAACACACACCTGTCATGTCCAAAGCACTGATCATTGCGGAAAAGCCTTCTGTCGCGAACGACATCGCACGCGCTTTGGGCGGCTTTACCAAGCATGACGAGTATTACGAGAGCGACGATTTCGTTCTTTCGTCCGCTGTCGGCCACCTGCTGGAAATCGCCGCCCCGGAGGAGTACGAGGTCAAGCGCGGGAAATGGAGCTTCGCGCATCTACCCGTCATCCCCCCGCATTTCGACCTGAACCCGATCGCAAAAAGCGAGTCGCGCCTGAAGGTCCTCACGAAGCTGATGAAGCGCAAGGACGTCGACCGCCTGATCAATGCATGTGACGCGGGGCGCGAAGGCGAGCTGATTTTCCGCCTGATCGCGCAGCACGCGAAGGCGAAGCAGCCGGTCCAGCGGCTCTGGCTGCAATCGATGACGCCGCAGGCGATCCGCGACGGTTTCGCGAACCTGCGCAGCGACTCGGACATGCAGCCGCTCGCCGACGCCGCACGCTGCCGCTCGGAAGCCGACTGGCTCGTCGGGATCAACGGCACCCGCGCGATGACCGCGTTCAACAGCAAGGGCGGCGGCTTCTTTCTGACCACCGTCGGCCGCGTTCAGACGCCAACGTTGTCGATCGTCGTCGAACGCGAAGAGAAAATCCGCCGCTTCGTCCCGCGCGACTACTGGGAAGTGAAGGCCGAATTCGCGTGCGCGGGCGGCTTCTACGAAGGCAAGTGGTACGACCCCAAATTCAAGCGCGACGAATTCGATCCGGAAAAGCGCGACTCCCGCCTGTGGAGCCTGCCGGCCGCCGAAACGATCGTCGCCGCCTGCCGCGACCAGGTCGGCACGGTGTCCGAGGAATCGAAGCCGTCGACGCAACTGTCGCCGCTGCTGTTCGACCTGACGAGCCTGCAGCGCGAGGCGAACGGGCGCTTCGGCTTCTCCGCGAAGAACACGCTCGGCCTCGCGCAGGCGCTGTATGAAAAGCACAAGGTGCTGACCTACCCGCGTACCGACGCGCGCGCGCTGCCGGAAGACTACCTGTCGACGGTCCAGTCCACGCTCGAGATGCTCAAGGAAAGCAACAACTACCTGCCGCATGCGAAGCAGGTGCTCGACAAGGGCTGGGTGAAGCCGAACAAGCGGATCTTCGACAACTCGAAGATCAGCGACCACTTTGCCATCATCCCGACGCTGCAGGCGCCGAAGTCGCTGTCCGAACCGGAGCAGAAGCTGTACGACCTGGTCGTGAAGCGCTTCCTCGCGGTGTTCTTCCCGGCGGCCGAATTCCGCGTGACGACGCGGATCACCGAAGTCGCCGGCCATCACTTCAAGACCGAGGGCAAGGTGCTCGTCGAGCCGGGCTGGCTGCAGGTGTACGGCCGCGACGCCGAAGGCGCGGACGCGAACCTCGTGCCGGTGCAGAAGGACGAGAAGGTGAAAACGGACGAAATCGCCGCCGTCGCACTCGTGACGAAGCCGCCCGCACGCTACTCGGAAGCGACGCTGCTGTCCGCGATGGAAGGCGCGGGCAAGCTCGTCGAGGACGACGAGCTGCGCGAGGCGATGGCCGCCAAGGGCCTCGGCACGCCGGCGACGCGCGCGGCGATCATCGAAGGCCTGCTCGGCGAGAAGTACCTGCTGCGCGAAGGCCGCGAACTGATCCCGACCGCGAAGGCGTTCCAGCTATGACGCTG